>NZ_JALPRF010000001.1:0-2176857 GCF_023196085.1 Spirosoma liriopis
TGGTCAGGTGTTTGAGTGCCCTGCTTGGTTTCTAATACGAAGCAGCCGCGTTTGTAGAGGTCAATCCGGCCAATAGATGAATACCCCTTTGAGGTTTCCAAAATAGAAGGAATAGCATTAGCTTAGCTAATGCTATTCCTTCTATTTTGGAAATATACTGCCCGTTCGAGCACATAAGCATCTTGAGCAGGATTGTCGGTGGTAGGGTCAGGTCGGGCAACGCCAATGAGGTCACAAAGGTCTTGCAGGAACAGACTGTAATTGGCCCGTTCGGCTCCCCCGGCTGGTTTCCAGCGGGCTTCGAATTGAGAATAGGTCACAGGTGTAGATGTTGCCAATAAGCGTGTTTAGTTGGAAACAAAAGGCAAAATGACCGGAAAGATAATCACTGCAACGTAGAGTAGCATATAGCGCACAGTACAAGTTAACAACTTGTTGCCAGGGAGCCGAATCTAGTTGGTTGCTGGTAGTCCTTACTGATGAAGTTATGTGTAACTTTACGGTTAGGCGTACCTACCGTAACTTTTTATGAACCTTCATGCTTATCTGTAAGCCTAAACAGGCTCAGCCTTGCTTTTTCTACCGGAGCAGTGCCGATCAACAGGCGCTTAACACGTTTCTAGTCCACTGTAGCGGTTCACAAGCCACTTTCGAGCCAACGGGTAAAGCGTTGTTTATGACCGATCGCAAAGGGCAGTCCGTTTCAATATTCGTGATGCCGGGTTCGTGGGTGCGCTGTTTGGACAGGGGGCAGTTCACCGCCGTACCTGATCGCATCTTTCAGCAACAGTTCGAGTTGGTTTGTTAAACCCGCTCGAACGAATAAGCGAATGAAACCTAGTACCGTTCGATGTTTTGATGCCAACCTGTAAGATGGCCTGATCCAAGCCCACGATTATCGTACTCAGGAGCTGAACTACAACAAGCCCGATTATACGCCCTTGTAGCAAATGATTGTGAAGGCATTACCAATGCCTCATTAACTCAACTGATTGCCCGAACGTGAGGCATTGATTAATGAGATGGCAATTTGAGAATAGCCGCGAAACCCGAAGGTTGCTTTCTATCGTATTCGCTGAGTATCTTCGAAAAACGGGCGTATTTTGAGGTGGTAAACCAATCTACTCATTCTTTTCCGACCGAAGCCTAACTAGCTCTGGCAAATAAGATGTAAATCATAACTTTAGCTTTCGGTAAGAGTTTTCCTCGGATGCCCCTTCCGATCCAGCATGAGCAAACACCACCAACCCGATCAGGCAACCCCCAACCAACCCCCGGCTGACTATTATCAACAAGTCTTGCAATCCTTCCTTACAGCCACCTCCGATGCCGTGTATCGGATGAGTGCTGACTGGCGGCAGATGCATCAGTTGAGCGGTAAATCATTTCTGCTGGATACCGCTACGACCAACTCCTCTTGGCTGCAACAGTACATTCCACCTCCCGATCAGCAGCAGCTACAGACCATCATTGAAGAGGCTATTGTCGCCAAGAAGCCCTTTGAGCTGGAGCATCGCGTCATCCGGGCCGATGGGAGTCTAGGCTGGACGTTTTCGAGGGCCATTCCGCTTCTCGACAAGCAGGGTGAAATTACGGAATGGTTTGGCACTGCCAGTGATATTACCGGCCAAAAACAGGCCCAAGAAGCCCTCGCTCAATCGGAAGAAAAATACCGGATGTTGTTCAACTCGATTGACGAAGGGTTCGTCGAGATGGAAATGGTGATGGATGAGGCCGGACGAGTCCTCGATTGGCGTTGGCTGGATTACAATCCAGCGTTCGAGCGGATGAGCGGGCTGACGGGCAAAAAGGGACAGTTGTTCAGCGAGATCGTGCCTAAGCTGGAGCCGGAATGGGCCCAACGGTACGGGCATGTGGTGGCGACGGGCGAGTCGTTGCGCTTTGAACTGCCGGTAGTCGGCCTGGATAGCTGGTTCGACATCTTCGTCTCGCGGATCGGCGAGGAAGGCGACCGGAAGGTCGTGTGCGTTTTCACCAACATCACCGCCCGCAAACGCCAGGAAGCCAATCTAGCTTTTCTGGCCGAGGTGAGTCAGGACCTGGCCTTGGTGACGGATATTGATCAGACGATGAACGCGTTAGGGCAAAAAATTGCCTCCTATCTAGGCTTGTCGGCCACCTCCTTTGCCGAACTCGATGAGGAGGCTAATCCAGAGACGCTAACCGCCGTCATCAGTCACGGCTGGTATCGGGACGATGTGCCAGGCCATCTGGGTACCTATCGGATGGACGAATTCATGACCCCCGAGGTGATGCAACTTTGTCTGGCTGGCAAAGCCGTCATCATCCGCGATGTCTTCGAAGACCCCAGGACAAATGGAGAGCAGTATGCGGGGTTACACATCGGCTCCTTCATCAGTATGCCACTGGTGCGGGATGGGAAGTGGCGTTTCCTGCTGGTCCTCTATCGAAGTGAGGCCCATGACTGGAGCCAGGAGGAAATTGAGCTGACGCGCGAACTAACCACGCGCATTTGGACGCGTCTCGAACGGGCCCGCGCCGAAGCAGACTTGCAGGCGTCGCAAACGCGCTTTGAATCGATAGCCAACCTGGTGCCCGACCTGCTGTGGGATAGCCAACCGGATGGGTCCACCTACTGGTATAACCAGCGTTGGCTGGACTACACCGGACAGCGGTACGAAGAGGCCATCGGCTGGCGCTGGACTGACGCCGTTCACCCCGACGAACGGGCAGCATCGGCCAAGCGTTACCAAGAGGCCGTGACAACCGGCCAGTCGTTGCGCCAGGAGCACCGGATCCGGCGTCACGACGGGGCGTATCGCTGGTTTGTCGTCAATACCTACCCGCTCAAGGACCAAACCGGGCAGGTGGTCAAAATGTATGGGGCGGCCACCGATATCCACGAGAGTAGACTATATGAAGAAGCCTTGCAGGAATCGGAAAAACGGTTTCGGCTGGCCATCGAAGCCACCGAACTAGCCACCTGGGAGTGGAATCTGGACACCGACCAGGTGTACTGGAACGAGCAGCACTTTCGGCTCTTTGGCATGGAACCCCGGCAAGGCCCTTTGCGCTCAGAGGAGTTCATGCGCCACGTGCATCCACAGGAACAGGATCGAATCAAGCACCTGCTGGAGCAGGCCATCGCCGAGCGAAGCATTTATGAAGCTGAGTTCTGTGCCGTGCTGGACGATGGTGCCCAGCGCTGGATGAGCGGTTACGGACGCATCACCGAAGAGCAGGACGGTCGGCCCGTCAAGATGAGCGGGGTCATGTTCGACGTGGATGATCGCCGACGGACTCAAGATGCCCTGCGGCAGAGCAAGGAGCGGCTCCAAAAGGCCCTCAGCATCCAAACGGTAGGGGTGATCTTCTTCGACCGGCAGACGAGGATCGGGGCCACCAACGAGGCTTTTCTAGCCATGAGTGGGGTGAGCCAGCACGATATCGACCAGCGGTCAGTCAGCCTCATTGAGCTAACGCTGCCCCCCTGGCGTCCCCTTTGCCAGCAGGCGATGAGCGAACTGATGACGGAGGGGCGCTCGCAGCCCCACGAGAAGGAGTTGCTGCGGCCCGATGGCACCCGGTGGTGGGGCCTGTTTGCCGGCTCGCGCCTGAGTGAGGATGAGTTTATCGAGTTCGTGCTGGACGTGACCGAGCGTCGGCGGGCCGAAGATGCGCTGCGGGAGGCCGATGGGCGCAAAGATGAGTTTCTGGCCATGCTGGCCCATGAGCTGCGCAATCCCATGTCCACCCTCCGCTCGGGGTTGCAAATCCTGACAATCACCGATGGCAAAGACCAAACCTCTAGTGACACCATCACCATGATGAACCGGCAGACGGATCATCTGGTACGGATGGTGGATGACCTACTGGATGTGAGCCGCATCAGCCAGGGTAAGATTGAGTTGAAGACGCAGCGAATTAATCTAGTAGAGGTGGTCGCTCAGGCTGCCGAATCCATTCAGACGCTATATCAAGAGCAAGGTCGGCGATTACACCTTGACTTACCGACGACTCCGATCTATCTGGAAGGCGATGCGACCCGCCTGAGCCAGGTGGTCACCAACCTGCTGACCAACGGGGTCCGTTATACCGGGGAGCGCGGCCAGGTTTGGCTGAGTCTGATCCATGAAGCCGGAATACCGGGCGGTCAGCAAGCCACCCTTCAGGTGCGGGATGATGGCATTGGGCTGGCCCCGGATCAACTGTCGGCCATTTTTGACTTATTTGTCCAGGTGGACAATTCCTTAGCCCGCTCGAAAGGGGGCTTAGGCTTGGGCTTAACGCTGGTGAAACGCTTGGTGGAGCTGCACGGAGGCCGGGTAGAAGCACAAAGTGAAGGGATCGGTGCCGGCAGTACCTTTCGGGTCCACTTGCCCACGTTGACTACAGCCTCTGAATCCATCCCCACGCCAGCGGAGGGGAACTCCGCCCAAGTGGCTGCCCAGCGGATTCTGGTGGTGGATGACAATGCCGATGCGGCCTTGATGCTCAGTGTGCTCTTAAGGCTGAAGGGCTACGAGGTGCATAGCCGCCAGAGTGGGCAGGCGGGCCTGGAAGCGGTCGAACAGCTGAAGCCAGGGGTTGTTCTGCTGGACATTGGTATGCCGGGCATGGATGGGTATGAAACGGCTCGGGCCATTCGTCAGCAGTCGGGGGGCCGGGATATCGTCTTAATTGCTTTAACGGGGTATGGTGGCGATGAGGATAAACAACGAGCCAGGGAGGCCGGTTTTGACGAGCATCTAATAAAACCGGTGGATCTGGGCGTCTTAACGGCTTTACTAACGAAGCTGTTACCAGCGGACTAGCGGTAAAGGAAGCCTAGTAACTCCTGTCTATTTATTCTAACAAAATGCTACCAATTGAGACTAGATAGGCTTACATAGTGGCCCAATTTTCGGGCGTATAATGAGATGAGGAATCTGTTAGTAAAAATCATTCATCGCAATATTGCGATTGTGAATTTCTGTGCTACATTTGCAGCATGGGAGTCACGAAAACTGAAATATTCACCGAAGAGCAGAACCGCATTGCGGATCTGGCTAAAGCCTTTGCCCATCCGGCACGGGTGGCCATTCTGCAATTGCTGGCTCAGAAAAAAGCCTGCGTGTGTGGCGACCTGGTGGACGAGTTGCCTCTCGCACAGGCAACCGTTTCACAGCATTTGAAGGAGCTGAAACGCATCGGCATCATTCAGGGCGAAATCAACCCGCCCCGTGTTTGCTACTGCATCAACGAAACCGTATGGGAAGAAGCCCGGCAAGCTTTTGGCTCGCTGTTCGATACCATCGTAAGTGCTGCGACTTGCTGTTAAGTACTCGGACAGCCGCTGCCGCAGCTATTTTTTTGTCCGTTTCAATCGTAATATTACATTTAACCAATAGGTAAACACATGGAAACTGCCGAGCAAATCAAAGAGACAGTGCGCCAGAAATACGGCGCAATTGCCGAACAACCGCCCGGCGGCCCGGCGGATGCCAATGGCTGCTGTGGCCCCACCTCATGCTGCGGGCCTGAAATCGAATCCAACGTGCCGATTGTCATGGCGCAGGATTACCAGGAGCTGAACGGCTATGTGGCCGATGCCGATTTGGGATTGGGTTGCGGCTTGCCGACGCAATTCGCGCAGATCAAACCCGGTGATACGGTAGTGGATCTTGGTTCGGGTGCGGGCAATGATTGCTTTGTCGCTCGTGCGGAAACCGGTGAAACGGGCCGCGTGATCGGTCTGGATATGACTCCTCGCATGATCGACCGTGCCCGCAAGAATGCGAAAGCGTTAGGCTTTACCAATGTCGAGTTCGTGTATGGCGACATCGAGGAGATGCCCTTGCCGGAAAATTTGGCGAACGTGGTCGTGAGCAACTGCGTGATGAATCTGGTTCCCGACAAGCAGAAAGCCTTCGCCGAAACCTTCCGCATTTTAAAGCCCGGTGGCCATTTCAGTATCTCCGATATTGTACTGAAAGGTGAACTGCCCGCAGGCTTGCAGCAGGATGCCGAAATGTATGTGGGTTGCGTATCGGGTGCCATCCAGAAGGATGCCTATTTGCAGCTCGTCAAAGAAAGCGGTTTCACCAACATTCAGGTACAGAAAGAGCGCGAAATCACCCTGCCCGATTCCGTGCTGCAAAACTACTTGTCTGCCGAAGAAATCGCTGAGTATCGCCAGCAAGACCTGGTCACGCCAGACCGGGGGATCTACAGCGTGACGGTTTTTGCGCAAAAACCGTTGGTATTCACCGACATCAAACCCAAGGAGGCCAGCCAGGCCGCTAGCTTTTGCGACCCATCCAGGCCGGGACCTGATTGTTGCAACTAATCCTACAACTGAAACCAGTTCTGAAAATGAAACGAATCCTTGTTTTATGCACGGGCAATTCCGCTCGTTCGCAGATGGCCGAAGGCTATCTGCAAACCTTTGCCGGTGATCGGGCCGAAGTTTTTAGCGCCGGTGTGGCTCCCCACGGTGTCAATCCATTAGCCATTCAGGTAATGGCCGAAGATGGCATTGATATTTCGCATCACACCTCGAACCATGTGGACGAATACACCGACCAGCCGTTCGATTACGTCATCACCGTGTGTGACAATGCCCGTGAGCAGTGCCCCTATTTTCCGTCGAGTGCTGAAAAAATTCACCACAGCTTTCCCGATCCAGGTCATCAGCCGGGCATCGATGCGCTGACCTCGTTCCGCCAGGTGCGCGACCAGATCAAAGCGTACAGTCAGGAGCTTGTCGAAAATCGGTTAGGCGAAACCATCCCCCAATAAGTATGGCCCTGCACATAGAAACCGCCCAGCCCGACGAGAAAGAAACCGTTGTGGCTTTACTTAAACAAGGCGATTTGCTTACCGAGGATTTACCGGCGGGCCTGCCTGATTTCGTGATTGCGAAATACGAGGAAACCCCCGTGGGTGTTGCTGGCCTGGAATCCTTCGGATCGGTGGGCCTATTGCGTTCGGTGGCCGTCGATCCCGCCCATCAGGGTAAGGGTATCGCGGCCCAACTGATCGACCGATTGTTGGCCACTGCCGATGCGTCGCATCTGAAAGAACTCTACCTGATTACCAATACCGCCGATGGCTATTTTACGCGCTACGGTTTTGCACCCGTAAGCCGGGAAACCGTGCCCGAAGCCATCCAGCGAACTCAGCAGTTCAGCGGCCTTTGCCCGTCATCGGCCATTGTCATGAAACGCACGCTTTAAACCATTCGCTTATGAGTACCCCCCGCTTATCGTTTCTCGACCGCTTTTTGACGCTGTGGATTTTCCTGGCCATGCTGATCGGCGTGGCCATCGGCTACTTTTTCCCGCAGTCGCAGACCTTCATCAATGGCTATAATTCTGGCACTACGAATGTACCGTTAGCTATTGGGCTGATCCTGATGATGTATCCGCCTTTGGCAAAGGTGAAGTATGAAGAGCTGCCCAAGGTGTTCGCCAATACGAAAATTCTGGCTCTCTCACTTGTGCAAAACTGGATCATCGGGCCGTTGCTGATGTTCGGCCTAGCGGTGATTTTCCTGCCTGACAAGCCCGATTACATGACGGGTTTAATCATGATTGGCATTGCCCGATGCATTGCAATGGTCATTGTTTGGAACGACCTGGCGGGCGGTGATCGGCTCTATGCGGCTGGCCTGGTAGCCTTCAACAGCATCTTTCAAGTGCTGTTTTATTCGGTTTATGCCTGGCTATTCATCACCGTTTTGCCGCCCCTATTCGGGCTTCATGGATACGACGTGAATATCACCATTGGCCAGGTTGCCGGGAGTGTTTTTATTTATCTAGGCATTCCCTTTTTGGCGGGCCTTTTCTCGCGGGTGATCCTGACCCGGTTATTCAGCCGGAAATGGTACGAGCAGACGTTTTTGCCTGCCATCAGCCCCATTACACTCGTGGCCCTGCTGTTTACGATTGTGGTCATGTTCAGCCTGAAAGGGCAGCTCATCGTTTCCATTCCGCTCGATGTGTTGCGCATCGCCGTTCCGCTGTCGATATATTTCGCCATCATGTTCTTTTCGGCTTTTTACCTGTCGAAACGGGCCGGTGCTGATTATGGCAAATCGACCTCGTTGGCCTTCACTGCCGCAGGCAACAATTTCGAGCTGGGTATTGCGGTGGCCATCGCTGTATTTGGCATCAATTCCGGAGCCGCTTTTGCTGCGGTGATTGGTCCTTTAATCGAAGTACCAGTGCTCATTTTGCTGGTCAATTTTGCTTTGAAGCAGCAACACCGTTTTGAACCCCATAACAAGAAGCCCCATCATGTTCTATAAATCTCATAAAATGCTCTATTCTTGCAACACGCTACCCTTGAAGGATCGAAGTAGCTTTCATCATTTGTAACCAATACGTAATTAGCTATCGCATATTTACGAAAGCTCTACGATTGCTCTGCGATTGCTCCCCCAATCAACTCCTTAATTGCTCTCTAACCTTCGCATATATGCGATAGCTGTTTGCTTTATCGACTAGGAAAACAGGCTTGAACTTCCGTAAATATGCGAAAGTGACACACTCGGATTGTCCCTTCGTCTTTACAGAGTCACGAATCAAAGCATTCAATAGGCACAGAAGCGCAAAATTAGACCCGTCACGCGACGATCTGCCAAGAAACACTCTCTTGCTCGTTTCGCTGTTTGCAGTGCCTTAAATCAAACGTTTTTATCTATCGGTACAATAGCCTAAGCCGAGGTCGATTGCTCCTGACTGGCCCGCTGTGCTACATACTGCTCCAGCTCATCAAGCCACTGTCCTTCGTTGTCCGGCCGGGTTTCGACAACAATCTCCCCGCTCACCTCCTCACGACGGATCAGCACGTTTTGCGCTCTGGCCGCGGGTGGCGTCGGCTTAAAGCTCCACTTATCGGGTTGGCGATTGGTGAGCCAGTACTGACACGCTTTGATGTTGGGCGGTAAGTGCTTCTCGACTTCAATGTGCCGGATCACCCGCTCGCCGTTAGCGTCTTTGAGCAACCATACCTGGGTTTCGGTGTAGGTGTATCCACACGCTAAGCGGAATAGGGCTTCGGCTACTTTCGCATCGGCAATGATCTTACCCCGCCACATGGCTTCTCGAAAGGCAGGATAGCGTTTCTTCCAGTAGTTGAGCGTTCGCACGCTGACATCAAAGAAGAAAGCAATCTCGCTATCGATAGCGCCTAGCAGACAGATGTTATGAACCTGTTTAGCGTATTCGGGCTTATAGCTCCCCGGTCGGCCTCCCTTGTTGCCGACTGCGTTGCGTTTGCCCTGCATGGATTCTGCCGTACGGAGTCGGGAAGAGGGAATGTGTTGAGTGCCTTTTTTCATGATTCGTAGTGTGGGGGGTAGTAAGCCTCGCACGGGCGCACGCGCGTAGCGGTGTGCAATAACTTAGTTTGTTGAAAAAAGGTGGTCCGTAAACTGCGGGTATTCGGTTTCTAAGACGGTATCCCCGTTGGACTGCTCTCGACGAACCAGCACGCTTTGCGGTGGCTGTTGTAGCTGATCATCCCGACGCTGCCTATTTTGCAAGCCTAGCTCCCGCGTAATGATATTAGCATTGAAATAGCCTAGCACAGCTCCTTCGAACTTGTGGGAGTAGATCACATCCTCAATACGATTGATTGCCCATTGAAAAGACTCATCGTCGCGCTTCGACTCTTTGAACTTACGCCAGTAGGATTGACCCACTCGCCAGTAAGCACACAGGCCCGAGAGGGTGTAAGGCCGAATGAGGGGTAAGTCAATCAGACAGGTTTGTTCGCGCTGTAGTGAAGTGTTCGCCCTAATGCGCTGCTCGGTCTTCATCCAGGGATTGTTATCTACCCATTCGAAGTAGTCGGTAGCGGCTTGCCATAGCGCCTGCGGAGTGGCAAAGCGGGGAGTCCGTCCGGTAGTGTGGCGTAGTCGCCAGGCTTGATTTGCCGTTTTAAAACCCATGTTGGATAGAAGAAATGAAGGCTTGAAGATACGAAGAAAGCGGGCTTGTCTCGCGTGCGCGCGCGAAACGACCGTGCATTAATCATAGAAACAGCGGAAAGGGCGTTTTTAGGCTACTGGCCAGGTAAGCGTTCTTCACTGCATTCTCACTGCTTTTGAACTACCCAACTAGTCCAGTAAGCGAAAAGGAAAACGCTCACTTAGCTCAAAAGGAAGGTAGTCGTAAGAGGCTTTATTCATTAGGTCATCGTACACGCTTACGGAATCGATCACCCGAACGGATGAAATACTTGAGCGTACCTCAACCCTGAGCAATTCACCTAAAGAAAGTTTTACCATCAGAGGCTTGTCTATCCACGGATTGGGCTCGGGAATACAAACAGTCAATATGAATAAGCCTTTGATCATACCCGAATGGGAAGGAGATAAAAGGCTTTTGTAACTTCAAGACAATACGGTTCATACTTCATCCTGTCGAACATGTAATCTAATGCCTCAACTAGTGAATTATCAGGCAATACTACGTTCGAACCTGGGCTTTCCACGGCTGCCCGTAGTTGATCGACTGTAAAAGTAAAACCGAGTTTAGGGGTGAAGCTCTCTTCTGACTGGTTGATCATAGCGGCTAATTGATTCGGGGTTGATTTACTATTCATAGTGGCGTGATCGCTAAAACGGGACGTCTTCTTTGTCCAAGGGGTCTTGAAAGCTGTTCGAACCGGTTGGTTTTGGAGGCTCGGGCTGACTGGCTTCGGCTGATGGTGGTTCAACGGGCGTAGAAGGCTCTAAGTCCATCGCTAATTGAACCTTGCGCTTCTGTTGAAACTCAATCTCGGTTTGCCAGACCGGGCGACCCTCCTCGGCATACCGGCTCGTGTCAGGATCAAACTTAAAGGTCTGCGAACCCAACTGACCGTTGAAGAAAAACTTAACCTTCTGCACGTGTACGTCCGCTGTGTTGGTTTCGTAATTACGGTAAACGCATATACCGTTATAGGTCTTGTTAAAGAAGTTTGAAGACCCCGCGATATCATACAGCGTCGGCACGTAATAGTTGCCTTTATCGTCCTTGCGCATTTTAGTCGGGTGAGCCACTAGAAACACGTGAACGTCGTTCAAGCGGGCAAAACGGGTGATCTTGCCCATCACTTCACTGACGTACTCGGTTTCGCTCTGGAAGG
The DNA here is from genome assembly GCF_023196085.1 of Spirosoma liriopis. NCBI lineage: Bacteria > Pseudomonadati > Bacteroidota > Cytophagia > Cytophagales > Cytophagaceae > Spirosoma > Spirosoma liriopis. Next base: position 11,101 of record NZ_JALPRF010000001.1, read on the forward strand.
CTTGCCGTTTGGACTCAATGCAGTTGTAAGGATCAATGATCAATAGGTCAATGCCTTTGCGCAAGACGAGTTCTCGGCCTTTGTCCAGAATACCATCAATGGTCAGATCCGCCGTATCAATGTCGATAAAAAAGAAATGGTCGTTAACGAAGTTGAGCGCTGCGTTTCGCTGAGTGGCGTTCATCATCGCGTTCTTATCCGAGCGATAGTAGGGTAGTCCGGTATAGCGCTGACAAAGTTTGATGACCTTGATGAACGAAGGCTCTTCATAGGAAAATACCCCCACCTTCCAGCCGTGACGGGAGGCCAGTCGAATCGCGATCTGATCGGTGAACTCGCCTTTGCCGTGCGCAGGAATACCTGTAACTGTGGTGACCTCCCCGCGCCGAAAACGAAGTAAGTGGTCGAACCCTTCGTAACCGATAGCGTCTGACTTGGGCCAGCCATTGAGGGCAATGTCTTCCAGTTCGGCCCGCAGGTCATCGACCAGTAAAACCGATTCCAGGGGAGGGGCAACCGCTGATTGCCACAACGTACGGACTGCTTCGATCCCGTGCTTAAGCAGCACCTCATTGGCATCTTTGCAATCCGCAGGATACTCAACCACCCAGCATCGGTGTTTGCCAAAGCGCCGGATTAGCTCGTTTTTCAAAAACTCTCCGGCCTGATCCCCATCTACGGCGATAATGATCTTCTGCATCTTTTCGAGGGCTGACCAGCAGTTGTCGAGGTATTCCAGCTTGGCGCTACCCTTACTGGCTCCGTTGGGTACCGACACGGCGCCATAGTGTCCCGACTGGTAGAAGGTCATCGCATCGATCTCTCCCTCGCAGATCAGACAGGTGGAGCGGTCTTTCAACGAGTCCAAATTGTACAAAACCAGCTCAGCATCTTTGGTCAGCCGAAAGCACTTGAGCTTGTCGCGATACTTGACGTTGACCTTTTCCCCATCGCGGAAGTAGTTGAAGTTGATACAGCTGCGCTTCCCCGCTGCGTGACCATCGCGTTCAGGCATCCATTCTTTGGACTCACTGACGCGGAAGTATTGCAAGGTTTCGGGGTCAATACCGCGCTGATCTTTGAACCAGCGAATCGTATTGTCATTGAGGGGTAGTTCAATGGGTTCGGGCTTGGCGTACTTCTTACGATCCTGCCGTATTTCTTCATCGGTTTTATCGGTTACGAAGCCGTGCCAGGAACAGTAGTGACAGTTGTACAAGCCTCGGGTGAGGTCAACCGATAAGGATTTATCAGATTTATTTTTACGCTGGTGACTGCACATGGGGCATTTGACTTTCTGATTTCGGCTGCCGTGCAGTTTGACGTCAATGCCAAGTTCGTCGTAGGTTGCCATTGTGGTAGTTGAGTTAGACGACCAGTCGTTTTTTGCCTGAGGTTGTTGCCTGGTCGGGTTTGGATTCTTCGATGGGGTCGTTCCAGCATTCGCCGTTGAGATAGGTAAGTGGATTTTTTCGAAACTCGTATTTCGGGTTCAATCGGACGTAAAGTGGGGTGTGGGCAAGGATAGCCTGCTGAGTTCCCAAGCTTAACTTTTCAAATTTTGCCTGACACTTTTTTTTATCAATCTTCTTGCCGTAAGCGTTGAAAAATTGATCAAATAAAGACGCACTAGATGCGTCAGCATCGGCACTTTTTTTGTTTATTTTTTTATTACTATACTTTACTATACTATTAGAAGCGTTTCGTACACGTTCGAAATCCGTTTCATTTTTGGGAACCACTTGATTTTCACGCCATTCCTGCAAGCGTTTATTGTTTTTTTCTCGAGTTTTCTGGAAGTTTTCGCTAAACTTTAACAGATTTTTGTTGAAAGTTTCACCATTCCCCACTGAAATAAGCCCGATGCTCTCCATAAAAGCCCAGGCTTTTTCGAGCTTCTTGCCAACGGATAGTTGCTTTTTTAGAACAGCTGTCTTTATGGGTTTTTCGTGAAGAGCAAGCTTTTCTAGTATGGCAAAAAAAAGGCCGTAACCCTCATAACCGAAATGCATTATAAGTTCAGTTATCTTCTCGTCTTGGAGGGCGTTCGTGTCATGCAGAAAGTACTTCATGGTTGAAGATCATTAGGCATCATAGACGACTTATGAACGCAACAGCCAACCAGCGCTATAATCAATGACAATAGCTAGTCAAGTCACTACAAATAACTGAGTAGAGAATCTAGCAACTATCAACTATCGTACGTAACGGGTATGCTTATACGACAATTATATTAGCACAAATTGGAAGCGACAGGTTATTGATACTAACCGTTTTGATTGGAGTGCTTACGTTCAGATGTCTGATTAATTTTTAAGCTACCGAGCCGTTTGTTTAGGCTTGTTAGTTCTGACATAATCAGCAACTTGATGCTCAATCTCTTCTGTTGTCTTAACACGATTGCGTTTTAGCCAACCGTCCAATTCAACACGGTCTACGTAAATTACTTTACCCGCGGGTTTGTAATGAGGGATCTTACCGCTAGAAGTTAGTTTGTAGAAGTGCGAAGTACTTAGACCAGCGTAGGCTGCAGCTTCTTCTAAGGTCAAAGTTGCTTTAAAGCAAGCTATTAATGCTAACCGTTGAGTTGCTGTCAATTGCTGTTGTTGTAACTGCTGACTGATTTCAGACATATCCATTGCTGATCCTCCCATCTTTTAAAAAGCGTATTAGTTAGAAAAAATAGGCTTGTGCAAACCTGGTTAGCATTTGCTAACCGTTGGCAAATATGGGAAGCAAAAGAAAAGAAAGCACTTTACCTCACGCATAGGTATAGGTGAAGGGTAAGGTAAAGTGAAGTGTTATAAAAAATTGGAAAGCACTTTGTCTATACTACTCTTTTTCGCTTTACTTAAATCCATATCTAAACGCTGATTGATATTTTTAAAAGCTACATCAAAAGGCTTTCCATCGTCTTTTACAAAGCATCGGCTCAACTTTAAATAATCCATTCGCTTTCCAGCTGAATTTATTAATCCTTTCTCCGTTAAAGAACGAATAAAATATAATAATTCGCTTGGGGAGGCCTTCCATTTAACTGGCTGGAAGTCACCCATCAAGCAACCCGAGAAAGCAGCAGTAAAATCCTGAACACTCGTCTCATTAATATAACGGCTATACATTTGTTCGTACAACTCACGTAATTCTGTAGCAAAATCATCATCGAGCCATTGATATGATATAAACAACCCTCGATCTACTTGTGTCTCACCAGAAATACCATTATGTTCAACTTTTACCTGACGAGCATATACTTTCGAATCGATACCAGTAATTTCAAATAGCTGTTTCGTAAAGCTATTGATGAGATTTACTTTATAGAGTATTGGCCCAGCAATTTCTTGAAGGAAACGCATCATTCCTCCGTAATGGCCCGGTTGGCAAGCTTTATTCAGAACATTGAATTCTATATCTACAATAAGCGCACGACCTAACGCTTTTGTGAAACCTTCGAATAAATGCTTTTCATCACCATAAAACATTGACTCTATACGGCCAATAAGCGTTAATAGGTTATTCCTAATAAGAAATAACCTATTTTGAACATATAGTATCTTTTCTTCTGAGAGTAATAATACTTCTGAGAATGCTGATTCGATTAACATTCTAAACTCTAATTTCTCAGGCTGAAAATAATCAGGGTATTCATCAAAATCCAACCTAATTTTTTTAGGGTTATCGGCGTATAAAAGTTTCGCGTCAAGTTTTTGAACCACAGTTATAAATTCGTGTAGATTAGGGCACTCCATCATAATTCTATTTCAGGTAAACGGTTAACGGCATCTTGTTTTAAAGACTCAACTATTCGCACATATTTCTGTGTGTGTTCAAAGCTAGTATGACCTAGTAGTGATGAAGCGCTACTTATATCAGCGCCAAAAATGATTAGGTTGGTAGCAAATGAATGGCGAGCAACGTGGAAGGTTACCGTTTTAGATAAACCTGCGCGGTCCTTCCAAACTCTTAGACTTTTTAGAACGCCAGTATGTGAAGGCAGAGTAAAAATAAAGTCGCTGGGCTTACCTGGCTCACCTAATAGTCGTTGAGCATTTGTGTTCAGATTTATGATGACTGGCTTCTGGGTTTTATTTTGAATAATCTTTAGTCTCCCCTCCTGGTAGTGTTTCCATTGTAAGCTCTTCACATCACTAAACCGTAACCCAGTGTTACAGGCAACTAGAAACGCCCGTTTAACCTGGTCATTACTACAATCTGCTTTGGCTAGCGCTTGTAGCTCCTCAACGCTAAGGATATCCTTGGCTACAGTAATATCTGGTTTCTTATTAGGAACATCCTGTGCGGGATGGGTCGTGAACACCCCATCACGAACGGCCTGCTTGAGTACTTTTTTGAACTTGGCGAAGAAGTCATAGGGTGTTTCACCCGTCAAGTTTGGGTGATCGTCCATCCAGACTCTGAAGTCACGGCAGAAGTTTTCCGTGATAGACTTAGAGGACAGATAATCACTACCTGTAAATTCTTGAAGGTATCGCAGGGTGTAACGAATCATTCGAACATCTTTTTTGGTGTATCGATCGATATAGCTCTGCATATAGTCCAAAAAGTTAACCTTCTGCTTCAAGGCAGGCGCTACCCCATTTTGTTCGGCTCCGAGTTGTAATTCGCGTTTAGCTCGAATATTCTCAGCGGTCTGCGTAACTTCTTTGTTATGCTGCTTCTCCAGCTCGTCTTTTGGGCGCTTGTAGAGATAGAGTTTTAAAAACTCATATTTACGCTCCTCCCCATTATACAGGTCCAGGTATAAGCTAATCTTACCATTAGCCAATGCTTTCTTTCTGAGTTTAACTGCCATTTGTCGTTCCTTTCTGATTCTAAAGTAGCAAGTAACAGACAAATATGCGAGTAACAAATGAGTAACAAGAAAGCGATAAACAACAGAAAACAAGAGAAAGAAGAAAGTCACAAAAACAGAAAAGCCACTGATTTACAGTGGCTTTAGCTTTCCGTTGTTTGCTCTTGGTAGAGCCTTTTGTACCGGGAGCCGGACTCGAACCGGCATGTCCTTGCAGACAATGGTGTTTGAGACCATCGCGTCTACCGATTCCGCCATCCCGGCGACAGAATCGTCTCCGTTGCCAGAGATGCGTTTGTCAAACGTGGGTGCAAAAGTAAGGAGAAAGATGAAAAGACAAAACGATGAAGCTATTTTTTTTATTTTCTTTGATTATTCGTACCGAAGGGCTTCAATCGGATCGAGTTTTGAGGCTCGCACAGCCGGGTAAATGCCCGCAAACAAACCTACCGTTACGCAGACGCCTAACCCGAGAAACATCCATCCCCAGGGCACGACAAATCCGCCGGTTCCTCCGCTGATTAGTGTGGCAATCAGATTACCAATCCCCAGACCCAGAATAATTCCTCCCAGGCCGCCAAGAATACAGATGACGATGGCCTCAATCAGAAACTGCTGACGAATCCGCTTGGGCGTGGCTCCGAGTGATTTTCGAATACCAATTTCACGGGTACGCTCCGTAACTGACACAAGCATAATATTCAGCAGGGCAATCGAAGCGCCAAGCAAGGTCACAAAACCAATACCAAACCCACCCATCCGCAGATACCCGGTGATCGTCTCGGTTTGCCGGACTAAATCGTCGGCGCGCTGAATTTCGAATGAATCCGGTTGACCGAGCGGATCGCGACGGATCTGACGCATCACGCCCCGCGCTTCGCCAACGATTTCGTCCTGATCAGCAGCCGTCGTTACCGCAGCTGTAATGTTGAACGTTTGCCGCTGGGTACCAGCGAGTGCCCTTGCGTTATCCAGTGGAATCAGCACAACCCGGTCTTCGTCTCCGCCCGTAACTCCTCCTTTTTTGGCTAACACCCCAACCACCTTGTACTGAATACCGGATACCCGGATAACCTGATTAATCGGATTTAACTTGTTTTCAAACAACGTAGTGGCCACTTCACTACCAACGATAGCAACGTTGCGTGCGTAGTCAACTTCATTACCCGTAAAATTCCGACCATTCTGAACGGTATATCCTTTCACCGGGATGTAAGCCCCATCTCCCCCGATGAGTTGAATGTTGGGGTTTGTTTTTTTCGAGCCAAATTTCGCCTGCGTTCCTCCGGCGGCTACTGTCGATACAGTAATTGTCGCGCCATAAGGAAATCGTTGTTTAAATTGAACAGCATCGTGGTAACTGATGGGCTCGTCCTGTTTTTGCACCCGCCCCCCCTGCCGAAACTCATCCTGACGGGCAACAACCGAGAATGTATTAGCTCCTAAACCAGCGAAGCTGCTGGCTACCGAGTTTTGTATTCCATCGATCGCCGTCAGGATGCCGACCAGCGACGTGATGCCAATGGCTATGATCAGGGAAGTCAGGATGGTACGTAGGCGATTTCCCGCAATCGAACGCAGTCCTTCGCGGATATTTTCAAGTAGGTTCATAGCAAATAGGAAACGAGCGAACGGCCAGATACACCACTGGTCAGGCGATTACACATCTACCTTCTCTTTCGCTCGTTATCTCGCACAAAATTTGCTTATCTTTCGTTATTACAAAACTACCATTAGTATTCTTAACGGGGAAACCAATGAAACGGCTGCTGTTACCGCTTATCCTAATTTTGATATTAACGGGTCATACGTGGGCCTCCAAAATTCTGATTCCGATGGACGATGCCCAGAAGAATCACCTTAAAGCGTACGGCATTGCTTATTGGGTGCTTAAAACGCATGATACCGAAATCGACTGGTTGCTCAACTACCGGGGCGGTTCGTTTATGATGCCTCAAAGTCAGGCGTTCGTCAACGAAATGGTCATCCGGGGGGTTAGCTACGAAGTTATCTCGGACGCGCAATCGGCCCAGATTTTATCCGAAATAGCCGCTGCCGACGCCAATATGGATGCCGTTAAATTACAGAAGCCGCCTAAAGTAGCCGTTTACTCTCCTAAGACCAAGCAGCCCTGGGACGACGCCGTAACGATGGTTATGACCTACGCCGAGATTCCCTACGATGTGGTTTTCGACGAAGAAGTAATGAATGGCAAGCTCCCCGAATATGACTGGTTACACTTGCACCACGAAGATTTTACCGGGCAGTACGGCAAGTTCTTCCATTTTAAAGACCAACCCTGGTATATCGCCCAGAAGCAGGAAGCGGAAAGCATTTCCCGAAAATTCGGCTTCTCGAAAGTCCCTCAGCTAAAGCGTGCCGTGACCCAGAAAATTCGTGATTTTGTGCTGGGTGGTGGTTATTTGTTCGCGATGTGTAACGCAACGGATACTTATGACATCGCTCTGGCATCGCAGAATACGGATATTGTAGACGCTTTCTACGACGGTGACCCCGCCGATCCAAACGCAAACAGTAAGCTGGATTATAGCCAAACCTTCGCGTTCCGCAATTTCCAGGTGTATACCAACCCGTATCTGATCGAGTTCTCGAACATCGATAATCAGCCCGAAGAGCGGGGTTTAAGCGAACACAACGATTATTTTACCTTGTTTCAGTTTTCGGCCAAATACGACCCGATCCCAACCATGCTGACGCAGAATCACCTGAACGTCATTAAAGGGTTTATGGGGCAAACAACCGCTTTTAAGAAAAATCTGATTAAGCCGGAGGTAGTCATTATGGCCGAAAATCGGGCGGCTGGTGAGGCTCGGTACATCCACAGTCCGTACGGTCGCGGCTTTTTCACGTTCTACGGCGGCCACGACCCTGAAGATTACCGGCACGAAATCGGTGAAGAACCAACGGATCTCAATCTGCATCCGAACTCAGCCGGTTACCGACTGATTCTAAACAACATTTTATTCCCGGCGGCCAAGAAGAAGAAACAAAAAACCTAGCATGAACGCGTTCTCCGAAAGGCAGTATTTCCGGCAATGGTGGCTGTGGCTCATTCTGGGCTTCAGCGGCTGTTCGGTAGTTTATGGCGTCATCCAGCATCCTGGTCAATGGCCGGGTCTGGTCATCTTCGCCCTCGTCGTAGCCTTGTTTGCCCTCTGGCGTTTGGACACCCGCTACGACGAAACCGGAATTCATTACCGCGTTTGGCCGCTGATGGCCTGGCGGACAATCCGTTGGAATGATGTCCAGGAAGCAACGCTGGTCACCTACCGCTTTGTCGGCTACGGCATTCGCTGGAACTTCGGCGAGTGGGTGTATAACGTAGCGGGTAACAATGGATTACGCATTCGGACAACGACGAACAAGCGCGTGTTAATCGGTACGCAACAACCCGACGAACTCCAGAATTTCCTGGGCACATTGACCGTTCTACACTAGTTACTGAACCATTCGTCCACCATTTCTCCGCGTCCTTTGCTTTCCAGTTTCCGCTCTAGATCGTCCGGCAGCTTAGGGAAGAAATCAATGCCGGTCAATTGCTCGATCTGGTCAACGGGGACTACGAATTGCTTCAGCGAACTTTCCGACGCTTCGTTGTCGAGCAGAAAACCGATCATGCGTATGTCAGGCTTGTTGCAATACAGAATTACCTTGTAAAATTTTTGCGGAACGCTTACTTCGTTGGCTTTTCCAATTGTGGGTAAGCCCGCTTTTAAAACCGGCCCCGTGATGATGTAAAGTCCATTGTCGCGAACCGCCCAGGTACGAACCAGGTCTTCCAGCTCTTTCCAGATACCCCGGTTAAAATCCGGCACCTGGGGTGTGATATTGCTCATTAGGAATGTTTCGCGCATCATCCGCTGTGAGTATTTGAAATCACCCGCCGGAGCCAGGTGCCCCCGATCATAACCCGACCGCGTGTAATCAGAGGGTAAAGCCGTCCCATTGGCAGCCGCCCGATCTGGTTGAAACTGTTCATTTTTCCGGTCGGCGTCGCCCGTCGTCTCATAGTCCAGCAGCGGGTAAGCGACCCATTCGGCATCCTTGTATTCATCCCGGTAGCTAAGCGTGTATCCTTCGTGACGAATCAGCTCCCCGCCCGATCGGGAAACGGGCAGAATAAAATCGACCTGCTTCTCGAATTCAAAGCGCACGATTTTAGACTCTCGGTTTGTCTTCGTTTTCGACGAGCGTCTGCCCCTTTTATCGCTCGCTTCACTTTCAGATGCCGAAGGCTCCGGGCGTTCGTCCGTAGCTACGTCGGAATCCGGTTCCGGTGCCCGGTAGGGGTTCGATTCTTCCTTTTCGGCGTGTGATCGTCTCAGACCAATTATTTCCCGGACATCATTCCAGAAGGCAACGACCGGCTTGGTTTTACCGCCGTAGTGCAGAAATAAACCAATCAGGAAAAATACAAACAGCAGCACAAGCGTGTTACCGCGTAATCGGAAGCCCCGGCGGGCGTATTTTTTTGTATTAAAGCGAGGTCTGAAAAACATAGGCGTAAATCTACAGAGTTTGCGGACAACACAGCTTTGCAGGAAGAAGAAAGCCTAACGATTTATTGATCGACTTTAAACTCCTGCCTGTCTAACAGACGAACCACAATGAGCGGACAACTGTTGAGCGGTTATGTCATTACATATTGCCGTTATTGGCGGAGGAGCCGCCGGTTTTTTTGGTGCCATCACAGCCGTTGAAACGTATCCGGGTGCTACGGTCACCATTCTGGAAAAGACCCGTACCGTATTGAACAAGGTCCGCATTTCGGGTGGCGGACGCTGCAATGTTACTCACTCCTGTTTTGACAATCGTCAACTCGTCAAGCATTACCCCCGTGGCGAAAAAGCATTACGCTCGCTATTGAACCAGTTCGACGCGGCCGATACGGTGCGCTGGTTCGAGCAGAAAGGTATTGCCTTAAAAACGGAAGCCGACGGGCGGATGTTTCCCGCAACCAACACCTCCGAAACCATTGTCGATTGTCTATTGAATACCGCCCAACGACTGGGCATTCAGATTCGAACCAGTTGTGGCGTCAGTACCTTACAGCCTGATGGGACCGGATGGCAACTTCAGTTACTAACCAGCGAAACGCTGTACGCGGATCGCGTTTTGATCGCAACGGGTGGCTATCCGCAACGGCCCTCTTACGACTGGTTTCCCGACCAAACGGATGAGTTGATCGATCCGGTACCATCGTTGTTTACGTTTAACGTACCTGATAATTACCTGCTACCGCTGGCGGGCGTATCCGTTCCCGATACAGCGGTGTCAGTGGTTGGGACGAAACAACAGCAGCGCGGTCCTTTACTCGTTACGCACTGGGGTTTCAGCGGTCCGGCGGTATTGCGGCTATCGGCCTGGGCAGCCCGCGACCTGGCATCAGTTGATTACCGATTTACGCTACGTATCAATTGGGTTCCTACACTGACCGAGAACGAACTGCGAGCAGCCTTACAGGATTTCCGGCAGCAAAATGGCCGTAAACAGGTAAGCTCACAAAATCCGTTTGGTCTGCCATCCCGTCTTTGGCAGTCCTTTGTTTCTGAATCGGGAATCGAAGACAACCAGCGGTGGGCCGATTTACCCGCTAAACCACTCAATCGACTGGCCGAACGGCTTACCAACAGTCAGTTTGGGGTTGCCGGCAAAAGTACGTTTAAAGACGAGTTCGTTACCTGCGGGGGCGTTCCACTCAGCAGCCTCGATGTACAAACCCTTGAGAGCAAGGCTCAGCCAGGTTTGTTTTTCGCCGGCGAAGTGCTTGACGTTGACGGCATTACCGGCGGTTTTAATTTTCAGAACGCCTGGACAACGGGGTACGTCGTCGGTAAGCACATTGGACACGAATCGACTGCGGTAGCCGAATAGCCTGTTTGTAGGCATCCTTAAGTCTATTAAGCCATATAAATCCTGTTTTCGGGACATTTTCGGTTGACGAAATAGTCGATGGAGCGTATTTTGATGTAGTCCAGCCTGACGCATTCTCTGGCTTCTATGATCGCTCTGCTTTATTCAAACTCCCCATATTATCGACGCTTCCGGTGTGTACTTTATACGGTGAGTTTGCTTTTTCTGGCTAGTTCGACGTTTGCTCAGCGTGTAAACCTGAACGAACTCCTGACCTACATGAGCCTACCAGCGGCACAGTTTGATCAGTGCATGTTCCGGAAAGGCTTTGTTTGTTATAAAAATGAAAGTGGTGTCATTGGTTTTACCTGTCTGTTTGCCTATTCCAGCAACACGCTGCTGACCAGACCGACAACAGCCTCTGCCCTTATTCAATATGTGCGTACAGGACGTTCTGATATATTGATGTATCAGGTTCGCTCGAAAGAAGAATGCGATCAACTTCAACAGCAGCTGATTCGTCAGGGTTACGCGCTTGAACCCGTATCTTCGGATCGCCTGACGTACGTGAACAACAATGTTATTGTCACTTGCCAAAAGGTCGATGTAAACAACGCCATATCCGGTAATTACGCAGGCTACAACCTATCCTTCATCCGGCGCTGGTATTAGCCCGAGGTATTGTTCTCGACTCCAGTCAGCCAGTTTCTTTTGAAACCGCTTTATGGTGCTACGAATGAGCCAGCTGGCTCAAATTCCCAAACCGTTCAGGCGGTCGGTGAGTTATAGCGGGTATGACAACGACACGTACGCAACAAATTCGCCCGCAACTTCTTCTAGCTGGCCTTCTGGCTATAACAACGGCTTGCAGTTCAACGAAAAACGAAGGCTCCAAACAGCGCATCCGCTTATCCGTTGGTGAGATCAAGGAAATTTCTTTACCAAGCCGGGGAGACGGTTCTACCCAGTTAATCGGCACGTCAGATAACCAAGAAGTGGTTGAAGTGTCACGGCCAGAGCTGGCCCCAGCGGTTGATACCCTGAAACGCGATAAATCAGGCCCTACTGTTTTTCAGCTAAAAGGAATTACCGTGGGTAGCGCCAATGTTATGTTCTCGGAAAAACAACCCAGTGAAACGGGTAGCGGCCAGGTAAAGAAAACGTACGTTGTTCAGGTGGTAGCTAAATAAAATTACGACCGGCAAGCATCTCATTAAACGGGAAAGTTAGGGCTCGATAGCCCATCCTTATACCTGGTTATTTCCGAAATCCCTTCAAACAACCAGTCTTACTACCCTGTTACGACCTTGTAGTAATTCGCATCCGTCGTGACACAACCCATTGCCTCCGTCGAAGCATCGGCACCCAACAAGTGGATTATCCTTGGAACGGTCATGTTCGGCACGTTCATGTCTACGCTCGACAGTAGCATCGTGAACATTGCCCTGCCGACCATTCGCCGGGAACTCGGAGCGGGTGATCGCGTCGAATGGATCGTCCTGTGTTACCTACTGACAACAACAAGTACGCTGCTGATCATGGGCAAGCTCTCGGACTGGGTTGGACGGCGGCAACTGTACATCACCGGTTTTAGTGTTTTCGTCGTGGGGTCGCTGTGCTGCGGGTTAGCCTGGAACCTGTGGTCGTTGGTCGGCTTCAGAGTCCTTCAGGGCTTGGGCGCATCCATGATTTTTGCCATTGGGCCGGCCATTATCAGCGATGCCTTCTCCCCCAAAGAGCGGGGTCAGGCGCTCGGCCTCATGGGTTCCGTTGTGGCTGCGGGCTCCAGTGCAGGTCCTGTAATTGGTGGTTTGCTGCTGAGCAAGTTTGGCTGGTCCAGTATCTTTTTCGTCAATGTTCCCATCGGCTTAATCGCCATCTGGCGGGCGTGGACCATTTTGCCGGAAAGCCCTAAAGTGACCAGGCAACGCTTCGATCTGGTTGGAGCAGGTCTTTTTCTGGTTGGTGTCATTACCTTGCTAACAGGTCTGGACTTCGGGCCAGAACCTCGCTACGGCTGGAACGACTCACTTGTGGTCGGATTGCTGTCGGTAGGCGGTGTCTTACTAGTGCTCTTTTTTCTCTGGGAAATGCGGGTCAAAGAGCCAATGTTACGGCTTAGTTTGTTCCGCGTCCGGGCGTTTACTTCGGCAATCCTGGCGGCCTTCTGTGGCTTCATTGCCTCCGGTGCCAACCTATTCGTGATTCCTTTTTTCCTGCAACAATTACTGGGCCTCCCGCCCGGACGAGCGGGGCTGATCCTGCTGGCAGGTCCGCTGACCCTTAGTCTGGTCGCACCGCTGGGCGGCTATTTATCGAGTAAGATCAGTGCCCGCTGGCTTTCCAGCGCTGGGTTGCTTATTACAGCCAGCGGTTATTTTGCTTTTTCGTATCTGTCCACTGATTGGGAATGGCAAGATGTGGTCTGGCGAAGTTCGCTGGTGAGTCTGGGATTCGGTTTATTTCAGTCACCCAATAGCAGCAGCGCCCTCAACTCGGCTCCGCTGGATCAACGAGGCATCGCCAGTAGTATGATTGCCTTTATGCGAAACCTCGGCTTTGTGGTAGGCATCGCGCTGGCGGCTGCCGTTTGGTACAGCCTACGAAACCGATATGCAGTCAATAACCACGTATCGCCCGAAGCAACACCGGCGCAGTTACTTGGCATGCACTATGTGTATTTAACCATGACCGGGTTAGTGCTGCTAGGAGCCCTTTTTTCGCTAACGCGCGGCAATGCACCAAAGCCATCGCCCGTCGAAACAACGGCGTTGTCGACCAGCGGCTTATCAAACCCGGTCAGCCAAGCCGACTGATGACGATAACTGAATATCAATAGCAACCGTCATCAGTCGAGCTAGCGTTTATCGTTTTGGTCCAACCGAATCGTAGATAACAACTTTCTCCCACAACGACGCATAGTTGTTTCTGAAGTCGTCGTGAATCGGATGTTTCTGGTAACTTTCTTCATCGGCAGGGCTGTCGAAAAAGCACAGCCACGAATAGGTATAGTCCCGCTGAATAACCTCACGGTTAGTCTTGGCTGGCGTTCCAATATGAACCATCTTGATTGTCGGACATTTAGCCAGCTTGTTTAATCCTTCCAGCAACTTCGCTTTGTCGGACTCACTGCCCGGATTTTTCAGATAAAAGAAAACGTGGTGGGTAAACAGTTCTTTCGGGGCCATTTCAGCCATGCCCGTTGCGGGAAGTGCAGCCCCTAGCCCGGCGGCAACGCCACTTTTCACAAATGCTCTGCGCGATTGCTCGTTCATAAACGATTTAGGTTTGTTCAGCGAAGCGGCATGTACCCGCTTACAAAAGCAAAAATGAACAACAGTTAGCCGCTTTGCAACTTCAAGTGTACACTAATGAGGGAAATCCCTTACAGATTTTTTCATTCTACGCGTTATTCCTGCAAATTTTACCAAGCTGAAACGGAGTCACACGTTAGATAAAGCCCACTAAATATATAGGCTCCGTTTTCAATTGTACGCTGATCTGTGTTTATATGCTTGACTTTTGGCAGACAGGAATGGTTACAAATCAGTTAAAAGATGAAGATGTTAGCCTTATGGTGGTGTCGGCGGGGCGGCCCCGCCGACACCACCACCATAAGTGAGCTACGGCTACTTGTTTGGGACTGGTCAAAGAGCCAAAACTTCAGATTACTATTTCAGGGAACCAGAACGGCGATTTTGCCCCGCGTTTTTCCGCTTTCTATCTGTATATGCGCTTGCCTCATCTCGTCAAAATCAAAGGTCTGCGAAATGTGGGATCTGATTTTACCCTGCTCAAGAAGGTTTGCCAGTTGGTTCATATCCTCGCCGTTTGACTGCACGCGTATCGGATAGCCAATCATTCCTTTAGCCTCCGCTTTTTCTTTCACCGCTTCGTTCTTCCCCGACGGAATACTAATAATCGTCGCCCCCGGTTTCATCACGTCGAGCGAATGGTCGATGTTTTCGTTCCCGATTGTATCCAGTACGAAGTCAATAGCCTGGGTGGCTCCTGCTATCGTTTGCGTCTTGTAATCAATATGTTCGTCGGCTCCGAGCGATAAAACAAAGTCTTTGTTGGCTGCCGACGAGGTTCCAATTACGTAAGCGCCTAACTCTTTGGCGATTTGTACCGCAAAGTGCCCTACCCCACCCGCAGCGGCATGAATGAGCACCCGTTGACCGGCCTGCACGTTGGCGTGTGAAACAACAGCCTGAAAAGCCGTCAGAGCAGCCAACGAAGCAGCGGCTGCTTCAGCGTGGGAGATTGATCCAGGCTTCAGAGCCAGGTGACTCGCCGGCGCAGCTACATACTGAGCGTACGCTTTGCCGAATCCCGGAAAGTTGACCATACCAAACACATCATCGCCCGCTTTGAACAACGGTGATTTCGACTCCACAACGATACCTGAAACATCCCAACCCAGGATAATTGGATTTTGATCGTTGAACAGGCTGGACACTCCTTTCCCGGAGCGCGTTTTTACATCTATGGGGTTGACGCTGATGGCCTTGACCTGGATCAGTACTTCATTGTCGGAAACAGCGGGCGTATTCACATTGGTAACGACAAGATTGTCAACACTACCGAAATCAGTTAAAATAATCGCTTTCATGCGTAAGTCTGTTTGATTGGCACAAAAGTATACGCTGGCTTTCCCGTCGCTCTGTACATTTCTTCGCTATTTCGGTAGAACCAGACTACTGACAGGAAATTTAGCGCGACAAATGGCCTTTATGGAAAAGGACGCCTTTGTTGAGCGTCCTTTCTCGTTAACTTCGATCCACCAGCTTGTAGTTATTCGCGTTGTAGCGATCTCCGGTGTCCGGATATTTGTGCAACAGGTCTTCAATAGCCTGTACTTGCTGGTCTGACAGCTGGACATCGACACTCCCCGCATTCTCTTCCAGATACTTCCGCTTTTTGGTGCCGGGGATAGGGATAATGTTATCACCCTGATGCAGCACCCAGGCGAGCGCCAGTTGAGCGGGCGTGCAGCCGATATGCTGGGCAATATCCGCAAAGCCAGCGGCTAAATGCTGGTTATTGTCGGCATGTTCAGCCTGATACCTGGGTAATGTTTTCCGGAAATCTCCTTCTTTCAACTCGGCTACGTTCAGTGTGTTGGTCACCAGTCCTCTGGCCAGTGGACTGAATGGTACGAACGAAATGTTCAGCTCTTTGGTAAGGGGTAAAATGGCTGACTCCACATCGCGGGTCAACAGGGAGTATTCGCTTTGTAACGCCGAAATCGGATGGACGGCATGGGCTTTTCGAATCGAATTGGCCGACGCTTCTGACAAACCCAGGTATTTGACTTTGCCTTCTTTCACCAGATCAGCCATCGCCCCGACGGTTTCTTCAATCGGCACGTTCGGATCGACGCGGTGAGCATAGTACAAATCAATAACATCGATCTGTAACCGTTTCAGGCTCGCTTCAACCGCTTTTTTGAGGTAAGCGGGCGACCCATCGAAAGCCGATAAATTGCCATCCGTCTGAGGAACAAACCCAAATTTCGTCGCAATAAAAATCTTATCCCGGTTTGACTTCAACACCTGCGAAATCAACGATTCATTTTTGCCGCTTCCGTAAATATCGGCCGTATCCCAGAAGTTAATGCCCAGTTCAATGGCTCTGTGAAGCGTTGCTATCGACTCATCGTCATCGGGCTGACCGTACGCATGGCTCATCCCCATGCATCCCAGTCCAATGGCCGACAACTGCACATCTGTATTACCTAATAATCTGTATTTCATAAGCTTGTTTCTGTTTTTATGTTCTCACGAACATTCCGTTCACCTGCCTGGATTGAAGAAGGCTTAACCTTTGTAAGATGCCCGTTGTTCAAGATCAGGGAGTCAGACAACGTCTATATCAATACCTTGCCTCTGACTTTATCCAGCCGTCGAAAAACAACGCAAACCACGAAGGCTCACAGCCTGGATACGCCATCGTCCTGATAACGAAAGCAAAATTCAACGCTGGCCGTTATATTTGCCCAACCACAACGTTTGCGTTTAATGAAAAACCTTATTTTCCTGCTTCTTTTCTGGCCCGCTTGCGCACAGTCCCAGGCCCTGCGTGTGGCGGTGGCGGCCAACGCGCAGTTTGTTATGGAACAGTTGCGAACCGCTTTTCAGAAGCAAACCGGCGTCACTGTGGAATCGATTGTTAGTTCCTCGGGTAAACTTACCACGCAGATTCAGCAGGGCGCTCCCTACGACGTATTTCTGTCTGCCGATATGGATTACCCGCAGGCGCTTTATAAACAAGGCTTGACCCAGGCTGCGCCCGCTATTTATGCCTACGGTACGCTTGTGCTCTGGACGGTGGGCGATTTGCCCTTGTCTCAAGACCTTACGGTGCTGAAAAATCCGGCGGTGCGCCACATCGCCATAGCGAATCCGGCAAAAGCACCGTATGGCGAAGCCGCCGAAAGCGTATTGAAACACGCCCAGTTGACGGATCAGGTAAAGGCCAAATGCGTCTATGGCGAAAGCATTGCGCAGGTAAATCAATATGTCCTATCCGGTTCGGCAGAAATGGGTTTTACGGCAAAATCCGTTGTCCTTGACCCTAGCCTGCAACAGAAAGGGCACTGGATCGAACTCTCCACGGACCACTATTCGCCCATTGCTCAGGGCGTTGTGGTACTCAAACGAACAACACAGGGCAAGGCCGCCGGGCAGTTTGTTCAGTTTTTACGGAGCCAGACCGCCCGGCGCATTTTACAACAGTTTGGTTACCGATTGCCCAAGAATTAAAAAGACGTAGCTCATGCCCATTGACTGGGACCCTATCTGGCTCACGTTACGACTTGCCAGTATCACCACCTTTATCCTGCTGCTCATCGGTGTCCCGCTGGCCGGGTGGCTGGCGCTTAGCCGGTTTCGATTGAAACCGTTGGTCGAAACCGTTATCAGTCTGCCGCTGGTACTTCCCCCTTCGGTTGTCGGCTTTTACTTGCTGCTGGCTTTTAGTCCGAACAGTTGGCTGGGGGCCTGGTTGCTTCGTACGCTCAATCTTCAACTAGTCTTTTCGTTCGAGGGGCTGGTCCTGGCGTCGCTATTGTACAGTTTGCCGTTTATGGTTCATCCCATTCAGGCGGGCCTCGAAAATTTGCCCATTTCCTGGCGCGAAGCGGCCTACACGCTGGGTCAGTCTCCCGTTCGAACGTTATGGCACGTCTTGTTGCCCAATTGCAAACCGGCTCTGCTGACGGGCATTGTGCTGTCGTTTGCCCATACGATTGGTGAGTTTGGATTAGTCCTTATGATTGGCGGAAACCTGCCAGGACAAACCCGCGTAGCCTCCATCGCCATTTACGACGAAGTGGAACTGTTGCATTTTGAATCAGCGCACGTCTACGCAGCGCTGCTGTTGGGCCTCTCGTTTCTGATTTTATTGCTGGTGTACGCGATTAACAAACGGGTAACGATATGATTACGCTGGATGTCTGTATGCCGCGCCTGTTTGCCGAAGGCGTTACCGAGCTTGATGTGCAATTCGACCTGGCGGTGGGTAGCCTGACAGCGCTCGTAGGCCCTTCGGGTTCCGGGAAGACGACCTTACTGCGACTGCTGGCCGGATTGGAAAAGCCAAGCCGTGGCTGTATTGAGATCAACGGCGTACGCTGGCTCGATACCGCCCGGCGCATCAATTTACCGCCCCAACAGCGGTCAATAGGCTATGTTTTTCAGGATACGGCCTTGTTCCCGAATATGACCGTACGCGAGAACATCCAGTTTGCCGCGCCCGCTGGTCATCCTGAATTGGTCGATCAACTGATCCAGGAAACGGGACTCGCTACGTTTATCGGCCAGAAACCATCGGCCTTGTCGGGTGGGCAACGACAGCGGGTGGCGTTGGCTCGCGCATTGGTACGTCGGCCAACAGTACTGTTGCTGGATGAACCTTTTGCGGCTCTCGATCCGGACTCTGGCGGGCAGCTCCGTCAGCTGCTTTTAAAACTGCATCAATCCTGGGGTACAACAACCTTGTTGGTTAGCCACCACGAAACCGATGTTCAGGTACTAGCCGACCGGGTTATTCGGCTGACGCAGGGACGTATTCAAAGCGACCGAGTCAATGAGAGAACAGATGTAAGCATTACAGCAGCGTCCGAACCAATCCGGCACATTTACTTCGATGAAACCAGTCAGGAGTGGGTTGTTCAGACCGACACGCTGCTGCTACGATCCACCAATTCGGCTTGGGGGAAGCTACAGGTGAATGACTCCATTCGGATCGCAACCTCCTAAAGGTATGTAATCGACAGTATGGCTCGTGTCGGTTATTTTATTCACGCGCCATCGCAATGACAACCGCACCGATAGCCATCAGTGCAGCCCCGGCAATAACCTGCCAGTTGACTTTTTCTTTGAGGAAAACAACGGCCAGTATAATTGAAAAAACCAACGACACTTTGTCCAGCGACGCCACACGGGACGCGTCACCTATTTTGAGCGCCCGAAACGACAGCAGCGAAGAAACGCACGTGACGATGCCCGCCAGAATCAAATAAATCCAGACGCGTCGCTCGATACGTGCCACATCAGACAGCGTTCCCTGACTGATGACAACACCCCAGGATACAATCAAAATAAGAACCGATTGAATGGCAAACGCCAGACTAGAATCGACGTTTTTAATACCGGCCTTCGACAGTGTTACCACGATAGCCGTTGCCACCGCGGCCAAAAGCGAAAAAAGAATCCACATGAGTTAAGGAATAGCGAAGCGTTTATTGATCAACTAACTGTCTCATTTAAAGGTTACAGTTCCCTGTTATTTAGCTATGCGCATTGCAGCAAGCTACTATGCCCGGACGCTCGATCAACCACCCGGAAACGGCAATATACCAAGTGCAGCTCTGACCACCGGGAAGAGACTGAAACGCTCGCTTAATGTTATGCAAATGTTAACAACGCTAGTTATAAATTACTAAATCGTTATGATTGACCTGAGTCAAATTATAATCTCTTAACACAGACTATTTTTACAGCGTTGTAATGAACCTGCACTTGTGAACCGCTTTCGATTCGCTTTCCTTCTGACAGCCAGCCTGTTTTCGTATACTTTCAACTGCACCTTTGCCCAAACCGCATTAACACCCGCAACACCCTGGGGATCATGGCTTATTGGTACCGTTCAGCTGCCGGGCAATGAAAAAAAATGGGGCGGTTTTGCCGAAATACAGACCCGAAGCAACGCAGTGATGCAGCAGTTTTTTTATTACGAGTTGAAGGGTGGTATCAGTTACGACCTCGACCGTAATTTTACCCTGATGCTAGCGGGTGGTCAGTATGGTACCTACGATTTCAAAGATCTGTCTACCGGACCGCTCAATACCGAAAAGCGGCTATGGCAACAGCTCATTATTAACCAGTATTTGTCGCGAATAAAATTTGAACATCGGTACCGCATTGAGCAGCGTTGGTTTACGTATAGAGAAGGTAGTCAGATGTTTCGAAACCGCATTCGTTATCGATTGAATGCGTTCGTTCCCCTAAACAAACGAACCATCACCGAGAAGACGATCTTTCTATCACTGTACGACGAAGTGTTTCTTAACCCCGTTGGCCCAACCTTCGAACGCAACCGTCTATACGCGGGCATCGGCTACCAGCTAACCAAAAACTGGATTATCCAGACGGGTTGGGTGAATCAGACCAATTATAGCCCCGCTACATTTGAGCAGGGCGTATTTACTCCCCAAGCGGCTTCTGGTAAAAACAACCTGGTTATCGGGTTAACTTACCGTATTTCCCGCCGTAGCGGCCACGCAGAAAAGCTCCCTTCACAACCCGACTGATTACCGTACAGTAAGGTATTCGTAAAAAAGCGCCCTGTCCCATTCTACCGTTTGGGTTATTAGTTAATGGGTTTTAGTTTTGCTATATACTATGAGAAAAGGTGTCTTCTCTGAACAGGGCAGCACTGGAATGACGGTGCCTGTATTCTACACCCTATTCTGTAGTTACAGGATTTATGATTTCTTCTTTTTCCGATTTCGTTTCCTATCCCCACTCTGCGCTCATCACTAAGCGCACATTTCCCCGTTCCGTTGTACGGCGACTATTCCAGAGCCTGCCAGGTACACCAGCGAAATTTATTTATTCTTTTTTTCGAGTGTGGTTAAACGGTAGAACAGATTATTGTGTCCATCAATCTGAGATTGTCTCGCAGAAGTCTGTATTTATCCTTTGTTTATACCAGCATTCGCATTCACGACGTTCAATCGAAGCAGGCCTAAAACAACGACCTACGGGGTGCGTCGTTTTGAGGCAGCGTCGCCTGCGGGAAGCGCTCGCAGATCCTGCTCCCGTTCATATGCTACCTTATAAACTGTGATACTAACCTCTAACCATATTACTATCCAGTCTGTACTTTTACAAAGTTTATGAAAAGCGTTTTCGTTTCGTGTTGGTTCTTTTTGATGGGGTTCTATTCTTTTCAGACAAGCGCTCAAATCCAAGTTTCGTTTCCGGTTAGCCGAGCCGTTTTTCAGCGTAACACAAATAATGAAGCCACTATTCGTGTAAACGGCTATTTTACGACGCCCGTAACCCGAATTGATGCCCGCGTTCAGGCACGTGACGGACAAGGCACCTCAACCGACTGGGTCACAATTCAGAATAATCCGACTGGCGGTAATTACGCCGGTGATCTGACCGTAAAAGGAGGCTGGTACAACCTGGAAGTACGGGGCATGAACGGTGATCAACAGGTGGGCGGTAGCACTATCGTTGAACGGGTGGGTGCCGGCGAAGTATTCGTGATCGCGGGTCAGTCGAATGGTCAGGGTGTGTACGACGATATGCCCAGCGCCAGTGACGACCGCATCAACTGCGTCAATTATTTTGATCCTTCGGAGTCGCAGAACGACCCGCCTATGGATGTGCTGAATTTATTCTCTCACGTCAATCAGGGTGGTCGAATTACGCCACGCGGAGTAGGCAGCTGGTGCTGGGGTCGGGTCGGTGATATGCTGGCCCAACGACTGAACGTACCGATCATGTTTTTCAACGCTGGTTACATTGGCACAGCCGTTAAGAACTGGCGCGAAAGTGCGGAAAATGGCCGTACGGAAAGTATTTACTCGCAGGGTTTGTACTATGCCGACGGTCAGCCTTATGCCAACCTACGGATCGCCTTGCAGTTTTACATCAATATGCTGGGTGTCAGGGCTATTTTGTGGCAGCAGGGCGAAGCCGAAAATTTCGACAATACGAGTCAGGGAAGCTATTACAACCATTTACAGTACGTTATCAATCGCAGTCGGCAGGACGCCAACAAAAATATAGCCTGGGTCGTTGCCCGCGTGTCGTATTCAGGCGATTCACGGGGAGCCCGTCCTCAGATACTTGCTGCTCAAAACCAGATTATTAGTTCGGTAAGTAACGTGTTTCCGGGACCAGAGACCGACAACATTCAGATTCCCCGTCAGCGCCCGCCCCGGACGATCTTCGACGATGTACACTTCGATGTCAACGGACTCTACGAGGTAGCTAACGTCTGGAACAACAGCCTCAACGACGGATTTTTCGCGAATGCCCAGCCGATTTCTCCAACCCCTGCCCCGACGGTTACGGTATCGTGCGCCGGTACCAATCAACTGTCGATTGCCGTGAATGGCTCGTTCTCGTCGGTAACCTGGAACACGGGTGAAGGCGGCCAACGCATTACCAAAGGGGCTGGGCAGTACCGGGCGAAGGTGAAAGACGCGGCCGGTAATGTACTGTTCTCACCCGTTGTGCGCGTGGCTTCTGCTCCATCCATTCAGGCTTCGGGTCCGACCACGTTTTGCGCCGGAAACAGCGTGACGTTACGGACTGATTACGACAACAATATCCAATGGAATAATAACAATACGTCGCAACAGTTGTCTGTCAATTCCTCCGGCGATTATTCGGTTCAATACCGGGATGTAAGCGGCTGTACGTTTGTTTCGGGAACGACCTCGGTCCGGGTAAATCCATTACCCGCTATTCCGACGGTTACGGCTCAGCAAACGACAACCTTTTGTCAGGGTGGCAACACCACGCTGAGCGCCAACGAGGTTGCGGGTTATCGGTATCGGTGGAACTCGGGCCAGACCGACCGCAACATTACGGTACAGACAGCGGGAGCCTATACCGTGACTGCCACGGACCAGAACGGCTGTACATCGCCCCAATCGCAGTCAATTGCTGTCGTTGTAAATCCTTTGCCAGCAACTCCAGTTATTGCGGCCAGTGGAAACACGACCTTCTGCGCCGACCAGCGCGTAACCCTGACTTCGACCGAAAACACGGCCTATCAATGGACGAACGGAGCAACTTCGCGAGCCGTGACCATCAACCAGTCCGGTGTGTACACGGTGCGGACACAAAATCAGTTTAGTTGCTTTTCGGCTCCGTCCAACGCCATCACGATCCGGGTAAACCCGCTGCCAAATTCGCCAACACTGACAGCAAACGGGCCGACAACCTTTTGTGATGGTAACCAGGTAGCACTTACAGCAACCAGCAATTTACGCCCTTTGTGGAGCACCGGCGATTCCGTACAAACCATCCAGGTGCGTCAGTCGGGTTCTTATTCGGCGCGGGTTCGGGATAACAACGGCTGCTTTTCGCCGTTAGCCACGGCGATTGCCGTTGATGTAAAACCACTGCCGAGCGTTCCTTCCGTTACGCAGATTGGTACCTATACGCTCGAAGCGATGGGCTCCCTTTCAGGCGATTTTTACCGCTGGTACATCAACACCGATACGCTGGCCGTTCAAACAGCGATAATCAAGGCCGGTCGATCCGGTTCGTACGCGGCCCAGGCGTTTATTCGCTACAGCCCAACGCTGACTTGTTTTTCTGATCCATCCGCCCGGCTAAACTTCGTAGTTGATGATTCAAACCAGGGATTAAGTATCTATCCGAATCCTAGCCCGGACAAAATCATTACGCTCGAAACGCTGAATAACCTGGCCAACGCCACAATCCGCATCTTTACCGTATCGGGCCGGGAGGTTGAAACGATTTTCCTACCGAGTATCGAAGATCGTAAATCCATCGATCTGCAAAAATTGGCTCCGGGCATGTACATTATGCAAATCAACGCCATTAACTACTCAGCATCCAGACGTTTTCTCGTCGGTATGGGCAACTAAGCCACGCCTTCGGCAAGATAGAGTTCATTAAGAAAAAAGGCTCCCCTAACACAACTAGGGGAGCCTTTTTTATGTACATTTTAGACTATACAGTGTAATTTTATTTTGAAATTTTATCTAAACATCAAATATAATAGCTATGAATAGGACTTAAAATAGAATATTCTATAAATTGCTTGTCCAATAAGTGGGCACTACTAACAGTCAAAAAAGCTCCTCTTCATTCTCCGTTACCCATCCATGAAAACGTATTGTACAGTTCTTTTAACTCTGTCTCTCCTCTCTAGTGCATTTGCCCAGCGATCGTATTACGGTACCGAAGAAAAATGGCCCGAACAGGACACCGCCCGAAAGGTGTACACTGTGAAAGGCGAACGGCACGGCATCAGTTATTTCAAGAAGCATACGTTCAAGGACGTGCAATACCAAATGGGATCGACGCTTACCTTCGATACCTACCACACCCCCGACGTCATGTACGGCTGGTGCCGCAAATGGGCCGAACAATACCCTAACCTGGTAGATTTGTACGAAGTGGCAAAAAGCTACGAAGGGCGGCCTATTTTACAACTGACACTGACCAACAAGAAAACGGGTAAACACACCGACAAACCAGCGGCTTACTTTGAAGGCGGACGGCACAGTGGCGAAGTCACCAGTAGTGAAGCCGTCCTCTGGCTTGCCAAACACTTGCTGGACAACTACGGTAAAGACGCGTCCATCACGAAACTGCTGGATACCAAAACCATTTACCTGCGTCCCGAAAACAATCCTGACGGCGCAACGATGTACCTGTACACGGCGCAACGCAACCGCAGCAGCCTGCGCCCGAACGACAATGACCGGGATGGACTGCTGGATGAGGATTCTGAAGATGATCTCGATGGCGACGGGATCATTTACCAGATCCGGAAAAAGGCAACAACGAAGGCGGACCTGGAAAAGGCGGATTATGTCATCGACCCAAAAGACAAATCAGGCCGGTTGATGAAGCGGGTACAGGCTGGCCAGGGCACGCACCTCGTATACACCGAAGGCATTGACAACGACGGTGATGGCAAGTACAACGAAGATGGTATTGGTGGCCTGGACAACCACCGCAACTACCCCGAAAACTGGCGACCCGATCAGGGTGGCGACTTTACCGGGCGGGGTTACACGCAGGGCGGTGCCAGTGAATACCCGCTCAGCGAACCCGAAACGCGGGCTACGTACGTCTGGCTGATGGGTCACCCCAACATCACGGTGGTCAACTCGATGGACACGAGCGTTCCGATGCACCTACGCCCCCCCTCCACATCGGCCAGCGCCGAAAGTATGTTCCCCGCCGACGAGGCTATTTACAAACACATGGATAGTTTGGGGCTTTCGTTTACGGGCTATCCGTGGGCGGGCGATGTGTACGATGTGTATAATACGCGCAACAAAATCAATCGCTTGACCGGCGACCCGTCAAAGCCACAACCCCTGTTCGGACACGGGCCGGATTTCGGCTATTTTCAATACGGTGCCGTTTGGTACGGGGATGAGCTTTGGAACAATGGGGCCATGAAAGATTACGACGGCGATGGCGACCGGGATGAATACGACGCGCTGATGTGGGACGACGAAGCCAACGGCAAACGTGGCTTCAAGCCGTGGACCAAAATGACGCATCCCCAATTGGGCGAAGTAGAGATTGGCGGCTTTAACCCTAAGTTTTTCTCACAAAACGGTCCGGCCTGGATTTTAGAAAACTGGATCTCGAAGCAATCGAAATTCAATCTGGCGATGGCGAAAGAACTTCCGCAGGTTGATTTGACCGATGTAACTATCAAACCGCTGGCCGATAATGAATATGAAATAAAAGCGAGTTGGATAAACTCCGGTAAGTTGCCCGTAGCGTTAGAGCAGGCCAAGCGGGTTAAGATGGTTCCCGAAGACCGGGTAACGCTGGACATCAACAAGGAGCTGTTGAAAGGTTTTAAAGATGCAAAAGTCGTCATTACCCAACCGGCTCTGTTTGACAAAACGATATACGCGGGCTACACAAACGTTGGCGAGAAAAAAGAAGCGACCTTCCGGGTTAAGCTCAACCAACCGGGCAGCATCAAAGCAAAGGTTAAATTACTGTCAACGCGGGGTGGTTATACAGAAAAGGAAATTACCATCGGTAAGTAATTTACAAAGCGAATAGCGAACAAGCGTGCGGTCAGATTCTTGATTTTGTGTTACGGCGGTGTCGGTTGTCAACAAAAAAGACGAGTTCCGCATAAACCTCTTGTGGTGTCGGTTTCTTAAAACCGACATTTCTGCTGGCAACAGTTGGTGTCGGTTTTGAGAAACCGACACCACAAGAAACGAAGCCAAAACCATGACCGCACACTTGGTCACTTTTCTTTTTGTGCTAACCCACCCCAGAAAACTACAGATCCCTCATCCAGTAGACCATCGTTTTAGGCGTCGATACCGATTCACCGATATCGGGCCAGTCGAGGGTACTTCGCAATGCATCCTGCTTGGCATAGCCTCTCTTCTGCCAGAACAAGTCGTTAGGTCGGTAATCCAGCGGTTTGGCGGGGTGGTTCTCGTCGCGCTCGACCGCGCAGAAGCAGGTTGTTCTAAACGTACCGAAACTACGGGCGTGGGCTTCCCGCTCATCGAAAAAACGGTGCCCTAGCCCCAATCCGCGAAACGCAGGCAGCAGAATACTTTCACCAAAATAAAAGATGCGATCAATATCGGCAGAAGTCTGCGTAAACGGTCGGCGGATGTCGTCTGTTTCGTCACGCAGCGGAATGGCCGTCGTGGCACCAACCATCTCGTCTCCGCTGTACACCGCAAACAAAAACGACCGCTCCGACTGGCTATACGTTTTCAGATACGCTTTTTCGTACGCAACCGACCCTTCGTATAGGTACGGAAAGTCGCGGAAAACGGCAATACGTAGCCGGGCCAGCTCGTCGAAGACAGACGCTATTTCGCTTCCTTTTTTGGTAGTAAACGACAGTGCACTCATCGACTATTCCGATACCAACTTGATCCAGAGCGGCAGGTTGTAGTACGTCGTTACCCGCGAAATTTTCTCATCCTTGACCTCAAGAAATGCCGCGGCAGGCAGTCGATAGGTTTGATTGTGCGCTTCGGGTAGACCCGCTTCACCTTTCTTATAAACCCCGTTCACGATAAACTCCACCGCTACGCGCGTGTCGGTCGGCTCCGTCAGAAACACCAGATCGGTCAGCGTTTCGTCGTACGACTCGTCCATCGTTTGCATAAACTCGGTGAATTTTTCGGTACCAACGCGCGCTTCGCCCTGGTTCGGCTCGTGTCGAACGTCCGGGTGCAGCAGCACTAGCATGCCGTTCCAATCTTTCTGGTTGAAGCTCGAATAATACTCTTGTACAATCTCTAAGGCAGTCATTGCAAGTAATCTAAGTCTATTTTTATCAACTCATCCGCCGTAGCGAATGTTGACCGTTGAGCAAAGATACAAAGTAGCCCGCTGACCGGCGACAGAAAGCTTTTTCTACGAATCACCTAAATTGCCGACCATCGATACAGGATGCGGTTTGATACCTTATCTTCGACCACGCCTGAA
Organism: Spirosoma liriopis; assembly: GCF_023196085.1. NCBI lineage: Bacteria > Pseudomonadati > Bacteroidota > Cytophagia > Cytophagales > Cytophagaceae > Spirosoma > Spirosoma liriopis. The sequence continues at coordinate 38,515 of NZ_JALPRF010000001.1, forward strand.
TGCGCTCGACGCTTAACCCTTGTTCACGCTTGAGTAAGAAAAATAACATACCCGTTTTTGAACTGTCAAAAGAAGCAAAAGCGGGATTATTTGTTCGAATGGTCGATTCGACGGTTATTAAGTCGGGCGATCACGACATTGATATCGCCCATCGCGACAATTCGTATCTGTTGTTCATTCTGCAAAGTGGAAACGGACGATTTTTGCTGGACTTCGAAGAATTTCACTTCCAGGCACCCGCTTTTGGTTTGATCCGCCCCGAACAAGTACACCGCTTGGTCGATCATCAGGCCGCGAAGGGCTGGCTTGTCGCTTTTGATCCCGGCCTGCTCGATCCGGAGTTGGTTCAATCAGTCCGCTTACTGACGCTATCGCCCCTTCCCGACCTCAATTCCGACAAGCTTGCTTCGATTCACGAACTCGTCCGTTTGCTGTACACCTTGTTTTGGTCAGCCGATAGCCGATCAATTACGTTGCAACACCTGCTGAACGCGCTTGTCAGTGCAGTTTGCGACCTTCACCAATCCGTCAATAAGGCGTCGGGTTATACAGAGAGTAGGGCCGATGAAATCACCCTCGCTTTTCGCCAGTTGGTTGAACAGCAGTACATTGACTGGAAACGGCCCGCTCACTATGCCGAAGCACTTCATGTATCGGTCAATCACCTGACAGACACTATCAAGCAAAAAACGGGCTTCCCGGTGTCGTACTGGATTCAGCACCAAACGATGCTCGAAGCCAAGCGGCTTTTATACCATACGCAGGGAACGGTTAAAGATGTCGCTTACCGCCTGGGCTTTTCCGATCAGCATTACTTTTCCCGACTATTTCGCAAGGTTACGGGCCACACACCGATTGAATTCAGGCAGCTATTCCATGATTTGTCCACCAAAACCCCGCCTTCAGCCATTCTTTAGGCCGCCTGCCCCCCGTTTCTTTGCATCGTAGCTAATCAGCAAAATACGATGAGCCTTCTAGATACGATTACCAAAGCGGTTGGGCAAAAAGCCACGATCATTGAAAAAAGACAAATCGCCGATCATACCTTTCACCTAAAAATTCAGGGGAGCGCCCTGCAAGCGCTGACGTACACACCGGGCGAACACCTGCGGGTATTGATTGGGCTCGACAAGAATAGCTCACTCATGGATAAGGTCCGAACGTACTCCATTTGGCAGTATGATCAGGCCAATGCCACCATTGATCTTGCCGTTTGTACGCATTCGAAGGGCGTTGGTAGCCGCTGGATTCAGGAGGTGCAACCGGGTGAACTTCTGTACTTCGTCGGTCCGAGAGGCAATTTCACCGTAGACGATTCAGGCGATTATTATGTGTTTGTCGGCGACCCATCGGCATTGGCGCACCTGTACGAAATCAACCGAAACCTGTCGGGTTCTAAAAAAATCATCAGCTTTATCTACGCCGACCAGGATATGGATTTCTTTCCTGATGTGGATGGCTGTACGCCTTTTTCATTTTATCAACAACCCCAAAATCCAGCCCAAACGGTTATCGAGCAACTGACCAGTCAGGTAAACAACGCGACCGGGAAAGGAATGCTGTATGTTGGTGGTGATAGCCGACTCTGCGCGACGCTCAACCGCTATTTTCGACATTCGCTCCACTGGGGAAGCCGCCAGATCAAAACCAAGCCTTTCTGGAATCCAACAAAAACAGGTTTATCGTAACCCATAAAATCGTATGTACGCTCAACTCATCATCTGCCAGGATGCGCCCGCTCATTCGGACGGTTCAACCAGTCAGTCACCGCAACCGAATCCGCTTACCCCATCGACTATTTATTTGAACTGGCAATTAATCAGCGATCGGCTAACGACCGGTAAACTGATCGACCTGATGGCTTGTCTGGATGAGCTTGGTTTCGCCGAATTGAAAACCAATTAAGCACTTACTCGCCCAACCACTGGCGGAACGCCATCGCTTTCTCGCGACTTACCATAACGCTTTCTTCCGTGGCTGGCCGAAGCTCCACCTTCAGCTTGCTGCTGAAATGCAGATGGATGCGATGAACCGCTTTATGACTAACAATAAATTGCCGGTTGGCCCGGTAAAACTGTCCTGGATCAAGCGACTTCTCTAGTTCATCGAGCGAGTAGTTAAGGCTGTATTGGTTGTTCGCGTGCGACTTTAGAAAAGTCAGCTTGTTGGTCGAGAAAAAATAAGCGATCTCACTCCCATCGATGGGTATCAACCGCTGACCGACATGCACCAGAAAGCGATCCCGGTAGGCAAGCGTCGCTGGCTGACGCTCCGTTAGCTGGCGGATCAGTTCGTCAATGGGCATGCTTACAGTCGGGTTGCCGCCGTACGTCTGCCGAAGCTGACGAAACTTATGCAACGCTTTTTGCAACGCCGTTTCCTGAATGGGTTTTAGCAAATAATCGACACTGTTGACGTCAAAAGCCTTGAGGGCGTACTCGTCGTACGCAGTCGTGAAAATAATCGGACTCGTTACCGCTACCTGATCGAAAATCGCGAAGCTCTGCCCATCCGACAATTCAATATCCAGCAAGATCAGATCAGGATGTACGGGCTGCCCAACAATGGCTGGTTGCTGGCTACTTTGCCGAAGGTACGCTACCGTGCGTTCGATGCTGTCGAGTACGGCCAGCACCGTTACATCATCCCCCGCCCGCTCTACCATGGCTTTAAGCTGACGAGCAGCTACGGCTTCGTCCTCCACAATTAGTATATTCATGGCTGCACGTTCGGTAGTAAAGGAATCGACACCTGAAAAATGTGTTCCGTCCGGTGAATAATTGGGTCGGGTTGATTGAGCAGTCGGTATTTAGCCGAAATATTAGCTAGTCCCATCTGGTTTGACGGAACAACGGTTTGCTTTGGTTGCAAATTATTAACCACAAGCAGGTTATGAGCCGCATCGCTTTCGATCCGAATGGTGAGTGGACTACCCGTCGATATTCGATTATGCTTCACGGCATTTTCGACCAGCATCTGAAGCGTAAGCGGGGGCAACCCGTAATCCAGTACGTCGGCAGCAATAGCTAGTTCCAGCACCAAACCCTGTTCGTAGCGCGTTTTGAGCAATTCGACATACGCCTGAATAAACGTCAGTTCTTTCGACAACGGAATAAGCACCTGTTCGTTGCTTTGCAAAAGATAGCGGTATACCTGCGACAGATTAATGATAAACGCAACGGCCTGCTCTTTCGCATCCTCCATCACCAGTCCCTGCAAGGTATTCAGGCTGTTGAACAAAAAGTGCGGTTTTACCTGCTCCTTTAACGATTCCAGCTGCGTTTGCAGGTTGATTTTTTTCAGCTCCTGCGCTTCGTAATACGTGACGGTCCACTGCCGATACAGGTACATCCCTTCGTAAATAGCTGCTATGGGTATGATACCGAAGAGGCCAACGGCCACATTGTAAACGTAGCGGATGGGGGTGTAATGATAACCCCAGAACAGACTTGTGTCGTACAGGAACGTGGTCAGCAGCCGCACGAGTCCGGTGGTAATGACGAACCACACAATCTGAAAAAGAATACGCGGTCGCGTTTGACTCAAATCCGGGTAACGCCGTCGCGACCGGAGGATACCGTACCGGCTGATCGTCCACAGCAACGACACTTCCAGCAGACTGAAAATCCAGTCAATCCAGAACAGTTGATTATGCTGTCGATTGATTTCGTCGTAGAAAATCCAGTTGGCCAGCAACGCCATAACCGGAATACCGACCAACCGAAACCACTTGTCGTTTAATCGTGTCATCCGTCGTTGTCCGAAGGCTGCAAGGTAGCCGTACGGCATCATTGTAACAACTCAATGGCCCGTTCCAGCGCCCGATCATGACCGGCTTTCAAATCGTCGGGCGTGTTCTTGACCCGGATCTTAGGCATGATCCCGATACCTTCCAGATTCTGACCCGTTGCATTGCGTACGTCGGCAATGGGCACGCGGATGCTCCAGCCGTTGGGCAGATCACGGGTAATAGCGTCCGACAGAGCCCCGCCCGTTACATCGCCTACCTGCGTCACCTGCTTGTTCTGTATCATCGCCAATACAAATGTTTCTGCCGAGCTATACGAAGACCGATTCGTTAGTACGACGACTGGTTTGGTATACTGAAAAAGGCCTGCCGGTTCGGTGTAAAACGTTAGTTCGGGCGCAAAGTCAGCGTGACGCAGTCCATTGCGAAGCCGGGCGGTAAAGGATCGATGCCGTTCGCTCGCGAATCGGTTGGCAACGTACTGAGCCACTCGGTCTTCGCCCCCACCGTTGTTGCGCAGGTCAATAATGATTCCTTTCGTATCAGCCAGATACGTCAGCACCGAATCCATCGTCTTATCGTACGTCGCAAAACTAGCTTCGAACCCTTTCAGCAGCAGGTAGCCGACATGCGGACCGATTTTACCGCATTCAAATTCGTCCGTAATTGGTCTGGTGGCACTCACATACCTTTTGACCACTTCGCCGTTGTAGTCATCCACCTTGGTTCGGCCCAGAATTCCCCCTGAATACCAGGGCAGTTTAGTGGCAGCTGTCGGACGCAGATAAACGTGATTATCGCCCAGTACATCGAGCAGACTAGTCATCACCCGATACAAGTCCGCGTCGGTAGATTGCTCATTGATCTGCGGTCGGTAGGTTTTATAGGCAGCATCCCAGTCAATTTTTTTCGGTTCAAACGCGCCGTATAACTGGTCGTATTCTTTCCAGAGCTGATCGAAATTGGTTACGGGTGTATTGGCCGTTTGCGGTCCGAGAAGTTGCGGACTACAACCCGAAGCAATGAATAGTACGAGAACAAGCCGAATGGATTTCATGCGCAACGATTGAGTAGTGGTTAAAAATTAACTTCGCCTTCCAGTGATACGCTACTGCTGACAGCCCGGACGGGCCGAGGAACGGGATAGGACACATAACGAGCGCGGTACGTAGCTCCCACGCTCATGCGCGGACTCAGCCGATAGCTGTAACCAAACTGCACGTTGACATGGCCCAGTTTTCCGACAGCCGTTGGTCGGGTACCTTGTTTAAAGTAAGCAGCCACATTGCTATCGTCCGTTGATTTAGGGTAGCCCGCCCAGATAGCACGGGTAATCAGGCCAAGAACGGCCATATCCAGGCGCAAGGACAAACTGTGATTGGGCTGAAATGCGTAGTCGGTCTGTACCACCGGAGACAGCGTCGCCGTATTGACAAGCCAAGGAAAATTACCGACTTCATCGGCATACCAGACCGACTCCCGAAGCGAACCACCCACCCAAGTGCTTAGCTTGGTGGGCTCCACCGGACCGATACGCCGGAGGTAATCGGCTTCCAGATTAAAGGCGTACATCGTCGAGGAAATCTGATACGAAAACTCGTTTCCATCGCCCGTGGGTGTAGTATAGGTCCGGGCTCCGAAGCGCGTCGGATTCATCTCACCAACTCCTCCCGAAAGACGAAGATTAAAGCGGGCGCGTTCGGATTGATGTCGATACGTCAAACCAACCAAGGGTAACGCCCGACCCGTGTATTCCAGCACCGAAGCCTGCTGATCGAGCATCCGTAGGCGGAACGTACCCAATGAAAGGCCAATGGTGTTTCTATAAGTCTGCGCGCTTGCTGGTGAGACAAGGCTTGTGGTAAAGCTCAGGATAAAAAACAGTTTGTGAAACGTATGCATACGCTGCTGCTTGATGGTGCGGCAAAGTTGCGAACCGTACCGCAAAACAAGACTGATCGGCCGACGAACCGGAAAAAGTCGATCACCAAACCGGAAAGAACCCTCCTAAATCGTATTTATATGCCACTGGCGGTGTAGTGTCGGCGGGTCCGTGGTGTCGGTTTTGAGAAACCGACACCACTAGTATGACGTATGGATTCGACTGTCAATTGTAGAATTTTATTCTTTCGATACTACATATCATACAACAAAGTGCTTATTTTATACTAGCAAGCAAGTCTTTTAACAATACACTGCCACTTCCTTCTTTTGCAGCCCATGAACAAGTTTATCTTTCTCTGCCTGACCATAGTCTTCTTTCTAACCCAAGCGATTCCTCTACAGGCACAAACCTTCTCTCTGGAAGCTGTCAAAAGTTATCCGTTTCCAACGGAGCTGACTAGTTCAGCAAAGGGTTCACGCATCGCCTGGTCATTCAATGAGCAGGGCAAACGAAACGTGTACGTAGCAGAAGGCCCCGACTTTACCCCACGCAAGCTCACCAGCTACGGCGAAGACGACGGCCAGGAAATCACCAGCTTAGCTGTTTCCGACGACGGCCAATGGGTTATCTACGTACGCGGTGGCGATCACGGCTCAAACTGGGATGATGAGCAACCGGTAAACGTAACGTCTTCACCCGTACCACCTAAAGTGCAAATCTGGAGCATACCGTTTGCAGGTGGCGAAGCAAAAGCCCTGGCCGAAGGTGAAGAACCCGTAATCTCACCCAAAAGCGACCGGGTAGCGTTCGTCAAAGGCGGCCAAATATGGATAGCTCCCATCAATGGTTCGTCCGCAGCAAAACCCTTCTTCAACGCCAAAGGCACGAACGGCTCCCTCGAATGGTCACCCGACGGCTCAAAGCTGGCGTTTGTCTGCGACCGGAAAGATCATGCCTTTGTTGGTGTATTTACCAACGAAACAACACCCATCACCTGGATAGCGCCTTCCTTTTCGCGGGATCGCTCCCCACGCTGGTCGCCCGACGGAAAACGGATTGTGTTTGTCCGCACACCCGGCGCGGGCGGTGCTCCTGACTCAATCCTGGCCCGCAAACACCAGCCCTGGTCGATCTGGACCGCCGATGCCGCGTCAGGAACGGCATCCCCACTCTGGCAGGCCCCCAAAACACTGGCGGGTTCCGTCCCGACTACGCATGGCGGATTTAACCTGCACTGGGCAGCCAACGACCGAATCGTTTATCTGTCGTATCAGGACGGTTGGCCGCATCTGTATTCCATTGCCTCAACCGGAGGTAACCCCTTACTGCTGACACCGACGCCGTTTATGGCTGAGCACATTACCCTAAGCCCTGACAAAAAATGGCTGGTGTTCAGCGGCAATACCGGTCCCGATAAGCTGGACATCGACCGTCGGCACGTAATACGCGTACCCGTGGACAAAGCCCAGATGGAGGTACTTACGCCCGGCAACGGTCTGGAATGGACGCCGGTAGTAACGGGCGACGGATCGACCCTAGCCATGATCAGCGCGACGGCCCAGCGCCCTCCCCTGCCAACGGTAATGACCTTCGCCAAAGGAACACCAAAAGTTCTTGGGCAGAACCTGATTCCGGCTAACTTCCCTCAGAATCAACTGGTCGTTCCTAAGCAGGTAACCGTCAAAGCGCCGGACGGCATGATTGTCCATGCTCAGCTTTTCGAACCAGCGAACGGCTCGGCTAAGAAACCGGCGCTTATTTATGTCCACGGTGGCCCACCCCGGCAAATGCTTTTAGGCTGGAATTACTCTGATTATTACGCCAATTCGTACGCGCTCAATCAGTATCTGGCTAGTCAGGGATTTGTGGTGCTATCGGTTAATTACCGGCTCGGTATTGGTTATGGCTATGATTTCCACCAGCCCGCCCATGGTGGTGCCAACGGAGCGTCAGAGTACCAGGATGTTCGGGCGGCTGCCGTCTGGCTGTCCGAGCAACCGCAGGTCGATGCCACACGAATCGGTATTTACGGGGGATCGTACGGCGGGTATCTGACGGCACTGGCCCTCGCCCGCGATTCGAAGCTATTTGCCGCGGGTGTTGATATTCACGGTGTACACGACTGGAGCCAGCAACGGACGATCAGCAATTCGAGCGACCGCTTCGAAAAAATTCCGGATGCGGAACAGGCCGCCAAAGTGGTTTACGAATCGTCGCCCATTTCGTCGGTGAGCCGTTGGACCTCACCGGTTCTCATCATCCACGGCGACGAAGACCGGAACGTACGCTTTAGCCAAAGCACCGATCTGGTCCAACGTCTCGAAGCGAAGGGTGTACCGATGGAAACGCTCGTCATTGTTGATGATACGCACCATTGGATGAAGCATACCAACGCCCTAAAGATGGGCAACGCTACCGCCGACTATTTCAAACGGAAGCTTATGAAACCAAGGCAGTAATGCGAAACGGTTCGCTTCGTTGAGAATTTCGGTTTGAATTCTCAACGAAGCGAACCGTTTACAGAATCTTGTTAGCGCACGCAGCGGAAACCGAGGTTATTACTGCCGCTGCTTACTTCGCCTTTGCCCCGACTACCCGCTTTATACCGAATACAATACTGATCACTGCACAGAAAAGAGCCGCCCCGCTGGACACGCTTAACCGCTCCCGGTTCATCAGGGTCATAACTATCATCGGGTCCCTGCGGATTACTTTTGGGCGATTGACTGTAATAGTCGGGTCGGTACAAGTCCTGGCACCACTCCCAGACGTTGCCTTCCATATCGTACAAACCGTAGGCATTGGCCGGAAACGATTTCACCGAAGCAACCCCGGCAAAACCGTCCTCCTGCGTATTTTTTTCGGGAAAATGGCCCTGATGAATATTCGCTACCCAGCGGCCTTTGGGTTTTAGTTCGTTACCCCAATAGTACGTCTGGTTGTTAGCCCCACCCCGCGCGGCAAATTCCCACTCGGCTTCGGTCGGCAAACGTTTACCAGCCCACTTCGCGTAAGCGACGGCATCATCAAAGCTCACATGAACGACCGGCTCATTTTCGTGACCGTTAATCGTACTCTGCGGCCCGGTAGGATGCTGCCAACTGGCCCCCGGAACGTATTTCCACCATTGCAGCGGATTGTTCAAAGAAACCGCCGACGCAGGTTGTATAAACACCGCAGAACCGGGAACGAGTTGATCGGCTGGAACGTCGGGATAATCGGCGGCATCGAGCGGTCGTTCGGCTACGGTTTTGTAACCGGTCGCCTTGACAAACTGGGCAAATTGCGCGTTCGTCACCTCGTGTTCGTCCATCCAGAACCCTTTTACCGAAACCGGATGAACGGGTCGGGCATCGGCAAATTCGTCGGAACCCATTTCGTAGGTCCCCCCTTGTAGCCAGACCATCCCATCGCGCTTTTCGCCCGGCTTTCCCGGAACCGTCTGTCGAACAGCGTTGGCATCACGTGCACCATCTTTTAACGACTGATCATCCGACTGGGATGCGTTACAGGCCAGTGTTCCCCAAACGACACCCAGGGCCAAGATAGATTTTCGATAAAAATAAACGCGCATAGTCAATGGAACCGGGCTAGGATGCCTTCGTATAGACAAAGCTACCAAATCCTATCCGAACGAATAGCACGCCTACCTGATCCCGCGCAGAGGAATACGATTTCTCCCGTAAACCATTGTTAATTGCTACCGATAGATCTATCGCTTGAACTGTGTTAGCAGGTATTCGTAGAAATTCTCGACGTTCACGTCCGTGACAATTGTAGCGGCATATCCGGCTTCATCCAGATAGGTTTGTCCGGCGTTGGGTGGACGCGTACTGACGTTCATGCGTACCGATTGCGTTTTAAACTGCTCAGGCATAGCCAGATAACTGGTTGCCAGAATATCCCACATGAAATACGTGTAATAATAGCCCGGAATCGTGTCCAGCGTCAAGGCCCAGAACTGCCCCGCCAGATTCGAAAGTGGATAATCAATCTGAGTGGCTAGTTTGGACAGAAACGCTTTGGTTACGGGTACATGGTTCGTGACATCCAATGGTATAAACGTAAGCGGCAATTGCCATTCCACTAATTTTCGGGTACTAACCGGGTCCCAAAAGACGTTCCATTCGGCACTGCCGTCGTGCTGGTAGGTTTGCACATTGCCGGATACCGTAAAGGCTCCCGCCATCCAGACGATCTGCTCAATTTTGTCAGCTAGTTCCGGCGCTTTTTCCAACGCCAAAACCAGATTTGAACAAGGGCCAGTCAACAAAATAGTCACCTTGTCGGACGCTTGGGTTAGCCAGTCGATGAGCAGGTCAGGCGCAGCCGGATACGCGTACGGGTCGGGCGCTTTCGGCAGGTTGATGAGCATTGGCAGAGCATTGATAATGTCCGGACGCGCCCGCCATTCGCTCGGAAATGCGTTGATACCCGCGTAGTCGCCCCGCCCCAGCGGAATGTATTCATGGCCCGTCAGTTGAAGCAGTTTGTAGGACGATTCGAGCGCAGGTTCGATATAACAGTCAGCCGGTGTTACGGTCACGCCGAGTAATTCGACATCGGGCATGGTCAGCACGAGCAGCAGCGACAGCAAGTCATCAATGCCACCGTCGTGATCCATCAAAAGAAGTTTGGGCATTCGCAAAACGGTTATAGAACCACAAAATAATCTGCAAAAGAATATAATTTTCTAAAGGCAGGGTGACTTTCTTTACAAACCAATTCGCAGAACTGACAACAAACCGTTTTGCGAATCAATGAATGATTGCTTCTAAAACACCACTACGCGTTATTTTATTTGTTTTAATCGGCCTCACCGCGCTTACCTATTACCATCGCAACCCAACGGGCGACGACGCCTGGTTTGCCGAGCAATCCTATTGGTTTGTCAAGGACGGGGTTATCCGTTCCGAGTTTTTCAGGGGCTTGCTGGGATGGGAAAATCAGTTGCTGGTCAGCCACAAACTGTTTTTACTTTTCGGAGCCGGACTGATCAAATTATTCGGCTATCAGCTTCCCGTCGTTCAATTCGTCGGCCTTATTTCCTTCCTTGTCGTCGTAGCCGAAGTTATTGCTTACCTGCGCCAACGAGAAGGCACCTACAATTCCTGGTACCTACTCGCCATTCTAATTTTGATTTTTTCGAATCGCCTGCTGATCAAGATGAGCTTCGAAAATCGTCCCGAAATCATGCTGGCAGCCTTGGGATTTGGTTCGTTCCTTTGTCTGGACAGCAAGCAGCCATCGTCGCTGAAAACCGCTTTGGCTGGGTTTCTGGCAGGATTAGCGGTGCTGTCTCATCTCAACGGCGTCATTTATCTGCTGGCTGGTTTAGGAACCCTGCTTTATCTGCGCCGGTATAAACAGGCCTTTTTGTTTACGGTGGTGGGTGGCGTTACGTCGTTATTTTATTTCACCGATGTTGTGCTAGCCGATAACGGGTTCGCAACCTGGTACTATCAGTTTCGCCATGACCCGGCTACGCAAAGCGCGTTCGGCTGGTACCCTAAACTGCTGGTTATCCTCACGTTTCCTAAGCTCTTTTTTGAGTCGCCGGAGCAGGTAGCCTTGTCGTTGTTGCTGGTTTTTCTGCTCTGGCACCAGCGCCGATTTATCAAGCACGTACCTTCCGTCCTGAAAATTTATTCGGTCATCGTGGTGCTCTCGTTCTGGCTGCTTACCAAAAAAGCATCGGGTACGTACCTGCCGCTTTTCATGCCCTTCATGCTGGTTCTGGTGTACGAATTATACCGGCTGAACTCATTTAAAAACTTGGCCCTGTACGTCGTTCTGGCCGCTTATTTTATCATTGGCCTCGTCGGTACCATCGAGATTATCCGCCGTAATTTCACGATGCGGTATCTGCCACTCTCCTATCAGGATTTGCGAAAAGCTATTCCAGCGCATACCAAAGGGCTTGTCCCCCTAACGTTTTTCTTCAACGAATATGAACATTACGGAAAGCTGCTCACCAGCGAGAATTATAAACACCAGTCTACACCATCGGATGACCCCGCCAACGCAATGGCACAATGGGCCAATGACCGGGACGTCGATTTTATCCTGCTGGACCACACGTTCAGGCCCGAAGGCTACTATCCCAAACCGGGAACCGATTCGCTGGCCCACTACAAACTAAGCTATTTCGACGGACGGTTTGCGGTCTACCTCCACGCCAAGACTAGAGCCCAATAGCGTAGATGGTCAATAGGCTCGAAAGTAATTTTCGGTAAATTATTTGTCATGGCACCGGCCACCCGGACGGTGCCATGACAAATAATTCATTGCTGTATACCTATAGAAAGCCCCATTTAGACTCTTATCAATAAAAAATTTGCCAATAGGCGTATAAACCCACCATTTATACTAGCAGACAACAACTTTCTGTATTTTAGCTCAGCATACGACCTTGTTTACAGAAAGTACCCTATGAAAAAATTAGCTTTACTTCTATTACTCGGCGGCTACGGCGCGTTGGGACAATCGCTTTCGAAACCGGAAGCCGCCGTTATTGCCACTGTTAAAAAGCAGATGCCTGAAACCGAAGCGTTTCTGGAAAAAGTAGTCAACATCAACAGCGGTACGCTCAACATCGAAGGCGTTCGGACGGTGGGAAAATTGATGGCCGATGAACTCGACAAGCTGGGTTTTAAAACCGAATGGGTTTCCTTACCCGACTCGCTTAACCGGGCGGGTCACCTGGTAGCAACTCGGCAGGGCAAAAAAGGAAAAAAGCTGTTTTTGATTGGCCATCTGGACACGGTATTCGAAAAATCGCTGCCGATGGAACCCTTCAAGCGTATCAACGATTCGACGGCGACGGGTCAGGGGGTCAACGACATGAAAGGGGGCGACGTGCTGGTGATCGCGGCTCTGAAAGCGCTTCACACCCAAAAACTGCTCGACGATACGTCCATTACAATCTACTTTACGGGGGACGAAGAAAGCTCGGGAGGCCCCGAAAGTCGCCGGGATTTCATCGAGCGAGCCAAACAGTGCGATTTGGCGCTGGCTTTTGAAACCGCCCAGGGACTCAGCAGTGTAACGACCGGACGACGCGGATCGAGCGGCTGGACGCTCAACGTAAGGGCTCGTTCAGGGCATTCATCCCGGATTTTCAGTGATCTGGGTTACGGAGCGATTTACGAAGCGGCCCGAATCCTGACCGAGTTTCGACGGACGCTGGGGCAGGAAAAATACCTGACGTTTAATCCGGGGTTGATTGTCGGTGGTGCGGAGGTACATTATGATGAGAAAACGGCAAAAGCCGAAGTGGTTGGTAAAACCAACATTGTAGCGGGCACAGCGTTGGTCAAAGGCGATTTGCGGTTTCTGACCGAAACCCAGAAAGAAAATGCCCGCGCTAAAATGCGTGAGATCGTAGAGAAAAGTTTACCGCTGACCAAAGCCTCGATTTCGTTTACGGATGGTATTCCGGGCATGGAACCGACCGCAGCAAACGACGATTTGCGCAAACAGGTCGATAAAATAAGCCGCGACATGGGTCTTGGTCCCGTTACGGCTTTCGATCCGGGGGCGCGGGGTGCGGGCGATGTATCGTTTGTGGCCAAATACATCCCTTGCCTGGACGGTCTGGGTGCTTCGGGCAAAGGGGCGCACAGCATCGAAGAAACGATGAACCTGAAAGAATACCCGTTCCTGATTCAACGCACGGCGGTACTCATCCATCGTCTGACGCGCTGAAACGGGTAGCGACCAACCTTCCTAAAACCTATCCGCTCATGAACCGAATTACGACCATCGATGTAACGCGCGGTCTGGTCATGGTCATTATGGCGCTGGATCATGTGCGCGACCTGTTGCACACCAGCGCCACGACGCAGGACCCTACCGATCTGGCGGTCACCACCGCACCGTTATTTCTGACGCGCTGGATCACTCACCTGTGTGCCCCCACGTTTGTTTTCCTGTCTGGTATGTCAGCGTATCTATCGGTGAAAAAACAGCAGCATTCGCCCAGTTCCCGGTTGTTTCTGCTCAAACGTGGTCTGGTGCTGATCCTGCTCGAACTGACCCTTGTCAACTTCGCCTTCTGGTTCGACATTCAGTTTCGCACGATACTGCTGCAAGTGATTTACGCGATCGGTGGCGGCTTGGTAGTTGTTTCGCTCCTGGCCCGGCTACCGGTCAGATGGGTTGGTATCCTCGGTCTGGTGATTATCTTCGGGCATAATCTTTTGCAAGCCGTTCCGGTACCGGCCAGCCACACAGCCCGCTTTGTTGAATCGCTATTTTTTCGCGTAAACGTTTTCCAGCCCAGTCCTTCGTTTGCCTTAATTGTGGGCTATCCACTACTTCCCTGGCTGGGGATTATGCTGGTTGGATTTGCGGGCGGTTCACTCCTGGACCAACCGCTGGTACGTCGGAAGCAAACACTGCTACGGTTAGGGCTAGCGTCTCTGGGTTTGTTCCTGCTCCTGCGGTTTATCAATGTTTACGGTGACCCGGTTCCCTGGTCGGTACGAAAGGATACGCTGTTTACTATGTTGTCGTTCATCAACGTAACCAAGTACCCACCGTCGCTGCTGTACGATCTGCTGATGCTTGGGGTTGCGCTGCTATTGCTGAGTCTGGCCGACGGAGCCGACAATGCAATCACTCGTTGGCTCACCGTATATGGCAAAGTACCAATGTTCTACTACATCATTCATTGGTACGCCGTCCATCTGCTGATGATTGCGATGATTCTAATTCAGGGATACGCCTGGCATGACATTCGACCCGGCACAATGAGCTTCGGACGACCGGCGGGTGCGGGCGTTGAGCTTGGGCTGGTCTACTTGGTCTGGGGTGGCCTGGTGCTAGCCTTGTACCCGCTTTGCCGATGGTACGGTCGCTACAAGGCGTCTCATCCGTCGGCTGTACTGCTGCGGTATATCTAGGCAAATGGAAATCGCCGGACTGTTGGCCGGCGATTCGTTATTCGTCAAGTTTGTTTAAGCGACCTGAACGCTGACTTCGTAGTAATCAACCGTTGGCGGACCCGCAAAATAGTTACCCATTTTCTGCAATACGCCTTGTAGAAAGCCACTGTTTTCCGCATCCTGGCGGTGCGCTTCCGACTCCCACAGCGTAACCATGAGCCCTTTGTTAGTTTCGGAGTTCGTCAGGAAACGGCTGTTTTTAAAACCGTCCAGTTGTTTAAGCGCCGGACCAACCGAATCCCGGAAATAATCGATGGCTTCGTTGATCGACTCCGGTTTCAAGGGTACTTGAATGACACGTGCAAACATACGATAAGGATTAGAGACAGGAAGAAATGATTTTGTACAATCAGTAATTAGGTGATAGGAATTACCTTACTACCCGTTCGAAAATAGCAGAAAAACAGATCCCTACGACCTTCAACTCCCCCATTTTAGTAAAAGGAGTGAGTCGCTGTCTACAAAAAACAGGCGGAACCTTTCGACTCCGCCCGTTGGCTACTAGCAGGTGTATAAATGTTTATTTGCCGTATGGCTCGATGGTTTGGATGGTCCCGTCGGAGTTGCGTTTCAACTCGGTCACTTTGACGTTGCGCAAATGCGTTTTTCCCGACAGTTCGGTATCATGGTAGAAAATATACCACTTGCCGTTGATCTCGACAATCGAATGGTGCGTCGTCCAGCCTTTCACCGGATTCATAATGACGCCCTGGTACGTAAACGGCCCATACGGCGAATCACCAATGGCGTAAGCCAGATAGTGCGTGTCGCCCGTTGAGTACGAGAAGTAATACTTGCCGTTGTATTTGTGCATCCAGCTTCCTTCAAAAAAGCGCCGGTCGTGGTCACCGCCTAGCAGCGGTTTGCCGTCTTTATCAACGATCTTAACGTCCTTCACCGGCTCGTCGAAACGCAGCATATCCTTGCTCATCCGAACGACTTTGGCACTGATAGCCGGTTCGTTGTCTTTTTTCAGGTCGGTCTTTGATCCATTTGCTTCGTACTTGCCCGTTGCCCAGCGCTGCAACTGACCGCCCCAGATACCGCCAAAATACATGTACGAGTTCCCATCGGTATCGGTGAAGACTGCCGGGTCGATACTAAAGCTGCCGGGGATCGGGTTAGGCTCGGCTTTGAACGGACCGCTTGGCGACTTGCTGGTTGCCACGCCCATCCGAAACACATCCTGCTTATCCTTAACGGGAAAGTACAGGTAATAGGTACCATTCTTGAAAGCCGCGTCGGGTGCCCACAGCTGCCGACCCGCCCACGGAATGTCTTTGATCGATAGGGCAACGCCATGATCCGTCACCTTACCGTTGATGCTGTCCATCGACAGAATATGGTAATCGTTCATGGCGAAGTGAGCCCCTTCGTCATCTTCCTTCACCCCCGCGTCAATGTCGTGCGAGGGGTAAATATAAATTTTACCGGCGAAGAGGTGAGCTGACGGATCAGCCGTATAAATGTCGCTCACCAGGGGCTTGGGTAGTTCTTTCGTGCCGGCAGAATCAGTCGTTGCCGCCGTCGTTTCGGTTGTTTCCTGGGTTGTCTTTTTGTTTTGGCAGGCACCGAGCAGCAGACCACAGATGGCCAACGCAAACAGCGACAGGTAGGTTTTGGAATGGTTTACCATTTGACTTAGCGTATTGGAATAAATGTACTGGCAATATAGGGTGAAAGGCTTGATGTGACGAGCAGTTTTTTCACTAATTATTTGAGGTTAAGTACAACAAAATGGCCTTCCTCCCCTTGCCCATTAAAGCCTGATCTGTTTGATAAGCCCCTACTTCTATTCGTTGCGGTTATCGCGCATTACGATTTGTGATGCTGGTTTGCTCGACTCTCACAGCTCTTTGCCCCTACTTTTGTCACGAATTATTCGCTTAGCCAGATTGTTTTTCATTAGGTGCGTTTGCGTTCTTTCGAGCGACAAACCTCACCGATTTACAGACTAGTAGACTTTATGATTACCACAGATATTTGCATCATTGGCGCGGGGCCGGTAGGCTTGTTCGCCGTCTTTGAAGCTGGTTTATTGAAGATGCGGTGCCACCTCATCGACGCACTCCCACAGGTTGGCGGACAACTGTCGGAAATTTACCCGCAGAAGCCCATCTATGACATTCCCGGTTATCCGGAAATTAAAGCGCAGGAATTGGTTGACAACCTGATGGAGCAGATTGAACCGTTTCATCCGACGTTTACGCTGGGCGAACGGGTCGAAGCCCTCGAACGTCAGGACGACGGGTCGTTTGTTATTACGACCAATGACAGTACCAGCGTGCACTGCCAGGTTGTTGTGATTGCCGGCGGGCTAGGCTGTTTTGAACCCCGCAAACCGGAAATTCAGAACCTGGAGCAATTTGAAGGAAAAGGCGTTGCGTACATGGTCAAGAACCCCGAGCAGCTCCGCGACCGACGCGTTGTGCTGGCGGGTGGGGGCGATTCGGCCCTCGACTGGACTATCTTTCTGGCCAACATCGCCAAAGAAGTGACGCTGGTGCACCGGAGCGACAGTTTTCGGGGAGCGCCCGATTCCGCCGAAAAAGTGTTTGAACTGGCTAAAGAAGGCCGCATCAATCTGGTACTTCAATCGACGATTACCAGCATTACGGGGAGTGGTCATTTACAGGAGGTAACGATCACGGCGAAAGACAAAACCGTGACAACCTTAGCTGCGGATAACCTGATTCCGTTGTTTGGCCTGACACCCAAGCTCGGCCCCATTGCCGACTGGGGACTCCACATCGACAAAGCGGCCATCAGCGTTGACACAACCGACTACTCGACCAACGTGGAGCGGATCTATGCTATTGGCGACATCAACACGTATCCGGGCAAGCTTAAACTGATTTTGTCTGGTTTTCACGAAGCGGCCTTGATGTGCCAGAGTGCGTTTAAATACGTGTATCCGAATCAGAAATTAAGCTTTAAGTACACAACGGTTAACGGCATTCCTACTTTTTAATACCGCTTCCTGTACCGGTTATTCGACAATCGGTACAGGGGTTCAAAAACAATACCATGATTCAGTTCACAATAGAAGATCGGAACGGCGAACGGCAGCCTATAGAAATTCCCGAAGGCATTAATTTGAGCCTGATGGAAGTGCTGAAAGCGTCGGATTATAACGTACTGGCAACCTGTGGTGGCATGGCACTTTGCGCTACCTGTCACGTACAGGTGCTCGAAGGTTTGGATGCACTCCCCCCCGCCCGTGATGCCGAACTCGACATGCTGGACACGCTTCCCGATGCCGAATTCGACAGCCGATTATCCTGCCAGATCCGCGTCGATGAAGCCCTTGAAGGAGGAATTTTCAAGATCAAAGGACCGGAACAGTAACCCGTAAGCGACTAGCGTTCTGCCAACCTTATTCAAGTTTGCTACCGATGCGTTGCCAATTCTTAGTCCACTTCAACGATCATCTCGATCTCAACGGCACTATTTAGCGGTAGAGCGACCATACCAACGGCAGACCGGGCGTGTTTTCCTTTTTCCCCGAACAAGGCGACCAGCAGATCCGAGCATCCGTTGATCACTTTCGGTTGATCGACAAAGTCGGGCATTGAGTTTACAAAGCCGGTTACCTTGACGATGCGCCTGACATGAGCCAGTTCGCCAAGCTCGGCTTTCAGCGTCGAAAGCAACGAAATAGCCGTTGTGCGGGCCGCTACATAACCCTGTTCCATAGTCAGGTCTTTGCCCAGTTTACCCGTTATGGCGGAGCCGTCCGGATTAGTCGATATGTGCCCCGCCAGAAATACCAGATTACCCGAACGGACCGCTTTGACGTAGTTGCCCGACGACGGGGTAGGTTTGGCTAGCTCGATGCCCATGTTCGTCAACGTCTGTTCGGGTGTTTGCCCATGGGAGATGTTGAGAGCAGCGACCAGCAAAAAGCTGAGTAGTAAGGAAAGATAATTCATAGAGAACAGTGGTTTATTGATGAGCATTAGTTCACGGCTGCGCTGGTCAGTAGAGACACCTCTTTTTTGAGCACAATGAAACTGAGTGGCTGTTTTGGTATACCGAACCGAGAATCATCGGGAAACGGTTTTGTTTCGCCGGTAGGTTCGTAACCGCGACGCTGGTACCAGGCAATCAGCTCATGCCGGGCCGTAATTACAGTCATCACAATAGCCCGACATTGCCAGGCAACAGCCCGTTGCTCGGCGGCTCCCAGCAATGTTCGTCCAATACCGTTGGCTTGCGACTCCGGCGCAACCGTCAGCATGCCCAGATAAAGGCTTTTCTGTCTAGCGATAGTCGGTTCAGCCTCGATGTCTTTCTTTTCCAGATAGACACAACCCAGTAAGTGACCCTCTTGCTCGTATTTGAGAATCGTAACCGCCGGGTCGCGCAACATGACGCGCAGGGCATTTTCATCGACTCGAATTCCGTCCAGCAAATCGGCTTCGGTTGTCCAGCCTTTGCGGGAGTTGTCCCCTCGGTAGGCGCTGTTGACCAGCGTGTTCAACGAAGTAATATCCTGTTCTGTGGCGGTAGTAATCAACGCATCCTTCATAGATCGCAAAGATATTGGGCATCCATGAATAAAAAAGCGTCCGACGTAGCCGCTACATCGGACGCTTTTTATGGTTTGGTACTGGGCTTATCGACCATAAACGGCTAATCCTTTAAATCGAGCATACCCCTCCCTGGCCAAATCAAGTCCCTCCTGATGCGTTGCGGATAGCGCGTTAAACAGGTTCGTTTCGATCAGAACGGTATTTTTCTGAACTGTGCGCTTCCAAGTTCCTGCCACCCGTCCATCGACAACGATAACCGGGCTGAAGATGCCATTACCGGCGCTCACGATCTGTTTAAAATCAAGCGAACCGAGTGCAGCCGTACGATTTTTATAACCCACCAAATACTCGTCAAAAGACGGTAGCAAATGAACAGCCAGTGACGTATCATATCCGAAGCGCTCGCGTTGAGCCATCCAATAAGTTTGTTTGTTATACATTTCCTGAATAAGCTGCTCCTTCACCGAGTGGATGCCAACCTTGGCCTCGGCCACTGTTAGGCCCGACCACCAGATAAAGTCCTGCAACGTAGCGGGTCCGTGACTCAGAAAATACCGTTTTGTCAACTCGGCCAGCGCGTCGTCACGCTCCCTTAGTTTTGTCGGCGCAATCCATTCGTCGAGTAGCGTGTACGTATTTTCACTACCCCGCCGGACGCCACAGCAGATAAGCCCATGGGAAGCAGCCCGCACTAACAGCAGGTTCATGCGTATGTCGTGAGTGGGTATTCCTGCCTGCGCAAGAGCAACATTCAATTCCTGACGAATGAGTTGTTTTCCTCCCAACAAGGCATTCGTCATCGCGTCGTAGCTTTTCGTTAGCTTTTTCTCGTCCAGTTCGAGCCTTCGCAGGTAGCTTGCCGACAGGATATGAAGCCGAGGCCGCAGCAAATTCAGTATCCAGTGAACGTCGTCAGCCGCGATCAGGTGAAGCGTACCCCGCATTGCCCATGTTCGAACAACCGACCGGTCGGCAATGGCCTGATCAATCGCGGTTTCTGTAGTAGTAGGCAATCGAAGACCAAGCGCCCATTTTGCCGCCAGAAAATCCTGTCCCTGTACGGCCCCTAGCCAGGCTACCAGCTCAGCAGGCTTCGTAAACATCGGCTGACTGATCTGCTGATTAGCGAGCCGATAGCGGACAATGTCGGAATCTGTCACAGGGTATTAGTAGCTTGTTGGTTTGTATTACAAAGTAATACATTACCACTGACAGCCCTATGTCAGCAGTAAATGCGCCTTTCCTACTTTTTCCAGACTGATAGTCGCATACATACCGCAAACGTTGGCGAAGGGTTTCATAATCGAAAATCCGAACCAGTTTCCGCACAGCCCGGTTTACTAGCTATGCTGACCAAAGCCCGTTTTGGGCTATATCCGGTCAGCTATCCAGTACAATCATGAATTTACAGCTCAACAACAAAACGGCTTTAGTAACCGGCTCAACGGCAGGGATTGGTCTGGCTACCGCCCGGAAACTTTTGGAAGAAGGCGCTCAGGTGATTATCACGGGCCGCACCGAAGACCGTATTCAGTCGGTCATTCAGCAGTTAAAGACAGAACTGCCCAACGCAGTGGTACGCGGTGTCGCCGTTGATTTTTCCCAGAAAAACACGATTGACAGCCTGCTTGAAGCGGTGCCGGAGGTAGATATTCTGGTCAATAATGCGGGTATTTTTGGTCCGAAAGCGTTCGCCGATATTCCCGATGAGGACTGGTTCCGCTTCTTCGAAGTAAATGTAATGAGCGGTATTCGGCTGGCCCGGCATTACTTTCCGGCTATGATTGCCAATGGCTGGGGCCGCATTCTGTTTATTTCCAGCGAATCGGCGTTACAGATTCCGGAAGAAATGATTCATTACGGCATGACCAAAACGGCTCAGCTGGCTGTAGCGCGGGGTCTGGCCGAGCTCACCAAAGGCACCGCCGTAACGGTTAACGCCGTGTTACCGGGTCCGACGGCATCGGAAGGTGTGCAGGATTTTGTTGCGGATATGGCCAAACACCAGCAAAAAGACCGTGAACAAGTCGAACGGGAGTTTTTCCAGAACGCCCGGCCCACGTCGCTGCTTCAACGATTTGCCAGCACCGATGAGGTAGCCAACATGATTGTTTACCTCAGCAGCCCACTAGCCTCGGCCACGAATGGATCGGCAGTTCGTGTTGATGGTGGTGTGGTTAAAGCCATTGTTTAAGGTAAGCTCTTTAAATTGGTGCCTGATTCCAGTATTGTCCGGAATCCGTAAAACACGTAATGTGATGATGGGGGGCGTAGGGTCCGTGGTGTCGGTTTTGAGAAACCGACACAGATTGCTGACGTGAAGTGTCGGTTTCTCAAAACCGACACCACGGACCCGCCGACACCACTACAGAAGGGCATCGAACGTTTTACGAATTCCGAACGATCATTGACAAACACTCATGTCTTTGGGCAGTGTAATTTTTATCATCTCACTACCGGACGTCTGACCCGAGTTGATGGTTACCGCGTTGAATCCGTTGTAGTCGACTCCCGCTTCATAATCCGTATTGGCTTCCAGGCCCACCAGTTTACCTTTACCAGCGGTCAGGAACGCCTGCTGCCAGTTCGTCGTCCCGACTTTACGATACCGAACCCAGGCGCTGGGCGAAATTTGTACATCTGTCTTATTTTCGCAGTACGCCGTCACGGCTACATCGAGATCGACTAAATTCGCCGGGTACGTAACAGTTGCCGTATGGCTGCCACACAACTGACTGACCGTTGCGGTGCCGATCATCATTCCGCTGGGTGAATACAGCTCAAGACGGGCTGCCCCCGAGAACGGACTCTGAATGTTGATTGCATTTTCGGTCGTCGAACCGCTTTTGTAAAGCTGATTCCCATTGTATAATTTCCAGCTAACGGGTTTTCCATCCGGCTTCCCGGTGATAGCCCACTGCGCTCCACCCGGACACGTCGTTCCACTGGGCGTCCAGAACGCAAGACTATACCCTGCTGCATACGTTGCGGAAATGACCGCCTGTAATTTACCCCCCTCCTGACTTACCGCTGCGTTTCGTTCGTACGTCCACTCGCCGTTTGTTTCGTTGTAGCGAAATACCGGAATTTGATCGCCCGCTTTTAGTTTCTGGCCCGTTCCAGGATTAAGCACATCGCCATTCAACTCAACTCGTACCGTTGCGGGCTGGCTTAGATTACTGACTTTCTGTCCATTCGAATTTTCCAGCTCGATGGTAACAAATCCGGCGGGTGTAAATGTACCAACGACATCTTTATTACCCCGATCATCAACACCCAACCGGGTCGTGAAACCACCGGGATAAGCGCGCAACGCCAACTCCGACAAACTGGAATAGGCCGCAATCTGCGCAGACAGGTTACCACTAACGACTTGCCCTCTGGTATCCTTTAGCTGCGTATTGGCGGCTATCTGTACCGTGGCGCTGGTTGTCATCGAAGCGCTGGTCGGTGTTGTGATGGATTCATTCGTCCGGACAGCTCCCGTCGATGAGGTTTCGACCACACCATTGCTGAGCGTCACGCCAGCCGGGGGAGCCGCATCTTTCACCAGTCGAATCGAGAACGGTTCGGGTTTGGCTTTATCAACAAACAGATAAATACTTGAGCTAATGTAACCAGCGGCCTCGGCGACAATGCGTAATTCGGCGGGTTTGGCCGCCGACGGAACGGTTCCTTTCAAGCCCAGAAACAGGTCCGCATTATTGCTTTTGATGCTGGTGGTCGATACGCCCTCATACGTAACAACGCGACTGGCGTCCGGCCCATAAATCCTGATCTGAACCGGACTATTGAGCGACTCGCCTGTTCGGGCGTCTACAACCAGCCCTTGAAGCGTAGTCGGTGATGGCTCATAATTAATTTTAAAAACGACGCCCTTTAGCGGGTCAATATGCTGAATGTCGTTTAAATCCTGGCAACCCGTCACCAATGCTGCCGTAACGACGGATAAGGCAAGGCCATTGAAAAAGCGTTGCCTGCCGGTATGTGTTTTGCGGTTCATGGTTGTAAGCCTAAAAACGCGTTGGAATCAGATTATACGAGAAACCAATGCTGACAATGGGATAATATTTTAGCGGTTTGAGGTTATTTTCGATGATGGGTCCCTGATCGCTCGACGGTTCAAGCATCCCGGTTGTGTTAAACGCGAGTTGGGGCGATTGCTGGTAAAACACCCCTAGGTCGGCCATGAATTTTAGCCGATTACGCAAAAAAGGGTGCCCCCAGCCGATACCCGCGTAAGGTGCTATTCGGTTGAAATTAGCCTTACCGTCAACCGTACCGACCTGATCGATGGTGAAAACGACATCGTTGAATCGTACATCTTTCGTCGGCTTTCCAAAGAAGGTTATCTCATTGAGGTTGTAGTAGGCTCCCGCCGTTATTCGAAATCCAGCACGCTTGAATGGATAGTAGTCAGCCAGTAGGTTCACCGACGACAAGTTGATCGTGTAGTCGAACCCAAGCTGTAATTCATCGGTATCTTTTCCCGATTTCAACGTTCCGTTGTACGTGAATCGATTCACTCCGGCCCGTACGGCTACTTGCCGAACGATTGACTTACTTAGGCCAACGCCAAAACCGGCCGTTCCCCCGTGAACGCTTACGGCGACACCCGGTCGGTATACTGGCAGCGACATTGAATTCGTTTGCGTATAGCCCGTGAACGGCAATAAGGCTAGTAATGATGCTGTTAACAAGCGCATGGTTTACGTGTGATTTAAGCCATTTTCATCAACATACCACACTAACTTATTTGTTAACTTATAGTTTACGGTATTTACAAAATTAGATATTTCATTAAAACAGTTCTTCTTTATTTACTATTTTTACAAATGATAAACTTTGTTTCGGCGTCGTTTTCGTTTACTCTTTCTCCAATATCTGGCAAACAAAATGGGTCAACCCGGCTAGGCTGACCCATTTGATTGTTTAAAAGATAATCTGGTTAGGGCTTCGATGAGCCAGCGCGCGCAGGTGGCGCACTTGCAGCTGCAGTAGCCATTGGATTACCTTCTTTGTCCAACTCGACCAGCTCGTAACCGAGTCGCTCCAGACCCGGTTTGACCAGCTCTTTGTTACCCACTACGGTAATGACCATGTTGTTCAGCGGTAACCGTTTTTTTGCAATCGCGTCAATCTGCGCTTTTGTAATCGTACGAAGTATTTCGTTCTGTTGCTCCGTAAAGTTTTTAGGCAGGTTGTAGTCAATCACACGACCCAGGAAATACGCTTTTTGCAGCGACGTTTCGTAACGCAAGGCATCGACTTGTCCGAGCGAACTCTTCACGAACGCCAGTTCCTGATCCGTAATACCCGATTTGCTGTAGTTGGTTATTTCTTTGATGAACTCAACTACCGAACTGTCCGTGGCAGCCGCTTTTACGCCAGCCTGTGCAGTAAACGGCCCCGGCGTATGCGTGCTCGAAAAGCCCGAACGCGCCCCATACGTATACCCTTTGTCTTCGCGCAGGTTCATGTTGATCCGGCTGTTGAAGGCTCCGCCCAACATGTAATTGGCTAATCCGCTCCGGTAATAATCGCCAGTGGCGTCGTAAGGCATATCCGTCAGGTAGCCAATCCGAATTTCGGACTGAGCCGCTTTTTCCTTGTCGATCAGGTAGATGCGGGTCTTGTCAATTTTCCGGTTCGACGCGGCTTTGGGTACGTTTACGGGTTTAGCCGCCCACTTGTTGAGGAAAGCCAGTTTCGGCACGATGGAAGCCTGTTCAACGTCGCCCACAACCACTAGATTCGTTACCGACGGCGAGAAATACTTGGCGTAGAACGCTTTCACGTCGTCCAGCGTAATGGCTTCGACGGTTTTCGCCGTACCGCTCACGGGAACGGCCCGAATGTTATCCGTTCCGTAAATCAGTTTGTTGTAAGCCTTGTTGGCAATCACAACCGGTTGGGTGCTTTGGTTGGCGATCAACTCCAGTTGCTGCTTTTTCAACCGCTCGAAATCATCCGGTGCGAACTTGGGCCGGAACAATTTTTCTTCCACCAACGCCAGTGTCGAATCCAGATTCTTGGTCAGTGACTCAACCGAAACGTTAATTTCTTCGCTGCCAGCCCGAATATCGACGCTACTACCGAGCTTTTCCAGTTTCGTGTTTAGCTGCTCGTTCGAATAATTCTGCGTTGCTTCGTTCATCAACGCAGCGGTCAGTTGCGCAATACCCGCTTTTGCCGGATCGTTCGCCGATAGCAGGTGTCCCCCTTTGATCGAGAATAGCAGCGTTACAGCCGGAATTTCTTCATTACGGGTACCAATCATTTTCAGACCATTCGCCAGTTTATCGGTCCAGAAAGGCGGCACTTTCAGCGCGGGGTTCGGGCCGGGACCGGGTTTTACTTTCCGGTCAAAGCCATCTTTCGGCTTCGTGTACGTCAGCCCCGCGTAGCCATAATCGGGTGCTTTGTAATCGGCGGTCGAAATGGTATAGTTGTCGGGCTTAGCCACGATTTCAGGTTTTCCTTTCGGATACACCGTCAGAATGACCGCGTTTTTACCTTTGATGTATTGGTTATAGACCCGCATCACATCCGCTTTCGTGACCGATTTATACCGTTTCAATTCCTGCGGGAGGTAATTCGGGTTGTTTAAATACGTCTGGAAGGCTGCCAACTGCGACACCTTTCCGGCTACACTCGACAAACCGTCGATCAATTGAGCCTCACGCGTTGCGGTGAACTGGGCAATGTCGTCGTCGGTAACACCCCGTTTTTCGAACTCAGTCAACGTTCGCCGGATCAGTGCTTCGGTGCTATCCAGCCGTTTATCCGGAAAAGGCAGCACGGTCATGGTGAACTGCCCCGCCAGTTCCGTTGCCGGGTGCGATGCGTTGGCCTGCACGGCCAGCTGCGATTTCACGAAGTTTTTGTAGAACAGCGAGTTTTTACCACCGCCCAGAATTTCGGCCAGTGCGTCGAGTGGTGCTTCGTCGGGGTGGTAGTTTGGTACGGTTGGTAAAACAACCTGTAACATCGGGAAGCGGATGTTATCTTCATAAGACACGTAGCGGTCTTTGTCGAGGATCGCAGTTGGCACCTGCGTTTTGGTCACTTCGGGACCGCGCGGAATAGAGCCAAAATATTTTTCGGCCAAAGCCACCACTTGTTTTGTGTTCACGTCGCCACCAATGGTCAGGACGGCGTTGTTGGGGCCATACCAGCGTAGAAAGAAGTTTTTCAGGTCATTGACATTAACCCGGTTCAGGTCTTCGATGTAGCCGATGGTCAGCCACGAATACGGGTGACCGTACGGAAACAAATTTTTAGCGGTGTACTCGCTGGCCAGTCCATAAGGCCGGTTATCGTAATTTTGGCCCCGCTCGTTTTTAACCGTTGCCCGCTGAATTTCGAATTTTTTCTGGGTTACGGCGTCGAGCAGAAAGCCCATCCGGTCGGCTTCGAGCCACAAAGCCCGTTCCAGCTGATTGCTGGGTAGCGTTTCGTAATAATTTGTCCGGTCGCGGTTGGTCGAACCGTTCAGTGTTCCGCCCGATTCAGTAACGATTTTGAAATGCTCGTCGTCAGCAACGTGATCGGAACCCTGGAACATCATGTGCTCGAAAAAGTGAGCAAAACCTGATTTACCGATTTCTTCACGGGCCGACCCAACGTGGTACGTCACATCGACGTGAACGATGGGGTCCGAGTGGTCTTCATGCACCACGAGCGTTAATCCGTTCGGCAATACGTATTTTTCGTACGGAATAAGGATCTCTTTACCCTGGCGAGTTACTTTCTCGACCAGCTTAGTTTGTGGATATGCGGTGTTTACCGTAGCCAGAGCCAACACAGCCGCCAGGTAAACCGGGATTTTTCTCATAATGATATACGGACAGTCTAAGGTAGCAAGTTACGCAGATTACGACGGAAATGTGGGCCGCTTATCACGGTGTTTCTCCGGTTATCACGGAAAGCGAGTAGATTGATCGACCTCAGCAGTAAACGAACGTGCAACCATACCCAATCAGGAAGACAATCTATACCCGATTTAACCCAGTTCAAGCGCCGGTTTTTACACTTCAGACACCAGACCGATGACGGTGCATTGATACGTAGCGAACTTTGACGATTCCACTTCACAACCGGTTTTTTTCACCCATTTGCCGCAATGGACACCGCGTAAGCCATCAATTCAAAAACCTCACCATCAAGCTATTCGAGCGCAGTTCCCATACTCCGCAACTGGAAGAATTCGCTCTTTTTAACGAAGACCTACTTGCCTGGATCGGTAGGAAACCGATCACGTATTAATTTTATGGATCACGCACTCAACACGCTCGTTCGCCGGAATTTTATTGCTAAAGCCGCTTACTTCGCCCAACATCTGCCGGGCACGAACGTCGTTGATACCAATGCGTATACAATCGTTGATTGCGGATTACCGAGCGACACGTTTAACGTAATTGTTCCTAAAACAACGGATCTAATTGCCCTGACCGATCTTTTTGAGAACGGGGTAAGTGAGTTCACGCGAAAGCGGTTTCCGATGTCGCTCTGGTGCTGGGAAGAACTATACACAGCCGAACTGGCTATCCTGATTCACCATTACGAACTGACGGGTGACGAAACCAACGTAGCCATGTGGCTGAACTTGCGGACGCGATCAATCAAACAGCCTTGCCCCTCCGATCTGCTTATCCGACCCGTTCAAGCACCCGCCGATTACGATCAATTTGCCTATGTCCTCGCTGACCTATTTGGCGACTCTCCGGAAGCCGACCAAATCAGACTGCACTACCAGCAGGTCAGCCAACTTCACTTACCAGACCAGCCTATCCAGCTTTACATAGGCGAATACAACGGTCAGGTTGTTGCGACAGGTACTTTATTCGTAACCGACGAATCCGCCGGAATCTATGATATTGCCACCCGGCCAGCCTGGCGGAAACGCGGTTTTGGCTCCCGGATGTTCGAGCGATTATTGTGGGAAGCAAACCAGCAATCGGCCAGTCAAGTCGTTCTACAGGCGTCGGCCGACGGACTGACTATTTATAAACACGCTGGGTTTTCAGAGGTGGGTACCGTACAGGTTTGGGGAAACCAGCATTCAATTATTGGCTAGCTCGTCTACTATTTACGATTAGAATAAATTAAAAAATATAAGCCTTCAAATACGGCTGAATGCGCCATTGCCATTTACTAATGCGGGCAGTGTAGTCTCCTATATAGTTGAAATTCAGCACTTGTCTACTATTTTAGTATTTTAATTTTGTTTACTGAATAATTTACTACTTTCATTCCCCACATAGTTCAATCTTCCTAATCGCTTAAACAGATGAAACGTGTCAGTTTTAAAATTAATATTCCTATTCGCTACCGACAGGCATCGATTCTGGTTGTTGAAGACAGTGACGACGAATGGTTTGTGATTCGTTGGGCCTTCCTGCAAAACTGGCCAGGCGTTAAAGTCGTCCGGACGACCAACATGACGGATACCATGACGTACCTGGCTTCCTGCTTCGAAAAAAACCACGGCCTACCCGATCTGATTCTCCTTGATTTGTACTTACCTGACCGGGAAGACGGTTGGGCTTTACTCGAAAGCATAAAAGTAGACTGTTTTTATCGACGTGTGCCGGTAGTCATGATCAGCAACTCCACGCTTCAGGAAGATATCGAGCAATCCTACTACCTACACAGCAATTCCTACATTGTTAAGCCCACGACTTACCAGGGATGGGGCAAAACAATTAAGGAGTTTCGGCATTACTGGACAAAGTCGGTTGCCTTGCCCGAGGCAACCCTATAAACAACCGCAGCGGCCCTTCCATCGAAGGGCCGCTGCGGTTACGGACCGAAAAATCTATTCCAAATCAAAAGACATTATTGCTTCGGGCTGGTTATGGTATCGTTAACGGATCACCAACCCAACATACTACCTAGATGTCTTTTTATTCAGCCCGCCCTGAAGATCTTTTTTTTGACGCTGCCCGCAAAGGTGACGTCGCCTACATCAAACAACTACTCGACGCCAACACGGAGGTGAATATACAGGATGGACGCGGGTTCACCCCCCTAACCATTGCCGCCTACGACGGCCACGCCGAAGTCACAAAGATGCTGCTCGACGCGGGCGCTGATCCAAACGTGCAGGACGTTAGCGGGAACACGGCTCTGATGGGAATCTCGTTTAAGGGTTATCCGGAAATTGCCCGTATGCTCATTGACAAAGGCGCAGACCTAGATTTGCAGAACGGAAACGGCGGCACCGCTCTGATGTTTGCTACCATGTTTGGCCGAAATCAACTGGTAAAGCTGCTGCTCGAATACGGGGCCGACACCTCACTGCGGGACATTCGCAACATGACGGCGTTTGATCTGGCCGTTCAGCAGGGTAATGAAGAAGCTCTGCAATTGTTTCAGCAAATCAATCACAGAGCTTCGGAATAAACGCTTATTTACCGCCGGGTCGACTGGGGCGCACCTCGATTTTGCTGGGTAACGTCCGGGCAGGCATCCGGATCAGATCGACAACCAGCTGACCGATATCTTCCGGCTGAATTTTCCAGGCGTCTTTTTCGCTCGGCTGGTGGTTGTCAAAATAAGTTGCTACCGAACCGGGCATGATCGTCGTTACTTTGATCCCATCGCTCCGTAGATCAAGCATAATAGCCTGCGAAAAACCAACCAGTCCAAACTTACTGGCGTTGTAAGCGGCTCCTTTCTCGAAGAAATTCGTCCCGGCCAGACTGGCAATCGCAATGAAGTAGCCTTCGGTTTCTTTCAGAGCGGCCAGACTGGCTTTGGCACTATAGAAAACACCCGTCAGGTTGATGTCGATGGTTTCCTGCCATTGCTCAGGGGTCATTTCCTGAACAGGCGCAAAATGCCCGACACCGGCGTTCGCAATCACGTAATCCAGCCGGTTCCACTGCTTCAGTACGGTTTCCACGGCGTTCTGCTGTGAAGCCAGATCCCGCACGTCGGCTACGATACCGATAGCCGCTCCCGCCCTGATTTGATTCAACGAATCGGCAGCCGCCTGAATGCTTTCTTCGGACCGACCCGTAATCGCTACGTTAACGCCTTGATGGATTAGCGCTTCAGCAACGCCATAACCAATTCCCTTTGAGCCGCCTGTAATGAGTGCGGTCTTTGTACTATC
Source organism: Spirosoma liriopis (assembly GCF_023196085.1). NCBI lineage: Bacteria > Pseudomonadati > Bacteroidota > Cytophagia > Cytophagales > Cytophagaceae > Spirosoma > Spirosoma liriopis. The sequence goes on from NZ_JALPRF010000001.1 coordinate 68,753, forward strand.
TGCCATAAGTAAATGAAGTTATACACTATCTCGGCAATAACTCAGGAGTCGATTCGAAGGTTTTAGGGTTCCTGCGGTCATCAAATCAATTCTGGACGACATCCCAAACCAAAATGCTGAGTAGTTTTACGCCTTACTCACCTATTGACTACGGATCAGCTTTCTTATTCCCGCTCGAATGCGTACTTGTTTCTTTTTAGTTATCTTCTTCGTTGCTACGGCGGCATTCTCCCAAACCGTGAATTCGTCCTCGTCGGGGCCCTCCGAAAAACTATTTGCTTCACCGCCTTCGTCCTCCGGCATCCGCTGCTGGTGGTGGTGGCTCAACGGCAACGTCACCAAAGAAGCCATCACCCGCGATCTGGAAGCGATGAAAGCCAAAGGATTCAGCGGGGCCTGCCTGTTCGACGCGGGTGGCGCGGAGCAACGGGGTAATGCTCAGGTACCCGAAGGACCGATGTTTGGATCACCGGCCTGGCGCGAACTGTATCGGCACGCCGTGAACGAAGCCAGCCGGCTCGGGCTGGTATTGAGCATGAGCATTCAAAGCGGCTGGAACCTCGGCGGACCCGACATTACCCCTGCCGAAGCGGCTAAGCAACTGACCTGGTCGGAGGTAACCGTAAAAGGTCCCATGACGTACCGGCAAGCGCTGTCGCAGCCAGCCACCAAGGAAGACTACTACCGCGATATTACCGTGCTGGCATTCCCGAAAGCGGCTACGGCTCACGCACCCATAAAAGACCTACAGGCCAAAGCCGGAACCATTGAGTTGGGCGGTTCTGCCCCCGACACGCGTTTCCTCCTGACCGACGATGCGGGAGCCCCGAACGAAGCCGCTATCTCGCCCCAGGCAATCCAGAATCTGACGGCCAAAATGAATGCACAAGGCGTTTTGGAATGGCAGGTTCCGGCGGGCGAATGGGTTATCATGCGCTTTGGCTACACGCCCACCGGGGCGGAGGTATCGACATCAAGCGGAAAATGGCAGGGCCGCGTTCTCGACCCGCTGACCGCAAAGACGTTTAATCGCTACTGGGACACGCACGTTGAACCGCTCTTGAAAATGATTGGGCCGATGGCGGGAAAAACCCTCAAATACCTGCAAACTGACAGCTGGGAAGCAGGCGGCTGCAACTGGACCGAAACGTTCGCGCAGGAATTCCGCAAACGGCGTGGCTACGACATCTTTCCTTATCTGCCGGTCGTAGCTGGAAAGCTCGTCGGAAGCCGCGATGTCAGCAACCGATTTCTAGCCGATCTGCGCAAAACCATCAGCGACTGCGTCGCCGACAATCATTACGCGGTCTTTGCCGAACGCTCACACCGCTACGGTATCGGTCTGCAACCCGAATCAGCCGGTCCGCACGCGGGTCCTTTCGACGGACTGAAAAACTACGGCTACAGCGAGATCATGATGAGCGAGTTCTGGTCGCCATCGCCCCACCGCCCTACGCCGGTCAACCGTTTTTTTGTGAAGCAGGCCGCCAGTGCCGCCCATATTTACAACAAGCCACTGGTCGGTGCCGAATCGTTTACAACCATCGGTCCGCACTGGAACGACGTTATCTGGTCGGCCATGAAATCGAGCGCCGACCACGAATTTTGCGCGGGTCTGAATCTGATTTACCTCCACACGTTCACCTGCTCACCGAGAGAGATGGGCTTACCCGGTCAGGAATATTTTGCCGGAACGCATTTTAACCCCAACGTAACGTGGTGGAATTTATCGGACGGATTCATCCAATACCTGAGCCGCTGTCAGTACATGCTTCAACAAGGGCAGTCCGTATCCGATGTGCTATATTACTACGGCGATCACGTTCCGAACATTGCGCGTCAGAAAGCCGACGACCCTGGTCATGCGTTGCCCGAATTCGACTATGATGTCATTAACGAAGACCGGTTGCTAGCGTTAAGTGTAAAAAATGGGCGAATTATGCTTCCGCACGGTCTTTCATACCGGGTTCTGGTATTGCCCGATCATCGGGTGCTGTCGTTAGCCGCTTTGCGCAAAGTAGCCCAACTGGTACAGGACGGTGCCACCGTAATCGGTCCAAAACCAAAATCCACGGTAAGTTTGGTAGACTATCCAGCCAGCGAGAACGAGTTGAAACGACTTAGTAACCAACTGTGGGGAACAGGCGAGTCGACAGTGGGCGAACATAAAATCGGCTATGGGCGAGTGATCTGGGGTAAAACAGCCCGTGAAGTGTTGCTAGGCGATGGCGTTAAACCCGATGCGGAACTGACCGGTATTGCTGGACAAGTGTTCGACTATTTCCACAAAACCCTGAATGGCGACGACTATTATTTTATCAGCAATCAAAATCCGGTTGCTACGCAGTTGAACGCGACCTTTCGGGTAGCCGGTCGCCAGCCCGAATTCTGGGACCCTGTGAATGGGCAAGTACGACCCGCAACGGTTTTTCGTCAACAGGACGGTCGGATCAGTTTACCGCTGGATATGACACCGTACGGTTCCGTTTTTGTGGTTTTCCGAAAAGCCATTCCAGCAACGAAACAGAGTACACTCACCCAGCACAACGATCCAGTCTACAAACCGATCTCAACACTGTCGGGTCCGTGGCAGGTAACGTTCGATTCCAACTGGCTAAGCCCTAAAAGTCAATCGTCCGTGACGTTCGATACCCTGGTCAGTTGGACCGACCGGCCCGAAGAAAGCATTCGTTTTTATTCCGGTACGGCTACCTATCGTAAAACGTTCGACGCCCCTAACCAAACTACGGATTCGCTCTACCTTGACCTGGGCGATATTCAGGATGTGGGTATAGCACGGGTACGGCTTAACGGACATGATTTAGGGATTGTCTGGACGCCACCGTTTCGCGTATCAGTGGGCAAATGGCTTAAACCAACGGGAAATCAGTTAGACATCGACGTGGTCAACTCCTGGCGAAACCGGCTCATCGGTGACCGCGAGAAACCGAAAGAGCAGCGACTCACGCAGACCAACATCACGATAAAGCCCGACTGGAAACTTCAACCGTCTGGACTACTCGGCCCCGTACGACTTATGTCAGCTACCCAGCCTTAACTGATCCGTGGTTTCAGCGGGGCCGTGGAGTCGGTTTCTCAAAACCGACGCTTGGCGTCAGCAACCTGTGTCGGTTTTGAGAAACCGACTCCACGGCCTTGCCGATACTACTATCAAGAAACCGATACCATTTTTAAAATATTTTAATATATTCTCGGTTGGTTTGATGGTCTTCCCTGAAATAGCGTCCTTTGCCGGGAATAGCTCCTAAATTGTCTTTAGTATTGCCCATGAAGCGTTTGTCATTTCCCGCAGTGACCACAGCCCTACTGGCTTTGGTTTGTCTTTCAGCCCACACACGCCTTACTGACCCACCACCCCTTTACAAGAACGCATCAGCGCCCATTGAGAGCCGGGTGCGCGATCTGCTCAAACGCATGACGACGCAGGAAAAGGTCGGGCAGCTTTCTACATTGCTGGGCTGGGAAATGTACGACAAACGGGGCGACTCCGTACAGGTCAGTGAGAAATTCAAGAAAGCGGTAAAGGAACAGCAAATTGGCATGTTGTGGGCGACGCTGCGGGCTGACCCCTGGACGCAGAAAACTCTGACCACCGGGCTGAATCCGGCGCAGGCGGCCCAGGCGACCAACGCCATTCAAAAGTACGTTGTCGAAAATACCCGCTTAGGCATTCCGATGATGCTGGCCGAAGAATGTCCGCACGGGCACATGGCGATTGGCACCACGGTTTTCCCTACCGCACTCGGCCAGGGAAGCACCTGGAACCCGGCCCTGATTCAGCAAATGGCGAGTACCATTGCCCGAGAAGCCCGTTTGCAGGGCGCTCATGTGGGCTACGGCCCCGTACTTGATCTGGCCCGCGAACCACGCTGGTCGCGCGTAGAGGAAACCTACGGCGAAGACCCCGTTCTGAACGGGCAAATGGGCATAGCGATGGTAAAAGGCTTTCAGGGTACAAGTATCAAGAGCGGAAGCAACATCATCTCGACGCTTAAGCATTTTACGGCCTATGGCGTTCCCGAAGGTGGTCACAACGGAGGCAGCGTAAGCCCCGGTCCGCGTGAACTGGCTCAGGTCTATCTGCCCCCGTTTCGGGATGCGGTCAAAGCCGGAGCGTTGTCCATCATGACGGCGTACAATTCCATTGATGGTATTCCCTGTTCGGCCAACCCTTATTTGCTAAAAACAGTGCTGCGCGATCAGTGGCACTTCAACGGATACGTTGTGTCGGATTTGAGCAGCATTTCGGGACTGATGAGTAATCACCGCGTAGCAGCGACCCCCGCCGATGCGGCAGCCTTAGCCATCAATGCGGGACTGGACTCTGACCTGAGTGGCTACGGATTCGGAAAAGCACTTCAGGAAGCCGTTGACAAAGGAGCCGTCAGCGCTGCGGTCCTAGATACCGCCGTCAGCCGGGTTTTGCGGATGAAATTTGCGATGGGGTTGTTTGAATCACCTTACGTTAGTTCAGAAAAAGCCCGCTCGGAAGTCCGAACAGCCAGTCATGTTGCGCTGGCCCGGCAGGTAGCCCGCGAGTCGATCACGTTGTTAAAAAATAAAGACAACGCATTGCCGCTTGCCAAAACGCTTAAAAGCATTGCAGTGATTGGGCCAAATGCCGATAACGTGTACAACCAGTTGGGCGACTACACGGCTCCGCAGGCTGAGGGGGCGGTAGTAACGGTGTTGCAGGGTATTCGCAATAAGCTGGGTGCTAACGCTCAAATCAATTACGTTAAAGGTTGTAGCATTCGCGATACCGCAACCAATTCAATTGCCGAAGCCGTTGCCGCAGCTAAGCAAGCCGAAGTAGCCGTTGTGGTACTGGGAGGCTCCAGCGCCCGCGATTTCAAAACGGAATACCAAAACACGGGTGCGGCCAAAGTGTCGGCAACGTCGGTGAGCGATATGGAAAGTGGCGAGGGCTTCGACCGCGTTAGCCTTGATCTGATGGGCAAGCAACTGGAATTGCTACAGGCCGTTATGAAAACCGGAACACCCGTGGTGCTGGTGCTGATCAAGGGGCGACCGCTTAATTTAAACTGGCCTGCGGCTAACGTACCTGCTATTGTCGATGCCTGGTACCCTGGTCAGGAAGGTGGCAACGCCATTGCCGATGTGCTGTTCGGCGATTACAATCCGGCGGGGCGGCTCACTATATCGGTTCCCAAATCGGTTGGGCAGTTACCCATTTACTACAACTACAAGAATCCAGCCCGTCACGATTATGTCGAAATGGACGCCAAGCCGCTGTTTCCATTTGGGTACGGATTAAGCTATTCAACTTTCGATTACAGCGGTCTGCAAGTACAGGCAACACCCACGGCCAGCGATGTGCAGGTAAACGTTTCATTTACGTTGAAAAACCAAAGCAATCGGGATGGCGATGAGGTCGTTCAACTCTACGTCAGTGACCGGTCGAGTTCGGTTGTGAGTCCAGCTAAACAACTCAAAAAATTCGCGCGTGTACACCTGAAAGCAGGTGAACAAAAAACCCTGACCTTTCAGCTGCGCGCCGAAGACCTGATGCTGTTAAATCCTGCTATGCAGTGGGTAGCTGAAAAAGGCACGTTTTCCCTCCTGGTCGGCGCATCGTCCGACGATATCCGGCTAAAACAGGATTTTCAGCTTGCCAAAGATATTCCGGTTCGTCCGTGATAAGATAACCCCTAAAAACGAATGCCATATCTTGGAGATATGGCATTCGTTTTTAGGGGTTATCTTAAACTGATCGCTTAAGGCTGTCCGGCCAGCACTTCGGCCAATTTCTTACCCAAGGCGTCACCCCGAACGTTTTTCGCGACAATCTTGCCATCGGGACCAATCAGGAAGTTCTGCGGAATTGCCCGGATGCCGTACTGTTTAGCCACTTCGTTATCCCAGAATTTCAGGTCCGACACCTGCGTCCAGGTCAAATTATCTTTGTGAATCGCCTTCAACCAGGCTTCCTTCGCGTTGGGCCGATCCAGCGATACGCCGAGTACTGTAAAATTTTTGGTTTTGTACTCGTTGTAATTTTTAACCACGTTCGGGTTTTCGGCCCGGCAGGGCCCGCACCAGCTTGCCCAGAAATCGACCAGTACGTATTTGCCTTTAAAATCGTGCAAAGCAACGGCATTACCTGATGTGTCGGCCTGGGTAAAATCGGGAGCGAGTTCGCCGACCGACGTAGCTTTGATCCGGTTGAGTACGGCCGTGTATTCCTGTCCGGCTTTGCTGTTTTTAACCCCTTCTGCCAAGCCATCGAATACCGGTTTAACATCACCGTATTCTGGCGCATAACCGCCGAACGACTTCAATGCGTCCAGGCTAACCAGGCTCTGCGGCATCGATTTGATAAACTGAGCATACACCGTTTTTTGCTCGGCTTCAATAGCTTCGTAGCGCTTATCCAGCGATTCTTCGAATTCTTTTTTACTTCGCTGTTCGGCGGTAGCTGAGCGATATTCCTGCATCAGCTTTTCCATTTTTTCGTTCGTTGCCTTCAGGGCTGTTTCGAGCTTCTGATTATCGGCGTTGAGCGACGTTCCGCTGACGACGGCGTTTTTGAGCGAGTCGGGGCTAACGACCTTTACCGTACCCGGTTCCAGATAGACACTCATGGATGGCGTCGGGCTGGTTCTGCTCAATCCTTTTCCGCGCTTATCGACGAGCAGCATACCCTTGACCGGGTTCTCGACCGATCCTTTGAACTCAAATTTACCGTCTTGAATCGTCGTTGAATCGAGCTTTACCGTGCTACCCGCCATGTAACGCAGGTAGGCTTTTGCCGGAGCCTTTACAGTTCCCAATTGGCCTTGTATCGTATACGATCCGCTTTGGGCCCATAGCAACGACGGCAACATCGTCAAGGCAAGGGAGGCTAGTTTTTTCATAGTGTACAGAAGTTTAGCGAATTAAGCGATAAAAGCGCTTATCGTGGTAGAAAAGGCTTTTTTTTTCGTATTCGGTGATCAATCGTTTCGTCCTTCCAAACCGCTTATCCTCAAAATACTCTAGATTATCAGCCACTTCGCTCATTAGGCGAATACAAACAAAACGGTGGCCTGGCTACCAATAACTTGCGGCTTTAACGCAACCACCCCTTTTATGAAACAGCTCTTCTTTGCCATAAGTCTGCTGGTTAGCTCGCTTCTATCGGCTCAGGCTCAGATCGACACGATTAATACCAACACGCTGAAATTGAACGTGTCGGCATTTAAAGAAAGCAAACGATCCTACGCAGTCTTTTTCGAAGACAGCACCGGCAAACGGCTTACATCGGCTGATATTTGGGATCGGACCATTCGCTTCTCGAAATCGGCTACCGGACAAAAAACATACGTGTTCGACTGGAAGTGGTTTTCGAAGGACTCACTGATTGGTCATGTAACGACAACCGGTCTGCTGCCGTCGCTGGCTCCGCTCACGCACGATGCAACCTATGCCAAGCGGGGCGCCCGAAACTTTGTCTTCGATCACAACATTGTTACGATACCGGCAGCGAGCCGACGCACGGCCAAAGACAGCACGTTTAAGGTTGTGCTGAATCCACCGGCCTTCGCATTTCCGATGGATTTAGAAATTCTACCACTGCTACCCGTCAAAAAAGTAGGGCAGGAATTTGCGCTTGCTTTCTACGAACCCGGTTCACCCACATCCAACTATTACCGGCTAACGGTGACGGGCAAAGAAGACCTGCCCGTTGGTGGCAATGCGAAAGTCAATTGCTGGCTCTTGAAAATTGATTACGGTCAGCAGGGTGCTTACGCTACGTTCTGGATCTCGGACCAGTCCCGCGAAGTGCTTAAAATGCGGGAATATTTTCGGGGTCGCTACCGCTACAAAGTAAAACTGTTTTAACGCCTAGGCTGGCTGCTGATCGACGCTATTGGGTTCCGGCGGGTGCTGACGGAAGATTTCTTCGAGTCGCTTAAACAACTCCGGATGCTTTTCCTGAAGCAAATCGGGACGTTTGAAAAAGTACTCGGACACGACGGCAAAAAACTCAGCGTCATTCGTGATGCCATACGGGTTGATGTCCGAGTGATTGTCTTTTATTTGGCGAATGTTTTCGTGAATCAGTTGCAACCAGGGCTTGATGTGACTTTTTTCGAGCAGGTATTCCGGCAATCCGTCCGTAGCGCCGTCGGCTTTGTCGAGGAGGTGCACAAACTCATGAATGCCCGTATTGCCCTTACTGGTTTCGTTGGCAAATCCGTCGCGCAGAGCCGGTTTAGAGAGCACCATTGTACTCTGTAACGCGCCCCCTTCCCCAACCATTCCCAGAATATTTCGTCCATCGCCGGTCGTTTGATAATCCTCGTTGAACCGATCCTCGTAAAGCAATACATCCGTTAAAGGATACGACCAGTCGCCAAACCCGAAAATTGGAATGATTGCACTACTGGCAACGAGTACCCGGTCCAGATCATCGACGGTTGTGCCAACACCTTCGATTTTCGTATGATTGAGGAAGTGATTGACCCGGTTCTCGAACAGCGTCTTTTTGTCGCTGCTTAGTGATCGATAGTAGGCAACATGCTCTTCCAGCAGTTGCGGATATGTAGGTGGCAAAGGTACCGCGTCTATGGCCTTTTGCTGCTGATACCGCCAGATGAGCCAGCCAATAAAAAGAACAACGATACTAATCAGAACAATCATGGATGAATGGCTTTGCTAAGGTTATAATTTCTGAATCTGAATGGCTACTTTCGATTGAACGTGGATCAACACCTGAATCCCGTCGGGTCGAACCGCTATGGTCTGCGGTACAAGCCGAAACGATTGAATACCGAGGTCTGTTTTTTTGCCCGGACCTTTTTCGAATGCTTCGTTTATTTTCTTCGGTAACTGTTCGATTTCGCTTCCCATCGGAATCACCAGCATTCGCTCCATCAACTTGCGCAATCCCTTGTGGACAACGGTATTCGAAAATTTAGACAAGGCATTATCGGTTTGAGCGTCGAAATCCAGGTCCTTGACGTGCAGTGTTTTTGTTAACGTATCAAAGACAGGGCGGCCCCGTAGATACAGTGTCCCATCCACAAGCCCGTTTACTTCTGTTTTAACGATAACTGTCCGCTGGCCTCCGTATACCGAGGCTTTATTAATGGTCAGTGTGCCCAGCGCCACCTTTTTCGGCTCTTTTGACAGGATGCGACTCAGCATCCGGTTGATGTCGGCATACGGGATAAAACCCACAACGCGTAAATCAGCGATCTGCGAGACGGTATCTCGCTTCTGCAACTGCGGCAGAGGCACCAGCGGCTGTATGGGTTCCTCCGATTTCAGGTCCGTTCTGGTTTCGAAGGCTATCCGCAAATGCGTGGTTATCTGCTTAGTATTGCCCGTGATCGGGCTTGCGGCAACGCTGATCGGCTTGGGTATCAGCCAAAGACCGTACTCTTTCTCCAGCAACAACGGCTTTTGAATATCCTGCCAGACCGGCTTTACCATGGCGTCGAGTCGCAGGTCTTCGTAAACCGCTGTGTCGATAGCTTTCTCGATGGAAGTACGATGGTTGTCGAGTATCCGCTGCGCAAAGTTGGTCAACGAGATTTCTTTGCCAAACAAACGAATCTCGGGTTCACTGATCCACTGGTAATCAGTGAATTTAACGTTGCTGGCGAGTCGCCAGTTGGGAGTTACGCGCAACGGGCTCTGAAAGTTGACCTGCAAGGCGCAGAATGGTTTCTGCGGTGATGCGTCGCTGGCACCAAACGGCTGGATCAGCCATATCTGCAATGGAGCCGAAAAACGAATTTGCTGATCAACGTACTGAATATGAACAGGCCCCGAACGTTCTATTCTGAATGAGAAGATACCGCCTTTTGTCTTTTTACCGACCAATACGGGGTCAAGCTCCTTGTTGATCTTTTTTTCAAGTTCCGTCAACTGAAAGGTTATAGGGCCGGCCAGATACGAAATTTGAGACGGAATTGGCGGATCAAAGCCGTCGGCTTTCGGCGGCTCGGTTTCTACCTGCTGACACTGGCTTGTAAACAGCACCACTGCCAGCGCAATAGGCAACTGGATTCGTCGTAATAATTTCATCAATAGTGTAGTGGTCTATCGTCTGTTTCGTGGGAACGTACAGAACCGATTTTGGGCAACTTTACTAGCAATAACTTCACGGCTTTTGAGTTGTTTCCTTACCGGGTCATCGGGCGCTGACAACAGCCCGAGCAGACAAACTTTTGCGGGGGAAAAGCGCTTTGCTACCGGAACGGCAAACACATCCTGCCTGACGGATTTAAATCGGTAACTTTGTGCAAACACGCTAGCCAATGGCAGAAGACATACCACAGGGTGACCCTACTCTCCTGAAAGAATTGATCCATTATCCAATGCCGTTTGGAAAATACAAGGGTAAGCTGATTCGCGAATTACCCGTGTCTTATCTGGAATGGTTTGCGCAGACCGGTTTTCCGGCGGGTAAGCTGGGCATGTTGTTACAAACCATGTACGAAATCAGGCTGAACGGATTAGACTACTTACTACGGAATTTAGACCGATAAACCCTTTGTCGCTATACGGGTCAGCGGTCCGCGTTACTTGCCTACAGCTCTGCGATGCACGTTGAGGGTCGCGTTCGAAAAATCGATAAAAATGAACAGATTGAGGACTCACTCAGCGCTTCAGTTCTTTTCCAGCTTTTTCAGCTCGTTCTGAATATACGCTTTTGAGAGCCAGTTCGTACCAATCATTACGCCTTCAATGTTGCGGGTTTGGCTAATGTCTTTTAACGGGTTACCATTGAGCAAAACCAGGTCGGACACATTGCCCGGTCTGACAACGCCCGAATTGGGCTTGTTCAGGTAAGAAGCGACGTTGACCGTGCCGGTACGCAGCACCTCATAAGGTGTTAATCCGGCGTCAACCAGGTATTTCATTTCGTGATGAATCGAGAATCCCGGCACATTAAATACCTGGGGAGCATCAGAACCCAGCAGCAGTTCGACGCCGTTTTTCTGACATTCGCGGATTATTTTCCGGCGAACCTGAATCAGTTTTTCGGCCCGCTCTTTCGAAAAGTTCGGGTTATTGTTGTAACTGTTTTTCGCATTGACCCAGCTTTTGATCTGATCGGGGTTGATGTACTTCATTTCAGGATCGTCGGTAAACGTTTCTGCCGGAAGCGGAGAAAGCCAACGCTCGGCGAGTGCTTGCGTGGGCACAACCCGGATACGGCTGTTGCGCAGGCCCGTAACTAGTTTTGGCAACATGGATTCGCTGGTGCGGTCAGCAATCCAGGCCCCAAACAAGCCGGTTTCCTGTTCGGCCAGCGTGTCGATACCCGGCGTAAGGGCTTCAATGAATCCATCCAGGTGATCAATGGACGAGTAATGAGCATCGATAGCGCGCCAAACGCCGACGTTGAACGATACGTGTCCGACGAACGGAATACCCACTTCGTGCGCGGTTTTGGCAATAGCCGGAAACGTTTCTTTGGTCAGGCCGGGGTGTAATTTCAGAAAATCGTAGCCAGCCGCTTTTTGCTCACGGACCATCTCAGCACCCCGTTGCGCCGTTTTTACGGTTTGCCCATTAAACGAAGGTCCGGTAGCGTAAAAATGGGGTCCCAGGATTTCACCACTGTTGATTTTGCTGCGTAGTTCGAGATGCTTCGGATGGCCGAGCATGCCCCGAATTGTTGTGATGCCGTTCGCCAGATAAAGCGTCAGCACTTCTTTCATGGGTTCTAGGTCGTCGATGGGCGGAACGTGCGCGTGAATCTCGGCCCAGCCAGGCATGAGGTATTTGCCTTTAGCCTCAACAATCAATGCATCTTTACTGAATTTGATCGTACCCGCATTGCCCAATGCCGTTATCGTACCAGCCTTCACCACAACCGTCTGGTTTTCCAGGACCCGCTCCTGATCCATCGGTATTACATTGACCGACCGAAATACGATTTCACGATTACGGACAGGCTCCTGGGCGAATAGGCGGGTACCAGCAACCAGTAGCAAAGAAATAAGCACCAGAACAGAAAGAGCACGCATACAATTTTCGTTGTTTACGGTTTATAAATCAGACCAATTAGTACTCTGGGCATCAATCTTATTTGGGTAACAGCTACGCGTAAATGTATTTAATTCATTTCTACTACCGATGAAAATCAAAGCAATTATTACCGGCGCTACGGGTATGGTGGGCGAAGGCGTCCTGCACGAATGCTTACAGCATCCCGACGTTGAACAAGTGTTGGTTATCAACCGAAAGCCCGGTGGCGTATCGCATGCCAAACTCCGCGAGATTGTTCATAACGATTTCTTTGATCTGAAAGCAATTGAAAGCCAACTAACGGGTTATAATGCCTGCTTTTTCTGCCTCGGTGTCTCGTCGGTCGGGATGGATAATGATGAGTACAAGCACCTGACTTACGATCTGACAATGAACGTAGCGCAGTTGCTGGCAACGCAAAATCCGGCCATGACGTTTTGTTATGTTTCGGGTGCCGGCACCGATAGTACCGAGCAAGGTCGGCTCGCCTGGGCGCGGGTAAAAGGAGCCACCGAAAATGCGCTGATGCGACTCTTCAGCAATGCGTATATATTTCGTCCCGGTTTTATGAAGCCTACGCCCGGCCTGAAAAATGTGAAAAGCTACTATAAATTCATTGCCTGGTTGTACCCCATTGGCCGGGCGCTTTATCCGGCAGGTTTTTCAACCCTACAGGAACTCGGTCTGGCCATGATCAAATCCGCAACGCAAGGCTACGAGAAGCGGATTCTGGAAGTGAAAGACATTGTTGCTTTAGCCAAGCGTTAGTGTTTTGATCGACAGGACCGCTTATTTCGTTACCGTCACAACCGGCGGATTCTTCTGCTGGCTGGCAAACTGCCGGAGGTAGGTAAACCACGCATCGCTGGACGTAATCCGTTCCGCTTTGTCCCAGGCACCGCCGGTGTAATAGGTAATCGTTTCGCCGGACTTGGTATAGAGTTTGGCTAAGCCATGTTGGTATTTACGCATCATTGGAACCGACGCTTTCGGGAATACGCATCCCACTCCGATTGTTCCATCATTGCCATGTGTAGGCTCCCAGTAGGCCAAAACACCCGTTTTTTCGTCGAGCAACAGCGGACTCTCCTCGGGCCGTAGCGTGATACCGGCGACCATTGGCAATGGCTGGCGAGCCGTATGAACAACATGCACCTGTACTTTGCTCAACTGCGACCCCGCATCCAGCGAAATTGTTTTGCTTTCGGTTACGGTAATACCGTTGACGGTATAGGGATCGTATTTTACCCGGAAAGTGGAACGCAGTGGGCCATTGTCCAGAATTTCCCAGGAGCGGTAATTATGAATGTACTGAATGGAATCGTTCAGGAAAACGCCGATGTCGCCCGCACCCAGCGTCAGCCCAACGTGGTAATAATCCAGTCCCTCGCCGTGGTCTTTGTGGTAATCGTTTTGCTTATACCACCTATCAAGAATCAGCTTATCGGTGCGTTTGGCCCATATGTCGGAACCGTAGGCGTTGTCGGACCGTCCGTTGAGGGCCGCCCCGTAGATGCGGAACGCCACCTGGTCATTCTCCCAGGCAAAGTCGTCGTAGCGTTCGGGAACGTACCGGCAATAGGTTTTAGCCTCAACATGGGCTGGTTTTCCGCGCCGTAGCATCAGTTGAATCGCTTGCTTTGGCCCGATAGACACCTGAACCAGCAGGTTCTGAATGGCCTTCTGACCGTGGTGTTCCAACTGATAAGCGACTTCGTTTCCGTTCTGAACAACCTGCAATTGAGCCGTATCGACCTTCGGATACGCCTTTTGTACGGTTGCCCAGGGAATCTCAACGACGGTTTGAGAGAGAGAGGTATTGCCTGGATTGGTGATTTTCAGGGTAGCCTGTTGCCCTATTGCCTTTGCGGCAAAACCGGCCAACATACCTAGTAGCAAACAAAATCGCATTGTCGTACAAGTGAGTGATCGCGCAAAAACTCCGTTCGTCCGTTCGATGTCGTCAGCTAGTTTCCAGTTGACGATACGGTTGGCAAATTCAGTCGGGTAAGACCCGGATGTTTGTATAAAATCACGGGAAGGTGTCGATCTACTTGTTTCTGCGGACAGGGAGGACAGCTCCGCCTGGAATAAAATAGCCTTCCCGAGTGAGTAGCAAGCACATCGGGAAGGCTATGTTCTTATTTTACCTTAGAAAACTTGGCACCGAACAGGAAGATGACAGCGTAGCAGATAATCGGCAGATAATACGCTCCGGCTACATCTTTATCAGCAATCTGACCCATCAGCGGAGGGAAAAGCGCACCACCAACCACGCCCATCACAATAAACGAAGAAGCCTGTTGCGTTTGCGCACCCATTCCTTTCAGACCCAGGCTGAAAATGGTCGGGAACATAATGCTGAAAAAGAAATTGAGCATCAGCAGAGCGACGAACGACGGCCAGCCAAAGCTCTGCGCAATGATTACACACATCGCAATATTGGCTAAGGCAAAAGCGGCCAGCAGTTTGTTCGGTGCAATAAACTGCATCAGGTACGTTCCAACAAACCGGCCGATCATCATCATCACCATGCTCAGGGCAAAGTAATACGATGCCTGCTCAGCAGCAAAGCCCATTTTCTCGACCCCGTAATTGATAAAAAATGCCCACGTGCCACCCTGAGCTGCCGTATTGAACAACTGCGCAATAACCGCCCACACAAAGTGCGTACGTGAAAACAGACTCCTAGGCTGCTGAACGTCGGCGGGTGTCGTTGGCACCGCGTACGCGTCAGCCTCCGCTTCAATGGCATGGGCATCCTGAACCGGCGGAACCTTCACAAACGAGAACGCAATGGCGATACTCAGGATAACCGAACCAATAATGATGTAAAGCATCTTCACCGACTCCAGGTCATTGGAGTGCTCCTGGCCACCCCGCAGAATGAAATACCCACCGATGAGGGGTCCGATTACCGCGCCCAATCCGTTGAACGACTGCGCGAAGTTAATCCGCTGATCGCTGGTCCGCTGATCGCCCAAACCGGCCACAAACGGGTGTGCTACCGCTTCGAGCGTAGCCAGTCCACAGGCCAGAATAAACAAGGCGACCCGGAAAAAGCCGAATGACTCGGCATTGGCTGCCGGTATAAACAGAAATGCGCCAATGGCGTACAAACCGAGCCCAAACAAGACCCCATTTTTGTAGCCGAACCGCTTCATGAACAGGCCAGCGGGTATGCCCATTACGGCATACGCGCCAAAAATCGAGAACTGAACCAGCCCCGATTCTGCTTTCGACACGTGCAGTACATTCTGGAAATGTCGATTCAACACGTCACCCATCGTAATCGCAATGCCCCAGAGCATGAACAAGGACGTGACGAAAACAAGGGTAACGAGGTATTTTTTTTCAGTAAAGGCAGCTTTAGGCTTGCCTGAGATCGTTGTTGCCTGCATGCAGTTGGGTTAATTAAACGGGCGTATCGAGCGTTGCCAGTTGGACGACTGGTTCGCTCGGCTACACTTGTAAAAAAGAGTTTTCAGGACCAAATTACCGCTTTCAGCGATAATTTACAGCTTTTGAACAACCCAAACCCGTTATTTTAACTTCCTCGCTCAAAGCAAGTCTATCGCTATCCAATTCGCGTAACTCCTAAAAGGCTAATCTTCACGTCCTTCTTTCCGGTTAGCATCGGCCATCCGGACTATCTTGGGCGTAAACTTTGCCAGAACCGATACCAGATCGCGCTGGGCATTGATGACGGTTTCAATGTCTTTGTAGACCATCGGAGCCTCGTCCAGATCACCCCCGATCAACTGCACATCGGCTTGCTGGAGGGCTTTATTCCATTCCGAACGCGTAATCCGGGCAAAGGCTTGGGTACGTGACATTAATCGACCCGCTCCGTGCGACGCCGAATTCAGTGAATCCGCATTCCCTCGTCCGCGCACCACGAAACCGGGCTGCGTCATTGATCCCGGAATGATGCCTAGCACATCCTGTCCGGCGGGAGTAGCTCCTTTTCGGTGAACAATCACCTCGCGACCGTCCGGAAGTTTCTCTTTCCAGGCAAAATTGTGGTGGTTTTCGACCATCGTCAGTGGCGTTTGACCGAGCGCTTTCGCTAGTTTTCGATGGATCTCGTGGTGATTAGCCGATGCGTATTCGCCCGCCAGATTCATGGCAATCCAATACTCCTGCCCTTCTTCGGTATTCAGATCGAGCCACGCCAGATGGGCCGCCTGCTTCGGAAGCCGGGTGCGCTGCATCGCCAGCTTCGAGTAATAATTGGCGACGTTCCCACCGAACCCGCGTGATCCCGAATGGGATAACAAGGCCAGATACTCACCCGGCGGCAGATTCAACTGGTCATCGTTGGTGTACACCTCCACGATACCCCATTCGACAAAGTGATTACCCGTACCGGAGCTTCCCAATTGCCGATACGCTTTGTCCTTCAAATCACGAATTACTTTGGTGGCTCGCCACTGGGGTAAGTCCATCACACTCTCATCAATCTTCTGGCGGGTTTCGCCCCCCATACCAAATTTGGTTTGCTCGACCAGCGATTTTTTCAACAAGTCCGGTTCTCGGTTTAAAAACGCGGGTGGCAGATCGAACACCGACAGACACATTCGGCAGGCAATATCGACGCCCACTGCGTAGGGAATAACGGTGTTGGCATCCGTGGCGAGGACTCCACCAATGGGCAATCCATATCCCTGGTGTGCGTCGGGCATCAGCGCACCAGCGACTGAAACAGGTAAGCTAGCGGCTGTTCCCATTTGTACCAAAGCGCCTTCTTCGATCTGCTCACGACCAAACACGGCATACGGCAGTGGGTCGGTGCGTAAGGCAAAGTCTCGTTCGGTCTGCTTCTCGCTAGCGTCTGACACGTACGGAGCCGGTTCAGGAGGCAAGTAGGTCGCCCCCGTCTCGCTCAGCGGCACAGAGATACCCTGCTTGTTTAGCTCATAGACAGAGCGAGCCAGATTCGTGACTTTGTTGCTCGAGTAAGCGTATTTTTTGGGATGTTGCAGCATCTGCGCCAGCAGACCCATCACCTTTTCTTTCGGGTAGTTGGCCCGTTGTACCAGCCCGTTGGCTACGCGCAAAAAAGATGCGTGTAACTCGTCGGGAACTGGAGCCAGTTCAAGGATGTCGTCAAGTGTGATTGGTATTATTATTGGCGTTTTCATGAGCAGTAATGCGGACAGGATGTCCGCTGTAAAGTAATTAATTGGGCGGATATCCTGTCCGCCTTAGGATTAGCGGGACCGAACGAACAGCTGTTTTAATTGATCAACCATCGAGCCACCGTTGGACACCAAAATTGAATTAATCTTGTCCGCGATTTTCTCCACGTATTCCATTTCTTTTAACTTCCAAAGCATCTCATTGTCTTCCATTAGTTTGGCAAAGTTCTGTAAACTCCGGGTTGATGCAGTCATTTCGCGACATATGGTATGG
The DNA here is from genome assembly GCF_023196085.1 of Spirosoma liriopis. Lineage (NCBI taxonomy): Bacteria > Pseudomonadati > Bacteroidota > Cytophagia > Cytophagales > Cytophagaceae > Spirosoma > Spirosoma liriopis. Next base: position 86,180 of record NZ_JALPRF010000001.1, read on the forward strand.
TTAGCCTGCGTTTTTTTACAGGCCAAAGGTTAAGGACTACTGCGCAGTGTTTTTGCGCAGTTCAAAAAATTTTTCCATTTTTCTGAAAATTGATTAGCCCGATGCCTGCCAATCGCAATGCGCTTGTTCGCTATAAAACGTTAGATGCTTGTCTGCGCAACCGCCAGCGCAAATGGACGCTCGACGACCTGATCGAAACGGTATCGGAAGCACTTTACGAATACGAAGGGCTTGACAAAGGCATTAGCCGACGTACCGTCCAGGCAGATCTGCAACTCATGCGGAGCGATAAACTAGGCTATTTCGCACCCATCGTTGTCATTGACAAAAAGTATTATACCTATGCGGACCCAGCGTACAGCATTACTAACATTCCGCTGTCGGACGGTGATCTATCGCGCATGAACGAAGCGGTTGAAGTCTTGAAGCAATTCAAAGGGTTTTCTCATTTCACAGCCCTCAACGAAGTCGTGCAGAAGCTGGAAGATTACGTGTACTCGACAGCGCAGAAATCGATCCCGGTGATTGATTTCGAGAAAAACGATTCCCTGAAAGGACTTCATTTTCTGGATGACTTATACCAAGCCGTCGTTCAGAAGCAGGCCGTTCGCATACAATACCAATCCTTCTCAGCCCGGTTACCGAATACATTCGTGTTTCACGTCTGGTGGCTAAAAGAATTTAAGAACCGCTGGTTTGCGGTGGGTATGCGCGACGGTAAAAAGAACCTTATGCATCTGGCGCTGGACCGGATGCTGACCGTTGATGGGGCACCTGATACGGATTACACACCCAATCAACACATTGACCCGGAACGGTACTACCAGGATGTGATCGGCGTATCGGTCAGTGAAAATATGCGGGCGATCGTCGTAAAACTCTTTGTTACGCGAATACATGCACCGTACGTCGAAACAAAGCCGCTTCATCACTCCCAGCAGATTGTTGAGCGAATGGCCGATGGGATTGTCATTCAGCTCAAGGTGCAGCACAATTTTGAGCTGGAAAAGGAAATTCTGGGATTTGGCGAAGGCGTGCAGGTGCTCGGCCCCGAACGACTCCGCCGAATTATTCAGCAACGTTTGCAGGCTGGACTAAACGCTTATGAGCCGGTAAACGAGACACCATTAGTCGGAGAACAGTGATGCCTTTTGCATCGTGTCGTACTGTTCGCAGGGCGACCGTCAACCCTGTAAACTGTCGTATTTTCGGTCGATCAGTTCAGCGACTAACCCCGTCCAGCCGGTTTGATGGCTAGCGCCCACTCCCCGCCCATTATCGCCGTCGAAATATTCATAGAAGAGAACGTAGTCCCGGAAATGCGGGTCCTGATACTTCGGATGCTGTCCGAAGGTAACCCGTTGTCCCGACTCGTTCAGGGTGAATAAAGAGATAAGTCGGCAAGTCAGTTCGCAGGCCACCGCTTTTAGTGTAATTTGCTTTCCTGAACCAATCGGGTACTCGACGGTGAAATCGTCGCCGAAGTAGTCGTAGAAACGTTCGATGGATTCAATCATAAGGTAGTTCAGGGGCATCCAGACTGGTCCGCGCCAGTTGCTGTTTCCACCGAACATGGCGCTGTCGCTCTCGGCGGGCGTGTACGCTAACCGGAAGGTCGTGTCGTCAAGCGTAAACTCGTACGGCTGATCGCGATATACTTTCGACACCGCCCGAACGCCGTGCGGACTCAGGAATTCCGTTTCGTCGAGGATCTTGCTGAGTAGCGATTTCAGTCGAAATCCCCTCAACAAACTCAGCAGCCGTTTTTCTTCTTTTCCGGCTTCGGTATAGCGTGAAACCTGACTGTACAGATCGGGCCGATGGCTTTGAAACCACTCCATCCGCTTCCGAAAGCCGGGACGTTGCTGTACTAGTTCGTCGCTTAAAATTTCAACCGCAAACATGGGAATCAACCCAACCATCGTTCGAACGCGCAGCCGCTTTACGTTACCGTCAGACATTCGAAGCTGATCGTAAAAGAAGCCGTCCTGTTCGTCCCAAAGTCCCTGACTGTTCTCGCCGATGCTGGTCATAGCTCCGGCTATGTACAGAAAATGGTCAAAGAATTTCGTGGCAAGTTCATCATAGACGGGGTCGTGCTGCGCCAGTTCGAGCGCAATTCGCATCATATTAAGCGCGTACATCGCCATCCAGCTCGTACCGTCGGCCTGTTCAAGATGGCTACCATCAGGCATTATGGCATTGCGGTCAAACACGCCAATGTTATCAAGGCCCAAAAAGCCTCCTTCGAAGATATTATTTCCCGATTCGTCTTTTCGATTTACCCACCAGGTAAAGTTGATCAACAGCTTATGAAAAATGCCCCGTAAAAACCGAATATCTTCTTCGCCGGGCGGTTTACGCTCCAGCTCCATGCGGTAAATACGCCACGACGCCCAGGCATGAACTGGTGGATTCACGTCGCTAAACGACCATTCGTAGGCGGGTAGCTGCCCGTTCGGGTGCATAAACCACTCGTTGGTCAACAACATGAGTTGCTGCTTGGCAAAACCCGGATCAATAACGGCAAACGTAACGCAATGAAACGCCCAATCCCAGGCCGCGTACCACGGATACTCCCATTTGTCGGGCATCGAAATAACACCCGCATTGATCAGTTGCAACCAGGTGTGGTTCCGGCCTTTGGCTCGCTCCGGTGGTGGTGGCGGACTGTTGGGATCGCCAGATAGCCAGCGCGACACGTCGTAATAGTAATACTGCTTGCTCCAGAGCATACAGGCAAACGCCTGACGTTGTACCAGCTTTTCGTCGTCCGTTGCCTGAGCGGGGTGAATGCTGGCGTAAAACGCATCGGCTTCGGCCTTGCATTGTGCGCTTATCGCATCGAAATCCGCGAAGGGATCGCTCAAGCCGGTTGGTTCCAGCCGGAGCCGGATGGTTGTTGAGCCTCCAGCGTCCAACGTAATTACGTAATGCGCGGCTGCTTTAGTACCCGTTTTTTCCGGATTGACGGTATCCGCGCCGTACACAACATGATCGTTAATACCGTCTTTCGGATAGCGGGCTCCATTGTGCGTGTTGTACAGCCGGACCAGGTTAGATTCGTTGTCGCAGAACAGCCAGTCCGGCTGGCCTTCCGCGTGGCATACATACCGACCTAGCTGCACCTGCTGGGCCAACACGGTTCCATCCGATTGAAGACTTAACTGCGGCTGTTGGCTTGGCACCCCATCGGAGTCGTCCCCCCAGACCCACGTATTTCGAAACCAAAGCGTGGGTAGCACATGCAATTGAGCCGTTTCGGGTCCTCGGTTGACTACCGTAATTGTCATTAGTATATCCTGCGGTCCGGCTTTCGCGTACTCAATGAACACATCGAAGTAGCGATCTTCATCGAACAGTCCGGTATCAAGCAACTCAAATTCGGGATCCTGCCGCGTCCGACGCCGGTTTTCAGCGACCAGCTGCGTATACGGGTAGGCAGCCTGCGGATATTTGTACAGCATCCGCTGGTAGGAATGCGAGGGCGTATTGTCGAGATAATAGTACAACTCCTTCACATCTTCGCCATGATTGCCCTCGCCGTTGGTCAGACCAAAATAGCGTTCCTTGATAATCGGGTCGCTGCCGTTCCAGAGTGCCAGGGCCAGGCAAAGCTGTTGTTTATCATCGCAGAATCCCCCGATACCGTCTTCGCCCCAGCGGTAAGTGTAGCTACGCGCCATGTCGTGGGTTGTGTAATTCCACGCATCGCCGTTCGCACTATAATCTTCGCGGACAGTTCCCCACTGGCGGTCAGATACGTAGGGGCCCCACTGCCGCCAGGCGGGGTCTTGCAAACGTTGTTGTTCGGTGGTCAATTGCTACGGTAGTAATGGTCTAATGATGCCTGACTGTTGACATAGGATGCACGAGGGAAGCAGCATGCATCGGAAATCATGCTTCCCTCATGCATCCTACGTCGCACTTATTCTCAGCCTCCTGTCGCGAACGGTTCGATTACGGTCATGCCACCGTCAATAAAGATACTGGCACCCGTAATATAATCCGACAAATCGGAGGCCAGAAACACAGCGAGGTTACCAACATCCTGCGGTTGACCGATACGGTTGTACGGAATCAAGGACATAAGGCTGTTCAGCGCCTGCGGTGTTTCCCAGGCCGCACGGTTGATCGGTGTCTGGATAGCACCGGGGCAAATGCTGTTGACGCGAATCTGACGATCACCGTACTCCTGCGCCAGCGACTGCATCAGCATTTTTATGGCCCCTTTTGAAGCGGCATAATTAATGTGTCCGGCCCAGGGAATCACTTCGTGTACTGAACTCATACAAATGATCTTTCCTGTAGCCAGGGAAACCTCCGGGCGTGGTCCCCGACGTAGAAACTCACGGATGGCTGCGCGCGCGCACAAGAACTGACCCGTCAGGTTAACACTGATGACCGTATTCCACTGCTCCAGCGTCATTTCGTCGAATTTCGCGTCGCGTTGTAGCCCCGCGTTATTGACCAGAATATCGACGGTTCCGTACTGAGCGACGACATCAGCAAACAGTTGGGTAACTTCTTCTTCCTTACTGACATCACATTGGATAACAGTGCCGGCTCCACCAGCATCCGTAATTTCTTTCAGCACGGCCTCGGCTTCATCCTTACTTTTTGCTGACGAGTGGTTGACGATAACCGTAGCACCGGCCTTAGCCAGTGCTTTAGCGACACCCGCACCAATTCCACTACTGGACCCGGTAATAATGGCGATTTGCCCTTTAAGAACATTATCCATGAAGAACATAAATTAATATAGTCAGTACAATTAAAAAACTGGCTTACGGATCATGCGTACGGCGGCTTACATCTTTGTTAGCGATTATTCCCTATTTTAGAGACGTTTCGCTAACGAATTGTATCCCTCCTCATTTTAACTACCCATGTACACAACCAAACGCGTCCCTTTCCACATTGTTTTTCCGTTCACCTGGCGAGCCGTCCTGCTTTTCTTAGGTTATTCCACGATTATCTGTCTGTTGTATTCTCTAGCGGGCTGGACTTTTCTGGCGATTCCATTCGTTCCGGTGGCTACGATTGGCACCGCCGTCGCTTTTTACGTTGGTTTTAAAAACAACTCCTCGTATGATCGGTTATGGGAAGCCCGGCGAATTTGGGGGAGTATTACCAACGCCAGCCGGTCGTGGGGCATTATGGTGCTCGACTACATACCTTCGGCCCAACCAAACGATTTGCTGGAAAAAGCTGAGCTAAAGACTACACGAGAAAAACTCATTTACCGGCATCTGGCTTATATAACGGCCCTGCGGGTGCAGCTCCGGCAAAAACCCGTTTGGGAGTTGCATCATAACCCCGCCCACGACATTATCGAACGGATTGAGGCTTTCCGACAATGTAGTTTAGATAAGGAACTGAGCCGTTTTCTGTCAGACACCGAGGTTGAAGCGCTGATCAAACACCCGAACCCGGCTACCTATTTGCTCCGTCAGCAATCCGCCGACCTACGGCGACTGCGTGAAGACAACCAACTTTCGGAATACTATCACGTCGATCTGGAACGGATGCTCGTTGAGTTTTACAACCAGCAGGGCGCTTGCGAACGGATCAAATCGTTTCCCTTCCCCCGTCAGTACGCTTATTTCAGCTTTGTTTTCACCTGGTTGTTTATTGCCGTTCTCCCGTACGGGTTGCTTACCGAGATGGCAAAAGTGAGTGGCTGGCACATCTGGCTAACCGTTCCTTTTTTTACGGTTATCGCCTGGATATTCAATACGATGGAAATTGTCGGTGACACCAGCGAAAACCCGTTCGAAAATAGCATCAACGATATCCCGATGACGGCTATTTGCCGCAATATTGAAATTGATTTGCGTGATATGCTGGGCGAAACGGAGCTACCCAAACGGGTACAGGCAATCGATAACATTCTTATGTAACACGGGCGAACGACAAAAGTCGCTGCTTATCGAGGTAGGCCGTTTTACCTTTTATTCCGGCGGATGAAACCAACTGTTGGTTTCATCCGCCGGCTTTTTTTATCCGAAAACTTACCTGACTCCCTCGGCCGTCCGATGGGTCATTTTACCAGAATTGTACTTTTAAGGTGTAAATTTTTCTCAAAAAATCAGATTGTCCTAAAATTTAGAATTATTAGAAAAATCCAAATCATACGTCATTTATAGGGACTTGTTGTATTTTTTCAATAAACAGCCCACAATACCCATATTCGATTGTCTTTTTACATGAACTTTTCCTAAAACGCTGACAATCAAGCCTACTTCTATTGCATTAAATAGCCTTTGCCGCACACCTTTGTCACGGTAAAACAAAATTTCAAACCAAATGAAACAGTTCCGTTTATCAATTGCTGTACTACTTTCAGTATGGGGTCTGGCAGGCATGGGAGATGCCAAAGCCGACAATGGTGCAGGAGCGAATGGGGTGAAAATTGAGAAGTCCGAACAAAAGAAAGTACGCGTTTATACACCGACAACAGCACCGGTTGAAGTGGCTATTATCGATGCCGACGGCAACCTGCTCTATCGGGGCCTGATTTCAAAAAAACAAAAAGGAGCAACCTCCTTCAACCTCAACAGCCTGCCCGACGGTCAGTACTTCCTGACGGCTGGTAACAATGCGTGGTGGTTGTCACAGGGACTTACGATCAAGGGCAATGCACTAAGCATTGACGAACGTAACCTACAGCAGGTGATGGAGCCAACGGTGGCGGCTTACGAGAAAAACAAATTCGAAGTAAATCTGCCCGCGAAAAATGTAGAGGAAGCCAACGTGGCTATCTACGATTCGCAGAACATGCTGGTTCAAACCGACTCGTTCAAAGGCTCGGTTCGCCGGTTCGATCTGTCGGCCCTTCCCGATGGTGCGTACACCTTCGTAGTTGGCCCAACGCAGAAGCAGTTTTCGACGCGCGTTGCGATTAAACACTAATTGGTAACCCTACTTGTAGGCTAGCCTCCGGGAAGGCCCTGACAATCCTTCCCATCTCAAGCAATCCGGTTTTTCGGACAAACCCGATTGCACACCCATTCTCCAGGCCCGTGACATTGGTTTGTCACGGGCTTTTTTGTCTCGTACGCGTTAGGTTCCTAATTCGCGAAGCCGAAGGATAGACAGCTCCTTCATTTTAGATTCGAAGACAATGTCCACCTCTTTACCGTATGTATTGACGGGCGAATAAAGCCAGTCGGCGTGGGCTTCGCGCCGGGCTTTGGGATCTTCGCGTTCCTGCCGCGAATCGGAATAATGAAACACTGGTCTTACATCCCACGTCGCATAGGCCGTCATAAACGCTTCTTCTTCGGTTTGGAAACCGGGATTAAGCGAGTGGTGAAAATAATCGAAGACGATAGGCGTTCCGACTTGTTCGTAAACCTGAACCAGATCGACAACTGTGTACAGACTTGGGCGGTCATCGTTCTCGACGGTCAGGCGGGCGCGGAGATTTTCGGACAACAGGCTGAAATTCTTCGCAAACCGGGCTAACGTACTGGCTTTGTCGCCGTAGGTACCACCCGCGTGGATGTTGATTTTGTTCCAGTGCGACGGTTTCAAGCCCATCAGGTCAAACACTTCCGACTGGTATTCCAGATCCTTGATCGTGTTGTCGAGCACTTTTCCCTGTCCGGCAAGGTGATTGAATGGACCCGGATGCACCGTCAGACGAATAGGCCGACTACCGATTTCTTCTAGCGTTTCCCGGATGTCCGGAAAATCGGGCAGTTCAGAGATCTTGTACTCGGACGCCCACGGAAACAGATCCGACGTAACCCGAAACAAGCGAAAGCCGTGTTCGAGATTCCAGTCCACGACCTTCAATAAATCCTGCACATTTTTCAGGGCCAGCTCCGAGGCATAGGCAGTCCCGCGCTCGGTGAATGTCTTTTTGATCATTCCCCGGGTGGTCGTCACTTTGTCGGCCTGAAGGCTCAAATTGATGCAGGCATAGCCAACATTGGAAGGTGATAAATTCATAGTCCTTAAACCAGAATACCCCCCGTGCGGTTTGCTATTGTGACCGTTCGTTCAAAACTTAGCTCGTTATGGTGCCAATCGCCGGGCAAGGTTTTAACTTACCCCATCAGCGCAGCCGATTTGTATGAAACAATTTTATCTGTACTTACTGGTAGTCCCGTTTCTATGGCTAAGCAGTTGCGTTTCTCTTAAAACCGTTAACACGTTTAGCAAGGCGGCAGTTGTCAGCTTACAGCAACACAAAACCCTACCGATAACCTTTACGACTCTTTACCAGCAACGCGTGCAGGACGATTCGCTCGACCGACATCCCTTTAAAAAAATTCCTTTGATCGGAATTGATTTTACCGAACGTGTCCGCTACGACTCGCTACGTTCTTACCAGGTTGCAGACAGTCTGCTCCGCAACGGCAATCAATTGCTAATTGATTATTTTCAGGCGATAGCGGCTTTTTCCGACCCAAGTGGCTCATTCGTACCCGTTCGGCTCAAGTCGGCCAGTTTTGATAGCTTTTTGCAGAATTCGGCCATCAAACTGACGTCCGCCGAAACGGCCTCGTTTAATCGCACCGCCAACTTACTAGGCTCTTCGGCTACCGGTGCTTACCGCCGTCGAAAACTGGTTGATCTACTGGAAAACAGTCATACCGACGTTCAAAAGATGCTGGCTGTACTGGCTTTTTCGTACGAGCGACTGGCTGAAGTAACAGACATTAGCCGGGAGCAGCAGTACGGACATTACAAAACCGTTCTCATCCAGGATCCGACGCTGACGTATTTGCAAAAACGCACCCTCGCTCAGCAATGGTTACTGACAGCGGGCGACATGGCGAAAAAGCGACAGGCCATACACGTACACGTGAAAACGCTCAGGACAGTCAGCGCGGGCTTCGATGACCTGTATCAACAGCGTCAACAATGGAAAACAAAAGCGTTTTTTGCCAGCGTTAGCACCTACTTAACCACCCTGCAACAGCTTCAGTCCGATCTGGAGCAACTTACCCCTGTCTATGGAAGACTTCACCCTTGATCAAATCGTCAGCATTGCAAACGGTTACCGGACGGTAGCCCGCGCCCTGAACGAATTTCAGGTGATGCACTGGTCTGAATTTACCTACGAGCAACAGCTCGATCTGAATGCGTATCAGAATAGCCTGCTCAACCGTGCCCAGGATTTACAGACGCTGGCGGTGCGCCCGGCTTTTAGCCAGGTCAGCGAAACAGCCGCAGCCATCCGCCAGGCAACCGATGAGGCCAAAGCGGGCCTTCGACGCATTCGCAACGTAACAATAGCGCTCAACATTGGCGCGATCACCGTTGCGCTGGCCGCTTATGTGGCCCGCGCCAATGGCAAAGGCATTCAATCGGCACTTCGCGAACTGGCGGATTTGTTAGCGCTGGATAATGAGGAACCGGTCTGAGATCCGGGTATATTAATAGCAAACGGCTCCCCCGTTGACTGGCGTTCTGCCTGATCAGCGGGGGAGCCGTTCATACGTCTGATTCTACCTACAGAATTAAGCCAGATGGCGATTTCACGCCGACTAGTTCAACTTCAAAAATCAGGTCCTGACCAGCCAGCGGGTGATTCGCGTCGAGCGTTACGCTGGTATCAGTCAAATCGCGAACAACCACCGGGATGGGCCGGGGGTTACCATCTTCGTGCATATTGAGCGTCGATCCTACTTCCAGCGGAATATCAGCCGGAATGTCCGAGCGGTTCAAGGTAAAGATCATTTCTTCATTTGCTGGACCATAAGCGTCTTCCACCGGAATGTTGATGGTTTTCTTTTCGCCTTGCTGCATCCCAGCTACGCCTTCGTCAAAGCCTTTGATGACCTGACCACTACCAACCGTAAATTCCAGCGGGGTACGTCCCTGCGATGAATCGAATACGGTTCCGTCGGTTAGAGTGCCGGTGTAATGCACCTGAACGGTATCGCCGGATTTTGCTTGTGCCATAACTACACTACTGTTTAGTGAATACTTCGCCAAAAGTACAGAACCTATTTGAAAGGTTCTGTAGCAATTATTTATTCAAAAGATGACAATCTTCATTCACCTTTTCGGGTTGCTTCTTATCTATTCAGAAACATCGTCCCCCGTTTCTGATGAACTACAAATACGTTTGGTTGTTTGCAACTATCTGTACAACGCTGATTAGCCGTTCAATAAATGCCCAGCTTCCCCGCTCCCTCCACCCCAACATTACCATTGAGAAACTGATGAATACGCAGGTCAGAGGAGTGCGGCTGGCGTACGACGCAACCACTCAGACCATGTTTTACAATGCCTTTACCGGCGACATTTTTCGCATTGAGCAACCCACCGGCGGTCAGGCGTACGACGTACCGATTGGTTCGTGGCTTGATCACGGCATCAATTATTTACAGGGCATGGCGTTTGCCAATGGGGTTATGATACTGGCCGGAAACTTCAAACAATCCGGACAACAAGGGTACGGGCTGGTTGTCAAAGGCATCCGGCAGTCGAATGGAAGCTGGCGTTGGGAACGCATCATGCAAACCGACCCCTACCCGTCTTCGGCAACATTGTACGACCATGCCTTTAGCGCCGTATGCGTTACACCCAATAAAGATTCTGTGTACATCAGCAGCGGCTCCCGAACCGATCACGGCGAAATTGAAGATACCGATGGCTTGTACCCCAATACCCGCGAGGTCCCGTTGACGGCAACGATTTTCAAATTACCCATAAACCCAGCGTCAACGATTCATCTGCCGAATGAGGCAAACGCGCTCAACCAGTCAGGGTACGTGTTTTGTCAGGGCGTACGCAACGAGTTCGATCTGGCACTCGACGCGCAGGGACGATTATTCGGCGTCGAAAACTCCGGCGACCGGGATGACCCGGAGGAAATGAACTGGCTGCGGAAAGGGCATCATTACGGTTTTCCGTGGGAAATGGGCGGCAATCAGACACCCCAGCAGTTTCCCGGCTATAATCCAAGTCAGGACAAATTGCTGCCCGCTTCGCTATCGCCCGATCAACAGCAGAAATTTTATAACGACCCGACTTTCCCTACCCGCCCCGCCGGGCTTGTCGTAACGCAACCCATCCGCAATGTAGGTCCTGACGCCAATTTTGCGCGCGATCCGAACACAGGGCAAGTGGTCAAAGCCAATTCGATCAGTACCTTCACGTCCCATCGTTCTCCACTGGGTTTAATCTTTGACACCGACAATAGTTTGGCGGATTTTACGGGCGATGCGTTTACCCTGAGCTACTCAGCCGGTGGCGGAGTCCGGGGCGGCTATTTGTTTGCGGAAGAACCCGGCGAAGACTTGCTGCATATTCGACTTCAATACGATCCAGCAACAGACAATTACACCGCCCAGACCACCAAAATCGCCGATAATTTCATAGCCCCGACCGACGCCGAGCGGATAGGCAACATTTTCTACGTGATCGAAGAAGGCAGACAGGCCATCTGGAAATTAACGTTTAAACCTCGGCCTACTGCCCTGGCGGATTTAAGCTTGTCCTTGAAAGCGTCGGATCTGGTAGCAACCATCAATCAACCGCTTACGCTCACCCTGACGGTTCAGAACGACGGCCCGTCACAGGCAGAGCAGATTCAACTCGAAAACCGATTGCCGCCCAGCATGATATACGCAGGGGGAGCATTGACCAACACCAACAACGTGTTGACCAAGACGATCGCTTCGCTGAGTAAGGGTCAATCGGTAAACCTAGTGTACCAACTGATACCGTTGCAGTCGGGCGTCTTTCAGAACGATGCGCAACTCCTTGCCAGTAACACGCCCGACCCTGATTCGGAACCCGGCAGTGGTACCGCCGACGGGCAGGATGACGCAGCGCGGATCGTGGTCCGAACGCGCGACGCGGGTTCCGCTGTCTTTGCCTCACCGAATCCAAACCAGCGACCGCTTCCGGCCGTAATTTCCAATCAGCCCTCGCCCGATCCGACAAAAGCTGACCTGAGTCTGCAATTGATTGCCAGCAACTTAGCCCCCACCGTCGGTGATCTTGTTTCTTTTACAGTACTGGTCTCTAACGCGGGTGGTCAACCGGTTTTGTCCGTGACGGTTGGGCATACATTACCGGCGCAAATGACCTTCGAAACAGGTACGGGATGGACAGCAAATGGATTGACGCTAACAAACCAGATAGGTAGTATTACAGCCGGAGGACAAGCCGTAGCGACCTTTGTAGCCCGCGTGACGAGTAGTGGTCAATTGCTCAATCAAGCCCAGATAACGCAGGCTACCCAGGCTGACCCGGACTCTACACCCAACAATGGGTATACCAACGGCGAAGACGATACAGCCCGCATCGAGCTTAGGGTTCGCTAGCGATTCCAGACCGTGATCAATTCGAGAAACTCGTGCTGGATGGACTGCGTCCGGTCCTCGTTGTACCACCGCTGAAGACGTTCGGCCAATTCGGGGAATGGCATTTTGTCCCGCCATTCCAGAAACAAGGTCTGAAGAGCCGCCGGACGTGGTCCCCACGAACCCAGTTCCGTTAAATCGGAAGCCCGTACACAGACAAGTTTCGGAATCGACTTACCGCCGTTGGTCAGGTAGGCGTTCATCAACTCAGGGTTCTTATCGCGCAGCAAAAACCGGATCGATACGTTGGGCGATTGTTCTGCCATTTGGTGCAGCACCGGGATTGATTGGGCCGCGTCGCCACACCAAGACTCAGTAAGAACAAGCCAAATCCACGGTTCCGAAACCGATTCCAGCGCCGTCTTTAACGTAGCATTTAGGCTGGCTAACTTATCCAACCGGCTCATCCTGTGCAGGTTTAACTTCGCATACCCTAAAATTTCGGGAGTGTTGTAAGAAGGTGCCTCGGAGGTTGTACGGCCCTGCGTCAGCAATTCGGTTGACAGGGTAATGTATTGATCGTACGTAAGCGCCGATGCGATCAACTCCGGCGTAACCACAGAAGAAGGTAGTGTCATAGGTATACCAGTTAGTAGCAATTCTGCAACATCAGCTTGCGTCTCTTTCGTTCGCCTGTCTGTCAGCAGCACAGGCCGCTTGATGAATTAAGTAGCTCCTTCTTGCATATATCGTTTTCTTATGTATACATTTACAACTGTAACACCAGTTTTATTTTTCGATTACCATGGATGCACCAAGCAACGAATTTCTTCGTGGCACGCTCAAAACAATTGTCCTGAAACTTTTGGCTGAACAATCGCCATCGGGTCGGGCCAGAATGTACGGTTATGAAATTACCCAGGCCGTTAAAGAGCGAACCAAAGGCGAAATAACGCTGTCGTTTGGCGCCTTATACCCCGTATTGCACAAACTAGAGCAGGAAGGTTTATTGATCACAGAAAGCGAAGAGGTGGAAGGACGACTCCGGAAATACTATTCGCTTACACCAACCGGTGCCAAAGCCGCCGAACAAAAAGTCTCTGATTTTGAACGGTTCATGGAAGCCATGCGCGCCCTGCTGCATCCACCAGTCAGTTTGGCTACCGGACACTAATTACGCCTAAATCAACTCAACCGATAAGTAATCGATCCAGTGCCATGGAAAAACTCAGCCCGCAACAACTGGCCACGTTGCATCATCACCTGATCCATAGTGGTTCTACCAACGTTCTGATTGACGAATTGCTCGACCACCTGGCCTGCGAGGTGGAGTACTATATGTGGATTGGTTTATCGTTTGATGCGGCTCTGAAAGCCGTTCTGGAACAGGCGAACAATAAGGCGGTTCAGCATTTACAGTCTGCCTACAAAGTGGAACTGGCCATGACTGAAGAACAACTCCGGCAAGCGAGTCTGGATGATATCGTGTTTGAATTTCGCAACAAGTCGTACGGGGCCTACGATCTTCGGCAGGCTTATCGCATCAATCTGCGCAACGCGTTTATCATGACCATTGGCCTGTGCCTGATGCTGATGGCTATGATGGATGGGATTAGCCGCCGGACGTGGTCTTACCTTAGTCCTTGGGGCGTTGCGTGGCTGATCGGTTTAAGCAGCGTTACGTTCGTAGTCATTAGCTGGTATCTGCAATCGACCCGCCAGCAGCCGACGTCTGTATCCCGGACCTTTATCGATCACGCCTGAAACAGCGTATATACATCCCGGTTATATCTAAGAAGAAATGACCAGTAAGCTAGTCCGTTGTTCATGTGTTGTGTAACGGACTAGCTTACTGGTCATACTAGTCAATATTAGTAGGCGCGGGCAAAAACCACGCGGCCTTTGGAGGGCTTACCAGAATACACATCGACGCCTTCTTCGGGCTCCTGATCGAACGGAATACAGCGAATGGTAGCTTTCGTAGCTTCCTTGATTGCTTCCTCGGTTTCGGACGTGCCATCCCAGTGAGCCAGCAGAAAACCACCTTTTTCGAGCTGCTCCTGGAATTGATCGAAGGTATCGACCTTAAACGTATTTTCTTCCCGGAACTTGAACGCTTTGTTGTAAATCGACTGCTGAATGTCGTCAAGCAACGCCTGAATTCGTTCGGTCAAGCCCTCGAAGGGTACCGTTTCTTTTGTTTTCAAATCGCGACGTGCCATCTCGATGGTGCCGTTTTCCAGATCACGACCACCCATCGCCAGCCGAACCGGAACACCCCGTAGTTCGTATTCGGCAAATTTCCAGCCGGGCTTGTTCGCATCCGAATCGTCGTATTTAACCGAGATCCCCGCTTTCCGCAATTCCTGCACCAACGGTTTTAGCTTGGCCGAAAGCAGTTCGAGTTGTTCTTCGCTCCGGTAGATCGGTACGATAACGACTTGAATAGGAGCCAGTTTTGGCGGTAGTACCAGACCATCGTCGTCGGAGTGAGCCATGATCAGTGCCCCCATCAACCGCGTCGAAACGCCCCACGATGTTCCCCAGACGTAATCCAGCTGGTTTTGCTTATTCAGGAACTGAACGTCAAAGGCTTTCGCGAAATTCTGCCCCAGGAAGTGCGACGTTCCCGCCTGAAGCGCTTTTCCGTCCTGCATCATGGCTTCGATGCATAACGTATCGTCGGCCCCGGCAAAACGTTCGTTCGCCGTTTTGGCTCCCCGAACGACGGGCAGCGCCATCCACTCCTCCGCAAACTGCGCGTACACGTCGAGCATCTGACGCGTTTCCGCTTCGGCTTCCTCCTTGGTCGCGTGCGCGGTATGGCCCTCCTGCCAAAGGAATTCGGCGGTACGCAGGAAAATCCGCGTCCGCATTTCCCACCGTACTACGTTGGCCCACTGGTTTACCAACAATGGCAGATCTCGGTACGATTGAATCCAGTTTTTGTATGTGCTCCAGATTACCGTCTCGGAAGTCGGTCGAACGATCAGTTCTTCTTCAAGCTTTGCTTCCGGATCGACCGTAACGCCTGAACCGTCCTCCGCGTTTTTAAGCCGGTAATGCGTCACGACGGCGCATTCTTTGGCAAATCCTTCGACGTGTGAGGCTTCTTTACTCAGGTACGATTTTGGAATGAACAACGGGAAATAAGCATTCGAGTGGCCGGTTTCCTTAAACATATCGTCCAGCGCCCGCTGCATCTTTTCCCAAATCGAAAAACCGTACGGCTTGATGACCATACAGCCACGAACGGCTGAATTTTCGGCTAGATCGGCCTTTCTGACTAACTCATTATACCACTCGGAGTAGTTCTCACTACGGGACGGAATTGCTTTTGCCATGATACGCTACAGAAAAAAAGATGACCAGATGACGACCCCAGAAATTAACACGCTGATTACTAGTGTATTGAAACACAGATATGCTTGTTTATCTGGCTGAACCGCAACTTTTTACATCTTTTTTTCCAACATGATTAAACCTTGATGAATAAAATGGAATCTAATATATTGAAAAGTTGCAAAGATAGGTTTTTGCTCTATTTTTGTAATCAATCGTGTCAAACCTTTGTTATAGGTTAAAGTGGCACTTGGTATGAGCCTTTACTACTATTAATTCCCTGGCCAAATGATAAAGAAACGCATGTATCGATACTTGACGCTGGCCGCGCTGATGGGATTTTGGAGCTGTTCTTCGATGGAACAGACCGCTCGGAATACTGGCGAATCGGATGACTTGTATGGCAACTCGGGCGACGCCCCTGTTTACGCCGACAATTCATCGGATGCCTCGTCAGTGGCTCCGTTAACTCCTCGTCAGCAACGGCAACAACAGCGTGCACTCCGTAACGCCAACCCTGACTACAACGATGAACAGCAGGGTTACAACAGTAATACCGACGAGTACTATTCGGAGTTGAGTACTCGTAAAATTAATCGGGGTATTTCAGCCGATCCAGGCTGGGGTGATGCTACGACAAATAGCTACAACTCCGGTTTCGTCAATGGGTATAATGCCGCTTCGACCTCGGCTTATAGCTGGAACCGCTGGGGATTCAACAACACAGGCTTTTACAGTGGTCTGGGTCTAGGAATGGGGATGGGCATGGGTGCCTTTAACATGGGCTTCGGTAGTCCGTTCTATTCACCCTTCTACGGTAACTCGTTTGCGTACAGCCCGTTTGGTTACGGATACTCACCCTTTGGCTACGGCGGTGGCTTTTATGATTCATTCTACAGCCCTTATGCATACGGTTATGGTGGTGGTGGATTTTACAATTCGTTCTACTCACCGTTTGGGTACGGCGGTTACTATGGCGGCTATCCCGCGGTGGTTGTAACGGGTGCCGATCCGTACCGGGCTAACCGGAATTACGTGCGTAGCTCGGGTCGTTCGGCTGGAAACTATGCATCTGGTTTTGTTAACGCTCCTCGCACATACACACCAAACGGCGGTCGCAGCAGTTACGATGGTGGTACGGCCAGTTCGTCAAACCGGTCTAACGATAGCCGCTACTACGCTCGGCCAAGCAACAACAGCCGGGGTACGTATTACTACGACAACAACTCGAGCAACGGTCGGACAGGAAACAACGCAGCTACCCCTGCGGCTCCTTCCTACAACAGCAACAACGAATATTACGCTCGGCCACGGACAAACAGCCGGGGTAGCTATACACCATCCGACGCGAGCGGAGGCCGGGGCAGCTATCAGCAGCCTTCGTACCAAAGCCAGAGCCGGGGTAGCTACCAACAGCCTTCGTATCAAAGTCAGAGCCGGGGCAGCTATCAGCAGCAGCAGCCGAGTTTCCAGCAGTCCCAGCCTAGCTACAGCGCTCCCAGCCGTGGCTTTAGCGCCCCTAGTTCAGGCGGTGGAGGATTCTCCGGTGGTGGCGGTGGTGGTCGCTCAGGTGGCGGTGGACGCGGTCCGCGCTAGTTAAGCGTACATTTTTCTAGATTTTAAAACCCGCCGATAGACAATCGGCGGGTTTTTTCGTTGTTATTATGGCTAATTAAACCACCATTTTTTCATTAATCAGGTTAAACGTTTTACGGCAATGCCACTCTAACACCAAAGTGCCATTCGCCGGTTTAATCGCTTACGCATATGAACACAAAGTTTTTCTTATCAGCCTTTTTTCTGGGTTGCACCGGGTTGGCGTTTGGGCAAGGCCCCGCTGCTGACTACGCTGATGACGCTTTCCGCTTTTCTGATTTTTCTCAAAGCGGTACGGCTCGTTTTCGGGCGTTGGGTGGCAACCACACAGCCCTGGGTGGTGATGCCAGTAACTTATCTGGCAATCCGGCGGGTCTGGCTTTCTACAACCGTTCCGAACTGAATATAAGCCCTTCGTTTAACCTGGTGAACAATCAGAACTCGTTCCTGGGTGGCCAGACAAACAGCAATGGTGGTAAGCTGAACATCGGGCAGTTAGGCGTTATTCTGGCGGGGAGTTCGAACAATTCACGGCGCTGGCGTCGGACGGCTTTCGGAATCGGCTATTCGCAGTCTACTAATTTTTACGACAAAATAGACGCGCGGGGTATCAACCGAAACACAGGCTCGTCACTTGCTCAAACCTATGCAAACAATGCGACGGCGGGCAACTACAGCGAAGCCGAATTAAGTGATGATTATGATCCAGCGTCGAACACGGTTAGCTTCACCGAAGCAGGCGCTTATGGGCTTTTCCTGATAAACCCTACCGACCTCGGCACAAACGGATCGGGACCGCCATACACGGCACTGGGTCGTGACGCCACGAGGGCGAAAGATCAGCGCGCTACCTTGAATCGTTCCGGGACGCATTCGCAGTGGTCGCTTTCCTACGCGGGTAACCTGGATGATAAACTGTACATCGGTGGTTCGATTGCCTTGACCCGTCTTCGTTATTCATCGGAGTACATCTTTCTGGAGACGCCGGTCAACGGGGTGGATATTGCTAATTACAGCCAGACGAATCGGTTCGACGTAACAGGCAATGGGTTCACCGCGACGCTGGGTTTGATTTACAAGATCATCCCTGACTTGCAGATTGGCGCAACCATAATGACTCCAACGTTCAGCAGCGCACGTGAAGTGTTTTCGCAATCGCTGGCGGTTAATCTAGCGCCGGGTTCGGCTATATCCCTGAGAAGACCTAATCAAGTTAATGTCACATCCCCTTACGACAACTTTGATTATTCGCTGCAAACCCCCTTGCGCGCATCGGGTGGTGCCACGTACTTTATTGGCAAGGGAAAGATTGGCTTCATAACAGCATCGGCGGAATACGTTGGCTACGGTGGTTTACGGGTTAGAACATCCTATTTTAACAGCCAGCAGGACAACACGGATTTCAAAAACGACGTAAGACAAGTCGTTCAAAGCAGCTACCAGAATGTTCTGAACCTGCGGGCGGGTGCCGAAATCCGGGCAGGTTTACTTCGGCTACGCGCAGGCGTCGGTTATTTACCCAGCGCTTATAAACTTGATCTGGATCGGGTGGCCAGAGCTGACCGGGATAAACTACTGCTGTCAGCGGGTTTGGGTGTCCGGAATGATCGTTTCTTCGCCGACCTGTCCGGTTCGTATCTGACCTACAATACAGGTTTTACGACTTACCAATTGTCCAATAGCGCTGACACGCCTACGGTGGCGACCAGCAATCGCAACACAAACGTGATGCTTTCGTTTGGCGTATTCTTTTAATAGAGAAAGCGTACAATAAAAAAGCGGTCCAGATCGAAGTTTTGATCTGGACCGCTTTTTTGTTGTTTGTCTTACATCCACATCCCAATACGCCGAAGTACCTCTTCTTCGCTCGTCTCGCCCGAAATGACGATGCTCGCCTGACTGTAGAAAGGTAGCCGATTCGTATACCGCTGCTGCAAGGTGTTGAACAGATCCGGATCGCTTGGATTATTGAGCGGTCGGTCATCGGCAGTATGAGCCAGAATTCGCTTGACCAGGATGTTTACGGGTACGTCCAGAAAAACCGATATTCCCGTTGTGTTGATGTATGCCATGTTTTCGTGAAAGCAGGGCATACCACCACCCGTAGAAACAACCGCACTGTCGCCGGGACGGATGGTTCGTAAAATGCGCCGTTCGGCTTCGCGAAAGTATTCTTCACCCGACTGGGCAAAGATTTCGGGAATAGAGCGTCCTTCATCGCGGACGATCTGCTTATCTGTATCGATAAAGCGGTAATGGAGCGCGTCTGCAACCCGCTTACCCAGCGTGCTCTTGCCCGACGAAGGCATTCCAATCAGGAAAACGTTTTTCATTCATCGAAAGAACAAACGGAAGAAGGCGTAAAAGGACGCGGCAAAACGTTGTCCCTCCACGCCTTCAGTCGTTTACTCATTTTACTTTTTCAATCACTTCCGCAGCATCGGGGGTAGCATTATAGTGCCACTTTCCGCGCACGACGCCATTCTGGAGCAACCACGTTCCCGGATTGGAGCGCATAATTGTTTTCAATACAGTAGCGTCGGCTTTGTAATACGGAACCTTATCAAGCTGAAACTCTTTGCGGAATGCTTTGATCTCGTCGTCGCTGGCAGAGGTCAATATATAGGGCGTGACGTTAGACCCCTGCAACCCCTCAACCAACGACCGAATAGCGGGTAGACTTCCTGCGTCAATATCCTTCGTGTTCTTAACAATGATAAACAGCTTGTTGCCTTCAAAGGTCTGCTGGGTAAAGTCGCCTTCATCGTTCCAGACGCGGTAGTCGGTAATCTTCGGCTTTGCATTTTCATTGACCAGCACCATTTCTTTGAATTTATAGCTCTGGTCCGTGGGGTACTGCTCGAACTCCGAGGTTTTCCCATCTTTTTCCATCACGTATTTGTAACGCAGTGGCTCCGAAGGCTTCATTTGGGTTGGAATGCTTTTGCCGATTGCGTACGGCAGCAAGTCCAATGGTGGCAAGAACGAAATGGCATAGATACCCAAACCTAGCGTCAGGAATGTTGTCAGGGCCACCACCCAGCCAGTTCGGCGGGGCGTAATGCGATTCCGGTGACCGATGATAAACAGGATGAGAATCGTAAGGACAACGTCTTTCCCAAACGAAGTCCAGGGCTTTAATTTGATTGCGTCGCCGAAGCAGCCACAGTCGGTCACGCGGTTAAAGTAAGCCGAATAAAACGTCAGAAACGTAAAAAATACGATCAGAAAAAACAGTAGCCAGGTTGTTAATTTAGGCTTGTAAGACACCAGCAGCGCTACCCCAAGGATGATTTCGGCGGCACAAAACAGCACCGACATCGTTAGTGTAAACGGCACCAAGGCCATAAAGAAATTGTGTAGGAACGGAACGTCCTGCGCGAAGACTTCGAAATACTCTTCGAACTTGATCTGCGTTCCAACGGGGTCGTTTAGCTTGATCAGGCCCGAAAAAATAAAGATGACACCCACCAAAACGCGAGCGATTCGGGCGGCTATCAGCATCGGTGGCGTACCGGTTTTAATTTTGGGTTGCGTGGCTGCTGTGTTCATACCTTCTTGACAGGGTTGCAGGACTGTTTTTTTAGCAACGCCCTGTTTTGTAAATACTAGCTACTAAGAAGTCAGTTTTATCAAACAGAAAACGGCGTAATTGATCATATCCATATAATTGGCTTCAACTCCCTCCGATACCAACGTATTTCCCTGGTTGTCTTCAATTTGCTTGGTGCGCAAAAGCTTCATCAGGATAATATCCGTCATCGAACTCACGCGCATGTCGCGCCAGGCTTCGCCGTAGTCGTGGTTTTTGGCGAACAACAGATCAATAACCCGGCCAATCTGCTCATCGTATAGTTTGTCGAGTTCGTCGGTGGGTATGTCGGTGCGCGAATCGGTCAGCAGATGAAGCTGAATAAGCGCCATTACGCAGTAATTAATGATGCCAACAAATTCGGGTTCAATGCCTTCGCCCACCCGGTTTACGCCCGTTTCCTGCAACGTCCGAATGCGCTGCGCTTTGATGTAAATCTGGTCGGTGATACTTGGCAGTCGTAAAATCCGCCAGGCCGTACCGTAGTCTTTATTTTTTTTCAGGAATAAATCTTTGCAGCGTTGAATGACGTGCCGATATTCGGTTTCCGTATTTTGCATAGTCCTCAGTCAACAGCCAACCGATTCTAGTTTGTTAATGCCGAGCAGCTAACAACCTGAACTGACGACTATCGCCTATTTTTATGCCGAAAGTTACGAAAAAAACCCTGAACTGCCGGGGACGACTTGTGTCATTGGACACGCCTGTCGTGATGGGTATCCTCAATGTCACCCCGGATTCATTTTTTGCCGGTAGCCGGATTTCCCTTGACGAAACTGTTGACGTCGCTCAGAGAATGCTGACCGATGGCGCAACGTTTCTGGACATTGGTGGTTATTCAACCCGCCCCGGTGCCGCCGACATAAGCCCCGTCGAAGAAGCCGATCGAGTTCTGCCCGTTATCGAAGCTATCCTGGACAGCTTTCCCGATGCGTTGATTTCAGTTGATACCTTCCGGTCGTCGGTAGCAAAACAGGCCGTTGAGTCAGGAGCGGTACTTGTCAATGACGTAGCCGGGGGTATACTTGATCCGGCCATGTTTGAAACGGTTGCTGCTTTGGGTGTCCCGTACGTACTAATGCACATGCGAGGTACACCCGCAACCATGCAATCCATGACAACGTACCAGAATCTGGTGACTGACGTGATCGATGAACTAGCCATCCGACTGGCTGAATTACGGTCGTTCGGTCAAAAAGACATTATCATTGACCCCGGATTTGGCTTTGCAAAGACGCCAGCACAAAATTTTTTGCTCCTTAGCAACCTCGATTCGTTACGCCACTTTGATGAGCCTTTACTAGTCGGCTTGTCGCGTAAAACGACCATTTGGAAAACCCTGGATATCAGTGCTGATAAGGCGCTAAATGGCACGACCGTTTTAAACACGGTTGCGCTCACCAGAGGGGCCTCTATCCTACGTGTTCATGACGTTCGGGAGGCCGTCGAAGCCATAAAATTAACCCAACATCTAAAATTTTTTTAGCAGAACTCTTGCGTTAAAAAAAACAAACTCCTACTTTTGCATTCCCAAACGACAACGACCTGTTTGCAGTGAGGGAAATGATTTGGTAGCTCAGCTGGTAGAGCAATACACTTTTAATGTATGGGTCCTGGGTTCGAATCCCAGCCGAATCACAAAAGCCGCTCAATTGAGCGGCTTTTGCTATTTTATAGCTATCGCCTACGGGTGCGCAACTAGCTAGGCGTCCATGCCCATCAGCTACGAATTACATACAAACGTTACCCGCCAATTACTATTCACGTCTCTGCTGAATTCGAACGACTGAGCAAGAAATGCCCCCGTTGGTATAGGCGAATGATGGTCATCCCCCTTTTCTCTTACTGCTCTCTCTTACCATTTGGTAGCCTAGCACAGACGTAATCAATTCTGTGGTCGAGTTACGACTACAGTTCATGAATTTGGGTAGCATAAAGCATGCGCTAAATCTTACCATTTTGCCAGTCTAGAAACCGCATTAGGCTTACTCAAGACCAGGCCTTTATTCGCCATTTTTCGTAGCTCGATTATTTAGAATCAAGCTAAAAACCAATACATATATTCATTTTTTAAGAAAATCTAGAAACGAATTCATAATTAACGCCGTTTACTATTAAATTCTGGCAAAGCTGATTTTTACCAAATTTTTTTAGT
Source organism: Spirosoma liriopis (assembly GCF_023196085.1). Lineage (NCBI taxonomy): Bacteria > Pseudomonadati > Bacteroidota > Cytophagia > Cytophagales > Cytophagaceae > Spirosoma > Spirosoma liriopis. The sequence continues at coordinate 109,140 of NZ_JALPRF010000001.1, forward strand.
AGTATATTGCGTGACTTTGTCACAAACGCCCGTCAACTCGGCTGTCAACTTCGCATTAAATTACCGGCCGGTACGTTAGTTAATTTAGAATTTCCCAATAAAAGCTGCTATTTTTTGTAATTCTGATAATCAGAAGGCTAAAAACGGCAGCATAACCCAACGCTGTTACGACCATGTCTGATCAGGTTGACCAATTCGATGACTACCAGGGACAATCCTGTCTACGTTCATCTAACCAAGGACTATCCAGTCCGGAACTATCTAATCCCGGACCATCCGGTTCGGAACCATCCAGTCCAGGACTCTACCGTTCGGAATTCGAACACGATAACTGTGGCATTGGCTTTGTGGCCCACATTAAAGGCCGGAAGTCACACCAGATCGTGTCTGACGCTCTCCAGATGCTCCGGCGGATGGAACACCGGGGTGCTGTTGGCGCTGAAGCGAATTCGGGCGACGGAGCAGGTTTGTTGATTCAGATTCCACATGAGTTCTTCGTGGACGAAACCCGCAAACTTGGGGTTCATCTCCCACCAGCGCTTGAATACGGCGTCGGTATGGTTTATTTTCCGAAGGATGTCTGGCTCCGCGAAGAATGTCGGGCCATTCTGAACCGGAACATGAAGAAGCTGGGGCTGGAGTTACTCTGTTACCGTGTGGTACCGGTCAACAACAGCGATTTGGGCAATGGTTCGCGCTCTGCCGAGCCGCAAATGGAACAGGTGTTTATCAAACGCCCATCCGATATTACAAACGCTGACGATTTTGAGCGGAAACTTTACATTCTTCGTAACTACAGTACGCGCATCATCAACGAGACTGTTGCCGGAGTCAATCACTTTTACTTTTCGTCGCTGTCCTGCCGTACAGTTACGTACAAAGGTCAGCTGACAACCCTTCAGCTAGAGCCTTACTTTCCGGATCTTCAGCAGGAAGAAGTTGTTTCCGCGTTGGGCGTTGTGCACTCCCGGTTCTCGACCAATACATTCCCATCCTGGAAACTGGCTCAGCCGTTCCGCTACATCGCTCACAACGGCGAGATCAACACGGTACGGGGTAACGTCAACTGGATGAAAGCCGCCGAAGGGTTGCTCGAATCATCGAAGTTTACGAAAGACGAGATGGACATGCTGCTGCCCATCTGCGATCCGAAACAATCCGATTCGGCCAACCTCGACAATGCCATTGAGTTGCTGGTCATGAGCGGGCGGTCACTGCCGCACGTGATGATGATGCTCGTCCCCGAAGCCTGGGATGGCAATGAGCACATGGACCCCGTTCGAAAGGCGTTTTACGAATTCCACGCGGCTTTGATCGAACCCTGGGACGGCCCGGCATCGATCTCGTTTACCGATGGACGCATTGTCGGCGCTACGCTCGACCGTAACGGACTACGCCCTTCCCGGTTCTGGGTTACCAACGACGATGTCGTAATCATGGCATCGGAGGTGGGTGTACTCGACATCGACCCGGCCAAAGTGGTCTCGAAAGGTCGCTTACAACCCGGCAAGATGTTCCTGGTAGATATGGAGCAGGGCCGCATTGTTTCCGACGAGGAAATCAAAGCAGAAATCTCTTCCCGCAAGCCGTACCAACACTGGCTGGACGAAAACAAAATCCGCATCTCGGATCTGGAAGCGCCTATTCGGACGTACCAGAAATACGACCCCGCTAAATTATTGCGGATGCAACAGGCGTTCGGCTTCACGTCGGAAGATCTGCGCATGATTCTGGCCCCGATGGTCGAAACGGGCAAAGAAGCACTCGGTTCGATGGGTACTGACGTACCGCTGGCGATTCTGTCGGAGCAGAGCCAGCACATGAGCCATTACTTCAAGCAGTTGTTCGCGCAGGTGACCAACCCGCCGATTGACTCGATCCGGGAGCGGTCGATCATGTCGCTTATTTCGTTTGTCGGTGCTACCTACAATTTGCTCAGCGAATCGCCGGAACATTGCCGTCAGGTCGAGCTGGATCAGCCGGTATTGACGATTCAAGAGTTCGACAAGCTGCGTTTCATTGACAAGCCGAAGTTCCAGGCCAAGACGTTGAACTGTCTCTTCACGGCTGATGGCAACGGTAAGTCGCTGGAACGCGCCCTTGACCGGATTTGCCGCTACGCCGAAGACGCTATTCAGGACGGTTATTCGATTCTGGTCTTGTCTGACCGGGCTATCGATTCGAGCCACGCTCCGATTCCGTCATTGCTTTCAACGTCGGCCATTCACCACCACCTGATTCGTCAGGGTCTGCGGGGTAAAGTAGGCATTGTTGTCGAAGCGGGCGACGTTTGGGAAACCCACCACGTAGCAACGCTGATTGGCTACGGTGCGTCGGGCGTGAACCCGTACATGGCGTTCGAAACGATTGCCAACATGAAAGAAAAAGGCTTGTTGCAGGTTGACTATGACCTCGATAAGCTTTACAAAAATTACATCAAAGCGGTCAACGGCGAATTGCTCAAAATCTTCTCGAAGATGGGTATTTCAACGTTGCAATCGTACCAGGGGGCCATGATTTTTGAGTGCCTTGGTTTGAATCAGGATGTTGTCAGCCGCTATTTTACGGGTACCGTTTCGCGGATCGGCGGTATGGGCCTGGACGAGATTTCTCGCGAAATTCTGGTTCGCCACTGCCTGGCGTTCCCCGATAAACCAGTAGCGGCTCCTCGCCTGGAAGTTGGTGGAATCTACCAGTGGAAGCAACGGGGCGAAAAGCACATTTTCAACCCCGATACGATCCACCTGTTACAACAGTCGACGCAGAAGAACGATTACTCGCTCTTCAAGAAATATTCAAAGCTCATCAACGATCAGACGCAGAAAGCAATTACGCTGCGTGGTCTGTTGAAGTTCAAGAAGGGATCAGCCGTTCCCCTCGACGAAGTTGAGCCGATTGAAAGCATTTTCAAACGGTTCGCTACGGGTGCCATGTCGTTTGGCTCGATTTCGTGGGAAGCGCACACAACGCTGGCGATTGCCATGAACCGGATCGGCGGCAAAAGCAACTCAGGCGAAGGTGGTGAAGACGAACTCCGCTATAAGCCACTGGCAAACGGCGATAGCATGAACTCGGCTATCAAACAGGTTGCTTCGGGCCGGTTTGGCGTAACAAGTTACTATCTGACGAACGCCCAGGAGTTACAGATCAAGATGGCGCAGGGTGCTAAGCCCGGCGAAGGTGGTCAGTTGCCCGGCTTCAAAGTAGACGACTGGATTGGCCGTACACGCCACTCGACGCCCGGTGTAGGTCTGATTTCGCCCCCACCGCACCACGATATTTATTCGATTGAGGATCTGGCGCAGTTGATTTCTGATCTTAAAAACGCCAACCGGGCCGCCCGGATCAGCGTTAAACTGGTGTCGGAAGCGGGTGTTGGTACGATTGCCGCCGGAGTAGCCAAAGCCCATGCCGATCATATCCTGGTTTCGGGACACGATGGCGGTACGGGTGCTTCTCCCCTGTCGTCGATTCGCCACGCAGGTCTTCCCTGGGAGCTCGGTTTAGCTGAAGCACACCAGACTCTGGTTCGTAACAAGCTGCGGGGCCGGGTAACGGTACAGACCGATGGGCAGATGCGTACCGGTCGCGATCTGGCCGTAGCGGCTCTGCTCGGTGCCGAAGAGTTTGGCGTAGCCACAGCGGCTCTGGTAGCTACGGGCTGCATCATGATGCGGAAATGCCACCTAAACACCTGTCCGGTGGGCGTTGCAACGCAGAATAAAGAGCTTCGTGCCTTATTCACAGGCAAGCCTGAACATGTCGTTAACATGTTTACGTTCCTGGCGATGGAACTCCGCGAGATCATGGCTGAGTTGGGCTTCCGTACCGTCAACGAAATGGTCGGTCAGGCGCAAATGCTTGAACTCCGTGACGATTTACCGCACTGGAAATTCAAAAACATCAACCTCGATGCACTTCTGTACAAAGAGCCAACCAACCTGGATGTGGCACTCTACAAGCAGGAAGAACAGAACCACTACCTGGACGACGTTCTTGACCGCAAGTTTATCGAGGCCGCCAAGCCAGCATTAGAATCAGCGGAATCGGTTTATGCCGAGTTTACGGTGCAGAATATTGACCGTAGCATCGGTACCATGCTATCGAACGAAATCTCGAAGAAGTACGGTGGACCGGGTCTCCCCGAAAGCACGATCCACGCAAAACTGCGGGGTACGGCCGGTCAGAGCTTTGGCGCATTTGCCACGAGCGGTATCAAACTTGAACTGGAAGGCGATGCGAATGACTACTTTGGGAAAGGTCTGTGTGGAGCGCAACTGATTGTTTACCCAGACCGGACCGCTCAGTTCAAACCCGAAGAAAACAGCATCGTCGGTAACGTGTCGTTCTACGGCGCTACTTCAGGTGAAGCGTTTATCCGGGGTATGGCGGGCGAACGGTTCTGTGTTCGTAACTCGGGTGCCAAGGTAGTTGTAGAAGGCGTGGGTGACCACGGTCTGGAATACATGACGGGCGGACTGGTCATCATTCTCGGTCAAACGGGGCGCAACTTTGCCGCTGGTATGTCGGGTGGTGTGGCTTACGTCTACGATCAGGATGGTACGTTTGCGTCGAAGGTCAACCCTGAAATGGTTAGCCTGGAAAGTCTAACAGACGAGGATCAGGGTATTCTGCGGGAGTATATCGACAAGCACTTTCAATACACGACCAGTAATGTAGCGTTAGCGCTCATTCAGGACTGGGGGCAGCAGGTTAGCCGGTTTGTGAAAGTCATGCCAAGCGACTTCCGCAACGCACTGGCGGGTCGGGGTATCTCACTGGCCGAGCAGATTCGGGATAAAAATGTAGTTTATCAAGACATTGTTGTGGATGTGACGCAGGGATAACTGCGAAGTACTATGGGAAAACCTACCGGATTTTTAGAATTCGCCCGTGAATTGCCTAAAAAGCGCGAGCCGCAGCAGCGTATTCACGACTATAAGGAAATTGAAATGCCGTTTTCGGAGCAGGACTCTCAACGGCAGGCAGCCCGCTGCATGGACTGCGGTACCCCATTTTGCCACAGCGGCTGTCCGCTGGGCAATATCATACCGGAGTTTAACGATGCCGTGTATGAGCAGAACTGGGCTTATGCGTACGAGATTCTGAGCACGACGAATAACTTTCCTGAATTTACGGGTCGTATCTGTCCTGCTCCCTGCGAAGCTTCGTGCGTATTGGGTATTAACAAGCCGCCCGTTGCCATCGAGTTTATCGAAAAATCAATTGCTGAAGTGGCTTTCGAGCGTGGTTATATCACACCCAAACCACCGAAGGTTCGGACCGGGAAACAGATCGCGGTTGTTGGATCGGGTCCGGCGGGTTTGGCCGCTGCGGCTCAGCTCAACAAAGCAGGTCACACCGTAACGGTATTCGAGCGCGCCGACCAGATCGGTGGTCTATTGCGCTATGGTATTCCTGATTTCAAACTAGAGAAATGGACTATCGACCGTCGTTTGGCGGTCATGGAAGCCGAAGGTATCACGTTCAAAACCGGCGTTGACGTTGGCGTCGATGTGAAAGCGCAGGATTTGATGGATCAGTTCGATCTGGTTATGTTGACTGGCGGTTCAACCGTTCCGCGCGATCTACCTATTCCGGGCCGTGATCTGAAAGGCGTTTATCCAGCAATGGAATTCCTTAGCCAGCAAAACAAGCGTAACGCCAGCCTACCTGTACAAGTCGACCACCGGGGCGTTCCTTATGCCGATGGCGAACTGTTAGCAACGGATAAAAACGTCGTTGTTATTGGTGGTGGCGACACAGGTTCTGACTGTGTGGGTACATCTAACCGCCACGGAGCAGCCAGCATTACTCAAATCGAGTTAATGCCTATGCCACCGAAAGAGCGCGCTACCAGCACACCCTGGCCCAACTGGCCAATGATGCTTCGCACCAGCACTTCGCACGAGGAAGGTTGCGAACGCTACTGGTCGATCAACACAAAGGCGTTCATCGGTGATGAAAACGGCAATCTGAAAGCTTTACGTCTGGTCGATCTGGAATGGAAAAACGAAAACGGACGGATGCAGATGGTTGAACAGCCCGGCTCTGAGCGTGACATCCCCTGCGAGTTGGCTTTGCTGGCGGCTGGTTTCCTGCATCCCCAGCACAACGGTTTGCTGGACGATCTGGGTGTTGAATACGATGAGCGGGGTAACGTAAAAGCAACCAATTATCAGACGACGACCAATCCGAGAGTGTTCACAGCGGGCGATATGCGCCGGGGTCAGTCGCTGGTCGTATGGGCTATTTCTGAAGGACGGGAAGCCGCTCGCGCTGCTGACTGTTACCTGATGGGCGAAACCCTGTTGGAAGGCAAAACCGTTTCTCTGTTGGCCGAAGTATAAAATACGAGAAAAGTCCTACAAGAAAGGCCCCTGGTTTCGATCAGGGGCCTTTCGTTTTTATTTCTCAGCAATTACTTCAACCTCAACCAAGACCTCGTCACGGGCAATTTTGGGTATGCTTTTAATCTCGGCAATGCTTGGCGCTCCCTGCGTGAAGAACGTAGCGCCAACGCTATTGACCTGCTGTGATACAGCCGAATTGACCTGCGTGGTCGTTCCTTTGACGTGGTAGGTTACCTGTTTCACGTCACGCAACGTTAACCCAACGGTTCCTAAAGCAGTCTTGATGTTTTCGAAAACCTGCTGCGTCTGCGTCGTCAGATCGCCGGGACCAACCAGCTCGCCATTGGCGTTAAAAGGACGCTGGTTACTGACGTATACTTGCCTTCCCGACACGCCTGTTTCTACTTTGTACAGATAGCCGGTAGGCTGTTTGGGCTCGGTTTGCGCCTGCACGAAGGAGGTTGTAAGTGCGCAAAACAGAATTGCTAGACAGTGTTTCATCAAGGTATAGTTGGTTTTAAAGCATAACAGGTTCTTCCTTTTCATCGAAGAAAAGGTAATTCAAAAAATCGATGTACGGCTTGATGATACGGCAACCGCGTACAACTTCTTCCGCAAAATTGGCTTTCATTACTTCCTTGTCGGTGTACCGATGGACGAAAAATAACTCTTTACGGCGTAGTAAGTCGATTTCGGGGTGATCAGCCGAATAACCCTTGGGCATCACTTTCAACACTTCGCCGTGTATTTCCGGGAAGTAAGCTTTGAACTCGTCGGCTTCAATGATCTGCTTCAGCTCGTCAACATTATAATCGACCTCCTGACGAAATTTGGCCAGATTAGCTGGTGTCGGCTGCCACATACCTGCTCCTAGAAATGACTGGTTACCTGGCTGAATTTGTACATAATAATCGATTCGGCCTGAGTGCCGACCACCGGGACCAATGGCAAACGCCATGTTGGATTTGTACGGTGCTTTATCTTTAGAGAAGCGAATGTCGCGGTTGATCCGAAAAATGCAATCCTTAACGGCGGTGTTAGCCAAGGGCTCAAACGAGCTTAAATCCGTCAGCACCTGCTGTACAACCCCGCACAATTCATTTTTAGCTGCATCGTAGCGAGCGCGGTTTGTCTGAAACCATTCGCGATTATTGTTTTGAACGAGATCGCGCAGAAAGTCAAAGGTCGGTTTGGTAATGACCGCGTTTGAAGATGATTTTGTTGCCATAACTAACCAAAGATAAACAATTGTAGGCAACATTAATGAATAGACAGTACGGTTTCCGGCGAAAATTTATGGATCGACACCGTACAAAAATGATCGTACTTAATCCGAGAAAGTTACTTTTTGTTTCGATTGCTACACACCTTAAACGCTTACAGCACCAGAACGACAGGCGCTTCTAGGTAACTTGGTATGCGTTGCTTCATTCCACCTAATACAGTGAATAATAGATTGATAACCAGCTTGACTACCAGCGATGATTCCCGTAAATTCGGTTAGTTCTCACTAAACCGCTTACGACAATGAATCTGTTACATCGCATCGAGCACTGGGGCGACACGCATCACCCCGCCTGGACAGACGCCCTTCGTATTATGCTGGGTATTGTTCTGGTTCTGAAAGGAATCAGTTTCATTAGTGACACTACGTATCTGACGCAACTGGTTGGTGGTCTGCACTTCGATTTATGGTCTGTGATGGCCGTACATTACGTCGCGTTCGCGCATTTGATGGGCGGATTCCTGATACTGGTCGGCTGTATGACCCGATTGATGGTACTGTTTCAGTTGCCCATTCTGATCGGTGCTGTCTTTTTCGTCAACATCAGCCGGGGCTTTTCGGCATTAAATTCTGAACTCTGGCTTTCGCTGATTGTCCTGACGCTCTTGTTGTTATTTCTGGTTATCGGTTCAGGTCGGTTTTCGGTCGATGAGTATCTGAAACAAAATGCCCGCTGACCAGTTAAACTCCCATTACTCAACTAACAATGTTATGGCAGACAAGACCCTCGAAAAAGTCGAAGAGGAATACAAAGATCAGCGAATCACTGGTAACCAGGATAACGGTACCGCACATGGTTCGAAAGGCAATGGCCGGAGTTCAACATCGCACAAGAGCGCGAAGCATTCCAAAGGAGGAAGCAGCGCAGGACACGCTAGTGGTGGTAGCAAAGGCGGGCATAGCAACTAGACCATAAAATCGTTTCTGCTATGAACCTGTTCGTTAAATACTACTCTCCGCAGAGTGGCGGTGGCAATAGCCACAAGAATCAGAAGGAAGAAGGCAAAGCGGGGAAAGATGGCAGCCATCAGCGCTCAACCAAAAAGACGACGGAGAAAAACGATCCCGACAAAGTTGAGCAGACAAAAAGTAACGCGAATAGTGTCGATTAATAGCTGAGAAGGCCCGTCCATGACGGGCCTTCTTTGTTAAAAGATATAGCGGATCTGACACCAAGGAATTTCATCCTGAACCAGTCGCTCAAACACAGCGATCATCTTACTCTTTAGCTGGTGGTCGTAGCGAATGTTCCAACCACCGTATTGACTAACCTTGCTTTCCTGCAATTCGGGTACCCATAACAATTCCTCCGCTTTCGGATTAATTGCCAGATTGGCTTGGTGCTGCACTTGGTTGTGTGTCAGGAAAATCACTTCGCATTTGAGCTGCTCCCTAACTTCGGGCCGTAACGCGGAATCGAGTTGACGAAACAACTCCCGATAATCATTTCGCCACTCTTTACCACCGTAAACGATAACCGGCGAAAAATTGACGTGCACTTCATAACCAGCATCGTAAAAATCGTTGATAGCAGCAATGCGCTTTTCAATACTGTCGGTTCGAACATCGACCAGCTTGCTTACATGCGGTGGCAGGAGACTAAACCGAATGCGTACTTTACGCTTCGGATCGAATGTAAGCATGTCTCGATTGACAAACTTCGTCGCAAATGTTGCTTTGGCACGCGGGTGATCACGGTAAAAGGCCAACACCTGTTGTACACCATCCGACAAACTATAGTCGAGAGAAATGTCCGAATTACAGCCAATATCGTAGGTATAGTAATCAGGATCGGTTTGGTTCGCGGCCTTCGGCCAAGGCTGGCTCATCACGTGCTTATCAACCGTTGCCATAATCTCGTCAACGTTGGTGAACAGCGTTATCGGATTTACTTTCTTGTGGCGGTCAACATAACAATAGGCACAAGCGCCAAAACACCCGTTTGCCAGACTCGGCGCGATAAAATCCGAGCTTCGACCGCTCCACTTGATATCTTGTGACTTGAGCTTTCCCAGCACCAGCACGTCCGACTTAACCTTGAAGTGGTTCATTCCCAGTTCGGGCAGACGATTATGCTGCTTTATTTCAAGCGTCTCAGCCTGAGGAAACTGAGCCAGCACAGCTTCTCCCTGCTGGTTCATTGCATCGGCTGTATACAAGATAACACTTGGCTGAAAATCAGGCATAAAAGGGTCGTTGTGTTAGTACATTAATAACATCGTAAAGCATTAGATGGTTCAGCATTCTTCTCGGATAAATAATTCACTTACAGACAGTTATGATAATAAAAATTAACTTCTACGACCGAGATCACAGCGACAACGTAAAAAAGTATATGGGCAGATTATGACGCATTTTTCGACATTATCATCAACAAAACCGATTACGATTTTTGACAAAACGTAGGCACTAATACCCGTAAACATTAGGTACAGACGGGTATAACCACCATAAAAAGAGCTGCTCATACGGAATTGAAACACAAAGAATCTTGGCGAATGCCAAGATTCTTTGTGTTTATCCAGCCCATTTTTGTGCGTCAAATCACAAATACTATGAAAAAACAAGCTCTTTTAAACCGTATTTCGCAAGGATTCATCCTGTTATCCGCAATTGCTCTTTTATCCGTCAGTGTCATGGCCTTCTCAAATCCGCAGTCAGTAATGGATTTGGTACGTGTTCAGTTGACGAATACCGATGCTTTTAGTTCAATCCGTGGTGTTTACGGCGGAGTGGGCCTTACGCTATTTATCAGCCTGCTTTATCTGATGGTTAACGACACCCGAAAAGGGCTGGCCTTTTTAAGTCTGCTGTGGGGCTTTTACGCCTTGTCACGTACAGTCACCATTTTTAGCGAAGGAGCACTCGGCGACTTTGGCAAGCAGTGGTTAATCACCGAATCGGCCTTATGCTTGGTAGCGGTTGTTCTGCTTGTCACAAACCGCAGAACACCAGTTCTTAACTAAACCGTTCTAAAATAAAATCGCCCGTTTAGTGTTAGTAGATCAACACTAAACGGGCGATTTTATTTTTACTACGCTCTAGGCGTTACGCTTATTCTCTTCATGACCGTTTCCGTTAGCGGGAACGGGTTGTGGAGCGGGATGACCGTGAGCATCGGAATGCTCATCTTTTTTGGCGTTCTTTTTCAGTTCTTCCAGCCCTTTCTTACCATAAGCCAGTCGCGTAATACCAACGTACAGTACCGGCACGACAAAGATAGCCAGCGACGTAGCGGCTAACATACCGCCCAGTACCGTCCGGCCAATGGTAGCACGCGCAACACCCCCTGCCCCGCTGGCAATAGCAAGCGGAAATACGCCTAAGATAAATGCCAGCGATGTCATCAGGATTGGGCGAAGCCGTAGCCGCACCGCTTCGATAGTCGACTCTAACAAGTCTTCGCCTTTATCGACGCGCTCTTTGGCAAACTCCACAATCAGGATAGCGTTTTTAGCCGCTAAACCGATCAGCGTAATTAAACCGATCTGCGCATACACGTTGTTGTTTAGATACGGGAACAGAATCAAGGCCAGGATAGCTCCAAACGCACCGATTGGAACCGACAATAGTACGGAGAACGGAACCGACCAGCTTTCGTACAGAGCCGCCAGGAACAGGAAGACGAACCCGACCGATAGCATAAAGATGTAGATCGAACTGCTGCCCGCGTTAATTTCTTCACGGCTTAACCCACCAAAATCATAGGCATATCCAGCAGGAAGAACTTTAGCCGCCACTTCGCGCAAGGCATCGTTGGCCTGACTACTACTAAAGCCCGGCTTGGACGCGCCGTTCAACTCTACCGATCGGAACAGGTTGAAGTGCGAAATCAAGGGTGCATTTTCAATCACACTGGTTGTGATGACGGCACTGATAGGAACCAGTTGCCCACCCTGGTTTCGAACGTAATACTGACCCAGGTTCTTAACATCAGCCCGGTACATGGTATCGGCCTGAGCAACAACCCGGAATTTACGACCGTAAATAATAAAATCGTTCACGTACTGGCTACCCAGGAACGTCTGCATCGTCCGATACACATCGCTCACCGCAATGCCCAGCTTTTTACACTTATCACGATCTACGTCGACGCGGTAGGCTGGACTTTTGGCCGTGAAATACGTAAACGCACGACCGATTTCGGGCCGTTTGTTGGCTTCGGCCAAGAAGTTCTGCACGACGTTGTCGAAGGCACGAACGTCGTCATTACTTTCACGCTGCTGTATCTCGAACGTGAAACCTGATGACTGACCAAGACCCGGAATGGCTGGTGGCTGCAACACCTGAGGACGCGCGTCGTTCAAGCTCGACAGCGCCTTTTGTAAGCGAACGACCAGCGAATCGGCCTGCATGTTTCGTTCTTTACGTTCTTCCCAAGGCTTAAGCTGCATAAACACCGTGCCGCTGTTTGACTTGGAAGCGAACGTAACGGCGTTCAATCCCCCCAAGGCGGCAAAGTGATTGACATAAGGCTCTTTTTTAAGGATAGCCATTATTTTGTTGAGTACTTCCAGGCTTCGGGTCGTAGAAGCTGCTTCCGGAATCTCGTAAGTGACAATCAGTCGTCCTTCATCTTCAGTCGGAATAAAGCCTGTTGGTTTCGACCGGAACATCAGCCCCGTTCCGATGTACAGGACAATTAACCCAACGATTACTAACGGGGTCGCTTTGATAAGCCGCTGTACAGCGTTCGAATACGAATTGGTTACCCGCTCGAACCACTGGTTAAACTTGTAGAAAAACTTGTTCAGGCCCGTTGCGTTCTCGTCAATGTGCATCGGACGAAGCAGCAGCGTACACAGCGCGGGAGTCAGTGACAAAGCAACGAACGCTGAAATCAATACCGAAACGGCAATGGTGATTGCGAACTGCTGATAAAGTCGCCCAACAATACCCGGAATAAAACCAACCGGTACAAACACAGCCGCCAGAATCAAGGCAATGGCAATTACCGGTGCCGAAATCTCACGCATGGCTTCTACGGTAGCCTCCTTGGGCGACATTCCCTTATCGATGTTCACCTGTACGGCCTCCACCACCACAATGGCGTCATCGACCACAATACCGATAGCGAGTACAAAGGCAAAAAGCGTCAGCGTGTTGATCGTAAAGCCGAGAGGTACAAACAAAGCAAACGTACCAATGATAGACACTGGAATAGCCAGCAGGGTGATGAGCGTAGCCCGCCAGCTTTGTAAGAACAGGAATACAACCAGTATAACCAGTACAAGGGCTTCGAGCAGCGTCTCGACTACTTCCGAAATAGACACCTGAATAACCGACACAGATTCGAACGGCACGACGTATTCAATGTCTTTCGGGAACGTCTTTTTCAGGTTGTCCATGGCGGCATAGACCCCCTTGGCCGTTTCCAGAGCGTTACTGCCGGGCAACTGATACACCAGCAAGTAAGACGCCCGATTGCCATCCACGAATGAGTTACTGGCGTACGAAAACTTACCCAGCTGCACCCGCGCTACGTCTTTCAGATAAACCAGCGAACCTCGTGCGGGATCACTACGAACAATGATATTTTCGAACTCGCTTTCTTTGCTGAGTCGACTGTTGGTGAAAACTGTGTACTCGAAAGCCTGTGAACCGGGCTGAGGTGGAGCCCCTACCGAACCACCGGCTACCTGCAAGTTCTGCTCCTGCAAAGCCCCTACGACATCGGTAGGTGTCAGACCAAGCTGCGCCAAACGGTCGGGCTTAAGCCAGATCCGCATACTAAAATCGTCGGCCCGGCTGAAAATATCGCCCACCCCCGGCACCCGCAGGAGCGCATCACGAATGTAAATGTTCGTATAGTTATCCAGGAACGAAACGTTGTGCGTACCTTTTGGCGAATACATAGCGACCAGCATAAACAGCGACGGGTTCCGTTTCCGAACCACGACACCCAGACGCGTCACTTCTTCCGGCAATTGTGGCTGGGCGATACCCACGCGGTTTTGCACATCGAGAGCGGCAATGTTTACGTCCGTACCGACTTTGAACGTTACGTTCATCGTCATCCGACCATCGTTGGTGGCATTGGTCTGTACATAATCCATGCCCGGCGTACCGTTGACCTGCGTTTCGATGGGGGTCGCTACGGTCTGTTCAACCGTCTGCGCATCAGCCCCGGTATAGTTTCCCGTTACCTGCACGACTGGCGGTGTAATATCAGGATACTGGCTGACTGGTAAGCTCAACAAGGCCAGTACCCCCAACGCTATAATAACGACGGATGTGACGATGGCCGTTACCGGTCGATTAATGAATATTTCTGCAAACATAACTTATTGAGTAGTTGAACAGATAAGCGAATGAACAAGCCTGATTTCGTCGGTGCTCGCTCATTCGCTCATCTTTCTTTATTTTGAGGCCGACTGATTCGTACTTGAACTTGGAGCTGAACTTCCACCCTGACCGGGCGGGGTTACTTTAACGACAGCGCCCTCGCGTACTTTTTGCGTTCCTTCGGTCACAATCGTTTCTCCTTCATTAATCCCATTTCGAACGACCACTTTATCATTGATACGCGGCCCGAGCGTTATCTTTTTCTGAGTTACCTTACTGCTGTCGCCCACTACCCAGACAAAGTATTCGCTCATCTGCTCGGTTACTGCCTGGTAAGGAATCAGTATCTGTGGCTGCCCGGTGCTGTTCTTGACCCGGACATTAGCCGCCAAACCAACTTTCAGCTGTTTGTTCGGGTTTGGAAAAGCGATTCGAATGCGAAGCGTACCCGTTTGCGGATCGACAGCGCGGTCAACAATCCGGATTGTACCGGGATACGGATACCGGCTGCCATTGGGCAACATCAGGATAAACGTGGAGTCACGGGCGGCTGTCTTCTGACTTTGAAGTTGCAGAAAACGAGGTATTTCAGATTCGTCAACCTGCACATCAGCCGCAATTGGATCATCGGAGGAGATGGTGTTCAACGGAGTCGAACCTGGCGCAACAGCCGCGCCAAGCCGCACTTGCGAGATACCAATGGTTCCGTCCAGTGGCGCGTAGATCGTCGTATATTTTAGATTGGTAGCCACCTGCTGAATGCTGGCCTGCGCGGCTGCTACCTGCATTTTCGTAGCTTCCAGACTGGCATTGGCATTATCGACCAGTTGTTTGGCAACAGCGTCCTGCTGCGCCAGCGTGTTGTACCGGTCGGCATCTTTCTGGGCACGGTTCAGGTTTGCTTTCTGCACGTTCAGGTTTGCTACTGCCTGATCGTAACTCGCCCGGTATTGCTGTGGGTCAATGGTGTACAGCTTCTGGCCTTTCCGAACGCGCTGTCCATCCTGAAAGAAAATACCCGTGATATTTCCCGCAACCTGCGGCTGGATATCAACGACTACTAGGCCCGTTACCGTCGCCGGAAATTCGTCGTAGTAGGTGGCACTTCCTTTAGCTACTTTAACGGCAGTCACAGCCGTCGGCGGTGGAGGGGCCTGCTGCTGATCATTTTTGTTACCGCCACAGGAAGCCAGTACGATACTTCCGGCTACAATAAGTACATGACTATAAAATTTCATATGTGTAATTACCTGAGACTCGATAAGGATTTTGTTAACAACGAAAGCCCTGTTCTAGTGAATCAGCCATCGTCTTATTCTGGTGTACTCGTGATTTATTGACTGGTACAAAGCCAACACGCTCATACTTATGGTTGAAACCGAATAGCGCCTAAAGCCTGCTGGACATCGAGTTTGCTCACGATCGTCTGATACAACGCGTTAAATACATTCAACCGCGCCGTCCGAAGGTCAGCTTCAGCAATCGTAACGTCCAGATACGTTTTTATACCGGACCGATATTGCAGGTTGATAATTCGATAGACATCCTCGGCCAGCAACTGATTCTCGCGTAGCGCCAGATAGTTAGCTAAATTACCCTTATACGTCGCTAATGATTGCGCGTATTCAGCGTCAACAGCGCTCGTCAGGGCCGCCAGATCCCAGTTCAGCCGCTGCACCTGTAACTCCGAAATCCGCAACTGCTGAATTCGCCTGCCCCCCTGAAAAATAGGTAGTGCTACGGCAAGCCCAATCAACGAGTTGGGAAACGTCTGTGAATAAAGTTGTCCGAAAGCGTTGTTTTGGTAGAGCAGGTTGTAGTTGGCAAATGCGCCGACCGTCGGTAGAAAAGCCAGGCGGTTGTACCGAACATTAGCCGTTAACAAACGTCCCTGCGTCTGTAACAACTGATACTCAATGCGGTCCTGTGGATTGACCAGTTGTAATGTATCCAAGGCAACTTCATTGGCGAGTTGCAGCGTATCGTATGTAACGCTCAGCTGGACATTGGGCGGATAGCCCATAAGCTGCTTTAGAACCTGGTATTTTGACCCAATCAGATCACTGAACTGCTTTCGCTGAGCGAGTGAGTTATTAAGCGCTATTCTGGCCCGCTGCGGGTCGGTCTTGTCAACGATACCACCCTGATACTGATTCGTTGCGTCCTGCAAGCTACGCTGTAACCGCGTAATATCTTCGCTCAGAATATCGACCTGCCGCTGCGTCAGGATCAAATCGTAGAAGGCTTTGCTGACATTCACGACCACATTAATCTTGTTGTTTACCGTGGTCTGAGCCGCCTGAAGCCGGTAGGCATCGGCGGTTTGACTAGCCAACAGTAAATCTCGATTGAAAATACTCTGCGTCACGGAGAATGACACCGTAGATGTGTTCTGCGCCCCCAGCGCTGTGGGAACACGTTCGCCGGTAACCGGATTGGGAATGAGCGTGACCGGAAGCTTCAGGAAATGCTGTAAATTGTATCCAGCCGCTATTTGTGGATACCAGGCGGCCAGTGAGCTTTGCACGGTTCGCTCGGCTACTTCCTGGTCAATGATAGACTGCCGAACTATCGGCTGATGGGTCAAAGCATACTGGATGCAGTCCGGAAGATAAGCCTGTTTTGCTAGTGAATCGGTGGTTTTCTGAGCCTGAACACTAAAAGGTAAAAAACAGCCAATACTTAAGAGGAAGCTAATAAAACTAGTTTTCATAACATAACGAAAGGCAACAAAGCCGTTTCTGGTAGATAGTCAACGGCGTGTACTATCTACAACCCGTTACAAGTATCGTTTTGTTCGCTTATAATGTAAAATATAAGAAAGCTTTAATCGTCCGTTTGCCAAACCCGTTTGATCACTGTAATTTCGGGACCTTATCAGTATAGTAATACGCGCCATGGCGGAAGCATCAAATGACCCGTTAGAGAACAGTACGACTGATCGTAGTCATACCGGAACATCGCTTAATTTTATTGAGCAGTTTGTAGAAGAAGATATATCAGCCGGTAAAAACGGCGGTTGTGTGCATACGCGCTTTCCGCCCGAACCCAACGGTTACCTGCACATCGGCCACGCCAAATCCATTTGCCTTAATTTCGGTCTGGCCGACAAATACGGTGGACAGACTAACCTTCGTTTTGACGATACCAACCCGGTTACGGAAGATACGGAATACGTTGATTCGATCAAGAACGACGTGCGCTGGCTCGGCTTTGACTGGGAAAATGAATTTTATGCGTCCGATTATTTCGATCAGCTCTACGCGTTCGCCGAAGCGTTGATTCAGAAAGGACTCGCTTACGTCGACGATTCAACGGCGGAAGAAATTGCCGCTCAAAAAGGCACACCGATGGAGCCGGGCCGCATGAGCCAATACCGCGACCGAAGCATTGACGAGAATCTCGACCTGTTCCGTCGCATGAAAGCCGGTGAGTATCCGGATGGGGCCAAGGTATTGCGGGCTAAAGTCGATATGGCTTCGCCGAACATGCAACTCCGGGACCCGATTATCTACCGGATCAAGCACGCGCATCATCACCGTACGGGCGACACCTGGTGTATCTACCCGATGTACGACTTTGCCCACGGCCAGTCCGACGCGATTGAGCACATTACGCATTCGCTTTGCACGCTTGAGTTCGAGGTCCACCGGCCTTTGTACGAGTGGTTTATTGACAAGCTGGCGCTTTTCCCCTCTCGCCAGATTGAGTTTGCGCGACTCAACCTGACCTACACGGTTATGAGCAAACGGAAACTCAAACAGCTTGTTTCAGAAGGTCATGTCAGCGGTTGGGACGACCCACGCATGCCTACCATTGCGGGTATTCGCCGTCGTGGGTATACGCCCGCTAGTATCCGTGAATTTGCTGACCGCATCGGTATCGCCAAACGCGACAACCTGATCGACGTGAGCTTGCTTGAGTTCTGCATTCGGGAGGAACTCAACAAAACGACGCACCGCGTCATGGCCGTTCTCGACGAAAAACCGTTGAAACTGGTCATTACAAATTATGAAGTTGGCCGGGAAGAGATCATGCGCATCGAAAACAACCCCGAAGATCCTAACGCGGGCGAACGCGATGTACCGTTTAGCCGTGAGGTGTACATTGAACGCGACGACTTCCTGGAGAACCCACCGAAGAAATTTTTCCGGTTGTTTCCGGGCGGTATGGTGCGGTTGAAAGGGGCTTACATCATCAAGTGCGATGAAGTTGTCAAAGATAACGCGGGTGAGATTATTGAACTGCGTTGCTCGTATATTCCCGAAAGCCGGAGTGGTTCCGACACGTCGGGGATCAACGTGAAAGGTACGATCCACTGGGTATCGGTTCCGCACGCCGTTGAAGCGGAAGTACGGTTGTACGACCGGTTGTTCTCGGTAGAAAATCCAGCCGCCGATGAGCGCGAGTTCCGTGAATTACTGAATCCAAATTCGCTGGAAGTTGTACGGGCGTTTGTCGAACCCGCATTGGTCGAAGCCGCGCGGTCGGGTGCGCAGCGTAATTTCCAGTTCATGCGCAAAGGCTACTTTATCCTCGATTCTGACTCAACTCCGGAACGGCCTGTTTTCAACCGAACCGTAACCCTGAAAGATAGCTGGGCGAAGGAAGTCAAAAAAGGATAGACTCTGTTTATAATGTATCAAATAGAAACGGGCTTTGTTTTTACAAAGCCCGTTTCTATTTGACTGTATGTCAAGTTCTAGTAAAAGCTGAGTAGCTCATAGCTCACTCGTCAATACTTCTAAAATCAAACCCTAACAGGTTTTCTCACTTCTCACAATCTGCGCTGCCCGTACAATCCAGGCTGACGAAGAGTTCAGAGCGTATTTTCCAGCCAGCGTCCGTTTTGCGCCACATTGCCAAATACGTACCCGTTATGGTCTGAACGCCATCCGACCGTTTGAAGCGTCCCGTCCAGTGTCCGTGCTCGGCGGCCAGCAGTCCGGACTTGCTCACTTGTACACGCTCGGTAGTTCGTACGTAACCCATGAAAGCAGGGTCCTTGAATTGTACCGAGACCGAAGCTAAAACGGAGTCACGCCCGGATACGTGTGAACCGCTC
The DNA here is from genome assembly GCF_023196085.1 of Spirosoma liriopis. Lineage (NCBI taxonomy): Bacteria > Pseudomonadati > Bacteroidota > Cytophagia > Cytophagales > Cytophagaceae > Spirosoma > Spirosoma liriopis. The sequence continues at coordinate 128,128 of NZ_JALPRF010000001.1, forward strand.
CCGCGCGTAACCTCAATATCCGACGACATCGTCTGACCAAATGCAGCTAGATCACGCGCCTGTATCGCTCGGTTCGACTGATTCCGTAATGCCCGTATCGACGCTTCGTCCGCCAGTTTGTCTTTCGTAGAATTGGTTTGAGCAGCAAGCAGATAAGGTAGTTGACAAAAAATAACCGTCAGCAACAGTCCCAGTAAACGATTCATAACGATCTAGTTTAACCGATAAATGGGATAGCGGTTATGCGTTTTTTCGTAGTAAGGCGTCTGCCGATAGATGAAATTCAGCTGTGCGTCGGCGTTATCGGCAAACGCTTTGTCAGCAGCCCGTTTTTCCTCCAGTTGCTTCCGCAAGGCCGGATCTTTCCTGACCAGTTCAGCAGCGGTATCCTCGAAAATGTAATCAGCGAAGTACTCTTTCTGATCAAGAATACTATCAAAAAAATTCCAGGCAAAAAACGAGTCAACGCCTTGCGGTTCAAGCGTTTCGACAATATATTGATTAGCCGCCTGATTGGTCTGAACCAGGTAATCACCTTTATAGAACTGAAGTTTTTGTGATTCTGTCCGCACCTTCACGCCCGTATGGAGGTAATGACCTTCGTAGGGTCGTTGCGGGCTTTTAAAATCGGTGATGTAATAAGCCGATACCGTTAGCAACGAATCTTTGGATAACGGTTGCAGGGTTACGCCATTACGTTTTAACTCACCAATGACCTCCTGCCACGCCTGCGGAATAACGTACGCTCTGGGCTTGTCGATCTGCGCGTCAACGACAAAGTTATTCAGGTAAGGGACTTGTTTTTTAAACGGTTTGTTTCGGTCGTAATAAAGCCGTTTCAGCCCCGACACATCACTCGGTTTGTACGCAGCTTCGTAGCCCAGAAACATAACGGAATCCACTTTACTCCGATCCAGTTTATAACTCAGGCCAAACGTTTTCTGCTGACGTACGGCCTCGTTTGCCCGCTGCTGATTCGCCAGAATGGTTTGGGCTTCCCGCTCACATAATCGCATCACTGCTTCGTCGAAAACGTACGAAGCAGTGACCCGCGCCGGGTACGGTTTCCACATATGCGTTTCCAGCGTAAAGCCGAAACAATTAAACAAAGCCGCATAACCCGTTGAGTAACGGGGCGAATCGTTATAGCCAATCAGGCCGCTCTCGGGCGTATCACCCGCGTGATTGACGTAGGGGGCAGACGGAAATCCTTTGGCAACCAGCATCTTGTCGATCTCAGGCTGAAATCGTTGGGTCATGTAGCCCGCCAGTGCTGGATGCAATTTATCTTTCTGCGTGGCAAAATACGTCAGGACATGCTGGTAATCAGCACCATCGCTAGTATGGTTGTCAATAAACACCTGCGGTTTCAGCGACTGATACATCGTCTGGAACGCGCGGGTATTTTCCGCTTCGGCTTTTATAAAATCGCGGTTGAGGTTCAGGTTTCTGGCGTTCCCCCGAAAGCCGTACGTATCGGGTCCGTTCTGATTCACCCGCGACACGCCCCGGTTCAGACAACCGCCTACGTTGTAGACCGGCACAATGGCGACCAGCACATTTTTAGGGAGTTTATTTGCTTTTAGTAGATCGCGAGCCAGCATCATACAGGCGTCGATGCCTTCCGGCTCGCCGGGGTGTATACCGTTATTGATTAGTAAGGTGACGCGGTTCGGACGGGCCGTAAACTGCTTATCAGCCGCTAGTAAAAACAGGTGTAGCGGTTTGCCAATATCTGTTTTGCCGATCTCGATCAGTTTGGCCTGATCGTACTGCTTATCCAGTTGCTGATACCAGCTAATAATCTGAGGGTAGGTAGCCGTCTGGTTTGTGTCGCGTTCGTACGGCGTCAGCATGGACGCGGTCGATTGCGCGTAAAGTGTGCTGAACAGAAACTGATACAAACAGCAGCCAAGACTGACAGTCTGCAAAATTCGGGAGGCAATGAACGAAATGAATTTCATGAGTAATGGTTGACAAAACGCGAGTGCTCCTTTATTTTTCTTCATTGGAAGCGCTACCAAGAGTTACACGTTGACAGGAGTCTACAGAATAAACTATAATTTTACAGCAGTTCTGTAGAATTATCAATCCAAAGCCAACCCCTTTTCCAAACAAATAGAATAAATCGTTCCAGAATACAACTCCGCATTACCTTCAGTACATTTTATACAACCTCTCTATGAACCGAATATTCGTCCCAACGGCACTCACGGCTCTGCTCATGGGCGCTACGACTTCACTCCTGCTAGCGCAGCAAACCCCAACCATCGACAAGCGTTATGCGGATGAAATCAAAAAGCTAGCGGATCAACCTGCCGTCAAAACAGCCTTTCAAACCTTTATCGATCTTGAACCACAGACGAAGCAAGACTTAATTACCTTAACGGAAACACCATCTCCGCCTTTTAAAGAACAGGTACGGGCGAAGAAATTTGCGGTCATGATCAAGGAAGCCGGAGCGGATTCGGTCTGGATCGATGAGGTAAACAACGTCCTCGCCAAACGTAAAGGTCGATCAGGCAAAAAGACCGTCGTTGTGGAAGCTCACCTGGATACGGTCTTTCCCGAAGGGACCGACGTAAAGGTCAAGCAGAAAGGTGACACGCTCTATGCACCGGGCGTTGGTGACGATACACGTGGTTTAGCCGCCGTACTGGCCGTAGTGAAAGGTATGGAGAAGGCAGGTATCGAAACAGAGGCTGACGTACTGTTTGTTGGTGCGGTTGGCGAAGAAGGTCTGGGTGATCTGCGCGGGGTTAAGCATCTGCTGCGTAAAGACGGGGGCATTAAGCCTGACTCCTACATCGCAGTCGATGGCGACGGTATCAGTAGCATCACCCATCGGGGTCTGGGTTCGCATCGCTACCGCATTACGTTCAAAGGTCCGGGTGGCCATTCGTACGGATCGTTCGGTATTGTCAATCCGCACAGCGCTCTGGGCAAAGCCATCTATCATTTTACTACCGAAGCTGACAAAGCCACTCGTCAGGGCGTCAAAACAACGTATAGTGTTAGTGTCATCGGCGGAGGCACGTCGGTTAACGCCATTCCTTACGAATCGTGGGCTGAAATTGACATGCGCTCGGAAAGCCCGGAGAAGCTTAATGAGGTTGACCAGTTGTTGCAGACAGCCATCCAAAAAGCATTGAAAGAAGAAAACGCTGTCAAACGGCAAGGTCCTGATCTGACCGTAGATGTAAAAAAAATCGGTGATCGTCCATCTGGAAGAACCGAAGCAACGGCGGCTATTGTACAACGGGCGGTTGCCGTTTCCAACTATTTGAATGCCGAGCCGCAACTGGAAGTTGCTTCGACGAATGCCAACACACCGATAGCGCTGGGTATTCCGGCTGTAACGATTGGTAGCGGAGGCATTGGCGGAGGTGAACACGCCCTAAACGAATGGTGGCTAAACGACAAAGGTTACCTGGGTATGCAACGCATTCTGTTGCTCTTACTCGCTGAAGCCGGACTGGACAAATCTACTACCGCATCCGCGAAGAAGAAGTAATGGGGAAGCTGTTATTTAGTGTTTGATGGTTTGAATTTCACACGCCATATCTTGGAGATATGGCGTGTGAAATTCAAACCATCAAAGTATAGCCTGTTCTACTTTATCTCATTATTGGCTACCGCAGCGTCGTCGGTCAGACGTGTGACTACCGATTCGGACAGTGCGGTTTCACTGTCTTTTCCGACCGCACGCTGCTCACCGATTCCACCGGGGCCAGGCAGCATCTCGTTCGCCAAAGCCATCATGTCCGTGATGAATCCAGGCGCGAAACCGTGAATAGCCGCGCCTACTTTAGCCGGAAGCGTAATGACTCGTTCCGCTTCTCCCGTTCGGCAAGCGTCAATAATTTCGCGGGCGCAGTCATCAGCGGCTATTGTAAAGAAAGGAATCGAATCGCCGATTTTGAAAACGGTATATTCTTTCTCGTTCTGTCCTTTGAAGAAGGCATTGCGCGGACTTCCCGTACGGATCAAACCGGGACATATGGTGGTAACCAGGATATTGTCTTTCATCAACTCGGAACGAAGGCCTTCCGAATATCCCACAAAGGCGAACTTACTAACCGAATAAGGAGCTAGATGTGGTACGGCAATCTTACCACCGAACGAGGTAATATTGACAATGCGCCCTGCCTTGCGTTCTCTCATCTGGGGTAGCACGGCATTGATCATGTTGAACGCCGACCAGAAATTAGCTTCCATCGTATCCCGGAAATCTTCTTCTGTCGCATGTTCCAACGGACTGACGATAATCGTTCCGGCATTGTTGACCAATACATCAACCGACCCCAACACTTGTCCGACGGCCTTGATAAACTGCTCGACCTGCGCTTTGTCGGTCACGTCACAGGCGTAGGTAAACACATCGCTGCCCCGTCGGCGTAAGTCCTCCTGCGCGCGATCCAGTTCATCCTGATCACGGGCGCAGATCGCAACGTTAGCTCCTTCCTGCGCAAACTGACGGGCCAGTTCAAGACCCAATCCGCGAGAACCGCCGGTAATAACCACCGTTTTCTCGTGAAAGTCAATCGTTCGTTTTTTGGTTAGAAAGGCTTTCGCAGCAACGACCGCTCCGATACCTGCCAGCGTCCACCAAAGTCCTTTACTGTTCAATGCACTCATTGGCTTTGTCGTTTTGTATTCGTTCCGTACTCAACCACGAGACCAAACCGATTGTTACGGGGAATCAGATGCGATTTTACATAACCATATGCCCTAACGAGCAGTTACAGTAAGCGTACAACAAATAAGTGACCAACTTAACGATTATGGAAAGTACACAGAATTTGCAAGGCAAAAAGATTGCGGCCCTAATGACGGAGGGCTTTGAACAAGTAGAATTTACGGAACCAAAGAAAGCACTGCAAGATGCCGGAGCAACGGTTCACCTCATTGCCCCGAAAGGCGGTAGCGTAAAAGCCTGGGACGAAACCGAATGGGGCGAAACGTTCGATGCTGACCTACCACTCGCCGGAGCAGATCCATCCCAGTACGATGCGTTATTACTGCCGGGCGGTGTCATGAATCCCGACAACCTGCGTACCGAACAGCAAGCCATTAAATTTATTCAGCATTTTTTTGAGCAGCAGAAACCAGTAGCGGCTATCTGCCATGCTCCAACGTTGCTGGTTGAAGCGGACGTGGTTGACGGATTAACGCTGACCTCCTTCCCATCGATCAAAACCGACCTCCGCAATGCGGGCGCGGATTGGGTAGATCAAGAGGTTGTCGTTGATGGTAATCTGGTGACTAGCCGCAACCCAAACGACATACCTGCTTTCAACCGCGAAACGATCAAGTTGATCAGCGAAGGTGTAAAAGAAAAACAGTCGGCCTAAGGTAGTAAGCTCAGAATAGCAAAAAGGGACGTTTCGGACGTCCCTTTTTTATTCCTACATCTTGTGGTTAGCCGTAGACTACCCGTTGTTCCAGTATGTTGGCGGGATAACCAACTTCCATCAGGTATAAGCCGTTGGGAGGAGCCGCCCGCCCGGCGATGGTCCGGTCCTGCGCGACAATCAACTGCTCAAATTGCTCAAGCGTCATACGCCCCTGCCCGATCTCAAGCATCGTTCCGACGATAGTACGGACCATACCCCACAGAAAACGGTTCGCTTTTATATGCAACGTCAGCAGATCAGCCTCGCTACGCTGCCAATACGCAAAATCAAGTCGGCAACGAAAGTGCGTTACGTTGGCCCTCACCTTACTAAAGCTCTTGAAATCAGTGTGCCTCATCAGAATCTGACACGCTTCATTCATTAATTCGACGTTTAGTTCTGGTCGAAAATGGTACGTTAATCCAGGTTCGAACGCGTTCTTGTACCGTGTAATATGATACTGATAATAGCGCGAAACCGCCGAAAATCGAGCGTGATGGTTCGGTGCTACAGGAAACAACGTACGAATGGCGATGTCTTCGGGCAGGATGCAATTGATTGAGTAAACCAATGCATCGGATAGCAAAATGGGTTCGTCAAGATCAAAATGGGCAAATTGCTGCCTAGCATGAACGCCCGCATCAGTACGCCCACTACCGACGACAAACACTGGTTTTCGAAGTCGCTGCGTCAACGCAGCTTCGAGTGTTGTCTGCACACTAACGCCGTTTGCCTGTGTCTGCCAACCGTGATAAGCCGTCCCGCAATACGACAATTCAATAAAATAACGCATACCGGACAAATGTACAGCCAATCGGTGAAAACAAAGAAACCGTGCATTCGGTGAATGCACGGTTTATGAGAAAGAATGTACGTGTTAGCGTGGCCCTCGCCCACCACCCTGAAACCCACCCGGCCTTGCGACGTTGCCTTGCGGATTCGGCTCCGGGTTGCGTTGCTGAAACTGAGGTTGTGATCCTCGGTTTTCGTTCATCCGTGAAAAACCGCTTTCGCGACCACCCGGCGTTGATTGGTTACCGGAAGGAGCCTGAAAACCGGGACGCTCATACGAACGATTCGGCGACTGAGGAAACCCACCTTGCGGGGCGTTATTGCCAGATTCAGCGGGCCGGTAGGTACCCCGATTGGATTCAAACGACCGGTTTGGCGCGGCATTGTTGCCCGGAATAGCACCATTCGCATCAGAGCCGTTAAACGAGCCACGTCGATTGGGAGAAAAACTGCCGTTGTATTCCCGATTTGGTTCGATGTCTCGGGTATAGCCCCGATCTGGCGTGCCGTTCCCATTGTAGGTACCACGACCCGGCACGTTATTTCTATTATAATCCCGGTTCGTTGTATTATCGCCGTTGTACCAACCCCGGCCAGAAGCATTATTGCCGTTGAACTCAGGACGTGGATCATTATTGAAGCGACCATTGCGGCCATAATCCTGGCGGTAAGCCGGACCGTGATCAGGCCGGTAAAAGCCTACTGAACCGTTACCCACAACCGAACGACCCGGTCTGTCCAGGTTGTCGACCCGGTACACCGGCACGCTCCGGCGGGTTACGCGTTCGATGTCAGCACGCGGTGGGCCGTAGGCGTATACCCGGTTGTTTGTCCGGTAGACGTTGTTGATGATTGTCGTGGACTGGTAAATATTGACCACATTAGGCCGGGGTACGCAATAGCTGTAAACCCGTGGACTCGCGATGTATACCTCCGGCACAAACGTCCAGTAGGGAGCGGGAATGTTGATATTGATGCTCACGTTCATGCCCGGAGCAAGAGGAGCCCAACCGTAATATCCTCCTCCCGAACGCCAGGCAACCCATGCCGGCCCCCAGTCGGTACCCGGAATCCAGAGCCAGCCGCCGTACCCAGGATCGTAAATCCAGCGCCCGTAGTGAAACGGAGCCCAGCCCCAGGCATAATCCGACACCCAGGTATTTCCGTATTCGGTAACTACCCAATGGCCACCTGTGGCATATGGCTGAAAGTCAGGGCCAGCATTTGGCATCCATACGTCCCCATAGCCGGGGTACTGCGTCCATTGTCCATACGGAGCCAATTCATCATAAAAAGACTCGACAGGAACGCTGACACCTGGCTGCGCCATCGTTTTCTGAGAGATCGATGGACTGAGCGCCAGTAGGGCTACCAGGCCAAGCAGCTTTATCGTTTTAAGGATAGTCATGACTCGATTCGTTTGTGGATTGAGTGTTAACACTCAACAAGGGTTAGATTGATAAACCACCCAAACGTTTAGTCACGCATCTAAAAGATTATTACAGGCTATCACTATGATTTCAATCGCTTGAAAACAGCCCCCGCAACAAGTCCACCGAACAGATACCACCCAACGGTCATGACTGCCGTTGCGGTTGTGCGTTTGGTTGGTGCTTCGCCCAATCCTATTGGTCCCGGCAGCGTAACGGCTCCGATTCCAGCTAGGGCTCCTAATGCAGCTCCCGCAACGACCGGTTGTTCTTTACTCACACCTACTAAACTGTAATAGAGCGCATTGGACGCTACATCGCCGAGCATTGCCAATCCGTAGAGCTTTTTTCCCTGCGGGGGTTGCTCCCCGGCCGCTTCAAATCCTTTAACAATACTACGCTCCCCGAGAAGGTCAGCGCGGGGGGCATCAGGCACAAACTGACGAACCGTTTCATGTAATACATTGAGGGCAATGGCTCCGGCAAGGCCACTGCCGAGCGCTTGTGAGAGGGTAGGCGTGATTGTAGCAGACATAAATACTGAGTAGTCAATGAATTTATCCATTGAACCGTCCAGTTAAAAAGATGTTTTATGCCCGTCGTCTCTCTCAACCGTTTTAGTGGAAGCAAACAAGTGTTTGACTGGACTTACCGGACGCTGTAATTGAGTACTTACGGGCACTAAACGCTTATTTTTTACCTTCTTTCTAACACCGCTTTTTCAGCAACGTTCTTACGATTACCGTTTAATACTTATTTCCATGTTAACCGTCCGTAAAATTCACCCGGCAGTTTATTCGCCCATCAGTGATCTGATCACCTATCGGGCACTGCCCACACGCTCTATTGAGTACGTCGATCCGTTTTTATTTTTAAATCATCATGGTCCGCAGGTTTACGAACCAAATAACAACGGACTTCCGTTTGGGCCGCATCCGCATCGGGGCATGGAAACGGTTACCTTTATTCTCGATGGCGACATTGCCCACCGGGATAGCAGCGGCCACGAAAGTGTTATCAATGCGGGCGGTGTTCAATGGATGACCGCCGGAAGCGGACTGATTCATGCCGAAGTCTCGTCGGACCAGTTTATGGAAGAAGGCGGCAAACTGGAAATTTTACAGCTTTGGCTAAATCTGCCCGCAAGTCTGAAAATGACAAAGCCGTTCTATAAAGGACTCCAAAAAGAAGCTATTCCCAGTCTCAGGCTGGACGACGGCAAGGTAATCGTCAACTTGGTGGCGGGTGATTGGGATGGTCATCAAGCCGCCTTTGACTCCCACATTGGTATCCAACTGAACACTATTTATTTTCAGCCGGGCGGTACTGTAACGCTTACGGTTCCTAATGATCACAACATTTTCTTCTACGTAATCAAAGGGCGTCTCAATGCCAACGGAACTGTCATCAATGCCTTACATCTGGCCGAATTTGACCACGACAGCAGCGAACTGGTTGTAACAGCCGCCGAAGATAGTATTCTATTATTCGGTCACGCCAAGCCGCTCAACGAGCCCGTGGTTTCACAAGGGCCTTTTGTAATGAATACCCAGCAACAAATTATGGAAGCCTACGACGATTATCGAAAAGGTAAGTTTGGTAGTTGGCACTGATCCGAAGCACCGGCAGCAAATTAATCGTCTTTAACCAATCAGCCCGCCACAGATCGTAGCGGGCTGATTGTTGTTAGGCAATAACGGGTTCTTCGTTGGTAATAAACATCTTGGGTTTCGGCGCTTCGATACCGTCTCGCCCAAACTGCCGGGCAACATTCTCCAGCATGTAGTAATAGGTTTCCCAGTACGTTTCGCTTTTGGTCCATACCCGTACATCATAATCACGCGAATTGGCGTTTAACTTGGCAATCAACACATCGTGCGACCGATCTTTGAGCGCATAAGGACACGCATTTACAACACGCAATAATGATGCTTTTGTAGCGTCCAGATCGTTCTGACTGCCAACCGTATATACCTGATCAACCCGGATTATACCTTTCGTACTGATATTCGTAATCGACGATGTGGATAGGGGTCCATTTGGCAAAATAATGGTTTTGTTGTCCAGCGTCACCAGAATGGTGTCGAAGATGCGGATGGCTTCAACCGTTCCCGTAAAACCCTGCGCGGAAATCAAATCACCAACCCGAAACGGTTTAAACGTCAGAATTAAAACGCCCCCGGCAAAGTTAGCTAAGCTGCCTTGCAGTGCCAGACCAACCGCCAGACCAGCGGCTCCGATGATAGCAACAAACGAAGTCGTTTCAACACCCAACGTATTGGCAATACTCAGCAATAACAATACGCGTAGGACGGCATTAACCATCGACAGCAGAAAGGGCTGGACGTCACGGTCTACGTGCTGTTTCGCCATCAAAGAGGATAATAATCGGGTAATCCAGCCAATCAGCCAGAGACCCACCATAAGGGTTATGATAGCCAGCAAAATGCGGCCACCATACAGTGCGGCAAAGGTAATTACTTGGTCGTAGATGCGTTCGGCGTTCGTCTGAGCCTGTTCCATGAGTAGTAAACGGGGGATTTGTTTGCAACTCAGACGTGAATACAGATAAAGGTAACGAAACCAGATACGAGTTAAGTAATCTTTTTTAGCCTTCTTGTTACTATAACCAGTTCTTCCGCCGGAAAATCCATACCGTCAGAGCGGATGACAATACCATCATCGCTAACGCAAATACATAGCCGTATTTCCAGTGTACCTCTGGCATTTCGTCGAAGTTCATCCCCCAGATACTCGCCAGTAAAGTCGGTGGCAAAAAGACCAGCGAAACAACCGTAAAGATTTTGACGACCCGGTTTTGCTCCAGATCAATCAAACCGAGGTAGGTATTTTGTAGAAATTCCAGCCGTTCGAAAATAAAGTTCGTGTGATCGATCAGCGAATTAATGTCCTTGATGAGCGTTCTCAAGCGCTGCTGTTCCGGGTCGCTAAACCAGCCGTCGGAACGAATCATTGATGAAATAACGCGCTGTTTATCAACCACATTCTCCCGAATCGACATGGTTAGCTCCTGGTAATCGTTGATATTCAGCAGCATCTCACGGTCCAGGTTAGCGTCCAGATCAAGCATCCGGTTGATTGCTTTGATTTCGCTCGACACCATTTCAACCAGATCCGCGTCGTAGTCGATCCGGGATTCGAAAATAGATATTAGAATCTGGGCTCCGTCACTGAACACGGCCCGACGCGATTTGATCCGCTTAACCGTATCGGCAAATGATTTCAGGTCGGCGTTGCGGTACGTAAACAGAGTATCATCTTTAAGCAAAAAACTTACCGGTACCGTGATGTAACGTTGCTCTTTATCTGGAATTAAAAAGTTTGAATTCGCAATCAGAAAATCGTCTTCCTCAATGTAGCGGGAGCTGCTTTCAATTTCGAGCTGCTCCTGCTGACTCAAAAAATCCACGTCGAATTTCTCCTCCACGCTCTTGATCTCGGCGGGTGTCGGGTTTTGCAAGTCGACCCAGAGCGTACGCTCCGTGTTGGAAAACGAATCGATGTCACGGATTTTACGAACAGAAGTTTCGTCGAGCTGGAAGATACGAATCATGAAGTCCAGTTTAGAAGTGCTGTAATTGGGACGCAAAGTTCATAAAAAAACGGAGCGGTGGAAAGCCGCTCCGTTAACTGTTTACTAAGTTAATGTCCCTGCCGGGTTTTATTTCTGCTCATATTTGTCTTTATACGTTTTATAGAGCCGCTTGTGGCGGTCATCCAGATTGACCTTACGGCCCTGAATGAATACCTGTTCGACCACGTTGGTACGCATATCGAGCGCGTCACCCGCCGACACAAATAAGGTAGCCTGTTTACCTTTTTCGAGCGTCCCGACCGCGTTATCGATGCCCATAATTTTGGCGTTGTTCAGCGTAATCAGTTTAAGCGCTTCTTCTTTGTCCGGAATACCAAAACCGGCGGCTGTTCCGGCCAGAAATGCTAGGTTTCGCGTGCGCCACCACTCATCGGCATAACTCAGCCCAACGAGCACACCCGCTTTTTGCAGGATACCCGGCATACGATACGGCAAATCCACGTCCTCATCTTCCCGGTTTGGCAGTCGATGCAACTGGCTTAGGATCACCGGCACGTTATTCTCTTTCAAAAAAGTAGCTACCCGATTAGCTTCTTCGCCACCAACGACCACTACCTTCGGGATACCCAGCGCTTTGGCGAAGGTTACTGCTTCGATAATATCTTTGCCGTAATCAGCCCGGATGTACAGGTTTTGTTTACCCGAAAATAATCCGCGCATAGCCTCTAACTTGAGATTCATTGGCATCGGATTCGACAGGGCCGCGTACGCCTTCGCGTCGGAAAACGTTGCCTGCAAGGCGCTGATCGCTTCGGTCCGCTTCGAGTTTTTCCGAACCGTGAGCGAGAAGTCATCGTAGTTGAACTCACGGGCGAAATAACCTGGCCAGTTGAGCCAGAGGCCGTCGTCTTTTTTCAAAACGGCATCTTCCCAGTTCCAGCCGTCGGCCATCATCACGCTCGAACTTCCCGACACTGTACCGCCTTGCGGCATAGCCTGCGTCAGCAAAACGCCGTTGTTGCGAATAGTCGGAATAATCTCCGAATCGGTGTTATACGCAATCAGAGCCCGAACGTTAGGGTTTAGATCGCCAATTTCCTGCTTATCGACCGTGGCTTTTACCGCACCAATTTCCTGCAAACCGACGGTTGCGGCTGGTGAGATAAAGCCGGGATAGACGTGCTTTCCCGAAGCGCTGATGACCTCGGCTCCCGCCGTTGGGGTACTACCATCACCAATGGCCGTGATTACCCCTTTGTCGAATACCACAACGCCATTCTGAATGATTTGCCCATTGCCAACGTGAATGGTTGCCCCGGTCAGGGCGATGGCCCGCTCCTGCGGTTTGGCCGGAGCCGGGTTCTGGGCGTAACTCGTAAGAACGCCCAGCGTAAGTATGGATGTCAGTATTTTTTTCATGTGTTTTTCTTGAATGCCCGAACGCCCGTAGAAGAATTACCGGGTTCAGTCTATTTTCCTTCTTCTTCGCCTTCAGCCATGACACCCTCAACGTCTTCGCAGTGCCACATCCGCGACCGTCTGAACGTTGGCCGCTGGGTTGGTACACCGCTCGCTTTAGCCGACAAGGTTTTCTGAATCAGCCGGGCCCGCTCGGCCTGCATGGCTTCCCGCTTGGCTTCTTCGCCTTTCAGGCTAAAGTAAATAGCGCCTTCGATCATCGTTATTTCGGGCCGGGCGTAGATAGACAGCGGGTGCGCATTCCAGAGGACCAAATCCGCGTCTTTACCCGCCTTGATACTCCCCATCCGATTGTCCAGATGCAACAGTTTTGCCGGGTTGAGCGTCACCATTTTCCAGGCATCTTCTTCCGAAACACCACCGTATTCGACGGTTTTGGCCGCTTCCTGATTCAACCGGCGGGCCATCTCAGCGTCGTCGGAGTTGATCGAAACCGTTACTCCCTGACGGTGCATCAGAGCCGCGTTGTACGGAATCGCGTCGTGCACTTCCATTTTGTACGCCCACCAGTCCGCAAACGATGAACCGCCCGCTCCGTGTTTCGCCATCTTGTCGGCCAGTTTGTACCCTTCCAGAATGTGCGTAAACGTGTTGACTTTGAAGCCCAGCGAGTCAGCTACTTTCAACAGCATGTTGATCTCCGACTGCACGTACGAGTGGCAGGTGATAAACCGTTTGTTCGCCAGAATTTCGGCCAGCGCATCGAGTTCAATATCCCGGCGCGGTGGCGTAGCGTTGGCTTTTTCTTTGGCGCTCAGCTTGTTATAAGCCGTCCACCCTTTCGCGTACTCTTTAGCGCGGGTGAAGTGATCCATGTAAACCTGTTCTACCCCCATCCGCGACTGTGGGAACCGAACACCACCGCTGGGGTTATTGGCTTGTTTGACGTTCTCGCCCAACGCAAACTTGATAAAGCCGTCGGCCCCTTTGATGAGCATATTCTCCGGCGACTCGCCCCATTTGAGTTTGACAATAGCCGACTGACCACCGATGGAGTTTGCTGAACCGTGCAGCAGTTGGGAGGTTGTAACACCACCCGCCAATTGCCGATAGATGTTTACGTCGTCGGGGTTAATAACATCAGCCATCCGCACCTCTGCCGAACTCGACTGTCCGCCTTCGTTGACTGAGAGCAGGGCAATGTGCGAATGTTCGTCGATGATACCGTTGGTCAGGTGTTTGCCCGTACCGTCGATCACGTTCACATTGGCGGGTGCTGTCAGACCTTTACCGATTTTGGAAATTTTACCGTCCGTTACCAGCACGTCGGCTCCGGTCATCACGCCATCTTTCTCGTTGGTCCAGACGGTAGCGTTGCGAATCAGTACGGTCTCTGCTTTGGGTTTTTGCAGATTACCCATACCCACGAATGGATACATGACAGCGGTAGACGACGTGGCCGACGTTGACCGGGCAGCCGTTACGGTAGTCGATTGCGGGATATCGCCCGATCGGGTTGCCGACCAGGTGATGCGTTTTCCATCGGGGGTTTCGCCGTCGCCCTTAAGGGTGGTTGGCGAGGTGCGGTAACCCGTTAGGCGCGTCGTTCCCGAATTGGGGCGACGATCCAGTTGGGTTTGAATCGAGATAATATCTCCACTGATAGCAACTTTCGGGGTGATTTTGGTTGTATCGACCTGGATTTGGTAGTCGGGCTTATCGGCTGACTTCCCGGTTATGTTCAACTTAATGTTGCTCCGGTCACCGATGGTCAACTGCCAGCTTCCGCGCAGATCAGCGGCATCTTTCTGATTGACGATGTACTGCTTACCGCGAATCCAGTTTTCGAAGATGACGTTATCCGCGCTGAACAAATTGCCGGAGGTTATAATAAAGTTGGCGACCCGGCCTTTCTGCAAGGTGCCAACCATGTCCTCAGCCTTCATGAGCCGGGCAGGTACGACGGTCAGCGCTTCCAGGGCTTTCTGCTCCGACAGGCCGTTTTCAATGGCTTTGCGCAGATTGGCCCAGAACTCAGTTTTATTGCGAAGTCCTGCCGTTGTCAGCGCAAAAGGAATGTTGGCACTGGCTAGTCGTCCCGCATTCATGGGTGCCATTTCCCAGTGCTTCAATTCAGAAATAGCCACGTTATCGGCATCCCAGGCATCTTCAACGTCGTACGGCTGCGGAAAATTAACTGGTACAATCAGTGATGCGCCCGTTGCTTTAATCTCGTCAAGACGCTGGTATTCATCGCCCGAGCCTTTGATGATGTACTGAACACCAAACTCGTCGCCTACTTTGTCGGCCCGGAGAACCGCCAGTTTGTCACCCACTTCAAAGATCGCGGGTAGCGACAGGTTACGGCTCAGAGCCTCGAGCGACAGGTTTGCCTGCTCCTTGTTCCCACCCCGTTTGTACCAGTCAGCATCGTACATGGCCTGCCGCAACAACGCTACGGAACCCATCGCCGAGTTTGGGTAATTTTGCCGCGATGTGCCTTTGCTGAACGAGTAATGAGCCGTAGCATTTGGTTTCAGCACAAGCGTATTTTCCCGGTCGTCGGCAAGAGCCACCAAAGCGCCCGTTCCCCGAACGATTCCATCGTGTGGGTGCGTCAGTACGGCTCCAAAGCCTAATTTGCGAAGTTCATCGGCCTTGGCTGGCGTCGCCTTGAAGAGTAAGCTGGCATTGTTTTCGGGTTGTACCGCCTGGTTCCAGTAGTAAGCCCCTTTTTTGGTTGATTCCAGTTGCGGAGGGCCACCCCGAAATCCGCCGGGACCACCCGTCTGTGGTATTTCCGGCATACCATAGTCAGAGTCGATATCGATCAGAGCAGGGTAAATGCGCTTACCTTTCAAATCGGCGACAACCGTTCCGGCAGGAAGGCTAACGTTGCTACCGACAGCCTCGACGCGACCGTCACGAATAAGTAGCGTAGCGTTTTGTAGGGTCGTTTGTGGATCAACAACGATGGTAGCGTTGGTGAATGCATACAATCCTGGCCGTTCGTCGTAGACACCGTTGCGGGGGAAGGTCGTCTGAGCTACAGCAGCGTAGGCCAGACCAGCCGCAAGTAGTGCCGTCAGGAAATGTCTTATCATGAAGTAGTTTGATTGGTTAATGATTGGGGTTAACTCCCAAAAATACGTAAACAATTGCCTTTACGGTCACTTTCCCAAATAATATATCGCCATCAAGACACAGCTGCGAATAGATTTATCATTATATTAAAATTGTTTCTTTGTATTGATCAACACCACCTGGTTAATTTGCAGCGATCAACACCAACCTTCAATCTGTATGCGCCATTCATCTTCTATCCTCCTGCTAATTGGCTTTTTTATCACACTTCAATTGCGGGCGCAAGGGTCTCTCCAGACAACCCGCGACCTTATGAATCACAATGGGCTGAGCGCAGCAACGACCAACCGGCAAAATAATGCAGGCAAGTTGCTTGGTAGCCCTTACCTCGACACAACCTGGCAGACCAGCAACGTAAAGTTTTACGGCAATCTTAATCTCGTTAGTGATTCACTCGCTAGCGTACCGGTTCGACTGGACCTTTATTCGCATGATGTTGAAGTGCGGGCGGGCGCTAACGACATTCGGGTAGCGAAAGGCCCTTCGGTGAAATACATTGTATCTACCAACCCATCCGATTCGCCGAGCCGGTTCGTCAACGTTCGCGAGTTCAAAGGTGAGGCCGACGCCCTGGCGGGCTTTTTCGAGCAAATCGCTGCGGGTAAGCTAACGTTGCTACAATATCCGTCTGTTTATGTCAAACGGGCCAATTTCAACCCGGCTATGGGTACTGGTTCCAAAGATGATGAGCTGATTCCCAAAAACGACTGGTACATCGTCCAGAATGGAAAAGCTACCCGGTTTTCTCCCGGCAGGAAATCACTACTTGAGCTGATGGCCGATAAAAAGGAGCAGATTGAAACCTACCTCAAAACGGAAAAACCGGATTTAAAAACCAAGCCGGGTCTATCAGCGCTGTTTGCTTACTACAATAGTCTTTAACGACATTTTAACCGCTGATTATCAAGAGCAAGCTAAATTGAGCCACTTATCAACCGAGTTAGACTAAGTAAGCTAATCCGATTGATTTCTGGCAATGCGTCGTCTATTTTCTTTGTCCTTTATTCTACCGGTTTCCTTCGCTTATCGAATAAGCGTTCGCAAGGATTGGGTTGCGGCTCTTTTTAGTACCCTCTTTTTGGTGAACGCCTGTCGCGCTCAATTGCCGTCGGGCAGGGATACCTCAACGGTCGGAGTAGATACCCTCAATAGCAGACGAACAATTCATTATCAGGATGTTGCCGACGTTCTTAAACGGTGCTTCCCACGTTTGGGCATCACCACTCACGACTCGGCCTCGTTGCAGGAAGGGAAACGGTTTATCCTGGTGCTTCCTCAGGTTGGCTACACCCTTCAAACGCGTGCCCTGGCTGCCATTGTCGTCAATACAGCTTTCCGAAAGCCACTCGCGAACATGTCAACCATGACCGGAACGCTTTCCTACACCCAGAATAATCAGGTGATTCTGATGGCGAATGCCGCCGTATGGAGTGCCGCCAACCGCTATTTATGGACCAACGACTGGCGGTTGATGCATTATCCACAGGCGACCTACGGATTAGGCATGTACACGTCCACCGACCGGGTGATCAACATGGATTATGCCTACTTCCGCCTGTATCAAAGCCTGTTACGGCGTCTGGCACCAAACCTCTACGCTGGAATTGGTTACGCACTGGATTTACATTGGGGTATCAACAGCTACGATAGTCGTCGGGAATTAACGCGGATCTCCCGCTATTCGGTTGGCGTGGCCGGTCGATCGGTATCCTCAGGTCCTACACTGCATATTCTATACGACAATCGGCAGAATGCGATCAATCCAAACGGCGGCTTGTACGTTAACGCCGTTTTTCGCGCGAACACGCAAGCACTCGGCAGCGATAAAACCTACCAATCGCTGTTGATCGAAGCCCGAAAGTACATACACCTACCTCGGCAATCAGACAACATTCTGGCCTTTTGGTCCTATAACGCGCTAACGTTGAGCAGCGATCCTCCTTTCCTGGATTTACCCAGCACGGGTTGGGACAGTAACGGAAATGTTGGCCGGGGGTTTATCCAGGGACGTTTTCGGGGCAAGAAACTACTGTATGCCGAAACCGAATACCGATTCCCACTAACGACCAATCGGCTTTTAGGGGGTGTCATTTTCGCCAATGCCCAATCCGTTACGGAACATCCCAGCGAACAATTCGAAAAGGTTGTACCAGCGGTTGGAGCGGGTTTGCGCTTGAAAATGAATAAAATTTCCCGAACAAACCTCTCTGTCGATTACGGATTTGGCTTCGATGGATCGAAAGGTTTGTTCTTTAATTTAGGCGAAGTCTTCTAGCTTAAATTACATTCATTTTATCCAATAATTAGCAGACTAACCTACCAAAAGGTATAAGGGAATCTCTATAGACTAAACAATTAGAAAGGGTGAGTAATTTGATTAAGTAAATTTTGACAAAAACCGGCTGTAAAGTAAAATTTTGACGTTTTTAGGAGGTAACTTGCTGCACAGTTTTCTTCTCTATAGATTACCTTCATAAACATACAGTTTTGGTGAAACGTCTCCCTTTTTTGTTGCTGGTGTTTGTCATTTTTGCGGTAGGCCAGCCGTGTCTGTACGCCCAAAAGAAAAACGAAGCCTATCAACTTCACATCAGCAAAGCCACATCACCTATTGTTGTCGATGGAAACCTGGACGAACCGGCTTGGCAGGCGACAGAAGTAGCAACGGATTTCTGGATGGTACTGCCTATGGATACCAGCCGAGCCAACGTTCGTACGGATGTTCGAATGAGCTACGATGACCAGAACATTTACCTGAGTGCCGTCTGCTATCACGGCGATGTAGCAGGGCCTTATATCGTTGAATCGCTCCGGCGCGACTGGTCTTTCCCGAAGAACGATAATTTCATTCTTTTCATGGACACCTTCGACGACCAGACCAATGGTTTCGCTTTCGGAGTTAATGCCGCGGGAGCGCAATGGGACGGCCTGTTGTACGAGGGCAGTAAAGCGAACTTAAGCTGGGACAACAAATGGACCTCTGCCGTTCGTAACTATTCAGATCGTTACATCCTCGAACTGGCGATTCCGTTCAAGACCATCCGCTATAAACGTGGCATTACCCGCTGGGGCGTCAACTTCGGTCGGCAAGACCTGAAAACAACCGAGAAATCGTCCTGGACGCCTATTCAGCGCCAGTTCCCGACTGCTTCTCTGGCTTATACGGGTGTGCTGGTCTGGGATCAGGCACCCCCACAACCCGGCCCCAACATTTCGCTTATTCCCTACGCCCTCAGCGGTTTAAACCGCAACTACGAAGGAAATACGCCGACAGACAGTCGCTTTGACGCGGGCATGGATGCCAAAGTGGCCGTCACCTCATCGCTGAATCTTGATCTAACCGTTAATCCCGATTTTTCGCAGGTTGACGTTGATCAGCAGGTCACGAACCTCGACCGTTATGAACTGTTTTTCCCCGAAAAGCGGCAGTTCTTTCTGGAAAACGGCGACCAGTTCACCAACTTCGGCTATTCAACCATCCGTCCTTTTTTCAGCCGTCGGATCGGACTCGGTGGCGTCCCGATTCGCTTCGGTGCCCGGCTAAGTGGTAAACTCAATAAAGACTGGCGGATCGGGTTGATGGATATGCAAACAGGCCGGGTAGACAATATGGGATTACCCGCCCAGAATTTTGCCGTAATGGCCCTGCAACGTCGGATTTTTTCCCGATCAAACATCGGTTTTCTGTTTGTCAATAAAGAGTCGCTGTCGTACGAACCCGTTTCCGATAAACCGATCTACTCGCGCTACAACCGAAATTTTGGTCTGGAATACAATCTCGCATCCTCGAACAACCTCTGGATGGGTAAAGCGCTGTATATAAAATCGTTTAGCCCCGAAACTTCGCAGGAGGACAACGCGGTTTACGCAGCCAACTTGCAATACAATAGTCGTCGATGGCTAATCAGCGGACAGCTCGAAATGGTGGGAGCCAATTACACCGCTGAAGCGGGCTACGTACCGCGCCGGGGTTACGAGCGGGGAACAGCAACCGTTGGGTATACGTTTCTCCCGACCAATGGACCCATTCTGAATCACGGTCCCACCTTAACGTCTACGTATTTTTTCGACAAAGCCGGGCGGCAGAGCGACAACGAAACGTACCTGGGCTATACGTTAACGTTCCGTAGTCGAAGCGTTTTAACGGCCTGGGCCGCCACCGACTATGTGCGGCTGCTGCAACCTTTCGATCCGACCAATTCGGGACGCGAAACCCTGGCGACCGATACCGAACACAACTGGACGGCCTGGGGCACTCAGTTTACGTCAAAACCACAGAGCCTGTTCACCTACGGATTTTCAACGCGCTACGGCGGTTACTATTCCAACGGCTCACGGCTAAACCTCACGGCGGATGTAGGGTACCGCTTTCAGCCTTACGTCAGTTTGGCAGCCAGTGCGAACTACAACGATATTCGCTTACCCGGCCCCTGGGGGAAAACGACGTTCTGGCTCGTCGGGCCACGCTTCGACCTGACCATGACTAATACGCTGTACCTGACGACTTTTTTGCAGTATAATGAGCAGGCTAAAAACATGAACCTGAACGCCCGATTCCAATGGCGTTACAAGCCAGCTTCTGATTTGTTTATTGTTTATACCGACAACTATCTGCCTACGATGGGACAACCGGGATCTTTTTCGGTTAAAAACCGGGCGTTGGTGCTCAAGTTTACGTACTGGTGGAATATCTGATGCTCAGCATTTAAAACAAAGCGTTCCGCTGTCTGTTATTTCTTCAATCACGCGCCAAACGTGATCAGTTTACTACACAAAAACCAACCAACGTTATGAAAAGTCTAATGCGTTTTTTCCCAATAGCCTTCGTGGCCCTGTTCATGACCTTGTTTCTGACCAGTTGCCAAGTCGTAGGTGATATATTTAAAACGGGTGTCTGGACCGGCGTCATACTCGTCGTCGTCGGTATTGGCGTTGTGATCTGGCTCGTCTCAAAATTGTTTGGTGGCGGTGGCCGGTAATAAAGTCAGATCGCTTCTACAAAAACAAAACCCGATCCAGCAATGAATCGGGTTTTGTTTTTGGGCTATTCAGGAGTTAGCCGCTAACGCAGGAGAGGCCATCTTTTCCGGACGAAAAGACGGCCTCTCCTGCGTTGACTTAAGTCGATTTAGGCTACCAGTTCCAGCAGACCGTCCCGCTGTAATACGGCTTTCTGACGTTCGCTCAGATCGTCGGATGCTTTCATAAGTGGCAACCGAACCTCCGCCGAAATCAAGCCCATGATTTCCATGATGTTCTTTACACCAACCGGGTTTCCTTCTTCGTACAGAAGCGGGTCGATGCGCAGGAAATGGCCGAGTTCTTTTTGGGCAAAACCAAAGTCACCCTGCAAGGCTGCATCAATTATCCCTGAGAACTTAGCCGGGAATGCATTGGCTATCACCGACATCACCCCTACTCCACCGATGCTGATAATGGGTACAGCCTGAATGTCGTCGCCGGAGATCAGCAGAAAATCATCGGGTTTGTCGCGGGCAATTTCCATGCACTGCTCAATTACGCACGACGCTTCTTTAACACCGATGATGTTGGGATGCTGAGCCAGTTCGCAAATCGTCTCCGCCGACATGTTGATACCCGTTCGGAACGGAATATTGTACAGGATCACGGGAACAGGGCTTGCGTCGGCAACGCGCGTGAAGTGTTCGATAACTCCCCGTTTGCCGGGTTTATTGTAATAAGGACAGACGGACAGAATTGCGTCGACCCCTTCGAAATCAATATCCTTCATCCCCGCCACAACATCCGACGTTACGTTACCGCCTACGCCAAACACGATTGGAAGCTTCTTGGTATTATTTTCTTTAAGATACTGTAACAATTGTTTTTTCTCCTGCTTCGTCACCGTTGGCGATTCGCCCGTAGTGCCTTGCAGAACAATGTAACGGACGCCCCCCTCGGAAACGTGCCGGATGATGCGGCCGAAGCCGTCGAAGTCGACAGAATGATCGGCTGTAAACGGTGTCACAATAGCCACACCGACGCCGTGAAATGTAGTGTCCATTATCGGATACAAGAGTTTATTACCACAAAGTTACGGGAATTGAACCGGAATTTTTTTGCAAATGCGTCAAGCATTACAACTATACGCGGCCATTGTAAGTCTTAGGGGTAAATTTTGACAACGATGCGCCTTATTTTCGTCATTTTCCTGATTGGTCTGTCGAGTTGTAACTGGGAATCCGTTTTACCCGATCCTGCCAGTACGGTTATCGATGTGAAAAGCCAGCGGGGATGGCGAACAACCGCGCTCGACAACGCGTACAAGATTCAGTTTCCTCGTGGCTACCAGGGTGGAATCGGCCCAACGATTGAAGGACCGGAGTTTAGTCTAAAACGATATGATCAACAGGCTTACTTCTTGGGTATTATGCCCTTTTTTGGCGGGGGTATGCCCCTACCGAATCCACAACCAGCCACCATCCCTCATGGGAACGTGCTCTTAGACCGGTTCGTTACCTTTCAGCGAAATGGACAAACCCAGGGCTTGTTTTACTATGCTCAGCAGCCTAAAGCCCTGGGTCGTTTATATTTACTTCACAACGGCACCCTTGGTTATAGCATGATTGTTCAATATGATTACAGCCTGCACCAGGAAGTTTTGGGCATTTTGCAAACCATTCAACCTCACTAGTCACGCATCGATACACTACACGTCCAGCATCGCCAAGAACTCATCTTCGCTGATCATGGACACATTCAGCTTCTGGGCTTTTTCAACTTTCGACGGTCCCGCGTTTTCGCCTACAATCAGATAGTTAAGCTTTTTGGAAATACCACTGAGCAGTTTACCTCCATTGGCCGCAATCCGGGCTTCCAATTCCTCCCGACTGAAATTAGCGAAGGTACCGGTGTACAAAAATGTCTTACCCGCGAGTGTGTCTCCCTCCGGTTCAACGACTTTTCGTTCGCCGACAAATTGCAGTCCGGCGGATCGTAGTCCTTCGACAAAGTCTTGGTTCAGTGGGTCGGCAAACCAGGCAACTACGCTTTCAGCGATGCGTGGTCCCGTATCAGGCACGGCCAGTAGTGCCTCCTGACTCGCGTTCATAATGGCATCCATTGACCCGAAATAATCAGCTAGTTTTTCGGCCGTTGTGCCCCCGACGTAACGTATACCTAAGGCAAACAAAACATTCTTGAAAGGTTGCGCTTTCGAGCGTTCGATTGCCGTCAGGATGTTTTCAACCGTTTTTTCGCGGAAACTAACCACCCGACGCTTTCCCGTTTCTTCGTCTTCGAAGACTTTTTCGATACCCAGCAACTCAGCTGACGTAAGTGAATAGAGGTCAGCGGGTGTCTGTACCAGTCCCCGGTCGATAAGCAATTCGATTTTGCCTTCCCCAAGACTTTCGATGTTCATCGCCCGACGCTGGATAAAGTGTTCAAACCGGGCTTGCCGCTGCGGAGGGCAACCCCGTTCGTTGGGGCAATAAAAATGCGCTTCGCCTTCTTTGCGAATGAGTGGCGTACCGCAGGCCGGACAGGTAGTCGGGTAAATAATCGGTTGGCTCTGACCGGTCCGTTTGCCCAGATCAACACCCGTAATTTTGGGAATGATTTCGCCCCCTTTTTCTACGAATACGGTATCGTGTAATTGAACACCTAACCGCTCGATCTCGTTGGCGTTGTGCAGCGACGCTCGTTTTACGATGGTTCCGGCCAGTAGTACGGGTGTCAGCATCGCAACGGGCGTTACGGCACCTGTCCGGCCAACCTGGTAATTGATACCGTTCAGCGTTGTGCTGGCCGCCAACGCTTTGTATTTGAAGGCAATAGCCCATCGGGGACTTTTAGCCGTATAGCCTAGTTCGCGCTGCTGATCATAGCGGTTTACTTTAATAACGATCCCATCGGTACCAAGCGGTAGATCGAAGCGCTTGGTTTCCCACTCGCTGATGTACAGCATTACGTCCTTGATAGTCGCGCATTTTTGCCAGGTTTGCGATACGTTGAAACCCCAATTTTTCAGGGCAACAAGGCTTTCTTCGTGGGTCTGGAAGATTTCGGGTTCGGACAGAAACGAGTATAGGTAACAATCCAATCGGCGTTTGGCTACGGCTGCGGAATCCTGCTGTTTAAACGTGCCAGAGGCTGCATTTCGGGGGTTTGCCAGCAGGGCTTCACCAATATCTTCACGCTCTTTGTTGATCCGTTCAAACTCAGCCAGTGGCAAAAACCCTTCGCCCCGCACCTCAAATAGAGCAGGAATGCCTTCCCGGTGTACGCGCAGGGGAACCGTCCGAATCGTCCGGATATTATTTGTGATGTCGTCGCCACGAACACCGTCACCACGGGTAGCCCCCTGCACAAGCACGCCGTTTTCGTAGGTCATACTCAGAGCCACTCCGTCGAACTTAAGTTCGCAGATGTATTCAAACTCCTGACCGTTCAATCCTTTCCGCACGCGATTGTCGAATTCAACCAGATCTTCCTCGGAATAGGTATTTCCCAGCGAAAGCATCGGAAAGCGGTGATAGACCGTTTGAAACTCTTTACTAACGGTTCCACCCACCCGGGCGGTCGGCGAGTCGGGTTTGCGAAATTCAGGATGCTGAGCTTCCAGACCAGCTAATTCGGCTAACAATTTGTCGAACGTAAAATCGTCTACTTCCGAAACGCTGTTCTGGTAATACTGATGATTATAATAATTCAGGCGGTCGGTCAATTCCGCAATGCGCTCCTGGGGTGTCATACAATAAAATTAAATAGGCGCTAAGGCACTCTACTGACTTATAAAACAATTAGATACACAAACAAACAAGCTTTTTTTGCCTCAAAAACTACTTTCGTCTATTCTCTACTTACTCCACAAACTACTTCTCAATACGGGGTTTGTTTCCTTGTTCAAGCAAAAAAACATAGTTTTACAGGATAAAATTGTAAGCAGTTTACGGAAACCAGTTGCATAACCGTTCTTTTTAGGCAATTAGTTTTCGACTGTTCCTGAATAACTATGACTCAGCCTTTCATTGCGCCTTCGTTGCTAGCTGCCGACTTTGCGAATCTGCAACGGGACCTCGAACTAATAAACCGTAGTGAAGCCGATTACCTGCACTTCGATGTGATGGATGGCGAGTTTGTTCCCAACATTTCGTTTGGCTTTCCTATTCTCGATGCTGTTCGCAAGCACTGCCAGAAACCACTGGATGTGCATCTGATGATCACCCAGCCGGACCGGTACATTGACGCCTTCGCCGAAGGCGGAGCCTCGGTAATTCATGTGCATTACGAAGCCTGCACGCACCTTCACCGCACCCTTACGCACATTCGCGAGATGGGCTGCCGGGCGGGCGTCGCACTCAACCCACATACACCCGTAACAGGTCTGGAGGATGTGCTGGAACAGATTGACGTAATCCTGATCATGTCGGTCAACCCCGGATTCGGTGGTCAATCGTTTATTCCCAATACCCTCCCCAAAATAGCTAAATTAAAGCAGATGCTGACGGCAAATCGCTCGTCGGCACTGATTGAAGTAGATGGTGGTGTCGGCCCGAAAAACGCAGCGTCCTTATTAGACGCGGGTGCAGACATATTGGTAGCGGGCAGTTCCGTTTTTGGTGCCAGCGATCCGCTGGAAGCCATCCGGCAACTGAAAAACAGTCGCCAACCGCTCATGGCTTAACCCGGCCGCTTACTATACCAACCCATAACGTTACGTTCCGCAAGCTTGTACTTATGAAGACATTATCCATGGCCATCACACTCAGTATCTTACTGCTGACAATGGCCTGTCGTAATACTACCCAAACCCAATCGGAAGCGACTAGCCCCGCCGACTCAACAAAAGCTCCCCCAGCCCCCGAATGGGCTAAAAACGCCACCATTTACGAGGTAAACACCCGCCAGTTTTCCGCAGCCGGTACGTTCAAAGCCGTTGAACTACAGCTACCCCGCCTGAAAGAGCTAGGCGTTGACATCATCTGGATGATGCCCATTTATCCAATCAGTCAGAAAAACAAGAAAGGAACACTGGGTAGCCCCTACGCCGTTGCCGACTATAAATCGGTGAACCCCGACTACGGTACGCTGGCAGACTTCAAATCGTTGGTCGACCGCGCTCACGTGCTCGGCCTGCGCGTGATTTTGGACTGGGTTCCCAATCATACTGGCTGGGATCATACCTGGGTCAAAGAACACCCGGACTGGTACACGCTCGTCAAAGGAAAGATGACAACACCACTCGACCCCAAAACCGGCAAACCGACCGACTGGACCGACGTAGTTGACCTCAATTATGACAATCCGGCTATGCGCAAAGGCATGATCGAAGCCATGCAATATTGGATCAAAGAATGCGATGTTGACGGCTATCGTTGCGATGTAGCGGGCTATGTCCCCGATGATTTCTGGGCACAGCTTCGACCCGAACTGGATAAAATCAAGACCGTATTTATGCTGGCGGAGTGGGAAGACGACCCTGCCCAGTTTAAGAAGTGCTTCAACATGAATTACGGCTGGGCCTTGTTTGCGATGATGAAAAATATTGCGCAGGGAAAATTACCCGCCACCAGCCTGGACACCTTGCGCAGCAGCAACCAAAAACGGTTTCCAGCCTGGTACTACCAGATGCTGTTTACCCAGAACCACGACGAAAATACAAACAATGGTACGCTGGAAGAATCGTTTGGCCCATCAGCCGACGCGTTCATTGTGTTGAGCAGCACCCTGGAAGGAATGCCTTTGGTTTACAATGGCATGGAATCCAATTTAACGAAACGACTCGCCTTTTTCGAAAAAGACACGATTCCCTGGGGCACCTACGAAAAGAGTCACTTTTTTAAAGCACTGCTAACCCTCAAGCACAGAAACCGGGCGCTCTGGAACGGTCTGGCGGGCGGAAAGGCCGAGAAAATTACAACCGACCACGACGAAACCGTCTACGCTTACTCGCGCCAGCGTGACAACGACCGGGTTACCGTTTTACTTAACCTCAGCAACCAGGCTCAGACGTTTCGTCTGTCAGGAGAAGGCTATGAAGGGTTGTACACGGAAGTGTTCAGTCGTCATCCGATGGAGCTAAAACCCGATATGTCTCTCACGCTAAAACCCTGGGAGTATAAGGTGTTAACCAATTAAGTTTTTGTAACTTACCAAACACAATCTGAATGTGTAGTTTGGAGTTTATAGGCTAGCGTTCGTCCGTACTAAAATCAGTACACGAATTTGTCCTGAATACTTTTTTCGTTTATGCGAGTTTGGAGCATCCTGTCAGGCTTGTTGATTATTATGGCCGAAGCAGTCAGTCTAGCACAATCAGCGGGCGGGCGCTCGACGGACACACAACGGCGTACCACTACTCAACCCGAATCACAAGGCCAGAACAGCGCCCCGGTTCAGTGGGCTAACCGTGTGGTGGGATTTTCGTCCGAGAAGGTAAGCGGAAGCGGTGAACAATATAAAGCGTCGCAGGCGTTGGGCCGACCCAGTAAGGTCCCGAACCTAGGCGAAAGTCCTGCGGCCTGGGCCCCCAAAACGTCCGACGGTACCGCCGACGAATGGATTCAGGTTGCCTTCGCCAAGCCAATGACCATACGGCAAATTGTTATTGGCGAAAATGTGAATCCGGGTGCGGTGGTACGGGTACAGGTGATTGACGCCCAAAAGAAAGAGCATACGGTGTACAAGAACGCCACACTATCACCCCGAACCGATCCTGTGCTACGAATCGCCCTGAACGATTCAGCCGTGGTAGGCGATCAGGTAAAAGTGTTTTTAAACGGGGCATCCATCGCGGGTATCAACCAAATCGATGCCATTGGTATCTCGGATGATACCAAGCCCATTACGGTCGGCATCAACGTATCGAACGAGACGCCAAAAGAAATTATCAAGGAAAATCTCGGCAAAACGGTCAACTCACCGGGGCAGGAAGTCGCACCCGTCATTGCACCCGATGGCCGAACGCTTTATTTTACCCGCAATTTCAACAAAGCGAACATTGGTGGGGCTGACCGGCAGGACGTCTGGTTCTCGACGCTTACCGCCGGTACTAGTGGCAATCCATCGAGTTGGAGTGAAGCCGTCAATATTGGCCCGCCCATCAACAACGCGGGTGACAATGCCATTAGCGGTCTTTCGCCCGACGGTCGCATCGCCTACCTGATCAACGTATACCTGCCCGACGGCGGTTTGTCGTTCGGCATATCCCGGTCGGTTAAAACCCGTCAGGGCTGGTCGCAACCCGTCGAGTGTAAAATCGCCAACAACTACAACCTACATGAGAAAAACCAGTTGGAGTTCTGCGTCTCGCCCGATGGCAGAGCGATCATTCTGGCCGTGCAGCGGAAAGACACCCGTGGCAACCGCGACCTGTACGTAGCGTTGCAGAAACCCGACAGAACATGGGCAGAACCCATTTCGTTAGGCCCTGTAGTCAACACCGCCGATTCGGAGAGTTCGCCTTTTCTGGCTGCCGATGGCCGGACGCTTTATTTCACCTCGGCGGGTCATCCGGGCTACGGCAACGGCGATATTTTCGTAACGCGCCGACTCGATGATTCATGGAACAATTGGAGCGATCCGGAAAACCTGGGACCAGCTATCAACACGGGCGAATGGGACGGTTATTTTACCATTCCGGCTTCCGGCGATTTCGCTTATCTGAGTTCGCGGGCAGGTTCGATGGGTGAAGACGATATTTTCCGGCTTAAACTTTACCCGGCTATCAAACCTGATCCGGTCGCTATTGTATCGGGACAGGTGCTGGATGCCAAAACGAAAAAGCCGGTCGCTTCCGAAGTAATCTCTAGTCTGGCGAACGAAGATAAGGAAACGGCCAAAGCGGATTATGATCCAGAAACCGGCGAGTACAAACTAATTTTGCCAACGCAAAAAATCTACACGCTCAAAGCCATCAAAGAAGGGTATTTTCCCACTACCGAAACCCTCGACCTAAGCAAAGACAAGCGCTTCCGCGACATCAAGCGCAATTTATTGCTGATCAAGATCGAGGCCGGTCAAAAAATAACGATGGGCGATGTGTTGTTTGAGCAAAGCCAGTTTACGCTACTTCCGGGTGCCTCGAGCGAACTGAACCGACTGGTTGACATGATGAACCAGTATCCGGTGATGGAACTTATGATTGAAGGCCATACGGATAACCAGGGCGATTGGGAGCCTAACATGAAGCTATCCGCCGACCGCGTCCAGACGGTAAAAGAGTACCTAACCAGCAAAGGAATTGCCGAGAGCCGGATCCAGACGAAGGCATGGGGACCGAGCAAACCCATTGCCAGCAACGGCACCGAAGAGAAGCGGAAACAGAACCGGCGGGTAGAATTCACGATTCTCAAGATGTGAGAACAAAGATTTTGCGCTAGTTTTGCCCCAATGTTTACCCCATCGTCCCGTACTACGCTGTTTTTGCTGGGTGCTTTGCTTATCCTGGCACTCGGTCTTCGCCTATACCGTGTCGGTACTTACGGCATTTATTTCGACGAAAAATCGACGTTACTGATCAGTCAGGGCGTTTGCCTGGAAGGCGCTAATCAAAAGGACGTTTTTAGCAAGACGTATTTTACGCCCGCTGAATTCTGGAAGCCAAAAACCTTCAACGATTTTATCGACGCCAACATTCGGGGCGACATCGGCAATAGCCCCTCCTATTATGGCGTACTGTGGCTTTGGATGGAAGTGTTTGGCTTGAGCGATACCTCCTTGCGAATGCCTTCGGTGATTTTCAGCACGTTGATCGTTTGGCTGCTGTTTGTTTTTGTCCGTCGGCATTTTAAATCGGACTCCTTAGCACTTACCAGTGCGGCCATCGCGGCTATTGAACCGTTTTTCGTTTCCTACAGCCACATTGCCCGTAACTACTCGATGACGTTCTTCCTGACGTTGCTGGCGACGCACTTGTTTCTGCTCATTATGGAACGGGTACGGGCCGGGGGAAGCGTCGCGAATCGAAGTCCTTCACTACCGGTGCTTTATGTTTCCTATGGATTCGTCTTTGTCGCTTCCGTTTTATCGCACTACCTGACCGTTACGGTATTCCTGTGTCATGGCTTATACGCGCTTATCTACCTGCGCAACATACGCGCCTGGGTATCATTGGGCATTACCGGCGCTATCGGCCTGGGGTTGGTTTCGCTCTGGTTCCTGTTTGGCGGGGGTAAATACACCTTCTTTACACTGGAATACCAGAAGAATTTTTACCGCAACATTGCCCTGACCAATCCGTATCATTCGGGCTTTGGGATCATCCTGCCCGCTACGATTCCTAACATTGCGGTACGCGCTGTACCCATCTTCTCCGACCTGTTCATCGTAACAAACGGCATGATTGCCGTTCTCGTCAGTGTTCGTAATGCGATACTGGCGTTGGGCTTGGGTGTACTGGCAACGGGCGTTATTCATCGCTTCATCGGCGTACAAAAGCCGCCAATCTGGGTTTATGCCGCGGTTCCCGTGCTGCTCCTGGCTGGTCTGCCATTTTACACGCTCGATCCGTTGCGTCTGCTGGTGTTGTCGATTGCCGTGCCGTTCGTGTACCTGATTGGCCGGTACGTAACGGATCACACGGATACCGCCCAGAAAAGACTTGTTGTCCTGTTAGTGCTACTGACCTTCGTACCTACCTTATTTCTACTGTTCATGGCGTGGCGGTCTGGTCACACGTTCGGTATCACGCAACGGTACTCCGGTTTTTCGTTTCCTTACGTTTGTATTCTGGTCGCGATGGGATTCCATCAACTGACTACCCTACGTTGGTGGTTCAGCGTACCTATTGCCATCGTTCTGCTCATTCAGGCGGGAAACATCGTTCAGCTGCTGGTTGATATTTACGCCGACAAAGCGCCTAAATACACCTATTTCGACAAGCCTCGCATCGCGAATCCGTATTGGTCATCGGCCCAGAAATTGAAGAGCCTCTATACGCCGGGAGATACGATCCTGTATCCAAACAAAAGGCGGCAGATCTTTTCGGAGAAAATGGACCGAACGTATTCGCCGGTGGCTTTGCTGGACGCTCAATTGGTAAACGTTTACCTACCTGAGGATGCTCAGTATATCCAACGCATCGATCCGAACGAACGAAACCGAATCGTACTTGTGAAAGGACGCTCTGGTGAAAAAATTACTATTTTTGACTTTAAAGGTTCGACATACCGCTACGGCGAATAAACGACTACCTTAATCAACCGACTACGACTTTGACAACAGAAGCCACCGACTTTCAATCGCTCCAGGGCCAGCTCCGGCTCAAGATCCTGGGTCTTTACAATCAGGCTCACGCTGGTCATATTGGCTGTTCGCTGAGTTGCGTCGATCTGATGATCGCCACGCTGGTACTACGCAAACGGCAGCAGGATACGTTTCTGCTGTCGAAAGGCCACGCTGCCGCTTCACTATACGCCTGTCTCAACCACCTCGGCGAAATTTCGGACGAGGTACTGACGACCTACTACAAAAATGGCACGACGCTGCCCGCTCACCCTGCGCCAAACAAACACGCGGGCATTCCATTTGCCACGGGTTCGCTGGGACACGGCCTGCCCATAGGAACGGGCGTTGCACAAGCTGGTAAATTACTCGGCGACGACTCCCGCGTCTACATCCTGATGTCCGATGGCGAAACCAATGAAGGAACCACCTGGGAAGCTGCTCATTTTGCGGTTCAGAACGGACTGGACAACCTGATTGTGTTGATTGACAAGAATGGTTTACAAGGCTTTAACCAGACGGCCAACGTGCTCGGCGATACAGCGGATGCCCGCACCTGGACAGCTATGGGTTTTGAAACGGTTGAGGTAGATGGTCACGACATACCGGCAATTCTGGACACGCTCGATCAGCTGACAACCACGTCGAACGGGAAGCCTAAAGTTGTTATTGCCAAAACCGTAAAAGGCAAAGGCGTATCGTACATGGAAAACCGGCTTGAATGGCATTATCTGCCCATGACACCCGCTCAGTATGAGCAGGCACACGCCGAAGTGGGTGAACGCTATTTGTCCGTAGATGTCGTCTAAAGCCAGGATATAGTCGATTACCGTTGACTATAAAACTTGTCATTAATACAACACATCCGCCCTTTTGCCGTAATATTGCGGCCTGAATGAATTCGTCTGATCCCATTTTGCTACCAGAAAAAATCGCCCGCCTTCAGGGACCAATCGTTGTGTTCGGAGCCAGCGGCTTCATTGGCGCGAACTTGTTTGAACAATTGTTTCGTGTACGCACGGACGTTTTTGCCCTCACCCACGATGCAACGAAGGCCTGGCGGCTCAAACTTTTAGATGTTCCAGCGGAAAATATTGTCCACTGCGACATTCTATCGAATAACTCCGTTCAGGACGTTTTTGGGAAAATCAAACCCAAAACCATTTTTAACCTGGCGGCCTACGGTGCCTACAGCAAGCAGAAAAACGTAGGGCTTACCTACGAAACCAATGTGCTGGGCACGGTTAACATTCTGGAGAATTGCTCGGCGGAAATGGTTTACATTCACGCCGGTAGTAGCTCCGAATACGGCTTCAACTGTACCGCACCCAAAGAAACCGACCCAGTAGAGCCGAACAGCCACTACGCGGTATCGAAAGTATCGGCGGCTTACACGCTTGACTACTACGCCAAGGTTCACAACCTCAACACGCTCAACCTACGGCTTTATTCCATTTACGGGGGCTGGGAAGAACCCGACCGGCTCATTCCGCGCCTGATCGAGGAAGTCCGGCAGAGTAAGCTCCCGCCACTGGTGTCACCGGACATCAGCCGCGATTTTGTGTATGTGGACGACTGCGTGGATGCCTTTGTACAAGCGGCCCTGCGGGTCGATCAGACGAATCGGGGTCGGTCCTATAACATCGCTACCGGCAAGAAAACAACCATGCGTGAGCTGGTTGACGTTGCTCGGCAAACGTTTGGCTTGGCACAGGAACCCGTTTGGGGAAGCATGAACAACCGGAACTGGGATCTGGCTGATTGGTACGGCGACCCGACCGCAGCCGAAGCTGATCTGGGATGGAAAGCGACAACCCCCCTCAGCGATGGCCTTCGCCGGACGGCTGACTGGCAGATATCCCATGCGTACGAAAGTCGCGTGATTCCGGCCTTCAACACGCCAACCCTGAACCCGGTTATCTCGCCAATTATTGCCTGTTATAAAGACGCGCAGGCCATTCCGTACATGTACGAGCGGCTGGTCAAAACCTTCAATGAGATGAAGGTGCGGTACGAAATCATCTTTGTTAACGACAATTCGCCCGACAACACCGACGAAGTCCTGAACGAGATTTGCGCCAAAGATCCGAATGTCATCGCCATCAAACACTCCCGAAATTTTGGGTCGCAGGCCGCTTTCCTGAGCGGTATGGAAATTGCAACCGGCGACGCAGTTGTGTTAATGGACGGTGACTTACAAGATCCACCGGAAGTTATTCCGAAATTTTACGAGAAATGGCAGCAGGGCTTCGACGTGACGTACGGGGTTCGGGTGCAGCGAGAAATGGCTCCGCACGTTCATTTCTTCTACAAGCAATTCTACCGCCTGTTCCGCAAAACGGCGTATATCAATATCCCGGTAGACGCGGGTGACTTTTCGATGATCGACCGGAAGGTGGTTCGGGAACTGGTCAATTTACCGGAGACCGAACAGTTTCTGCGCGGGCTGCGGGCCTGGGTTGGGTTCAAGCAAACGGGTGTTGACTACGTACGACCAGAACGTATGTTCGGCGTCTCGACCAACAACTGGACAAAAAATATCTGGTGGGCGAAGAAAGCGATCTTCTCGTTCAGCTTCGCGCCACTTGAGTTAATGACCTATGCCGGTTTTGTGCTGACGGGTCTGTCGGTACTGGGCATTCTGTGGCAGATACTGGCGAAGCTGGTCTTTTTTCCGGACACTCCCGCTGGCCTATCGACCGTTATTATTCTGGTGATGTTTTTCGGTGGTATCAACCTGTTGGGCATCTCGTTCCTGGGCGAATACATCAGCAAGATTTTTGAGGAAACGAAAAAACGACCGAAGTTCATTCGTACAATGGTTCGCAAGGGCCAGCGTGTTTATAAAACAGCGGCTGAGATCAGCACGCTGGTAGAGCAACGGAAGAGTAAATGAGTTTGTAGTTGGCGGTTAGCACGTTACTACAACCCACAACGTATAAACCATGCGAAACGAATTTTCTGCCGCTATCGAGCGCATTGCGCGTGAAGACGATAAAGTGGTATTTATAACGGGTGACTTAGGCTACAACGCTCTCGAAAATGTGGTTGAAGTCTTAGGGCCTCGCTTCATCAACGCGGGTGTTGCCGAGCAAAATATGGTGGGCGTAGCTGCGGGTATGGCTTACCGAGGGTACAAAGTGTTTTGTTACAGCATTGCACCGTTTGCGGTGTACCGGTGCCTTGAGCAATTTCGGAACGACGTTTGTCTGCACAACATGCCGGTTTTTCTGGTTGGCAACGGCGGTGGCTACGGCTATGGCATTATGGGCAGTACACACCACGCGATTGAAGACCTTGCCTGTTTGAGTAGCCTTCAGAACGTCAATACGTACATTCCAGCGTTTGCCGATGAGGTCGCGCCTATGCTCGACCAGATCCTTACCGAAAGCCGTCCGGCTTATCTTCGCCTAGGGGCAGGACCGAAGACACCCGATGGCGCGCAAACAGCTGGTACGTTCAAGCATATCGTACAGGCAAAGGAATCGATTGGTACCGTAGTGGCCCTCGGTCCGGTTGCGGCCAATGTGCTGACAGCTGTACAGGATGAGTTGCTGGTCGACCAGTTTGACGTGTACACTGCTACCAATCTACCCCTCGACTTGCCTGCTGACTTAGCCCATCGCTGGGGTGGAAAGCCGATGCTGGTTGTTGAAGAACACGTTTCGATTGGTGGACTAGCGCAGCAACTATCAGTAAAGTTACTGGCTTACGGAGCGGCCCCAAGTCATTTCGTCAGTCTATCGGCACAAGGGTATCCGAACGGTCTGTATGGCGACCAGAAATACCACCAGCAACTGTCGGGCCTTGACCCAGCTAATATTGCCCGTCAGCTGGCTTCATTTATGATCTACTAGTTTGTACTTTAGCGTACCATTGACCCTACCTGCTAGGGTCAATGGTACAGCATACTCCCGTAAACTGCTAACGGACCGTCCAGTTGCCAACACTTCAATACAATCCCGAAAAATCCCGGACAGCGGTTGCTTCTCAATCGACAGGCTGGCTATTGGGCGGTATTGGCATGGCCGTTCCCCTGATTCTGTTCGCGCTGGTTTGGAGCTACTATGCCGTCAACGTGCCCAAATGGGATGACCACGCACTTCGGGCCTTTTTGTACAATTTTGATCAGGAAACAACGCTTTCGGGAAAGATCTACCAGCTTTTTCGCCAACACAATGAGCATCGTATCGTTTACGACCGTTTTGTTGCGCTCCTAGACTATCAGTTGTTCGGCAAGCTCAATTTCCGGCACCTGATGGCAATCGGAAATTTGAGCCTGGTGGGTTTATTACTCGTTTTTGCCACGGTATGCCGTCGCGAAGGCCGATCCGTAACATTAGTTATCCCGATTGCCCTCTTCCTGTTCAATCTCTCCCACTGGGAAAACATGTTCTGGGGCATGGCTGCTTTGCAGAATTTCTCGGTGGTTCTATGGGTAATACTGACGTTCTTCTTACTTATCTACGCGAATCGACTAGGTCTGGCGATTGCTTCGGCAACGCTGGCAACGCTCACAAGCGGTAACGGCCTTTTAGTATGGCCAATCGGGTTAGTGCTATTGGCGTTGCTGCCAAACGAGGGGCTACCATTCAGACCCGGTAACTCAACTCGGTCGAAAGCGTTTTTGCCACTTGTTAGCTGGCTGTTGAGCGCAGTCGTAGTTTTAGGTCTATACTTTGCGGATTACGAAAAACCAGCCGGAAACCCGCCCCTCCGTGGAACCGTTGGCGACTTACTGAAAGGCTGGCTGGCTTTTACTGGCGCTGCTGCGGAAGCCCTACCACTAAAATCTTCGCTCCGGGCCAGCATCCTGCTCGGTGGCGCAATGACATTGGTAACGATTGGTCTGGTAGGCTGGCAAATCGTTCGTAACCGTCAGGCCATAAGCCGGACAATTCAACAGCGGTTACGTGCACACAGCGGAACGTCAACCCAGTCCATTCCGCCGTTGACGCTGTTTTTCTGGGGTTGCGCGCTGTTTCTGCTGGGCACAGCCGCTGTCGTAGCCTGGACACGAACGGGTTTTGGCCTCGATCTGATCATTACCAGTCGGTATAAAATTTACTCCCTAACGCTGTTATCCGTTCTTTACCTGCTAGTTGCCCTTGTTGTCGGCAAGCGTATTCGACCGGTTGTTGTAGCGGGCGGTTTGGCTGGAAGTTTTGTGTTCGCCTGGTGCGCGTACTTAACGTTTCTGGACGATTCGATCTGGTTCCGCAACTGGCAATTGACCAATCAATTTAACTGGACCTATACGACAAGTAGACCGGTAGCCGCGCTTGACTCCATAACGCGTCATTATTCGAATTCTGCTCCAGCCTTCTACGATTCCTCTTTGGGGGCGATATACGGTGCTCCACAACGGTCAGTCATTCCTTTGACGCTTACCAAAGCACCATTTGGCTACATAGCGCAAACAAACGCAGAAACCGACTTGAACGGGTTAATGGGTAAGGGCTTGACTCGTAATGCCGGAACGTACATTCTGCTTCGATCTTCCCGACGATCGTATCTGGTTCCGGTTTGGCAGAACCAACAGTCGCTGCGTCAAGCCCATTTTTTACCCCAGAGATTGTTCTCAAACGGGTTCAAAGCGGATATCTGGCTGAACAGTCTGGTAGCCGGTACCTATCAATTATTTATACTACAGGTTACGGACAACAAGCCCGCTACGGTATACCCGACGAATCAGCTTGTTACGTCCGTAGGCCAAGCAACCGACATTAAAAAGAACTGGTAAATTGACACGGCTTGTAGCAACTTCCGTATCAATACCCAATAAATAGAGTTATGCAAACAAACGCGCCAACGACTACTACCACCGCACGGCCAGCCTTGTATCATCTTCGTCAATTGGATGGTATTCGGTTTATCGCCGTTGCGCTGGTACTTTTCGATCACTGGATGGCTGGCCGCGTCGACGTACCACTTGGCCCGCTAGGCGTCACGATCTTCTTTGTTCTCAGTGGTTTTCTGATCACCCGCATCCTGCTATCGAGCAAGGATAAGCTTAAAGACAGCCCTAACGGTGGCTTAGGTAAATACCTGAAAATCTTTTACATACGACGAACAATCCGCATCTTCCCGGTCTATTATCTGGTCTTGGTTGTTCTCTATGCAATTAACGAACCACCCGTCCGGCAGACGTTTGGCTGGCTGGCTCTTTACGCAACCAACCTGTACATGGCTTATTATTCCGTGTGGATGGGTACCGTGGATCACTTGTGGTCACTGGCGGTAGAAGAACAGTTTTATTTATTTTTTCCACTGCTTTTGTTTCTGGTGCCACGCCGGTGGGTTCCACTAACGACGATGCTCATGATTGTGGGTGCCGTCGCATTGCGTTACGTGCTCTACCGGGCGCGGGCACCCTGGTTCATTGGTTACGTAACCATGCCTGCCTGTCTGGATTCGTTTGGACTGGGTACGATTATGGCATTCTGGTGGTTGTATCAGCGTGAACGCTTCCAGCAGGTATTCCAGAACACCATATGGATCTGGTTTAGTATACTGCTGTTCGTTGCCGTACTCATGTTGACGAAAATTGTACCCGCCGTTCCTGATCCACGTGGATGGCAGGGTCATCATAATGTCATGTCTGATGTGTGGGAGCGGCTGGCTGCTTCTTTAGTCGGATTCTTTCTGATTGGACGAGCCGTATTAGGGTTTGGTGGTCCCATGAAGTGGTTACTCGAAAATCCGGTTAGCCAATACATGGGTAAGATTAGCTACGGGCTGTATCTTTATCACAATTTTGTCTTCAACGTATACCATACCCGCCCAACGCATTTTACGATACGAGCCTGGCGACGCATTACCGATGTATTACCATTTCTGAATAGTTCGTATATTTTTCAGTTCAGCTTTTACTTAGCCCTGACGCTTGTTATTGCCAGCTTATCATGGTATCTGATTGAAAAGCCGATCAATAACCTGAAAGACCGCTTCTCCTATTGATTGTGGGGCTATTCAAAATACCAGTATACGCACTGAGGAAAACACCTGATTTACAATTAACACTTTTTGACGACATCAAACAGTCAAAGTATAGCGTAGACACCGCTGCTCAACGACCAGGCTTATCGTGGGA
The DNA here is from genome assembly GCF_023196085.1 of Spirosoma liriopis. Taxonomy (NCBI): domain Bacteria; kingdom Pseudomonadati; phylum Bacteroidota; class Cytophagia; order Cytophagales; family Cytophagaceae; genus Spirosoma; species Spirosoma liriopis. Next base: position 166,147 of record NZ_JALPRF010000001.1, read on the forward strand.
TTGTACACAAAGATTGCTGAACTACCTTGCCTTATATGCATTCAGCTTTCCCGCTCAATAAAGTCCTATTCAGTTTACAGGAGCACCGACAACTATTTCCTATATTTGCGCAATTTAAGTTTGTACACCATTTGCGTCGCGGCTGTCAGATTGCTCGGCCTTTTGGTGGACCGGCCCAACGGCCCACCTGTTACGAAATCCATAGATACGCTGCATGAGCATCCTGCTGTCAATTGTAATGCCCGCTTACAACGAAGAAGAAGTTATTGACGTTGTTGTTAAGCAATGGACCGATTTACTGACCCGTCAGTTTCCAACCGATAATACTAAATTGATTGTCGTTAACGACGGCTCACGCGATAACACAGGTGCCATTCTCGATCAGATCAAGAGTAAGTACCCTAAACTTCTGGTTGTTCACCAACCCAACGGTGGCCACGGCAACGCTGTTGTAAATGGCTATCGGCAGGCGGTTGCGCTGGATTCAGAATACGTCTTTCAAACGGACAGCGACGATCAGTTCATTACCGATGACTTTGGTAAGCTGTGGGCTAAGCGAAACGAATCCCCGTTTATTCTGGGTTACCGCGAAGAACGCTTCGACGCTCCGGCTCGTCTGGTAATTACCCGCATCCTTCGGTTCAGCATTGCGTTTATCTACGGAACGTACATCATGGATAGCAATATTCCGTTCCGGCTTATCCGGGGAAGTTTCCTCAAACGATTACTCGCTCAATTGCCGACTCCGACTCCGTTTGCCCCTAATATATTCCTGGCCGTTATGGCCAAGAAAGCGGGTTACAATACCTTCGATATTCCCATCACGCACAAAGAGCGTCAGACAGGTACCGTTTCGATCCTGAAATGGAAGCTTTTAAAGGTGTGCATACAGAGCTTCAAAGAACTCGCTCAATTCCGGCTTGACCTTAGTAGCAAGGTGAAAGCACTCAAAAAGCCGGAACCAGTAACTGCATAAATTAACAATACGTTATAGGGTTTATAGGTTAACCAATATGGCGGCTCAACTTTAACTAATATACCCGGGTACATTATACAACCATGAATTATAAATACGTCATTATTGGCTCAGGACCGACGGGCCTTGGCGCGGCATACCGCCTGAAAGAACTGGGTATTACCGACTTCATCGTTCTTGAAAAAGAAAACCGCATTGGTGGTTTGTCGAAAAGCTTTGTCGACGAGAAAGGGTTTACGTGGGACGTTGGTGGTCACGTGCAATTCTCGCACTACAAGTACTTTGATGACCTGATGCACAAAGCGCTGGGTGCAGATGGCTGGCTGTCGCACCAACGCGAATCGTGGGTCTGGATCGAAAACCGGTTTGTTCCGTATCCGTTCCAGAACAACATCAAATACCTATCGCCCGAAACGATGTGGAAGTGTCTCGAAGGCATTATCCATAACTACAAGTTTCCAACGAATAAGAAACCAGCGAACTTCCGCGAGTGGATTCTGGCAACGTTTGGACCAGGTCTGGCCGAAACGTTCATGTTCCCTTACAACTTCAAGGTATGGGCCTATCCTACAGAGGAAATGAACGCCGTCTGGGTTGGTGAGCGGGTAGCCGTAACGGATCTGCAACGGGTTACGAAAAACATTATCTTCGATCAGGACGATTTCTCGTGGGGTCCTAACAGTACGTTCCAATTCCCCAAACATGGCGGAACGGGCGGTATCTGGGAGGCAGTCGGTGATCTGGTCGGCCGGGAGAATATCAAGCTGAATGCAGCTGTTCAAAAGGTCGTTGGTCCCGAAAAGAAAATCGTGCTGACCAACGGGGAAGAAATTCATTACGAACACCTGATGAGTACGGTTCCGCTCGATATCTTCACCAAACAGGTAGAAGGTCTGGACGCGGATACGGTTCAAACGGCGCAGGGCCTGAAACACTCGTCGACCAACGTTGTCGGTATTGGTTTGAAAGGCAAGCCAAAACCAAGTCTGGAAACGATGTGCTGGATGTATTTCCCGGAATCAAACAGCCCCTATTACCGCGTAACGGTATTCTCGAACTACAGCCCTAATAACGTTCCGGATATCAACCAGCACTGGTCGCTGATGACCGAAACGAGCGAGTCGACCGCCAAGCCCGTCAACCGCGAGACGCTGATCAACGACACGATCCAGGCGTTGATCGAAGACAAGCTGATCGAATCAGCCGATGACGTAATTTCGACGTTCCACATGCCATTCGAATACGGTTATCCAACGCCTTCTGTTGAACGGGATGCCATTCTGAAAGCAGTACTACCCAAACTGGAGCCGTTCGGTATTTACTCACGCGGACGGTTTGGCGCCTGGAAATACGAAGTTAGTAACCAGGATCACTCGCTTATGCAGGGTGTCGAATGGGCTAACCGCGTTGCTGCCAACGTTCCCGAATTAACGCTGCCTTTCCCCGAAACGGCCAATGCCATGTGGGGTAAGTAAGCCAGTACCTTTTTAGTCAATAGTCGTTAGTCATTCGTCGTAGCTATCCGGTAGTTTTCTACCGAAAGCCTATGTCCGTTGACTAGCGACTATTCACTATTTTGCACCTATGAAACGAAGCGTCTGGATTGGTCTTGGGGCAGTATTACTCGTCATTGGCGGATGGCTTGGGTATCGATCTTTTTATCCAGCCAAGCGCACAGTATGGTCTTTGATGCCTTCGGGCCCCTTGCTCGTGCTAGCCAGCAACCGTCTACAGGATACCGTATCCGCGCAGGCGCTAAGAACCCAGGTTGCACTCCAGCAGCTGCCGGTATTCGACGAAGCCCGGCAACGACTCGACCGGTTTCTGTACGCAACGACCGACTCGGTAACCGCCATCCGGTTCGCGAAAGGCAAAAACATCCGGTACTCCCTTCATTCTATTTCGCGGACAACGCTTGATTTCATTTTTTACATCCCTACGACGGACGACGATCAGGCTTTCATCAATCGCCTGACCAATCCCGATCCGCGCAAGTATCGAATTTTGCGTCATACCTTTGCGGGTGAACGCCTTTTCGATTTAGTATCTCGCTCCAACGAACCCGTTGGCTCGTTTATTCTTACCGATGGTTTTCTGGTTGGTAGTTCGTCCGGTATTCTGATCGAGAATGTAGCCAAACGGATGCACGAATCATTGCGGCTACCCCGATCAGAGCCGAAGTTTCAGGTCGATGCCGACCATTGGGCGGGTTTGTCCATGCGTCCCGAAGTACTTCAATCGCTCTTTGGCAACGCAAGCTCGCTGGTTCGGCTTTTCCTGCCCGAAGAGTTAAACCTGCAAATTCGTGCGTCAGCGTCGCCTTCGCATTTAATTGGATACGCATCGGATGAGATCGGTGGGCGGCAGGATGTTGCTTCCTTATTTACGGGACAAACGCCCCGACGCATTCAAAGCGGGGACTTAATCCCCCAGACAACGGCTACTCTTTATTACATTGGCGTAAGTGACGCCCCTCGCTTTGGCCGGTCGCTCAGCAAGCTGCTCCGGTCAGCGTCCAGCGATTTTTTACGCGACCGATTTGATCAAATTGAACCGGCCACCGAAGCACTGTATCAATCATTGGGATCGGATATAATGCTGTGCCGGATGGAATCGCCTTCGGGTGCTCGTCAGCAGGTGATGGTCCTCAACGCGACCACTATAAAAGCGCTATCGAGTGCTTACCAACAGGCCGCTTACCTGGCTGGCGCGAAATCACCTGCCCCATTAAAGACATTTCTTGGGCACAAGACGCTCCTGCTCGATGTGCCCGAACTTCCAGCCTCGCTTTTCAGCAGTTTGTTTACGGGCTTTCAACGAAGCTGGATCACGCAGCACGGCAACTCCCTGATTGTGGCGAATGGCGAAGAAGCCATGCAGGAATATCTGTTGCAACTTCAGCGCAAGGCGGTTTGGTCAACGGACCAGCGACAGGCTGACCTGATAAAAAACACGCTTCGCCCGGCTAATTTTACCGCTTTTGTTCGGCTGAACCGCGTTAATGCTGACCAATCGCAAACGCTGCTCACCTCAACCTGGCCGTTAGCCTGGCAGAACCTACTTGACGGCCCCGAAGGAGCTGATCGCGGCTCAGCCCTGGCGAACCTGGAAAATATGGCTTATCAGGCCAGCTACGGAAACGAAAAAATATTGTCTACGCTGGTTCTGGGCCGTACCACCCGCCGAGCCAGCAAGGCCGTTCTGAATCGACTGCTATTGCAGAAAAAGACGGCGTTTGAGGCTGCCCTGATTGCTGCTCCGGTCGTAGCCGGCAGCTTGAGCGAAGGGTTAGCCCCGTTTTACGCGCAGAACGATGCAGGTCAGTTTGTTTTGGTGACACCCGATGGTGACAAGATTGTACAGAAAAATATCGACGGTCCCGTTCGGAGCAACACGTTGGCGGTTGACTTCCTGGATAACGGAAATCTACAATACCTGTTTATGACCGACCGAACGCTGTACATAGCCGATCCGCGTCAGAAGTCGGTGCGTTTGAACACGATCAAACTTCCGGCGGGTATCGACCCCACGTACCTGACTCGTCCGCGTGGTAGCTTGCAACGCAACTGGGTAGCGCTGGTTGCCCACCAGGATGGACAGGTGTATGCCCTCGACCGGCAACGAAAAGCGTTTATCCAGATCATGAAAGCCCCCCGTAAAGGACCGCTTCTCTTGCCTTTTCAGGTTATTGCAACCCGAACAGGCATGGAAGTGCTGGCAGCACAGCAGGACGGTACGCTGAATCGCTGGCGCGAAAATGGTCAGTCACTCCCCCACTTTCCAACCCGTATTGAACGATCTAGCGAGGATGAGTCGGAAATTCGCTTTGCCGGACCCGCCTTTCAGCCCATTGGTCAGTCGACCATTCGGACGATTACCGAGGAAGGTCAATTGTTGACGTTGAATGCCAACGGCTTGATTGCGCAAAAAACACAGCTTTACCGGCCAGTGCGTAGCGGCTCGTTTCGACTTTTCCCCGACGAAGCTCAAACAAACTGGCTGTTGCTGCGCACAAGCGATACCGAAATGACCATACTCGATCAAAACGGACAACGCCGGTTCGACGTTCGGGCCTTGCAACCGGGTCGTAACAACGTTCGCTACCACCGACTTGGCGCAGGTATCGAACTCATCAGCGTCAAATCAGGCAGTTTTACCGTGCTCTACGATCTAAATGGGCGTATCATCGGCGACCGCCCTATTCCCAGCGATTTCCCAATTGCTTTGCAATTCGACGAACGAACCAACGAATTATACATTTTAAGCGGAGCTAAACAGGCTGTTCAGTTATTTAGCATCCGACTTCGGTAAGTAGTATCCACCATGCGTTTTCTTCGATATACTGTTCTTTTTGTCGCCCTTATTCTGTGGGTAGCTGGTCTTTCCTCAACCGTTTCACACTGGTTATACAACGCCGGTGTCATCGTTGATGATTACCGCCACGGCGATCTGTACCGGATTTCGGCCCTATCGCAGTTTAAGGATGATCAGCCCGTTTGCCCCCCATCGAACCGGGCGAGCGACACGGCTTCCACGCATTTATACATCATCGGCGATAGCTTCTCAGAAGAGCAACGCATCGGTCAGAACGATTTTCGGGTAAGCCATTACCAACGGGTAAAATGGGGCTTTACGCAACGGGCGCAACTAGACCCAAGCAAACGAAATGTGTTGTTGCTGGAAACGGTTGAACGGCATTTTCGCGAACATTTTGCCCAACCCGTGAATGAACTAGTAGTCGAGAAGGATACCGCGCAAAACCCTACTCCCATCCAGATGTGGTGGGAAAAACTGAACGCCGACTACCACCGATCTGACGTCGAAGAACGGCTGGCGTCTACCCTGTTCAGCCAGGACTGGGCCTTCTGGTTTAAAGAGGCCAAAGCGGCTCTGACGCTCGACTGGTTCAACCGGGCGAGTACGGGTGTCAGCTTATCCCGCGATCAGAAAAACATTTTCCTGGATTTCGATACGGACACTACCCGGAAGAAGCTATCGTCTTTTTCCGAGCTGTCGGATGCGGAGGTCAATACACTGGTAGACAGCCTCAATTCGGTGGCCGACCGCTACCGTCAACTGGGTTTCGACGACGTTTATCTGTCCATTATTCCAAACAAAGCTACTATTCTGGAACCGAATCGTGGTGCTTATAACCACCTGATCGAACGGGTACAGAACAGTCCCGCTTTACGCGTTAAAACGGTAAATATTTACTTGCCTTACAAGCAGGCAAAACAATCCCCGTATTTAAACGGCGATACGCACTGGAACTGCCAGGGCCGGTCCCTGTGGCTGGAAGCGGTCCGGAAGCAACTGGCTATATAAACAAACAGGCCGTGTCAGCAAGACACGGCCTGTCTAAAACTAATTGTCAATCGGCTTATTAACTGGTCCAGAACGCTAGACGAGCTGAAACAAATCTTTTACGCCAAGCATCCGCTTCGAAATAAAGCCTTCGCCAAACTCAGCGCCAATCATGTGGCCATGTTCGCGGGTGCGGGATTCGAGAAACTTCATGAACGGTTCGCCCGAAATGTAGCTCTGTGGTTCAGTATTACTTGGATCAAAGAACTGACTTTTATAGGCTTTGATCGCATCCAGTTTACGATCCCAATACGGCGTTACGTCAACCACGAAATCGGGCTTGAGCGAACGATCCTGAATAAAATGGTAGATGTAAATAGGCCGGTGTGCATCCTGCGGCTGACCGTCTTTCCCGACCGTTTTGATTTGTCGTAAACCGGCGTAAAAACAAGCTTCGATAACCAACTGAGCCGCCCGACCATGATCGGGGTGCCGGTCTTCGACGGTGTTAGTGAGAATAATGTCGGGCTTGTAATGACGGATAATCGGTATCAGCGCCATCTGATGCGCTTCGTCGTTGCGAAAAAATCCATCGCGAAATCCCATGTTCTCGCGGGCTGCTAACTTCATAATCCGCGCTCCCTCTTCGGCTTCCTTCAATCGTGTTTCGGGTGTGCCCCGCGTGCCCAATTCACCCCGGGTCAGGTCAACGCCAGCCACGGTTTTACCCTGTTCGACCAACGACAGGATGGTACCTGCGCAGGTCATTTCAATATCGTCGGGGTGAGCCCCAATAGCCAATACATCTACTTTCATGAACTTCGCATTAATTATGCTGACTTTTCCCTATTTTCATCAACAGCCAGTTACTCTGACAATCAAAGAATACGCTAATTTGTTCGCTTATGCCTAAAAACAGTGATGCATCATTTTTCCATCGAAACAATTATTTTTGACGCAGAACCCTTACCATTCCCACACAAACGTAGTTATGTCGTATAAAGCGCTTGCTCTTCAAGTAACCTGTCAAAGTGTCAATGCTTACCAAACCCGCGACGAGGCTGAAACGGCGATGCTTCAAACCATCGACCGCCTTGAAAAACAGATAGCGGCTTCCATCAACCTCATTGGACGCGATACCTTACTCGTTGTCGTTCCTGAATACTTCCTGACAGGTTTCCCGCTAGACGAAACGACTGACCAATGGCGGGAAAAAGCGGCTCTCGAGATCAACGGACGCATTTACGAAGCACTCAGTGCAATGGTTCAGCGCCAGCAAATCTACTTCTCAGGAAACGCCTACGAGCAAGATTCTTTTTTTCCGGAGCTTTATTTCCAAACCAGCTTTATCATCGGTCCCAACGGTGACGTGCTCCTGCGCTACCGGCGTTTGAACTCGATGCTGTCGCCTACCCCCCACGACGTTTGGGAGTTGTACCTGGACGCCTACGGTTACGATTCACTGTTTCCCGTCGTTAAAACCAACATCGGTAATCTAGCCTGTATCGCGTCAGAAGATATTCTATATCCCGAAGTAGCCCGCTGTTTAGCCATTCGGGGGGCCGAAGTGCTCTTGCACTCTACATCGGAAGTGGGTAGTCCGCAACTGACCCAACGCAACGTTGCTAAGATGGCCCGCGCCATCGAAAACATGACTTACGTGGTGTCAGCTAATTCAGCTGGTCTCGTCGGCACTTCGCTACCTATGGGCAGTTCTGACGCCGGTTCCAAAATCATTGACCCCAAAGGGACAGTGCTGGCCGAAGCCGGTTACGGCGAGAGCATGGTAGCCAATGCCGATATCGATCTGGCGATGCTACGGGAATTTCGGCAACGTCCGGCAGCGGGCAATCTGCTGGCTCGTCAGCGATTTGAGCTATTTGCCGAAAGCTACGCCAGACACAATTTCTTCCCCCCCAATACACTACTGAGTCAACCCGCCGAACGTCAGCACTTTATTCGAACACAGCAGGAAGTGATCAAAAAAATGTATAGTTAGCGGGTAGTCGAAGCCCTAAGAACGATGCGTATGAGCAATTTGAATTCTCTAGGGCTTCTATTCAACATCGAATCTTATTCAGTCATTTCGCTTGGGTCGATTATAATTACTTTTCGTCGGCGTTTGGGCAGGCGTAGTAAATTGTTGCCCATCTCTTCGGGTGTCTGATCACCCAGTAGAATTCCCCACGCCCGTAAGCTCTCAACCCGGTCGAAGATTACCTTCATAATGGCGATGGCGGGAATCGACAAAAACATACCGGACACACCCGCTACCGCTCCACCAATTAATACACCAACAATAGACACAAGCGCATTGACCCGCACTTTTGACGCTACAATAAGCGGCACAAGGACGTTGTTATCAATAAATTGCACAAAAAGGAAAACACCCACAACGCCAAGAACAATGGGAACGTCGGGCTGGTTGCTAAACGTAATCAACACCGTTAGCGCTGTGGCAACCAACCCACCAATGTACGGAATCAGGTTCAGGATGGCGGCCATTATCCCCAGCAACGCGGCATACTGAACGTTCAATATTAATAAGCCGACCGTGTTGAGTATCGCAACGGCGACCGTTTCGAACAGTAAGCCGACCATATAACTCTGAATGACGCCCTTGATTTCTGTCATTACTTCATGCACCTGGCTGCTGTATTTTTCCGAGAAAAGAACCACGACAAAGTGGATGAGCATTGTCCGGTAGTAAAGCAGCAAGAAGACGTAAATTGGAATTAGCGTAAGCGTACCGAGCGGCCCGGCAATAACGCCTAGTGTATCCGGGCTTTGTAAGCTGTTCAGCGTTTGGGCCTGCGCCTTCTGGATGTACTGGTTTTGCTGGCGATAACTAACGTTGTACTCGCGTCGAACCCACTGCTGCACTTCGTGGTAAACATCGTTAATGTTCTGACGAATTTTAGGAATGTCGTCCGTTAGATCTGCCAGTTGCATCGATAATACGGCGGCAGTACCCAGCAGTACAACAGCAGCCAGCAACAATGCCAGACTAATGGCAATTACTTTGTGTATACCCAATCGCATAAGGCGATCTTCGACAGGTCGTAACAAGACCGCTAGTAAGCCCGCCATGGCCAACGGAACCAGAATATCCTGACCTAGATAGACGGCTGCGGTTATAATAGCAAGCGATAATAATGATAGTGAGAACTGGTGATAGTGGGGTCGCTTAACGTCAGAGAGCATACGGGCTAAGATTACATTTACGCATAAACTAAAATGACGATCAATCGGCTACCCTATTTACGGGTGCAATACCCAAATTATTTTCGTTGGTAGAGCGAATCGACAATTGCGGACAGCCAGTAGTGTGTGGGTTGACGGATTATGGCTTTACAAAAAAATCGCCTACTTTACTGTCCCAAACCCTACCTGTAACCTTATGCAGTTGACCATCAACGAACGTTCCAGTATTCCGAAATATCGTCAGATCGTTGAAGCCGTTTTGCACGGAATAGAAACAGGAACCTTACACCGCGATGAACAGCTACCGTCGATCAACGAATTAAGCGTCGAATTTTATCTGGCGCGCGACACCGTTGAGAAAGCCTACAAGGTTCTTAAGAAAGACGGGGTCATTGAGTCGGTTCGGGGCAAAGGCTATTTTGTTCGGCGCGAAGGGCCGGACCAGCTCCGGGTGCTGCTGCTCATGAACAAACTCAGCGCCTACAAAAAAATCATTTATTACGCCCTCCTCGATGCGCTAGGCCCCGGCGCGGTAGTTGACCTGCGCTTGCACCACCACGATACAGCCAAGTGCGCTCAACTCATTCAGGACGGACAGGGCGACTACGATTATTACGTTGTCATGCCGCATTTCTACGACCAAATAACGGCTCCGGCTCAATCGGTCAACATTCGCTCGCTGCTATCCGACATTCCGGCCAACAAACTGGTTCTACTGGATAAAGGACTACCTGATCTGAAAGGTGACTACATCGCTGTCTATCAGCAGTTCGACAACGACTTATACGAAGCGCTGGAATCAGGATCGGATCTGCTCGAAAAATACGGTAAGCTGGTTTTAATCTTTCCCGGAGACGTGCGCTACCCTACCGAGATTATCCAGGGATTCAGAAACTACGCGGTTCACTACAAAAAGAATTTTTCGGTTCTAGCCACAACGGTCAACTACACGATAGAACCGGGTACGGCCTATGTTGTGCTTGAAGACAGCGATCTGGCTGAGCTTGTCCGGCAGGTACGACGCCAAAACCTGACGCTTGGGCGCGACGTTGGTATTCTATCGTTCAACGAAACACCCCTCAAAGAAGTACTCGCCGATGGCATTACGGTCGTCTCGACCGATCATGAACAAATGGGTCGCTCAGCCGCACAACTTATGCTGGCGCATCGCTCCGAAAAAATCAAAAATCCGTTTAAGCTTATTCGACGGGCATCGCTATAAACAATGCCCGTCGAAGTCAGTCCCTTATTTTTTATACGCAAACTTCATGATGTAGCCTTTTTTGCCGTTTCCTTCGCTGGCAATAAACAGGTCGCCGTTGGGCGCGAAGCAGATCCCTTCGGGCTGACGGTATTGTTTCGGATCGAGCGGTTCGGAATAGATGATTTTGGCTTGTCGGTTGGTAATCAGCAACCGCTTGCCCGCCGATGTCAGAATGTACCACTCGCCCGTAATCGGATGAACGGCAATGCCGGATGGTTTATAACTTTTGGGGTCTATACCCGCGCCTTCGAGTTGTTCATCGTTCAGGCTCATGTCCTTAAAAACAGCCTTGTTCAGCAGATTGAACGAATAAACGGTCTTGTCGCTCGACGGACCACCATTTTTGACCGCAATTAGCAACCGCTTCGTTTTAGGATCGTAACCCAGACCCTCGACCTCTGTTTTCTTGGGCAGATCCGTTTTAGTCCGGCCAATCTGAGTTGACTCCGGTTTAAAGCGAAACAGATTACCGTTGCTTTCCAGCACGTAAACCTCATCGTTTACATATTCAATACCTTCAAAGTCACCGTATCCACCAAAGCCAAAGTCTTTAACGACGGCCTTCTTTTTCGTATCGAACACATACACAACCGCTTCCTCGTCCTGTACGCAAAGTAGCTGATCGTTTTTGTAGTACGTCAGCCCCGATATTTCTTCCAGTGCTTTGGGCAACGTATAGGTTTCATCGGGTGCCGTGAGCCGATACGGTAGCGTGAACGAGGCCGCAAGTTTTCCCGCTTCGGGAGTATCTTCCGCGCTTTTTTTCGTTTCGGATGAAGGGCCGCAACTGACCAGTAACAGCATGATTCCGGTAATGATACGATTCATGAACAAGGGCGTTTGCCGGTAAAAATAGACGTAAGACCTGTAATTTCAACTACTAATTCGCGCAGTCGTCTTTACTCAAAAACAGAATGGCGTCATTCAGGTTGCGGAAACTGGCATTCCGCCGGTTTCTTTTTTGTGTGGTATTCACTATACTTAGCTTTGTATAATGACTGCCGCAACTATGACCCATCGCCTGACGAATCGACAAAAATGGCAACTCGCCCTGAGCGTGTTTGCCGTTTATTGGCCTATTCGGCTCTACGTTAACATATCGGCATTTAGCTGGTCGCTTGTCGAACGCAGCATTCCGTTCTGGTTGTTGGAAACCATACTGAGCATTTTATTTTTTTATTCCTGGATCAACGTAACGGAGTGGCTTCAGCAACGGCTTTTTAAGCGCTCTGGCGAAGGCTTTCTCATCGAGTTCAAGATTCCGGCCCAATTAGCGACTCTGGCCATTGCCAGCGCGTTGGCCGTTGTTTTCAACATTGCTTTTTACACGATCTGGCATAGTGTGGATGATACGCTGCAAAAGGGCTTTGGCCTTATTCGTGAGCAGGAGCCACGCCCGCAACGGGTTGAACCCACACCCCCCGTTTCCGAAGAGCGCCGTAAAAACCGGGAGCAGCGCCGACGCGTCAACAATGGTCTGACGGTGATGGCGATGTTGTCGGCTTTTTATCTGGCCGCCAACCGCCGGGCCTACCGCCAGCTGGAAGATGTGCAGGTACGGGCCGAACGACTCGAAAAGGAAAACGTGCAGGCTCAGTTTGCCGCCCTTAAAAGTCAGGTCAATCCACACTTTCTCTTTAATAGCCTGAGCATTCTGTCATCGCTGGTCCATGCCGATGCGGATCTGTCCGAAAAATTCATCGATCAGTTGTCCCGAGCGTACCGCTACATTCTGGAGCAAAAGGATAACGAACGGGTATTGCTTAAAACCGAGCTTGAGTTTATTCAGGCGTACCGTTTCTTGCTGAACATTCGCTTCGAAAACAAGTTTGACGTGGTTATCAATGTACCCGAAGCCGATCAGAGTCGGTACAGCATTGCCCCGTTGACCTTGCAACTGCTGGTCGAGAATGCCGTTAAGCACAACCGAATGTCGGCCAAGGAACCGTTGCACGTATACATTCAGCTCGACGGCGAAAATTTGATTGTGCAGAATAACCTCCAGCCGCGCCCGCAATCCGAACATTCGACGGGCGTCGGATTGCAAAACATCATTACCCGATACGCTTTGCTTACCGACCAGCCAGTCTGGGTGGGCGAGAATGAAGGTGATTTTATCGTAAAGATTCCGCTTTTAAACGAGCGAATCCCGGTCAGTGAGCCAGCGGCTAGTACAATCGTCTAATCGCTTAATTGTCTGCTAAACAATGAACGTAGTTATTATCGAAGATGAAAACCTGACGGCCAAACGACTGGAAAGTCTTCTGCACAAGTACGATCCGACCATTAACGTCTTAAGCCGGTTGCCGTCCGTGGCCGAAGCAGTAGGCTGGCTAAGCCAACCGAGCCATCCGGCTATCGATCTGGTGTTTATGGATATTCACCTGGAAGATGACCTAGGCTTCCGGATTTTCGAGCAGGCCAATCTGACCACACCGGTTGTGTTCACGACGGCCTACGACGAATACATGATCCAGGCGTTTAAAGTGAATAGCATCGATTATCTGCTCAAACCGATTAATTACGATGAGCTGGTAGCCGCCATTGAAAAATTCAAGTCGTTCAAGAAGCAGTTTGGCGTAATGAGTCCGCCTACCCCCGATCTGGACACGCTGTTAAGTTTGATTGGCAAGCCCCGCGAAATGGACTACAAAGATCGGTTCATGATCACAGTCGGGAATAAGATCCGGAGCATCGGTACGCACGACATCGCGTATTTTTATCTGGAAGAAAAAATTGTTTTCCTGGTTACAAAGGATGGCTTAAACCTTCCCGTTGACTACAGTCTAGACAAGCTGACGCAGTTGCTTAATCCACGCCATTTTTTTCGCATCAGTCGCCAGTTTTTAGTGTCACTGCCCGCCATCCATACCATCCATACGTTTTCGGCGGGCAAACTCAAGCTTGACCTGATGCCCAAAACAAAGCAGGAAGTCTTTGTCAGTGGAGACCGCGTAACCGAATTTAAAGAATGGCTGGGGAAGTAGCTGGCTTACAGAAGTATCTGACGCTGGCTATACTTAGCGATTTTATAGAATAGATCTTTTGGATTGAACGGCTTGGTAACGTAATCGACCATACCGACCTTGACGGCCCGGTCCTGGTTGCTGAATGTGGCCGAAGCCGTCAGCGCAATGATCGGTACATCGGGATCCAGCTTACTGATTTCGTAGGCCGCTGTATAGCCATCCATTTCTGGCATCTGAAGATCCATCAGAACCAGGTCAAACTGCCCATCCCGGTATTTGTTGACGCCGATTAGACCATTTTCTGCCGTTTCTACGTCAATCCCCCACATGGTCAGAAACTTCATCGCCACCTTTACATTCACGGGGTAATCCTCAACCAAAAGAACTTTCAGCCCTTTTAAGGTCTTGTTATCGACGGTATCGGGCATTGCCATTGCGGGTACAGCTACACGACTGATTCCCAGATCGAGGGTGAACGAAAAGGTTGCTCCTTTGCCTTCCTCACTTTTTATCTGAATGGCGCTCTCATACAACTCAAGCAGCTTTTTGGTGATTACCAAGCCCAAGCCCGTCCCCCCGAATTTTCGGGTCGTGGCCGAGTTAGCCTGCGTAAACATCGTAAAAATGGCTTCCTGCTTGTCCTTAGCAATGCCTATGCCCGTATCCTGCACCGATATGTAAATAGAAGCCCGTTCTTCGGTGCGGTGCTCCAGAGACAGCTCTATCGTAATCGTACCTTGGTTCGTAAACTTGATAGCATTAGACACTAGGTTGGTTAGTACCTGCCCAATTCGCAGCGAGTCGCCAACCAGCGAATCAGGAATGTCGTCGTCGATCATCAACCGGATTCGGTTACCGTTTTCCTGCGCTTTAGCCTGCTGCGCCCGTTTGATGTTTGAGACAAGTTGCTTCAGATCGAAATTGATTTCCTCAAGTTCAACCTTCCCGGCTTCTATCTTGCTGAAATCCAGAATATCATTGATCAGCGCTTGCAGGTGTTCGATGGAAAACTGGAGAGTTTTTAGATTTTCAGTTAATGCCAAAGGCACTTCCTCCTGCATCATCAGGTACGTCATGCCAACGATCCCGTTGAGCGGGGTGCGGATCTCGTGGCTCATCATCGACAGAAAATCCGACTTAGCCTGTGTGGCGTTTTCGGCAACTTCTTTTGCATTCCGTAACTCCGCTTCAATCGTTTTCCGGTGTTCAATCTGCCGCTGCAAAAAACCAACTAAACCGATTAGATTGTTCGGGTCGAAATCCGCCATAGATTCACCCTCCGGAACTTCGATCAGATGAATGGCTTCCATGAGCTTTTCTACCGACTGGCGTCGCTGGCTAACCTCGTCTTTCAACTGCTGATTTATCGCTGAGTATTCGCGTTCATTAAGCAGGGCCGAGTGTTCGAGCAACTCTTTATCCCGGTCAAAATTGAGGTACGAGTCATTGACAGCTTTAATAAACTGCTGAAAACGTTCGTGTTCCAGGCATTCCGGGGTCAAATGACGGTTTATCTGACGGATCAGGATTTTGTGCAGTGAATTAACGTTCATTACCGCTCGGAAAGGATGGTTATGGTCATGGTCTGATTGTGTAATTCGCCAGGACTGTCCGGCCCCGCCGGCGCAATTTCTCCGTACGAATAAAACCCGGTCATTATAGGCTGATGACCGAATATTTCACGGGCCACTTCAACCTCTTCCTCCGTACGTTGCCCCAGGATAAGTTTGCGCCCAACGCAGCTGATAAGCAGGGCCAGTTCGGGCGTTTCTCCCAGTTGTTGAAGGGATGCCTGAGCCGCCGTGGCCGACGCTTCGACCAGCCGATCCAGATTGGCGCGCATAAATCGGACGCGGGAACCCTGCGGGATGTCGCCAGCAAACGTCATGCTTTTCGTCGTTTCGTTAATGGACAAAATTGTCCTCACCAGCGGTTGTGAGTCAAGCGTCGTTCGGATCGACAAGGGAAACAACAAAGCCGTTCCGGGCAAGCCATCGGCGTATTTTCCCAGATAGTCTTTGTATAGATCAAGAGCAATGCGGTCGTCTATCTGAAACAATTCGTTGTAGGATGATTTGGTCACTTCACGTTCAGGACCGAACACGTCCCAGCCCCCCACCGATCCATGCCCTATTTTCAACGCCGAACCATACAAGCCAACACCTACAACTTTGCCTGAAACAGGATTCTGATTCAATCCTACCAGTGTTCGTTCAAAACGGTCGCCGTCACCGGCTAACCCACCAATTACGGGAACCAGGCGGTTCAGGCATTGGTTGCTGGCTTCAATTAGATCACTCCCATTGACAACGCCACCGTCCGAGATGAGGACAATAGCGGCCAGATTATCGTCACTCAACGCGCAGGCAATCTGTTCACCAGTCCCGTAGCTTTCTTTGTAATCAGCAATATCTATTTGAACCGCCCGAACGGTTGTCTTCTCAAACTCAATGGCTGTAACAACCAGGGTATCGTCATAAACTTTATCGGCAATTATTTCCCCTGACGTAGAGTTGATGACAATGTGCGCTGTCGGGTAGAGCTGACGCAGGTGTTTGTAATGATCACCCTCTTCCAATAACCTTCGTTCGCCAAAGGCCAAAACAAGCTGCGCCTGTTCGGGCCGAAAATCCGGCGTTCCTGAAATCGTTTCCCAGCTGCCACCGACAAACCTTGTCTGCCCTATTCTCATCGTGTGTAATGACGTGTGTACATCTCGATACACATTATCTATATAAGTACAATTCTACGTAATTATATAGTTATTTTTACTATATAGTAATACATTATATTTATATATTTATTTTATCGCAATGATATAGCTACTAAAACGTAGGTTTACCAAATTACCAGTCTGGCCAAAAGGTTATGACAATGTTTAGCGGTAGGATACGACTGCGAACCCGTATCTTTGTCCAATGGATAAACCAGACCAATCTCCCCGGAGACGCGGTGAACGCACCGACGTTAATTTAACCGTTTCAGAACCAGTCGAACTAATGACGTTTCTGATTGCGCAGTTGCCTCACAAGAATAGAAATAACATCAAGTCTTTGCTAAAAAACAAGCAGATTCTTGTTGATGACAAAGTATATACGCAGTTCAATCACCCCCTACGGGCGGGGCAGATCGTTACGGTAGCCGCCAACCGAGCCCCTCAAACGTCTCAATATCGGGGTCTTACTATCCTATTTGAAGATTCGCACCTGATTGTAATCAACAAACAGGCTGGTTTGCTATCGATGGGTACCGATAAGGAAAGAGACCGCACAGCCTACAGCATCTTAAGCGATTACATTAAGAAAGAGAATCCCAAGAACCGGATTTTTATCATCCACCGGCTCGACCGTGAAACGTCTGGTGTGATGATGTTTGCCAAAAGCGAGAAAGTACAGCGGTTGATGCAGGAATCGTGGAACGCGACGACCAAACAGCGAACCTACGTTGGCCTGGTAGAAGGCATACCCGAACCACCAACCGGTACGGTTGTTTCGTACCTGCGCGAAAGCAAAGCTCTGATCGTTTATTCAAGTCAGAATCCGGATAACGGCCAGTTGGCGGTTACGAATTACAACGTTGTAAAAAGTGCCAACGGCTACGCGCTGCTCAATCTGGAATTAGAAACGGGCCGAAAAAACCAAATCCGCGTTCACATGCAGGACATTGGTCATCCAATCGTGGGCGACGCCAAATACGGGGCCACATCGGACCCAATCGGACGCCTGGGTTTACACGCTGAGGTACTGGCTTTTGAGCACCCCATCAGTGGCCAGCCCATGCGGTTTGATGCCCCTGTGCCGAAGAGTTTTTTAAGCGTTGTAAAGGAACGGGAGGCATAGCCGTGTAGGTAAACCGCTATTCGGTAACGATTGGTTTTTCGTGCGTTGTTCTACCTGAAAGCGAATGCTTCCACCCCTCAATCTCCGGCTTCGGCATTCAAAAATCGGCATTCGGCCAATTTCATTTCCCCACGTAGATTCATCGACGCACCTTTGACCTGTCAATCCCGAATGTCATGAAAAGGTTATTACTATCTATACTCATTATCGGTTCAACGGCTGCGGTTGCCCAGGTGCCAACGAGTGGGACACCCACGACGCCGGCAGCCCGGCCAGACCCGTTTGCTACGCCTGCCAATACGACGCCTTCCAGTACAACCGGTACGCCTTCAAGCCCAGATACATTTACGCTGCCAGCAAGCCCGACGCGGGACGATTTTTCGGCTCCTGCCGATAACCAGCCCAGACCAGGAACGACCGGTTCGGAAGCGGAGCCTATCGCCCGTGGTAACGGCAAAATCACGGGGGTTCTGGTCGATTCGTCGAGTAACAAACCCGTCGAATTTGCGACCATTGCTGTCCTGAGTACCGCAACGAACAAGCCAATTGACGGAACAACGGCTGACGCAGCCGGTAAATTCGTGCTTCCCAAACTGGCTCCCGGCAAATACCGGCTTTTATTTACGTTCATCGGTTATAAAGACAAGCGTTCCAACGTCATCACCATCGAACGGGGTAGCGACATCAATCTGGGCACCATCAAGATTTCGTCAGATGTCCGGACGCTTAAGGAAGTGAATGTAGTTGGTCAGGCCGCCATGATCGAGGAGAAAGTAGACCGGCTTGTGTACAACGCGGACAAAGACATTACGGCGAAAGGCGGTGACGCTACCGACATTGTGCGGAAGGTACCGATGCTTTCGGTGGATATGGATGGAAACGTTAGTTTGCGCGGTAGCAGTAACGTAACGGTTTTGATCAACAACAAGCCCTCTACCATTGTCGCCAGTAGTGTAGCAGACGCGCTCAAGCAGATTCCAGCCGACCAGATCAAAACCGTTGAAGTGATTACCAGCCCCTCGGCTAAGTATGACGCGGAAGGATCGGCGGGGATCATCAACATTGTAACCAAGAAAAATACACTACAGGGTGCGACACTTAACGTTGACGGTGGCGTCGGAAACCGGGGTAGTAATCTGGGATTGAACGGTAACTACCGCGTCGGTAAAATGGGCTTCAACCTGGGTGGTTTCGGTCGGACAGAATACAACGTTCGGGGATCGTTCGCGAACGACCAGACTACCTTATCGAACTCAGGCAGCAGCGTACGGACCCTTCAAACGGCCAACACGTTGAGTCAGCGCTTATTTGGTAATTTTCAACTGGGCTGGGATTACGACATTGATAAAAACACCTCGCTTACGGCCAGCCTGCGTTACGGAGCCCGAAACGGAAACACGAACCAGTATAACCTACTGACCCAGACGTTCCAGTCTAGCGGTTATTTCCCTTCGATCAACAACCGGAATGTACAAACCAAAGACCTGTCGGGAACGGTCGATGCGAACATAACGTACACCAAGACGTACAAACCACAGCAGGAGTTCAGCATCCTTGCGCTGTACAGCCGTAACAACCGTACCAACGATTTCGTGGCGGATATTCTGAGCGGTACTGATTTTGAGACGATCACCTCCCGGCAGAAAAACGACAACAATAGCTACAACCAGGAATCGACCTTACAGCTTGACTATCAGACGCCCATCAAAAAGAACCAGCTGCTCGAATTTGGTGCTAAGGGGATTTTTCGTCAGGCGAATAGTCAGTACCAGTATTACTTTGCCAACGGAGCCGAAAGCGATTACCAGATTGATCCAACTCGCCTAGGAAACACCCTGCTTTACGATCAGAACATAGCGGCTTCTTACCTGTCTTACACGCTGACCACAAAAAACAAATTTACGATCAAGGCGGGTGCTCGCTACGAATACACGTTCATCAACGCGAAGTTCAGTAACGAATCAGCCGGGCAGTCAACATCCATTCCCGACTACGGAAATATCGTACCGAGTATCAATATTTCCAAGAACATTGGCGGTGGCAAGATTATCAAGCTGGCTTATAACCGCCGTATTCAGCGTCCCGGTATTCAGTTCCTGAACCCGAACGTCAACGCAGCTAACCCGACCAATATTACGCAGGGTAACCCGCTGCTATCGCCCGAATTGACCGACAACGTTGAGTTCAGTACCAGTACAAACATCAAAGGACTGTACCTGAACGCTTCCTTGTTTGCCCGGCGTACCAACAATGAAATTACAGCGGTGCGGGATGTGTCGCAGCAATCGTTTGGCGATGTCGTCAATCCGGTTCTTCAACAGGTGATTCGGACTACCTACCAGAACGTCGGTCATCAGGACGCCTACGGATTGAACCTGTTCGGTAATGGCACCTTGTTTTCTAAACTACAGCTTGGTGGCGGTATTGATCTGTACCACGTCAGTCTGACCAACAACAATACCAACCCGATCTATGCAGCGTCAAACTCAGGCTGGGTCATTTCGGGCCGTATCAACGGCACAGTATCGCTCGCAAACGGTTGGGCATTCCAGGCTTTTGGCGGCATGCGGGGTAGACAAGTTCAATTGCAGGGCTACCAAACCAGCATGTATTTCTACAACCTGGGTGTTCGAAAAGACTTTAACAACAAAAAAGCCAGCCTTGGTCTCGCTGCTGAAAACTTCCTCAACCATCCGTTCACGATGCGTTCAGAACTCTCGTCGCCCATCCTGACCCAGAATGCAACGACGAACTTCTACAACGCTGGTGTCAAGCTGACGTTTAGCTACAAACTGGGCAAAATGAGTTTTGACGCTCCGCGCAGAAGTCGGCGATCAATCAATAACGACGACGTGAAAGAGGGTGATAACGGCGGTGGCGACAACGGCGGTAACGGAGGTGGTCAGCAACAACAGTCTGCTCCGGCGGGCAATGGCGGTGGCAGCCGCAGCGGCCGTCCCCGGTCCTAAAAATCGTTGATCGTAGTGGTTAATACGCGCTATGATCGTTAGTTCTTAATTAGAATAGGTTGGTGGCAATCCCTCTGGTTTTACTGGAGGGATTCCTTTTTTTAGGACAGATACGGCTTACCATTCTGCCCTACTTACCGTTCCCGGACATGACTATCTGCAACGAACGGATGCGAATCAGCGTATGAAAAGACAGGTGGTTCCTACTACTGTTGCCACCACTAACCGGCACGGAGCTCACCGTTTATCATCAGTTTGTTAATTCTGTGTAAAATTCGACTAATTAGTAAACTCTGTTGACTAGTTTTCGGTTAGATAAGCATGATGCACTCCTACATTCAAATTCAATGACCTTTCTCATACGGACTTTCGTTCTTCTGAGCCTGCTGTTTATCGGTTGGCCACAGTTGACGATGGGCCAGACAATCTACACAATTAGCGGTCGCGTTACCGATGCAGCGACTGGCGAGGGCATTCCTTTCGCTAGCATTGCGGTAAAAGGGTTAACCAATGGTACAACCTCTGACGCCGACGGTCGCTATAAACTACAATCAAAGCAACTTGCTGATTCTATCCAGGTCCTTAGTCTCGGCTATCAGACGCGTACGTATCCGCTAACAGGTGCCGTTACGCAGATCATCGACGCGCAGTTAATCGCTACGGCCACGAAACTTCAGGAAGTAAAAGTGTACGCCAAAGGGGGCGATCCTGCCTACCGGGTGATCCGCGAGACGGTACGCCGACGAGACCAGTTTAATCCAGCCCAGCTATCGGCCTACCAGTACGACAGCTACACCAAGATCGAAGGGTATATCAACAACTTCGGCCAGAAACGCAAAAAGAACCGAAGACCAGGGCCAATCAACCGGCTACTCGGTAAACTCCCATCCATCACGGACGAAAACGGACTGCCCGCCGTTCCGGTGTTTATCTCCGAAACGTTCTCTAATTTTTTCGCCCGCAGCAAGCCCGAAAAGGTAAAGGAAAAAGTGCTTAAGTCGCGGGTTACGGGGGTTGGCATAAGCGATGGCGGTTTGATTGCCCAGCTTACGGGCGTGTCGTTTCAGCAGTACAATTTTTACCGAAATTCGATTTACCTTTTCCTGAAAGATATTCCTTCGCCAATTGGAGCGCAATGGGAAACGGTGTATACCTTCCGGCTGAAAGATACCGTTGCCGTCAATGACGCCGTATGCTACGAGATTGAGTTTACGCCTAAACGTGCTAGTGATCTAGCGTTTACCGGCACCGTTTGGATCGATACGCTGAGGATGGCACTAGCCCAGGTTGATGCGCACGTTGATAAGAAAGCGAATATCAACTTTGTGGATGAGCTTCACATCGAACAGAATTGGGAAACGCTGCCTTCGGGTCTTCGATTTCCGACGCAAACCCAGGTCACGATAGACACCGAGCAGCCGACACCACGCGCGCCGGGAGGCTTGGTTCGCTTTTTCTCCACCGCTCGCAACATTGTCGAGAACCAACCCAAAGACGTAGGGTTCTACGACCCTTCTATTGAACTGGCCGATGACTACCGGCAGGCCGATCCAACCTATTGGAAAAGCGTTCGGCCCGATTCGCTTTCACCCAGTGAATGGCGGGCGATGCAAGTGGTTGACTCGGTACGCAATGTACCCATTATCAAAGTGGCGGGCGAGATTATCAAACTTGGCGTCATCGGCTACAAACCCATCGACAAACTTCATATCGACATCGGTCCGCTGCTTTATTCGTACGCCAACAACAACGTCGAAGGAAACCGGTTCCGGCTCGGGATGCGAACGAATACAGGATTTAGCCGGAAATGGCTTCTCAGCGGTTATCTGGCTTACGGCACGCTTGACCAGACGTTTAAGTACAGCGCCAATATCGAGTACATTGCCAGTCGTAAACCGTGGACTGTCTTCGGCGTTCGACGCACCTACGACCTGGAGCGCATTGGCATATCGGCGGACAATATCGGTAACAACTCCTTGTTTGCCGCTTACTCACGCTTTGGCACCATCCGCCGTCCGTACTATCAGGAAGAAAATCTGGCGTATTTCCGACGCGAAATGGGCCGGGGTTTTACGCAGACGTTGGCGATACGCAACCGTACCTTTGAGCCCTTGTTTCCTTTTGCTTTCCAGCCGCAAACACGGGATCGCGACCAAACCATTCGGGATAGTTACCGAGTCAGCGAACTGATCTCCGAGACACGGTTCGCTCCCGACGAAGTAATCCTGCAAAATGACAACGTCCGGGTTAGTACCGGCGCGGTGCGCAAACCAATTTTCACCTTACGCTATACGCTCGGCGTTCGCAACCTGCTGGGCGGTGACTTTACGTACCATCGCGTTGCGCTGACCATGAAACACTCGTTCCGGATGGGTGTTCTGGGGCGGTCGTATTACAGCCTGGGTGCGGGCATTATTCCATCGACGGTGCCTTACCCGCTTCTGTACACACCGCTGGGTAACGAATCGGTGTTCTACGTCGGCAACGCGTACAACCTGATGAATTATTTTGAGTTTGTCTCCGACCGTTGGGCGACGGCGCAGTATGAACACAATTTTGGTGGTCTGCTCTTCAACCGGTTGCCGTTATTGGGTCGGCTCAAGTGGCGGGAACTGGTAACGGCTCAGGTATTAGTCGGTAGTGTATCCGCCAGTAACCTGGCCATGATCCCCGGCACAGATGCCCAGGGACGCACTGTGGAAGGATTTAACTCCTTAGGCCGCACGCCCTACATCGAAGTCGGGTACGGAATCGACAATATTTTCAAGGTGCTCCGGGTTGATGCCATTCATCGGCTTACCTACCGTGATAATCTCACGCGCACGGGTATTCCCGTCACGCCTTTCGCGATCAAGCTGTCAGGCTGGCTTTCCTTATAGCGGCTCGCAGTTATCCCGACGACCGCCCCCCAAGACGAAGAAAGTAAATTAGCCCGCTTCTATCCGGAGCGGGCTTTTGACTATTAAGCTACGGTTGCTGCTAACACCTCATCGACGGTTAGCCCATCGAGCGACGGAGCCACCAGATCGGCCTGTGTCAATACGTCCGGCGAGCCAATACCGACCACGAACATACCACCCCGCTTACCAGCTTCAACCCCCGCAACCGCATCTTCAAACACGACGCATTCGGCGGGAGAGACTTCCAGTTCAGCGGCTCCTTTTAGAAACACTTCCGGGTCCGGTTTACCCTTGGAAATTTTTGTTCCGTCAATAATCGCGTCGAAAGCCTGGCTCATACCGATCCGTTCCAGAATAAGCGGAGCGTTTTTACTGACCGAGCCAAGAGCCGTTAACAGATTGGCTTTGCGCACCTGCGAAAAGAAAGTAGCGACGCCCGGTAAAATATCTTCGGAGGTCATCCGGCCAACAAGATCCAGATACCATTGATTTTTCTGTTCGGCTAGTTCAGCCTTTTGTTCGTCGGAAACCGTCAGGCCACCGTGAGCCAGAATAATATCAAGCGACTCCATGCGGCTAACGCCCTTAAGCCGTTCGTTAAATTCCTCGGATATATCGAATCCGAGTTCGTTGGCCAGCCTTTTCCACGCCTGATAGTGGTAAGTAGCCGTATCGACAATGACGCCGTCGAGATCAAATAAAAACGCTTTAATAGGACTCATTCGCATGTAATTACAACAGATCGTAAATGTAGGCAGATTTCACGGTAGGCATTAGCCCATCCGGTTAGATAACACCAATTCTGGCAGACAATTCAATCTAAAGTATTCCTGCCCACCTTTTGTTGTTTTCTTCCCAATTAAAACTTATCCGCTTAATCAATATTTTTTGCCAATGCCAATTTCGAATCGTTTACTTTGCATTGCAAAGTACTTTCAAATAAGATCAAAAATGGAACAGTCATCGGCCTCCACCAATTCCCAGTCTGTATTCGACCACATCAACCGCTGGACCCGGACATCGATAATGCTTAAAGCCGGCGTAATCGGGTTTCTCGTTTTACTGTTGCTAATTCCAACCGGGATGCTCCGTTCGCTGATCTCCGAACGGGAAATGACGCGGAACGCGGCCATCGCAGAAGTGAGCAGCAAATGGGGCAATGAGCAGGTTATTGGCGGTCCTGTCTTATCCGTTCCTTACGAAATAGCGGTAAAAGACAGCAAAGGGCAGAATCAGATTCAAACAACGTACCTTCATTTTCTCCCCGATCAACTCATGTTCGACGGTGATGTCAGACCAGAGAAGCGCAATCGGGGAATTTACACCGTCATGCTTTATAACACCCAGCTGACGATCCGGGGTACGTTCAAAAAACCCTCGCTCACGTCGATGGGCCTGCCAGCGGGTACCGCCCAATGGGACAAAGCGTTTTTATCCTTAGGGATCAGCGATATGAAAGGCATTCGTAACTCCATTGCGTTTACTGTTAACGGTCGCCAATTGCCTGCCGAGTCGGGCATTCCAACCAATGATATCGTTTCTTCAGGCGTTAGTGCTCCTGTTCAGCTTGACGCAGCTACCTACCGTTTTGAATCGAAATTAAACCTGAACGGAAGCAGTCAGTTGAGTTTTCTGCCGTTTGGCAAGGAAACCCAGGTAAACCTTCGTTCCTCCTGGTCGACTCCTAGTTTTACCGGCTCGCACCTGCCGGATAAGCGCACCGTAAGTACGCAGGGATTTCAGGCTTCGTGGAACGTATTAGAGTTCAACCGCAATTTCCCCCAGCAAGGTATCGGCAATTTTCTGAATAAATCGAACGTAAAGGTGGCGGACAACGTACCCCTGTTTGGCGTTAAATTGCTGGTTCCCATCGATGAATACCAGAAGACAACCCGCTCCGCCAAATACGGCATTCTTTTTATCTTCCTAACGTTTGTTTCGTTCTTCTTTATCGAAATCCTCGACCGTCGGCGTATTCACCCCATGCAATATTTGCTGGTTGGTTTTGCCATATGCCTGTTCTACGTGCTGCTCTTGTCTATTTCTGAGCATATCTCGTTTGATTGGGCCTACCTGATTAGCAGCGGGGTCATCTTAACGCTGGTCACTTTTTATGTACGCTACGTATTCCGTAATCTCCGCCTGACCATCCTGTTTAGCGCTATTCTGACCTTGTTATACGGCTTTTTCTATTCGCTGCTCCAACTGGAAGACTACTCGCTCTTGCTGGGCAGTGCGGGGCTACTCCTGATTCTGGCGACTACGATGTATTTAACGCGCCACGTTGACTGGTACCGGGCCTATGACCCCGAGCGGGCAATAGCCTAAGTGCCTGGCCCGTTCAGACTATCGGCATGTACACGGATAGTCTGAACGGGCTACCCTTTTGTTGCGCGTTAGGCGGGAAGATAGACGGTAAAAGCCGCTCCTTCGCCTAACCGGCTTGTTACCCGAATCGTCCCATCGTGTTGCTCGGCCACTCGCTTCACAATTGCCAAGCCGATACCTGTGCCGGAAAACTGCTGTCGATTGTGCAGCCTCTGGAAAACCTGAAAGATCTGTTCCGCATACTGCTGATCGAAACCAATACCGTTATCAGCGACACAAATGGCCCAGTACGACCGATTGATCGGCAAATCCGCCTGTAGGTCAGCGGGCAACTCGTCGAAAACCGTTAGCCGGGAGGATAGCCGCACAACCGGCGGAACAGGGTTTCCAGCCCCGTCGACCCGGCGGAACTTCAACGCATTTGATAATATGTTCTGAAACAGTTGACGCACCTGATGGCGGTCGCCCATGAGGTCCGGCAACTCGGAGATGTCAAGGCGGGCGTTCGTTTCCTGAATAGGGTGCCACAAGTCTTCGACAATATCGTCGATGAGCTTACCAAGCGAAAAGAGCCGGAACGCATGCCGCTGTGACGATAGCTGAGAGTAGTCAAGCAAATCGCGGATCAATATGGACATTCGTTCGGCTGATGCCTGCATTCGTGTTATCAGTTCTCCCCCTTCCGCACCAAGCATCGATGCATAACGGTTCTGTAACATATCCCCAAACGACTGAATTTTGCGCAGCGGCTCCTGCAAATCGTGACTGGCGATGTAGGCAAATGACTGCAAGCTTTCGTTCGACCGTTTCAACTCCAGGTTAGCCGCTTCCAGCTGTTGTTGATAACGTCTGCTTTCCGAAACATCCACGTTTGCAATCACCACACCATCACCCGCTTTGGCCGTAATCCGTAGCCACCACTGATCGCCGATTATCAACTCGGAACGGTCCGTCTCACCCGTTTCAACGACGCGTACATACCGGGCAAATTCGTCGATTTGCTGCGCAGGCGTTGTAACCTCAAAAAAAGTCTTGGTCAAAATGGCGTCCGCCAATTCACCCCACATAGCGATGCATTGCTGATTAGCCAGAACGGTTCGGAAATTCTCAATTTGACCGTCTTTTCCCCGCATCGCGGCATGAAGTGAAATCGCAGCCTGTGCATTGTCCAGTACCGTTTGCAACAACTCCGCCTGCTGGGCGAGTTGTCGTTCGGCTTGTTTGCTGGCTGTACAGTTTATCAACAACAGGACAAGCCTATCCGGCCCCTGACGTACTACCGACAGTTCAAGCCATGTCTCCGGAACAGCTACGTCGATATACCGATGTAGCGTTTGCTCGCTCTCCCCGGTCTCGACAACCCGTGTGTACATGGCGAACAGGCCGATCTCAACGCTTCTGGGCCATAACTCAAGCAACCGCTTGCCAATTAGTTCGTTCGGCTTTACAAACAGGGCGCTTTCTACGTTCGATGTTGCATCCAGTACCCGAAAGTCGATCACCTGTCCGTTATCGTCGCGAATAGTCGCTAACGTAATCAGGCAATTCAACGCTGTTTCGGGAAACGGCTGGCAACCAGTTTCAGTTACCGCTTGTCGCCGGGGCGGGTCCGTAAACTGAGACTGATTCATAGTTGGAATGAGTTAGATAAACTATAGGTACGAATGACTTCTTAAAAATACATAGTTTATACCAATCTCAACCAGCAACAACACGTTTACAAACTCCGGCTATTTTGTCAGTTCAAGTACCAACGCCGTTTTTGCGGGTAGTTTGATCAGTTTTAAATCGCTGATGGTTTCATCCGTGAGCACATTTTTAGCTGCCGTGACGCCATTCATTCGTTCGACAAACCGGCTGGTATCGAGCGAAATTTCTTTCTCGTTCGTATTGGTAGCGATCATCACAGTTTTGGTGCCGTCGTACCGGAAGTATACGTACGTTCCATCCTGTGGTAAGTACTGCATCAGCTTGCCGGAGTGCATAACAGGATTGCTACGTCGGTAGGTTGCCAGCTTACGAACGAACAGGAACGCTTCGTTTTCGCGATCGGTACGACCAGCCGTTTCGAATTTGTTTTCTTTATCACCCGAAAAACCACCCGGAAAATCCTTACGCACCTCCGCATCCGACGGGCTTTTAAAATTCTTCATCAAAATCTCGGTACCGTAGTACATTGACGGAATCCCACGGGTCGTCAGCAGCCATGTCAAACCGATTTTGTATTTGTCGAAATCCTCGCCGATGACCGACAGGTAGCGGTCGGTGTCGTGGTTATCCAGAAACGTTACCAGCTTGGTAGGGTCCTGATAAACGGCATCCTGCGCCAACGCCTGATAAAACCGGTTAACGCCATCGCTCCAGCTGAATTTCTGCTTCAGCGCATCCAGCATCGAACTGTACAGCACAAAATCAAGCCCGCCCGGCTGATTCGACTTAAACGGAAAATCAATTTTGTTGCGTGTGTAATACGCCTGATCGACAACGTTATCTACCCACGATTCGCCAAAAATGTGAATTTTCGGGTACTCGTCCAGCAACGCCTGATTGCAGCGGTTCATAAACGGCTGATCGTTGTACATGTAGGTGTCCACGCGCCAGGCATCGACGCCAAACGTCTCAACTGACCACAGGGCGTGCTGAATCAGAAAATTAGCAACGAATGGGTTGCTTTGATTCAGATCGGGCAGAAACGGCACGAACCAGCCATCGGTCGTCACCCGACGGTCGCTTTCGGCACCATGCGGATCCGTAATCGGCTGGTACTTGTACGATGTATTCGTGTAGGTCGGCCACTGATGCACCCAGCTTTTCATGGGTATATCTTTCAGAAACCAGTGGTTGATACCAACGTGGTTGTACACCGCATCCTGCACGACTTTCAGGCCAGCCGTGTGCGCTTTTTTGACAAAGTTTTTATAGGCTTCATTGCCGCCCATACGCCGGTCAATTGCGTAATGATCCGTGAATCCGTACCCGTGGTAGGCCGACCGCATCGACCCGCCCTCGTTGGTCAGCGGCTGATCGTTTTCGAGTACCGGCGTAAACCAGATAGCGGTTGCTCCCAGGTCTTTGACGTAATCCAGATGCTGACCAGCGCCAGCCAAATCACCACCGTGCCGGTAAAACGGGTTGCTACGGTCGGCGTTCGGGTCGGCCATATCGGAGAACTTATCATTCGATGGATCGCCGTTGGCAAAGCGGTCGGGCATAATCAGGTAAATAAAGTCAGCGGCCGAAACGCCTTGCCCTTTCGGTGATTTGTCCCGTGCGTTGAGTTCGAAGGACTGGGTTAACGTCTGGCTTCCTCGCTTACCCACCAGCTGAAGTGTACCTGGTTTTGTGGTAGGTGCAATCGTTAAATCAAGAAATGCGTAATTAGGATTTTCGACGGTATGCGCCTTGACAAGCTTTACGCCGGGGTAATTGACGGAATACGTCAACGTACCGGCATTTGGCCCGTAAAGGAGCAATTGTACAGTCGAACGTTTCATGCCTACCCACCAGTTGGTTGGATTGACCCGTTGAATTTGGGCGTTCTGCGCCAGTACGAACGCACTATTGACCACTAGAACAATCAGTAGTGTAAGCTTGTATATAAGGTGGGTTCTCATCTAAACGCTGTTTTAGCGAAATGATCGAAGAATAATGCAACAAGAACGCAAAAATAACCCAAGTTTTTCATCGAAAAAGGCCATAATTTTGCGTTTTATCAGTTCCTATCATCCGTAACTTCTCATAATTAATTTTCATGAATACGACTTCTGTTGTCCCCATTATGGACAAACTGATTATTTATCAGATTTTTACTCGCCTGTTTGGCAATCAGAATACAACCAACCGTCCACACGGTACCCGCGACGAAAACGGCGTTGGCAAATTCAATGACATTAACGATGAGGCTCTTCGGGCGATCAAACGGTTCGGTGCATCCCATGTCTGGTACACGGGCGTCATTGAACACGCGACGCAGACCGATTATTCGGCTTACGGTATCCGTGTCGATGATCCGTCGGTCGTGAAAGGGCGGGCGGGTTCACCCTACGCGGTTAAAGATTACTACGACATTGACCCTGATCTTGCCGTCGATGTTCCAAACCGAATGGCGGAATTTGAAGCGTTGGTCGAACGTACGCACGCCCACGGACTCAAAGTAATCATCGATTTTATTCCCAACCACGTAGCGCGACAGTATTATTCGGATGTGAAACCGGCGGGCGTTGTCGACCTGGGTGAGAACGATGATACGTCGGTTGGTTTTGCGACAAGCAATAACTTTTATTACCTGCCGGGCGAAACCTTTGTATCGCCCGAATCCCGTTCGGACGGAGCTGTTTCACCGGGCGGCCTGCACGAATTTCCGGCTAAGGTTACCGGCAGCGGTTCCATTACGGCGGCTCCTGACATCA
Organism: Spirosoma liriopis; assembly: GCF_023196085.1. Classification (NCBI taxonomy): domain Bacteria; kingdom Pseudomonadati; phylum Bacteroidota; class Cytophagia; order Cytophagales; family Cytophagaceae; genus Spirosoma; species Spirosoma liriopis. Next base: position 196,309 of record NZ_JALPRF010000001.1, read on the forward strand.
ACGACTGGTACGAAACCGTTAAGCTCAACTACGGCTACAACGTTTTCGACGGCAGCATGCATGTCAATCCGGTTCCGGCAACCTGGCACCAGATGCTTGACATTCTGTTGTTCTGGGCAGAGAAAGGAGTCGATGGCTTCCGCTGCGATATGGCGCATTATATCCCGCTTGAGTTCTGGCAATGGGCCATCAGCCGCGTCAAACAGAAATACCCCCGTATTATTTTCGTCGCCGAAATTTACGATCCTGCCCTTTATCGCCCCTTTATTTTCGTGGGTGGCTTTGACTACCTGTACGATAAAGTAGGTCTGTACGATGCCGTTAAGGAATTGATGGAAGGCGACAGTAACGCTTCCTGCTACAAAATTTCACGGGTATGGCAGCAGGAGTCCGGCGATTTTGCTCAGCACATGCTGCGCTTCCTGGAAAACCACGACGAGCTACGGATTGCTTCGCAAGCCTTCGCAGGTAATCCGTGGGCAGCAGTTCCGGGCATGACCTTGTCGGCGACCATGCACACGGGTCCGTACATGCTGTACTTTGGTCAGGAAATCGGCGTTCGGGCCGAGGGTGCGGAAGGGTTCAGCAGCAACGATGGACGTACCACCATTTTCGACTATTGGGGGTTACCCGAATGGCAGGGCTGGCTCAACAAGGGTCGTTACGACGGTGGGGGATTGTCCGAAGAGCAACAGCAGCTTTGGGCTTTTTATCAGCAGTTGAACCACCTCGTCAACAGTTCGGATGCTATTCAGAACGGTTACTTCTACGATTTGCAGTATGCCAATGACAACGGCCAGAGCGCTGGTTACGACGCACACCAGTTGTACAGTTACCTGCGTCATACCGACCGGCAAAAACTCCTGATTGTCGTTAACTTTTCAAATCGGAACACCTACGAGACAACCGTTCGTATTCCGTATCATGCCTTCAACACAATGGGTCTGGACTCTTCGCGGACTTACCAGTTAACCGATATTTTCCTGACCAATACGACGATTGAAGCCGCTGGAACAGAAGGATTTTCGTTGATAATGCCGCCCCATAGTGTCCAGATTTTTGAAATAAAATAGTGATTAGACTAGAGTTTTCTAGTCTAATCATTGAGTTGATTATAGTACAGTTGTCATTTACCATTCACCCATGATAAAACGATTTACCACGCTTCTTCTGATTTTTTCTTCGACGGTTTTGTGGGCACAGGAGTCGGTATCTCCTGAGCTGAAAGCGGTGTCGATCACGGGTGGAAAGACACCGTCGGAAACAGCGGTGACTATTGGTAAACAGTTTTTGGGTTATCCATACGTGTCGCATACGCTGGACGCCAGTCCGACGGAGCAACTTGTGGTCAATTTACGCGAATTCGACTGCACGACCTACCTGGAAACGGTACTCGCTTTATCGCTGGCCTGGCACGATCAGATCGAAAAAACGAACCTCGCTTCGCTGGATCAATCGTTTCGCAACTACCTCACCAAGCTTCGCTACCGCGATGGCCGGATCGAGGGGTACGCCAGCCGTTTGCATTACTTTTCGGACTGGCTTCGCGATAACGAACGTAAGGGTCTTCTGATGGACGTAACGCGTGAACTGACCGGTAGTATCTCCGTCGCGAAACCTGTGTCGTACATGACTACGGCAACGTACAAGTACCCGCGCCTGACGGATCCCGAGATTTTCAAGCAAGTCGCTCTCGCTGAAGCGTCGATTAGCCAGCAGTCTTTTTATTTTATTCCGACGAAAAACATCCGGCAGGCAGAAGCCCAGCTCCGCGAAGGCGACATCATTATGCTGACAGCCGCCCGGCCCGGTCTGGATATGAAACACGTTGGCCTGGCGGTAAAACATCCCGATGGCCGGATTCATCTGTTGCATGCGTCTTCGGATCAGGCAGCCGTCGTCATTACCTCGTATTCGTTGAGCGAATACGTACAGGGCCACAAACGACTTTCCGGGATTCGGGTCGCCCGACTTCGACCCACTCGTGATCTGGCAACCGCTGCCGTCGAAACAAATTAATAAAAGACAGGAGGTGAGCTAGTGGCTCACCTCCTGTCTTTTGACCTTACTCCTAACAACCGGCAAACGCTTCTCTTTTGCGCTTACACGAATTCGCGGCTACATTCGCAACTATAGTTCAGGCCTGATCGTTATCCATCAGCTATTTTTCTATTGGCTGATCTAGCCACAGGCATTTCGCACAACCGGCAACCTTAGTAACCAAATACGCACTTGACCGCTCTTTCGCCCGCCGAACGTCTTTTCATCCAGGATCACTTAACCGATGATGTACGAGCGCTGTCTCTGCGCCCACAAGCCGCCGGTATCGATACAAAAAAGGTTATCGCCCAGATTGCCGCCCGTCAGAAAGCGCGCGAAAAATTACCCACCTGGTACGCAAACGACGCGTTACTTTTTCCACCCGCTTTATCGGTCGAGCAGGCTTCTTCTGAACGAACAGCCCAGTACAAAGCCTCGCTGGTTAGCGGAACGATGCTAATCGATCTTACGGGTGGTATGGGCGTAGACACATGGGCGTTCGCGCAACGCATCGACCGGGTTGTGTATGTTGAGCAGCAGCCCGATCTGGCGATGCTCGCAGCCCACAATTTACCAGTACTGGGTGCGACGAATGTTGACGTACAAACCGGAAATGGCTTAGCCTTGATCGACCATTTCGCCCAGGCTGCCGACTGGATCTACCTTGACCCGCACCGACGCAACGAGCAGGGTGGGAAAGTTGTCCGCTTAGCTGATTGCGAACCCGACCTGTCACGTCCTGATACGATTGCAGCCTTGCTGAAAAAAGGAAATCGGCTATTAGTAAAAGTATCACCGTTACTTGATATCGACTCGACCGTCCGAAGTTTGTTTTCGGTTGAAGCGGTGCACATTGTTGCCGTGCAGGGCGAGGTAAAAGAAATACTCCTGACGATAGGACACCAGCCGGTATCCGCCAGCTCGGTCGAAGTCGTAGCCATCAACCTAACGGCAACGGGTAACACGGTTTTCCGGTTTCGTAAAGGCGACGAAGCCGGGTCAAATGTCAGGCTGAGCGATCCGCAACAGTACGTGTACGAACCGAACGCAGCGATACTGAAAGCCGGGGCCTTTCGGCTGGTGGCCGATCGATTTGATCTGGCAAAGCTGGCTCCGAACAGTCATCTGTACACGGGCAGCGAGCTGAAAAGCGATTTTCCGGGCCGCGCCTTTCAGCTTGAGCACGTGATCAAATCAGACCGAAAGCAGGTAGAATCGATATTACCAACGATGAAAGCAAACCTGACAGTCCGAAACTTTCCTCAGTCAGTGGCCGACTTGCGGAAGAAATTAAAGTTGAGCGAAGGTGGCGACACGTACATCCTGGCGACTACGTTGCAAAACGGCGATAAACGATTGTTAGTCACGAAAAAAGTGGCCTGACTTAACCACTCATTCTTGTAAGTCAATGAACGTAATTCGTAAATCAAACACGCACATGAAACTCCTATCACGCATCACACTACTGCTGGCGCTTATTGTTGTTCTTGGAAAAGCCAATGCCCAAACCGTTTACGCAGGAGAAACCACGGTTGATAAAAACAAGCTACCGGGTCTGTACCTGACCTTGCAGGGTGACGGCAAGCAACTGGAAAAAGATTGGGAAGAACAGCTTAAAACTTACGGACGAATGACGGCTTCGCGCGGCACCTATCGCGTACCCAATGCGGACATACAATCCGTTTCGCCCGAGCCGATCAACCTGACCAGCACGGTTAAGTCAACCAGGACCTCGGCTACCATCTTTGTCGCCTTTGATCAGGGTGGCGGAAATTACGTAACGACTGGCAACAGCAATTACGCGGCTGCCGAGCGGCTGTTAAAAGACTTTTCAGAAAAGAGCCTGTTCAACCAGGAAGTTCGAACCGCAGAAACGGGCTTTGACGAAGCGCAGAAAAGTCACCAGAAGACGGTTCGTAACGGCGAACGGCTCCAGCGCGAAATCGAGCAAAACGCCAAAGAGAAAGAGCGACTCCTGAAGCGTATTGACGATAACGCTAAAGAATTGGAACAACTTCAGAAAGACATCGAAGCTAATAAAACCGAGCAGGAAAACGCCACGACCGAGTTGGAAAACCGCAAAAAGAATGTGGAAGCGGTCAAAGCAAAGCGCAGCAATTAATTGCTGAAAGTGGGTTTGGGTAATTGGAAAGCTACGTTGCTCCGATTACCCAACTTCCCTTAGTTTCCTTCTTTAAAAAACACCCGCTTCACGCGTTCGCTGACTCCTGTCAGTAGCTCATACGGGATCGTACCAATTTGCCGGGCCAGTTCGGTAATCCGTAGTTCATCGCCAAAGACAATCACGTCGTCACCCTCGGCGGCAGGAGCTTGGGTAACGTCAACCATGGTCATATCCATACAAACGTTACCCACTGTCGGGCACCGAACACCGTTGATCCACACGTGCCCTACTCCATTCCCTAACCGGCGGTCAAAACCGTCAGCGTAGCCAATAGCGAGGGTAGCAATCCGGGCATCGTGGTCCAGCACGCCCCGGCGGCTATACCCCACTGATTCGCCCGCTGGCACAGCCTTGATCTGGCTAATGACCGTGTGCAATGTTCCTACCGGACGAACGGCCTCTTTGTCGAGCTGGCTGGACTCAACACCGTACAAACCAATCCCCAGCCGCACCATGTCCAGTCGGTATTCCGGAAATCGTACGATACCCGCCGAATTGAGCAGATGACGCGTTGGCCGGTAGCCTAAGCCCGCTTCGAGTGCCGCCGTAGCCCGCAGAAACGTTTTAAACTGCTGCTGCGAAAATGAATTGAATTGCGCTTCATCCGCCCCTACCAAATGACTGAATACCGTCTCTACGCGCAAGTTTGAGTAGCTTTTCAGGTACTCGATTACCACGGGTAGCTCGTCTTCAAGAAAGCCCAGCCGGTGCATCCCCGTATCAATTTTCAGGTGTATCGGACACGGTTTGCGCTGCGCCGACCGCGATGAGAGAGCTACTGTCTCTGCCTCTGTATGCTTAGCCACAAAACTACTCCACTCCTTCAGCAAGCGTATGCTGTAAATTTCCGGCTCAAGACTGTATTCAAGCAGCGTCGCAAAGGTTTCCGGTGCAGGATTCATGACCATGATCGGTAAATCAATGCCGTGCTGACGGAGCGAGACCCCTTCATCAGCGTACGCTACGGCCAGATAATCGACTCGGTGGAACTGCAATAACTGAGCGACTTCCGCGCTGCCACTGCCGTACGCAAATGCCTTCACCATCACCATGATTTTGGTATTGGCACCGACCTTTTCCCGGTAGTAGTTCAGGTTATGGGTAAGCGCATCCAGGTTAATTTCGAGCAACGTACCGTGTACTTTTCGTTGCAACCGGTTGACGATTCGCTCAAAAGAGAACGGCCGGGCCCCTTTTACCAGAATATCACTATCCCGCAGTTCACGGACCGAAAACTCGGTTAAAAATGCGTCGGTCGTTGGAAAGAAAATGCTACCGTCGGCAAAAAAACGACGATTCTGGGTAAGTACGGGTCCGATTCCGATAAATTGCTCAACGCGATTCGCCCGAATCAGATTCGCCACTTGTTCGTATAGCTCCGATTCCGGCTGCCCCGACTGTAACACATCGGACAGGATAACAACACGTCGTCCGCGTGTACTCTGCTGATTGAGAAAGCTAAGCGCTAATTGCAAACCCGCTACATCGTTGTTGTACGAATCGTCGATCAGTACGCAGTTGTTGATTCCTTCTTTCAACTCCAGGCGCATCGAAACGGGTCGTAACCGATTCAGGCGGCTTTGCAGGGCGTCAGCATCCAGAACGCGCAACGTAAGCATCGCGACGATGCAATGCATTAAGTTTTCAACCGAAGCCGGGTCGGTAAACGGAATCGTAAGCAGAACCGTACCAAATGGCCCGCTGAGCGTCAGTCGATCCTGTTCCAACGTCGCCTGACAAACAGCCTCCCTCCCCGTCATGGACCATGTTACAAACCGCATGTCGGTGTTTACCGCTTTCAGAAGTAGGTTTGCTTCTTCGTCAATGTCGGCGTAATCGGCGCAGTAAATAAGCGTTTCGGCATGGATAAATAACCGCAGCTTTTCGGCAATTTTTTGTTTGCGCGTCCGGAATCCTTCGTCGTGTGCGGTACCGATGTTCGTAAAAATGCCGATTGTCGAGCGAATGATTGCTTCCAGCGCCTGCATCTCGTGCGGCCTGGAAATGCCCGCTTCGAAGATACCCAGCGTATGGCTTGCGTTGAGTTGATGTACCGACAAGGGTACGCCCAACTGCGAATTATAACTTTTGGGACTTTTGGCAATCACAAAATCGTCGGCCAGCAGTTGCGCCAGCCACTCTTTTACAATGGTTTTGCCGTTGCTACCCGTGATACCAACAACCGGTATGCGGAACTGGCGTCGGTGTTCGGCGGCTAAGGTCTGCACCAGCTGCAAACTACTGTCAACCTCCACAAATTGGGCGTCGGCATAATCGATTAGTTCCGCCCGGAGGTCGGGCATGAGCGCCGACCGCTCGACGACAAAAAAGCGAATGCCTTTCTGGTACAGCTCGCCAATAAAATTATGTCCATCGTGGTGTTCGCCCTGAATGGCAAAGAAAACCGACTCCCCCGATTGAGTCGTCGTGGCCTGTTCGCCCACCTGCCGCGAATCGGTAATCCACCGAAATTTATCTAACTGAAGTTCCTGCGTTGTCATACATCAAATTCAAGCGGTCATGCTCTGGTCCATGATTGTCCCGATTGAATCTGTTCCTTATTTCTTACCCAACAGAACTGGCGCAAAGCCTTACATCCAGCCCCGTCGTTTGAAATAAATAACTTCTCCAACGGCAATCACAACCATGCTAAAAAGCACCCAAAAGTAACCGGTTTTTGTTCGTAGTTCGGGCATATTGTCAAAGTTCATCCCGTAAATACCCGCAATGAAGGTCAGGGGAATAAAGATGGCGGATACAATCGTCAGCGTTTTCATGACGGAGTTCATGCGGTTACTGACAATCGAATAATACACATCCATCAAGCCCGAAATAAGCTCGCGGTACGAATCCAGCGATTCGATGATTTGGTTGATGTGGTCTGAAAGGTCGTGCAGATAAGGAAGCGTACTGCGGTCTATTAAAGTCGATTCCTCCCGCAGTAACACACCGATCATATCACGTAGTGGGTAAATCGTCCGCCGGATAAAGGCCAGTTCGCGCTTGAGTGTGTACAGGATGGACAGTGTTTGCTGGTTGGCCTGCTCGCGAATAATTTGCTCTTCCAGTTCATCCATTTTTTCGCCGATACGCTCCGTAATAAGCAGATAATGATCGACAATTACGTCCATAAGCGCATACAGCAGGTAGTCAGCCCCATTGCGCCGGGTTTTACCCGATGAAGCTTTGATGCGTTCGATAACGGTCTCAAAGATATCCTTCGTCCGTTCTTCCTGGAACGAGATCAGGTAATTTTTTCCCAGCACCAGACTAACATGTTCGGCCTCAATGGCCTGCCGCTGACGGCTATGGTGTAGCATTTTCAGCGTTACAAACACCACCGTATCGTCGTAGAGGTCAATCTTCGGCTTCTGTTCGGTGTTCATCACATCTTCCAGCAGCAGCGGGTGCAACTGGTATTGCTGGCCAATTACCGAAACGACCTTTTGCTCGTGAATACCATCCACGTCAAGCCAGTTCACGAAAGACGTTGCCTCGTTTGGTAATCGACACGCGCTTAGTTTGACGATTTCATCAACATGGTATTCAGTCGCGTTGTATTCAATGCGTTTGATCTTTGTTGCGTGATCAATATCGGCCCCTACATAGGTAAGTGTACCGGGTGATGTACCGAGTGTTTTCTCAGCGGAACGATAGCGTCGGTGTTTCGACATAAGTAATCAATAAATAAAGTATACCCAGTCGAAAAGCTCGCTACGGACGGTACGTCAACCGGTAACAACGCTCCGTTCGTAGCCAGTTCCGGTAATCGCTTGCTGTATTTTACAGTAGATTAAGCAACGGAAAACTTCTTTTCTGGGTCAACGATAAACCAACTACTTCCTGCGTTGTCGAATGTTCAGAAAATCGTCGTTTACGCCATGATTCGCCTGCTCCTACTCTTCATTTTGACCAGCACTGGCTTAGCCGCGTGCAGCAGTGGTCAGACCGCTTTCAGGCGGGGAAACTTTGATTTGGCGGTCAAACGAGCTTCGCAGCGGCTTCACCAGTGGCGGGGTCTGGGTAAACGTGGCTATACGAAAGCACCACTCGTACTTAAACAGGCGTTCGAGCGCGCGTATGAGGAACACCAGAAAGCGATCAGAAACCTGTCGTCGCCGTCGAATACCAAAGACTTTCCGTGGGAAACGATTTACAACGAGTACGAAAAACTACAAAGCCTGACCAACAACGCCCGAACCTGCGAAGCCTGTGCCGAGTGGCTGGCTACTTACCCCACTTCCTACGCTGACCGGCAGCAGGAAACCCGCCAACTGGCCGCAGCCGACCGCTACGAACTGGCCGAGCAGGCATTCGCCTACCGGGAGGATAACCGGCTGGCGGCCAAGGATGCTTATTTCAATTACCAGAAAGCCCTGTCGTGGGTTCCTAACTTCCGCCAGGCCAGTGCCAAGGCGCAGGATGCCCTCCCGTTTGCTATTCTGCGGGTCGTCGTCGAACCGTTATCGCCAACCTCAGAAATCAGCGCTGCCGACAACCGGGAGCTGGAGCGTATGATTTTTCGGCAGATCGACCGGAATGAAGCGCCATCACCGTTTGTCCGGCTTTACCGGCCCGACGAATCGGCGGGCGATGGCTTTCCGATTCACCAGGCGGTGCAAATGCGGGTGTCCGATTACGTGCCTATCCGGGATAATACGACCTCATCTACCACAACCGTATACAGCAACCAGACGTACAAGGTTGGCGAAAAGAAAATCAATGATTCGACCAAGGTGGACGTGATGGAAAAGGTAAGCGGTAGTCTGACAACGTACCTCCGAACAATTAATGCTGAACTTACGATGCGACTGCGCGCCATCGACACGCAAACGGGCAAAACCATTTGGGAAGACAGCGTATGGGAAACGCGCAGCTGGCAAACCGAGTGGCAAACTTTTAGCGGTGACGACCGCGCACTGAATGGACAATCGCTTAAAAGCGCCAATCTGTTTCCTCCTTCGCGCTGGCAACTCTACGACAGCCTGAGCGACGAACTGGCCGATGATGTCGTCAGGCGATTGCGCTCCAAGTACGCAAAAGATTGACGGTTTTCGCTTTAATGCACCGGAGTCAGCGTCACTGGACCGAGTAATCCCGATGGCGTTGGTTTCCAACGACCCGCATCAAAAGGCTGATAGCGAATATCCACCATGTTGATATCGTAAAACTTTTTCCAATCCGGCTGCTGGCGGTCGTACAGTCGCATATAGTTTGCGGACAGGTTTGTTACGTCAATCTCTAATTGGTTTCCCGTTGGCTTCAGTTGGCTGGCAGGAACCGATAACCGAAATGGTATACACCAGGCCGTTCCGAGCGATTGTCCGTTGAGTCGAACCTCGGCGACTTCGCGCACATCACCCAGATCGAGCTGGTAAGAAGATACGTCTGGTTTACCGGCTGGCCGATCAAAGCGGGTACTGTAGCGGACCGTTCCGGAAAAATAGTCCGCAGAATCGGCAAAGGTTGTCCAGGAACCAAGCCTAGGCACCGTTACCGACGCCGTCAAGGCCGGACGACCGCGCAGAAACTGCACCTGCCAGGGACTCTGTAAATCCATGGGTTTTTGGGATGATAGATCAGCCCGTTTGGTCGTGCTGGCAGACCGTGGTAGCGTAGCCTTGGCTGAACTCACATCGACAAAATAGGCCTGCCCCGGTTCCAGTGACAGGAAAATCTCACGTTGTCCATTCGGTCCTTGGCGAGTCAATACCGGTTCGGTCCGATTTGTCAACGGATCGTAGCGGGTCGCCTGTCCCTGTGCCGACAGCGCAACCCAATTCTGGCGAAAGCGATTACCCAGGTTAGCAATAAAATAATGAGTAGTATCGCGCTGTCGCTTGCGGATAAACAACAGTCCTTCCGCTGCCCAGGTTTCGGCACGAACGTTCGACTGGCGGAGCGTTTCAAAGAGATTGGCGCTAACCGTCACGGATTTTAGTTGTCCCAGCGTTTTCGCGAGTTGCCTTATTTCGGCGGAGCGGGCTGCGTGTTTATAAAAGCCGGGTGCCTTTGCCGGTAATTGGCCATCTACAATGATGCGGGCACCCTGCCGAGCCAGTCGTTCCAACTGCCGGAGTGATTGTTCCGGTAAATACGTCGTTTGTGGCAGAACAATCACCTGATACGTGGCACCACCCGGGCTACGAATTCCTTCCTTCGTTACAGTTAATTTATTCAGTAAGTCATCCGAAACGTAATCGAATGAGTAGCCCCGATCAAGCAGCTGCTCACACAACTGGCCGAAGGGTTGCGGCAATAACCACCGCTCTACATGGTGCACTTCGAGCTGATGAATGCCTCCCGCCGATTTAGCCGGTGTCGCCCACAGATCGTGGATGGGAAAATAAACCAGCACATCGTTGTCGGGCTTACTACGCTGTAATCGCGTTTGACACCGTTCGATGTATTGATTCAGCAATGGCAGATGCGGCCAAAAATGTGACGCAGGGCCGTAATTGGTCGAAGCATAAAATACCCAGCCCGGCCACGCTTCGGCGGGTGGTGAATACGGAACGCCGTGATAAAAGATATGGTTGACGCCCGCAGTAAACAATTGATCGACCTGCGGTTTGATCTGGGACAGTGACACCTGAAAATGATTTGCCAGCCATGTACCCGTTTCTGAGCTGACTAATGGCTTACCAGTCAGATTGGCTGCCGACGACGCAAACTTCATAGCCAATGAATTCGGTGTTCCGAACCGATCAACTTCGTATTGTTCGTCCACCCGTAAACCCGGAATCGGAAACCGGCTGGACCCAAACGATTCCGTTTCTGGAATATCGACCACAGCATACAGATCGATCAGATTTCCTGGTGAACCATGCGCTTGGTTTCGAACCCGATACTGATGGCCGTGCGCCCAGCTGGTCCAGGTTTTCGTGAACCCGTCACGCAACAGATCGGCTAGTGTCTGGTGATAATCCTGCTGAACCAGGATACTTGTTTCGGTTCGTGTTGTGTCCAGAAAAGCGGTTAGCTGCGTAGTGAGATCATAACCGCGTCGGTTCTTAAACTCGGCAAGAAAGTTATCTGTCCAGTTGGCACCGAACACTTCGTAGGAGTCATTATAAACCGCGCGAGGTTGCTCAGGCAAGCGGGCTAGTGTTGAGTCGAAGCGTTTGACGTACTGCTCAATTGCCGATTGGCTGAAATAATCGAGCACTAACCCCTCTCCGCCGGGTGCCGGTCGCTTGACCTGCTGTCTAGTCAACTCGGTTAGTAGCTTACCGTTTTCAAGCTTCCACTTTTTGGCCGCCACAGCCGTTGAAACACCCGGCCCACCGAATGGCCAACCGGTACCCATTGTCAGATCGACGCCTAGCCCTAACCGCTTTCCTTCCCGGACGGTATGGGCGAACACTCCCAGCCAGCGATCATTCAAAAAAGGGATAAACTGTTTCTCGTACCCCTTGACGCCATAAATCGGGATGATGTGCACACCGCCCAACCCAGCCCTGGCGAACTGCTCTAGCTGCTGCGTAATATCGTTTTCATTGACGGCATTACCCATCCACCACCAATATGTCCAGGGCTTTGCCTGCTGATTTCCGATAGATCGCTCAGGTTGCGGCTGACCAAGCAGCATTCGCCAACAAAAAGCGGTAAGCAAGCCTATTAGTACGTATTTTTTCATCCGAGAATTCCCTAATCCGCTGGCCCGTTCAGCCACCATTAAAAAGCGTATACGCGTCAAGTAGGTAAAGCGCTCGTACGACGAAAACTCATGATGTCCCCAAAAATACTACCTACTCTTATCGTTCAACCGTATCTACTGATTACTTTGCGACTAGTGGCATGTATCATTTTGCGTAGGGTTTTTACAGGCCATGACCTTGGTCTATCGATGAAATCCATTACTCTATTAGTAATACGTTAAACGCTCACGGTCAAGCTGGATAACCCTCAATCTATCATACCTATATACGAAAATACATTTTTTAAAACTTTATTCTTTGTAAGTACTTATACTAGTAATTATTTATTTACTTTTATAGTTAAATACTAACTTAAGAATACGCATTAACCTTAGTTCACGTATGCAGAAACCTTTATTGCACACAATTCTTTGGACGACCGTAATTAGTAGCTTATGCTTTGTCGAAGGCAATAGCATCTCCCTGAACAATCACCTTAGCTTACAACCGGCTCCCCGAGCGGCAGTCACGTTTCCAGGACACGTAGAGGCTGAAAACTATGTGATGATGCGGGGCATACAAACGGAAACAACGGCGGATACCGATGGTAGCCAGAACGTCAGTCAGATTGACGATGGCGACTGGATGGATTACGATGTTAACGTACCCACCACGGCGGTTTATACGCTGAAGTTCCGGATTGCCAATGGCTACGGAGATGGCTCTAGGTTTGAGGTGCGTACCGCTACTGGTACAGTCCTGGCGAGCGTTGATGTTCCCCGCACGGGTGGTATTCAAAACTGGCAGACAGTTGGGGCTACCGCTCGCCTGACAGCCGGTAGTCAGCGATTACGAATTTACGCGGTAAAGGGCAACTGGAACCTGAACTGGTTTGAAGCGGCCGACAGCCGTCCCTTCCCCGGCAAATTTGAGGCTGAATCCTACGACGTAGCCTCTGATGTCCGGCCCGAACAAACAGCCGATACCGGCGGTGGATTAAACGTAGGCTACATCGACGATGGCGACTGGATGGACTATAATGTCAATGTGGCTTCGGCAGGCTTGCACACCTTTCGGTTTCGGGTAGCCAACAGCTACGGCGCTGGCCGAATCGAGATCCGATCCGAATCGGGTGAGGTGTTGGGCGGAGCAGATATTTCCCGCACGTATGACTGGCAGAACTGGACCACTGTATCAACGACCGCTACCCTGTCGGCGGGCAGTCAGGTACTGCGTTTGTACGCCCTACGTGGCGCGTTCAACTTTAACTGGTTCGAGGCAACCCAGGGTGGCATCGTACGCCCTGCTGCGGTTATTTCCTTCGGCGCTCTACCGGACAAAACCGTAGGCGATGCGGAGTTTGCCCTGGCTGCGAGCAGTACGAACACCGAAACCCCAATCACGTTTTCTTCCTCAAACCCATCAGTCGTATCCGTTTCAAACGCCACGGGTTCCTGGAAAGCATCGCTTGTATCTGACGGAACCGCAACTATAACGGCTTCGCAGGCAGCATCCAGCTCATTTCTGGCCGCTGCGGATGTGGCTCAGACGCAGGTTGTCAAAGCGGCTCCGGTTGTCTCGATCGGCCAGAAGATTCCGATTGACGGTAAACGCTGGTATCAGCTCAACAATGTCAGCAATGGCCTGGACGGCTTGTTCGATGGCGTTACCGACGTCAATGTCGAAACGGGTTGGGGCAAAGTGCTGGCGAATTACGACGCTTATTATCCACTCGAAGAGGGAGAGTCGATGACGCTGATGGGCATCCGTTTTTACGACTTTATGGGAACGTGCGTTGATAATCCCATGACGTTATCGATCATTACCGACCAATGGCAACGCATTCCCATCGCTACGTTTACCGGCGAACAATACGCAGCCTGGGTAGGTCCTTATCCAAACCGGTCCGCAACGGGCAACGCGCAGTTTAAGCTTGATCAGCCGATCAGTAATGCCCGCTATCTGGTCATCAACACCTGGGGCGTATTCCCGACAGAAATTGAGCTGTACGGTTCATACACCCCGTCGTCCCAGACGAAAACACCTACGCCAGCCAAGGCCGTTAAGCTAAAGGATATGTTTGGGGTAAATGCCTACGAATGGAATTTCGAAGACGGCAACACCCCCTGGCAGATCAACGAAGACAAGATGAAGATCGTAAAGAGCTTCTCCAGTATTCGTCACTACATGGACTGGAACAAGCTGGAATCCAGCGAAGGCAACTATTCCTACAACCCAACATTGAGCGGTGGCTGGAATTACGACGCTATTTACGAACGTTGTAAAGCGGAAGGGATCGAGGTTCTGGCGTGCCTGAAAACAATCCCCGACTGGATGGTCAACACGTACCCGAGTGACCAGCGTGATGCGGAAAATACCCCCCTCCGCTACGGAAAAGATTTTTCGGACCCGAAATCGTACATAGAGCAGGCCAAGGCTGGCTTCCAGTACATGGCCCGCTACGGCAGCAACCCGAACGTAAATCCGGCTTTAATAAGCGTCAACTCAACCCCACGCTGGACGGGCGATACACCGAACTCGGTAAAGATTGGCCTTGGCCTGATCAAATACATCGAATGCGATAACGAGCGGGACAAGTGGTGGAAAGGCCGAAAAGCTTATCAGACAGCCCGCGAGTATGCGGCCAACCTCTCGGCTTTTTACGACGGCCACAAAAACACGATGGGCCCCGGCGTCGGCGTGAAAAATGCGGATCCCAGCGTCAAAGTGGTTATCGGTGGATTGGCATCCGCTTCGAGTGGTTCCGATTACATCAAGGGTATGATCGACTGGTGTAAACAGTATCGGGGCTACAAAGCCGACGGTACGGTCAATCTATGCTGGGATGTCGTTAACTACCACATGTATTCGGACAATACATCGTCGTCGCAGAGCGGTAACTCCACGCGGGGTGCTGCTCCGGAAGTAACGCCCATCAACCGGATCGCTGAAGATTTCCGCAAAACGACCCATTTGCAGTCGTACGATATGCCGCTGTGGGTTACCGAAGCGGGCTTCGATGTGAATCAGGGCAGCCCCTTGCGAGCCATCCCAATCGGCAGCAAGTCGGCCCTGGAAACGCAGGGTGACTGGATTCTGCGCACCGCTTTGTTTTACGCGCGGCAGGGCATCGAGAAAGTTTTCTTCTACCAGCTCTACGATGATAACGCAACGGGCGGTATGTTCGGAACCTCTGGTTTGGCGAATGGTGACAACATGAGCCGTCGTCCGGCGGCTGACTATTTATTGCAGACGGGTAAGCTCTTTGGTGAGTATTCGTACCGGCAAACACTAAGTCAGAACCCGTTCGTAGACCGGTATGAATTTAACGGCAAATCGGCTTATGCGCTGGTAGTGCCCGACGAAGTAGGCCGCACGGCTTCGTACACCCTGGATTTAGGATCGGCAACGCAGGCACGAATTTACCGCCCTAAAGTAGGTAGCAACGACATGAGTATGGAAGTTGTCAATACGAGCCAGGGCAAGGTACAGCTTACCGTAACCGAAACTCCGATGTTTGTCGTACCGGGGAATACAGCACCCAATGCCCGCGTAGCGGCTAACGTGCTTGCCGAAGAGAAAAGCCTGGATGAAGCGGTTCAGGTGTTTCCAAATCCGACAGCCGATTTCATTACCATTCAGGCCCAGCGGTCGAGCGAGTCACCCATCAAAGTCAACGTGTTTGACGCGAGTACAGGACGGATTCATCGGCACGTAAAGATCCCCAAGGTTAGCGATCAGTTCTCATCAAAAATTGATCTATCTCAACTCCCGACGGGCATGTACATCCTGGAAATCAAGCAAGATGCGGAGCGGGTAGTGCGGAAAGTGGTAAAGGCTAACTAGCCGGAATCATCAATAATGCCGAAGGGGTAATCACTTCATAAAGTGATTACCCCTTCGGCATTTACGTCAACTAAGCCATCCGTTTCACGTAAATATCGTAGTTGAACTTGATTTGTCTATACAGGTACCGCAGGGACACAACCAACTTGCTTTTGCTAAGACCTAACGCGCCGGGGCTGTACGTGCTTGGTTCTTCCTCGGTATTTTTTTGCTGAAACAACTGCTTGTAGTCGTTATAAAACAACCCTTTTCCTTTATGGCGAATAAAGGAAATACACATCTGGTACTCTGTTCTATCGGGCCGGACACCTTCCACATAGCGACCAAATCGCGTGAAGAACGAGCTATGCCGTAAATGCGGATGGTCGCTGTAGAAGTAAACTTTGTTGTAATCCGTGGCCCAGGCGGGAAAAACCATTTCCGAATACTCGTTATTGAAAGGCTTTAGATACGGATAGCGTATGTACGAATAGAACCGGATAACATCGAAATCAGGGCGCTCCTTTATGATGCCCAGGGCTTCTACCAACCGATCCGGAAACGCAGCGGTTGGCTCAAAATCCTCCTGAACGTACAAGGTGTAGGGCGTGTGAACGGCGTCCTGGCCCTTGTTGATGTTATTACCAAGCCCTTTGTTGACCGGCGTGGTAACCAGATCAAATGAAAAAACTCGCTGTAAGTCGTTTAGCGTATCCAGGTGAACGGTTGCACTGCCATCATCCGACACGACAACAGCGCCAAACTGGCAATTCAGGTTCTGAAACCTCACCAGCAGATTCTCCAGCGAGTGGCTTCGATTGTAATGCGTTATCAACAGCGTAACCGCTGGAAAATGGTAGTTCTGGCGCATGGATGGAAAATAATAGACTAAAGCAGATGCGATCAAGTTACCTCACCGGACAAGCATAACCTGTCCACTTCGAACGAAATGACGTTCCTCATTTTTCGCGTTTAAAACACTGTAATCAATTGTCCAGGCGTAGGCTCCTACCGGACAAGGCTGATTGCGAAATGTACCATCCCAGTGCACTTCAGCCTGCCGACTCGAAAAGATCACACTCCCCCACCGATCATAGACCCGGAACGAATACGAAGTAAAATCACCGGAATGAATGACAACTAACTTATCGTTGACAGCATCACTATTGGGTGAGAACGCATCCGGTATGTAGACATCTTCCAGATGGCAATTTTCCAGTTCAGCCTGTACCGTATCGCTGTACGTACAGCCGTCCAGATTGGTTTCCAGCCAGTAACTTCCCGGCGTGCTAACGGTTAGCTGCCGGTTTTTGCTTTGATCGGACCAGACAAAACTGGTACCCGCTGGCAACTCATTAGGCACCTGCAAGACCACTGGCCTACCATCGCAAAGCGCCAGATCATCACCCAGATTAAATGGTGCGTCAGGACGACCGTTCACAATGAGCACGTTCGACTCAGCCGAACACTGCGACCGGCCAATAGCAGCCGAATTTATTGGCTGCGCGTTTCGCAGTCGATAATAGGTACGTCCCGCCCGAACGGGATTGATGGTATAGGTTGCCTGGCCGCTTCCGGGAACCGGCGTCCAGTTGACGTTGTCGGCACTTTGTTGCCAGGCATACACCGGATTAGGGTATCCGGCAGCGGCTCCGACGCTCAGTGTCAGCCGGGTATCGGCACAAACCGTTGTTTCGGAAGCGCTTGTATTTGGGAACTGGATCGATAAGCTCGGATGAACGGGTCGAAAGCTGATATCATCAATGACCAGATCGTTTCCACAACCCCCTAAGCCTTTGTTGATCAGCTTAACCACAACATCGTTGGCGTTCGTTTGAATAACGAAGGGCATACTCAACTGAACCCACACCGGGTTGGCAGAGCGCGTTACGGCAGGCTGCACTACTTCGCGTATCAGCGTGCCATCGGCTTGTTCTACCCGCATCGCGATGATCGGGTTGCGCAGTATGTATTCGTCACAGATACCCGGTTGCAGTACTTTATTGATGTTCAGCACCCACATCGAGAATTCGTAGGTGACACCGGGACATAATCCTTCGGCTTTCTGACTAAAAAACTCGCTGGGCTGAAACGAAGCGTTGACAATAAACATATTGCCTTTTACGTCGCCGGGCGTATGGTCTTCAGTTACAGTATGCCAGGCATCACCGTGACAAGAGCCATCTACCGCATCCACAATGTTGTACTCACCATCATTCGGACAGGCGGCCGCCCGGTACATAAAATTCGTTTGGCCGCTGGGCAACGCGCCACGAGGACCCGCGCCGAATGTTTCGCAGATAATCGCTCCCGGCGCACATTGGGCCAGACTGGTCGTATGAACCGCTAAAGGCAGTAGAGCTAGTAGAATAATCCAGTACAATAATGCCGACTTGCATTGACAAACGAGCATAGCCAAAGGTGGTGTAAGCGAGAAACAACAGATTTTAGACTAACAAATAGCTAAGCCGTCAGGCAAAAAAAGTATTTAATTATACATTGACGGTCAAACTGGTCATTAATCAGCTATTTCACAGGGTTATTACCTTTAACTTTTCCGCTAAACACACGCCTAGTTGTTTAGCGATGTTTTTGTGTCGTGCGGCTGCTGGGCAACGAACATGCTGCTGAACCGACGCAATTCGATGGCAACCCGAACGAATAGAGTCCGCGAAAAAGAACCGTCTTTCTCCAGCGTTCTGGTCCCCGTCCAGACCCGCGCTTTAGGTGACTTCACTTGTTTCACCGTACCGAACTGCATCAGATCGAAGCACATACGACCATCTTCCCCGCGAATTTTCTTCATCACGTACCCGACTTTCAGGGCGTATTCCCGAACGTAGCCGATGCTGATGCCGTAGGCGTTCAGGTGAGGCCGTTTCATGTGCCGGACTTCGGCAATAGTGTCTTTCATCCGCTCGAGCATCGAAAGTTTCCAGCGCGTAAATCCTTTTTCGGGATTCGGGATAAACGAGTATCGTCCGTACACGCAGATAACGCCCGGCTGCTGCAACACCGCCATCATTTCATCAATCCATTCGGGTGGGTACAGACCATCGGCATCGGCGGTCAGCAAGTACTTTCCTTTTGCCTGTTCCAGACCCATCTGGCGAGCGGGGCCCCATCCCTGAATCGGTTGAAATACCGAACGAATGCGTAGCTTGTCCAGCGTTTTCTGCGTCTGATCCGTCGAATTATTATTGACCACCAGGATTTCAAACGGTATATTGGTCTTCATCTTCGCCAGCGACGCGATGCTACGCAGGATGTTGACCTCTTCGTTCCAGGCCGGAATGGCAACGCTCACGACTGGATTAGGCTTCAGAACCGCTTCCAGATCACGGTTGATGGACTCAAAAACCGATTCAGGAATCTCGTCGAACGAAGCGTATGGGTAATTGAATTCCTGAATCCAGGCTGGGGCTTTTAGAATGTTCATATACTACAAGCGTTAAGGTTAGCTATTATACAGCCGCCATATTAGCCGCCGATGTCCGGGTGCGCTTAGACGATACCGATTGAAGAATAAATTCGATGTGCCGGTACGTAAACAGCGACAGCACATGCACCCCAGCCAGGCAAATCAGGATGTAAAGCAACTCCCCGCCATTGGTGTGAGGCACCTTGATCAGCTTAAAAAGAACCAGATCCATGACGGACAAGATGACCGTATGGTTGAGGTAGTACGAGTACGAGAGATTGCCCAGGAAGGCGAGTCGTTCGCTGGCCAGCAGCTTGGAAACAGCACCCGTCTCCTGCGAAAAGGCAATGATAACGAACGCGAACAACAGCGGCATTAGCCAGCTCTGCTCGTGCGTGAACGAACGAACCGATAGTATGGTCAGAGCCAGCAAGATGATTTCGGTGAATGAACTTTGCCAGTACCCGAAATCCGCCGTAAACCGCCGACGTATCCGATACGCCAGCATACCGATCAGAAAGCTGTAGACACACCGTATGAACCCGTAGTCGTAGTTGTAAATGATGCTACCGTTGTGCCGGACGATAAACCAGGTTAGCAGACTAAAGCTCAGTCCACAAATAACCAGCAGGTTTTTACGAAACATAACCAAACAAAGCGCCCAAGCGATGTAGGTATAAAACTCTACGCTGATGCTCCAGCTAGGACCATTCCAGGTCACCTGATCAAACAACCCCAGCGACTGAGTCAGGGTCAGATTCGACAGGAAAGAGATAAGCGTCTTGTCTTCGGCAAATACCGGATTGGATAGCTTAACAACGTAGTGATCAACGACAAACCGAAAGGTTTCAAAAAGCAGTACCAGCAACAGAGTAAAGAGATGTAGCGGATAAAGCCGCTTGAAACGCTTAACCACGAACGGCTTTATACTCTCAAAATCGGTGATCTTGTTGAAATTGCTATGGGTCATCACAAACCCTGACAGCACAAAAAAGAAGTCAACAAAAATGTCGCTTTTCGCAATGAAGACATTGCTTGCCAACAGGTTAAGGTGCTGCATATGGAATAAAATAACCATAATGGCAGCCAGACCGCGAAATGAATCAACCGCTCGAAATCTCATACCAATACCTGTTTTGCTGACCTTGGAGAAACCAATGATTTATATACGTCCAGCGTTTGGTCAATGGATTTTTGAAGCGGGAAATCCGCCAACCGCTTCACTCCTTTCTCGACCAGCTGTGCTTTGAGCGTTGTCCCTGTAAGGACGGTTTCCAGCTTGTCGATTAAATCGTCCATGCTGGTCGGTTCGAAATACACGGCGGCATCGGCGGCAACCTCCCGAAAACATTCTGTATCGCTCAGCAGCATCGGGCAGCGTGCTTTAAAGGCTTCGAGGATCGGTAAACCAAACCCTTCGTAAAGCGATGGATACACGAATAACTGCGCATTCTGATACAGAAAATTAAGCTGCTCGTCCGTGGCGTTGATGTGCCGTACCCGATCCGTAAGCCGCAACCGATTCAGAAACTCCCGGTCGGCAATTTCCAGTTTGCCCCCCCCCGTCAGAATCACGTGCAGATCCGGAAAACGATGAGCGATCTTCTGGAAGGCATTCATGAACAGGTAAAAGTTTTTGTAGCCGCTGCGGTCGCCCACAAACAAAAGATACTGTTTGGGTAGCTGGTCGACCGGCTGAACCCGTAAAGGCGTTTCAATATCGATGCCGTGATAGATAACCGATACTTTGGCCGGATCTACGTCGAAAAAACTAAGCAGATCTTTCCGGGTGGTTTGCGAAATGGTTATGATCGAATCGGCCCGGTCAATATTCAGGCGCTTCTGATACGTGAGCGGGTCCTGCGCCCAGAAGTATTCAGGCAGCCGCTCGTAGGTCAGGTCGTGAATTGTAATGACCAGCGGCTTTTTTAACGATTGCAGAAAGTACGGATCGTAGTAGGTCGGATGAAATACGTCGAACTCATTTTTCTTCAGCAACTGCTGGCAATAGAACTTATTGAGCTCATAATCATACCGTTCCTTTCGGCCGAGTATCCGATCACCGAGTTTGCCTTTGAGCGCCAGAGGTTCGTTCTGAATGTAATGGTTCTTGGCGTGCAACACCCCTAGCTTGTAGGAAATATCCTTCGTCTGTTTGATACCCTGGATGATATTGGCAAAGTATCGGCTGATGCCTCCGTACTTTTGCGTAGTGAATTTCTGATGATCGATGAATACGTTTATCATGGCAGGGCAACGGCGTTGAACAGATAGGTGGCGATAAGTTTTAAAGGGCTAGCCAGGTGGCCGGAAGCAAATCTTTTGTGTTCCAGGTAGGTTGTTGCTTGTACCACTTCTTAGGCGTAATGACCAGCTTGTCAGGATTCGGATTCAGCCATGCGCCCCACCAGCTAAATGAGCTGTTGGCAATGATGTGATGCTTACAGCGGCTCATCAAAACCAGATCAGCGACATCACTGTCTGCACCGGAGTTACGGACAAAAACAGCGTTATCCGGTAAGGGCAGATTATCGCGCACCCACTCCTGATCGTCACTAAAAATAAAGAACCGGGGCGCATTCACCTGTACCTGTAGTTGATTGAGTGCCTGCTCGTAGTAGGATAATCCGACAAAACCGAAGGTTTGACTAAATTCTGGGTGGTTTACGTAATCCCCCCGCCGGATATGAACCGAAACCGGCATCGAAGCCGCCTTGATCAATTGCTCGTACTCGTCAAACTCAGGGCTTGGATTAGAAGTGAGCGTCAGTTCGCGCCGGATTGTGTCCGCACTTTCCCGAAAGTATTCTTCCGATTGCCAGAAACCATCCAGGGTAATACAACTGGCCCTGGCTTGCGGCACACTGGTGTCAAAATGGAAATGCTTTTCCTTGAGAAACAGAAAAAAAGGCGGCAAACTGCGGTTTGGCAGCAGTTTTGTCGCTTTTGATACGTACTCCGCCGGTGAATTTTGAAGTACGCGGTAAGGCACTGCGAAGTGCTTTAGCTTAAAAGCACGGGGTGTATCCGTGTCGTAGGTATAATGATAGTAGCTTAGATCCAGGTAAAGCGATGTTTTGTTCTTCAGCGCCAGATGCCGGGCAGCCGCGAACTGAAAAAGCTGATTGCCTAAACCGCTGGTTATTCTACTGATAATCATCTTGATCTAAAAATGCTTCATTAAGAGACAATAGTTCTACTCAGTTCGCCTTAATAACAACTTGTTATTTACGACTGTTAACTTTAAAATTACAATTTATACTTAAATGACCCAAATCCACAATTAAACACTAATCAAAATTTAATAATTGGTACGCAAATACCCCAATACCTCCGCCCGATCACGAGCGTGAAGAATCGTGGCTCCCGACAGTTTAGGGAACAGGTTTTCGTATTCGTTGAAATGGTGCTCCATTCCCCAGTTTGGATTCGACAAAATAATGTTGGTCCCGCCAAAGCAGCTAGCCAATGCCGCTGTACCACCGTGCATGGATATAAAGTGATTCGCATTGGCGTACACCATCAGTTGCAGATGATTGTAGTTCCTAGCCACCGACGGGTGATACTGTCTGTATAGATCGTCCATCAGGATCACATCGGGATGGGTTTCCCGCAGCCAGGCATGTTCATTCAACGACATGGTTTCGCTGTTGTCCTGAACGATTTGGGTAGGCAACGGACGGTTATAAACAATCTGGTATTTAGCGCCGTACGTACGAATAATCTGATCGAGCGTCGGAATATCGAGGAAGTTGATAGGCGGCTGATCCCACTCGATATTGTACTTGTTGGCAATGACCAGCAGGGGTTTATCGTACACAAAGATGTCGTTCCGGAAGTGCGCTTTGTACGGCACCTGCACCCAATTCCGAAAGCTGTATGAGTTGCTGTGCGTCATGTTGGGTACGTCGTAGTGCGCGTAGGATTCCGTCCAGACCCGCTTTTCAAAACGCTCCTCATGATCAGGACTGAAAAAGTAAAAATCCTTGGTATGCTTCGCCGAAATCGTTTTGAGTAACGTACCATTTAAGTGATGCCAGTAAGCAAACGGTAACACGTAGCGAAGTTCCTGATCGAACTCGCCGTGGTAACTAATCACTTTGTATTTTTTCTTTAGTACATAATCACGTACGATGTAACGTCCCTGAACCAGCTTACAGTAGTAATTGTCGCGCACAAAATACCGCAGGTCCTTGCGGAGATTAGGGTATTTTACGCGAGCAACTACGTATAAGGATTTCAGGATTAACTTTTCCAGGATAGGCATAAATCAGGCAGCTTTACCAAATGTTTTAAGTTCGGCGAGGGGATATTTGAATCGAATTGTCAAACCAACGTAGATCAGTCCACCGATGATGATTTCTGTCACCAGATTGACCACACTGATTGAATCGGTATACGACTTATACAGTTCAATGGCACCGATCATAAGCAGACAGAACAAAAGGGGTTTGGCAAAATTCTGCGCAAATTCGCGCATAAACGGACCAATCAGTGAATAGACGATCCGAAAATTAATGAGCAGGTTCGACATGGTGGCAATCAAAAACGCCGAGGCAATACCAATTACCCCCCAATATTGGGCCAACACGTACACCAGTGGAATTTTAATAAACAGCGTCGCCACGTTCAGGTAGAACAACAGCTTTGGTTTACCCTTCGAAAACGCCAGCGTAAACAGCGGATTACTCAGGAACGTAAAGATGCTGACAAAGACAAAGATTCGAATGAGTACAATCGTTGGCTCCCAACCGGGACCGTAAAAAAGCGGAACGACACTGTCAGCCGTGATAAACAAGCCCGCCAGCAAGGGCAGATTGATGTAGCTGAGCAAATCCAGAATCGTCAGGTACGACTTTTTCAGTTCGTTCGTGTCCCCCTTGAACCGCGCCAGAATCGGGTAAGCCACTTGCAGGATAATCGGGCTTAGCCGTGAAATCGGGAAAACAGCGAGTTGGGAAGCCAGCGTGTAATAACCAAGTGGTTTTACCCCCAGCATCCCGCCTACCAGAATGTTATCCGAATTCGCCTGCACGAACCCAACGATTCCATCCCCCACATTGTACAAACCGAAGCGCAGGTGATCCTTGATTAGATTCAAATCGAACTTTAGTACCGGAGAAAATAGCTTTCGCCCGTACATCAGTTGCAGAATCGACTTGGCCGCCTGCTGCGCCAGTTGCCCGTAAATCAGCGCTAGTTCAGCAAAACCGGTATAGGCCAGCACAATGGTCGTTGCTGTTCCGACGACGGTACCCGTCATATCGATGCTGGCTACGGCTTTGAACCGCAACTCTTTCTGAAGCAAAAACAAATAAATCTGCCCAACGTATACGATGATAAAATACAGCGACGACAGTTTGATGACCTGCTCCAGGCGGGGTTCTTTGTAGTAGGCAACGACCAGCGGCCAGCTAAAGAAAACAACAACGCCGATGACCAGGCCCAGCACCAGATTCAGCAGGTAAATCGTGGAGAGCACCTCCCGGTTTTCTTCCTGTTTGTAAATAATTGAGTTAGAAAAACCAAGGTTAGCGAAAATGCTAAAAAAGGCGATCAGCAAGGTGCTGACGCTGACAATGCCAAACACCGACGGCTCCAGCAGCCGCGCCAGAACGGCCACCTGACCGAACTGGAACAGCGTAGAAATCGCCGTCGATGTACTCATCCACTTGCCACCACTGATGGCCTGTTGCTTGTGACTCATTTGGATTGCTGATCAAAAACCCGTTCGCCAGTTGGTGCCCCGGCTACAACCTCGTTCGGCTCCGCAAACCGCTTGGTACGGACCACACCCTGCTCGATATCGCCAACCGTTGGCGCATCCGTATCGCCCCCTTCCACTTTGTTCAAGGCGATTAACACCGGATGTTTCGCAGCTTTCGAGTAAAGGGTAAATAACTGTTTATCCCGACGCCCCCAAAGCGTGTGAACCGTCAGGATCATGAGCGAAACGGCACTCCGATTGACCAGATGCAAAGGGATCGGACTACCGACCAGCGCCGGCAACTCCAGAATAATTTTCTGGAACCCACTCATTTCTACAGACTCTTCGCGGGAGAGCAGATCTTCGGGCTCCCGTACGTTCATGAAATTCGGGTGCAGATCATACGGAAAAAAAGCGATACCCTCCTGCTCGAACTTGCTATCGGTTTGGGCAATGCGGGGGTACAAATAGGCCACCCGCTCACCAGACTCTGCGTACAACCGGGACAGGCCGTGCGCAAACCATGTTTTCCCTTGTTTGGCTCGTAGACTAAATAGGGTGATCACGGGTGGATGGGCTGCTACGCGCTGTTGCTCAATTTCAATGTTGATGGCGTTACCCAGTTGCTCAAACATACTGACGGCAGCCCGGCTAGCTTTGGAGTTGACCGCAAATTTCTTCACGGTTGGGAATACCGCCGTAACCGAGCTTCCAACTCGCTGTTCAGCCTGCTCCAGGGAGTTGATGCGCTTATCGGCCCAGATGCGCAGAGCGGTTAGCAACAACGCAATCACAAAACCAGCCCCTGCCCCAATGGCGGTAAAAAGCCAACGTTTAGCCGGTTGTGGCGAGAACGGAAATACCGGCGGGTCGAGCACGGACAAGGACCCATCGATGGCAATATCCTGCCGGTGGGTTGTTGCCTGATTCAGCGACTGAACCAGTGCCAGGTAGTCTTTTTCAGCCACGGTCATGTCGCGGGTAAGTTGCCGCTGCTCAGATTCCAGGGGCGAAAAGGCGGTCGATTCTTTCTGGTATTCATCCAGCCGTTTCTTGATGACGTCCATCCGCGCACCCGACTCTTCGAATTCCAGCACCTTCGCTAGCCACTCATTCACAAGCCTCATCTTCGGAATCGATTCAGCGGTGTTATCGGCCGCGAAGTAGTTCTGCGCAATCTGTTTCAGTTCCGCCGATTTCTGGTCGATCTTAGCCTGAAAACGGTCCAGAGCAGCCTGAGGCTGGCCATTGGTCCGGGCGTTTATCAACTGGGATTCGGCCTCGGTCAGTTCGGCTTGCTTATCGGTAAGAGCGGTATTGATTTTCAACAGGTTTCCGCCCTGTGACATGCGCTGATTAAGAGCATCCATTGCCGCTTTAGCGGCCCGGTTGCGCATTACTTCGCCACTGTACTCTGTTACCAACGCATCACGGGTGGTTGACCGTGTTTTTAGTTCGTCTTCGAAGTTGAGCACATTGTGCTGCACGTTAAACGCCCGTAGTTTTGATTCGGCATTGTCCAGCTGCTTTTTGGCTTCTTTTGTTTTCGCTTCGTAGTACTCCACAACCGGATTGGTCTCCCCGCTCTTCAGCGATGTGTACCGCTGGTTCAGCTCTTTTATAGCCAGGTCCAGCGTTTGCTGCGCAATGGCCGGATCGTCGGTTTCGTACTCCATATCCAGCATATCACTGGCGCTTCGGCGGGTTGCTTTCAGCTTTTTGCTGATGTAGTCAGGCGAGTACGGTAAGCTGCCGTCCTGCATCAGCTTCCGGATAGGGTTATCGGTCTGGCTCCGCGACAGGCTATCGATCCGGCTACGGGTATACGCCAGATCATTCCCACGCACCAGCGACTGACGCACGTTTGCCGGTATAGCCTTCTGTAGTTGCTGGAAGCTGGCAGCCGAAAGTTGCTGTGGCGAGGGTTTGGTCACCTGCAAGTGCTGACTTAGCAAATCCCGACCAACGTTGTAAAGCGTCTGGTTGGAATTAAGCGTCGTCAGGATGTTGTCGAAAGCATTACTCACTCCCGAATAATCGGTCTGGAAACCTTCCTGCGTCGACCGGAGCGAGTAGCCCGATGTCAGACCCGTGTACAGAGTAGCCTTTGTTTTATACGTACTTGTCTCATTCCGCATGAAGTAAAAAACGGCTCCTGCCCCCAGGCACGGAAAGACAATAAACCAGATTAGATGCTGCTTCAATAGCCGCCCAAGTCCTTGAAATGTCATAACGTTAGCTGCGTTTCAATTGGTTAATAGGAACTCCTACAAACAGTTCAAGCGCGTATATCGTCTTGATAAACTGCGTCTTGGCTTGCTCAACTGTTGATCGTGTTTCGGCGTACCGGTTGCTGTTAAAGGCGTGTGTTTCGGGGGTAATCTTTCCTTTCTGCAATTCCACCAGCCCAATTTGATAAGCGGCCAGTGACGCCTGATCGTCACGCAACCGAATCTGCAAAATCCGCTGGGACAGAATCAAATCCTGATACAGATTGAATAAGTCGCGCTTCAATTGAATTTCGGCGGTACGACGGCGCTCTTTCGTGGATTCGTAATTGGCACGGGCCAGCTTGATCTGCTGGGGACGACCAAACAAATCATGAATGCTTATGGCAACGTTTACCCCCGCCCGATAACCGTTTGAGATCTGTCCTAACTGATCGCTTACATTCGTGCCCGTCGACAGGATAGCCTGATTACCGGACGAGTAATTGTAGTACCCGGTTACATTCTGTAACACCTGAAGCTTGGAAAGTTGTAAAGCAGCGAGCTGTGCATTTGAAACGGCTCCTTCAAATTTTACCGATGGCGAATACGCTAACGCCAGCTTATACATTTCGTCAAACGAGACTAACTGCTGGGCAATGTCCCGGTTGAAATCAAACGTCATACTATCGATAGGCAAACCGTCGGCGGGTGATGCGATTGGCTTCGGCGTCGCCTGCGACGGGGTAGCTCCATTCTGACTGTAGCTTGCCGTGTACCCTGCGATCAACAGAACCAGTACCAGCGCACACAGCTGGATAAAGCGGCTCAGTCGATCAATCCTTATTCGTTTCATGTTTATGTTGTAGGGATTTATTGTTCATTGAGTAAAAGCTACTTTCACTCAGGCGGGCTGTTCCTGCCGCCAGGCTTTGGGTATCTGCTGAATAGCGGCTTCAAATTCGTGCGCGCGTCGCTCCCAGGAATTGGCCTGTGCGGTATGTACCCGCTCCTGGATGCGCTGAGGGTCTTTGTCGGCGAGGGCGCGTCGAATAGCCTGCGCGAAGGACTCCGGTGTATCAGCCAGTTCAATGATGCCCGCAAAGTCATCAAGAATTGAAAAAGGAGTCGATACCACGGGTAAGCCAGCGGCCAGATACTCGTTGATTTTCAGCGGATAAATTGTATACGTATGTTTGTTACAGACGAATGGGATCAGCCCGACGCTTAGCTTTGCCAGTATGGGAGGCAAATCGGCAGGCTGACGGGGTGGAATAAAGGTTACGTTGGGAAAAGAATCCAGACGCTCTGGCAGCTTGGGTTCGTGCACCTCTCCGATAAACTGAAATTCGACATCGGGCATCGTACGAGCGCAGTATTCCATAATATCGATATCAACCCGGTTATCGGCGGAGCCTAAGTATCCCACAACTGGTTTTACGGGTGGCTGCTGCTGGGCCAGCTGGCGGGTTTGGTTAAACAGCTCAAAGTTGGCACCGTTCTTCACGCAGAAGGTATTGGGTTGCAGCGCCGATTTGTCCTGCTTCAGGGCTTCCGACGTAGCAATGACCCCATCAACCCGCCGAATGTAGGCGTCTTCATAGCGCTGCCCATGCCGACTCATCCAGTCACCCACGACGGAGATTTCGTCGAAGCAGTAATAGATCGTCGCGCACTCATTCAGCTTTCCCAACAGCGGCAAACCGATCACCGGATTGAACGCATTGATAACCAGAGGCCGGTGCATGTTCAGCCGACGCATTACATCGCGCAGACCACTGATCAGCCGGTCGGTATTCCAGTGCAGTACCTGATCGTGCGAGCGGGCCGCCAGCCAGTTGATGGGCAACATAACCGGTGGAGACCAGACGTACAGCTCTCCCCCATGTTCCGTCGTTATTTTAGACAGCGGATTGTTCAGGTGCAGGATGTTCCGTACGGGTATATCCTGCCGCCCTGCAATCCCCTGCGCCAAATCCTTCACGGTGTATAGATAATCGACAAAAAGAACCCGATGGCGAGCCGACAATTCGGTCATAAGCTGCACGACCGCTTTTTGGAAGTCACCTTTCCAGGATGTTTGCGCAATACAGATGATGCTATCAAATTGCTTCATAGGGCTGGGGCGTAGGTAGGTGATTGGTTAATCGAGGATTCGGAAGTAGCTGACCGGGTGTCCCACCGGTAACAGGTAGCAATCAGCATGGTACTGATGTAAATGACGCCGTTCGTTGGGAACTGCCCCAGAACCGGATTGGAGTAACCCATGAGGGCAATACCGACAAACTCCGCCAGAAAGCCGTACATAATTTTGACCATCCAGGGGTCTTTGAGCTGCCAGACCTGATAGATACCCACCAGTACAAGCCCTACCAGCATCATAATGTACAGCGTGACCCCAACGCGACCCGTTTCCATCCAAAGCTCTACGAACCAGCTGTCGGGGGCAATATGAGCCGCCCAGTGCCAGGGCGAAAACCGAGCACCACCATCGGTCGATGTGCCAATGCCTGCGCCAAACGGTAGATCTTGCAGGTACGTACGCATCTTAGCCTGGTTCTGAAGTCGCAGGATAAACGATGGGTCGTTCATCGGCGTCAGTGCCGACCGCATCCGTTGCACCTGGTAGTTGGAGCTACCCACGCTCGTGTACATCAGGAGCAGAAAAAGCGGTACCGCCAGAACAACACCAGCGATCAACTTGGGAATATCACGTTTCAGCAACAGATAAAATGGGAAACCCGCAATCAGGACGAAAAGGGCGCTTCGGGTTCCGGAAACGGCATAGCCCCAGAAATAGACCAGCGCCAGAACGGCAAAAAACGCCTTGTACTTAATCGATTTTTCTTCAAAAACCCGGGTTATAGCCACCAGCGTTGCACCGGCCATCTCGGCCCCGAACTGGGCGGCATCCGAATAAAACGAGAAACAGCGGAGCTGACCAAACAGGATGTGCGTAGCCGCGTTGCCACTATCCAGCCAGATTTGCTCGTTCGTTGTCAGACCGATGTATTGCTGTTTGAAAGCCCAGAGCGCAGCCAGAAAGGACCAGCTGAGCCAGGAGTTGACCATAATTTTAACGTCGTTGCGGGTGATGGGAATGACCAGCACCATGATGGATACCAGGAACCAGTGCAACGAAAAGGCCCGCACGTGTAAAAACCAGGCTGGCCGGTAAGGCGCTTCGGGGTTGAACAGTTCGATGACCGTGTACAAAAACCAGATACCGATGAGTGCGAAAGCCGGACTACGCAGCCGACGCCACTCCATGCGCTGGCCGTTGATAAACAGACTGAACAGGATCAGAAACAACAAGCCATCGACCGACACCCCCACGGGTATAGACGCTGGCAGGAACCGGGAAAAACCGACGATAAAAACCAGTTGTAAATAAACGAACAGGCCAAACCGGGGCTCCAGCAAAATGAGCAACACCAGAAGCAGCGCAATTGGCAAGAGCACCGCCAGAACAGCGCCGGTAGGGCCGACCCGACTGATTAAAAAGCCCACTCCCACGGTGTACAATCCGCCGAGCAAACTGTACAGCCAGAAATGGTTCGAGAGCTGATTTCTCAAAAAAGATGCTGACTGTGCCATAATTAATCCGTACTCCTAAACACTTAGATAAGCGCATCCACTGCGTTGGCGCGTCGTACTTTCTCCCAGGTTCCCGACTGGTTTCCCCGTAGATAGCGGACTAGTCCAGCGAGCGCACATACGTTCATGAACGTGAAATAAAACGGAACAAAAACCGCCTTCCAGCGCAACTGACGCTTTTCGAGAACATATCCCAGCCAGGCTGCACCGTAAAAAAGTATCTGTGCCGCCAAAAGCAGACCCCAGCCCGAAGTCCAGCCATCGCGGATAACCAGCCCGATATTGAACAGCAGAATCAGGGGCAGACATAGGGGCGTAACGGCCCAACGCATCACCCGGTGCGAGACGTACTCAAACGTCAATAAGCCGTACCGGAAAGGATTTAATAATTTTTTCAACCAGACCATCGACTGGAAACCACCAGCCGCGATTCGGATTTTGCGTTTTTGTTCGTCAATGATTGAAAACGAAGGCCGCTCGAGTGCGTAAGCCTCCGGCTCGTACGTAACCCGGTAGCCGCGTCCCGCAATCAGGAGCGAAATCATAAAATCGTCGAGAATGGTATCGGGCGATACGGGTTCATACAAGTCGGTACGAACGGCGAATAACTCACCCGCGGCTCCAACGATTGTGTGTAACTCGGCATCCCATTTTTTCAACTGCGATTCATACTTCCAGTACAGCCCTTCGCCTGAACCAGCCGCCGACTCGCTATCCTCCGTCAGAATGCGTTTTTCACCCGCTACCGCCCCAACGTTTGGATCGCGAAAATGCCGCACGATGTTTCGAACGGCTTCCGGATTGAGTTGGGTGTTGGCATCGGTGAAGATGACAATCGGTGTTTGAATCGTCTGCATCGCGCGGTTCATGGCCGCGACTTTACCACGGCGTTCGCTTCCCCCGAGCACCTCGACCGCATCACCATACGTCGCCTTCAGGAACGTATCTGAGTCATCGTTCGACCCTTCCGTTACAAACAAAAATCGAATGTGCTCCCGTGGGTACACTTGCCCAAGCGAATTCGCTACCTTGGCAGGCAGGCAATCTAACTCATTATAGGCCGGTACGATCAGGGTCACATCCGGCGTAAAGTCATCCGATATATCGGTTACCACCGGGCGTTTTGGCCGTAGCTTGATTAATGCCCAGACTACGACCCCGTAACCGAGGTAGGTATACACAACAAGTCCTATACAAAGAAGTAACAGTAGTTCCATTCGTATGTCATTAATAAACAAATCAGGCTGTCATCGCCATGGGTGACGGCACTGAAACGGATTGCTTGCTGGAATGCTTCAGGTTCCAGATGATAGCGTCTTTTACCGATTTAAGGTAAGCAGGCTGCCAGCGAATCGTGTACTGAATCAGCGCTTTGGGAATAGCAACGCCGAAATAGTACACGTAAAAAACCAGCAATTGCCAGCCCGCTACATTCCGGCGCATAAACCACAATCGGTTCCGAACGTGGTAATACACTTTCATGGCGTTCATCTTTCCGACGCTCATTGATTCACGGTGGTAAATCAGGGCTTCGGCCTGGTAATAAATCTGAAAGCCAGCCCGTCGTATCCGGGCCGACCAGTCAAGTTCTTCGTAATACAGAAAAAAACTGTCGTCCAGCGAGCCCGCCCGTTCCAGCACCGCCCGACTGACCATCATCGCGGCACCGTGCGCAAAGGGTGTTGGTCCCGGCTGATCGTGCTGGCCTTTGTCGGGTTCCATCAGCCCAATTGACCAGGTTCGGCCCGTATACGGATTCAGTGGACGATAGCCCGCATATTGAATGACGTTTGGCTGATCGTGGTAGCGAATCTTTGGACAGGTGACACCGATTGTTGCATCGCGCAGAAACGGTTCGACCAGTTTCTCCAGCAAATCGGGCATTACGATGGTGTCGTTGTTTAGAAAAAACAAGTAATCACCCTTGGCATAACGGACACCGAGGTTGTTGCCTCCCGAAAAACCCAGATTGTCGGGACTGACGACAACCGTTGCATTCGGATAATTTCCTTGCCGGATGCGCTCGGTAGGATTTTCTACCGACCCATTGTCGACGACAATAATTTCAAAATTTGGATACGTTAACTGCCGGGTTGATTCCAGCATATCGCAGGTCACCACCGCCTGGTTGTAGTTGATGGTGATCAGCGAAATAAGTGGTAGCGTCTTTATACGTTCTCCTTCTGCCATACTGCCTTGAGAGTTTTCAGAAGTATAAGCATATCTGTCCGAAACGAATACGTTTTGGCGTATAAAACGTCCAATTGAATCCGCTCCTGATCAGAAACCTTCGCTTTGCCGCGCTTGGTCACCTGCCACAGCCCGGTCAGACCGGCCGGTGCCGCGAACCGACGGGCATAGCCGATGGTGGTCAGTTTTTCCGCTTCATAGATTGGTAAGGGCCGATTACCCACAAAGGACATGTCGCCCCGCAAAATGTTATAAAACTGCGGCAACTCATCAATACTTGTATTGCGCAGGATCTTACCAAGCCGCGTTACCCGTGGATCTTCCTTGAACTTCGAGAACATCGCCTTCGCCTTTTGCTCGCGCTGGTACAGAATCTCACAGATTTGCTTCTGGTCCATGAACAGCGGCTGCTGACACGAAGTACCGGCGATCTTACAAACCTCGCAGCGTTCGTCGTCGGTTTTTTCGACGACTGGCGCGTTGTACATATTCTGCGATGCCATACCCGCCAGGAGTTTATCGGCTCCGGTGCTCATGGTGCGGAATTTATACATGTTAAAGATCTTGAACCCCGTTCCGACTCGCTTTGAGCTGTAGAAAACCGGGCCTTTAGAATCCAGCTTGACCAGAATCGCCACGACCAGCAGTATGGGCGAGATCATAATCAGAATAAACAGCGAGACGAAAATATCAAAGAGCCGTTTCCCGATTGGAATACGAATGGACGCCGACTTGGGATTGATACGACCGCTCTGCTCGTAGTCTTTCTTCTGAATCAGGTATTTCAGCCGAATACGCAGCGCTTCTTCTGAGTAATTATGAGGAAATGCGTCGATCACATGCCCATGAAACGGAGCCTGCCGAAGATCAATATTGGTTCGATCCGTAAGCAGCACAACCGGCACGTGCGCGAGCTTACGCCTAGCCCCCAACTCCTTCAGAAAGAGCAGACTATCCAAGTCATCATTGAAGAGTACCAGGTCAACGGGTTCGCCATGTTCCAGCTGAGCCAGCGCAGATTGCCCATCCGGCACGTCAGTTACGTCGATCTGTGAACCAAATGCCTGCCGAAACGACTCAACCCGTCGTTCGTTGCTTTCAACGTAAAGCACCCGAAATAGTTGAAGCTTTTCTTGTACCGCCTGCATATTCGTTGACAACGGAAGTTGATCGTTAAGTCGACTATTGTTGGGAGATGTCGATGTCATTGGCTTCGATTCGACGCAGTAAGCTTCTGATTTTCGTTTTGACCTCAATTGGATTGAATGGCTTCACGATGTAATCGTCAGCACCCAGCTTAAGGAATTTGATGCGCGTGTCACTATCCGAAAAAGTAGATAGAATAATGATCGGTAGTCGGTGAAAAAGCGGACTGGCCCGCAGTGTCCGAATCAAATCGGTCCCATCCATGTGAGGCATCTGAATGTCCGATAGGATAATGTCGACGGGATTTCCTTCTTCTAACCAGGTTACGGCTTCGATACCATTTTCCGTTGTTACCACTTCAAAATCATCTTTCAGTGTCTGACGCAACACTTTACGGATAAAAGGATCATCTTCGGCAACCAATACGTGGTAAAGTGATTTCATTCTAGAGTACAGTTAAGCTGCTTATGTAGTAGCGCCCGTTGGCAAACAAGGCTTGTTTTATTCTCGTAAATATAATCAAATGTTTACTAATATAAATATATAAAACCTTAATATAAACGATAATTTTTCCATAGTTACTTAAGCAAATTTATAAGTAGAAATCACCAAAAAGCGTTATGCTTGTATATTCCACGATAAAATTACACTATTCAGCTAAATAAGTACTAGTTCCACTCATTTAGTAACTAAAATCTGTTTTATCTACCATACGTTTTGTTTGCTCCGTATTTCTGCACGACAATGTACGGTAGGATTGCTCATACGGATTTCTGGCTTACGGACGATGATTCGCCTTTCTGTTATACCCTGAGACCAGTCGTTTGGCATTCGCTTAGAACACATTTACCCCCTCACGCTAACTATCGTACGTAAGTTATATAATTCATGGGTAAATACCCTACCTGCTATTTACAAAAAACAGTTTACAGGGAACAAAAGTTAGCTCCTTATAGCCATAAACCTAAATATTAAAATACTATATCTTCATAAAATTAATTCTGAACCTTATATTACTACTATTTTACTGCTGTACTATTCTACGCTTCTCCCCGCTGGATGATGCCATTTGAGCCGACAATTTGTATTCTTTGATGAATCACTGAATCTTTGCAGTTCCGAATACAACCCGAAGAAATCCGTCGTTGAACTAATTTAAGAAGCAGTGCTTTTGATTAGCGAACGGACCTTATCCGTATTTCTGGAAAATTTCATTTGTTTTTCGATCAGGCCATCCCTGACAGCAGCAGGGCAGAACCCACAGTCTGCCCTGTTATCATTGTGTAACACTACGTACTTATGTGGAAATCTATTGCCCGCGGCATTTTAAAGCTGCGGCTATTCTGGCTCACCGTACTGATTATTGTAACCATCGTGATGGGTAACTTCGGGACCCGTCTGCAACTGTCCTATCAACCTGCCCGCGTTTTACCGCTGTCCGATAGCACGCAGCAACATTACGAAGACTTCAAACAGCGGTTTGGTATTGATGGATCGGTTATGATTGTGGGCTGGCAGGACAAGCGCTGGTTCGACCTGCCCGTTTATCAGTCGTGGTACGACATGACGGAACAAGTCCGCAAACTACCCGGTGTAAAAGACGCACTGTCCATAAGCCGCCTGTACACCATCGCCCGGCAGGATACGACATGGGGTATTAAACAAGTCGTGACCCAACGTCCGCAGACGCAGCAGCAGGTCGATAGTTTGCAAAAAAAGATACTGGACCTTCCCTTTTACGATGGTCTGCTCGTCAATCCCGAGACGAAATCAACATTGATGGCGATTTCGCTGGATGAGAAGACGTTAAACACGAAAGATCGCCTTGGCATCGTCGCAGCCATCCGCCAGCAGGGTGACACCTTTGCCAAAAAGACGGGCATCACCGTTCATTACTCTGGTCTTCCCTCCATCCGGACGGAGGTATCTAAACGGGTAGCAGGTGAGTTAAAGCTGTTTACGGCGCTAGCCGTAGCCGTAACGGGCCTGCTGGTATGGTTGCTGTTCCGTTCCTGGAAAGTGGTGGTTCTTTCGCTCACGGTCGTACTGATGGGTGTGTGTTTTGCGGTGGGTGCGTTGGTCCTCTTCGGTTATGAGATGACCGTATTAACGGGTCTGCTCCCCCCCCTGCTGATTGTGATCGGCATTCCGAACTGCGTCTTCTTGATCAATAAATACAACGCCGAACTGGCCGAGCACGGGCAAAAACAACGGGCGCTGGAAAATACCATTGAAGAAATTGGGCTGGCCTCGTTCCTGGCCAATGTAACCACGGCTATCGGCTTCGGCGTTTTCTACTTTACCAATAGCCGGCTGCTGGTCGAGTTTGGGTTGGTAGCGGCTGTTTGCGTACTCGCAGTGTACGTGATCTGCCTGCTGATGGTGCCGATTATCCTTAGTTACCTTCCGGTTCCTAAAACGCAGCAGGGCGATTCAACGGAAGTCAGTATCTGGCGTGGTACGCTGACCCACATCGATAACTGGGTTCACCACAAACGACCCCTTGTTTACGGTCTGATTGCCGTTATTACCGTAATTAGTGCCTTGGGGCTGCCGCTCATCCGGATCGAAGGGTTCGTGGTCGATGACTTACCGAAAAACGATCCGGTGTATAATGACATGCGTTTCTTCGAAGCGCAGTTTAAAGGAGCCCTGCCTTTTGAAGTGACCATTGATACGGGCAAGCCCAACGGGATTTTGGCTGGAACGGGTTCGGCACTGTACAAAATCCGGGCGATGGAACGCATTATTGCGCAGTATCCTGAGTTTTCAAAACCCCGTTCACTAGTCGATGCCATTCGTTTTGCGTACCAGTCCTACCGGGGTGGCGCACCAAAGTATTACGTGCTTCCGCCCGCTCTTGCCCTGCACGACATGGTGGCCGAAGCGCCAATAGGCGTGAAGTCGTCCCCATCGTCGTCGCTGACCCGCTCTTATATAGACAGTTCCCGACAGGTTGCGCGGGTTAGCTACCAAATGGCCGACATTGGCTCCATTCGGATGCAGGAAGTTTTGGGCAAACTACAGCCGCGCATTGATTCATTGTTCCGTGATACGGGCTACAAGGTAAGCCTGACCGGCCACAGTCTGGTGTTTCTTAAGAGCAACGATTACCTGCTTGGTAATCTATACGAAAGTCTGGGCATTGCGATTCTGCTGATTGCCTTGGTTGGTATGGTGCTGTTCCGGTCGGTCCCCATTATCTTGATGTCAAAACTTCCATGTCTGATTCCGTTGCTGGTAACGGCGGGTATTATGGGGTATACCGACATTGCGTTTAAACCATCGACTATCCTTATTTTCAGTATAGCGTTTGGCCTTTCTTCCGACGGAACGGTTTACTTTCTGACGAGCTATCGGCAGCAGCTGCAACGCGGTCTGGCACCGTCGGCGGCTATTTCGGCGGCTATTCACGAAACGGGGGTTAGTCTGATTTATACCGCCCTGATTCTGGCGGGTGGTTTTTCGGTGTTCGCAGCCTCCGGTTTTGGTGGTACAGCAGCCTTGGGCGTTCTGGTGGCCACAACGGTACTTATGGCGTGTCTGACAAACCTTATTCTGCTGCCTGCCCTGCTGCTCAGCCTGAAACGCTATCGGGTTTAATGGTGTTTGAGTTACGGATCAATAGGCATGAGTGTTAAGTAAATTACAACAGTCAGACAATTGATTTTGCAATAGAAAGCAACAAGTACGCTGTAAGTTGGTCACCCCGCTAGCTAACAAGCAATTGTTTTGTTTGTGGTTACAAGCATTCTAACCAAAGAGCTGCCAATGATACCACTCTCAAGCTTTGGAGAACGTATATGTATTCTGGGACCATCCAACAGTGGAAAATCAACCCTTGCCAATGCAATCGGTCGAAAACGAAACGTAGAGGTGATTCATCTCGACCAACTTTATCACTTACAAAATACGGATTGGCAAGTGCGGCCCACCAATGAATTTATAGCGTTGCACGATGCAGCAATCGCTCGTGATCATTGGGTTATGGACGGTAATTACTCCAGTTGTATGGAGCAGCGTCTCAAACGGGCTACAGGCTTGATCCTTTTGGATGTTTCTACCTCGACTAGTCTACTCAGGTATTTCTATCGGACACTATTTGAGCGCAAAAGGTATGGAGGATTAGAAGGGGTACCGGAGCGAATTAAATGGGACATGATTCATCACATTATTTTATCG
Source organism: Spirosoma liriopis (assembly GCF_023196085.1). NCBI lineage: Bacteria > Pseudomonadati > Bacteroidota > Cytophagia > Cytophagales > Cytophagaceae > Spirosoma > Spirosoma liriopis. The sequence continues at coordinate 234,449 of NZ_JALPRF010000001.1, forward strand.
ACTCCCAAAAATAGAAATCGGTACAAGACTATGTTTTATGACATCGATTTGCCAAAAGTACGATTATCGTCAGCCCATCAAATTGATCAATGTTATCGAAACTGGGGCTTGTAAGTAATTAAGAAGAACGTTGACTGGGGTGTTGACACTCACCATCCGTTAGCCAATATCCAACGTCGCAAATTCGTTGTCACGAGTATGGCCCAAAAGAAAATTTTGATCGTTGAGGATGATCGGCGTATTGCCCAAAATATTAGCCGGGGCCTTCAGGACGAAGGCTACGCGACCGAGGTGGTATACGAAGGCATCAATGGTCGGCAGGCCGCTCTGCAACCAAGCGTCGATCTGCTGATTCTTGACCTGAATCTTCCCGGATTAAGCGGCTTTGAGGTATGTCGATCGGTTCGGGCGGAGCGGCCTCTCCTGCCCATCATTATTCTGTCGGCGCTCGGCGAAATCGAAGATAAAGTAGAAGCCTTGGCGCTTGGTGCGGACGATTACCTGGTAAAACCGTTCGATTTTCGGGAGTTGATCGCCCGTGTCGCTACCTGTTTCCGGCGGCTGGCGTTGAGCAATAGCGTTGAAACCGAAGAAATCTGGCAGGTTGCCAATCTGACGGTCAACGTAACCAGGAAAGAGGTTAAACGGGGCAACACGCTCATTGACCTGACCGCCCGCGAGTTTGCCCTGCTCGAATACATGATTCGCAACCGGGGTCGGGTATTGCCCAAAGCCGATATTGCCGAAACGGTCTGGAGCCTTAATTTCGATCCGGGTACAAACGTGGTGGAAGTATACATCAACTACCTGCGCCGAAAAATCGACCGTGATTTCGAACCGAAGCTCATCCACACCCGCCCCGGTATGGGATACGTTCTGAAAGAAGACTAGCTTATGACCATCCGCAACCGAATCGCCCTCCAGTTTTCGTTGATCGTTGCGTCCATTCTGGTGGCGTTTTCGGTGATTATTTACGTCGTGTCGGCGAACTACCGGCGAGAAGAGTTTTACGAGCGGTTGAAGAACAAAGGCCGAACAACAGTTCGGTTTCTGGTTGAAGTAAAAGAAGTCGATCAGGAGTTGCTCAAAATCATTGACCGGAATACCCTGACCGCTCTGATTGACGAGAAAGTGCTTATTTTTGACGAGCACAACGCGCTGATCTACAGCAGTGTAGATGACAAGATCATTCACTACGACGTTCACTTGCTGAGTGAAGTCCGGCAACAAAAAGAAGTCGAAACGTACAGTGGCGACAACGAACTGGTAGGCTTACTGTATCAGCAGAATGGCCGCGACCTGGTCGTATTGTCCTCGGCGTATGACCAGTTTGGCCGGAGTAAGATGGCGAATCTACAGCTTACATTGGGCTGGGGATTGCTGGGTGGATTAAGCATCACCATCGGGTTAGGCATTTTCTTCGCGGGTCAGTCGCTACGGCCTATCAGTCGGATCAATGAGCAGGTATCGGCCATTACGGCACGTAACCTCCGGCAACGGCTGGACGAAGGCAATCGACGGGATGAGATTGGTCAATTGGCAATCAACTTTAACGATGTGCTGCAACGATTGGAAAAAGCCTTCGAGCAACAGCGTAGTTTCGTGTCGCACGCATCGCACGAGCTACGGACTCCGCTGGCCGCTCTGAAATCCGAGATTCAACTAGGGTTACGTCGCCCATTGACGGTACCCGAACACGAAGAAGTGCTCGTAAACTTACTTTCGGATGCAGACCGGCTTATTGGGCTTACAAACAGCCTGTTGTTCCTGGCGCGTACGCTCGAATCGATCCAGAGCGTTCCCTTTCAGACCGTTCGCATCGACGACATTGTTTTTCTGGCGAAAGACGAATTGCTAAGCGCCAAACCCGCGTACCATATCGAAATCGACTACGAGAATATCCCGCACGAGGAAACCGAAACGGTCGTCAATGGGAATGAGAGTCTGCTGAAACAGGTTATGCTCAACTTGTTTGACAATGCCTGCAAATACTCCGCTGATCACACCGCCCTGGTACGAATCAGCACCGACGAACGCTACTGCCGGGTGGCGGTTCGCGACCGGGGGATTGGTATTTCGGAAGCGGATCGCCAGCACATTTTTGAATCGTTCTACCGGGCGTCCAACGCCATTGCTTACGATGGATTCGGCATCGGCTTATCCATCTGCGACCGGATCATCGAACTCCACCAGGGCAACTTGTCGGTTGATAGTCAACTGAATACGGGAAGTACATTTACCGTTTCGTTACCTCACGTATAGGCTTCTAATTTTTTTCTAATTAATTTCTAACGCTACCCTAAGCCCGCTCTAAGTAGCCTTTAATAGCGCATAGTGATCTTTACTGCCGTATTTATTTGGGTAAAATGCGGTTACTGCTTTCGATCTTCTCTTTTTTTTTAATTGCTTATTCTGCTCAGGGACAGCCAACCTCGACGCCAGGCTCCCCAGCCCAGGATTCGCTTTCGCTGACCCTCCGGCAGGCCGACAGCCTGTTCCTTAAAAACAACGTACAACTGCTGGCCGAACGGTTCCGGATCGATGCCAGTCAGGCGCAGGTTATTCAGGCTAGTCTCTACGACAACCCGACCGTTACGGTTGAGCTGAGTACGTATAACAACCAAACCAAACGTGTACTGGACGTTGGTAGGCAGGGTCAGAAAACCGTAGCCATTGAGCAACTGCTGTACACGGCGGGCAAGCGTAACAAACGTGTTGCGCTGGCTTCCGAAGCAGCCCGGCTGACAGGTCTGGAAATGCTCGATCTGTTGCGGGGATTGCAGTTCGATCTGCGCACGCGGTTCTATTCTATTTACTTCCAACGGCAGACGTTGGCGCGGTTTAATCAGCAACTTACTACGCTGCAAACAACCGTAACGGCGTACGAAAAGCAGTATGATCGCACGAACGTATCCCTGCGGGAGCTGCTTCGACTGAAAGCGTTACTTTTTCAGCTCAACAACGACCGGACAGGCATTATTTTTCAGCTAGCCGACGACGAACGGGCGCTACGGACACTCTTATCGGTCGAAGTTCCGGTTAATCCGGTGGTTGCCGAAAAAAACTTAACGCATTACCGCCTGCCCACCCAGCCCGACGATACGCTCCGGCAAATGGCCCTGCGCAACCGGCCCGATCTGCTGGCCGCCGAATCACTGACGCGTCAGGCGGAACTCAATTACAACCTGCAACGAGCGTTGGCCGTACCCGATGTGCGCATCGGCGGAGCCTACGATCAGGCGGGCAGCTACATCAACAATTACGTCGGGCTGTCGCTCTCGACTGATATTCCCTTATTTAATCGCAATCAGGGGGCGATTCGGGCGGCCCGGAGCCAGATCAGCTTCCAGAGTGGGCTTCAGCGCCAACGGGCGATTCAGGTCAGTAACGAAGTGGCTACATCGCTGCAAAAAGTACGCGAAGTCGAACGGCGGGTGCAGGGACTCGAGCAACAATTCACCGAGCAGTTTGAGCAACTGAACCGGGGCGTCATCACCAACTTTCAGAAAGGCAACATCAGCCTGATTGAATTTGTCGATCTGATCGAAGCCTACAACGATAGCGTTCAGCAGCTTAACCGACTGAAAGCCGACCGCGTGGGCGCTTACGAAGAACTGAATTACCTCATTGGCGAAGACTTATTCAAGGAATAACATGATTATCAACAAACTCCACATACCCCTTTTTGCGCTCAGCCTGCTGTTGTCGTCCTGCCAGCCCAAGCCCGCTCGTGAAGAACAGAAAGCATTCCGCCTGTCGGACACGATGATGAGCCGGATTAAGCTCGATAGCGTCGTCACTCAACCCGTACGGAACGAATTAACCTTGGTTGGCCGGGTGGTGGCCGACGAAAACCGGGTGATCAAAGTGTACCCGCTGGTGGGTGGCAACGTCGAAGAAGTCAAAGTAGAACTCGGTGATTACGTCCGCAAAGGGCAAACGCTGGCATCTATCCGGTCGAGTGAAGTCGCGGATCTGGAACGTCAGTCGATCCAGGCGCGGGCGGATTTGCTGCTGGCCGAGAAAAACTTGCGCGTTGCGCAGGATCTGTTTGAATCAAAGCTGACGTCCCAGCGTGAAGTTGTTGCCGCGCAGAAAGAAGTCGAGCAGGTCCAGGCCGAAGTAAACCGCACCAGGGAAGTGTCGCGCATCTACGGCATTGGCAAATCGTCCATTTACACGGTCAAAGCCCCCATCGATGGTTACGTCATTGAAAAGAACGTCAACCGCGATATGCAGCTCCGCTCCGACAACGCCGATAACCTGTTCACCATCGGGCAGATCAGCGAAGTATGGGTGTTGGCCAACGTGAATGAAAGCGATATTGGCCGGGTAAAACAAGGCATGGAAGCATCGGTGCAAACGCTGAGCTACCCCGACGAGAAATTCCAGGGCCACGTCGATAAAATATACACCGTGCTTGACCCAAATACCAAGGCCATGACGGTTCGGATTCGGCTGGACAACAAAGCCATGAAGCTCAAACCCGAAATGCACGCAACCGTTACGCTACGCTACACAGCGGGCGGACAGCTGGCCACCGTACCAGCCAATTCGATTATTTTCGACCGTTCTAAACGGTACGTGCTGGTCTACAAAAACCGCACGGACATTGAAACCCGCGAGGTCGATGTCCTGAAGTCGCTGGGCAACGTAGCTTACATCAGCCAGGGTGTCAAACCGGGTGAGACTATCATTTCCAAGGATCAGCTGCTGGTCTACAATGCGCTGAACGATTAAGCCTTGAGTGGGCGGCTATGGATTCCGATCCATGCGCTCTGCACCCATGAACAACCATGAACAAACTCATCAGTAACATAGTCGGTTTTTCGCTCAAAAATCGGTTTTTTATCTTTTTCATGACAGCGGCCCTGGTGATCGCTGGCATAGTCAGCTACCTGCGGACACCGCTCGAAGCCTTTCCCGACGTAACGAACACGCAGATTATTGTCGTGACCGAATGGAATGGCCGGTCTGCCGAGGAAGTTGAACGGTTCGTGACCGTGCCGATTGAGGTGGCTATGAACTCCGTTCAGCGCAAATCCAACGTCCGCTCAACGACCATGTTTGGTCTGTCGGTGCTGAAAGTGATCTTCGACGATGATGTCGATGATTTTTTTGCCCGTCAGCAAGTCAATAACCTGTTGCGCAATGTATCACTGCCCGATGGTGTCGAACCCGAAGTGCAACCGCCCTACGGACCGACCGGTGAGATTTTCCGCTACACGCTGGAAAGTAAAGACCGCGACAGCCGCGAGCTATTAACGCTCCAGAACTGGGTGATCGACCGGCAGCTTCGGAGTGTACCGGGCGTCGCCGATGTGGTAGCATTCGGTGGCCGCGACAAGATGTACGAACTCCGGGTTAATCCGACGCAATTGACCAAATACGATATCACTCCGCTTGAAGTGTACCAGGCCGTTACGCGCAGCAACATCAACGTTGGGGGCGACGTGATTGAGCGTAACGGCCAGGCTTATGTCGTGCGCGGGGTTGGTTTGCTCACGTCGATTCAGGATATTGAAAACATCATTATCGAAGAGACGGGCGGCAATCCCGTGCTGGTCAGAGACGTAGCAGAGGTAGCCGAATCCAACCTACCGCGCGTCGGTCAGGTCGGGCTGGATGCGAACGACGATGTGGTCGAGGGTATCGTGGTCATGCGGAAAGGCGAGAATCCCAGCGACGTGCTCGGTCGGGTAAAAACCAAGATCGAGGAGCTAAACACCCGTATTCTGCCGTCGGACGTGAACATGGTCACCTTCTACGACCGCGACAACCTTATCGAATTTTGTACGCGTACGGTGTTGCACAACCTCACCGAAGGTATTGTGCTGGTGACAGTGATCGTGTTTCTGTTCATGGCCGACTGGCGCACCACGCTGATCGTGTCCATCATTATCCCGCTGGCCTTGCTGTTTGCGTTTATCTGTCTGCGCTTACGGGGTATGTCGGCGAACCTGCTGTCGATGGGGGCGATTGATTTTGGAATCATCATCGACGGTGCCGTCGTCATGGTGGAGGGGGTGTTTGTGTCGCTGGATCATCTGTCTCATCGGGTCGGTATGACGCGCTACAACAAGATGGCGAAGCTAGGGCTGATTCGGAAAACAGGGGGTGAACTGGGCAAGGCCGTTTTCTTCTCCAAGCTGATCATCATTACGGCGCTACTGCCTATTTTCTCGTTCCAGAAAGTGGAAGGCAAGATGTTTTCGCCCCTCGCCTGGACCCTCGGCTTTGCCTTGCTGGGCGCCTTACTGTTCACGCTGACGCTGGTGCCGGTATTGTGCTCGATCCTGCTCAAGAAAAACGTTCGGGAGAAAAATAACCCGATTGTCAACTTCTTCGAGCGTATCGTGATGGGCGCGTTTGGCTGGTGCTTTCGCCACCGCCGGTTGAGTTTGATCGGGTCGATCGGCTTCATGGTCGCTACTTTTTTCTCGTCCTCCCTGCTGGGAACAGAGTTTCTACCACAACTGAACGAAGGTGCTTTATGGGTTACGGCTGAGTTGCCCATGAGTATGTCGCTGCCCGAAAGTGTAGCCATGTCGAAAACCATTCGGCAGGACCTGAAAAGCTTTCCCGAAGTAAAGCAGGTTCTTTCCCAGGTTGGCCGCTCCAACGATGGTACGGACCCCAACGGGTTTTACTTCTGCCAGTTTCAGGTGGATTTACGCCCCAAAGATGAGTGGACGCGGAAGATCTCGACCGAGCAGCTCACCGACGAAATGGACGCCAAGCTGCGCAATTACGCCGGGGTTCTTTACAACTACTCGCAGCCCATTATCGACAATGTCGCCGAAGCGGTGGCGGGTTACAAAGCCAGTAACGGGATCAAAATTTTCGGATCGGATGTGTATGAGCTGGAGAAGTACGCCAATCTGGCAATGGACGCGGTAAAAGACGTGGACGGCATCAAAGATCTGGGTATTATCCGCAACGTGGGCCAGCCCGAAATGAGCATCCTGTTTCACGACCACAAAATGGCCTTATACGGCGTATCAACGGCTGACGCGCAGGCGGTTATCGAAATGGCGATTGGGGGGAAAACGGCGTCGATCCTATACGAAGGCGAACGCAAGTTCGACATCCGGGTGCGGTTCCTGCCCGAATATCGCCAGAGCGACGACGACATTATGCGGCTGATGGTACCGACGATGAGTGGCGGCAAAATTCCGCTCAAAGAAATTGCTACGATCAAGCAGGTTACCGGCCCGGCGTTTATCTACCGCGATCTCAACCAGCGGTTCATCGGGGTTAAGTTTTCGGTGCGGGGCCGCGATTTAGGGAGTACCATTGCCGAAGCGCAGCAGCGCGTCCGTGAAAAACTTCAGCTCGATAAAGGCTATTCGGTTGAATGGGTGGGCGAATTCGAAAATCAGGTTCGGGCGACCGATCAATTGGGCAAAGTGGTACCGATCAGTATTGCGGCCATTTTCGTGATTCTGTTCATCACGTTCGGCAACGCCAAAGATGCGGGACTGGTCTTGCTAAACGTGCCGTTCGCCCTGATTGGTGGGATTCTGGCGCTCCACGTAACGAGCATGAACTTCGGAATTTCGGCGGGGGTTGGCTTTATTGCCCTCTTCGGAATATGCGTGCAGAACGGTGTGATTCTGATCACCGTCTTCAACAAAAACCGACAGGAACGTATGCCGCTTGACCAGGCGATTCGGGAAGGGGTTCAATCGCGTATCCGCCCCGTAGTGATGACGGCGCTGATGGCCGCTATCGGTCTGTTTCCGGCGGCTATTTCGACCGGTATCGGTTCGGAGACGCAAAAACCGCTCGCTATCGTCGTTATTGGTGGACTCGTCACCGCTACCGTGTTGACGTTGCTGGTGTTCCCGATCATCTACCGGATGTTTTACCGCAAGAAACTAACCGTAGCCTCCGACAAAGGCAATACCATGCAGCCGGTCGAAATGATGTAATACTCGTTCTCTCCTATTTCAGGAAAGGATACTGAATAGCTTGATTGTGCTTCTGAACGTGGAGGTTTGCTGTTGAAAGCTCTGGTTTGCACCCCTCTCCCGCTTTGGGAGAGGGGCCAGAGTATTAAATACGTTTACCAACCTGGGTTCTGCTTTAGGGTCGGGTTCAGCGCTATTTCATTGATGGGCAGCGGCCACAGATAATCCCGGTTCGGGTCGAACTTCCGGAAGCTGGCATCCTGAACGAGAATGTAATTATCCGAGGTGAGGTTGACGGCAGTTGTCGTACCGTATTCGGTTCTAAAGAAGTAATTTCCTAGAACCGGCTTAGGCAGTTCGATCTCAGCCGTTTTCCAGCGGATCAGATCCCAGTAGCGGAAACCTTCCTGCGCTAGTTCTACCCGACGTTCCCGCCGGATCTCGTCCCGCACCGTAAGACCGTTGGCCGTGGCAAACGCGTTCGTCAACTTAGCGACTCCGCCCCGCGCCCGCAGCCGATTGATGGTCAGCTCCAGATCAGCATCGCTGATCGTACCGTTTAGTTCGTACGTTGCTTCGGCGTAGGTAAGCAGCACTTCGGCGTAGCGGAGCAGTACCCGGTCAATCAGCGATTGCGTCGTAACCCAGTCGTCAAGATTCGAATATTTCCGAAACGTGAATCCCGTCCGGTTGAAAACTAGCGGAGCAATGTCAAAAACAAGTTTCGTTCCGATCCAGGCATCACCCATTTTGAAAAACGTATCGCTCATGCGCGTATCCCGATTGACAAACACGTCGGTCGATTTCGTCGGAGCCTTGTACAGGGGTGATTTTGCCGTGGGCAAACCGTCTTTCATCAGATAAGAATCGGTCAGGCTCTTCGTTGGGTTCATATTGCCAGTTTCGAGCGAACTCCGAAAGAAGTTTTGCGTAGCCACCCGGTCGGTAGACGATACCCCATACTGCTTCACAATGATGTTCTCCCGGTTTTGCCGTCCTTCGCCCGCTAGTTGAAACAGATCAAAGTAGCTACCGCTGAACAGATCGTGCTGCTTGCTGTCGATAACCGTTTTGGCAGCGTCAACGGCGAGTTTGAGGTGCTTTGTCGGCTCCCCATAGTTGTGATACTTTGAGCGCGTTCCTTCAAACAAGGCAACACGAGCCTTAAACGCCAGAGCCGCTGTGTTGCTGATTCGTCCGTAATCGGCGGTTCCGAGCGCGGTTGCCGTTGGTAGCTTCTGAGCGGCATAGTCCAGATCCTGGTAAATCTGGTCGTAGATCTGGGCACGCGGGGTAGCAGGAGCCTGTAATTCAGCGGATGTATCGTCAAGCGTTTTCAGAATCAGAGGCACGTCACCGTATCGCTGAACCAATGCGTAATAGCCCCACGCCCGAAAGAACCGCGCTTCGGCAATGTAACGATCAATGATCGTAGCCGACGTAGCCGCCGACGCCCGTGGCGCTTTTTCAATGACGTTATTAGCCGCCCGGATCAGCAGGTAATTGGTGTTGTAATCCGTCGCGGTTGCCGGTGCCAGTCTCGATCCGTCGCTGATGTTGTTGGTAGCCAGCCCAAACGCATCATCCGACCATACGTCTTCGGTGCCATACGTGACATTGAAGGTGTTATTGTATCCGGGGGGCGTAAACGTGCCGAACCCAGGCAAATACATGTACAAATAGTTGGCTGCTGTTTTCAGATCAGACTCGGTGCGCCAGTATGTTTCGTCGCTGACGGACGTTTCGGGCAGGCGTTCCACTTCGCAGGATGGCAAAACGGCCATCATAGCCAAGGCCAGAAAAGCAGGTTTTATAATCGATTTCATAAATAAGCTCAAGTTTGATTGGCGTCCAGCCGTTCGTTAGAAGGATACATTTAAGCCCACAGAAGCGGTGGCGAAGTACGGGTAATCATTATCCACACCGTCGCGCGCTTCGGGATCGAAGTAACCCTGGAATTTGCCCAGCCCCGAAATGGTGAATAAATCCTGACCAGAGAAAAAGAAACGTGCCCGCGCGATACCGATACGCTGCGTCAGGGTTGACGGTAAGGTATAGCCAACCTGGAAGTTCTTCAACCGCATGTAGCTGGCATTGAGCACCCATTTGTCGGAAGACAGGTAATTGTGCGTAGCGCCAACGTAAGGCCGGGGGAACAGAGCCCCTTGATTTTCGGGCGTCCAGTAATCGCCATGAATAGCCAGAGCCTGTTTCCACGTTACTAGCAAAGGGGCAATTGATTCGGTGTTGGGTCGGTAATTCCGTTTGCCCACGCCCTGCAAAAAGATCGTCATGTCGAAGCCTTTCCATTGCGCACCGAACGTAAAGCCGAAAAGATAGCGGGGTTGCGTGGTTCCCAGCAGCAGCAGATCGCCCCGGTTCGCCACCGTACCCTGCCCGACTGTCAGCCGCTTATCGCCGTCCTGATCGATGTATTTTACGTCACCAGCTCCGGTACGGCTGTCCTGAAACGCCCAGGCTTTTACTTCGTCGGCGGTCTGAAAGTAGCCCGCTGTTTGATAGCCCCAAATGGTGTTGATCGGGAAGCCTTCGATGAGGTTGTTGGTGCCCGACGTAACCACCGTCCGACCCGAATAGCTGATCAATTTGTTCTGGTTGTCGGACAGGTTGGCCGCAATCGAGTAGGTAAAGTCTTTGCCGATCCGGTCGCGGTAGCGAATTTCGGCTTCCCAACCCCACGATTTCAGTTCACCATTATTTTTCCGTGGTGTACCAACCCCAATCGTACCGGGCAATTGCTGGGGTGTCAGCATATTCCGGTTGAACTTCACGTAGTAGTCGCCGTTGAATTGCAATCGGTTCTGGAAGAAAGCCATGTCGATACCAACGTCCGATGTTTCGATGGTTTCCCAGGAAAGGGTGCCCGACGGAATTGAGTTTTGGTAGATATACGATGTCCGCGAGTCGCCCAGGACCAGATTGGCGGCTTTGCTCAACTGACTCAGGTAATCGTAATAACCGAGGTTTGAGCCAAGCGCTCCACCCAGACGGCCCCACGATCCGCGCAGTTTGAATTCCGAAAAGAACGGCAGCGCCCGCGAAAACCAGCCCTCCCGGTGCATGTTCCAACCCGCCGAAGCCGACGGAAATACTTTGGTCCGTAAGCCCGGTGCCAGCTTCGAGCTTTCGTCCTGCCGAATGGTCGCTTCGAATAAGTACTTGTCAGCGTAGTTGTAATTGAACCGTCCAAAAACCGACTGGTACGCATACGTTTGAATCACTTCGCCGTTCACTTTCGTCCGGTCGTCGCCCAGGTTCAGCGTTGGCAGATCGTTGCTAACCAGTGTAAGCGCTCTGGATGAATCAGCCTGAAACCGATAGTCTTCCCATTGGTACCCGGCAAAAAAACCAAAGTTGTGCTTATCCCCTACTTTGACATCGTAGTTAGCCAGGAATTGCAGGTTGGTATTTTTGGTCACTTCGTTCGTGAGCTGGTACGAATTGGGCTGATTGAGGTAGCTAAGAACGCGCGACTTACCCCAGAGTGGTACTGTCCGGTTGAAGATGGCCCGGTTGCCCAAGCGGTACTGAACCCCGGCAACGGCCCGCAGCGTCAGACCCTTGACGAAATTGGCCGCCTGTAGCGTAAACACGTTATCGAAAAAATTGCGGTCGTAATTGTTGTAGCCGCCCGATTCGAGCGTTGCATACGCGGTAGCTGCCGAACCAGCCCCGTTGTAACGACCTTCCGGCGTAAAGAAAGGCGTTCGGGTTCGCAATCGGTTAATCTGATAGATCAAGCCACTACCACTCACATCGGCGGACGAACTTCTGGTCTTGTCAAGTGTATAGGAAAGGCGCGCATCAAGCGAGAGGTGTTTTGTCAACTGAGCCCCCAGGTTAACCCGCAGGTTGTACCGTTTATAATTATCAGGACCAACCTTAAACAGACCTTGCTTTTCGTAATAACCACCCGAAATCAGAAAATTCAGCTTGTCAGTACCACCCCGTGCGGTTAGGTTATGCGTCGCCATCATCGTATTTTTCTTCAAAATCTGATCCGACAACGACTGCTGATTGTAGTACAGGTACGTACCCGTATCCGCCGGGTTTATGACGTAGGGAATACCATCGCGGATGCGCTGCAAATCATCGTCGGTATACTCCGGGTTGCTACCGGAATTTTTCCGGGCAAGGTTTGAAAAATTGGCTTCGTCCAACAGACTCATCCGGCCCGGTGTATTGATGGACCAGTCCGTACCGTATTGCGCCAGGTAATCGAACGTGACCTTACCCGCTTTTCCTTTTTTAGTTGTCACCAGAATAACGCCACCAGCCGCCTGAGCGCCGTAAATAGCGGCTGCTGCGGCATCTTTCAGAACGCTAATACTTTCAACATCGTTTGGGTTGAGCGTTTGCAACGTCGTGATTGGCGCACTGACGCCGTCGAGGATTACGAGCGGGTTTACGTTACCATTGGCCGACGTAACCCCCCGAATCTGGATCGCCATACTCTCGCGTCCGGGTTGTCCGCTCGCGCGGGTAATGTTCAAACCGGGCGTTACCCCCTGCAACGCATTCGCCAGGTTGCTGACCGGACGGTTTTCGATGGCTTTCGACTCGACCGTAGAAACGGCTCCCGTGAGGTTTACTTTTTTCTGCGTGCCGTACCCGACAACCACTACTTCTTCCAGTGATTTATCGTCGCTCTGTAGTTGCACGTCAATTACAGAGCGGTTGTTGACCGTCACTTCCTGCCGCAGGTAACCCACAAAGCTGACAATAAGCACCGACTTTTCGTTGGGCACCACAAGTTTGAACTGCCCATTTCCGTCGGTCGTCGTGCCGCGCGTTGTACCCTTCAGGACAATACTGACGCCGGGTAATGCTTCCCCTTTTTCGTCCGTGATTCTACCCGAGACGGGTACTTCGGCGGCTCGGGCTGATACAGCAACCCCCGAAGCGATATGCAGCAGGATCAGACAGCCTAGCACGATCCTACATGTTAAGTAGAATTTTAACTTTTTCATAAGGGAATAAGAGTTAGAAGGTAATTACTGGAAAAGGTCTATTATCCACTGGTGGGCTCAACGTCACCGATTCTCGCCTAGCTAAAGCGACGAAAACAGGTCTGGATCGCCAGCACCACTTATCGATAAAATACAAATTAAGCACTCTTTAATGATGTCCTAAAGAATGAAAACGAAGCTGAATGGGTAAGTTTACTCATGCCTTTCTAGCCCAGCAACCATAATTCTATTTTAAATATTATATATCTTATTAAATAAATTATAACTAGCTTTTTGCAAACGTTCCCGCAAGCGTTTGCATTGGCTAAAAATTATCAGATTTTTTAACTGTATATTGATATTTTCACCAGATACTGACTGTTTATAAAGACCATTACGAGCTTATTACAAACCAACTATCTCTTGATCTAACTTAGAATTTTTATATTTTTTGACGCTTCTTTTGAGAACTGGATCGTGGGAAGCGTTTGTCTTGCTGGTGAGTAGGCCTGCCTTGTTTCGCTTCTTTGAATTGTAAGCATGTTGAACGAAAGAGAGAACAGAAATTAGCGTTTAAGTAGAGACCTCTCCCGCTTAAAAACAACGCTGCATACAAATCCCGGCTATCAAGTCGTTCTATAAAAGACTAAATTTACGGCGATCCTATTTTTGGCTGATGCCTTGCTGATGCCCTGGTCAGGAAGTTCAGCGCCTGCTATTGCGGCAGGCACTAAATCGAACCATTTCGCTAACCGATCGATCATCCGAACAACACCGGATCAAGTAAAAATATGATTCAGCTTATGAAACGCGTTTCGCTCATTTTACTGGCTACCGTTAGCTTAACGGCCTGTAATGGGATACTTTTTAAAAAGAAGAACTGCAAAACTTGCGAAACACTTACTTATAATCCACAAGGCACCCCGCCAAGCCGGATCGAGAACCGAGTGTGTGGCGACGAAGTAGACGCGTTCATTATATCGAACAACATTACAACCAGTAGTCTGACCGTTGTAACGACTTGTAAGTAACCTACCCAGCACAAAAAAAACGCCCGATCAGTTTACATCGGGCGTTTTCCGTTACATTCCAACCTTATTACTTATTGTTTACAAAGGCACACCCAAGCTTAATTTACTGTATCGTCCTGCGTAGGTTGTTGCTACTGTCGACGTTGATTTGTTAAGTCTCCCTACCAGGAAGCTTGTTTGACAGAGCGAGTTACTTTCCTACTGAGCTATTTTTTTATAGTAGTACAAGTTAACAGACGTTGCCGAGGCTCGCTGGCTGAGGGTAAAATAACCCTCTCCGTCTTTATCAAAACAGATGGCTTCGCCTTTTGGCTCAGGCAGCAGCGGAGCCCCCCGGCTGTTACTTTTTTGCATGACATCGGCAACCGCCTGACCAACTGCCCGTTTCCAGTAAAATACCTGCCCATAGGTACGCACTACGATTTCGCGGCCATCGGGCGATATAGAAGCCCCTGAAACAACAGGAGAAATGGGTAGCTCGCCATAGGCCTCAGCTAGAGTGATCTCGTTGATATTTTGCGGATAGGCCAGCCGATACAGGTGTACATTTGGCTGGCGATTGGCAATGATGTAAATGTCATTTGTCAGGGGATCTACAAACATCGCTCGGGCATCCTGTGGCCCATCGGGATAGCGAAAATTGATCCGCTCAATCTGGGTGATTTCTGTTTTAAGGGTCGATGGTTCGGGCAGTCTGTAGACTTGCGAAATACCGTATTGTCGATCCTGATCCCCGATATCGCCAATGTACAAATACGTCGTACCTGGATTTGGACCCGGTCCGATTGCCAGATCTTCCCAATCGCGGTTTGAAAATTTGGGTACCTTCAGCTGGCCTTCAATCTGACCATCATGTCCCAGCATCGTCAGCGAAGCAGCAGTATCCTTTGCCTGAATAGCCCATAAATTGCCGGGCTGACTTCGGCTATCGGCCAGTCCAGATACGGTATCAATCTGTCCGATGGGTACGGAAGCTACGGTTGGCTCAGTACTAAATTGAGTCCTGTCCGTTTCAGGAATTTCAAGTTTGCAAGCGACTACTACAAAAAAAAGACACCCAATTAAACAAAGACGCATAGACTTACTTATCTGATTCTGTCATTTACTTAACGACATAGCGTACCAAATGATGAAATGATTCCCTACAATCTTATTCAAGATCGACACACTGGTCGTTACGCTACGGTTAATGTTATTTATCGGTTCAACGCCAACTCGCACATAAACCACTAAAAAGCAGCAACTTCTCACCTCCACCGATACACCGGCCAAAGACTTCGGTCCTTAAATCAATTCCATGCAGGCACACCAGTGCTTTTAGACATTTCGAGTCAAATAAAGTATCGCCAATCACTTAATTCCACGCAGGTACGATTAGAAGTGTTGTCAGGACCGGGAGTCGCGTTGGCGCTGACGAATTTCAATTCCACGCAGGTACGATTAGAAGATCCTGCTCGGCTTCCCGGCTGACGGGGTGAACCTTATTTCAATTCCACGCAGGTACGATTAGAAGCTGCTTGCAAGCCTGGGAGGCAAACGGGGTGAAGTATTTCAATTCCACGCAGGTACGATTAGAAGTACGATTATATTCCAGGCAGATGCCAAGCCTTTTCAAATTTCAATTCCACGCAGGTACGATTAGAAGCCACCAGTAGTAGTACCGCCCCCGGTTGTGGTTGTCATTTCAATTCCACGCAGGTACGATTAGAAGGATCTTACCCGGCACGTCAGCGGTCAGACTATTCGCATTTCAATTCCACGCAGGTACGATTAGAAGATTCCAAAACCAGACTGGCTTTCGCAGGACGATCTTATTTCAATTCCACGCAGGTACGATTAGAAGCCGTTGGTTTAGGACGGATCGCTGCCACGTTAACGGATTTCAATTCCACGCAGGTACGATTAGAAGGCTTATTACTACTCGAAGATGAACCGCACCGAGGGTGATTTCAATTCCACGCAGGTACGATTAGAAGAGCCAAATCAATTGACGAATAATCAAACGGCTTAATTTATTTCAATTCCACGCAGGTACGATTAGAAGTTTCCCGTAACAGCAGCAGCTGGAGTAACCCAGCCGGATTTCAATTCCACGCAGGTACGATTAGAAGGATACGCACGGCCTTACGATCCTGCTGACGTAGCCAGATTTCAATTCCACGCAGGTACGATTAGAAGACTTCATCAAGTCGCTGGTCACCGATAATCCTCACATTTCAATTCCACGCAGGTACGATTAGAAGGATATACGCTGGTCGCTGGGTATAGCGAGAACCGTCATTTCAATTCCACGCAGGTACGATTAGAAGTAGGGCAGCATCCGCGACCAGATGTAGGGCATGGTCATTTCAATTCCACGCAGGTACGATTAGAAGTAAAGCTCCGGCTCGCCTTGTTCATCCGAAAAGAATTTCAATTCCACGCAGGTACGATTAGAAGCCGTAAATCCGTATTCTGATGCCACGAACCATTCGCATTTCAATTCCACGCAGGTACGATTAGAAGATTGATGGTAATCAGTTCCGGCTTTTCCTCTGGCTATTTCAATTCCACGCAGGTACGATTAGAAGCGTTTACTGGTGTTTTAAAAACGCACGGCGTTGAAATTTCAATTCCACGCAGGTACGATTAGAAGCCAACCGCAAGGGCTTAACCAGTGCAACAAAATCCCATTTCAATTCCACGCAGGTACGATTAGAAGAGCTGGTTTGTTAGGGCGGCACGAGGCTCACCTACAATTTCAATTCCACGCAGGTACGATTAGAAGCTGAATGCCGTCCATGTTGCGATCAGTCCGGTTTAATTTCAATTCCACGCAGGTACGATTAGAAGGCACTTTGTTTTTGGCCCTTTCGTGTGCTTTTCCATATTTCAATTCCACGCAGGTACGATTAGAAGTAAGCGTAATCTGCATTCTATTTCTTACAAAGAAGATTTCAATTCCACGCAGGTACGATTAGAAGACAGTCAGTTTGCTGGTCAAGTACAAAGTCGACCATATTTCAATTCCACGCAGGTACGATTAGAAGAATGGCACTTCTGTAATTGATGTTGCCGTAATAAAATTTCAATTCCACGCAGGTACGATTAGAAGAGAATGTAAACCCCTTTGTTGAAGCAGGACAAGCGGATTTCAATTCCACGCAGGTACGATTAGAAGTGCGTATCGACCCACCCGAGCTGATCTGAAGTGCAAATTTCAATTCCACGCAGGTACGATTAGAAGACCCGAAGATCACAACCAATGCAAGAACTAACCCCCATTTCAATTCCACGCAGGTACGATTAGAAGTTTGCGGTCTGAGCCGCCGTAGTACTGTAGTGGGCTATATTTCAATTCCACGCAGGTACGATTAGAAGATCGGTGCATAGCTGGGGCATGGCCATCGACCTGAATGATTTCAATTCCACGCAGGTACGATTAGAAGCTACGCACTGCGGCAGGGGCGCTCCCTTGCCAATAAATTTCAATTCCACGCAGGTACGATTAGAAGGACAAACTAGGTTTTTCGGCGTATTGGGATGAGAAATTTCAATTCCACGCAGGTACGATTAGAAGTTCACGGTGGAGGATGGTATGCTAACCTTGATCGCATTTCAATTCCACGCAGGTACGATTAGAAGTGGGCGACCAGGCCGTGATCGTAGCCGCGTCCTGAATTTCAATTCCACGCAGGTACGATTAGAAGCGTACCAGTGAATCGGTAGTTTCTCGATCTTCCCGGATTTCAATTCCACGCAGGTACGATTAGAAGGAAAAGCCTTTGAGGTGATGGTGACCGGAGAAAAACATTTCAATTCCACGCAGGTACGATTAGAAGTCGCGGGCCGGATGCTGTATATCGATTACCCGCAGAATTTCAATTCCACGCAGGTACGATTAGAAGTGCGCGGGCGTTGTTCATTTAAATCCATTTAATGCATTTCAATTCCACGCAGGTACGATTAGAAGACCGTAGCGTTTGGATACTTCAAGAGGTGCGAGAGATATTTCAATTCCACGCAGGTACGATTAGAAGTTGGTATCTGGTTCATCGTCTGTTTCTGTTCCATGATTTCAATTCCACGCAGGTACGATTAGAAGTACGGGCCTTTAGTAATTAAGTACAGCTCACCGATAATTTCAATTCCACGCAGGTACGATTAGAAGATCAATACCTTCCCGAATCAACTTTTCTCGCTTATATTTCAATTCCACGCAGGTACGATTAGAAGAGCGCGAGGTGGTAGCCAACACATCGGTGCAACTGCATTTCAATTCCACGCAGGTACGATTAGAAGGGGAATACTCGTAACGTGCAGATCGTGGCAGTTATATTTCAATTCCACGCAGGTACGATTAGAAGCTTTTCCTTTTGTGTACTTTTCCAAAGGTTTTCCATATTTCAATTCCACGCAGGTACGATTAGAAGACTTGCCTCAAAGATTGGGCAAACCGAATTGAACGCATTTCAATTCCACGCAGGTACGATTAGAAGATTAATACCCAGCGAAAGCCAACAAAGGACATCATATTTCAATTCCACGCAGGTACGATTAGAAGAGTGGGAAGAACAGCTAGCACTTGAAGAGAAAAATGATTTCAATTCCACGCAGGTACGATTAGAAGCCGTGAAATTACGACTAAACTAGTGGGTTTATTGCTTGCTGAATAGGTTTTGTGAAAGGCTATTCACATAAAAAGTCGTCAACCGGCAATGCTAGGAAAAGATACGCCGTTCGACGACTTTCTTATAATCAGTCTGTTATACCCTGAAAAGCCTGTTTTGAGGTATCTATAACGTGTAAGTCAGAGAACGAATCGAGCCGATTGACGACTTATGTGTCTTAAACGGCCACTCAGAACAAACAAAAACGAGCCATACAGAAATAGAGTAATTGCTCGGAACGACCTGGATCAATCCCGACTTAGGCAGGCAAATAGACACTGAACGTCGCTCCTTGTCCGGGTTGGCTACTGGCCGTGATGACTCCGCCGTGATTAGAAACTACCTTCTCGCAGATTGCTAAACCGATGCCCGTCCCGGCAAATTCACTTTTGCCGTGTAGCCGCTGAAACACCTGAAATATTCGATCCAGGTATTTTTCCTCGAAACCGATTCCATTATCGGCAATCTTGATGCAATGATAAGTACTGGCCAGACGAGCCGATTTTACCGTATTGGGCAATTCAGCACGAACCACTTCATCGGCAGTAACGCTAATCGTCGGATGTTCGTTTGATCGATGAAATTTGAGCGCATTACTCAGGAGGTTCAAAAAAAGCTGTCCTAATTGTGAAGCGTCACCCTGAACAACGGGTAGCGGATGGATGTCCACGATGGCGTTCGTTTCCAGAACCACCATGTCTAGGTCAGCCAGCACGGTATCGATTACATCGGCTAAGGACACGGCTTTTCGATCGATCTGACCCGTGGAGATACGAGAAAAAGACAGCAAATCCCGGATAAGCGTCGACATGCGATTAGCTGCTGACTGCATCCGCGTGATGTAAACAGTCCCCTCCTCTAGCTGGTCGCTATACTGGCTTTGCAGTAGATCGCCAAATTGCTGAATCTTGCGTAGCGGTTCCTGCAAATCGTGCGAGGCAATAAAGGCAAATTGCTTTAAATTGTCGTTGGACCGTTGTAAATCCTGATTGGCCGACTCAAGCTGCTGCGTTCGCTGCTGTACCCGGTCGTCTAGTTCGGTGGATAGTTGCTGATAGCGCGCATTGCTTTCTTCCAGCTTTTTCCGGGACAACACCTGCTCAGTTACATCGATAATTACGCCCATTACACCAGACACATCGCCATTCGGCTCCCGCAGCGGATAGTAGATAAAATCGACGAAAAGCGCCCGAATTTGTCCTTGCTGAACCAGCTTTATCGGTGCGCCCCGTTGCACGTATGGTACTCCCGTCGTAGCGACCTGCCTCAACAGGTTCTCAACACCCTGCCCCGCAATATCAGGCAGCGCTTCCAGAAGAGGTTTTCCCAAGAGTGCCGCCAAAGGACGATCAACCAATCGCGAAAAAGCTTCATTAACTAAGCGGAACACAAAATCAGGCTCCCGTCCGACAATGGATAGTACGATCGGAGCTTGCTCGAACAGGTTATGTAGCTGCTGCTGACTGGCTTCAAGCTGCTGCCTGGCCGTTACGACAAGGGTAACATCCTGAACAATTCCATTGAAGCGAACGACTTTGCCGTCCGATTGCCGTATCGTTTTTCCTTTGGCTTGAAGCCAGCGGAATCCGCCGTCTTTTCGGCGCGCTCGGAAAATAATATCGTGATCCCCTTCATTAAGTCCGCTTACCGATTTAAAGTTTTCCTCAGCGACGCGCTCCTTATCATCGGGGTGAACCTGATCCAGAAGAATAGCAGCGTTTACGTCAGCATCAATCGATAACCCAAACAGCTGCTTACAGATCGGTGACCACTCGGTCTGCCCTGTTACCAGATTATAATCCCAAAACCCAACCTGCGCGGCTTCTAAGGCAAGGTGTAAGCGTTCATTTTCAACGATTATATTAGTCAACGGTGTATTTGTCCCCATCCAAGACCGCTCAGTTAACACGCACATCCATGAACTAGCCCAGGTCCAGTCCGCCAATCCCGTACGTTAGTGTGTCAGGCTTTATTTTTCAAGAGCAAGTTACACAGCGAAGCGCTAGTTGCAAGCATTCGGCAAACCCAATACACCAGGCCATCGGTTCTATCCGTAAAAAATAATTGGCAGGCGATTTACCAGGAAACGATGTGCTAGCTGCTTAGCAACTGATCGAGTTGCTTAAGATTGAATTGATGCGCATTCTGCACCTCAGACAGATGCTGTTGAAGATAGTCCAGGGTGAGTTGGTGTCGATGGATTAAGTTGGATCGGTAAGGCTCCCTTAAAAAAGTATCCTGGGTCTGTTGTAAACGTATCGCTGTATTTCGTATGGCTTGATTAAGGTTATCAATGTAATGTTCATTCCGTTTTGTCCGTTGCTGCATCACCCCAAC
The DNA here is from genome assembly GCF_023196085.1 of Spirosoma liriopis. Lineage (NCBI taxonomy): Bacteria > Pseudomonadati > Bacteroidota > Cytophagia > Cytophagales > Cytophagaceae > Spirosoma > Spirosoma liriopis. The sequence goes on from NZ_JALPRF010000001.1 coordinate 255,349, forward strand.
GAGCCATTGTTTATGAACCGACTGCCAGTCAACGGGTTTGTTTAAAATATGCTGCCATTCGCTTTCCGGCTGCGCTGACTTATCGTCTACAGCTTCACCCGTATGAGATACCAAATCAAGTTGGGCAACCAAGTTCATCAATTCGGATTGCGTTGCCGGATCAGCGGAGTCAATAAACTTATTGGCTATGCCAAATACGTACTGATCAAGTGCTTTGTGGAAGGATTGGTTAGCGTTTCTCACAAGTTCGTTTTTGTTATAAGCTTACAATAGACAATAAAAAGTACGAATAGATAGTGTGAGCGATTTTCTTAAATAACCAGACAGATTAAGGGCGTTAAGAAGCAGGTTGTGCTGCTAGATACAGTACCGTTTGAGCCCGTTCATTCAAAGCTTCCAGGATTAACGTGTGAGCAACTATTTTTTTTATATTTTTCTTCGATGCATAGAGCGGGTCAAACTGATCTACATCCAGTAGTAAGTTTTCCAACTCTGTTTCCATCGCAGCGAGCAGGTCAGTCAACTGATTGATCGGGCACTGCCCCACGCAGGTAGTTACTCCTTTTATCAGGCGAACCTGCTTATCTACCGACTCGGTTAGTTGGTTATAATTCGTACGAAGAATGGAAACAGCCGTAATCCATCTCACTAACACCTGATCCGCAGTTAGCTCATTTATTGAAGAGCCTTTTTTTGGCCGTTGAGCCCTCATTCTCCGTTTTGTTTAACGTAAAAAGCCTATATGAGGCTACAAGTTCAACAAAAATAGAAATTCTACGCTTATTTCAGCTATATATATAATTTATTTTATTACAGCGGTATACAGAACCTAAACAAGCGTCATTTAGCATAAACACCTACTCAACAGAGTACTAAAGCGCGTAAAGCAAATAGCCAGGCAACCAGCATTAGTATTGTACGAATATAATTAAGCCTGACCCATAAGGTTACCAAATGGGATACCCGTTCCGTAAAAAGGGTATCCATACGCTGAAATTTGATAATCGTTGGAATGAAAAAAGTAAACGTACTTATTCGTTCACAAAATGTTAGCAACGCTGCGGCAAGCCACCAGTTATAGCCCGGCGACCCTAGCCAGATAACAATAAAACTGGCCAGTGTCAGCAGGGTAAGCGGTAGGGTTGTTACAAAGGCCCAGAATTTCCGTCCAGAGTCCAATTCACGCATGGCTTCCCGATCGATGTAACAACCGGATAAGGCCGACTTTCTGAACCATTGGGGTATAACGACTTTAACTTCATAGAGTCCTGCCCCAAAGGCAGTTCCCAGGTTCAGGACAAATAGCAACAACAGGATTTGTGGTAAATAGCTCATGGCGACGCCCATTAACGGTTTGGATTAAGAGCGAAACCTAAGCGTTTGAAAGCCCTAATCCAGACAAATGGGAGTCAACAGAGCCACTACGGCGATAAACAGGGCGAAATGAACGATGAACAAACAGACAGCGCGTTCAACCATCTGAAAAGCCAAAAAGCGTAGGGGTAATTTTTATCGTTACCCGTTCGTGTGTGGTGTAAGCAAAAAGTTTGTTTTTTAGACCGTTCATTCAGAGCGGATCATTCGGTCAGAGCGGCTAAACCACGATCAGCACACCCACCCGCACTGATTTTTTTGATCTGATGAACAAGTTTACTTGGTACAATCAACGAACACAACAAACAGGCTTCACCCAATGGAAGAAACAATTCAGGCTTACATCAATGCGTACAATGCCAAGGACATACCCGCCCTATTAGCCCTACTGGACGAGCAGATATTTTTCGAGAATATTTCCAATTCATCGGGTATTACGCAAACAACGTCTAAACAAGCCTTCGAACAGCTAGCTCTCCAATCGGCGGATTACGTTGCGGAGCGTAAGCAAGTGGTTCGTTTCATGGTAGTGAGCGCCACGGCTGCCGCTGTCGAAATCGATTACTCTGCTACCCTTGCCACAGATCTGCCTAACGGCTTAAAAGCAGGTGATACAATTCGTCTTCGCGGAGTAAGCATTTTTGAAATGAAACATAAAAAGTTTACCCGTATCAGCGATTACAGTTAACCGGTTCAGTATCAGAGTCAATAAACACTCCTTTGTCAACGTAAGGAGCCGATACGGGCAATTACCTTCCTTGCTTGTCAGCTTGCTACCTAACTATTAGCTCTTACCTACAAGCTCCTTACTTGATATAGACTTTATCTAAGAAAGTAATTAACAATATAACTGGCAATTAGGCAATTAAAATTAGCTCGAATTAGCTTTAAACCAGTTGACAAAGATTTTTATACGGTCTATCCACTAATACTGCCACTTCACAAGCTCATCCTTCACCGGGGATTACCCACCCAGTACTTTTGTCATGTCCGTAAGTGAACGGAGTTTGTCCATATACGGACAAGGTTAGCCATTGGCACAAAACGTAAATACTTGAAAATCAATGGCACTTACTTCTTGGCACAACCTTTGGCTTATTGACAATGAACTGTAAACAACACCAAACACAACGACTACCATGTTACTACCCATGCTTCATAAACTGGCTCTTTCGGCCCTCATCAGTGCTTCTACGCTAAGCAATCCTACGACACCCAAAGCGTTTGATGCCAGCGCCTTTGTCACCATCGACAACCACATTCGGGTATCCGTCGTCAAAACAGCCGATACGGCCATTGAAGTCCTTCTGCGTAACGCCGAAAACGAAGTGGTTTATCAGCAATACATCGGCAGAAAAGACGAAAAGTTTGCCTTGAAGCTGAATGTCGACCAATTGACTGATGGCAAGTACGAGTTAGAAGTAAAATCCAACGGAACTAGCTTTCGCAAGCAGCTTAACCTGTCTACGCAGCCGGTTCGGGAAACTAGCCGAGTGGTCGCCATGCACTGATCTTTCCGCTTTCACCGCACCCGTTCAAACCCGGCTCAGGCCGGGTTTTCTTTTTTGGTACCAGCTAACGGGAACAGCTTGTAGAGTCGCAACGTCAATTAATTGGATTGAACCATTTATATTAATCCTTGCAAGACCATTCTTCACTCATCAAAACCCAATACGCGATGCCAACCTCACTGCATACGGACGTTCTGCTGGTCGGTGCTGGCCCAACGGGGCTTTCCCTGGCCTGCCAATTTCTGCGTCATGGCGTTGATTTTATCCTGATTGACAAAGGAGAAGGCATTACGCCATACTCCAAAGCAATTGGGGTACAGGCGCGCACGCTGGAAATTTACGAACAGATTGGTTTGGCGAAATCCTTGATTGAGAAGGGTAACATCGCGGAAAAAGCGCAACTGCTTGAGGATGGCAAGGTTCGCGGAGAGGTGGCACTGGCCACCGTCGGTCAGGGACAAAGCCCTTACCCGTTTCTATTGTTAGTCGAGCAAAGCCAGCACGAACAGCTACTCTATACTTTTCTAAAACAGCAAGGTAAATCGGTTCAGTGGAAGACCAGCCTGGATCAATTTTCGCAGACAAGTGAGGGCGTAACGGCCCACGTAACAACGCCGACCGGCGACCAACAGACGATTACCGCGAAATACCTTGTGGGTTGCGATGGCGCAAAGAGCGTTGTCCGTCACACGCTCGGTTTATCCTTCGCGGGTAGCACGTTGGAGCGGCTTTTTTACGTAGCCGATGTACACATCAACTGGCCACTTGACCATAACTCGGTCAGGATTTGTTTGGCGAAAGCAACGCTGACCGCTTTTTTTCCATTGCCCGGCGAAAACCGCTACCGGATCGTAGGCACATTCCCCGAAAACGACCAGCAAGCGGAAGGAACGGTATTGTACGAAGCCATCGAACGACAAATAAAAGCAGATACGAAACTAGCCTTGGACATTACCCAGGTCAACTGGTTTTCGACGTACAAAGTGCACTCCCGGCGAGTAAGCGCGTTTTCAGACGGACGGTGCTTTGTGGCGGGTGATGCTGCGCACATCCATACACCCGCCGGTGGGCAGGGTATGAATACGGGTATTCAGGACGGTTATAACCTGGCCTGGAAACTGGCATTTGTGCTCAACCACCAGGCCGATGACCGCTTGCTGTCAACCTACAACGAAGAACGCAGTGCCAACGCGAAGCACCTCCTGGAAACGACCGACCGTATGTTTGACTTCGGCGCTAGTCCCGACTGGTTTCTGGTGAACTTACGCACGTATGTAATTCCTTACGTCGCTCATGTTTTGCTCGGGCTTGATGTAGTCAAAAAAGCGGTATTTCCGTTGATTTCACAGATTGGTATCAACTACCGATCCAGTTCCCTGAGTGAGTCGGGTATTCATCCCTTTTCCAAGGTGCAGGCAGGTGATCGCATGCCCTACGCGCTGATTGATGGAGAAAGCATTATAATGGGTTGCGCTACCCGAAATTTCATCTGCTTGTCTTTGGCGATGCGGCTGAAAACGATCCGGATAAGCTCCATGCGTTTGTCGACCGAAATCAATCCATTCTGGACATCCATCACTACCCGCTTTCGCCCACCATTCAATCGCTGTTTGCTATAGAAGGCAACTTCAGTGTTCTGCTCAGACCCGATAATTACATAGCCCTACTCGATCGTACTTTATCGGCAACCCAGCTAAAAAGGTATCTCAGGAAAACCATTGGCTGTGCTGTCAACTGACCGTGTCAATCAGAAAGCGCAAAGCGCCAGCAGGCGCTGTTTATCAAACGTCCTAGCTTTGCTTATTGGCGTTGAGCGTCAGCGTCATAAAGTAAAAAAAGTTGAACAAAGTCAGCGGTCAGCTCATTAGAAGATAGCGTTGTTTTTGGCGCTTATTCATCTATATGATCGTATGAAGACGTTTTACACCTTCTCAAGTGTCCTGCTCGCTGTTGGTTTCGGATTGACCGCCTGCGAGGATCACAGACTCAGCCCTAATGCATCCTTCCCCGAACGCATTAATTTTGTTGCGCAACGTCAGTATCCCGAAGGCTTTGCCTACTCGGCCCAACTCGACCGATTTCTGGTTTCGTCCATCACGCAGGGGAAAGTAGGTACGGTTGATGTCAACGGCAATTATGCCGACCTGATCGCACCACCCGAGCTGATTAGCAGCATGGGTATGCGGGTCGCCGATGGGCGTCTTTTCGTTTGCAACGCTGATCAGGGGGTATCGACCAAAAGTACACCGCAAACCACCCGAAAGACAGCTGAATTGTTGGTATTCAACATTGCCAGTCGTCAGTTAGAGCGCCGGGTCGATTTAGACGATTTATACACGAGTCCTGCTCATCTGGCCAATGATCTGGCCGTACAGCCGGACGGTACGGTTTACGTAACCGATTCGTTCGCGCCCGTCATCTACAAAGTGATGCCTAATGGCCAGGCGAGTGTTTTGGTAGAAAATCCGCTTTTTGCGAGCGCTACGTTTGGGCTCAACGGTATTGTTTACCATCCCAACGGCTATTTGATCGTTGCCGTAACCAGCGCTGGAAAGTTGTATAAGGTTGATCTGAAGAACGGAAACGCCATCTCGGAAGTGGGCGGTCTACCCAACTTGCCGGGTGATGGATTGAGCCTTCTGAATGGTGATCTGTACGTAGTGACGGGCAGCGGTAGTCAGGTCGCTCAACTGCGAAGCACGGACGACTGGAAGACAGCTACGGTTGTCAAACGAGACACCGAAGGATACAGTCAGGCTACAACAAACGTAGCGGTTAATGGCAGCATCTATTCGCTCAATGCCCGGATTGGCGAAATTAGCGCGGCTATGGGCGACGCGTCTAAACTGCAATCCAACACGTATAGCATTCAGAAATTCAGGTAAGCAACGTCCGGTTTGCTGCTGTTACTGATTTAAATAACGGCAGCAAACCGGACATATCTTTTGTCTTACAGCCCCGCTGATTCAGCGAAAACCCGGATTAACGTTGCTGTCTCCTATCCGGCAATGCTATTTAGTTTCTGCCTATCCTCTTCGGTTAATGTGATGGCTCCTACTGCCATGTTTTCCTCCAGATGCTTCACGTTAGACGTACCCGGAATAAGCAAAATGTTATCGGCATGATGCAGCAACCAGCTCAATGCGATCTGGTGTAGAGTAGCTCCTTTTTCAGTGGCAATACGCTGGATCACATCTTCCTTCTGAGCATCCATGCCACCGCCAATCGGGAACCAGGGGATAAAAGCGATGTTTTGTTGCCGACAATAATCCAGCACCGGCTCCCACTCCCGGTTGTACACGCTGTAGCGGTTCTGCACCGACACGACCGGAAAAAACTGCTGCGCTTTCTTAATCTCTTCTACCGATACTTCGGAAAGGCCGATGTGGCGGATTTTGTCTTCCTGCTGCGCTTTTTGCAGAAACTCAAACGTAATTTCGGCGGGTATTCTTGGATCAATGCGGTGTAACTGATACAGTTCGATGCGATCCAGTTTCAGCCGTTGCAGGCTCCCGTTCAGTGCTTCGTGCAAATGTTGGGGACTGGCATCGTTATGAATATCGGCCCATGGTCCAAAACGAACCAAACCTCCCTTTGTCCCGATAACCAGCTCTTTTGCATAAGGATGAAGGGCCTGGGCGATCAATTGTTCCGAGGTAAACGGCCCGTATTGATCGGCTGTATCAATGAAGTTGCAACCCAGCTCTACGGCCCGATGGAGTACGTCAATCGAGTTTTGCGGATTTTCGGGCATTCCCCAGATAGCAGGACCGGTAATACGCATTGCACCGTAACCAATACGGTTTACTTCCAGATCACCTCCCAGCAGAAAGGTGGTTTTTAAACTACTGTTTTCCATAAAGTTAATTAAACGATTGTCGAAATTGAAGTGGTGACAGATTGGTTTTGCTCTTGAATAGTTTGTTGAAGGATTGGGGGTATTTAAAGCCGAGTTGGTACGCTATTTCACCGACGGACAACGTTGTCGTACTCAGAAACTCCTTTGCTTTTTCAATCAGCTTATTCTGAATATGCTGCTGCGCATTTTGCCCCGTCATACTCCGTAGCAAGTCGCCCAGGTAGTGCGGTGATACGTGTAGCTGGTCAGCAATGTACTCTACGCTGGGAAGACCGGCTGTAAGCGTCTGGTCGCTATTGAAGTAATCGGCCAGCAGCAACTCTAGCTTTGTGAGCAGATCGTTGTTGATCTTCTTTCGGGTAATGAACTGCCGGTTGTAAAAACGGTCAGCATACTGAAGCAGGAGTTCCAGCTGCGTAACGATAATGTCCTGGCTATGCCGGTCTATATTCGAATGATATTCGTCTTCGATGTTGGCCAGTATCGTTTCGATCAACTGCTGTTCTTTATCGGATACAAACAAGGCTTCGGTTAATTCGTAGGAGAAAAATCCGTATTGCTTGATGGTTTTGCCCAAGGTGTATCCTTGCATAAAATCGGGATGAATCAGCAGCACCCAACCGTCCGTAGCACCGGCACTTGTATAAAGAAGTTGACCGGGAGAGATAAACGACAAAACGCCTTCGTCGAAATCGTAGTAGTTTTGCCCATACCGCATTTTACCGTCATAGTTCTTCTTCATACACACCTGGTAAAAAGGATAAATAACCCGTTCATTCAGTAGTTGGGGCGATTGTTTTACCTTATCCAGTTGAATGACGCTCACCAGCGGATGTTCGGGCTTGGGAAGGTGCAACAGTCGGTGCAGTTCACTGATGGATTGAATCACGCGAATGGGTTGCTGCTCTTCTTTTTTCATGGACTAGAACGGTTTGCCAAGCAATAAGACTTAAAAAGACGTGCTGTTGACGACAGTACAAATGTCCGCCAAAGCGCACTAAATAAAGTAGCCGGATTCCGGTTTGTTGTATTCAGAACGGATTAGTACGGTCTCTGACAATGAACAGACTTAAGCAGCGAGCTGGCTACGGTTGAGAATACGGAGATCTGTTTTATCTTACACATAAGTAAGCTACGACTTCCCAACAAAGAGCATACCCAGTTTTTTTGGTTGAGCATCCACGCTAGTCAATTAAAAATATCAGGCTTATGAAAAAGCTTCTACTCCTGTCCCTCATTGGTTTAAACGCTTGCCAGGAACCTGTGTGCAAAAAAGGCATCGACCAGACGACGGGCCTGGCCATTCGCGTGTTAGACCGGCAGTACTTTGCCTATGACCAAAAACAAGGCGAGGATTTAACCCGCAACGGCCTGATGATTAGCAGTCGGGATCAATATGAGAACGTGTTTTCGCAGTGCTGTGGGAACCGCCTTGAGAACGTTGATTTCACCCAGTACGATTTACTTGGCTTAACGACGGTTAACCGGGGAAGCAATAGCCACTATATCCGAGACGTGAAACGAGACGATACCAACAAAAAAATTACGTATACAGTCAGTGAAGCGTACTGCACTCGCTCATCCCCCATTGAAGGACACAGCAATTTCGTCGTTGTCCCCAAAATACCAGCGGGTTACCAAGTTGACTACGTGCGCAACCAATGAAGTTATCAGGCTTTTTCATCAACCAATCTATCAGCTTCGACTTAGGCTTGACGTACACGGGCGGTAACACTAAATCACTGAACACGTTACTAGCCGGTAGTGCCAATGCCGTGACGCCTAACATTCCCAAGGCCCTGAACATAGGCTTAAGGTTCCAAGTCTGTTTTGGCAAAAAATAACCTGTCCGTGGTTCTTGTATCAACCAAAAACCGCCTAGATGCCAGCGGTTTTTGGTTGCTCTGCTGCGCCTAACAAGCGCCAAACGGCTGCCAGCACCTAGGTTCGATTCAATGCTTTTCGGTAGGTATCAATCGCACGTTGGCGGGCAAAGGTGTGCTCAATCATGGGCTTTGGGTAGTCCGGCGTACCGTACTCGGGTATCCATTCACGAATATAAGCTTCTTTCGGATCGAAGGTTTTGGCTTGCGAAACCGGATTAAAAACCCGGAAAAACGGCGAAGCATCGTTGCCCGAACCAGCGACCCACTGCCAGTTACCGTTGTTGGCCGCCAGATCATAGTCGCGCAGCTTTTGGGCAAAATAAGCTTCACCAATCCGCCAGTCGATCAACAGGTGTTTGATGCAGAAACTAGCGGCATTGAGCCGAGCCCGGTTATGCATCCAGCCAACCTGGTTCAACTGACGCATACCCGCATCTACCAGCGGGTACCCCGTCATGCCTTGCTGCCAGCGTTCAATGTCTTCTTCGCGGTTCAGCCAGGGAACAGCTTCGTAGTTTGGTCGAAACGGCTTATGTTCAACGTGGGGGAAATGATCTAAAATCTGAAAGTAAAAATCACGCCAGATCAGTTCGGTCAAAAAACGCTCGCTGTGCGCCTGAGCCTGGCGCACCAACTGCCGGATGCTGATGGTGCCGAAGCGTAGATGAATACTCAGTTGGGTGGTTCCTTCCAGAGCGGGCTTGTCCCGGTTCTTGGCGTAGTGCTCTAACAGTTGGTCCGATACCTGCGTAGCCGGAAACGACTCGTTGACAGGTTTAAACTTCATAGACGCAAGACTTGGTATTGCCTGAGCCGCCGTCTTGTAGAAGCTGTTAAAATAGTTTTGGGTCGGGTAAGAGCGAACGTAAAAGTCGGTTAAGTTGGCTTTCCACTTCCGTTGATAAGCGCCAAAGACCGAGTAAGGCTTCTTTGCGTCGGTCAGGACCTCGTCGGTGTCGAAGATCGTCTGGTCTTTGTAGGCGTGAAAACCAATCCCTTGCTCCGCTAGCAATTGCTGGACCTGCTGGTCGCGTTCTTTGGCGTAGGTCTCATAGTCAGCGTTGGTATACACGCCGGCCAGCGGCATTGCCTGCATGATTTGTTTCCAGATCGGCAGCGGTTCACCGTAATATACCAACAGTGTAGAGCCCAGTTGAGTCAGCTGGTCCTGTAGCGCATGAATCTGCTGGTGAATAAACGCGACCCGGCGGTCGTGCCGATCGCTCAACGGGTCAAGAATGATGCGGTCGAAGATAAAAACAGCCAGAACCGGATGCCCGCTTTTGAGCGCGTGGTAGAGAGCGGCATTATCGTCGAGTCTCAAATCACGGCGGAGCCAGCAGAGGGCAATGGGTTGGTCAGTTGAAAAGGTCATAACGGATCAAACAAACGACGCCAACGATTTTAGGTCGTATGGCGCCACAGGGACAAGGTCTATCAGCCTTCATATCGCTTTGTCAATCCACTTTGTTCGGCTAATTGTCGAAAATGTCTGTTCTGGAAGATGCCTTAAATAATTTTTAACCGTTCTTCCTCCAGATCAATCTGATACAACTGCTGGCGGATAATCGCTTCGTCAATCAGAGGATCTTTGTTCAGTTCAGCCAGATACTGTCGTTGACTTTCGAGCATTTCCACAAAAAGAGACTTTGTTTTTACGTTCATCCACCGGTCATCCGTAGCTTTAGCCCGCTCTTCCCACAGCGTCAGGAATTTTTCCATACTGGCCTGACCGTTCAGTTCTTTCTCGTGTTTCGCCTTCAGAAACTGGTAGAGGTGCTGCTTTAAGCCCTGTTTCATTTTTTGTCTGATCTGTTCTTCCGCTTCTTCGTTGAACAAGCCGTCAAACAACCTCGACCGGGCTATCAGGTAAGGCAACGTAAGCCCTTGCACCAGCAGGGTAAGCAAGATGGCAACGAAGGTAATCACCAGAATAAGGTTTCTGTGTGGGAAGGCAGCGCCATTATCCAACGTGATGGGTATCGCCAAAGCAGCCGCCAGCGACACCACACCACGCATACCCGTCCAGCCAAGAAGCAGGGGCATCAGCCAACGCCTTCTGTTGGAACGAGAGATGGGGGCTACGCTGGGCCGGAAAATCAAGGTAGCGATCAAGGCCGCGTATGAACTAATGATTCGGGCAACGATCAATACGCCCGTTATCAGTACACCATAACCAATGGCGGCACGGAGCGGGATGCCTTCAGCGCGTACCCCTTCGACAATTTCGGGAAGTTCCAGACCGATGATTAGAAAAACAATTCCATTCAGTATAAACACAAAACTTTCCCATACGCTAAAGCTTTGAATCCGGCTGGCACTGTTGAGAAAAACAAGCCGCCTTGCCGACATAAATAAGCCACCGCTCACGATAGCCAGCACCCCCGAACAATGCACCTGTTCAGCAACCCAGTACAGGCAATAGGGTTCGATAATCGTCAGCGTAATGTGCGATTGCGCATCGAGGGGAAGACGTTTATGGGTTTTAACAAAAATCCAGGCCAGCAGCAGACCAATGCCTGCCCCCCCGATTACCATCCATAAAAAACTGAGTGCCGCTTGCTGCCAAACAAACTGACCCGTACCGGCGGCTACCAACGCGAACCGAAAGATAATAAGCGACGATGCATCGTTGAGCAAGCTCTCCCCCTCCAGAATAACGGAGGTAGCTTTGGGAATTTTCACAAATTTGGTAATCGCACCAGTACTTACCGCATCCGGTGGCGACACGATTCCACCCAGCAAGAACCCCAGGGCAATGGTAAATCCGGGAATGAAATGGTTGGCCACCAGCGCTACCGAGAATGCCGTAAACAGCACGACGAGAAACGCAAAGCTGCCAATCATACGCCACCATTTCTTCATTTCCTTGAATGAGATCGTCCAGGAAGCCTCAAACAAGAGGGGCGGCAGGAAAATAAAAAAGATAAGATCAGGATGGATACGGACGATTGGCAGTCCCGGAATAAAACTGACGAGTAGCCCTGCCACCACCAGCAGAACAGGATAAGCAATCTTTAGGTGAGTCGCCCACGCATTCAGCAGCACGATGGCGGCTACCATAGCGAGTAAAAAAGGTAAAAGGGTGTGCATTAAGTCAAGGTTGTGTAGTTGGCTGTTTATTCGCTTCAGCAATATATCATTTACCGACTGTATCAGCTACAGAAGCCTTGATCGGCAACGGATAAATTCCCTACCTACTGTGGTTAAAATTACTTTTATTGGTCAAGGGCAGGCTGCATAGGTCAATGAAGATCGACAATGGATTGATCCCAGAGAGCGTCTGCTCATACCAATCACTCACAGGAATGACAGATTGCCCGGCGATGCATCGTTTCAGCCTTATGCTCTGGTTTGTTTTTGTAACTTTCCTTCCGCGGATAAGCTTGTTAAGATCAACAGAAACAACGATATAAATCGCTTCCTGTTGATTTACCGTATATTGCTTAATCGTTCAGTAATTTTTGCTTGACGAAATAAGATATTTAGAGGAATGACATTATTCCACCCCCATGTGGACTCACTTTATTCGTAGTAACGCCAATATATGGTTTTCGCTGATTGGCATCTTGGTTACCCATTTTCGCTTACTAGGTCAACCGCTACCCCCTCAATGGGACCGTCTGTCGCTGGCCGATGGGTTATCCCAGTCTTACGTGACCTGCATGATTCAGGACCGGCTAGGCTTTATGTGGTTTGGCACGGCAGAAGGGCTAAACCGCTACGACGGCCTGCAATTTAAATCCTGGTTTCATCAGGCTAACAATCCCAATAGCATTAGTAATAACCTGATTGATGCTTTGCTGGAAGACCAGCACGGGCACATCTGGCTAGGAACCGAAGACGGACTCACGTGTTACCTCCCGGAGCAGGACACCTTTGTGCGCTACTACCACCAGCCCAATAACCTCAATAGCCTCAGCCACAATAAAGTATGGGCGTTGTTAGAGGACCGACAGGGTTTTATCTGGATCGGAACGACAAACGGGCTCAATCGGTTCGATCCTGTACGGAAGCGGTTTACGCGTTATCCCTTTCAAGAACACAACCCCAACGGAATCAGCAGTCCTAAAATCCGTTCGTTGTATCAGGATCGGCAGGGATTGATCTGGATTGGCACTTACGGCGGTGGCCTAAACGTCCTGAATCCAGGCACGAACCAGTTCACGGTTTATCGCCACGAAGCCACGAATCCGCAAAGCCTGAGCCACGATATCGTTACCAATATGTACGAAGATCGCCAGGGGCGGTTCTGGGTGGCTACTTACGGGGGTGGGCTCAATCTGATGGACCGCCGAAAGGGAACCTTCAAAGCGTTCAGAAACCAGGCTGGCAACCCCAATAGCCTGAGCCACGACGCGGTGTACACCCTCCTGGAAGATAAACAGGGGAAGTTCTGGGTAGGCACGGATGGGGGTGGTCTGAACTTGATGGACCGCTCGAAAGAGGTATTCACCCGCTATTTGCCAATGCCTACGGATCGGCATAGTTTGTCCTCACCGGTCATCAAAACGATTTTTCAGGACCGCCAGCAGAATCTCTGGCTAGGCACCTGGCAAGGAGGAATCAACATTCGCTATGCCGCCCGCCAGCCGTTTCGGGTCTACAAGTCGGACCGCTATGCTTCTGCCGGTATGCGCACCGAATTGATAACCGCCTTTCTGGAAGACGAAGCGGGCCACATCTGGATAGACGTCGATGGTAACAGTCTGAGCCGATTCGATCCGAAAACAAATCAATTTACCTACTACCCGAACGTATCTGGCCTTAAGCAATATCCATTTACAAACATACTGGACCCCCAGGGCAAACTGTGGCAGCTAACCCGGACAAGTCCCTGGCGTCACTGGCTAGACGACAAAACTGGCCTTATAAAAAGCTGTCAGCCAACCAGTAACGACTTACTGAACCAGCAAATTGATAAAGTCCTGAAAGACTGGCAAAATAACTGGTGGATGGTTGGTCAACGGGGGGTGGTCCGCTTTGATTACAGGCAGCGCTGTTATCAAACCTTCCGCCATGAACCAGCGAATCCGTATAGCCTGGCTAAAGGCAACATTTCAACCATCTTCGAAGATCAACAACACCGGGTTTGGTTGGGCGTTGCGAATGGCATCGATCTGTTTGATTCCGTTACGCACCGGTTTTCCCACTACCCTTTTGACCGAACCGGCCAGTACGGAGGAGCGATTGGTATTACCCAGGATAATCGCGGCCTGATCTGGGTAACCTCAGGGGACGGGGAGCTGTTTCGGTTAGATCCTAATCAAGGGCAACAGGCTAAATTAACGCATTCGACTTCACTGGGACAAAGCGCAATGGGCGTCCTGACCGACGCTCAGAACCGGATCTGGATAACAACCCGGAAGGGCCTACTGTGCTACGACACCAGGCAATCTTCACTCAACCAGTATGACCACCGGGATGGTTTGCAAAGCGACGAGTTCTTGATAGGCTCTCTGCTGAAAGCGCAAAATGGATTATTTTACGTGGGCGGAATCAGTGGCTTTAATGTATTTGACCCGTTACAGATCCAGAAAAACCCTTACCAGCCACCGGTAGTGCTGACGGATTTTCAACTGGCCAATCAAGCCGTCCCAATCCGGAACAGCGCGGGTGACACGCTTCCCGAAAAAAGTCCGTTGCCGCTGGCTGTTCCCTACGTAAACCAACTGGAGCTTGCCCATAATCAGAATGATTTTTCGTTCGGCTTTGCGGCCCTCAATTACTACCTGCCTCAGAAAAATCGGTTTCGCTTTCGGCTTAATGGCTATGACACACACTGGCGAGAAACCAACAGTACTCAGCCAGTAGCTTCTTATACGAACATTGACCCAGGTAATTATAGCTTCGAAGTCCAGGCGGCTAATAACGATGGACTCTGGAACAAGCAGAGCCTTTTACTACCGATTCTTATTCACCGCCCCTGGTGGGCCAGTTACTGGGCGTACGGGCTATATGGACTACTGGTCGTTGGACTCAGTCTACTGGCCATTCGTCGTTATCGGCGCCGGTTGACGCAAAAACAGCTTGCCCAGCAGCAAGCCTACGAGGACGAACAAGGACGAGTGATGACGGCCTTAAAAAGTCATTTCTTTGATAACATAACGCATGAGTTTCGTACGCCCTTGACCCTGATTCTCACCCCTACCCAGCAGTTAAAGGAAAAATTATACGATCCGACTCAGGAGGCACAGAATCATCGTCGGCTGGATACGATTGATCGCAGTGCGCACCAACTGTTGAGTCTGGTCAATCAACTGCTGGATCTTTCGAAACTGGAAGCCAAAGCCTTACCGGTGGAAGAATCGACAGGCGATCTAGTTTTGTTTGTCCAGACAATCGTTGACTCATTTCGCACGCAGGCCGAAGTCCGGTCCATTCAGCTGAATTTTGATTCGGCCGGAATGCAGCCTGCCTATTGGTTCGACTCAACCAAACTTGAGCGTATTTTGGTCAACCTGCTGGCAAATGCGCTCAAGTTTACCAACGCAGGCGGAACGGTTTTGACCCAGCTTACGTCCCTTGACGACGGCGTACAAATCACCGTGTCCGATACCGGTATTGGCATAGCACCCGAAGAGTTACCCCGCATCTTTGAACGCTTCTACCGGGTGACCAACATCCGTCCGGACAAGCTTTCCAAAGATCGGCAGCGAGAAGGCAGCGGGATCGGGCTGGCACTGGTGTATGAATTGGTACAGTTGCAAAAAGGTAAAATTGAGGTACAAAGCCAGGAACGGGAAGGCACTACTTTTCAGGTAACGCTTCCCTACCGACCAGTGGCGGCTGCTCTTTCTGCGACAACAGCAGTCGATCCAGCACCGCTCCATAAAGCTACGGAAGAAACCCCTGTCGTGCTGGTGGTTGAAGACAACGCTGAACTGCGACAATTGATCGCTGAGAGTTTACCGGCTCACTACAGGGTATTGCAGGCCCTAAATGGGCAGGTCGGTTTTGAGCAGGCCGTTGAGCAAATCCCTGATTTAATCATAAGCGATGTACTGATGCCGGTCATGGATGGTTATACGCTGGTCAGGCATCTAAAAAACGATTGGCGTACCAGTCATATTCCGGTGCTACTTTTAACGGCTAAGACAGCGCCAGCCAGCCGCCTGACAGGGTTGAGCCTTGGCGCTGACGATTATCTTACCAAACCGTTTCAGATCGAAGAGTTGCAATGGCGGGTACATAATCGACTTCAGCAAGCTCAGCAACTGCGTAACAGGTTTAAAGCAAGCCTGACTCAGCCGGACCAGGAAACTTCTATTCCCGGCTCTGCCCCCATAGACCCCTTCCTGGAATCGGTATACGCGCTAGTGGAGCAACACCTCGACGATTCAACGTTTGGAGCGGAAGCCCTGGCCGCTACCCTGGAACAGAGTCGTATGAGCGTATACCGCAAGCTTAAGGCACTGACAGGGCTGTCGGCGAGTGAATGCATACGCGGTTACCGGTTAAAACGTGCCTGCGTTTATTTGCAGCAGGGTATGTCGGTTACCGAAACCGCTTATCAAGTAGGCTTTGAGAGTCCGGCCTACTTCACCAAGTGCTTTCGGGAAACCTATCAGCTGACTCCTACCGAGTTCGCCCGATCCAATACGCCTTTGTCGTAACATTTTTGTCACAACCTCGACACTTAACAATAAATGATCGTTTTACAAATTGGCTAACTGGTGTACGAATTGCCCTTCGGATAAGCGCTTGTCAACAGATCACGGCGGAACCTACTTCGCCCACCACGTTCACCCTTCGGATTGTGGCGACATGGTCGCTACGGTTCGTATCGACCACGCAAACTGTAGCGCAATCGCCGAATGACTGGCGTTATCCGTTGTGCGCCAGAACATGACGACGTCCAACGTTCATAAAGTGTATATCGTAGTTGTGTTTAAGCTGTCGGTAGATTACCCGCGCAAATCGCATTAAAGCACCGCTGCTTTTTTGCCACCCGCTCCGCTGAATCGTACTGGGTTCTACCGAATTGTTGTGATAAAATAACCCCGTATGGTCCTCGTAGAAGAGCCCTTTTCCTTTGTTTTGCAAAAAGGAGATGCACATTCTGTACTCCGTTTGGTCTGGTGGAGTTGTTTCGTCAAAAGGGCCAAATTTATCCAGAAAGGAGCTACGGCGCAGGTGAGGATGGTCACTGTAATAATGCACTTTCCGGTAGTTGATAGCCAAGGGTGAAAAGACCATTTCCGAAAACATAGTGGAATAAGGCTTCAGGTACGGATAGCGGAAGTAGGCATAAAAGCGTACAATATCCAGCTCGGAACGTTTATTCATTTGCGCTAACGACTCGCGAAGCGCGGCTGGGAATTGGGCACCTGCTTCAAAATCATCTTCAACAAACAGGGTATACGGCGTCTTTACCGCCCGCTGGCCCTTATTCATGTTATAACCAGCACCCATGTTACGGGGGGAGGTAAGTAACTCGAAAGAGAATTTCTGTTGTAGCTTCTTGATTCGATCCAGGTGAAGAGGCTGACTACCATCGTCCGTTACGATAATAGCTGCGAACTGGCAGTTAAGCGCCTGAAAACTCTTGAGCAGATTTTCCAGCGAAAGGCTTCGATTGTAGTTGGTGATTAATACCGTTACCTCGTTGAATGCGTGAACCATGATAGCGTATCGTTTTGAGAGAATATAGTGCCGATTGGCTGATTCAAATGTAGCGGTCAGTCAGGGCTAGGCTAAGTGGATTTCGATGAGCAGCTGGTTTAGCCCGTTTTTAGGTTACTTTAGACGATAAACCGAATTATAAAACGATAACTAACTCTTATAAAAATCCCTATTTAGTTTACCATTTTACCCGTCGATACGAATTTTTACTTTTTCATGTTACTATCAAGCGCTATGCTGGGGGTATATTGACAATCGTATTATGGTTACGCACCAAAAACTAAAACAGCCCGGTACCTGAACAGTACGGGCTGTTGATCCACTTTCAGTTGACGATATAAACTGCGATTACCGTTGCAGGTATTTAAGGGGGTCCACTACGTTATAATCCGTATCGTCCCGTAGAATGCTGTTGAGGGAGCCAAGGTGAGCCGCCCCAATGAGTAGTAACGCCCGTTTCGCCTTCGTTTTTAGTTGGGCAGTAACCATGTTGGAGTATATTTTGTAATCTCTGTTTTTAAAAACAGAGATCAGTTCAGCACCAATATAGGCGGGGTTGATAAAGGCCGTATCGACCATTGCATCCGGATTTTTAAATGTTCCATTCACCACTCTCGCTGGCGTGATATAGCGTAGATGATAAATTTTGTTGTAGGTCTCAGGCTGATTGATAAAAACCAGGTAGTTCGTAAACGATAATTTATTTTCCTGTAGGGCTTTTACTTTTTCAACGACCATTGATCTCAAGGCCGCCCCTTCTTCTTTATACAACTGGATGTTCTCACCATTATCCAAAATGCCTTGCGAAGTTCCTCCCGGCGCATTGACGCAATGTATTTTGGGTAGACCGAGTTGTTTAGCCATTCTAAAGGCTAGCTGGTAAACTTCACTTCGACCATCTTCCAGTTGATCGAGTTTTAGCTTGTCGTGAATGTAGAGATTGTATAAACTGTCGATCCGTTGCTGTTTGTCAGGAAGCACCTCCACCATGATCAGGTCAGGCCGATAAGGCAGAATCCGTTTTGCAAACGCAGCAAGCTCACCTTGTTGCTTAGGCAGCAAAACGTCGGTGTTTGGATTACCGCTGTTATAAAGTTGGGCAAGGTGGTCGGACCCTAACAGCATAATATCTGTTTTTTGAGCCTGCACGGATGCACTAAGAAGTGATGCTACTACCGCTGTCAGGAGTATACGCTTTACGTTCATTCGAGTTTTCACAGTATAGAAGGTTGATTGTGCGGCCTTGGCCACTCAGCACAAAAATAGCGTAAAACGACAGTGTAGTGTTTTTGTTGATTCGCGACAGGTCGCTTCGGCAAACTGGTTTTGCCCACTAGCAAGTTGATTTAATTACGACTGATCACGCTGAATGGTCAAACACGCTCAATATAGATTCGCCCTGCGTCCTGACAGCAGAAACAGTACTGTCAGGACGCAGGGCGAATCAAATGCAAAGAGGAAGGTTAGTAATTGCGCGGGACTAGTGTAACGGTATCTATCCAATAGTCGTTTAGCGCCCGAAAGTAATTCTCCCATTGTTCTAGACCCAAAGGCTTTGTAATGAACGAGTGAGCGCCTAGTTCATAAGCCTTTGCAATTATAGCACTGTCTTCATTGTGGCTTAACACAACAATCGGTAAGCGGGGATAGTCCTCTCTAATCCTTTTTAGCAACTCAAAGCCCTGATCCGAGCTTGGTAAATTTAAATCGAGTAGTACTAAACGGGGAAAATCACGTTGCTCAGCAGCCGTTATTTGCAGGTGAATCACTGCCTCTTCAAGAGTAGAGGCCATAACTGGCTGAGCCAGGGGCATCTTTTCCCGTAAACCGAAAGCGATTAAAAGTTGATGGTCCTTATTATCCTCTACGACCAATAAGGGAAAGGATCTTCTTAGGTGGCGACGCTTGTCGTCAGGAGTCATTCTAGCGATTGTTGAGTACTTGTGTATTGAGCGCTCAACAATGCACAATCAATATTAATTCTGCTAATTCCCGTTCGAACACCTCTTTTTTTTAATAGAATATAAAGTACTGTGTAACACCTTACTAACCTGCTTGTTATGACAAAAAGAACACCCTTCCTTCACTGGCTTCCTTTCAACGAAGATCCCTTGGCGAGAGCCGTGTATTCATTCTGGACGTAGTGGAAGGGTAATTCTTAGTCGCTTACTTAACTCATATTGCCTCTCAGTAGACAAATCAGTGTAAGCTTGGATTGACTGGATGCGCAGGACGATCTCTTTCACCCTTGCTTACAAAACCATCATCAATGCTGTCCTCATCGTCTTCCTCTACCAGTAAAGAATCGGCATATGACTTAACCATATCGTTCTGCACGCCGGAAAAGTCGGGAGCGTTGGGAATAATCAGCCAGGCATTAACCGACTTAGCTTCCTCTATTTCTTGGTTGTCATTAGCTTTCTGCGAACGGCTCTGGTCAGCCATGCGTTCGTTTTGCCAATAAAACGTTTTATCCTGATGGTTATAGAAGCCAGTCCGAGGGCCCGAATCGTCTGTATTCAAAATCATTGAATAGTTGTTTTCGAGTGATTCAGCGGTGAGGTCAGGTGGGGCCTGCGTTGCTGAATACCATTTGCCAAGTTCAATGTCTGTGTCGGGTAAAATCGCCATAGTAAGGTTGTATTCAATAGTAGACCACAATGTACACAATTCAGCGATAGTAAGTTTGTCTAGAGAAATAACTAGACGGCGGGCAACATACTGTGCTTAAGCGGACCGTATTATTATCTCACTGGTCTCAAAATCCACTTAAATTGTTTACATTTATCCATACAAAAATCATATACTCATCTTAGATAACTTTTCACCATGAACAAGCTCGTATGGATTAGTTGCGTCGGTGTCGCTACGGTGTTGACCGCTTGTCGCGACACCAACCAGGAAGTAACCCCCGATTTGGCTTCACCCCTAGTAGGAAAATTTAACGTTACTTATCTGATTGCGGGCCCAATGAGTCAGACCAGGCAAGGAGGAACCGGTTCGTTTGTGCGATTGGAACGAAAAAGTAATAATACCCTACTGGTTAAGGTAAGAATTGATGACGGAATGGTTCAAGTCAACGATCAGTACGAGGCCAGAATCGCGCCCGTTAGCTTGCAAGCGTATAGTCAACAAGAAGCTGGCCTTCGTAGTCGCTATAGCTTGACGGCTGCTAACTTGAGCCCACTTGGTGGGGAAAGTGTGAGCCAGATTAGTCTTTTCCAGGACGGAACGATTCGGGCGGCACTGGGCTACGTAAACTCCTTAGGACAAACCGTCAGTCTGGGAGTAAACTTGTAGGAAAGGCCAAAGTGCAGAATCCTATCGTTCCGTTAATTGATAGCGTCTCTTAACGCACGAAATACACGCTCGGTCAAAACCTTGTTTAGTATGGGCCTAGCTATTGCAAAGTCTTATACTGTTTACTGTTAACAGCTACGAAACCGATACAACAGCGTTGCACACCATTCATTAGACTGATACGTTTTTCCAATTGTTTAATCGCCTAACATCATGAAAAAGCAACTTATCATTCTAGGGCTTACTGCATGCGTTGCTTGTCAGCACGATGCTCCAAGTGTTCAGCCGGTGCTTGCTCCCGATGCTGCGAAAGTTATAGCGGGTACCTATACAGCTACCATAGCACGGATTCCTGACGTAAAATCGTATCCCATCAACGGTAAAACGATCACCTTTCAAATCGAACGCATTGCCCCTGACACGGTACGCGTCAACGTGCAGGCTCCTGCTAACGGCTTCTATTCGCCCGCCAGAGACACTACCTACAATAAAGTTTATGTGCTTACAAAGCCACAAGGCTACTATCTGACATTAGAAACTGACAAAACCCAGCCGAATAATCAGCTGGGAAGCGAACTCGTAATTACCTCCCCTCTGGCACCCGATACCTCACCAAACTGGGCATCGTACGTATTTCTACCTCCGGGCTACAAACTAGGTCGCGTATCGGCTGAATTTACTAAAGTCAAGTAGCACAAATTGCCCGGCGGAGAGCAATACCTGACGAAGAATTTCGAAAAGTCTAAAATCGTTGCTCGCTTGAAGTGGTAATTCAAGCGAGCAACGATTTTTGTAACAGCCGTTGCTTGTCTGTTAATCAAGCACATATACCTGGTCAAAAC
Source organism: Spirosoma liriopis (assembly GCF_023196085.1). Classification (NCBI taxonomy): domain Bacteria; kingdom Pseudomonadati; phylum Bacteroidota; class Cytophagia; order Cytophagales; family Cytophagaceae; genus Spirosoma; species Spirosoma liriopis. The sequence goes on from NZ_JALPRF010000001.1 coordinate 276,746, forward strand.
CCTTTTGTGTCACTCCGAGAAGAGTATATCGAATAGACTTACCCATAGTTATTACTACATACAAAAAAAGTAGCCAGCATCTAAGCTAGCTACTGTGTACTATCCTTGTTTTAATCGTGCTATTTCTGGCCAAACGTAAAGTAGACACCTGCTCCCAGCAAAAGCCACTTTCCTATTTCACCATCACCAAAAATCAGATGATAACCCGCATCAGCATTTAATCCCAAGCTAGGTGAAAGAGCATATTGCAACCCTACCTTGGGAGCTACGCCGAAATCAGCAGAGCTAGCCGATTCTTTAAAGGTCTGATACCCGTTAGAGATTTCAACCGTACCAGCAGCTCTATATAATCCAGCTTCCAGCCCAACATAGGGTCGCAAAGCGGACGTGGAGAAAAAGTACTCAGCCTGACCCGTCACTATAAGAAAATTGAATGAGGCTTTCGCTGATCCGCTGAGACCAGCTCCAGGATCAAAAGCAAAATTAGCTGAATTACTTTGGCTAAAATACCGTCCGTTTAAGCCAACAGCTAAATTGGGTTTAACAAAATAGCGTAGCGTCGCTCCGCCCCCCCAGTAGCCGTCCGAAAACGAGGAGCCAGATTCAGTTGGAGCCAAGTAATTGCCCATTAGGTTCGCTTGAAACTGTGCCTGGGCCTTGGAGGAAAAAAGTAGTGCGCCTACCACCAGAAATAAGAAAGTTGTTACCTTGAAAGAGCTTTTCATGCTGAAGATGTTGCTTTGATTGACGCTAAGTTAGAATTTATGAACACAGCGGCCTACGTTCATTTAGTCAAAGGCGACTAATCGGGCTTGTTCATAATGCCTCCCACGATCTGTCTCCACATCATATTACTCCAGCGGTTCGAGAGCCAGACGAGCTAATCGGCCAGACTCATCCCAGTATAAAGCAATTGCCCCGTCTGGTCGCTCGGCTAGCAAACGGAATCCTTGCTCGATAGCGTACCGATGCCGCGCATACACCATGTCTACCCCTTCCTGATAAGCCACTACAATTCGTTTAACCCCAAACGGACTACCAACTGGCCAGTTGCGTTGACTCACATTATACTTCATCATGTTTAGAACAGCTAAGTGAATAGAATTACTTAACGTCTAGACCCCTTAATTGCTAACTTAGTTGTAAGAGCCTAACAAAGCGCTTAAGCAATAATTTTATCGGTTTTAGTAGTCGTATCCCTTCCTAACAGTCCTGCTACTCAAATATACCTTCGAACTAGTTTCAGAAGCTGTTGATAGTAGAGCTACCCAGTATTACATTAATTTCCACGCGGGGCGTCGTATTCCTAAAAGCAGTAAAAACGGGCAGCTTGTACTGTTTAGGCTGAGAACGAGCACCATGTGAACGAAGAACTGGTGTACTGATAACCCTTGCGTCATTACACGGCTGTCCTTATAAGACTTAAATAAACAATAGTGTGTGCAAACAAAAAGCTGCCAACGTTTCCGAAGGCGGCTTAAGTTGCTGGTTATCAGCTGAGCCAGTGGAGAAATTCGAACCCCCGACGCGCTTGCGCATCCTGATTACAAATCAGTTTTATCTATTCATACTTACTATCTGCTTGTTTATTATTAATACTGTTATTCAATACATTATACAAAGTAGCGGTATATTTATTTTCGTCTTAATTCTGGTTTTTGAGGAAATCTGTATGCAAGCGGCTTAGCTACCTGATTATCGTATAGACATACTGACTACTCTTCACCATGAATGCAACGGCCAACTTTTACTTCGATACTCGCCAGCAAAAACAGGATGGCACCTACCCTATTAAGCTACGCATCACCTACCAACGATAGCAGCGCTACTACCCTACTGAAATTAATCTGACGCTCGATCAGTGGCACAAAGTCTGTAAGCCCAAGCCACGCGAGGATTTTATCAAAGACACAAAGGCTTTTCTAGATGTAATCAATAAAAGGGCTGAGCAGATAATAAGTGTACTGCCCGTGTTCAGCTTTACCGAGTTCGAAAGTCGTTATAGCAGTAAAAGTCCAAACCGCCCTGACAATGTACTCATGGCTATGGAGCAGTACATCGATCAGCTTTCTAAAGAAGGTCGCGCCAGTACAGCTAGTAGTTATAAGGATTCGCTGGTTGCCATCAGGACTTATCATAATCGACAAAGCGTTTTATCTTTTTCGGCTATTACACCCGTTTGGCTTAAAGGCTTTGAGCAGTGGATGACTGGCAATAGTCGCTCCCTGACAACAGTGGGTATTTACCTGAGGAGCCTTCGCACGATCTATAACCGCGCAATGGAGGAAGGCATTCCGAAGAAATTAAAGCGATCATTGAGCGGTGGGGACAGCGGCCAATTCGGCCTAACCAATATATTTTTAACGTCCTCAAGCCCGGCTTAACGCCAGAACAGGAATTAGGGAAAATTCGACAATTCGTTAAGATGACGAATATTTATATTCGTCAGATAGCGTCTACAGTTGGTATCGACAAAGACGTAACGCCCGACACGGCTCGCCACTCATTTAGTACCGTCCTGAAGCGATCCGGAGCGCCGATTAAGTTTATCAGTGAGAGCCTGGGTCATCAGGAATCCGGACGACCGAAAGCTACCTCGACAGCTTTGAAGATGACGTAAAAGCGCAGTACGCTAGTGCGCTGACCTCGTTTAAAAAGAAGGACAAAGAGTAGCTAGTCTCTACCCCCATAAGCGGTTTAGTTGAAAGACTGGCGAAACTCGACGGGTGATACGTTCGTCTTTTGCTTAAATAGCTTATTGAAGGATTGAGGATGCTCAAAACCTAGTTCGTACGCAATTTCAGCAATGCTTAGACTGCTAGTGCTCAGCATATCCTTAGCCTTTTCAATCAACTTATTATGGATAAACTGTTGCGTACTTTGGCCAGTTAGCGACTTGAGCATGTCGGTCAGGTAGCGGGGTGATACGGCAAGATAGTCTGATAGCTCTCTAACGGAGGGTAATCCAGAAAGCGACGCGTTTTGGCCATTGAGCCGGGTTGACAGATACGCGTCCAGTTTAGCAATCAAATCATTGTAAATAGCCTTCCGCGTAATAAATTGTCGATTATAAAATCGATTGCAGTAGTTGAGTAACAATTCGATTTGAGAGACAATAATATCCTGGCTGAATGAGTCTATATTCGTTGCCAGCTCACTAGCTATGCTGTCAAATAGATCAGTAACAATGGATTTCTCTTTCTCGGATAAAAATAGGGCTTCCGAAACGGCGTAGGAGAAAAATCCGTATTTATTAATTGTATTTCCAAGTGGATAATGTCGGATAAGATCCGGATGAAAATAAAGACTATAGCCTTCGTAGCTGCTTTCTTCTCCCGACATCGTGACTAGCTGATTCGGGGCCAAAAAAGCCAAGCCTCCTTCGTCAAAATCGTAGTACCCCTGCCCGTACCTTACCTGCCCTTGAAACTTCCGCTTAAAGGATATTTTGTAGAAGTTGATAATAAACGATGTTCCCGCATCAGCCAGATTCACCGCTAAGTTGCTGTAGTTAACCAAAGCGATAAGCGGATGGAGCGGCTTAGGCTGCGCGATCCACTCCATCAACGTTGAGATGCTAGTGACTACATGCGTTTTCTTATCAGACGCTTTCATATCACATTTACTTGGTTAAATCCGGTGGTTAATCCTGAGCTGAAGGCCGAACCACGATATCACCTACATCGACGTTTTCCGGCTGCTCGATGGCGAAGGCAATAGCGCGGGCAACAGCATCGGGTGAAATAGCTACTGTTTCGCTCCGTTCAGTGATAGCGGCCCTCATCGAAGGATTTTTGATTTTACTAGCAAATTCGGTTCGTACAAAGCCTGGCGATATACCGGTTACGCGCCACCGTCCATTCGACTCTTGACGTAAAGCTTCGCTTAGGGTACGAACGGCATTCTTTGTTGCAGCATAGACGCCTTGCATAGGAACAATTTTGATTCCTGACGTAGATATAACATTGATGATATGGCCAGAGCCCTGTTGACTAAAAACAGGCAGCGCAGCGGCAATGCCATATAAGACACCCTTCAAATTTATATCAATCATTTCCTCCCACCCCTCAACGTCCAGTTCATCAATTCGGGAGAGCTGGCTCACGCCAGCATTGTTAATCAGTACGTCCAGTTTTCCAAAACGCTCGCACGCCAGGGTTACCAAACTCGCTAAATCAGCTTTTCGTTTAACGTCTGATACGACATAGGCTACCTCACCACCCGCTGACTTGATTTGGGCGTTAAGCGCTGCTAGGCGGTCGACTCGGCGTGCACCCAGTACAACGGCTGCTCCCCTCTCAGCGAGCAATAAAGCGGTAGCTTCCCCTATACCGCTACTGGCTCCTGTAATTGCTACCACTTTACCTTTGATTCCATTTTCCATAGTTAAAACAGATTTTACACTGCAAAATTCACCCATAGAAAGCTGGTAAGTGTAGCCAAAAAGGCAAACGTTGTAGCCAGAAAAACACTGGTATAGAATGTTGAATACTAGGCTTGGTATTCAACATTGATATTGGTCAGGAAACGCCGTTAACGGTTTGCGCCAGTAATTGCAAAAGAAAAACAAGTAAAGCCAGGTAGACTAGTTTTTTCATTGAAATAAGTGGTAAGTCAACAGATTGTATAGAAGCAACTGATGGTTCAGATTTAGTTATCGTCTTTCATAGTGTGTGGACGTTTGTGCATCAGCGAGTTTAGCCGACTAATGAATCAAACCGGTTAACGTTCATGAGTGTATTAACAATTTTTGGTCTAGCTGCCGTTGCTGTCTCTCTCGTCTGTTACTTTCTGCAAGCCCGCTCGCGGTGGTGGGTATTGGGCTTTGCTTTATCGTGTATCCTCGGCGCTGTCTACGGTTTTTTGGCTAACTGGTATTGGTTTAGCCTTTTTGAAGGTATATGGGCCGTTCGCGGCTTTATTCGACTCTACCAGCAAAGCCGCGCAGACTAAGGCGTCCTATTCACCCTTCGGCTCCCAGAGTTCAATGATATTTCCTTCCGGATCGAGCACGTGCACGAACTTGCCGTAATCGTGCTCCGCTATTTCATCAACAATCGTTACGTTATCCCGTTTCAACTCTTCCACCAGTGCGGCAAGATTCTCCACCCGGTAGTTGATCATAAACGGCTTAGCGGACGGGTTGAACACCTCGGAATCGCTGGCGAATGCGGCCCAGGTGGTTGACCCTTTTTGGGCGGGATCATCAGCCTGCCGCCACTCAAACGTTGTTCCGTATTCGCTGGTTTCCAATCCCAGATTTTTGGCGTACCACTCGTTCATGGCTTGCGGATCATTGCATTTAAAGAATATCCCGCCCAGGCCCGTTACTTTTTTCATAGTTGTCGATTTGGTTGTTACTCCAGTGAAGCTATTAGCACGCGTTGTCCCTACCTATTAATTGAGCAGCTTCTTTTTCTGAGCGTTAAACTCCTCCTGCGTTAGAACGCCCGCATCCAGCAGCTGCTTTAGTTTAATCAGCTCATCCGCTACACCAATGGGTTTATCAGCTACCGGAGATGTTTCTGCCGTTCTGTACTTGGCGGGTGGTATCACCTCACCGGCCTCAAAGGCATTGGCCAGTTCGACCCGGTAGCGAGCCATGAGGCCAACGGACACAATGGCTACGGCTGCAAAGCCAGTCTTCTTTGTGCCCACCATACTCAGATCTTTGACAACAACCGTTTTACGGGCAAAACGAGTACCCAGGTAGTCTTTAATCAACCGGCCATTGCGGTAATCAGCCGTAAATGATGCCGGATTCTCGTAGATAAAGGCAAAAGCTTTATCGGGTAGGGTTCCTTTCCCCAGTTGTAGCGTATCGCCCTTCTTGATGATCCAGCCACCAAGTGTGGTTTGATAGCCGTAATCGAAATCTTCAGAATAGAGCCAAGGCTTACCGGGTTGCAAATCAGCTTCCGTGACGGGTGTTCGTCGCCTGGTCTGAGCAGAAAGTAGTAACGGGAATACTAGAAGAAGAATTAATGTGAAGAGATGCTTCATGAAGGTGTAGCTCGCGAAATGCTTACTGATAGTCTTAAAAATCTTTAAGTTTGTCTCTTTTGATCTGCTGTTGTTTACTGACTAGTAGCGATTTGGCTTTCTCACTGCATGATTCACCCTCATCATACTTATCAGTGTCTCGAATCCAAAAATACTCCACCAACTGTTTCTTACAACTTGTGTTATAATAGATCCTGCTATACGTAGTGGCTATTAGCGTATTATTGACCCAACGCCTTGATAAGATCGTTTCGTTGCCGCAACTGACTGGCTTTGTTCGTACAGTTGGCTCTTTCTCGCCATACTTCAAAGCCAAAGCCTCTTCAAGCTCCATCGAATTACTACTTTTCAAACTTATCAATCGTTCATTCTTAAAGATTAGGTAAATTTTCGTCAGTGCTATTCCTGATACTTCGTATTGGTTCATATAGAATACCCTGACATCAGGACAAAAGGAAGAGCCAATAGGGCTTTCATGGGGATTTTGCCTGTTAATGACCAACTCGCCTATACTTGTATTTTCCTGATCGAACATATAGTTATCGACAACCGACAGTTGTTCGCCGGACTCAGATACCAATGAGTCAATCAAGCCAATCGTCGATCTGCCAATTCTAAACCGGCCAATACCTTCAATCTTATCCTGAGCGTAGCTGCTCAGCGAAATCAAGAATAAGAAAAGTACTCTTTTCATCATAGGAGCACAACAAGTCAAACACATAAATTCCGATCAACCTAATGTTTGCAATCAAAAGCTATGTGAGTTGTCAATCAAGTGCTTTAAGTTCTCGATAGCCCCAACGACGCTCGGATTATGCAGTACTGATCCGGCAAATTCTTTCAGCTTATCAAACTGCTCGCCTGCTTCTTTAGCCGCTCTTCATACTGGCCGATTACTAATACCAGCTAGTCTATGTTAGGATTGGCCGCTTGCCGTCCACTAGCGTATTGCTCATTTCTCATCGCCGACAACCAGCCAAGTTAGCTTTGAAGAAAAATCAGACAACTACTAATCCAGCGTCAGGGGCATAACCATTGCACTTTGCATGGCCAACTCCTTATCAGCTCGGATTTGGGATTCTCGAATAGCAATCGATTCCCGGTACTCCTTCGCTTCGGCTAGCTTGGTTAAGGTGAGCGGGTGGCCAGCCTTACCAAAAACATCCTCAACTTCGTCAAGCTCGACTCTAAAGAACTCTCGCCGGTTATTGATGAGGTTGATTCGCTTTTCGGCAAGCTGCTTATGGATTTTATACTCGAGATCAGGAGCGTTATCCGAGTAAACCATCGCATGTACGTCAAAGCAGAAGGGCACTGACGCGTCGCCTAGTTCTTTGACTCGGTCCATTGGTTCAAGTCGCCGGGTCATTCCGATTTTGAACACGTCCTCGCCGAACGAGCCGATATTAGAAATGATGTAGACGTGCCCGGATTTGGTTTGTTGGGCCATCGACAGCGCCCGTTCTTTCTGCAACTGAACATCAGTCAGTAGCTGCTCTAGTTCTTTGATCTTCTGATCCAAACTAGCTAGCTGGTCACCTGTGGCACGTTTGGCCTCCTCAGTAGCTTTAGCTAAGGCTTTCTGGTATTTAGCCTCTTCATCTTCGGCCTTGCGTTGAGCCGTTTCAATTTCCCGCTGCGCCTTTTCTTCTTCACGCATTTGCTCACGGATCATACGCTGTTCCTCCTTCTCAGCCTGCAACTTTTGCTGTAGCTCAAATTCCAGGCGGAGTTCGGCTATTTTGTAGCCGTAATACGCTTGGATAATGGTACTCTGATTGACGCTACCTAACTTATTAATAGCTTCGTATGATTTGGCAATACGGGCTTCCATATTACCCATATTATTCCAGCTAACCCGAGCAATGGCTGCGTCGCAGTCACCGTTGAAAGCCCGAAGCATCAGTTTTGCGTACTGCTTTGTCATTCTCCGACCTTCTGCTCTACTCCCCCCCACAGACCATTCAACCGGACAGGATACGGCCTTCTCCTCTTTGATAAGTTGTTTAAGCGAGTCGTGAATTACCTCCAGTTTCTCTTTGTATTGGTCAGAGCTGGAGTAGTTATATACGGGTTCGTAAAGGCCGTATGAGATGTCTTCGAGTTTACTTTCAAACAGGTTTATTTCTTGTAGCAAGGATTCATAGACAGTACGCTTGGCGGCATAGTCATTGCGTAGCTTTTCGACATCTAGCTCAATCCGCTTTATCTCACTTTTCCGCTGTTGAAGTAGCTGGTCAACATCAACGATTGGGGCGTATTGGCGGTTTAGCCGTTCCACTTCGTGCTCACTCGTATTAACCTGCTCTCGAAGTTTATAGCAATAGTAAGCCAGATTGGCCAGGATAATACAGAGTACAAAAACTACTAGTGTAGAGGTTTCAATCATTCGTATGGTGTGGTTAAAGTAATAAGCTAACTGGGCGCAGTACAACAGCCTGCAATGTTCATATAAGCCAATGCGGCAAGCGGTTTACTATAAACCTCTCGACTTTTCCTGCTTTACAATGTTGTAGAGTTCATAAACTTCGGAAAGCTTCATCGAATAATCAGGGTAAAACTTCTTGTCTTCATTCAGCGATACGCAATCAATAATCCCGTTTTCTACGTCGTGACGCACAATTCGCTTAATGACAATTCCGTCCTGATGAACAATTACAAAGTCAGGAAACCGGTGTATATGCAGTTTACTCTTCCATAAGTGCCTTGCTACGTTACGGCCAATCACAATATCACCCGCCGAAATAGCATCCTTTCGATCATTGTCCATACTGTCTCCCCGAACTTCGAAGGCTCTGTAGATTCCGGAGTGCCTTTTTTCGACAATCGACGGTTGAAGACTTGCGGGATCTGGAGCTGCTGGAAGGCTACTCACTCGAACTGGTATCAGCGCTTGAAACGGCAGCACGAGCCAATTACTAAGCCTACTGCCAAACAGCGGATCCCGAGGAGTACCGCCAATCCTATCAGGAATGGGAAGAGCAGGACGACAAGCGCTATAATGAGTACTACCAGAACTACAGCCGCTAGCCATGAAGGAGCTTATTGCGATTACGACTAGTGGGCAAGGCTCGCTTGTCGTCTCAGCCCGTGAACTGCACGAGTTTTTAGGAGTCAAGTCGCGTTTTATTGACTGGATCAAGAACCGAGTCGGTAAGTACAAATTTCTGGAAGACACCGACTATGTAACGGTTTCTAAAAATTTAGAAACCGGTGGTCGCGAACTTGACTACGCACTAACCCTTGATACGGCTAAGCAACTGGCGATGGTAGAGCGAACCGAGAAGGGCAGACAAGCAAAGCTGTATTTCATCGACTGCGAGAAGCAACTCTACCGACGCGTCCCTGTTTTGCCTAGTAGCCTCCTCGTCGATCATGCGCACCGCATTGCGGATCTGGAGCAGCAGCTCAAGCAGATAATGGATTCCCAGCAGCAGGCCGCTCGTTCGCTGCTTGGCATACCGCGTAGTAGTGAGATTTTACCCGAAGAAACGACCCGCATCAAAGTACAGCGGTTAGTCAACGCTTACTGCCGGGCCAAAAGCGTGGGTCAACAGGAAGTATGGCGTAAAGTGTATGACCGTTTGTACTACCTCTACAAGATCAACATCCGCGCTCATAAACGCTCCGAGCGGGAAAGCTGGCTGGATGTGGTCGATAGAAAAGGCTACATGGACAAGGTGTACGCTATTGCCAGCGATGAGCTAACCTGCGAAGAGGAATGAGCGCACTAACTTACCCTCGTCAGACTGGCCAAGGTGTCAGTCCTGCAACACCGGACCTAACGGCGATAGCGGCTGATCTGATCGTGCGGATCGAAGGACGCAGTAACTACGCCATCGTTCACACCAAAGACGGCAAAGCGCACCTACTCGCTAAGGGCCTGTCGGTACTGGAAAAGCAGTTGCCAACATTCTGGCGAGTCCACAAGTCGCACCTGATCAACCCGTACTACGTTACCGGTTCGGTCGGCTCGGTTCGTTTCAACGCGCTGCTTCAACTCACAACGGGTGTTAGTGTGCCCGTATCCCGCAGGCAGCGGGCCGCGACCTGTGCCAGGCTCAACCCATTTAGCTCCCTGTAAGCGAAAATCGATCACTCCAGTTTCTTGTGCTGACCAATCCGGTTCAGCTTCACTATCTAATCTATGATTTCGATGAACACCCCAGCCAATACCAACGAAACGCCCCAAAGCGAAACGTCACAACTAGTTGTCAACAGTAAGCTTACCCTGACTCGCGAAGACTCGTGTTTAGTCGATATGATGAATCACCTGCCGATGATGAACGATACACAGGAAGAAGTAAGAAACTGGTTTTTGGCTTACATCGAGCGTGGCGAGGTCCTGCGATCACTACAAGTGCCTGGACGACTTCTTTAGTGCCATTATCTTGAAGCTGGTCGATGCGCAGAAAGGAGGACAGGTTCATGTATAATTCATTGTTCATTAACTTCTATCTGCGGAAGTCTACCGTAGACGCTACGCTTGGCTCGGTCAACGTTCGGGTAACGGTCAACGGTAAGCGGATAACCCTGGGAACCGTCACATCAGTAGCCGATTCGAGTTTGCCTAAATCGGTTATGATTCAGCGCGACCATTGGGATAAACGCAAGCTGAAAGTAAAACCACAGTCTCCCCACGCGGTATTGTTCAACAAGGCCATTGCCGAGTTTGAGCAGAAACTACAAAAGGTGTACGCCCAGCACGAAAGCTTCGATCAGAAGATGACCGCCAACGGCCTGAAAGGTGTCGTCAAACACGGTCAGCGGATGCTACTCACGTTTCCCTCGCTTATTGACAAGTTTTTGGAAGAGCGAGTAGCCCTAAAAACCAAAGCTTCGACGGTAGATACCTATCGGTTTAAAACCCGTCCGTTATTATCGTTCTTAGAGTCTGAAGGTTCGTTAGACCTACCTGCTGTTGACTTTACTCCCGGCACGTTGAAACGCTACCGGACGTACTTAATCACCCAGGGCAATAACTCCGACCGCAACGCGGACAAAAGTTGTCAGGTCGTCAAAACCCTGTTGCTGTGGGCTGCGGAGAGCGAACTAATCCACAAAAATCCGTTAATGAACATCCGGATCAGAGTTGATAAAACGCCTAACCTGGAATGTGTGACCTAGGAAGAACTGGCCGTTTTGCGGGATGCTGTCTTGCTGCCTCAAATGCGGGAAGTGGCTGACTGTTTCGAGTTTGCTTGCTATACATATCAGGACATGAAAGTCCTGTCCCCTAAGAACCTGCAACTAGTCGAAGGGAAGCACTGTATTGTGGGCTACCGAATGAAAACGGGAACGGAGTACTGTATACCCGTTACGGAGCGGGTTTGGGCCTTGATGGATAAGTACGAAGGGGTCAACCTGCCTTTACCCATGCTTGACGACTATAACCCACTACTTCGGCAAATCATGTTCACCGTAGGCATTGACAAACGGATCACCTCACACACGGCGAGAAAGACCTTTGCCGACTGGTGTATCAACGAAGTAGGCTTATCAGAAGAGGCTACAATCGTGGCAATGGGTCAGAAAAACGCCAAAGAGCTAACCCCATACCGCAAGACCAGACCCAAACGGTTGTTGGCGGAGTTTCCTACTGATTTGATGCGTCGGGAAATTGACCGAGTACCGTTCAAGTAGATCGTCAAAGCTTCCTAGACAAGACGTTATGAAGATGGGACAAGGGTATCTTACTACCTTTGTCCCTATCAATGTAGAAGCATCTTCAGACTCATAAGTAAGGCCGCGATCTACTATCGGCTTTTGTGACCTCAAATCTGATAAAAAGTCTTGATTAGGAATGAAGGTAAAAAGTTTTGCTACCGCACTTCACTTTTTCTGACAAGTTTGTATTTATCTGAATAATGTGGCTCTATGAGGAGCTATTTATTCCGTATTGCTGGTTGTTGCTGTTGCAGAACTACTTTCACTTAGACTTGCTTAGACTAGTAGAGCCCAGCTTCAGTCTGCTTCCTTTGTAAAACGCAAATTAAATCCACTACTTCTTATTTTTAACGCTAATTACAGTTTATGATTCACTCTTTACCCCGTTTTTCATTCTTTCTACTCAGTTGCCTTTTCTTTTTTAGCATTAGCCAGTCCAAGGCTCAAGGAATCAATTTACCTACGGCGGGCACCTACACACAAACCTTTGATAACATCAATGCAGGACTACCGGACGGATGGACGGTTCGTACGGGAGCATCCAGCTACCCTACTTTGTTAGGATCTACAGAATCACTGAGAACTACGCCTACTCAATGGAATGATGTTACTAGTGGGTTTAGTAATGTGGCCTCATCCGATGGACTATCAGCTACGGCTAGCGTAATAATGCAGAATGCCAGCACCGATCGAGCACTAGCAATTCGACAATCGGATACATTTGGCAATCCAGGTGCAGCATTCACCTTTCAACTGGCTCATACGCGTGGAGCCTCCAATCTTAAACTCAAGTTTAAGGCTCAAAGTCTGGATGCGTCAGCATCTAAAACGACGACCTGGCGAGTCGAGTATGGCCTAGGAGAGACCCCGTCTGTTTACATCGATATGGGGCAATCATTCTCCACCGGCGGCAATAATTTTTTCTCGAAAGAGATCGAAGTCAATTTTGGTTCGTTGCTTAACAACAACTTAGGCCCTGTTCGGATTCGCATTATAGCCAACTCGCCATCAACAGGCAGTGGTCGCGCGGCTTTAACCGCAATTGACGACCTAACCCTTTCGTACTCAACCACCCCTACGATTTCATACAACCGACTGAACACGATGAGCTACGCCCAAGGGCAAGGGCCTGCCGTGGAAGAACTTATCGTAGAAGGGTATCATTTAGCCGCCGGCCCAGGACAAATAACCGTCAGGTCACAATACCCTGGGGAATTTAAAGTGTCCGGTGATGGAGTGAGCTATGGTTCATCTACTACGGTATCGTATGCAGACGGCAATGCATTCACTAAATCCGTTAAGGTTCGCTTTGACGCAGGATTATCTAAAGGAAGATATCCAGTCGTATTGGTAATTGAAATAGGCGACTATACGGCCTTTGTCTTTGGCGATGGCTTAGTTACTGAAGTGCCTAACCAACCTTTTACTACTACAGCTACTCCGGAAGTTAGCTTTGTTAACTATGTAGGGTTTGACGACAAGATTGGTTTTATTAGGCTAGTCAGTGCTAACCTTACTACTCCCGGAGCCTACACGATTACGTCGACCAACCCATCCGCATTCCAGGTTTATGATCAATATGGCCAAAAGAGCAGCCAAGTCACACGGGACTATAATGGATCCAACCCACCGGGTGATAATATACAGTTGGCAATGATTAAAGGGCTGGGTGTAGGTGAATACAAAGGTACATTACGGATTGAAGGGGGAAACGCTCCTGCTATCTCTGTCCCCATCAGTGGCACCGTTCTGCTCAATACAAACCCTCCTGTCATCACCACTAGCCCAACCTCGCTCGCTCCGTTTGCTACTACGCTTGGATCGCCTTCTAGCATTCAGTCATTTACGGTCTCGGGGCGTAATTTTGACTCTAGGTCGGGACAAGTTAATATTGTTTGCCCACCTGGATTTGAGGTATCTATTGGACCCTCTCCGTTTAGCCCAAACCCAGCATTTGCGATAGGTGTAGACTTCGATTATGAAATACAGGTCCGCATGACGGGTAATGATATTGGCAGCTTTGGGGGAGACATTCGGCTGACCAATAGCAGTGGGAGTAGGGCGACGGTCACTGTTAATGGTACAGTAGAGTCAACTAATTCACGTCCCCTTTCAGTAACCGCCTTGAGCTATAACTGCACAACGGGTGCGCTAACCTTTGGCCGGACAGGGGGCGATGTAAATCGAGCGGTCGAGTACATGGCGGTTGGAGTAAAAAGCTATTCGACCAATCCAAATGGGATTATTGATCTGGCCAAACGCAACGATCCCAACAGCGGCACTATCGTGACCCTGAAAGCGCGCTACGTGGGGGATCCGGCTTCGGAGGTAAGCAGGGACTTTAATTTTGGTGCCTACTGCTCCACACCCCAACCCCCAACGACAGATTTTGCCATTACGGGGGTCAATACCGTATCGTGTCAAACGGTAAATGGTGGCGAGCGACGCCTGACGTTTACTCCTCAGTATTCGGGTTTAACGGGACCCGTTAGTTTTTCGGTAGTCAATGAAATGCTACCTACTCTCAGTGCGGGGCCATACACGTTGCGCGTCTATACCGACAATCCCATCATTACACTGAGCGCTCAACAAGGCAGTGCGGTGGCGCGCTATAGCTATAACTGGCTCGCCGTTTGTAACTCACCGGCTCGTCTGAGCTCAGAGGAGAGCACTAGTCGTTTAGCGGTGAAGGTATTGGGCAACCCCGTAGTCGGACAATCCGCTGAGGTGGAGATCAGTGGCGTGAGTGGTCAATCTGTACAACTGAAGTTGGTCGACCTGCAAGGCAAGACGCTTCATGGCCAGAGCATTGAGAAGGCGGGTAGCGTCGAACGGGTGAGTCTGCCCTTGGGTAACGCACAAGGAATTCTTCTCCTGGATGTGAGCACAGCGACCCAACGCCAACAAATCAAGCTATTGCGACCTTAATTTTCTAAACACACCCTCAACCAACAAGGTCCGCATCGTCACTGACTCGGGCCTTGTCATTGTTGCCTGTTGAATGATGAATCTTTACGCTACAGTAGCTGATCATTTCTGAACTACTACTGTACAGCTACTGTAGAAAGCCAAAGAGAAGACTAGCCAAAAGACGGTAGCGGTATCGCTTTTTAGCGCTTGGATTCGTATTTTTAAGTCCGTTTAGTCGTTAGCGACTAGCCGTACCTACCGTAACTTCTATAAACCTTCATGCTTATCTGTAAGCCCAAACATGCTCAGCCTTGTTTTTTCTATCGGAGCAGTGCCGACCAACAGGCGCTTAACACGTTTCTAGTTCACTACGGAGGCTCACAAGCCACTTTCGAACCAACGGGTAAACCCTTGTTTGCTACCGATCGCAAAGGCCAGTCCGTACCTATCTTCGTGATGCCTGGTTTGTGGGTACGCTGTTTGGATAAGGCACAGTTCACCGCTGTTCCTGACCACATCTTTCGGCAACAGTTCGAGCTGGTTTAACTTAGTAAGTCGGTATTCGCCACTACTTAGACCCAAAACTATTCGTTCATAAACGGCATGGCACTAATATAACAAGTTTGTAACACAGAATAAGCTTGTTTGATAATTCTAAAAATGAAGCAAACTGTTAGCAAGAAGTTATCCACCGGATTCCGACATCTATTTTCACCGAAGGAAATTAAGCAACTTCAAGAGCAGATAGGTTTACGCTTTAATCAAGTCAGCTTTGGGCATTTGCTTAACGCAGCTGCCTATCAGCCAGAGCAAGCTGTTCAGAGTTTTTTTCAACCTATTTCGGTTAATGGATACAAAAAGGAAGAGGGCTGGATCTTGCTAATTCACCAAAGTGGCTTTCGAGAAGAGTTACTACCCAATGAGCAAGAGGTAGACACGAAAACTAAAATAGTAAGTGTACTAACTGCTTTTCTGCTGAAAGTAATTAACTCAAAGGAAACCGACCTTTTGAGAAGACCTCAATTGATGGTTGATGTTAGAATCAGGAATAATCAAGCTGAGATTCACACTCGTGAGTCTAACTAAATTTTACTTTGAGAAGGGACTAATTTAAAGACTTGATAGGTTGTTCAAGATATATTTCATTAACATAAAATTCAGTTATATAACTGCTATCCAAAAAGGAGTATAGCTTAAGCACTTTCATTTACGTCAAATTTGTATTTTTTAATTAAAGTGGTTGGTTAAAATTTCACCCTATTAAGGAATGATTGGATAATTAGTGTCATTAATCTTCTCTTTCAGTTGAGTATATAGTTGGCTATTCTGAAGAGTTGGATTTATAATGCTCAATAAATCTAAGGTTTGTTTGCGACCTAATTCTCTATGGTAAGATAGTAGGGTAAATAAACTCACCCAAGAATCTTTATATAATCGGATAAATGAGTTTATGTGATCATTTAGCTGACGAGCAAGCCTAAAATATTCCTCATATAGCTGTTGAGTTTTGTTGCTATCTCTATCCTGCTTAGCCTGAAAAATCGCTTGGCGTACTTCCTTGAAGCGTCGGTTATAAGCGATTTCCACCGTGTCCGAGAAGCTTTTCAAAAGCTTGTTAACTGGCGACTCATCCACAGTCGATTGGTTTAGATCATCAGAATCAAGGGAAATGAATAGGTCTTTATCCCAGATGAAATAAAATTGTCCAAAAGCTTCGTCAATGGATAAATAATAACCTGTGGGTTCAGTCAACGGCCTTCTAAATGAAAAGTATTGACCTGATAAACGAACCGAATCAACCAACTTTGTGCCCCCTCCAAGTAGGTTACTGGCGTATAGGTATACTTTACTATCATTCAGACCAACAATTTGTCCTTGAATAATAGATACCCCTTGTGCGAAACCCGATAGTGTAGAAGTCAGTAAGAATAGGGTTTTCAAGAAGTTTTTCATTACGTTCAACCGCTTCATAATGGAATAGTACAAGGACTAACTAATCTAAATCAGAACTAACATTTGTACGTTATTCAGTTCAGTTATATAACTAACTTTATGTTAATGGATATAAGAAAGATTATGCACGTCTTATTTAATCTTAGAAAGACTTTTTAGTTATACAGAAGACAATAATAAGAGCAATGGCAAAAACACCAAATGCACCGGCAAAAACATAGCGGTAGAGCTTTACGCACCTTGCTTTTTGGGCATCAGTTAAGACAAAATCAAATTGATTGATGACTAAAGGCCTTAGAACTTGTCGGTAGAAAAAATAAGGGATGGCTCCCGTGAGTATGGAGGCTTGAACAAAATCGAGATGCAAGGGGCCTACCAGTTTCGCTAGTACCCCTCCCGACAGAATGAGTATAGCCATATAGTACAAGTACAGTGCGGCCAAGAATCGCCAGAAACCAGTTTCTTCTGCTAATTTAGGGGATACCACTATAGCAGCGTCCAAATAAGCTCCCTGCTGAAGACCAATAAGAAAAGGCTTAAGATTGACCATCACTGGTTGTTATATAAGTAGCGTTATGTTAGCTAAAGTACAATTACACCATATAATACCGTTTCAATAAACGCTCTATTCTCGCAACACGCTACACTTGAAGAATCAAAGTAGCTTTATCGCATGTAACCAATACGGAATTAGCTATCGCATATTTACGAAAGCCCTACGATTGCTCTGCGATTACTCACCCAAAAACAACTTCGCAATCGCTCGGCAACCTTCGCATACATGCGAAAGTGACAAGCTCAGATTATCTCTTTATCTTCACAGCGTCACGTATCAAAGCATTCAATAGGCATAGAAGCGTGAAATTAGCACCGTCACGCGACGATATACAGCGAAATGCACTTCTGTCACATCTGACCATCCAAAGTGTCTTAAATCGAACGTTTTGCTATCAACTATACAAACGATCCGTCAGGCGTTGATAGCGTAACACCCGCTTTGTGGGTTTGCCCCGGTAGTGCCGCTTGGCATAAGGTCCGAAGGTCTCCTGATACAACTCAAAATCGTCTCCCCGTAACTGCCTGCCCATGGTGTTATCCCGATACCGCTTTGACCAAAGCTGCTTTTCGTAGTAGGTGTCACCTAGCGCATAGCGGGAAACAAACCGACCATCGGCCAAATACAACTTCCGGCAGCGCTTACCCGTGATCGGACAAACAAAGTAGAATACGATTCCCTTGCCCAGGTTGCTGGGTGCAATCAGCAGATCAATGCGGCGCAACTTGCTTTCCCCCCGAAACGAGTAGCGCAGCATAACGCATTTTGCCTTCAGGCTAGCGGCAATATCGATGGTGGCGACTCGTTCACCATTACGGCTCCATCCAAGCTGGTGCGTCTTGCCGTCAATCAGACAGCCGGATTGTTTTAGGGTTGCTGTACTGAGGTAAAGTAAGTCGTCGATCGTGGTGGGACATTGAGCAATGCGGGGCATAGTGGATAGAGTTTTCCGAGTGTTGAAACCTAAATTGTTAAGGAAGATGGGTAAAAACTCTTACTTGTCAACCAACAGAGTCAAATCAGTGACCATTCAGAGCAGGCTAATTACTCTCGACGGTCGTGCGCGTTATGGAATAAAATAAACTTCATTGGCTTACAAACACGGTTTTTCCTCACCAGGTAGCGAACATAAAGGGTGTCCACTTTGCTGGACACCCTTTTTTATGGACACGGAAAACTCAATGTAGTCCGGCTTCGTGCGCAGGTGATATGATGTCAGAAAAACCTTCGTGATGTTTCTACACGTCTTTTTATGGACTCGCAAAACTCAACGTCGTTCGGCTGCACATACGCGAATTGACCAACGAAAAATCATGGCGTTGTCCATACACATCTTTTTATGGACTCGCATAAACCTCCCCTGGCTTGTTTGGGTACATACGCGTTATAGGCTCCGAAAACTCTTCGATCGATTGGGTCCCGCGCGCGTAGACTGACTCAAATAAACTTCATTTCGTTCTAGACAGGGACTTTAGCCATTCCTTTTTTATGGAGTCAAGAAACTCTTCATTTGGCCCTAAACGCTGTTTTTGCCTGTCTTATAGACTGGCTGAAAAAACTCAACGTTTGTTGGGCCCCGCTCTCGTAGACTGACCTGCAAAACACTTCAATTGATCAGAAAAGGTAGTTGGCTCTATAGCGACCGAAATAACTCAATGAACCGGCATTAGGCCGAGCCTCGCACGGGCGCGCACGCGTGTACGGTGTGCAATAACTTAGTTTGTTTAGTTGAGATGGTTCATAAACGGCGGGTACTCCATCTCTAGGATGATATCCCCGTTAGACTGCTCTCGACGAACTAGAGCGCGCTGTTTCTGTTGTAGCTGCTCATCCCGACGCTGCCTGTTTTGTAAGCCTAACTCCCGTGTAATAATGTTGGCATTGAAGTAGCCTAGCACAGCTCCTTCGAACTTCTGGGAGTAGATCACATCCTTAATACGATTGATTGCCCATTGAAAAGACTCATCGTCGCGTTTGGATTCTTTGAACTTACGCCAGTAGGATTGACTCACTCGCCAGTAAGCACACAGGCCCGAGAGGGTGTAAGGCCGAATGAGGGGCAAGTCAATCAGACAGGTTTGCGCGCCCTGTGCTGAAGTAGTAGGCCTGATGCGGTGCTCGGTCTTCATCCAGGGATTTTGGTCTACCCATTCGAAGTAATCGGTAGCGGCCTGCCATAGTGCCTGCGGAGTGGCAAAGCGGGGAGTCCGTCCGGTAGTGTGGCGTAGTCGCCAGGCTTGATTAGCCGTTTTGAAACCCATGGTGGATAGCGGTGATGAAGTCTTGAAGATACGAAGAAAGCTGGCTTGTCTCGCGTGCGCGCGAAATGACCGTGCATTAATCATAGAAACAGCGCAAAAGGTGTTTTTGCCCTCTGCGCTGTTTCTATTGAACGCTTCGGCTTTCACTGCGTTATCACTGCCTTTGTCTTAACAGACCTATCAGTTTAGGCTTGGATTGATAGGGTATAAAGGACGACCACCTGCCGGGTCGGTTATAAAACCATCATCAATATCGTCCTCGTCTTCATCGGTGTCGTACTCGTCATTATCACTGTCTGTTGGCAGGGTACCCACATACGAGTTCACCTCATTGTCCTGTACACTGGAAAAATCTTCCGGCGCATCAGGTATCAGCATCCAGGCGTTTACCGACTTGGCCTCATCAGCTACCCAGTCAAGGTTATTGTTGATTTCCTGCGAACGGCTCCATCCAGGCATCCGCTCGTCATCGAAGTCGTCATAGCGCTCGCAATGCCAATAGAACTTGCCGTCCTGATGCATGTAAAAGCCGGGCCGAGGGCCGAACCCGACTATCTTCAAAATCATTGAATAATTGTTTATCACTAGTTCGACGTAGAGGTCAGGCGGGGCTAAGTGGCGGGGTACCATTTGCCAAGTTCAATGTCCGTGCCGGGTAGAGTTGCCATAGTAAGTCTGGGATCAAAATTAGACCTCCAATGTAGTCAATTCAGCGATAGCAGGAAGACCGTTTGCTTGCTCAGGCTAAACTAGCCCATGCGTTATTCCAATCGGGTGTTGTCGAAGAGTGATAGCCTGACAGGGGACGATGTAGTACGCTTAGTCGAAGTCGTATCACTATCGTACATATGCGACAGCGTGCTAGTTGACAACTCGCTATTGCAGTGCATTTGCATTTTTGCAAAACCATACCAGTTCCCTGTCTTAGATAGACATCACGTCTTATGCATTTCTACAACTGTTAAAGCAATTTCTTGGGTCTAGTAAATGATTCTTTACCGTAAATGGGACCAAGCCAGTTGTGTTTTTATCACCAGTTTTTTCAACTCTTAACCCACTCTTGGGATGTTGTTAGCGGAACGGCGTATGGGACTAGATCTAAGTTATCTTAGCTATTCAGTTATGATACGATTGATACTGCGGTGTAAATAAGGGGTTCTTTAGCGGCCTTGATACCCATAGAAACACCTGTTTTCAGGAAGAAGTAGAAAACCCAGTCTACTTAACTCTATTTACCCTATTTGGAAATAGGGCTGTTTTGCTCGTTCTAATCTTTCAAAGATAGTTCAATTTTGTCTCACAATCAGGGCCCAATCTACACATAGAAGAGGCTTTCAATTGCAGAGTAGAGCTTTGAGTATGCTGACTACATCGGTGCTATTTCTAAATTATTTAATTACTAAAACTTTATGACCACTCTTTCACTTGCAGACATTGAAACTGCGGTTTCAGCTGCTTTCGATCACTGGCTAGATCAGGATCCTGTAGATTTTAATCTTACACTGAGTGGTCATCAGGTCACAGTTACAATTCGCCTTGTTGATGATAGATTCAACTGCGGTATTCCAGGTTTCAATATGGCTAATGCCAATGAAAATAGCCTTCGTCAATGGGTACCTAACCATATTGAAAAAAACGGAAATAGAGGATTATTATCACCCTGTAGAGATGCAGCCGTCAACGTCTGGTTAAAAGGTGGGGTGTATGTGATGTTTAACTTCCACGTCAACTTAGTTAGTCCATGCTGATTACTGCTATTAATAAAAATTGTTGCTCAGTATTCTAACTGTCTTATTGATTCTCTAAAATATAAGTAGTTAACCAATAAGTCCAAATAAGCTGAATATAGACTATAAATAAAAGTAGGCAAAACTCCTAAACTTTTTCACTGTGAAAACGCTAGAAAAAAAACAAGAAACACCAAAACGTACTGAAGACATTAAGATACAAATAGCTAACGCTAAAGCGTTTTTTAATGACGAAAAATTAGCTACATATGTCCCCGAAGACAATCCTTACGCCGACAAGGATGGCTTGGTAGAGTTTATCATCGGCGTTGAGTTGGTTGATGACCCTGTTGTTGTAAAAGCATTAGTGGAGCAGAAAAAAATACTCATTGGCATCACTTCTGTAGTTACAGATTACATCAATCGTTATTCACAAGCATACGGTAAAGAGTACAAGACAGATCCCGAGCTGTGGACATTAGCGCTTTCTAAAGTTCCTCTGATGGGGCCTAGCAAAATCGATACTCAGTCATATACAAGACATATAAAGGGTATTAGTATTGCATCTGATTTTGTAAACTTTATTCTTGATGTTGTCGCAAGCGAGGGATCTTCTGCACTAGATAGTTTTAAAAGCTTTTTGCAAAAGCAGGGAGAAGCTTTGCGATTTGGGGTTGAACAAAATAAAGACTTTTATAAGACGATTACAGTTGGTGTTGCAGTTGAAGTATTTAAAGTTGGTGATGAAGTTATATATACGCCAAAAATTAAGCAATACCGAGTAGACTTTGACCGATCAAATACTAAATGGTCGTCAGCTTGTGCTAGTGCTGAATTTGTTGATATAAACTTTAACTACATGTACGCAGCTAATGTGTTTGATTATGAAGCCTTAGAAGATCCGGAAATAAAAAAAGCTTTTGATGATTTTCTTCGAGGTAGCAGAAAAGCGCAGATCGAAAATGCTACAACATTCTTCAATGATGACTTTCCTCCTAAAAACCCTGTTCAATAATATATGACAGGTGTAATTGTAATCAAGTACAGATAGGTATTTTATAAATAGGTAGCATAGGGATAACTTAAAAATTCCTATGCTATCTATTTTACTTTGTTATAAATCGTAACAAGCTATTATCGACTCTGTCCTCAGCCATCCGCTGCACCACTCACTAGCGCATTCTACAGCAAATCATAGCCCGTCTGCCGTTCTAGCTCATCAGTATTTACCCAGTAGTTACCCCAAGACTGCTCACCTACAGCGTTTATATTAGACATCCATATCGCAATAATCTGCATCTGAGCGCTTATCCGGTTCACATCGTCTTAAGGACAGCAATCACCTTCCAGAGCGCAGCTGGTACGCTTAGCTTACCTCCGGCGATACTGCTTGCGTTCCCGTTGTCACCTTCCCCTCCTCTACCCGCTGTTCCGGCAATAATGTACAGTTCTTTTCCTTAAGTAACTGATGTACGGGTGCGTTCTTCAGGAGTTGCAAGACTTGCCGGTGCAGGTTGGGACCTATAATAACAGTGCGGATAAATAAAGTGCGGTTTTCCTATATCCTGATCATTAATAGGGCAAGATAGGCCGTCGCGATGGTAGTCGCTTTCAAATCTTATGTTTGTGCAATCTATGTGCCTTGCTCGGTACCAGCTAGTTGGTAATGCTAGATCAAGGATAAAATTTCTGGTATAACGTGAAGCCAATCCTTTTAAAACAGCGCTTAGGCGCCAGTTGCAACAGTTTGCTGTTTATGTCGACGATTGTGAGATACGCTATAGGTTGGCTGAGTAATCAACTATACGTTTGGAATAGACTCTGAGGCCCTAGTGTTATCGAGATAACCTAGCGCCATGTTGTCGTCTCGGGTTGGTTCTGTATGTTGAGGAACCGAAATGGAGGGCTGTTTACACTGCTCCAGGCTAAGGATGAGCAGTAAGCAGCTTATGAATTTAAAACTTTGGATAAACCCGTGTTTCATTATACCCCCCTATCCTTTCAATGCCTATATGAAAAGTGTTGTGTGCAAATCTGTATGCAAACAAAAAACCGCCAACGTTTCCGAAGGCGGCTTAAGTTGCTGGTTATCAGCTGAGCCAGTGGAGGGATTCGAACCCCCGACGCGCTTGCGCATCCTGATTACAAATCAGGCGGAATCGACCGCTATCCGACACTGGCAATCCTCGTATCCGGTAGTCAAATGACCTATTTCCGAATTGTGATGCAAAAGTAGTGCTTCTATATGAAACATGCAATACTTATGCGTAAATTCTTGGCCGAATATTTTTATCCGGCCAAGAATTTTGCTAGGCTTGTGCTACTTTCAGTTGATGACGTAGTTCGTCGAGTTGCTTTTCAGCATCGGCGATCTTTTTGTCAATATCAGCCCGTAATTTATCGGCGTTCTTCGAGCGGGCGAAGAATTCGATGTTATTCCGGTACGTAGCAATATCATTTTCAATCGCTGTAATTCGACGGCGAATATCGTTTTCACGCTTGTTGCCTCCGCCATCACGCTCACCCCGGTTGAAGTCACGGCCACCAGCACGAGTTACTTCGGCTTCATTCTGAAGCATCACCCGTTCTTTGTCTTTCGCCGGAATCTTACCCGTAGCACCTACCAACGCATTTACGGCGTTGATATAGCGCTTTTGCGTAGCCTGCATGTCCTTCTTGGGGACAAAACCAATGCCATTCCACTCTTTTTTGAAATCATTCAACTCCGATAGGTCTGCATTTTCATTGGCAGCTGCTTCGATCCGCTCAATCAGGGCGATTTTCTTAGTCAGGTTCGCTTCAAACTCGCGTTCCGTTTCCTGATTCTTCGAGCGTTTTTTGTTAAAGAAAGCGTCACAGGCTGCTTTGAAGCGGTCGAAGATGGAATTCTTTTGCTTTTCCGGCACCTGACCAATATTCTTCCACTGACGTTGCAGTTCAATTACGGTCTGTGTAGCTTCTGGTGATTCCTCCCCCGAAGCCAGAATTGATTCTACCTGCTCGCAGAGTTCAGTTTTGGCCCGCAGGTTTTCCTCCCGCTTGCTTTCCAGTTGCTTGAAGAATTCGCCTTTGTTGTGGAAGAACGTTTTCAACGACGCCCAGAACTTTTTGCTCAGCTCCTTGCCTTCTTCACGCGGCATCGGCCCTTTGATCGCGTTCCAGCGATCCTGAAGCGCCATGACTGTCTTCGTCTTATCGTTCCAGTCGTTGATACTGTTGGATGTAAACGAAGTCAGCGGTATCAGTTCTTCGTAGATCGCCGATTTCTCTTCGTAGAGCTGAGCCGATTCTTTCCGTTGCTCGTTGGTTTGGTCCCGACGTTTGTCGTACAATACGTCCAGAGCAGCTTTCATACGACCCCACAATACTTCCTGTTCTGCCTTGGGTGCCGGACCGATATGCTTGTATTCTTCAAACAGAGCATTGGCTTCGTCAATCGTCTGCCGGGTTACCGGTGTTTCTTCGGCGGCTTTCGCCATGCCTTCTACTTTCTCGATTACCTCGGATTTCAGAGCCGCATTGCGCTTGCGATCCAATTCTTTCAGCTCGAAATAAATATTCCGGTTGCTATAGTAGCGATCAACCAGCGCGTGGTAGGTAGCCCACAACGTTGCGTTGTGCGGGGAGTTCATGTTCCCGGCGGCTTTCCACTCGTCCTGAATTTTCTTAAACTCGTTCCAGCTTATTTTTGGATCACCAGCGTTGTTTTCGTCGGTTTCAACCAGCTCACGCAACCGCGTCAGCAAGTCTGTTTTGGCCGCAAAGTTGGTGTCTTTTGCTTTGTCCAGATTCTGAAAGTACGTATTTTTCTGGCTCTTGATCTGCTTATACAGATCATCGAATCGCTGAATCGTTTCGTCGAATTTATACTCGAAGCCTTCTTCAGCGCCCGTTTCAGCAACGTAGCTCTGCAACGCAGCTTCCCGTTCGGCCCGCTTCATCTGGTCGAACAATGGCTTAACTTCCTTGAGCACCTGATCGGCTTTCTTGAAGTCGCCGGGGGTTACAGCCGCTGAACTGGTCACTGCCAATTGTGATTCCAGCAAATCAACGAAGTCCTGCTTCGAGAACTGGCTATAATCAACCGAAGGAGCCGCTGCTTCGTCGTCCGTATCCGGTACATCGGCGTACTGCTCGGCAACATCCCCTGTCGATTCAGGAGTGGCTTCAGCTGTAGGCTCCTCCGTCTTTTCTGCGACGGTCTCCAACGTAGCTTGCTGGGCATCCTGCGGTTCAGCAGCCGATGCAGAAGCCTCACTGGCCGCACCCTCTGATTCGGACTCGGCAGCGGGAGCGTCGGCGGGTGATTCTTGTATATCCGCAGCACCCGTTGCGTCCGGCTGGGTTTCAGCCGTTGGAGCCGGTGAAGTCTCCGCCGGTTCGGGCGTAGTTTCCATGCCCTCGACTGCCTGGTTAGGTTGCGTCGTGGTGTCTTCGGGTGTATTAACTGCCAGGTCGCCGGTAGCCTGATTCGTGGTGTCCGGTTGCTGGTTAATTTCCTGTTCTTGGTTTGCCATGTTGGGAACGTACCGATTACTTTTGCAAAAGTACGACAATATGCGGATTTTCCTGTATTCCAGCCGTTGAAAAGCCGTTAAACAAACTCAGCAGTATGCCGTCAACAATCAGTGATTTACGTAAAGAATATACGCTAAACGGTTTAGACGTGGTCGATGTTTCACCAGACCCCGTTGCCCAGTTTCAAGTATGGTTCAATGCCGCCCTTGCAGCGGGTGTCCCGGAGCCTAACGCGATGTATGTAAGCACCGTTACTGCCGAAGGACGTCCTGACGGGCGGATTGTCTTACTCAAAGATGTATCAGAAGCGGGGTTTGTCTTTTACACAAATTATGAAAGCCGGAAAGGGCACGAACTTACTAATCATCCCTTTGCTACGCTAACTTTTTTTTACCAGGAACTCGAACGCCAGATTCGCATCGAAGGACGGGTAGAAAAGGTAAGTCCCGAAGAATCAGATGCCTATTTTAACAGCCGACCACGCGGAAGCCAGATTGGTGCCTGGGTATCACACCAAAGTTCGGTAATTGAAAACCGGGCCGTACTGGAAGCCCGACAGCAGGAACTCGAAGCCCAATTTGCCGATAAGCCGGTACCCCGCCCGCCCCATTGGGGTGGCTTTCGGGTCGTTCCCGATGCAATTGAATTTTGGCAGGGACGCCCTAGCCGACTCCACGACCGGATACGCTATCGGAAAGAAGCCGACAACTGGCTCATCGAACGATTAGCGCCCTAGTGAGTTTGTCGCACATGCCTATTCTAACCAAAAAAACAGTGGCCAGCGGACGATTTAAGTCGTAAAACGATACGGTAAATGTGAGACTTTGGCTGCTTTACAGGGCAAGATTTCTTCCCACTCTTGTCTATGGTCGGCAAAAAAGCCAAAGCTCAACAGGCCGTTTCGAACCGAACGCTGTTTAGTGTCATTTCAGCCTCATCAGTCGGTACGCTTATCGAATGGTATGATTTTTACATTTTCGGGAGCTTAGCCGCTATTCTCTCCTCGCAGTTTTTCCCGAAAGATAACCCAACGGCTGCGCTTCTATCAACCCTGGCGACGTTCGCGGCTGGATTTGTTGTCCGCCCGTTCGGAGCGTTGGTTTTCGGGCGATTAGGGGACCTTGTCGGTCGCAAGTATACGTTTCTGGTAACGCTCGTTCTGATGGGCGGGTCCACGTTTGCCATCGGGCTCGTACCAGGTTACGCAACAATCGGTTTCTGGGCTCCGCTGCTGGTATTACTGCTCCGTCTGATCCAAGGACTCGCCCTTGGCGGAGAATACGGGGGTGCCGCGACCTACGTAGCGGAATACGCCCCCGAAGGCCGACGGGGCTTTTACACCAGTTTTATCCAGACGACCGCCACGTTGGGGCTTTTTGTGTCACTGGGTGTCATTCTGATCACCCGGCAAACGCTTGGCGTCGAAACATTCGGCGAATGGGGCTGGCGCGTACCTTTTCTGGTGTCTATCCTGCTGGTTGGCGTTTCGATTATTATTCGACTGCGGATGGCTGAATCACCATTATTCGCCAAGCTCAAATCAGAGGGAAAGACATCAACGAACCCGCTGGCCGAAAGTTTTGGAAAGAAGCAGAATCTAAAAATGGTGCTGCTGGCTTTGTTCGGCGCGACGGCTGGCCAAGGGGTCATCTGGTACACCGGCCAATTTTACGCACTCTCGTTTATTCAGAAAGCCTGTAACATCGAGTTCGTTCAGTCGAATGTTATTGTAGCCGTTGCGCTGCTCGGTGCTACCCCGTTCTTCGTCATTTTCGGAAGTCTGTCGGATCGCATTGGACGTAAACCCATCATGCTGGCGGGTATGCTTTTGGGCGTTCTCACCTACCGCCCGATCTACGATAAACTCTACAATCTGGCGGATTTGAGTACACGTCAGGAAATTGTGGACGCTCGTACAATCAGCCGCAAATCAGCCGCCCAACCGAATGGGGATCTGCTCACAACGATGACGACTTCTCATTATTACGGCGACGGATTAGTGGCTCAAGACATTGAAAAAACTATAACAAGCCGCAAACCAGCCGCCCCCACCGTTAAACCCGAAGTAAGCAAAGCTATCCTTCTACCCTCGCGCAGCTTGTGGCTGATGATTGCCCTGGTGTTTATTCAGGTACTTTACGTGGCTATGGTATACGGCCCGATTGCCGCTTTCCTGGTCGAGTTGTTCCCTACCCGCATTCGTTACACGTCGATGTCGCTGCCTTATCATATCGGCAATGGCATATTTGGTGGCCTTACTCCTTTCATTGCTACGGCTTTGGTAGCCACAGCCACAAAAGCAAACGAAGCGGTTCCTGGTTCCGTTGAGAAGCCGTACCTCGAAGGACTTTGGTACCCGATACTGATAGCCGCCGTGTGTTTCGTCATCGGCGCGTTTTATTTGTCTAAGAATGAAAAAGCGAACGAATGAATGGGCAGTTCCTGACTTAGCTTGTAAAGCCATTAATGTGGTGTCGGCAGGGTCGCCCGCGCGGTTCTCAAAACCAACACCACCCTAGAAGGACATCGGATTGGAAAACCGCACAGGTCAGGTTGAAGAACCTGACCGCACGACGGCGACGGCTCAGTGCTTCAATCATCATACTTGCTTACCACCCTTTAACGATTCTATCATTCACTTTGTGAGCGTTTAACTAATCTATCAATATGAATCTCGTCAAAAAATACCTCGGTATCGTCTGGATATTGCTGGGTGCTTACGTTGGTTATGACCGCACCATCGACAGCCTGGCTAAAATTGCCAGTGACAAGCTGGAAGACCGTGTTTTTGGCTGGGTGATCCTTTGCGTACTGGTTCCGATTGTCGTTGGCGGGCTAATATTGTTCGGCAAATACGCTTTTGACGGAGAATATAATTCTAAGGAGTGAATTAGCGATTAATTCAGGGAGTGAATAGCTTTGCCGGAGCATACTTATAATTCACTCAATTGCTAATTCGCCTAATCACGAATTAATTATGCGTATCCGAACCTTTGACGAGTACCAGACAGCTTATCAGAAAAGTGTTGACGACCCTGAGGAATTCTGGGCCGAAATTGCGCAGCATTTTCAGTGGCGCAAACCCTGGACCAAAACACTGCAATGGAATTTTACCGAACCAAACGTAAAGTGGTTCATTGGTGGTAAGCTGAACATTACCGAAAACTGCCTCGACCGACACTTACCTACGCTGGGCGACCAGCCGGCCATCATTTGGGAGCCCAATGACCCTGCCGAAGCCAGCGTTACGCTTACCTATCGGATGCTTCACGATCAGGTATGCCGGTTTGCCAACGTACTCAAACGCAACGGTGTCGTTAAGGGCGACCGGGTGTGTATCTACATGCCGATGGTACCCGAACTCGCGATTGCCGTATTAGCCTGCGCCCGTATCGGTGCGGTGCATTCGGTTGTCTTTGGCGGCTTTTCAGCGCAGAGCATTGCCGACCGGATCAACGACGCCCAATGCAAAGTAGTGGTTACTGCCGACGGCGCGTACCGGGGGAACAAAGAAATTCCGCTTAAAAGTACGGTAGACGACGCTCTCATTGCCTGCCCAAGCGTACAGCGTGTCATCGTTATGACGCGGACCCGCACGCCGGTATCCATGCTGAAAGGCCGCGATGTGTGGTGGGAACAGGAAATCAAGCAAGTCACCGCCGACTGCCCAGCCGAGGAAATGGACGCCGAAGATATGCTGTTCATTCTGTATACGTCGGGCTCAACCGGTAAGCCGAAAGGTGTCGTGCATACCTGCGGAGGCTACATGGTATACGCTGCGTATACCTTTCAGAATGTGTTTCAGTATGAGCCGGGACAGGTTCATTTCTGTACGGCAGACATCGGCTGGATTACAGGACACAGCTACATCGTCTACGGACCGCTGGCTTGTGGGGCCACTTCCGTGATTTTCGAAGGAACGCCGACTTACCCGGACTACGGTCGCTTCTGGGATATTACCGATAAGCATAAGATCAACATTCTGTATACGGCTCCTACCGCCATCCGGTCGCTGATGAGCTTTGGTCTGGAGAAAGTAGACAATCACGACCTAAGCAGTTTGCAGGTATTAGGGTCAGTGGGCGAACCCATCAACGAAGAAGCCTGGCATTGGTACGACGACAACATCGGCAAAAATCGCTGCCCAATTGTCGATACCTGGTGGCAGACCGAAACGGGCGGTATTCTAATTTCACCGCTGGCGGGTCTTACCAAGACAAAGCCTACGTACGCCACGCTACCCCTGCCGGGTGTTCAGCCTATTCTGGTAGATGAGAACGGCATCGAGATCGAGGGTAACGGCGTAAGTGGTAACCTGTGCATGAAATTTCCCTGGCCGGGTATCTTACGAACAACCTACGGCGACCACGAACGCTGCCGCCAGACGTACTTCTCGGCTTATCCGGGTCTGTACTTCACGGGTGACGGTTGCCTACGCGACGAAGACGGTTACTACCGCATTACGGGCCGCGTGGATGATGTGTTGAACGTATCGGGTCACCGCATTGGTACCGCCGAGGTCGAAAACGCGATCAACATGCACACGGGCGTTGTTGAAAGTGCCGTAGTCGGGTATCCGCACGACATCAAAGGACAAGGCATTTACGCCTATGTCATCACCGATCAGCAACCATCCGATCACGACGCCGACCTAACCAAACGCGATATTCTGGCTACCGTTAGCCGCGTGATCGGACCCATCGCGAAACCCGACAAGATTCAATTCGTGACGGGCCTGCCCAAGACGCGTTCCGGCAAGATTATGCGCCGAATTCTTCGGAAGATTGCCGAAGGCGATACCAACAACCTCGGAGACACAACAACGCTGCTCGATCCCTCCGTGGTCGATGAGATCAAAACAGGCGCGTTATAATCCAGACTGTGTGTACAAAGAAAGGCCGGGCGAAAGCGTCCGGCCTTTTTTACTAGCTGGTGTTTCCAGCCAAAAGCATGTTGCCGACTAAATAGTTAATAAAAAGTGGAACGGCACGTAACAAATCAAGGCTATTTCCGCTATTGTATTAAAGCCCTACCAGACCGATCTGAGGCTTTCCAGTTACCTCCCTACCATCCGTCAAACGTAGTCGTCTTATGAAAAGCCAGCATCGTTGCCACTGCCACATTATTCCACCGTTCGTAGTCGATGAACTCAAAAAAGCAGGCGTTGATATTTCGTCTCAGGACAAAACCATCAACCGCTCGTTTCGGGCACGACGCGCCGAACAGCTTGCCTTACGGAGTAGCGAATCCGCACTTGTCGCACCACCCACGAAGAATGCTGATCGTCTTGTCTACGATTCAAAGACCACCCAGAACCAGCGCTTGCTGCTCGTGCGAAAAGAGGGCGGAGCCGCGTCAGCCGATCCAATTGTCAACACGGTTTACGAAAATACCGGGGCGGTTCGAAGCTACTACAAAGACACGTTCAATTACCTGTCCGTAGACAACCACGGAGCGGACCTGGTCCTGAACGTACATTTTGGCAAAGCGTACGCCAACGCGTTTTGGGATGGTGATGAAATGACCTTTGGCGACGGCGACGGCGAGGTGTTTATCAATCTGGCGAACGCTATCGATGTTACGGCTCACGAGCTGACGCACGGTGTTGTTCAGTACACGGCAGGTTTAAATTATCAGGGACAATCGGGCGCACTCAACGAGCATTACGCCGATGTGTTTGGTTCTGTGATCAAACAAATTGCCAAGAAGGAGACCGCAGCGACCGCCGACTGGCTTATTGGCGACGAGATTATGGGACCAACGCTCAAGGGGCAGGCCCTACGCTCTATGAAAGCGCCCGGTACGGCCTACGACAATAAGTTGATGGGCAAAGATCCGCAACCCGCCCACATGGACAATATCTACAAGGGTTCGCAGGATAATGGCGGTGTCCATATCAACAGCGGCATTCCGAACAAAATCTTTTATTTGGTTTCGGTCGGTATCGAAACGGACAAAGCGGCTTTGCTCTGGTTTGAAACGCTCAAAACGCTGAAGCCAACTACCAACTTTAAAAGCTTTAAAACGGCGGTGCTCAAGCAAGCCAAGAAACTAGCCAAGGCGGGCAGCCTACCGGCCGATACCGAAACAACTGTCAAACAAGCGTTTGAAGCCGTTGGTTTGTAGTGCATAAACACGGCTTCGACAGGCAGGCTTATGAAACTGGTGTATTCGCGCGAAGGGGGTTTATTTCCTCAGATAGCGCAAACGGAACTTCAGACAACCGATTTACCTGCTGATCTTCAGAAGGTGGTCGATACGGTTTTGGCCGACCCGACGGCTTACGAGTCTAAGTCAGCGAACAAAAATCTTCGCGATGGCTATCAGTACAAACTTAATTTACAGGAGGGTCGCAAGAAAGTCAGCCTAACATTCGACGATCTCAACCTACCCGACGACGTTCAGCCTTTAATTCACTTTCTGCAACAACGTACGGGAAAACCGTGATACCAGCGATTCATCCGACTGCTGATTTTACTGTTGAAAACGCCGGACCAAAATGCCCGGCGTTTTTTTGTAACACTAGCTTGTCAGGGGAGGGAAGTTGTGACGTCAGGTTTGAGAACCTGACGTCACCGGTCTCGGTAGTGATATCGGTTTTAAGAACCCGGCGGGCGTCCCGACGATACCTGCCAATCCGCAAGCAAGGTTCGGGCTCTGTTTTAGCTAGCTCGTTTAAAAGCCCTACGCCATTGGCCGGGTAAGCAAACCGGATTGGCTGCTTTTATAACCACGAACAAACCTAAGTTCGCGCCATTCAAACCGATCACTATGCTCAAATTTACTGTTGGTACGGCTTTCGTTTCGGTGTTTTTGCTGAGTAGCTTTCTTACCAAGCAAAAACCAACGGCGAAAACGGCCAGAGAAAACTACCAAACCTATTGTTCTTCGTGTCACGGCGAAAAAGTAGAAGCGTTCGTTGACCGAAAATGGAAACACGGCAACGAGAAAAGCGATCTGGTCAAAAGTATTTCGGAAGGTTATCCGGATTTGGGTATGCCCTCCTGGAAACCGTCGCTGAACGCAACGGAGATCGATGAGCTGGCGGACCTGATTCGGGAAAGCCTAAAAAACGTCGATCAATACAAATTCGCCAGTAAGCCGACCTCGAATGTGTTTGCCTCAGAAGGACAGACCGTTAAACTTGACACGGTAGCAACCGGCTTAGGATCGCCCTGGGGACTGGCGTTCCTGCCCGGTGGCGACATGCTGGTAAGTACCCGCTCCGGCGACATATACCGGATCGAAAAAGACGCGCAAAAAACGAAAGTAACCGGCGGGCCAACCGTGTTAGCCGAAGGTCAGGGCGGTTTGCTGGATGTCGTCCTGCATCCGGATTTCGCTAAAAATCAGCTCGTTTACTTTTCGTATTCAGCCGTAAAAAACGAAGGTGATCAGAAGCTTTCGACCACTGCCGTGATGCGGGCCAGACTGAACGGCACTACCCTGACCGATCAGAAAGTTATTTTCACGGCGCTCCCCTACTCAAAAACGCGTCATCATTACGGCTCCCGCATGGCATTTGACAACAAAGGCTATCTGTTTGTTTCGGTTGGTGAGCGGGGTAATGAAAAAGAAAATCCGCAATCCATCGCAAACGATCTGGGCAAAGTTCACCGTTTGTACGATGATGGTCGCATTCCCGAAGACAATCCGTTTGTCAAGGATAAAAGCGCCAGTGGCTCTATCTATTCCTACGGCCATCGCAACCCGC
Organism: Spirosoma liriopis; assembly: GCF_023196085.1. NCBI lineage: Bacteria > Pseudomonadati > Bacteroidota > Cytophagia > Cytophagales > Cytophagaceae > Spirosoma > Spirosoma liriopis. The sequence goes on from NZ_JALPRF010000001.1 coordinate 310,055, forward strand.
AGGGAATGCTCAAACACCCGGTCACCGGCGAAATCTGGACGAACGAGCACGGGCCACGCGGGGGTGACGAGTTGAACATTATCAAGAAAGGAGCTAACTACGGCTGGCCAGTGATTTGCTACGGCATCAACTACGACGGAAAACCGATTACCAACCTCACCGCCAAAGAAGGCATGGAGCAGCCACTCACGTACTGGCTTCCGTCCATCGCGCCGTCGGGTTTCGCCTTTGTCGATAGTCCGAAGTACCCCGCCTGGAAAGGTAATCTGCTGATTGGCTCTCTGCGATTTCAGTATTTAAACCGCTGCGTGATGGACGGCAAAAAGGTTGTTAAGCAGGAAAATCTGCTGAAGAATGTTGGTCGCCTTCGGAACATCAAGCAAGGGCCGGACGGCTACCTGTATGTCTCGGTCGAAGAGCCCGGTTACATTTTCCGACTACTTCCCGTGAATCAATAAAATAATCAACAAAGAGCCGCCGGCTGTGATGAACCGGCGGCTCTCGTTTTTACTCGTTCAGCATGACGGCCATCATGTACCAGGCCGCATGAGGAAGCCATTGTTCAGCCCACCGCCAGTCGGCGTCTTTCCCGGTCATTTTATACGATAAGTTGAAATCGATATCGTCTTCGTTGGCTATCCCCGACGTGATGCCGTTGACAATACCGCCGGGCGCATTGGTGTATTCAAACGTCCCAAAGAATCCGTAGGCCGGATTGTTATGTCCAGCACCTTGCAACATGCTGGCATCGTAGGGATTCAGGCCGAGTATCCAGTTCAGTTGATCAAGTGCAAAGCGGTCCAGACGGTCCCGCATCGGTTTATCGTCGGTGAACAGCGTAGCGGCCAAACGAGCAGCCGTTGCCATTGAACCCAGCCGCGCATTTTCACCCTGCCACCAGGGCGAGGCTTCGCTACCGTGTGGAAAAAAGAATGTTGTGCGCCGACTGCCGAGCGTGTCCTGCACCAACTGCCGACTGTAGCCAAACGGATTGTTGACTTCGTTCGTTACGGCCATTTCGTGGGTCATTGATCGCCTGACGGTTTCTTTGATGTCCTTTTGTTTCTCGGTCGAAGCTAGTGGATAATAGAACAGCAGACTGACCAATGGCAAACCAGCATCTGAGGGGTGGAAAAAGGGCCGATCCTGATCATCAGCCCGCCAGTAATCCCGGTAATTTTTCCACGTAGCGAGTCGATTGACGAGTTGTTGCGCCCGCTTATCGGCAGCTTGTTTATACACATCTTTCTTGGTAGCCTTGTATAACTCCGTAGCGGCACTCAGCGCGCAATAATCATCGACGATGTTTTCTTTGCCGTCATTGGTCATCGCTACGTTGTTTTTTTCGAGAAAGGCAAACGCGCTTTCTGCCGCTTTCAGGTAAGCCGTCGGGCTGTAGTCACCGGCCCTATCATTAGCGTAGGTCGACGCCATCGCCAAAGCGGCAATAGCCACGCCCCCACCCGACCGATAACTGACCTGATAGCTGCGCCAGTTGGTTTCGTCGGCGGCACTGGTCAGCGTCTGATCTTTGGTTTGCTTGATGCGATACGCCTTATCTTCCGCCTGAATCACCCGATCTTTCGCCAGCTTACCGGGGCCGGGCGCTTTTACCGAGCGATAAAACGAGCCGTCCTTTGCCTGCACACGAACCAGATAATCAGCCCCGTACATCGCTTCGTCCAGCAATCGACGCAGATATTGCCGGAAATCGGTTCCGGGCCGTTTCAACAGATGCTCGTGCGTTTTAAACAAACTCCAGGCGGTCAGCGAGATTTGTTGCGGATTGAAGTATGATGAGAACGTCAGGTGCGAAAGGTGTTTACCGTAGTCGCCGGTGGCGTCGTACCAACCGCCGTGTACGTCGAGCGTATCGGCAGGTCGTCCGGCCAATGTTAAGTGATGATCGGCTTTATCGAGCAGACCCGAACTGCGCTGCCCTTTGAAGTAATAAATCACATCGGACAGCGTCTGCTGTTCCAGCACATTTTTACCGATCACAAACGGGTACGACGAAATCGACTTGCCCAAGGCCGTAACCTGCACTCGATATTTTCCTTCGGTGGTGTAGGGCGAGAAATCAATGGTCCAGAAACGCCAGCTTTTCCACATATTGACGGGACCACTAAACGCGGTTTTCCCCGAATAAGCAACCTTCCCCGTTTCGGTATTGACGAGTTGAAAATCGGGAATAGGAAGCTGCTGATCCGCAATGACAATAGCCCGTTTTGCCTTACTTCCTTCGTAACCAACCTGATTAGTTAGTACCTTGATCGATTGCGCCTGTAGAAAAAAAGGAAGTTGAAAAAAAAGAGCCAGTATGCTCTTTCGAAGTACTTGTCCAGACATGGTAGAGGATGAGTTCGACGCTTGGTAAGCACGCCATTCGTTGTTATTTATTTTCCAGCTCCCCAGAAAACAGCATTCCGAAAAATCGTCACAAACGCCTTATTTTCGAAAAGATTGGGGTGATGGCCCATGAAAATATACACGTTGCGAGCTTTCATGTGCTCGTTGGACCAGACAACCGGATGATCTCCGCCCATTTTGATCTCCGAATCAGGCGAATACGTCGATTCATCAACCGTAGCCAGTACATTGACATTGGGTCGGGGACTTTTATTGTAGGTGTACCATTCTTCTTTCTGAACGTCGAACGTTGCGGGTACGCCTTTCATACAAGGATGGTTTGTCGCTTCGACATGTACCGTTGCCTTAGCGAAACTGGCGATGTAGTTTTTATACCGGATACCGCCCATAAACTCCGAAAACCAGGGCCACATCGGGTAACCGTCAAATTCGCCCAGCAGGGTAGCGTGGTGAAATCCAATCCAGCCCCCTTTGCCTTCGGTGATGTATTTCTGAAAGGCCGCTTTTGCCGCATCGCTCCACGCGTACGGCGGATAATTCAACTGAATAAACAACTGATATTTCGCCAAAAACGCGTCATTAATCGGTTCCGCATTTTCGATGTAATCGACCGTAAACTTGTTTTCGTCAGCCAGTTGTTTCAACCATTTCTTGGCAGCAGCCACAAAAGGCGCATGAACCCCACCGGCCTCTGTCATGGCAACCACCCTAAACACCGGTTTCCTGGACTGGGCGAACGTTACAATCCCATAGCAGACGAATAGAAGGACCAGCAAACTGGTGAGCGCAATAACTCGCTTATTCATGCTTTTCTCGAAATTCCAGGTGATTGGTTCGGCGCTGCACAACAGAAACTAAACAAGCGTGTCAGCACACAAAAAAGCTACAAATTGATCAGATTACCGAATTTATGGTAAGTGATCGAGCGAAGTTCTACCGGTTTCTGGCTATCACTGTGCTCTATACAAGCCGCTCGGCCTATTTTTACGTATCTTTGATAAGAATTTCACTCCTGACCCTAGCCGATTTACTTTACGAACAGCTCCGAACGGCCTGCTTGATTCGGCAGCTACTATCCTACACTAGTTTCAGGTGTTGACTCTTATTGCAGTATGATTGCCCCCACGTCGTCAAAAATTTCCCGGCATAAGGTTGCTTCTTCTTTCTTCCACGCACGACGGGTTGGTCGCTGGCTGGCTTTTTTATCCGTTTCTCTCTTCGCGTGTTCGCTAATAGGGCACGTTTTCGGGCGCTACTATTTTCTGGAATTGTTTAGTCACTTCGCTGTTCAATATCAGTGGCTATCGTATGGCTTTTTGGGCTTGTGGGCAATCTACGGGCTTGTTTACCGAAAAATGGCCACGCTGTTCCTGCCGGGTCTGTCCGTCGCGTTACTGGTCAGTACAATTTACATCAACCAAACGCCTTGGGTGGTGGGTGATTACGATACGCCTATTCAAGCCCCTACCGGCGATGTCCGCTTATTTCACGCCAACGTTCTGTACGCGCGGGAGGAGTATGTAACAACGGTCGCTATGCTACGCCAGTACCGCTCCGACCTGTTTGTGTTGCAGGAAATGACACCCGCTACCATTCGTCTGGTAACGGATAAGGTAAAAAATGAATTTCCGTACTGGTTTGCCTGCTATTCGAAAGGCGGAGTCTGGACACTGGTGGGAAGCCGAACTAGGTTCCAGGTTGATCAGGCGTTGGCTCGTCGGCTTCGCATCATTTCGCTGACGACGCAGGTACGCGGTCGGAAGGTTACGTTGTTGACCGTTCATCCACGTACACCGCTCGTTCCGACCTGGTTTCGCGAACGGAATAAGCAGTTAGCGTATGCCGCACGTAAAGCGCGAACCAATGCCACACCAACGGTTTTGATCGGTGACTTCAACATCAGTATTTTCTCGCCGATTTATAAAGATATTTTTCGGCCAGCCGACGCATCGTCAAACCGTACCACCAGCAACGGTCAGCTAACCGCAGCCCGGCGTGTCAAGACGCAACCGACCTGGCCGAGCTTTTTTCCGCTCATCAAGATTCCCATCGATCACGCCTTTGTCAACAATGGATTCACGCCATTGCTATTCCGAACCATTGACCAGTCCGGTTCGGACCATCGCGCCGTTGTCGTTGATTTGAAAATCAGATAGATTTTTTAGATTTTTTTGTGGCTACTCCTAAGATAAATAGACGATAGAAGTCAAATGCCATATCTCCAAGATATGGCATTTGACTTCTATCGTCTATTTATGCACTATCTTACTGCCTTATTTAGACGCCAGATGGGCAGCAACTTCGGCTAAACGGGTTGCATAGCCCCACTCGTTATCGTACCAGGCCGCAACCGACAGCAAGTCACCCTGTTTGGCAGTCAGCGGCAAATCGACAATTGAGGTGTGCGGGTCAGCAACAATGCGGTTGGAAGCCCATTCGCCTTCCAGCACGTCCATAACGCCTTTCAAGGGCTCCTCATTAGCCGCTTTCCGGAAGGCTTCGTTTACTTCTTCGACCGTACACTCTTTTTCGGTCAACAGGTTTAGTTCGGCAATACTGCCCGTCCGCACCGGCACGCGGTACGCTTTACCCGTAATTTGCAGGTCCGGCCAGATAAACTTCAGTGCCTTAGCCGCACCCGACGACGATGGAATCACATTTTCGGCAGCGGCCCACGAATCACGACGGTCTTTCATCGGCTGGTCGGTTAGCGATTGCGTATTTGTGTACGCGTGAACCGTCGAGAACAGTCCCGACTTGATGCCGAAGTTATCTTTGATCACTTTCACAACAGCCGCCAACGCATTGGTTGTACAGCTGGCCATGCTGATAATTTTATGCTTCTCTGGATCAAACGTATCCAGGTTGATTCCTTTCAATAGTACGGCGTCGCAGTCGTCCAGCGATTTGCTGGCAGCACTAACCAACACGCGTTTTGCACCCCGGTCAATGTGCGCCTGTGCTATCGAACGAACCGTAGCCCGGCCTGTGCAGTCGATCACCAGATCAACGCCTAACGAGCCCCAGTCGGGAATTTCTTTAGCGGAGTTGTAATAAGGAATATCCTGATCACCGATCTTAAGATGACCTTCCGTGCCACTGACCGGCTCAGGCCAGCGACCATAGTTGGTGTCTACCGAGAAAAGGGCAGCCAACGTAGGCTCGTCTTTGATGTCGGCGATAGCGACTGGTGTGAAGAGGTTGTCGCGGAGAGCAACCCGAAGAACCGTGCGACCAATTCGACCGAAGCCGAATAAAGCTATTTTGTTCATAGTGAGGTTGATAAAAAAGGAACTTGCCGTCCTTTAGCAGAACAGCTGCTTACTGAGTACGCGTACTCATTTTGACAACACACGAAAACCAATTGCTGTTTCAAAAACCCGGTTAATGATTTTATAATCCTTATTTGGGCAAACACTTATGCGTTTTAGGTAGTCATGATTAATACCAGCAGACATGCACCTTATGGCTTTATTCGTCATCGTCCGACACGGACAATCGCAATGGAACCTCGAAAATCGGTTTACCGGTAGCGTAGATACTCCCCTGACCGAGTTGGGTCGTCACGAAGCCCGCGAAGCCGGAACCTTACTTAAAGCAGACCACTTCGATAGAGGATTTACCTCCCTCCTGCAACGGGCCATTGAAACAATGGACATTATCCTGCACGAGATCGGCCAGACAGACATCCCCATCGAACGCAGCGCGGCCCTCAATGAACGCATGTATGGCGATTTGCAGGGCATGAACAAGCATGAAGCAGAAGAACGGTTTGGAGCAGAGCAGGTGTTTCGATGGCGACGCGGCTATGCCGACCAACCACCCAATGGCGAGAGCTTAGCCGATACCTACAACCGCGTCGTTCCTTATTTCGAGTCTACGATTTTGCCGTGTCTTCAAGCTGAAAAGAATGTGTTGGTTGCGGCCCACGGCAATAGTTTACGCGCACTGCTGATGAGGCTGGAAGCGATCAGCCCCGAATCGATCGAGAAAGTCGAGCTTGCTACGGGTATTCCACGGCAGTATACGTTCGACCCAGCAACGGGCGCGTTTGTGTTGCGACCAAAATAACACTGTACACAACCACACCCTCGTGATCAGACAGTACGCTTGCTTACGATAGCACACTGTTTTTCACTAATTAATCTGAGAAACGACTACGCCATCAAGCCGAGAAAAATTAAGAGATGGTGGGTAGAAGGTGGCTTAAATTTTCCTTCTTACCTAAACACCAAGCAAAGTCTAATGGTTAAGTAGACAGAAAGACAACGTTTAGCCTTTTGAACAATGGAAACACAAAACCAGAACGGTAACGGTCATCAAACAAACGGTCAGTCTTCTCAAGAAGACCAGACCTTAACCACTCGCCAGGGGCATCCGATTAGCAATAACCAGAGCGTCCGTACGGTCGGGAGTCGTGGGCCAACCACGCTGGAAAACTATCAGTTCATCGAAAAGATCACTCATTTCGACCGGGAGCGGATTCCAGAGCGTGTCGTACACGCTCGTGGGGCTGGCGCGCATGGCTATTTTGAAGCCTACGGTACAGCCGGTGACGAACCCGTTTCTAAATACACCCGGGCAAAACTGTTCCAGCAGAAAGGCAAGAAAACACCCGTTTTCGTACGGTTCTCGTCGGTTATTCACGGTGGTCACTCGCCCGAAACCCTGCGCGATCCACGCGGCTTTGCGGTGAAATTCTACACCGAAGACGGCAACTGGGATTTGGTGGGCAACAACCTGAAAGTGTTCTTTATCCGCGATGCGATGAAGTTCCCGGATCTTGTTCATGCCTTTAAGCCCGATCCAGTAACGAACCGGCAGGATGGTGAGCGTATTTTTGATTTTATCAGCAATACGCCGGAAGCAATGCATATGATTACGTTCCTCTTCTCGCCCTGGGGTATACCGGCCAACTACCGGCAGATGCAGGGGTCGGGGGTAAACACGTACAAATGGGTGAACGAAGCGGGCGAAGGTGTACTGGTGAAATACCACTGGGAGCCAAAGCAAGGCATCAAAAACCTAACGCAGGAGCAAGCCGAGCAGATCCAGGGTAAGAACTTTAACCACGCCACTCAGGATCTTTACGATGCTATCGAGCGGGGCGACTTCCCAGAATGGGAATTGTTTGTTCAGATCATGAGCGACGACGATCATCCGGAACTTGATTTTGATCCGCTGGATGATACCAAGCTGTGGCCAACTGATCAGTTCCCCTTCCTGCCCGTTGGCCGGATGGTGCTGGATAAAAACCCCGTCAACTATTTTGCGGAAGTAGAACAGGCGGCCTTCGGAACGGGCGTTCTGGTGGATGGTCTTGACTTCTCGGACGACAAGATGCTTCAGGGACGTACGCTGTCGTATTCTGATACGCAACGGTACCGGGTTGGTCCTAACTACTTACAACTGCCTATTAACGCGCCGAAGAAACGGGTTGCCACTAATCAGCGTGACGGTCAGATGACGTTCATGGTCGATGCTGCTCCGGGTCAAAACCCGCACGTGAACTACGAGCCATCATCATTAGGTGGTTTGAAGGAATCGCAGAAAGTTGGCCCAGACCATACCCCGTACGTGGCGGGTAATCTGGTCCGGCAGAAACTGGAACGGACGAACGACTTCAAGCAAGCGGGCGAACGTTACCGGTTGCACGAAGACTGGGAGCGCGACGACCTGATTAATAACCTGGTGAGCACCCTGAAACCGGCGCACAAGATTGTACAGGACAAGATGATCGAGTTGTTCACAAAATGTGATGAAGATTACGGTCGCCGGGTTGCCGAAGGTCTACGGCAAGGTAACAGCGAACAACCTGTTTTGGCAGAGACCCAAGCCGAAGGGGTGCGTCAGGCTACCGAAGATTCACAGGAAGCGCAGCCTTATTAAACTTAGATCCAGCGTCTAAACAGAAAGAGCCCTCATACACGAGGGCTCTTTCTGTTTAGTACAAAAAGTATTTATTTCAGTACTTCGACTGTGTTTAACTCTGGTCCTCCACCGTGATTGGCGGAACCAGCAATGATGTAAATGTTGTCTTTGTAAACGACGGCCTGCGTTCCATGACGACCTTCCTTTAGCTTCGGTCCCGCTGTCCAGCGATTTGTTTTAGGGTCCAGCACTTCGGCCTCGTTGTGCGCCAGCAACTGCGTAGTTTCGCCACCGATTACCCATACTTTGCCACCCTGCGTTACTGCCGTGCCACCCGCTCGCTGAGTCGGAATGTTGGAGGTAGCGGGCAGGGTTTCCCAACGGCCCGTTTTAAAATCGTACACGTCTACTTCGGCAATGGTCGTTTCAAGCACTTTGTTGATACGCGCGGTTGAGTTGCGTCCACCGGCCAGGTACAATTTATCCCCGACGACCGCTGCGGCAATGTGATCGCGTGTGCGGGGCGCGTCAGCCAGTCGTTTCCAGGTGTTTGTCTTCGGATCATATTCGTCCAGCCAGGCAACGTGACCATCGTAATGGCCATCGATGATGCCACAGGCCATGTAAATCTTGTCTTTATAGACTACAATACCCGCCGATCCACGCAGCCGCTCTTTGGGAATTTCGGGACCTTTCCGCCATTCGCCCTGTTTGGGACTGTAGATGTATATATTCGGAATCGGGGTTTCATGCGGGTATTTTCCTTCAAACGCACCCATCACGTAAATTTCACCGTTGTAATTGATCGCCTGAAAATGGTTCATCTCAACCGGCGGGGTCGGCAGCCGCTTCCAGACCATCGTTTTCAAGTTGAGGGCTTCGAGTGGTTTCATGCCCCGCCCCCCTAACGCGTACAGGCTGTCGCCGACCAGTGCAGCTGCATTCTCGTGGCGTTTCTCGCAGGTATTCTGCGTGGTAACCGGTTGCCACTCCTGTGCGTAGGCACTCGTACTAACGGCCATTAGACCAAAGCAATAGAGCAAATATCGATTCATAAGCGGTTGTAGAATTATTCCGATCAGGTTAATTGTGGCCAAAGTGACGACTTACTTGCCTTTGTATTTACACAACGTATTGTCGGATTTTATAAAATACGATTTGTAGTTAAGCGCTTTAGGATCAGTACATCCTTTCAGGTTTAGTACCTCGACGGTTTTAAAATCAATGGGATGGCTTTCGGCCTGCAAGGCAATATAACCTGTTCCCAGCGGTGTGTTTGCCCGGTTCATCCAGTACGTAGCGGCCTCCTGACTGAAATGGCCCGCTTTCCAGTCGTGATCCTGGCTCACAAACCCTCCGCCAACCTGCGGTTTTTCGTATGTTAACACCGTATCCCGACCTACGAGGTGATGCACGATGGAATCGCCCAGCACAATGGCCGAAGCCGTCACCCACTGATCGCCGTTGTACGTCTTAGAATCAGAGTCAATACAGTGTTCCCCCCTGGGCTTACCCTCCATCGACACCTGGGTACCGGGGGTGCAGAGATTGGCGGTATGCCGCTCTCCTTTGTCCAGTCCACCTAATAATTGTAGCTCCAGCGACACCGGGAAGGTCTGACCAATTGATAAACTCGCAGCTGACTGCGAATGCACCATCACGCCACTGTTGCGCACGTTCCATGAATCGCCACCGGGGATCTGATTGCCGACGAAACGATAGGTGAACCGGACGATGTAGTACGAGAACGGCGTTTTATAATACAGGTGCCCATACTTCCCATCAAACGTTTTGTATTGATCATATGCGATCCGCAACATGCCGTTTTCGACCCGGAATGTGTTTTTGTAATTATCGTTCAGGGGTTGATCCGCGATTTTTATGTCCCAATCCCGCAGGTCTTTGCCGTTGAATAGCTGAACCCATTCCTGTTTGTCAGGACTTGACTGAGCCATAGCGGACGAAACGACGAACAAAAGAGAGAAGCTAACCAATAAGTGTACTAATCGATTCATGAAGCTGACAGTTGAGAGATTACAACCGAAAAGACACAGTTCGTTTCTGGCTACTTAGGGGTGTACAAATAAAAGTCGGAATGGATCGGAGTTGATACGCCATATCTCCAAGATATGGCGTATCAACTCCGATCCATTCCGACAGCTTCACAAAATCTCTCTTTACGTTTTCCGTTTTTTCTTCCGGGCCGAAGGAAACAATACGTTGTTCAGGATCAACCGGTAGCCGGGCGAATGTGGATGGAGCTTTAAATCGGTCGGATTGCGAAACCCACCACCCCGTGATCCTTCAGGATCGTGACCGCCGTAGAACGTCCACTGGCCACGTCCTACCTCACCGTAGATATACCGGTCCGATGTTTTGCCTTCGCCCATCACCAGGCTGCTTGGCTTAACGGCTCCTTTCCGAAAAGCGGTTGTCTGCCCGAAAAATTCTTTGATGATCGATTCGTGATTCTGCGTAAGCATGGAAGGAATCACATCCCACTTAGCCGAGAAATTAAACAGTTCGAAAAAACCGCTCGACTGATCGTACCCACGCCCGTTGGCTGAATTGATGTCGGAAAAGGTCGAGAAACCCCGGTAGCCGTTGTCAGCTTCGAGCGTAAAATTTCCGAAGGCCAGCGTTTTCGTAAAATCAAGTTTATCCTGCGCGTCGGGGTCGACACCGTCACCGTCGTAGGCACTGCTTACAATATCGACGCCGTCAGCCGCCAGAGCAATATCGAGGGTTTCAGCCGCCGAACACATGGCAAACAAATAGCCACCACCCGCACAAAACTCTTTGATCCCTTTGGCAACAGCTAGTTTCATCTGCGAAACTTTGGGATAGCCATACTTACGCGCAATATCTTCCTGAACCTTGATGTCGGTCAACGACTGGCGGTGCATGTTCCGTCCGTACTGTCCCGTGAAATCCTCGTGATGCAGGTGCAGCCAGTCGTACTTCGGCAAATCTCCTTTCAGTACCTCTTCGTCGTAAATAACTTCGTAGGGAATTTCGGCGTAGGTCAGCACCAGCAAAACGGCATCGGTATTTTCGAACTCCGCCGGACTAACCTTGATGGGCGAATAAACGATGATTTTAGCCGCTTTTTGAAGCGTCACCACGTTCATGTTCAGATCGGGGTCGGACAACTGTTGCTTAAGTGAAGCCGCTTTTGCGTCGGATATGGCTTCGAAGGAAACACCCCGAACGCGACATTCCGTCTCGACAGCCTGCGTTTGCTTGACCATAAAGCTACCGCCCCGGTAGTTTAGAAGCCAGTCGACATCTTCGCCGTCTTTGAGCACTTTGTAGGCAATGCCATAAGCCTTGAGGTGATTACTCTGCTGATCGTCCATCGGAATCAGAACGGCCCCCGCCCGACTGACCAATCCCACCAACAGCAACAGAAAAGAGAAAGCTATTTGTCGTATCGGAATACGAAAAGTAACATACCATTCCATAGTGTGCATTATTTTTGACCTAACGTTGCGAACTCACTGCCAAAGCCACGTTTCGTTCGTCGTTCAAGGGGTTCTGCTGGTCGTTTGTCTGAGTCAATGCCCACGAACTAAAAACCAACATTTTCTTCAACTACGCATCAATTCAATGGTCTGGAACTCTCCATTACTCACTCGTTACGGCGTTACTGCAAGCACTCTTTTCCTACTCGTTATGTCCTTTTGCCAATCATCCGTTATTGCTCAATCCCCATCGGTCGAGACCGGTGTTTCGCAAACGCTGGCAAAAGCGCGAAAGCAAACCATCAGCAAAATAGCTTATGCCTTAAAGTTCGACATTCCCGCGCAAAAAAACCAGCCTATTCCCGCCACGGAATCAATAAGATTTGACTGGGCAAAAAACGCGGCTCCGCTCCAACTTGACTTCAAAGAAGAACGTGCTCATTTGCAGGCTGTTTCTGTCAACGGAGAGCCAATTCCGGTTGCTTTTGAGCGTGAACATATCCTCATTCCAGCGGCTCAATTGAAGCCCGGAACGAATGCGATTTCAATCCAGTTTACGGCGGGTAATCTGTCGCTTAACCGCAACGACGATTACCTCTACACGTTGCTCGTTCCCGACCGCGCCCGCACGGTATTTCCCTGCTTCGATCAACCCGATCTGAAAGCGACGTTTCAGCTGTCGCTAACAGTTCCGAATGGCTGGCAGTCAATGACCAATGCCCCCGTGCAGGATTCGTCCGTCGCGGGCAATCGCAAAACCGTCAACTTTCAAACGTCCGACATTATCCCAACGTATCTGTTCTCATTTGTCGCGGGCAAGTTCACCGCTGTCTCGCAAACGCTGAACAGTCGGCCCATGACGCTTCTTCACCGCGAGACCGACACGACCAAAATCCGGCTCAGCCTGGACCCTATTTTTAAGCTACACGCCGACGCGCTAACGTTTCTGGAAGCGTACACCCAGATTCCATATCCGTTTAAAAAGTTTGATTTTGCGGCTATCCCCGATTTTCAGTACGGCGGTATGGAACACGTCGGTGCGATTGATTACCGGTTGTCGAGCTTGTTTCTGGATAATGGGGCCACGCGCGACCAGAAGTTATCCCGCGCGACGTTGATTGCCCACGAAACGGCGCACATGTGGTTTGGCGACATGGTTACCATGCGCTGGTTCGACGACGTGTGGCTGAAAGAGGTATTTGCCAATTTCATGGCCGATAAGATTACCGAGGTTTCGACGCCGGATGCCAATTACGACTTACAATTCGTAGTCGATCATTTTCCGGCAGCGTACGCCGTTGACCGCACTGAAGGCGCCAACCCCATCGGCCAACCGTTGGCCAATTTGCAGGAAGCTGGTACGCTGTACGGCGGCATCATCTACCACAAAGCGCCCATTATGATGCGGCAGCTGGAACGCTTGATGGGCAAAACAGCCATGCGCGACGGGCTACGTCAGTACCTCAAGAAATACGCGTTCAGCAACGCCACCTGGGCTGATCTGATTGGCATTCTGGACACGTACACGCCTACCGACCTGCAAGCCTGGAACCGCGTTTGGGTCAACGAAACCGGACGACCCACGTTCAGTTACCAGCTCGATCAACAAGAAGGTAAAATTAGCCGCTTCGTTGTTTCGCAGAAGGGCGAAGATGGCAGCAGCCGGTTGTGGCCGCAGGGTTTTGAAGTCGCTCTAGTTTACCCGGATCACGTTGACGAGGTAACGGTATCGATGACACAGGCGCAGGTAACTGTACCCGAAGCCGTTGGAAAGCCAGCGCCGTTGTTCGTTGTGTTCAATTCGTCGGGGCAAGGTTACGGCTTATTCCCGGTCGATACGGCGATGTTGTCGAAACTGGCGACGCTCAAAAATCCGGTGACGCGGGCTTCTGCCTACATTAATCTTTTCGAGAATATGCAATCGGGGCACATCATTGATCCGGTGCGCCTTGGAACGATCTATCAAAACTTACTGGGCAATGAGCCGGAAGAACTGAACCTGCGTTTGCTGACGAGTCAACTGTCGGATATCGTCTGGAATTTTACCAAACCGGATAAACGCTCGGCGCTGGCGACTTCTGTGGAACAAGCTGCGTGGCAGGCAATGGAGCGGGAAACGGCTGCTGGAAAGAAGAAACTCCTGTTTCGTTTGTACCAGAACATTGCCTCCAGTACCGAAGCAAAAAATCGGCTGTATACCATCTGGAACGAGCAGAAAGCGCCAGCGGGTGTTACCCTTACAGAGGATGATTATACGAGTCTAGCCCTGGCGTTGGCCGTTCGTGATTATCCGGCAGAAGGTATTCTAGCGAAGCAATTAAGTCGCATCAAGAACCCCGACCGAAAGAAACGACTAGACTTTATGATGCCCGCGTTATCGTCCAACGTCGCCGAGCGCGATGCGTTTTTTGCGTCACTGGCCACTGAAACCAATCGCGAACGCGAAGCCTGGGTAACGGCGGCTCTGGGTTATTTGCATCATCCGTTGCGGGCACAAACCTCGGCCAAATACCTGGTCAAGAGCCTGGACCTGCTGGAAGAAATTCAGCGGACGGGCGATATTTTCTTTCCCGAATCGTGGCTGCGTTCGATTCTTTCAAGCTACCAGACGCCCGAAACGGCACAACTGGTTCGTAAATTCCTGGCCGACCGGCCTACGTACAATCCACGCTTGCGGGCCAAGCTCCTGCAAGCCGCCGACAATTCGTTCCGGTCCAGTAAGCTGCTGTATCAATAACATTACCCGGTGACATTTTCCCGTTGTTTGTACGAGCCGATTGGTTAGCCAATCCGTTACCCAACTCAAGGATAGCGCCAATTTATTCCGATAGAAAATTAAAAGGACTGCAATCTATTTCCTTACCAGCCTGTTGCTTCCTTTAATAGCTATTTGCTGGACGTTTTCGTACCTGGCAACCCGGCTCTAGCTACGCTTATTTTAACCCGTTACTGAAGTACTGATGAGCTTTTTCAATTCTTTAAAAACTCGACTGCGCGTTGTTGGTTTTGGCGAAGGGGTTTCGTTCCTGCTACTCCTGTTTGTTGCCGTTCCCCTCAAACGAATCTACGGCCACCCGGAAGCGGTCCAGATTCTCGGACCCATTCACGGCCTTCTTTTTATTTATTACGTGTTACTCATCGTTCAGGCCAAAACGGAATATAGCTGGTCCTGGGGTAAAACCGGATTAGCTTTCCTGGCGTCACTTTTACCGGGTGGCACGTTTTACGCTGATCACAAAGTATTTCGCCACTTGCCCGAAACGGTCGAGCAGGTATGATCATAGCGAACGGTTTACAAATTCTTAAATAAAAAAGCCGGACAGGGATGTCCGGCTTTTTTATCAGGCACGCGTGTATTATTTAGCGGCTTCAACAGCGGCTGCTGCTTCGATGGCGGCAATGGCGGCACCGTTTTTCTCGCCGTATTCGTCCCGCTGTGTTTCAAAGTAGGAGAAAATCTCATTGATCGAATCGACGTTCTCGGCAATTTTCGAATGCATCTCACCCAGGTTTTTTTCCAGAGTCGAGTCATTCAGTCCGTTCATGTTGTCTACTTCGATCTGACTGATTTTAGTGATGATCGCCGTTTGGCTGTTCTGTAAATCTTCCAGTTCACGAACGACTTTGTTCATCAATTCAAATTTCTGCGCTTTATCCATGATAGATCTAGTTTTGTTGAGTATCCATCCTATAACCGCGCAGAATGGCAAATGGTTATTGATCGACGATAACTTATGGTCAAAGACAGCGTTGAAGAGGTCACCCACAACGAGTGCAATACCTCTAGGTAACAGTCGTATAGCGCTTGTACACGGTTACAATCTCCACCGTTTTCCATCCCGAACGGGTATATAATCGCTTACTGTTTATAATCTTCACGCGATCACCGGCTTCAATGGTTACGGCTTTAGGCGGAGCGAATTGTTCAGGATCAGGTAACGGCTCTTTATCCGGCTTCAATTGCATTTGCCGTATGTCTTTGTCAAAGTCAAACTGTCGGGATACCGCCTGCCAGTTGTAGTTAACCGTGGCAAGAGAATCATAGGCTACTGGCTCCTTGCTGGTGTATGGGTTCCGCACGTACTGCTCCGGCCAGGCATGGTAAAACCCAAAAAAGCGTTCGGACCGGTATACACTCGGACCGTTGATGTCTATCCGCAAATCGGTCGTAGCCAGATCTCGTAGTTCGACCAGCATATCCGTCGAGGGTTTCCCGTCGAAATTGGCATCGACAGCCTCGCTGGCTACTGAAGATACCGGCCTGTATTTACCGTGAAAGCGTTCGTGTAACGATATAAAATCTTCATTCGGGGCAAGCGTCTGTTGACAGCCAACCGCACTAATAAGCCAAAGTAGGGCAAGCACACCGGTTCGTTTCATAGGAGAAGGCAGATTGAACGTTTTCGAATCTAACTATATAATACCCTCAAGTTTCACTTTATACTCGTTTTGCACACACAACACGGCGAATAATCTACATCATTAGATATATCTATATCATTATAAATTAAATCAATTTGATCTATATATTCATTGCTAGTAATATTGTCCCATCATATAAGTCGCACGTTAACAAAAAAAATAAGTAGCCTTTCATTCACTACTAATTCATTCGACTCCAATGGAAAACCAGCCAACTAAACTTACCACCGCTTCGGGAAGCCCGTACTTCGAACACGAAAACACCATGTCGGTTGGACAGCGTGGGCCGTTGCTGTTACAGGATTATATCCTGCACGAAAAAATGGCGCACTTCAACCGGGAGCGGATTCCAGAACGCGTTGTCCACGCCAAAGGATCAGGCGCTTACGGGACGTTCACGGTAACGCATGACATCAGCAAATACACCCGTGCCAAACTGTTCAACGAGATTGGCAAGGAAACACGGGTATTCCTGCGCTTTTCGACCGTGGGTGGTGAGAAAGGCTCTGCCGATACCGAGCGCGATCCACGCGGTTTTGCATTGAAGTTTTACACGGAAGATGGCAACTGGGATCTTGTCGGCAACAACACACCCGTATTTTTCATCAAAGATCCGAAGAAGTTCAGCGACTTCATTCATACCCAGAAACGCGATCCGTACACGAACTGCAAATCGGCCACGATGATGTGGGACTTCTGGAGTCTGAACCCCGAAAGTCTGCACCAGGTTTTGATTCTGATGTCGGATCGTGGTACGCCCGACGGCTATCGGCACATGAATGGTTATGGCTCGCACACGTTCTCGATGATCAATGCTGACAACGAACGCGTTTGGGTAAAATTCCATTTTAAAACCGCGCAGGGCATCAAGAATTTCAGCAATGACGAAGCCGTCAAGATGAAAGGACTGGACCCCGACTACGCGCAGCGCGACCTGGTAACCTCAATCGACAAAGGCGATTTGCCACGCTGGAACGTCAAGATTCAGGTGATGACCGAAGAACAAGCGAAAGCGTTCCGCTGGAATCCCTTCGATCTGACGAAAGTATGGCCGCAGGGCGATTTCCCGCTAATCGATGTGGGTACGCTGGAATTGAATCAAAACCCAAACAACTACTTCGCTGATGTTGAGCAGGCTGCTTTTGCGCCCGCCCACGTTATCGATGGCATCAGCTATTCGCCCGACCGGATGCTACAGGGCCGTATCCTGTCGTACCCCGACGCCCAGCGTTACCGGCTTGGCGGCAACTACGAGCAGATTCCGGTAAACCGCTGCCCGTTCGCCGTCAACAATTACCAGCGCGACGGACAGATGCGCGTCGATGGAAACGGTGGTCGTTCTACCAATTATTTCCCGAATAGCTTCGACAATATCGTTGCTGACGAGAGCTACAAACAACCAGCCTGGGATTTAGGAACGTCAGTAGCCGATTGGTACGACCGGAATGCGCCGGGTGAGAATGACCACTACACGCAGCCGGGTAACCTCTGGCGGTTGATGACCCCTGAGCAGAAAATTAATACCGTTAACAACATCGTGGGAGCCATGAGCGGCATCGATGGCCCGAAACGGGATCAAATTGTCAATTTGCAACTGTGCCACTGGTTCCGCGCTGATTTATCGCTGGGTATGAGCATTGCCCAAGGTTTGGGTATCAACATGGAAACATTGCAAGGGGCAATGCCTACGCAACACGCTTAATAGTATTTCCCCCGTATCTTGATAAAACAAGGCCGGATAAAATTATCCGGCTTTGTTTTTTGTCATGCGCAAGAATCGGGTTGGCTTCCCATCGGGTTATAGCGACTTTTGTGTAGTCAAACCAACAAACCGATGACGACCAACAACGCTTATACATATGGACAAATAGCCCGCGCTATCGAACATCTTACGGCCAATTTTCGCGAACAACCTTCGTTGGCGGAACTGGCCGAAAAGGTAAACATGAGCGAGTTTCATTTCCAGCGGCTCTTCACCGATTGGGCTGGTGTTAGTCCCAAAAAGTTTGGCCAGTATTTAACGCTCGAACACGCCAAGCAGCAGCTCCGCGCGGGTTCGTCGCTGACCGATGTTGCTTATGAAGCCGGTCTATCGGGCACGGGTCGTCTGCACGATTTGTTTGTCAGCATCGAAGGGGTAACACCGGGTCAATTCAAACAGGCCGGGGCGGGTCTGGTCCTCTCCTACGGCATCTTTGACAGTCCATTTGGCGCGTATGTGCTGGGGGCAATCAACAAAAAAATTGCGGTGCTGCATTTTCTGAACGATGGCGAAAAGGCCGAAGAACTCTTACCCATCGCGTGGCCGGGAGCCCAAATACAGCATAATCCAGAAACGCTTCAATCGCTGGCCGACCAGGCTTTTCCCGTTACGGGCACGCTGAACTTGCCACCCGACAAACCATTAGCTTTGTTGCTGCGAGGCTCTACTTTTCAATTGAAAGTATGGGAAGCGCTGCTGAAAATCCCCGAAGGTCGGTTAGCCAGTTACGACCAGATTGCCGAAGCAATTGGTCAACCTACGGCTTCACGGGCGGTCGGAACGGCGATAGGCAGTAACCCGGTGGGTTACCTGATTCCCTGCCATCGGGTTATCAAGAAAACGGGTTTGTTCGGCGGCTATCGCTGGGGAACCGAGCGGAAACAGGCGATGCTGGGTTGGGAAGCAGCACGGCTGAATCGCTAACTTTTTTCGATCCATTGACCTACGTACAATACTACTCTTTCAGTCCATGAAATAAATGACCCAGACTATGGTATCGGCGGAGTCGCCCGCGCGGTTCTCAAAACCGATACCACAGTATAGGTCTGGTTAGCATCACAACCTAGTGGTACCGATTCATTCCTAGATCAATCGTTCTTGCGGATAATCTTTTTCAGGATCGTTACGCTTCTTTCCAGTTCCTCTTCCGTGCTGGACGCGAAACCCAAACGCGTACCGTTCAACTGTTGACCGGGCGGATTGTGCGCCAATCCATTCGACAAGTATAACCCTTGTTGCCCGGCCTGCGTAGCCAACGCTTCCATGTCAATCGACGGATCGAAGCGGGTCCAGACAGCCATTCCTCCGTCGGGTTTTGTGAATTGCACGGTATCCCCTAACTCGGTTGCAAGCAAATCGCAGAACCGGTCCCGACGATCGTGATACGTACGAAGCGACTTCCGAAAATGGCGTTTCATGTCCCGGTTCTTAAACAGTTGTCCGATAGCAAATTCAAGCATGGGATCACCTTGCCGGTCGATAATACGGCGAAGTCGGGCCAATTCGTCAATGAGAGCCGCCGGAGCGACGACATAACCAATTCGAAAAGCGGGCGCTACCGATTTTGTTAGCGATCCGACATAAACGACCATGCCGCGCGGGTCGGCGCTGGCCAACGGCAAAATAGGACGACTGAGATAATGAAAATCGTAATCATAATCGTCTTCCAGTATCGCAAATTTATAAATCTCAGCAAGTTGCAGTAACTGAATGCGTCGATCGGGTCGTAACGTAACGGTCGTCGGGTAATGATGGTGCGGGGTTACGTACACCATACGAACCGACCCTTCTTGTTTACAAAGTTCAGCCAGCGCGTTTACGTCAATACCATGCTGATCAACGGGTACCGTTCGCAGGCTAGCTCCAGCCTTTTGAAAATTCATCGTTGCACCGGCCCAGGTCATTTCTCCCGTCACAACTACATCGCCCGAACGTAGCAACACCTGACCAGTCAGGTGCAGCCCCATAATGCTGCCCCGCGTGATCATGATGTTATCGGGTGTCGTTTGTAAACCACGAGTTTCGTTCAGGTGAAGCGAAAGCTGTTCCCGCAACAACGGATGGCCTTTTGTATCGCCGTAACCGAAATGAGCCTGCGGATTTCCCCAGCGAAAATAAGACCGGTACGCCCGGCTCAATTCTTCCATCGGAGCCAGTCGAATATCGGGAAAACCATCGTCCAGATGCAATCCGGCACTAGTGGTCAATACAGGTCGAACCAGAAACGTAACCGATTCAAAGGCGTAACCGGGTTGGATACGGCTCTGCTCATCGGCTTTCTTCTCAACAAATGCCTGCGGCTTTACTTCCGGAAAGTGCGTTGCGACATACGTACCACTGCCGGAACGACTTTCGAGCCATCCCTGCGCGAGCCCTTCCTCGTAAGCCGCCACGATTGTCTGCCGGTTCAGATCAAGCAGGTCAGCCAGTTGACGGGTTCCGGGCAACCGCTGTCCCGCGCCTAACGTTCCGGCTCGAATCAGACGGCTTAATTGCTCACTAACCTGAATAAAAATTGGCGTGACCGATGATTTGTCGAGTTGAAGCAGGGATTTGAACGGGAGCATAACCGGACTAGCTGTATTCTAGAAACTGGACGATTTAGACAGTCCGGCAAAGAACGACATTTGTTTAAAATTAAACGCTGTTATTCAGCACCAAGATCTTTAGTTTACTTGTTCTGATCATGCAAACCACCCGTACAACACCCAGCCGCTCCGCCAAACGCGTTCATTACGATGAAGAAATCATTCATCCCATTCTGGACGAGGCTCTTTTCTGCACTGTTAGCTATGCCGTCAATGGTCAGCCGATGGCTATTCCAACGGCTTTTGCCCGGAAAGGGGACAAAATCTACATTCACGGCTCAGTAGGTAGCCATTTTATGCGCGAATTGGAGAAAGGTAGCCCCGCCTGTATTTCGGTGATGATTACGGACGGGCTGGTATTGGCTAAATCAGCGTTTAGTCATACGGTGAATTACCGTTCGGTGATCCTTTTCGCTACCGCCGAAAAAGTTACGGACGAAACCGAACGCATGGAAGCCCTGGCTCTTATCACCGATCATTTGATACCCGGTCGCTGGGCCGATCTACGACCAACAACCGCCAGCGAAATGCGGAAAACAATGGTACTCGCTTTTTCACTAGCCGAAGCGTCCGCAAAAGTTCGTGCGGGAGGACCGAACGACGAACCCGAAGATCTTGATTTGCCAACCTGGTCGGGCGTGATTCCAATGAAAACGGTGCAATTGGGGCCCGTTACGGCTGAAGCCAGTGCAGGAACGCCCCTGCCCGATTACCTGCGTTGAGAACAGGTTCATTGGCGGAGAATCGCTTTTTTCGGAACTTGCTGCCATTTCCCTGTACAATGATCATTCGACCTTACGAAAAAACAGATGCTGCTCAACTTATTTCGGTATTCTGCAAAAGTGTTCCCGTCGCCTTCGGTGAAAACGAAATTAGTGAGTACAGTACATTTCTGGAAACATGGTCAGGTCCCTACTTTGTTGCCGAGGATAACGGAAAGCTATTAGGTGCCTGTGGCTATTATAGTCGGGACGACCGACAGGAAGCGTATATCTGCTGGATATTGTCCGATCCGGATGCCAAAGGGCAGGGCATTGGCAAAGTGCTCCTGTTGCACAACCTGGCCCTTATCGACGAACAGCCGATCATTCAGCGCATTGTGTGTGAGACGTCGCAGGTTGCCTATCTTTTTTTCGAGAAGTTTGGCTTTGAACTACAGCACACCAAACCGGATTACTGGGCTCCCGGCCTTGATCTGTATCACATGATACTCCATAAAAAGGCCTCATAAGAATCTCGTTCTTATGAGGCCTTTTTATCTATTTTTCCCGGTGGTAGACCAGCACGGGTACGGTCGATTTTTCTACCAGACGAGCGGTGCGGTTGGGGTGCAGCAGTTTATCCAGAAAACCTGCTTCGGGGTATAATTGCATCACAATCAGGTCAGCATGTGCGTTGTCGAGTTGATCGTCCGTCAACACCGAAAGCTTGGCATCGAACGTATCAATTAGCGAATCGGTCTGGGCAGATACTACACTTTGCGTCGTTTTTGGCTGCATGGCATACACAATGGTATGCACCTGAGCCGGACGAACGGCTTGCCCTTCGGTTGTAATTGGAACAATCAGCACCGGACAAACGGCTTCGTCAGCCACATCGGACACGGCGCTACCCGCCAGCCGGTCGAAAAACGTATTCAGATCGCTGCGGCCCATTACGATCAGATCGGCAAAAAGCCCTTTGGCAGCATCTAAGATTTCGTCGTCAACGCTGCCAATTCGCCACTCCGCCCGGACCGAAAACCCTTCGGCCTGTAACTCTGCTTCGAGCTGCAACAAACGCTGACGGCTAATTTCTTCAATTTCCTGAGAGGCTACCAAGCCAAAACCGGGATCACCAACGGTTGGTAACGTCGTATCTGGAATCATCGGTTGGTAGACATGCAAGAGTGTTATGGTTGCACCGGTCTTACGGGCAAAAAGCCGTACCCAGTCGAGGGCAGCGGTCGAACTTGACGAAAAATCGGTAGGAAAAAGCAGGTTTGTCATAATTGCGTGAACAGGGATTTGTAATCACAACAAACGAAACGCCCAACATTCCCGGCAATCCATCAATTTTTGTCTGCATTTGATACCCGCATGTAAGCGATGCTACCCGTTTATCGGGTCGTCGGGGGTGTTATGATACGCCCTGTTCCGCTACCGCTATTCATGGTTTCGACGGCCATTATCTGCTTCATTGTTTTTTCCATACCTTCGGTCGAACCATCCAAGAAGATAACGTTGCCTTTCCCGTTTTCAGCGAAATGTTTGATCGCTTCGGTCCAGATCGAGAACAGGATCAGGGATGCATCGAGATTGGCTTCGGTCATGACTTTTGCCGATTCGGCCATACCCTTCGCCACTTCTTCCCGGAACAGAGCCACACCCTGACCACGCAACTGCGACGCTGTTTTTTCGGCCTCAGCGGAGATCTTGATGGCGTTCCCGTCCGCTTCGGCAGCCTTTGTTTTGGTGATTAACAGCGCTTGTCCTTCGTTTTCGGCGGCAGCTTTGAGGTTCGACGAAGCAACCACTTGCGCCATCGACCGCATAATCACTTCGTCAAACGCAATATCGTTCAGTTGTAGATCCGTCAGGTGATAGCCCCAGCTTTCGAGTAAAGTGTCCAGTTGCGACTTAACGTGTTCAATAATTTCTGATCGAAGGGCCAGAATTTGAGCCTGTCGTTTGGTCGCCACAAAACTACGGATCGAGCCTTCGATGGTTCGAACCAATGCCTGCATGAACGACGCTTCGTCAATGAATTTGAAGGCTACATTTTTGATCGTTTCTTCTTCCTGGTTCAGCACCGAATAGACCAGCATCGCTTTGAAGTTGACATTGGCCTGATCGGCGGTAATGGCCTGAAACGACAGTTCGACGGAGCGGTTCTGGATCGAAATACGGCGATAAATAACCTCGACAAACGGGATTTTAAAGTTCAGCCCCGGCCCCATTACCCGAGCATATTTCCCGAAGATGGTTACAACGGCTACCGTTCCCTGTTGCACAATCACAATCGAGAGGAACGCGGCAACCAGCACGAGGACAAAGAGTATGCCTAGAAAGGTCATTAGCTAAAACGGATAGATACAAACAAAACGGATTCTGTAGTAAGGTACAGAATCCGTTGATACGCTTGTCTTTTTTTGTCAGATCGGCCAGCCTAATTGCCGGCAGCGAGTTCAAAACTTGCCACATTGCGCTGACGGAAGTACACTGTCATCGCTAATACGAATCCGGCAAAGGCCAGCATGGCCCCTACCCATTCAGGCGAGGTGTAACCCAGACCAGCCGCAATAGGCAGACCGCCGAGGTAAGCGCCCAACGCATTACCAATGTTAAAGCCAGCCTGACTAACGGACGAAGCCAGCATTTCGGAACCATTGGCGGCCCGAATCATCAGAATCTGAATAGGTGCTCCTAGTGAAAACGCAACGGCTCCCGTAACAAACGTCATGACTAACAACGGCCCTTTGAAGGGAGCAACGAAGTAAACGACCATCAGACAGACCGACATCAGCAGCAAAAACAGGGCCGTAGCCTTGATGGGCGACATCATATCAGCCGTTCGTCCGGCAATCAGGTTACCAACGGCCATTCCCAGACCGGCCAATACCAGAATCCAGGTAATTTGATCGCTACCAAAACCGGCTACTTCGGTCAGCAAGGGAGCGATATAACTGAACCACGCAAACAAGCCGCCCGTACCGATAGCCGTAATTCCTAAGATAAGCCAGGGCTCAACGCGCGTAAACAGCTTCAAATCCTTGCGCAGATTCGATTCGCCAACGACGGGCATCTCCGGGAGCAGTTTTTGAATGCACAGCATCGTAATCAATCCAACGACAGCAATAAGGATAAAGGTAATCCGCCAGCTCATCGTATGGCCGATGTATGTTCCCAGCGGAACGCCGATGATATTAGCCACCGTAAGCCCCGCGAACATCATCGAAATAGCCTGCGCTTCTTTTCCTTTACCGGCTAACCGGCTTGCGACTACGGCCCCTACACCAAAGAACGCACCATGCGGCAGACCCGACAGCAGGCGGGTCATCATCATGATCTCATAATTAGGGGCAAAGGACGAGAGTGCATTACAAAACGTAAACAGGGCCATCAGCCCCAGCAATATCTTTTTGGGAGGATAATTTCCGGCAATACCCACCAGCAAGGGTGCTCCCAAGACCACGCCAAGCGCATACGACGAAATCAAATGGCCAGCAACGGGAATCGAAATGTGGAGCGAGTTGGCGATATCCGGCAGAATACCCATCATGACAAACTCTGTCATGCCTATGCCGAACCCTCCAATAGTGAGAGGTAATAAGCTCTTTTTCATTTGCAGCGTACTAATTTTCTGACAGCTCGTGAATTTATCTACTTAGAAAATTCACAATAACCTCCACTAATTGAAGGCTATTTAATCAGGAAAATAAAAAAAGTGCAAAAATGTTCCCTGCTCTACGAATAGTCTAGTTTATTGATTACCTAATACAATTGCACAAAAAGGCCCCGGTCCAGACAAACGTTGTGGGACCGGGGCACTTCCAGATAAGATGAATCGCTTAGTGTGCCAGCAGCCAGTTTTCGCCGGTACCGATACCGGTTTCCATCTGCACAGCCATCGGGATCGCATTTTTCATAATGTCATTAACCCGCTCGCGTAGCAGATCGATTTCGTCGCGGTGAGCATCAAATACAAGTTCATCATGCACCGTCAGAATCATCTTCGATTTCAGCCGCTCGGCCTGCATAAACTCATGAATACGGATCATGGCGATCTTGAGCATATCGGCGGCACTTCCCTGAATTGGGGCGTTGACGGCGTTACGTTCGGCAAACATCCGGTCCGTTACGTTCCGCGAGTTGATGTCACGCAGGTACCGACGGCGACCCAGGATTGTTTCGGCATAGCCAAAGCCCCGTGCTTTCTCGATGCTCTGGTCCATGTACGCTTTTACCGCCGGAAACTCACCGAAGTATTCCTCAATAATTTGAGCGGCTTCCTTGCGGGGAATCTTCAATCGCTGCGCCAGTCCGAACGACGAAATACCGTAGATGATCCCGAAGTTGATGGTTTTGGCTTTCCGGCGCATATCGCCCGTTACCTCGCTGATGGGTACGTGGAAAACTTTACTGGCCGTCTGGGTATGGATATCGACGCCGTTGTTGAACGCATCAAGCATGGTCTGATCACCACTGAAAGCCGCCATAATCCGCAGTTCGATCTGCGAGTAATCGGCCGACATGATCAGGAATTCCGGTCCACGCGGCACAAAAGCCTTCCGAATTTCCTGACCACGTGGGGTCCGAATCGGAATGTTTTGCAAGTTCGGATTCGCCGACGATAACCGCCCGGTCGATGCGACGGCCTGGTTGAATGAGGTATGAATCCGTCCTGTACGCTTACTGATCAGCAACGGCAGCGCATCCACGTACGTATTTTTGAGCTTGATCAACTCACGGTAATCGAGAATTTTACGGGCAATTTCGTGCTCTTCTTCGAGTTTCGACAACACCTCTTCGCCCGTGGCGTATTGACCTGTTTTGGTCTTTTTAGCGTTCTTATCAAGTTTAAGTTTATCGAACAGAATTTCACCCAACTGCTTCGGCGAGCCGATGTTGAACGAATCCCCCGCGATAGCAAAGATTTCCTGCTGCACCTGCCGCATATCGGTATCAAGCGTTGCAGATAGTTCGGCCAGCGCATTGGTATCGATAGTAATGCCTTCCAGCTCCAGATCCGTCAGCACCTGCACGAGCGGCATCTCAACCTGATCGAACAGCTTGTGTAGATTATCTTTTTCGAGCCGGGGCGCAAACGTTTCTTTCAGTTGAAGCGTAATATCAGCGTCCTCCCCCGCGTACTCAACTACTTTTTGCACCTCCACATCGCGCATCGACAGCTGCCCCTTCCCTTTTTTACCAATCAGCGATTCGATTTCAACCGGCTGGTAATTCAGATAAGTCATTGCCATCATGTCCATGTTATGACGCATTTCGGGCTCAATGAGGTAATGCGCAATCATGGTGTCAAACAGCTTACCTTGCACCTCTACGCCATACTTTTTGAGCATCAGCAGGTCGTATTTCAGATTCTGACCAATCTTACCGATCGCCGGATTCTCAAAGACGGGCTTAAACTGATCAACAATGGCCTGCGCTTCTTCCCGATTTTCTGGTACGGGTACATAAAACGCTTCGCCTGTTCGGTACGAGAATGACAGACCAACCAGATCGGCCTCGACCGGATCGATGGCGGTTGTTTCGGAGTCAAAGCAGATACTTTCCTGCAAACTCAGGTAGTGAACCAGACTCGCCCGCAACTCGGGAGTATCGACCAGCCGGTAATCGTGCTTGACCGATGCAATCGTTTTCCGACGTTCGGGCTGATTCTCGTCAATCTCGTAGTCGGGATACACGTCGAGATAAGCTGGCTGATCGGGTTCTGCGGTGACTTTCTCCCCCCCTTCAATCGTTGACGAATCGGTCACGACATCGGGCGTCGCTGCCGACGCGGAAGCTACCGGTGCTTTTACGCTAGTTCGTTTGGCTTTCGTCTTCGGCTTTTCGACTGGCTCGCTAGCCGCAGGCGCGTTGCCGACCGAACCAAAATCAAACGGCAAGTCTTCTGCACCGGATGGGTTCAGCGCCGGATCGCCGGACCGTCCCATGTTCGGGAAAGGAAGAAACGCTGGCGCATCACCACCCGGCGAATTAAACAAATCCATCTGTCCCGAGGCCGGTTTTTTCGGTGAGTCAGCCGCTGGACTCTCGTCGTAATTCGGACCCAGCAGACGGGTTTTCATCTGCCGAAACTCCAGTTCGTCCAGCAAAGCCGACAGGCGGGGCTTATCGTATTCGGTATGCCGCAGCAGGTCTTCATCAAACGCGACCGGCACATCAAGGTGAATCGTCGCCAGCTGCTTCGACAGTAAGCCTTGCTGCCCATAATTGACGACGTTTTCTTTAAGCTTGCCCTTTAACTGATCAGCATTAGCAATCAGGTTTTCAACGGAGCCAAAATCAGCAATCAGCTTCTGTGCTGTCTTTTCACCTACTCCCGGAATACCAGGAATATTATCCACCGAATCGCCCATCAGACCCAGCATATCGGTCACCTGGTCGATTCGTTCGATCTGCCAACGCTCCAGCACTTCAGGTACGCCCAGCTTCTCAGCGGGTTTGCCCATGAAAGCCGGTTTGTAAATATGAACGTGTTCCTCCACCAGCTGACCATAATCCTTGTCGGGTGTCATCATGTACACCTCGAAATCAGCCAGAGCCGCTTTTTTGGCGATGGTTCCGATAATATCATCAGCCTCGTACCCTTCCAGAATCAGGATAGGGATGTGCATCGCTTCAACGATCTTTTTGATGTAAGGCGTTGCGACGCTGATATCTTCGGGTTGCGACTGCCGGGTGGCTTTGTACAGCGGAAACTGCTCATGGCGGAACGTCTTCTTCGAGGAGTCGAACGCAACGCCGATGTGCGTCGGTTTTTCTTTGGTCAGCACCTCGATCATGGCGTTCATGAAACCAAAAATAGCCGACGTGTTAACCCCGCGCGACGAGATACGGGGTGATTTGTTGAAAGCAAAATGGGCGCGGTAAATAAGCGCCAGCGCGTCTAACAGAAAGAGTTTTTTTTGTGGTTTGGCCATTATACAGGTCGCAAGTCAAGGCGCCAAAGGTCGAAAGTCTTACGGACAATCGCGCGATGTGAACCCGACAAATTGATGGTCAGAGCTGATTATACCCTATAAACACAACAGTCCGCATTGGGTTTTGATTCCGGTCAAGTCTGTCTTTAAAACAGAACAAGCCGCTCTAGTTGGGGAGCGGCTTGTTGGCAAAATGAGTATCGAATTAGTCGACTACGGAAGCAGTAATCGATCAATGATGTGCACAACACCATTCGACGCCGTGATGTCAGGACCTGTAATGTTAGAAGCCGAAGTACCGTTGCTCTTACCTGTTACTGTCACGCCCGTTGTGCTGACACCGGCTGTCAGGATCGATCCGGGCAGCACCGTCGACAGGCTAGATGCATTGGTAATCAACGGGGTGTATAAGCGGTTGTTAGGAACGATGTGATAAGCCAGTATTTGCTGAAGTTGCGCTACGGGTAACGCACTGACAGCCGCTACCGATGTCAGGCTAGGCACCGACGCCGTGAAGGCCGCATCGGTCGGCGCAAATACCGTGATCGGTCCGCCCGACGTAGCCGTTAACGAGCTAACCAGCCCGGCCCGGGTCACAGCGGCATTCAAGTACGTGAATGAAGCTGTCGGCAGGATGGTTGGAATACCTTGAATGGTCGTAGCGACATCACCGAAAACAGGCGGCAACAGCACCCGATCAATAGCGTGTACGATCCCGTTGCTGGCTTCCCCACTGGTCGAAACCACGCGAGCGCCGTTTACCGAAATAGCCGTAGCGGAAGTCGCCGTAGTAGACGTTGCCGATGTAGAGGCTCCTTTAGTAATGTAAAGCGTTCCCCCTGACAGCGTTTGTACGGGTGTGTTGACCGCCGTTGGAATAGCCGACGCCGTAAGCTTGCTGGTCAGTATGTGGTACTGAATAACGGCGGTTAGTAATGTAGCAGGAGCCGCTTTGATTGCGTTCGTATCTGCATACCCAAACGCCTGGAAAGCCGCGTTGGTCGGTGCGAAAACGGTGTAGTTGCCCGCTTGACTCAACGCTCCACTCAGCCCGGCCTGCCGCACAGCCGTTCGGAAGATCGTAAACTGATTTGATGATCCATTACCGTTGTTGATCAGATCGTTGACCGTCGATGGGGTTGGTGTGCTGTCGTCGTTTTTCTTACAGGCTGAAAACGAGAGAAGGAGAACGACGAACAGAGCCGGTAGCAGACTCCACGCTCGTTCACGAGACGAGTGGTGATTGGAAACCATGATAGATTTGGGGTTAGAGAACAAACACAAGGATTTGTTTGCATTCGTTCTGTAAAGGAACGAGGGTTTATTTGTTTTGTTCTTACGCCCACCCTGATATTTATCAGACGTTGTCTTAATACTTAGTTTGAGGTATCAGTTGACACCATCGAGAAGGATCCCACACCGAATCAGCAAACTATCCGTGCTTTCAACCGTTCTGATAACAGTATTTTTCCTAGTTCAGCCACCATGATTCGCCCTCTGCTCCTAATTAGTCTCGCGCTGGCCTGTAGCTGTCAGAATCGTTCGTCCAATGAATCCACAGCTACTCAGTCGACCAGCCCATCCGTTGCTCCTGACACGCTGTGCTTTCAGCAAATTATGGGGCGAGATACCACAACCCTTCGCTTGATCACGCATGAAGCAACCGCAACCGGATTCCTGGACATTAACCCCTACGAGAAAGACCGGGCAAAAGGATCGATTCAGGGTACGGTCAAGGGTAGTCAAATTCAGGCAACCTGGGACCGGTCTGGCGAAGGCGTAACACAACGCTATGCGCTCGACTTTACGCTCAAAGCGGATGCCATCACCTGGTATGAAGGCGAACGGGTCGAAAAACAGGGTGTATGGGTATTGAAAGAACCCAACAAGGGCTACGCGTACGTGCTGACAAAGACCGACTGCCCCTGACCCCCGCTACTACGCTACCTTACAGCTTACGCCGTCCATCGCTTCCAACGCCCGAAGAAATGTGTTAGCCGGAAAAACTTTTAACGTCCGCGACTGTAAACTGACCTCAAGGCGTTCGGTAGGATCGACAACATTGAGCGACAACGTACAGGTACCCGGATGCGCATTGACCAGTTCATTGATCTGAGCAATCAACTGGGCATTCAGCACATCGAGTGTAAGCGACACCTTGATTTCTTTGCAGAATTTTTCGCGCATGTCGTTCAGCAAACGAATATTCGTGGCCTTAAACTCCAGCTGATCAGAGTTCCAGCGGTTCTGCGTTTTACCCGTGATGTGCAGGAAGCGACCAACATCGATATACTGACCCATCCGCACATAATCGTCACCGAAGAGGGCTAGTTCTACCGCCGTGCTGTAATCTTCGATCTTAAAAATGCAGAACGGGTTACCGTTTTTGGCGATCTTCGTTTGCATCGACGACACAATACCCGCTACCTTGATTTCGGGCGACTTGACTTCAAAAATCTTGTCCAACGTGCAGTTGCAGAAGCCATCGAGTTCGAGTTTGAATTCGTCCAGTGGGTGCCCCGTGATGTAGAAACCGACGACATCTTTCTCGAATTTAAGCTTTTCAATCTGGTTCCACTGCGGTACGGTCGGTGGTTTAGGGCGGCTGAGCATAGGTTCACCTCCCATCATGGCACCAAATAGCGACTGTTGAGCGGCTGCTTTCTCAGTATGGTAGTTGTTGGCGTAACGAATAATTTTCTCCAGAAAAGGCGATGTATCACCTTCGCCCAAGTCAAAATATTGCGCCCGGTGGTATTCGTCAATGCTATCGAATGCGCCCGCGTAAGCCAGCGATTCCCACGTTTTTTTATTGACGGTACGCAGATTAACCCGAATGGCAAAATCGAAAATATCCTTGTACGCACCACCGGCTATTCGTTCTTCGATAACGGCTTCAACGGCGGCATCACCCGCTCCTTTGATACCACCAAGTCCAAACCGGATTTCGCCTTTCTGGTTTACGCCAAACACGCGCTCCGATTCGTTCACATCGGGGCCGAGTACCGGAATACCCAGGTTTTTACACTCTTCGAGGAAGAACGTAATTTTTTCAATGTTGCCCAGGCAGCTCGTCAATACGGCAGCCATGTATTCCGACCGATAGTAGGTTTTAAGGTAAGCAGTCTGGTACGCAACGAAGGCGTAACAGGTTGAGTGCGACTTGTTGAAGGCGTACGACGCAAATGCTTCCCAGTCCGTCCAGACTTTCTCGCAGGTTTTCAAATTCAGTTTGTTGGCCGAACAGCCATCCATGAATTTGCCCTTCATCTTATCAAGCGTCGCGCGGTCTTTCTTACCCATCGCTTTCCGCAGTACGTCGGCGTCCCCCTTCGTGAAGTTGCCGAGCTTCTGCGACAGCAGCATCAGCTGCTCCTGGTATACCGTAATGCCGTACGTATCCGCCAGAAACTCTTCCATTTCGGGAAGGTCGTATTTGACTTCTTCGCGACCGTGCTTGCGGTTGATGTAATTCGGGATGTATTGAATCGGACCCGGACGATACAGGGCGTTCATGGCAATGAGGTCCTCGAAACGGTCAGGCTTCAGGTCCTTCATGTGCTTTTTCATTCCGTCGGATTCGAACTGAAAAATCGCGTTGGTTTCACCCCGCTGAAACAGTTCGTACGCTTTCGGATCGTCCAGAGGAATGTCGTCGATACCGGTTTCGACACCATTGACGAACAAACCACCGTGGTTTTGCTTGATAAGCCGCAGACATTCCTTGATGATCGTCAGGTTGCGCAGCCCCAGAAAGTCCATCTTGATAACGCCCGCGTCTTCAATGACTTTCCCTTCGTACTGCGTGATGATTAAGTTGGTATCTTTCGAGGTCGAAACAGGTACGATGTTCGATAAGTCGTCGGGAGCGATAATTATACCAGCCGCATGGACGCCCGTGTTACGCACTGTGCCTTCCAGCCGACGCGCCTGTTGCAACACATTCTGCACTTTCTCGGTATCGATCAGCTTCATGGTTCGACCCACGTTCTGATCGCCCGATTCCAGCGCCCTCATTCGTCGCACATTCTCAACCTCCTCCGGCTGAATCACGTTGGCCAGTCCGCCGGGGCCGTCGATAGGATCTTCGAAAATCCGACGGAGGGTCATGTTGTAGGTCGGCTTGTCGGGTACAAGCTTGGCCAGCGCGTTGGCATCCGACAAGGGTAGGTCCATTACCCGGCTCACGTCTTTGATCGCCGATTTGGCCGCCATCGTACCGTAGGTAACAATAGCCGCTACCTGCTGTTTGCCGTACTTGTCAACCACGTAGTCGATTACCCGCTGACGACCTTCATCGTCAAAGTCAGTATCAATATCGGGCATTGACTTCCGGTCGGGGTTAAGGAACCGCTCGAACAGCAAGTCGTATTTAATGGGGTCAATGTTGGTAATACCGATGCAATAGGCCACGGCGCTTCCGGCGGCACTTCCCCGACCGGGTCCTACCATTACGCCCAGATCACGACCAGCCTTGATGAAGT
Source organism: Spirosoma liriopis (assembly GCF_023196085.1). Taxonomy (NCBI): domain Bacteria; kingdom Pseudomonadati; phylum Bacteroidota; class Cytophagia; order Cytophagales; family Cytophagaceae; genus Spirosoma; species Spirosoma liriopis. Next base: position 342,664 of record NZ_JALPRF010000001.1, read on the forward strand.
CGGCCACGATAAGAAAGTACCCAGCAAAACCCATTGTCTTGATCGTAAACAACTCGAAGTCAAGGCGCTCCTGGGCGGTCTGATCAATGTCACCCCAGCGTTCTTTGGCACCGGTATAGGTCAAGTGCTTGAGGTACTCCCACTGGTTGGCAACGTCGTCGGTATGAATCTGAAACTCCCTTGGGATCGGGAAGTTGGGCAATAAAATGTCACGCTTGAGCTTCAAGACTTCGACCTTATCGACAATCTCGTTGGTATTATCGATGGCTTCGGGCAGGTCATGGAACAACGTCGTCATCTCCTGCGTGTTCTTGAAATAGAACTGATCGGAGAAAAACGCAAAGCGGGTGTTTTTAGGCATTGCTTCGTCGTCGTTGAATTCCTTCATCGACGGTGTGCTTTGCTTCTCGCCCGTGTTCACACACAGCAGAATATCGTGGGCAACCCAATCGTCACGGTCAACGTAGTGCGAATCGTTCGACGCGATGATCTTGACGTTGTATTTGCGGGCGAGCTTGACCAGCACTTCGTTGGCTTTGATCTGGTCAGGAATCTCATGCCGCTGTAGCTCAACGTAATAATCTTCACCAAAGCGGTCGAGCCACCATTTGAATTCGGCTTCTCCGGCTTCTTCGCCTTTTTTAAGGATCGTTTTCGGCACGATGGCCCCGATGCAGCAGGTCGTTGCAATCAGCCCTTCCTTGTACTTGTCGATCAGTTCCTTGGTTACCCGTGGATACTTGCCGTACAAGCCTTCCATGTACCCCAGCGAGCAAAGCTTCGCCAGATTTTTGTACCCCTGCGGGTTCTTCGCCAGCAGCAGCTGGTGATACCGAATATCTTTTTGCTCTTTGGTGAACTGCTTACGCGTATGGTCCTCTACCACGTAAAACTCACAGCCAACAATGGGTTTGATCCCTTGCTTGCTCGCTTCGGCCACAAACTCAAAGACGCCGAACATATTACCATGATCGGTGATCGCTACGGCGGGCATATTGTCACCTTTAGCCTTCTTAATCAGCTTCTTGATGTCAGCCTGCCCGTCGAGCAGCGAGTATTGAGTGTGCGTATGGAGATGGGAGAATTGCATAACTGGTCCGCAGATTACTGGGTTAAAAATAGCCACATTACGCGGGTAACAGGCAACGATGAGCGCAGAATTTTAGAAAGATTCTGCTAATGGACTGATTGACAACCGCGTGTAGATAACCACATCATACCCCAAAAAAATTCACCCCACCGGTAGCCAGTGAGGTGATTTTAACCAGAGCAATCTCGTTTTCTGCGTGACGACAACGCGTGGCAGTAACAGGCTTTACCAGCCCGTCCGTTGACCAGCGTTTTCGAGGTATCCCTAAAAACTCCCGATTTTGTTATTAGATTCAGTTCGTTGCCTGTTCAGGTTCAGTAGCCTTCATCAGTAACCAGGTAATAGGCCCGGCTTTCGGTCTGCTGGTTAGCCATCTGAACCGTTACGGTCAACCATTCCACATGACTGTAGTCGTTGAAAGGAGCACTGTGGCTCTCCGTAACCTGACCATTCTGTTCGCTCACTTGTTGCGTGATAGCGGCTATGGCTTCTTCCCGGGAGGAGAAACTACCGAGCAGATCACCCAGTTCAAGACCCGTTTCTTCATCAGGCAATTCTCCATTAAGACTGGAAATGGGCGATTCCGGCAATGCTACGGCCTGAAAACCGGGGTTTGCATACAATTCGATGAGCATATTACTGAACGATTGATATTCGATTGTGTGAGGTGCCCGTCGGGCTTGGTGTAGCCTACTGGCTCCATTAACAACTCAGCAGACAAAAGAGTGTTAGTAGAATCGGTTCATAAATCAGAAATTCTGGTCTTCTATTCAAAAGATAAGTCAGCTAGTAACTCCTTGCCAATTGAGGGACGACAAGAAGCCCCAATCTATCATAAATCGACAATTTATTGATTCATGCGATGGACTAACGTTCGTATAAGTTCGTCAGCATGAGTTGTATAACCACCCTTTTTCCACCGTAACGTATTTGGATGGCAGAGTTGATACGTGTGCGTAAGTAATTTGTCTGTAGCAATAAGTTGCTCGTTTCTTTATAGCAACCCATTAGGTTTTCTACCTTGTCCTGTTCGCTATGTTCACCCCACCACCCGTACGTCTCCCGGCCAACAAAGAGAACTTTCGTCGGTGCGTTTAAATAGTCTTCATCAACCTGCATAAAAAACAGTTTAGAAACCTCTTCCCATCCGCATTCGTTGATACACTGTTCGATCTGTTCATTAAACTCTGGCAAACGGCTTTCGTACAAAGAACGTAAGGCTACATTTATTGAGTCAACCGAGCGGTTGGTATTGTTTGATTCTCCCACTGCTTTTGGTCTGAATAGTACATTCCTATAAGCTCAGTAATCTGTTTAGCTACTTTACAGATCGGCAAACAACGCTTACGGTCGTCAAAACGAATGAACACAACGGGATTATAGCGTTCGACTCTGTCGCGATCGGATAGCAATCTACCCTTTTTTGGGCGTCTATATACTTGACAAACACGGCACGGCGTTTGATAGAAAACGTTTCGATACAACCCACATAGTCAATCATGAATACTCAACATACTTTCCGGTCAGTCCGTACGTTGCTGATAGTCGCATCGGTCGTCGGCTCGTTAACGACTGCCTGTAAGAAATCTTCATCGGATCCTGATGTTGACCCCCGCGATCAGTACGTCGGTACATACAACGGAGGTGATCGGGGTTACCAAAGCATCATCACCATCGGTTCGATACCGCTGAATGCCGAATACGGCGCGGCTAGTATCATCGTTACAAAAGGCTCCGGGTCAAAAGAAATTTATATCGAAGCACCGCAGCAATCGCTCAAGGTAACCGCAGAACTGAACGGCAGCGATTTTACGGTAATCGACAAATCCAGTAGCCAGATTTTTATACCACCCAACAATACCTACACCGGAAGCTATCAGGCAACGGGTGTGTTTGGTGTCGATCAGGCAACGGGAAAAAACTCAGTTGCCCTCAGGGCCACAACCCAAACGCTGGAAAAAGGAACGTCCATCAGCCGGTCTGAACTCTTCACTGGCTCACGAAATTAACTATCTTCGTACCGGTTCCTAGATCCGGTTCTTCCATGAAAAAAATCATCCTGACCGGCCTGATAGCCGGTCTTTTTTTGTCGTCCTGGGCGCAATCAACGCTCCCACGCTCTACCGCTACTCAGGCTATTGCTAAGCAGACGATCTTGCAGGAAGCCTCGGCCGAATCCGTCGGTATGAGTACCACCCGACTGCAACGAATGGATGCTGTTATCAACGATTACGTTGCCCAAGGTCGTCAGGCGGGGGTGGCCGTGCTGGTTGCGCGCAATGGCAGAATTGTCTACCACAAAGCGTACGGTCAGGATGACATTCGAACGAAAACGCCCCTCAAACGCGACGCTATTTTTCGCATTGCGTCGCAGACCAAAGCAATCACGAGTATCGGCCTGATGATGCTGTTCGAAGAAGGAAAATTTTTGCTCGATGACCCGATTTCGAAATACATTCCGGCCTTTAAGAATCCTAAGGTGCTGGACAAGTACAACGAGAAAGATACGACCTACACGACGGTTCCGGCCAAACGCGAGATCACCATTCGTCACCTGCTGACACACACCTCCGGCATTAGTTACCCCAGCATTGGCACCAAAGAAGCCGTCGCGATTTACGCTAAAAAAGACATCCCGAGTGGTATCGGGGCACCCGGAGGTACGCTGGCCGAAGCCATGAACCGATTGGCCTCGCTACCTCTGATTCATCAACCCGGCGACCGCTGGACTTACGGCTTGAGCGTCGACGTTGCTGGTTATTTGATCGAACTGCTTTCCGGTCAGACCCTCGACCAATTCCTGCGTACCCGGTTGTTTGAGCCGCTAGGTATGAACGACACCTATTTTTACCTGCCTGCGCAAAAGCAGGATCGCCTGACGAATTTGTACACCGAAGATTCTAGCACCAAAGTACGGCTGCTCCCATCGCTTAACGGGATTTCGGCTGACTATCCAAAACAAACCGGGACATATTATTCGGGCGGGGCGGGCCTTTCGTCTACCCTGTACGATTACGCTATTTTTCTGCAAATGATGCTGAACGGTGGTGAGTATAACGGCAAACGTTTCCTTAGCCCAACGACAGTACGATTGATCACAACCAATCAGATTGGCGATCTGAATCAGGGGGCTAACAAGTTCGGCCTGGGCTTTTCCATCACCTCCGAACGCAGCGCGACTCGCTTACCCGTTTCGCAGGGCTCGTTCGATTGGGGCGGTTTCTTCGGCACAACGTATTGGGTTGATCCGAAAGAAGGCATTGTTGGTTTACTCTACACGCAGAAAGTACCGAACAGCTACGGTGACCTGAACGATAAATTCAAAGTGCTGGTCTATCAGGCGATTACCCAGATGCAGGAAAGATAAGTTCACCAAGCGCCGTGATAAGCAGAACGGTAGGAATCAGGCATTGGCTACTTTTCCGGTTATGAAATACGCTCTGACCCTCTCTTTTCTGTTACTGGTTCAACTGGTCCGCGCTCAATCGGCGGATGAAAAAGCGGTACTTGATGCCGAAAAGCAGCGTTTCGATGCGCAGGTTAGCAAGAACTACGCCGTGCTCGAGAAAGTACTTAGCAACGATCTTGTTTACACGCACTCACACGGCGGCAGCGATACCAAGCAGTCGTATATTCAGTCGATCCGCGATGGCAAGTCGAAGTACGATGCAATCGACATGGAAGAACACAAAGTACGCATTTACGGCAATACAGCGGTCATTAATGGTGTATGTATGGTTAAAGCGGTCAGCAATGGCGAAACGATCAACACACACTTACGCTACACCGACGTGTACGTACGCAACGGCAAACAGTGGCAGATGGTCGCCTGGCAGTCACTCAAGCTACCAAACTGATTTTTGTACCAGACGCTAGTCGGCTCAGTAAAAAAACAAGCCGACTAGCGACTGATGATTACTCTACTTTTAGGTACTCCCGCAATTCGACGGCATCGATAGGATTCATGCGTCCAGCCAATACCAGCCGCAATTGCCGACGTCGTAAAGCGCTGGCGTAACGCTCTTTTTCTTCATCTGTTTCCGGAACTACCGCTGGCACTTCGATGGGTCGTCCACTCTGATCCACCGCTACAAAGGTGTAAAAGGCGCTATTAGTGCTGACGCGTATCCCCGCCGGAATGTCTTCGGCCCACACTTCGATAAATACTTCCATTGACGAGCTGAAGGCCCGCGTCACCTGTGCTTTCATCGTGACAATATTGCCCAGCCGAATCGGTTCAGCGAATGACACATTATCGACCGAAGCCGTCACGACAATACGATTTGAATGTTTTTGCGCGGCAATGGCGGCCGCAATGTCCATGAAGTGCAAAAGTCGCCCTCCCATCAGGTTATTGAGCGTATTGGTATCGTTGGGAAGTACCATTTCGGTCATCACCGTCATGGACTCACGGGCAAGTTTGGGTTGAGGCATTTGTTGAATAAGCAATTATTCTACAAACCAACGATCTAAAACTGAAACGGGCAAATGGACCTAATACCGGTTATGGGTAAAGCCTGGTATTAACCCGTAAAGAACCGCCTACGAGTCAATCCATATGTGCGACAGAAATCGTATATTTAGACAATAAGACTAAAGAGTAAGACAAAACCTATGGAGCGTTTAGTCGATTACTTTGAACACATTCCATCGCTGCATCGAAGCCTGATTCTGGTAGGGGGCATTGCGATTTTCTGGCTGATCGAAAGTGCAGTCCCCTTGTTCAACTTTTCTCTGACGGGGTCAGGCTACCGAAAAATTCCGCATGCAGGCATCAATATTTTCTTTACTCTTACGACGGTTCTAGTCAATTTTCTGCTGGCATTTCTCTTGTTACGCACCAGCGACTGGACCATTCGGCATCAGATTGGTTTACTTCAATGGCTCTCCTTACCCTTGTGGGCTGAAGCACTTATCGGGCTGCTGTCGCTGGATTTAATTGGAGCCTGGCTACCCCACTGGGCTGAACACAAAGTCAAGTTTTTGTGGCGATTTCATGTAATTCACCACACCGACCCCTATGTCGATACAACCACCGCCAACCGCCATCACCCTGGCGAAAGCATTATCCGCTTTGCGTTTACACTACTGGCCGTGTTACTTGTCGGTGCTCCAATGTGGCTTGTTTTTCTCTACCAGGCTTTATCAGTACTCTTATCTCAATTTAACCACGCAAACATAGAGCTGCCGCGCTGGGCCGACCGGTTGTTAGGACTGTTCATTGTCACTCCGAATATGCATCACGTCCATCATCATTACGTTTTACCAGTTACGAACACCAACTACGGCAATATTTTTCCGTATTGGGATCGCCTGTTTGGTACCTACTACGAAATGGCGGGCAAAGACATAAAGTACGGTATTGACACGCACCCGGAGTTCCACGAGCACTCTCAGGTTGGCAGTTTGCTGAAAATTCCGTTCAGCAACTATCGTCCGCCCGTAGGTGAGCCGCCACAAGGTTAGAAAGAATTTCAGCATTAAGTCTAGTAACAGCCAACCTAGCGAATTCGGAACTAATCGCCCTGAAAACGGTTTATGTGAGAGAAACAAGTTAAACTTAATAAACAGATTTCACTCATGGCAGCAGGATCACATGCCGTCGAAGCGACCGATGCGAACTTCAACGAACTGATTAATTCCGATAAGCCGGTTTTGGTAGATTTTTGGGCCGAATGGTGCGGTCCTTGTAAAATGATCGGCCCAGTTGTGGAGCAACTCGCTGGCGAATATGAAGGCAGAGCTGTTGTAGCTAAAATGGACGTTGACCAGAACGCCCAAATTCCTGCTAAATTCGGTATCCGCAGCATTCCTACGTTAATGGTGTTCAAAAACGGTCAGTTGGTCGATAAAGTGATCGGTGCCGTTCCCCGCAACGTTCTGGAACAGAAATTACAGGCAGCCATTGAACCAACCACGGTTTAATCGCCCCAATAGATAAAGCGAAACCCCGGCTGAACGTTCAGCCGGGGTTTCGCTTTGTTGGTGGTGTCGGTTTCTTGAAACCGACACCACCATACGGTTTAGTCAGCACAGTAGACAAGCCTCCATTATTAAAGATGAATAGCTCGTCGCGGTGTCGGTTTTGAGAACCGCGCGGGCGACCCCGCCAACACCACTGCTGGTTGACCTTATACCAACATCCGCATTGGATCTTCGAGCAGTTGCTTGAACGTTTGCAGGAAAGCCGATCCGGTTGCGCCGTCAACGACACGGTGGTCGCAGGAAAGCGTTACCTTCATCACGTTGGTTGGCTTCACCTCACCATTTTCAACCTTAACGGTTTGTTTGATAGCACCTACGGCCAGGATACACGAGTCAGGTGGGTTGATGATCGCGGTGAATTCTTCAATGCCGAACATACCCAAGTTCGAGATCGAGAACGTGCTTCCCTCCCAGTCTTTTGGCTGTAGTTTTTTGTCCTTCGCTTTGCCAGCCAAATCTTTCACTTCGCCCGAGATGGTCGACAGCGTTTTCTGATCGGCGTTACGAACGACCGGTACTAATAAACCTTCGTCAACGGCTACGGCTACGCCGATGTTGACGTATTTATATTTCCGGATTTTATCACCCAACCACGATGAGTTTACGTTCGGATGTTGTTTCAAGGCCAAAGCAGCGGCTTTGATCACGAAATCGTTGAACGACACCTTCACCGAGCTAACACCGTTGACCGTAGTACGCAGGTCCATCGCCTTGTCCATGTTGATTTCCATGGTCAGGTAGAAGTGTGGAGCGGTAAACAGGCTTTCGCTCAACCGGCGCGCAATGGTCTTACGCATCTGGCTAACAGGCACATCTTCGTATTCACCCTGTGGTTGCGGAGCGGCAGGCGACGGCTGTGGTGCCGCAGGTTGCGAAGCAGCGGGAGCAGGCTGTGCAGCGGGGGCAGGTTGTGCCGGAGCGGGTTTAGCCGCCGGAGCGCTCGGTACGAATGACTCAACATCGCTCTTCACAATGCGTCCTTCGGGACCTGTACCACGCACCTGTGCCAGATTGATTCCTTTTTCCTCGGCAATGCGCTTCGCCAGTGGCGACGCTTTCATACGACCGTTCGATTCGGGGTTGCTTCCTTCGCCACCGCCGTACGACAGATCGGTATCCGCATCCGCTGGAAGGTCGGCTTGCGGATTTTGTTCGGCTGTCTGCGAACCACTTTCACCGGTATCAGCCTGCTGACCACCGGTTTGCGGAGCGCCACCGCCATCTAACAGCACTTTAAAATTGGCTCCTTTTTCGCCTACTACGGCAATGATGTCGTCTACAGCAACGGAAGAACCTTCTTTTACGCCGACGTACAGCAGTGTACCTTCTTCGTAAGCTTCCAGATCCATCGTGGCTTTATCCGTTTCGACTTCAGCCAGAATATCGCCCGATTTAACGGTATCGCCTTCTTTCTTATGCCAGGCTACGATGGTTCCTTCGGTCATCGTATCACTCATTTTAGGCATACGAATAACCGATGCGTTAACGCTTTCTGCCGGGGCTGCCGATACCGCTTTAGGATCAGGCAAGTTGGTTGACGTTTCGCCACTGGCTCCACCACTCGGTGCTGGCGCGGCTTCATTCGAAGCGGGTTTTGCTTCTTCTTTCGGCGCGGCTGCTTCCTGGCTACCACCACTTGACCCGTTGAGAAGTGCTTTGTAATCTTCTCCATCGGCTCCGATAATGGCCAGAACGCCGTCTACCGGTACAGATGCACCTTTTTCTACGCCGATGTACAGCAATGTACCTTCTTCGTACGACTCAAGGTCCATCGTTGCCTTATCGGTTTCGACTTCGGCCAGCACATCGCCGGATTTTACTTTATCGCCCACCTTCTTGTGCCACTCCGCAATGACGCCTTCGGTCATTGTGTCGCTCATCTTGGGCATTCGGATTAATTCAGCCATATCCAGCTAGAGGTAAATATCAAATTGTAAAAAGACCGGACGAGCCTGCAAAGACAAGCAGCCCCAGAGTTGTGAGCCGCCGTTGCAGTTGAGGGTCAAAATTAAGGGAAAGGACCCTATGTTGTATCGTCAGTTTGCGTTTTCTCTATTAACTAGTAATAAAGGCATTTCGTTATAGTACCAGAATTACGGCTCAGGGCACCCTTCGCATTAGGGACTTATTCTACCCACAAGACCAGCCCTTTCAGATAGCCACCTTCCGGATGGAACAGACTAACAGGGTGGTCGGCGGGCTGGCTCAGGTGATGCAACACGCGCACCTGCCGCCCCGCTTCGATAGCCGCAGCTACGATGGTGTTGTAAAACAATTCCCGGTCAACAACCTGTGAGCAGGAGAACGTAAACAGGATACCACCTTTAGCAACCCGCCGTAACCCCTCAGCATTCAGGCGTTTATAACCCTGCACGGCCCGGTGCCGCGCCGACAGGCTTTTGGCGTAGGCGGGTGGATCGAGGACAACGACATCGTACTGATGATCATGGCCTTTCAGGTAATGCATCACATCTTCGGCGTACGCCTGATGCTTGTCTGTTTCCCCAAAGTTAGCAGCCACGTTTTGATTCGTTAGATCAATCGCTTTCTGCGAAACATCGACCGAATGGACCAGACTGGCTCCAGCCTCAAGGGCATACACGGAGAATCCACCCGAATAACAAAACGCATTCAGCACTCTTTTTCCGTGGGCATACTGGGCCAGCAACTGACGATTATCGCGCTGATCGAGAAAGAAACCAGTTTTTTGTCCCGTAATCCAATCGACCAGAAACGTGCTGCTATTTTCCTGCACGGGATGTGGTACGGGTGTTCGACCGTACAGATAACCATTCATCACACTCGCTCCGTACTCGTCAGGCAACGTGTCGGCACTTTTATCGTAGACCGCCTTTAGTTCGTCGCCGAATACGTTTCTTAGCGCTTCGGTAATCAACTGACGCTCGCGGTGCATACCGATGGAATGCGCCTGCAACACCGCCACGCCATTATACATATCGATAATTAGGCCCGTGCACCCATCGCCTTCGCCGTGAACGAGCCGATAACAGTTTGTTTCTCCCGTAACAATCGCCTGTCGGATGCTACGGATATGGGTCAATTTATTTGTCCAGTAAGGAACATCGGGCGTTACAGGGCCACCGGCGGTTGCGCCAAACGAGAAAATGCGGATCGCAATGCTGCCATCGTGGTAATGTCCGCTGGCCAGATAATGCCCTTTCCGGTCATACACTTCAACCACATCACCATCTTCGGGATTACCCTCATAGCGCCCAATAGCCCGCGAAAATACCCACGGGTGAAATCGCCGGACGGCCTCGTCGCGTCCAGCCTGTAGATATATTTTAGTAAATGACATTCGTATTCGAAAAACACCGCAAAGATACATCAGTGTTTTTTGCCATTCACCAAGGTAATCTGTGCAGATCGTATATTCCTGTGTTATAAGCGACAATCGCCGGAAACAAAGAAGCCTCCATGTTTCCACAGAGGCTTTCTTATTAGTCAAACAACTATCTCATTAACCAACACTTCCTTCCAGACTGATCGCCAGCAGCTTTTGTGCTTCTACGGCGAACTCCATCGGGAGTTGGTTCAATACTTCTTTTGCGTAACCATTGATGATCAGTGCTACGGCCTGCTCGGTTGGAATACCACGCTGGTTGCAGTAGAACAACTGGTCTTCACCGATTTTCGACGTGGTTGCTTCGTGCTCTACCGTCGCCGATGGATTGTTTATTTCCAGGTATGGGAACGTGTGCGCACCACATTTGTCACCCAGCAGGAGCGAATCGCACTGGGAGTAGTTACGAGCGTTTTCGGCCCGTTTCAGCACTTGCACCAGACCCCGGTAGGAATTCTGACTCTTACCCGCCGAAATACCTTTCGATACAATCCGGCTCTTGGTGTTCTTACCAATGTGGACCATCTTGGTACCCGTATCAGCCTGCTGCATGTTGTTGGTAACAGCCACCGAATAGAATTCACCAATCGAGTTGTCGCCTTTCAGGATCACCGAAGGGTATTTCCAGGTGATGGCCGAACCGGTTTCAACCTGCGTCCACGAGATCTTGGCGTTTGGACCCTCGCAGATACCGCGCTTGGTCACAAAATTGTAAATCCCGCCTTTACCGTCTTTGTCGCCCGGATACCAGTTCTGAACCGTCGAGTATTTGATTTCGGCGTCAGCGTGGGCGATCAGCTCAACGACAGCTGCGTGCAGTTGATTTTCATCCCGCATCGGCGCCGTACAGCCTTCCAGGTAGCTTACGTACGAACCTTCATCGGCAATGATCAGCGTCCGCTCGAACTGCCCGGTTCCGGCGGCATTGATCCGGAAGTAGGTCGAAAGCTCCATTGGGCACCGAACGCCTTTGGGAATGTAACAGAACGAACCATCGGTAAACACGGCGGCATTCAAGGCTGCAAAGTAGTTATCCTTGGCCGGAATAACCGAACCCAGGTATTTCTTCACCAGTTCAGGATGTTCGTGAACGGCCTCTGTGATCGAGCAGAAAATGATACCGCGCTCGGCAAGATCTTTCTTGAACGTCGTCGCTACGGATACCGAATCCATCACGGCATCAACAGCCACCCGAGGAAGCTCCCCGGCAGGCGCATCAACTACGCCCGTAAGCCGCTTCTGTTCGCTCAGCGAAATACCCAGTCGATTGAATGTGTCGAGCAGTTCAGGGTCAATCTCGTCAAGGGAGTTAACCGCTTTCTTCTGCTTCGGCGCTGAATAGTACTTAATGGCCTGATAATCAATTTTGGGATATTTGACGTTAGGCCAATGGGGTTCGGTCATTTCCTGCCATAGCCGAAACGCCTTCAACCGGTCTTCGAGTAACCAGTCTGGCTCGTTTTTCTTGGCGGAAATAAAACGGATCGTGCTTTCGTCAAGGCCCGCAGGGGCTTCGTCGGCTTCGATCAACGTCTCGAATCCATATTTATATTCAGCGTTGGTTATGCTTTCTAAAATGTCAGCGTCCTTGCTCATAGTCTCGGTTAGCCGCGTGGTTTTTTGCACCGTTGCGTTGTATTTTTAACAAAAGGCCAGGTGGGTATGTTCCGGGCAGGTTGGACAAATATCGGAAACTTTCCGTTATTTCGAGCAATCCCCTATCTATTCCCTTCTTTGCATGCGTGCCCCAAACGTTTCATCAACATTGAACTGCTGCTTGGCATCTCAGCAACCTTTCTGAGCTTGGCCGCTTTGGTTGTTTCTATCTTTCAGACGAAGATCGCCCGCGATCAGCAACAGGCTTCGGTCTGGCCATACCTACAGCTTATCAGCTCTAACGTGGATCAGGAACTTCATTTTGGATTTGAGAACAAAGGGGTGGGTCCGGCTATCATAAAAAGCTACGAGATACTCTACCGCGGAAAAACGTACACGAGTACGCGCTCGCTCTTCTACGAAGAAATTGGCGTTCAGACAGCCGGTGGGAAAGGATTCAGCGATGTACTGAAAGGCGATGTCTTTAAATCGGGTGAGGATATAGAGTTGCTGTTCGTCGCTAAAAACGATACAATTGTTCAAAAAACATCGGCACTGCTTGCTGACTCTTCATTGCGGGTGCGTATTCGCTATGCCGACGTGTACGGCAACTGCTGGTTGCTTGACCGACATAAAACGACTTCCCTAGGCAACTGCCCGGACTGATCGAAACAAGAGCGGGCAGGTTCTCCAACCTGCCCGCTCTTGTTTCGATCAGTCGAACTAGTCGATTATATAGGTTGCTCGCTTACTTTACCGACACCTGAATTTTGCTGTAATAGAGCGTCGTTAACCCCTCAAAACCAGAGTCCGTACCGACAAGCAGCCAAAGTTCGCCTTTATCGTTACTACGAGCCGTAAACGGAGTTCCGGTATTAGAACGCGTAATGAGCTTATACCCCTCGGTGTCGCCACTGGTACCTATATTTCCCAGCACGATTGCATCCTTGCCGCCTTGTATCTGCTGTCCTTTATCGATGTTGAGTGAATAGAAGCCGTCTTTCAACTCTTTTACGGGTTCAACGGGGGTAGCGCCTGCTTTCAGATAAACACTGCCTCCCGGCGAACCACCGATACCCATTGAATTCTCAGGATATTGCGACGCTAACTCAATGGTAAAAACCAGCGAATAGTCTTTATTCGGCTGCAAACCAGTTACTTTCTTTTTAAGGTACATGAACGCGTCGTCGCTGCGATTCATGCTTTCGATCATCACCGATTTACGCGTTGTATCTAAAGGAGCGGGCAAGCCTTTCCAGCCCGACTTGAATTCCATAATACTATCCTGAGCGGTACCGTAATCTACAATTTCGGCTGTCCAGCCGTCCTGATCGCGTTGGAAATTAGATTGATAAGGCAATCCGGGCTGCGACGAAATTTCATCGTCTTCGGTATTACAAGCGGAAAAAGTAAACAAACTGCCGGTTAAAGCGGCTACTAACAGCAACGTTGATTTCATTAGTTACTCGATTGGTTTCCTATACAGAGCCCCCCTGCGAGGGATTCGTTGGAAACGTATCGAAAAAAGTCAACGGTACCGATTTCGGTCACTACTGCCCAATCCGCGTAAAGCCAGGTAAAAAGCAATAACGTAGATCATTTGGTTTCCTGCTCCGGTCCAATCTTCCTTTAGCGTTGTGCCGAACAATAATGCGCCGATGATGCATCCACCGAGCAGATAACCCCACCGGCTAAACTGCCCCCCCACCAGGATCAAAACCCCGCTGGCAAACTCCAGGAAAGGAAGCGTGTACAGAAATGCATTCGTCAGAAAGCTGGGCAGGATTGTCTGAGAAAACCCCGCTCCCATTTTCGCTACAAACGTCGTTAGTTTGGGAATTCGGACAAGGCCATGCATCAACATATTGATACCTAGCCCTATACGCATTACCAGCTGCGCTAACTGATTATTGTTCATGTGCTCGATGAGTTAGTAGTGGTCAATAATGAACAATATTGTTGGCAGATGCAAACCTATTTGTTCGTTACTAACTATTCCTCTTCATCCACATCCCCGTCTTCTACTTCTTCTTCCATCAGCAAATCGTCATTAACGCCGTTGGCGTCAACGTCAGAATCGTTGACCTCCGCTTTCTCGGGTTCAGGGCCCTGGTTCGTAATCGGACTTAAGTACTCGATTTGCGACACACCCGCGTTAGCCTCTTCGCCTTGGGCGAGTAGTTGCACAACACCCTGGTTGTCATCTTCGGCAGGGCTATAGTTATTTTCGGAATTCATAAGTTGATCGGGTTAAAGGTTCTCTTTTCGTTTAAACACTGCCGGAGCGGGTCACATGGCCACCCAAGGCGTAGTTATCATCCTGATGATGATCATGTTCACCGGTTGGATCACCGTCTTCATCGGTCGGCTCGTCACTCAATTCATTATCGTCAACGACTTCTTCGTCATCTCCATCTTCCATAGCCGTCCCACTTTGATTGCGGAAGTTGTCGGGATCAATACGGCCAATTCGTGAACCAATGAGTTCTACGTCGCCAGGCATTGGATTTAATAGCGTTGTCATAATCATTGCGAATTTGTTTCTTGTAAGATAACCCGGTAAACTAGCGAAAGGTTAAACCTCATCCTTCACAGTCCGTCCTAACTATATTATGAAATCAGTATTTCTGCTGGTTAGCCTGCTCCTTACCTATCAGGGGTATGCTCAGGTAAATCGCGATCCTTTATTTACGTCATTCGACGGCACAAAAATTCATTACGATATTCTGGGAGAAGGCAAGCCGGTCGTGCTTATACACGGCTTTATCAGCACCAGTGAAAGTTGGAAACGAGCGGCCACTCGACAGGCACTGGCCGATGCGGGCTTTAAAATAATCACCCTCGATTTGCGCGGGAATGGCTTGTCGGATAAACCTCATTCAGCCGAAGCGTACCGCGACAACGCGGAGCTGAAGGATGTGATGGCACTCGTCAAACACCTTGGCCTGACGAACTACGATGTGGTTGGTTATTCGCGGGGCGCTATTCTGACCGCCAAACTGCTTACGCTGGACAAACACATCCGAAAGGCGGTGATGGGTGGTATCAGTGTTGATTTCTCAGACCCGAACTGGATTCGTCGGAAGAATTTCCACGAAGCGCTGGTCAAACCGGGGAGTCATCCTGAACTACAAAGCGCCATTGATTATGCCAAAAAGTCGGGAGCCGATACGGTCGTACTAGCCCGCTTGCAGGAATTTCAGCCGGTTACTACCCGTGCTGAACTGGCGAAAATCAACGTCCCGGTACTTGTCATTAATGGTGATAAAGATACCGACAACGGTGACCCGCAAACGCTTGTAGACGCCATTCCGGGTTCCCGTCTGGTGATTGTGCCGGGCGATCATGGTGGGGCCATGCGAACGCCGGAGTTTGCAAAGACAGTTGTAGGTTTCCTGTCAAACTAGTTGCGCATTGGTCAACATAAAAAATCCCTGTTGGATCAGTCCAACAGGGATTTTTTATGTAATCGATAACCCTATTTCTGGTATGAACCGAAAACGTGGTCCCAGATCGGCGTCGATACACCGTAGTTACTTTCGGGATTCTTGTAGTGGTGCACGCTGTGGTTGATCCACAAATACTTGAAGAAGTTTTTAGGCGGAGTGTAAGCGTGAACAATAAAGTGCGTCGACAAATAACCCGAATAACCTACCAGAAAGCCGGGGAAGAAAGCATAGGCTGCTTCGCCCATAAGCAGGAAGAAGAAACCAAAAAAGGCTCCGGCTACGAAAATGGCTAAAGCGGGCGGCATCGCCAACCGCGTCTTGTCTTTCGGGTATTCGTGGTGAACACCGTGGAAGGTGTACTGAATTTTTGCCCGCTGGGGTGTCGAAGGCGTTAAATGGTAGAGGTAGCGGTGTAAAACATACTCAAAGAGGGTAAACACAATCAAACCCGTTGCAAATAAAGCAGCAATCTTGTTTGCACCCATGTCGGTATAGGTAAACGCATACCAACCTAGAAAAACGGACAGCA
This sequence comes from Spirosoma liriopis, assembly GCF_023196085.1. NCBI lineage: Bacteria > Pseudomonadati > Bacteroidota > Cytophagia > Cytophagales > Cytophagaceae > Spirosoma > Spirosoma liriopis. The sequence goes on from NZ_JALPRF010000001.1 coordinate 358,677, forward strand.
CCAGCCACATGGAAATAGGAACCATGATGTGCGTGCGCGAAAGTGCCTCCAGAATTGGGTTATCAAACAGTTTTTTTGTGCCGCTGTTTTTAGGCCGGGTTTTACCGTGACCGGCCATTGTTTGCAACTTTTCGGTAGTTGATTCCATAAAACAGATACGTTGACAAATTATAATAGTGCAAAATTACACAGAAAAACGAGTCCGCTTACTCAGGTAGTAAAATTAGTTTACTATCTGGGTTACGTTTTACTTACCTCCAACTGGTCAGAAATCTTTTCCTGCATCGCCTGAACGTTGCCTTTGGGCAGTTTCGGCTTGATAATCAGGCGCAACGAATTTCTAAAATTCAGATAATTGAACATCCAGTTTATAAAGATCGATAGCCGGTTTTTCACGCCGACGATCGCCATCAGGTGCACGAACAACCACGTTAGCCACGCAAAAAATCCCTGAAATTTAAAAAAAGGCAAATCGACAACAGCTAGTCCGCGACCAATGGTAGCCATTGTACCCAGATCATGATACGTAAATTCTTCCAGCGGTTGGTTGCGGACGATGTGAAAAAAGTTTTTCGCCAGATGCTTACCCTGCTGAATAGCAGGCTGGGCAATCTGCGGATGCCCGTTCGGCCATTTCTCCTCAGTCATCAAGGCGACATCACCAATCGCAAATATATCCGTAAAACCCTGAACTTGATTAAACCGATTGACCAGGATACGTCCGCCCCGTCCAAGAGTTTCGGGCGGCAATCCCGCCAATGGATTCGCTTTGACGCCAGCCGCCCAGATCAGATTATTCGTCCGCAGCGTTGATCCGTCATTCATGGTTACGATACGACCGTCGAAGTCCTTCACGCGTGTGTTTAAACGCACATGTACGCCCAGCTTCTGCAAGTAGTCGAGCGAATGCTCCTGCGACTGAACGGACATCGGCCCCAGCAGCTCCCCTCCGGACTCAATGAGATAGATATCCATCATTTTGAAATCCAGCTCGGGGTAATCCTGGGGCAATACGGTCCGGCGCATTTCGGCCAGCGTGCCGCAAAGCTCCACCCCCGTTGGTCCACCGCCCACCACCACCACGTCCATCAACCCTTCCTTTTCATCCTCCGTCTCGACGCTCAAGGCATCCTCGAAGTTTTGCAGCATCCGGTTACGCAGGGCGATCGCTTCTGCCACTGATTTCATCGGCAGCGCCTTTTCGATGATGTTCTGCTGATTGAAGAAGTTGGTATCGGCACCGGTCGCGATAACGAGGTAATCGTACGTGATGGGGCCAAGTTCGGTATCGACCGTTTTTTCGGCGGTACGAATGCCCGTTACGGTCGTTACCCGAATGTGTACGTTTTTGCAGTTGCCAAACACCACCCGCAATGGAAACAGAATTGAATTGGCCTCTAATCCGGCGGTGGCAACCTGATAATATAGCGGCTGAAATTCGTGGTAGTTCTGTTTGTTGATCAATACGACCTGAAACTCTTTGGCCTGCGATAATTTACGAGCCAGTTTAAGGCCACCAAAACCCGCGCCAACAATCACAACGCGCTTTCGATCCGTTTGAGGTATGTTTGGATTCATCCGCTTTTAGTTTACAGTTTCATCGTCAGTTACGCATGGACAACCTACAGCAATCAACTGCTTTTTACCTAGATGGTTCTGAATCGCTAACTAAACACAATTAACCCTCGTAATTAGCTAATTTTTTCTACAGAATGCGCTTCGTTGAGTACTCGCTCATAATGCGCTTCGTAAAGCGGCAAGATACGGGATAGCTCAAACTCTTTAGCCCGCGCCAGAGCGTTGGCTTTAAAGGTCGGAAGGTGCTCATCATCCAGAACATACAACGCATTTTTGACCATATCGTCCACATCGCCCACGGGACTCAGGAAACCTGTTACACCCTGTACGTTCAACTCCGGCAACCCACCGGCGTTTGATGTGATCAGTGGTACTTCGCAGGCCATCGCTTCGAGAGCCGCTAGCCCAAAACTCTCGTTTTCAGAAGGCATCACAAAGAGATCGGCCACCGACAAGACTTCTTCAACGGCGTCCATCTTACCCAGAAACCGCACCTGATCATAAATGCCGAGGTCCCGTACCAGCCGTTCGATACGCGCCCGTTCAGGTCCGTCGCCGACAAGGAGTAATTTAGCCGGTAACTGTTTTTGAACGTTGTAGAATGTCATCACCGCATCGTCGATGCGTTTCACCCGCCGGAAATTGGAGGTATGCACAATGAGCTTTTCGCCATTGGGGCAGATCGCTTTCTTAAAATGCTCTTTCTGCTGACGCTTGAAACGATCCAGATCGATAAAATTGGGGATAACTTCGATCTCGCGGTGAACATTAAAATGAGCATAGGTATCCTGCCGGAGATTTTCGGAAACCGAGGTAACACCATCGGATTCGTTGATGCTAAAAGTAACTACCGGCTCATACGAAGCATCTTTACCAACGAGGGTAATATCGGTTCCGTGCAGGGTGGTAACGACCGGTACCATACGCCCCTGCGAACGCAGAATCATTTTAGCCATGTACGCTGCCGACGCGTGCGGAATGGCGTAGTGAACGTGCAGAAGATCAACGTTTTCGTTCGTGACTACATTCACCATTTCGCTGGCTAGTGCCGACTCATAGGGAGCATACTGAAAGAGCGGATACGAGGGTATATTTACTTCGTGGTAAAAAACGTTTTCGTTGAAAAAATCGAGCCGGGGTGGTTGTTGGTACGTAATGAAGTGAATCTGGTGGCCGTTTTTAGCCAGTGCTTTACCTAGTTCGGTGGCTACTACGCCACTGCCTCCAAAAGTTGGATAGCAAACAATACCGATTTTCATGCAGTAAGCCCCTTCGGGCTGAGAACGATTTTTTCGGACAACACTAAAAACGGCCGAAAAGAATCCCAAAGCCCCGTTTGCTGAGCGAGTAATTTAGAATAAAAGCTTTTTGTATCCGTCACTAACCCAATCAGCGTACGTACCTATTCCTCAAAAACTGTTATTTTTGTAAAAAACCCCCATGTCAACGCGTCAGCCCATTCCTTTCTCGGCATTTGCTTTTGGCTTCCTGCGGCTGATCCGGGTGCAGAATCTGCTGATTGTGGTGATGACCCAGTTTCTGGCGCGTATCGTGCTGGTTGGCCCGCGCGACGCCTGGCCCCGCCTGCTTACTGATCCGACCATCTGGCTGCTCTCGCTCTCGACGGTATGCATTGCCGCAGCGGGCTACATTATCAATGATTATTTCGATATTAAAATCGATCTGGTCAATAAACCGGAACGGGTTGTCATTGGCCGTTACTTGAAACGCCGGGTAGCCATCGGCACGCACCAGCTCCTGAACGTCATCGGCTGCCTGATTGGTCTGTACCTGAGCAAGTGGGTGTTCCTGACGGATGTTATTTCCGTATCGCTGCTGTGGCTTTATTCGTCACAGTTAAAACGGCAACCGTTTATTGGCAACATTGTGGTATCGCTGCTCACGGCTCTGTCACTCATTGTCCTAGCCGTTTATTACCGCCAGAACGCAGATATGCTGCTCATCTACGCCTTGTTTTCGTTTGGGATTTCGCTCGTTCGGGAGATTATCAAAGACATGCAGGATGTGCGGGGCGACGCCCGGTTCGGCTGCCGGACCTTGCCAATTGTGTGGGGATTACGCCGGACGAAGTACCTGCTTTACGTCCTGATCGGTTCGTTTATCTTCGGCATGTTTCTCATTGCGGATTCGCTCAGTAACCTACGACTCGGCCTGATTTTTCTGGTGTTGCTTGTTCCTATCATCTGGCTTACTTACCGCCTTGTCGTGGCTGATACGCGTCGCGATTTTGGCTACCTCAGCAATCTCTGCAAGCTCATTATGCTCCTCGGTGTTGTGAGCATGGTATGGGCGTGAGGACGGACAGCATAAGTCAACCGCGTAACTTCGAAACGTTGAGAATACAGAAAACCAAACGCCTGTCAAGATGAAAGAATCCAAAGTCGAAGCCCTGATTTACTACTCGAAACTAACATTTGACTCGGATCACATCGTGAAGAAGTCAAAACAGGAGATCCAGGAAAAGCTTGATGAATACACGGCTCAAGGGTACCGTTTGACGTCGACAACGTCCACTAGTTTTGGTACGGCACTCTATATTTATTTGTTTTTCGAAAAAGACATGTAATGGTTTGCCCTTCTGAGTGCGTTTCATTTGGTTAAGTTACGCGCTCTGACTATCTCCAAAAACTACCGTTCGCTCAAGGACTTACAGCGTAATTCATGACTCCTCATACATTTGTTTTTATACCAGCTAAATTACTCAGTGCGTATGAGAACATTTGTTTTTACCCTGCTTTTTATAGGTAGTTTACTGACGAACAGCCGCGCGCAGGATTGTATGGGTATTGCCCTCAAATCGGGAATGAGTTTTGAACTGAGTACGTTCAATGCCAAAGACAAGCCAACGGGCAAGATCACCTATCAAGTGAAAGATGTTCACAAAGAAGGGAGTTCGACGGTCATGGATATTGTGGCTCAATTTCAGGATGAAAAAGGCAATCAACGTCCTCCCTACCCCATTCATTACACCTGCACAGGTGATGAGCTTGTTGCCGATTTATCAGGCATGGCGCAGGGAATGCAAAGCAGCATGAAGGATATGGAGATGAAGCTAAAAACCAACAAACTGGTTTACCCCCGCAAACTTAGCGTTGGACAGAAGCTGGATGAGGGTAAAATGGAAGCTGACATTCTAACGAATGGTACGCCAATGATGAACATGATGATGACGATGAGTAATCGGCAAGTGGAAGGTCAGGAATCGGTGACAACACCCGCTGGCACCTTCGACACCTACAAAATCACGTCGGATATCAGTTATGAAAACCGGCCCCTGGCAATCCCTATCCCCATACGAGGAACCATGCGGGTAGTGAGCTACCGGTCCAATAACCAACTGCTGGACATAAAATCGGAGAACTACAACAAAAACGGTAAGTTGATGGGTTACACACTTTTAAGTAAAGTCAACTAGGCTACCAGTAGGCTCTCCATACCGGCCATTGGCGAAATTGTAAAAACTTTCGCAACTTTGTTGCAAAAAAGCCGGTTAAGAGGAGGTACGATTGAGCGAAGCATCGTACTTTTGCGTTTGCCTATGAAAACAGATATTCTTTCTCGCAAAGCTGACTACATTGGTATTACAGGCTCCGTATTGTGCATCATCCACTGCATGATTACGCCTATCCTGTTGATGTCCACGGCTCTGCTTCAGGATGAACACCTCCGCTTTGGCTACTTGAGCCTGGATTATATTTTTATTGGCGTAAACATTGTTGCGGTTTACTTTGCAACGCGTCACTACGCTCCCCCAGTTATCAAAAAAGCGCTCTGGAGCTTTCTGTGTCTCTTTGCCGTAGCAATCATCCTGGAAGATGTAAGTCCTGTTTTTGAATACCTGGGCTACGCAGCATCAGCCGGTTTGGTTGTTACCCACCTCATCAATATTCGGCAGCATCGCATCCAGCACGTTCACTAGGCTTAACTAGTTAGGGCCGAATGCTCGGTTCATCAAAAACGTATTGTCGGTCAACGTTTTCAGGAAACTGATTACCTGCTTCTTCTCGGTATCGGTTAGTGCGATACCCAATTGTCCGTTCATTTTTAAGGCCGGGTCGAGCGTTGGGCCGTCTTTCACGCCCGATGCGTAGTGGTTGAGCACTTGGTCCAGCGTCGTAAAACGACCGTCGTGCATGTACGGAAACGTATTTTCTACATTGCGCAGGCTTGGCACTTTAAATTTCAGTCGGTCGGCTTCGTTCAGTGTAATCGTGTAGCGTCCCTGGTCGTTGATGCCACTCGCCGGAAGGCCATTGTTACGGTAACTGTGGTCCGTAAATAAATCGGTAGCGTGGCAGCTCGCGCATTTTTGTTTAAAGACCGACAGTCCAGCCAGTTCATCGCTCGTTAATACCCCTCCGGCTTCGTTTCGAATGTATTTGTCGTAACGCGAATCAGCCGATACCAGGGTCAGCACAAACTGCGAAATAGCTTTCAGAAACCGTGCCGTCGTTACGGTATCCGAGCCAAACGCATTTTTGAACATGGATGGGTATTTAGGGCTTTTCTGAACCCTTGCCAGTACATCGGCAAACTTCATGTCCATCTCGACCGGATTGGTGATCGGTGCAATAAATAGCGTGTTCAGATCCGTGACGCCCCCATCCCAGAAAAACTCCCGCGACCAGGCCATATTCTGCAAACCCGGTACATTGCGCGTACCGATTCGGTCGTCGATACCGTGACTCAATGGATGGTCGGAATGGGCAAAACCGGCAAACTGCTGGTGGCAGAATCCGCAGCTAACGCTACTATCGCGGGATAAATGCGTATCGTAAAACAAAGATTTTCCTAATGCCACTCCCTCGACAGTTAATGGATTCTGCGTCAGGTCATAAACCGGATCGGGAAAGTTGGCGGGCTTTCGCAGCGCAACGGGCGTAGTTTTATAATCAACACCACCTGGTTCCGTTGGAGTCGGGTTAGGCGTTGGTTCATTCGCATCCGGCTTCGTCTGACAGGCAACGGCCAGCCCGAACAAAAACAGGCTAACGAGCAAACCCGCCTGTCTGACTGTATGGAGAACGGATTTTGTCATTGGTTGGCCGCCACGCGATTATAGCTAAACATAGACGCGTAATTGTCAGCGATGGTAGCCGAGAAAGGGACAAACATCACTTGCGGATTCTGCGCAATGCTCAGTTTCGTTGGTCCGTCAAATACCTTCAGCGCATCGGCTTTCAAGCGCACCTGCGGTTTGAGCGACGGATCGACTTTAACAACATCTCCGTTGAAAGATAGCGTAATCGAACGCAGGTTATTGATCGTTTTCTTGCCGTTATAGCCACCCCCAAAGCCTCCAACGTGGTAAAAGAACGCGCGATTATCCGTAGTCGGAGCTGCCGGAGACGTTCCTTCGAGCTTGAGAAAAACGTAGCCCGAATTCCATTCCCAGTACATTCCATTATTCAGAGCGGGATCCAGAACGCCCGTACGCTGGCTGATGTCGGCCAAACTCCGCAGACTATCTACACCAATCAAAAACGTCATACCCGTATAATCACCCGCCGGTATTCCGCCCAACGTCATGGTCTGCGAAGCGGGTTTCTCTTCCTCAACCAGAAAATAGCTGTTTGCCTGCGGTAGCGCGTATTCGGTGCCGTCCGCTTTTTTAAGTCGGATATTACTAATGAAGTAGTTAAACTTCGTCACCGTAAAATCTTCACCGAGTGCATTCTTGTACGTCTGGGTATTTAGAGTCAGGTCCTGATTGCCGACAACGTTATCGACAGACAACGCTAAAGAGCCAACCGAGTCGGATGCCTGTTCGGGGTCAACGGTATTACAGCCAACCACGGCAGATCCAACGGTTATTGATACGAAGAGTAGTTTGAAGAAGTAGTTTTTCATTACGCAGACTATAAATATCTATTACACCAAATACGCTGGTTTACTGCGAGTTGTTGCGCCCGTACAGGATAACAAGCGTTACTATACTACCGCTTACGATCATCAGAAACAGCCAGATCAACGCATTTGCTGCGCTGAGCGGACGCTGCATCGACTCGTTGACGAATCCCACAACGGTACCTACACAGATACCGATCATACTGACAAAAATAAACTGAATAATGGGTGGTAACCGGCGCAGCATACGGAATGGGTTCGTATGAATAACGAACGGGTCACGGTTCTATTTTTCCGATTGACCCGTTCGTTATCCAAGAATCTAGGTTTACTTCTTTACTCGATACAGTTTATGGCATCACACCTTAAAGAGTAGTAATCAACCGGCTTACAATTACCGTGTTCTTCCCTTCCGTAGTTTGCTCGTAGGCCACCAAGAGTCCGTTTTTCGTCGCTAGTGCCACGGGGTAGGTCGCATTGATGGTTTCGGGCGTCAGGTACGTGGTCGAACTGATTGCCTGACCAGCCAGTGTCCGCATACCGATTCGCTGGACAAAGGAACCCATCTCGCCCGATCCATCTTTTGAAACCGACTCATCCCAAAGCCACACCAGCCGCCCGTCGGTCGTTGCCACCTGCGGATGTTTGGCCCGGTTGGTCATGACCGACGAAACCAGTTTGTCAGCCCCTACTTGCGCCAGCCGAAGTCCGGCCTCCCCTTCTTTTCCCGAGAACCAGGTCGTTAGGATTTCATCGCCAAGTTGAGCGACCGAAGGCCCGGCATGCGGACAAGCATTGACCTGCCAATGATCGGCAAACACCACCTGCGGCTTACTGAACGTTTTTCCACCATCGTTCGAAATAGCCGTGCTGATGTCGCGGGAAGCAATCTCTCCTGCCCTGGTCGATGGCAACAGGTCGCGGTAGGTCAGGTGGATATTCTTTTGGGAATCGACGAACAGATTGGTTCGACAGCACTGGCACGCGTTATCGTCTACCAGCACCGCTGGCCCAAACCCACCATCTTTGGTTGTCTGCGCAAAAACAACCGGACGCCCTTCCCGATTCGGTAATTTTTCGTCAAGCCATACCGCACCGATTTCCCCGTTGGGTAACCGCGCGATATCCGCAAAGGAGTGGCTTTTTCCTGGCGCAGCATCCTGATGAACCGGCGTTGGCTCCGTCCAGGTTTTTCCGTTGTCGGTCGAGACGGTGTACAGCAGATCACCCGCAAAACGCGACTGAGCCGTTGGTCGGGGTACTTCAAAAATCGCCAACAAGGTTCCGTCAGCCTTTGAAGCGATTTTGGGCATTCCTTCGGCGTGAGCAGACAGCGTAGACGGTGCTTTTACTTGTATTTTTGGACCGAAGGTTTGCCCGCCGTCGGTCGAAACGGCGAAGTAAAAAGCGGCTCCTTTATCGCCGTCTTTCTCAACCCAGCTCAGCAACGGATTTCCAGCCGCGTCGGTCGTCAGGCGGGGTGTAGCGCCCACAAATTCTGGATTTGAAACAGTATTCTGGACGGGTGGTCGGGCAGCCGCTAACCAGAGTAAAATTGATACTATGAATGAGTACATCATGATTGGTTACGATTTGACGTGAGGACGCGGTTATTTTCCCGAAAACGTGTATTGAGCGCCGAACACAAAAGTCCGGGGAGCCGCCGGCGTATAGGTTGTGCGGTCGGTAGCGTTGTTGCCGCGAGTCGCGTTGGTTGCAAAAAGTGCGTCGGTTACGTTCAGTACATTTGAAAACAGTTCAATGCCTTTCCACTGGTACCCCACACGGATATTGGCGAAATTGTAGCCACCGTACCGAACGGTGTTGACCTGGTTCTGGTACCAGCCCGATACATGCTGCCACTCCACCGACGTACGGAAATTCTTCAACCAGACCGGGTAATAGCTGATTTCAGTGTTCCAGATCGTACGCGGGGCCGACGGCATATCTTTCCCATCAACGTTCTGCACCGCATCAGACGCCCGCTGGCTAAGCGTAAATTCGACAAAACGGTGAACCGCGTGGGTACCGCCAAATCGAAAGAATAGCTGCTTCGACGGACGATAGGTAACGCCCAATTCAACGCCCCGGTGCAGGGTTCGACCCGCCGATTGGTAGTCATACGAATTATCTGGCTGACGGATATTCAGCAGTTCGTTGGTCCCGTTCATCTGGTAAACGGCTCCGTCGATGTACACTTTGTTGCTGAACAGACTTGCCCAACCGCCTACTTCCAGGTTGTTAAACTGAGCGGGTTGCAGGTTATAGTAAAACAGATCACCGGTTGCCGTTGGCGTGGTTCGTTTCAGGAAGATCGAAGTAAGCGCCGGGGGCGAAAACCCTTTGGCATAACTGGCATACAGCCCTTTACCGTTTCCTAGATCATACGTAGCGCCCAATTTAGGGGTAAGTTGACTATACGCCTTGTTGCCCAAACTGTTGTCCAGTGCGTTGGTATAATCGAACGCCATCCGGTCGTAGCGCAGACCCGCCGAAATTCGTAGCTTCGGCATCGGTTCCAGATCGTACTGTACATAAGCGGCTGTATTGTGAATATCGGCCTGGTAGTTAGCCAATTGAACATCAGGCCGCTCGCGCAACTGGGTGTATTTAAGCACCGATTTTTTATCCGCCCGTAATTCAGCCGACAGTTCCGTCTGGTAAGCGTAGTACGTATTTGGCGACAGATCCAGCGTGACACCAGCGATAAGCTTACTGTTCAGAAAAGTCAGTCGTTGGGTATGCTGGGCAATAAAGCCGTAACTACGGAAATCGTTGCTGTTGATTTGCCCCGTCGCGGTCGATGCACCACTCGTCCACCGAATCGAATACGTCGGATTCTGCCCGATGCTGTTGTTCCGTATAAAAGCGGTTACGAACGACTGTGAACCATTCTGCCAGTCGTGCTCAAGCGTCAGCCGACTGCGTAACGAAACCGTTTTGCGGTACGTAAAATCGGTTGTGCTGGCGTACTGACGCGCAAAAAAGGCGGTACTGTCTACACTGCCGGTGGTTTGCGAGTTGTAATCGTTGTACGAAACAGTGCCCGTCAGGCGAGTATGTGGCGTAAAGGCGTATTCGAGCCGGGTGAAGTACGACGATTTATCGTAATCCGAACGGGCTAACCACGAATTGCGCTGCCGGGACACAAAGCCGCCCACGTAAATACCAAACTTACCCTGGCGAGCACCGGCCCCAACCTGAAGCCGCTGGTAACCCCACTGATCGACCTGAATACCAACCCGAACCGTGGGCACAGCCGTTGGCCGCTGGGTGATAAAATTAACCGCTCCGCCTACGGCCTCCGGTCCGTAAATAGACGATACCGGCCCTTTTACGACCTCGATTGAGCTAACCGTAAACTGGTTCATTTCGAGCAGGGCGTTATGGTTGAAAACGCCCATTGGCCGGATTGGAACGCCATCTTCCAGGTACAGAAAATACGCGTTGGTGGTCATCGGCTGACGGATCGCCATCATGTGCTGCTCGTTGCCCAAGTTGACCATCAATACGCCCGGCGTTTTGTTGATCACCTCGTAAATACTCGTCGGCTTGGTCTCTTCGATGAGTTTGGGCGAGAGCTTAGAAATCGCTATGGGTGTTTCGGTTCGCAGGGCAGCCTCGCGGTTACCCGTTACGACCACCGTTTGCAGATCCTCAACGGCTGGCTCCAGCGCGATCCGCAAGGGCTGATCAGCCGTTGCCATCACCTCCCGCTTTCGATAGCCGACGGCGGATACGACTACCATTGAACCATTGGTCGGCAGCGAAAAGCGCCCGTTTCCGTCTGTAACGACACCGGCTTTACCCTCCGCAACGATTACGGTTACCCCCGGCAAAGGTTCTTTGGTTTGCGCGTCATACACCAAGCCTTGCTTTACCGACTGCGCGGCAGCAGACCATACAATCATCACCCATAGCCCAATGGCTATGAGACATTTATAGGTTTTCACTAAAATAAAGTTTAAGTCGAAGAAAGGAATACAGTACTACACACGCTCAGGTAGCTAAGCGTTGACATAGTTACTTATCGTACTGAAAATAAAGATTCGACTAAACTTTGGGAGGACGGAAAAGACCCACGAGCGGGGCAACGTAAGAAGGAAAACGATAGACAGGTACTCCTGCCAACAACGATTCGACCGAGGCTGGTTCGAACGTAAACGGCTGGCTATTCTCGCAAAATAGCTGCAACACAGGCAAGTTCTGCACCCGTTGGGTGGTTTCCTTATCCTGCTTGTCCTGCTGCGCTTTCAGGCGTTTGGCCAGATAACACTGACCGTCGCAGTGCAGCTGCGGCTTGTCGCGATTTTCGCACAGCACACGGGCGATGTACTCCTTGTTGGCATGATAGTACGCAATGGTTCCCCACGGGCTTACCGTTGGCAGCAGCGTCGCAAAGAGGAGAACAAAGAGTAGCGCATTTTTCATGACGCGACAAAGGTAGAACAGAATTACGACCTGTGTTTCGTCCAGCCGAAAGTTTCAGTTGAAACGATGAAGAAACAACGCCATAAACATGCAACATTGTTGCATAAAACTTTATCTTTACGAAAAACTCCATTCCTATGCGCTATCTCACGTTTGCCTGCCTGCTCGTAGCCTTCGCTGCCTGTTCGGATAAATCCGCTGCTGACAAACCCTTACTCGACGAAGCAGCTAAGTACCACAATGAAGCCATTGAGGTTCAGGAGCAAGTAGAACCGCTGGTCGATCAGGTTGATTCGGTTCGAACGCTGCTGGTACAGAAAGCCACTCCGGAAGCCAAATCAACGGCGCAGTCACTCGATAGCCTGAAGACGGCCTTCGAAGCATGGGAAGAAAATCTGGTGGAAGTCCCCGGTATGAAACACGAACACCATGAGCACAGCAGCGGTAAACACCATCATCATAACCATAACAACGACGCCAAGGATATGCCCGCCGATCAGATGCGTGATTTGCAACGTGAATTCCTGACCAATATTAAAGCAATTCAAACTCAGACGCAGCAGGGTATGGATCGGGCCAAGAGCTTGCTTTAACGCTTACTCGTTTATCGCCAGCCAGTACATCAGAGCGATACCTAACAGCATAAACAAACTATGCAGCCAGGAGCGTCTGGTCGGAGCGACTTTCTGTAATTCGGGTATCAGGTCGCTGGCGGCTACGTAAATAAATCCGCCAGCGGCCACCGGCATGATATAGATTAGGTATGCTTCGAGCCACAGTCCAGCCAGCAGTACCGTAACGATGCCAACGATGCAGGTCAGCGCTGATAATAAATTGTAAAGCAGAGCCCGGCGAATGCTGTAGCCTCCGTAGAGCAGCGTACCGACATCCCCTACTTCCTGCGGTAATTCGTGCAGCAGTAATCCGGCAGTTGTTGCCCAGCCTGCTGCCGGGCTTACCAGAAAACTACCTGCGATTAGCGTTCCATCGATGAAATTGTGTAGCGCATCACCTACCAGGTTCATCGACGCCAAGGGTTGTATGGTCGATGCATCCGTCCGATGCTGATGATGCCGCAAGCGGATAAATTGTTCGAGATTAAAAAACAGGACGATTCCAGCCAGAACCTCTACTAAGACGGTCTGGCTATTACCGATTTGCTCTAGCGATTCGGGTAACAGGTGCAGAAAGGCATCACCCAGAAGCACTCCCGTTGATAGGCTGATTCCTAAAGTCAACCACTGTTTCAGAACAAACTTCGGCAGTAGATAAGCGATTCCTCCAACCAGAGCAACTCCGCAAACCAACAAGCCCGCGAGGCTACTATGGCCCCATATTTCCCATCGAATCGATTGCGTTGTTAACAGCATTATTCTGTTTAGTACTTTGGCCGGAAGGGAGTGCTTGACTACCGAGAAAGTACCCAACCATCAATCGATGCCCTTAGACACTCTCCTTCCAGCAACAAAATTTTATCAATGACTTGGGTCCATGTTGTCGGCTAATAATGCTGTCAGCGGGGCTTCGATATCGACCTACGGTAGTGTCGGTTTTGAGAAACCGACACTTTACGCCAGCAGAGATGTCGGTTTTGAGAAACCGGCATCACAGCCTACCGACATCACGCGGACACCAGATTACTATACGCAGGTTCTATATCAATTACTCCCAGACAGGAAACGGGTCCTTGAAGCTGCCACCCGACTCCAGGTGTTTTAGTTCAAGCTCCGTGCACAGGCAGTCCTGTAATTCCTTGGTTACTTGCTCCTGGTTTACATCCTGACCGATAATGACCAGCTCGTTTTGCCGGTCGCCGAAGCGTTTGTGCCAGCGAGCTTCGATTTGAGTGCGATTTTCCAAAAAAGACCCGTACTGTATGCGCTGGTTAAAAGGCATGGAAGCCCACCAAACCCCTGCCGACTCGGCTCGCAGACTACCGCCAGCCTGGCTGAAGTTCAACGCATCGTCGGGTCGGGAAGCAAGCCAGAAAAGTCCCTTACTGCGAATGATACCCGCCGGGAAATTTTCGCTCAGGTAGTTCCAGAAGCGCACCGGATGAAACGGTCGCCGGTCACGAAACACGAAGGAAGAAATACCATACTCTTCAGTTTCGGGCGTGTGTCCTTTCCCGCTTCGCTGATTCTGCAATTCCTGAATCCATCCCGCCGATTGCGACGCTTCATCGAAATCAAACCGGCCCGTGTTTAGGATTTCGGCTGGATCAATCTTACTGAACTGACTGTCTACCAGTTTCGCTTTTGGATTGAGTTTGCGCAGGATAGCTTTCAATTCGCCCGATTGCTGGCTACTAATCAGATCGGTTTTATTGACAATGATGACATCGGCAAACTCGATTTGATCCGTCAGCAAATTGACAATGGTTCGGGTATCGGCGGCATCTTCGTTGAGTTCACGGTCATAAACGGTATCGACACTGCCGAAGTCGCGGTAAAAATTAAACCCGTCAACAACTGTTACCAGCGTGTCTAATCGGGCGAAACGCGACAAGTCAACAGCATGGGCCTCATCGACCGAACTATCGGATTGGAATGTAAACGTCTGCGCGACGGGCAAAGGCTCCGAAATGCCCGACGACTCGATGAGTAGGTAATCGAACCGGCCTTCCTTCGCCAGTTTTTCGACCTCAATGATCAGGTCTTCGCGCAAGGTGCAGCAAATACAACCATTCGACATCTCGACCAGTTTCTCTTCGGTTCGCGAGAGTGTACCCTCCTGCCGAACGAGCGCGGCATCAACATTGACTTCGCTCATGTCGTTGACGATAACGGCTACTTTCAGCCCTTGTCTGTTGTGCAGGACGTGATTGAGCAACGTGGTTTTTCCGGCTCCCAGAAAGCCGCTCAATACCGTGACAGGCAATCGCTTGTCCGTCGCCTTCTGAATCGCTGGTTGTATAGTTTGACTTGCCATGGGGCAAATCTAAAGACAATTTTTCTTTTTGCAACATTGTTGCAAAAAGAAAAATTAGGACGAGTAATCACTGCGCAAAATCTTTATGCGTTTTGACGACTCGTGTCGCGATTCGTTCCTGTTACTGCTGTAGAGCGAGGTAATACAGCGATGGGCGGACGCAACTTTACCAGCAATAGCCGGTTCTACAGAATGCGAATCGGCTTTTTGTCTTCGTCCAGAGCGACAAACGTAAATGTGCCGTGGATGGCGTGGTGGCGTTCCATTGAGTACATTTCTTCGACGAAAATTTCGACGGCAATTCGAATACTCGTGTTACCCACGTGTTCGACCCGACCGATAAGTTCTATGATCGTTCCGGCCGGTATGGATTTGGTGAAATTGATTTTGTCAAGCGATACGGTGACCATCCGCTTACGCGAGAATCTTGTCGCCGTAATAAACGCTACTTCGTCCATCAATTGGAGCGCGGTACCGCCAAAAAGGGTATCGTAATGATTGGTTGTATTCGGAAAAACGGCTTTGACAACACGGGTTTCAGCGGCTGCAATTCGTTCGGTAATCGATTCGGCTTGATCAATGGCCATGTACTGATTGGTTTACTTTTTCTTGGTGAGTCTGGTTATTGTAGTCGGTTCGCAAGGCACACAGACAGTCGGCGCACAGACACCCTTCATATAAGGAACGAATGTAGTGCTGTTGCGCTTCGGTCAGTGTAATTGACTGACATTGGCACAGGTTGATACTACCCACACGACACTCGAAAGGTCGTTGGCAACGTGGACAGGCGATATGCTCGTGCTTACTGCTGGACGGACAACTCATTCGTTTCAAACTCCTGCTCGAAGGCGATAAAATTAACAACCTGTTTTTGCCGGTTGAGGATAGGTCTGATCGTGATATGACACCAGTATTTGGATTGGTCTTTACGGTAATTCACTACCTGTTCTTCAATGACACGATGTTTTTCGAGCGCCTTCCTGATGCGGTGTCTCGATGATGGGTCAGTCTCTGCTCCCTGCAAAAATACGGGACGACGGCCTACAACTTCGTGGTTTCTGTAGCCCGTCATCTGCTCAAAATTAGTATTTACGTACTGAATTACCTGCGTCGTATCGGTTACGACGACGGCCCATTTGCCACTTTGCAGGTCATGACGGACGTTTGCGGGAAGATCCCACTCATTTGATTTGGCCAGTGCCATCCAGCCCGCTGTACCGGTAGGCAGTACGGGTTTTTGTCTGAATTCCCACCCAATCCACAAAGGTGTAATGTATGCCGTTTTATAGTGTTCCGCTACTTGCTTATCGTATATTCCGCAGAAATCCATGATCAGGCCAGTTAAAGTTCTATACTAATGATGGGGGAGGCTATGTGTCGCTTTATAAACACAGTAACTAATCCGAAGGTTATTTGTCCGGGTTAATCTTCACTTTTCAACTCAACTGTGCTTTTATTGCCTAATCGGTGTTCAATCCTACAGCAAAAGCACCGTTGCCCGTTTGTCGCTTATAGCAGCAATAACTTAGCCATGTTTTCAACCGTAGCCCCTCGGGCCGCTGACAATGAATCGACGGGCTGAAGACAGTCCTTTGGCACGAATGGGTACTTTCTCTTAAATTTCACCCAAAACAATCCCCTAGCCTCTGTTCGTTACACTGTAGTAGCCTGCTGAATCAGCAAGATAGCTACAGGCAAAAGAATGGCACACGAGCATCACCACGACCACGGCCATCACCACGGACCGACTGTCCTGACATCAATCAACCGGGCGTTGATTATTGGGGCCGTTCTCAACTCGGTTTACGTAGCCGTAGAATTTATTGCTGGTTTTTATTACAACTCACTCGCCCTAACCGCCGATGCAGGCCACAATCTGAGCGATGTAGCCAGTCTTTTGCTTTCCCTGCTGGCCTTTCGGCTGGCCCGTGTACGCAACACGACCAATTTTACGTACGGTTACCGAAAAAGCACAGTATTGGCATCACTGACCAATGCCATTATTTTGTCCCTTACCATCGGAGCTATTATCTGGGAAAGTATTCAGCGCTTCCGACACCCCGAACCGGTACCTGGTGTATCCGTGGCCTGGGTCGCTGGTTTTGGCATACTAGTCAATGCGTCTTCGGCGCTGCTTTTTTTTCGCGATAAAGAGCATGATCTGAATGTTAAAGGAGCCTATCTACACTTGCTGGCCGATGCTTTAGTTTCCTTGGGAGTCGTTGTTGCAGGGCTGCTGATCAGTTATACCGGCTGGGTCTGGCTCGACCCTATTAGCGGTCTGGTTGTAGCCGGTGTCATTCTGGGCTCAACATGGCGACTTCTGAACGACAGCCTGCGCCTTTCACTCGACGGCGTTCCGGCTGACATTCAACTTACGGATGTGCTTACCGATCTTCGGACCATCAACGGCGTTCGGGATGTGCACCACGTACACGTTTGGGCCATGAGCACAACCGAAAACGCCCTTACGGCGCACCTCGTTCTAGAACCCGGCCTGTCGGATCAGCAGATAACAGCGCTAAAGCACGACGCCCGACACCGGCTTGAACACCGCAACATTAGCCATGCTACGCTTGAAACCGAGGTCGTCACAGAAACCGACTGCGAAGCCGAAAACTGTTGATCGTTACCTACTGCTCGAAATCATAGTCACGCTCCACCCGGCAGATGCGGGTTTTGTAGCGTTCGTACCAGCGTTCGCGTCCGATCTGCTGCGCTAGTTGGTGCTCGGCATGTCTTTTCCAGTTGCGAATGGCCTCCAGACTTTCCCAATAAGAAACCGTGATACCGAGTGCTACCCCCTCCGCATTTCGAGCCGATTCCGCTCCGAGAAATCCAGGTTGCTGCTCCGCCAGCTCAACCATGCGGATAGCCATGTCGCCGTATCCTTCCGCTACGTCCGTTCGAACAGACGTAAAAATAACAGCGTAGTAAGGGGGTTCGGGTGTTTTAGCGATCATACCGTCCAAGATAAACAAACACGCGCATTATTCATTTATGCAACAATGTTGCATTTTTTACTAATTTGTGCGTTCTTCGTAAAAAAACGATGTACGCTTATGAATACCAGTGATCAATTAGATGTCATTATTATAGGAGGAAGCAACGCGGGTCTGAGTGCTGCACTGACATTGGGGCGCTCGTTACGAAACGTGCTTGTCATTGACGGTGGCAAGCCTTGCAACCGACAGACACCCCACTCCCACAATTTCTTGACCCAGGACGGCGAAACACCCGCTCACATAGCCACCATCGCCAAAGAACAGATCCTTCGCTATCCGTCTGTTACTTTCCTGACCGACCTCGCCACCGAAGCGCGTCAGGAATCGAATGGCTTCATCGTTGAAACGGCCAATGGTCATTCGTTTCGTTCACGCAAAGTACTATTAGCGACGGGTATTGAGGACATTATGCCTTCTATCAACGGTTTTGCGGAATGCTGGGGACGCTCCGTGCTGCACTGCCCGTATTGCCACGGCTACGAAGTACACGGCCAGCGACTGGGCATTCTGGCCAATGGCGAGACGGCTTACGAACTGGCCCGACTGATTCAGCATTGGAGTCCTGATTTGACCGTATTTACAAACGGTCCAGCAATGCTGACAAACGATCAGTCGGAGGTGATTAGTCAGTTGGGCATACCCGTCGTTACGGCCGAAATCGCGGAGATTGAGCACCAGTCTGGTCAGTTGAAAAGACTACGTTTTATAGATGGCTCCACCCACGAACTGGACGCTATTTTCAGCCGGGTTCCGTTTCGCCAGCATACTACGCTTGCTCAGCAACTAGGCTGTCTCGCTGCGGAATCAGGTCTGATCAAAGCGGACGAATTTGGTGAAACAAACATTCCTGGTGTGTACGTGGCGGGCGACAACAGTTCGCCCATGCGACAGGTTGCTGCTGCCATTGCGAGTGGCAGTAAAGCAGCCGCTATGCTGAATCGTCAGTTGATTGCCGAAGAATTAAGCGCCCGACTTGTCAAAACAGATGCTATCCAGTAGCCTTTACGGGAGCGATTCATCGACGGGTAACGGACCTAGTTTGTCGCCAATAAACTATCTTTATCGATGAATCAACCACGATAAAGGTATGCGGTTCCTAGCTTGTTTACTTCTGGTTTTATCCTGCTTCTGCCGGGTCGTTGCTCAACAGCGAACGTACTGCAATCCAATGGACATTAGCTACCGGTACAACTTTGAGCAACTGAACGAGAAGATTTCGTACTGCTCAGGAGCCGATCCGGTCATCATCAACCACAAAAACGAGTATTACCTGTTCGTCACCATTCAGGGCGGCTGGTGGCACTCGAAAGATTTAGTCAACTGGAAATACGTCGTTCCCGACAAATGGCCAATGGAGGACATGTGTGCTCCGGCGGCTCTGTCGGTGCGCGACACCTTGTACTTGTTTCAATCTACGTTCGAGCAACGTCCTATTTTTATTTCGACGGAGCCCGAAAAAGGAAAGCTGCTCTTTTATAACCGCTGGCTTCCCCGCCTGCCCAAAGACATTGGCCCCTGGGACCCGGCCTTTTTTCACGATGACGACACCGACAAGTGGTACATGTACTGGGGTTCATCCAACGTTTACCCGATTTTCGGCGCTGAACTCGACAAGAATCGCAAGCTGACCTACGCGGGCAATAATCCGGCGGAGGCTTATAAGGCAATGCTCTGGCTCGACCCCTACCAGCACGGCTGGGAACGGTTCGGACCAAACCATTCGGACCCATTCAAACCGTTTACTGAAGGGGCGTGGATGACGAAATACAATGGCAAGTATTATTTGCAGTACGGTGCGCCCGGTACCGAGTACAACGTTTACGGCAACGGTACTTACGTTGGGAAAGAGCCGCTTGGCCCGTTTGAGTACGCGCCTTACAATCCGGTAGCCTACAAACCGGGCGGCTTTGCCACGGGGTGTGGTCACGGCAACACGTTTCAGGATAATTTCGGTAACTACTGGAATACGGGTACCACCTGGATTGGCTACAACTGGGGCATGGAACGACGAATCGTTATGAATCCGGCGGGCTTCGACAAAGACGATCAGTTATTTGCCAATACCCGGTTCGGCGACTTTCCCCATTATTTGGCTACCAAAAAAATACCGAGCGGGAATGGTACCGACAGCGATGCGCTATTTACGGGCTGGATGCTTCTCAACTACAAAAAACCGGTCGTGGCCTCCTCAACGCTATCCATTCCAACCGATTCCGTACGAGTGGCCGCTAACGTAGCTGACGAAAATCCGCGTACGTTCTGGGTAGCGGCTCAGAATAGACCGGGCGAAACCTTAACCACCGACTTAGGTACCGAACGGGAAATTCGGGCGGTCCAGGTCGATTACATCGATTACAAACAAACCCTGTACGAGTCCGACTCCACGGTTTACACGCAGTTTAAAATCCTAACGTCGATCGACAACAAAAAATGGGATGTTGTGGCTGATCTCAGCAAGGAGCCTAAGCGCGACCGGGCCTGCGCGTACGTAGAACTAGCCAAGCCCGTCCGAGCGCGGTATGTACGCTACGAACACCTATACGTAGCTGGTTCCCATCTGGCAATCAACGCATTTCGCCTATTTGGAAACGGATTCGGTAAAGCTCCGGCAACGCCTGTCCTAACCGCTAAGCGTCAGAAAGACCAGCGGAATGCCGATCTGTCGTGGAGCAAAGTACCGGGGGCCGTGGGCTACAATATCCGCTGGGGTATTGCTCCCGACAAGCTATACCAGACTTATCAGTTCTGGAACGATCAACCCAACACTTTCGAATTGCGGGCGCTGAACGTTGGTGTACCCTATTATTTCGCCATCGAAGCGTTCGATGAGAATGGGGTATCCGTATTAAGCAAAGCCATTGACGATGGTTCTGGATTGGGGAAAAAGTAATAGCTTTCCGTCATGCAATTCTCTTTTCGAAACGACCAGCCCGACGTAGCCGTTGCTATTCTTCGCGAGGTAGGTCAATGGCTTGTTGACAACGACCGTCAACTCTGGAACGTTGATGCGCTCACGCTGGAAAACCTCATCGACAATTTTACGCGGGATAAGCTTTACGTGATGTACGCCAATCGGGATGACGGAAGCGAACCCGAACCGGCAGCAACCTTTGTGCTTCAATGGGAAGATCCGCTCTACTGGCCTGATATTCCAGCTCATACGTCGGGATTTATCCACAAATTAGCGATCCGACGCCCTTTCAACGGACAAAACCTGTTTGCGTCGATAATCGAATTTTGTCAGAACGAATGTCGGAAACAGGGCATTCACTCCATCCAGCTCGAAACCGACGCCGGGCGGCCAAAACTCATGCAATTTTACGAACGCCACGGTTTTCAGCCTACCTACCAACGTGACGTGCAGGAGTTTGGTGTATCGTTTACGTGCCAGTTTTATATACTGAACTTCTGACCGGACAACCCCTCCGAAAAACGGCTGATTGGGATTGATAAAGACGGGCAATCAAAAATCTTTTGAACCGACGGGCGAACGGCTGGTTCATTAGCTTGGAGACATCGGGTTATCCTGAGATCCTGCCGGTTTCCATTCTGTTTTATCAATTTCCTTATTCATGCCCGAACCGAATCAGCGAACAAGCCGCGATTTTCGTCTGTATCACATTTATGCAATCATCCTGATTGACGTCATTGTCGGTTCGGCGGTCGGTCCTATTTTGCCGGAGTTCGTCCGGGGGTTACAGAAGCCTCAGCTCTGGCTAGCGGTTGGTACAGCACTTTTTCTGGGTGTACAGTTGTTTTCGGCTCCGCTCTTGGGCAAACTTTCTGACGGGTACGGTCGCCGGCCCATTTTTATTATCTCATCCATCGGTACATTTCTGGCCGACTGTCTGCTTTTGCCCGTACGCGTCGGTTTTTACTTTGCCAATCGGATCAGCGATGGCGTTACCAATGGCATGTATGCCACCGTACGATCGTCGATCACCGATATTTCGCCGAAAGATCAACTGTTTAAAAACCTGGGCATCGAAGGCGCAATTATTTCGCTGGGCTTTGTGATTGGTCCGGCTGCGTCGGGCCTATTGCTGACCACCTTCGATATCGTTGAAGGACACCAGGCCAAGGTAGTCGCCATCATGGCGGTGGTGTTGTCGAGCGTGAACATGATCTTGAGCTGGACGCTTCGGGAAACGCACCCGAACCCACCTGGTGTAGACGTTTCGGCACTTAAAAGCGAACTTGTTCAATCGCTCAGCGTTCATACGCTCTGGCGTCGCCTGATGGACAAAGAGAAGCAGCACCGTGGCTTGAAACAGCTTGTACTGATGCAGTTGGCGCTGACTCTAGCCGTCGGTTACTACTTTTACTTCGTTACGTTTGCCAGCTTTGGCGAACTACACATGGACGCGAAAGCAATTTCTTATTTTTTCATGTACTTCGGCGGATTGAGCGTTGTGATCAGCTACGTTTTTTACGCGTACATCGCCGATCGTATCAACCAGCAGAAAGCAATTTTCTGGCTGGCTCTGCTGGGTACGCCTATACTTGGTGGTTATGGACTCATCGGTACGTCTGTCTTTTCGCTGTACGTTCTGGTTACGTTTGACTGCCTCACGTTTTCGCTGATCCAGGGTTTGATCGAAGGGCTGATGGCCCGACTGACCACCGACGAAGACCGTGGCGAAATATTCGGAATCAACCAGGCGTTGCAGGGCTTGGCCAGCTTCGTCACCACCATTGTACTCGGCATCTTGTCCCTGATTGACCTACGGTTACCGTTTGCCTGGTTTGCCGTTTGTCTGGCCGCAGTAGCCTGGCTAGCCAGCCGACGTGTAGGAACCCATAAAGCAATCTAGCGCGGCCTTTGGCTCATTTTCAGCGTTGCCCCAAACGTTATATCGGGAGCTGGCCTATCTCGGCCAGACTTTCTTGTATTACGATCAATCAGGCTTCGTCAAGAAGCGGTATCGTTTCCAGGTTTTCTCCCGAAAAAGCAATGGCTCGTTCGGCAAATAACACTTTGGTTGCGGCCCATGTCGTGCGAAACAATTCACTTTTGCGGTAAGCGTCCAGCTCTTCGGCAGAATCCCAAAGGCTATACGTCATCCGAACGTTAGGATGGTCCGGATCGCTTAGCAGTTGAAGAAAGCGATTGCCGGGGAATGCCCGGATCTGATGCTTTGAGCCGTCGAAAATAGTGTGGAAGTCGGAAAGTTTGTCTTCCTGAAAGGTCATACGGACAATACGGACGAGCATTTTTGTTAAACTAAGCTTGTGGTTTATCGTTCCTTGTTTAATGTTTGCAGAACCGTTTCTACGGCTTACAGACAGGTATCGCGCTGTGTTGACAGCCTGACAAAAACTACAAACCCTAATTTATGAATTACCGTACATTTGGCCGCACCGGCTGGGAAGTTTCCGAGATCGGCTATGGCATGTGGGGCCTCGCCGATTGGACCGGCTCCGAACGTTCACAGATCGAGAAAGCGCTTGACCTTGCCGTTGAACGCGGCTGCAACTTTTTCGATACCGCCTGGGGGTATGGCTCTGGCTTGAGCGAACAAATTCTCGGCGAACTCCTAAAACGTCATCCGGAAAAAACGCTTTATTCTGCCACAAAAATTCCACCCAAAAACCGCAAATGGCCTTCCAAGCCGGACTTTCAACTGGACGACGTTTTCCCATCCGATTATATTGTTGAATACACCGAGAAAAGCTTGCAGAATCTGGGCGTTGAAACGATCAATCTGCTTCAGTTTCACGTCTGGGAAGACGCCTGGGCCGAGCGCGAGGAATGGCAGGACGCCATCACGAAACTAACGCAGCAGGGTAAGGTACGCGCCTGGGGAATTTCAATTAATCGCTGGGAGCCGGACAACAGCCTGAAGACGCTTCAAACGGGACTGATCGACGCGGTGCAGGTAATCTACAACATTTTCGACCAGAATCCCGAAGACAATCTGTTTCCGCTGTGTCGTGAACTCAACCTTGGCGTGATCGCCCGCGTTCCTTTCGATGAAGGTACATTGACGGGTACGTTTACGAAAGAAACGACGTTCCCAGCCAACGACTGGCGTTCCACCTATTTTGTTCCCGAGAACCTGAACAGCAGCGTTGACCATGCCGATGCGTTGAAGCCGCTAATCCCCGAAGGTATGACGATGCCCGAAATGGCACTGCGATTCATCTTAAGCAATCCTGACGTTCACACCACGATTCCGGGAATGCGCCAACTACGAAACGTAGAAGCGAATACGGCGGTTAGCGATGGACGCGGTCTGTTACCAGAATTGCTGCACGAACTGAAAGGGCACCGCTGGGACCGTACGCCAACTGAGTGGAGCCAATAGCCCAGGGGGTAGGTATCGACCAAAAACGAATCGAGCCCGCAGGATTATGCGGGCTCGATTCATTACAAAAAACGGGGCTAACTTAGTACAGTGTTGTTACGCCGACTGGCTCACGTACGGTTACGCCTTCCTGAATAAAAGCAATCAGATCTTGGTTAAGACGGTCTTTTTCGGTCACATACAAACCGTGGGGAGCACCGTCGTAAACGATGTATTGCGCTGATGGTATCGCATTAGCGGTCCGTTCGCCCGATGCTTCGATGGGTACGGTCTTGTCATCGTCCCCGTGAATTACCAGCGTTGGCACATGTATCTGAGTTAAATCGTCGCGGAAGTCCGTAGTCGCAAACGCATTCGCGCAATCAAGTGTAGCCCGGTAAGAGGCTTCGTAAGCCCGGTAGAAATCACCGTCGAGATGCGCCTGGCTAACGGGCTTGCTCAGCAAGCCTACGCCGTAAAACTGCTTGCCAAAAGTTTGCAGAAAGTCAGCACGGTCCTTTTGAAGATTTTCCGTGATTTCATCGAAAACGCTCTGGTCAACGCCATCCGGGTTATCTTCGGTTTTCAGCAGGTAAGGTGTAACGGCGCTAACAAAAGCGACCTTCGACACCCGCGCTCCACCGTAACGGCTCATGTAACGGGCTACTTCGCCACCACCCATCGAAAACCCTACCAGCGTAACGTTTTGCAGATCAAGCGTGTCCAGCACGGCTTTAAGATCGGCGGCTAGTGTGTCATAATCATAACCATCCCAGGTTTGCGTCGATTTGCCGAAGCCACGACGATCATATGCGATCACCCGCATACCGTGGGCTGGTAACTCAGCTAATTGATAATCCCACATAGAGTGGCTCAGCGGCCAGCCGTGAATCAATACAACTGGGTTGCCGGTACCTAAATCCTGATAGAAAAGTTTTACGTCATTACCCGACGCGTCAGTATCTACTTTGATGTAACTCATGTCCTTAAGGTGAATTGTTGAATAAATCATCTATTCAACCAGGACTGTCACAAATAGTTTGACGTTCATTGTCATTTGGTAGTTTTTCGAGATTGATCTATCATTGAAGCATGAAACAATCGCTTCTCCATCGACTTGCCAGCCAACCCGATGCCCTGAATCATTTGCTATTTGGCTTAACTGAACAACAAATCCGGCAGCGGCCACCATCCGGCAAATGGTCTATTTTCGAAAACATAGCGCATTTAGGCCGCTATCAGGAAATTTTTGTGGACAGACTCCATCGCATCAATTCCGAAGAGGCACCCTTGTTTAATCGCTACGTAGCCGATGAAGATCCCGGCTTTTCGGGCTGGACGCAGCTTTCGGTTGATGAACTCCTGGAACGGCTGCGGGGAGAGCGGGCCACGTTGAATGCATTTCTGAGTATACTTCCCGAAGAACAGCTTCTCCGCGTGGGGCAGCATCCGGCTTCCGGTATGATGACGGTCGAAGGATGGACCGAGCTTTTTCTGCTTCACGAAGCACATCACTTCTTCACCGTTCTGCAACTGGGCGGTGCCCTACGGACCGCCGATCAGCCAATGGGCCTGTACCCGCTGCCTGCTCAGTAAAAGCGTCGATAAACCTTTTCATCAATCTGTTGGCTTACTTGCTGAAACGCGTTCCAATCCTCAATGGCAGGGATAGACATCAATTTCATGGGAATAGCCGTGCCGTTCGACCGGTAAGGGGGTTGTTTGTATGCGAACGGATTCAGGAAAAACCCCTGACGTTCGTAGAATCGAACTCTTCGCTGGCTCATGTCATCGGTAGGCAGTTCTACTTCGAGAACATAGGTAGCTTTTTTCAGCGTCATCAGTGATTGTAAAGCTTTCTGGCCGAGCTGTCGGCCACGCTGTTCAGGGTCAACGGCAAAATGTTCAACATAAATCAGGTTGTCCCATTGCCAGTAGATGATAAAACCAATGGGTTTTTCCTGTTCTACCAGCGCACATACATGCATATCTGGACTATCCAGCATTTGGAGAAGCTGCGTAAAATCGCGTCTTTCTTCCATTGGAAAAGCTTGCTCGTACCACACCTGAATGGTAGCCAGGTACGGATGTGGACCCGTAATTCGTAGAAACTGCATCGTCTGCAAACAACATTGCGCCCGAAAATAACAGCTTGTCGCCGATCAAGGAATAGCTTCACTGACCGGCGACAAACTGCGACTACAACAACACCCCTTGGAATACCTCATCCAGTCGAGACACGGGCTTGATGCTGATCTTATAGTCTTTGGCGTCCAAGCCTTTCAGGTTGTATTTAGAAATAAAGATTTTCTTAAAGCCTAACTTCTCCGCTTCGGCAATCCGCGATTCGATCCGACTGACGGCCCGTACTTCGCCCCCAAGCCCTACTTCGGCGGCAAAAGCCACCGACGGCAGAATAGCCGTATCCTCGTAGCTGGACACCACAGCCGCGCATACCGCCAAGTCGATGGCCGGATCTTCTACGCGAAGTCCACCGGCAATGTTGAGAAACACGTCCTGCTGACCTAATCGGAACCCACCCCGCTTTTCCAGAACAGCCAGCAGCATATTCAATCGCTTCGCGTCGAAACCCGTGCTACTTCGTTGCGGAGTTCCGTACGTAGCCACGCTAACCAATGCCTGCGTTTCGATCATCAAGGGCCGATTTCCTTCCAGCATCGATCCGATGGTAACGCCACTCAACGCTTCGTCGCGCTGCGAAATCAGGATTTCGGACGGGTTGGTCACCTGCCGAAGTCCGGAGCCAAGCATTTCATAAATTCCCAGCTCGTCGGTACTGCCAAAGCGGTTTTTTGTCGTACGCAGAATTCGATACGTCGTGTGCCGGTCCCCTTCGAAGGTCAGGACCGTATCGACCATGTGTTCTAACACTTTAGGACCAGCCAGCGTCCCTTCTTTGGTAATATGACCGATCATAAACACAGGCACTCCGCTTTCTTTGGCGTATTTCATGAACTCAGCCGTGCATTCGCGCACCTGCGAGACGCTTCCTGCCCCCGATTCGACCAGCGATGACTGCATTGTTTGGATGGAGTCGATGATCAGAATTTCCGGTTCAAAGTGTTCAGCAACGCGAAAGATGTTCTGCGTCGAGGTTTCGGTCATCACGTGGCAATCGCTCACGGGCGCGTCCAACCGCTCGGCTCGCATCTTGATCTGTTGCTCACTTTCTTCACCCGACACGTATAACACGCGGAGTCCAGCCAGGCTAAGGGCAATTTGCAGCAGCAGCGTCGATTTGCCGATTCCCGGTTCACCACCGATAAGCACAAGCGAGCCGGGGACAATCCCACCGCCCAATACTCGGTTTAGTTCGCCATCAATCGTTGCGATTCGGGGTTGCTCTTCGTAGTTGATGGCGTGGAGCGCCTTGGGTTTAGGCGTAGTCTTTATACCACCCGGTCCAGACGATGGACTGCGCCAGCTTCCTTTCTCGGGTTCGTCCTTCTGGACGAGTTCTTCAACGAACGTGTTCCACTCGCCACAGGACGGACAACGACCCAGCCATTTAGCCGACTGGTGGCCGCAACTCTGACAGAAATAGGTGGTTTTTATTTTGGCCATCTTCTCGGTTAACAGGGAGCAGCGATAAATTATCGACAAAAAAACGCCCGTCCATTAAACGTTGTCACGGACACTATATCCAAGGACAAATGCCTGTAAACGGGTCGCTTATTGACGGAAAACTACTCATCTATGTAACGCCGTTTGCTCGAAATAAGTTGGCCTTTCATACCGTTCAGGCACAATTCACGTTAAACCCAATGGTTCATCTATTTTACGATCACTTATGAAAAAGAACCTGCTTTTTGCGGCATTTATGTTGCTGCCAGCTTTGACATTTGCTCAGGGCGGCTTCCAGATTGGAATCAAAGGAGGAGTTAATCTATCAAAGCTCAGTTTTGGCAATTTCGTTAGAACCGGCACAACCGGCACTGGACAACCAACCGTTGGTGTTGACGGTCAAACCTTTCGGGATAATTTAAGCGCTAGTCTTGATACGCGAACGGGTACGTCTTTCGGTATTTATACCCGTTTTGGTAAAAATTTATTTCTTCAGCCCGAATTGATGTATTCAACCAAGGCTGGCTCGTTTGATGTCGTGCGTAATGGTGCTACGGAAACCGTAACGGTTAAAACAACCAGTTTTGACGTGCCGATTCTGCTGGGTATCAAAGGCGGGCCGATTCGGGTAATGGCCGGACCGATTATTTCGTTCCGTATTGACGACAACCAGCGACTGGGAGAAGCGATCCGTCAGTACACGAACGGAAGTCTGAATGATGCCTGGTCCCAGGCTTATTATGGTTACCAAGTGGGTGGCGGTCTGGATCTTGGGTCGTTTGGCCTGGATGTGCGTTACGAAGGCAACCTTACAGACATCGCCCAGATTGAGAATAGCGCTGGCAAATTCAGTCAGCGCCTGAAGTCGTGGCAGATCACGTTAGCTTACCGGTTATTCTAGGCGATAGCTGCCCATTGCCACAAAAAACAAAACCGTTGCTGTCTACTCCAGGAGTCCGCAGCAACGGTTGTTCTTTCAAATAACCCACTAAATTGATATCCAGTACCGTCGATTGAGTCTTTCCTCAACCGGCGGTTTATAGTTTCTAATTAAGCAGTTTTTGCCAGAATTGGGTCAACTGCTGCGAAATGTCTTTCATCCGCCGACGTGAGATAGCCACCTCACGACCATCTGCCAGTTGTACATGGCGCTCCTTGTTAAAAACGCTACGCTGCACATAAGCCAGATTCACAATGTAGGACTTGTGAATACGAAGGAAGATCGAACCATCCAGCGTTTTTTCAAACTCCTTCAGCGTTTTAGATACTAAGTATTTTTTACGGTCCCGCGTAAACAGAAAGGTATAATTTCCTTCACCTTGTAGGCATAACACATCATCGACGGCGATAAAAATGGTTCGGTTCAGGTAAGGCAGCGTAATACGCTGCGAACCGCGCTGGTAAGAGGCTGGAAATTGAGGAACTACAGCCGTTGGCGGGACAGATGAGAAAACAGTGGCTTCCATATCGAGACGTTTTTGGTTCGTGTATTTGTTCTTGATTGATGAAACAAAACTACCGTCCTCAAGCGGGTCTCAAAACAAATGGCTTGACTACCTGAGCAACTCAATTAGAGATAACTCTTTAGTAATCAAGCCATTCAATGATTTTCCTTTAAAATCTTCAAGTGAATGTACCCAACTCAATACGTAAAACTACGTGGTTGAGCCAGTGGGAAGCCTACGGGCTATTTCCGGGGAAATAACCACGTCAAGTGATTAATTTAACGCTACTGGTTGGAAATCACGAATGCGATCCATGAACATTTGAGCCCGACGACGTGAGATTTTCACCTGCTGACCATCCGTCAACTCCAATTCACCTTCTTTTTTTACGAAAAACTTCCGCACAAAACCCAGATTGACAATGCACGATTTATGAACCCGAACAAATGCCTGTCCATCAAGCAACGTTTCGTATTCTTTTAGTGTACGCGACACAAGCATTTTAGTACCATCTTTCAGGAAGAAATTTGTGTAGTTTCCGCAGCCTTCAAGACGTACAATTTCGTCGACCGAAACCGTGCGTTTACGGTCGTAGAATGGGATCAGAAGTTTTTGTAAACAAGAGGAATCGGCAATTTTTTCCACACTTTTGTGGAACGGCATAGACATAGGGTCAAAAATTGAGTCATTGGCAAATGTTTTCATAGCCGCTATAAGTGAGGTTTGATAATGATTGTATTGGGATTGAGATTCAATGAGTTAGTACGCCGACACGCTGCTTAAAGCTTTAATCTCAACGTATATTCTTAGGGTTATAAGCGCAACAATCAGACCTACTTCACTCAGTAGCCCCCGTTTTCTTCATGTTATTTTATAAACCCTTATTTTTCAGACCACTTTTGCCGATTACTCAACAAATTTTAAAGCCACCTTTTTGCAATCGTTTTAACTGAATTTAGTAGTATTGGGTAATAAAAGCCACAGTCATCCGGCTGTGAAACGAACTACGTTGGACGCGCTGTCAGGATTTACGTACCTTTGCAGTTATAAAGAAAGACTGATCAACCTGTAGCTTATGCTGGAGAACGTTAAGGCCATATACGAAGAAATAAATCAATACAACGTCGCATCGAAAGAGCAACTGGAGCAATTTCGAATGCGGTTCATCAGTCGAAAAGGTGTTATAACGGAGTTGTTTGAAGGGTTGAAGACAATTCCAGCAGCCGACCGACGTGCTGTTGGTCAGGAACTCAACGGTCTGAAAAACTTTGCCCAGGAGCGATTTGACGCGTTTACGCAACTAGTAGATGATCAACAGACAGCTGCCAACAGTGCTCCTCCGGTTGATTTGACGTTGCCAACAATTCCGAATCTGACGGGGACTCAACACCCCCTGACGTTGGTCAGACAACGCATTATTCAGATTTTTGAACGCATTGGTTTCAACGTCACCGACGGTCCCGAGATCGAGTCTGACTGGTATAATTTCGGGGCGCTGAACTTCCCCGACAACCACCCTGCGCGCGACATGCAGGATACGTTCTTTGTTGAAAAGAAAAGCGATTCAGCAGGCGATATGCTGTTACGAACCCATACATCGAACGTACAAATTCGGTTGATGGAGCGGCAAAAACCGCCTATACGCTCGATTATGCCCGGTCGTGTGTACCGCAACGAAACCATATCTGCACGGGCACACTGCATGTTCCATCAGGTCGAAGGCATTTACATTGACCGTAACGTTGGATTCAAAGACCTAAAGGACACGCTGTATCATTTCGTTAAAGAGATGTTTGAGCCGGGTACGCAAATCCGGTTCCGCCCCTCCTACTTCCCGTTTACAGAACCCAGCGCCGAGATCGACATTTCGTGTCAGATTTGCGGTGGTAAAGGGTGTAACATCTGCAAACACTCCGGTTGGGTTGAGATCGCAGGCTCGGGCATGGTCGATCCGCAGGTAATTGCCAATTGCGGGATTGATCCTGAAGAATACACCGGTTTTGCCTTCGGTATGGGCATCGAGCGCATTACTCAGTTGAAATACGTTGTCAACGACTTACGTCTGTATACCGAAAATGACGTTCGTTTCCTGCGTCAGTTTGAAGGACTTTAATGTAGCGAACGAATACCTGGTCGAACGAGTAAATCCAACCCATCAATGGTTCATTCGTTCAGCCAGGCCCTCGTTTCCATTTTCACCGATCAGTTATGTCTCCTATTCGCCTTTCCGACTTAGCGTTCACCCTTGAAGCCGTCCTTGACGAAGCCTTCGGTCAAAAAGCGGTGTGGGTCATTGCGGAAACGAGCGACATAAAAAATTACCCAGACCGGGGATACTGCTTCCTAACACTGGTCGAACGGGAATCGGCAGGGCGTGAAACGCTGGCTAAGCTCGATGCTTGCATCTGGCGACGCAACTATCACACAATCAAAGATTTTGAGCAGGCTACGGGGGTAGCTTTCGCCCGGAATATTCAGTTGTTGATGCTTGTTTCGGTAAGCTTCAGCCCGGTTTACGGCTTACGGCTTGAGATCCTTAAAATCGATCCCTCCTACACGCTCGGTAATCTGGAACGCGAACGTCAGGCCGTTTTGGATGCACTGGTTCTGGACCATCCCGATTTGGTGTGGCTCGAAGCGGGTCAGTACATTACGGCCAATCAATTGCTTCCCCGACCGGCGGTTATGCAACGATTGGCCCTGATTTCAGCTCCTGGCTCCGATGGTTGGCGTGACTTCCGGCATGAGCTAACACAGAATCCGTTTGGCTATGACTTTGTGGTCGATGAGTACCTGTGTCAGGTTCAGGGAAAAGGCGCTGAAAAAGCGATCTGTGCCCAACTCGAACGGATTCAGGCCAGCAACGTAGCTTACGACTCGGTTGTCATCGTACGCGGTGGCGGTTCTCAACTGGATTTTGGCTCGTTCGATACCTACGTGCTGGGGCAGGCCGTTGCCGGATTCGACATTCCCATACTAGCCGGTATTGGCCACGAACGGAATGTCAGCATCACGGATCTACTCTGCCACGAAAGCGTAAAAACCCCGACGAAAGCGGCTGCCTTTTTGGTAGAACACAACCGTCAATTCGAAGAAAGTTGCCTGCTGCTGCGTGACCGGCTGAGCGTAGTGGCCCGCGAAACGCTGCAAACGACGCGCGAGCAACTGGATGCCGAAACCGAACGGCTTCGGTTTGTCATGCATAATTATTTCCGTGACCGGCATACCGACCTGACCGAGAAAGCGGTAACCATTCGGCATCTCGATCCGGCTAACGTACTCCGGCGCGGGTATGCCCTTGTTCTGCGAAACGGTCGTATTTTAACGCAAAGCGCCGACATCAAATCCGGCGAAACGCTTGATATCCAGTTGAAAGACGGTACTGTTACAGTAATCAGCGCGTAATCTTTGATAGGCAGTTGCTGATCCGTATATTACTCGTTCAAACCGCCACCTGACAATAGAAGTAAATTATTTTTAACAAACCTATGACTTATCAGGAGGCTTACGATCAGCTTGTTACGCTGGTCGATGCTATTGAGAATGACCAAGTTCCACTCGACGAGCTGCCCGCAAAAATCCGGTCAGCAACGGAGTTAATAACATTCTGCCAAAATCGGCTTCGCGATGTTGAAACCGAGTACCAGGATGTGATTGAACGCTTACCAAAGCGGTAGAAATAGGAATTTTATCATGGCGCGTTATGCGACCTTTGCCAAACCTTCCCTAATTTTATCGCCGGGGTAGCCCCTTTGGGGACATTTGTGCAGATTTTGATCGCGAGGTGAGGAATTGCCCCATATACTGCCTGATTGAGACTTTTTATATGAATTTGTTTGCCACGTTAAATGAAGTACTGAATTCGGACGTTCTGAGCAGGATTGCCGCCTACGTTGACGAACCAACCGAAAAAACGAACAAAGCCGTAAATGGTCTTGTCTATACGATTATAGGTGGCCTAATGAAACGGACTACCACTGAAATAGGTGTCAATCAACTGTTTAACCATATTCAGAAAGGCCGCTACGAAGGTACATTGACGGACAATCTGGCAACAACGTTACGCGATCCCAACCAGACGAATACGCTTATTACGCAAGGAGACGAAGTCATCAGCCACCTCCTGCCAGCGATGAAAAGCTCAATCGGTAGCATGATTTCGAGCTACGCGGGTATTCGTAACTCGTCGGCAATTTCACTGCTAGGATTAACGAGCACTATTGTTCTGAACGTACTGGGCAAACAGGTTAAAAGTCAGAAACTGGACGCCGATGGTCTGGCTTCGACTTTATTCGCTGAGCGGGAAGCATTCGTGAATGCCGTACCGGATGAGCTTATGCCCCGGCTTATTGAAAAAGTTGGTCTTCACCAGATTGTCAATGGTGTAGCTACCCCAGCACGACGTAGTGCCGTTGAGTCCCCAGGTCGTTCCGTAGCGAGTACATCCGGCTCTTCGGTCCGATCAACGGCTACGGTCACCCGTCCTTCGGTTAGCTACGATCCGGTCGATGATTCCGATAGTGACAATGGTGCACTAACCAAATGGGGTGTGGGCGCCCTGCTAGCCGTAGCGCTTGCTGTCGGCGGTTATTTTGTATACCAGAACACAATAAACCATTCCGGCGTAGCCCAGGATTCCAGCGATCTGGCGACCGTCACGGGCGATACGATTCAGGCCGACACCGTAACCCGGTCGCTGGCCGTACCGGTCGAGCCAAAACCGCAGACAGCGACAGCAGCTCCCACGGCGGTTTCGACGGCAGCGCCTGTTTCAACAACCGGTCTTTCGGGTAATCTCAGCCAACTAATGACGCCTTATCTGGGCAATGCTATGTTGCCCAAAGGTCGCGTCTTCCCGTTAACGGGCGTTGCCTTTATTCCTGGTTCGTTGTCGCTAACGGCAGGCTCTCAGGCGACTATCAACGAATTGGCAACGTTGTTAAAGTCTTATCCGCAATTGCAGATTCAGCTTGTTGGTTATGCCAATGATGCTCAGGCAGGGGTTACTAATAAAAGCCTTTCATTCAAGCGCGTTAACCAGATCAAACAGCAGCTGATGGCATCGGGAATAAGCTTTGTTCGAATTGACGCCATCGGACGCGGCACGGGTGTTGCCAAAAATGACACATCACGCATTCCCAAGCCGACAATGCGCAAAATCAACGTAAAAGTTGTGGCGAAATAAGTAGCTGACGGGTATGTACAGCGCTTGTCAACTTCAGGGGTGAACGCTTAATCTGCTTCTCTTTGCCGGCTTATCATTATTTTATGATTGCCAAACAACTTTGTTTATGTCGGGTTGAGTAAAAGATTGAATCAACATACTCAACGAACATGACAACAGAAGTCGGAAAAACTGCCCTGATTACGGGTGCGTCAAGCGGAATTGGACGAGAATTGGCAACGCTGTTCGCCAAAGACGGTTATAATCTGGTATTGGTCGCTCGGAGTGAAGACAAACTTCAGGACTTAGCCGATAAATTTAAGCAACAGTTCGGTACCTCATCCATTACGGTTATCGAAAAGGATTTATCGAATCCTGAAGCTCCTCAGGAAATTTACGACGAGGTAGCGCAAAAGAATATTACCGTCAATACGCTGGTCAACAACGCTGGTTTTGGCGAATATGGCAAGTTTGCCACCGAAACGGACTTGCAGAAAGAGCTAAACGTCATCCAGGTCAACCTGACGGCGCTGGTTCATCTGACCAAGCTGTTTTTGAAAGACATGGTCCAGCGTAACGAGGGTAAGATCCTCATGCTTGGTTCTATTGCCTCGATTATGCCTAATCCGATGATGGCGGTCTACGGAGGTACCAAGTCGTTTATCTACTCGTTCTCCGAAGCGTTACGCAACGAAGTTAAAGACACGAACATTTCGATAACGGTGCTGATGCCACCGGCTACGGATACCGATTTCTTTAATAAGGCCGGTGCTATGAATACTGTTGCGCAGGAACAAGCCCGTTCGATGAGTCCAGCGGATGTTGCGAAGGAAGGCTACGAAGCGCTCATGAAAGGAAAAGACAAAGCCATTGCCGGATTCTCGACGAAAGTGCAGGCAGCCGCTTTCCGGGTGTTACCCGACTCGATTGTCAGTCAGGCAGGACGCTCACAAATGAAGGACAAAGCCGAAGCGGAACAGGAAAAGCAATCCTTCAATCTGGCACTGGGCATTGGTATCGCAGCCGTTGCGCTCGCGGGTATCGTTATTGCCGCCCGGTACAAAAACCATTCGGGTTGGACAGCAGGTGTAAACCTGGGCAACGCTATTGATCGGGCACGCTACAAATTCAAAGCCGAGCAGGCCGTTGGCTCCGCCAAGGACGCGGTTCAGTCGGTAGCCGATGCCGTGAGCAGCACCGTGTCAGGAGCGAAATCCAAAGTAGAAGCCGCTCTTGTGTAACGTTTGCTAACTAACGAAGAAAGCCTTCCCGAACGTTCGGGAAGGCTTTCTTCGTTAAGAGCGACTACCGGGAAATTTGGTAAAAACCTTGTGGATCGCTTCTCCAACCTGAACGGGCGTAACCTGCTGCCGGTTAAGCACGCTCGACACGGCAACGTCCCAGATGAGCGCGTTACGCTGGGAATCCACAACGTGCAGATTGACCGTTCCTTCCTGATACGTACCAACCGGCACCTCCTGACTTTGCCAGTGGTATCGCCGTTGTCCCGTGTAGAAGGGCGCTTCATAGATGGTTGTTTGCCGCGTCTGTGTCTTTTCCTTCATCACCGCCCCGATGTTGACGAGCAGATCAGGATTATCCTTTGTTTGCTGGTACCCCCGATTGGTTAGCTCCGTGGTTACCGCCCGCTTGATCTGTTCGACTACAGCCTGATACGCGTCCTGGGGCGATGGACTGATCCGGTTCGTATCAATGAAAGCAAATGTTCGATAAGCCGACCAGGTTGCCGATTTATCAGTCTTATTCTGAGTGACACGATACGACGGCGAGCAGCCTATAACAAGGGCAAAAAGCATTAGTGCGATTCCGGGTACTATTTTCATAATCTTTCCATTTTGACGCTATACAAACCAGTCATTCTATCAATTAGCCTGGGCGGTGTTTGTTCCCTAAACAGCCGATTTCTGAGCTAAAGCACCTTGTAAAATTCGTTGTTAAGTGCCTTATGCCCATTGGTAAACACCGGATAATCAAAACAACTTCCTGCCCTCGTAGTTCAACTAATTACTCACTAACCATGTAAATCGTTATGAATACAGTGACAGGAAAAACAGCGCTGGTAACCGGTGCCTCAAGTGGAATCGGCCAGGAAATTGCCAAACTCCTTGCGAAAGACGGTTATAATCTGGTGCTGGTTGCCCGTAGCGACGACACGCTGGAGCGTCTGAGCGAGGTCTTCAAAGGCAACTACGATACCCAACAGATAACCATTATCAAGAAAGATTTGTCCGAAGAAGATGCTGCTCAGGATGTTTACAATCAGGTGAAAGCAAAGGGCATAACGGTTAATGTGCTGGTCAACGACGCAGGTGTTGGTTTATATGGCCTGTTTGGAACCGATACGGACTGGGAACGCGAAAAAGCCATGATTCACCTCAATGTGCTGGCGCTGACCCAGATGACCAAGCTGTTTCTGTACGATATGCTTATCCGCAACGAGGGCAAGATCCTGAATCTGGCGTCGCTGCTGTCCATTACGCCATCTCCGCTCATGGCTGTTTATGCCGGTACCAAAGCCTACGTCTATAACTTCACGCAGTCGCTCATCAACGAGTTGAAAGATACGAACGTGACGATTACGGCTTTGCTGCCCAATGCCACTGACACCGATTTCTTTAACAAAGCGGGGGCGCAGAATACCAAAATAACCGATGAATTGCAGGACCCCGTCATGGTAGCCAAAGACGGCTACGAAGCATTAATGGCGGGTAAACCCAAAGTCATACCGGGCGGTCTGAAAAACAAATCGTACGAAGTATTGGCGTACGTAGCCCCTCAGGAAGCACTGGCATCGCTGATGCACGACAAGATGTTGCAGAAACCAGAACCGGATGCTGAGCAGGAAAAGAAAACCACGCTGGCCTGGGGCATTGGTTTTGGCCTGGCCGTTGTAACCGGAATTGCGATTGGTATCGCGTACAAAAATGCCAACGCTTTAGACCGGGCTCGCTATCGATACAAAGCCAAATCAGCCGGCAATTCGATTTCTGACGCCTTGTCGTCGGTAGTGGATGCCGTTGTTGATGCTTATCAGAACACTAAAACAAAAGCGGAGCACCTGGTCAGCAAAGGCGAAGATAAAGCGGTTGACCTAGAAGCAGAAGTCGCAGCGTAAACGACGGGCCTAGTGAACGGAATAATCAGTTTAGTATTCAGTTCACTAGGCTTAAATCAATCTTACTTCCATGAAAAATTCATCATTCTGGCGAATTGCTACAGCCGTCTTTGCCGTTGGTAGCATATTGTACACGACGATGGCTAGCAGCCAGTCCCGCCAGCAGGGACGTGAGCGGCAACCGGAGGATTCGGACGACGAAGAGCGTGAATATGACGTGCCGGTCGAGTACCAGAACGTTTTTGACAAAAACCCGATTGTTCCGGCAGGCTGGGCGTTTGGTGTCGTCTGGTCAACGATCTATTCGGGCTTAGGTTCGTTGCTGATTCATCAGGCGCTTCCTTCTCAGGCGTTCAACCCGCGCTATCAGAAAGCGCTGCCGTGGTGGTGGGCAAGCTGGACGTGCAACGCCATCTTCGGTCGGTTCTTCTCGCAGAACGACCCGCAAAGCATTGTCATTTCTGATCTGACAACGAAGCTTAACCTCCCAGCAGCATTGGCGTTACATCAAAGTCTGGAAATCGGCAAAAGCGATGTGCCTACTCCAGAAAAATACCTTCGCATTCCGGTTAGTCTGTACGCAGGGTGGCTGACAGCCGCTACCGTTGTTGGTACACCCGACACGTTACTGACGCTTGGCTGGTGGGAGCGCGACAAAGAGCGCGATGAACCACTTGCCGCTGGTATCCTAGGGGCAACTGCCGGGGCAGGTTACCTCATCGCCCGTCGGCTGAATGACCCTTGGTATATGGTTCCGTTCGTCGCCGGTTTTGGTGGTATTGCTACCCGGCAGTGGAACAAATTACCGCTTCTGGGCTGGACAGCCGCTAGCCTGGCAGCTACTTATGTCGGTTTATTAGCTTATTGGCTGCCCAAGGGTAAATTCCATGAGTATAACCGCATCATTGTGCACGATGCCGAAGCTGAAGTCATAGCCGATCAAATTGAAACACCGGAGCCTCAACAGGCCCAAATCGTCCGGGAACGGATGAAGCCAATTGAAGCCGAAGGACTGGATTAGCTTTGCCTTATCTCTTAGAAGCCGCCTTAGATTGAATAAGGCGGCTTTTTTGTTAAGCGTTTGGCAAGGTTTGTCATTTTGTCCTTCTTTTAAGCCATCCGATGCGTTTTTCCGCCAAATTGTCCGAAAAACCACCCCGGCCCGTGATTTGTTATTAGCTAGTCATACAGTAACTAACGCTTACCCACTACAGTCATGGATTTTAAGAATTACACCGTAAAAGCGCAGGAGGTCGTTCAGAAGGCTTCCGAGATCGCCCTTGGCAATGGCCAGCAGGCGATTGAAACCGGTCATCTGCTCCAGGCTATCCTGTCGGAGGATGAAAACGTAATCGGTTTCATTACCAAGAAACTTGGCATTAATTTACAAAATACAGCGGGTGCGTTACAGGCCATTCTCACGACTTACCCAAAGATTTCGGGCGGTAATGGTAGTGTGTATCTGAGCAACGACACAGCCGCAGCTTTAGCCAAAGCCAGCAATTATACAAAAGAGTTTGGCGACGAATTTGTGAGCGTTGAACTGATGCTGCTTGGGCTAATGGCAGGTAAAGATCAAATTGCAACGTTATTACGCGACGCCGGTTTCAACGAAAAACAAGTTAAAACCGCGATCAACGAACTTAGAAAAGGAAATTCCGTGAAAAATCAAAACGCCGAAGCAACCTACCAGTCGCTCGAACGGTATAGCATCAACCTGAACGAACGGGCACGCACGGGTAAGATCGACCCGGTGATTGGCCGGGATGAAGAAATCCGGCGGGTGCTTCAAATCTTAAGCCGTCGGACTAAAAACAACCCGATTCTGCTTGGTGAGCCGGGCGTCGGTAAAACGGCTATTGTTGAAGGACTTGCCCAACGCATTGTATCGGGTGACGTTCCCGAAAACCTGAAAACAAAAACGCTTGTCTCGCTCGACATGGGTCTGCTGATTGCGGGGGCCAAATATAAAGGCGAGTTCGAAGAACGCCTGAAATCGGTCATCAAAGAGGTGACGGACTCCAACGGTGAAATCATTCTGTTCATCGACGAGATTCACACGCTTATTGGTGCGGGTGCGGGCGGTGAAGGCGCTATGGACGCGGCCAACCTGTTAAAACCAGCCTTGTCGCGCGGTGAACTCCACACCATCGGTGCCACGACACTGAAAGAATACCAGAAATACATCGAGAAAGATAAAGCGCTCGAACGTCGATTCCAGGCCGTAATGGTCGATGAACCAGACATGGCCGACGCCATCTCGATTCTGCGCGGTATCAAAGAAAAGTACGAGTTGCACCACGGCGTTCGGATCAAAGACGATGCAGTCATTGCTTCTGTCGAGCTATCTACGCGCTATATTACCGACCGTTTCCTGCCCGACAAGGCCATTGACTTGATGGACGAGGCAGCCGCTAAACTGCGTCTGGAAATGGATTCGGTTCCGGAAGAACTGGACGAACTCAACCGGCGCATTATGCAGCTGGAAATTGAGCGGGAAGCCATTCGCAGGGAAAACGACAAAGAAAAAGAAAGCCTGCTGAACAAGCAGATCGCTGACCTGACCGAACAGCGGAGTAGTCTGCAAGCCAAGTGGGAAACCGAAAAAGCGTCGGTCAACGAAGGCCGGACACTGAAAGAGCAACTCGATCAGTTACGCTTTGAAGCCGAACAAGCCGAACGAACGGGCGATTACGGAAAAGTAGCCGAGATTCGCTACGGTCGGATTCCTGAGATCGAAACAAAGCTTAACTCGCTGGCGCAGGAAGGTGGCGACAAAGGTGGGTCAGATCGGATGATGCAGGAGGAAGTGACCGCCGAAGACATTGCCGAAGTAGTGGCTAAATGGACGGGTATTCCGGTTTCGAAAATGATGCAGAGTGATCGCGAAAAACTGCTCAACCTGGAGAAAGAACTGGGTAAGCGGGTAGCTGGTCAGCAGGAAGCGATTGAAGCAGTGTCGGATGCCGTTCGCCGGAGCCGGGCGGGTATGCAGGACCCCAAACGGCCAATCGGTTCGTTTATCTTCCTTGGTACAACGGGGGTTGGTAAAACGGAAGTCGCCCGGACATTAGCCGAATACCTCTTCAACGACGAGAACGCGATGATACGAATCGACATGTCGGAGTATCAGGAACGTCACGCCGTAAGCCGACTGATTGGTGCTCCTCCGGGATACGTTGGCTACGACGAAGGTGGTCAGTTGACCGAAGCGGTGCGCCGGAAACCTTACTCGGTCGTATTGCTCGATGAGATCGAAAAAGCACACCCCGATGTCTGGAACATCCTGTTGCAGGTGCTTGATGAAGGTCGTCTGACGGATAACAAAGGCCGCGTAGCGAACTTCAAGAATACGATCATCATCATGACTTCCAACATCGGTAGCCATCTGATTCAGGAGAAATTTGCTGAAGACGAAGGCTGGAACCATTCGCTGGTGCTGGAAGAAGCGAAATCAGCCGTGATGGAGTTGCTGAAACAAACCATCCGCCCTGAATTCCTGAACCGGATTGACGAAATCGTGATGTTCGAACCGCTGACGCAGGCCAACATTCGTAAGATTGTCGATATTCAGTTCAACGAGATCAAGAAAAGGCTAGCCGAAAATGGCGTACAGCTCGACGCAACGGACGAAGCTCTTACCAAGCTTGGCGAAGAAGGCTTCGATCCCCAATTTGGCGCTCGCCCGTTGAAACGCGTACTGCAACGCCGGGTCTTGAACGAACTGTCGAAAGCGATCTTATCCGGTGAGGTGAAGAAAGACTCGGTCGTACTGATGGAGTTGAATAACGAGGGAGAGATTGCCTTCACCAACCTCGACGCTGAAATAGAATTATAATTGTCCAAGTAATAGAAAATCCCGGCTGCTATATAGCGGCCGGGATTTTTCGTTTTAAATCGTATTACCGCCGGCGGCCAAACAACCGCAGTAGATACAGAAACATGTTTATAAAATCAAGGTAGAGCCGTAACGCACCCATAACGGCTACTTTCCGTCCTTCCTCGGTACCGGCATTACCAACGGCGTACATTTCCTTTATTTTCTGGGTATCGTAAGCGGTCAGGCCGACGAAGATGAGTACCCCCGCGTAGGTCGAAATCCAGTACAAGGTTTCGTTATGCCAAAACAAGTTGACGAGCGAAGCAATAATCAATCCGATAAGCGCCATCAACAGGAAACCTCCCAAAGACGTTAGATCGCGTTTGGTAAAATAGCCATAAGCACTCATTGCCCCAAATGTACCAGCTGTTACGAAGAAGGTAGAGGCAATTGAACCGCCTGTGTAAAGCAGGAAAATACAGGCCAGCGTTAACCCGTTCATTATAGCGTAGCCAATAAACAGGGCCGTAGCCATTTGCGCCGACAGACGCTGGATAGCCGCCGACAACGACATTACCATCAGCACTTGGCCAATCAGCAAACCGTAGAAAACAATCCGGTTACCAAAAACCAGCTCCAGGATGGCGGGCGAACTGGCAACCCAGATTGAAACAGTGGCCGTTATGAGTAAAGCAACAGACATCCACCCGTAGACCTGCGTCATAAAGGCGGCCTGCTCCTGCCTGATTTGCTCGGCGGTCAGCGAAGGATGGTGTCGTTCAGAATACGATTGTGATTCCATGTGGACAAATTGATTTAGGCCGGAAAGTACGGTAAAGGCACGGATATTCGCAAGTGGCTTCCAGGAGAACAAAAAAGCCGGAACAGCGCTGTTCCGGCTTTTGGTAATCATTTGTATACGGCTTATTGTAGATTGGCGTCTTCACGACTATTGAAGGTGTCGCCCTGGCTGAGGTCGCCGGTTCGGAGCCCCTTTTTAAACCAGTAAACCCGTTGGGCTGACGTGCCATGCGTGAAGGCATCGGGTACGACCCGACCCTGCGTTTCTTCCTGGATCTTATCATCACCAATCGCATTGGCTGCGGTCAGCGCCGACTCGACATCGTTCTCATCGAGTACGA
This sequence comes from Spirosoma liriopis, assembly GCF_023196085.1. Classification (NCBI taxonomy): domain Bacteria; kingdom Pseudomonadati; phylum Bacteroidota; class Cytophagia; order Cytophagales; family Cytophagaceae; genus Spirosoma; species Spirosoma liriopis. The sequence goes on from NZ_JALPRF010000001.1 coordinate 401,069, forward strand.
AGCTTTGTCCTTGCGCGTGATGCGCCCAGACACCCGCAAAAAAATCGGCCTGGAGCTCAAGACGAACTGACACACGGTTGTATTCCCGCTGGCTGAGTCGCTGGCGCAGTTCGTCAGTTTTATCCATAATGCCTAACTGTTTCTGTACGTGGTGCCCAATTTCGTGCGCTACTACGTAAGCCATCGCAAAATCGCCAGGTGCCTGAAATCGTTGAGCCAACAGGTCGTAGAACGACAAGTCGATGTACACTTTCTGGTCGAGAGGACAATAAAAAGGCCCCATCTCTTCCTGCGCGGTACCACAACCTGACGTTGTTGCTCCTCGGAACATAACCAGAACCGGCTTACGGTATTGCGCGCCCTGCTTCGCAAACAAATCGGTCCATACTTTCTCGGTACTACCCAGCACGAGCCGGGTAAACTGAGCGGCTTTGTCATCAGGCTGAGGTCCGGTAGGTGCCTGAGACGCTGACTGTTCTTCCGGGGCACTACTGTTCAGGATCTGCGACGGGTCGCCACCAAGTAGCATCACGATTACAGCAATGACTACTGAGCCAATGCCACCACCAACTAACAAGCCACCACCCCCGCTGCTACCGCGACGGTCTTCGACGTTTTCGCTTTCGTTTTGGTTTAACCAACGCATGGTTGATAATTTATTTTTAGGTAGAAAAATGGTTTCGTTGGTGATATAACTCGAAACGAAGGCAATTGGCTTACCGAGACCATTATTTTACTTATGATCCCGTCTTGGCTTCGCCCGTTCGTATTGCACCGGCCAGGCAACCTCATCACCCAGAACATGGGCTGCATGAAGTGGGAAATACGGATCTCGGAGAAATTCACGAGCCAGCAGCACAAAATCCGCGCGACCATCCGCAAGAATCGTTTCGGCCTGTTCAACGTCTGTGATAAGACCCACAGCTGCGGTCATAATACCCGCTTCTTTTTTAACCCGCTCCGCAAATTCGACCTGATAACCTGGACCTACCGGAATTTTGGCATGAGCAACGTTGCCACCAGTTGAGCAGTCGATTACATCAACTCCTTTGGACTGAAGCACGTTGGCCAGTGCGACCGAATCCTCCACAGTCCAGCCCCCTTCCGTCCAATCGGTTGCCGATATACGGACGAAAAGCGGATATTCTTCCGGCCAGACAGCCTGAACATGGCTAACTACTTCCAGCAACAAACGAATTCGATTATCGAACGATCCCCCGTATTCGTCGGTCCGTTGGTTACTCAACGGCGACAAAAATTCGTGAAGCAAATACCCATGTGCCGCGTGAATTTCAATCACCTGAAAACCCGCTTCCACCGACCGTCGGGCGGCATCCTGAAAATCGATCAAAACGTTTTTTATGCCTTCGACGGTTAAAGCAAGTGGTCTTGGATCAGAGTCTGTAAACGGTATGGCACTCGGCGCAACGGTTTCCCAGCCTTTATCCTGATTCGACAGAATGGCTTTACCGCCATCCCAGGGCCGCTGCGTGCTGGCTTTCCGACCGGCATGAGCCAACTGAACACCCGCTATGGCTCCGTGCTGATTCAGAAATTGGGTGATTCGTTTCAAACCAGCAATGTGTTCATTCGTCCAGATACCCAAATCGTTGGGTGAGATACGGCCCTCGGGCGAAACAGCGGTAGCTTCGGTAATAATCAGTCCGGCACCACCTACTGCCCGGCTTCCTAAATGAACCAGATGCCAATCGTTGGCAAAGCCGTTTTCACTGGAATACTGGCACATGGGCGAAACAACAATTCGATTCTTGAACTGAATACTTCGAATGGTAATCGGCGAAAAAAGAGTTGACATACAGTGCAGTCTAAAGTCAATAAATGAGTCTGTTTTTCCTGATGGAAAGCAACAACAATTAAGTAAGCAACACGCAGCACGGGACCGGGGTTTTAACTTTAAACCGTATTCGCCTGTTTAATGCGACTACTAACTCACTATATCGCTATGAGTCAACGGGTCCGAAATAACCATTTGTTAGCTGAGTGGGTTGATAAGTCTCATTTGAACGCTCAACGATCATGGCAAAAGATTCAAAAATTGATCGGCGTGACGACGTTAGTCCGACCGAGGGAGAGCATAAATACGGTGACGTAGAATTTGCTGATCCTACCAACAAAAAGTACCCCATTGACACCCCTGAACATGTACGGGCGGCCTGGAGCTACATCAATCACAAGGATAACGCGGAAAAATATGACGCCGACGACGTAGAACAAATCAAGGAACGCATCAAAAAAGCGGCAAAAAAACACGACGTAACGATCGAGTCCGATTAGTACCGTTAAAGTGCTAGTCGCCCGAACCCGTCAAGTCTACCCGACCTGGCGGGTTCTGCATTTTTATACCGGTAACCATTCAATAGAAAAGCCGGTTTACCCATTTACCAGCCTCTTGCTAACTACTCCTGTTTATTATGCCTGCGTCCAAGACTCCGATTTACAGCGCTTTAGCCGCTAACCTAGCCATTGCCATTACCAAATTCATAGCCGCTAGCGTTACAGGTAGTTCGGCCATGATTTCGGAAGGTATTCACTCACTGGTTGATACACTGAACGAAATCCTGCTGTTGCTGGGGCTTGCTCGCAGTAAGAAACCAGCCGATGCGAACCGCCCGTTTGGCTACGGCAAGGAGCAGTATTTTTGGGCATTCATCGTATCGATCCTGATCTTTGGCGTGGGTGGTGGCGTTTCATTTTACGAAGGCATCACGCATCTTCAGCACCCGGAGCCGATTGAAAAAACGCTCTGGAACTACATTGTCCTTGGCATCGCTTTTTGCTTCGACGGAATTTCCTTTATCACGGCGTTTAAAGAATTCAACCGACAACGGGGTACACAGCCGTTCTGGTCGTCGGTAAAACGCAGCAAAGACCCATCGACGTTTGTCGTGCTATTTGAGGATGCTTCCGATTTGCTGGGGTTGATCGTAGCGTTTCTGGGCGTTTTTCTGGGCCATCAGTTCAACAATCCGTATTTCGATGGTGCCGCTTCCATCATCATTGGTTTAATTCTGACGGCAGTTTCGGTTGTTCTGGCGCGCGAAAGCCGAAGTTTGCTCATGGGCGAAAGCATTGAGCCGCAAACGTTACAAAAAATCGTTGAGTTGGTCGAACGCGACGACGCCGTAACCAGTGTGCTTCAATCACCCTCGATGTACCTTGGTCCCGAAGAAGTTATTGTTATGCTCGTTGTTGACTTCCACGATGCTTTATCTACGGCAGAACTGAATAAAGCAATCCAACGAATACGAGACGCGATTCAACAGCATTTTCCACTTGTAAAACACGTATTTATTGAACCGGGTGTTCCGAATCAACCCGTACACGCACCAAAACATGGGCACCCCGTCCGCTAGTTTTGCAGAAAAGCACCGATGGCTTTCTTAACGGTCGCTTCTTCGCAGGAAGTAGCCAGATGACAACATTCTCCGGTAAGTTCAACCAAAGATACTCGCGCGTTCTATTTATTTAGAAAGATTCAAGGTTTTATGAAACAATCGTTTCGCGTTTCGCGTACCTACTAAGGTAGGCTTACTCATTTGTTAGCTTACTGAGTAAAAAAGCATCCACTTATCCTGTTTTTGTTCAAATAAAGTGAGATGGCCAAACGCCGGATCGGATTGAGTCCGGCGTTTTTGAAACAAGCAAACCAGCAATAATTTGTCAAGTCACGCAACCAAGTCGTTCATCTCCTCGTATAGATAAAAACGACGATGTTGATTAGCTCATATCGTTGGGTAAATGTAAGTAGTGAGCAAACGCCAGGCCTGAGATGAGCCTGGCGTTTGTTTATCTGTAATGACTAATTGGTTAAACATCCATTAAAAATCGTGGGAGATGTATAACAAGTAGGGCTCTTTAAGAGTATTATAGATGTAGACAATATAGGTAATAAAAAACGCCCAGACGCATGAATTGGGCGTTTTTTCTTGTTAAAAGCAACGCCCAACTTATCTCGTCACCCCTGCTCCTATACATCGCATCTGGCTGAATTATTGATCCGCTAGCGCTGACGACTCCCTTTTACTTACACCGTATTAAAAGTCAACATAGACAAGAAACGGCGAAGGAGACCTTCGTTGACGTTAGTTTTCTTCATATATCGTTAAGTTGAGCCAAATACTACCCGAAAAGTAGACTAAACGAGGCTCGTACAATTATTTCGTGTATATTAGGTGTTTTCCGTAACTACCAACCCGATGAATCAATACGCTACTCAAGCTGTTTTTATCGCTGATGACGACGAAGATGATCGTTATTTGTTGCAGATCGCCTTTCGAGAATACTGTCCAGCGTGCCAGTTGCGATTCGCTACCGATGGTCTAAACCTTCTCGACGCATTAACACAGACGGACATCCATCCGTGCCTAATTATTCTGGACATGAATATGCCCCGGCTTAATGGCTTAGAATCGTTATCCGTTTTACGAAGCAATCCGCTTTATCAGAAAACGCCCATCATCATTCTGACGACCTCGAGTGCAGCGGGAGACCGGCAACGCGCTCATGAACTGGGCGCCAATGATTTCATTACAAAGCCATTAAGCCTGAACTTGTTCGGACCAATTATCCACAAACTTCGCGAAACCTGGCATCTCGACGGATGTATCTAGCGCCTGATAAAGTCAGCTTGCGGCACATGCACCTACAAAATTGAAGGCTCACCCTCGCCAGGGTGAGCCTTCAATTTTGTAAATGAAAATCATTAGATTATCTCACCGAGTGACTCTTTGTAGTAATTTATACAGATACGTTCCTAACCACATCCTTTCCATCCATGAATCCCATCTTTATCGCCGTTGACCGAGTAGATACAGGACTTACCTACGTAAACGTAGCTGCCATTACGGATATTCGTACACTTGGTGCGTACGTCAACATCCGAATTATTGGCGTAGAAACTGGATTTCCTGTACGCCATAGTTTAAGCGAGGTAAAAAAGATGCTGGATAACGCGGGAGTAACGATTTCTCGGTAAAACAATACATTCTACTTACATCTGTGTACAAGAACGTAACGGTTCTATACAAGCCGCAAAATAGCGTCCTTGGATAAATACTTATGCCTTTTCTTTAGCCCAATTTCAGAGCAAATAGTTTAGAAAATTTCAGGAAGTCATTCGTTGTTCAGTACAAAGCGGATCGTTACGTTGATCGCCTTGTCGCCCGTGCTCTTAACACTACACTCGATCTACTAGGTAAGCTTAGATATACTTGCCGTTATCTACATGAAGTCCCCCAATCATCCCGTATTCTTAGTCCTAACTAACGGTTGATGGCAGGTTTAACAGCGCGACGAAGTAGCTCAATCAAAGACTTGACAGCACTTTAAGAGGTCGAATTATATGATCAACGGCTGTCGCTCTGTTTGATACTGACAAATTAGTATATATAAACTTTGTTAAAGGATTATTAAACAAGTATAACCATCTAGTAAATGTTTATATTAATTGATTAATGTATTAACATATAATTTAATTAATAAACTAATTTTGCTTTAAGTATTTACATATCACCTATAACAAACCTTAAAGTGACTCATACCTCTACTATCATCTCAAGCTTTGTGAGCGTACCCATGCGCTTACTAACTGCCCCCTTATCTTTCCAGCGGTTTACGAATAAGCCTGGTTGTCCTCATTGTGGAAGCCTGCTTGACAGCGACCGGATCAGCAGGCCCTTACTGCTCAAAAATGTGTTGTTTTTTGTACCACTAAAAGCCTATCGGTGCATGAAATGTCGCAAAAAGCACATTCGCTTCTAATAGTGTATTAACTGTAATTAATATCTATCTAACTAGCCTCAAAACCCCTGACTAGTCTTAAGGTCAGCCGTTTTGGGGCTAGTCACCGTTTGTACAACCCGTGTACTTTGTTTTTAAGTGCTTAGGCTATTATAAAATCAGATCTCAACGGCTAGCATTAGGTCAATTCACTTTAAGTGAAGCTTCATCCCCTCATGGGAGTCTACAAATCCCAATGATTCATAAAACCGTTTGGCATCGGGTCTTTTCTTGTCCGTCGTCAGTTGCAATACATGAGCTCCCCGCTCCTTAGCCCGTCGAATAGCATACTGAAAAATCTGAGCGCCAATTCCTTGCCCTCGATGACTAGATTTTACGCGCACTGCTTCAATTTGAGCCCGTATACCTCCTTGATAAGTTAAATACTGGATAAAGCTTAGCTGGAAGGTGGCTACTAGTTCACCCTTGTCCTCGACCACCGTCAACTCTTGCTGTTTGTCGTCAGTAATCCGTTGAAATGCCTGTAGGTAGGATGCAGGCAGGGGAATTTCAAACTTTTCCCGGATCGTGCCTAGCTCATCATCGGAAAGCATTCGTACAATGTCAACTAGGTCTGCCGTTGTTGCTAATCGGTAAGTTAAATGCATTTTAAAAATCGGAAAATGGTCTAGTTAGCTAACGTACTATTTCAGCCGCTATAGACCAAGCTAAAGGTTTATTGTAGATCGGCTGTGAAAGTACCATTGATCCAATTAGACAAGTATACTACCGTATAAAAAAGAAGGGATCAATTCATGCCACGCTTATTGCTGAGTAAGTTGTCTCTTGCTTACTTTAGCAGCACTTATCAGCTATCCATTTCTTACCCTATATGAGACTTCTTTACCAGAGCCCTTCTCGTACACCAATGCCACTTGCGATCAATCAGCAGACACCGCTTCACTTCGTTACGTAGCAATTACTTCTTAACAAGCCTGCCCGCCCCTTTTGCATTAATAGTTCGTCACCAGCAGCCGTATGACTGGCTTACGTAACAACGCAACATATCTCTGAGACCGCTCTGCTCGTGGCTACGCAAGTATCTGTCACGTAATTTTCTTGTTCTGAAACAGATACATGGCGGCTCATTTGCTTAAGTCGGTTTTTGCTTAATGAGCAAACCTGTACATGGCTTTAGGAACAAGCCATTCGGCTTTTACCTCATTTCCAATTCTATCCATTTTCGTAGGTAACTCCTACTCAATTTTATTCAAGCCGATGGCTAACCTCTCCGTTGCTGAACGAATGAATCTGCCCTGGGTAGAATCTCCGTTTTTTGACAACCTATTAACCAAAAAGAATATATCATCTGAGCAGCAAGAACAGGCGATTCATTATAATCGTGAGGGGTTTGTTCTATTTCATCAACTGGTCGATCATACGCTCATTGACTGTACACTGCAGGAGATTGAGCATGAGTATCCCGCCCATGTGGGCGATTCCCCTAGCAGACAACAGGACTTATGGAGAAAATACAGTTCAGTACGTGAATTGGCGAGTCAACCACCAATTTTTGACGCCTTACGGTTTTTGTACGATCGGGAGCCTATTCCATTTCAAACACTAAATTTCAAATTCGGCTCCCAGCAGCGCGCCCATTCCGACTCCATTCACTTCAGCTCGACTCCTGCTCGTTTCATGTGTGGTGTATGGATTGCGATGGAAGATACAAATGCGGAAAATGGGCCTTTGTTCTACTACCCCCGCTCACACCGTCAGCAAATGATGAATTACTTTGATATTGGTCTGCAAGCAGACGGTAACTATCTGGAGTACCCAAAGTACGAAGACTTTATGGAGCAATTCATGGTTACTCAGCAGTTTGAAAAGCATGAGATTCACATGCAGAAAGGCGATGTACTTATTTGGTCAGCCAATCTGGTCCACGGCGGAATGCCGATCAAAGGTGGGAATGCAACGCGCTGGTCACAGGTCACTCATTATTTCTTTGAAGACTGTATGTATTTTTCCCCGCGTCTTTCCGATATGTTTTCTCATAACCTCAGTCTGTTGCAGGTAACCAATATTGCTACTGGCAAGGTCGTTCAACACAGTCAGAACGGAATACCAATCGAAACGATAAACACGGGCAATTTCCAGTACGCTGTCAGTCATAAATTTACGTTGCCAGTTCTGATGAAAGAAGTGATTAAGAAATTACTTGGCAAGAAGCCGTTTTAATTGAGACTTGTGCCGATTTTTTGTAACGTCAGAGGAGAACCGAGGCAGATTCGGAATAGACGCAGAAGTAACCCTATACTGAACGACCAATGAGCCGTTTCATTCCTGTACTATCTTCTCCGCTTTCGTTTGGCTGACCTTTAATTTTTCTACGCATCTGGCCCAAAAGAGCCGCCCCACCGCATCTTACTATGGACGTAGCCTTTACAATTTGTACTGCTGACTATCTTACCCATGCGTTAGCCCTAAGAGATTCGTTTATTCTGCACAATCCTGGTAGTCGATTTTTTATTTGCATTCCGGACAAATTGGACGGAGATCGAATAAAGTATTTAGACTCGATTGGTATAGACGCTTCCCAATACATCGAGGTTGCTCAGATCAGCCTGTCATCGTTTCCGGAGCTGTGTAAGCGCTATAGTTTGATCGAATTGTGCTCCGCTCTAAAGCCTTTCTTTGCTCACTATATTTTGCAGAAACTCACTGACTGCGAACGCCTGTACTACTTTGATTGCGATATTTTAATTTTCAATTCGCTAACTCATCTGAGAAACAAGCTCAAGGACTTTGATATCCTACTGACCCCTCACATTCTTAGTGAGCATTCCGCCGAAGATCGACTGATGGAAACGCAAATCTTAAATGCGGGTATTTACAACGCTGGCTTTTTTGGATTACGAAAATCGGAGAATACCGCTCAGATGCTGCTTTGGTGGCAAAATCGGGTAACGACTCATGGCTACATCAATTTCACGCGGGGAATGTATGCGGATCAACTTTGGCTGAATTTTGTGCCTCTGTTCTTTCAGCGCGTCTGCGTCGAAACCCATCCCGGCTGTAACGTAGCTTACTGGAACTTACACGAGCGGTTGATTCAGCCTAATGGTCAAGAGTTGCGGGTAAATCAGGACTATGATTTGCTGTTTTTTCACTTTAGCGGCTTTCAACTCAATCAGGCAAATTTGCTATCCCGCTACGGTAAACCCATCTTTATTGAAGCGGATAGTGCCTTAGCGTTGATCTGCGAGCAATATAGCCAGACACGGGAAAAGTACCGATACCAAATTCCGAAGGGTTCCGCCAATCCCTACATAAAGGCAAAGCCGATATGGATTGAGTTTGTCCGGGGCTGGTTGATTGTATTACTCAACAAGAGCATGGAAGTTTTAGGCTCATAAACTACTAAAAATGAGAATCTCAGTCGCGCTTTGCACTTATAACGGAGCCTTATACCTTGCGGAGCAGCTACAAAGTATAGCTGACCAGACGCAATTGCCGGACGAGTTGGTTATCTGCGACGATGGCTCAGTAGATCAAACATTAACCATTGCCCGGTCCTTCGCCATCAACGCTCCTTTTGCCGTCCATATTCACCAAAACGCTGCTACGCTGGGAGTAACACGCAACTTTGAGCAAGCTCTTACCCGATGTACCGGAGACATTATCTTCCTCTGCGACCAAGACGATGTCTGGATGACTGGGAAGATTAAGCAAACGTGCGATTTTTTACGCTTTCATCCACAAGCGAAAGCGGTTTTCTCGAACGCAATTCTACTGAATGAAACGGGTCTGAGCCTGGATAACACCATTTGGGATGTCAATTCGTTCAATCTTTCGACCCGAACAGCCTGGCAGAACGGATTCGCTTTCGATATCAATCTGTTGAGTAATCGAATACCGGGATGCACGTTAGCACTTCAGCGTAAACTGCTGGCAACCGCCCTTCCCTTTCCCCGATCAGTCAGTAAGGGTATGCACGACTGGTGGCTGGTATTAGCAGCCAGCGCATCCAACTCCTTGTTTTTTATTGAGGAATCGTTGATTGGCTATCGGCAACATGCAAATCAGGTAGTTGGAACTGGAGCCCGCCCGCCCGCTAATTCAGCTCTGGAACCAACCGAAAAACCCAGCAGACGAACTCAAAAACTAGTCGAATTGCAAGACCAAATCCAATTTTTGACGGAGGTTCATCAATATATATCCCCAATGAACGGTGTACCTGCGCTGACCCTGAGAAAAGTGAAAGCTTACCAAGCTCATACTCTGCTTCGTTATCAGTTCCGAACGACGCGCTCAGGACTCCTTTGTACGATTCTGGCCGCGTTGTGGAAGGGTCATTATCATCAGTATAAACGCCCAGGTGCCGATTGGTCAGATCCCTGGCGCACGGTAGTGAGTGATTTGACTTCGTAGCCCAGCGACCAGCTAAGCGTTTAGTCTAAACGCTAACGTTGTAGCATCGCCTGTAGTAGCTTATGCGTCCTATTGAATCGAGACGCAAGGAATTTTGCTATCAGCTACAGAAAGCGTGAAAAGAAAAATAGCCGGGCTGTCTACTTACTTACGCAAGTAGACAGCCCGGCTAAATTGTTGATCAGGAACTACGTCAAGCTATAGGTTTTCACTCTCGTTAAACCGCAGAACTTACAGCATACCCCTTTTCATTTCTTTTACGGCATGGTCGGCGGCTCGTGCCGTGATGGCCATGAACGTGAGTGATGGATTCTGGGTGGATGTCGATGTCATGCAAGCGCCATCCGTCACAAATACATTTTTGCAGTTGTGCAGCTGGTTCCATTTGTTCAACATGGAGGTTTTAGGGTCTTTTCCCATGCGCACACCGCCCATTTCGTGAATGTCGAGCCCCGGCGCTTTGTCTGGTTTGTCGTGAGTCCGGATGTTTGTAAAGCCCGACACCGTCAGCATTTCCGTCATTTGCTCATGGAAATCGGCAATCATCTTCTCGTCGTTATCATCGTACGCTACCGAAATTTTCAGTTGCGGGATACCCCAGGCATCGGTCAGGACGGAGTCGAGCGCTACGTAATTGCTTTCTTTCGGAATCGTCTCCCCCATCATGTGCGAACTGACCCGCCAATTGCCGTACTTGGGTTGCATAAGGCTTGACTTCAGATCTTCCCCCATAGCCGATGTGTCGACGCTCGTAGGGCGGCTGGAACCGAAGCCCGCTGCATAGCCCCGCAGGAAGTCGGTTTCCTGCTTGAGTACGTTGCGGAAACGAGGGATATAGCTACCGTTGGGCCGGATACCAGCGGTCGTTGAATCCTGAAACCCTTCGTGTTCGGCAGAGATGGTCGTACGGAAATTGTGGAATGCCACGTATTTACCCAACAAGCCATTGTCATTGCCAAGCCCATTAGGAAAACGGTTCGACTTTGAGTTCAGCAGGACCAGATTGGTATTCAGGCAGGCAGCATTGAGGAAAATGATTTTGGCATAATACTCAGTCATCTGCTTCGTATGGGCGTCCACAACCCGCACTCCCGATGCCTTGCCGAGCTTTTCGTCATAAATAATGGAATGCACAACCGAGTCGGGCCGGAGCGTCATTTTTCCGGTTTTAGCAGCCCAGGGTAACGTGGATGAATTGCTGCTGAAATACCCCCCGTATGGGCAACCCCGCTGGCACAACGAACGATTCTGACATTGAGCACGTCCCTGCTGGTAATGAATGGGTTGTGGCTTGGTCAGGTGTGCACAGCGACCAATGATAACTGGTCGGGTACCTTTGTATTGCTTAGCCATTTGGTCGGAAAAGTGCTTTTCCACGCAGGATTGCTCGTGAGGAGGCAGAAACTCCCCATCAGGCAAGACCGACAGACCATCCTTATTGCCCGATATACCCGCGAATTTTTCTACATAGCTGTACCAGGGAGCCAGATCAGTGTATCGAATGGGCCAGTCTACCGCAAACCCATCCCGCGCCGGCCCTTCAAAATCGTACTCCGACCAGCGTTGGGTTCCCCGCGCCCACATCAGCGATTTACCTCCTACGTGATAGCCCCGAATCCAGTCGAAGGGCTTCTCCTGTACATAAGGGTGTTCGGCATCCTGAACAAAAAAATGCGTCGCGTCTTCTCTATTGGCGTAACACCGGCTAGCTACCGGGTTAGCCTCGATATATTCTTTTGATAATTGACCAAGGTGCGCAAACTCCCAGGGCTGCATAAGCGTGGTAGGGTAATCGGTAATGTGTTTTACGTCCCGACCCCGCTCCAGTACGAGGGTTCGTAATCCTTTACCGGTCAATTCTTTGGCTGCCCAGCCACCGCTAATTCCCGAACCCACTACAATGGCGTCGAAGGTGCGGTCTTTTATCGAATCTATGGTTAAAAAAGACATGAATATCAGCAATAAGGGTAACGAAAAAAGAGATAACTCACTAGTTAGTACCGTTGACGGCTAGTTTGGGGACGGGGACGCAGCCGTGATAAAAGCCCGGTGCCATGTTGAACTTCTCAACGTTCACCAGGTAATATTCCGAATTCATATATCCCTGAATGGTCAACTTTTTTACCATGCTCACAAACGCCTGACCCGCTGGGTCTGTCAGTGCGCTCAATTTGGCAAGGAGATCCATGCGTTGAGCGGCATCACCTTCCGAAAATGGCTTACTGTACGTTTGCTGAGCCGTTTCCTCCAGGAGCGCAATTCCTTTCTGAAGCGTCGCCTGGGCCGGTTCACCGTAGCAGTCTTTAACCATACGCATAACGAACAGATGTACGTTGAGCGATTTAGCACCGGGAGTAGTAGTTGTCGGGATAAAGGTTTCTACAATATCGCCCAGAAGCGCTTCTTCGCTAATCGACAAGGTTGAAACAGTTCCTAGCGAATCGGGGGTCCAGCCGGAGGCCCAGGCAGGTAAGCTGGCCAGGCTACCAAGGGTCATTGCTAAGTTCTTTAACGCAGAACGTCTTTGCATAAGAGGTGCGTTGTAGGTTGGTTTTAAGAGTTAAACGCTCCTTAGTTCGTGAACTATAACAGGAGATAGTTTAATAAATTATTGGTTAAAGATAATACATTAAGGCTTAACAAAAAACTATTATTTCTATCGTGCTACTAGCCATAGTGGAAGCTTCACGTACTTACCTGCATATCAGGCCTATTGACGAGAATCGTTACTTTTTCTGGAAAGTCTCGAAAATAGAAACGAGACAGTTCGAGAACCGATCCTGAGCAACTAGGTAGCCTTCCACTAAGCTATGTCTCTATGCTAGAAACTTCTACTGGCTCCACATAAGGCAGCAACCGGTCGGATCTGGTGAACGAACAAATGCAGGTTAACTTATTTGTTTCTTTATCGTAGCAAGCCTCGACAAAGAAACCCTCCAGACTATAAAGTTCGCGCATCCGACACAAGTCTTCGCGTTTGGCCAGTGGGACACCCCATAATGCCAATGCCCCTTGCCGAATCAGCATCGGCTGGCGATCATAATTCTCTCGAGTAATTTTCATGGTAGGAAATGTTTATTCTTTTTTTCTGCTATCGCGTAAACATTACAACGATAGTAGCCGGATAAAAATGTCCGTACGTGTGACGGTTACCAACCAGACATTTTAGGTAACGGTAGACAATACTAACTACTAAGCTGTGCATCGAGTCCTAAAATAATCGATCAATGCACCATACGTACACAATTTTTACACCCTAGTAAGTATATAGATACTGATTCAACTATGAATGGACCCTTTCTGTCTAGCTGAAGCGACTGACTTGATGCTAAAGCAGCAAAGAGAGTACACGCATCAAACACAGGTCGCGGCCAGCAACAGGCAGGAAGTCTATTATCCTCGAACAATTGCCTGCAAAAGAAGGTCTATAGCTGCATCAGTACACTCACAACAACCGTTTGGCGTAGTTGCAACCTTAGGGCGCACATACGTTCTTCAGCCCCATGGTTTGGCTCTATAACTTCCCCTCCTGGCTATTAGCCCTAACACTTGTCCTCGTTTTTATTGCCCTTTCCTGGCTTAGCCTCCTGCTGGTTCGGCGCCCTCTTCAGCGTAGTTCTACCGCTGCGCTTATCGATAACGGCACCGTCGGATGGTTTTTCTCGGGAGTGAGTCTTCTGTATGGCCTGCTATTGGGCCTGCTGACGGTCGCCACTTGGCAGAATTACACACAGGCTTCTGGCTTGGCCTCCCGTGAAGCGGCTCAACTGTCGGTACTCTACCGTAACTTAAGTGGCTATGCACCTGTCCAACGGAAACCTTTACACGCTCAACTCCGACGCTACACGCAGCACATCGTGCAGCGCTCTTGGCCCAACCAGCGCCTGGGCATCATTGATGATGAGGAATCTACGGAATTTCTGCGGCTTCAGACGTTATTGCTAGGCTATGGACCTGACACAACGGCTCATGAACTTATCCATCAGCAAGCCCTGCAAGCCTTTAACAATTTGGCCGAGCTACGTCGTTTGCGAGCCGAAGCCATTGGTGGCGGAGTACCGGCCGTTATTTGGTGGGTAGTTCTATTAGGCGCGCTGCTGACACTGATCTTCGCGGGGTTATTTGTAGTACCCTCCTTTTGGTTTCATGGTCTGTTAAATAGTTTGTTAGCTATTATGCTGGGTCTGTTAATTTTTCTGATTGTGAGTTTGGATCATCCGTATTGGGGAGAGGTAAGCGTAAGCACGAATGCCTATGAGCTGGTGCTAAAAAAGGTGATGATTGACTTTTGACAAGTCCGTTCGCTGTTCCCTATCCGAAACGAGTAATCTCAAGCTAGCGATGATGAACGTGACGTTCATAGCTACAGCTACAACCAAATCAATAACAGAACAGCAACGCAGTACATCCACTACACCAATCGACAACTACTTAAACACTACAGCTTTTGTAGAGTTTAAACCCTGAGTATGCATTTAGTGCTAACTATTTATCAATTAATTCTATCGCCTAAATCTTTACAACAACGTATGAATTACTTCTCAAAAAGAGTCATCGCCCTATTAGGTGTGACTTTATGTCCTGCGTATTTGGTGCTATCGGCGCCTGCAAGCCTGCCCCGACCAGCGCCTTCCCTGATAGACAACCCCGCTTCATCCAAGATTGACAGTAAAGCAAACAAGCCCTCCTTTCGATCCTCCCCGATTACAAACAACGATCCTATCCGTTTCTCGATTCAGGTTCGTCAAGCAACAATCAACTTAGAAGATGAAGTAGAGTTAGTTATTACAGCCGAACTACTTGATATTACACCAGCATCCATGTTTTTCACCGAGTCGGCCAGTAGCTTTCGCATCAAACTCGTTATGCCCGAAGGCTTCCGTCAGACGGGGGGCAGTTATGTTGATTACGTTGGTGCCACACTTAGTCCCACTACGCGACCTTCGGTCTCCTATACCGTACGTGGCCGCTTCGCTTCGCTGTCTAACACGACGGCTTTTCGTTTATTACGGGGTAACGCAATTGCTAACGATCAAAGCCAGTTTGTTGAAAAGGCCATCCTCGCCGTAAATCCCATCGGTTCCCGGTCGGTTTTGCCTACAAGCAGACAAGCAGAGGCCATGTACGTAGTCACGGGCGAGACGTCACAACAGCCTGACACCCAAACGACAGCGGTAGTTACGCAACCCGTATCGGCGACGGGAGCTAATCCGCTTATCAATTTAAGTATTGGTCAGGTCAAAACCGGCAAAGCGGGCTCCGATGCCTCAGCAACGATTACGGGTAGCGCCCCTGATTTCAAGCTCAATCTGGTGATTCCTAAGGGAGAGAAAGGTGATTCTAATGCAGGGGCGAGAGCCACCGCGGCTGCGGCCCCCAACATCGTCGTTGATGGGTTTACCAATCAGGCGATTCAAACGGCGATCAATGCGGCTCCCGCAACGGGAGCCCGCATTATACTTCCCCCTGGCGAGTATACCTTCACCAGCAATATTTCCATTGACAACAAGAGCAATATTGTCCTGGATGGACAGGGGGCGGCTGTTCTTAAAACAAGTGCTATCAATGCCGCCACCATGATCTGGACCTTTCACACCTGCAACAACATCCGCTTAACCGGGCTACATCTGGTCTCACAGGTGGCAGGCAACTATGGTTACGGGATGGTCGCTACCAATGAGCAGTCAAAGCTAGACGGTTATGAGATTGACCACTGTAGCTTTACCGCACCCCTGGCCGACTTCAACGCTATTAGCATGAGTCAATACTCGGAGGGATCTAATCAGGGTGAGACTTCCCGCAACATCCGTATTCACCACAACAAGTTTTTCAACATAGGTCGGATGGGCATCGAAATCCTGTCGCACGGGTTTGATGGTGTATACCGGTTGGATGGAATCGATATTCATGACAATGAGTTTCGTAATCTAGGCATCAACAGTACGTATGGGATGAGTGTATCGCTATCGGGTCTGATGCAAAATGCTCGCATCAGCAACAACCAGACGGTAGACGCCAAGGAGATTGGGTACGAAGTGGTCAATGCCCGCTACGTAAATATAGTTAATAATGTCGCCCTGGGCGTTAATAACACCTTCGCAGGCATTGGCATCTCGGATAATAACCGGAATCTGACCCAGTACATCACTGTCTCGGGTAACACGTGCACCACCAAAGGAGCGCCCCTTCAAGCTTTTGGTACTCAATGGTTGACAGTGACGGGCAACACCTTTTATAATCCGACGACAGCCAATTCTGCCATCACCATGTGCCGTTTTTCCAGCTGTAAGTACGGCAGTTTTACCGGAAACACGGTTGTGGTTGCGGCTAACAGTGCGCTCACCCTTGATAACACAGGCTACTATGCTGTATCAGGCAATAATTTATCAAACGCGTTGAATACCAATGGGTACGAGCTGATTTATCTTTACAACACGCAGGCTACCCGCAACGTGATTGGCACAAACGTTTACATCAAAGCAGCGGGTACGGAAAATAACGGTATACCCAATGTAAGGCAAGCGGCTGGGGCAGCTAACAATACCTATTGATCGACCTATAGATACGTCTAAGGGGTTCGGTACTTTCTACCGAACTGCTACTAATAACAAAGCCTGAATCAGCGACGATTCAGGCTTTGTTGGTTGACAGATGTGTTTAGCGGAGCAGAATTTTAGCTTGTTTGCTTACATCCACTAGAAGCGTGCCCGGCGCGTTGCCCATTAGCAAACTTACGCGATTGAGGCCGCTGATCTCCCTAATGATCAGACCGCACAATAACGGTCGATTAACTCCATCGATATTGTTTAAATCCTGCCTTATGGGCTAATCTATTTTTAAGTGCTGACCAATAGGCGCTTAGAATCATATGAGTTAACCACTGATCCGTTTGTATGTCTATAATGTCCTACAGCCGAATAATCCGCTAAAACAATCTACTTCGACAAAGGATCACTTATATACTTACCTGGATGATTGTTAGGCTCATAAACGCAATTACAGCAAGCACATTATAACAAACCACTACTCAACCGATGAACATAGGAATTATTGCCCATCTCAAGCACCCTATCCGCAAGCCGTATATGGGGGGACTAGAGGCATTCACGCATGACGTTTGTCTTCGTCTGAAAAACAGAGGGCATCAGATTACCTTATATGCCAGCGAACTCTCGGACCCCGCCCTCAATGTGCGGGTTATCATGAGTGATACCGATTACGACCGGGAAACCTTTAGTCGCTTCCGGTCGCATGAACTAAGTGAAGAATTTATTTCTACCCATCACGCTTACTTGGAGCTGATGCAGGATATTGACGGGCAGGGGCATGATATAATCTTCAACAACAGCCTGAATTATGTGCCCATCACCATGGCTTCTCTGATTCAAACGCCCATGCTTACTGTCCTGCACACGCCCCCTATTTTTGAGTTGAAGCGGGCGATTCGCCATGAAAAAAAGCGGGGCCAGATCCGGTATGTAAGCGTTTCCAAACCTAATGCCGAGGCATGGCGGCCATTTGTTGGCGATTGTGAAGTAGTCTCCAATGGCGTTGACACCACGCGCTGGACCTTTGTTGACCAGCCCACGGGAGGCTACGTGTTATGGTTTGGCCGTATTCATCCCGATAAAGGCACTCACCTGGCGATTCAGGCGGCTAAAGAAGCAGGTAGAAAAATTAAGATTGCTGGCAGCATTGCGGATCGGAGCTACTTCGATATCTACGTACAACCCCTGCTGGACGATTCCGTTGAACTGGTGGGTAATTGCAGCCACGAGCAGCTGAACCACTATATTGGCAACGCCGATGTAAGCGTTATTACTCCTTGCTGGGATGAACCCTTCGGCCTGGTCGTAGCCGAAAGCCTGGCCTGCGGCACGCCGGTAGCAGGTATCGCCCGAGGGGCATTGCCATCGATTTTGTGCGAAAAGTCGGGTTGTTTGACAAGCAGTTCGTCTCCTTCCGAGCTGGCCCGCTGCATCAATCAGGCGGCTTTATTAAACCGAGCCGACTGCCGGCAGCGAGCCGAAAGCGAGTTGGATGTAGAACGGATGGTCGACGCCTACGAACAGCTTTTTGCTCAACTTATTTCTACACCGTCGTTGGTCTATGCCAATTAATATTGCGTTTTATGTTCACCATCACGGATCAGGCCATCTGATGCGGTGTCTGGCAATCAGTACGTTGTTGACTGATTGCCAGATTACCTTCTTAGGCAGTCGATTAGCGGCCTACTCATCCCTGATTCCGGACTCCATCAACTGCATTGAACTGCCGATGGATACCCCTTCTTCAGCAGACAGGCACTACGCCGAAGGCAATCCGGTCGAGGGGCTACATTATGCTCCACTGAACGTTGAGGGCCAGCGGCAACGAACGGCTTTACTAACCGAATTTTTTAATCGGGTATCGCCACTGCTGTTCGTGGTTGACGTTTCGGTCGAAGTAGCCCTGCTGGCCAGGTTGAGTGGCGTGCCAACGATTGTCATCAAGCAGCATGGCAATCGGCAGGATCTACCCCATCAACTGGCTTATCAGAGTGCTGAAGTAGTGCTTGCCCCCTTTTCACCGATGATGAAGCAGGAGGAAACGCCCTGGCTGGCCAATAAACTGGTTTATACCGGAGGCTTTTCCCGATACCCACTCCAGGTCAATAGCCGCTCGGGTGAACAAGCAAATCGGGCAGCGGTTTTAGTGGGGGCAGGCGGAACTAGCCTTGACGCAACATTTCTGATACATATTGCCCGGCAAGCCCCCGACTGGATCTTTGAAGTTGTGGGTAAGCTAGCCGGTTCAACGACGGACTGTGTACCGACCAACGTTATATGGCATGGTCAGCTTGATGATCCTCGTTTGATCCTGGAGCGGTGCGTACTGGTAATTGGCAATGCGGGCCACAACACCGTTATGGAGATGGCCGCTCTCAACAAGCGCTTTATCGTTATTCCGGAGCAACGGCCTTTCGAAGAGCAGTTGATCAAAGCGACGATACTGGATCAGCTAGCGCTAGCCTATGTTGTTCATCCCCATGAACTTTACCAGACCAATTGGCCCGCTGTACTGACCGCTACAGCAGCTCGTGAGCCACATTGGCAAGGAATTGTCGACGAGGAAGCCACGGCGCGGGCCGCTCAGCTGATCCGCCAGACGTACGGATCAATCTATAATTCTGGTGACTACTCCTTGAGTGCCGATAGCAATTCGGCGGTTGAAGGTTCGCGTAGTAACTGAATATGATCCTCCGTCCAGTGAATAAACCCCCGCTGCTGGAATTTCGCCAGCCATCCTTCCATGGGCCACACATGCCATTTCTTTTTAAAAAAGGTAGCGTTGGCTATGATATCCCGAAGGTGGTTTAGGGGTGGATCGTAACTCGTATGGTACTGGTGGTACGCCAAAGCAGGTATCATTGCTAACGGAACGGCAGCCTGGCGTGCACTGAAAGCAAAGTCGGTATCTTCGGCCCCGTAGCCGCCGTAGCCCTCGTCAAAGCGGCCTATCTGATCGAAGGTTTGTTTGCTACAGCCAAAGTTCAAGGACCAGAACAAATGATACGGTAAGCATTCGGAGCTGGTACGAATCGGATCGGCTTTACTTAATTCGTCCAACCGATGCCAGAAATCGGCTTCTTCGACCGCGTTTTGGTGCAGATACCGAACTTGTCCTGACCAGAGCTTGCTATCCTGTTCAAAGGCATTGGCATAATGTCCGAGCATGCTGCGGTGAGGAATGCAATCGACGTCCAAAAAAACCAGATCATCGTAGGATGCAGCCTCTACGGCTCTGTTCCTGGCTTGAGCCAAAGGCAGATGATTGCTGTGGTGAATGGGTTGCTCGACAAGCGGAAACGATGTTTTAGGTACTGTATAAGGCTTTTCATTCATGTAGATGAGTACCAGCTCAGCGGGCATGAGATGACTTTGATTGAGTCCGTCGATTAGATTAACTAACGCCTTCTCCCGATTATGGACAATGGTTAATACCGATATTTTCTTCATTAAACAGGTTTATTCGATTACGCCAGCCGACATCTCTTTACAGGCTCACCGATGAACGGCTTTAGAAAAGGCTTATGCTCAACCAATTTCTTTTAGACTGATTAATCAGTGAGTCTAGCTTTTAACTAAAAGAGAAGATCGAACCATTATGTTATGAAGAATTATAGCTTTGATCGGTAACGTATTGTGGCAAAAAAGCAGCTCAAACTACTAGGCAGTCAGAGACGTAATTCATGTAGTTGTCTACAGCAGCGGATTGTAAAACCATTGGAAATACCTCACTTTCAGTCAAGTCGGGAGTTTGCACAACTAACGTATTTACGCCATTATGGCTAGACGTTGGCTTTGTATGTTGTGTAATTTACTGCCTCAGCACATGAGTTTACTTATTACCTTATCATCGCTGATGAATACAAATAAGCCCGAACGCACGACGCCCATGCTTACTAAATCCAACCTGTTTAATAGTACTAGCTTAACACGCTGCACAAAGAAGTAGGATTTATAATGAGAATGTGGTCCAAATAAGATCGAACACAGGGGCAGACGAGCTTACTGAAAGACAATTAACAATTCATTCTGGTGTCTGCTTAACCAGTACTTTCTGTACGTAAGTAGCTATGACTGGTCCAGTGAGGAAGCAGCACAAATAAACCCGGACATATCGTATCCGGGTTTATTGAACCCATACTTATTAAACTTATTCCGCTTAACAACCTGCTATGAGAACCATAATTTATTGTGAGAATACGGCGCAAATAAGCACAGACACATTACGCAAGAGACTAACGAATCTAACCAAGGATAATTAGGTTTTAAAGTTTTATATGCTGTCGCAATAAGCGCTATCAATAAAAAAGTTTGCTTTCAGTACGAGTTGAGCTTTTCGTTTTTTTCTTTTAAAAACATATAAATGATCCTTGATAAGGTTTACTTCAAATTACGTTTATATATCTCATTGTATTTATCAGGCTTCGCATGTAATTATTTATATATTTTTTTATACGGTATTAGGATTATTAGGAGAGTGTTTATAGACGTGATAGTCTAGAGACACACTTTTTTACACATTAAAAAGATACTAGATACGCTCAATTATAAATAAATCAATATCACTTGCGACTATTAAATCATCTGTAGTACTTAGCAACTACACCAACTACGTACTCTTATGAAAAATAGTTTAGTCACTTCCCTAATGGCCTTTGGCTTATTAGTCGTTTTTCAGTCCAGTTGTAGCAACGAACGCGATGTCGCTACTTAGCTTAACAAAAAGGGTAGCGCGAGGGCATCTGTAGTCAGTATTATAGTTAGCGGTATACTGGTAACGGTTTTTATATCTACCCTAATAAAGTATTAGATTTACAGGTGTTTGCAACGGTTCTACTATTAGAGTTTCTTTCTCGCCCGAAGATGTACCGGATCGATTTGTATCCGTGATGATTTAGGTAACACGGTTGCTTAGTCAGTCCAACAACTCTGGACGAGTGGACACAATGGCTTTATCAGCACAACTAGCAATATGGGTCTCTGGGTCGCCGTTTATTACAGCCGGAGCCGAAAACGTTTCGTTTATCTACACAACACAGCCAGAACCTACACAGTAATTGTAGAAACTGCTACGCAGGGAACAAGCGACAGCTGGTCAGTACAGAAACAATGTAATTAATGGTAAAGCAAGAAAAGGTATAAAGCCCGTCTTCAACACGAGTCAGGCTTTATGGTTTTTTTAAAGGGACAGGCACCTTATAGATAAATACTCTTCCAATATTTGCCTCTAGACATAACGTTTTTCTAAGCCCAAACAAAACCCTATTTCATTTTCTAAGAATACATTTTGATTAGAACTAAAACCTATACATCATCTATAAAAAATGATCTATGAAACATAAATCTATTACCTTACATAGTACTTGGTTAATCAGCCTCCTTGCGTTGATTATTTCATGTTCTTTAAGGGCACAATCCCCGCTTCAACTCGTTGAACCCACCTACGATTGCTATTCAGGATTTATTACCTTTAATATTGCGGGTGGCGACGAGTCGCTAATAACCTTTGTTGCTACAGGAGCCAGCCTTACTTCGGCTGGTAGCAATACGGGAATTGTTGATGAGAAATGGCGTATTGATCCAAGTACTGGCCCAATTCTTATTAGAGCAACGCAAAGTGGAATTACAGTTAACTATTCGTTTGACGTACAAGCTCAATGTACCTCCCCTTCATTCATTAAAAGTCTTATACCAGTCGTAATAAGTCCAATTTCTGATTTAACAGCAGTCGTTGGTGAATCACTAATACCCATTGATATTGATGACCACTTTACCACCCGCAGTCATGGCTATGATTACCGTACTCGTTTTAGTTACACAGCCTACGGACTACCACCCGGTATGGTTCTTTCAACTGTGCCGGGTCTTCCTCCCGGTTATGCTTACGTGACCGGTACACCTACTACAGAGGGAATTTACAATGTACTAATTGTAGCGACTAGTGAACAGGGGTTCAATGGGGCTTATTCAGTTGGGGACCTCTTTCAGATTACAGTCAAGGATAATCAGCTCCCAGTCAGACCGCTTGCTTTCGCACCACCCACATACGACTGTCAAACCGGTGCTTTCCAATTCATAACAACTGGTGGAGATGGATCACCTATTGAGTATTACGCTGTACCAGGCATTACCGGCTGGACAACGAACCCTAATCAATTCGTCGATCGAGAGACACGTACCGCGGCTGATGCGCAACCTATTACCTTGCGGGCACGGCAAAGTAATCAGGAGGTTTCGTATGTGTGGGATATACGGGCACAGTGTCCAACTGGGAATCTTGGCAATTTGCGCTTGATCGCACCCGAGTATGATTGCGCGAGTGGAGCGTTTACGTTTCAGACAACAGGCGGAGAGGGTTCACCGGTTGAATTTATGGCCATTGGTATTACTGGCTGGACAATGAATCCACATCAATTTGTTGATAAAGAAACGCGTACCGCGGCTGATGCACCATTCATTGTTTTAAGAGCGCGGCAAAATGGTCGAGAGTTTAGCTACGAATGGAATATCAGAGCTGTATGTCCACTGGGTAGCTATCGCCAGGGGGCGGGGTCAGAGCTTCATTCTGAGCTGGAGGTACGTGTTCTAGGAAATCCAACTAGTAGCGAAACGGTACAGGCTGAAGTAAGGGGTGCTATGAATCAAGCACTTCATGTGAAAATAATTGACGAACAGGGACGCTTGGTAAGCCAAAAAGTAGTCAGTCAAGCAAGCGCCCAAGAACGCATTGCACTGCCAACAGGAACATCGGCAGGTATCTATCTGTTACAAGTAACTACACCTACTCAACAACAAACGGTAAAAGTAATTAAGTAACTGTACTTATATTAATAAACACTTATTTTAACATATTTACTGATTTGACTTCTCTAAATTCAATTTGCATCTTACCAGATACATAACGCTTAGCCTGATCAAGACTCTTGGCATAAATCTGAGTCATTTTCTCGGTGGATAAAGCTGCAACATAGCGAAGGTGTGTCGAAAAGAGTAAAATGTGGTTAGCTTAGTAATTCCGCATCCTTCACCCACTACTTGAGCACTTTATTTTGTCGGCGGGCGTTTTAGGCCGATTAAACAGATACATTCCTAAAAACTCGCGTCGGGTTGGTTTACCCGTATCAGGGTGAGGGATAGCCGGATAATAGTCAAGATAAAGACTTGTTCGACCGTCGGTAATGTGTTTCTTTCTAAGTTTGACTTTGATCATATTTATTCTGAGGTCATGGATAGTAGTTCGTTAATCCGGCTCTTTGGCACATAAGCGTAGATACCGCTATACTGCTTGGGTATTCCATTACGCTGAATAAGCTCATACAAGGCTTTTTCAGAAATGCCGTATTCTGCCGTATCTCCTTCATAGTGTAGCATTCGGACAGCGGCACCGGTACGGATCTGGCTTTTTCCAGAAGCTCGGCAGGTCGATCAAACAAGCGGTCAATGTCAGCGCGCCTGATAACTGTCCGACGGTCAAGCTTACAGAATGGTAACTCCCCCCTTCATTGAGTCAGTATAGGCCATGACGGCTAATCCGAATGGGTCGGCTCATTGACGGTCAGAAACTGCTGCTCTTTCATATCGTCAATAGGGTTCACGATCCTTTGTCGAACCTGCTCATTACTGGCCTGTACGGTTCTTTTGCGAACCTTGTAGGCTTTCTTGGCGCAAGCATCACTACCCGTTTTTGAGGTTATCTTGCGCGCTTCGAACTCTTTACCGCACTGCTCGTAAATATGGTTGATGCGTATGTTTGAATTCATTGGCCAGAGTTTGTCAGTACTACGGCACAACAAGACTCAGCGTGTCAGTTTGTAGCATTAATGCCCCGAAAAACGGGCCACCACGAAACGCTTGTTCTAGAGGTACAACTATTCACTCAACAAACAATTACTATCACTGAATAAACGTACAGTAACAACCACAAATAAAGCCCTCTAACGGGCTTTCTGTACTGTTTGTTGGTATGTCGATATAAGGTTATTAATTACGGTTACTTTCCGATACAGAATTTACTAAAAATAGAATCAAGTAAGTCATCGGTTGTTATTTCTCCCGTTAATTCTCCCAAGTGTTGCAAAGCGACTCGTAAATCCATAGCCAGCCAATCGGGGGTGACGCTTGCATCAAGTCCATTAATCGCCCGAGCGAGTGCATTATCCGTCCCGATAAGGTGTTCATAATGGCGCGCGTTCGTTACAACCGCGCTACCTGTCTGCACAGCGGCATCCGTTCGGACCCGCGCTGATAAAGCCGCCTTTAATTCTTCCAGATGCGTGTGCGTAGCCGCTGAGATCCAGATAATGGGTTCGGCAGCAATGGTTTCGAGATCCTGTTTTTTTTCGTCGGTCAGTACGTCCATTTTATTGCCAACCAACAGGTATGGCTTGCCCGACGTTCGAACTTCTGCGATAGCCGTTTGTAGCTCTGCTGGCTCGATATTTTTGCCATCGAAAAGATAAACGACCATAGCCGCATCGCGCATTTTCTGTTGCGTTCGTTCAATGCCGATGGCTTCAATCTGATCCGTAGCCTGCCGCAGACCAGCCGTATCGATCAACCGAAAACGGATGCCATCAATAAATAATTCGTCCTCAATTACATCGCGCGTTGTACCAGGAATATCCGACACAATGGCTTTCTCCTCGTTTAACAAAGCATTGAGCAACGTTGATTTTCCCGCGTTAGGCTTACCCACGATGACCGTAGGAACACCATTTTTAATTGCATTTCCCGTCGAAAACGAATCAAGCAACGGATGAAGTACCCGCCGAATAGCAAGCATCAGTTGCCGAAGTTGATCGCGGTGAGCAAATTCAACGTCTTCCTCGCCAAAATCAAGTTCCAGCTCGACCAAGGCAACAAAGTCGATCAATTGCTGACGCAACGCTTTGAGTTGTTTGGAAAACCCACCGCGCAGCTGGCTTAGTGCGGCTCGATGGCTGGCGTCGGAATCGGATGCAATCAGGTCGGCTACGGCTTCGGCCTGAACCAGATCAAACTGACCATTGAGGAAAGCCCGCTGCGTAAACTCACCCGGACGAGCCAGTCTAACCCCTTCCCCACTCAGCCGACGCAGAATCTGCTGAATAATAAACTCGGAACCGTGGCACGAAATCTCGACAACATCCTCTTTAGTGAAGGACTTTGGCGCACGAAAAACCGTAACGAGTACTTCATCGATAATGCTGCCATCCGTATTTCGCAAAGTGCCGAAATGAGCCGTATGAGACGCCTGTTGGGTAAGATCTTTTCCGTTAAACAAGCGGTCGGTTATATCGACCGCCCCTTCGCCCGAAACGCGAATGATGGCAATGGCACCAATGCCCGGCGCAGTAGCCAAAGCAGCAATAGGATCTAGCTGAAACAAGTGTATTGTGTATAAGTTAGAGTCTGACGTTCATGCTCTGTGAGTACATCGGCCTGATATCCTCACAAAGACGTAAACTAAAGACCAGGTAGTTGACCCGAAAAAACAGGCAATCGACTCGTTATGCCTACCAGCCGTTTTTCAAGAGCGGCCTTTGGAATAGCAAGCCAGTCGGCATATTGATCGCCGAGAAAGAAACGCATTTGCCCCGCAGCGAGGTTCCTTATCGTTTCGGGTCGTTTTTCCGCTGATTGGCTCGCCGTGTCGCTTACCTGCTGAACAATGGCGTTGAGTAACGAACGGGTCAGTCCTTCGCCCGCTTCTGACGGCTTAAAATGACGCTGAGCGATGGAACGGCCCAGCAGATAAGCTTCCCGAAGATTTTGCGGCAACAACTCTTCGCTGACCCCATTCAGGTATCCAACAACATTGATGTGATGCAGGTAGCTTTCTTCCTCCTGTTCCGTGGACAGTACGCCCACTTTACGCAGGCCCAGCAGCACAATGTACGAAAAAGCCAGGTTGGTACCGGCCATATCCTCCTGGTTTACCGGAGTTCCCCAGTTCATATTCCACCGTCCTGAGTGCGTTGAAAACCAGCGCGCTCCGGCATGAATCAGTCGTACTTTAAGCGTTCGATTTACGGCTTTTTCACTTACCCATTCCTTAGGGTCGTTGATACCAAACACCCACTCACCGGTTTCCTGCAACCGCCGAACCGTATCGTTTTTAATCCGTTCCGTTAACCATAGAACTTGAGCGCCATCGGCCCCTAAGTAGCAGTAGGGCAATGAGAAACAACCCAGAATCAGCCCGATCTGACCCGCGTTTTTTTTAAAGAACCGCATGCCTTCGGCCATCTGTTTGGCATCCGCCCAGGCTGGCAATCGATTGTACGTAGCAAAAAAAGTGCGTACCGCTTCCGGCTGCCCATCCGTCGCAAAGTTATGGTTATCGGCCAGCCATGTCATTAGCTGACGAAGTGCGTCACGGCCATTCTCCTCGACAACGGTTGCTATTACCGCATCGGCGGCTGGGTCGCCCTGCTGCCGACAGCGTTGCAACAGCTCGTTCGAAAATAGTCGCGAGGGTTTAATTAAGGTTGGCATCGGATGGCTACTGGTTTCAACTCAGTAACGTCGTGCGTAAGAAATTGGTTTGGAGCGAATCTTGTCAGAAGGACACTCATTACTCAGCACTATACCCTGATCCGCAAGCCGTCGTAACCGAGCCGGATATGCGTCGGTAACTCGTTCTCGACCTCCCGATGTAAGCCAAGTCGATGGCTGATGTGCGTAAAATAGGTCTGATCGGCGCCGATACGATTTGCCAGGTCAACAGCCTGGTCAAGCGTAAAATGCGAAATGTGTGGTTGCCGCTGGAGTGCATCAAGCACCAAAACTTTGGTACCATACACTTTACGTAGCTCCCCTTCCTCAATGTAGTTGAGGTCGGTCAGATACGTAAAGTCGCCGATGCGAAACCCGAAAACGGGTAATTTATGATGCAGTACTTCGATGGGTATGACCGTCACTCCTTCTACGTCGAACGGTTCATTTTGAATTTCGTGAACACGAATCTGTGGAATGCCGGGGTACTTGTGTTCGGAAAATATGTACGAAAACTCCCGTTCCAGCTGATTGAGAACCGTCGAACGGGCGTAGATGGGCATGTCCCGGCCCGACCGGAAATTAAAAGCACGAACCTCGTCCAGACCTGCGGTATGGTCTTTGTGTTCGTGCGTAAACAAAACAGCGTCGAGTTGTTTGAGATCAAGACGCAGCATCTGCTGACGGAAATCCGGCCCTGTATCGACAACGAAACTCCGCCCGTCTACCGCAATATGAATAGACGAGCGGAGCCGTTTATCGCGAAAATCTACGGATCGGCACACATCGCACTCGCATCCAATCAACGGCACTCCCGACGATGTTCCTGTTCCCAGCAGTGTTATAATCATACGTAGTGAATGAGTGCCCAAGGCACGTTAGATGACCGGGCTGGCGATTCTGCAAACTAGCAAACAGTCGATCACTGAAACACCAGCTTCATTAATCACCAATCCGCACATTCACTAATTATTTATCTGTCAATTGGTTCACAACTTCGACCAACCGATCAAAATTGAGTGGCTTAACCAGAACGTCGTTAAAGCCCGCCGTTTTGAATTCTTCTTCGGTGTAATTTTTAGCGTTACCCGTGATGGCAACGATTGGAACGGCGGCTTTCTCTTTTTCGGGTAAGGCCCGAACGCGCCGAACGCACTCCATACCATCCATGATAGGCATGTTGATATCTAACAGCAGGATACTAAAATCTTCTTTCTCAAGAATCTGCAATACCTGTTCGCCGTTTTTTACAGCCGTAATATCGTAATTCTGGAACTCAAGAATTTTACGAGCCAGATTCTGGATAACAGAGCTATCTTCGGCAATCAGGACGCGTTTGGAAGCTGACATAGGGCTTGGGGAATCGTGTTATGTTTTAGCGAGGTGAAATTAGCATTTTATCCGCAAACGCAAAAAAGGGCGTTAAGGGTCCGAAATCATAATTTCATTGGTTTATAAGTAGGTAAGCTTTTTCCTGCACTGATACAAACCAATTTTTATAAAAAAAATACACTTGAGTAGTACATCAATCCAATTTTATTCGTAAGTTTATTTCTCCTATCCACTAACTACTATAGAGTTACTGTTCTTTACTCTGCGCTGACGGCTCCGTACCGTCTGTTAGTGACTGCCACTGCCTGCCACACTACGTTGTTAATGTAGCTTCTTGTGTGTTAAACCTTCTTGCTAACCTACTCTATGAAACTGACCGGACCTGAAGGCTCTTTTGAGCTGAACATTCTTGATTATGAATGCAGTGACTCGCCTTACTTTATGGACCGCAACTGGCTTATTGTCAGTCTAAAAACGTCTTACCAAGCGCACAATTACGTCCGCACGGCATCTATCTTATCAACCTGGGAAATGGAATTACTCCTGAAGTGGATGCGCTCCATGGAGGATGGTCAGGAATTATGTTCCAAGCTAAGTTTTGTTGACCCGGCGCTGGGATTTAGTCATGTTTCAATTGGGAAAGGTGACTACCGGTTCCGGATTAAGCTTAGTTCAGACGCTTTGCCCAACTGGAAGCGCGACAGAATCCCTTTTTATCTGCCGGTCACTCCCGACAAGCGGGAACTTCAAGGAGCTATTCAGGATCTGGAACGGCAGCTCAAGCGGTTTCCTGTAAGAGACTAATCAACGGATCGATAAACAACGGCCCGTTTATAACTTACGCGGGGGCTGCTCAAACAGCCCCCGCGTTTTTTTATTTTGTCCACTCTGCCAAAAACTCGGAGAACGCAGCTTCTAATGCCTGCAAAGCCTCGGCCAGTCCGCTCGTATCGTTCACCTTGAGCTTACCCTCGGCTGTACGGGAAATATCCGCGACACGGGATACACCAATCGTTCCGGCACTGCCTTTAAGCGTATGCAGGTGACTTTTGACGGTGGGAATATCGCCGAGTTTGTAAGCTTCAACCGCGCCGTTGACCAGTTCGGTAGCTTCCGTCACAAATTCCTCCATGATGCTATCAACCAATTCCTGTCCACCGATGTCGCGAAGTTGACTGACAATGTCTTCGTCGATGATGGGCAGCGCAGGTTCCACGACAACCGCGCTTACCTTTGGTGATTGGACAGGAATCGCCTGCTGCCTGGCCCGGTTGGCATCCGTAATTTCTTTCACCTTCGCTATCAGGCTCTGCGCACGGATAGGCTTAGCAATATAATCGTCAAGCCCCTGACTGATAAATCGCTCCCGGTCTTCCCGCATGGAATAAGCCGTCATGGCCACTACTTTCGGAAGCTGCTTGCCAAACTGCTCGCGCAGGTTACGCGTCGTTTCAACCCCGTCCATATCCGGCATCTGAATGTCCATGAAAATAACGTCGAAGGCGTCACCCTGAACTTTATCGATTCGCGTTTCGACTTCCCGGATGGCAGCCGGACCACTATCAGCCGTAACGACGACACAACCCGCTTTGCGCAGAATTTCGCTGGCGACTTTCCGATTGACGGCGTTATCATCAACGAGTAGCACGTTGGGGTGGTAATCGCTGAAGAAATTCGCTAACGCAACTTCGGCGACTTCGGTATTTTGTGGGGTTGGGCTGATGGCCGTTTCTTTCAGTTCAATCGTAAACCAGAATGTACTGCCCTTGCCCACCTCCGATTCTACGCCAACATCCCCTTTCATCAGACTGGCCAACTCTTTGGAGATAGCCAAGCCAAGACCGGTTCCTCCGAATGACTTCCGTGACGACGTATCGACCTGACTGAATGAGTTGAACAGCAGGTTAATATTCTCCGGTGAGATCCCGATACCCGAATCGTTTACATTGATCCGAATTCGGTTGAATTTACCGCGCTTGCTGATCAGCGAGGCTTCCACGCGCACGGTGCCGTTCTCCGTGAACTTGATCGCATTGGAGGTTAGGTTCGACAGGATTTGTAACAGCCGGGTCTGGTCAGCAATGACATAAACTGGCAAGTCAGGACTGATGTGGTACGTCAGTTCGTTGTTTTTAGAACTGGCCTGCTGCCCAAAAAGCGCGATGAGTTTATCGAAAATTTCCCGGAAGGCGACCGGTGACTCGTGCAGCGCCATTTTACCAGCCTCAATCTTGGAGAGATCCAGAATGTCGTTCAGGATATTGAGCAACGTTTCTGACGACCGCTTGATGGTTTTCACGTAGCTACGCTGCTCATCGTCAAGCCGGGTGTCGTTCAGCAGGTCGATCATGCCAATAACCCCGTTCATCGGCGTCCGGATTTCGTGGCTCATGTTGGCGAGGAACCGTTCTTTTACTTTTAACGAACGTTCGGCTTCTTCTTTGGCTTTGACCAGCTCAGCCGACTGCCGTTTGAGTTCTGTAATGTCACGGGCCAGCACGGCCACCACCGAGTAATCGCCCTGCTCGTCCTTCAAAAGCAGCATATTGAACATAAACTGCCGCTCGGTACCGTCTTTTCGACGCATACTTACTTCAAAGTTGCGCAGGCTGTGATTACGACCCAACTTAATCATGGCCCGGTGAATCACACTCTTGTCAACGAAATACTGCGTGGCATCCTGTCCCAGCACTTCTTCGGGCGTGTATCCCATGCGTTTGAAGACCGATGGGCTAATCATGGTAATCCGCCCTTTGCGATCCACCCGAACGTAAATATCCTGTAGGTTTTCGAAAATTCCCCGGAATTTTTCTTCGCTTTGCCGGGTCGCAATTTCGGCTCGTTTGCGGTTGGTGATATCCCGGGCGATACCCGATACTTCATCAATGACGCCCCCGGCCAGCAGGATCGGATTCAGGTGAAATTCCAGGTAGGTTTCTCCCCGAACGGTTTCGAAATACAGCTCGAAGTTTTGCGGAAAGCCCCGGAACGCCTGCCGGTACTTTTCTTCCAGCATTTTCCGGTTTTCTTCCCCGATCATCCGCCAGCCCAGCTTGGGCGCACTCGACTGAATCATCGGTGACTCGTCCAGTTGGTACTCGATCAGGCGCGTGTAGTTTTTGTTGAACGACGTCAGCTTCAGCGCTTTATTGACCGACCAGATCAGATACGTGCTGCTGTCAAAAATGGCATTGAGTCGGGCGTTCTGCTTGTCCAGTACAGCCTCCGACTGCTTGCGGGCAATCGCCAGCGCGACCTGCCCCGAAATAAACTCCAGTAATTCCAGATCGCGGGGACCGTATATTTGGGCGTCATCGTACGATTTAACGCCAATAATCCCCGTGATTTCGTCACCAATCCGCAGGGGGGCCGTTAGCATCACCTGCGGTTGGAGCTGCCCGTACAAGTCGATCTGATGCTGTTCGGCCAGCTGCCGAATGTCTTTTTCGTACAGAAACAAGGGCTTGTTTGCCCGAATCGTGTATTCGGTAAGGCCGTTGCCCAGCTTCCGTTTGGTAAACCGCATGTTGCCCCCGAAATACTCATCGACGTAGTACGGAAACGACAGGTAGGTTTTACTGGAATCGTAGAGGGCAATGAAAAAGTTGCGCGCATCGATGATGTTGCCCAATTCCTCATGAATCTTGTGATACAGCTCGTTTAGATTGGGCGTATTGATCGTCCAGTTGGCGATGCTATAGTACAGCTTCTGCGATTTTTCCGCCCGAATCTTACCGGTTATATCGTGCAGGATGCAACGGAACGCCGTCGGACGACCGTTATCGAACCGGCAGTTGACACTACCCGACAGAAAAAGCGTTTTGCCGGATCGACTGCGAAAAACCGTTTCAAAATAAGGCAACTTATCGCCGTTCTGAATACGACTGAGCATCGCCAGCGTACTATCGGTATAGTCAGGATGCAGCACGTCGCGCAGGTTAAGCGCTGCGATTTCGTCCGAACTGTAGCCGAGCATCTCACGCCAGGCTTTATTGACAAAAATAAACTTACCGTCCAGTGTCAGAAGCTGAATCAGATCCGACGTATTATCGACCAGATCCTGCAACTGCGCGTTGGTATTCGATAAGGCCGACGCTACGCGCCGTTTATTGGTAACGTCTTCGCCGATCAGCGTAAACGACGTTGCCTTAAGATCATCGGCGGGATTGATGATAAACGAGTTGAGCCGTACGTTTCGGACCGCTCCGCTACGGGCCAGCAGACTAACTTCTTTCTGTTCAGGATTGACGCGTTTAGTAAGCGCTTCTTGAAATTCCAGTTCGAGCCGAGCCCGGTCAGCCGCCGGAATAAAAACGTCAAAGAAGTTTTTCCCAACAACCTCATCCGGTTGCCAGGCTGTTACGCGATACGTGTAGGGATTGACATACAGTAAGGTTCCTTCCTGATCGACGGTAACGCCGATTAAATTAAGCTGATCGAGCGTCTGACGAACATCCGTATAGGGCGTTCCATCCGCCAGCGCTACCCCATCGCGTTCATGATGAAGCCGTTGAATCTCGGCGACTAATTCATCTTTTGTTTTGGCAGACCATTGCATAGTTAACCGTCAGTGAGTAGGTAATTATAGAAGTAACTTGACTGTCAGTGATAACGTATACCTTTATTGACTCACTGATTAAATGTAAAAAAAATATCAATTTCCCACAAAGCATCCCGCTCGGATGGCAGGGATCATTTTTATTCGAAAGCCGTTAATTCGTTGACATAATATTGCGAAATTTGCCCTGAATGATCCTACAACTATGCGAACGTGGTTTATTATCGGTTTTCTTTCGCTTACGCTACTAAGTTGCGAACCTTTTGATTTAAAACGAAAAACCTTTCCTACCTGCGCCAAACCCTCCGCCACGATTGGCTTCACCGCCGACCGACTGGACGTAACTTTGTTTGCGGAAAACCCTCAGGGCGACATTGGCCTGATAGGCTGGGATTTTGGCGACAACAAAGGCGTGAACCGCGTCGGAACACGCGTGGCGTACAATTACGAAAAAGCCGGGACCTACATAGTAACCATGACAATAGCCAATACCTGTGACGATATCTTCACCACGACCTACCGAATAACCGTCCGTAACCAATGATCATGCGATTGCTCTTTCTTGTTAGTTTGTACTTGCTCATAAACTCTCCGGCCTGGGCTCAGGAACGCGTGCGCAACATTCGCCTGCGCGTACTGGACTCAACGCAACTGGAAATTCGCTATGATCTGGTTAACGCCCGCCCCGGCGACTCTGTTTATTTTGATGTACGCAGTCGTCAGCGCGGCCTTCTAACCGTTCTCCCCCAGTTTGTACGGGGTGATATAGGCACTCGAATTACAGCGGGCTCCGACCGGCGCATTGTTTGGAACGCCTTAGCGAATGGCTATGCGCTCAATGAAGAAATTCAGGCCGTTGTCCGGATCAAAACGAGCCCGATACGGGAGTCCTCTCCGCTGGCGAACGCCCCCGCACCCCGCCCGGATGCCGTTACCGCACCCGCCCCAACGACACCCACTGGCGCAGCACCATCCAGTGAGCAGCCATCCCAATCCAACACGGAGCAACCCAGTCAGGATAGACCCGGTCAGGAACGACCCGGTCACAGACCCCGCCAGGATCGCTACGCCGGACCGGCCTGGGCTCTGCTATCGGCGGTGGCACCGGGTGTCGGCAATATTTTTGTGCAGTGGCCTAAGCCAAAACTCGGTCTGCGTCCGTTAATAACAATAGGATGTTACGGCTTAGCGGCCTACGGTATCATCGAGCGCCAAAAGTCGAGGGATAATTTTGCTATCTACGAACAGCAGAAAAATGCCCAGGCTGGCGAACCGTACTATGCCCTTGCCAACGATCACCATCACCGGTATTACGTGGCAACGAGGGTAGCTATTGCCGTAGCGGCAACCGATGTGGTGCTGACACTATTGAGGGGACTGCGAAACAGCCAGTTAAAGAAAGAAGCCCGTCGGATTCGGTCTTTCTCGGCTTATCCGGGCCTTCAGGCTGGCCAGCCAACGGCGGGCATCCGGTATTCATTCTAAGCAAAAATGACCATGCGCCTGATTTTCTTCGTTATCGCATTTGTTTCGCTAACGAAATACAGCGTTGGGCAATCGACGACAACCCGAGAGTCCAAACCATTTATTTATTCGGCATCGAGCGAGTGGCAGAAAGTCACGATCCATCCCACGTCGCCAACGCAGCCAACTACCGGTCAATCCGCTTCGTCGGCACCACTGCGTAGCGCTACTTCCAGAGCGAACCGGACAAATTCCGCTCCAGCGACAACCTCCGGCTTCCGCCCTGCCTTTACCGGTGACTTCGCAACCAACCGCAACGGCTGGAAAGCCGGAATCCAGGGTGATTACCACTACCAGATTGGGATGGGCCGCTACAGTATTCTCAAACGGAACAGTAGTACGAGGCAGGCAGCGTTTAGTTATGTGCCGTTGCCAACAGACATCAACCTGAACGTAGCGGACCAGTTTACCATCAAAATTGACGTATTGGCCGATTCGGGACGCGTACCCAGTGGTGGCATTCTGTTCGGCGTTCGCGACTCTCTGAATTATAACGCCTTTACGCTGAACGGTCAGGGAGAAGTTTCAATCGTTCGAATGGTAAACGGCCAGACAACCAGCGATTACATGTCCGGCGATTTCTTTAAACCCGGTATTCCCGTGGAATCCAATCGCAACCGGCTCACCATTCGGCGGAAAGGGTATTCGCTCCACTTTTATATTAATGACCAGGAAATTCGTACCAGTCCTTACCGGTTCAGGATGCTACCGGGTAATGGGATCGGTATGATTTCCTCCGCTTACTGGACGGCTTTTCAGAAGCTGAGCGTTACGCTCGGCGCGTCCGGTCCGGAGCCGCTACCTTCGTATACCAGCTCCGTAACCCAGCCAGCCACAACTAATACGACCCCGGCCCCGGTTGCAGATAATACGACAGCATCCATCGCTACAGAGTCCGTACCGAAGACCGAAGCGCCCAAACCCGTTAGTACAGGCCCGGTCTCCTTCACTGAATCATTTACCGACAATCAGAATCATTGGCTGGTTGGGCGAAAAAATGGCTATGAACTGGAAATGAGCCTCGGCAATTATTACATCCGTAAAACGTCTCCCGCAACGGCTAATCCTGCTCATAGTTATATCCGTCTGCCGCAAGCAGTGGATCTTAACAAAGCAAAGACCTTTACCATAACCGTTGATATGATTGTGCCGCCGGGTGTCCAGCCCGATGGTGGTCTACTGGTCGGGGTGAAAGATGTTACTACGTTTTGTCAATTTCGGCTTATGGGCGCTAACCGCGTATCGATCAAATCGATTACCAACGGTAGCACGTTTGCCAATTACATGCCCGGCAATCCTGTTTCGCCAAAAGTCCCCGTTAACCGCGAGCGCAACACGCTGACCATCAAGAAGGAACTGAATCAACTTCACTTTTACATCAATGGGCAGGAAGTAGAAGACAGTCCGCACGTTTTTCGACCGTTCAAAGGAAATGGTATCGGCTTCATTGCGGCCTCGCCAACCGTTAAGTTTCAACATTTGGCCGTGCAGACCGGCACCGAATAGAAGGCTAGTTCCGAACCTGCGCTCCTGATCGATCAATGGTCATGAGCTGCCCGTTGAGAAAAACAGAAGCGGTATTTCCACGGAAAGGTGTCGTCGCTTCAAACTGGGGATGGATCACCCATTCGTCGTATTCGTTGACATAGCCCCAGCGTTTACCTTTTCGGGCCATGCGCCAGCCCTGCTCATCAATGCGATTATCTACTTTGTCGTAAGGCTTATCGGCAGGTTCGGAGTATTGTGGTTTCGCGGTTTGCGATGACGACCGGCTTGGAGAAGGCTCGCTGCTAGCCGGTGCGGAGGCAGTCCGAACGGGAGCCTCCTCCTTCTGCACACTGACCTTTGGAGCAGGTTCATCGCTGGCAACGGTTTCTACCGGGTTTTTGACCGGTTTCTCAGCTACTTCTTCTACCGCCTTACGCTTTTTTTTAGGCAGACGAGAGGAACGACTCGTTGCATGCTTAGTCGCTTTTTCCGTTCGCGACTTGCGGGGTGGTTCGGGCTGCTGTGAACTCGTATTTTTGATAAACCAGTAAATCAAGGCCAGCAACGCCAGCGCGAACAACACGCCATATACGCCACTTCGGTCGCGGGGAATAACCTCTACCCGAACCGTACTCAACGGATTATTATTGGCGTCGAAAAGGGTATAGTCGGTGGTTTTTGTCGGCTTGACCCAACCCCTGTTTTGCGGAGAAAGGCCCGTACCCAGATCGTCAATTGTAACGGCCAACAAATTGTCTACCTCCCAGGATAAGGTTACAGCCTCGCCTTTGTGTACACGGGCGGGCTGGGCGGTAAACGAACGGACAACGGGCTGTGGTTCGGGAACGCGCGTCGGTTCTGGACGATAAGGCTCCGTCTTTACAACGGGCGCAGGCTTCGACTCGGACTTGTACAGCACATTTTCCCAATCGGCAGATACCAGTCGTTCGCGCAGTGAATTACCCTGCGGTTCGCGAGCGGCTTTAAAGAAATTACTGACCAGATACGAGAAGACTTCTTCGGTTACGACCGATTCGTCGGCGTCGATGCTGCTGAGCAAATCCCGCAACACCCAGGATTGAATCGTTTGTTGTGATTTGTATAAGTCGAGTTTGGCCGCAATCCGCTTCCGTACCTCCTCCCGGCTTATACTCGTTGGAGTGGCCTGAGGTATCGACGGAGCCGAAGGAACGGGTTGTGGAGGGGGTGCCGTTACTGGCTCTGATTTAGGCGGATCAGGAATGGTAGCCAGAATAGCCGGAAGCCAGCGATCCGTTACGAACGACCGCGATAAGGTCAATCGCTCTGCTTCGGTAATGATCTCTTCAAGGTGCAGGGGTAATAGTTTTTTTTTATCGGTCCGCGCGTACGTTTCAGCCGTCGATTTCAACGAGTTGATGCGGGGGAACAACCCGCCGACCTGGTAGCTCACGTCATTGACCAGCCGCATAAATTCAGCGGACGCAATACCATCCTGCTCGGCTTCGGTTAGCAGACCATTTCTGCGCCACTGCCATTCTTTCAAGTCGCCTTCGTGCAGGACGACCTCTTCTTTTATTCGCTCTTTTAATTCGGTAAGCGTCATCGTGACAGCCTAAATGCTGGATTGGGTAAGTAGAATTGGCAAACAAGGTAGTCCTAATGAGTGGTGTCAGATTCTCAAATCTGACACCACTCATTAGGACTACCCCACTACACACCTAACACATTAGGCATAGAAACTAATTTCCGCTTTTTCAATAATATGCCATTTTTCACCTTGCAATTGCAATTTTCCGTCGGAAATCATGTGAATACGGCTGTTTGCTTCGGGTCGGGACTGGTAATTGCAGGCGTCGCTCAGGTACGAATAGGGATCACTAAGCGCTAGCCGCTGGGCTTCCGGATCGTCGGTCACGCGGAAGGTAGCCTGTGCTGGTCCCGTTGGCGTAATCACAAAGACCATTGGCCGGTTGGGCGTTTCGACCAAGCTGCTTACGCTAAAACCACCGGGTACATCGGCCGTGCGGGCGTACAGTTTTGACGGAAGCGTCTTGACCGGGGCAGACCGCTGCGATTGTGACGGCATTGGTGCAGCAGGGCGTTGAACAGGTTCGCTGGTAGCAACTACCGGTTGAGCGGGCGCGGGTCGCGGGGAAGGCGGTGGTGTCGATGCGACAGCGGGCTGTGCGGGGGCTGGCCGATGATCGACCCGAGCCGTTTGCTGTTCGCGAAGCTGCGCTAATTGGACTTCCAGAGCTTTCAACTTCGTAACCAATGCCCTATTATCCTGTTCTAGCGAAGTAACGCGTCCACTTACTTCGCGCATACTATCGGTGCTACCACTTGGGGATCGTCGCTCCGCATTAATTTTACTCCACGCCAACCGACTTTGCCACCAGAGCAGGACCAGACCAATGGTAGCGACAAGCGCAAGAATTAAAGCCAGATAGGTGTAGACGCTTGGTTTCGACGCTGCGCCTGCATCTTGAGTTTGCGCGACTACTGTGTCTTGAGCCTGCGCGACTACGCTGGCTGTCAGTCCGAGAACCAACAGCCAGCCTTTTTTGAATCGTTGCGTCATCATTCGGTTACGACTGATTTTTGGCAATGTATTTCGACAGTTCGTAGAGCGCGTTCTTTAGCGGCAGGAAAAAGAACGTTTCCGACAGCCGCGCATCGGCATCGCGTTCGATGGGCAGTTTAGCCAGCATGTAGCTATCGTGCAGTACGCTACTCCGGGTTACGTCCGAGCCAACCAGGAAGTCGTAGTAGTCCTGTGTCCGGCGAATACCAAAGTCACCGAGGAAAGCCGACACCGAGCTATTTTTTAACGTCTTTTCCAGGAAATCGCGCACATTTCGAAGTACGGAGTCGTGGAAATCGTTTTCGCCACCCACCACGTCCACGGTCGTTTCGTTGTAAGCGAACGAAATTGGGTGCGTTGGCTCGTTACCCCAATAGGCCGTTGTCTGGTTGCCCCGATACTGATCGCGGTCAGTAGCCGTCTGGTACAGAACCGCGCCGTTTGCCGTCGTCTCTTTCGGATTGTCGGTCAGCAGAATCTGGAAATTGGCGGGCACCGGCTTGGTCGTGTAAGCGGCAAACAACCGTTTAGTGTAATCGATCAGATCGCCCCGCGTACCGAGCAGGTTCAGGTACTGGCTACCCCGACCGGTGAACGTCAGGAAGCGCGGCAGATCGAGCGGTACACCGGCTTCCTGCTTTTCCTGCGATTCGATCAGCTGCACCAAGTGGTATATGATCGACGCGTAATGCAGGTACAGCACAATCAACAACGCGGGCTGCTGGTTCTGAATCGCTTTTGTAAACTGGAAATGATCGTCGTATTTGAACAGCAAGCTCACCACGTCTTCGGGCGACATCCGACGTTTAGGGTCCAGGAAAGCGTCCAGCGTCTGATCGGCTCCTGTTTTCTGACTTGATGGGTTGTTGCTCCGGTACGTCAGGAAGTTGGATACGAAGCCGTTATCCATCCGCCCCGACGGTGCCCCCGTTTCATCGAGCCCTCCACCCCAGATATCGTTGGCTGCAAACCGGAACGAGGTGTTGAAATACCGGCGCTGGCTCTGCGCAAAAAACATCAAATCCGACGTGCCCCCTCCGATATCGACGTTGACCGCATTGGCCGTCGGCAGAACGCCCTGCCGTTGCAGATAGAAGTACGGTGCCAGCGATTCCAGAATAGGTTCATCCTGAAAATAAGCCGTAGTACCAAATACCTCCTGCATCGCTTTGTTCCACTCGGCGGTCAGTCGGTTGCGCGTACGCCGGGTCATGCTCGACGGAGCCAGCCAGACGATTTTCGTCAGGGCCACATCGCCTTTGTTCTGCACAACCTTATGGCGAATCAAGAGCAGAAGCGTCTCGAAAAACGCCCGCACCCGCAAATCGTTCAGCGTATCGTTTGGCTTATTCTCGAATAACCATTTCAGTGTCGATACATAGCGGTTGTTCTCGCCCACCGTAACCTGTTCAAGGTCGATGTTGAAGCCGAGGTTCAGTTTCGTAAACAGGTAGTCGCCCCCCTGCGTAAGTCCCTCCCGCTCGTAAATGGTCGTCCGCAACGGAAAGGCAAAGGGTGTGCCCAATCTCGGATTTCGGCCAATGAGGGGTGGCACAAACTCGCGCCGGACCAGCGGCTCTAATTGCTCGAACGCTCCAAAGCTGCTCCGGACGCTGTACCGGTCATAATCCTTGCTAATTCCCGGTCCCGAATACGGCTTGTTGAGCAACACCATTTGCAGGTCATCTTCGGTAACGGTCAGTGCTTCTGGATCAGGTTTAGAACCGCCCTGATCCTTAACCAGGTAAGCTACGTGCGTATTCGACGTTCCAAAGTCAATCGCAAATGTAAACTCTTCGTAGCCCCGATTCGAAACCGTGATAAACTCCGGCAACACCATGCCCCGGTACGGAATGTCGTTGTTGGACAGCTGAATTTCGACCAGATCGAACGCTTCGTTGATCTTGTAATAATACGATGCGGGTCGTTCGCCTACTTTCGGACTGCGGGGCTGGGGTTTGCCACTCGTCAGCGCATGTTGGCTGACAACATCCTGGAACCGGTAGAAATTTGCCTGCGTTGCCTGCGACGTTGTACCGTCGGCCAGCAGAACCGTGTACCGATTCAGCGTTTGCTGGTCGGGAATCGTCAGTCGATAGAACGGGAAGAAACCCATGCCGACCGGTAGGTCGAGGACTTTTTCGGGTTCGTTCAGTTCGTACGTCTTCCGGAAGTCTACAAATCGTACGCTTTGCCCACGCACGGGTACTTTGAGCGTAACCGTAACGCGCTGGTCGCTGATGTCCAGCGTCAGGTAATTGCGCAGATCGTCGAGGGTAAAGAAATTGAAATATTCTTTTCGAACCGGCAGCAGAAAATCGCAATCCGCGCGGTTTGCCGTTCCGGTAAAGAACCGTTCGCTGTTGATTTTGAACGGCATCCGAATCAAAAAATCCTCCAGGAAATCGTCGGTCGAGACGAATGGATACTGCACGTTATCGACGCCCGGCAACCGACGGTCGGCCAGCAATCCGCCCGCGCTCAGATCGTTCAGCAGCGACGACGGAATAACGGTACGGGAATCCCAGTCAGTATTTTTGACGTATCGTCCGCGCACATCCATCCGCGAAGCCAGTGCCAAGGGAGGCCGCACGTTTGTTTTGACGCCGTTCTTGTTGGTTTCTTCTTTGTAGTAACCAACCGTTGGCAGCATCACAAAATCGCTGTTGCTTTCCACCTCCCGCAACACGTCGTCGGCCCGAACGCTGTAGAGCGGTAAGCCCGTCACGACCTGAAGCGTACTGAACCCTTCGATGTTGGTGCTGATCGGAATAAAATCATTGAGCGTTTTTCCGGCATCAACGGGTAGAGGATACGGATTGTCGCGGAACAGTTTGTCCAGAAATTTCATCAGACCACTGTTTTCCGGCAGCAGGTTTTTGTATTGCTCGAACAACCGGCTCAGGTACGTCACGAACGCCCGGTCACGATTTTCGAGGGGTACGTATTCTTGCTGAAACAACACCCGGCCCGTACTGCTCTTGGGTGGATCGAGAAACTTGTTCTGGCGTTCCTGCTCCCAGTTGGGCGACGTAAATACCAACGTCAGCGGTGATGTGCCGCCCAGCAACGCGCCTTTGTAGTAAATCAGCGTGAAGGTTTGCAGGTTAGCCAGATCGTGGCGCATGTCCAGTT
Organism: Spirosoma liriopis; assembly: GCF_023196085.1. Lineage (NCBI taxonomy): Bacteria > Pseudomonadati > Bacteroidota > Cytophagia > Cytophagales > Cytophagaceae > Spirosoma > Spirosoma liriopis. The sequence goes on from NZ_JALPRF010000001.1 coordinate 442,869, forward strand.
CCAGCGCCTTCGCCAGTACCCGGTGCGGATGCCGCCGATTCGGCGCGTTGGGCAACGGTGCTTTTTGGTTCAACGCACCAAGCCGATCCGCGCGATTCCAGACCCGGTACGTCAGGTCAGGGCTGGCCCCGGCCTGGAACAACAGTTCGAGCAGATCAAGGCAGTGCGATACCAGCACATGGTACATGTTCGGCTGAGCCGGACGCAGGTCATTCATCACCAGCCGGAAAGCAGCATCAAACAGATACAACCGGGCAAACGGCGACGGAATGGAGGTACCCGCTTTGGCGGCCAGTCCTGCCTGATTCAGCAGGGTATCGGGGATGTGTTCAATGCGATTACCGACCAGCCCAACGGTTCCGCCCGTCCAGCCGAGGTGATTTTGTTCGACCACGTTCGGGTCGTTGTCAATGCGAAGGATATGGGGCATACTAAACTTTTCAGTTTACAAAATCCGGCCTACAGCCTTAGCGAGCTAGCGGTAGGCCAAACATTAGGTTTAAACAAGCTGCCGGTTGAGGTCACCGAGTTTTTGCATACACTTATCGGCGACGACCATCAATAGGTGCATCAGGCGCGTTTCGGGCTGCGGGTACTGGGCCAGGAGTTTTGGCTCGGCGTCGCCTGCTTCGTTCAGCAGGAAGCTTTCGTTGATTCCTTTGTCGCCGAAGCCCATGAAGGTTTTAGGCTCAATTTGTTTGGCACGGACCATTCCGTTGAAATCCGTCTGGAAATTGAACGGGTCGAATTTGCGGTCGTTATCAGCCATTTCAGACAGCCATTTCCGGAAATATTCACCCATAAACTTGGTCAGCGCCACGAAGTAGGTCCCACTGCCCAATTGCTGCTGCAAGCCCAGACTTTTGGCAAAAGACTCCCGCAGGTTCGCAGGTATGTACTCGGTGTAGAACTTACTGGCGTACGCAAACCGGATCATCGGCTGCATCACGTTGCGGTAGGTCGAGTCGGCGAAGTGAACGAAATCCAGTTGACGGTCGTCGCGCCGGAGGCCGTATTCGTAGTACGTTTTGGCACCAGCAAATTCACCCGCTCCACGGTTCGCAAAATCCAGGACCGTTTCAGCGGCCAGCAGTTCTACGATATGCGCGTTGTTGGCTTGTTTGACGCCACCTTCCACGTTCGCGTAAAGCTTAGCACCGGGTTTGTCACCGATGTAATACAGTGAGTCGAGGTGAATCTGATTCTGGTAGTACGACAGGGCCGCCTTCGTTTTTGAGTTGAAGCGGTTCTGGTCGATGGCGCTCTGCCCGTTTTCTTCCAGCGCGAAATACGGCATCACCGTAACGGCTCCTTTGCGGGCATTGCGAATCGGCATTTTCTGGCTCGGCTCCTGCAACAGCTTCACCAACTGCGGAAAGCCCGACGAACCGGTACCACCGAAGATCGAACTAATGATAAAAATCCGGTCCGTTTCGTTGTTGAACGCGCCGACGAAGTATTTGTAGAGGGCCGAATCTTCGAGGGCGTTGAATACGACGCTACCAATGTTCGGATTGCCTTTGAAACCAACCGACAGATCGAGCTTCAGCTCCGCGCTGGTGGGCCGGGCCGAATTGTCGTACAGCACTTTCAGCAATTCCCGGTCGATGTCGTCCATCGTGCTGACGTTCAAAAACTCCTCGAACGTACCCTGGTGCTCGGTTAATTGGGGTAGAAACGAATCGCCGATGCGTTCCTGCGTGGTTTCGCTCTGGAGCGTGCCCAGCGACTGGATTGGCGCGGCAAAGAAGGCCTGACTGTTCGGCGCGGCTCCGTTCGGATAAGCCGCATTGCGGATGGTCCGGTACAGTTCGACACCGTTGAGCGCACGGGCCGTATCGCCGTTCTGCATATCCATATCCAGCAGAATCGGGATGATTGTCAGATTATCGGGCACTTTGGCCCCGGCTGCCAGCATCATCGTTAGCGAACGTAATACCCGCGCACCTGTCCCGCCGATAGCAAAAACAAAAAGCTTCATCTTTTTACATGTTCAGCTTCCAGCTTTTTGTTTTCAGGCCGCGAAGCGATCATTCCCGTTTACGCCAGCCTGAAAACCAAACCCTGAAAACTAGTGTCAACTACGATTTAAAACGGGGTGTACCGGGCAAACTTTGAACCGCGCCGGAAGAGTAGCGAAAAACCGAAAAACAACAGCCCCGCCAGAATTAAGTTAACTCCACCGAAACCAAGCATATAGCTGTCCGCTTCAGGCTCGCCGGTTGCATCTTTCGCGTAACTGACAGCCAGCGAAAAGGCGATAATCAGAGCGACAACCAGCGTAATGATCCAATGACTGGTTCGGTGAAAAACGGCCTGCCAACGGCCAAGTAACAGATAGAAGGTGGCCGCTAACGCCAGCATAATCACCACTGTCAGTAAGCCGACAGGCGTAAAAACAGTGTTGCGATACGTTGGGTCAGGGTTTTTGCCGATCAGCAATTCGTACAAAGCAGTGAACATGGGGCTTGTTTATTGTTCGAGGGTAAGATTCAGTTGAAGAAACGATTTATCATTGCCGGAACGGGTTTCGTACGCATCGCGGACGCCATTCATCAGGTGTTCAAGCGCAAATGTTTTCCCTTCCCGACCGGCTGCGGTACGGTCGTCCATCGTCGATTGATTCAAGTACCACGTATCGTACCGAACGGGCAGTTTGATCGTAACGGGCGTTTTTGGCTCAAACAGCTGCGTTACCCGAAACGTCAGCACGTGCGTGGCTTCGCTCAGCATTTTCGCTTCGTTCGTTTTTAGCTTTTCCGTGTCTTTGACAGCATCCTTGGGTTCGATCCGGAGTAGTTTCACCCCCGCATTACCCGCCGACACGTTTAGATTTTTGGTCAGGTAGGCTTCAGTCTGGGCGTAGGAAGGCAAGCCGCTCAGGTTAACGCCGATGGCAAATTCTGCTGACCGGTCCGTTCGCACACCCTTAAGATTGGTGATACGCGGCTCATCGGCGTTCCAGTTTTCGCCTTTCCGGTTTAGGGTGTAAAACAGATCGTAGTCCGTAATCGTACCGGTTCCGCCAAAGTCAAGCTGCTTATCGGGCTTTGTAGTCAGCGTGGCCTGTAGTTTCTGATTGAACAGGTTCAGAACGCGCTGTTTGCCGATCACCCAGATATAAAACGGTCGCGATTCGCCGTTTAGCTTCTGCTTTTTGTTCTGGTAATCGTAGTACGTCCCGTTGAAAGCCGACGAAAAGGCGTAGACCGTCGCGTTGATCGTATCTTTGCTCAACTGAGCGAACTGCCGGTTGATTTCGTTTTTCAGCACGCTCGATGCGTCCGTGGCGTTGATCTGCGGATTTTTCTTGATGTCTTCGTCGGGAAACGATAGAATACAATCCGACACCAGCAAGGCGACGCTGTTGTTACGCGCTTTTTCGCCTACCTGCCGGAAAATCGTGTGCAATTCGGAACTACGGGCGTTTGCCAGCGGAACCGTCGCCAGACTCGTCACGAATTTATCAACGTCGCCGGGATACGCCTGCGCTTCGGTGCTGATGGTATAAAGGGCGAGGGGTTTACGAACCGGCTCGATCTGGCTGAGCTTGTTCGCAAATTCGGAAACGATATTTTTGAACTCGGTACTACCGTTTAGATAGCCACCCATACTAGCCGACGTTTCCAGAAAAAAATTAATCTGGTTAATGGTATCGGCTTTGACAGTAGGCGTTTCCTCTTCTTTTGGAGCCAGATTACAGCTCTGCAAAAAGGTGGCCAGCCCTACGCCCAACAGCAGGTTATACCAGCCTATTCGTGTGCGGATCATGAATAATTTTTTCGTCATTACGAGAATGTGTGCGGGGCAAAAGTACCAAACAGCCCCGTTCTCTACCCTCCGTTCTGGCGGAGAGCTTTAATTTTTCTTAAAATTCTACTTAAGGTAACGAAGCACACAGCCATTTTATGTCAGCCGGTACAGTTTAACGATGAACGGACGTTTACCTTTGTAGTCTGATTGCATTTGATATGACGCTCCGCCATTTTGTAATACTTTTTTTACTGTCGCTTCCGATTCTTCTCCAAAATTGTGCTCAGGTTGCTCAGCCACCCGGTGGCAAGAAAGATACCCTTGCGCCCACGCTGGTGAGCAGTATGCCTGCCGCCCGTCAACTGAACTACACCGGCAAGTCGGTCGAACTGGAATTTGACGAGTACGTCAACACCGAAAATATCCAGCAGAAAATTACGATCACCCCGCAGGACAGCAACACATTCGTCGTGAAAGTGCTGCCCAAAGGGTTACGCCTGAACTTCAACCGACCGTTTCAGCCAAACACAACCTACACCATTAACTTTTCTGACGGCATAAAGGATATCACCGAACGAAATATTGCGAAAGATGCGAAGATTGTGTTCAGCACCGGTCCGGCTATCGACTCGCTGTATCTGAGCGGTAACGTTGTAGACGACGAAAGCCGATTACCCATTCTGAACTTCGTAGTGGGTCTGTTTGCGCCAACCGACACCCTACCGATCAACCGCAAGCGCCCCGCCTATTACGCCCGAACGGACAGCAGCGGAAACTACCGCATCGAAAACGTGAAAGCCGGTCAGTACAAGGTGTACGGCTTCGACGATAAAGATTTGAATCTGGTCAACAATACCCCCGGTGAGCGGGTCGCTTTCCGCGATAGTGTAGTGAATCTGAATCGCAACTATACCGACGTTAACATGATCGCTTTTCGGGGCTACGGTAAGCCCCGCATCAGCCGACGCGAACGCACCGACGAAACGTTGGGTCTGGAATTAAGCAGCGGTATTGCCAGCTACAAGCTACTGTTCGGGAAAATGGTACCAGTAACATCAGCCACATCCACGGCGGCCACATCCACGGCGGCTTCGACTTCTGCCACATCGACGACCGCAGCACCCAAATCTACGTCGGCCGTCTCCACGGCGGCTTTTTCCACGACGGCCACATCCACGTCGGCCACATCCACGTCGGCGGTATCAATGACCTTCGTGCCGTCTGGCGATACGCTTGTGTCGTTTCTGGAAAGCCCCAAGATGATCCGGTTGTTTCGTCCGGCCAACCGGGCGGCCAACGATACGATCAATATGGTGGTCATGGCCCAAGATTCGGTTGGCAACATCACGGAATTGAGGGAACGGGTGTATTTTTCGCCGATCAAGTCACGCGCTAAAGACCGCCGACCCCTCACGGTTCAGGTGTCGCCCCAGGCCAGCGACCCCATCGACAACAACCTGGATTTTAAGCTTCAGTTCTCTAAACCGGTTTTTCGGTATTTCACCGAACTTATCGTCATTGGCCCTGATAGTACCAAGCCGTACAAATTTACGCCGGAAGAACTGGTATGGAGTAACAGTTTCAGTCAACTGGAAATCAAACGAAAAACAAACCTTAAGGATACGCTTATTTTCAGGCTCCAGAAAGGCTCATTCATTAGTGTGCAGGGCGATACACTCGCCCGCTACAACGCCCGCTACCGAATTGCGGAGGAAGATAGCTACGGCCTGATTGCGGGCCGCGTCAATCGACCCGATAAAAATTTCATCGTTGAGCTTCTGGACGAAAAATACACGGTTGTTCGAACGGCGTATGGAGCAACCAATTACAGCTTTCCACGGCTTAAACCGGGGCGCTACCGGGTCCGGCTGATCATCGACGCCAACGGCAACCGAAAGCGCGACATCGGCAATGTGCAGAAAGGAATTCAGCCCGAAACGATTATTTACCATCCCGGTGCCGAAGAAGGTGGTATTATTCCCCTCAAACAGAACTTCGAGCTAACGGATATTGATTTCTGAGTGCCGGGCATTCAGACAAGCGTTGCCGGATTTCGAGCGCGGCCCCGTACCTTTGCACTGCTTTGCTCCGGTGAAGCATAAACCGCATTACTTTACAGCATCGTGTACGTTAAGCCTAAAAAAGAACTCGGTCAGCATTTTTTGAAAGATCTCAGCATTGCCCAGCGCATTGCTGAACTGCTGTCTGGACACGGAAATTACACAAAAGCCCTCGAAATCGGGCCGGGCATGGGTGTACTGACGCAGTATCTTTTGACCGACACCCGATTTGAGACGTACGTTATTGAAATCGACCGCGAATCCGTCGATTACCTGAAACAGCATTTCCCGAAGCTGGAAGGGCATATTCTGGCATCCGATTTTCTGAATATCCGTCCCGATCTGCTTCCTACCAAGCAACCGGACAATACAGAACCGTTTGCGGTGATCGGCAATTTCCCGTACAATATCTCAACGCAGATTCTCTTCAAAGTACTCGACATGCGCAACCGCGTGCCGGAGCTGGTGGGTATGTTCCAGCGCGAAGTGGCTCAGCGGGTGGCGTCGGGACCGGGCAACAAAGACTACGGGATTCTGAGCGTATTGCTTCAGGCCTGGTACGACATTAAGTACGAATTTACGGTTGCACCGGATGTGTTCAATCCGCCACCCAAAGTGCATTCGGGCGTTATTTCGCTTCGACGCAATGACAAAACGGATCTCGGCTGCGACGAACGTAAATTCGTTCAGGTTGTCAAACACGGGTTCAGCCAGCGCCGAAAAACTCTCCGCAATGCCCTCAAACCACTCAACCCGACCGAAGCGGCCCTTTCCAGTTCGTTTATGGACAAGCGTGCTGAGCAGTTGAGTGTAGCCGATTTTATCCAGCTGACCCAGTTAATGATGACGACGGAGTGATAAATGATGAATTGACGAAAACAAGGTGGTCAGATTCACCATTCATACGTTATCATTCATGATTCATCGACGGAGCCGTGACTTTCGAACTTACCAAAGATTATCTTGATCATATCCAATCAGCGATTGAAGCGGGCGACGACACACTGCTTCGTACTGAGATGGAAGAACTGTTTCCCGCCGATATTTCGGGAATCCTGTACGAACTAGAACCGGAACCGGCCCATTACCTGCTCAGCCTGCTCGACAAACCCGTTGGCGCGGAGATTCTGGCGAATCTCGACCCAACGGATCGTACGAACCTGCTCAAAACGTTTACCTCCGAAGAGCTGGCTCCGTTCATTAACCAGATGGACTCCGATGATGCCGTTGACCTACTCAACGAGCAGCCTATTCAGGTACGCGAAGAAGTAATCGGTCTGCTGGAAGACCGGGAGCAAGCCCGTTTTATTCTGGATCTGCTGCACTACGACGACAGCGTAGCGGGCGGCCTAATGCAGAAAGAGTTGATCAAAATAAACGTCAACCTGACAGTCAATGCCTGCATTGAAGAAATTCGCCAGCAAGCAGAAGACGTTGAAAATGTGTATGCTGTGTACGTCGTCGACGATGTTGGCAAACTACTGGGGCTGGTTTCGTTAAAAAAAATCGTGCTCGCGCGCAAGACCACGAGAATCGACGATATCTACGATGATGACGTTGTATTCGTGGAGACCTACCGCCCCGTTACGGAAGTGGCCGAAGTGATGCGGAAATACGACTTAGACGCCATTCCGGTGGTGAACATCCAGCAGCGCTTACTGGGCCGGATTACGATTGACGATGTGGTTGACGTAATTACCGAACAGGCCGAAGAAGACATTCAGGTTATTTCGGGTCTTTCGGGGGAAGTCGAGGAAGACGACAACATCTGGCAGCGCTCAAAAATTCAGTTGCCCTGGCTTGTAGCGGGCGCCGTCGGTAGTTTGCTGGCAGCCACGGTTATCAACGGCTTTCAAAGCGAACTGGGCAAGGTTTCGGCCCTGGCGGCTTTTATTCCGATCATTGGCTCGACGGGCGGTAACGTTGGCATTCAAACCTCATCGCTGATTTTACAAAGCCTGGCCGACACATCGGGACTGAGCACAACCATCGCCAAACGGCTCCTGCGAACCTTACTGGTAGCCATCATCAATGGGTTGGTAGTTGGCTTGATCGCCGGAACGTACACCTTTCTCATTGGTGAACCCCGCCTGTTTTTTGTCGTCGCCACGTCCTTGCTGGCCGTTGTATTGCTGGCTTCCTTCATGGGTACGATAACGCCATTGCTTCTCAACCGAATCGGTATCAATCCGGCAGTAGCTTCGGGACCATTCATCACGACCGCAAATGACCTGATTGGGATCGGCGTTTACTTCATGATTGCCCAGTGGCTGCTCACCGAAGTTTAGTATCCATATTCCTTTTACGCAATCCTCTTTTTCCCTATGCTTGCCGTTATTCAGCGCGTTTCCCAGGCATCCGTTACCATTGACAATACCGTTAAAGGTCAGATCGGAACCGGTTTTCTGATTTTGCTTGGCATCACTCACACCGACTCTCGTGAGGATGTGGAGTGGCTTAGTAAGAAGATTGTTGGGATGCGCATCTTCAACGATGCCGATGATAAAATGAATCTCGACCTGACGACCGTTGGCGGAGACATTCTACTCATCAGTCAGTTTACGCTTCACGCCAGCACCAAAAAAGGCAATCGTCCTAGTTTCATCGAAGCCGCCCGGCCTAAAGTAGCCATACCACTTTATGAAGCCATGATTAGCCAGTTGACGACAGACCTCGGAAAGCCGATTCAGACGGGCGAATTTGGAGCGGACATGAAAGTATCGTTGCTCAACGACGGTCCGGTTACGATTGTGATCGACTCTAAAAACAGGATTTAACTTGGCGCTATCGTCAATAAACCGTCTCCCGTTGTCGGGTTCAGCCTGACAGCGAACGATGTAACTGCCGGTGTTTTCCTATCGCTAAATTTTAGGTACTACGAAACCAAATTCGACGTTCGTTTCCTAAAAACAATTACTTTTACTTAAACAGCCCATTGTTCATGCCACTCACTTTCCGTGAAGGCATAGCCATGTCAGCCGAATGGATTTTCTACCCTCTGACCTTACTGCCTATGCCGAAGCGCACACGTCGCCCGAAAGCGATTTGCTGCGCCAGCTTAACCGAAACACCCGTGCCCATGTCATGGCCCCCCGAATGTTGTCGGGGCATGTGCAGGGGCGATTCCTGTCGATGATTTCCTGGATGATCCGGCCCCGGCGTATTCTCGAAATCGGTACATACACGGGTTATTCAGCGCTGTGTCTTGCGGAAGGGCTGACCGACGACGGTAAACTAATCACCATCGACCATAACGAAGAGCTTGAGGATTTTGCCCGTTCCTACTGGCAGCAATCGCCGTTGAGCGCTAAAATCGACTTTTATCTGGGGCAGGCTTCGGCTATTATTCCAACCCTCGACGAAACCTTCGATCTGGTTTTTATTGACGCCGACAAGCGCAACAATGCGCTGTATTTTGATCTGATTATCGACAAACTTCGACCGGGCGGTTTTATTTTGGCGGACAATGTCTTGTGGAGTGGCAAGGTTGTTGAGCCCATAAAACTGTCTGATCGCGATACCCCTCTTGTCCTGGCTTTTAACCAAAAGGTTCAGGACGACCCGCGCGTCGAAAACGTGCTGTTGCCCGTCCGCGACGGGATTATGCTGATCCGCAAACGCTGACTTACGATTGACCAAACAAACCGCCGAAGCGGTACGCAGACTTTATGAGAACATTGACGTATTCCTTCACCCTTCTATTCACGCTAATTAGCCTGATTGCAACGGCTCAAACATCAACATCGATACCGGTTGTACCCGAACAGGTAACGTTTGCTGACATTTCGGTCCGGTTCGATCCCGATGCCCGACGCATCATCCAGCAGGATGTCAACGCGCTGCTCTCTAACCGACAATACTGGACCGCCAAACTGGACCGGATAGCGTTGTATTTTCCGATGATCGAAGCAATTCTGATCGACGAGGACGTACCAACGGACTTCAAATACCTGGCCGTTCAGGAAAGCTCACTTATACCCGACGCCGTGTCAACATCGATGGCGGTTGGCTACTGGCAGTTCAAGCGCGAAACCGCAACCGACCACGGATTGCGCGTGGACGACGAGATTGATGAACGGAAAAGCATTACGGCTTCGACCCACGGTGCCGCAAAATATTTGAAGCGAAGCAATACACAGTTCAACAACTGGGTCGCTTCGCTGTACTCTTATTACCTCGGCACCGGCGGTATTTCCAAATTGATTCCTCCCGATTGGTCCTACGCCCGCGAAGTGGCGCTCGATGGCCGTACGGACCGCTACATCCTACGCTTCTTCGCCCACAAACTTGCGATTGAAAATGCCCTGAAATTTCACCAGGCTGGCAATCAGTTCGCCTTGATCGAATACGGTAACGGCGGGGGCAAAACACTGAAATCCATTGCCGAAGAGCTGGGAGTCGATGAATTTGAATTGCGAAAATACAACCGTTGGGTACAGGGCGAAAGCGTCCCAACCGACAAAGCCTACGTGATGGCAATCCCCGTTGCCAACAACCAGATTAATGACATCCGCCAGAAAATTGTCAACGTCGGCGACAAAAAACGACCTGATTTTGTCCAGAACGACGTTGGATTTCCGGTGTTGCGTCGGGTAACAACCGGTCGGACTAGCAAAAGCGATCCAATTCTGTACGAAATCAACGGTTTACCCGGTATTCAGGCCCAGGCCGGAGACAACAGTGCGTCATTGGCGCGCAAGGCTAAAATCAGCCTGTCGAGCTTCCTGCGCTACAATGATATGAACGAACAGGACCCGATCATTGTCAACGACGTGTATTACTTGGCGAAGAAGATGAAAAAGGCACTGGTTCCTTTCCATACCGTTCGTCAGGATGAAACCTCACGCAGTATTTCGCAACGCTACGGTATCCGGCTTAAGAAACTGATGCGTTATAACCGGCTCGACCGCCTTCAGAAGCTGACGGTAGGTCGGGTGATGTGGCTTCGCGAGCGCCGGCCCGCCAACAAACCCGTTGAGATTATCAATACCCCAACACCACCGGTTTACGATCAGACACCTACCCCCCCTACCCGAACCGAGGCAACGGTAGCCGACCGCGCGCCAGCAGAAAGAACCAACCCGAATCGGTCGGTAGATGGACTGGGAAATGTTCCCCGGAACGCGTCGGAGCGCAAAATGTACCAGCCAAAACTGGTTGGTGGCGGTGTCACGCCGAATGATGGAACGTCGGAACCGGCCACAGCCCCCCGGCCCGAACCTACGCGCACAGTGACGAGTCCATCGTTCGAAAGCCCAGCCCCCAGCAGTCAGCCCGCGTCAACTCAACCCAATCGGTCAACGAACAACGAAGGCTCGCAACGTGTAGTAATCGTTCGTACGCCCGACTCCTCCGAACCACCACGCACGGTTCCGGTTGCAACCACTCCAGAGCGCGAACAACCGGCTGCACCCGTTGCGGAGCGCGCTACAGATTCGCCCGTTGCAGCGCCCAAGGCGACAAAGTCGTCGGATACGTATGCCAGCAATCGTCCGGTCAGAACAGCCCCAGCGCCGGAACCCGAACGGGGTTCTTACGAAGGTCCGCGCGAACAGCAGGCCGATGGCTCATTGACCATTCCATCGACTCCGCCCGCCCGCTCTGGTTCACCAGCCGTGGTGAAGAACGAAACCCGCTCGACTCCGCCCGCCGAGAAGCCACTCCCCGAACCCGTAAAGCCGTCGGCATCGGTCATGAATCGTCCAGCGACACCAGCGGCTACAAGCACCAATCGGACGGCTTCGACGCACACGGTAGAACCCGGTCAGACCTATTACAGTATTTCAAAACTCTATGGTCTCACGGTTGATCAATTATTGACCCTAAATGACCTGACAGCCAACGACGGACTGAGAGTTGGTCAACAGTTGGTCGTCAAAAAAGCAGCGGGTAGCCCGGTCGCGTCGGCACCAACCAAATCGGCAGCGACGGCATCCCAGGGAACCGCTACCTACCATACCGTTGCAAAAGGTGAAACAATGTTCCGCATTTCGAAACAGTACGGCGTCAGCATCGAACAGATTCAGGAGTGGAATAACCTAACGGATAACACCGTTAAGGAAGGCCAACGGATCAAAATAGTGAAGTAGCCCAACGGAACGTCATCAAATCAACAGAGCCGCCCTTATGGTTAGGGGCGGCTTTGTCGTTTATCGTGTGTATCTTTACGTAAGAAAACAATCGTTCGGGAGCAGATACCAGTAAGGGTCGTTCAATCCTTTTCCTGAGCTATTTAACGAGCGCGGTCTAAAAGCCGCGTCTGATTCAATACAGCGGTTTTGAGCCGCGTCATAGTTATGATTCTGATTGATAATACGTGCATCAGCGACGACGTTGCCGAAAAGTTTTTTGTCTGCAACTTAGATAAATGCAAAGGAGCCTGCTGCGTTGAGGGCGACATGGGCGCTCCACTCGAAGGCGACGAACCGGCTATTCTGGACCGGATTTTTAATGATGTAAAACCGTATCTGTCGCCGGAAGGCATACGGGAAATAGAGCTGCGCGGGGGATACGAATCCGACGGCGACGGCGGTTTTGTCACGAACACCGTGGGTGGTCGGGAGTGCGTATACGCCACCTGGAACGAACGGGGTATTTTGAAATGCGGTATTGAGGAAGCTTACAACGACGGAAAAGTTGATTGGAAGAAGCCCATATCCTGCCACCTGTATCCAATTCGCGTTACCAAATACGAATCGTTCCATGCGCTCAACTACGACCGCTGGCCGATTTGTAGTCCAGCCTGTGGTTTCGGCGAACAGCTAAACGTTCCTATTTACAAGTTTGTCCGTGAAGCCCTGGTCCGAGCTTACGGCGAGGAATGGTACGGTCAGCTAACGAAAGCCATTGAGGAAAAAGAATAGTGTATGTGATCTGTTGGCTGATCGGCCTAGTCGTTAGCCAACAGGTTTCTGTCTATATGCCTGAACAGCGCAACTATTTTGAGGAAGTGTACGAAGTCGTGCGGCTGGTTCCGAAAGGACGCGTAACGACGTACGGCGCTATTGCTCGTTATCTGAGTTTACGGGCCGGTGCCCGCATGGTTGGCTGGGCCATGAACGGCAGCCACAACTATCCGAATGTACCGGCACACCGGGTTGTCAATAGCGTCGGCGTGCTGTCGGGTAAGCATTTTTTCGGTGGTCCAACCATTATGCAGCAACTGCTGGAAGATGAAGGCGTAGCGGTAGTTGACGACCGGGTAGTCGATTTTGAAAAGCGGCTTTGGGACCCTTCTCTAGAACTGACCCTCTAGCCAGCACTTCGCCGTTGGGTCAAACTCACCCGGTTTCTCACATGAATTTAAAACAGGCTTGCGCCCGTTATTCTTTTCAGTGAACGGGCCGAACAAGCCAGACACCAAAAAAGGGACCTCAATGGTCCCTTTTTTGGTAAAACGAACGATGGCCTTGTCAGGACCGCACTTTCTTTGGCGTATCGTCCGGCTCCGCCAATACAACCGGGGTTCGGTAGCTGCGTACCAGAAAATAAATGCCCATCAACACCGCCGGGATGCTCAGTAACTGACCTACGTTTAGCGGTAGGCTATCTTCGAAAGGCACTTGGTTTTCTTTCAGGTATTCATAGAAGAACCGAAGGCCAAACACCCAGATCAGGAAGATACCTAACATGCTGCCGCGTGGTGTGCGCTCTTTATAGTGATTCCAGAACCACAGCAAAACAAAAAATATAACTAGACAGGATAGCGACTCATAAAGCTGTGCCGGGTGACGCGGAATCTTGGCGTATTCGCTGTTATTCATAAACACAAACGCCCAGGGGACGTCCGTTGGTCGACCGACAATCTCCGAGTTCATCAGGTTACCCAGGCGAATACTGGCACCACCCAATGCTACAACAATGACAATTCGGTCGGTCACCCAAAGAAACGACTGGTTCGTCAGGCGGCTTTCTTTCCGGCGCGAATACAGCCATAAGCTCGTCAGGATACCAACAGTAGCGCCGTGGCTGGCCAGCCCCCGGTACGGCGGCAGAATCACTTCGAGTGGATTTTTAAACAGAACTTCGGGTTCGTAGAACAGAAAGTGACCAATGCGAGCGCCCAAAATTGTGGCCACCACCATGTAAATCAGAAGGGTGTCGGTATCAGCAACGGGTTTGTTTTCTTTCTTGAAGATGTAGGTCATAATCTGCATCCCGATCAGAAAACCCAGTGCAAACAACAGTCCGTACCAGCGCACTGAAAACGAACCAATGTGAAAAATTTCGGGATTAACGTCCCAAATCACGTATTGCAGCATAATGAATCAGAGTCAACGCCGATTAGTAACGAGCGACGGCGGGCAAAGATACGGATTGCGGGAAAGTTTTCCGTTGTTTTCGTGTTATAGGCGCATGATGAAATCAATTCTGATTGGGCTGGTCAGGATTTATCAGGCCGCGATCTCTCCTTATTTTCCTAATGCCTGCCGGTACACCCCCACCTGCTCGCAATACACCATTGAAGCCATTCAGAAACACGGTCCCATACGGGGCGGCTGGCTAGGCATGAAACGGATTGGTCGCTGCCATCCGTGGGGCGGGCAGGGATACGACCCCGTTCCGTGATCAACGGGGCAGCCTACCACTGAGAGCCGCTTAAGCGATTGACTGTAGGCTACGCGGACTCAGGGAAACCGTTTTTTGTAAGCAATGTAAATCACGATTTGAATGACAAAGCTTACAAAGAGTAAAGCGTTAGCGTAGTCCGGTCTCGAAAACGATAACCAGAAAAAGCTTAACGAAACGACTAACGCCAACAGGGCTGAAATAACGCGCCAAACGACGGCCTGATTTAGTTTCATGTGTGACGTGTATCTGTTTTGCTTCGCTAAACTATTGCTGTTCATTCAAGTATTGTACCAACGGCTGTTGAAGCAGATGCAAAATAGCTCAACTATCACTCAAAAAATTGGCTTTTGCTGTAGTCAACCGCTGGGCGGCAAACGATGAACGAAATAACTGTCAATTTGTCGGTTCACGTCGCTTTTGCCTTAAAGTTGCTGTTGGCCTTTACAATTACTTATTGATTACTAACTGACATGGTTAACATTACCCCAGACAATAAACTGAAACGCCTGATCGTGGTAGGCGACCGGGTGCTTATAAAGCCCAAAGATCCAACGGATCGGACAGTCAGCGGCTTATACCTGCCCCCGACGGTGCAGGAGCGCGAACAAGTTCAGTCGGGTTATGTTATTAAGGTGGGACCGGGCTACCCTATTCCTTCCCCCACTGACGACGAGCCGTGGAAAGAAACTGAAGAGAAAGTTAAGTACATGCCACTTCAGGCGCAGGAAGGCGATGTAGCGCTTTATCTGCAACGAAACGCCATCGAATTGCAGTACGAAGGCGAGCAGTACGTCATTGTGCCGCAGTCGTCGATACTGATGCTGGAACGGTCGGAAGATTTGTTGTAAGGCGGCTGGCTGGCCGTAGTATTTTTCGCTTTATGCGGTCTGGCAACCGCCTTACCTGAAACACTATGCGCTACCGTTGGTTGATACTTCTGATTCTTCTATTAATCGGACTCATCCCAAGTATGGAAAGTACAGCAAATCAGCAGAAGTCGCTCAGGGCGATTTTAAGCGAAAAGAAAGACCACCGGCGCGTGTTGCTCCTCTATGGCCGCGACGATGTTCAGCACTACCTTATCGAACAACAGGAAGCCCTCAATGAAGTAAGAGATGGCCTCGATGAGCGGGATCTCGATGTGATCGTCATTGTTGCTTCCCTCCTACAGGAACCCGACCGCCAGTTTTTGATGCATGACTACAAGCTGGTTCCTTCCGAAGATTTTATCGGCTGGCTCATCGGCAAAGACGGTGGGGTCAAACAAACATACATGAAGCCCGTTTCGCCAAAGGACCTGTTCGATACAATCGACAGTATGCCCATGCGGAAGCAGGAACAGAAACACGAGTAACGTTCAGGAGGCTAACATAGCCTCCTGAACCCTAGTTACCGCCTGCGCAATCATTGATCGCCAAATTTGGTTGCTTCGGTCACTCCTTTCCAGGTGTCTGTACGGAACGGCACCGCTGGAAACGACTCTTTATTGTACAAATTCACATCACCGTTGTCATCAGCCCAGCCGTACCGGACAGCAACCGGTGCCGTTACTGAATCGGCGTGGACAATAATCGTATTTCCTTGAAGGTCGGCTTTGGCGTAGTAGAATTTTTGGTCCGCTCCCGCGACCTCAAAGCCTCTTAAGTAGCCGTATTTATCCTTTACCAGCAAGCCACTGCCCACATTCCGAAACGTCAGTACCGCCCGATTTCCGTCCACGCGCATAGCATCGAACATGGGGCCGCGCGAAGCGTCACCTACTGAATTTTCTCCTTTGGCAGCTCCGCTGTAGGCTACCCGCATCGCTTCGGCAGCCAACCGTTTGCCAACGTCCTGTTTGTTTTTCGGGTGAATATCGTTCGACTCACCAATGTCCGACGTTACGGCCATGCCCGTATTCGGTAATTGAAGCGTCATCGTTTGTGCTTCCCGGAGTTCGGCCCAACCACTGCCACGCTGACTGTTACCGTTGGATGCATTGTAGCTAGCCAGTTGCACGAACAGAAAAGGAAAATCGTTACCCCAGCGCTGCCGCCAATCCTGAATCATGAGCGGAAAAGCTTTTCGGTATTGATAGGAACGACCCGCGTTTGATTCGCCCTGGTACCAGATAACACCCTCCATCGCGTACGGAATTAACGGATTGAGCATGGCATTGAACAACTGTGTGGCGTAAGTGTTCGGGCCAGGTTTAAACGACGACGGAAACACAGCCGCTACCCGATACTTCCACGGCCCGGCCAGCGGAATAGTTAGATTGTCACCGGTAAGCTGCATTTGCTCAGGTTTCCCGGCAAAGCCACCCGCACCGCTTTCATCGGTAACGCGAACGGCAATAACATTTCGACCCGGTTTTAGCAACCCGTCAGGTATAATGTACGAACGCGGCTGGCCCCATTTTGCTCCCCCGACGAACTGCCCATTGACGAACGTAGAATCCTTATCATCAACAGAGCCGAACTGAAGCGTTACGTTTTTAAGCGTAGCCTCTTCCGGTATGGTTATCTCCCGCCGGAACCACACCACGCCGTCGAGGGTGGGTAAACCGCCCCACTCCCAGTCACTGGGTTGATTCATGGATTTCCACTGGTCGGTATTCAGGGTAGGATCTGCCCATTTTTTTTCTTCGGCAGCAGTCGGCAATCCGCCCTGCTGCTTTTCCAGCAGCAAGCGAATTCGTTCTTTACCGCTCTGGATTACTTCGTCGTCTGTGGCAGGAAGCTTATTGGCGACAAGACGAAGTTCGTCGTTCTGGTTGAGCGCTTCCCGACTAGTCCACGTCTCGGAATGAGTTCCTCCCCACGTCGTATTGATCAGGCCGATCGGTACGTTCAGTTCCTTCTGCAACTGCCGGGCGAAGAAATAACCAACGGCGGTAAATCCTGGTGCCGTTTTGGGACTACACACCGCCCACTCACCCTCGATGTCATCTTTCGGCGTCAGGCTAACAGCTTTCTTCACCGACAACTGGCGAATAGTTGGATAGTTGGCCTCTTTTGCTTCTTCTTTACCATTCGTAGCGGCCTGCAATGGCCATTCCATGTTCGACTGGCCCGAACAAACCCATACTTCGCCCAACAGCACATCATCGAAGGAGACCGCATTCGTTTTGCCTTTTACCGTCAGTTGATAAGGTCCACCAGCTTCCATCGGATCAAGCAGTACCTTCCATTTTCCTTCCTTTCCTGCCTTGACCGTTTTTGTCTGGTTGTTGAAAGTAACGGTTACTTTCTCTCCTGCATCGGCCCACCCCCACACGGGTACTGGTTTTCGACGTTGCAACACCATGTGCGAACCAAACACACGGGGCAATCGAACATCGGCCCAGGCAGTGTCCAAGCCCAGAAGGCTTACCAATAAGACAGTCCATTTAAAACCTTTCATTCATATACAGGATTTAGTTGATTATTCGTCGGCTAATTTACATCGACCATGAAACATTGGACACCGGGTACCTGATAAAGCTAATCGAGCGCTCATTGAGCGTGGTACTGTACGTACTAAAGCCTAAAAGTGGCTTTTTTCCTTATTTATCCAGTTTTTTTCTCAACGAACGTGGCAGACGAACGCATCCTGATTACCGGCGCAACGGGAAATGTAGGCGGAGAAACGCTACTCGCGCTGAGAAAAGATACCACTGGATCATCTGTCGAGTTAATAGCTGCTGTGCGCGACCCGGCGAACGCAGAAGCCCTAATGCAGATTCTGCCGGATCGTTTTGTCAAACTGGATTTTACCGATTCGAATACGTTCACTTCGGCTCTCACGGGTATTACCCGCGTGTTGCTGATCCGGCCGACCGAATTGTCGGATGTAGAGGCTTATTTTAAGCCATTTATAGCTGCGATGAAGCAGGCAGCCGTTCGACACGTAACTTTTTTATCATTACAGGGTGTAGAACACAATCCGATCGTTCCGCATCATGCGATTGAAAAGCTTATCGTCGAGGCCGGATTATCATTTACCTTTCTTCGGCCCAGTTTTTTCATGCAAAACCTTTGCCATACCCACCGCGCCGAAATCCGACTGCGCAACGAGATTTTTGTACCTGCTGGCAATGGTCGTACCAGTTTGATTGACGTACGTGATGTAGCTGCCGTTGCCGCCCGGACACTGACAAGCCAAAGCAATGAATACAGGAATAGAGGGTACGAACTAACCGGTTCCGACGCGTTGACTTATTACGAGATTGCCCAGTTACTGAGCCGGGTGCTGGATCGTCAGATTATCTATAAAAATCCGTCTATGCTAGAATTCATCTGGCAGAAGTGGCACCGGGAGAATAGGTCGTTAGCGCATACACTGGTTAAAACGGCCCTTTACACCGTAGCGCGACTGGGCAAAGCCGCTGACCTCACGAATGAAACTGAACAACTGCTGGGTCGTCCACCGATTACATTCGAGCAATTTGCTATTGACCACCGCGCGGCCTGGCTGCCTTAAACCGAATGGTTACAATACACTTTACCCGGTTGCTAGTGGAACCGACACGGGCAAACCGAATCCTTCGCGTAGGGCAACCCGAGCCGCATGATAACCGCACATACCGTGTACTCCCCCACCCGGTGGCGTAGACGATGAGCACAGGTAAATGCCGGGCGCTGATGTCCGGTAAGGCGATAAGGTTACCACCGGGCGCGTGTACAACTGCCGGATGTCGATAATACCACCGTTGATGTCCCCCCCCACGTAGTTTGGATTATACGCTTCCAGCTGGGCGGTGTTTATCGTATGCCGGGCCAGAATCCGGTCCCGAAAACCAGGCGCATACCGTTCGATTTGCTGTTCAATTACTTCCGTTCGGTCAACCGTCGACCCGTTGGGTACGTGGCAGTAAGCCCAGGCGGTGTGCTTCCCTTGCGGAGCGCGCGTTGAATCAAACAGGCTTTGTTGCGCCAGCAATACATAAGGCCGATCCGGGTGATGGCCAAGTGACGTGAGCCGTTCGGCCTCCGCAATTTCTTCGAGTGTGCTTCCCAGATGAATGGTTCCGGCTTGTCGGCATTCGGGAGCGGTGAACGGAATTGGACCGTCCAGTGCCCAATCGACCTTGAACACACCCATTCCGTACCGATAATGCTCCAGCTGCCAGCGGTACAACCGGTTGAGCGGGCCGGACGCAAACCGATCCCCCGCAATAGCCAGCAGTTGCTTCGGCGTCACGTCGAACACGACTACCTTCGAGGACGGTAGCTGGCTTATCGAGCGAACCGGTATGTTGGTTTCAACTTTACCGCCAATCGACTGAAAGTATGATACTAACGCATTGGCGATAGCCTGCGAACCTCCTTTGGGAACCGGCCAGCCGCGTAAATGACCCGTCGTCATTAGCACCAACGCGATGGCTGAAGTCGTCAGATTCGAGAGCGGCTGAATAGCGTGAGCCGCCATACCCGCAAATAAACCACGGGCTTCTCGGGTCTTGAATCGCTTCGCCAACTGCACCGCCGAGGGCAAGGCATCCAACCCAAACAGCGCTAGATCGATGGGGTGTTTGGGAAAGCGTAAAGGTCCCAGCACATCAGGAGCCAACGTCGGCCAGTGACGCGCCAGCGGTTCCAGTAAACGCAGGTACGCCTGTTCGTCAGTCCCCAGAAAGCGAGCTGTTTCTTCAACGGATGAGCGCAATGCCGCTGCCGTTCCATCGTCAAACGGATGTGCCGCTGCCAGGGGTGGGTAAATAAACTCCAGACCGTGTTCGGCCAGTGGCAGACGCTGGAAAAAAGGTGAGCCAGCCGCCAGTGGGTGAACCGCCGAGCAAATGTCATGCACAAAGCCGGGAAGCGTCAGTTCTGCCGAACGCAATCCTCCGCCAATGTCGGCTTTGGCTTCCAATAAGAGCACGGATAGACCGGCCTGCTGCAAGGTAATTGCCGCACTTAGTCCATTCGGTCCGGAACCCACCACAACCGCATCGTAATCGGGCTTACTCAAAATACATGTACTGTTTA
Source organism: Spirosoma liriopis (assembly GCF_023196085.1). Lineage (NCBI taxonomy): Bacteria > Pseudomonadati > Bacteroidota > Cytophagia > Cytophagales > Cytophagaceae > Spirosoma > Spirosoma liriopis. The sequence goes on from NZ_JALPRF010000001.1 coordinate 463,204, forward strand.
TAGTTTATAGCCTCTGGTTTGGCGTTACTCCAAAGACGCCAAACCAGAGGCTATTGACCAGTTACAACTGGGAAAACGCCTGCTCAATATCTGCTTTTATATCGTCAATATGTTCGATACCCAGCGAAACCCGTAGCGCGGTAGGCGCTACACCCGCCCCCGATTGTTCTTCTTCGTTTAACTGAGAATGCGTCGTTGAAGCCGGGTGAATGATCAGCGTTTTTGAATCGCCCACGTTCGCCAGATGGCTGATGAGTTTTAGACTGTTGACAAATTTTTCAGCCCGCGCTTTGTCGCCTTTCAGCTCAAAGGAAAGCACACCACCAAAACCACGTTGCAGGTATTTTTTGGCTAGTTCGTGGTACGGATTGGTTTCTAAACCCAAATAATTGACCGATGCAACTTGCGGTTGTTGCTGAAGCCACTGCGCCAGCGCCAGGGCATTCTCGGTCGTGCGTTCGATGCGAAGCGAAAGTGTTTCAAGGCCCTGAAGCAACAGGAACGAGTTGAACGGACTTTGGGCGGGACCCCAGTCGCGCAAACCTTCTACCCTGGCCCGGATAATGAACTGAATGTTGCCAAACGGTCCGCCAACGCCGAACGCGTCATTCAAAACCAGTCCGTGGTAACTCGGCGATGGCTGCGTAAACTGTGGGTATTTGCCGTTGCCCCAGTTGTACTTACCCGAATCAACAATGACCCCGCCGATGGTCGTGCCGTGGCCGCCAATCCATTTGGTAGCGGACTCCACGATGATATGAGCGCCGTAATCGAACGGGCGGCAGATGGCTCCGGCGGCTCCGAACGTATTATCGACAATAAGCGGTAAATCGTATTTTTCGGCTAGCCGGGCAAATGCGTCAAAGTCGGGAACGTTGAAGCCGAGGTTACCAATCGTTTCCAGATACAAGAATTTTGTCCGGTCGTCGATCAGTCGCTCAAAGCTTTCGACCTTATCCCCGTCGGCAAACCGGGCTTCTACACCGATATTGTTAAATGAATTCTTGAACTGGTTGTACGACCCACCGTACAGATACGTCGTAGTGACGAAGTTATCGCCAACAGTGGTGATGTTGTTGATAGCGATAAACTGAGCCGCATGGCCCGACGCAACGGCTAATGCCCCAACGCCCCCTTCCAGTGCTGCAATGCGCTTCTCGAACACATCGCCGGTTGGGTTCATGATTCGGGTGTAGATATTCCCAAACTCTTTTAAAGCAAACAGATTCGCGCCATGCTCTGTGTTGTTGAAAGCATAGGAAGTGGTCTGGTAGATGGGCACCGCCCGGGCGTTTGTTGTGGGATCGATCTGCTGTCCGCCGTGCAGTTGGAGCGTTTCAAATTTCATGCTACTAGGTACTGGGTTTTGTTGAAGGTTACGATTCGATTTAGTGTCGTTGAGTAAATCAGAAACGAATTATCGCTGCGGTTATACTCTATTTGGCGGGCTCGTTAAACCGTACCGGCTGCTGGTTGATTACCTTCCGCGCCTGCAAATCGAACTTCTGTCCTTTTCCGAGAAAGAAAAATGGCCCACCGGTACTGTTCTGTCCCGATGGATATTTGGCGTTGTTAGCGATCTGTTCCGCCGTATAGACCGCGACATACGATGCACCGATTACCTCGAACGTGTTCTGCTGCACTACGATAGCCGTTCCTTCGTCGATACCAACGCCTAGCAATTCTGGTCGTGATTTGATTACGTCGATCAGGTCGAACTGGCGGTTACGACGCAGTACGTGCTGGTCGATGGTCACGTTATGGATGAAATCGAGTCCCTGCGTGTGGTCACCGATCATGATTGAGTTTCCTTTCGTATCGCCCCGGACCATAAACGAACCCTGAATAGTCGCACCGGCCGAGGTTCCTCCGATAACACCACCCCGGCTAAGCACCGCGTTAAATTCTTTGTGGGCTAGTGTGTTCAGGTAAGAATCGGTCAATCGCCAGTGCCGCCCACCAACGAACCACACCCCCGTAGCTTTTTTCAACGGCGCGACAAACGATTCCTGGTTGGCGACTTTCGGATCGCGGGTGTGCAACACAGTGATGTTTTTTACGCCGAGACTTTGCAGCCGTTCGGTTTCACGCGGAGCCTTACTGGCCGACGAGTCTTCGCCCGCCGTTGGAATGATGACGATGTTCGCAGCAGCTGGTCCACCCGCCAGTTCGACAAATCGGCTCCAAAGTTCGGGTGCCATATTTCCACCACCAACGATAACCAATGAACCCTTTTCGGGTCCTACGGTCTTTAGTTGGTTTTGTGCGTTGCTCAGCGAGGAAAGTAAAGCAAAAAAGAGGATGAGGGTAGATACTTTATTCATTGGTTTTAGAGGAGGTTACTTTGTCTTGTCAACACCGACGCTGAACACAAGAGACAGCACAGGTGATCCATTTTAGCAAGCTTTATAAGTGCAGGTTATGTGTTGATTGAGAAAAGGATTGACTTCTACGATGATCATCAAAGCGGTTTAAGCGATTATGTATACGCATTCAGATTGATAAGTGGACGCTCATCAACGTAGGGCAAAAGATCATCCGTATCCGTGATTGTTCGAAACAAGGTAACGACAAACCGACGCCGACATACCCACATCTCAACAAAAAGCAGGTCAACCGCGTACAAATGCAACCGGAAATCAGGGAGATGACGGGTAGCCACTGGCTGACCTTTTTGCCAAATCGTTGCTGCCTGCTCAGGAAATGGCAATTTGTCAAAGGTGGCCAGTGGCTTGTCAGAATTATTAATCACGGATCGAATAAATGTTTCCGGCTTGGGAAATATAGTAGCCTATCTCAGTTGTCTTCGTGGACAGAATTTACGCTTATGGATTGAGGAACTGCGTACCAGCAGCCGCGAGAAACCCCAGCACCCAAAGAGCAACAAATCGTTGGGCGTAGGTATTTAATCGGCTTAGCGGCTTATCGTTAAGTTCTAACTCAACGGGAATGAGCGACCAGACCTGAGCAATAATTTCATCAATGTCGATGGGTGTATCGAAGTTTTCATCCAGAAAATCATACTCAATTCGGCGGTCTGAGCCAATCACATAAACAGCCGGGATAAACGCTTCGTCGGAGATCCCGGATACCCGATCCCAGACGGGACTGTCTTCATTGTAAACCCCAAACTGACGGGACACCTGCTGATCGGCATCATGAGCGAATAGAAAATCCAGCTGTTTCCCCTGACGCGCTAACGCTTGTGGCGATTCGATCGAAAGAACAACCAACTCGACCCCGATCTGTTGAAGTGCGTCGTTAAGCCGGATAAGCGATTCGAGGTAAGGACCAGCGTACCGTCCCCAGCATGGGCAGTAGAAGCTAACAACAACGGGTTTTTCAGCTACTAAATCCAGCAGAGAAACGGACTGTCCAGAACCGGGCTTAGGGTAATTAAAATTGGAAGCCTTCCAGTCGCCGGACCCACCCGAGAGACTAAAAAAAGGAGCGATGTCGCCTGTTTTCAACGGTTGTACGTCCGTATTGGACTGACGAGGCTTTGTAATAACTGTCCGAAAATCACCGAGTTCATTTTGAAATTGGAGTGTCATAGGTATTTGTGTTTTAGCTGCCTTATAGGATAAAATATATATCCTATATATTTAGTAGTGTATTGTTGTAAATAAAAATCAGTTATTGCTTGTCAAGCTAGTGAGGGATTGATTTACACACCAGTTGACGTGATAAATTTCGCTGTGAGCAGAGGTAATACAGAGGAATCGAAATTGAATAGAATCAACAACAGCAAGCCATGTGCAAGGCGCACATTCGAAACCGAGAAACGGATATTTCAGAAGAAAATACCGGTTGAAATGCTTGCGTGTTCATCCTTGTAATTGACTGCCTGATGACTCAGTCTATTAAGTTCATGGGCAAAGGTGAACAGTATTTTTCTGTTTCGCAAATTTTTCGGGTAAAAAAGTCAGACTTTTTCAATATCAACAGCCTGATTATCAACCCTAAAACTCGATAGACTATTCATTTTGTAAAGCTAACTATACTAGGTTACTGCTACTTAATGCGCTGTTTACCCTGTACATCGAGCACGTGTGCTAGTGTTTGGCGAACGACAAAATTATAGCGAAGTGTTACGCCGTAGCTCATTCCGCTACCCGTTCCAAGCAGTTGAGCCTGCTGTACATCACGCCCATTAAGAAAGTAAGATACGTTGGTCGTGAGTGAATTTCCCAGCCCCCATAGTTTATGAACCGCAAAGCCCATGTCGAATCGGTTGCTAAGCCGGAGATTGTATTCGACACCCGTTTCGAGCATAGCTGTTGGATTCGTGTTCAAGGCGGTACGACCGGTCAATCGGATCGTATCCGGCTTTTCCCAATGGCTATCTTTATTTCCGTAACCCGCTAAAGCAAACTGCCCTTTATCCTGTCCATTGTTGGGCATCAGCCACAGGCCGCCCGTCAGCCAAAATCCGGAACGACGCCAGGGGCCACTAGTTGACAAAATCATTCGTTTTCCGCGCAGGACGAACCCCTGTCTGTTGTTCGTAAACCGGAATGCGTAAGGATAGGAAGCACTGTTGACAACCACCTCCGTATGGATAGGCATATTGGCATAGCCTGCTTCAACCGCCCATTGCTCACGGTGAGACCAGCCGACCAATGCACTACCCGCCAATGTTGTAACGCGATCGCTGTACAGGAGGCCATTGAATGAATTATCAAGTTTAGCACGGTCTGTCCGCACAAACCCGCTCAACGACACATACCAGCGGTCGCGGGTGTAGGCACCGCCATAGCGAGTAAGCAACCGATCGTATTGGCGCTGCGCACTGGGAAGCTGGTAGTAGTCGGCCATTTTCTGCGCAAAGGCAGGCCAGCCAGCCAGTGTTATAAGTAAAAAAAGAAGGTAGCGTTTCATCATCCAATACGACTGAGGTTGTTCACTAAAGTAACTACTTAATTTGCTGTCTGTTAACTTTTTACGCAAATTTTAATGCGCTCGTTGCAAGATAGACCCCTGGTTACTCAAAAGCGATGGAATTGGCTCCGTTCTTTTCTTACAAAAAGTACACCCAGCTCCTCCTGTGAGCAATTGGGTGTACTTTTTAATTTTAAAAACTAAAGCGTCCGGATGGGCCCGTAAGCTTACGATCCATGCTTCGTTACAGGCACCGATACCGTCATGTTGTCCCATGCGATGGCGATGCTGCTGTTCGATGGCGTAATCGTCAGCTTCTCCATTGGTGATTTACCAGTTGATACCGGTACGGTTACCATAGCGACGTCATTACCTTTAATTTTTTCGTAATCGTACGCTCCCCACTGACCCAGCGTGCTATTCAGCAGTACTTTCCATTCTTTCTCACCAGGAATCGTGTACAGTGTGTACGTACCGGCTTTTACCATTTTACCACCGAACATTACGTCGTTCTTGAACGTCACTTCGGTCGCTTCGTTGGCTCCCGTCCGCCATACTTTACCGTATTTCTCCAAGCTGGTCGATCCTTCGGGTCCGAAAATAACCCGACCTTTTTTGGACGGCTGACCATAAACGACCTTGATCGACTTGTCGGGGCTTTCGGCGGTGATCTTTGGACTCGCTGGCGCTTTTTTATCCTGCGCCTGCACCAGTGATACCATAGCGAACAGGAAACTAAATACTGCAATCAGGTTTTTCATCCTACTACATTGATTTGGTTAGTTGTATTATGTACGTTACAAAATAAGCGATAGTTTTCGGGTAGGTCTGTAAAGATTACCGGTGCAAACTGGATTTTTACTGACTGGCCTTACGGCCTGCAACCCTTCCCACTTTCTGCTATTCTGTTACTTTAAAACCTCTGCAATTTTTTCTCCAAATGCGGCTGAACAAGGCTAGTTATTCCAGTAACCAGTACTTTCCAGACGGAATTACAAACCTGATTGCTATGGCTGCTGGCTGTTCTGCCGGTCGATGAAGGATTGTTTCTGCATAAAATAATGGTCTGCTTCATCGTTTTCTTTACCTTTGCGGTTTCAATCACCCGCGTGTTGTAATGCCGCTGATTGCGCCGTCGAGTTACCAGCCGCCTGCCCGTTTGTGGAATGGGCACCTGCAAACCATCATTCCCTCGCTTTTTCGCAAGGTTACGGTTTCCTACAACCGCGAACGGATCGAAACGCCCGATGATGATTTTCTAGACCTGGACTGGAGTGGAGAACAAAGTAATTGGGACGCCGTGCTGGAAAGCGACGTAGCGCGTTCCAAACCGCTGGTTATCCTCTCTCACGGACTGGAAGGCAGCTCAACGAGTCAGTATCTGGCCGGAATGGTTAGTTACTTAACCAAACAGGGTTTCGACTGTCTGGCCTGGCATTACCGCTCGTGCAGTGGCGAAATGAACCGCCAGCAGCGTTTCTACCACATCGGCGAAACGGGTGATCTTCACTTCATCATTCAATACGCGCTCTCGAAAGGCTATCAGACCATTTACCTGATGGGTTTCAGCGCCGGGGGGAACGTAACCTTAAAATACCTCGGCGAACAGGGCAAATCACTTCATCCAGCGATTCGGAAAGCGGTGGTGTTTTCGGTACCGGTTGATCTGCTTGGGTCGGCCCACCGGCTCGAACAGTGGGACAGCCTGGTGTATAATTACCGATTCAACCGAACGCTAAAACGAAAGGTATTGCAAAAAGCCGCGGTCATGCCGGGGGTGTTTCCAACGGAACGAATCGGGAAAGTGCGAACGATTCGGGAGTTTGACGATTTGTTTACCGCTCCGCAGAATGGTTTTCGCGACGTAACCGATTACTACACACGGAGCAGCTCGTTGCAATTCATACCGGGCATCGCCGTTCCAACGCTGATTGTCAATGCGAAAAATGACCCGTTTTTGTCGCCGGAATGCTTTCCCGAGCAGCTGGCGCGGGAACTACCCACCGTATGGATGGAGTTTCCGGAGCAAGGCGGTCATTGCGGGTTTCCACCGCGAACCGGTGGCATCAACGGTACCTACTGGTCCGAAGAACGGGCGGCATCGTTTTTACTAGAATCTAATTTGACACAACCATACGTAGATTAATCAAGTCGCTGCGATAGCGGTTTCTCACCCATGCTCACCAAATCACCGAACGTCGGCTCGACCGAACAAACGTATTATATCATCGATTTCGACAGCACCTTTACCAAGGTAGAAGCCTTAGATGTGCTGGGCGAGATCTCGCTTATTGGTCGCCCTGACCGCGACGACGTGCTGGATCAGATCAAATCGATCACTGACCGGGGTATGTCGGGGGAAATTTCGTTCACCGAATCGCTCGAACTACGGTTGAATCTGCTGAAAGCCCACCGCGATCATCTTCCGGCGCTGATCGAGACCCTGATGGGAAAAATCTCGGACTCGTTCCAGCGAAACAAACAGTTTCTGGCCGAGAATGCCGATCAGATTTACGTCGTGTCCAATGGGTTCAAAGAGTTTATCGTTCCAATCGTCACGTCACTGGGCGTGCTGGCGGAAAACGTGTTTGCCAATACATTCGTGTTCGACGAAGCCGGTAGTATTGTTGGTTTTGACCGCGAGAATCCGCTTTCGGCAAACGGTGGTAAATCGCAGGTGATTCGCGACTTGAAACTCGACGGCGAAGTGTACGTCATTGGCGATGGGTATACCGACTACGAAATCCGGGCGGCTGGTCTGGCCAATCGGTTCTACGCGTTCACCGAAAATGTGATGCGTCCCCGCGTCGTCGAAAAGGCCGACTTTATTGCTCCTTCGCTGGACGAATTTCTGTACCATAACCATCTGAGCCGCAGCCAATCGTACCCTAAAAGCCGCATCAAGGTTTTGCTACTCGAAAACGTGCACCCGGTTGCCGTCAAACTGTTTGAACAGGAAGGATTTAACGTCGAAATCCGGAAAGGTGCGCTGGACGAAGATGAGCTCATCGAAGCGATCCGCGACGTATCGATTCTGGGTATCCGGTCCAAGACCAACGTAACACAGCGGGTACTGGAACATGCCAACAAACTGATGACGGTCGGCGCGTTCTGCATTGGTACCAACCAGATTGATCTACCCGCCTGCACCGAACGCGGTATCGCGGTTTTCAATGCGCCCTACAGCAACACCCGCTCGGTCGTTGAACTGGCGGTTGGCGAAATCATCATGCTTATTCGGAACATCGTTCCCAAGAGCAACCTGATGCACCAGGGCGTATGGGACAAATCGGCTAAGAATAGCTTCGAAGTACGGGGTAAAAAACTCGGACTGATCGGCTATGGCAACATCGGAACGCAGTTGTCGGTCGTTGCGGAAGCACTCGGTATGGAAGTATACTTCTACGATGTAGTCGATAAACTGGCGCTCGGCAATGCCCGCAAGTGCAAATCGCTGGACGAACTGCTGGCCATCGCCGACATCATTAGTTTGCATACCGACGGTCGGAAGGAAAACAAAAATCTGATTAGCTACCGCGAATTCGGGTTAATGAAAAACGGGGTTATTTTCCTCAATCTGTCGCGGGGTCACATTGTCGATATTCCGGCGCTGGTCGATGCCATTGAGCGGGGCAAGATCGGGGGGGCAGGAATTGATGTGTTCCCGTACGAACCCAAAACCAACAACGAAGAGTTTATTAATGCGCTGCGCAATCAGCCCAATGTCATCCTGACGCCACACATTGGCGGTAGTACGGAAGAAGCGCAGGAGAACATTGGCAACTTTGTGCCGGCCAAATTGCTTGAATACATTAACAACGGCAGCACCTACGGTAGTGTCAACTTCCCTGAGATTCAGTTGCCGCTGCTGAAGGAGTCGCACCGGCTGCTGCACGTTCACGCCAATGTACCCGGTATTCTGGCGCAGATGAACAATATCTTTGCGAAATACAACATCAATATTCACGGCCAATACCTCAAAACGAATGAGCAGATCGGCTATGTGATCACCGATGTAGCCAAAGAATATGCCGATGAGGTCGTTGAAGACCTCAAAAAAATCGACCAGACGATTAAGTTTAGACTTCTGTACTAGAAAGTAACCAAGCGAAAGAGTGATCAACAGACCGACACACTCTTTCGCTTGATTGCTCTTTCACTCTTTGGCTCTTTATGAAACAAACGTACTTTACGCCCGGTCCGGCTGAGCTGTATCCAACCATCTATCAGCACCTTCAAACGGCGATGGACGAGCAGCTTGGGTCAATTTCGCACCGAAGCCAGAAATTCCGGGATATCTACAAATTCACCGACGAGCAACTACGCACGTTGTTGAACGTTCCCGAAACGCACGGCATTTTTTTTACCGGCTCGGCCTCGGAAGTGTGGGAGCGCATCTTGTTCAACTGCGTTGAGCACGAGAGCTTTCACCTCGTCAACGGGTCCTTTTCGAAAAAGTTTTACGACTACGCCAACGCGCTGCACAAGTACGCTCATGTCTTTGAAAAGCCGTTCGGCGAAGGTTTCGATGCCAACGAAATTGAGGTGCCGGAATACGCCGAACTGATTTGCCTGACCCACAACGAAACCTCGTCGGGTGTGCAGACACGTACGCAGGACATTCACAAAATCAAGCGCAAATACGCCAAGAAGCTGGTCGTTGTCGATATGGTTTCGTCGGCCCCCTACCCTGATCTGGATTATAGTTTGGTCGATTCGGCGTTTTTCTCGGTCCAGAAAGCGTTTGGTATGCCAGCCGGTTTGGGCGTATGGATTGCCAGTCAAACCTGCCTTGAAAAGGCGGAGCGGTTACAGAAGTACGACAGCATGACCGTCGGGGCGCATCATACCCTGCCTACGCTCTGGAGTCATTACAAAACATTTGAAACGCCCGCTACACCAAACGTGCTGTTCATCTACCTGCTGGGAAAAATAGCCGAGGATCTCAACAAGATCGGTATTGACACCATTCGCAAACAAACCGAAGAAAAAGCCCGGATGCTGTACAAGTTCCTGGATGATTCGGCAGACTATACTCCCTTTGTTCAGCAGGAACGGCATCGGTCACAGACGGTTATCGTTGCGAATACCCAAAAACCCTCTGCCGATGTCATTTCAAACGCAAAACAGGCGGGTATGGTGGTTGGAACGGGTTACGGCAAGTTTAAGGACTCGCAAATCCGAATTGCCAACTTCCCGGCAACATCATTTGTTCAGGTAGAAGCCTTAATCAAGCAGTTATCAAAATAAGAATTTGTTTTAGTCTCTTTTCAAGGATAAGCCGTCTTCTTCATTTAAGGCGGCTTTTTCTGTTTTGTAGCGGCAAACGCTCGTCCAACAGCCGAAGCAAACCTTCTTTATCCTTTACAGTTTACTAAGTCAACGTTTCTATAAAAAATACATAAACTCAACGATGATGAAACAGCTGCTATCAACGATTACGCTTCTTGCCTGTTTTTCGCTGGCAGGATATGCCCAGAACAACGCCGACTCAACGGAACGCTCAAAACCGCTGATCGACGAACGTACCCGTCAGGAAGCTCGCCAAAAAGCGAACCAGGTAGAAGAAAAGCTAAGCGAGGAAATCGAAAAATCGCGCAACTACATGCAGGACAACCAGCTTAGCTGGTTCCAGCCGGGCAATCTTTTCCTGGGCGGTGGCATTGGGTTTGGGGCAACCAGCGGAAAAGTGTACACCGACATCAACGCTCGATTGGGCTACTTTTTCCAGCCTGGCTTCGCGGCTGGTCTACGATTCGACTATGATCGGCTCGTTGGTAACAAATACCACGCGCGTCAAGCTGGTATTTTCGCCCGGTATTATCCATTTCGTACGCGGGTCAGCAGCTTTGTTGGCGCGAGTTTAAATGGTGGCCGCGAATTCTCCGAAAATATCGCATCGGACACCAAGGCAACCTACACCAGTGTTGGCCTAGAGCTAGGCGTTATGTTCTGGATTCTGCACCGGTTGGGAGCTGAGGTAAGCTACGAAGGTAACTTTTACAACAAATTTGACCCAACATTGGGGCGTGGTAAAGGGGGTCGGCTTAAGTTCGGCGTCAATTATTACTTTGGCCAGGTGGGTAACCGGGGCCTACGCCTTGCCCGGTAAGCAAATGACATACTGACCTAAAAAGCCAATTCAAAAGAATTGGCTTTTTAGGTTTTTGGCAGCAGACGTAAGTGGTGTTGCGTATGCGTGCTTGTAAAATACAGCATTTCACGAACGGTCAGCATACCGAGCACAGGATGGGGAATAAGAAATGTATTAAGGTTGTTGTCTGACCATCCTTCGGAAGCCTCCACGAGTGATGCGTAAATGGCCGAAAACCGATCTATCATCCCTTGTTTCGTCACTTCCATATCTTCCGGGCGGGGCGACATGCTTGCGGGGGCTTTGTTGCCAAAGGTTAAAACTTTTTGGTAAGCTGCCGCGATTTCTTCATAGTGCCGGGATGGCCTGTCTGCATTACCCCATTGGTCAAAAACCTCACGCGGCCCTGCCATCAATCGAGCAACTGGTCGGGCCGACAGGTAGAGATGCTGCATTACTTCGGCAACAGACCACTTTCCATCGACTTGTTGTGTAAACTGAGCTTCAGAACGCTCGTTTGCTACATCAATAAAAGCACGACAATCGGTCATGAGCTGGTTCTGTATGTCGGTCTTGCTCCTATTTTCCATACCTACATTTCCTCTAAGATTACGGTTTATATTTATTTAACGCTTCATTAAAATAATCTTTTATTTTAATGATAAACTATTCGTTATCAGCAAGATAACACCCTATCAAATATCAGCCAAATGGATTTATAACGTCCCAAACTATGTTATAAAAGAGTAGCAGGGCTACGTTTTTCCCCTCCTGCTGTTCCATATATACTCTCGTTATGACTGGTGAACAAACCGAACAAGTGAAGCCTCAGTTGGCCAAAGAACCGCTCGTTAAATCAGCCCGTGTCTGGATGCCAAAACGGGTTGTTTTCACAGCCGATGTGTTGAAAGAGCCTTTTGGCCAAGCAATGTACGAACGAATTTCGGCCTTTGATCTACCCATCGAAGTAGCTAAGAACAACCGCATTACGGGTTTGCGTGGAGCAGACGAGCGGGAGACCTATCGTATTGCTAAAAATACGCTTGCCATTGTCAACGCACCACCGAGCGCTTTCCGTTTGCAACCCATTCCGCCGTCAGCAGACTGGCAAATGAACCTGGCGGAAGGATGCCCCGCTCATTGTCACTACTGCTATCTGGCGGGTAGTTTGGCCGGTCCACCCGTGGTTCGTGCCTATGCAAACCTGCCCAAGATGCTTGCGCATACCGCTACCTACGAAGGTACCTTTCCGCCCAACAAAAGCTGGCAGGGCCACGATCCCAACCGCCCCACCAGCTTTGAAGTTAGCTGCTACACCGACGTACTGGGTATTGAGCACCTGACGGGTAGTCTGGCCGAATGCATTCGCCATTTTGGTACGCGTGAGCAAGGTCAGTTGCGCTTCGTCTCTAAATATAATCAAGTTGATAGCTTGCTAGACTTACAGCACAACGGTCAGACACGTGCCCGGTTTAGTTTGAATACCGACTCGGTGGCCCGGCGGCTGGAAGGAGGTACGGCTTCGGTTGAGGCTCGGTTGCAGGCGATGCGAAAGCTGGCGCTTCCCCGCGAATTAGGCGGTGGCGGCTATCGGGTCGGCGTAGTTCTGGCTCCGATCATGCCCATTCCTAACTGGCGCGAGGAATATACGGCTCTACTAGAACGCATTAAAACGTATCTTGACTTCCCTTGCGACCTGACGGTTGAATTTATTACTCACCGGTTTACTCCAGGCTCCAAGGACGTGCTGATGCAATGGTATCCAAATACCTCGCTCGACATGGACGAAGCGGGCCGGGCCGAGAAGCGAAACAAGTTTGGCGGCACCAAATACGTCTATCAACCCACCGACATGAAAGACATGAAAGCGTTTTTTTATGCTGAATGGGAGAAGCGCTTTCCCAACGCACCGATGCTTTACTGGACGTAATTTTCCTGACCCCTCTCTTAGAAGAGGGGTCAGGAAACTAGCTACCACACCTTTGCCTGTTCGACTTCGGGCTTGTACAGCTTCTGTCCCGGCTTTACGTTAAACGCCCGGTAAAACGGTTCGAAATTTGTCAGCGGACCGTTGACCCGAAACTTAGCGGGCGAATGTGGATCAGTAGAGATTCCAGCCCGTTCGGTTTCGTTACGTACCTTGATGCGCCATACCTGCGCAAAGCCAAGGAAAAAGCGTTGATCGGGTGTGAAGCCGTCAATTTTATCGGTGCCCTTGCCCTGCTTAGTCAGTTTGAACGCCTGATAGGCTAGCGTGATACCGCCCAGGTCGGCCAGATTTTCGCCCAACGTCAGCCGACCGTTTAACTGTAAATTGTCAAGAACCGTGTACTTGTTATACTGGTTGACAACCGTTTGCACTTTCGTCTTGAATCGCTCGGCATCCTGTTTGGTCCACCAGTCGCGAAGGTTACCGTTCGCATCGTACTGACGGCCCTGATCGTCGAACAGGTGGGTCATTTCGTGGCCGATCACCATTCCGATACCACCGTAGTTGATGGCATCATCGGCATCTTTGTCGAAGAATGGGAACTGAAGAATTCCCGCCGGAAAAACGATTTCGTTGTTAGTCGGATTGGCGTAGGCATTCACCGTTGGTGGAGTCATACCCCATTCGGTGCGATCAACGGGTTTGTTGATTTTTGCAAACTCTTCCTTGTAATAGTGCTTCCGGGCCCGCTGCACGTTACCAAAATAATCGTCCCGCTTGATGTCGACATCCGAATAATCTTTCCACTTGTCGGGATAGCCGATTTTCTTGACGAATTTATCCAGCTTCACCAGGGCAACTTCTTTGGTTTCGGGAGCCATCCAATCGAGCTTTTCGATGCGCTCGCGGTACACCTTTTGCAAATTATCGACCAGCGTCAACATCCGCTCTTTGGCTTCTGCCGGGAAATATTTCTTAACCCATAATTGTCCCAGGGCTTCTCCCAGCGAACCGTCCGTACGGTCAGCAATGCGCTTCCAGCGTTCGGATAGCTGAGGCTGTCCATAGAGCGTTTTGCTGTTGAAATCGAAACTGGCCTGTTCAAAGGGTTTGCTCAACAAACTGGCGTTGTGGTCCAGCAGGTCAAACACAAGCCGGTCTTTCAGTACACTGATCGACGCTGTCGGTAACGTTTTGTCCAATGCCTGGTAGTAGCCAGGTTGCGCCACCAAGACCGTATCGATTTTCTCCAGACCCATCGTGTTGAGCAACGTCCGCCAGTCGAGGTTGGGCATTCGTTTGGTCAGGTCAGCAACGGCAAATTTGTTGTAATTCGCAACCGGATCGCGCAGATCGGCGGGCGCTTTGTGCGATTTGGCCAGGGCCGTTTCAAATTCCAGAATAGCGTCGGCTTTGGTGCGAGCCGAAGTCGGATCGACGCCAACCATCGTAAAAAGTTTAGCCACGTAAGCGACGAAAGCTGTCCGAATTTTCTTCGTGGCCTCGTCGGTCCGGGTGTAGTACTCTTTCTCGGGCAACGACAAACCCGCCTGACTGAAATTGATCCGATTGATCGAACTCTGCCGGTCGTCGGAACCGACGTAAAACCCAATGAACTCCCCGCCCCGATTACTTTCGTCAGCAGCTAAGTAGTTCAACACCTGCTTGTAATCGGTCAGAGCCGCAATTTTTGCCAGTTCGGCTTTTAGCGGTTCGTAGCTGAGTTTGTTAATGGTAGCCGTATCCATCCCGCTGGCGTAGAAATCGCCAACTTTCTGTTCGACACTTCCCGATTTAGCGTCAGACTTGGCGGCTTCTTCCAGAATGGATCGCGTTTTGCGCTGGTTATCTTCATAAATCTGGTAAAACGAGCCCCAGCCGGTCTGATCATCGGGAATTTTCGTTTTCTTCACCCAGGTTCCGTTGGCGTATGAGAAAAAGTCATTGCCAGGCAAAACAGTCGTATCCATTCCCGATTTGTCGAAAAAGGTGGTACGCGAAGGCACGTCGTCCTTCTCTTTTTTCTGGCAGGCTGTCAGGGCCAACGCACACAGGCCGACGACAAATACCGCATTGATTCGTGTCATAATTCGCAGTAGAGTTTCATGAAATGGGAGTCCGGTATGAACTTAAAGAGCAAGATCAAAAAACTTACTGAAACTTGGTTCGCTTTTTGATAAATGTCCGCCAACGAGGTATCACATGACAAACCACAATCTTTCCTTATCTTCGTTTATCAATTCGTCAAATTTTACTTTCACCATGAAAAAACTGCTCATTCTCAGCTTACTCGTCGGTGCATCGTTTGGTGCTTTTGCGCAGGGCGAAGCGAGTTATCACGGCAAAAAAATTACCGAAAAAGGAGCTATCCCCGCTACGCAGTTATCGGCCAAAATGAACGGCAAAGACAAGCTGGATACGAAAGTCGAAGGCACTGTCGAGTCGGTCTGCAAAATGAAAGGCTGCTGGATGAAAATTAAAACGGGCGACGGACAAACCATGCGCGTCATGTTTAAAGACTACGCCTTCTTCGTTCCGAAAGACATCGTTGGCAAAACGGTCGTTGTTGAAGGCACCGCCGAAAGTACGACTACGCCGGTTGACGAACTCCGTCACTACGCCGAGGATGCTGGTAAATCAAAGGAAGAAATCGAGAAAATCAACCAGCCCGAAAAAGCTCTAACATTTATGGCCGACGGCGTGATCGTGAAAAAATAATTGATCGCTCCAACCTTTTTTCAGGCGGACGAATCCTTGTCAAAAAACACCAGGGATTATGGTTAATTTCACAAAGGCGCTTTCTGGTTTACTCATCGTTGGAACGGCTTTTTTTGCAGCTTGTCACTCTGGTGATACAGTACCGCGTGAAAAACTTCCTGCTGACCACTTGGCTCTTCAGGCTGGAACCTCCATACAAACATCAACTGGCTTAAATATCCGGGCTGATTCGGTTCGTGTATCCATTTGCCCGCCTAACGCTGACTGTTTCGCTCCTGACAATGCTAGTGTCTTGCTACACTTGTCAAAAGCGTCTCAGAGCCAATCTGTTCGGTTATTTGCATGGATTCCTAATTATACACGCATATCTACTTATCCATCAAAGTATACGGACTCAACAAGCATCAATTTTAGTGGACAACGGTACAAGGTCATTTTACGAGATGGACGGTATAATGCTAGCTCTAGCTCAGAATCTTCGCAGGAAGTTATTGTGCAGGTTTCGCCGATTGACTAGCTCACTTTAACTAATTTCAGTAGATTAAGGGCTGCAACGATCCGTTGCGGCCTTTTTTGTACCCAACCAACAATCTTTTATGAAAAAACTATACCTACTGGCAGGATTATCCCTGCTGGCAGCTCCTCTGTTTGCCCAGCGTACACTCATTCACTGCGGAAACCTCTTCGATGGCGTCGGCAACTCGCTGCAACCTCAAATGACGGTTGTTGTTGAAGGTAACAAAATTACCGCTATTCAGAAAGGCTATACCAATCCTGCTGGTAAAGACGCCGTTGTCGATCTGAAATCAAAAACTGTCCTGCCTGGCCTGATCGACATGCACGTTCACCTCGAAAGTCAGACACGCCGGGGCGGTGCTATTGATGGCTTTACGAAGAACGTGCCGGATGTGGCTTTCCAGGCGTCAAAATACGCCAAAACAACGCTTCTTGCCGGTTTTACTACGGTGCGAGATTTAGGAGGCAGCGGTGTCAATATTTCGCTTCGCAATGCCATCAATGCTGGGCTGGTTGACGGTCCTCGTATACTGACCGTTGGCAAATCCATTGCAACAACCGGCGGTCATGCCGATCCGACGAACGGCTACCGTAAAGATCTCATGGGCGATCCGGGACCAGAAGATGGTGTGATCAACAGCGCAGCCGATGCCCGCAAAGCCGTTCGGCAACGGTACAAAGATGGCGCGGACCTCATCAAAATCACGGCAACGGGTGGGGTGTTGAGTAACGCAAAAGATGGGTCTAACCCCCAATTTACGGAGGAAGAAGTGAAAGCGGTGGTCGATGCGGCCAAAGATTACGGTTTTGCCGTGGCGGCTCACGCCCACGGGGCCGAAGGCATGAAGCGAGCCATCCGCGCGGGCGTGCAAACCATCGAGCACGGCACGTTTATGGACGACGAAGCAATTGAGCTGTTCAAAAAGCACGGTACGTACTTTGTTCCGACGATTATTGCCGGTAAAACCGTCGCCGATTCCGCCCGGATGTTTGGGTACTACCCCGCCCTCGTGACGCCGAAAGCCCTGGCAATTGGACCAAAAATTCAGGCTACGTTTGGTAAAGCTTACAAAGCGGGAGTTAAGATTGCCTTTGGAACCGATGCCGGCGTGTACATTCACGGTTACAACGCCAAGGAGTTCGAATACATGGTCGAAGCCGGTATGCCCGCCGTAGAAGCGATTAAAACAGCCCTGCTGACTAATGCCAAGCTGCTTGGCCTAGATACGCAAATTGGCTCGATTGAAACGGGCAAACTGGCCGACATCATTGCCGTTAGCGAAAATCCGTTGCAGAATATCAAAACGTTGCAGACCGTTCAGTTTGTGATGAAGGACGGAAAAATTTACAAGCAATAGTCGTTCACGCCTAGTCACCTCTGAATTGGGGTGACTATATACGCGTATCCTCTTTTAGTAACGCATTGACTCGTTCGGCTTCTTCGTGCTGAACCCAATGGGTGGCGTTTTCCAGATAAACAACACGTCCTTGATCGCAAAGATCAAGACTAAGCTGGGCCATTTCTCGCTTTAAAAATCGGTCTTTGACACCCCAGATAATCAGCGTCGGCACGGTGACCCGAATCGATTTCTGACGACTTGGTGGTTTCCGTAGAGCCGCCCGGTACCAGTTGACCATTGCCGTTAATGTACCGGGTTGCGACCAGGCCGTTTTATAGTGGCCGAGATCGTCGTTCGTAAACGTCCCCCGGCGGCTGCTTCCACGCAGGGTTCGCGCCAGAAATGAGTAATTGCGTAATCCCAGTAATTTTTCGGGCAGCCAGGGCAGTTGAAAAAATCCGATGTACCAGCTCCGTTTCAGCTGACCCAGATCACGACTGGCAAATTTTTTCATAACAACCGGGTGGGGTACGTTCAGCACAACAAGCCGCTCGACCCGCTCTGGATATACCACAGCGGTCCACCAGGCGACAGCCGCGCCCCAGTCGTGACCGACGACCCTTGCTTTTTGCCGACCTGCCGCGTCGATTAATCCAATTACATCGGCGGCTAAACTATCAATCGCGTATGAGGCAACCCCTTTCGGTTTGTCACTCAGGTTGTAGCCGCGCTGATCGGGTACCCAGACACAAAAACCGGCTGCGGCTAGTTCACTAATCTGCTGGTGCCAGCCGTACCAGAACTCGGGAAAACCATGCAGCAGAATGGCCAACGGCCCATCAACTGGACCCGCCTGAACCACGTGCAGCCGAATGCGCCCGGATTGTGTATTGTTGATGTCGACAAATGTGTGTTCCATAGAAAAACAAATGTCGTTTTTGAGTGAATGTTTTTTGTGCGTTTTGGGTGTGGTGTCAGGTTCTCAAACCTGATACCACACCCAAAACGCCACTTACTGTTAGAAACCGAAATACCGCTCGGCGTTGCGATAACAGATGTCCTGTACAATCTGCCCGATCCAATCCACATCATTCGGTAGCTCGCCGTTTTCAATATCGTTCCCGAAGATGTTGCAGAGAATGCGTCGGAAATATTCGTGTCGGCTGTACGATACAAAACTCCGCGAATCGGTCAGCATCCCGACGAAGGCACTCAACAAGCCCATGTTCGACAAGGCGTTGATCTGTTTTTCCATCCCGTCTTTCTGATCAAGGAACCACCAGCCCGAACCGAACTGTACCTTACCGCGTACCGAACCGTCGTTGAAGTTGCCGATCATGGTAGCGATCACTTCGTTGTCCGCCGGATTGAGGTTATACAGAATCGTCTTTGCCAGTTGGTTGCGATCATCCAGACCACCCAGAAAGCGCGACAAGGCAACAGCCTGCGGAAAATCGCCGATGCTATCCCAACCGGTGTCCGGACCGAGATCGCGCAACCGCCGAACGTTGTTGTTCCGGAGCGCCCCCAGGTGAAACTGCTGCGTCCAGCCTTTCTCGTGATCCCATTCGGCAAATTGAACGAGCATGAACGACTTGAACTTTAGTATATCGGTAGGGCTAAGCACCTTTAGTCCATCACTCCAGTTGAGCAATAGATTGTCGAAAATCGTTTTGATTTCGCTTTCTACGTACGGTTCGGCGTAGACAGTTTCGAGGCCGTGATCGGATAAGCGGCAGCCCATTTCGGCAAAGTAATCGTGCCGGGACTTGAGCGCATCCATGTAATCAGTTAGGGTACGAATTTCGCGGTTCGTCACCTCCCCCACTTTCTGAACATAAGCCCGAAACGCAGCCGGATCATCAACGGCCATAGCCTTGTCAGGTCGGAACGTAGGCAGGATCTTTACCTTAAAACCGTCCCTGGCAATAGCGCGGTGGTGCTCAAGTGAATCCGTCGGATCATCCGTCGTACAGACCACCCGGACATCGAAATGTTGAAGCAGCGCGCGCGTCGATAGGCTGGGCAATTGCTCATTACAGCTATCGTACACCGAACGAGCCGTAGAGGGGCTTAGAATATCGGTCAGGCCAAACGGGTTTTTAAGCTCCAGATGCGACCAATGGTATAGGGGGTTCCGCACTGTGTATGGCACGGTTTCCGCCCATTTCTCAAACTTCTCCCAATCGGATGCATTGCCCGTGCAGTACCGCTCATCGATGCCGTGGGTGCGCATAGCCCGCCATTTATAATGGTCGCCGTAGAGCCAGAGCTGCGTTATGTTCTCAAACCGTTTGTCGGCAGCAATCTGATCGGGCGGCAGATGACAGTGGTAATCAATGATTGGCATGGGCCGGGCGTACTCGTGGTAAAGCCGCCGGGCTGTCTCCGTCTGAAGCAGAAAGTCGTCGGACAAAAACGCGGGAGAAGACAAGAGTGTATTCATGGTTGGAAAAGCAAAAACCGGGTAGTTTCTCCCGGTCTCTGTATTTATTTTTTAAAAGGGTGACTCATGAACTGAAAACGATTCACCTTCGGCGTAATTGCCATTATCTACCTAGCTAGTCTTTGCAGGACAAACAACTAATTCGGGCAACAGGCTATTGATGCATTAGCCCCGTCATTAGTCCGCGTAGTTCCGCCAGTCCGCGCAATCGGCCAATAGCGGTATAGCCCGGATTGGTCCGCTTACCCGACGTCAGATCATCAAGCATCCGGTGACCATGATCGGGGCGGAACGGCATTCGAAAATCGGTTCGGCCTTCGTCTTGCCGCCGTTTTTGCTCGTTCAACAAAGCCCGCATCACGCCTGCCATCGGCACATCGCCCTCGAGGTGGTTCGCTTCCTGGAAACTACCGTCGGCATTGCGTTCGGTACTGCGCAGGTGAACAAAGTGAATCTTATCGCCCAGCCGTTCGGCCATGCCCACTAAATCGTTATCCGCCCGAACGCCGTAGGAGCCGGTGCAAAAACAGATTCCGTTCGCCGGTGAGTTGGCCGCAGCCAGGAGCGCACGGGCATCCGCTTCGGTACTGACCACGCGGGGCAACCCGAGAATCGGGTATGGCGGATCGTCGGGGTGAATGGCTAGTCGCACGCCAACCGATTGGGCTACGGGTACGATCTCCCGCAAAAAGGCATACAGATTCTGCCGTAAGTCGTGATCGCTGATGTCTTTGTACGCATCGAGCGCATCCCGGAATTGTTCTACGGTATAACTTTCTTCGGAACCGGGCAGCCCCGCAATGATTGTGCGCGTCAGGCGTTTCACCTGCGCATCCGTCATCGAATCGAGCATTGCCCGCGCCCGTTGCTTTTGGGTATCGTTGTACAGGTATTCCGCGCCCGGCCGTTTCAGAATATACAGCTCAAAAGCAGCAAATTCGGTAGCATCGAACCGTAAACCCGTCGAACCGTCGGGCATGGGATAATCGAGATCGGTCCGCGTCCAGTCGAGGACAGGCATGAAATTGTAACAAACCGTATCGATACCGGCCTGCGCTACATTCACGATTGATTCTTTGTAGTCTTCGATGTAGCGCAGGAAATCACCGGATCGCGTTTTGATCCCTTCATGAACAGGAATACTTTCGACAACCGACCAGGTCAGGCCCGCCCGTTCAATTTGTGATTTGCGGCCCTGGATTTCGTCTATCGACCAGACTTCGCCGTTTGGAATATGATGCAGGGCGGTTACAATGCCGGTAGCGCCAGCCTGTCGTACGTCGTTTAGCGATACGGGATCATTCGGTCCAAACCATCGCCAGGTTTGTTCAAGCATTTTACAATCAGTAAGTTAGTATATTAATAAGCAAGCAAGTTTGACACGTACAGACCATTTGACGGCTTGCAACTACCGACTTACTGACTAATTTTAGGTAAAAAAGCGTATTTCTATGCTTTTCTCACCAATTAGCAGTCATTTGTTTTGCAAACGCTCACAACATCCGGTCGTTTCCGCTGGCGTATCGTCGCGCTGTTGTTCCTGGCAACGACTATCAACTACATTGATCGCCAGGTGCTTTCCTTTACGATGACCGATGAGGTTTTTCGCAAAGAAATGCTCGATTTACCGCTTGACAAAGAGCTGACCAAGGAAGCCATCGACCGGTTCAAGATCCTGTACAGCGATGTGGATGCGGCTTTCAAATTTGCCTATGCCATCGGTTTTCTACTGGCGGGCTGGCTTATCGACCGGATTGGTACCAAACGCGGCTTTGCCCTGGGCATTATCGTCTGGAGCATCGCGGCTACCTTGACGACGTTTGTGCAAACGATGACCGGTCTGCGGTGGACAAGGGGTATTTTGGGGCTGGGTGAATCGGCTAATTTCCCGTCGTCGGTCAAAACCATATCGGAATGGTTTCCCCGGCGCGAGCGCTCGTTTGCCAATGGACTTTTCAACGCCGGAACAAACGTCGGCATCATCCTGACGGCTCTCGCCATTCCTTCCCTGATTCTACGCTTTGGTTGGCGAAGTTCCTTTTTTGTAACGGGTTTACTCGGTTTCGGCCTGCTTATACTCTGGTGGTTTACCTACAGCAAACCCGAACGGAACCCAAAGCTCTCCCCCGCCGAACTAGCTTACATCCGGAGCGACGAGGAACGTCGTGTGCCCGTAAAACCCTCCTGGGGGCAATTGTTGAGCTACAAACAAACATGGGCCTTTGCTATTGGTAAGTTCCTGGCCGATCCGATCTGGTGGTTTTACATGACGTGGCTTCCCGATTTTTTCAACTCAAATGACGCGCTTGATCAGAAGCTCGACCTGAAAAGCTTCGGCGTTCCTTTCCTGATCATTTACCTGGTTTCCGATGCCGGGAGCATTTTCTTTGGCTGGCTGAGCACCCAGTTTATGAGCCTGGGCTGGTCGGCCAACCGCGCCCGCAAGACCACCATGCTTATCTGCGCCTTGTGCGTTGTACCCATATTTTTTGCGGCTCAAACCAACAGTCTGACCATCGCTATCGCCCTCATTTCGCTCGCTACGGCTGCGCACCAGGGTTGGGCGGCCAACATGTACACCTTTGCCTCCGACCTGTTTCCGAGAAATGTTGTGGCCTCAGTAACGGGTATCGGCGGTATGTTCGGGGCGGTGGGCGGTATCCTGCTCGCGCTGCTGTCCGGACGTATTATTACAGCATTCGGGTATTTGCCCATGTTCATCGTTGCCAGTTGCAGCTACCTGACCGCTTTGCTGCTCATTCACCTGGTCCTGCCCAAACTGGAACCGGTCAAAGCCGAAGAATTGGAAAACCGGGGAAAATGGAGCTTGTTAAGTGCCAAATAAATACTACACATTTCTCAACGGATGCCCGTAACTTGCACATTCTAATCTACCCTTCTTACCATTCATGAAAGTCATCACTTTCGGCGAAGTTATGCTCCGGCTTAGTCCACCGGGTGTTGAGCGTTTTGTACAAACCGATTCATTGACCATGCACTTTGGCGGGACCGAAGCCAATGTGGCCGTCTCCTTGGCGCAGTTAGGACTCGAAACCGCCCACGTCACTCGTTTTCCCGATCATGCTTTAGGTCGGTCGGCGGCTGGCTACTTACGTCAGTACGGCGTAGGAACGCAGCATATTCGTTCCGGTGATGGTCGACTTGGGTTGTATTTTCTGGAAACGGGTGCGGGAAGCCGGGCCAGCCAGATTATCTACGACCGTGTCGATTCGGCGTTTTCGCGCATCACGCCCAACGATATTGACTGGGAGGTTGTCCTGAGTGGTGCCGACTGGTTTCACTGGACCGGGATTACGCCCGCACTCTCGCAGGGCGCTGCGGATTGTTTGCTGGCTGGTATTCAGACTGCGAACCGGCTCGGCGTTCCGGTTTCGGGTGATATCGTTTACCGCAGTAATCTCTGGCAATACGGTCGTACTCCGCAGGAAATTATGCCTGCTTTAACCGAAGGCTGTACGCTTGTTTTGGGTAACAAAGCGCTTTTTTCGGAACTGTACGGCGTGGTAGGCAGCACGTTTATTGAAGCAGGACGGGCTATGATGAAACGTTTTCCAACCCTGAAGTACATTACGGATACCAAACGCAATTCCCTGAGTGCATCGCACAATGAACTGTCGGCCAAGCTGTTCGACGGCAACACCGTTCATAAATCAAGAGTGTACAGCATTCAGCCTATTGTGGATCGGATTGGCACAGGTGACGCCTACATGGCCGGACTGATTTACGGTTTGCTTACTTTCAACGATCCACAGCGAGCGGTTGAGTTCGGCGCAGCGGCTTCGGCCTTGAAGCATACGATTCCCGGCGATGTGAATCTGGCCACCGTCAGCGAAATTGAAACGCTGGAAGCGGGTGACAGTTCCGGAAAACTGCGACGCTAAAACCCGCTTGTGCTTTGTAGAATTTAGTGGCCGACCGTCGAGCAATGACCGTCCGCCCAAAACGATAAACTTCAGAAAAATGGCCCGCATTCCCCGATTAACGCTTTATCAGACCATCCGTCAGACCCCGCTTGTCCCCGTCTTTTACCATCCCGATGATGAAGTCTGTCTGGGTGTCGTGTCAGCCTGTTACCGGGCGGGTGTTCGGGCATTCGAATTCACCAACCGGGGCGATTTTGCTCACGAACGTTTTGCGAACCTGAGCCGTATTTGTGCCCGCGAGTTTCCTAGTCTGGCACTTGGTGCCGGTACCGTACTGGACGCGCCAACGGCTGCGCTTTATCTGCAACTCGGTGCTGACTTCATTGTCGGTCCAACTTTCAGTGAAGAAGTTGCCCGGCTGTGCAACCGTCGAAAAGTGGCTTACATGCCCGGTTGCGCAACATTAACCGAAATTACTACCGCTCACGAATGGGGCGTTGAAGTGGTCAAGATCTTTCCGGGAGAGGTGTTGGGACCTCAATTTATTCGGAGCCTAAGCGGGCCGCTGCCGTTTGCCAGTGCGATGGTAACGGGTGGCGTTGAACCCAACCGGGAAAGCCTATCCAAGTGGTTCGGCGCGGGTGTTGTCGCCGTTGGGATGGGTTCACAGCTTTTCCCAAAAGATGTACTGGCAAACCGTGCGTTTGATAAAATAGAGGCTACAGTTAGCGATGTACTGCGTATTATTGCTGAATTGTGAAGTATCAACCCGACGTTTTCATCTTTACGCAATAGTTAACGAACTTCTTAGATGATTGCAGAACAGCCTGCCACCCACCCACCCATGTCAAAACTCAACCGTTCGACGCATCCCGCTCCTGTTTTTCCGGAAAAGGTCTTACAGTTCGGTACAGGCGTCCTATTGCGTGGCCTGCCCGATTATTTAGTGCAAAAAGCCAATGCTGAAGGTCGATTCAACGGCTCGATTGTCGTCGTTAAATCAACCGATAGTCAAACCAGCGAATTTTCGGATCAGGATAATCTGTACACCGTGGCCGTTCGGGGTGTTCAGCAAGGTGAAAACGTAGCCGAAACAACGATTGTGTCGGCGATCAGCCGGGTGATGGCGGCTCAGACCCAGTGGAATGAGATTTTGATGCTGGCTCGAAACCCAAAGTTGCAGATCATCATTTCCAATACCACCGAGGTAGGCTTAAACTATACCGAAGAAAGTATCTTCCAGCATCCTCCCCAATCGTTTCCGGCGAAGCTGACGGCCTTTCTGTACGAGCGATTCCGTAGCGTAGGCGGCTCGAAAGCAAAAGGTCTGGTAGTTATTCCGACGGAGCTGGTCACCGACAATGGCTTGATCCTCCGCGAAGCCGTGGAGAAACTGGCTCAATTCAACGAGTTGGGCAAGCTGTTTACGAAGTGGCTTAAGTTTCACGTTCGCTTTTGTAACTCGCTGGTTGACCGCATTGTCACGCGCCCAACCGACGAAGCTAAACAGGAACTTCAACAGGAGCTTGGCTATGAAGACGACCTGCTGACGTTTACGGAACCGTATCACCTGTGGGCTATCGAAGGCGACGACCGCGTCCGGGAAACGCTAAGCTTCGTGGACGGAAGTACGCCACAAGTAATTATTGACGAGGATATTAATTTTTACAAAGAGCGTAAGTTACGGGTACTGAACGGTACACACACGCTCACCATGCCACTGGGCTACCTGCTTGGTTTGGAAACGGTAGCGGATGAGATGAAGCACCCGGCAATGAGCAAATTTGTCGAGTCGTTGATGCTCAAAGAGATCGTGCCGACCGTCCCTGACTACGGCGTTCCGGGTATGGACAAAGCCGATGTTGCCCAGTTCGCCCACGATGTACTGGATCGGTTCCGCAATCCGTACCTCGATCACCTGCTACTGAACATTTCGCTTCAGGAAACGGCAAAGATGCAGGCTCGGAACGTAGCGACCATTCAACGGTACTACGAACAGTTCAATGCGGTGCCCAAATTTGTCGCGTTGGGTTTCGCGGCTTACCTGCGTTTTATGAAGGCCGTACGGCAGGAAGAAGGCCAGTTCTTTGGCGAGATTGCCGTCGGTGGTGGGGTACTCAACTACCCGATCCGCGACGAACGCGCTGGTTATTACTACGGCGACTGGCAGACCGTCAAGGAAAATGATTCCGCAACCGTCTTTTCGTTTGTCAAAAGCGTACTGTCCGACAAATCGCTCTGGCAGGCCGATCTAACAACGTTGCCGGGCTTCACCGAAGCGGTGGCTGACTACCTGAACGAGATTCTCGAATCGGGTGCCGAAGCGGTGCTCAACAAAGCCGTATCGGAATAATTTTTTCGTACAGCCAGCGTCAGGTTGGTCAACCCGATGCTGGCTGTACACTACCTAATTGGCAAGTAGCGATAGCAATAACTCCGGTTCGTTGGTAGTGATGAAATCAGCGTGCCGCTCCAAAAACCACGTCAACGTTTCCCGATCATTCACGGTCCAGACGTTAACTGTAAGGTGACGCTTTTGCGCGTCGGCTATCCAGTCTTCGTTTTTCTTTAGTACACTGAAGTGGTAATCTAAGCCAAATAGATTGTCGGCAGCCAGTTGCTCCGGTGATTTATCGCCGTACAGGTAAGCAACCCGTGCATCCGGATTAAGCGCTTTCACTTTTTTACAAACGTCATAATCGAAAGCGATGTAATCGACCCAAGCCTGCGCTTTTAATCGGTTTACGGTTTGCAGGACCCGCTCCGTCAACGCCATCGACCGTTCTTTCCCCATTGTCGATGTTTTTATTTCCAGAATCAGCCGGGTACGGTTTTGTTTCATGCCTTCGGTCAGATAGGCTTCCAGCGTGGGCAGGGGCTCTCCGTTGCTGAGTTTGATTTTAGCCAGCTCTAAAGAAGGCGTTTTCTCGATAGCAAGCCCTTGAATGGTCGCGTCGTGATTGACGAACAACACCGAATCGGCGGACATGTGCACGTCGAACTCGCTACCCATGCAGCCTAGCCGAATCGCATTTTGTAGCGCCGTAATCGAGTTTTCGCTAGTCTTGGCTTGTTTCCAAGCTCCCCGGTGTGCAACTACCTGATTGCGGATAAATTCATCTTTCACAATCCGAAACGTATCGCGCACGCTACCGGAAGCCGTCTGTCCTTCAACGATAAGATCGTACCAGGGCGTGGCCGTTTTCGCGGCTTTCGGCGAAATAGCCAGTTGATTGCTTTTGTTCAGGGTGAATAAACCCGCATTGGGCCCCCGCAGGCTTAAACGACTTACCGGACCAGTAGCCCGAAGCGTCCCTACCGCCGTTTGTGTAGGCGAATACGTATAATTGGAGAGCGATAAGGTTTGCTGAGCGTTGGCAGCCAAGTGACTTAAGCAGCTAGTGAGCAGTAAATTGAGTACAGTAATTCGAAAATTGACCATGACCGGGCACTGATTAGTAAGCGTATTGGTAAGAAAAGAGAAGCAAGGTAGCCTTCATACTCCAAACTCAGTTGAAACTAAGATTATCATTACCCGGTACTAGACAACATAGCCATAATGCGAACAGAAACTTACCGGGCGATGCGACTCTGTCTTCGGCAACGACAGCTTACCCATCAATCGTCTGAATAGACAACTATTCAGCTTGCAATATACTTTTTGCCAGATAAATTTGCACCCGCCCCTTAACTCATCTATCGAATGCCAGATCAGATTCTTGTCATTGGAAGTTCAAACACCGACATGGTCGTAAAGGCCGAAAAACTACCCGCGCCGGGCGAAACCGTTATGGGGGGTACATTTTTAATGAATCCCGGTGGCAAGGGGGCCAATCAGGCCGTAGCGGCCGCCCGACTGGTTGAGGCTTCCAAGGGAGGTTCGGTAACGTTTGTTGCGAAAGTAGGCAACGACATTTTTGGCAAACAGGCCCTTGACGGATTCGAGCGGGAAGGCATCAACACAACCTATGTACAAACCGATAGTGATCATCCGTCAGGGGTAGCCCTGATCAACGTCGATGCATCCGGCGAAAACAGCATTACGGTAGCTCCGGGCGCGAATGCCAATCTGCTCCCGGAAGAAACCGAAGCCGCCTTGCAGTCGGCAGAACCCGGCGCGCTGGTATTACTTCAGCTGGAAATTCCGCTGCCGACTGTCGAATACGTCGTTCGCAGAGCGGCTGAGCGAGGTTTGCGCGTCATTCTGAATCCGGCCCCCGCCCAGACGCTGCCACCTGATCTATTTCCGCATTTGTTCCTGATTACGCCCAACGAAACCGAAGCCGAACTGCTAACGGGTGTTCGGGTAGTTGATCTTGCCACCGCCGAAAAAGCAGCGCAAAAGCTCCACGAAATGGGCGTTTCCAACGTGGTTATTACCCTCGGCTCAAAAGGAGCTTACCTAACTACCAACAGCCAGTCCGGCCAGCTCGTCGAAACGCCCGTTGTCAAAGCAATCGATACAACCGCTGCGGGAGATTGCTTCAACGGAGCGTTAACGGTAGCCTTATCCGAAGGAAAAACGCTGGCGGACGCTGTAACATTTGCCTGCCGGGCGGCTTCCGTATCGGTTACACGCATGGGCGCTCAGGCATCGGCCCCGTACCGACACGAACTGGAACCACTACTGAGCAAGTAGTAACGACGTTATCCAGCTTGCTGACTGTAATCGTAGACAACGCATAGTCTTTTATCCCTCACCTTTCTTTATGAAAAAGTTACTGTTATCGGGTATCCTGCTCGCTTCATTATCGGGCGCTGTACCGCCGGTTAAGAAATCGAAAACCCCTCCTAAATCGGTAACGATGGCTAAAACGGCCATTCAGGATAAGATCAAAGGCGGTTGGGCCGGGCAACTGATTGGCTGCTCATTTGGCGGACCGACCGAGTTTCAGTACAACGGCACGATGATCAACGACTATCAGCCCATTCCGTGGTACGACGGCTACATCAAGCACACAATGCTGAACAATCCGGGCCTTTACGACGACATTTACATGGATCTGACGTTCGTGGATGTGTTTGAACAGAAAGGTCTTGATGCGCCGGTTGATGAACATGCGAAAGCGTATGCCAACGCGGGCTACATGCTCTGGCACGCGAATCAGGCGGGGCGATACAATCTGCTGAATGGTCTTAAAGCACCCGAGTCGGGTCACTGGCTGAACAACCCCCACGCCGACGATATTGATTTTCAGATCGAAGCGGATTTTTCGGGTTTAATGGCTCCCGGAATGCCCAATTCCGCCGTTCAGATTGGCGATCCCATCGGACACATTATGAACTACGGCGACGGCTGGTACGGGGGCGCGTTTGTCGGGGCTATGTATTCGCTGGCGTTTGTTTCCAACGACGTCAATTACGTTGTCAAAGAAGCGTTGAAGACCATTCCGGCGCAAAGTACCTTTTATCAGTGCATTGCCGATGTCATCAAATGGCATGAGCAGTACCCAACTGACTGGAAACGCAACTGGTTTGAAATTCAGAAAAAATGGTCGGATGAAACCGGTTGCCCCGAAGGTGTGTTTCACGCCCTTGACATTGACGCAAAAATCAATGCCGCTTACATCGTTCTGGGTTTACTCTACGGCGGGGGCGACTTCACCAAAACGATGGAAATCAGCACCCGCGCTGGTCAGGACTCGGATTGCAATCCATCCTCGGCGGGGGGTATTTTGGGAACGATGCTCGGCTATGACAAAATTCCGGGGTACTGGAAACAAGGCTTGCGGGAAGCCGAAGATATTGATTTCAAATACACAACCCTATCGCTCAACGATGTTTACGCGCTAAGCCTGAAACACGCGCTCCAGGTTG
This sequence comes from Spirosoma liriopis, assembly GCF_023196085.1. Lineage (NCBI taxonomy): Bacteria > Pseudomonadati > Bacteroidota > Cytophagia > Cytophagales > Cytophagaceae > Spirosoma > Spirosoma liriopis. The sequence continues at coordinate 492,830 of NZ_JALPRF010000001.1, forward strand.
TTGAACGGAACGGCGGTAAAATCAACGGCGATCAGGTAACAATTGCGGTCCAGACGCCCAAAACTGTTCGACTCGAACAGGCGTTTACGGGTCATTATCCGGTGCGGGTTACGCCCATTCGTAAAAGCCTGGAGAACGAATACACGACTGAATTTGACGGCATCGGTTTTGTCATTCGGGGCGAGGCAAAACCAAAAAATCGAAGCAACTGGGGCTACGAAAGCACATTTGCCTTTAATGCCGAACTTTACGTTGACGACAAAAAGATTGAAACCGCTAAACTGCCCGTTAATTTTATCCATCGTCGCTATGATCTGTTTTGGAAGTATCAGCTCCCCAAAGGCAAACATACGGTGCGGGTTAAGTTGCTGAATCCAGATGCCGAACACGTGGTTTCTATGACGGACCTGCTCGTTTACAGCGATCAGCCCGTTAAGTCGAAATTATAGCAATACAGGATTAGCGTATAATCGGGTATGCAGGGCGAGCAGGGCTCCCGTAGATGCAGCCGTTTTTGGTTTTGTTGTGTATGAAGCGCTGTCTACTCTTTCTGGTCGTAGCTCTGCTGCCTATCTTTTCAGGCTGGGCACAGCCCAACCCACCAACGTTGTACCCAAACCCGGAAGCAGCTCTGCAACTTTACCGCAGTAACCTGACCCGACTACGCCAGGAACATCTCAACCACCGCAGTCTGCCCGACTTATCGTTTTTTCTGTTCGGCATGGGCGACCGGGCCAAGTACATTTACCGGGCCGGGCGATTGATCGACGCCTTAACCGGGCACATCGAGGAGCAATGGACGGTCAAAAGTGAGCTGATTGTTCCGTCCGAATACCTGGTTCATCTGACCCTGGACGACAACAGCACCGTTCAAATCCGGGAAGACGAAACGGGAGTCTGGTTGATTCAGGCAGCGGCAACCAATAGCAATAAACTACCTAAAGTCAGACGCATACGCAATACGAAACGAACGGTAAACCTACCACGTTTTGCTAGCAACACGTTCGGACCAGTCCTGCGGGTATTACACCACGACCTGTTGATTAACCTAATAGCGGGCTCCGACGGTGTTAGCCGACCCGTATCAAACGTCATGGTTTACACAAAACCTTCGTACGGTAATGCTGCTCTTATGGGTATGGTTCTGAAAAAAACAGACAACCTACGGCTTATCCGCGACTGGATCTTATCGATACGCGATCCGTTCGATTGGAATAAACCAGGAGTCGCCGAGGTCGATAATGTGGGTCAGGTGTTGTTTTTAGTATCGCTGGTTTCGGACCGCAATCACCCGGTTGTGCAAATGGCTCTGGACTCGGTCAACCGGTTTCGAAAAGACAAGTACATCCTTGGCAAAACCGATAACGAGGACCATCCGGTTTTCCAGACCAAGTGGCTGAAGTACGGGCTGAAATCGTTGGGACTACCCGATCCATATATCATTCCGAAGCAGTATGACAGCTATTCGGCGCTGTTCTGGTGGGATTTTACCAAGGAGCACGTTGCAGGACCGAAGTTCGACGAAGAAGTCAGTGCGACTAAACCGTATCTGGTTTGGGCTGAAGATCATTTCTACCACGAAAAACGCGGTATGCTGGGTACCGTCGACTATCCCCTCAGCTGGGAACAAAAAGCCAGCGATGCCCATTACCCCGCTTTGACCGTGCTTGACAAAGAGTTGGTGAAGCAAAAGCTGGCTTTTCCTCATGCCCGCCACGCAGCCGAGATGTTTTTACTGCTCAGTGATCAGTAGCCGGCCATTCTAGTCCCAGAAAATGATACCCGTTCGGGTTATCCAGGCGTGGGTTGTCGATTCGTACTTGTCGATCTTATCACCACCGCCCTGCCGACGCGGATCATTCTCGGCCTGCATCCAGGTATCCAGCCGCTGCTGCAATCCTTTCTTGATTACCGCGTATTTTGGATTGCTGGTCTGATTACGCATATTGTACGGATCGTCTTTGAGAATATACAATTCATCGGCGGGGCGCTTCTCGAATCCTAGCGCAAACAGTGCCTTAACCGCTGGCTCATTGCGATGATCCATCATGTACACTTTCGTCGGACCACCGTCCACATCACCGAATACGGAAGGCGTTCCCGGAATCGTTTCGTCGCCCGCAGGCATTCGGTCGGGTCGGAAGTTTCGAATGTACAGATACTCTTTCGTCCGGATGGCGCGCATCGGATACCCGGCTCCGTAGTCAAATTCGGCCCGGCACAAACAATGCCGCTCCCGTTCCAGAAACACCTCCGACCGATGAACCGCTTGCTGACCGTTCAATACGGGCAGCAAACTCATTCCATCCAGTTCGGGCCGCTGCTGAACGCCCGCCCAATCCAGAAACGTTGGCATTAAATCAAGCAGATTAACAAACGAGTCATTGCGTTTCGGCTGACTCCCGTTTTTGTCGAAGCGGCTGATGAGCAGCGGAACGCGCGTGCCGTAGTCGTACAGATTGGCTTTGGCGTGCGGAAAAGGCATGCCATTGTCCGACGCGACGACAATCATCGTGTTTTCCAGCTGACCCGAGCTTTCCAGTTTTTTGAGTAAGTCACCAATTTCCCGGTCAAACCGCTCTACTTCGCCCAGGTAATCGGCCACATCCCCTCTCACTTCCGGCACATCCGGCAAAAACTTGGGCAGGTTAATTTTTTGAGGATCGATACCCACTTTCTGGCCGCTTCCCTGATCGAAAGGGCGGTGCGGGTCGTTGGTGCCGAACCAGAAAAAGAACGGCTTTCCTTTGGGTAGCTTGTCTATAAACGTCTCAAATACTGCCGAATCGCCAGCGGGATTTTGGGTATAGCCCATCTTTCGAAAATCGCCGGGAGACCAGCCTTTACGGTCGTACGCCACAGCGTAGCCCGCTTTGTCCAACAACTGAACGTAGGTGGGTATGCTGTGATCGAGCCGTCCACACAGATTAACGCCTTCACCCAGGTTGTGCGGATACCGTCCGGTCAGCATAGCCGCCCGCGAGGGGGTGCAGGATGGCGAAGCGCAGTAAGCGTTGGTAAAAACGGTTCCGTGCTGAGCCAGCCGGTTCAGATTAGGGGTTCGAATCGACTTGTCGCCGTAGATACTAGCATACGGATAACTCCAGTCATCGGCCAGAATAAACAGGATGTTAGGTCTTGGTTTCTCTTTCTGGAATGAAAAGAGGCCAAGAGCGGCAATCAAAATCACCCCAATCAGAGCGGCCAGGTATTTCATCAGCTTTCTATAGTTTGCCGCAAATTAGCACGAACCCCTGGCTCCTGAAAGCTTCCCTACGGTAACCTCGTTGTTGGTCTAAGTGCCGATTCGTGAAAACACCATATGGAAATGAGCAGTTAAGTTAGAGAAGCCCCCAGATTCTATTGTTACATTGGGCAATCAGTAATGGGCAGCTTAGCCCGTTATCGATTGCCTTTTAACCATTTTACTGCATGGATCTTTTCACTGCTACCAGCATACTGGTTGGACTTAGCGCGCTGCTTTCTTACATAAACGCCCGCTTTATACGACTTCCCGGAACCATTGGAGTTGTTTTCTTGACACTGGTTCTTATTATTTCGGTGGTGATCATCGGTAGCCTCTCGTCGGGGTTTGCCCAACTGCTGATTGGCATCACCGAGCAGATCGACTTTACTAAAACACTCCTCGATGTCATGCTGGGCTTCCTGCTCTTTGCCGCTGCGCTGCATTTTGACCTCGACGATCTGAAACAGCAATTCCGTCCGGTACTGGTCTTGAGTACCGTCGGGGTCATTTTTTCAACGGCTTTGTTTGGTGTTGGCTTTTTCTTCCTGACCAACCTTTTTAATTTCCCCGTTCCGCTTATGTATTGTTTTCTGTTCGGTGCGCTCATTTCGCCTACCGATCCAGTAGCCGTTGGGGCCATTCTTAAAGATTCCCCTATTCCACGCCGACTGGAAACGATTATCACGGGCGAATCGCTGTTCAACGACGGTGTGGGCCTGGTGCTGTTTATCTCGTTGCAGGAAGTGGCCAACCCGGATGTTAGTTTTTCTTTCTCAGACGCTGTTTTACTTTTCTGCCGGGAAGTATTCGGAGGCATATCGCTGGGTATCCTGATGGGGTTAATCGCTTACCGCCTGATCAAAGCGTCGGACGATTTCCACACGGTTGTTCTGTTATCGCTGGCAATGGTTATGATCGTTTCGGTTATAGGCAATGCCCTGCACGTATCAGTTCCTTTGGCCGAAGTAGCCGCTGGGTTGCTATTAGGAAGCCGCTTGTCAGGCTCGTCGCGCACTGACACCCCCAAGTTTTACCTGGATCGGTTCTGGCATTTGATGGATGAAATCCTTAACACGATACTGTTCGTCATGATTGGGCTGCAAATCGTGGTGCTTCCGTTCATCCGTGATTACCTACTGATTGGCTTACTGACCGTCGTGCTGGCTATCGTAGCCCGGAGCCTCAGCATATTGCTGCCCTACCTATTGCAGTTTCAGTTATCAAGACTCAAACCCGGTAGCCTGCGCATTCTTACCTGGGCAGGACTCCGGGGCGGTATATCCGTAGCACTGGCTTTGTCATTACCCGACTCGCCCTATCGCGAATTGATTCTGGCTTGCTGCTACAGCATTGTTATTTTCTCGATTATCGGCCAGGGACTTACGTTGAAACGAGTGGTCAGCTCCGCGACAAAAAATCAGGCAGCCTAAGCATTTTTGGTGGGACTTATCGTAGTCGATGGGTTTCCTAAACACCAGAAGGCTCATAGCGTGGTGTCGGTTTCTCAAAACCGACACCACGCTATGAGCCTTCTGGTGTTTGAGACTATCTGATAGGACCATAACTACATCACAGTCTCGACCCGATTAGTGCAACTTGCCACCTAGTGTATAACCGGCTTTCAAGCTAAAATACTCATTTTTACCAATCAGTTTCGCGTTCGTAAACTCGTTGATGACGGTTGTATCATCGAGAAAATTGTAGGCGGCTTCAACGTTGAATTGCCAGAATTTAATACCTGCCCGCAATAATCCACCCAGCTTGTTCGTGACCGGTAACGCATAGAACAGTGTTGTATTAGCCGCGCCCATCACCTGCTGCTCACTGGCCGCAGCCCGGTAAAAGCTTACACCACCGCCCACGTACGGCCGAAAAGCCGTGCTTTTTCCGACCGTATAAGTCAAGGTTAATGCACCTGACATAAGCGATTTTGCCTGCGAATCGAAGAAAATAATGTTGCCCAGTACTTCGGGACGCTGGATAAATGCCTGCTCGAATCGAACACCCACATCGAGGTGTCGCCCGATTTCGTACTGCGGTTCGAGGCTATACACAAATCCCCCTTTACTCCCGTCTTTATCGCCCGACCGATCAGCCGGAGAAGCGTAGCCTAGGGAGGCATTTAGTTTAAACGGACCGAGCGATTGAGCAACCGTTACGGATGAAACAAACATGAATGCAAGAAAAAGCAATTGACGCATAACGACTATATAGTGGGTGAATACTAGATACCGGTCCGATTCGGACTATCCTGCGCTGGCAGTTATCAATAGTGAAGACCTATTAGCCGTTACCCACAACAAGAGTCATCCGTTGCAGATTACCCAAGCATTTGTTGTCAAATGCGCAGGAATCACCCGGCAAGTTGGTTAGAAAAAGAAGTTCGGGCACAAAGCGATACGACCCGTTGCTACCTTTGCACGCATGAATTACCTCTACGTTTTTTTTGCTTTTCTGGTCGGTCTGGCGATTACCGTCCAGGCGGGTGTTAATGCCAATCTACGTCAGGCGATGGCCAACCCCATTCTGGCGGCTGCAATCTCGTTCGGTTCTGGATTCATTGTACTGGTATTGCTTCTACTGGCGTCGGGCAGTTCGGTACCTTCGCTGGATACCGTCAAGCAGGTAAGCTGGTGGAAGTGGATGGGCGGAGCGATGGGGGCGCTATACATGATCACGGTGATTGTCAGCGTACCCAAAATTGGAACGGCCAATCTGGTTAGTCTGAGTGTCGCGGGTCAATTGCTGGCTGCCGTAGTGCTGGATCATTACGGCTTGATGGGTTTTGCACTACATCCCGCCAACGGCTGGCGACTAGCCGGACTGGTGCTGATTATGGCTGGCGTGTTACTGGTTGTCCGAAACTAAGTACCCGATTTGCGGTTTAAAGCGTGTGGCTATCTTCAGCCCGCTTCGTCAACGCCTAAAACTGTACTCCGTGATTCAGTATCGCTTTTACCCTTCCCTGCTCAACGTTTTCTCGCGGTATCTACATGGCGGCAACCTGTCGGTGCAGGCGCTCATCGACTCCATTAACCGCGTTCCGACGCCAACTACCGCAGCGCAGGAGCGTGGTGTTTCGTTCGAAGAAGCCGTTATCAAAGGTACTGACGAAGATCGATTTGACGCCGAGATCGTTAAGAAGGTGCGAAAACTTCTCCCCCGGCCCATTGTCGATACGCAGGTTTTCTGCCAATGGGAAATCGACGATGTGCTGTTTTACGGCTACGTCGATGTGATCGGCAAATTCAAAGCCGTTGATTTGAAAACTACAGCGTCTTATCAGCCGGGTCGTTTCGTGCATAATCACCAGAATTTGTACCTCCACGCGCTCAAACGCAAGGGTATCAAGCTTATGGAGTACGTCATCACCGATTTTCGGGATGTGTACGTGGAAAGCTACGCGCTGACCCACCCCATCGACAAACAACTGGAAGAGATTCGCTTGTTTAAAGCCTTTCTGGAAGAGCATCGCCCGCTCATTACGGATAAAAAAATATTTATAGCGCCCGGTGAAGACACCGACGCCCGGCGCAAATAACCCGTTTGGCCTGTTTGCGCTCTTCAATTGTACAACCTCTGTTCTAGCGGTCAAGACCCGACTTAGGCGCTCTCTTTTTACCGCTCAGGAAAAACTTAACGGTTTCGCTTACATTTTGGTGAATTTCACGCGCTAGGCTGTTGGCAAAGTACCCGGATCGATAGGTCTTAGCCGACCTTTTCGTATTTTTGGGTTTTCACGACCCAATTGATTTGCTCATGCCTTTTTGCCGGTTCCTGATTATTCTTTTCATCAACGTTTTCTTTTCCTTAACGGCTTTTTCGCAGTCAACGCCCCCGCCCTTTTTAAAGCTTACACCCGCCCAGAATCGCTGGGCCGACTCGGTCTTTGCGAGTCTCACGCCCGATCAACGGATCGCTCAGTTGATTATGGTGGCGGGTTATTCGAACCGGAAACCAGCTTACGAAGATTCACTCGTCAACCTGGTGCGCACCTACAAACTCGGTGGCGTGGTCATGTTTCAGGGTGGTCCTATGCGTCAGGCAAAGCTTACCAACCGGCTGCAAGCCCTTTCGACCGTACCGTTGCTGATCGCCATGGATGCCGAATGGGGTTTGGCGATGCGACTCGATAGCACCGTCCGCTATCCATACCAGATGACGCTGGGCGCTATGCAGGGTAACGACTCCTTGATTTATAACATGGGCGCGAGTCTGGCGCGGCAAGCCCGTCGACTAGGGGTCCACGTCAATTTTGCGCCGTCCATTGATGTCAATAACAACCCGAACAACCCGGTGATCAATTTCCGGTCGTTCGGCGAAGATAAGTATGCGGTTGCGCGCAAAGCCCTGGCGTATGTACGCGGGATGCAGGATAATCACCTGCTGACCAGCCTGAAGCATTTTCCGGGACACGGCGATACGGGCACCGACTCCCACTACGACCTACCGCTGATCAACAAAAGCCGGGCCGAACTCGACTCGCTGGAACTGTACCCGTTCCGTCAGTTGATCAACGCCGGAGCCGCCGGTGTGATGATTGCTCACCTGAGCATTCCGTCGCTCGACACCACCCGCAATCGGCCCTCGACGCTTTCGCCCGCCATTGTCACGAACCTGCTCAAAGATGAACTGGGCTTTCAGGGATTGATTTTTTCGGACGCGATGAACATGAAAGGCGTTACGAAATATTTTCCGTCGGGAAAAGCCGATGAACTGGGTCTGGAAGCGGGCATGGACGTGCTCGAATTTACGGAGGATGTTCCTTCGGCGTTGGCGCAGATCAGACAGGCCATAACCGACGGTCGCATCACGCAGGAATCGCTGGACGCCCGGTGCCTGAAAGTACTACGGGCCAAAGCGTGGGTGGGGCTGAACCAATACAAGCCTATCGTTCTTGATAATCTGGTGCGCGACCTAAACCCGGTTCGCGACGAGTTGCTTAACCGGAAGCTCACCGAAGCCAGCCTGACGGTGCTGAAAAACGTGGACAATCTGCTGCCTCTCCAGCGACTGGACACGCTACGCATTGCGTCGGTTGCCGTTGAAAGCGATAAACTGACGGCTTTCCAGAAAATGGCCGCCAACTACACGCAGGTAGATCATTTCAACATCACGTCAAAAACCGCCGATTCGACGTTGGCGCAGGTGCGGGATTCGCTCAAGAATTACAACCTTATCCTGGTCGATGTGCATCTGAATAACATTCGGCCTACGGCGAAATATGGTCTCCAGGCTAAAACCGCAGGTCTGGTCAGCGAACTGGTGGCGACGGGCAAAGCCGTTGTGACCGTTTTCGGCAATGCGTATGCGCTCGACAAGCTAACATTTCCCTCGGATACGGCACAGACCAGCCGTAACATCGAACAGGCGCGCGCCATCGTAATGCCTTACCAGCTGACGCCTTACGCCGAAGATCTTTCGGCCCAGCTCATCTTTGGGGCCATCGGTGCTTCGGGAAAACTGCCGGTGACGGTCAATCAACGGTTTCGGACGGGCGATGGACTGACCATCAAACCCATCGGTCGATTAAAATACACAATTCCCGAAGAAGTCGGTATCGACAGCCGGTACTTAACGCAACAAGTTGACTCGCTCGTCAACGTAGGGTTGACCCAAAAAGCGTTTCCGGGCTGCGTCGTTCAGATGGCCAAAGATGGAAAAGTGATTTTCCACAAAGCTTACGGTAACCATACGTATGACGCTTCGCTGGGTGCCGAACCCAAGCCAACGCAACTGGATGATCTGTTTGATATGGCGTCGGTAACAAAAGTAAGCACGTCCACCCCTGCCCTGATGAAACTGGTTGACGCCGGCAAGTTCAATCTAGACGGAAAGATGGAAGATTACCTACCCTGGCTCAAAAAGTCGAACAAAGCCGATCTGCGCTGGCGCGATGTACTGACCCACCAGGCCCGGCTGAAAGCGTGGATTGCCTTCTGGAAAGACACGAAAGAAGAAGACGGCTCCTGGAAACCTAGAACGTTCAAAGACGAACAGTCCGGTCGCTATCCTATCGAAGTAACGGACAGCCTGTTCGAGTTCAAGAACTACCCGAAAACGATTTATCAGCAGATTGAAGATTCGCCACTGAACGAGAAAAAAGAGTACGTTTACTCCGACCTGTCGTTTATCCTTTACCCGCAGGTGGTCAAGTACCTGACCAAAATAAACTTTGAAGATTACCTCAAAACAAACTTCTACAGGCCACTCGGCGCGACGACGCTGACGTACAAACCACGCCGGTTCTATTCGCTCGACCGCATCGTGCCGACTGAGTACGATTCTCTTTTCCGCAAAACCCTTATCTGGGGGCGTGTTCACGACGAGGGCGCGGCCATGCTCGACGGGCTGTCGGGTCACGCGGGGCTGTTTGGTAGCTCGAACGACCTACTAAAAATGGTGCAGATGTATTTGCAGAAAGGCTCCTACGGTGGTCAGCAATTTATCTCGGCCAAAACCATGAATGAATTTACGCGCTACCAGTTTCCGGAACTGGGCAACCGGCGCGGTCTGGGCTTCGACAAACCGTCGTTTAAGTATTCAGGGAACGCCCCCAAATCAGCCACGAAGGATAGCTTTGGGCATTCAGGTTTTACCGGAACGTTCATCTGGGTCGAACCGGCATACAATTTGTCGTACGTTTTCCTGTCGAACCGGGTCTACCCAACTCGGAACAATAACCGAATTAGCGAGTTGAATACGCGAACCAACGTTGTCGAAGCGTTGTATCAGGCGGTGAAACGCGGCATTCAATGAAAAACTACCTCATCCATTTACTGAACTACGAACTCTGGGCAAACCAGCGTATCATCAACGTCCTCGAAGGTCTAGATAATCCGCCAGCGAGAGCCGTCGCCGTGATGGGCCATATTCTGTCGGCACAACAGATCTGGTTTGGCCGATTCACAAAGGAACCCACATTCGTGGCGATTTGGGAGGATGTTCCGGTTAGCTGGATGGGTGAAACCGCTGAACGACAGCACCGTAAAATGGTTAGCTATCTGAATGCACTTGCCGAACCTGAACTGTTGCAATCGTTTGATTACGTCACGTCGAAGGATGAGCCATTTCACAGCACATTGATCGATATTCTGACGCACATGAGTCATCACGCGGCTTACCATCGCGGGCAGGTGGTTCAACTGATCCGTCCGTTGATAAAAGAAGCACCCGTAACGGACTTTATTGTTTGGGCGAGAGAAGGCTAATCGGCTACGGCGTTTAATATATTGTAATAACTCCCAAACAAAAAGAGACACAAGCAGCTTATGTCTCTTTTTGTTTGGGAGTTATCGTTTAGTAGGCGCGTACGAGTCGGCCTTCCATAAAATTCACGAATGCTTTGTTTACCACGTTGTTACCACCGGGCGTTGGGTAATTCCCCGTGAAGTACCAATCACCGGAGTGGTTTGGGCAGGCGCGGTGCAGGTTCTCGACCGTTTGGTACACCACCGCTACTTCGGCTTTCAGATCAGCGGGTGTAACAATCTGCGCAACTTTGCGAGACAATTCTTCGTGCGTGAAAGGCTCGAAGATAGCCTTAACATAGTTCTGCTGCGACGCATTGCCCGACTCGATGGCGGCTACACTTTGCGCGTATACTTCATCCAGAATATAATCCTGACCCCGTTCGCGGAGAAGTTCGAGTGCCGCCCGGAAGCCAACAAACTCTTTGAACTTCGACATATCGATGCCGTAGCAATCGGGGAAACGAATCTGGGGAGCCGAGGATACGATAATGATCTTTTTAGGGCCGAGCCGGTCCAGCATCCTAAGGATACTTTTCTCCAGCGTTGTTCCCCGCACAATCGAATCGTCAACGACAACTACATTATCGACGCCTTTCCGAATCACTTCGAAGGTAGTATCGTACACATGCGAAACCATATCATCCCGTTGCGAATCGTCGGTGATGAAGGTCCGCATTTTCACGTCTTTAGAAACAAGCTTTTCGACGCGAGGACGGAAAGAAAGTACCCGGTCGAGTTCTTCCTCGAACAGGATTCCGTCCATAATGGCTTTCTTCCGCTGTTTGTACAGGTATTCTTCTAAACCTTCGACCATTCCGAAGAAAGCAGTTTCGGCGGTGTTAGGGATGTAGGAGAAGACCGTATTTTCAAGGTCGTAGTCAATCTCCTCCAGGATCTGCGGAACGAGCAGTTTACCCAATGTTTTGCGCTCGTTGTAGATATCAGGATCAGTAGCACGCGAGAAATAAATCCGTTCGAAGCTGCATGACCGCTTTTCGATAGGCTTCACGAACTGAAGTTCGTTGTACTCGCCGTACTTGTCAATGATGAGTGCGTGACCGGGCTGCACTTCCTTGATTTCGCTGTAATCAGCGTTGAAAGCCGTTTTGATGGCGGGTTTCTCCGAAGCCACCACAATCACTTCGTCATCGGCATAATAGTAAGCAGGCCGGATACCGGCGGGATCGCGGGCGACGAAAGATGCGCCGTAGCCCGTCATACCCACCATCGCATAGCCACCGTCGAAGTCGCGGCAGGAACGATGCAGAACACGCTGCATGTCAATGTTATCTTCGATGATATCCGACAAATCGGGATTTTCGTAGATGCCTTTGAATCGGTCAAACACCCGCTGGTTTTCTTCATCGAGGAAATGCCCGATTTTTTCCATCACCGTGATCGTATCAACCTTATCCTTCGGATGCTGACCCAACGAAACGAGTTTGTCGAACAGCTTATCGACATTCGTCATGTTGAAATTCCCCGCTACGACCAGGTTCCGGCTACGCCAGTTACTTTGCCGAAGCATCGGGTGACAGTTCTCAATGTCGTTGGCTCCGTGCGTACCGTACCGCAAGTGTCCCATCCAGACCTCACCCGAGAAAGCAACGTTTTCCTGAAGCCATTTGGCGTCTTTTGCCTTGTCGCGGTTGCCTTTGAGGGCTTTACGAAATTTTTTATTAACCTTCTCGAAAATGTCCGTTACAGGTCTCTGATCAACGGAACGATAGCGACTGATGTAGCGGTGACCCGGTGGTACATCGATTTTGACGTTGGCGATACCAGCGCCATCCTGGCCCCGGTTAACCTGCTTTTCCATCAGCAGATACAGCTTATTGGCGCCGTAGAGGGCCGTACCGTATTTGTCGATGTAATACTGATACGGTTTGCGGAGCCGGATAAGCGCAATTCCGCACTCGTGTTTAATAGCGTCACTCATAACAGAGACCGTTGTAACGGCGAAGACCGCCGTAGCGATTAAGTGTCAAGTTGATGAAAAAGAAACGGACTACCGACTTGTTTCGTTCGGTAACATGACAGAACAAATATAGAAAAAGATGACCGATCAGTTTTTAGCGGAGCTGGAATCCCCCAAAGAATTTGCGGTTACTGAACCTGTCCTTCCACCAAAAACTCATTCTTGTCGAAATAAGGCAGTTTTTGAAATCCAGAGAGCTTGTAGTGCTGAATGCGCCACTGCTGTTTACCATCCAGACCGCTTTCCAGCAACAGATGCCGCTCCGACGCATACAGCGGGTTGCGCGTTTGCAGGACCGCTTCAATACGGCGCGGCTGGTGGGTCAGCGAATCCAGTCGAACGTTTAGTGACCGCACCGTCAGTCGCTCTTCCGATTTTTTCAGGGTATATTGATACGTCAGCGAATCGGGTCGCGTGATCTGATAACTGCTGCGGAGCGCGGGCTTGTTGATGTCGGCCTGCGTGAACAACTCAAGTTCGCGACTCCAGTTCACGTCTTTCGTGTTTTCTGTATCTTGTTTGGCGTTGACCCCTACTAGTTTATGAACAAGCGGTTTTTGGGCGGAGAGGTCAGTGATCTGACGCTTGACAAAACCCAACACATCGTAGTACACATTCGGTTGATTCTGCTGAACGGAGTCGGTGCAACTGCTGGCAAAGAGGATAAGCAGCAGACAGCCAGAGTAAATAAAACGCATAAATTGATTCGAAACGGCGCCGGACAGAGCGCGCCTTCTGGTACCACCAACACGTTTTTTTGCAAATCGGTTTGGGTAATCGAATTCTGAACCAAATTTGCAGTCATAATGCTTTACTTACAGACGTTGGTTGGCAGCGGTTAGGCGTGGGATTCATTACTTTTACGTCCGATTTCTAACCTATATCATCCAGCATCCAGACATAACAATCATTTTCATGGAATACGATGTTATTTTCATTGGTTCGGGACCCGGTGGCTACACCGGAGCCATTCGTTGTGCCCAACTCGGACTCAAAACAGCCATTATCGAAAAATATCCAACGCTGGGTGGTACTTGCCTGAACGTCGGCTGCATTCCGTCGAAAGCCTTGCTCGACTCATCGGAGCACTACTACAACGCGGCTCATACGTTTGCTGAACACGGCATCAAACTGAATGATTTGCAGGTCGATCTGGCACAAATGATCAAACGCAAGCAGGAAGTTGTTGACCAGACAACGAAAGGCATTGCGTTCCTGATGAAGAAAAATAAGATCGACGAACTACATGGCGTTGGCTCGTTCGTTGATCCGCACACGATCAAGATTACCAAAGAGGATGGTTCAGAACAAACCATCACCGGCAAAAATATCGTGATTGCGACGGGTTCTAAACCGATGTCGTTCCCGTCAATGCCGCTGGACAAAAAGCGGGTCATTACGTCAACGGAAGCGCTGGCTTTATCCGAAATACCCAAGCATTTGATCGTCATTGGTGCGGGTGTAATCGGTGCCGAGCTGGGTTCGGTCTACGCCCGGATCGGATCGAAAGTATCGTTCGTTGAGTTCGCTGACTCGATGATTCCGACGATGGACAAAACGCTCGGCAAAGAGCTTCAGAAAGTCGTCAAAAAACTAGGGGCTGATTTTTATTTCAATCATAAAGTCACGAAGGTTGAAAACAAAGGCGACGAAGTTCTCGTAAGCATCGACACGCCCAAGGGCGAGCAGATAACCCTTACGGGCGACTATTGTCTGGTTTCGGTTGGCCGGCGTCCGTACACGGATGGTCTGAACCTGGAAGCCGCCGGTGTTAAAGCCGATGAACGCGGTAAAGTTGAGGTAGACAAGTACCTGCGCACTAACGTTCCGCATATCTACGCGCTGGGTGACGTAATTCGCGGAGCGATGCTGGCCCACAAAGCCGAAGAAGAAGGCACGTTCATCGCCGAGGTTATCGTTGGTCAGAAACCGCATATCCACTACCACCTGATTCCGGGCGTGGTGTACACCTGGCCGGAAGTAGCATCGGTTGGCTACACCGAAGACGAAATCAAGAAAGAAGGTATCCCGTACAAAGTGGGTTCGTTCCCGTTCAAAGCACTGGGCCGGGCGCGGGCGAGCATGGACATCGACGGGCTGGTGAAAGTACTGGCGCACAAAGAGACCGACGAGATCCTGGGCGTTCACATGATTGGCGCGCGCGCAGCTGACATGATTGCCGAAGCCGTAACAGCAATGGAATTCCGGGCCTCCGCCGAAGACGTATCCCGGATGTCGCACGCTCACCCAACCTTCACCGAAGCGTTCAAAGAAGCGTGTCTGGCGGCTACGGACAACCGGGCCATCAACATGTAATACTTTAGGACGTAAGGAAACAGGCCCGACTGCTGGAAAGCGGTCGGGCTTTTCTGTATCTTGCCTACTTAACCAATACAACCGCCCAATCATGAAAAAACTCTTTACCGCTCTTTTGAGCGTATCCATTGCGTGTGCCCACGCCCAGACTACCGACTCGGTTGCGGTCCGGCGGATTTATAGCGAAGCCCTTGCCAACGGCAAATCCTACGAGTGGCTGCGCTACCTGACCAAACAGATCGGCCCTCGGCTGAGTGGTTCGGAAGGTGCTCAGAAAGCCGTGGACTGGACCAAGCAGGTGATGGAGCAACAAGGCTTCGACCGGGTCTTTTTGCAGGACGTGATGGTTCCTCACTGGGTCCGGGGTGCCAAAGAAGAAGCATTTATCAAAAATGGCAATCAGAAAACTACGGTGCCCATAGCAGCGCTGGGCGGTTCGGTAGCCACCGGGCCTAAGGGCGTCGAAGCGGGTGTGATTGAAGTCAAAAGCTTTCCGGAACTGCGGGCCATGAGCCCTGACAAAGTGAAAGGAAAAATCGTGTTTTTTAATCGCCCGATGGACCCGACTAAGATCAACACCTTCGAAGCGTACGGCGGAGCGGTCGATCAGCGGGCCAACGGCGCTACCGAAGCCGCTAAACTCGGTGCGGTCGGAGCCATTGTCCGGTCGATGACCAACGTTCACGATGATTACCCGCATGTGGGTGGTATGCGCTACGCAACGGGTGTACCCTTAATTCCGACGGCGGCCATCAGCACTAACGGAGCCGACTTACTCAGCAAGTCACTCGCCGAGAACCCGAACCTAACTTTTTATTTCAAACAGAACTGCGAAACCTTGCCCGACGCGAAATCCTACAACGTCGTCGGTGAACTGAAAGGCAGCGAGAAACCCGACGAGATTATTGTTGTAGGTGGTCACCTCGACTCCTGGGATCTGGCCGAAGGGGCTCACGACGATGGTGCCGGTTGTGTACAGTCGATCGAAGTACTACGAATTTTGAAAACGCTGGGCATCAAACCCAAGCGTACCATCCGGGCGGTGATGTTCATGAACGAAGAAAACGGTTTGCGCGGTGGCGTTCAATACGCCGATCTGGCTAAAAAGAACAATGAAAAGCACATTGCCGCTGTCGAGTCAGACAATGGAGGGTTCACACCACGTGGGTTCGGCATCGTCGGAACACCGGCCCAACGGGAAAAAGTAAATCCCTGGAAACCGTTGCTAGCGCCTTATGGGTTAACCGAAATTGGCGCGGGAAGTGGCGGAGCAGATATTGGACCGCTGGCCCAGTTAGGTACGGTGTTGTTTGGTTTCAAACCGGATTCGCAACGGTATTTCGATTATCACCACACCATGGTCGATCGCTTCGAAACGGTCAGCCAACGTGAACTCGAGCTTGGTGCGGCATCGATGGCTGCTTTGGTTTACCTGTTAGACCAGCACGGCTTGTAATACTCTTTCATGGTTGCGGGCTGTTTGACGCTAACACATTCAGCCCGCAACCACGAAAATCTATTTTTAGAAAGCCTCACCGGTAAGGATATAAAAGCCTACTCCCTCCTGGGTAACCCCCACGTCGGCACGCAGGTACACGTCTTTCTTTTTAAAGAGCAAATACCGAACTCCGGCCCCACCCGTAGGCAGTAATTTATCGAGTCGGATCTGACCCGGCGCTGGACCAACCGTACCAACAGCCGCAAAAACAGCCCCACCGAACCGACGACTGAACGGAAACGGCAACCAGCGGTATTCAAGCTGCGTAGCAGCGTAAGCCTTATCCCGGAAACGACCCGGATAGTATCCTCTCATAATAATCTCACTACCCAGCAGCGCCAGTTGGTTAAACGGCACGTTGCCATTGGCCCACACACCGTAAGCCTGCCAAGCCAGCACCTGACCGGGCCGTACGGTTTTAAACAAACGCACGTCCATCGACAGGTTGGAAAAAGACAGTGAGCTACCCCGCGAACGGTTATAGTTCAGGTATGCCAGTTCGGCAAAAGCACCGCGTCGGGCGTTTAACACGTTTGGGCGACTGTCGTAGACGAAACCCACGCCAAAACCCAGATTTGCGGTTCCTAAACCACCGACGGGTAGTGTATGCGTATTGATTTCCGGCTGGTTAAACTCAACGCTACTTAGGCGCTGGTAATCAACCTCGATACCACCGAACAAATTAGGAGCAATCCGACGCATGGCCCGCTCCCGTAGTTGAATCGAAAAGGCGTCGATGGTAGCCGGATGATCGGGTTTGGTGTCGGGGCCAATGCCGTAGTACAGCAACGGAAAACGCTGAAGCCGCCCCCGCCCCAGAAAGAACCAGCGATCACGGTCCCCGTAGATTGTATGATCGATATTCAGGCCGTACTGCCCGCGTAGCGTGACAAAACTAAACGCCTGAATT
Source organism: Spirosoma liriopis (assembly GCF_023196085.1). Lineage (NCBI taxonomy): Bacteria > Pseudomonadati > Bacteroidota > Cytophagia > Cytophagales > Cytophagaceae > Spirosoma > Spirosoma liriopis. Next base: position 510,032 of record NZ_JALPRF010000001.1, read on the forward strand.
TCGCTCAGTCGATTGTGCTTTACGTCGTTGTTGGCGTGATACAGGTACAACGCCGACACCCCAATCTCGACACTGGTTTCGGGCGCATAACTTATGGTTGGATAAAACGAAACGTGCGGATCAGCCGACGAAGTGGTGTCATTGAAAAACCGATTGAATAACCGCTTAACCACAGTTTGAGACCGCGATGGATACGGAATACCGGCTAGTAATGCAGTAAAAAGTAGTAACGTCAACCAATACGTAGCCTGCGATCTGCTCATAAGAATGACACCCAACCTTACTGAACAGCAAGGCGTTGGTTTCTATCAACCAATTCTAGTAGTCTTACTCGCGGGAGGCACCAATAGTTTTTAATTAGTAGAAATTCGTTAAAACGACTACTAGCGATCTACAGATTTTTAGCGATGACTTTTCGTACTTCGCCAAAATCGGCGGGTAAGGGGGCATTCCGTTTGTTTATTTTACCGACGCGATTAATCACCGTTGCGGCTAGTTCGCCGTCGGGTCGGAGTCGGTCAATGGCGTCGTACAGCTGCGAATCCGTCAGTAACAGGTGATCTCCGGAAAGGTTGTACCGTGTCGCGATCTCCGGCCATAACGACTTATCCGCTCCGCTCATGGGCAGGTAGATCAACGCAAAATCGCGGGAGCTGTAGGCGTTACGAAGCCGCTGGGCATCGAGCGCAGCCTGCCGACCCGCTTCGTCACCGGGCGAGAAAAGCAGCAGATAAATAACTTTTCCCCGATTGGCATTAACCACCTGATCGAGCAGATCGGAGCCGCTTCTCAAATCGTCACGCGTCGCAAACACACCCGGCGAAATCTCAAGGCTATTGGCGGCTTTTCCCGCTTTGCGTAATGTTTGAATGGCCGCCCGGATGCGGGTGCTGTCTTTTACTTCAAGCCGATACAACTCATCGAGCGACTGGATGAGTGTCGGTTCTTTTATCTGCGGACGAGCGTAACTGTACAGGAGCTTCGAGAAATCGATTGTTAGACCGGGCAACGAACTCGCCAGCCAGTAAGCAGCCAGGTAATCGACAGCCGCGCCGTCGTAGAGCCGGATACTGCGCTGAATAAGCGTCTCATAATTTACCAGCCGTTGAAGTGTGTCGGGATTCCGCTTCACCAATCCGTCAAAAAAGCGCAGGTCCGACGCACGCGCTGAATTACTCAACGCGTAATCATTAAGCCGGAGTCGTTCATCCGCCGTGATGTTTTTGCCGTAGCGTTCGAGCAAAACAGCCAGCGCCCGGACGGTCAACCCGTTTGAGCGACTGTTACCAGCCTCCGCTGATACCCGTTGGGTAACGTAAGCCGCGAAGCGGTTCATCGCCGATACGCGGGCAGCCGTCAGCAATCGATCATTAGCCGGACGGAGCGAATCGTTCAGGGTTTTGTCCAGCTCTTCATTATCGTAAGTGGCCTTGTCGTACAAAAAAGCCGATGCGTTATAGCGGTCCGCCGACCCGACCCAGCGGGCCAGCAGAGGAAACGGTTTTTCCCGCTGGGCGAAAGCCGAAAGGGGTGCCCGGTAAGCGCTCGTTAAGATTCGATAGGCAGCTTCATCACCCACGCCATTTATTTTATCCGACAGCTTTTTACCATCGGGTTTGTTGGCATAAGTCGCTTCAAACGCTTTGTAACGGGCAAACTGCTGGTTGACCTGCGCATTGACCCCACCGAAGCGAAACGGCACAGCCGCCGTAAACAGCGAATCGGCGTTTAGCTCAATACTCAAATTGCCCGCCGAAGCCAGGAAAGCCGTCGAAATGCGACCGTAGGTAAAGTACATTTCTTCCTGCGTATAGATTAACGGCATCGACACGCGAAACGTACCATCAATATTCAAGGGTGTTGAACGCACCAGTTCGCGACTGGCTTGCAGGATATTATTCCGACTAACGGATACCGCTGGCGATTCACGGTACAAGCGAGCCGATAAATTACGGATTCGTCCGGTTACAATCACCGAATCCGTTTGCGCAAACGATAAGGCAGGAAGTAGATAACCCGCCGTTATGAGCAGGCCGTAGAGAAGCCAACACGATTTTTTCATTAGTCAGTACGAACAAGATAAAGCAATAACGAATTGGCCCGGCAAAAGGTCAACGACTGGCGAAAAATAGCAGGCGCTACTTCGTTTTTATACCGTGGTACTGCTCCTCTTCCTGGTAATCGGTGCGGAGCGGATGACCTACCCAATCGGTAGGCAGCAGAATCCGGCGCAGATCAGGATGTCCCTCGAATCGAATACCCACTAGGTCGAACGCTTCCCGTTCGTGCCAGTCGGCAGTGCGCCAGATCGATACGACGCTCGGCACGGAAGGCAGCTGACTACTCCCGGTATCTCGCGGCACAAAAACTTTCAGCATCAGATTGTGCTCGTAGGGTATGGACGTGAGGTTATAAACCACCTCCATCGTGTTGACTTGCAAGCCGTTGTCGATGCCCGTAATGCAGGCCAGCAGATCAAAAAAGAGCCGTTTGTCGTCCCGCAAGAATTGGCAAATTGCCACCAGACGGTCAGCCGGAACGATCAGATAAGGCTGAAGATTTTGGGTGTTCGCCTGAATGGCGTCGCCAAATTCAGCGGTAAGACTATCAGTTATTTCAAGAAAAGTCATGTTCGCTTCTAAGCCAGCCACGCCAGCCATTGCATCCAGTTTTCGATCCAGAACAAAAATTTCGTAGCAAATTTAGCCGCTGGTGCCGACGATGGTTCCAGCGTCAGGCTATTATTATTCAGGTCGGTGTCCATGTAGATTTTTTGCTTCGGGTCCACCTTGGCCCACAGCACGCGGGCATTTTCGGTAAGCGTAAACTGACGCTGACGCGCTTTGCCGTCCCAAAACAGCATCATCTCCTTGCCGTTGTCGAAATGGGCCAGCACATCAACCGGCATTTTTCCGTCGCCGTTCCGCTGAACCGTGACGACGGCCTGCCGCTTTCCGTCGCGCAGGCGGTTCCGCAGGGTGATCAGTTCGTAATCGACTACGTTATCGCCATACAACACCTGGTCAAAAAACCAGTTCATGTCCGGGCCGTATTTTGTACCGAGCCGCTTCAAGACAATTTCGTTGACAATGGTCGTAAAGCTGTCGGCATTCGGATGTTTGAATTTCCAGCGATTGAAATACGTCTGCATGATCTCGTCCATCACTGGGCGACCAACTAACCCTTCCAACGTTTTCAGCCAGGTTGCGGTCTTTGAATACGTCAACACACCGTACTGACCATCGGGCAACTGCCAGGTGTTGCCAAATGACGAGCCGATACCCGGATTTTGCTGGTGTACGTAACTATCGCGCGAGCCTTCCAGGTCGCCCTGCTTGTAGCCAAATAAGTCAAACTGCGATGACCGAACTCCGTACGTTTCGTCCATAATTCGGCCCTCGTAATACTGGTTAAATCCTTCATCGAGCCAGGCTTCTTCAAATTCGTTCGATGCCAGGAGCTGCATAAAGTACTGGTGTCCAAACTCATGGACAGTCACCAATTCAGGGAAGCGGGCTCCGGCGGGTAAAAACCAGGCCGTTCCGGCGGTAATGAACGTGGGGTACTCCATACCGAACGACCCACTGGCGTGAAGAGGAGGATCAACGATAGTGAGATTGGGAAACGGGTATTTGCCCAGGTGCTTATCGAAATACGCTAAAGCCGCTTTAGCCGCATCCAGATGGCGCTGAGCCTGATGCCGATGTTCCGGCTGCATCACGAGTTCAATCTTGACTTCCCCTCCCGATGGACGCTTCCAGCTATCATTCACGACCTGAAAATGCGGGGAGGCCGTCCAGGCAAAATCAACCACATCTTCGGCATGATACCGAACCGTCTTCAATCCGTTCGGCGTAATTTTCTCGGACTGGAAAAGACCCGTAGCGCTGATCCAGTATTCTTTGGGCATCGTCATGGCTACGTCATAAACGCCGTAGTCAGCGTAGAACTCCGAGTGGGCATGAAACTGATGACAGTTCCATTGGCCTTGCTTCGCGTAGCGCGTACCCGCCGGTTCGTACACCCCGATTTTGGGAAACCATTGGCCAACCAGAAAAAAATCGCGGCTGAACCCCGTTCGGGCAAAGATCTTGGGCAGTTTGGCGCGGAAAGCGATGTCCAGCGTAATCGTCTCACCGGGTCCAACGGGTTTGCTCAGCGGTACCCGGATCACCGTGCGGTCGTCTTTGTTTGGTGATCCGGCATCCCGATCATCCGGCTGAATAAACTGGTAAGCCAGCGATTCGCCTTTTGTCTTCATCGACACGATCTCCGTGTAGCCGTACGGATTCTCTTTCGAATTGCGATCAATTACGTCGCCCCGGAGCTGACCGCCGGATTCGCGCATAAACGTCGATTTCTCGTTGCGAAAGGCGTTCAGATACAGGTGAAACCGTAACTCACGAATGACATCGTTCGACGGATTTTTCCACGTCAACGTTTCGCGTCCGTCGAGCTTTTTGGTAACCGGGTCCAGTTTTACATCAATCCGGTAATTCGCCAGACGTGGGCTAAGTGGCATCGCAAAAATTGGTTTTGGCATTTGAGCAAACCCATTTTGCATACTAATCCATACGGCTATAGCGGCTAAAAGTTGTTTCATGGAGCGAATGAGCCTGACTCAGTAACGAAGCTCTTTGTCAGACTGTGTAGCGATGGTCAAATATACTGGTTAATTGCTCCCGGTCCTTAAACCCACTTGAGAGTCAGTTGGCTTTGTCTTAAAAAAGCAGATGTGGTTGCTGTATTCAACTTCGTGTAACGAATCAATGACGTAAATACCCACTATGACAGGCCGTTAAAACCCGTCAGACAATCAGGCATCTGCTAAAACCGTGATCATCCGTTCTATATCTGATCGCGTATATAAAAACTTTTCCTCGGTATTTCGTTACTTTGCTGCTGGTTTGCCAATCGGCCTAACGACTTGGTAGTCATGGCCGAAAAAATTGGCTTTTTTGGTGTTAACCCTTCTTATTTTCTGCGATGAGTACCATTCAAAGCATTCATGCCCGACAGATTCTGGATTCACGAGGCAACCCGACCGTTGAGGTAGACGTTCGGACAGAAAACGGATATCTTGGTCGCGCGGCTGTACCATCAGGCGCATCAACTGGCTCTCACGAAGCGGTTGAACTCCGCGACGACGATCCGAAAGTATACGTTGGCAAAGGCGTACTGAAAGCGGTATCGAACGTTAACGATCTTATTTTCCCTGAACTGGTTGGCATTTCGGTTTATGACCAAAGCATGATTGATAAAATTATGCTGGAGCTGGACGGTACGCCAAACAAAGGCCGTTTGGGTGCTAACGCCATTCTGGGTGTATCACTGGCCGTAGCTAAAGCGGCTGCCCAGGAAGCCGGTCTGCCCCTGTACCGCTACATCGGTGGTGTCAGCGCCAACACGCTGCCCGTACCCATGATGAACATCCTGAACGGTGGTTCACATGCCGATAACTCCATTGATTTCCAGGAATTCATGGTTATGCCTGCCAATGCACCCAGCTTCTCGGAAGCACTGCGTTGGGGTACCGAAATATTCCACACGCTGAAGAAAGTGCTGAAAGGCATGGGCTTAGCAACGAACGTGGGTGATGAAGGTGGTTTTGCACCAAACATCAAATCGAACGAAGAAGCGATTCAGACCATTCTGCAAGCCATCGAGAAAGCGGGCTACCGTCCGGGTGAAGACGTTTGGATTGCCATGGATGCTGCTTCGTCGGAGTTCTACAATGCCGAAGAAGGCGTTTACCACTTCAAAAAATCGACCGGCGATAAACTGACTTCGTCAGAAATGGCTGGCTACTGGAAAGAGTGGGTTAACAAATACCCCATTCTGTCTATCGAAGATGGTATGGCCGAGGACGATTGGAACGGCTGGAAAGCGCATACCGACGCGTTGAAAGGTACGAAAACCCAACTCGTTGGCGACGATCTGTTCGTAACTAATGTAACCCGTCTACAGGAAGGTATCGACCAAGGCATTGCCAACGCGATCCTGATCAAGGTTAACCAGATCGGTTCGTTGACCGAAACGATTGACACGGTGAATCTGGCGAAACGCAATTCGTACAAAAACATCATGTCGCACCGTTCGGGCGAAACCGAAGACGCAACCATCGCTGATTTGGCAGTTGCGCTCAACACGGGCCAGATCAAAACGGGTTCGGCGTCGCGTTCGGACCGGATGGCGAAATACAACCAACTGCTTCGCATCGAGGAAGAACTAGGCGAAACCGCTTACTTCCCAGGCAAGAAGTTGTAACGTTTTTTGTGGTGTCGGCGGGGCCACCTAGGCGGTCTAAGGACCCGACACTTTTTTACGTTTAAAAATGTCAGGTCATGTGATCCGTATTGTCCGAAACCTCCAGAATGAGTAATGTGCTGCTGGGCGCGTGAAGTGAGCGTGGAGTCGGTTTCTCAAAACCGACCCTTTGCGTCAGCAACCTGTGTCAGTTTTGAGAAACCGACTCCACGCCCACTTCACCTATCTCGGACAATACGGGTCCTTTGACTCGACACCACAAAAGCCATGCTCCAAAGAATCCTCTACTACTTACGCAATTTTTACGTCGCTACTGGTTTGGGGTTACTGGTATGGATGACGTTTTTTGATGCCAATGACCTTCCTATGCAGATCCGTAACTGGTGGAAACTGCGCGAGCTGGAAGGAGAAGCGTCGTTTTACCAGACGCAGATTCAGAAAGTACAGACCGAACGGAAGGAAGTGCTGGGCAATGATCGGCTCCGCGAAAAGTACGCGCGGGAAAAGTACCTGATGAAAAAACCCAGCGAAGATATTTTCGTCATCGTAGACGACAAGAATGATCCAATTGAAAAATAGCCCGGTGGCCCGTGCAGGAAGTAAGGAACGTGTTCCGTGTACCGCGCTCACCGCTCTATGCTCCCTAGCCTATGATCAACGTTCTTTTCGTTTGTCTCGGTAACATCTGCCGGTCGCCCGTAGCCGAAGGTGTATTCAGAACATTAGTAGAAGAAAAAGGATTAAGCGACCAAATCCAGTGTGATTCAGCCGGAACCTCCTCGTATCACCTTGGTCAGCTACCCGATCGCCGTACGCGCGAAAATGCTTTAGAACACAATCTGACGCTTACCCATCGGGCCCGACGCCTGACTGGCGAAGATCTGGCTCAGTTCACGCACTTTGTTGCGATGGATGAGCAGAACCTCGAAGCCGTTGAGAAATTACATTACCGCAGCACCGGTCTTCCCAACAACGACACCATTTTTCTGCTGCGCGAGTTTGACCCGGATGTCAGCGACGATCCGAACGTGCCCGATCCTTATTACGAAGGTCCCGACGTTTTTGAAGACGTGTATCAGATCACATTGCGGTGTTGCCGCCAATTACTTTCCTACTTAATACAACAAGATAATCGTCAACTTTTGAGTGAGTAATCGACCGAAAAAATCGCTTGTTCACTCATTGGCTTATTTACATTATGAACAAAAAAGTCATTCTTGTTATTCTCGACGGCTGGGGCATTCCCCTGCGCCCCGAAGTTTCGGCCATTGAAGCGGCTAGTACACCGTTCATGAACTCGCTGTATCCAAAGTACGCACATAGCACTTTGGAAGCGTCGGGGCTGGCCGTTGGTCTGCCCGCCGGACAAATGGGCAATTCCGAAGTAGGACACATGAACCTCGGCGCGGGCCGAATCGTCTATCAGGATCTCGTCAAGGTAAACAAAGCCGTTGATGAACACACGCTGGACAATGAACCCGTACTGGTTGATGCGCTCAACTACGCCCAGACTCAGGGTAAAAAAGTGCACTTCATCGGTCTGGTTTCAGACGGTGGCGTTCATGCGCACATCAACCACGTGAAGGGCTTGTTATCCATTGCTCATGCGCGTGGGCTCACCGACGTGTTTGTTCATGCCTTTACAGACGGACGGGACACCGATCCCAAAGGGGGCGTTGCCTACCTGACGGATTTACAAGCGCACATGACGGCCACCACAGGGCACATTGCCAGCGTTACGGGTCGTTACTACGCGATGGACCGCGACAACCGGTGGGAGCGCGTCAAAGTAGCGTATGATGCGATGGTACTCGGTGTTGGTGTGCCGACCACCGATCCTATCGGCGCATTGCAGGCTTCGTATGATGCCGATGTTACCGATGAATTCGTCAAGCCGATTATTAACACAGATGCCGAAGGTACTCCTCTTGCGGTCATTGAAGAAGGTGACGTAGTGCTTTGTTTCAACTTCCGTACCGACCGGGGACGCGAAATTACCCAGGCCCTGACCCAGAAAGATTTTCCGGAATTGGGCATGAAGAAACTGGCGCTTCATTACATCACCATGACGAACTACGACAGCGAGTTTGAGGGTGTAAAAGTGATTTTCGACAAAGACAATCTGGAAAAAACGCTCGGTGAGGTCATCGCGGATGCGGGTCGCAAACAAATTCGGATTGCCGAAACCGAGAAATACCCGCACGTAACCTTCTTCTTTTCGGGTGGCCGCGAGGAACCCTTTACGGGTGAGAAACGGCTGTTGTGCCCATCGCCCAAAGAAATGACGGTGTACAGCGAAGAGGGTGTAGCCATGACCATTCCGGTGAAAACGTACGACCAGAAGCCTGAAATGGCTGCTTACGATATCCGCGACGCCATCATACCGGAATTACAGAACGAAGAAACGGATTTCGTTTGCCTGAATTTTGCCAACACTGATATGGTCGGCCATACGGGCGTGTTCGAAGCGGTTGTCAAAGCAGCGGAGACAGCTGATGCTTGTGCTCAAGCGGTTACCGAAGCCGCTCTGGAGCACGGCTATACAACGATCATCATTGCCGACCACGGTAATGCTGAGTACATGGCTAACGAAGATGGTTCACCCAACACGGCCCACACGACCAATCTGGTTCCTTGCATTTTGGTCGATAAGGATTATCATCCGGTTCTAAATGATGGTAAACTCGCCGACATAGCACCAACGATTCTGCACCTGATGGGTATTCCTCAGCCGCCGGAAATGACGGGTGTTAGCCTGATTAACGAATAATATTTTCGCAAAACGAAAAGCCCCGCTCGACACCGAGCGGGGCTTTTCGTTTTGCATAGTAGCTTACATATCCAGTAGCAAGCGGGATGGATCTTCGAGGATCTGTTTTACGCGAACCAGGAAGCTTACCGACTCTTTACCATCGATGATGCGGTGATCGTACGACAGTGCTACGTACATGATAGGCCGGATAACGATTTCGCCATTGACGACAACGGGACGCTCAACAATGTTGTGCATACCCAGAATAGCCGACTGGGGCGCGTTGATGATCGGCGTTGACAGCATGGACCCAAATGTCCCCCCGTTGGTGATCGTAAACGTACCGCCGGTCATTTGCTCAATAGTCAACTTGTTGTCACGGGCTAAACCTGCCAGACGAACGATTTCTTTCTCGACCTGCGCGAAGCTCATTTGCTCTGCGTTCCGAATCACAGGAACGACAAGGCCCCGGTCGGTTGACACAGCGATGGAAATATCACAGAAATCGTTGTAAACGATGCTGTCTCCGTCGATCTGGGCGTTCACGGCTGGGAAGTCTTTCAACGCTGCGCAGACCGCTTTGGCGAAGAACGACATAAAGCCAAGCCCTACGCCATGCTTCTCCTTGAACTTGTCTTTGTATTTGTTCCGCAGGTCCATGACCGGTTTCATGTCTACCTCGTTGAAGGTAGTCAGCATAGCCGTTTCGTTTTTCACGGCTACCAACCGACGGGCAATAGTCCGGCGGAGCGAGGTCATTTTTTCGCGACGCTGATTGCGGCTTCCGGCAATCGGAGCACTAGCCACCGGAGCGGGTGCTGGTGCCGCTGGCTTCGGTGCTGCGGGTTGTGGAGCTGGCTGAGCCGGAGCAGGTGATGCTTTCATTGCATCCTCCTTGGTGATCCGACCACCGACACCCGTTCCTTGTACTTGCTGAGCATTAACGCCTTTCTCGTCCAGAATCTTAGCCGCAGCGGGCGACGGATAATTGGCCGCATAACCGTTCTGACCGTTGCTGGCAGGCTCTGCGGATTTTTCTTGAGAAGCCGGTTGAGCCGGAGCAGGCTGTGGCGATCCTGCGGGTTGAGCAGCCGCTGTTCCGGTTTCGATTTTAGCGATCAAAGCGCCGATTGCCAGGGTTTCACCCGCTTGGGCAACGATGCGAAGCGTTCCGGCGGCTTCGGCGGGAAGCTCAAACGTAGCTTTGTCCGATTCGAGTTCGCACAGTACTTCGTCGAGGGCTACCTGATCCCCATCTTTCTTACTCCAAGAGGCAATTGTAACTTCCGTAACTGACTCACCAACGGCCGGGACTTTCATTTCGATTACACTACCACCCGTAGCAACAGCAGCCGCAGCAGGTTCAGCCACAGGCTGTAAAGCAGGAGCGGATTCGGCGACCGGTGCCGCCTGTTCAGCGGGTTTCGGCGCTTCGGCTTTGGCGGGTTCGGACGATGGCGATGCAGCAGGAGCACTACCGTCACCGTCGATTGTGCAGATACTGGCACCAATTGGAAGAACGTCTCCTTCCTGCGCTAAGATGTGCAGAATACCATCAGCTTCGGCTGTCAACTCAAATGTAGCTTTGTCGGAATCGAGTCCACACAGAACATCGTCCATTTTTACGTGGTCACCTTCCTTTTTGTACCAGGTGCCAACTGTAACTTCGGTAATGGATTCCCCCACGGGAGGAATTTTCATGTCAACGGCCATTTTTTTCTAGTTTTCAGTCTTGGGTCCTCAGTTTTCAGTTCTTGCAGCAATGATTCACCCAAAAACTGAAAACTAAAAACCGAAAACTTTATTTATTCAAAAGCTCTCCGAACGATATCGGCTTGTTCCTGCGTGTGTATTTTGGGATAACCCGTAGCCGGTGATGCCGCAGCCTTACGCGAGATGATGGGTAGATTCATCCCTACCCGCAGCAGGTAAGTCCAGTAGCCCATGTTTTCGGGTTCTTCCTGTACCCAGAACACTTCAGCGGATTTATACTGCTCCAAAATAGCGTCCAGTTGCTTTTTAGGCAGCGGAGCCAGTTGCTCTAGTCGAACAATCGCTACATCGTCACGCTGATCGGCCTGTTGTTTGTCGAGCAGATCGTAGTAGACTTTACCGGTACACAGCAGCACTCGTTTTACTTTTTCGGCCTGTGCATAGTTATCATCGAGCACCTCCTGGAAGCTTCCTTTGGTCAACTCTTCCAGCGGGGAAACACATTTTGGATGACGCAGCAACGACTTAGGCGACATCACCACCAGTGGCTTACGGAACGGCCAAGCCAGTTGCCGACGCAGCAGGTGGAAGAAGTTGGCTGGTGTTGAAATATTGGCAACGACCATGTTGTACTCCGCATAGAGCTGAAGATAACGTTCAGGCCGGGCGTTCGAGTGTTCAGGTCCCTGTCCTTCGTAACCGTGTGGCAAGAGCAACGTTACACCGTTCTCAATGCCCCACTTCGATTCAGCAGCTGCGATAAACTGGTCGATGATCAACTGAGCACCGTTCGAGAAATCCCCGAACTGCGCTTCCCAGATAACCAGCGCGTGCGGGTTCGCCATGGCATAACCATATTCAAAACCCAGTACGCCGTATTCCGACAGCAGTGAGTTGTAGATCTGGAATTTCTGTTGACCGTCCTGGATAAAATCAAGCGATGAATACGACTGGTTCGTTTCCGAATCGTGTAATACTGCATGACGGTGCGAGAACGTACCCCGCTGCACATCCTGACCACTCAACCGAACGGGTTTACCATCCAGCAATAGCGACCCGTAAGCCAGCAGTTCGGCGGTGCCCCAGTTCACCATTTTGGTGTCATTGAGCATCATCTGCCGATCTTTCAGCAGTTTATCAATTTGCTTAAGCGGCTTGAACCCTTCCGGAATTTTGACGAGCGCTTTACCAACTTCCGCCAGTACTTCAGGCGAAACACCCGTTTCGGGTGACTGATCAAAATCAGCGGGTTCGCTGAACCGCAGTTCTGCCCAGTCGAGGTCGAGCCGCAGTGGTTTATACGGAATCTCAGCTTTTTGCTTCACGCGGTCGAGCCGATCCTGCAACTGCTGCTTGAATTCGGTATCCATGCGTTGCGCCAGTTCAGCGTCTACGTCGCCCCGCTCAATCAGCAGGTCTTTGTACAGTTCGCGTGGGTTGGCGTGCTTATCGATGATGTTGTACATCGTCGGCTGCGTAAACTTGGGCTCATCCGATTCGTTATGACCATACCGACGGTAGCAAACCATATCGATAAACACGTCCCGATTGAATTTCTCACGGAACTCAACCGCTAGTTTAGCGCAGAAAATAACGGCTTCCGGATTGTCGCCATTTACGTGGAAAACCGGTGCGTCGATAATTTTGGCAATGTCCGAGCAATAGATCGATGACCGAGCATCATCGAAGTCGGTTGTAAAGCCAATCTGGTTGTTAATGACAAAGTGAACCGTACCACCGGTTTGGTAACCCGGCAGCTTAGCCATTTGCGTAACTTCATAGACGATCCCCTGCCCTGCCACCGCAGCGTCGCCGTGAATCAGGATTGGCATGATCTTTCTGAAGTCACCATTGTATTCTTCGTCGGCCTGCGCCCGCACAAATCCTTCAACTACGGGGTTTACAGCCTCCAGGTGTGAAGGGTTCGGTGCAAGTTTTACGCTGATCTGTTTACCCGATTTGGTTTCGATCAGGCTTGAATAACCCAAGTGGTATTTTACGTCGCCGTCGCCGTGAACTTGCTCAGGCACGTTTCCTTCGAAACCATCAAAGATCGACTCGTAGGATTTACCCAGGATATTGGCCAGCACGTTCAGCCGTCCGCGGTGCGCCATACCGATCATCACTTCTTCCACGCCCATATCGGCGGCCTGACTGATGATGGTATCCAACGCCGGAATGGTCACTTCCCCTCCCTCCAGCGAAAAGCGCTTCTGTCCGAGGTATTTCGTTGCCAGAAAGTTCTCGAAAACGGTCGCTTCATTCAACTTCTCGAAAATACGCTTCTTCTCGTCGTTTGATGGCGTAAAGACCAGCGCTTCTTTTTCGATTTTATTCCGTAGCCAGTTTTTAACGTCCAGCTCACGGATAAACATGTATTCGAAACCGATATCACCGGCATATACCTTCCGAAGCGATTCCATGATGACCCGTAAGGTAGCGGGTCCAATGCCAAGCAATTTACCTGACTCGAATACCGTATCCAGGTCTGCTTCCGACAAGGCGTAATCGGGCAGATCGACCCGTGGCTGACGGTCTTTGCGCTCTTTGAGCGGGTTGGTTTTGGCTAACAGGTGACCGCGAGACCGGTAGGCTTTGATCAGACTGGCAACCGAAACTTCTTTTTCGGCATGACTTGCATCAACCGGTTTTGTCGAAGCGCCAGCTTGAGCAGCCCCATTACCGTTGGTCGAAGCGCCGTTGGTTTTACCATTGGTTCCTTTGGCATTTTCGCCGTAGGTCAATGAAAATTCGAATCCTTTGAAAAATTGTTGCCAGCTTTCGTCAACTGATTGAGGGTCTTGTTTATAAGACTGATACAGTTGGTCTACGTAAGCCGCGTCGGAATTAGCGATATATGAATACTGGTCCATGACGGGGGCGCGTCGTTGTTTTGACCCGCAAAGGTAAGCTATCAACCAAACACTTGGTCCTAAAATTTTTGGTTTTTATTCTATACCTATACTGGAAACGACGCCCTTATTCCAATAACAGCATTAATTGCGGTTTAGTTGACCCCTCTATATACCAACGGACCTATGTAAACGGTGTCACCGGATAAAACATCGTGTTTGTAGGTACGAACCGATCGAGTTAAAAATACTTATCTGATCTCTTGACATAATTCGATCAGGACGCCATTTGTCCCTTTGGGATGCAAGAAACAGACTAGTTTGTTGTCGGCTCCACGCTTAGGCGTCTCGTTTAGCACCGTAAACCCTTCTTGCTGTAAGCGATCCATCTCGGTCCGTATATCGTCAACTTCGAAGGCGATGTGATGGATACCCTCGCCCTTTTTCTCCAAAAATTTGGCGATTGGACTTGTGGGGTTTATGGCTTCAAGCAGCTCTATTTTCGTCTGATTGACCTGAAAGAATGAGGTTGTCACGCCTTCTGCTTCAACCGTTTCGGATTTGTAAGGCTGAACGTTCAGCAGTTTGGCAAATAGCGCATTGGACGCGGCAATATCGCGGACCGCAATACCGATGTGTTCGACGTTGGTTAGCATCGTTATGGATCAATTAACAGACTAACGGGGTAAGCAGAACTTTTCCGATTGGCAGAAAGTTAATAGAATAGCATTAATTCGCGTCAAATTCGATTCCATTACGACTATGGTTACTGTCTCAGAAATCGCCAAAGATAAAATCATTGAACTCCGTCAGAAAGACGGCCTCACCGACAGTTACGCAATCCGAGTGGGTGTTCAGGGCGGAGGCTGTTCGGGCCTGATGTACGATCTACAGTTCGACGCTACACAGCAACCAACCGACCATGTCGTTGAAGATAAAGGCATTAAGATTCTGGTTGACCGCAAAAGCCTGCTTTACCTGGCAGGTACCGAACTCGACTTTTCGGACGGTCTGAACGGAAAAGGTTTTCAGTTTAAAAATCCGAATGCGTCACGTACCTGCGGTTGTGGCGAAAGCTTTGCTGTTTAACCGGATTGTATTCTCGATTAAGAAGACCGCCTGAAAAGCGGTCTTTTTCGTTTATCCCCCTTCTCTGTCTACTGCCTTCCGTTCACTACAGTTCTGATCTGACCATCTTTGCCCCGGCAACCATGTTGGCTAGTTTTTGCTTGGCCGCCCAGCGAGCCGTCTGGCTAAGCCCACAGTCGGGAGCAACGGCCAGTTTTTCGGCGGGTACATAAGGCAAACATTTGCGAATCCGTTCGGCTACGTCGTCGGGCGTTTCGATGTAGTAGCTTTTTACGTCGATCACGCCGACGGCCACATCAACTTTTTCGGCAAACCGTTCGAGCAGATTGACCTCGGCAAAATTCAGGATCGTCATTTCGGAATGAATTTCATCGACGGTCATATCCAGAAAGTCGGGGAGCATGGGTGCGATGGTCTTTTTGCCCACCGAACGTCCTTTGTAGTTGCCGAAACAGAGGTGCATCGACAAGCGGGTTTTACCAACTCCCGGTGCAACGGTCCGATTAAAAATATCGACAAACCGCCGGGTATCTTCGCGGTACGCGTAACACGACATGGACGGCTCATCGACGCAGATTTCCGGGACACCCAGCGCTACCAGATCAGCGATCTCCTTGTTTACCAAGGGTAATAAGGCTTCGGTTACTTCCCACCGATCTTTGTACAAATGGCCCGGCAACAATCGACCGCTGAGCGTATACGGACCCGGAATCGAAACTTTTAGTCCTTGTCCGTTGGGAGCGATTCGTTTTAACCGCAGGTATTCTTCCACTACGCCCAGTCCGTTGGGAGCCGTCAGCGGTTCCAGAATGTTGTGCTTGCCCCGCTGATCATGCGCGGGCGGGCCAAACCGCCGGAGTTCCGTTTCGTTGTTCTGGATGCCGTTGATGTAGCCATAAAACGACAGGTTGAAATCGAAGCGGGTTTGCTCACCGTCGGAAATAACGTCCAGGCCAGCCGCCACCTGATCGTGAACGGACGAAACAACGGCATCGTCAATCATTTCGTTGATGTCCGCAGGACCAAACTGCGCGAGGTGCTGACTGGAAAATTCCAGCCAACCCGGAAACGGCATAGAGCCAACAACCGTAGTTTTGATGGGAACAGGCTGCACGTTGGTAGAGGGTTAGTAAACTGATCAAATCAGGTTAAGGCAAAGCCCTGTTTCATCTACTGTCTGACCGGGTCAGCGCCTTTAGACTATGTATTCCCACCAAAGCATATTCTCAATACGATCGAACAGAGCAAACCCGTTCTTTTCCAGCACCTTCTGCGAAGCTACATTTTCAACGTCGGTATCGGCTATAACGCGATGAACTCCCGGTTGCTGCCCAACCCAGTTGACCAGACCACCCACCATTTCGCTCATGTAGCCGTTTCGCCAAAGCGCCGGGTACGTGCCGTAGCCAATCTCTACCGTACCCGTTTCGTCGGGCTCACCTTTGAATTTCGCTTCGGCCACAAACTGTTGCTTATCGCGATCAATTGCCAGCCACATGGTATGGTAAAGCGGGTCGTTCGACGGATCTTTCAGGCGGGGAACGGTGAAGTGTGTGATGATACTCAGCAAAGGCTCAGTCACTTCCCGATGTCCTTTTTTCAGTCCCAACGTCTTTTCCAACTGGTACCGATCAGCAAGGTGCAGCCGAATTTGATCAAGCGTCAGAGGGATAATTGTCAGGCGCGACGTTTCAATCATAAGTCTTGTGTATTCTCTTGGCTAACGTAACTGGGGATGCCCACCTGCTGGTATAGTTTTGCCAGTCGGTGCGCGTGCTCATCGTAGGCCGATTCGAACAGATCAACCGCTCGTTCGGCACCCACTACCACGCCCGCACTAAGCACTTTTGGCGGACGACCGGCCTCCGTTAGCAGTCGCGCAACTTCGGCTTTGAGGCTATTTACCACAACGGCTCCCCCAACCGTACTGCCGGGCGCGACCGGCGTGTCTAATTCGGGTATGGTTAGCATGGCGTCGCCAACGGGTGCGCCCGTATCCAGAATCAGATCGGCGAAGTCCCCTAATTTTTTTCCATCGGCGCGTTTGCTTGTGCTTTGTTCGGAGTGCTCTTTGGTAATCAGCGCCACCACTTTCACACCCTGCCGCTGAAACAGTTCGGCCATTTCGATGGGAACAACGTTACAACCCGACGACGATATAATCAGAGCGGAATCCTGCCTGGTCAGCGCAAAGTTACGAAGGATGCGGTCGGCCAGCCCCGGAACGTTTTCCAGAAACATTGCCTGCCGCTGCCCGTTGGCTCCTACGACCAGGTTATGGAACGTTAGCGAGAGTTCGACGATGGGGTTAAAACCGGGAAACGAACCGTAACGAGGCCACATTTCTTCGACCATGATCCGGCTGTGACCCGATCCAAACACATGCACCATTCGGCCCGCCAGAATCGTATCGGCAAACCACTGAGCCGCCTGCTGAATTTGGGGAGTCTGGGCTTCGATGCTATCCAGCATCTGGCGGCACTTCGCAATATATTGTTGAGTCATTGATCGGCAAAAATCCAACTAAACTGGTGAAATAGAACGCTGAATGGCAAAACTCGCGGCCCCAATCGCACCCGCCATATCGCCAAATTGGGCAATCTTTAGGGGCGTAGCCTGACCACCGGGTCGCCACTCGTACAAAGTCATAAACTCAGCCAGGGGCCGCATCAAATCCTCTTCAGCTTGCGTAATGCCTCCCCCCAGCACGACCAGGTCTGGCGAGAAACCGTTGATCAGCGAACTCACCCCAATGGCTAGCTTCCGAACAGACGACAGCCAAACCCATTGCGCCACGTAATCACCCTGTTTGTAGGCTTCCAGCAATTGATAGGTCGATGTAAACCGACCCATTGATCGTTTCTCGATGGTACAGTTGCCAATGGCATTTTCCAGGCTTCCCGGCATACCCGTTACGTCCGAATCACTCTCGCCATCGACGGCAATGTGACCAACACTACCCGCCTTCTGAAAATTGCCCTGGTACAAGCGACCATCGATTAGAATACCGCCCCCAACCCCCGTGCCAAGCGTCAGCATCACGACCTGACGATACCCTTTGGCAACCCCAAACCGACTTTCGGCCAGCAATGCTGCATGAGCATCGTTAACGACGTGAACGTTATCATTCAGAAAACTTCCCCAATGAAAGCCTTCCAGACCGCTTAGCCGTCCCGGCATGAACGCGATGTACTGATTGGTTTCGTCGGGCAGCCCCGGCGCTGATAATCCGGTAGCCGTTACGTTGTCCGGGGACAGCTTTCGTAAGTCGGCAACGGTTTCGGCAACGGCCTGTTTCCAGTCCTTTTCACCATTGGTCGGATGGTATAGTTGTTTGACGATTTCGCCCGTTTCACTATTCATTAAAACGCCTTTGATCCAGGTACCGCCAAGGTCAATGCCGATTGCGTTCATCTGTCTAAACGATGCTTTAGGTGACGGGTCAATTAGCTTGTTTTTACGTTATTGAATTAGGCGAATTATCTGAATCCAGGTCTAAACCTGACCTTCACTCACGCTCCATCCGCCGTCGATTGTCAGGACCTGTCCGGTAGTAAAAGCCGAATAATCGGACATAAAGTACACAGCGGCTCCGTCCAGGTCGGTAGGCTGGCCAATTCGACCGCCATCCAAGGGTTGTTTAGTACGAGTAAAGGACATGATCGCATCGTTGGTCGTTGCCCGCTGCGACATGGGTGTTTCAACCAGCGCCGGAGCCAGTACGTTGACGCGAATGTTGTCGTTGGCGTAATAGGCCGCTACGGATTTTGTAAAGCCAATCACGCCCGACTTTACGGCGGCATACGCGTGCGTAGCAAAATACGTTGGTGACGGACTCGACCCCAGCACAGACCCCATGTTCAGAATTGTGCCGCCCGTACCCTGCGCCCGGAACGCCCGAACAGCCGCCTGATTCGACAGCATCAATGAGGTGAGATTGATATTGATGGTATAATTCCAGCCTTCAGGCGTAATCTCGTGAAGCGGCCCGTCGCCGAACCGTCGGCCACTACCGCCCGCTACGTGAAATAAACCGTCGAAGCCACCAAAAATCTGCTGGCAGAGGGCAATGGCTTTGGGAGCCGTTTGCGGATCGGAGGCATCCCCCGACATCGCCAGTCCATTTCCATCAAGTTGTTGCTCGGCAGTAGCACAGCTTTCAGCATTTCGCCCAACGACAACCACCTGCGCTCCCTCGCGCACAAACGCCAAAGCCGCTGACAAACCCATGCCTGTCGTCCCTCCAATCACCACTATCTTTTTCGATTCTAACCACATTCCAATTCCTGATAATTGTTTCGACTAAACTCAACGGATTACGGAGCCAATATAGGGTAATTGGGTTTGTAACTACTGTTTTTTTTGACAGGATTAACAGGATTTACAAGATAGCGAGTCCGAAAACTACGCTCAGTAGTATAGCTATCGGGCGAGTTCTGCTTTACAATAAAGACGGGCGTATACGCCAAAATCCTGTCAATCCTGTTAATCCTGTCGAAAAACCAATCATTACATAATGTCCCGTTCGCTGATTTTTCCGGTTTGTTTGTCTTTCAGGATTACTTTGTGGCGACCGTCGTGGGTAACTTCTTCTTTGATCAGGTAGTACTGCTCGTCGTAATCGACCAGCGTGGTTTGTTGCGTCAGCCCTTCCTGACCACGCCAGACCGGAAGAATTACTTTCTCCCATTGCTTTGTTTCGGCTGACCGATAAGCAGCGTCCAGCACAGCGTTGACGATATAGCCATCGTAGAAGGTTTCGGCGGGTTCACGCCCTTCTTCCTGGGACAGAAACATGTCGGTAAACATGTGATTGTAACCCAGATCATTTACTTCATCGCCCACCGGAAACAACCAGCCCGTAGTCGATTCAGCTTTTTCGGCCACATAATCCGCGCCTTTCCCCTCGGAGCGCCGACCGTCAGAGCGCTGACCGGTCGTGAACATTTCGAAGCCCGTTCGCAAAAAGTTATTGATCCAGATCGTACCTTCGGTGCCCATCACTTCGTCGCGCAGGTCCATACCACCCCGGAAGGTCCAGCTTACTTCGAACTGGCCGATGGCTCCATTTTCGTATTTCACGAGCGCAATGGCGTGATCCTCGGCGTCGATTGGCTTAACCTGCGTGGCAGCCCAGCACATCACTTCCACTGGCTTTACATCCTTACCGATAAAGTTACGGGCGATTTCGACGCAGTGACATCCCAGATCGAGCATGCAACCGCCACCGGCCTGTTCTTTATCCCAGAACCAATCGGAGTGCGGACCGGGGTGCGTTTCACGCGACTTCGCCCAGAGGATTCGACCCAACGCTCCATTCTTTACGCTGTCCAGCGCTTTTAAAAACTTTGGCGTGTAGCACAGATCTTCGAGATAACCGGCAAAAATACCCGCTTCTTCGACCGTCTGCATCATCCGTAAGGCTTCTTCCGCATTGCGACCCAGGGGTTTTGTACACACCACTGATTTCTTATGTTTTGCACAGAGATTGACCGCCGTCTCGTGAAGATTGTTGGGCAGCGCAATACAGACCATATCGACATCAGGATGTGCAACTACTTCTTCCATATCTGTCGAAGCAAAATCACAGCCGTAATCCTGGGCGAACTTGCTGGCGGTTTCCTCCCGACGAGCGTAGATAGCTACTACCTTGTCGCGGCTGCGTTGTCCGTGAATCGAGTCGGCGTAGAAGCGGCCAATGAAGCCACCACCGAGCATGGCAATACGTTGCATAAATGGGTTCAGGTAAATGGTTAATCCGTACTTTCGCAAAAGGTAAGATCCTCCGCTGATTACTTTGCTCAATGGGCCACTTTTTCGACATCAACACGATTTTTTTTACAATCTGGGGTTACTCCATGAGTTACCTTGAGTTTTTCGGGGCCGTCACGGGCGCTGTAGCGGTCTGGTTATCAGCCCAGGCGAACGTGTGGAGCTGGCCTATCGGAGCCGTTAGCGTCTTTTTATTTTTCTTTCTTTTTTATCAGGTTCAGCTGTACCCTGACATGTTTTTGCAGGTATTTTTCTTTGTAACAAACCTACAGGGTTGGTGGCGCTGGACGCATCCTAAGCAGAATGAAGCAACGAGTAGCCATGAACTACGAATCAGCCGAATACCCACTCGACAGCTCGTTGTCTGGACTCTGTCCGGCCTGGTGGCGACACTAGTGCTTGGCACCTTTGCCAGTAATCTGCACGAATGGTTTCCGGTGCTCTTCAGTAAGCCAAGTGCGTTTCCTTACTTAGATTCGTTTACCACCGTCATGAGCATTGTCGCCACGTTTCTGATGATTGAGAAGCGGGTCGAATGCTGGTACGTTTGGCTTGTCGTGGACGCTATCCTGACGTACATGTATTTCGTAAAAGGCGTCAAATTCGTTGGCGTTGAGTACTTTGTGTTTTGCTTTATCGCGGCCGTGGGTGCCTGGCACTGGACACGCGAGTACCGGAGTTACCCAACGCAGCGGGTCGTTCAGCACCAGTAAGCATCGTCGTTCCAACGGTTACGTACGCGGTCGGGTCTTGCTACCAAACGCTAGATTTATTCATCGATGAAACAGTTCTCCGCAGTGCTTCTACTTTTTACGGTTATAGCCTGCTCGAAGTCAGACCAGGACGTTAAGGCTAACCGACTGGTAGGTACGTGGCAGTTGACCACCTACTGTCGGCCAACGGGTGGCGCTTCCTGTACGGCGGTCAGTGTCCCTACGGACAAGGGGGTTTACATTACGTTCGATAAGGATGGTGGATTCAATGAATTCTACGAAAACACCAAGCCCATTGACTACAGCTTTTTAGGCTGCGGCATGGGTAACTACACCATCGAAGGGGACGAGGTTCGAATCATGGCGGTCTGTATGTCATCCATGCAGGGGCGATTAATGAAAATAGTTTCGGTAGCGAATAACCAGCTAATCATTAACCCGTACGGAACCGGCGAATACGTTTTTGTTGAACGACGCTGACCGCATTCGCCACGAATGAGTAAACCGATCTATCAGAACGAACTAACGTTTATTATTCGGTAAATGTAGTGTTATCTGCTTCATTAAATTGGCATAAAGTAGTGTCTTACTCGGCGAATTAAATAGTATTTTTTCTAGACATAACTATAAAACTAAAAGCAAACAATGTAATTTTTTGAAGAATATTAGCGCTTAAGAGTTTGATAACTATGATCTTACTTTTTTTTCAATATAATTTTGCACTGTAAATCAAATAATTAACCACTATGGCGATTGCCAAACAATTTCTCAAAAGCAAGCCTATCGCAAAAGTTACGTTTGAGTTGCCGGCTGAGGCTGTCAACGGTGCAAAAACGGTCGCTCTGGCCGGTGAATTCAATGACTGGGACGTCACAACGCAGGTCTTGAAAAAACAAAAGGATGGTTCGTACAAAACCACAGTTGAACTGCCAGTTGGTGGCGAATACCAATATCGCTACGTGTTAGATGGTACAACCTGGACAAACGATTGGGCCGCTGATAAATATGTTGCTAGTGGCGTTGCGGGTGAAGAAAATTCGGTTGTCGTTCTGTAAGCCAGATCAACCCTTCAGTAGCTCAGAAAAGGATATTAAAAGCAAATAACCCGACTAGGTGGCCGGGTTATTTGCTTTCTGGTCTGTGAGACCAATCTATGTGATTACACGGTAAAGCTATCGGATTCTACGTACGCTTTAATCAACGCCACTTCGCCTTCTTTGCCCTTCTGCGACTTGCCGTGTTCCATGCCAAAAATAAAGTCCTTTCCGGTTTGTTTTTGCTTTTGGTAAATGTGCTTGAACACGTTTTTATAATTGATTTCGCCCGTTGTTGGCTCGTTCCGGCCGGGGTTGTCACCGATCTGAAAATAGCCGATCTCGCTCCAGCACCAGTCGATATGCGGAAGAATATGCCCTTCGTTTTTCTGCATGTGATAAATGTCAAACAGAATTTTGCAGGAAGGACTGTTGACCGCCCGGCAGATTTCGTAGGTCTGGTCCGATGTGCGTAAGAACAGATTAGGCGTATCGCTGAGTGGTTCCAGTACCATTGTCACACCAGCCGGAGCCAGAATGTCGGCTCCCCGGCGCAAGGCATCAATCACGTGACCGGTTTGAATACCAATGGGCAGATTCCGTTCGAAGTCACCCGGCACAACGGTCGTGAACTTACCGTTGATGCGCTTGGCCGTTTCAACCGCTTTCCGACAGCCGTTCAGAAAAATATCGATGTATTCCTGCTTACCGGCGGCCAGCGTGTTTTGTGAGTTACCGCCTTTATCCAGAACAAATACACCCATCGTCATGCCCAGACGCGCCATCTCCTCACCTATCTTGGTTTGTTGCGCCGGGTCACGTCCCATCATGCCGTTATCTTCCAGGGCGGTAAAGCCCATGTCGGCCATAAACTTCAGCTGATCGATAGGATCTTTTCCAGCACTGTTCTCAAACATGCCGAAGTGGGGCGCGTACTTGAGCTTGAAAGTATTTTTAGCCAGAAAGTTAGGTTGCGAGTGCCAGTTGGTTGTGAACGCTTCGCCGGAAGCGGTAGCACCGGCTAAGCCTACTGTCGATTTGACAAAATTGCGTCGTTGCATAGTGGTTGTAGTCAGAACGGTAATTACGTTGATTTAAGAATCCGTCGCCCCGCTTATTTCTTTTTCAAACTCGTTAAATACGCGACAAGGTCTACTAGTTCCTGCGTGCTCATGGCTTCCTGAAGGCCCGATGGCATCATCGACGCGTCCATCTTTTTCATAGACACCACATCGGCCATTTTGTAATTCTGCACGACACCGCCCGGAAATTTCATCTGCAAATCCGTTTCGGTTTTACTGGAAATAATACCCGACATGGTGCTGCCGTCTTTGAATTTCACCTCCCACCCTTCGAAGCCGAAACTGATCCCAGCGTCGGGGTGTAAGATCGCCAGGTATTGACCTTCTTTGGGTAGCTTGGAACCGATCTCGGAAAGTTTAGGCCCGAAATCCATTCCTTCTCCGTTGACCTGATGACAGATTGAGCAGTTGTTTTTGAAGACCATGACGCCTTTTGCGGCATCGCCGTTCATCGCCATCAGTTCGTTCATACCGGGCAATTTTTTACCTTCGGCGCTTTGTCCACCGTCCAGAAAGCTAGCCGCTTGCTGACGAATATTTTTGCGCCAGTCGTTGCTTACCCCTTGTACAGCAGCTTTTTTGTAATCGCCTTTGATGTCGCCTGATTTCAGCAGAGCAACCACCATGTCGGCTCCGTCCATGCTGCCGCCCAACGCACGGGTAGCGGTCATTCGCAGTGATGATGGGCGCTTTTCGTCCAGCGCCACCAGCTTAAGAATCTCCAGGGATTCTTTATTACCCACGCGTTGCAAAGCCGTTACCATCTGCGAGGCATCGTCAGCATTGGTGCTGTTGATGCTGTTCCAGATCAGTGCACTCCCATTTTGCTTGATCAACTGCCGAACGGCATCCCGGCCCAGTGCATCGTTGTATTTGCTGAGCGCCAGCTGACTCAATTTCGCGTTCTCCGAAACGGGCTCGTAGCGCGTCACCAGCTCGATGTATTCAGGCGTTCCATATACATCCGTCAGCAGCTTGTTCAAAGCACTCGTCGCGACGGGCGAACTTTTCACAAAAGCGGGATCGAGGTGGCGCAGTACCAGCTTGGTCACGTCCATTGAACCGCTATTGGCCTGCAAGATTCCCAGCAAGGCAGCTGATTTTTCGCTCGCGCCCGGATTGAAATCAAACGCCCGGAAATAACGCAATCGCTGATTCAGATCCGTTCCACCGTCGCCGGCCAGTTTAGCCAGCAGGGGCACCGATTCTTTCGTGCGGGCTCGCCACACAATGTCACGGCTCGGCGCATTGGCTAACACGTCATTGCCTTGCTGCTTCATCC
This sequence comes from Spirosoma liriopis, assembly GCF_023196085.1. Lineage (NCBI taxonomy): Bacteria > Pseudomonadati > Bacteroidota > Cytophagia > Cytophagales > Cytophagaceae > Spirosoma > Spirosoma liriopis. The sequence continues at coordinate 534,588 of NZ_JALPRF010000001.1, forward strand.
AGGCGGTAAAATAACTATCCCAACTGCCATCGGCTCCGATACCGAGCGCTTCCAAGTACCAGCGGTCTTTGCCATCGTACTTACTCGCCAATTGGGCCCACAAACCCGGTGCGTCGGACGAAGACGGCCCGGCGTTCTGGTTCCGGCGAAGCGCAAGGGCACATTCCCGGCGCACCTGTGCATCGGGGTCGTTGACCAGTTGTTTTACGTACGGGATAATGTCTGTTTTGAGTTGGCGGGCCGCCCGTAACGCCGTAATGCGGACATCAGGATTATCACTTTTGAGCGCCGTTTCCAGGTATTTAGGTCCTTTGTCCAGTTTGCTCAGCAGCCACAAGGCCCGAGCCTGCATCCGGGGATTGGTAGCCGTTTTGTACAATTTTGCCAATGCCTTCTCGGCCTTGGGACCTGACTCGCGCAGTTTCTGCCATCCGGCGTAGCGAATCGACATGTTCGGGCTTTGCAACGCTTCGATAGCGCCATCGATCGTCGAAACGTCAACCTTCGGCATTTTGTACGGCGAGTTGGGCGGAGCTACCCGGTAGACCCGGCCCCGATTCTGATCCCCCGCCTGGTGACCACCGACACCGGGGTCGTACCAGTCAGCAATGATCAGCGAACCATCAGGAGCCACGCATACGTCAGCCGGGCGAAACCACTGATCGCGAGCGCCTTCCAGCACGTTTACGATATCCGCTCTATACCCTGCGCCATCTTTCTGAACCGTGTACGACCGCACCACATTCGGCCCTGCATCGCAGTGAATGATCTGATTCCGAAATACGTCGGGTAGTAAGCTTCCTTCGTAAACGATGATGCCGGTTGGCGAACCCGCACCCGTCTGCAACAAATTCGGGACAACGCCGGGATCGTTGAGGTGCCAGTGCCGCCGGGGGATTTCGGGTTCGATGTTTTCCCGGTTGGCCTGCCAGCCCGCGCCCGTCATTTCGTCGGTGTACCCGTAGTTGCCGTACTCCATGACGTAATTGATCCGTACGCCTTTGTTGCCATCGTCATCGTTGTCCGACTGCCAGAGCGTTCCGTAGGAGTCAACCGCTACTTCGTAGTTGTTCCGGAAGTTTTGACCAAGCAGCTCTACGTTTTTGCCATCGGGATCGCAGCGGAATACCATGCCCTGCTTGAAATTCTGCTTATTGATGGGTTTTCCGGTGGCAATGTCAATGACGGGCTTTCCGTCTTTATCCAGCAACTGTTGGCCTTCGTTACCGAAATTGAAGTACCATTTTCCATCGGGTCCGAACACAAATGTGTGCATCCCGTGATCGTGTTGTTCACCCCCGATTCCACTGAACAGCAATTCTTTTTTGTCAGCCTTATCGTCACCGTTCTCGTCGGTCAGCACCCACACGTTCGGGCTATCAGCAACGATCACTTTGTTGCCCTGCACCCAAATACCCAGGGGTGACTCGATGCTTGGGTCCTGATAAAACACTTTGGTGATGTCGGCTTTACCGTCGCCGTTCTGGTCTTCCAGAATAACGATCCGGTCGCCTTCCTTGCGCGTCGGATTGCCGTTGATAGCCGGACGGTAGTTGTAGGCTTCGCACACCCAAACTCGCCCCTTGGCGTCAACGTCAATATCGGTTGGGTTACTCAGCATCGGTTCGGCGGCAAACAGTGTCGCTTCCAATCCAGAAGCGACGTTCAAACTGCCGACTGCGTATTTGGGGTCGTGCTTGTCATCATCGTTGAGCCCGGCAAACAAACGGGTCAGGTAACGCTCCGAAGCGGCATTAAGGTTGGTGTTCTGGTAAGCGCCTACAAGCGTTGCACCGACAACCAGACCAGCGGAGGAAAGGGCTACAGCCCGGCGGGAAAGTCGGGAGCGCTTAGCCGAACGAAAAAGATTCATAAATCAGAACAGGCTAAAAGATTGGGGGGTAAGGCGTAAAAACGGTGATACACCACTAGCCGATAAAGCAGGCAAGAAAGGTATTTATACCCATACAAAAACAAATTTTATTACGCTGGCTTTACGGATGACACAGCATCAAATGCTGGCTTCATCCTCACTACAACGCCTTTTAACCAAAAATCACCGGGTCGTTTGTCGCTGAACCGGTGATTTTTAGGCTAGTATAAAAACGGATTAGATCGTTTTCTTTTTCGACTCTTTCAGGGCAAAGTCAACGGCACGCGCGGTCAGGGCCATGTACGTGAGCGACGGGTTTACGCAGGACGCCGAGGTCATGCAAGCGCCATCGGTGACGAATACGTTTTTGACCGCGTGCATCTGGTTGTTACCATTCAGCACCGACGTTTTCGGGTCGCGACCCATCCGGGCGGTTCCCATTTCGTGAATCGCCATACCCAGGTACGAACCCCGGTCATAGGCTTTCACGTTCTTCACGCCAGCGGACTCGAGCATTTCCTTGGCGTCGTTCATCATATCGACGCGCATTTTCTTTTCGTTTTCTTTCAGTTCGGCATCGAAAACGGCCAGCGGCATTCCCCACTTGTCTTTCTCGTTTTTGTCGAGATACATGCGGTTTTCATAGTACGGCAACGTCTCGCCAAAAGCACCGAGTCCCATTGTCCACGGGCCGGGTTTTGTCAGTTCTTCCTTGTAATCGGCACCGAAGCTCATTTCAGCAATGTTACGCTGCCAACCCTGACGACTACCGCCCCCCTGGTAGCCGAAACCGCGCAGGTAGTCGCGTTTGTCGTTGCCGATGTTGCGGTAACGCGGTACGTAAATACCATTGGCTCGCCGACCGATGTAATATTTGTCCAGATCGCCTTCCCAGTCGCCGGAAGCCCCCGTACGGAAGTGGTGATCCATCAGGTTATGACCCAACTGTTCGGAATCGTTACCGAGACCGTTGGGGAACCGGCTTGACTTGGAGTTCAGTAGAATCGACGTAGTTCCGAGGGTACTGCCGCAGGAAAAAATCAGCTTGGCAAAGTACTCACGGCCCTGTAAGGTCACGGCATCAACGACCCGCACGCCCGTAGCGCGTTTCTGGTTTTCGTCGTACATGATTTCCGTAACAACTGAGTCAGGGCGAAGGGTTAGCCGACCGGTTTTAGCCGCGTACGGCAGCGTGCAGGACTGGGTGCTGAAATAAGCGCCGTAGGGACAACCCAATGAGCATTTGTTCCGGTACTGGCACGGAGCACGACCAATGCCCAGCTGCGCCTGACCCGCTTTCGACAGGTTAGCGACCCGACCGATGGTCATTGTCCGACCCGGAAAGTTTTTCTCAATCCGCTTCCGAACTTCCTTTTCTACGCAGTACATCTCCATCGGCGGCAAAAAGTCGCTGTCGGGCAGTTGCGGCAGATTGAGCGCTTCCCCCGAAATGCCGACTACTTTTTCGACATATGAGTACCAGGGAGCAACGTCTTTGTAACGGATCGGCCAGTCGACGGCAATCCCGTCTTTGGCGTTGGCTTCAAAATCAATGTCGCTCAGTCGGTACGATTGCCGTCCCCACATAATCGACTTACCCCCAACGATGTTAGGCCGAAACCAGTCGAACCGCTTTACTTCTTTGTAGAGCGAATCCGCATCCTTCATCCAATACGTTTCGGTCATCTCGTTGTACGGATAATCGCGCATCAGTTTCGGGTGCGTTTCTTTCTGCTCCGTGGTCAGCCGGCCGTTGTACTTCAGCTGCCAGGGGTCTTTCATGGCGTTTTCGTAGCCCGTTACGTGTTCGAGCTGGTGCCCTTTTTCGAGCATCAGCACCCGCAGGCCCTTTTCGGTCAGTTCTTTAGCAGCCCAACCACCCGTCACGCCCGATCCGATGACAATGGCATCGTAGGTCGTTTCTTTTACAGAATCAATATTGAGGTTCATTTTTGACGATGTTTTCAGTCTATAGTCTTGGTTTCTAATGACGGTTCAAGGGATTGAAACGACACGAAAACTTAAGCTACAGACGGTTATAATGCCCATGTTTTCTGACCGGGTTTTAAAGGCATACAGCCGTTGAACTGTCCGGGAACGGGAAGGTATTCCAACGCTTTGGTAGCCCCAATTTCAGAGGTGAAATAGCCGGTAGTGGTCAGTTCCTTCATCCGCAGGAAGAAAGGCTTATCATCGGTCATGGTCTGTTTCACCATTTCGTTCTTCTGAGCTACATCCAGGTCCGTGAATCCTTTGCCGAATTTGGTTTTGCTAGTAGCGTCCAGCTTGGCTAGTCCGGCGTAGAAATTGTCTTGGTCACTCTTGGGATAACAATCGCGCATGACCCGAACGATGAATTTTTCGGCGCCAGCGGCTTTGGCACCGGGCGTACTCGTAGTCGGGATGATTACATCAGCAACTTCGGCCAGCAGCGCTTCCTGTTCAGCCGTGACGGCCACACTAGGTCCGGTGTTGGTGACCCGGCCCATAGCGCCCGCAAGCGTGGGTGCCGACAGCAGCCCGCCCATCATCAGGGCCGCTTGCTGTATGGCTTCTCTACGTTTCATAAATAGTCAAGTAAACGTGATTAAAGTGAGTTTCGGTTGTAAAACGAACGGGAGTAGCAGGAAAAATACATTTCTAACCAGCAAATTATCCAATCTTTTTCAAAGAAGGAAAAACGCTGATCAGAAAAGACGGGCACGAAGGAAATATCCTCTATTTGTACAAAAATAGTTGCCATTCCGAGCTGCGGTTTCAGGCATGGTCTAGGTAGTTTTGCCACTTGGACCCAAACACACCGACGAAGCGCCGGGTTGTTAGGTTATGAGTAGTGCAGCATTACTGGTTACATTATTAGCAATTGTTACCGCATTAGCGGCCCTGGCCGAGCGGGTTCGGATTGCCTCTCCGATTGTGCTGGTGCTGGCGGGGATCACCATTAGCCTGATTCCTGGCTTACCAGAAGTCGTGATCAGACCCGACGTTATCATCCTTATTTTCCTGCCGCCTTTGATTTATGCCGCAGCCTGGAATACCTCCTGGGCCGATTTCAAGGCCAATTTCCGCCCTATTTTACTACTAGCGTTTGGTCTCGTTCTGTTCTCTACGGCGGGCGTAGCCTGGGTCGCTCACACATTCATACCGGGCTTCTCGTGGCCGCTGGCTTTTGTGATGGGAGCGACCGTATCGACTACCGACCCCATTGCCGGTACGGCGGTTATCAAACAAATGGGGCTGCCGCGTCGGGTTATTGCCATTCTGGAAGCCGAGAGCCTTGTCAACGACGCCACGGGACTTATTGCCTATCGTTATGCCGTCGTGGCGGTAACGACCGGAAATTTTGTGCTGCTGGAAGCAGGCCAACAGTTCCTTGTCGTTGTTTTAGGCGGTATTCTGATTGGTGTGGCGTTGGCCTGGCTCGTCAAGGCTATTCATCAACTGACCAATGACACACCGGTTGTTGAAACCACGCTGACCCTGCTTATGCCCTTCGCAGGCTATATCGTTGCGGAGGAACTGCATGTGTCGGGCGTGCTGGCCGTATTATCATCGGGCTTGTTTCTAACGCTCCGGTCTTCCGAGTTTTTGTCGCGGCAGGCTCATTTACAGATCATCAACATCTGGAACGTCGTCACATTCCTGCTCAATAGTGCCGTGTTCGTGTTCATGGGTTTACAACTCCGACGGATCTTGATGACCACGTCCGTCTATTCACCAGGAATGCTTATCGGCTACGGGGCACTGATTAGTCTGGCGGTTATCGTGGCTCGCTTTGTATGGGTATTCCTGGCAAGTTATATCCCTCGGTTATTCGGCAGACACCACGCTCCGCTGTTCAACAACAAACTGCTTACCGTGATAGGCTGGACGGGCATGCGGGGTGTACTCTCGCTGGCAACGGCGCTGGCCCTTCCGCTAACACTGGCAAACAAATCACCATTCCCTCACCGCGACCTTGTTATTTTTTTCACCTGCTGCGTTATCTTTTCTACGCTCGTTCTACAAGGTATCGCCTTACCTTTTCTGATCCGCTGGCTGAACATTGAACCAGACCAGCGCTCCAAGCAGGATGAAGTCAAACTGCGGATTCGGCTGGCAGCAAGCGCTATTGAGCACCTGGAATCGAACTATTCCCTGAGCGACGATATATCCGACGAGGCCCTGGCTTTGCTCAAGCACAAATACGAAACCCGCATCGACCGGCTACGCCTTCAACAGGATCGCCGACGCCGGCATATCAATGAATCCGAAGTGAAAGAATCGCTTCGGATTCAACAGGAAATTATTCAGGTCGAGCGCGAAATGGTTTCTCAGCTCCGCCGGGAAGGTCGCCACGACGACGAAGTACTACGCACGATCCTGTATGAACTTGACCTCGAAGAGTCACGATTGCTGATGGAAACGATGGGCTGATACCGGACTACCCATAAATGGTCGAATCCAGAAACGCGTTTCGAAATTTGCCTTTCGGGTCAAACTCCCGGACCAGCTTTTTGAAATCGTCCAGCTTCTCGTAGCGAGATTGCAGTTTGGCTGCCGATAGCGTAAACAGTTTTCCCCAGTGCGGACGCGCCCCAAACGGCTCCAGCTCTTTTTCGATCATCGGCAATACCTTACTGACCGACGCCCAATCCTGTTTCCAGGTAAAGTGAATAGCCAGGCTCGGCTGTTTGTAGGCCATACTCATCCACAAGTCGTCGGCGTCGATGGTGCGCAGTTCCGAAATCAGCAGGTGCGGGCTAATGTGGTCGCGGAGCCGCTCGACAGCAAGAATCGCTTCGACGGCATTTTTGTACGGGACAAAGTATTCCGATTGCAGTTCTTTGCCGCTGCTCGGTGTAAAGCCCATTCGGAAGTGGGGTAAACGCTCATACCAAGGACCCGGTACTCCCATCTGTTCGGTACAGTTCTCAGCCGAGATTTCGGCAATAGGATGTAGATTTTTGGTAGCCAGCGTAGCACCGAAGAAATCCGGTTTAGCCTTCGCCTGATCATCTTTCTTGGCGCGGCTTTTAATCCACACTTCATTGACGCGCTTTTTCTGCCAGTCGGTAAACAGGCTGACGCTGTAACCACCCGACATGATGGCATCGAAATTTCCGCTCATCTGATCCAGCGGGAGATCGACATACACGTCCTGCCGCATCGTAAAGGTCGGCTGTACGTCAAGCGTCATTTTTGTGACAACCCCCAACGCGCCAAGGTTAACGACAGCCGCCCGAAAGGTGTCGCCGTCTTTCGCGCGCGACAAGGTTCGTACCTCGCCATTGGCCAGCACAATTTCCATCGCCGATACCGCCGTTGCCAGATTCCCGTTTTTCACCCCTGAACCATGCGTAGCTGTTGCGCAGGCCCCAGCCACGGAGATGTGCGGTAACGATGCCAGATTGTGTAACGCGTATCCTTTGCTATCGAGGTACGGCGCTAACTGTCCATACCGCATACTAGCGTCAACCGTTACCGTACGAGCCTCCGTATCCATCGCCAGCACCTTGTCCATCTCCCGGAGTGAGATAAAATTATGGGTGCTATCGGCAATACCGTTGAAGCAGTGACGCGTGCCCAGCACCTTCAATTTGTCGTACTTTTTTACCAGTTCCGGCACCTGCTCGATTGATTTGGCAGCGTACAACCGACTGGTGCTGTATGTATAGTTACCGGCCCAGTTCTTTAGCTTTTCGTCCGATACTAGCTGAGCCAGTGGAGAGATGATTGGAGTTGCCATTAAGGCCGAAGATAGTTTAAGAAAGGTTCTTTTTTTCATAGTTACAGGGTTTCGGCTAAACTAATTGAATTAATTGATTGACCAGTCGTCTTCCAGGGAGAGATACAGCCTTGTTCATCTGAAGTCACTCTCTATCAGATGATTATTTAATCCCTATTTAAACTAATAAAAATACCAAAATAAGTTGACTCTAGCCAAATTACTCCATACATTAACCGTTGAATCAACATTTACCGGTCATGAAAACGTCATTCGTAGCAACCGCTTTTTTGTTGAGTATGGCTTCGTACAGTTGGGCTCAGACCGACACGGAAGCCATCAAACGGGTATTGTACAACGAAACCGAAGGGTTTTTCAAGCGCGACAAAGCGAGATGGGCTGCGGCCTGGGCTCATGAGCCTTACGTGAATTTTGCGGCTAATCTATACGGGGGTGACTTTATGCTCATCAAGGGATGGGCTAATTTGGAAAAGCAGTTCGCCAACCAATTCAAAAGTTCAAAAGTCTCGGACAACGTAACGGTGCAGAATGCCAATTATACCATCCATCAAAACGGGAATATGGCTTTAGTCACCTACGATCAGACGCTGCTGGACAGTCACGGCAAGACAACATCGAAAGAGACGCGGGTCGTTGAAAAATTCAACGGCCAATGGAAGATAATCAACGTAATTGCCCTGACCAACCTAAAGAATTTTGGGTTAGCGCAGGCGCAGAAAAAGTGAAGTAAGCAATGTGCGGGCGTGTTCCACAGAGCATGGAGCCAGCTTGAAAAGGAAAAAGTCCGGTCGTGCGTGTACGACCGGACTCTTTCCTTTTTACCTTTTTTAGATTAGCTGAACTGTTTAACCAGCCCTTCCAGTGTGTGTAGGGGTTGAACGCCCGACTGCCGCCAGACAATCTTTCCGTCTTTAAACATGATCATGGTCGGGATACTCCGAATCTGATACTGGTTGGCCGCAGCCTGCGCTTTATCGACGTTGATCTTAACGACCCGTACTTTGTCGCCGGCACGGTCGGTGAGTTGCTTCAGGATGGGAGCCTGCTGTTTACAGGGACCGCACCAATCGGCGTAAAAATCGACAAGTACGGGCTTGTCTCCTTTTATGATGTCCTGGAATGTTTCTTTGCTCTGATTCATGGCCTTGTTGCGTATGTTGATTCGATGTGGTTCTTTCGCATAGGAATAACACTGCCCTGTTCGTGGCGGTTCACTGCTATAAACATCGCTTTGCCCGAATAGTTATGCGCTTTACCCTGCTCCTATTATCCGTTTTGCTGACAACCACTGCACTCGCACAACTACCTTACGCAGAAGAAGTTGCCAAACACCGCGAAACGTACAAAAGTGACTTTATAACCTCCTCAAGTAGCCCGCTGAAATCGAAAGACGATCTGTCATTTCTGCGATTCTACGAACCCGATTCGACCTACCGTGTTATCGCTACCATTCAGTTGACGCCTAAAGCGGAGCCGTTCGATATGCCCACCTACAGCGGCAAAACACAACCCCACGTAGCCTACGCCCTGCTATCGTTCACGGTAAACGGCAAACCCCAACAGCTAACGATCTACCGCAATCTGAACTTGCTACGCATGCCGGAATACCGCGATTATTTATTTCTTCCGTTCAAAGATGCGACGTCCGGCCTGTCAACCTACGGCGGAGGCCGCTACCTCGACTTTCGCATGAGCGACATCAAAAACGGGCAGATGACGCTCGACTTCAACAAAGCGTACAATCCGTATTGTGCTTACCGCGAAGGGTACTCCTGCCCGATTCCGCCCAAAAACAATGTTTTGCCGGTAGCCATTGAAGCGGGCGAAAAAACATACGGCAAGGCGCATTAACCTGTTTCTTACTACCGTGCTTAGTAACCCCAGGCCAGTAATCCGCCATCTACGGCAATGACTTGACCGGTGATGTAGCCCGATGCGGGCATCGTCAGAAACGAAACGGCGGATGCTACCTCGGCGGGTTCGCCAATCCGGTTCATGGGCGTTCGCTCAAGAATGCCACCTAACTTTTCGGGATTGGTCAGAACCGGCGCGGCTAAGGGCGTATTGATGTACCAGGGTGCAACCGCATTCACCCGAATTCCATCCGACGCCCATTCGACTGCCAAATTGCGCGTCAGTTGCAGCATAGCCGCTTTGGTCATGCCATACAACGAGCCACTACTGGTATGTGTAAGCCCCGACACCGACGATACGAAAACGATTTTTCCGCCTGCTTCAGAATCCTTCAGCATCGGATAAGCCGCCTGACTTAGTTCGTAGGCCGAGCGCAGATTGGTGTTCAGCACATAATCGTACTCGGCAGGACTGTATTCGGCAGTGGGTTTCCGGATATTCGATCCGGCATTGTTGACCAGAATATCCAGCTTACTCCAGGTCGTTTTTACGGATTCAATGATCTGAGCCGCTACGCCCGGCTGACTAACATCGGCCGCAATTCCCTCGACCGTATGGCCTTGCTGCCGGTAATCGTTGATCTGTCTCTGAAGCAATTCATTGTCGCGAGCCACGATAAAAACCGAGGCTCCCAGATCGAGAAACTGACGGACAATAGCCTCGCCGATACCTTTGGTTCCGCCTGTTACGAGCGCACGTTGACCGCTCAACGACCACAGCGTTTGATTCATACAATAGCTTTTTACACGTTTTTCTCGCTAATAAGCGCGAAACTAAACGCCAATTTCCGCAGAACAAAGCTTGTTTTCCGCTTAATTTAAAACAGGTTTATCGACAAGCGCATCTGTTCGGCTTCGGACTGTTGTGTCCGAATTCGTACAACCGTGTTAATCCGAAAAGCAGTCCATTTTAACAGAAAAAGGCTTTTTTAATCCTGGCAAGAGATTTGTTCTACAAAAGTTGAATATATCTCAATTGCATGAGAAGATCGTATCTGGGCGAGTTCGAAGAGGTGGTTTTATTGACGGTTGCCGTGCTGGGCGATGGCGCTTATGGCGTGGCGATTACCGATGAGCTTGATCGACAGACTGGGCGCTCGGTAAGCATCAGCGCCGTTCATGCCGCCCTCCATCGGTTGGAAGAAAAAGGCATGCTGTCTTCCCGCATGGGTGATGCCACCGCCGAACGCGGAGGGCGTCGTAAACGGCTGTTCGCGGTCACGGCATTAGGTAGCCGGACGCTGCATGACATTCGGGCAACGCGCGACCAGTTGTGGAGTTCCATTGCGCCTAACGCTTTACCGGCTATCAGCCTATGAACGCTAAGAAACGACTAGACAGCCCAGAAAAACCAGTTGCCCCGCCCCGCTGGGCCGACCGGCTGCTCGAATGGTTCTGCGCTCCACATCTGCTGGAAGAAGTGCAGGGCGACTTGCACGAACGCTTTGAGCGCAATCAAACCCAGCTGGGCGAGCGATCCGCCCGGCGGCAGTACGCCAAAGAAGTGCTGAGTTTCCTGAAACCCTTCGCGATCAAACGAAATCCAACGGACTATCCCTCCCCTTTTTTCCTAAATCCTGCCATGCTACGCAACTTTTTCAGAATCGCCTTTCGTAATCTGGTCAAGCACAAAGCCAGTACGCTCATCAACCTGTTTGGCCTGACGCTGGGCGTAACGGCCTGCCTGGTTATCTACCTGATCACCAACTACGAGCTAAGCTACGACACGTTTCATCCCGATAAGGAGCGGATTTACCGGCTTGTTGGCGACGTAAAATATGAAGCGAACGACGAACGGCATCCCGTTGGTTTTGTTCCCAATGCGGTTCCGGCGGCTGTTCGAAACGAGATTGCGGGCGTGGAAACGGTAACCGCTTTTCACAATATCGAAACCGACGTACTGATTCCGAACGGCAGCGAAAAGCCGGTACGCTTCGAAAGCCGCCGGAGCACAGGCAACAATGCGGATATTATCGTTGCTGATCTACAGTACTTTTCTGTTTTCAACTACAAATGGCTCGCTGGCAATCCCCGCACAGCGCTCAATGAACCGTTCAAACTAGTACTATCCGAGCGCAAAGCACGCACCTATTTTGGTGACATTCCCCTCCAGCAGATGCTGGGCAAAGAAGTCATTTACCGGGATTCGATACGGACTAGCGTGGCGGGTATTGTGCAAGACTGGGAGCAGCCGACCGACTTTACGTTTACCGATTTTATTTCGATGGCTACGGTACGGGCCAGCCAGCTAAAGCAGGACATCGACCTCGATCAATGGAACGACAACTGGTCGGCATCACAGGCTTTCGTTAAACTGCCCCAGGGTACAACACCCGCTCAGCTAGCCGCTCAATTCGGACAGTTTTCGAAGCGTCACTACACGAAGGAAATGAAGTTCTGGCCGAGTTTACAGCCGCTTTCCGACCTTCATTTCAATGCAGATTATGATGACAATTATTCCCGAAAAGCGCACCTCCCGACCCTATACGGCCTGATGGGTGTTGCGGCTTTCATTCTGATCATTGCGGCTATCAATTTTATCAATCTATCGACGGCGCAGTCTGTTCAGCGGTCAAAAGAAATCGGTATTCGCAAAGTCATGGGAAGCAGCCGAAAAAGCCTGATCGTTCAGTTTCTGAGCGAAACAGCGCTACTAACGGGCCTGGCGGTGGTGCTGGCTTTACTGCTTACGAAGCCAATCCTGTCATCAATTCAATCGTTGACGCCAAACGGCTTAACGTACAGTTTATTCAGCCTCGAAACGCTCGCTTTTCTAGTGGCGATGGCGCTGATCACGTCGTTGCTGGCCGGTTTTTATCCGTCCTGGCTCTTATCGTCGTACCTGCCAGCGTTGACATTGAAAGGGCAAAACGCCTTGCCCGGTAGCCAGAAAGGATATTTCCGAAAAGGGCTGATCGTCTTTCAGTTTACGGTGTCGCTGGTTTTCATCATTGCCACGTTGATCGTCGGTCAGCAGCTTGATTTCATGCGCAACAAAGATCTGGGCTTTACCACGAACGCTACGCTCGAAGTACGCACCCTGCGGGATGATAAAAGTCAGGTATTGGCCGAAAAAATCAAACGATTATCGGGTGTTGATCGGGTATCGATGCAATGGTTTTCGCCGATGGGCGGTGCATACATGATGACCAAGCTGAAATATCCCGGAAAAAAGACGGTAGATATGGAGTCTTCGATCAAGGTGGGCGATGCCAATTATATACCACTCTATCAGTTGCGCTTGCTGGCGGGTCGAAATTTTCATCCGGCGGATTCGCTTCGTGAACTGGTCATCAACGCAACTTTTGCCAAAGCTATGGGCTTCAAAAAGCCAGCCGACGCGGTAAATCAACAGCTCCAATTCAACGATAAAACATATCCTGTCGTTGGCGTTGTCGCCGATTTCCACGAACGGTCATTTCACGAAAAAATCTCCTCGTCTTTTATTGGCTACATTCCCCAACTAGCCCAAAATATTGGGGTCAAACTAACGACAAAAGGCAGGAACGCCGACGATTTGAAAGCAACGCTAGCGAGTATTGAACAAGCCTGGAATGAGGTGTACCCAGACAACAAATTCGACTACGCATTTCTTGATGATTCCATTGCCAAACTCTACGAGAAAGAGCAGAAAACTGCTCAACTTGTCAATCTGGCAACGGCCATCGCCATCCTGATTTCCTGCATGGGCTTGTTTGGTCTGGCTACATTCACCGCCGAACAGCGCACGAAAGAAATTGGCATTCGTAAAGTGCTCGGGGCCAGTGTCGGGAGTATCGTCGGCTTACTGTCGAAAGACTTTTTGAAGCTGGTTATCATTGCCTTATTGATTGCTTCGCCAGTGGCGTGGTGGGCGATGACAACGTGGTTGCAGGATTTCGCCTACAAGATTGATGTGGCGTGGTGGGTGTTTGCCTTGGCGGGCTTGGCGGTTGTCCTGATTACGCTCCTGACCATCAGCTTCCAGAGCTTAAAAGCCGCTTTGACCAACCCGGTAAAGAGTTTACGAACGGACTAAAAGTCTTGCTTCCCATGCTGAAAGTGGTATCGCTAAGGCCACACATTTGGTGGTGTCGGTGGGGCCGCCCGCGCGCTTCTCAAAACAGTATTGTCCGAAATCCGTACAATGCATGATGTGGTGGTGTCGGCGGGGCCGCCCGCGCGCTTCTCAAAACCGACACAGATTGCTGACGCGAAGTGTCGGTTTTGAGAACCGCGCGGGCGGCCCCGCCGACACCACTATAGAAGGACATCGGATCGAAGCAAATTTAACATTTCGGACAATACTGGTTCGCAAAACCGATACCACCGAAAAATACGTTATTTCCTGACGGGTTTGTTGGTCATGTAAAACGTCAGTTTACCGCCTTTTAGAATATCAGCGTGCGTAATGCTTGGCTGCGTTAGTGGTTTGCCGTTTAAAAGCACTTTTTGAACGTACACATTTTTGTCGCTCTGGTTGATGGCCTCAACTGTAAACGTCTGACCATTTTCGAGTTGCAATCGGGCACTCTTAACCGATGGACTACCCAAGGCGTATTCGTCTGATCCCGGCGCTACGGGATAAAAACCCATCGACGAGAACATATACCAGGCGCTCATCTGCCCGCAATCGTCGTTACCGCCCAGACCGTCGGGGGTCGGTTTGTACTGCATATTAAGAATCATACGAACGCGCTCCTGCGTTTTCCAGGGTTGGCCCGCCCAGTTGTACAGATAAGCGACGTGGTGCGCCGGTTCGTTGCCGTGAATGTAGCCGCCAATGATGCCTTCGCGCGTAATATCTTCGGTTTCGGCAAAAAACTTGTCGGGCAGGTTCATGGCAAACAACGTATCGAGCCGGGCCGCAAACTTCTTGGGGCCACCCATGTACTGGATCAAAGACGCCGGGTCCTGAGGGACGAAGAAGCTGAAGTTCCATGAATTTCCTTCGATAAACCCTTGCCCGTGCGTACTGAGCACATCAAACTCTTTCTTGAACGACCCATCGGTCAGGCGCGGACGCATAAAGCCAATCGACTTATCGAACACGTTTTGCCAGTTCTGCGCGCGTTTACGGTAGATTTCGTACACGTCCTGCCGGTTTAGTTTCTTCGCCATCTGGGCGATACACCAGTCGTCGTAGGCATATTCCAGCGTGTTCGACACCGATGTTCCATTAGCCGACGCCGGAATGTAGCCTTTGTCGATGTAGTCGCCAATTCCTTCGTAATCGCGGTGATTGGAGGTAGCCATGCAGGCATCGAGCGCTTTCTGGGCGTCGCCGTTGAATACGCCTTTGATAACTGCGTCGGCTAGTACTGACACGCTGTGGTAGCCGCTCATGCACCAGTTGTCGTTGGCGTAGTGCGACCAGACCGGCAGCATTTTCAACGTACTCTGATCGTAGTGACTAAGCATGGATTTGACCATGTCATTGTTACGGGCGGGCTGCATAAGATTGAAAAACGGATGCAGCGCCCGGTACGTATCCCACAGCGAGAACGTCGTATAATTCGTAAATCCTGCGGCCTGATGAACATCCTGATCCAAGCCTTTGTACTGCCCATTCACGTCCATGTACTCCGTTGGGTTGATGAAGGTATGGTACAGCGATGTGTAGAAATTCACCTTATCGGTTTCCGACGCGTCAATCTGAATTTTGTTCAGCTCCCGGTTC
Organism: Spirosoma liriopis; assembly: GCF_023196085.1. Classification (NCBI taxonomy): domain Bacteria; kingdom Pseudomonadati; phylum Bacteroidota; class Cytophagia; order Cytophagales; family Cytophagaceae; genus Spirosoma; species Spirosoma liriopis. The sequence continues at coordinate 549,761 of NZ_JALPRF010000001.1, forward strand.
CAGTCGGCCTGCGCTTTGGCTTTAACCTGCTCGAAATTCCAGTGCGGAACTTCGGCCCGCATATTCGCCAGGGCATTTTCCTGGCTAACTGGCGACAAAGCCATTTTTAGCTTTACCCGCTCGCCTTCTTCCGTGTCGAAGTCGAAATACATCCGAATCCGCTTACCAGCGATGTCCGGAAAATTGCGGGTCTGGTCAAACTTGCGCCAGAAGCCTTTGTAGACCTGCGCTTTGTCCAGATTTTTCTGACCGTAGCTTTTGAACGGCTTCGAGAACGACAAGGCAAAGTACACCGTGCGGGTGCGCGCCCAGCCGTTGGTTTGCCGGTAACCAGTCACCAGTGTGTCGTTCACCACGCGTACGAATGTCCAGACGGTCTTGTCGTCGTAGTTGTAGATGCCATGCATTAAATCGAGAATGATGTGCGACTGGTCGGACTTGGGAAACGTGTACTGGTGAAAACCGACCCGGTTCGAAGCGGTCAGCTCGGCCAGAATTTTGTGATCGTCGAGCTTTACTTTGTAGTAGCCTGCTTCGGCCACTTCATTCGCGTGAGAGAAAGCCGAGCGGTAGCCGCTCTTTGGATTCGAGGCCACCCCCGGATTGAGCTGTAAAGCGCCCTGCGTGGGCATAATCAAGAAATCGCCCAGATCGGAATGCCCCGTACCGCTGAAATGCGTGTGGCTGAAACCGACAATCGTTTTGTCTTCGTATTTATAACCAGCGCAGTACTTGTACACATCGCCGTTGTATTTGCCGTTGAGTTCGTAGGATAGCGTATCGGAGTCAGGACTTAGCTGAACAGAGCCGAAGGGAACGGTAGCGCCGGGGAAGGTGTGCCCCATTTTCTCGGTACCGATCAGCGGGTGCACATAAGGAACCAGGTTTTGTTGAGCGTAGGAAACAAGTAAAACGAATTGAAAGAGGATGGTCAGGTTTACTTTAATCATTTTCTGAATGAGGAGAAATAAGGCTAAAAGGTACGAAAAGCTTCGCTAAACCCCTATTCGCATCGCCCATGGAGGTCTATTATCGCGCACCATCCTGGACCGCTACCAAAGATTATAGCCAGCTGGAAACGATTTATTGCCGGATCTGGCTTATTTAAGTCCAACAAACCGTATTTTTCATACCGTTATTCCTGCGCAGTCGTTAATTATTCGATAAAACATAAACGTGGTACTGCGTAGGATCGCTCGTTACTTACTTGTACGTCCTCTCAATCAACGTCTGGCATACGTATTGATAGCTCATCAACCAGCAGTATCCTTTACCTTTTCCACATGAATCAATCACCTTATCGCCTTCTCATCGTAACCATTTTTATAGGTATTCTTGGACTAGAGGGTTGCAAAGATGCTCCGCTTACATGGCCCACTCCGGGAACTGGCGGTAATCCGGCACCGCCCGCTGTGGTCGTTCCACCCGCTACTGTCGTATCGTCAAGTACCGTTGGTCCTTTTACGTACACGGTCCCAGCTCAGGAAGCCGAGTGGCTGAGCTACAACGGCAACCTGATCAATGGCCGCGCGATTGGAGCTACTACGGTTCAGGAATCGGCCACGCTTCGGCTGGAAGTACGGAAAGAGTACGGCGGATCGATCCAGATCTACGACAAGACGACCAATCAGTATCTGGTCAACTTCTTCGATAAAGGGCGCGAATCAGGTTTTGCTTCTTACGCCGGGCCTCGCTCCTTTGCCGATGATTCACCCCGCTGGAAAGGTGTGGGGTACAATCCGTTGCAGGCGGGTGACGATGGTGGCAATCCCTCGCCGGTATTATTTCACGGTCTGATTAATGGGTACATCTACACGAAAACGCAATGCCTTTCCTGGGCGCATCAGGACAAGCGACTGCTGCCTTTCTTTTATGAGCAATGGGTACGGCTCGATGAGAACAAGGTGCATGTGAAAGTGCGCCTGACGAACCAGCGTGGCGACAAAGGTTTTTACAATTTCGAGGAACAGGAGTGGCCGTTTCTGATGATCAACGGAGCAAAGAGCGTTCGGTTTTATAACGGATCGGCTCCGTTCACCAACGCAGCAACGAGCACATCGGACGGTATCGAGCGGGCGCAAACGCAGGGCGGATCGATTATTACGCAACAGATCTCGTCCTTTTACCTGACCGAACCCTGGGAAGCCGTTGAAATTGGCGCAAACCGGCTGATCGGCCTGTATTCACCCGAGATGTACCGGGCAAATTATAACGTTGCGGCTATTCCAGCTCACGATAATTGGGAAGGCGGCAATACCATGACCTATCTGGGCGGGCGGGTTTTCGATCCGCTGGATAGCGACAATACCTGGCTGAAAGAATTCACGCTTATCGTGGGTACCGAGGCCCAGATTCGGGAGCATGTGTATGCGCAACCTCGCCTGACTAAACCCGATTTCTGGTTCGACAAGACCAACGGCCGCAATCAGTGGTACGTGTTTGATGGCGGCCACGACCAAAAGCAGCCATTCCGCGTAGACAACTGGACCGTCACCTACGACGGCCACATCGACAACGGGCCGCTGAACGCTCGGGGAACAAAAATTCTTTCGTCGACGGGAAGCTGGCGGGCCAGTGACATTGACACGATCTACATTCGAATGGGCTATAAAGGTCCCGAGCAGCAACTCAACCTGACCTGGCTCCTGAACGGACAGTCGCCCGATGGCATTAATCCGGAGTTTCCTATTCAGAATTCACTTGTGTTTCCGCGCGGAGCACGACCGCACTATGGTCAGGTTTTGCCGATTTCCGTCGTCAACGATGGGCAGATCCGCACGTATCGCATACCCATGCGCCATAGTTTGTGGAAAGATATCGTTCAGCAATTCGAGATTATTCATACACAAGGAACATCGGTGATTGCGCCCGGCGAACAAATTGAGCTGGTATATTTTGGGACGACGAATCCAGACAAGTAAATTCGGGCTTTCCGGCTGTATTACACGATGCAACATCAACCGCGCATTGTTGTCTTTTAGCCCGAAAACCGTTTCATTTTACTATTTCATTCGCAAATCATTTCCATGAACAAACGAATCGGGCTGCTGGCCGGACTAACCCTTTCTATGGGTATTGCGCTGGCGCAGAACAAGCCCAAACCGGAGGACGTGCAGACGTTCACGCTCAAGAACGGCATGAAATTCATGGTCCTCGAAGACCACTCTATCCCTAACGCCAACTTCTACACATTCTGGAAAGTCGGTGCCCGCAACGAAGTCCACGGCATCACGGGGCTGTCGCACTTTTTCGAGCACATGATGTTCAACGGGGCAAAAAAATACGGTCCTAAACAGTTCGACCGGGTGATGGAAGCCAACGGCGGTTCGAACAATGCCTACACAACCGAAAACACGACGGTCTATACCGACTGGTTCCAGAGCGGTGCCCTCGAAACAATCTTCGACCTCGAATCCGACCGCATTCGCGACTTAGCGATTGACCCCAAGATGGTGCAGAGCGAACGGGGCGTCGTGCTGTCCGAGCGCAGTACGGGTCTGGAAAACAGCAACTACCGTGTCATCAGCGAACTGGTCAAATCGGTCGCTTTTGTCGAGCATCCGTACATGTTTCCGGTCATTGGTTTCGAATCCGACATCAAAAAGTGGACGCAGGAAGATTTAGAAAAGTATTTTAAAACCTATTACTCGCCCAACAATGCCGTTGCGGTGGTCGTCGGTGATGTGACGGCGGCTCAGGTAAAGAAGCTGGCCGAAAAGTACATCGAGTCGATTCCGGCCCAGAAATTACCCGACAGCCTGCGCACGGTAGAACCGGCTCAAAACGGTGAACGGCGCGTGACAACCTACAAGGACATTGCTACGCCGAACATTCTGATGGCGTACCACACCCCCGAAGCCCGCAACCCCGACTACTACGCGCTTGATTTGCTGAGTGGTGTGTTGAGTTCGGGAAACTCGTCGCGGTTGATTAAATCACTGGTACTCGATTCGACCATTGCCTCGCGGGCGTCCAGCTACTTTGGCGAGTCGTTCGATCCAAACCTATTTTCGGTCTACGCCATTGCCGCCAGCAATGTTTCGGCGGAGCAACTGGAAAAATCGGTGCTTAACCAGATCGACAAAGTCATCTCGGAAGGCATTACCGACGTTGAGTTGCAGAAATTGAAAAACCAGAAGCTGATGGAATTCTATCGCACGATGGAAACCATCAACGGTAAAGCCAATTCGCTCGGCACCTATGAGCTGTTTTTCGGCGATTACAAAAAGCTGTATGAAGCACCGGCGCTTTACGAGAAAGTCACCAAAGAAGACATTCAGCGCGTGGCCAAAACGTATCTGACGGCCCGCAACCGCACGGTTGGCTATCTGCTGCCAGAGCCAAAAACCAACCCCGCGAAAAATAACTAACTACGATTATTCATTCCCAACGATTCAAAGACCGACGGGCTTTGTAGTATGAAAAAAATAGTCATAATCATAACCGCCTTGCTTATAGCGGGCGTGTCGCTGGCGCAGACATTCAAAGTGCCACCTTACCAGAAGTTTAAACTCAAAAATGGCTTGACCGTCTACCTGATGGAACAGCGCGAAGTACCGCTGATCAACGTGTCGGTGGTCTTCGACGCGGGCGCTGTGCAGGATGGCAACCGCTACGGCCTGGCCAATATGACCGCTGATGCCCTTTTGTTTGGCAGCTCCAAGTACACCAAAGCGCAGCTGGAAGAAAAAGCCGAATACGTGGGAGCCAGCGTAGACACCTATGGCGGAAAGGAAGTAGCGAAACTAACGGCTTCATTTGCCGTGAAAGATCAGGATCTGCTCTTCGACATTATTCAGGACGTAATCACCAAACCGACTTTCGACAAAGGCGAGTTCGATAAATACAAACAGCGGCAACTGCTCCAGCTAACGCAGCAAAAAGAAAGTCCGCGCGCGGTTGTCAATTCGTATTTCAACCGGTTCGTATTTGAAAACCACCCGTATGCCAACCCGATTTCGGGAACCCCTTCGTCGGTGTCGGCCATTACAGCGAATGACGTTCGGCAGTTTTACCAAAAAAACTACACCACCGACCGTGCTGCCATCGCCGTTGTAGGTGACTTCAATACGGCTGCCATGAAAAAGCGGATTACCGATTTGTTCGGTAACTGGAAAACAGCTGCGGCTACCTCACCCAAACTAACGGACCCGACCGTTTCGTTCGACAAAAATCGGGTCTTGCTGGTCAACAAAGACGATGCTCGCGAAACGACCTTTTTGATTGGCGGCAAAGGCATTACGCAAAACAACCCGGACTATATTCCGGTCGTAGTAGTCAACACCATTCTGGGCGGTCGGTTTACGTCCTGGCTCAACGACGCCTTGCGCGTAAATTCAGGATTGACCTACGGGGCTGGTAGCCGGTTCGGTACGTTCCGCAACAGCGGTACCTTCGCCATTTCGACGTTTACGAAAGTGAGTACCACCACGGAGGCCATTGATATGGCCCTTCAGGTACTGGACAGCCTGCACCGCACGGGTATCGACGAGAAAACGCTGCTTTCGGCTAAAAACTACGTCAAAGCCGATTTCCCGCCCCGATACGAATCCGCCGGTTCGCTGGCCGACCTGCTGACGGATATGTTTAGTCTGGGTTTTGACGAGTCGTTTATCAACAATTTCCAGAAGAATGTCGATGGGTTGACGGTAGCGAAAACGCGGCAGATCATCGATCAGTATTTTCCGAAAAACAACCTGCAATTCGTGCTGATCGGCAAAGCGGATACCATCCGCGAAAAGGTCAAGAAATACGGCACAATCACCGAAAAGGAAATTAAGGCCGACGGCTTTTAAATAACGCGCCCATCTGGTCCCCCCTCGAATACACTGTCCGGTAAATTCGTACCGACACATTGATTCAGGACGGACCGGATGGCCGTCTTACGCGTTTATGGCCTATCTTTGTCCGCTCGTTTCAGGTTTGCCCTTCTCGTAAGGGTGATTAAAAGGGAACACCGGTGTAAATCCGGGGCTATTCCCGTAGCTGTAAGTTCTGATTACCAGCCGATAACTAAAAAGCCACTGCCGTTTGGCGGGAAGGCGTTGTCGGTAGAACAAGCCAGAAGACCTGCCTCAAACGAATTCATGATTCGAGCTTTCGGGTAAAAAGCCGGAGATGAAAGACAGTTCGGTTAGGTGGCGCGTCACCTGTGCGGTCACAAACGAGCAACGGTTCGTTTGTCTTTTATTTCAGTTTCCGACAGCTCATTACTTAATCTCATTTTACCTGATTAATGATGAGCAAAATCAGTACATTTCTTTCGGCGGCTCTGGCCGTATCCTCCCTGTCCGCTCTGGCGCAGGACAATCCACAAGTTCCTTCTTCGAACTCGGTTCAACTGGATGCCGTGACGGTCACGGCCAACAAGATTGAACAAAAGCTTTCTCAAACCGGCAAAGTCGTTACGGTGCTGTCTGACTCGGTATTGCAACGCTACGCAACACAATCCGTGAGCGAACTGCTGTCGCGGCAGGCCGGTCTGCAAATCGTCGGTTCGAATGGACCACTCGGCACCAACACGGACATTTTTCTACGGGGAGCCTCAGCCGGTAACACGTTGATTCTGCTGGACGGACTGCCGGTTTACGATCCGTCTGGCGTAGCGAACACCTTCGACCTGAACTTGCTGACAGTGGGCGAGTGCGACCGGATCGAAATCTTACGGGGAGCGCAATCAACCAGTTACGGTTCCGATGCAGTGGCGGGCGTCATCAACATTTTTACGAAGCGCGCGAGCAGCAATGCCGTTGGCCGTAAGCCGTTTGGCGTGAATGCAACGGTTAACTACGGTACGTACAAAACCTTTCGGGGAAGCGTGGGCGTAAGCGGCCAAACCAATAGGCTATCGTACAACGTGCAGTACACCCGGCTGTCGTCGGCGGGTTTCTCGTCGGCCACCGATCCCACCGGCACAAATAATTTTGACAAGGATGGTTACCGGCAGAACGCCTTACTGGCCAATTTTGCGTTTCAAGCAACGTCACGGCTTACGCTGAAAGTACAGGGTTTGACGACGGCCTACTCCGCCGACATCGACGCCGGAGCGTTTGCCGATGATAAAGATTTCACGTTCAAGAGCCAGTTCAAGCGGTTAGCGACCGGCTTCGATTACAAGCACGCCCAGGGCAAACTGTCGTTTAACTATAGCATTGGTGATAGCCGCCGGACGTTTAAGAACGATTCGACAGCGGTTGAGCCGAACGCATCGGAGATTTACTCGTACCAGCAATACGGGGGGCTAGCTCACTTTGCGGAAGTGTATCACAACCTGAAGCTGGGTTCCTGGAGCGAATTGCTGACCGGTGCGGATTATCGTTTTAGCAACACCGACCAAAGTTACCTGTCGATCAGCCAGTACGGTCCTTACCAGTCACCACCCATTGGAAAAGATACCGCCCGTGTTGGGCAACTTGGTGTGTATGCCACGGCCATCCTCACCCCCTACCGAGGTCTTTCGGTCGAACTGGGTGGTCGCTACAACCGGAATTCGTTGTACGGAAACGTGTTTACGTACTCGTTTAACCCGTCTTACCTGCTGTCGGATCGGATCAAGATCTTTGCTAACCTGTCGTCGGGATTCCGGGCGCCTTCGCTTTACCAGTTATTTTCGCCGTACGGCAACAAAACACTGCGGCCCGAATACAGCGTCTCCACCGAAGCCGGATTGCAAGTATTCACCAAAAGCCGCACGGCCTGGGTCCGGGCCGTTTATTTCGACCGGCAGATCAAGGACGTTGTATTTTTTGAATCGCTGAACAGCGCACCCTTCGGTCGTTATATCAACTTCGACCGGCAGCACGATCACGGTCTGGAACTGGAAGCACAGGCGGCTATTAACAAACTGACCCTGTCAGGCAACATTACCTGGCTAACGGGTAAGGTAACGACTGCTAATGCCGGACGCGACACGACCTACAACAACCTGTTTCGGCGACCCAAGACTCAGATCAACCTGAGTGTAGGCTATCAGATTATACCGCGCCTGTTCGTTTCCGCCACGATGCGCTCCATCGGTGAGCGTACCGATCGTTTTTATAACGGAGAAACCTTTGCAACGGAGAGCGTGACGCTGACCTCTTATACCACGATTGATCTGTACGCGGAAGGGCAGATTACGCCTAAACTGCGTTTATTCGCTGATGTTCGTAATTTGTTTGACCAAACCTATTACGATGTCTACGGCTATAACACCCGCCGTCGGAATGCGAACATTGGTATTCGCTTTACTTGGTAAGGGGTAAGGCAGTCAAATCGGCTCATCGGTAACGAAGATGATGCATTCAGGCCGGTTGGCAGCAACCAGAGAACAACAACGAGGTCTTTTGCAAACGGGTAACTAACCGGAGTACGCGGAGGGTAATTTCAGGCACAAAAAAAGCGTCAGGGAGCGCGGTATGTCAGCAATAAATCGGTTCTTTGTCTAATAAAATAGCTCAGCCGTAACGTTTATGACCATGCGTACTCTTCTACTCAACAGCCTTAGCCTTGCTTTTCTGACGCTTTTTAGTGGAGCCTGCCACGTTGGAGATGCCCCGCCTTCGCCCTATGAGCGGGGTGCGTACGTTGTCAACGCCGGTTCTCCCTCAGCCAATAACGGGACAATTTCCTTTATCGCCCGCAACACCAATACGGTTACGAACGATGTGTTTACCGCTGCTAATGGCCGATCCTTGACCGGCATTATCAAAGACTACGTAGAGATCGATGGGAAAGGGGTGATTCTGCTCGATAACAACGCTGCGGGTCAGGATAAAGTTGAAGTCGTTGAATCGGGTACGTTTAAATCACTGGTGACGTTCCAATCACCGGACGTAGAAAATCCGCGATTCGTTATTTATGCCGCCCCCAACAAGGCGTATATCAGTTGCTGGGATGCCGTAGGAAGCGGAGGAAACGCCTTCGCTAACCCCGGCTATATCCTGGTGCTGAACCTAGCCTCCCGGACCGTCAGCAAAAAGATACCGGTTCCGAAAGGTGCCGAGCGCATGGTACTGGTCGACAAAGAAGTGTTTGTTGGCAGCGCGGGTGGCGAACGGGTACTCACCGTGATCAATACAGACACGGATGAGGTTGTTCAGCCGGGTATCGATGCGGGCGTCAATGCCAATCCAGTTGGGTATGATTTCAATCAAAAGCTGTGGGCCTATGTACCGTCAACCAACGAAATGGTGCGCATCAATCCGGCGACAAAACTAGTCGAAACCCGGCTGCGCGTTGGCAATGGCTCCCGAACGCCCAGCGCCATCACGCTGAGCGCCGACCGAAAGCTTTTTTTCTTTGTCAATTCCTACAACGATAACGGCAGATTGCGGGGCGAAACGTACCGTTTTTCGATCAACGATACGGACATTCAGGCCAGTACACCGTTTATACGCCGTTTCTTCAGTGGACTCAGTACAGACCCCAATGACGCACGCGGATTGATTTATGCCGCTGTGACGCCTTCGAATGATCAACCGGGTTACGTGCTCCGTTATCAGCCCAACGGCGCTCTGGTTGACTCCGTTCGGGTTGGCATTGCCCCTAGCCGTTTCTTCTTTCGGTAGCTATCTGGTAATTGTTGACGGATAGCGCTAGTTCAGCGGTGTCGTCAGAATAGACAGGCAGGTTTTTATACCTGTCCGTAAGTTACCGAGTCGTAAGTTTTCGTTCGGGCTATGCTGGTTGTTGTCCATGTTAACCAGCGGGACGATGACTGCCGGAATGTTCAGCGCTTGAATAAACGGTACGACGGGCACGGTTCCTCCCATGATGCGGATGATTACCGGGTCCCTCCTGACCGGCTCTTTACCAAATCCATTAGTCATTGCTTTTCGCAGCCAGACGCCCATCGGTTCGTTGATACTCGTTCGGAAAGCTGGCGTACCTGCATTGCCTTCGAAGTAAACAAGCTGCGCGTATTTCAATCGTTCTTCGGGTGTAGGTACATGGTCTAGCACGGTAAACCCTTGCTTTTCGATGTGCTTGCGGACCAGTTCGACCATCCGTTTTCCGTCGGTTTCGGGCACCAGCCGAATGTCGAACAGCGCGGTAGCTTCACTCGGCACAATGGTTGCTGCCCCTTTGCCGATCTCAGCGGACTTCATGCCCCGGACATTCAGCGACGGATATTGCAGCGACTCCTGGTAATTACTGCCTACTTTGTCCTCCTGGGCAATCAGCAACGCTTTGTTGATGTCCTGTTCCTTATCCGGCACGGCGGCCATGATCTTTTTTGTTTCATCATCGAACGCAATACCCTCGTAGAAACCCGGAATCAGGACCCGCCCCTGCTCATCTTTCATCGACGTAATCAGCCGGGCGAGCCGAAAGGCTGGATTGGGCGCGTAATTTCCAAAATGCCCGCTGTGCTGGGGAGTAGCAGGTCCGTAGGTTGTAATGGTGAACCCGGCGTTTCCCCGACAGCCGAACGTGAGCGTTGGCAGGTTGGATGAATGCATCGGACCGTCCATGACAATCATGTAATCGGCCCGCAATTTATCTTTATACGTGTCCAGTGCCCCTTTCAATGAAGGTGAGCCTTTCTCTTCCTCCGAATCAATGATGATTTTTATGTTGAAAGGCGGGGTTTTCTTTTGGGCCTGTACGATGTCGAGCGCGTTGAGCATCATAATGATCGGCCCTTTATCATCCGACGTAGACCGACCGAACAGACGCCACTCGTCGTTAACTACTGTCTTAGGTGGATTAGAACTCAATTCTTTATAGTCACCGGCGCCCGTTTTCTCCTTCAGTACGGTCACAAACGGATCTTTCTGATTCCATTCATTAGCCCGTACCGGTTGACCGTCCAGGTGAAAGTAAAACAGAACCGTTTGGGTAGCTTTAGGAAATGTTTTCTCGGCCAGAACCAGCGGCAGATTAGCGGTTTTGAGTACGGTTGTCTGGAATCCTCGTTTCGCCAACGCTTTTTCAGTCCACGCAATGTTGTTGAGAATATCCGATGCATTGACCGCGTCATTGGGTAAGGCCACGTACGCGCTAAGCTCATCGATGGCAGGCCACAGCTGCTTGTCAACCAACGCGTCTATCTGCTTAGAACTCGGACTCTGCGCTAAAACACTACCTGGATAACTAACGACAAGCCAAAAAGCAATCCAGATAAGGCGATGGCATTGGGGTTTGCTAAAAGACTGGTCGTGCCGATTTGTTTGCGGGAACGTCATCTTGAGGTTTTGTAGGAAGGTATAGGACGAAATAAGAAAACATATATGTACATTCAAATATTCTACAATTTCGCAGCTATTCGAATATAACAATCTTTTGAATATGTATCATTGCGCAAAACTTACTACTATATAATTAAAAATTCAATCTATTTATTCACTGTTTGTAGATTTGAATTTATTATTCGCCCTATATCATTTTTTATTATTTGTATCTTCAAGGAGTTTGAGCGAAAGCTCAAATTCTGAAATGAGTTTATCTATTGTTTTTAAGTACTCTTTCTTTGCTTTAGCTAGTTTTGATGTCATGGCTGGTAATTCGGCCACAGTTTCCTTTAAACTAGCTAATGATAATAAGCCAAAGTTAATAGATTCTTCTAATGTGTTTTTACTTACCTCTAATTCAAGCAACTCTTCATCATTCGAAGCGAATGAGCGAGAATTAACATAGACATTGGAATAAGCGTTGAATCCTTTTGTAACTGCGTCACGGTATTTTGGTATTTCTACATTTGTTTTCTTCACAAACAGCATAATATCATCCGCCGTATCATCAATAATTTTCCTAGCTTCCCGTATTCTTGCTTGCTCGGGAATATGTTTTATCCCGCTTATTTTTTCTGTTCCTTTACCTAATTTGTTTGACATATCAACCATATAAATAGTTATACGGCCTGCAGAATCTTTTATTTTGGTAAAATAATCATTAACAACTATAAGGCTATCTAGATAGCCAATTTCTTCTACTTCTTCTATATCCTCTGCACCGAATACTATAATATCTTCACTTTCCTCTACCTTTTTTTTTTCTGGTGCAGGTTTCGCAGCAATAAGTCTATATTCGTTAACTAACTTCGGCAATAGTAAATTTAGATGATTACGGGCTAGGTCTTTAAAGTCAATCGCTTTGTTATAATCCCAATATAGTCCTCCTTGGGGTCCTAGACCTTTTTTAAAATCTTGTATTTTCTTAATTTGCTCTATATCAATCTCATTCAGTGATAGTGAAACGTTCTTGAAATACATCATGATTTTAGTAGTTCCACCATCTTGTTTTGACTTTTCATAAGCTCTAGTAAACTCTTCTAAAGTGCCAGAGCCAAATCTATTTGTAGGACTACCAAATCTACCACCCATTATTCCAATGAAAACATCATAATCATCTTCGATTTGCTTGTTTATTACGTCTTGTGCGTCATCTCCAAACGAAGGAAATATATTTGTTTCCCATCTAATTAGCTCTAATTTTATAGATAGTAAATTAGCAGTAGTATGGTTGAGTTCATCAATTACTTCTGCCAACATTTCACGCTCTTCTATTAAATCACCCGGTGATACTAAGAATATATTAAATAGAGTTACAGACTTTGCCATTTATATATAGTATAATTATTAGTCAAATTTTTTAATGAGAAAACCCTACTTTAGTAGGGTTTTCTCATTAAAAAACCATAAGTTAATGTGTACTACGATCCGCACATTTCGCAACCTTCGGGATCGTCGAGCGAGCAGGTCATAGCAGCGTATTGCTGTTCGAGGTCGGTTACCATCGGCACCGGCGTTGGTACAGCGTTGGTAGCGTGCTCTTTTGCGTACTGCGCGTAATCGAGTGGCTTCTCGATGGGTGCGGTTTCGGCCATAGCGGGCTCCAGCTGTGGTTCGGCCTGTGGCTGAACAACGGTAAACTTAACGGCATCGGCAGCAGCTTTGGTACGCAGGTAGTACATACCCGTTTTCAGACCTGCCTTCCACGCGTAGAAGTGCATCGATGTTAGTTTACCGAAGTTCGAATCCTGAATGTGAATGTTCAACGACTGCGACTGACAGATGTACGCACCCCGGTCGGCGGCCATGTCGATGATATTCTTCTGCTTGATCTCCCAAACTGTTTTGTACAGCTCTTTGATGTTTTGCGGAATACCGGGAATCGCCTGAATCGACCCGTTGGCCAGGATCAGGTTGTTCTTCATGGTATCGTTCCACAAGCCTAGTTTTACGAGATCTTTAAGCAGGTGCTTGTTAACCACGACAAACTCGCCCGACAACACGCGACGCGTGTAGATGTTGCTTGTATACGGTTCGAAGCATTCGTTGTTACCCAGAATTTGCGAGGTCGAAGCGGTTGGCATCGGTGCCAGCAATAGCGAGTTCCGAACGCCGTGTTCAACAACATCTTTACGCAGGCTTTCCCAATCCCAACGGCCCGACTTTGGTTTCACCGGTTCGCCGTCGCGGTCCCACATATCGAACTGGAAAATACCCTGCGAGATAGGTGAGCCTTTCCAGGTTTCGTAAGGGCCTTGTACTTTCGACAGTTCCATCGAAGCGGTCATGGCTCCGAAATAGATAGTTTCGAAAATATCTTCGTTCAGGCGACGCGCTTCATCCGACTCAAACGGCATCCGCAGCAGGATAAAGGCATCCGCCAAGCCCTGCACGCCCAAGCCAATTGGCCGGTGGCGCATGTTGCTCCGACGCGCTTCATCAACTGGGTAATAGTTGATGTCGATGATTTTGTTCAGGTTACGCGTAGCCGTTTTGGTAACCTCGTATAACTTATCGTGGTCGAACCGCAACATACCATCGTTACCACGAGTGATGAACTTCGGCAATGCTATCGACGCCAGGTTACAAACCGCTACCTCGTCGGGAGCCGTGTATTCGATGATCTCCGTGCACAGGTTCGACGACTTGATCGTACCCAGGTTTTTCTGGTTCGACTTTTTGTTGGCCGCATCTTTGTACAGCATGTACGGCGTACCCGTTTCGGTTTGCGATTCCAGAATCTTGAACCATAAATCCTGCGCTTTTACCGTCCGGCGGGCACGGCCTTCGCGTTCGTACCGGGTGTACAGTGCTTCGAATTCTTCACCGTAGCAATCCGCCATACCGGGGCATTCGTGGGGGCAGAACAGCGACCAGACATCATTGTCCTCAACCCGCTTCATGAACAGATCAGGCGTCCAGAGCGCGTAGAACAAATCACGGGCACGGTTTTCTTCTTTTCCGGAGTTCTTTTTCAAGTCCAGGAAGTCATAGATATCCGCGTGCCAGGGTTCCAGGTAAATAGCGAACGACCCTTTGCGCTTACCACCGCCCTGATCGACGTAGCGCGCCGTATCGTTAAACACGCGCAGCATCGGGATGATCCCGTTACTGGTTCCGTTGGTACCTTTGATGTAGGTTCCGGTTGCGCGAATGTTGTGAATGCTCAGACCGATACCACCCGCTGATTGCGAGATCTTGGCGGTTTGTTTCAGCGTATCGTAAATACCTTCGATGGAGTCGTCCTGCATCGTCAGCAGGAAGCAGCTCGACATCTGTGGCTTAGGTGTTCCGGCGTTGAACAGCGTTGGCGTTGCGTGAGTGAACCACTTCTCACTGAGCAGGTTATAGGTTTCGATAGCCGCGTCGATGTCGTCCATGTGAATACCTACAGCCACGCGCATCAGCATATGCTGGGGCCGTTCGGCAATCCGTCCGTTGATCTTCAACAGATACGACTTTTCGAGGGTTTTGTAGCCGAAATAGTCGTACCCATAATCCCGATCGTAAATGATGGTAGAATCCAGCAAAGCCGCGTTCTGGCGAACTACCTCGTAGACCTCTTTCGAAATCAGTGCTGCGTTCTCCCCGGTCTTAGGATCTTCGTACGTATACAGCCGTTTGATGGTACCGGAAAACGATTTGTTCGTCTCTTTGTGCAGGTTCGAAATAGCAATCCGAGCGGCCAGGATGGCGTAATCGGGGTGCTTGGTGGTCATTGAAGCGGCTGTTTCAGCGGCCAGATTGTCGAGCTCAGTGGTTTTCACACCGTCATAGAGGCCGTTAACCACTTTCATGGCAACCTCCACGGGCTGAACATAAGCCGGATCTAGGCCGTAGCACAGTTTTTCGATCCTGGCGGTAATCTTGTCGAACTTAACCGACTCCCGGCGTCCGTCACGTTTGATTACGTACATGAGCGTTATGATTATATTTTAATATATGGAATAAATATTGAATTCAAGAAATTGAAGTTTCCAGGAGAAACGCCGACAGGCTTGCTCGCATCATTTCAGTTGGCAGTCATGTGTAAGTAACTAAAGAAACAAAGTTGGCCTAGTTAGCCGCTGCCAGACTAAAATCGAATTTTAAAGTTCTATTGAAATAGACGGAAAAGCAACCCCGAAGGTTCGGGTGTTCTTGCAATTCGTTAAAACGTTCAACTCTGCCGGAAGGTTAAGAAATTGTTAAGCCGTAATCCTTAGCGACTTATCAAATACCCAAGTGGAGAGCTATGCTAAGAAAAATAAAAATTGATTTTACTGACTGGTTACGGTGCACAAGCAGGTTTGACGGAGGGCACTCATGCCGTACTGAGGCTTCTAAAGATATAGAAAATAGCTAGTAGTAACACCTAATTCGTCGTCCAATGTTAGCAAACGGACATGAGTATTCGCTTGATAATCATCTACGCAAAGAACCCTAGAAACTGCTTGTCAATCCGCACAAAACCACGTACCTTTGCGTTCCTTTTCGGTCGGAAACCGAGAAGATGACAAGAAACTGAGATTAGATTATGAAAAAGGGCATTCACCCGGACTACCGCGCAGTGGTATTCCACGACCTGTCGAGCGATTACAAGTTCCTGACGCGTTCGACGGTTCAAACAAAAGACACGATCGAGTTTGAAGGCCAAACCTACCCGCTCGTTAAGATCGAAGTTAGCTCGCAGTCGCACCCATTCTACACCGGTAAAAACGTGTTGCTGGATACGGCGGGCCGTGTGGACAAGTTCCGCAAGCGTTACGGCACAAAATAAGCCTAAGAAGAGTTCAACTCTTTTTAGTATACCATCAAAAAAACCTGCTTGGTCTAGACCGGGCAGGTTTTTCTTTTTACAGTCGGTTTAGCTGGATGTATAAGCGTACCAATCAGGAGCAGAAACCTTATTTGATCGATTGCCAACAGAGCGTCATTTATGTTTACGATAGTCGGTTATCAATGACAGCTATACTTATAAAACTTTTCAAATAATAGTATTTAACCGTAAATTTTCGTGTAACCAGTCACACTTTGGCCTGTAATTTGTCAAGTTAATCTATGGATCTATTCTATACCTCTTCTTGCTCAATCACTAATCAGGCCATGCCTGCCCTCTGCTATGACACTCACGTTTGGCCACTATACCCTTCTGATGGCTACCCGCCACGGGGTGACCTTACACCAGCTTGCAGAACAAACCAACTTCGACCCGAAACTCATCTTTTATCTCCTCGAAGAGTTGGTTAATCATGACCTATTGAGAACCAGCCAGCAGGCCAACGAAGAGCAGGACTACTACGAATTAACCGATATAAGTTTTTCCTATATCCAAGAGTACGAGCGGCAAAATCCTGATTTGATTATCAGTGGCTCCATTGATTCGAACCGATAAGCGAACGATTGTTTCGCTATGTTCAGGCTACGCGCTCAAGGTGCTTCTTGGCCAAACGAGCAATCATCCTTTCCTCCATATTTAGTAGCGAATACTCTTCGCCTTTGTACGGAATAACGACGCCCATGACGGCATCATAAATGCCAAGCGGAGCTATGTCCTGATCGTTGTCAGCTTTACTTAAATAATCAGTTGCTTGCTGTAGCGACGGAAACCCTTTTGCTACCGGGAAAGCAAATAGTGTAAATACGGATATGTATTGCATAGGTTTCGGTTAGTCTACCTATATATACGAACGAAGCTTGCCTATAGTTTTACTTTTAACTACAAATTGTTAACATTTTTTTATAAAGGTAACAAAATTAGAATTAATAACGCAACAAACAACAAAAGCCAGATCCTAAGATCTGGCTTTTGTACGATGACTTATCTTGCTAAACTAGTTGTCGCTGGGCTCTATGACGCAGCCTAACTGTTGCTGTACGGCTTTGGCGAAAGCAACCTTGTCCGATTTCCGGTACTTCTCAATTTGTTGTGTTTTAGACGGTGGACAGAAATCCTGCTGTATGTGCTGGCAGGCACCCCACATGGCAGGATTCAGTTTAATTTTGTATTGCCGAATCGGCGTATCTTCGCTAAACCAAAGATTAATTATATTACTGACGGTTGGTTTAAGAACAACACTCATGATCTGTTTGACTAACAGGATTTAAAATTGCGGCCCAAAAATAAAGAATAAAACAATCGTAGCCCATAAAATATGAGTTAACGGCTGGAGAACTGAACCGAATGGTAACCGCATCTTACCAACTTTTCAAAACCCGGCTCTATCCTCCCAAAATTCCATACGAACAACAGTAAGGCCCCTTTTCAGTATTACCATTCCAACGACAATTCCGGGTGAGTTATTAGCTGTGACTGCTAAATAAGCCTAAATCTCTTGCGACAGAGACGATTTGTGAAACGGCAACTCGTCACTAAGCTAGGTAAGGTAGTTTGCTGCTCTCTACTAACAAAAGCAGAATTATCCGGCATGTAGTTAAAAATCGAATTAGTAACGCCTACTCCGCCAGTGATGCATTTTGCACAAATAGTAACTAACTAAATCCAAGCTGTAGCGTTACTACGTTAATATACAACGAGTAAAGCCGCTGCTTCACACAAGTACCATCTTCTAATCCTATGCAGTTATGGACACCAATACCACCGTATCCTATACCCTGCGTCAGCGGACGGTACAAGATCACAAGCGACGCGAAAAAGAAATTTATCTGGAGTTGTGGAATGCCTTATCCGACCTGCTCGCTATTCCCGCTACCGAGCTGACTCACGAACAAACAATTCAAATGGATAAGATCGCTAACCTGCTGTATGAATACGAAAATAAATTATACCCACTCCCAAAAGATACCGTAGCGTTCACAGCAGGTTAAATTATGAGTCGTCTATTTTGCAGCCACATTTGTGCTATCCGTCAACGGTCTGGATCGTAGTAGATCCAGTATCCTGTTTAAAACGTTGCCAGTTCATCCACGGAGATTCCCCAGGCACAGGCGTAATGACCCAGCGGGCACGCCGATCTACCGTGCAAAGTGCAGGGTTTACACTCCAGTTCTTCGCGCGTCTGTACCACTCTTGACTGATCCGCTAGTGGTCCAAAACCAAATTCCGGCACTGTCGAACAAAAGATGGCCGTAGTGGATGCGTTCATCGCTGAACACAAGTGCATCGGGGCGGAATCGTTCACGTAATTCATCCTGGCCCCTTGCTGCAAAGCGGCAGACTGCAACAAGCTTAGTTTACCAGCCAGATTAATGACTGCTCCCGCTGGTCGACCGACTTGCGCAAGGATGGCATCGCAGACCGGCGCGTCGGTGGGTGCACCCAGTAAATAAATCGTCGAGTCGGAAGGTAGTTTCTGGATTAGCTCAACCCAGCGCTCGGCGGGATACTGCTTGGTAAACCACACCGATGTTGGTGCCATGCAGATGTAGGGACGAGTCTGGTAAGGGCGGACGGTTTCGTAATCAGCGCCAGACGGATACAGCTTAGGCTGCGCAACAGGAGCCTGCAACCGAAGCGGTTTTAGAAACTGGGCGTTTCGCTGGACCTCGTGCACACCGGGTTCGATGTGGTGCTCGATACGGTACGTAAAGAACCGAGAAAAGGGATTATTCGCAAAGCCAATCGTTATCCCTGCTTTCGACAAAGCTGTCAGCAACCCCGTTGTACCAAACCGCTGAAGGTTTAGCATAACGTCATAGTTGCGGGAGCGGATAAGGCCAAGTAATCGCCAGAGGCTGCGATATTTACCGTCTTTTTTTTCCCAGATCAATACCTCATTAATAAACGGATGATTTGCCAGCAGACTCTCGTTACCTTTGCGAACCAGTACGTCCAGTACGGCATCGGGCCGGGCCAGACGAAGCTGTTCCAACAGAGCCGTAGCCAGAATCACATCGCCAATGAAGGCAGTTTGACAGATCAGGAACCGGGGCGAATTGGTTACGGTTATCATTAGCGCGCTTACAGCGTCAATTGCTTAAGAATGGAAGATTACGAAGTATATACCCTGCCCAATGGCATCCGAATTGCTCACAAACAGATTCCGCATACCCAGATCGCTCACTGCGGGATCATGCTCGATATCGGAAGCCGCGATGAACAACCCCACCAGCAGGGATTAGCCCATTTCTGGGAACATATGGCCTTCAAAGGTACAGAGAAACGAAAATCGTACCACATTATCACACGACTAGAAACGGTTGGTGGTGAATTAAACGCGTATACAACGAAAGAAAAAGTTTGTTTTCACGCGTCGGTGCTGGGTGTTCACTTCGAGAAGGCAGCCGAACTGCTGGCCGACATCACGTTTCACTCGATCTTCCCCGAAAAACAGATCGAGCGCGAACGGGGTGTTGTTCTGGAAGAAATGGCCATGTATTACGACTCGCCGGAAGATGCGATTCAGGACGATTTCGATGAGCTGGTGTTTCCAAATCATGCGTTAGGGGGCAATATTCTTGGTACCAATGAAACGGTTAGTTCATTCCGGCGCGAAGACCTGCAACGGTTCATCGCAGAAAACTATGATACGAGCCGGATTGTATTTGCTTCGGTGAGCAACCTGCCGTTTAAGCAAGTTATTAAAATAGCCGAAAAATACCTTCGCGATGTACCGACGCAGCATTCGTCCCGTCAGCGTAAGACGCCCACGGATTATGTTCCCCGGCATACGCGGGTAGAGCGTCCCATCACACAGGCTCAGTGCGCGCTTGGCCGGCCCGCCTATGGCTTGACCGATCCGCGCCGACTACCGTTTTTCATGCTTGTCAACCTGCTGGGCGGACCGGGTATGAATTCTCGGCTTAACCTCAACTTACGTGAGAAATACGGCTTGGTTTATTCCATCGACGCCAGCTATACACCTTATCTCGACACAGGTTTTCTGGGTATTTATTTTGGCACCGACCCGAAGAAAGTAGACCGGGCGCATAGCTTGATCAATAAAGAGCTGAAACGTCTTCGTGAAGAACCGCTTACCACCTTGCAGCTTCACCAGACCAAGGAGCAGCTCATTGGGCAGTTGGCGATGGCCGAAGAAAGCAACAATAGCTTTATGCTGATGATGGCCAAGAGCCTGCTCGACATCGACCGGGTAGAAGCGCTGAACGACATCTTCAATGACATCAAAGCCGTTACGGCGGATGAACTGCAAACGCTGGCCCAGGAAGTTTTCGAAGAAAGCCAGTTCAGTTCATTGACGTTCGTACCGGAGAAATAAGTTACTTACAACACAACGCATGTTTTGGGGGAGTCGGTTTTCAGAAGCCGACTCCTTTGTATGTTTACGGGTATTGATACTGTTTTCACACCACATGGCCCTATTCCTCCCCGTTTATGCCTGGAATTGCTTTACGTTTCTTACTTTTTTTGATACTGATTACTCGTCAAACTCACGCGCAACCGGCTCTTTCCCGGCTTGTGGTGTCGGATTCGTTACTCAAAAACCATGTTTATGCCCTAGCCGATAAGCGTTTCGAAGGTCGTCAAACGGGTACAAAGGGGCAACAGGAAGCGTCTCTGTATTGTGTCCGCTCCTTTCGCCAAAGCCATTTGTCCGCCGTGTTTAGCCTCGATTCGCTTAGGGGTTCTTTACGCCAACCGTTTTTCTATTCACGGAGCCGTATCAAGCCATTCGGTGCCCGATCAGGGCTTGCCGCCAGTTCATACGAACAGTACGAGTTGATTTCTCCTCCGTTGACCACCGACGATAGCAGTCAAGTCATTATGGGACACAACGTAGCTGGTCTTCTTATCGGTACTGATTTGAAAAAAGAGATACTGGTGCTGTCTGCCCACTACGATCATCTGGGTCAGAATGGGGACGAGATTTACCACGGGGCCGACGATAATGCCTCGGGCACAGCGGCCCTGTTGAGTATCGCTTCTTTATTCGACAGCTTAGCGCAAAAGGGTATTCGAAGCCGCCGGAGCTTACTGTTCGTGCTCTTTTCGGGCGAAGAACAAGGATTACTTGGTTCGAAACACTTCGTCAACAATAGCCCTATTCCTTTGCAGCAATTTATTGCTGATCTGAATATAGACATGGTAGGACGAACGGACTTCAAACACCGGAAAAATCATAACTATTGCTATTTGATCGCGGGAAAAAACGACGACATGCTGCGTAAAACCGCCGATGCGGCCAACAAACAATCCGTCGCCATTGACCTGGATTATGCGCACGATAGCGAGAATGATCCAAATCAATATTTCTACCGATCTGACCACTACAACTTTGCCCGGTTCGGTATACCCGTGATGTTCTTTTCGGACGGTGAACACCCCGATTACCACCGCCCCTGGGATACAGCGGACAAGATAAATTACGGTGTCTTGCAAAAACGGGCTACGTTGGTCTTTCAGACAGCCTGGCTATTAGCCAACCCACCTCTGTAAACGGTGTGGGTATGTGGTGTCGGGTTCTCAAACCGCACGGGCGGCCCCGCCGACACCACATATCTTACAGCTCGATTCTGAACAGGTGCATCGGCAGCGCGTAGGGGTCCAGCTCAACGTAGTTCCATTCGCCACGCCAGGTGTAATAGGCCTGCGTTAGCAGATCGTGTACCGTGTATTCCTGATCGGGTGCAATACCCAGTTGCCAGATGGGTACTTGGATGGTAGCGGCCCGCCGGTTGTAGGCATCGGTATTGACAACGATCAGCAGTCGGTTATCACCCGACGTTTTCAGATACGCCATAATAGCATCGTCACTCGCGTTGCAGAACGTCAGGTTGTTTGTTTTTTGCAACGCTGCGTTCTCATGGCGAATCCGGTTGACAAGCGTGATCAGGTACGTAAGCTTGTTTGTTTTGTTCCAGTCCCACCGCCGAATTTCGTACTTCTCGGAATTCAGGTACTCTTCCTTATTCGGGAACGGCACGTGTTCCATCAGTTCGAAAGATGGACCATAGATGCCATAATTACTGGATAGCGTTGCCGCCATAAAATAGCGAATCAGGAATTGCGGCTCATGGCCTGATTGCAGACTATACGGGTTGATATCGTGCGTCGTCGGCCAGAAGTTGGGGCGAAAATAATGCTTCATTTCGCTCTGCGTCAACTCGGTCAGGTACTCCTGCAACTCCGCTTTTGTGTTGCGCCAGGTGTAGTAGGTGTACGAATGCGCAAACCCCCGTTTGGCTAACTCCTGCATCACTTTCGGTTTTGTGAACGCTTCCGAAAGAAAGATCATGTCCGGAAACTCGCGCTTCACCTCCGCGATAACCCACTCCCAGAAACTAAATGGTTTGGTGTGTGGATTATCGACCCGCACGATGCGCACCCCCCACGAAGCCCATACCAACAGAACGCGCTTTAGCTCATTCCACAGGTTTTGCCAATCTTCGGTTTCGAAGTAAACCGGATAAATATCCTGGTATTTTTTGGGTGGGTTTTCGGCGTACTGGATCGTACCGTCGGGACGTTTTTTGAACCACTCTGGATGTTCTTTGGCCCAGGGGTGATCGGGTGAACACTGAATGGCAAGGTCCATAGCGACCTCCATCCCGTAGTTGGCCGAAATAGCAATGAGGTGCTTAAACTCATCAACAGTACCTAGATCAGGGTGGATCGCGTCGTGTCCACCCTCAGACGAACCAATCCCGTACGGAACACCCGGTTCGCCCGGCTGACAAATAACCGAGTTGTTTTTCCCTTTCCGGTGAGCCATCCCAATCGGGTGGATGGGCGGCAGGTACAACACATCAAAACCCATCTGTGAAATGCGGGGCAACAACGCTTCCACATCCCGGAATGTCCCATGGACAGGCTCGCCACCGGGTCCTTCTGCCTGCGATGCCGAGCGCGGAAACAAACAATACCAAGTGCTGAATCCGGCCTTTGCCCGGTCCACTTCGATTCCGAGTTCATGACTGTAGCGCGTAGGATGCTGACGTTCGGGGTAGCGATTCGCGAAGAACGTGAACTGATCGCTTTCAGCAACGGAAACAGCTTCGTCGTAGCGATTTTCGTCGCGAAACAAAGCGGCCATATCGCGGAGAGACTTAACATCGGCTGACTCCTCGACGGTCGAGACCGATGTTTTCTTTTTTTCTTTGCCCGGCAGTTTGCCACCCGCTCGCTGAATCATTCCATCCAGATACTGTGCGCCCGCCAATAGCTCACTGGTAATCCGCTGACCATCGGCTACTTTCAAGTGAATTTCGTGCTGCCACGAGGCCGGGTGATCGACCCACCCTTCAATGGTATATACATAGCGCCCTTGCTTTTCCACGACGAATGACGCGCCCCAGCGGTCATTGACCAGCAAAGTCATCGCGGTTTCAGTCCAATCGGCATCGGTCGCGTGCTTATAAAGCAACTTGGCCGTTAGATAATCGTGTCCGTCCGCAAAAATGTCGGCTTCGACGGCAATAACATCGCCTGGTACTGCTTTTATGGGAAAACGCCCACCGTCAATTTCGGGGGACACATGCTCAATGACCACTCGCGACTGACCGGAACGAAACGAATCTGCGGCAGATAAAGAAGTGGATTCGGTTGCTGCTGGCATTGGCACAGCGACGATTGCACTGGCCGTACGTGAAGAAGAAACTTTCGCGCTTTTTTTGGATGATTCCATTCGTAGTCTATCTAGGTTAATACCTCCTCTATGAAATAATCCCGAACGGTAAAGAATGTTGCAAAAAAACGTGCATTCGTCGTCTATTGCTTCTTATACCGAAACATCATGTTCGTAAAACTACGCGTCGATAGAACTACAGCAAACGATCTATGCGTAAGATAGAATCCCGCTTATGAGCGGAATAGAGCCCGTTCTCCACTAAAAAGGCGCTCAGAGTCTTCGGTTTATTACCTGCTCAGCAATGCGTCTATCAGGTTCACCTGCTTTTCAATGAGGAACCGGGTAGGCGCATTGCTGCCCTAGCGCTGTTTTACTTCGCGCCATCGCCTTTTGCCGACTCGACCGCAAGTTTACCAACAGCTGTACCGAGTCTAGATCCTTCTTCGTTGGCGAACCGATACGCAGTACCGCTATACAGCTCGGCCTGCGTCGCTTCGGTAACCTGGGCGTTCAGTTCAGTCGCTTCGTCGGGAAACAGATAAAGCAGAACGGCTGTAGCAGCGGATGCGAACGTGGCTTGTTCAGACGGGTAAGCAGGCGTGTTGGGAATGATCGTTGCGGTTCTAATCATCGGGTCGATCTGCGAAGGACGCGGTACAAAGTAAGTGTACTTGGCTGCCCAGCAAGCCGTACCGCCATCCTGCAAAGCACGGTTCACCAGCGCGTAAGTTCGGGCGGCCCGCAGTTCGTTCTGCCGGTACTGCTGGATATATTCTTCGGCGATCAGGTTCCAATGGCCGGGAATGGTGTACGTCCCAACACCGTCGTCCCATTTTCCCGCAATACGCGACTGCTCGCGGGTGCGCGCGCTGGCAATTGTACGCACTTCGCTTAAATCATTCTGAAATGTGGCTGACGTGGTAGCTGGTGGTACAGATATAAGACTCTTTCTAACAGCCGTTGAGTCAAGCCAGGTTTTTACGTTTCCGGCCAGCGGGGCTACCGGAGTCCGGGCAGGAATAAACAAGCTGCTCCATTTTACGTCATAAGGCGCTTTCGCCAGTACATTCGTCCACGTGTTGTTCGGGTCGTTGGCGACGCTGAACCGATCATTTTTGACCCGATCAATTACTTTTGCGGTTACGGCGGCTCCCAGATCCTCCCCTCCTTTTATGTCGCTCGGTACGTTGGCTCCGTTCCAAATTCGGCTTTGTTTGTGTTCGGTAGCTTTTGTTTTAAGCCAGGCAGTTTCGTTCGGAAAGAAATAGGCCAGCATCTGGCAGGACACTTCGGCGATAGCAGCATCTTCCGACGGGTACGAAGGAACGTTGGCGATGGGCAGGCGCGTAGTTACCCCCTGATCCAGCAGCGATGGCCGGTTATACTGGTACTTAGCCCGCCAGGCGACAACCATCGCATCGTACTGTGCTACGCTGAGGGCGGCATAAAGTCGGGCGGCAAATGGCGCGCTAACAGGCGAATTCGTTGCCTCCTGCGGATTACCTGACTCTACATTGTACTTAGCCACCAACAGCCGCGCAATCTGATTCCAGCGCTTGACACCCCCAACAGCCCAGTAATTGATGGCCGTGATTTTCTCTGGCTCCAGTCTGGCCACACCGTTCCTAACCTGGGCAAATTCACTTTTATACGCATCGGATGTAACGGCATCCGGTTGCGGAACATTGATAGCAGCCGCTGATGGCAGGACAATCGTACGCCAGTTACCACCGTCGGCATCTACGGTAGCGGGTTCACTGAACGGCAAAATGCCCTCGTCAATTATCGGTTCTTTACAACCCGATACCCACACAAGGACCGCACTCAGAAACATTATGGACAAAGACTTATTCATTCTCGAAAAGATTCGAACGCAAAAGCGGTGAACCGTTGCGTTCATAGATAGTAATTACCGGGCAATCCGTCCAATGACCAGGCCTCCGGTAACCCGGCTCGACTTACCAATATTACGTCCATCAATGGTTGCTCCGTAGCCAGCCGTCAGACCAAGCTGTCCTACCAGCTTCAGGTAGACCGTAGCGCCTACACGGCTAAAGCCGACCGCATTTGACGGAAACGGAATACCGGGCGCGATATTCGTTCCTTCGATGTACTTTTTGTACGGTGTCTGCTGCTGATACCACACGTCGATGTAGAGCGGTTTGGTCACAATGCCGGTTCTGACAATAAGCTCCGTCACGTCGGGTACGTTGATCTTGGCACTGGTGTTGGGATTGACCTGTCCGGGTTCGTAATAATTCACAACCCGATCAAGCGTGACCTGCCCCCGGCGAATATAACCGTACTGCCCGGTCAGGAAAAAGGTACCCGCTTTCAAATGAAGCATGGTACGTCCGTCGAGATTACGGGAACCGCGTCCGATGGCGATCAGATCGTCGTTGACGTAGTTCTGCAACGGCATCGAATACCCCAGAGCAAACAGCCAGGAAAGCCGCGCCTTACCGATTTTGTAATCGTAGGCTTCCCACCGCAACGCAGCCGACACATCCTGAAACCCTTCCTGCTTTTGTCGATACCCAGCGCTAGACTCCGACCGAATGTAAGGGGCCGACACGATCAGATCCAGATCGTAGCCCAATCCGAAACTACCGTACACGTTCAGCGCCTGCGTCGTCACTGTTCCCAAATTTGGGTCCCGCGTTTCGGTTTTGTTGATGTAATAAGAATCGTACGTTTCCTGCGAATAGGTCAGGGCTAGGTTTGCTTTTCGGTCTCCCCGCATAAAGCCGTCGATCAAGCCTTGAGCGTGGGTTGGCCGGGCAAAACACAGCCAGACAAGCGCAATAACAGGGACTGGTAAAAATCGCATAGTTCTGCTTTAGGCGGGTAAAGGTAGCCGTTCGCTAGCATCCTTCCCATTAAAGTTGGTGATTCTGTGTCTGCGGTCTTCGTTAGTAACGCCAGGAATAGACAAGTCGTGTACGGCCTAAAACAATAGTTCCCGGCCGCAACGCAACCGGGAACTACGATTAACCTATGATAAACTCTTTAAACTCTTACAATCCTGATCCGTCAGCTTTGCCACGAGCGATGGCGTAAGCGCCAATCGCATTGCCGTGGTCTACCCCTTTTTCGGAATCGAACCGATAGTGAATCAAGCCATATATCCGCGACAAAGATGCCTCGTTGGCCTGTGCCTTAAATTCATCGGCCTTATCAGGAAAAATATAGGCTAACACCGTAGCGGCTGCGCCCGAGAAGGTCGAGTGGCCGGATGGGTACGAAGGAAAGTTGGGCAGCCCGACCGATGTTTTCATACCGAATTGTTGCGGACGAGGATAATAGTAGTAGTACTTTGCTTCCCAGCAACCGATGGCAGCGTCCATTTCGGTCGTACCCAGCAACGCCAGCATACGCGCCATGCGAACTTCGCTGTATTTTGCATCATGGCCTGCGTTGGCCGCCGTGCGGTGCCAGTGACCAGGAGGGGTGTAACTGCCCGGACCATCAGACCAGAAGTTCGCAACACGAGCCTGTTCGCGGGTTTGGCTTTTGTTAATCTTGCTCAACTCCGAAAAATCAGTGTTGTATTCGGCACTGTTCAGCTCCGGTGGTGCGGGTGGGCGCATGCTGACCAAGGTTTTCTTGTCAAAATTCCAGGTCTGAACCGAGCCGTAATTGGGCAACATCGGTGGACGTGCCGGACTCTCCTGACTTACCCAGACATCTTTGAGTCCACGCTCTTTGGCCGCCTGAATCATCCCCGCCGTCACGGTCTGGTTGTTCGACGTGCTCATCCCATCGGCTTTGGCCCGACCCATTATTTTTGCCGCTACAGCCGTACCGAGTGCCTCACCGGCGGTCAGATCACTCTCGACGTTCACACCCGCCCACAGACGGCTGTTGCGATGCTCGGCCAGTTTAGCATCCAGATAGGCTACTTCGCCGGGAAACATGGCTTTCAGAATAACCACCGAAGCCGTAGCCACAACCGCATCTTCGGATGGGTACGATGGGAGAGCCGACGTAGCCAGCAACGGTTTGATGGAAGCATCCGCTTTATCGGGCGAAATCCGGTTGTACTTGTATTTGTAATACCAGGTCGATACCAGGGCGTCGTACTGCGCTACGCTCAAATAAGCCAGAGCACGAGCCGAATACGGTGGATTCGCAAACGGAAACCTTGGGTCCGCCAGCGGGTTGGCCGCGTCCGGTACGGGATATTTTCCATCGGCTGTCGAAGCAGGTGGAATATTGTAACGAGCGCACAATTCACGCCCGATTTCGTTCCAGCGATACACGGCACCGGCTCCCCAGTAGGTTACGGCATCCTGCTGGCTGGCTGTCAGGTTGGTCGTTTTTTGTTTTAAACTGGCCAGTTCAGCCTGATATTCAGTAGACCCCACCGCTTTGGGTGCGTCCACAACTATATCAGCGGGTGATGCCAGTACGTATGTTTTCCAGTTACTTGCTTTTTCGTCAAGATTAGCGGGTGTATAAGCCTGAACCTGTGGCTCATCGATGCCTTTGTCGCACGACAAAAATGCTGTCGACAAACCAGCGGCAACACTCGTAATTAGTAAAAATTGATTTAACTTTTTCATGGTTTGTACGGCTGAATTATTTCCTAAAATTGATTTGATACAGTAGCCCAACGGTATAGCTGGTGCTCTGTCCTACGTTCAGTCCATCGACGACGTAACCGACCCGGGCGTTAACCCCAACATTCCGGGGTTGAAACTTACCGTACCAGCCCACCGATGTAGCCTGCATGTTGTTTGTTGGGAAAGGCATATCGTTCCGACGAATGTTGTCGCCACTCAGGCAGGCGGTACGCTCCGCCCATACTTCGGTTTGCCACCCTTTCCGCAGGACACCCAGGCGAACCGCTGCATCGTAAACGTTAGGCATTTTCACCTGATTGGTGTTGTAAAGACGTTCGTCGGCGAGGTACGAATCGCGGTCGAGCTTAATGTTACTCCGCCATCCGTAGCTGCCGTGCGCCGTCAGATACAGGCCCGTCGATGGGTGTTTGTAGTTGGCTAGTAAGCGCGCGGTAGCGGTACGGCATTGCAACCCAATCGACATGGGCATGAAATCAGGAACATAGCCACCCAGTGGAACGGATGCGCCGACAATACCATGCAGCGAAAACCCACCGGCAACAAACGCTTTTACTTTTAACCAGGCCGATATATCCTGAATACCCCGCTGCCCCATCAGATTACCCGCGCTGGCGCTCGTCCAGACGTAGGGTAAGCTCAAAATCACGTTTACCCGCTTGCTAATTCCGATAGCGGGCATGATCATGGCACTTTGGGTTGTATGGGTACCAATATTGAAGTTTTCGCGTTTGAGTGTATTCTCCCAGTAGTTATTCCAGGAGCTATGTCCGTACATGGCGGCCACACAAACCGAGTTCTTCCCCATGTAGATAGCGTCGTGTGGCATCTGCGCCCGAACGGCGAAAGGCATGAGCAGCAATGCCAGCGCCAGGTACTGTAGATTCTTTTTCATAGTCATCGGTTAACAAAGGAGCTGTTCAGGACTCATCGATTTGGTCGGTGGATACGTTGGAATAAGATCCTGAACAGCTGGTTTTAAAACATTAGATGGTAAGGCCAACCGTCAACACCGCACTCCGACCGTCGGAAGGCCATACGCCCGGTCCAGGGTAAAATGTAGGACGTTTGGTAAAGTATTGCTTGTTTAAGAGGTTGTTAACACTGCCACGCAGGGTGAGTTGACGACCGATGCGCCAGGTGCCGTTCAGATCGACCAGCGCATACGAGGGCACGGGTCCAACAGCTCCGTTCGCTGATGCGGTTGGCGTATTCAGCGCGTCGGAGAACGTTTCACTCACGTAACTGTATTGCAGGGTTAGACTGGCGGAACCGTAACGCGCTGTGACGCCGTTGCGGCTGGTCCAACGCGGTGCCGACTCTACCTGATTCCCTTTAACCGCCCGGTTCTCGGTACCCGCCGACACCTGACCGTTCAGATAGCGGGCGTTGTTATAAGCCGTTGACGTGAAACCACTGATCAGTATCTTCTCCGTGCGGAGCAGCTGGGCTTCGATAAGCGCTTCGACACCTGTGCTGCGGCTGTCACCAATGTTTGTACGGAAAATATAGTTCGTACCGTCCGTGTTGGTCAGCAACAGCGTTCCTAGACGGTTGCGGTACAACAGATCAAAAACCGTCAGATTCAGGTGTAACCCTTGCCAACGGCCTTCGATACCGACTTCCGCATTGTAGCCATACGCGTCTTTCAGATTCTTGTCAATCCGTTCGTAAACCGATGTAGGAATAATGTCTTTGAAGATAACAGGACGGTAAGCCTGCGCCCAGCCACCGTACACTTTCACGGCATCGTTGATACGGTACTGAGCGTTGACGCCCAACAAAGCAAATTTGTGGCTGATGTCGGTCGGCAGATTTTCGGGCTGGTAGTACGTAATCGTACCGCGCATTTCGGTCTGGCCGTTTTCGATCCGAATACCCGGTGAAACCGTTAACCGATTCGTCAGGTGAAACTGGCTTTCGGCAAATGCCGCCAGGTTTTTGGTCCGGAAATGCAGGTCACGACGAAACGGACTGGTCAGCGTAAAATCGAAATCACTGGCTGTCGTTCCTGCGCCCTGCTGACGTCGGTGTAAATCCGTGCTAATCAGCTGAACGCCCGCAGCCGCGGTTGCATTGACGTTACCAAGTTGGTACTGATGTATCAGGCGTACTTCGGTTGTGTAGCTGTGAAAATTGTCGATATCAACCTGACGGGCTCTGTATTGTCCCGTAGCGCGGTTGATGGTGTCGGGTACGGTCGCAAATGCATCCAGTTGTACGCTGTTACGAGCGCCCAGCACCGCCGAAGTCGTCCAGAGCAACCGGGTCCGATCCGATAGCTGCCAGTCTACTTTGATCGACGGTACGTAAATATCCGGGTTAAAATAATTCCGGCTTCGGGTCGACTGGCGCGGGTCTTGCGCAAACATGGCATCGGTTAGCGGCCCCGGAATCTGGTAGGTGTAGGTAGAGCGTCCCACCTCCGCCGTTATTCCCAACCGCTCATTAGCCTGGTAATGCAACCGCCCTAATTGCGCTTCGGCATCTGACCGGCTATTTTGCCGGTATCCATCCGAATGACGACGGTAGTAGTACGCGTAGTAAGTCCATTTTCCGACCCGACCACCGATGGCGTTATACGTGCTCAACAAGCCATACGACCCAACAGAGTTAACCGTTTCAAACCCAAAACGCCGTGTACTATCGGCTCGTTTGGTTACGTAGTTTAGCATCCCTCCAAATTGTGCTCCGTACTGTAGTGAAGCGGTTCCACGCACGAATTCAACCCGTTCGATGCTTTCCATCGGGGCTGAGTAATGACTGGCTGGGTAACCGTACATATCCGAATTGGTGATTA
This sequence comes from Spirosoma liriopis, assembly GCF_023196085.1. Classification (NCBI taxonomy): domain Bacteria; kingdom Pseudomonadati; phylum Bacteroidota; class Cytophagia; order Cytophagales; family Cytophagaceae; genus Spirosoma; species Spirosoma liriopis. The sequence goes on from NZ_JALPRF010000001.1 coordinate 580,824, forward strand.
CTCCATTCTGCCGAATGTTATTCTCCCAGGAACGGTGTGGGTCTAGTCCACGAGTCGCTATATTGATTTGATTTCCTGTTCCATCCATATCGTACACAAACACACCCGGAATCCGGGCAAATACCTGCCGGGGCGTCTTCTCAGCTACGTTTGCGTCCACATCAGCTAGCTTGATCACTTCGCTCCGCTTACCACCCATCAGATACGTGCCGTAGACTTCGGGCAGTGATTCTACGACAACTGGCTTTACTCCCTTAACCGTCACCTGACTCAGGGTACGGGTGGGCAACGAATCAGAAACGGGCTTGTTGCCAGCTTCCCCTTTGTTAGTCATTTTTTGCGCGTATAGCTGCCCTGCCAGAGTGACCATCGCTATTATCAATGCGTAATCAATTCTTATTTGTGATTTCTTCATTTTAGGCTGTACTGTTAAAAGAAGCTATTCAATCATCCGATCACTGAGATCCTACTGGGCAATACGCCAAAGGATGCCAAAGATGAAGTCACGTCATGTCGCTCAATAAAGCAACCATGGATGTAAGAGTGGAAGATCGAACACAGCGGTGTCCGATCTTCGTCCTCCCGAACAGCGTGAATAGAAAAAGTAAACTCTTGTATATTGTCCTTAAAACCAACGCGATATGTTGATCGATACCAGGTAATCAGCGAAGGCGGCATCGCCGTGCTTCTGTCCCAGTGGATCTAACCGATCAGCATAACTCTTGATCCGGTTCCGGTAAATAGCGATAGGTACTGTAGCCGCTACCGATGTTTTGTGACGCATATAAGCCAGTCCTGGCTCAACGGAAACGATATAACCGGGCCGCCGGAAGCCAGAGCTACCACCGATGGCGTCCATCGCCGGAACGCCTTCTACCCGACCGCCCAGCATGACGGACAATCCGGGAACAAAGCCCAGCGATTGACTCAAGCCAAGACGAGCGGCAAACTGGTCGGCCACCGAGAACGTACCCGTCACCAGATCGACAGTTGTCGATTCAGGACTACGGACAACGCCATTGGTTTCGCGCGGGTTAAACAGGTAAAAACCGTTTGCGTAAGCGGTCAGCGTTTTTGTTAGCTGCGCATACCCCTGAAGCTCAACACTCGCTCCGACTCCCCCATCGCCAAGCTGAATCGATTGGTCAACTGGTTTATTGATGGTATAATCGGTGCCTTCTTTCGTCAGCTTGTGAAAATCATCGGTCGCCTGATAATTTCCCGTTGGCAGCTTAATGCCAAGGCCCACAGCAAGATTCGCTTTGGGTAACTTGGCCGGATTAATCACCCAGTAGCTTCCGGAAATCCGCAGGTCTCCGATCCCCTGGGAACCCGTATGAAACCGCTTTTGCTCAGGATTCTGGGCTACTGCGTTCCCATAATGTTCATAAAGCGACGAACGATCGTTGTACTGAATCGGCAGATTCGCCGAAAAGGACAGCCGATGGTTGACCAGATACGTTATGCCCAGGTCAAGGGCATGCGACACGTTGATTACCTGTGTCCCTTGCTCGACACGATGTTTCTGCTCGACATCACCGACGAAGTGTTTGTACGAGCGGAAGAAACGGTAACCGGCTGATACTTGCCAGTGTCCATTACGTTGTTTGAAAAAGTCGGCTGAGTTCATTCCTGCCGGAGCCGCGCAACTCATATGCCGCACGGCGACGCAACCCTGCGCCCGGCTGGATTCAGCTGAAAATAGTGTATAGGCTACCGCTAGAACGATAGTAGAAATCGTTTTCATTGAGAAAGATCTAGGTTGATCCTGTGTGAATAAGTTGATTGACAATTGTCGACAAGCAATGCATCAACTGGACGCACAAAAGCGCGTACACCCGTGACACAAGGCATTACCAGCAACGACAAAAATGGATAGATTACAGTGTGCGAGGATTCGTACCAGCGATTTAGAGGCCAACAAACCGACGGGCAGAACCTACGACCGCTGTCCAGATGCCACAGATGTAAGCATAGCCAACGGATCAGTAGAATTTACTGAAAACACACTGTAAAATCATTCAGGAACCTAGATTTCTGGCGGGGGTGAGTGAACGGGCAGCGCACGAGCCGCAAACACAAATAATGTGTCGGGAATGCGAACAGCCTCGCGCCATACAGGAGAAAGGAAACTAAAAATGGCTCGCGGATTGGGCGAGTATTCTTTCAACAAGAATTTGAGCAGCTGATTGGCTTTATGATTAGAATCTGTCGTACCCGAAATATGGTCGTTCAGAAACGAAAGCAAGTCGCTTTGCCAGAAGGAGCGCCCTTCCGCTTCCAGACCAGCAATGTGCAGGGTGTCGCCCCGGATTTCCAGACTCACCACACTGTAATAATGCCCCCGGTACGTAAATCCATCCGATGTGGTATTCGCCAGCGTGCTTTCGTCGGGTTTGTCTTTGAGCGGAATCTGGAATTCAACGATACTATCAACCGATCGATAAACCAGTAGTCGTTCGGATAAGTCGTGCTCAGCCTGCCACCACGTACCGATGCACACAAGCACATAAGCCAGTGTGTGGTACAGTAGTAAAACAAAGAGACCGATTGAGACGACTTTCTTCACCTGCTAGAAAGTAAATTTATCTCAAAAATAATACTAAATTTTAAATAACAAATATGTTCCGCCTGCCAACGTATTTTTACTTACTATTTTAGTTACCCGTATACGAAGTCCATTTAGTAAATGGTGTTACCCATCGTCTAATCAGGGGAGCGACTTACTGCACAAAATAACTTTTACCTGTGAAGAAGCTATATATACGCTTCCGTGCAATCAAAATCCGTATTTTCGTGTTGGGTCAATACGCTCATGATCTACGACAATCACAATCGCCCTATCTCTTACCTTCGGCTAGCCGTAACCGACCGTTGCAATTTGCGGTGCTTTTACTGCATGCCCGAAGAAGGGATCAAGTACCTGCCCAAACACCAGCTGCTTTCATACGAAGAAATGGAGCGAGTTGTGCGTGTACTAGCTCGGCTTGGGGTGTCGAAAGTACGAATAACGGGTGGAGAGCCGTTTGTCCGAACGGGACTAATGGACTTCCTGCATCGGCTGGCCGAAGTTGATGGGCTCAAGGATATTTCACTAACAACCAACGGTGTTTTGACGGCACCTCACGTTGCTGATCTGGCGGCACTCGGCGTTCGTGCGGTCAACCTGAGTCTGGACACACTTGATCGGGAACGATTTCATAAAATCACCCGACGCGACGAATTACCCGCCGTTCTGAAAACCCTCGACGCGCTGCTGGAAGCGGGTATTCAGACGAAAATCAACGCGGTTGTGATGGACGGACAAAACACGCAGGACTTGATTCCACTTACGGAGATGACCCGCCTGTTACCCGTCGATGTTCGGTTTATTGAAGAAATGCCGTTTAACGGGGAAGGTAGTCATTACCCCGTATTGCACTGGACTCACCGACGTATCATCGAAGAGATAAGAGCCCAGTACCCGACCCTGCAAAAGCTACCCGACCCGCCGTTTTCTACGTCGGCCAACTACCAGATTCCAGGTCATCAGGGAACAATTGGTGTGATTGCCGCTTTCAGTCGCACGTTCTGCGGTACCTGCAACCGGATTCGTCTGACGGCGCAGGGAACCCTTAAAACCTGCCTTTATGACAACGGTGTGCTTGACATCCGCGCGCTGATCCGGGCGGGCGCATCCGACGACGAATTGATTACAGCTTTCCTGAAAGCCTTTGCTCACCGCCCGGCCAACGGCTTTGAAGCCGAACAGGGCCGGGATGTTGTTACGGAGTCGATGTCGACAATTGGTGGTTAATTTCTTATAGCACGAAAGTCTCGGCTTATAACCGAATCGGAACGGGCGTATTCTCCAGGAATTCGTTCGTGAAGAGACGGTCGATGTCGAGTTGCTGAATGAGTTCACCGTCACGATCTGTCAGCATCCGGTTGCGAATCATCCAGTTAACGAACGATGTCCAGACGCTTCGGTGCATAAAGCCCCAGTTGCCTTCACCATCCAGGTAATAACAGGAAACCATTTGCTGACTCTGATCCACAAAATTCCGGTCGGCCAATGCCGGATGCTTTACCGTTTTTCTTAAGATACGAGCAGCTTCATCGGAATTCTTAGCTGCATACCGGAACCCGGCAGCCGTTGCTTCCAGAAACTGCCGTAATGCCTCCGGATTCTGTTCAACCCAGCTTCGCTGTGCGGTTAGTAAGGGATTGTATCCGTAGGGAATCGCGTAATCGTCGAATAGAAATTGATTCAACTCGACCCCATCAATATCGGCCCGAACGCCCTCCCAGGTCAGCCAGAACCAGGCAGCATCGACCTCTCTGGTTAACAAAGCTTTCCAGATCTCCGACCACCCTAGTTTGTGCGAGAGGACCTGACCGCGTCCTTCGTCGTTCTGGATAAGCTGCCGAATAATATCCTCTTCGTAGCGGGCGCCATACGACGCGTAGACTTTACCATCCAGTTTCTGCGGTCGATCAATACCGCTTTCACTGAGCGTTACAATAGCGCTTATGTCGCGGGCGAGCACGGTAGCGACAGCCACCAGATCAGTACCGTTGGTTTGGTAGCTGATCACACTTTCGGAAGGCGTAATGGCCAGTTCACACTTACCCTGCGCTAAGCGCCGGGCGGGCATCATCTGGTAGTCATCCTGATCGGGAGAAATAAATTCAACGTCAAGACCGGCCTCCTGATAAGATCCTTTTGCCAGAGCGACGTAAAATCCGGTGTGGTTAGTGTTTGGCGTCCGGTCGAGCGCTACACGAATTTTTGTAGTCATGGTAGTCCGTACTATTACGGCTTGTTTAACCATCCAAAAGTAGGAAGGTTTTTTGCAAACGCACGCAAAACGCGTCTAGTATACATGCTGCCGAAAAACGCTTAGCCGACAAAAAGGGTTTCATCAGCCAATGCCTGCTGGTATTTTTCCTTATCGAACCGGTATAAATACGGTGCTTTATGAGCGCCCCCCGTCTTACGCTCCTCCAGCCGCTCCAAAATGCCGTACCCCAGCATACGTTTCTGAAAGTTCCGGCGATCCAGCGACTGCCCAAGAATCGTTTCGTAGAGTTGCTGTAGGTCGGGCATGGTAAATTTATCGGGCAGCAACTTATAGCCAATGGGCTGGTAACTGAGTTGTCGGCGTAACGTCTTCAAGGCTAGCGTAACCATGCTGTTGTGGTCGAAAAGCAAGGGCGGAATCTGGTCAATGTCCCACCAGCGACATTCTTCCGTGAAGAAATCAGGGCTTGGAATCACATTCGCGAATTCGACCAGCGCGTAATAACCGACCGACACATCACGACCCATCACTTCACTAGCCAGATCTTCGGGCAAACCTAACTTGGCTAATGTCTCCTGCTGGCTAAAATTGATGTAACGTACCACATCACCGAATGTATGAAATTGCTGAAGGAAAATTTCGCTTAAGCCGGTCCGCTCGTTCAGGCTTCGATAAGCCGCAGCCTGAAGATCTTCTTCGTGACGAATCCGTCCACCCGGTAAGCTCCACTCGTCCGTTCCTTTCCAGCGTAACAACAGCACTTTTAACTGTCCGTCGTGAAAGCCGAAGATGACGAAGTCGATTGAGACAGAGGGAATGTAATTAGTCTTTAGATCTAAAATAAGCTGCTGAAACTGGTTTTTGTACTCGGCCATGTAAATTTTAAAATATTTATAGTGTGTTTTTCATACACAATGGCAAATAAAGCTATTATTGTGTTGAAAATACGCATTGTCAATGAAACAACATTCCTTTACGCTACAACCTTTCCGGACCCTGGCTACCTTGTGTGTAGGCGCTATCGGTCTGTGGGCTTACTCGGTCAGGCCCTTCGTCGATCCCGGCGATTTGCCCGACGAGAACCGCTTCACAAAAGTAGTCTTGGCCGAAAAGCTTAATGAGCCGCTCGAAATGGCCGTTCTACCCGATGAACGTGTATTGTTTATCGAACGGCATGGCGAGGTCAGACTTTTTTCGCCGACGACCAAGCAACTCAAAACGATCGCTACCATTCCGGTTAGCACCAAATACAAAGACAAAGAAGGCCACGAAACCGAAGCGGAAGATGGTCTGCTCGGTGTTAACATCGACCCTGATTTTACTAAAAACCACTGGGTATACCTCTACTACTCGCCCGCTGGCGACGAGCCCAAGAATATTCTGACCCGCTACGAATTACAGGGCGATGAGTTGGTTCTTTCGTCAAAAAAGGTGTTGCTGGAAGTTCCGGTGCAACGCGAGCAATGCTGTCATACCGGCGGCTCAATCGACTGGGACCGCGACGGTAACCTGTACCTATCGACCGGTGATAACACCAGCCCCCGCGCGACGCTCTACGCGCCCATCGATGAGCGGCCCGACCGCAGTCCGTGGGATGCTCAGAAATCGTCGGCTAATACCAACGATCTGCGGGGAAAAATTCTTCGTATTCACCCCGAAGCGGACGGAACCTACACGATTCCGGAAGGCAACCTGTTCGCAAAAGGAACGCCCAAAACACGGCCTGAGATTTACACGATGGGTCACCGCAATCCGTACCGCATTTCGGTCGATAAACGAACAAACTACGTATACTGGGGAGACGTTGGTCCCGACGCAGGAACCGATTCCGTTGGTGTTGGCCCGACCGCCGAAGATGAGTACAATCAGGCAAAAAAGCCCGGCAATTTTGGCTGGCCTTACTTTGTGGGCGACAACAAAGCCTACAACGACCTCGATTTCGTAACCAACAAATCAGGCGCTAAATTCGATCCGGCTCATCCGTTCAACGATTCGCCGAACAGTACCGGTCTTCGCGATCTCCCGCCCGCTCAGCCCGCTTTGATTTCGTACCCAGCGGCTGAAAGCAAGAAGTTTCCGCTCATGGGCAGCGGTGGCCGCAGCGCGATGGCTGGTCCTGCTTACTATAAAGACGATTTCAAAGGCGCTAAGCGTCCTTTTCCAGAGTACTACAACGGAAAACTCTTTCTGTACGAATGGATGCGCGACATGATTCTGGCGGTCAGCTTCGACAGTAAGGGCGACATGACCAAGATGGAGCGGTTCCTGCCCAATATGCCGTTGAGCCACCCGATTGACATGGCATTTGGGCCAAATGGTGATCTGTACGTACTCGAATATGGTACGGGCTGGTTCCTCAAAAATGATGACTCGCGGTTGGTACGCATTGAATTTAACGGGGGCAACCGTAAACCCAACGTACGGCTAGCGGCCAGTCAGAAAGCGGGTGCGGTACCTCTGAAAGTAAATCTATCATCGGCAGGTACTACCGATTTCGACGGCGATGCGTTAACCTACCAATGGAAAATTGTAAGCCGGACGGGCGGACAGCCAACGGTTTTGACCGAGCCGAATCCGACTTTCACGTTTCAGAAACCCGGTCAATACAAAGCGATTCTGACCGTGACCGACGCCCACGGACTCGCCAGTACCCGCGAGGTAGACATTACAGCGGGAAACCAGCCACCCCAGGTGACGCTGGATATCACGAATGGAAACAAAAGCTTTTATTTCCCCGGTCAGCCGATTGCGTATCAGGTAAGCGTAACCGACAAGGAAGACGGAAGTCTGGCGAGTGGTCGCATTCCAGCGAAACAGGTTTTAGTGCGGGCGAACTACATGAACGAAGCCAATGCGAAGGAAACAGGCAGCAGCGAAGGGCATAAGTTTTCGGAAGCGGCTTATCTGGGTACTGGCAAAACGCTCATGGACAAGAGCGATTGTAAAGCCTGTCATTTTACGGATAAAAAATCGGTCGGTCCCTCGTTTATCGACGTTGCGAAACGCTACAAAGGCGACGCAAATGCCGTAGCCAGCCTGTCGAACAAGATCATCAAAGGCGGTGGTGGCGTGTGGGGCGACGCCATTATGACGGCTCACCCTCAGTTGAATCAAGCTGACGCGGGCGAGATTGTTAAGTACATTCTTACGCTGTCGGACCAGAAAGTTGCTAACCCCCTATTACCTGCCAAAGGAACGTACACACCGGCTCAGAACGAAAAAGGGAATCTGGTGTTTCAGGCATCTTACAAAGACAAAGGCGCGAACAATTTGCCCGCGCAGACCGCCGAACAAACGCTTATTCTGCGCAATCCGGTGATGGCGATGGGATCAAGCGACCGTCAGTCGAAAGGGATAAACCTCTTCAAAATGGGTACACAACCGTACCCGCTGGTGATCGTCATGGGGGCGGATACGTACGTTCAATTCAATCAGCTCGATCTGACGGGAATCAAGGCAATGGAATTTGCCGTGGCGGTTCCTAAAACGCAGTTGAGTGCCGTGGGCGGTCGCATTGAAGTGCGGATCGATTCGCCAACCGGCAAATTATTGGGACAAACTGAAGACATTTTGCCCAGCGAAAGCAAGGACCCCGCTGAGATGTTTAAGCCAAGCATGGCGAAGGTAAGCGTTACGCCTACTACCGGTACGCACGATTTGTATTTTGTCTTTAAAAACGAGAAAGCGGGTAAAGCTCCGCTCTTTGTCCCTGCTACCGTTCAATTTTCTAACTAATCCCTTCTCCTACTGAAATGAGTCAATCTCGTCGTGAGTTCCTAAACCAACTTGGCCTGACAGCCGCCGGTATCGGCCTGTCGTCCGTTTTGCCAACCCAATCCTTTGCCCATATGCCCGCTAAAAAATTCAATTTCGACATCTCCCTGGCTGAGTTTTCGTTCGCGGGCGATCTGTTCTCCGGCAAAATGACCAACATGGATTTTCCGGCGCGTGCCAAAAACGATTTCGGTATCAACGTACTGGAGTATGTTTCCATGTTTTTCAACGACAAGCATACCGATCAGGCTTATTTGAAAGAGCTTAAGCAGCGCTGCGACGACCTGGGCATGAAAAATAACCTCATCATGGTTGATGGCGCTAACATTGCCGATCTGGATGCAACGAAACGCCAGCAAGCCGTTGAAGCGCATCGTCCCTGGGTCGAAGCCGCCAAATTTCTGGGATGCAGTGCTATTCGGGTCAACCTGGGCGATTCGTCAAAAGCGTTATCGGGAACGCCCGATGATCCCGCTGACGAAGCGGCCAAAGCCGCTGCCGATGGCTACCACAAACTGCTGGAATATGCCGCTAAATCGAACATCAACGTAATTGTCGAAAATCACTTCGGTAATTCGACCAATATCGACTGGCTGGTAGGTATCCTGAAGCAGGTCAACATGCCCAACGCGGGTCTCCTCCCTGATTTCGGCAATTTCTGTATGCAGCGCAGCAAGCCGGAAACCAACGATATAAAGGGGGTCATGGGCACCAAATGCATCAAAGAATATGATCGGTACGAAGGGGTCAAAAAAATGATGCCTTACGCCAAAGGAATCAGTGCCAAAACGCATAAGTTCGACGCCAAGGGCAACGAGACCGAGACCGATTTTCGGCGGATGTTCCAGATCATCAAGGATGCAGGTTTCAGCGGTTATGTGGGCGTTGAGTACGAAGGTGGTATCATGAGCATGTACAATCCGACGGGTGGTTATCTATCTACTGCCGACGGCATCAAAGCCACGAAGAGTCTGCTCGAACGAGTACGAACTGAACTGGCCTAAACCATGCGCAAACCACTAAAAATCGTACTGGGTCTAGTTCTGTTCCTAGCGCTACTGGTGGGTGGCGCCGTCCTGTTCGGTATGTACGTGACCAGACAACTTCCCGCGCAAGAACCGGTCTTTGACACCGTTCGTCCGGCAGATCCGGGTCAGGTTGGCGAGAAAGGCGTATTGATCTTCTCAAAGACGAACGGTTTCCGGCATGAGTCAATTGAACCCGGTATTGATGCGCTGCAAAAGGCCGGGAAGGAAAGAGGCTGGGATGTTCGTACGACCGAGAACGGTGCGTTCTTTAACGATGATTACCTACGTCGCTTTAAGGTCGTTGTGTTTCTGTCAACAACCGGCGATATTCTGACCGCAGATCAGGAAAAAGCTTTCGAACAGTTCGTCGAAAATGGTGGCGGGTACGTGGGTATTCACGCGGCCTCGGATACGGAATACAGCTGGGATTGGTACGATCATTTGCTGGGTACGCACTTCCGCGATCATCCGCTTTTTCCCGAACACACGCCCGAAGCCGAGATCATTACGGACACGCGTACGCATCCAACGACGAAGCATCTGCCTGCCAAATGGCGTAAGGTCGATGAATGGTACAACTTTAAGCAAAGCGTACGGGGTAAAGACAGCATTCAGGTGTTGTTGACTCTCAACGAAGCGTCGTACAAAGCCACCTTACCGAAAGCGATGGGCGGAGATCACCCTATTTCGTGGACAAATACTGTTCGCAAAGGCCGCGTTTTTTACACCGGCATGGGGCACACAAACGAAACATTTACCGATCCAAACGCGATGCCTCATATCGTAGCGGGTATCGAATGGGCTGGACGGTTTAAGTAGCGCTGGCAACCACTTCGCTTAGGTCAGTAGAAAACAGAAAAAGCGGCTCCGGAGCCGCTTTTTCTGTTGGGTTTAACCTCAATTATTTGTTATCGAAGCTTTGAATCATGTTCCGATACATGGTCTTTGCTTTCCACTGCCCACCCGCAATAATCCGCCGGACGGTATAGAGCGGCATCTGATCATCGCGTTTGTCAGCCAGCGTGAACGCAGCTGCATAACCCCGTTTCTGTAGTTCAGGCAGAGCAGGCTTATTCCACAGACCGAATGGATAAGCAAAATACCGAACTGGTTTACCGGTAATCGCTTCCAGCTTAGCTTTAGGCTCTTCCAGTTGTATTTTCCAATCTTCGCCCTGGTATTTCTTCACGTTGTGGTGATCCCAGGTATGCGCGCCAATGGTATGCCCCCGATCAGACAAATCCTTGATCTGGGCCTTATCCATGTACGGCTGCTTACCCCGACGACCGATGGCGACGGTCATGATAAAAAATGACCCTTTGAAGCCATGCTTTTCGAGTTCAGGCGCTGCCACTTCGTACTGGTCCAGATCGCCATCATCGAACGTGAGCATGAATGGCTTAGGCGGCAGAGGTGCGCCAGTCGTCAGATACGCGTAAAGCTGATCGGGCAAAATAGTGTGGTAACCACTATCGGCCAGCATCTGCATCTGTTCTTTGAAAGCGGCCACCGGAATGATGTAATCTTTCGCCGATTTGGAGTCACTCGCTCGCCAATCCCGAATCTGGTGATAACACAGAATGGGTACCTGAGGACGAGACAAAATAGTAGCCGCATCCGCTATCTTGCTGGCAGGAATACTTGTCGGATCAACGGAGGGTGCTGTTTCGGCGTTAGCTTTAGCGGGTTTATCCGCGTTGGATGCTTCGGTCGCCGTAGTCGTTTTTGTCGATTCGGCAGTGTCGGAGCCTTTTGATTGGCAACCAGTTAATGTAGCACTAAGGGAAGCAGATAAACAAACAGCCGTTAGAAAGGGAACGATTGTACGGGTAAGCATAGTAAATAAGTATGTCCCCAAACATACTGAAAAGACTTCGGCTCAGCGTATAGTTTTTAGTCAGGAAGTTAAAATTTAATGCTACGGTACTTAACGACAGCTGACATTTCATAAACAATCCTGTATTTCGCGAGCCAATTTTCAGCCCCAGCACCGAAATAAAGAGCCTTAAAATTAGCAAGATAACTTTCCAGCTACCGTTCAACCCGGACTAATTACTTGGCTTTGCCAACCGCATACCAAGTCCCATCCAGTTCATAAGTAAGCGAACCCAGGAATAAGCAGCAAGCTTGTTTTTTATGGTTGGGCGGGTCTTAGCCTTTAGTTTATTGACTATGTTTTCCCCCTGACTGTAAAAAACGATTTTATCAGTAGACACCTCAATAATTGACAACGTATCCTCTTTGTCGTTTTTTTGACTAGTCGTTATTGATACGGCATACGAAAGAGCAGCTTCGACGGTTTCGGTGTAGGCAAAGGTGGGCTCATTGCCTTTATAGTACACCACAAGATAATTATCCATGTATGATATGTAGTTTCGATAAACCAGTGATTGATAACATTACCTTGTTTCTTTACGCTTATTAATTTCTAAGTAAACGTAAGTATAATACAAAGTATTTTCAAAAACTTTAACCGGATTTATGACGCGCTCTATTACCAGCTGGTCACATATATAAAGGAATTTCTGTAGCGAACCTCCCCAGGCCAATAAACGTTATCTAAATGGCTATTTATAACGCCTTTTCACCCATTAAATGCTTTACCCAAATACACTAGAACAAAAACTCGGGTTTGACACCATTCGTCAACATCTCAAAGACGCCTGCGTCAGTCAGTTAGGCCAGGATTACGTTGAGAAGATTCGATTTACGGACAACGCTCAACTAATCGATAAGCTGCTACGACAAACCGATGAGTTTAAGCAGATTGTCCAGTACGAACCTGAATTTCCAAGCAGTAATTATATTGACGTTCGGCCCCACCTGAACCGCGCCCGCGTTGAAGGTCTCGCCTTGACGGAAGCCGAATTTTTCGATCTAAAACTGGCGCTGAGGACCATTCAGGACTGTCTGAAATTTCTCGCCAAACGGGAAGAAAACAACGCCCATGCTGACCGTAGCTTCCCGTTCCTGCGTGAATTGGCCGGTCCGATAGGTGTCGATAAAAATTTAACAAACGCCCTGGAACGGGTCATCGATGATCGGGGTCTTGTCCGCGACTCGGCTTCGCCCGAACTGGCCAGCATCCGTCGCCGTATTATTAGTGAGCAGGCCAACCTGCGCAAACGGCTCGACAGCATTTTGCGGCAAGCCCGCCAGAACGGCTGGATCCCGGATGATTTAAGCTTAACCATTCGGGGTGGACGGTTGGTGATTCCGATTGCCGCTGAACACAAGCGCAAGATCAAGGGATTTGTGCATGATGAGTCGCAAACGGGACAAACCGTGTTTCTCGAACCAGCTGAAGTTTTCGACGCGAACAACGAAATCCGGGAACTTGAGTACGAAGAACGGCGCGAAATCCACCGGATTCTGCTCGCACTGACGGATCAAATTCGTCCACATCTGGACGAACTCAGGAAAGCCGTAAACTTTCTGGCCCAGATTGACTTCATCCGGGCGAAGGCAAAGCTGGCGGTTCAACTGGATGCTATCATGCCGAAGCTTATGGAGCGACCATTCGTAAACTGGATTGACGCCCGGCATCCGCTGTTGCACTTATCCTTCCAGAAGCAGGGAAAAACGGTCATACCGTTAAGCGTTCGCCTTGAGGAAAAAACACGAATTCTGATCATTTCCGGTCCCAACGCGGGTGGTAAGTCGGTAGCGCTGAAAACCATTGGCCTGGTACAGTACATGCTCCAGTGCGGATTGCTGGTTCCGATGGCGGACTACTCCGAGATGGGCGTTTTTCAGAACCTATTCATTGACATTGGCGACGAACAATCGCTCGAAAATGACCTGAGTACCTACTCGTCGCACCTGACGGCGATGAAGCAGTTTGTAATTGGCTCCAACAAACGGACTTTGTTTCTGATTGACGAATTTGGGACGGGTACGGAGCCGGGTTTGGGCGGAGCAATTGCGGAGTCGATCCTGGAAGAATTAAATAAGTCGGGGGCTTACGGAGTCATCAATACGCACTACACCAACCTGAAAGTCTTTGCCGACAAAACGTCGGGATTGATCAACGGAGCGATGCGCTTCGACGGCGAAAATCTGGAACCGCTCTACCAGCTGGAAATTGGTCGTCCGGGTAGTTCGTTTGCCTTCGAAATTGCGCAGAAGATCGGCTTACCCAAAGGCGTAATCGACCGGGCAAAAGAGAAGCTGGGCAATCAGCAGGTAAACTTCGAGAAGCTGTTAAAAGAGCTGGATATTGAAAAGCGTGTGTTCTCGGAGAGAAACTTGGAGATAAGCATCAATCAGCGGAAACTGGCTCAACAACTGGCTGAATATACGGCGCTGAAAACCCGGCTTGACAACGAACAGAAACTCTTGATCAATAACGCCAAACTGAAAGCAAAAGCGTTGGTTCAGGAAGCGAATCAACGGATCGAGAGCACAATTCGTGAGATCAAGGAAAATAAGGCCGAACGCGAAGCAACCCGACAGGTTCGGCAGGATTTGGAGCAGTTTGAGCAGAAAGAGCTAAAGCCCGAAATGCTTGTTGCGGATAAACCCAAACCGGCAGAAGAAGAATTTGAAGCCGACAATGGGGCAATTACGGTCGGTAGCTACGTACGCATTGCCGGACAGAATGCGGTGGGTCAAGTCCTATCGTTGCGCGGTAAAGATGCCGAAATTCGCATCGGTGATCTGAAGTCGAACGTGAAAGTGAATCGGCTGGAAAAGGTAAGCAAGAAAGCCTTCAAAGACGCGACTGAAACGAAAGATGACCGCCCGCGTAGTCAGGGGCTGGATATGAACGAGAAGATGCAGCACTTTAGCTTCAACCTCGACATCCGGGGCAAGCGGGGCGAAGAAGCCCTCGGCGAAGTAGACCGTTTTGTCGATGATGCGCTGATGCTCGGTTATCCCGAACTGCGCATTGTTCACGGCAAAGGCGACGGTATTCTTCGGACGCTCGTACGGAATCACCTGCGTGGTTACAAGCAAGTTGGTAAGATGGAAGACGAACACGCCGACCGCGGTGGCGCGGGCGTAACCATCGTCCGAATGAAATAGAAGCAAGAATATCGCTTTTTTTATCTGAGGCTTCTCTCGTGAAGTCGGGTTTTAAACCCCGACTTCACGAGAGAAGAAATGCTGCCGATGGTATTGAAGATACTCAATGCCAACAACATGGCTCTTGTGATTATAAAGTTTACCCTTCACCCCCAGTAGGCTCAAATCATCAGCTATGCTAAACCCGCCAAAGTCAAACATGACATGATGGTTTGGACACAGGCACAGCAAATTAGTTAACACATCGGGGCCATCATGGGGCCGCCCTAATGGTCGGATGTGAGCCGCTTCGGCGTAGGGACCGATGTTTGTTTCGATTGTATGCTGACAAACCTGACAATGATAGCCATACAGTTCTTTAATAAACCGGCTTAGTTGGCTGTCGCGCACGATTCTAGACACACTTGTATCGACCCGCTGCGTTTGTCCGTAGGTGGGTTGCTCTTCCGAAACCTGGTTAGCATCCGATAACGGTTTGATCTTGATCAGCCGAAATCGCCAGACGAAAAAACCGGACAATCCTTTCTCTCGCCAGTAACTGTCTACCCGATACAAGCCATCATACCGGTACCCCACCGAAGGAGAATACGGCGAATTATGGTTGTAGCCTCGAATGACTCTGACCGGTAGCCCTCGCTGACAGTTAAGCGCTAAGGCTAGATTCTGTCGGCTGAGGGTCTGATCGCTCACCTGTAAGCCCGTCACCTGGCTTCTCCCGCCATGCCCCGTGTATATAATTTCGTCGCCATTGTCTTCGTCGTCCTCGTAACCGCCAGACAATACAATCGAGTCCGCGCCTTCAGTCTGCGAGCCGCTTATTCCCGCTTGCAGAGGGCGATGTATGCCGTACTGGGAAAGGTAAAAGCGGTTTTCAAACTCACTTCCTTCGGGTATCCCCGTGATTTCACCGAAAATGCGATCCATAGCGTGAGTATATGACAAATGCCGAAGTAATCACCCCGGCATTTGACACGTGGAGTCGGGTTCTCAAACCCGACTCCACCTTTACAAAAAATCAAACCTACAACCCGAGCACTTTCTTGTTGAAGTTCTCGTCGGCACCCGTTCCAGCGAAATCATCGAAAGCTCGTTCGGTTACGCGGATGATGTGACTCTCGATGAACGGTGCACCTTCGGCAGCGCCCTGTTCAGGATGTTTTATGGCACACTCCCACTCCAGTACCGCCCACCGGTCGTAGTCGTACTGCGCTAGTTTGGAGAAGATACCGGAGAAATCAACCTGTCCATCGCCCAGCGAACGGAACCGTCCGGCCCGCTCAACCCAGCCCTGATAACCGCCGTACACACCCTGCTTACCCGTTGGATTGAACTCAGCATCCTTAACGTGATACGCAAAAATACGCTCGTGGTAGAAATCAATGAACTGAAGGTAATCCAGTTGTTGTAACACGAAGTGGCTTGGGTCGTAGTTGATACCCGCCCGTGGATGGTTGTTGACGTGTTCCAGAAACATCTCAAACGTAACGCCATCGTGCAGATCTTCACCCGGATGCAACTCATAAGCGACATCGATACCCGCTTCGTCGTAGGCGTTCAGGATGGGTGTCCAGCGCTCGGCCAACTCTTTGAAACCCGTTTCTACCAGACCAGCCGGACGCTGCGGCCACGGATAAATAAACGGCCACAGCAAGGCTCCCGAGAAGGTGGGGCTTACTTTCAGACCCAGGTTTTTACTAGCCTTGGCAGTCATCAGCAACTGATCAACCGCCCAGGCTTGTTGCTCTTTCGGTCTGCCGGCCAGTTCGGCGGGGCCAAATCCATCGAACATAGGTCCGTAAGCCGGATGAACCGCTACCAATTGTCCTTGCAGGTGCGTAGCCAGTTCGGTTACTTCTACACCAATTTCTCTGAGTTTACCCGCGTAATCGTCGCAGTAGGTTTTGCTCTCCGACGCCTGTTTCAGGTCGATCATCCGAGGGTCCCAGGTCGGAATCTGTACACCTTTATAGCCGAGATCGGCCATGTATTTGGCAATTGACTCCAACGAGTTGAAGGGTTCGGCATCGCCCAGGAACTGAGCCAGAAAGATGCCAGGGCCTTTCATTGTTTTCATGTCTTATTGAGTGAATTAGTGATTGAGTAATTGAGTGACCCTTTTTAGCTAGTACCCGTGTTGTTCCGCGCTTTCGCCACTATTTTTAATAACTGGTGTCCCTCATCGATTAAACTACTCAACCGTGTTTCTGACAAAATTTCAGTAAAAATGAGCATTTCAAGCCAAAACAGCGATTCATCTAATTCTTCGACAACTATGCTAAGTTTAGCAAAGAATTCATTTTTACTACGAGCACGTCTTACGGCTCGGTAGTTAGCTGCGGATGACGACGAACTACGGACTAATTGCTTCCCAAAGTGTTGCGCTTCGTATGATCGAGGCAATGCTCTAAAAACTTGAACACAGCGAAACGTATACATTTTCAGGCGGTTTTCTATGCCATCGGCAAACTCACCTTTATCGAATCGCTGTGTATCTATATTGCTCAGAGCTTAACGATTACTCATTCACACAATCACTCAATAGTAACCCACGCCTGTTTGCGGTTGCTTTCCAGGATTTTCTCGCAGATAAGCAGTTCGCGGTAGCCGTCGGCAAAGGTCGGGAAGGTTGGGTTTTCGGGTTGTTTACCGGCAGCAATGGCGTCGTAAACTTCTTTGAACAACTGCTTCGAGGTATCGGGGAAACCTTCGTTGTGACCACCGGGGAAACTGATTACCGACCGAGCTTCGGCGTGCATCAGCGATGGATCGCGCATGAGCGACTGGTTCGCTCCGTCGCGGTTACCGATCCACATCTCGTTGGGCGCTTCCGAATTCCAGGCAAACGTTTGCTTCGATCCGGCAATCTCCAGCTTCATCTGATTCTTACGACCCGCCGACACCTGCGATACCGTGATGACGCCCCGGTTACCGTTGTCAAACTTCAGCAACACGTTGGCGTGGTCTTCCGTATTGATGGGGACATCCGCGTAGTCTTCGGGTTGCAGCATCTTGCCCGAATAGGTTTCCACCGGCTTCAATGGCTTCTTACGAACTTTGTGGACCGTATTGAAGTCGGCCATTACCGCTACCGTTTTCAGCCCTGTGATGTACTCCAGACTATCCATCAGGTGCGAACCAATATCGGCAATCGCCCGCGAATCGCCCGACTTGTCGGGTTCGAGCCGCCAGTTGTAGTCGGTATCGTAGAAAAGCCAGTCCTGCAAATACGAACCGATCACGGAATAGACGTCTCCCAGATCGTTTTTCTCCCGCATTGCCTTCATCTGACGAACCAGCGGATAGTAGCGAAGATTGAAATGAACCGCATTGACCAGCCCGGTTTCTTTCGCCAGTTTTACCAGTTCTTCGGCTTCGTGTAAATCTTTCGCCAGGGGTTTTTCACACACCACGTGCTTACCCGCTTCCAGAGCCGCTTTCGACTGCTGGTAATGCAGAAAGTTTGGCGTACAGATATGGACTACCTGGATATCATCCATGGCCAGCAGTTCTTCAAACGTGCACGAACGTTCAATACCTAGTTGATCCGCTTTCTGACGAGCGAGTTCAGCAGTTACCTCACAAAGAGCAAGGACATTCGTGTTTGGTAAGCGACGGAGGGCTTCGATGTGTGCGGGTCCGATGAATCCAGTGCCAACAACACCAACATTAATTTTTTGCATGATCAGGGGTTTGTCGCCCGGACGGCCACGTCCGGGCAATGTAGCGTATCTAAAATCCAGACGTGGCCGTCCAGACTGGCTGCCGAGCAGCTATTTTACTGCACAAACTTCGTCCATTTTTCGTCCGACTTCGACGAGGCAATAACGGTATCGATAAAAGCCAGGCCCCGAACACCGTCTGCCACGCTTGGAAAGTCATAAACCGGATCGGCCGGGCGACCTTCCATGTGCGCTTTCACGGCATAAGCGAAGTTGCGATAGATATTCGCGAATGCTTCAAAGAATCCTTCGGGGTGGCCCGCTGGCAACCGCCAGTGCGCTTTCGCGGATGCTGATAGATCGCCTACGTTCGTGCGGATGATGCGCTGCCCTTCCTGCGTCTTGTACTTGAGCGTGTTGGGATCCATCTGATGCCACTCCAGGCCACCCAGTTCACCGTACACAAATAGCTTCAGTGAGTTTTCTTCACCATTCGCAATCTGGCTGGCATGCAGAACACCTTTCGCTCCATTGTCGAAACGCAGTAGTACGTTGCCGTCGTCGTCGAGCTGGCGACCCGGTACAAAGGCACTCAGGTCGGCACAAAGCTCGCTTATTTTCAGACCGGTAACGTATTCGGCCAGGTTTTCCGCGTGCGTCCCGATATCACCCATACAGCCAGCGGCTCCCGACTTGGTAGGGTCCGTCCGCCAGATTGCCTGTTTGTAGTTATTGTCTTCTTCTTTCTTCGACAGCCATCCCTGCGGATATTCAACCACCACTTTCCGAATCTGGCCTAATTTTCCGTTACGGACCATGTCGCGGGCTTCTTTCACCATCGGATAGCCCGTATAGTTGTGCGTCAATCCAAAAACCAAGCCTGACTTTTCAACGATTTCTTTCAGTTCTTTCGCTTCCTCCAGATTCAGCGTCATCGGCTTATCGCAGATAACGTGAAAGCCATTTTCGAGCGCCATCTTAGCGGGCGGGAAGTGCAGGTGATTTGGCGTTACGATAGACACAAAATCCATCCGCTCGCCTTCGGGCAACGTTTTTTCGCGTTCGATCATTTCTTCAAACGAGGTATAAACGCGGTCTTCGGGTAAGTAGAGCGCATGGCCGGTCGCTTTCGATTTTTCGGCTGATGCGCTGAAAACGCCACACACCAGTTCAATTTCGTTATCAAAACCTGCCGCCCGGCGGTGAACGGCGCCAATGAAGGCATCAAGCCCTCCGCCAACCATACCCATTCGCAATTTTCTGTGCATCAGTGTTCGAGTTGAGTGTTCGTTAAGGATAATTTACGATTGATCATGAGCGTTTTGGTTACAGAGTATTTGCACGAGCCTGCCGCCAACAGACTCGGCCACAACAGAATGTAAAAAAGAATGGTGAGCTTGGTACTATGTCAAGCCTGACAATGGAGGAACCTACTCGCTTTTTCACGACCGGAAATTAGCGGTTTTCTATTATTTTTCGGAAATTTTGCATAAATACGACTATCCAGCGGGGAGTTTATGCCGCCGAATGTCTTTAGAAAACTATTGAATAAAGAGAATTCAGGCTCCGAAAAGTCATGCAATAGACATGTTTCCAAAGCCCCTTCTTTGTTCTTCTCAACTGCATTAACCCGTTTAACTCTTTAACGAATTACTAATTTTTAATCCCCTTCTTTCAAAAAATGGACCTGACCATTAATCGTTCGCGACTGTTCAACGCCAGTTGCTTCTCGCTTATCACGACCGCTATGGCGTTTGCTATTCGAGCCGGTGTGCTGACCCAGCTCGGGCAGGAGTTCAACCTGACCGCCGAACAGCTGGGCTTCGTCAACGCAATGGCTTTCCTGGGCTTTCCAATTGCTATGATTTTTGGGGGTCCTTTATACAACGTGATTGGCCCTAAACGCATCGTTTGGGTTGCTTTTGTAACGCACGTCATCGGGCTGGTGATGACGATTACAGCCGATGGTTACTGGACTTTGCTTCTTTCAACGTTCTTCGTTGGCTTTGGTAACGGAACAGTTGAAGCGGCCTGTAACCCGATGATTGCCGATATGTACGAAGGCAACGTGAAAATCAAAATGCTCAGCCGTTTCCACATGTGGTTTCCGGGCGGTATCGTGATCGGAACCTTGGTGTCGAAGTTCATGACCGATGCGGGCCTGGGCTGGCAGTATCAAATTGGCTCGATCCTGATTCCTGCCGTGATCTACGCGCTTATGTTCCTGGGTCAGCAGTTTCCGGCCAACAAAGTGGAAGGAGCCGCATCGACTGGTGCTAACCTGAAGGCAATGTTCTCTCCGCTGTATCTGTTTATGCTGGCTTGCATGGCCCTAACGGCTATTTCGGAGTTCGGTCCAGAGCAGTGGGTTGGCCCGATTTTGGGTAAAGCAGGGGCTAGCCCGATGCTTATTCTGGCGTTGGTAACGGGTTTAATGGCCGTAGGGCGGTATTTCGCTGGTCCGGTTGTGCATAACCTGAACCCGATGGGCGTACTACTTGGCTCGTCTATTTTTGCCGCGCTAGGTGTTTACCTGATGAGTACGGCAACGGGTCCAATGGTGTATGTTTCGGCGGTCATTTTTGCGATTGGCGTTTGTTATTTCTGGCCAACCATGATTGGTTTTGTTGCTGAATACATCCCACGCGCTGGTGCATTTGGTATGTCGATCATGGGTGGTATGGGCATGTTTGCTTCATCTATTTTCCAACCGGTTATTGGTAAGTGGCTGGATGCGGAAACCGCAGAAGCAAAAGGTCGTGGTCTTTCGGGTGATGCAATGGAACTAGCGGCTGGTCAGGCGACCTTGTCGCACATGGTTATTTTCCCCGTTATCCTCATTGTTGCGTTCAGCGGTCTTTACTTCTTCATGCGGAACCGCAAGCCGGGTCATGTTGACGAAACGTTGGTAGCTGAGCAGCCTCAACTGTAAGTTTATACCGTAAGTTATCCCTTATTGAAAAGCTCCGTCGCTAATTCAGCGCGGAGCTTTTTGTTTACAAACTTATCTCTTAAGTATGATTTTTCATTAATATGTTACTGCAAATTAGAATTATCCGATCAAGTATGGAATTATGTTTCCTATTCGCCTAACTACCTCATTAAAAGTCAATTAAGCAGTAAAATCAGCCAGAGCACTAAGTATATTTACGCGGTATTACGCATGCTAGCCAGAAGAATTTGACC
This sequence comes from Spirosoma liriopis, assembly GCF_023196085.1. Taxonomy (NCBI): domain Bacteria; kingdom Pseudomonadati; phylum Bacteroidota; class Cytophagia; order Cytophagales; family Cytophagaceae; genus Spirosoma; species Spirosoma liriopis. The sequence continues at coordinate 602,283 of NZ_JALPRF010000001.1, forward strand.
GTTCATACCGTGGCCTTACTCGACGCTTACACCCAACCCCTGACTGCCGCCCAAGTTGCTCATCTGATCCGGCGAACAACGTTTGGTCCTACTCCCGAACAGATTAAAACCAACACGGGCAAAACAGCAAGTCAGCTCTTATCCGCGCTTTTAGCCGACCAGCCGACTCCATCTCCACCGCTCGATGCAGTTACCGCAACAACCTTTCACGATCAGCCATTCGACATGACAAATGCCGGGAAACGCACCGGTTATGTCAAATCCTGGTGGGCCAATCTGATGCTTGGTCAACCGCTGTCGTTGTTGGAAAAAATGACGTTGTTCTGGTCAAACCATTTCGTGACCAACACCGCCACGGTCGATGACTACCGCTACTCGTACCGGTATAATACGCTGTTACGTCAGTACGCTCTGGGCAACTTTAAAGCATTCGCCATAGCGATTACGCAGGACCCGGCGATGCTTCGTTTCCTGAACGGCAATCAGAATGTAGTTGGGAAAGCAAACGAAAACTACGCCCGCGAGCTACAGGAGCTGTTTACCATCGGTCGTAACGGTGGCTATACCGAAGATGACGTTCGCGCAGCGGCCAAGGTGCTGACGGGTTGGGTCGATACCGGCTACCGCGATGCCACGAATGCTACATTCAGCAGTACGTTTCAGCCAAACCGGCACGATACAACCGCCAAATCCTTTTCGACTACTTACCGGAATACCGTTATCAAAGGAAGAGCGGGTGCAAACGCAGGGCTGGATGAGCTGAACGATCTACTTGACATGATTCTGCTCAATGCCGAAACACCCCGGTACATCTGCCGTCGGCTTTATCGCTGGTTTGTCAACTCGGACATTACACCGACCATCGAAACCAATGTTATTCAACCGTTGGGCGATCTGTTCAGGAAAAATAATTTCGAGATCAAACCCGTATTGCGGACCCTGTTTCAAAGCCAGCATTTCTTTGACGAAAGCATCCGGGGGGCTGTTATCAAATCGCCGACCGACCTGGTTGTGGGAACGCTACGGTTTTGGGGTGTGTCAGTTCCCGACCCAAAACAGGCGATAACGACCTTTTATCAGGTAGGTAATTATGCATACGCTCGGCTTAAAGAGCAGCAACAGGACCTTCTCGATCCACCGAACGTTTTCGGCTGGACAGCTTATTATCAGACCGGCTACTACCAGCAATGGATCAACTCAACAACGCTGGGCTTGCGGGGTAGTTTCAGCGATACATTGACAACAGGTAATTTGAAACTAGCGGGCAAGCCCGTCATTGATGTGCTCGCTTATGCCAAATCGCTGTCGGACCCGACCAATGCGGGTAAACTGGTCGATGACATGACCACGCATTTACTGGCGGTTTCACTTTCTCAGGCTCAGAAAGATTTTCTGACGGACACAGTTCTGCTCAGTTCGATTCCTCGCTACGAATGGACGGGCGAATGGAACGATTACGTCCGAAACCCGAACGATACGGCTAAGAAACAGGCCGTTCAACTGAAGCTAACGAATCTGCTCCAGTACATTTTTCGCATGGCCGAGTATCAGATTGCCTGATAGCCTATCGAACTCAGAACTCTCTACCGGCTTTTTGCCGCATCTACGCTAACTCATCCTACTCTGAATTGAATGAAACGTCGTCATTTTTTGCAGCATGCCGCTTCGTCGCTGCTCCTGCCGGTTTTGATCGATGGCTATGGAGCAAAAGCATTTGCCAAGCCGTCCTCGTTTATACGGTCAATGATCAGTCTGGCTAGTCAGACCGACCGGGTACTGGTGATCATTCAGCTTCAGGGTGGTAACGATGGGTTGAACACCGTTATTCCGCTCGATCAGATGAGTGTGTATTCGTCATCGTCGTTTCGCGGCAACATTGCCATTCCCGAAGGGAAGGCGCTAAAGTTAAAAAACTATGCAGGCACGGGGCTGCATCCGGCCATGAGCGGTATGCAGCAGCTCTTCAACGATGGGAGAATGAGTATCATTCAGGGCGTGTCGTACCCTACCCCTAACTTTTCGCATTTTCGGGCGAGCGATATCTGGATGACCGCCGTCGATTCCAATCAGACAGCTACGTCGGGCTGGACGGGCCGTTACCTCAATAGTCGGTACCCGAATTTTCCGGAAGCCTACCCATCCAAAGCCATGCCCGACCCACCGGCTATCCAGATCGGCTACGTCACAGCAACAACCTTACTTGGTCCAAGCAATTCGATGGCGCTGGTACTCCAGGACCCTGATACGTTTGCCCGGCTGGTGGGCGAGCGCCCGAACAGCCCATCCGGTAGCGAGTCGGGCTACGCTGGTCAACAGCTTGATTATATCCGCCAACAGCAGGCAAGTTCGGTTAGCTACGCCAGCCAAATCAAGAATGCCGCTGGAAAAGGAAAGAATCTAGCGACTTACCCGACCGGCAATTCATTAAGCGATCAGCTGAAGATCGTGGCGCGGTTGATCAGCGGAGGATTACAAACCAAAGTTTATTACGTTACCCTGGGCGGCTTTGATACGCACGCCAGTCAGGTCGACGCCAACGACACCACCACAGGCACGCACGCCAAATTGCTCAAAACCCTGTCCGATGCAATCCTGGCCTTTCAGACGGATCTGGAAAAGCTGAACGTTGAAGACCGAGTCGTTGGCATGACGTTTTCGGAGTTTGGCCGCCGGGCTATGTCGAACGGCAGTCGCGGTACCGATCACGGAACGTCGGCTCCTATGTTTGTGTTCGGTACCGCCATTCGAACGCCAATGATCGGTAAAAACCCGAATCTGAGTGATTTGGACAACAACAACTTGAAAATGCAAACGGATTTTCGGCAAGTCTACGCGGCTGTTCTGACGGACTGGTTTGGCACTGACAATGCTACGGAAACGGCTACGCTTTTTCGGGACTTTTCGGTTTCTCCGATCTTCCGATCCTCCAGCACCGCCGTCGATACAAGTCCGCAAACCGTAAACCTGTATCCAAACCCGGCATCAGCAGATGTGACCCTGGAAGCCGATAATATCAGTAAAGGCTTACAAACAATCGCATTAACAGACGTTCAGGGCCGTTTGCAGTTACTCAACCCAACCCTGGTGATGCCGAACAGTGTCCACTTCGATGTGAGTACGCTAGCCGCCGGAAGCTACGTAGTCCAGGTTGCTACCGAACGGGGTACGTTGACCAAACGACTGATCATCGCTCGCTAAGCTGTTGGAAGCACCAAATTTGAAGCCTGTTCCCTGCTTCTGGTAATGGCACGGAACAGGCTGACGATTATTTGAGTTTTTTTAGATCATCCAGCGTTCCTCGAACGGTGGCCATCATCTTGCTGTTTTTAAACATCGGATTATCGCTTTTGTCGGCAATCTTACAACTGAAGTTAACCAGATAGGGCGTGTCCTTTTTGTCGAAAAGCATCTTCGGCAGCACGCTTAGCGTCTTACCCGGCTTGGAGGTTACGGGAAACACGACGGGCGTGGTAGCCTGGGCTTTAATGACAACAGGCTCCGGTTGATAGCCATCGGCAATCTGTTTCCCATCAATCATGACGGTATAACGCGTGTCCGTGAAATTGATCGGAAACTTATTTTTATTGGTTATGCTCACTTTAGCGGCTACGTCCATCCGCTTCAACCCAAACTTTCCGAGGTCAATATCGTCGATTTTGATTTTTGGAATGTATACCGTCGGTAATCGCCGTTCCATCGTTGCAGCAAAGGTTTTTTCACCGACGATGGGTACATCAAGCACAAAGCTGGACCGGACTTTATACGTTGTACTATCAATTCCTTTCTCCTCCAGCGTTTTCAGCACTCGCACTAATTTCTTGTTCAGCATTTTAACCGGCATCATAACCACGGTACTATCCCCGGACTTGACCTCAATTGGTTTTTTGTAGGAGTCGGCAATCACGGGCGTATTGGCAATGTAAACCGTGTAATCAAGCTGGTGTGCCTTAAAGCCTACGGGCAATGGATTGTCGATCAGCATGTACATGTTCATGGTGATGGCATCGTCGCTGATGTCCGTTATATCAAACCGGCTAAGCTCTATGCGAGGTTTAAGGGTGTTGTCATAAGGGCCGTTTTCAGCGGCAGCATTGCTTTTAAGTCTACTGTACCAGATATAGGCACCGGCTGCACCGATCAACAACAGGGCCAGGGCAATAATCCATCCTTTTTTCATAACGTGTCGCGCGTATTGTAAGAAGACGTAACGACGTGCTTATAAGGACTGTTTGAATTAAATAGCCTAGTTCACAACTTGCCCTTAATGACTGCTTTGTCATACAAGCTACTCATCTTTTTTGCCCGGCAAAGAGTATAGATTGATCTTTTTATTCTTAACCAGATACCAAACTCTACTCGCTGTCACATGAGAAAATTTTCGATCATTCTGGCTCTTGCACTAGCTGGGCTGTTCATGAATCTAACGGTTCGACCAAGCGCCGACGGCTGGGTCAGCATTTTTGATGGGAAGACCCTTAACGGCTGGAAGGTTACCGAAGAAAGCCCCAGTACGTTCAGTGTTCAGGACGGCGCCATTGTGGTTGCGGGTCCCCGCGCTCACTTATTCTACGAAGGTCCCGTCGGCAACCACAATTTCAAGAATTTTGAGTGGAAAGCTCAGGTTAAAACAATGCCCGGTTCTAACTCAGGCATGTTTATTCACACAGCTTACCAACCATCAGGCTGGCCTTCACAAGGCTACGAAATTCAGGTGAATCAGACGCATACCGACTGGCGCAAAACGGGTAGCGTTTATGGCCTCCAAGATGTGAAACAGGTTTTTGTGAAAGACGATGAATGGTATACCGAGCACATCATCGTACAAGGCAAAAAAGTAACCATCAAACTCAACGACAAAACGATCAATGAGTACATGGAACCTGACAGCGTTAGCCAGGGTAAGTCTATGAAAAAACTAAGCAGTGGTACGGTTGCGCTGCAAGGACATGACCCAAAAAGCAAAGTGTACTTCAAAGACATCCAGCTGAAAGTTTTACCGGATTAGTTTGTATTGACGTCGGAATACGCAAACGGGCCAGTAGGGAAGCTTCCTTATTGGCCCGTTTGCTTGTTGTACCCCTTTCCTATTCTCTACTCTTGGTTTGACCAGCGGAGTATACGCTACAAGTCATTATCGCGCATATGGAGTCTAAGCGCACAACAAGCAGCGTATTTGTTAACCATTTCTTTCTATTTAGTGCGTGGGCAAATTGTTTTCCTCGCTGCTTACACGGCTTATTTTTTTCAAAAGGGCAAACAAGAAATTAGTAATCATTCGCTGGTAAAACTATCGCTGCCTTTTTGAGTTGTAATTGCATACAATTCATTACAACATTATGAAGCATTTTGAAACCCTGACTGAAGCAATGGAGGACCTGCGTAGCCGTGGTTATACGCACGAATTCGCTCCTAAAAAAGACTTTCTGGTCGAACAGAGCACCGAGACAAAATTACGTGGTGAAGAATTCGACGTTGATGAATTTCACCGCTTCGAAGGCACATCAGATCCCGGCGACGAAATGACGCTGTACGCTATCACCACGAATGGTGGCCTGAAAGGCGTGTTTGTCTCGGCGCAGGGAACCTACTCGAATGAGGTATCGTCCGAATTGATGGCGAAATTCAACATAACCGACCGCCGGGAAGTAAATACAGCCGGTTCGGTGGAGCCGCTGCCTCATTTGCCAGCCAGCGAATAATATTTTTCATTCATATTTGCAAGAAAACAACCCGGAACGTGTTAAATTTTCCGGGTTTTGCACTATATTTGCGGCCTTTACACAAAACGCGCTGTTCTTTTCCGTACTGATACGCCATGAAGTTATCCGAATTCAAATTTGATTTGCCCGACAGTTTAATTGCTAAATACCCAGTTGAACGGGGTGAGTCACGGTTAATGGTTGTTGACCGTAAAACCAAAACAATTGAGCACAAGCAGTTTTCGGATATGTTAAGCTATTTCGGCGACGGCGATGTGATGGTTATCAACAACACGAAAGTATTTCCGGCAAGATTATACGGTAATAAAGAAAAAACCGGGGCTAAAATCGAGGTTTTTCTGCTGCGCGAACTCAACCGCGAAATGAAGCTTTGGGACGTACTGGTCGATCCAGCCCGAAAAATTCGCGTTGGCAACAAACTTTATTTTGGCGACAGTGACCTCGTGGCCGAAGTAATCGACAATACAACCTCTCGTGGGCGGACCATCCGGTTCCTGTTTGACGGTAGCCACGAAGAGTTCATGAAAGCGGTGGATGAACTGGGCGAAACGCCCCTGCCGCGCGAAATCAAACGCGAAGCGGAACTTACTGACCGTGACCTTTACCAGACAGTTTTTGCTCAGCATGTAGGCGCTGTAGCCGCTCCAACGGCGGGTCTGCACTTTACCCGTGCTATGATGAAGCGTATGGAAATTAAAGGCATTCATTTTGCGCCTATCACGCTTCACGTTGGGTTGGGAACATTCCGTCAGGTAGACGTTGAGGACCTGACCAAACATAAAACCGATTCCGAAAATTATCGCATACCAGAGGATGCCGCTCAGATCGTCAATACCGCTCTTGACGGGGGCAAACGTGTGTGCGCTATCGGGACAACGTCGTTGAAAGCAATTGAATCATCCGTATCTGCCAACAGCCGGCTGAAACCGGTGGAAGGCTGGACTGACAAGTTTATTTTCCCCCCGTACGATTTCAAAATAGCCAATTCGCTGCTGACCAGTCTGCACCTGCCTGAGTCGATCCTGATCATGATGACGAGCGCTTTTGGTGGACACGAGCTAATCCGTCACGCGTACGAAGTAGCTATCAAAGAAAAGTATCGTTTCTTTAGCTACGGCGACGCCATGCTGATTCTGTAAGCCGATTGTTTATTGAGTCGTTCATTGATATGTATTTCTGAGGGGCTTTACGGCCCCTCTTTTCGTTATGGTTCAATCGTTTAGTGAGTCTCGCTTTGCCATCATCGTTGCGGGCGGTAGTGGCAGTCGGATGAAATCGGACGTACCGAAGCAGTTTCTGTTGTTAGGTGGTAAATCCATTCTTCAACGCACGGTCGAGCAATTTCTCGCTGTGTTGCCCGCTTCACATATCAGGCTGGTGCTGCCCGCCCGCGATCAGCTTATATGGACCAGCCTGTGCGATCAACACAATTTTCACTGCGACGTTCAGCTCGTTACGGGCGGAGCGACGCGGTTTCAATCCGTACGAAATGGCCTGAATGCGGTTTCAGCCGCCGAAGGGCTGGTGGCGGTTCATGATGGGGTCCGCCCGTTTATTACAACTGACATTATCAACCATAGCTTTGAAACAGCCGCCCGAACGGGATCTGCTGTCACCTGCGTACCCGTGAAGGATTCGGTACGCCTTGTCTCTTCGGATGGTAGTAGCCAGGCCGTTGACCGCAGCCAGTACCGATTGGTACAAACACCCCAGACATTCAGGCTGGATTTGTTTCGACAAGCGTTTACGGTTGATGAACAGCCATTTTTTACAGACTGCGCCAGCGTCATGGAACATGCCGGATTTCCGATTACGCTCATTGAAGGTTCTTACGAGAACATCAAAATTACGACGCCGGACGATCTGAAAGGGTTTTGATTTGGACTCAACCAGAACCACTGAAAAATTATGCGTAACCGACTTACTCCCGATCAGTACGCAAACGGTATTCTGGCTGGAGATCGGTTCCTGCTGAGTCGAGCGATCACGCTAATCGAAAGCCGACGGCCCGACGATCAGCAGTTGGCTCAGCAAGTCCTGACGGCTGTTCTAACGCAGACAAATAACTCCCCGGCTAAACCATCCCTTCGCATTGGTATTACAGGCGTACCGGGTGTTGGTAAAAGCACGTTCATCGAAACGCTGGGCAAGTACCTGACCAGTCAGGGACACCAACTGGCCGTACTAGCCGTTGACCCAACCAGCCAACGGTCGGGTGGCAGTTTATTAGGCGATAAAACGCGTATGGAAACGCTTTCGCTGGATCCTAAGGCTTACATTCGTCCCTCACCAGCGGGCGAATCGCTGGGCGGTGTGGCGCATCGTACGCGGGAAACAATGCTTCTCTGCGAAGCAGCTGGTTTTGATATTGTTCTGATCGAGACAGTCGGCGTGGGTCAATCGGAAACGGTTGTTCACGGTATGGTCGATTTTTTTCTGCTGCTGATGCTGGCCGGAGCGGGCGACGAACTTCAGGGTATGAAACGAGGCATCATGGAGTTAGCCGATATGCTGGCTATTACGAAGGCGGACGGGGTTAATACTGCGGCTGCTCAGCGGGCACAGGTCGATTATCAGAATGCGCTACACCTTTTCCCTCCCACCGGCACCGGTTGGTTTCCACCCGTATTAACCTGCTCAGCCCTAACGGGCACGGGGATTGATGACTTATGGCGGGCTATTCTCGACCATCAGCGGCTAACCACAGCGAGCGGGCATCACAAACAACGCAGACAGGAGCAGCAACTAGCCTGGTTTCGCGCTTTACTGCAACAAACGTTGGATCACCGTTTTTACGCTCAGTCGGGTATACGCGAACGACTCACGACTATCGAAGCACAGGTAAGAGCAGGTACACTACTCCCTGGTTCGGCAGTACGGGAACTGCTTGGCTAATCAGCACTCAGGAAACGGACCAGCTTAGCCGGATGCTTGTTGAACAAGCAAATGGTATCGATTGTCTCGTACCGTTCTCCTTGCAAGCTGGCAGAATCGGCGATGTAATAGGCGTTCGGTAGTTTACGGTTTGTTTTTCGCAAAATCTCACCCCTCAGAGCAGTGATATGAAACGAATTTACGTCGGCGGCTCCGCTGCTGTTGTCAATTGTTTCGCGGTAGCTATAGAGGGGATTACCCATCGTTTTACGGGCAATACGCTCCGATTCATTCTTGTAAAACTGCCGCGAGGCTAATCTGCCTGGTAACGTAATCCAGTTGATCCCAATGCGAACAACAACCATTACCAGCAACATACGGGCAAGTCGATTAGTTGTGTCCTGCCAGAGCCACCACGTACTAACGGCTAACAGCAAAAAAATCAGTGTAACCTTCCAAGTAATACCCTCAACACTATTGGTTTTCGGATGAAACAACGCTACCCAGCACCCAGCGGTAACGATCATTGCCGATCCCAGCCAAATGCGCTCGACCCATTTACGATCCATTTGAGTGGGTTCGCTCCGTTCGTAGTAGCAGTACGCGAGTACTGTGAATAAGAGTGGCAGTAAACCGATCAGGTAACGAGCGTACACCTGGGGTGACGACCAATACACAATTACGTTTGCCAGAAACACAACTGTATTAAACGCAATAAAAGGCTCCTGTCGTAGACGTTTGATGCTTCCTCGCCGAAACAGCAGAATGAGCAATAACAAGTATGGGACAAAATGATAAATCATTTCGAACGAAAATGTCAACAAGTGCAATAGCGTCTCTCCTATGCCAAATGTTACAACGGTCCGTTTAGCGCTTTCATCGAACAAAACGCTGGCTACGCTAGTCAGCGGAATGTGATTTCGGCTAAAATACGCAGCATAATAGCAACCCGTTATCAATAGGAATAAGCCTATACCGACAAAGTGAGCGGGGTGAAACAGCCGTCGAAACTGTCGAGTATAGATGAACCAGCTCAACAGTGTTAAACCTTGAAATACCACGGCTGGTAGCCCTTTTGTCAGAAAGCCAAGCGCAGTTAAAGCGTAGGTGCTCAAAAAAAGAGCCCAGTATTTTTGCCGACGATCAAAATGGTAGACGAGCATCATGGCTAGATAGGTGAGCCACGCAAAAGGAAAATCAATGGAGCTCCAGAGCGAGTCGTAAATCAACACCCGACCATTGGTTAAAACCATCATGGCCACGACAAAGGCTACCATCGTCGCCTTGTCGGCACGGACCGGCATATATCGACGGACGAAGCTAAACACCGTTACGCCGAACAGCAGTATAGAAACAACCATCGGCAATCGCAGCGTAAACGACGAATAATTACCGAAAAACCGACAAAACAATACGATAAACCAGTTGTAAAGTGGTGGTTTATTAAAGTACAGTTCTCCGTTGAGGGTTGGTGTGATGTAATCACCCGAAAGCATCATTTCAATAGCGACTAATGCCCGGCGTGGTTCATCTGAACTGGTATCAAGCGGTAAATAACCCAAATGCGACACCAACGCGACTAACAAAAGGCTCAGTGTTAGAGCAGGCCAGCCAATCAGATAGCTCAGCCAGGATCGATTGGTTACCGGAAATGAATTCAAAATAACATGTTGTCTATAGTTTAGACACAAAAAAAGGCGAACCGACGGTTCGCCCTACATTTTCTCGAAAATTAATTCCTACGAATTACCAAGCGTCCGGTCTGGTTCATCTTTTTGGGTGACGGGAATTTGACCTTCCAGCGTACTCCGATTCCAATCAGCGTCAGCTACTTTTTCAGATTCTGACAAACCAGCCTGATTTATTGGTTGCTGATAAGCCGTCATTGGGTTATTCTCGTCTGTAGATGCATCATCGGCATCCGGCGACAGTGGAGGCTGCCCCCATGAAGCGCGCTTTGATTCTTCGATATCAGCATCCGACGGACCATCACCCTCAGTGGACGCCCGTGCTTCGGCTTCCTGAATATCACCAGGTACATCAGTATCACGGCTCGATGCTACCCGAGATGGCAGATCGTTTTCCAGGTTTTTGTCGTTTAATTGAGCCAACTCTGGAGCAATGCCCATTGTGCTGTGCATTTGTTGGGCAGCATACGACTCTGTACTTTCTTTCCGACTATTGCTACTTACGCTCATAACGTTGTTGTTTATAAAGTTGATTGTGAATGCTCACATGATGTACGAAAGCATTGTATATTAAGCATTTATCGATCTACTCAGTATTCGGGCTGATTGTTTAAGTCCGTACCCGTCTGAGCAATATCATCCTCAGAGTTCTCTTCGGAGTTATCCTCAGTTTCTTCCTGCTCATTGTCGTTCTGCTCTTTGGCCTGCTCCTGCGCTTTGGGAACGCCTACCTGATCAGCAGATGCATAATCGTCTGGTCCATGCGTTGTAACGTCAACCATAGCCGTATTCGTCAAGGCTTTATCATTTGCGGCATTACTGGCTCCTTCGTCCGTTACTTCCATAGTGCTATTATCCATATCACCCATGCGAAGCACACCGTTTTTACCATCCATATCAGTACTGGCAACACCACGGTTGTTGCGGCCATCCTGGCCACCTCTGATTTGTACGCTATCAAGCCCGTTGGCAGAATCTTCTATTTCATCTCGGTTCCTGTTATCCTGTACACGCATGTCAACGTCAGCATCGTCAGTACCGAGTGGTCCTTCGGTTCGACCATTAATTTGTGCGTCGTCTCGCTTTACTTCTTTTGAGTCATCCTCCATGGCGTTGAGTGCTTATTATAGATAGAATAACTGGCGTTTTTACAAAAAGTTTAAGTCAATTTCGACTAGACATTTCTTTATTCATCCTGATAATCTTCTCAGCATATCTCAGTACGAATTGAATTATATCAATAGCAAATAGGGCTTCAGCCGGAACCATAAGCCCCGTCGCCGATTAATAAATACGTAAATTCTAGATCTCTAATAGGCTTATTAAATCATATGATATATTGGTATAATTATATCGTATCGAATCATTTTGCCCATCGCACGACAAGCTACCTTTTTATTTATTGGACGGTATGCAAACCTATTCTTCCTAGGGATTTCCTTTGTATATGGTTTCTAGTCCTTTATGGGAAAGAAAGCGTACAGAGTCTTTGATGAGAAATAATTTAATAGTTGGATAAAGCGTAATGCAGAAAATGGGTCGACATTGTTGACCCATTTTTTTTGTACAAAAAGAAAAGGGGCCATAGCCCCCTTCCTAAATTAACGATTCTGAGTACGATTATTTATCCCACCAAACACGCGAGCTCGTTTTATCGCCATTGGTCAATTTACCAATAGCCGCGTTATAAGCTGCCGTATTGAGCGTAGGCTCCGTGTTTGGATAGCCATACCGACGTGGTATCTGCTTGCTCTCATTTACTGCGTAGGGTGTAGGTTTCAGATCTGGGTAACCTGTACGACGCCATTCTATCCACGCTTCTGTACCATTTGGGTAAAGAGCAATCCAACGCTGATCCCCAATCTTAGCCAGGAAATCGGTTGTAGTTGGGGCTACTTTTGCACTGGTCGTGTAAGCAGCAAACTTAGTAGCATCATACACACCATATTGTTGCCACGAAGCCTGAATAGCGGCATTGTACGCCGTCGTTGCATCATCTGTAATCCATCCACGCACAGCCGCTTCAGCTTTGGCAAACAACATCTGCGATGCCGTGATAATGTAGCCCGGCTGCGTTTTAGCCAGGATTTTCGTACCAGGCGACGAAAACTCGTTAGCTCCTGTGTACTGAATCAACAGGTTACGGTTCAGACCATAAGGCAATCCAGCGTAGCTGCCCGATGGCGTTGGTGCAGCGTAAACCGGCAGACGCGGATCACTCAGATCTTTCAGCTTATTGACCAGTACATCACTAACTGCGTAGTCATTCCGACCATCAAACAGTGCGTTGTCTGGGTTACGGAACTGGTTTGCATCCGTAAACTGCACTAATGCGTTATCGGTGTTGGTGCTAATGTACCCAGCAGCATCCGTATAGGCTGCCGTAAACTCGGTTTTGGCCGTGGTTGGGTCTACCTTAACAATACGAAGCGCCATCAGCATCCGCATGGAGTTGGCAAACTTTTTCCATTTGGCGGCACTACCACTGAATATAATATCACCACTCGCAGTTGTACCGCTGTCAAACTGAGCAGATGCTTCTTTTAACTCCTTGAAAAGATCCGCGTAGATTGATTGCTGCGAATCATAGGTCACCTGTGTTTCCTGCTTCAGCGCATTGAAGTATGGAATATCACCCCAACGGTCCGTTGTTACCCAGAACATGTATGCTTTCAGGATACGAGCGATAGCCAGCTGGTTGTTATTCGAGCCGAACTGGGCAACGTATGCTTTTGTAGCCGGGTCAGAATTGTAATTAATGATCGTTTGCAGATCCTGCAACGTAACGGCATAATAGCGGCTCCAGTCGGAAAACGTTGTTGAATAGAGCGAGTTTTCCGGATACTGCGTCTGCGACCAATACTGCGCGAACAACCGTGGTTCAGGCGCCAAACTTGTTAAACGTCCAGCAACACCGTCAAGCAAAGCACCCGTTGCGGTTGTAGGTGGAACCCCCGTAATAGCTTCCGTCAGCAGAGCCGACGTAACCGGTGTAGAAGCAGCGTTCGGTGTCACGTTCTCGCTACCAAAATCACTGCAACTGGTCATGAAACCCAGGCATGTAAGTAGACTGAGTGCCAGAACTTTATTTTTTATCGTTGTCATTTGAAAGCTAATGGCTAGTCTGCGCTGACCCGTAGGCCAGCGCAGTTTGTTTTAGAGACCTAAACGGATATTGAAACCAAGCGAACGGGTACCAGGCTGCTGACCGTTCTCACCAAACCGTTGCGACAATTCAGACGGATCGATGTTACGGTTCGTCGCGTAAATCAACCAAGGGTTACGAGCTACAACTGCCAGGTTAATGCTTTGCACGAACTTGTTGGCCTTGATGGGCAGACGGTAACCAATGCTTACTTCACGCAGTTTAACATAAGAAGCGTCAAATACTGACTTATCGATGATTGAGTTGTTACCAAACTGGTGGTAGTAATCGTAAGCGGCAACATACGTATCAACGGCTTCTCCGTTTGCATTTACCCCTTTTACATGCACACCACCACCCTGAGCTACGTCGTCACGAACATTCTTTCCTTTGTCGTTGGTAGCCGCTGTTTCAGCGTATAGACCCGAGTAAGTTCCCCAGAAGTTCGACAACGAGAAATATTTACCACCTTTCTGGTAATCGATGCTGAAGGCAAGGGTTAGATCCTTGTAGCGCAGGTTGTTCACGAAACCACCCGTAAACGAAGGCAGAACAGAGCCGAAATACTGGTTCGTAGCAAACTGATACGTACCATCTGCATTCACCACAGGCTGACCATCTTTGTAAACGATACCATTACCACGCAACTGCCCCCAACGGTTATTACCACCATTATCAACACCTGTCGAGTGAATGATATACGCAAAGTTAAACGCATCGTTTGTGCTATACGATTGAGCCGTCTGGCCAAACGGCGTAGCCGACGTTGCCTGGATGGAATTTACACCCGGCGCCAGGCTGATGATACGTGATGTATTCACGGCAAAGTTCAGCGTCATGTCCCAGTTGAAATCCTTACCAACAACGGGTTTTCCGTCCAGCTGAAGTTCAATACCATCCCGCTCAATTCGACCAGCGTTAATTACCTTTTGCGTAAAACCACTGACCGACGTTACATCAACATTCAGAATTTCGTTGATCTTATTTTCGTGATAATACGTGAAGGCTAAACCAACGCGGCTTTTCAGGAACCGTAAATCAACACCTGCTTCGTAGGCTGACGATAACGATGGAATAATTCCAGCGTTCGGCAACAAGTTAGGCGTTGTCATCAAGCTGTTGGTACCGTTGTACTTGGCCTGATCGACAGCGTAGTTCAACGAAAGCTGGTACGGGTTCAAATCGGAACCAACCTGCGCCCAGCTACCCCGCAATTTACCAAATGATAGAAAGGGCAGAGACTCACGAGTAAGTTCAGAGAACACAAAGCTGCCGCCTACCGATGGGTAGAAATAGGAGTTGTTGTTAGCGGGTAGCGCGGAACTCCAGTCGTTACGGCCCGTTACTTCCAGATACACCAAACTACGCCATCCCAACGAAGCCCGTCCATATACACTACGGACCGTTTTGCGATACCGGTTATTGGTTTGCGTAAATGCCTGCAACGAGTTACCAATCGTAAACAGATCAGGTACGAACAATCCGCCGTTTGTTGACAGCGTAACCGTCGTAAACGTATTGTCCCGAATATTTCCCCCTACGTTAGCGCTTAAATCAAAATCGCCAAAGCGGTTGTCATAAGTAGTCAAGAACTCGTAGTTATCTTCCCGGTCAAGCGTCTGACCTGTTTGATAGGTAGCCTTCTGACCCGTTTGAGCACCACTGGTTTCAATGATTGTCGGCGTTTTGTTCTCATTATTCGAGTTACGCTGATTTCGGCGTAACCAGCCCTGAGCCCGGAAATGGTCGTTGAACTTATAGGTCAAGTTCACATCACCAAACAAACGATCTCGGTTAGCTACGTTGTTGATATTGTCCTGATAAGAGTACCAGTTGTACCAATAGTTGCCCTTGTTGAACGTAGTCGAGTTAAAATTGGTCGTAGACGTTGGATTTGTATGGTTCCAGCTAGCCAGTGCTCCAATAGGCGTTCTGAGGTCACGTAGCTCCTTGATGATGCCCATGTCCAGATCACGATGGAACCACTGGTTGAAGGAACCAGCTCCTGAATAGTTACCGTATCCGTCGTTGAAGTCACCCTGTAGACGCTCCGTTGTAAAGTTCAGGTTGACACCTGCTGTCAAGTGTTGCCCTAAATCGAACGTGCTTGATGCGGTGATGTAGTTACGTCTTAACGCGGTGTTTGGTATCACCCCCGTCTGATCAAGATTCGTATACGACAAGCGCAGGTTATAGCCTGTGCCACCACCTCTCAGGCTAATGCTGTTATTAAATGTTCTACCCGTATTGTAGTACTGACGAACGTTGTTGGGCTGAGCCGTATAGTTCGCTGTCTTGAACGAGTATGGGCTATTAGGATACCACGCGTACCAGGGGATGTATTCGCCACCATCAATGCGTGGCCCCCAGGATGCATCATCTGAATAATCATGGTACCGCTTTCCGTCAAGTGCCTTCCACTCTACTGGGTTACCCGAAGCCCAGGTGTAGGTACGCCATTCGGGCTCGCCACCGCCACCGTATTCATTTTGGTATTTCGGGATGATGTTAACCTGCTCAAACGTCGTTGTACTGTTGATGTCAACCCCGATTCCCTTACGATTCAGCCCTTTCTTGGTTGTAATGACAATAACCCCTGCGTCGCCACGCTGGCCGTACAGTGCCGTTGCGTTCGGTCCTTTGAGAACGGATACATTCTCAATATCATCCGAGTTGATGTCCAACGATCCAGGTGTACCACTATCGCTTGATAATGGTGTACCATCGATTACATACAATGGGTTTTTATCGACCAATGAAGCCGCTCCGCGAATACGAACGACCGCTCCTGATCCAAGCTTTGCACCTGCCTGGCTAAGCACCTGTAAACCTGCCACTTTACCGGCTAACGCATTACCCGCATCGGGCTGACGAGTAACAGTCAGGTTTTCGGCATTGACCTGCTGAGTGGCAAACGAAATTGACTTGGCATCCCGCTTAATGCCCAGCGCTGTTACCACCACTTCCTGGAGTTGGGCGGCATCAGATACCATACTTACGTTGATAGTAGACTGATTGCCTACTTTAACCTCTTGTGTGATGAAGCCGATGAAGCTGAAAACCAGCGTCGACCCCGCTGGTGCATTGAGTTGATAATCACCGCTTGCGTTTGTGCTGGTTCCGCGCGATGTTCCTTTGATGGCAACGTTTACACCAGGTAGCTGAGAGCCATCTTCTGTTGACGTAACCTTACCGGTGACAGCTATGTCCTGAGCCAGCAACGGTAAACTGAGAAAGCACAGCATGAGCTGTGCAATTAGAAGTTTTCTCATAAAGTGAAATAGTCTAGGTTAATATTGAGTTTACACAGAAACCCGTATCAAAATTGTACAAAAATTATCACACAACAAAATTTTGCGCTGCATTTATTCCACAGAATAAAATCTATGGCATAACCGCTTCTTTACTACATTTCTTCATTGATTTGCTAATATTCTGATAATCAATTCTTAATATTCACATTAAAAATAGATTAAAAATAAGGATCTCAGTAACCATTTGTAGTACAATAAATAATTCTGATATTTAAATGCTATTAATTCTTTCGCCTTTTGTTTTTCCTGATTCCTGACGGAAATTGGATTAGTTATATTTACCTAATAGACCATAGGCAGTATGTACTAGCTACTATTGATAGCAATAGTTGACTACTTTATTAATCGGCGACGAAGCGTTTTCTATAAGCGTATAATAATGAAAAAGTGCCCTGGCAACAACCAATTTCAGTTATTGCCAGGGCACTTTTTGTGAATGCGTACTTTACAGTCGCTCTAGGAAACAGCTTCCTGCGAATTTGCTAGTTGCGGGGTAGCCGACCCAACCAATTCAGCCAATAATTCGTCGACGTTGACCGTAGCAAAGCTACTTGCATAATCAGACATGGCGTAAGGAATGATTAGTTCACGTCCGTTGATGAGTCCTCCGCAACTGTACACTACGTTCGGAACATACCCTTCTCGTTCGTTTTCGTCGGGACTTAATATAGGCTCGCTGGTCCGGCCAATGACTTTACTAGGATCGTTAAGGTCAAGCAGAAAAGCGCCTACGGCATACTTTCGCATTGGACCAACGCCGTGACTGAGCACCAACCATCCGGCTTCGGTTTCAATTGGCGATCCGCAGTTACCCAACTGAACGTACTCCCAATTGTACGTCGGTTTTAAGATCAGCTCTTTTGTCTGCCAAAAATACAGGTCGTCGGAATACATCAGATAAATGTTCTCGCCATCCTGCCGGGAAATCATGGCGTACTTCCCTCCTATCTTACGAGGGAACAAAGCCATCCCCTTGTTTGACACCTCCGCTCCGTTTAACGTGCTGATGCTAAAATGGGTGAAGTCTTTGGTTTCCAGCAATTGAGGGAAAGTCACTCGTCCATTGTAAGCGGTATAAGTAGCGTAGTACGTTACTTCACCATCATCGTCTGTAAACCGGACGAAACGAGCATCTTCAATCCCATTGGTTTCGTTGGGTGAAGTAGGGAAGATACAGCGCTCATCCAAACTCTGATCTTCCTCAAAATGAATTTCGTAGTTCGATTTCGCCAGAGCCAGCAAACCACTGGCAATGGTTTCATACTCGGCGTTGTAGCGATACTGGGCCGTAACCCGCTTCACCTGGCTTTCGAGTTCAGAAAGACTAAACTCGTCACCAAGCCCTGCCATCATTTTTTCCTGAATACTATTTTCGAGTCGTAACTCATATAGCTTTCGTTCGAACTGGGCGCGGTTGAACCGGTGGTTGGATACAATTTCGGGCGACGTAACATACCGGGAAGGTTTGCGTAACACAATTTTACCTTCCTCGTCAATGTAACCCATTCGAAAGGATATTGACGAGACATGCCCTTCCCCGGTTGCCCGAAGACTTAGTATAAATCGCTTATAACCAGGTGGTACATTACTTTGATCCGGGTGCCAGATCATGGATGGGTTAAACAAAGCCGCTGATTCCAGCGAATACTCCATCGTGAAGTAAGCGCCCAACAGTAGTTTGCGCTCAAGAGTCAATGGCTCATCGGTCAGCAACTGGGGCTTGATCTGTTCGAACCGCTGTAATAAAAAACGTTCCAGTTTGTAATGCCGTCCGCCAAATTCCCGGATTACTTCGTCCAGTTTTTGGGCGGCTTCGTCATCGGTCATACTGCCTACGCGGGCGATAATTTTTAAGGTGCGGGTCGTACTGCCCAAATCGAACGCGCGAAACAAAACACGGGTAGGATCGGGCCGAAGCACAATGCCGGTACGGGTGGCTTTTATACTCATGTATTTTAAGTTACTGAATAGCAAAATCGTTGAACAATTGAATTTAGGCTATTTTGCTTAAATCCAATTATTCAACGATCCAATTAATCAATATTATCCGTTGACCAGTGATGAAATAGTTACGTCAACTGATTTTGTGGCTATACGTCTTTTCTGAGTGTTGTATAAGTCCGCCAAAGCCAGCAGGTACGACAGCGTCGATTCCGCACCCTGGTTCTGATTCACACGGTCGATGTGCAATCCATCACGGCAACCGCCGGTCTGCTGATCATAAATCGGCAGTCCCAAATCGTTCAAACCGGTGAACCACTTGAAGATCCGGATGGCAGTCCGATGCCATTGGTCGTCGCCGGTTAGTTCAAAAGCTGCCAGACAGGCGGCAACAGTACTTTGCGCTTCCAGTGGCTGCTGGTCGAAGTAAGCACGGGTCTGCCCTTTTGTATAAAATCCGTTAGAACCAATTGGTTGAAAATGTCCCCGTTCTGAAGTTTGTAGGTTGGTCAGCCAGCGCAACGAACGCAAGCCTATCTCTACTAGCCGTTCTTCGCCGGAGCGGATCATCACATGAGCAAGTACTGCGTTGTCGTAGGATAATGTATTTTCAAACCAAGGCCAGTCTGGCGTTGCCGTTTCGGTATACCGGAATGCCAGTTTATCAAGCAATTGCCGCTGAATTTTCTTGGCCAAACGGTCATCATTAAAACATTTCTGATACTCGTAGATACCCAGTAAGGCAAAGGCCCAAGCTCTCGGCGAAGTCATCTCAGCGATACTGGGAAGCACTTTTTCCATCAGACTCATTGCCCAGGTGATCGTGTTTCGGTCCGTTGACCGGCCAATACACACGCCCAGCGCCCATATGGTCCGCCCTGTACTATCGTCAGAGCCTACATCCTCCAGCCAGCGACGGTCGTAGCTCATGAAGTTGCGGAACCGCCGGTGATCTTCCGTGTAGGCGTGATTCAAGAACGCGCAGTAATTGTCAGCCGCCTGACTTAATGTACGGTCGCCTAAGCCCGCTTCCTGAACCATGATGGACAAGATAAGTGCCCGCGCGTTGTCGTCGGTGCAATAACCTTCTTCGTAGTATGGCAAATGATAACGGGCGTGCTGAACAATACCGGTCGAGTCGGTCAAGCGGAATAAGTGATCAAGCCGAAGTGTCGGAAGTTTGAAGGCAGCACTACCGTTCCCACCCATATCGTATGGCGTCTGGTTATTGATAGTGCTCATACGCTCCTGACGAGCTTGGGCAAACGATCTAGCATACTCCTGAATAGCCCTCTCCCAGATCATGTCACGACCCATCATGTAAGCCTTTTTCCGCATGGCATGACGAGCTGGTTCGTCTGCAAGCAAATTAATGATCTGGTCGGCAATTGCTTCCGAGTCGCCGAAAGGCACAAGCGTACCCCGCCCCTCCGCCAGCAACTCCTCTGCATGCCAGTAGGGAGTCGATACAACCGCTTTGCCACAGCCAAAGGCGTACGATAGCGTTCCAGACGTTATCTGAGCCGGATTCAGATAGGGTGTAATGTAAATATCGGCTGCGCCAAGGTATTCTAGAAGATCGTCCAGTTCGACAAATTCATTGTAGAAACGAACGTTCTCGCTAACGCCACAGTCTTCGGCCAACTTTACCAGACTATCTCGATACGCTTCCCCTTCGTGGCGGATCAGGTGTGGATGCGTCGCACCGAGTACCATGTACACTACGTTCGGGAACCGCTCTACAATCCGTGGCAGAGCGCGGATTACATTTTCGAGACCCTTATTTGGCGACAATAAGCCAAAAGTAAGTAACGTCTGTTTTCCTTCCATACCGAAACGATCCTTGTAGAAATGAGGATCGACAAACGGCATATCGGGAATACCATGCGGCACCAGATCTATTTTTTCTTCCGGTACTTCGTAAATATTAATCAGAAAATCGCGGCCTTTCTCTGACATGCAGATTACTCGCGACGAGAGGTCCGCAATACTCTTAAGAACTAGTAACTGTTCTTCATTCGGATTTTTAAGAATGGTATGGAATGTTGTCACAACAGGCATTGTGAGGTTCCGGAGCAATGTCAATATGTAACTACCAGCTGGACCGCCAAAAATTCCGTACTCATGTTGCAAGCAAACCACTTCTGTATCCTTCGAATTTAAGAATTCGGCGGCTTTACGATACGCTTCCTGATCATGCTGATAGAAATCGTAGCGAACCTCGCTTGGGTAATCATACCCATCAAGCGTATCATTCACGGAAACAACCATCGCCCGCGAATCGGGAATGAATGTATTATACGATTTGTATAAATCAGATGTAAACGTAGCAATACCACACTGACGAGGAAGATAATCGCCAATGAATGCTACATTTTTAGGATTGTGCGCCCATATCGTTGAGTCGTTTCTATGCGTTGTCATAGCCGTTAGGAATGTCATTAAGACCGGATTGTAAACTTAGAAAGTCTACTCAGCTTACAGTCTGTGTTTTTAGTAAAATAGACTTATGTAGGCTTTTGTTTAACTCTTCCAGACTTTTTTGACTTTACAGAACGCAGATGCTGCTTGCAAAGAAATATTACACCATAAAATATAATTTTTACAACACCGACTTACTAATTAATATGAATTCATGAAGAGGGTTTATTACTTAAATTGTTCACTACCTCTACTGTTAATTACTCTGCCATTTTCTGTAGCAACGCTCATCAGTTAGACTTTTGCTTTCGGCTCAAAGCCTAGTTGATGAGCGTTGCTTTATGTCGGAGTTATGAACGGGGTGCTAACTTTATATAGGCAGGTTGTATTGACTCGTATTTACCTGTGTAGCCAAGATGAGGCTGGAATTCATAGTACGTCAATTCAATATCTTCAATTTCGGTAAAGCGAAAGATCTGCCAACGCTCGTCATTCTCCTTATACAATGTTGGAATGACATCCCGGCAAAAACCGTATAAGCTTGGCACCTGCGTTTCTTTATGCAGGCCCGCCATATAAGGTTCAATCGTTCGCCATATGCTATTGTGCTTGATTTGAATAACCCGTTGGTCTGTTATAGCGATACCGATAAGTTTGAGAAAATCGTTTTGTATCTGTGGATTCATGGTTTGGGTGGTTAGTAGTTTCAAAAAATACACGTTGAAATACTCACTATTGTAATTCAACCCTATACCATATAATATGCCAAACCTGCTGATACCCAACGATTTTTTCCTTTTTTATTTCACCATATTACCAAATTAAACATATGATTAATTCATTCAATCAACCAATTAAAGTCGCTGTGTCAACTGGTAACATGTGCTCTTTGATCATTCTATTTTAGCAACTTTACCGATGTAACTGAATTTACATTATTTGTATAATAATTTTTTAATTGTTAAAGACATACATTAAATATAGAGCAAAATTTTGCGAAGTGTCCTCTTATCTAATTTCGTGCTAAACCTGTCTACAATCCCTTAAAAACAATTATATGTGCAGCTATTTTTATCAAAATCCATCTATTGGTAACACTCGATAAGCATTATAACCTGTTACCTTATACGCCTGATGAATAACTTGTTTCATCAGGCGTATATGTATAGATCCTGCCCAAAGCTCACTTTCTGGGAAGTCGGCGCTTAAGGTTCAATCTTTCCAGACACCAAAATTCGTCTTTAGGAAAGTGGTTGTATTGGCAATGTAATTGTCAAATTCAACAATAGCCGCATAGCAATAGCACTCGGTCGCTTACTAGGAAAGTTTACCTGAGCCCCGGCCTAGCCTTCGACTTCTTCGGCTTCAAAATAGCGCTCTGCCAGCTTAACAACCATATCCGGCCGCAACGGCTTGTGCAGAAAATCGACGATAGCATTATCAGACAAAGCGCGTTGGTGGTCATCCGGATTCAGCGAAGTAGTTAGCATAACCACAATAACCTTGGCTTTGTAGGCCTTGTCCAGCTTGTGATACAATTCCATGAAATCCCAGCCTGTCAGACCAGGCATATTGATATCGAGGAAAATGATGCCTGGTCTGGGTATGTGATGGGTTCCTTCGTAATCACCGGAGACCGTCAAAAACGCCAGAGCTTCTTCAACGTTGGTTATTGCTTTAACATTTACTCCTATATCCGCCCTTTCTACCGCCTTCGACTGAGCCAGGTTAATGAACCGGTCATCGTCAACGAGGAGCACACAATCAAGATTCTTAAATTTTTTCATGCTAGCTAATTAGTGTGACTGAAGATCGACGTTCGGAATGGTAAAAAAGAACGTACTTCCCTCGCCAGGTTTCGACTCAACCGTTATTTCTCCGCCGTGCATTTCTACAATTTTTTTGCAGTGAGCCAGTCCGATACCATTGCCATCGTAGGTATCCCGACCATGCAGACGACGGAAGATTAAAAATATTTTATCCTTGAAGGCGGGATTGATCCCGATACCGTTGTCACGTACAGCAAACTTCCAGAAGCGATCAGCTCTTTCGGCTGAAATACTGATTTGAGGAGCGGTGTCTAGTTTTCTAAACTTAATGGCATTACCAATCAAGTTTTGAAATAACTGCCGTAACTCAACAGGATAGGCGGCAAGGGTAGGTAAATCAGCACATTGAATTTCAGCGCCGGACAAGGCGATGTTAGTCGCCAGATCTTTCACGAGTGTACCGACCAGTTGGTGACAATCAACTGTTGACAGGTATTTCTCTTTACCTAACCGCGCGTAATCCAACAAGCCCTTTATCAGATCGCGCATACGCTCAGTGCTCTGATTGATGACATCGAGGTACATCGCTGCCGTTTCGTCAAGTTGCGGGGCGTATTCATGTTGCAACAACTCGACGAAATTATTAACGTTAAGAAGCGGCTCCTGCAAATCGTGCGAAGCGATATAGACAAACTGTTCCAGCTCCTTATTGCGCGTCTCCAGTTCCTGTAGATGCTTTTTGATCGTTCTTTCGGACTGCGTACGCTCGGTTAGATCACGTGTGATTTTAGCAAATCCAGTAACCTCTCCGCTTTCGTCGTGAACCGCCGTTATGGTGATATCTCCCCAAAATCTACTTCCGTCTTTGCGAATTCTCCACCCTTCATGACAAGCGCTACCAGTAGTCGACGCTTCATTCAGTAGACGGGTAGGCAGATCTAACTGGCGATCTGTGTCGGAGTAAAATGTTCTAAAATTCTTACCTATGATTTCCCCAGCAAGATATCCTTTGATTTTCTCAGCTCCTTTATTCCACGTTTCAACGTTTCCCTCCTTGTCCAGCAGAATAATAGCGTGATCTTCTATTTCTTCCACCATTCTTAATAATCGGAGTTGGGGCACGCTAATAGTCATATATGTTAGTCTTTAGCTGAGAGTACATTTACTTATCTGTCATCTACTTCTATACCGTTGAGAAATAAATGTAAATCAAATGTACCCACTAATGAATAATTTCTCATATCTAAAAATACTTATTTACCCACGGGTACACTGACTAACATACAGGTAAGCTCTACTATGTATAGCTTTTTTATCGAGTAGGTCACAGGCTTGGCCTGCTGTATAGACTGATGTAAGCACAAACCATCCGTTTGTGATTGAAACTGCTAATACGACTCTACTGGGTTACTGATTGTCTGTCAGTTCGAAATAGCTTCGAATTGTATTTCAGCAATTAGCGTTAAGTCAGTGAAGAAGTGATGTGATATTTACAGACAATGCTATCTAAAGAGCACTACTAAGGGCTACTTACAAAAAAGGATACGATGAATGCTAAAACGCCCGGTCAAGATATCTTGGCCGGGCATTCTTGGTTCATTCAATCGCAGACAATCAGTAGACGCCGTTGCTGTCCGAGACGACTTTCTTAATTAAAAATTGGATAAAGCGCACTTTCCTTGCAGGCTACCATATAAAACTTTACCAATAACATATTGTTTAGCCTATCTTAATTTATGTAAACTTATTTACTAAGAGGTATAAATTGGACATGTGAATGAGAACAGAACGTACTCATACCGATTAGTAAATGATTCTTCAAAAACCACAAATACAGTGTTACTTTTAACGTACTAATAATTGGATAAAGCGTATTGCACTTAGGCAAGCTCTACTTTGCGGGGCTTGCTTACTTATTACAGCCTGTCACAACGAACTTTACATATATACGTTCGGTTAGGATTCTTAGATCTTGACTACACAAAAAAAGCCTGACTCGAACTAAGTCAGGCTTTTTCTATTGTACATCTGATAGTAGAAAACAAGCGATTCAACAAACAGAGTTGCGCATTTGAACCGTTGTCGGTTACGTAAGATAATCTACTAGCTTGGCTTGTTCAGTGCTTCTTTCCATTCCTGCTGTAGTTCGCTTAAACAAGATCCTGACACTTGTTTAGCTAAGTCATGATTCAGTTGGACTAACCCATTATTCACAGGACACTTGGTGTCCAATTGACTAATCAACCGGATAAGCTGTAACTGCTCATCTGGATCGATTAGATGAATGAATTTTGCCGCATAACTGAATGCATAGCGTTCTAATGCGTTACTTAATGAGAGCATAATATCTCTTACAACTTATCAGAGTAAACAATCTGACTACATAACGAAATAGAGAATCATTAAGTTACTTAATAATACCTAATATTAACAAATTTCATTCTCAATAACTCTAAAGATTAAGCCGCTTTTTAATGTCGAGGCACCATTGAAGTACGGTTTGTGTATCCTCAATTATCATCAGTGCTTGCTGGGCAATGCTTGTTTCTTCTTCGGTAGTCACCAAATCCTTTCTCAACTCGTCTAATCCGGAAACGATTTTATTTTTAAGTTGAACAAGCTCGATCAGTTGGACCCTATTCTCATCATCTACTAAATCACTACGAGAATGAAAATCTGTCTGCTCGTCAATAGCTTTTTGTAGTAATGTGTTCCAATGACGAAGTTGATTGATGGCTTCCATCCAATCGCCAAGTACCCCTGAAAGGGGCTGACTGGTAGAGTAATCAGTAGCTTTGTTAATGCGCTTAGTCATTAAGTTTTTCCGGGTAGATAGTCTCTCTTCAACAAAAGATGTATTAATACTCACTCAATAGCAAATAACAACATCCATTACGGCAATTCATACAAGCTCACCTTGTAGTAAGGTACTTACGCTGATACCCGGATCAGGGATCTTTAGCTTAGTAATAATCTGTATAATTTTTCATATCTATCTGCTTACTGACTGCTAGTTAGCTCAGCTTTTATAGTATTTCATTGATTAAATATGCGCTCACTGGGCTCACTATTGGCGATCTCCTATTTGCTCGAACAAATACATAAACTTTATCGGGTAGCCCTTGGCCAATTTGATGAAGAGTCCAAGAATAGCCTTAGTTGAAAACTAGTCTTCCAAGTACCTCTGTTCATTGGGCAGAAGGGTGTAGAGACAAGTAAGCCCAAATGTATAGTGCTTGGACTTATAGACGATGAACAAACCTCTTTATAGACTGCGGTAACTAGTCTCTAATACAGCCATTTAACGGATAAAGCGTAACCATGATACCCGTAAGTGTATCATGGTTACGCTTTATCCTGTTTAGTTTCCGATTTGATCGTTATTCATCAACAGCCTGTCAGTGTTGCTCTATCATGTTCTTGTGTGCGGGCCTATTTTAGAAGATCACTACGACCAGCGACCCGTCATCTGGATGAGAAACAAAATGTATTAACAGATAAGGCTATTGCTTTCTAGAAGTATCCATTAGGGCTTACACGTAAATAGGGGGTTTTCCCCGGAACGAAACGGGCGTATACCCGTAATGTTCGGCAAAAGTAGCTTGTACCTTTGCCCACGATGAATAAACCCCTGCCCTCCAATAATGATGCCAACCTTCATCTGTTTAGAGAACAGTTGGCAGCTTATATACGCAGCGTTCAGGCGCGTAACCGACGCAGTAAATCAGTCATGCAGGCAACACAGCGGCTTGTCAAGCAACTACAGCTTCCACCGCTACTATCTTGTTAAAGAGAACTGGTAAAGCGCCGGATTAGCGTAGTCCGGTGTTTTCTCTTGAAAATACTATTAGCCCTGCTTTTCATCACGTAATGTCTGTAGCCTTCAAAAGTTCCGACGACTTGCCTAACCCTTCACTGCTTCGCATCTATACGAAAGCAAAAGGGTCTCATTGGGTAACTACCGACAATTTGGTCTATCTGGAGGCTATTGCTAACTATACTTGGTTGCGTTGGGCGGACAGTGCCCCAACCCTTTCTCCCCATACCCTTAAGGTATTTGTCAACCAGTTACCACTTGCTGATTTTGTTCGCATCCATCGGCGCTATCTGGTTAATCGGCAATTTATACTTCAAATAGAAGTAGGATTAGACGGAGCTGTTGCTCACTTAAAGTCAGGATTAAGTCTGCCTGTTTCGCGTCGTAAGCTCGTATCTTTGCGTCGGCAGTTAATAGGCATTCCACTCATTAAAAAAGAGTGACCGATAGCGCACAACTTAGTACTATTTTATACTACGTACAGCTACTGCGATAAACCGAGCTTATGCCTATTATGAGCTAACATGCCTACATCTGGCTCCTCAGCATTATTAAATCAGTAAAGTGCGTTCTTCCCTCCGATCGTGGCCAATTTATCGAATCGTGATAATATTATAAGCAAAATGACACTACTTTCATTTTCAGCTAGTTGGAAACGAAACGCCCCCCGTCTTTAAGGGTATGGCTCATTCATACCATGTGCAGTGAAATACGTTTTGCTAAGAAGTTTGGGTTTTCCGGCTATGCTGCGGGCTTCCGGCTGTTTTACTAGCACCTGCCAGCCGGGGGAATACACTTGGTCGATGAACGGTACTGTAGTCGGTAGGGGCTCTAGCCTGAAGGTAGTACAAGCTCAAGCCACAACCTACATAGTTTCTTGTAGTAACGGAAGTAGTAAGACCCAAGTGGTGGGTATCAAACAACCTGACTGTGACCGGCCATCTGGATTCGTGGTAAACCCCAGAAACAATACCCAACAGGTTGAGTTGAATGCATCTTTTTGCGATGTGAGTTATCCAATTACCTGGTTAGTTAAACAGACAGGCAAGCCGTTTGCAGAATATACCGCTGGGAGAGATCGAAGCCGCATTGTAGTACAACGACCGGCAGATTTGCAAACGACAGCTGGGCCTATTGGTCAAAGTGACGATTATAATGTATCCTGTGTGGTTAAAGGCCAGTCGGTTCCTTGCCAGTTTTATGTGGGTAGCGCTGAGAGTCAAAGTCTCATTTTCTCCCCCGGTACTTGGGCAGGAGGTAACTCGGACCCTGCTAACATCCCTGATCCCTGCAATCAGTTTGTGGGTATTGAAAAAGGGGGTATTAAGAACATTGCCCGTAGCCCAGGGGATGAGAATACGGGCAATTATTATGTGCTCTACACGGACTGGTGTCCAGGCAACGTAGTCTGGTACGACGGCAACCGCAAGCTGACTCAACTGACAGTTGGCCCTTTCACCTCAGCCAAGTCCTTCAACTATGAGTGTACCCTGAGCAATGGCCAGGTCTGCAAAAGCAGTTACACGTTACCCATCGCGTCTCAGACCGGCGGTGGTCGGCTAGCGGCTACTAGTGAGGCCGTCTCGAAAGGGGTATCGGACAACTGTTCAAGCCAGATATCGCTGGCCACCGCGTCGGCGGTGTTCTACAGCCAGCTTCTCTGTAGTTTGAGCAATCTGATTCAAACCACAGACGATGCTCAAACCGTGTTGAGTAGCTTGAAACAGCAGTTGAGTGGCACAGCAGTCGTGTTCTCGACTGACCTCACTACCGTCATCAATGCCTTACTGGCTCACAATTGCCAGCAGGCAGCTCAGTTACTGGCATCTGCTAATGGGAGTGCTATGATCGACGATGAGGTCTTTAACAGCACTATTAACAGCTTGTTTACGAAAATATAGAGCCGCATAACCGCTGTCTTTGGGGCTAGATATCAGACAGTGGGGCAGACCATTCAAAGTGACCCGCGTGTCATTGTTGTCTCGGTCCAGACTTCGGACAAAAATAAAATCAATAGCACTATGGAAAAAATTGCCCAAGTTGACCGGCGAGAATCAGTAAATATCGCTGAAGACCGGCAGTCTGGGGTAAATGCCCTACCCATCGGGGCACATGGTCAAGTTTATTTTCGGGAGATTAGTACGGTCTGGAATCTGTCGAATCAACCCGCTTATATCGAGTACCTTTCCAATGTGTATGTATTGCCTATTTCCATCCAAAATGGCATCAGTCAGTTACAGGGCAAACCCCTTAATTTCCCCACTCTGGTGCAGGATGGCTCGCTGGGTAATCTGAGCGAGAACTTCTTGAAAGCCTTCTTTCTGAAGAAAATACAAGGCTATGAGAGCCGGGCATTGGGAGAAAGTAGCATGTATACGGGTTCCAATAGAAGCCTATATGAGACCGTCGCAGCTCAACTACTCAACCATTTCTATCAGAAGAGTGCGACCGACTACTTTCAGACCCAAGGGATTGCCGATGCCATTTACAACGATACTGATGTGGGGAATCGACGCATCAATAATATGATTAAAATAGTGGACGCGCTGTTCTTTCGTAAGATTGGCAATCTGGCCAAGCCTGAGGACAGCGACCCCACTATCTATCAAAAAGATTTCGTCCCTGCCAATATTTGGCCTGCCAAGGTTTTGGATAACCGATGGTTCGCGGATGTGTGTAAGACAAACGTGTTTCCCTCCTTTGGGGCTACAGATGCCATCACACTGAATGGAGCACCGGGTGTGGGTGATGCCGAACGGCTAGGCCTGTTTACGATTGGGGGCACGCAAGGTATTGATGTCCGAGTCAAAAGTATGACCCCCATCCTGACGCCCACCGAGCGGGGCTACGAGTCCACTGTTATTATTCGGTATTTGGATACCTTCGGGGTGAGTGAAAGTGACTACACTAAAGATTTAGATTTACCATCACCCGATTTATTAGAGCGTAATAACGGGCTGGGTCAGATCAACTACCTTCGCTTCAACTATCGGGGCGGGGTGTTGTCGCAGTGGATTCTACAGCACCAGTACGGTTACCCTCCTTTTACGGATTACCTAACCTATATTGTAAAAATGAAACGTGTATGGCCCGCCAACTAATCTCATCCCGAGCGATGATGCTATCGTTGCTTTTGCTTTCGACATTGTTGTGGCTCTATCGGGGTTCTCTGTTCGCTAAAGAACTGGACAGCACCGATATCATTATGATGAGAAAGGGGCGCACTATGGATGGCTACGGGTTCCTCTACGTAGGGGTAAAAAATGTAAGCAAAGGCAGGCCCAGTCAATACAGAGACTTTTTACCAAATGTAGCTGCCAACATTGCCGATACCATCCGTGAAAATATAAATATTTATTTTCTGACGTATGATCGCCAAATCGAGCAATATACACACAACTGGACTCCATTTAAGCTGGAAGAAGAAGTGCCTGATGCGTTTTTATTGAGGGAACACTGGAATGGTGGTAAAAAGCCAACTTTTGTCCACTGGTACATTCCTTCCCTTAAACCCCTCAACACCGAAGTGCCTGACCTGCTCCATTTGGAGGATACCAAGGTAGAACAAGTCAAGTAGAGCAATTGAGATCTAAGTATCCCAGCCTGCTATCTGATTTAACCCGCAACACCGATCTCCAGGCTCATTAGGCCGGGCGAGCTGCTGTATTCGTACTGGTGTCCGGAGGGCCAGGTGGCGTGGGTAACCGCAGCGGGGAGCCAGACGCTGACCGCTCCGGCGGTGCTGAACCTGAGCCAGACCAGCCAGCTGAGCTACAGTTACACCTGTTATTTGGCCAATGGTACGCCCTGTACCGGCAGCCATCGTTTACCCATCGCAGCTCAGGTGGGCGGTGGTCGGCTGGTGGCTAATAGTGGGGCCGTCTCGAATGGGGTATCGGACAACTGTTCAAGCCAGATATCGCTGGCCACCGCATCGGCGGTGTTCTATAGCCAACTCTTGTGTCAGTTGAGCAACCTGATTCAGAGTCGGGAGGATGCCCAAGCTAACTTTGTGTGAACTCGGCATTAGATTGTAACAGGTTTCACCTAAATACAAGGTGTGGTATCATTTTTACGATACCACACCCAGCCTGCCAACGTATTTCCTAGTGCATTAACGGGTGACCGATGACGGCTATAATCAATATCCTGCACACTCATCAAAATGTCATTCACTGACTCAATCAATGCCCGTTTCTTGAAATAAAGATAGTAATCGCGCTACCGGAAATATTGTTAATAAGATAAAACCTCCAAATGCCCTCTCAAGCATCAAGGTCTATTTTTGAGCATTACGCATGAGTAGACGATACATAAGTTTGACCATGAATCTACCGTTTTTAGGCTACTATTTTCGTATGTGAACAGCTCATCACATCACCACGCATCAATCAGAATCATCAGGCGAATACTTTAATGTATATACACGAAATAGCCCCGCATGAGCCGGGCTATTTCAGTTTATCTAGGCTGACTTATTGCCACCCTTGTTATCGCCCGGTGACTTCCTTTTGCGCTTGTTAAGAGCCTTACTCTTTTTCATCTCTGCGGCTACGCGTCGCTCATCAGGCTTACCATACACTTCGAGCCCTTTCGCGGACTTTCGGCCCAGCAGGACCTTTACAGCATCAGTGCTCAACAGCAGCGTATTGAAACACCAGTCCGTAAAGGTTTTCCTACCGGCTTTGCTCGATAACTCTTCGTGCAAACCCAGTTTTGCCGCTACCATTTTCAAATGGTCGTTGAAGCGCTGAGGGGACTTGATCGGTAGCTTTTCCCAACCGCCGTACTTATCAACAATCTGGTTAACCTCCTCAAAAATGGGTACCTGAATTTTTACTTCGGTCTTGATCCGGTCTTTGACGATCCAAGGCTTACCATCAAGTCCTTTTTTGATGGCTTTCCGGTGCTTTCGAACCAGATCAACCAGGTCGCCGTAGTGGACGCCCGACCGGCACAGGATCACAAATACATCTGCTGTCTGCTGAAGAATTTTGTTGTCGAACTTATGCTCTCGAACTTTCTGAAATTCTTCTTCAGTAAGATAGACGGGATCGTCCCACTCGGGACCCTTGATGCGTAACCCTTCCAGGGGATTCGTATCAGAAAGTTTATTGAGTTTCGCCCAGATCAGAACGTTTTTGATGGTCTGGGTCTGCTTAATAATGTAGCTATCAGCGTGGCCAACTTTGCCGCCATCGAGGGGAATAGATTTCATCCACCGACGGAACTTCTTCACCCAAGTAATGTCGAAGTCTTCGAGCAATAGGTCCGTCGCTTTCTCATTGATCAGAAAATTAGTGAGCTTTTTTCGCACATTATCGCAGACATTCAGTGTTTCCTTGCAAAGATCACGCTCCTGATCCTTGCGGCTATCAGCCATGTACAACTCAAAGGCGGTCAGTATGGGAGCGGCTCCAGTCAGGGTTTTGTCAAGATAAGCCCGTTTCAGTTTCGCAGCCGTAATTTTCTCTTTGCTTCGATACAGCGTTGTGTAAGCAGCCCGGACATCATTGCGCATAATATCAAGAAATTCATTCTTGAACTGGGCTTCGGGATCTGCCCTGGTGACCCGGTCGCTATCCCAGTGCTCTTTCCAGATCTCAAGCCCCGTCGAGCAGATATCCATTTGCTGACCGGCTACCGTTACCCGACAATACAAGGTACACTTACCACCTTTTTTGCTTTTCCGTCTCCAGAATGAAACGTCCATTTTTACGAGAAACATAACTACTCACGATTTTGGTGAGCAGGGTGTACGGTACATTGTAGAGAGACAGGAACCCATTGATTACCATATAGTACCGTTTTCATATTAAATTGACTTTATGGTTACATAGCGGGGTACCAATAGGTTTTTTTGGGTGTCACTAGAGTTGCCACTAATGCCCAGAAAGGCCGCATAAAACGCGGGGCAGGAGGCTATATTCTGGGGATCAGGCACAAAAAAAGCCCGCAACGGGCTACGTAGCGGGCACTCTTGGTCTTAAACAGTTACTTTGCAGAGAGGAAGGGATTCGAACCCTCGATACGGTTGCCCGCATACACACTTTCCAGGCGTGCTCCTTCAACCACTCGGACACCTCTCTATTATATCGTTCCAAATATCTGATTTTGAGGACGTTACTTTTTGAGTTTTAGCGTTTTTCAAGGCGTTTTGTCTCACTAAGTGTCTCCGATATTGGACTGTATTGCGGGTGCAAAGTAAGCGAATGAGCAGTGATTGTGCAAGTACTGTGCAGTATATGTGCCGTTATGCGGTTTATTTCTTCTGTGTAAGGAACACCGACGATTCTACGGGCGAGGTATTTGTTTTATTTTTATTGCGGTACTCTTCGTATTCCTTAAGGTCAACGCAAAAGTCTTCCTTCTTTTTACTGATCGCTTTCCCGGTCGAAGTATCGTAATAGCTGATTTCGCAGGTATAGCACTTTTTTGGACCTATGGGGTTACATTCGAAGCGAAGAAGTAGAATCGAGCAATAGACTAAAAGCCGTTTCATCGTTTGACTGATTTATTTACGGTTCCAGTCTCGGTCAATTTTTCGAATAAAATAGAGTTCGTATACCTCGGATAGTTTTACTTGGAAGTCAGGGTATTCGCTTTTGTCTGGGTTGACCGAGGCACAAGTAATGATGCCGGCTTTTGTGTCGTGCTGAATGATGCGCTTTATTATTAATCCATCATGAGTAACAATGACAAAATCAGTGCCGCCATTAAGATATAATTTATCCCTCCATAAAACAGGGTCAACAAATCGACCGATAGCTACATCACCGTGACAAATGGCGTTTCGGCTATTGTCATCCATACTATCACCTCTTACCTCAAAAGCCCTAAAGGTGCCCTTCTCATTTTTCGGCAGAACAATATTGTACTTGGGTAGCTCAGTGATGTATTCAGGATCTTTCCAGCCGTGCGGATAACTAGCGTAAGCATATTCGGGCACCAATGGCATTGTCATTAAAACCATACCATTATCTAAATCCCAAAACTCGTTACCTGCTTGGTTCTTCGTTGACTCGGTTTCATCAACCAGATCAATCATTATTGCGTCTTCGCCGGACTTACTTATATACTGGCTTGCTCCAGACTTACTATCTAAATCAAGGAGGTCTTCTACTACAACACCTAAGGCAGCAGCCATGCCTTTTAGATCCTTTTCCTTCTTGACCTGACCACTCGAAAGAATAGTGTTCATAGTCCTTCTACTGATTCCTACGGCGTCAGCAAACGACTCTTGTGTAAACCCCTTTGTCTTGTATAAGCGTTGGACCTTATAGGCGTCAATATACATTGATAATCAACTAGTTATCAAATATCTGCACAAAAGGGCAAATATTTTTGCCCAATAACTTGCACAATTGTGCAGATTGAGCAATATTTACAGCACAATAACTGCACAAATTTAGCACGATATGAACACAGAGCAAGTAACAACTATGCAAACAGAAGTGTCTTTGAGTGAACGGTTAAAACGAGCATATGAACGGGTGTCACCCAGTTTACGAAAATTCGCCCGACAAGAGTTTGCGACCTTTCACCGCATCCATGAAGACACCTTTCGAAAGAAGCGCAATGGTGATGCGGTTGCCACCGAGCAAGAATGCGAATGGATGGAAGGTTGGAAGCCAAAACCCATAAAGGCATGACGATCCACCCATTCAAAATTGTTCGGGGTGGACAGGATGAACCCAAGGCTACTCCCTCACCTCCAAAGAAGTTTGCTAAGCTTAACAACAGGCAAATGCGAATTGATCGGCTAATGGCTGAATTCTTCGCCGATCGCGACCTGTACATTGACAAAATGAGAGCTAAACAAAGGAAGTAACCATGAGTGGCAAAAAAGCAAAACAGCACCACAAAGAATTGGCTTTACTCCGTCTGCCACGAACGCGCCGGAAGCGCCCAGAAATCGCCAAGCTGCCCTAGCCAGTTAGGCGCTGCTCAACAGCTAACCTCTCCTCCCAACAATCAATGGATCTGCCTCAACCCGGCTTTTTAGCCAGGCCGCTACCCCTTTGCCTAATCGGAACCAATGAGCCCGCCAAACGCCCCCAATCAGCCCTCTACGACTCAATCCGCAGCCAATGAACGGATACCAACTCACCAAAGCCTTTTACGACGAGGTTGAAAGCAACGAAGCCATGCAAATAGCGTGTAAGGCCCATCATCTGAGTCTGTATACCTGGATCTGTGAGTTGCGCAATCGCAGCGGTCGTGAGATTCTTGATCTGCCCGTCGACTACACCATGCGAATGGCGTTTATCGGCTCACAACATACGCTGGCTAATGCCATCGAAGATTTAGTCAAGTGGGGGTTGATCGAAGTGCTGATGAAGACCAAAGGGCAGGGTACCAAGGTTAGAATCGCTTTTGCATTTCTGCAAAAGCACTGCAAAAGCGATGCAAATGAAGAGGGCGCTTTTGCAGAAATGCAATTGCAAAAATGCAATTGCATTTCTGCAAAAGCGATGCAAATGAAATGCAAACAACTAAAATTAATAAAACTAAAAAAACTATATATATATATAGGGGGCGTAAAAAAATTTTAGAGGAGTCAACAACCACCGACTCACAAGCGCAGGAGCCACTACCAACGGCACTGCCCACCGACCCGCCACCGATTGAGCCGCTACCGCTCGATCCGCCACCCGAACCGACTACGCCTGACACCAGCGTTCGTCTGAACGGCAAAGGTCAAATGATCAAACCCGACCTGCCAACCCTAACGGCTTTTGTGCTGGACAAGGGCGGTACCAAGCTGATGGCCGATGAGATGTTCTACTTCTACACCTCCAAGGGTTGGATGGTCGGCAAAAGTCCCACGAAAGACTGGAATGCCGCGGCTCGCAATTGGATCTCTCGAAGCAAGTCGACTGAAAGTGCCCAGGCACCTCAGAAAAAACTAATCGTCTAACCAACTATCACCATGGCAACCTACGACGAACTCGGCATTGATGTCAAACTGCACGGTAGCCGAAATCAAAAAGTCAAATGCCCCATGTGCATTCACCAGCGTAAAAATAAATCTGATAAATCTTTATCGGTTGACCTTACCCGAGGCTTGTACAACTGTCACTACTGCTCCTGGCACGGCTACGTCACCGATAAAACTGACGAGGAAATACGGCAGGATCGTAAGAAGTACGCCAAGCCCGAACCCCTTGAACTGCCCCTCAATGACAATACGGTTCGCTGGTTTAAAGAACAGCGCGGCATCGATCCCGAGACCCTGCAATACTTCCGCGTCAGTGAGTCCAAAGAATGGATGCCCGAACGCGATGGCCATCCTGCGGGGAAGCGCAGCTGCATCAACTTTAACTACTTCCGCGACGGCGAAAAGGTCAACGTCAAGTATCGCGACAAACTCAAGTGCTTTCGGCTGACCAAAGATGCCGAGCTGGTGCTGTACAACCTGGACTCGTTGAAAGACCGCACCACCTGTCTGATCTGCGAGGGGGAGATCGATGCGATGACCTTCTACCAGTCGGGACACTATGGCGCCGTGTCGGTACCCAACGGAGCCAGCAAGGGTAGCGCCAAGCTGGAATACCTCGACAACTGTTGGTCGGCCCTCGAAAAGATGCAAAAGATCATTATTGCCGTGGATGGGGATCAGGCCGGGGAATTCTTGAAAAACGAGCTGATCCGGCGCTTCGGCAAACACCGGTGTTGGGTCATTGAGTATCCTGCGGATTGTAAAGATGCCAATGAAGTGCTGCTCAAACACGGGATCGAAGCGGTCCGTACGTTGTGGCAATCGGCGGTTGCCCCTCCCCTGGAATCGGTTCTGCTAGTCGACGACCTGCGGGCCGAATTGGAAGACATTGCCCTTAATGGCTGGCCAAAGTCCGACGCCATTGGTTACGAAGGGTTCGACCACTTACTTCGTTTTCGACGCGGGGAGGTTACCACCGTTACGGGTATCCCTGCCCACGGCAAAGGCGAGTTCACCGATCAGATCGCCATTCGACTAGCCTCCCGTCACGGCTGGAAGGTGGGGGTGTTCTCTTACGAAGAGCCGTCGTTCATCAAGGTTATCAAGCTTTGCCAGAAGTACACCGGCCTGCCCTACTACCGCACGGATAAGAACGCGATGATGAATGCGGCCCAGCGTAACGCAGCGCTCAACTTCGTCAACGACCACTTCTTTTTTATCGACATTGACACGGTCGACCTAACCATCGATGGCATTTTAGACAAGGGCCGTGAACTGGTTTTACGAAAAGGCATTGACCTATTGATCATTGACCCTTACAACTGCATCGAATCCAAGCGGCAAGCCTTCCAGAGCGAAACCGAGTACGTCAGTGAAGTGATGGGCAAGATCACCCGCTTTGCCCGCCTGAATGACGTTCACGTGTTTCTAGTGGCTCACCCGACAAAAATGCGCAAGGACGAGAAGGGCAATTACTACGTGCCGACACTGTACGATATCGCCGGTTCGTCAAACTTCTTCAATAAGACCTACAACGGGTTGTGCGTTTACCGTAATTACGAAACCAACACAGCGGACGTACACGTGCAGAAGGTTAAGTTTTTCTTCAACGGTCAGTTGGGTTCACAGACCTTCAAGTTCGACGCCCACACGGGCCGTTACGCCGAGGAGGGCAATCCGATGTGGCAAACCGAGATCGAGTTTCAGCAAAAGCGCCAGGTTCAATTAGCTATGGACTTAGAAGCTTCTGCGCCCGTTGAACCACCATCAGCCGAAGCCAGTCAGTCCGAGACGCTAAAGCCAACCGGTTCGAACAGCTTCCAAGACCCCTTAGACAAAGAAGACGTCCCCTTCTAGCGAGAACACCGCTATGACCTTTTCCGCTTCTAAGCGCCCCTGCCTGAAGCTTAATACCTCCAATCGACTATCAATTTAACCTGGCCTCGTACGGCCAACCTAACCAATTCAATCCGATGAGTACGCAACCACACGATGCGCCTGGTAGGGATTCTACATCCCAAACCGAAGCAACACCCGCATTTCCAGGTGTCATCCCAAGAACCAATTACTCGCTAGTGCTTCCGCTGGTCGTTCGCCACGGCAATCAGGAAGCGGGAGCCATGCTGGTCTACCGGGCCATTAGCCATTACAAGCAAAACGTCCTGCGTAATCTCTTGCAGAGTTACAGCGCCGACGATCATTCATCAACGGTTGAAGACCTGCTGGAGCTGGAGCTACTGGAAGGCTACTCGCTTGAACTGGTATCGGCGCTTGAAACAGCAGCACGAGCCAACTATCAAGCCTACTGCCAAACGGCTGAACCCGAGGAGTACCGCCAATCCTATCAGGAATGGGAAGAGCAGGACGACAAGCGCCACAATGAGTACTTCAAGACCTACAGCCGCTAATCATGAAGGAGCTAATCGCCATTACGACCGGTGGGCAAGGCTCGCTTGTCGTCTCAGCCCGTGAACTACACCGCTTTCTAGGTAACAGAAGACAGTTTGCCGACTGGATCAAAAACCGGATACGCCAATATGAATTCGTCGAAGGCCAAGACTACATATCGGTTTCACAAAATAGTGAAAACGGTGGACGAATGATTGAGTACGCCCTAACGCTCGACACGGCCAAAGAGCTATCGATGGTTGAACGGACGCAGAAGGGCAAACAAGCTCGCCAATACTTCATCGATTGCGAAAAGCGGCTCCACAAACGAGCGCCCGCTTTGCCTAGTAGCCTCCTCGTCGATCACGACCAACGCATCGCTGACTTAGAACAGCAGCTTAAGCAAATGATCGATTCTCAGCAACAGGCCGCTCGTTCGCTGCTTGACATACCGCGTAGTACCGAAGCCTTACCCGAAGAAACGACTCGCATCAAAGTACAACGGTTAGTTAACGCTTATTGCCGGGCCAAAAGCGTGGGTCAGCAGGAAGTCTGGCGTAAGGTGTATGACCGCTTGTACTACCTCTACAAGATCAACATCCGCGCTCATAAACGCTCCGAGCGGGAAAGCTGGTTGGATGTGGTCGATAGAAAAGGCTACATGGATAAGGTGTACGCTATTGCCAGTGCTGAACTTACCTACGAAGAGGAATGAGAGCGCTGGCGTATCGTAGTGGGGCTGGCCAAGGTGTCAGTCCTGCAACACCGGTAGCGATAAATCCGGCTACGGACTCTCCTCTGATCGTACGGGTAGAAGGGCGTGGTAGCTACGCCATCGTTTATACCAACGACGGTAAACCGCACTTGCTGGCCAAGAATCTGTCGGCACTGGCCAAGCAGCTACCTACTTTCTGGCGGGTGCACAAGTCGCACCTGATCAATCCGTACTACGTTGCCGGCACGGTGGAATCGGTTCGTTCCAAAGCTCTGCTTCGGCTAACCACAGGCTATAGCGTACCCGTGGCGCGTCGACAACGAGCCGCTATCTGTGCCAAGCTCGACCCGCTTAGCTTCCTGCACTAAAAATCACTCTCTCCCGCTGACCAAACCGGTTCAGCTTCACCATCTAACTTATGAATGCAATGAACACCCCAGCCAATACCAACGAAACGCCCCAAAACGCGCCATTGCAACTAGTTGTCAACAGTAAGCTTACCCTGACTCGGGACGACTCGTGCTTAGTGGATATGATGAACCACCTGCCCATGATGAACGATACGCGGGAAGAAGTAAGAAACTGGTTTTTGGCCTACGTCGAACGTGGCGAAATCGGTACGCGATCTTGCGATCATTACAAGTGCCTGGACGATTTCTTTAGTGCCATTATTTTAAAGCTGGTTGATGCGCAGAAAGGAGGACAGGCTCATGTATAATTCGTTGTTCATTAACTTCTACCTGCGGAAGTCCACTACGGAGCCTACACTTGGTTCGGTCAATGTGCGGGTAACGGTCAACGGTAAACGCATCACGCTCGGAACCGTTACGTCGGTAGCCGATTCGAGTTTGCCTAAGTCGGTGATGATTCAGCGGGACCACTGGGACAAGCGCAAATCGAAAGTAAAACCCCAAAGCCCACACGCAACGCTGTTGAACAAGGCAATATCTGATTGTGAACAGAAGCTCCAGAAGGTCTACGCCCAACACGAAAGCTTTGATCAGAAAATGACCGCCAACGGTTTAAAGGGCGTGGTTAAACACGGTCAGCGGATGCTACTAACTTTTCCGGCACTCATTGATAAGTTTTTGGAAGAGCGAATAGCCCTAAAAACCAAAGCATCGACGGTAGACACCTATCGATTCAAAACCCGTCCGCTGTTATTGTTCTTAGAGTCCGAAAACGCGTCAGATCTACCCGCCGTTGACTTTACACCGGGAACGCTCAAACGCTACCGGACGTACTTAATCACCCAGCGGGGTAACTCGGACCGCAACGCCGACAAAAGCTGTCAGGTCGTCAAAACGCTTTTGTTGTGGGCCGCTGAAAGCGAATTGATTCACAAGAATCCATTGATGAACATTCGGATCAGAGTTGACAAAACGCCAAATCTGGAATGTGTGACCCAGGAAGAGCTAGCCACTTTGCGGGAAGCGGTCTTACTACCCCAAATGCGGGAGGTTGCTGACTGTTTCGAGTTCGCTTGCTACACAGGTTTGGCTTATCAGGATATGAAAGCCCTGTCAGCTAAAAACCTGCAACTCGTCGAAGGGAAACACTGCTTAGTGGGGTATCGATTAAAAACGGGAACGGAGTACTGTATTCCGGTTACGGAGCGGGTTTGGGACTTGATGGATAAGTACAAGGGTATCAACCTGCCCTTACCCGCACTTGATGACTACAATCCGTTGCTTCGTCAAATCATGTTCTCGGTAGGCATCGACAAGCGGATCACCTCACACACGGCCCGTAAGACATTTGCTGACTGGTGTATCAACGAAGTGGGTTTATCGGAGGAGGCTACCATCGTCGCGATGGGTCAGAAGAACGCCAAGGAGCTGACGCCGTACCGGAAGACCAGACCCAAACGGTTGTTGGCTGAGTTTCCAACGGACTTGATGCGTCGGGAAATTGACCGAGTGCCGTTCAAGCATATTGTCAAAGCGTCGTAACGAAGTGAAGCCTCAGCGTACTGCCTACAAGCCTGTGTATAGTTTGTAGAG
Source organism: Spirosoma liriopis (assembly GCF_023196085.1). Lineage (NCBI taxonomy): Bacteria > Pseudomonadati > Bacteroidota > Cytophagia > Cytophagales > Cytophagaceae > Spirosoma > Spirosoma liriopis. The sequence goes on from NZ_JALPRF010000001.1 coordinate 643,019, forward strand.
GCCTTGCTACCCTAGTAATTAGACTAAGTGCCCGACTCGTGTTTAAGTCGGGCGCTTAATTTGTTGAATATAGTTTCGCCAAGCTATGTCTTATAAATGCCTTACTTAAAGTAAAACTTTACTTAGTGTACTGGCATAATTAGATCGATTAAGACATCGATAGGCTAAAGAAATGTCCGTTTTGCCCCTATTTGGGAGAATTGTTATAGTGATTGGGCGATTTGTTATCGTCCGTTAGCTTGGCTCTGGTCTACTTTTGCCTCGCAACGCAAGCGGGTGCTGACCCGCATCAGGCGGTTGTATATCCTTACATTTTACCAATTATTTTTTGGCGAGCAGGATCACTAACCCCCTGCACTAACGCGTATGAAAACACAATTTACTACTAAAGCCCGGCGACTAACGGCTCGCTGGCAATGGGGACTAACACTGCTACTAGGCGGCAGTGTAGCCATGAGCGTTCAGGCTCAGAACTCCGGCTCGGTGACCACTACCCAGAGCTTTTCCTACACCGGCCAGATTGAAACTTGGCAGGTGCCTACCGGCGTGACTTCGCTGACCATTGAAGCTAGAGGTGCGGCGGGTGGTGACGTAATTAATCGAGTAGTTACTGCAGGCAAAGGAGCGATCGTGGCTGCCCGGGTGGACGTCACCCCAGGTCAATCCTTAAGTATTCTGGTGGGTCAGAGTATTGGCGGACGCTCAGCTGGCGGTGGGGGCTCGTTTGTAGTAGCATCACCCAGCAGCAGTACATTGGCCACTCCCTTAGTCATCGCTGGAGGAGGAGGGGGAGCTTCTCGGTATCCTTCGGAGGTAGGAGCCAAGCACGGACAAACAGGCTCCGATGGGGGCTCGGGTTCAGTGTCCGGAGGAACGGGGGGACTTGGTGGTGACGCTGCCAGAAATTCCTCCCGGCTTACTGGTGGTGGCGGTGGCGGTTTCATTGGAAACGGTGGAGGATCTGTCGCATATCCTAACGCTGGAGGGCGATCATTCATTAACGGCGGGCAGGGAGGTAGTAATTCCAGTAGCGGTGGTTTTGGGGGGGGCGGTGGGTCCTTTGACGACTATACCGGCGGTGGTGGCGGCTATTCAGGTGGCGGTGGGGGTGGTGATTCGAACGGCGGTGGGGGTGGGTCATTCACGGCCGGGGAGCGGTTGTTTGCCCGCAGTGGCGCAACAGAAGGTAATTCTGGCAATGGCTTGGTAACGATTACCTATCAAGCTCCCCCTTGCTCTCCTTTCTCCGCCAGCCTCACGAACGATGGCCCCCTGACCTGCGCCAAGACCATCGTTACCCTAACCACAACGGGTGGACCGACCGGTGCTACCTACACCTATAGTCCGGGAGCGGTCGCCAGCTCAACCAGTAGCGCTACGGCTACGGTGACCAACTCGGGTCCCTATAGCGTCACAGTAACCGTGCCCGGTGGCTGCTCGGCCACGGCCACAACGAACGTTACCAGTAACACCATCGCGCCAGCGGCTCCCGTCATTGCTACCCAGTCGGGCGGGCCTTATCCCGCTGGTGTATCGAGTCTGACTATTTCACAGAATACGGGCAATGTAATTTTGGGTGTTTCGGGTTGCCAGGACGGTACCATCAACTGGAACGGAGGCACCAGCACCACGTTGGCGGTCTCAACGGCTAATCTGGGTACGCAGAGCTTTACGGCTACCTGTACCAGCAATCAGAACGGTTGTGCCAGTTCCATCGGTACCGCCACGGTCACGGTCGTTGCGCCCACGCTCAAAGTGCTCTCGCGCGATCCGGATAACGGGCTCTTGAACACTAACACGCTCAAGCCCTATCTGCTGCTGCAAAATGCGGGTACGACCCCCATCCCCTACGCTAACGTCACCTTGCGCTATTGGCTGACGACTGAGGATAATGTAGGTCTGATCTTCCAGAAGAACTTTGTAGCCATTGGGCAAAATAACCTCAACCTACGCTACGTACCACTGGCGACTCCGCGTCAGGGGGCCATGGGCTACATCGAGTATAGCTTCAGCGCCGGGGCGGGTAGTCTGGCACCAAACGGGGATTCGGGACCGCTGGAAGTACAGGCCAGTAAGCAGGACTACAGTAACTTCTTCCAGGGCGACGACTACTCCTACAGCACCAACGGCAGCTATACGCTCAACCCCCGCGTCACCGCCTATCAGAACGGCACTATCTTCTATGGTCAGGAGCCTACTTCTGTCAACTCGCAGACGGCGGTGCAGGTCTATTCAGCACCCAAGGAGGGAATCACTACCTATCAGGTGCAGCCCCGGCTGGAACTCCGCAACACAGGGAACGTAGCTCTATCGGTCCCTGATTTCCGACTACGCTACTACTTTACCTCCGACAACAACCAACCAGCGAACGTGTATGTCGATTACGCTGACATCGGGGCGGCTAACGTAGGGGCTCGGATAATTAAATTACCAGCACCAGTCGGCGGAGCTGACAGCTACGTTGAGTTGCGCTTTACCGGTGGCCCCCTGACGCTCAATCCAGGCAGTAGCTTGGGGGCCATCGATCTACGGATTGTGCGATCAGACAACGGGCTTTTTGATCAAAGTAACGACTACTCCTATGCGCCTAACTACAGCGGTCTGGGGCTGAACAATCGCATCACGGTGCTGCTCAATAACCGGCTCATCTTTGGCACTCCTCCACCGGGTGCACCATACCGGGTGGGTTTTGATGAACGGGCCGAGTCGTTATCGGTGAAGGTGTTGGGCAACCCCGTAGTGGGTCAGTCGGCTGAAGTAGAGATTAGCGGGGTAAATGGTCAAACCGTACAACTGAAGTTGGTCGATCTACAAGGCAAGACGCTCCATGGCCAGAGCATTAAAGAGGCTGGTTCGGTCGAACGAGTGAGTCTACCCTTGGGGAGTGCACAAGGCATTCTTCTCTTGGATGTGAACACGGCTACCCAGCGCCAGCAGATCAAGCTATTGCGACCTTAACTTTTCTACACACACCCTCAACTAACAAGGCCCGGATCTTCACTGATTCGGGCCTTGTCATTATTACCATTTGAGTACTGAATCTTTTCGCTACAATGTAGCTGTACAGTAGTGGTTCAGAAATGAACAGCCACTGTACAGCTACTTGATAGAAAGGTCAAGCGAAGACTAGACAAAAGACGCTTCTGTTATAGCTTTCCAGCGCTTGGATGCGTATTTTTAAGTCCGTTTGGTCCTTAGCGACTAGCCGTACCTACCGTAACTTCTATAAACCTTCATGCTTATCTGTCAGCCTAAACAGGCTCAGCCTTGCTTTTTCTACCGGAGCAGTACCGATCAACTAGCACTCAACACGTTTCTAGTCCACTGCGGAGGCTCACAGGCTACATTCGAGCCAACCGGCAAAGCCTTGTTTGCTACCGATCGTAAAGGGCAGTCCGTTTCTATCTTCGTGATGCCTGGTTCATGGGTACGCTGTTTGGATAAAGGGCAGTTCACCGCCGTCCCTGACCGCATCTTTCAGCAACAGTTCGAGCTGGTTTGTTAGACCTACTAGAACGAATAAGCCGAACTACAAACAGCCCAATCACACGCCCTGGCAGCAAATGTTTGTGAAGGCAGGTCATGGCTCATAAACTCAACGGATTGGCTGAACGTGAGGCATTGATTGGTGAGATGGCAATTTGAGAATAGCCGCTAAACCCGAAGGTTGCTTTCTATCGCATTCGATGAGTGTCTTCGAAAAACGGGCGTTCTGAGCAATTAAAAATTAACTGCTCAGAATTTGTAAAGAAACCGACCGTATGGTATCTTCACGTCGTGAAAACTATAAATAACTATAAACGCAAAAAAGAGCCCCTCCAAAACCGGCAACTCATTCTGGATGCGGCCCTGGAGATTGCCAGTCAGAAAGGTATCGACAATATGAGCTTAGAGGCTGTGGCCAAAAAAGCCCGTCTTACCAAGGGGGGACTGGTACACCATTTTCCCAAAAAACAAATGTTAATAGACTCCTTGTTTAGTGACCGCTTGCAACAGTTTAACCAAGCTTTTCAACAACAACTGGCTATTAGCAGCACCCCCGTACTAGCGTTTTTAAGAACAGTCATCAACGAAAATCCGAGCCCCCAACAAAAGCGATCGCTAAAGGTAATGATGCAAGCAGCGCTGAATCAAGAGCATTATCGGGCGATGTTCAGCCAGTGGTATCAGGAAAACGTACTGCCCGATCCTAAGGACTGTTCACCGGCTCAGTTGATCCTATTTTTGGTGGCCGATTCCATCTTGGCCGCTCATGTACTGGGCTTTTACGCGCTGACCAATGAGCAAAAACAGCGAATCTTACAATTTTTAGAAACGCTCGATCTGGCTAGTTAGCTGCCTAATGCAGGTAGGTGCTAGGGGTTATCCAGCCTGATCAATCAACCCTAAAGGGGCATAGTATACCCTATTCTTATTCATAAGTTAATTCATTAACCTCAGCTGATCTACCTGCGTATCAGTGGCTTTTCAGGTAGATCGGTCAAAAGCGTCAAAATAACCTATGTCCCATGTAATTTCATCCGTAAGACCACCTCTCGTCACCGGGGGCAAGACCTATGCCGATGTGACCGAAGATATCAGCAAACAGGTGGAAGGACGCCCCACCCGGGAGTGGAAGATCGCCTTTACAGTCGCCCTGATCGTGCTGCTCTACGGGACCGCCTGTGTGTTTTGGACCTGGTGGGAAGGCCTGGGGGTATGGGGCTTGAACAAAACCGTGGGCTGGGCCTGGGATATCACCAACTTTGTCTGGTGGGTCGGTATCGGCCACGCCGGTACGCTGATTTCCGCTATCTTGCTATTGTTCCGCCAAAAATGGCGGACGGCCGTCAACCGGGCCGCCGAAGCGATGACGATTTTCGCCGTTATGTGTGCCGCTATGTTTATCCTGATGCACATGGGTCGGCCCTGGTTGGCCTACTGGGCACTACCTCTGCCCAATACCTTTGGCTCACTATGGGTCAACTTCAAATCGGCCCTGGTCTGGGACGTCTTCGCCATCAGTACCTACTTTACCGTCTCGCTGGTCTTCTGGTACATGGGTCTTTTACCCGATCTGGCCACGATTCGGGACCGGGCCCGCAGCAAGGTCTCCCGCTACATCTATGGGGCCTTCTCTTTAGGCTGGAATGGGTCGGCTAAGACGTGGGCCCGGTATGAGTATATGAGTCTAATTCTGGCGGGTCTTTCCACGCCCCTGGTGTTATCGGTGCATACGATTGTCAGCATGGATTTTGCAACCTCGGTGATTCCAGGCTGGCATACGACCATCTTCCCGCCTTACTTCGTAGCAGGAGCGATTTTCTCGGGCTTTGCCATGGTGCAGAATTTGGTATTAATCATCCGGGTGGTCTATAAACTGGAAGACTACATTACCTTAGAGCACATTGAGTCAATGAACAAAGTGATTACCCTGACCGGCTCGATTGTTGGGGTAGCTTACTTAACCGAGTTTTTCATTGCCTGGTATTCAGGGGTCGAGTTTGAAAGCTATGTGTTCATCAACCGGGCCACAGGTCCTTATTGGTGGGCGTACTGGGCGATGATGACGTGTAACGTGATTACCCCCCAGCTGTTCTGGTTCCGCTCCGTTCGTCGGAGTGTGGTCTGGACGTTTGTTTTATCAGTGGTGGTCAATATTGGGATGTGGTTCGAGCGGTTTGTGATTATGGTTACCTCCCTGCACCGGGACTATTTACCCTCCAGTTGGGTCATGTTTCACCCCACCTTATTTGACATTAGCGACTTTATCTTCTCGTTTGGTCTGTTTTTCACCCTATTCTTGCTGTTCTCCAAGTTCTTGCCAGTGGTGAATATGGCGGAGGTAAAAACGATTATCAAATCGTCTTCGGCAACTCTACCCGTATCGGTGTCTGGGGTTGCCAAGGGGGAGCGGGTCAGTCATCCAACGTTCAACAAGGCGGTAGAATGAAGGCGCAAAACCTCGCGTTCGATTATGGATCGTCAAGCGAAATAGTTTAGTTTATAGCAGCCTAAAGATTGTTTGGTTCGGGTAAGCGTACACTATTAATATGGTCCCGAGCAGGTCCATACTTTTTGTTTGGTTTGATGGGTTACAAGAGTGGCATGGTTTGTATTCTTGGATTACATATTATCTTAAAACGCTCTATTCTTGCAACACGCTACGCTTGAAGGATCTAAGTAACTACATAGTAAGTAACCGATATGGAATTAGCTATCGCATATTTACGGAAGCCTTACGATTGCCCTGCGATTAATCATCCAAACAACTCCACAAGCGCTCGGTAACCTGTGCATATTTGCGATAGCTGTTTGCTCTACCGAATAGGGGAAACAGGCTTGAACTTCCGTAAATATGCGAAAGTGATACGCTCGAATTATTCCTTTGTCCCCACAGAGTCACGAATTATAGCAGTATATAGGCACAGAATCGTAAAATTAGCTCTGTCACGCGACGATCTACAGCAAAACACACTCTACCTCATCTGATCACAGAAAGCGCCTTAAATGAAACGCTTTCGCATAGCACTAACTACCAAGCCCCCTAAGCAGAGGTCGATTGCTCCTGACTGGCCCGCTGTGCTACATACTGCTCCAACTCATCAAGCCACTGCCCTTCGTTGTCCGGTCGGGTTTCGACAACGATCTCCCCGCTCACCTCCTCACGACGGATCAGCACGTTTTGCGCTCGGGCCACGGGTGGCGTCGGCTTAAAGCTCCACTTGTGGGGTTGGCGGTTGGTGAGCCAGAACTGACACGCTCTGACATTAGGCGGTAAGTGCTTTTCCACTTCAATGTGCCTGATCACCCGCTCCCCGTTGGCGTCTTTGAGTAGCCATACCTGGGTTTCGGTGTAGGTGTAGCCACACGCTAAGCGGAACAAGGCTTCGGCTACCTCAGCGTCAGCAATGATCTTACCCCGCCACATGGCTTCTCGGAAGTCAGGATAGCGTTTCTTCCAGTAGTTGAGCGTACGAACACTGATATCAAAGAAGAAAGCAATCTCGCTATCGATAGCGCCTAGCAGACAGATGTTGTGAACCTGTTTGGCGTATTCGGGCTTATAGCCTCCCGGCCGGCCTCCCTTGTTGCCGACTGCGTTGCGTTTACCCTGCATAGATTCCGCCGTACGGAGTCGGGAAGAGGAAATGTGTTGAGTGCCTTTTTTCATGATTGTTGGTGTGGGCAGGTAGTAAGCCTCGCACGGGCGCACGCGTGTGGCGGTGTGCAATAACTTAGTTTGTTGACGAAATGGGGTTTATGAACGGCGGGTATTCGGTCTCTAAGACGATACCTCCGTTAGACTGCTCTCGACGAACCAGCACACGCTGTTGCTGTTGTATTTGATCACTCCGACGCTGTTTATTATGTAAGCCTAGCTCCCGCATGATGATGTTGGCATTAAAGTAGCCTAGTACGGCTCCTTCAAACTTGTGAGAGTAGATCACATCCTCAATGCGGGCGATTGCCCATTGAAAAGCCTCATCATCGCGTTTAGATTCTTTGAACTTACGCCAATAACCTTGACCACTCCCTAGTAAGCACACAGGCCCGAGAGGGTGTAAGGCCGAATAAGGGGTAAGTCAATCAGACAGGTTTGTTCGCCCTGTGGCGAAGTAGTAGGTCTTATGCGCTGCTCGGTCTTCATCCAGGGGTTGTTATCTACCCATTGAAAGTAATCGGTAGCAGCCTCCCATAGCGCCTGCGGAGTGGCAAAGCGGGCAGTACGTCCGTTGGTGTGGCGTAGTCGCCAGGCTTGATTAGCCGTTTTAAAACCCATCGTGGATAGAAGGAATGAAGTCCTGAAGATACAAAGAAAGCTGGCGCGCGCGAAACGACCGGGCATTAATCATAGAAACAGCGCAAAGGGCGTTTCTTACCCTCTACGCTGTTTCCATTAGACGCTTCGATTTTCACTGCGTTATCACTGCCTTTACCTCAGCCGGCCAATCAGTTTAGGCTTGGATTGATCGGGTGTAAAGGACGCCCGTCTGCCGGGTTGGTTATGAAACCGTCGTCAATATCGTCCTCGTCTTCATCGGTGTCCTCCTCGTCGTTTTCGTCCTCCTCATCATCTGTCGGCAGAGTGCCCACATACGAGTTCACCGCATCATCCTGTACACTGGGAAAGTCCTCCGGCGCATCGGGAATAATGATCCAGGCGTTTACCGACTTGGCCTCATCAGTCACCCAATCCAGGTTGTTGTTGATTTCCTGCGAACGGCTCCAGCCAGGCATCCGCTCGTCATCGAAGTCGTCATAACGCTCGCAGTGCCAATAGAACTTGCCATCCTGATGCATATAGAAGCCGGGCCGAGGGCCGAACCCGACTATGTTCAGAATCATTGCGTATTTATTGATCAGTGCTTCAACGTAGAGGTCAGGTGGGGTCTGAGTGGCGGGATACCATTTGCCAAGTTCAATGTCTGTACCGGGTAGAGTTGCCATAGTAAGTCTGGGTCAAGATTAGACCTCCAATGTAGTCAATTCGGCGATAGTAGGAAGACCGTTTGCTTCCTCATTTTAAACGAACCTAAGTGTTAATACATTCATGGATGCATTGTCCCGCGCAATGGTTAAGGTTGAAAAGAATCCCGAAAGGCCAAGCCGAAACGATGGTTGCTATAGTCTGTAAAGCCATTGATAATATAAAGTCCAGTTAGATGCGGTTCGACTGGTCAATGACATTGTCAGAAATAGGTAATGTTATATTACTTGAACAGCATTGAGTTAAACCAGTCTCTTAATCCTTTTGATGGTAGTAAGAATTTATCGGCGTCATTTGTTATTATTTTAATTAAAATACGCCTAACTAAAGAGTCAACACCTATAGAAGCTTCGTAAAGTTTGACCATTTTTTTGCCATCATACCCTTCGATAGATTGTCCGTGAATATACTTTGACCTGATGTTATAATATTCAGAGAATTCATTATATAATCTAATTCGTTCATCATGATTATTTCCAAAGTACAATGCAATTCTTTCTCCTAATCTATGCTTCAATTCAGTTGTATCACCCGCAGAAAATAAGCATTCTAGCAATAAAACATAAAATGAAATTTTTTCAGGCAATGAAGAGCTAACTCTAGCACTGTTAAGGAACATCATTGCTCGCTCCATTCTATTATACTTATTGTAGTTAGTAGTTTGAGAAATCATTGATATTCCTTTCTGTGAATCATGATATTTTATGTCACGATCATCATCACTAAAAACGCTTCTATTAGGCACCAGCTTAAGAAGTATATCATAGGCAAATTGTATCTCCACTAAACTGAATACTTCAGTTGAAGAACTTAAATCAGCCTTACAGAAAGCATTTGGAGGATAAATTCTTGTTACCATGTCATGCTCAAATGAATGGGAAGTGGTAAATGTAATTCCACAACAACAATCTTTCGCAAACCACAAGTGAAAAAGCAAATCAGATAAAAAGGCTTTTTCTTCTTGAACTTTGAAAGGTAATTTTTCGACTGGGTCGAATATTAAAGTTTTATAAAAGAACCATTCATTGATTAAGGATTTTTTATAAGTTCTTCCGTAACTTTCAATTACTCTGTTGCTTTGAAAAAGAGCATCGACCTCTGCTTCATTTTCAGCGGAAGTAAAACTAAATTCTCCAATAGATAAAGGATACATATCCTCATACTGTAAGAAGATACTATTACATATAATCCAACTATTCATATTATTTCATAAATTATATCATTGATTTAGATTCTCCGTTCGTCATCCAATCGACTATCCAGCAGTAAACCCAACGACCGAAGGTATCGCATAGTTACCTTCGGGTCTGTGTGTCGATTATGCCGCATGAGTCTGAGCAGGTCCTTATCCTGCATATACAAGTGAACATTGCGGGTATGCTTCCAAGCGTACAACGTATGGTCGTCGCTGAATCCTAACGCTTTCAGTACCTCACGGTAGTAGTCAGTAAAGTAATTGATGCCAACCGGCTTTGGTCCTGGCTTCGGATCGCTGTAATTACCGGGCACTCCCTTTCCTTGGTTACCGAACACGTACCATTCCGGATCAACGCTCTTCAACTTCATTTCCTTAATCACATCCATCAAACCCGGCGATATATCCACGGGCTCAGCTCGACCGCTTTTTGAAACGCTTGACGGTATCAGGATCGTGCCGGTATCAAGCCGCATATCTTTTACCTGCAACATCCGCAGTTCCTTCGGCCGGATGCATGCATAGTACAAAAAACGAATGTAGTGTAGCAGCTGGGTTGCGCGAGGGGTGTCGGATTCTTTAAGGTAAGTGGTGATTACGTCAATTTGACCATCGCTATAGATCGAATGGTTGCTAATTTCTTCTTTCAGGCGCTTGATGCCTTTGGCCGGATTCGCAACGACCAAGCCTTCATCCTGCCAGAAGGTAAAGAACCCTCGGATCGTCGTTAGTTCGGTGTTATGCGTAGTGGCAGCGAGGTTGCGCGTTTTCAGTGCGTTGGTAAAGTATTCCTGAATATCCTTTCGCTTGAGGTGTTTTAACTCGTAGGTGTGCAAACCTCGGCTAGTAGCCCAGGTCAGGAAGAGGTTCAATATTGATCGGTAGCCCGTAACAGTCTTGTCCCGTAGCGACTCCTTAACGGCGAGGTAAGCAGGTATCGCTTGCGCGAGCGTATGCACATCGCCGAAGCGCTGCTCATTCGTTTTTAGGAATGGATTGTAGCCGGCGTCTAATGCTTGATTGATACCCTGTATGAGTAGCGATGCATGTTCGTTGCGCTCGGCTTTGGTTTTAAAGGTGTTGATATCCTTGTAAACCTTGATGCGTTCGAACTTTCCGGTAGCAGGATGTTGATAGCTGAAGTAGACAAACCAACGGGCGCTTAGATCCCCTTTGGCATTGAAAAGCTGAGCTTTTTTATAGGGCTTAACCATTTGTCTCTCAACGTGTCTCAGATTAAGCGGAACTATCTTAGAATCAGTACCTTTAGGGCTATTTGCTTGCGGCCAACCACTCGGACACCTCTCTGTTTGTGTTTTGACAGCCGCTGATCTTATCCGTATTCTGGCTTGTATTGGATAAGCGTTACAAGCTCGTAGCGTCAGCTGTTTCCTAATGGGAGTGCAAAATAAGCGAATGTGTAGGGGTTGTGCAAACAATGCAATGAAATAAAGACAACTACAGGGGAATGCTTTTCTTCTACAACCGAATCCCCCCTACATAATAGGCCACCCCAAGCGCCAACAGGATCAGACCAATGACGACATAGAGATACATAGGTAATTTGTTTTTCATGGCAAAGTGTATAGTAGCGGTAAACCGATATAGCCACCGGAGATTATCAACAGATTTCATATTGATAACCTGCCCTTAACTTTTATAGCTTTAATTTCTACGAATAACGCTACGATCGCTGGTTGTGTTATCCGATTTACTGACTGCTAAGCAATTCTACATAATAGAATCGAAATAAAGTTTAAATCTGCTGCTTGTCCAGCTATACCATCATGTCCTCCTAACGCTATAGATACGCCACAGCTTATGTAGTCATATTTCACTAACTATAAAGTAGCCTTATAGTAGTGTTAGTACCAGTAAATATTTGATACTAAGTAACAAATGATAGCTTTGCGCTGAAAAACGAGCTTTGTTCTTCTGAACTGCTTGTTTTGGTGTGGATAGAAGTAGAAAGCCCGACTCAATTTGAAGCCGGGCTTTTTTCTTGTAGCCTATAAGTTGGTTACTTCTACCTAAACCGCAGCGCTGATTTGAGTGGGTAAAAAATGAATACTAACGCGTCCTGACAACTTGTAAGTAATTGATCAGAGGCTTTCGGGCTCCATCGGGAATGGCAATTTCGTGCGAACCGATATAGAGCTGATTCGACTCAATCCGGTCTATGTAAGCAAGATTGATAACCAGCGAACGCGACAATTGATAAAACCCGGCGGACAGGTAGGGTAAGAGTCTACCCAGGTTTAATGATATATTGATGGCATGGTACGTCCTGGTAGGATAAATTCGATGAAAGCCCGCTGGCGTTAAAAACAGTTCACTGTTGCCACGATCCGCTTTTACAAAGAGAATCTCGGTCTTAATAACCCGAATATAACCACTACCCGTAGGTAGAAACGTGTGATCGGGCAATTCAGGTGAACCCGCAATATTTCCTGCGTAAAAATTATGCATGGCTAGATCAATTTGAGCGGCTAACTCGCGGACACGAACCGGTTTATGTAAAAAAGCAGCCGGAAACGTTCCTTTTGCCCGCTTAAACGTCTCCGCTTCCGAATTTCCGGTTATGTAAATGACAGGCACCCACTTGATGCGCATTAGCTCTTTTACCGTTGTAATGCCATCAATCGGTCCGTTTAGCATGATATCCATCAGCACGATGTCGGGCTGGCTTTGTTCCATACTTCTGATCGCATCCTCATAGCTGGTTGCCTTCCCGCAGATGATGTAGCCTGACTTACTTAGGCTCTCTTCCATATCGGTGGCCATAAACAAGTCATCTTCAACAATTAAAATTCGTAAAGGCGTTTCCATCAGTAGTGTATATGTGCAACAATAGAGAGTGGGCTATTGGAGGGTAACCAGCGTTGATAAGTCGAACGACAGTGTAAACGAACAACCGTTGTCCATGTTGAAATAGCTTTTCCCTTTTAGTTTCTGGGTAATCATATCCATCAGCTTCATGCCAAACGAATTTGCTTTCGGTTTGGGCGTAAACCCAGGCCCATTGTCTACAAACAGAACGTTGAGCTTTCCATTTACTTCCTGACAGCTTATTGCTAAAGCGGGGTTTGGGTGATCTGGAAATGCGTACTTACACGAGTTAGTCACCAGCTCATTCAGTAGTAAACCAACACTAATGGCTCGGTCGGCATCCAGCCATATTGGACTCAGGGTATACTTGGGCTGAACATGGTTAAAATTGAAGCTGCGCAACACGCCACTGACTAACTCAGGAATATATTCCCTAAGATCCACTTCAACCAGCCGTTCTCCATCATACAGACGCTGGTGCACCAGCGCCATCGCTTCCACACGCAAAAGGCTTTCCTCAACGGCTTCTCTGGCAGCTGGATCGGTCAGCCGATTATATTGTAGCCCAAGCAGACTCGTGATGGACTGAAGATTGTTTTTGACCCGGTGGTTCTGCTCTTTTACTAGTTTGGCATTGTGCTCACTAAGCCGACGGTATTTTCGGAATAGCCAGTAAAAAACAAGACACCCGATAGCCGTTATACCAAAAAGTACCGTCGTCATCCAGGTCATCCGCTTTTGTGCATTGAGCTGCACTCCTTTTTTTTCGCTTTCATAGCGCATTTCGGCTTGTGCTATTGCCCCCTCCCGGTCAGCGTTCAGCGCTTCCATACGCAGCTGATTATGCTTTTGCTGATGTTCGAAAGCCAGCTTCCACTGACCGGTTTGCTGATAAAGTTTTGTATAGATTTCTTCCAGAAGCCCATTCTGCCAGTAGTCCCCGTGCCTGGCCGTATCACGCACGTAAGCCGCCTGATCCAGCCATTTTTTGGCGGTGAGCGGTTGATCAATGGCCAAGTAACAACTGGCCAACTCCTGTAAACTATTAATGATGCTGTAGGGGGTCTTCTGCTCCAAATTAATTGCATAGGCTTTTTTTAGGTATGGAAGAGCCAGATTACCATTTCGCAACGCCAACGTTTTACCCATGCATAGGTAGACATTGGCAATATCTGGTGCTTTTTTGAGGGCGATGGCTAATCGTTCTGCTTTCCGAAAAAAAAATAGGGCGCTGTCTAACGAAGCTTCCGGTATCGATCCCGCTTTTTCTCGATTCATTCGCCAACCCAGGTCGTGAACGCCAGCCAGCACAATGAAAGCCCCCATTTCGCCGTGTTGTGAACGAACGTGGCGGAAGTTGGCTATTGCCTGACGAGCATGAGTCATCGCCTGCCCGTGCTGCCTCTGAACGATATGGTTTTCTGCCATTCGCAGATGCACCTTACCAATGTTCTCGGAAGGCCCAAGCGGTTCTCTGATGCGCAATGATCGAATGAACCAAGCCTGCGCTGTCACATAATCGCCCACTGCACTATGGCGTTTGCCTAGTAAATAGCACTTCTCGGCGACTTCCATCGAATCGCCGGTGGCTATCGCTTCCCTATATTCCTGCTGGGTTTTCGCCAATTTCTCGTACAAGTACTTACCCACTAGCGGGCGTTGTGCAGAAGTGGAGTACGACAGTAATCCTGTAAGGGCCATTCCAAGAAATAACAATCTGCGTACTAGTTGATCCATTCTGCCAGCTAACAGACAAGAGAGCCTGTTAAGAAAACGATTTGCGCACTGTAATAATACGATAAAACGGGAGATTGAGGGTGTGGGCACGACGATAATTGCCTGACTACAAGGATAAATAGCCAAAGGAAAGGCACAAGCATGATAAGCTCGTTCGTAAAAAAGTCGCTTTCGTAGGAAATAGCAGGCAGTTGGGAAATTTGCTATCGTAGTTTTCAGAAATAATCGCTTTTTCGCAGTCGAAGTTCTGTTGTGCACTAATCCAACTGACGCAACTTTCTACTTCTATCCACACTTACGACAAAAGGTTAAGTCCATTAAGTACTCCGCTTATTCTGCATGATGATGCGCTGGCGAGTTCAAAATCCAGCGCATCATTTATTTCTTCTCCGATACGCTTTCACCACGCTTGAGAGTCAATGTAAAGGTTATCACTTTTCTTGCCCCTCTACAGGGTTCTGCCGATAGCCGGCAATCTGTTGATAAGAATAGGCGACAACACACCCTACCTTCTAAAAACAACTTACAACGATTCCTGCTTTCAGGAGTTATCTGTAAAGTACTCCTGCTTTAATCACTTAAGTTGGCAGGCAGGTCCTTTACAAACGGCTCGGGTCGGACTAGAATCTTTGTGGCGCATAGCCTACGTCAACGACTTCTGTTCAGCTGTCCGCAGCCGAATCACCTTTACTTGTGGCTTGTCGGTCGTATATCGTTCATGAAAAACTTAAAAACCAGCCAGTTCCGGTTTGATGGCAAAAAGAAATTCCTAATTGCTGACAATCCAACTCAGATTACCAATTTTTATACCGACGAAGTAGATCACGCCCGGCAGCTGGACGATTTGGCCGCTCGTATGGATCAGGCCCAGAACCGAATGCACGCCGATGGCCATTACGGATTATTGGTTGTGCTTCAGGCAATGGACGCTGCCGGAAAAGACAGTAGCATTCGGCGCATTTTCAAAGGCGTTAATCCCTCCCGCTTTCAGATAGCTCCTTTCAAGAAGCCAGCCAAAGAAGACCTGAGTCATGACTTTTTATGGCGGTTTTGGCAGGAGCTTCCCGAACGGGGTCAGATTGGTGTTTTTAACCGGTCGTATTATGAGGAGGTGCTCGCTTTACGGGTGCATCCCGACCGTTTGAGCCAGCAAATGATTCCAACTGGTTTATTACCAAAGGATGAAAAAGTGCTTTGGAAACAACGCTTTGGCGACATCGTGCATTTTGAGGACTACCTTTTCAGAAACGGCTTCCCGATTGTAAAGTTCTATCTGAATGTTGATAAGGAAGAACAAGGCAAGCGACTTATTGCCCGCCTGGAAGACACTCAGAAGCAGTGGAAATTAAGCGAAAGCGACCTCGAAGAGCGCGAATTCTGGCCCGACTATTTACAGGCTTACGAGGACACGATTAATGCAACCGCAACCCGGCAAAATCCGTGGTATGTCATACCCAGCGACGATCGGCCCAATCAGCAGTTGATTATAGCGTCGGTTATTACCGAGTTGTTAGAGTCATTACCCGTCGATTTTCCAACGACTGATCCCAAAGAAGCAGAACAGCTGATCAAGAAAATAAAAAAACAGGATAGCTGATAACAGCCTATCCTGTGTGAGCAGCACCTTTTGCAGAATCTGTAAAGCTTTATTCTTTACGCATCTTCCAGCAAGGTATCGAACGATACAAACTGATTGGCGAAGCGGTCATGCATCTGCTGTTGCATCTCGTCGGCATGAAGACTTTGGTAGGTGAAATAATCCTCCATGGCATTAAAGTCAAGCTGTACGGAATAAGTCACACCGCCGTTATCGATTTCGGTCAACAGGCGGAGCAACTTATGACTGATGGGCAGACCTGTTGACAGCATAGCCGGAATGTGGCTGGTTTTCATCCAATGGAGCCAGTCATGCTCGACTTCGTTGGCCACGCTATAGGTAGTGTTGTAAAGAATCATAGTCATCAAACAACCAATCGCTACTGTAAGTTGGCATTTTGGTTGTTTCTTTACGCCAAAATTGATTTCGTATGTATACCGGCTTACTCCATGCCCACTCCGGCTTACGCTGGATTGCTCTTGTTTTGTTAGTTGCGTCCGTCTTAAGTGCGCTTGCGAAAAGCGACTACACCGACGGCAACCGCAAGCTATACCTCTTTACGCTGATCAGTGCTCACCTTCAGTTAGTAATCGGCCTGCTTTTGTATTTTATCAGCCCTAAAGTGAATTTCAACGAAATTAGCGACAAACTGTATCGCTTTTATACGGTCGAGCATATCACGGGTATGCTGATCGCTATTATACTCATTACCATTGGTTATTCACGTTCCAAACGGGCTACCAATGCGGCATCCAAACAGCGGCTAATTGCTATTTTTTATGGTCTTGGGCTGCTCCTGATACTGGCTATGATTCCGTGGCCGTTCCGAATCCCTGGGGCTGGCTGGTTCTAATCGAACCTGAACAGCGAGCGAAAAGGCGTTTAGCATACTCTATGTAGGCTGAACGCCTTTTTTCATGTTATTCAGACAGGTACTGTGCCATCTCTTTCTGAAGCAGTTGGGCTTCGGCCCGCGCCTGCTCGGCAAAATCGGTTCCGCTTGATGCGTACAAGATGCTCCGAGATGCATTCACCAGCAACCCGCCCGCCGTCGTCAGGCCCCGACGCGATACCTCTGCCAGCGAACCACCCTGAGCGCCTACGCCTGGAACAAGCAAAAAATTGTCCGGAGCCAGTTCACGGATGCGACTTAATTCATCCGCCTGCGTTGCTCCTACAACGAACATCAACCGATCGGGGCCCGCCCAAGTCTGAGCGGTTTGAATCACGATCTCGAACAATTCCTGCTCACCCACGGGCTGACGCTGGAAATCGGCACTACCCGAATTAGACGTTAACGCAAGCAAGATAACCCACTTGCCTTCATAGGCTAAAAACGGGGTAACCGAGTCATTTCCCATGTAAGGCGCAACCGTAACCGAATCAAAATTTAGTCCAGCAGCTTCCGGATCGAAAAAGGTACGAGCGTACAGACTAGATGTGTTTCCAATATCGCCACGTTTGGCATCGGCAATGGTGAAACAATCGGCAGGGATGTATTCCAGCGTTCGTTGCAGGCTTTCCCAACCACGAGGGCCCTGCGCTTCGTAAAAGGCAATATTCGGTTTGTAAGCCACAGCCAGATCAGCCGTAGCGTCAATGATAGCCCGGTTAAACGCAAATACGGGGTCTTTTTCGTTTAGCAGATGCGAAGGAAGTTTGTGGGGATCGGTATCAAGACCAACGCACAGATAGGATTTTTTTCTAAAAATTTGTTCGCTTAATTCCTTGTATGTCATACTCGTGAAGTAAACCCACTTAGTAAATTGGTTGCTCACAAAGTTACAAACTACGGTCTGTCTTTTGTAGCTTTGCAGGACAAGAAGCGCACTTTTACCATTTTACTATCTCCTATGCAAGTTCGCGAAACTTCTATTAGCGGCCTGATTGAACTTATTCCTCGCGTGTTTGAAGACGAACGCGGTTATTTTTTTGAGTCCTACAACAAAACTTTATTTGCAACGCTGGGCTTGCCCATGGAGTTTGTGCAGGATAACCAATCATTCTCGGTAAAGGGAGTTTTACGTGGCCTACACATGCAAAACGATCCGTTTGCTCAGGGAAAGCTGGTGCGGGTCATAACCGGCCAAGTGCTCGATGTAGCCGTCGATCTGCGACCTGATTCACCGACGTTCGGGCAGTACGAAACGTTTCTGTTAGACGCGAAGCTGGCTAACATGGCTTACATCCCGGAAGGCTTTGGCCACGGTTTCGTCGCGCTGGAAGATAGCATCTTTAGTTACAAATGTACGAACGTGTACAACAAAGCCTCCGAAGCAGGCGTCATCTGGAATGACCCTGATCTAAATATCAACTGGGGGGTTAGCAATCCAATCGTTTCCGAGAAGGATATGGAATTGAAGCCGCTCCGCGAGGTATTTCCTACTGTCTTTGTTTAGCTGACCGAAGGATAAGGAGTTGGCCAGATCACTACGGTCATTGATTCAACTCCTTATTCAATCTATTTACAGTACTACTTCTCGTACATTTCCTCCATCACCTTACGGCCTACCTTACGGGCCGATAGCGGATTTTGTCCCGTTACCAAGCGCTCATCCACTTCAATATACGGCAGGAAGGGAAGAATCCCTTTGCTGTACAGCGCATTCTTCTGGCGCAAGGCATCTTCCAGCAGAAAAGGAACCTGATCATCGAGCCGCGCCAACTTCTCTTCCATATTCGAGAAGCCAGTCACCTGTCGGTTATCAATCAATGTCGTTCCGTCGGAGAGCCTGACGTTCAACAGGCCACTGACTCCGTGACAAACAGCCGCTACAAAGCCACCATTTTCGTAGATCTGCCGGGTTATGGCCTGTAAGGTTGGGTTGTCCGGAAAATCCCACATCGTACCATGGCCCCCTGTAAAGTACACGATCTGGTAATCAGCGGGATTCACTTCGTCTAAGCGGATCGAGTGCTCGAGTTTATGTCGGAAAGTGGGATCATTATACCATTTTTCGTTGATGGTATCGCGCCGGTCTATACTTTTTTCATCAATCGGCACTCGACCCCCATTTGGACTGGCAATGTCGTAGGGCAGCTTGCGATCCGCCAACTCGTCATAGAAATGCGTAGCCTCACTCAGCCAAAGCCCTGTTTTATGCGATTTGGTCGGGTAATCGGTGTGATTAGTACACACAATCAACGCTTTATAAATAGGATCCATGTCTAAGTAAGCAGTTTATGGAGTTTACGGCAGCAGCGCGAAGATAAATCCTTTCTGGTAAAGTGCCTACTTATCTTCAACGCGCAGCAGGTATCAGCAGCCAGTAGCCTACGGGTGTACTCAGCGCGAATTTTATAACTAACATACAACCATTACCCCTATCAAGCTCGCTGTCTGCAAAAGAGGGCTGTCCGTATAAATAGTTTCAAAGAGGCATTAAACCAAATTGCACTTTCCTTATCTAATCATTGGCTAACGTACCGTTTAACAAATTAAAATTTTATAAAAATAAGATTACACCCCTTGTAAAGTCGGCCAAATCTGTATATTTGTTCATAAACCGTAATGTACTACTCGCAATGAAAACCGTCTCTTATGAAGCCCTCCAGGCCGAGCAAGCTTGGATGATTGTTTCCGATCAGCTCCAACAGCGTAATAACGTGCTTGCCAAAGGTATATCGCACATGGAGCGCAACCCGACCGAGTTACCGATGGCCAGCCGGTTGATGATTCTACGCTATCATCTGAAGATGAGCCTGCGCCAACTAACGCATGAAGCTCGTCAGCAGGCACGCACGCCGGAGGATACCAATCGACTCCATCAGCAGTGGCTACACGTTCACCAGTTGTTTTTTCTACTTCGCCAAATCGACGCTGAGCTCAACCGGGCCAGCCACGAGAATAATACGCTCCGCACATGGCTAGACTCGCTCGAAGGGCGCGTTTATCGGTCTGCGCTGGTTCACTTGAACTAATGTAAAAAGGGCAGTCAAACGACTGCCCTTTTTATTTACCTCTTTTTTGTACGACGAACGGTACGCATTTTGGCGGACAAGCTGTCGGGCTAGCCGGAGCCAGTGCTACGGGCGTGGTCACAACCGGCACGTTACCAGAAACCGGACTGTTTTTGGGACCATCAGCGCTGGTAGCCAGCCATCCTAGTTTTACCCATCCGCTCACGTCGGGTCCGTCGGGGGGTGGCCGAAACTCGATCTGCGAAATAGTGGACTCCTGCCAGTTCTGCTTCTTACTCAAATCGATTTCATAGGTATGAAACTGGCCGTCGTTATTAATTGGGAAATCCAGATACTGATCCGAGCCACGCGTTATGTGCGATTGTCCCGGATTCTTCCACGACAAACGAAACGAATTATGCTGCGTTTGAAAAGCCGCTCTCAGGTATAATTTAGTATTGTTGCTACCCTTCCAGCAAACGCCAGGAGACTGAATCAGATCCCGTTGCTTGTTAGTCAGTTTGATGTCTAGATACCCTTGAATTGGCCATCCGGTATCAACAGCATTAAAGTAATGCCAACCCCGACGCGAGGTATCAAATCGGTAGTTGGGTCCCGATGCTGGACGCGGCTTTGCGTACATATACGCTCGAATATCCGGCAGGCTACCAACGACCATTTCGTAATCCCACTCGTACGTAATGTTGTGATCGAGGATAATGAAAGGCGTGTTTGCAATATAGGATGCATCCTGCGTGAACTCATCACCGGCCAGATCGCTCCCGAAATAACCTTTTTTCCAATCATATGAATCTTCAGAATAAAGTCCTACACCGAAACCATTATCGTCGATAGACGCCATCCAGGGTTCGGTGGGGAAAATATCACCGAAGCTCACCGGCGGACGAATTTTGGTAAGCGCGTCATTTGCGAAAGGGTTATTGCCTGTATACGCGTAAATGTTGTGGTAGTGCCCGTTTAGATAAATACAGGGCATCTCCTGCTGACGCCCTTCATACGGAGTTTTGTCGGACCGAAAAAGCGTTGCTTTTGCGTGCACTTTCACCACATTCCCAACCAACTTTATCCAGTGTTCGATATACGATTCGCCTAGTACATTGTTTAACGGAAAATGGCGTGGGTGCGTTTTTACGTACAGCAGCTCGTCGGTCTTTTGAAAGTCCAGAACGTTCGATGGGTTGCCGTAAATATCACCGGCCTGAATCGGATTCCAGCCTAATCCAACCCAATCCTGCCGGGGTTGGATACCATTCTCCGAGTAAGGGTTTGGGTTGCTGTAAAGGCCAATCTGAATCTGCCGGCCAAGATCGAAGTTATTGACCATGTTTGGCCCATTGACAACCGACAGGTAGGTAATGGCCCCTCCGTAGCGAGAATCGACGCCAACCTTGATTCGGTCGTTCTGAATGGTTTGTAGTCCGTTGAATGCTGTTACAGGCGGGTTACGCGGTGTATACACGACCTGAGCGACACCATTCTCCAGCGTTACCAGCCAAAGTACAATACCGAGCCGGATCAATAAAGGTGAAAAATACATATGGATAGAAGTAGAAACACCAGTCCTACATAGCATCTGGAGTTCTCTTAATCAACAAATATATCATATGTATTCTTCAGCCGCAACTCTGTGAGGCTCAGCGACCAAATCCGGCTACCTGCTGGCTTATAAATTTGTCTGATGTTTTTCCAGACTGGACAAGCAACCGATACCGGAATGTAACCGACTTGCCAGCGGGTAGCGTATAGTTCATAGCCGGAGCTTTACCATCCGTAAACACGGCAGGCCCTAATGGGTTAGCAGCAAACAAACCATATCCTCTGGCGTGCCAGTACGTTGGATAACCAACATTTTGCGGATGATCCAGCAAGACGACGGAGATGGGTTCTTCGTTCACAACGCCAGTCAGGTTCATCCATTTGCCGCGCGTACCCCAAACAGCATCGCCTTCAACACCCTCGCTGCTATGGTACATTCCTGTTACACCCGCGTTATCGAGCACAGGTACTTTGGTGGCCACTCCCTGCGCATCGGTAAAGACTTCGGGTTTGGTAGACGGCTGTTCGAGCTGCCGGGCCAGTCGAAGCGCAATCATACCTTCTTTGTTATCCTTGAAAAGAACATCTTTATCCGCAGCTTTCAACGTAGTAATGCGATCAATGGTACGGCTGTCGGCAGTACCCCGAAATTCGAAAGTCGTTGTCTCCTGAAGCATTATTTTGTTGTCTTTATCAAGCCAGTCGGCGGTCACCACCAGTTCGGCTTTGTCCTTACCGCTTTTCATGGACTTTACTCCGGTGTGCACGATAGTGCCAAACGGCCCTTTATGTTCGGGACCGACAGCCGTAGAGTTATTCCAGAAATCGTGACCGTTTACGTCGCCGTAATTAAACCACATACCTACATGGTGCGGATGGTCGATTCGTTCGCCAGGTCGCGGGTCCATTGGCCAGCCACGCGTAATGAAGTTGCCACCCGCCGACCGAATCGGATAGAGAACGGGCTTTTTAAGCACCGCAGGTCCAGGGTAGATATACGCCGTAAAGGGTTTGCCATCAACCGTTACTTCCACCCGTTTCTGCGCTTCTTGGTGTGTTAGTTGAATCCGGTTGCTTTGCCCTTGTCCGCTGGTTGCGACAGCCGCTAGTATCAAGGTAAAAAAAAGTTGACGCATCAGATCGTACAGTTTTAATCCGTTTAACATAGAATAAAAAAGCCCCAGCCTAAAAAAGCCGGGGCGTACGAAATGCTACTGATGGGCAGCGCAGGAACTGGAATATGAAATGGCATCAGTTGTTCAGCGCAGCAACTGGATTAATTGCCGAGCAAAATTTTATTTGTCACTTCCTGATCGATGGTGATATAGCCTGGATAGTTGACGGCCTTGTTGCCAAGCGCCAGCGTAGGCTTGATCTTGATCGTTAGTTTCGATGGCTGCGTACCCGACGAACCCGACAAGTTTTGAACGAGTTGCGTAAAAGCGTCGCGGGTTTTCGCATCGGTCAGCAGTTGATAGGCATTAGCATTCAGCCGCACAGGAATGCGCGTACGGCCACCACCGGGTTGAACTTCGATCCGTTGATTCAGAAAACCGTTGAACAGTTCCTGCCCGGCCAAGATTACCTTGTACTCCAATTGGTTGATTCCAGCCAGCTTATTCGTTGGGTTCGTAATATCAAGGTTGATCCGGGCATCGAGGGGCACATTTCGCGTCAGCAACCCAGCCGCCAGCCGAGGAAAGCGGGCCGGATTGAGGTCTTCGAGTTTCCGGAACTCGCGAATATCGGTACCAGCCAGAAATACGCTGTCAGCCGAAGCAATGGTGTATCGGCAATCGCCCAAGGCTTTTGCCTGTGAAAGTTGCTGGTTAACAGAACACCGGCTAAGCAAAAGCGGCAGCACAGCCAGCAAGACAATAATCCCTTTTTTCATGGTTGTTCGTTAAATCTTTTACACGTAACATTCGACAATGCGAAAAGGATTTGGTTTAACTCCGTTTCACAAACACGAGCTGCGTCCGGTCAGCTTTGGCTATTTTCTTGCGAAAATCGACCCACTCGGCATAAGCTGGCGCGGGAAAACGTCCCCGATGCATTGTGATTCGTCGGATATAAACAACCCGCTCGCCATCCATAACCAACTTCGCTTGGTAAGTCCCGAATTTTGACTCAATGGTCAATGGCTCGATCTGGTATTCGGGCTTATATCCTCTGGGTAACTGGTAGGTGATGGTATCGCTATCATCGAAATCATAAGCTGGCCCTAATTCGACGGGGGTCTGGCGTGGCTGCGTTAACGGCGTAGCAGGAGAAAGCGCCGACATTAGGTTGAGGGGCAGAAACAAGCGTGTTCCACTAGCGTTTGCCCATCGGCGGATCGACAATCCTAACCGTTCAGTAACCGAGGGAATGGCACCCGTTTGTTTCCGGAATGAAAACGAGTCAAGTTCAAAAGCAGGAATAGCAATGCGTTTGAGCAGCCAGCTACGCTGATCTTCGGGGTTTAGACTATGGATGGCATTTACGTGATCATCCTGCTGAAAACCCGTGTAACACGTCACCAAATCGACGCTTGCGTCCCCCTCCTCGTTGACCGTGACCGTCGCGCGTCGTTGCTGGCAATTGTCCATTGCTCGATACATTGGCGTTTTGACCAACCGACTCCCCTCCGGCAGAACGAGTAACACATGACGATTGCCCGTAAAATCACCGACGTAGCCAGCCGGATCGTGGGAGCTGGTACATTCCAGAAAAAGGGTATCCTTCTCGTTCGGCACGCACAAGATAACGTGATTAAACTGAAAGCTGGGGAAGTTTGCTTGGAGGTCCGGCTCTTTGTCGCCAGCCCTTGCCAGAGCCGGATAAGCGGTTACGCCCGCGGCTTTTAACAGAGCCTGGGCATAGTTGGTCAGAGCTTTGCAATCGCCGTATTTACCAACAGCGACTTTCTCCGCTTCAATGGTTTGCCAGCCTCCTATTCCCAACTGAATGCTAACGTAACGCGTTTGCTCCTGTAAAAACTGATACACCTTTCGCACCTTACCGGCTGTAGTGGTTTCAGTTTTCGTCAGGTCTATTACGCGCTGCCGCAGGTCGTCAGGAATGCGATCACGGCCTTGGTTAAGGTTGTAGTAAAACCGTCCTAAATCGCTCCAGCTCGTAATCGTTCCTTTGTACGACTGCACCTCAAAATCAGTGGGTGCTGTGTAGACAATGGGTAGTTGCTCCCTGGCCGGAGGAGACAACGGCTCCAGTTCCACCGCCGGCGAGTTGGTTAACGTCCAGACGTACGCTTTACCACCATTGATCAACGACTCCTCTTTCCTCGGCGCAGCAATGTTCATTTCTTTGTACCGTAGTGCAAGTCCAGCCGGCATATTGACCGTAAAGGAGGCTTGTTCAACCGATACGTATTCATCATCCTGCGGCATCCAGGTTGGACAAAACATCAGGTTTCGCTCAAGCGTCTCAACAACAAATTCAACCGTGTATGGGTAAGCAGGCTGCTTGGGAAACGAAGCCGATTTAACCCGGTTATCGTCGAAGAGATTATAATCGGTGTATGTGCTGTAATCATTAATATCTGGTTTTTTCAGCTTTTTGATCAGCTTGCCGGTTGCATCGTACAAAGCGCCTTCCAGATTGACCACTTTCGACAATTTATCGTAGCCCACCACCATTCTGGAATGGCCGTCGCCTTGTTCGTCCAGCACCGTTACGACACTACGAATCCGCTGGGTAGCTTCTCCCGCCGATTCAACCGAAAAGACGGTTTCGTGCCGACGAATTACCGCGTGTGCATTCTCCTTAAGCGCAGGTGGCAAGGTGCTTGCCTGGTATTCAGACTGCCCCGCAGCCATCCGACTCATGACCAGAATAAGCAAAAGAGTTTTTTTCATGACAGATCAGCGCGTCTCCGCTACGGTTGCACGTTTCAACACCACCTGCTCTGCCTGTTTCGCTACTACCTGACTGAACAGTTCGCGTAAAGCCCCGTACTCCTCAGCATAGTACAGGGGTCGGCGTAATACAAAGCGGCTGGTAACCAAAAGCTGGTTTTCGGCATTGACCGAAATATGATATAGAAAGCGGCCCCCGTCGCCCGGTAATGACATAGAAACTGGTTTAGGCATTTCTTCCACCCGGAATCCTTTCGGCAGTGTATAGGTAGCCGTAAAATTCTCTTCTATCGGTACACCAAAATCAACGGGATAAAGCCGCTCCGTTTCTTTGAACGGATTGATTCTGTGCGCTTCGGTCAGCATGGGGTAGAAATACAAATGATCGCCCGCCCGAGAACAGGCTTCGGGTATGCTTATCGTGTAGTCCGTCGTGAAGGCTCCCGAACTGGAAACCCCATCCGGAAGCGTAGCCTGCTCAATTTGCCAGGCTGGTCGTTGCTTTTGAATCGTCTCGAGAAATTTCTTTTTCCCTTCTACCGCAAACTCCCTGCGTGCGTTCCAGGCGCTATAGCCACCATGAGAATGAATGAACTTACCACTTATTCCCCCATCGTCATTAAGGGTAAACGTACCGGTGTACACTTCAACATCCCGTTCCAGAGGCAGTAATGATACAAAACGCGGCTTTGTCGGATGAACAAGTCGGCCTGTTCCATTCAGACAGCGAACCGGTAACATTCCGAGCGTTACGTAAGGATCGGTGGCATCCAGCAGCATATCTTTCCCGCCAACCGATACCTGAGCAACAACGTAGTTAAACTTTTTTATCAAAGCGTAGGCTTCGTTGATGCGCCCGTGCGAACGAGTACTGAGAACAACCGGATTGGCATCAATGTCCATTTCCCGCAGCAGCGCGATCAACAGTAAGTTGATATCGGCGGCATTTCCTTTTTTGTTGTCGATTATTTTCTTTGTCGACTCCGTCGACCATAACGAAGCTTCGTCGTTCCATTTGATGTTCTGGCGAATAAACTCATACGCTGACTTTATCCGGGATAAGGTATCGGCCTGCTGACTGAGTAACGCTTTAGCCGTTTCGCGCATAGAACCGGTACGCTTGATCTTACCGCCAAAATCGGCGTCATTAAGTAACGTTCTGTCAAAAGCATCCCAGCCGACCGAAAAATCTTTCCGGCGTATGCCCGTCACGTCAGGCAGTTGATAACTAGCCAGCTCAAATTCGATCTTGGCCATGTAGTCATCTTCCGTCGTCATGTAAGCCTCTTCCCGAAAAGCGGGAACATCTTTCATCGCAAACCGGTACACAGAAGTCTGTACATCATCTTGACCTGGCAAAAGGTGAGTCTTACCCTTTGTCTGCTCGTTGACGATCATTTTTAAATAACCGCTCAGCAGCATTTTGTAATAAAAGTAATCCGGAATAGTAATGCGGTATTCGCTCCACTTAACGGGTACGTCTTGCTGGAACCGCCACGTACGGGGGTTGTAGCCTACGCTGAATGGTGTGCGGACGGTGTAGCGGTAATCAATGATCGATCCTTCATGAACATTGGGCAAGGTATACTTCTCAATCATCAATTGATCCGACGCTTTTTCGGTGAAATGACCAGCCTTGGTCAGCCGATCAGTGGATACGTTGCCGTTCACAAGATTGTAGGTATACCCCTCAAAGTCTGAAACCGACTCATGCTGACCTAAATGACCGATCCGAACGGGCAGTTGAATTGTAGCCCGGTCATACGCAGCTTTCTTACGAATGTGGATTCTGACGTGATACTGACTCACGAGCCATAAATCATTGTCGTTTCGGTCAAAGGTCACCTCGCCGTAATCATAAAGAATGACAGCCGAAGCTGTAGAATCGGCGGTGCTGCTGGTAAACTGATCAGGATAGATTACGCCGAATTTTACAACGGGTCCTGCCGGTTGTGCTTTTTGCGCTACGGAGGCAGTTAGGCATAGTGTACAAAATACGGCCAGTAGACACAGCCGATGCCTAAACGAGAAAGAAAACATATACAGTGTGATAGATGTACTTAAAAAAGGCAGAAATATATCGGTTTTTTTCGAGTTATATCAACAATTGGCCCAGTTGCAGCCTTTCTCAGCCGGATAGAGATGGTTACGCTTTATTCTCCCGATTCATCGACTATTTGTTCTATATTTGCCCAGAACGCACCTTTTTGTTTGATGAACAAGCTGTCCGCCGACGACCTGATTTATGGGTACATCCACGGTATTTTCCCGATGGCCGACGCTGACGGTACGCTGTATTGGTACGCTCCCGACCCACGCGCCATCATTCCGATTGACACCTACAAGCCCGCCCGTTCCTTACGACCCGTCATAAACCAAAACCAGTTCGAGATCCGAATAAACACTGATTTTGAACAGGTTATGCGCTATTGTTCATTACCTCGTTCGGAATCAGACAGCACCTGGATTTCAGAAGAAATTATTGGGGCTTATACGGATCTGCACCGGATGGGCCTGGCTCACAGCGTGGAAACGTATATTGAAAACCGTTTAGTGGGTGGCTTATATGGGGTGTCGTTGGGGGCTGCATTTTTTGGTGAATCCATGTTTCACCTGGTTAGTAATGCCTCGAAGGTGGCGTTTCACTACCTAATCCTAACCCTGCGCCAACAAAAGTTTCAACTCCTTGACACACAGTTCATTAACGACAATGTTCGCCGGTACGGTGCCATCGAGATTCCTAAACCGGATTACATGAAGCTGCTTAAATCCGCGCTACGCAAGAAAGCCCGTTTCAACGAACCGGCGCTGGAACATCTGTTTAAAAACCACGCGGGTGATTCAATAACGGAGTAGTTTTCCCGCTGACATCAGGTAGCAATTACTATTTTTGTGCCCCTCTATCCCGTAAAATTAGCGCGGATAAGCGGGGCTTTACATGTCAAAACCTGTTCTTGTACTCAAATTTGGGACGGCATCCATCACCAAGCCAACTGGCGAACCCAACGAGCCAGTTATGGTGGACATTGCTCGGCAAGTCGCAAGGCTACATCCGCACTATAAACTAGTTCTTGTTTCGTCCGGTGCCGTTGGAGCGGGCAAGGCGCTAATCCACGATTACCGGGGGGAGATCAGCCAACGAAAAGCGGCTGCGGCTGTCGGCAATTTGCTGTTGCTCAATCAGTACTCGCGCTTTTTCTCGATCTATGGGGTGTCCATAGCCCAGAGCCTCTGCGAACGCCACCATTTTGCCAACCGCGACCAGTTCTTACAGCTCAAGCAAACCTACGAGGAACTGTGGGCCAACGATATCATTCCGATTGCCAATGAAAACGACGTTGTAAGCAACCGCGAACTTAAATTTTCGGATAACGACGAACTGGCTACCCTGATTGCCGTGGGTTTCGGAGCCGAAGCGCTGATGCTTTGCACGTCGGTCGGTGGGTTGCTTGATACCAATGGACAAATCATCCGGCAAGTCACGGCCTTCGACGAACGAATTTTTGGCGTCGTCAGAACCGATAAATCCTCGCTCGGGCTGGGTGGTATGGCCTCAAAACTCACATTTGCTAAACTGGCAACCCGTATGGGTATTCGCGTGGTCATTTTCGGCCTTAACGAACCGGATAGCTTAGCCAAGGCTTTAGAGGGTGATGTAGGAACCGAATTTATCCCACAACCGACTACGCTTTCGGCGAGAAACCGATGGCTCGGCAGCGGTAGCTTGGCAGTCGGGCAAATCCGAATCGACACAGGTGCCGTGCGTGCACTTCAACAGCGCCGTAGCCTACTAGCCGTAGGCGTCCGGGAAGTAGTAGGCGAATTTGCAACCGGTGAAATGGTTGAAATTGTCGATGAGCAAAAGACAACCGTTGCAGTAGCACGGGCGCGAATTTCGTCCACGGTATTGCTCCAACAGCTTAATCAACAAAATGTTGAGGTAGCAAATGCCAATGATATTGTACTTTTGTAACCGTTGCTTTCTCCAATTCGTTTGGGCGGGAAGCGCAATCACCCGTTAGCTTACTAGTCGGACAAGACTATCCGGCCTATTTCTATGACACCGATTACTCCACTCCTTCAGGACGCGCAACAGGCCGCTGCGGCTGTTCGCCGGCTTAGTTCGACCCAGAAAACCGAGTTGCTCACCCGACTTGCCGATGTATTAGCCGCTCACGTGAGCGAAATTATGGCGGAAAACAAGCAGGACCTTGATCGGATGCCGGAATCGGACCCGAAATATGACCGGCTAAAACTTACCGAAGCACGTATTGCGGACCTTTCCAAAAGCTTACGGACAGTGGCCGAACTTCCCGACCCAACGGGAGAAGTTATTTTTGAACGGACGATTGAACAGGGGCTGCAACTCAAAAAAATTGCGGTTCCACTAGGCGTGGTAGGCGTCATTTACGAAGCCCGTCCGAACGTAACGGTCGATGTAGCGTCGCTTTGTCTGCGGTCGGGCAATGCCTGCGTACTGAAAGGCGGGAAAGAAGCAGATTCGTCAAACCGCTATCTGGTGGGTCTGATTCAGGATGTTCTGGAAGCGTTTGGGATACCCAAAGCCGCCGTAACGCTGTTGCCTCCTGACCGGGCGGTCGTCAATGAACTGCTGACCGCCACGCGCTATGTGGACATTATCATTCCGCGTGGTTCGGAATCGCTTATTCAGTTTGTTCGTAAAAACTCGCTGGTTCCTACCATAGAAACGGGTGCAGGAGTCTGCCACGCGTACGTGGACCAAACAGCGGATCTCGACAAGGCAACAGCTATTGTTGTCAATGCACGAGTTTCACGGCCATCGGTTTGTAACTCGCTCGATTGTGTACTCGTCGACAACGCCGTTGCGGAGAAATTCCTGCCCATGCTGACAGAAGATTTCAGAAAGTGGAACGTCGAGGTGTTCGCCGACGAAACAGCCTATCCTATTTTTGAAAAAGCAGGCTACGAAAAGCTCCAGCATGCCCGCCCGGACGATTTCGGTCGTGAATTTCTGGATTACAAATGCGCAGTAAAAGTCGTGGCGGGCCTGGACGAAGCGTTGTCGCACATTCAAACCTATTCATCCCGGCACTCGGAAGCCATTCTATCGCAAGACCAGACGGCTATTGATCGCTTTTTGTCGGAAGTTGATGCCGCTGCCGTTTATGCCAACGCATCGACCCGTTTTACCGATGGTGGCGTGTTTGGACTAGGTGCCGAAATCGGTATCTCGACCCAAAAACTTCACGCTCGTGGCCCGTTTGCGCTTGAGAAATTGGTAACCGAAAAATGGGTCGTCGTAGGCGACGGGCAGGTACGCTGGTAGTGAATACTCTTATTCCCAACAAAAAAGAGCTTACGTGTCATAAGCTCTTTTTTGTTGAAACCATTTATAGTATTCTATTCTTGAGAGTGCGTTTGTCTGCTGGTCATTGTTTTTGTAAGGCGCTCGTCCAACGTTCAAATACCTGTTTATACTGGGTATGGCTATCAGCGTCGGGCTTAAACGTCTGCCCAAACTGCACGTCATCGGCTATTTTTTCCAGCGGTGCATTCAAATCAGAAATAAGGAGAACGGCTCCCATGGCGCTGCTTTCATTGCTGTCGTTGAGCCGGACGGGAACGCCAAATATATCGGCCATCATCTGTACCCAAAACGTTGACTGAGCGAAACCACCGTTTGCGTAAATTTCTCGGGTTGGGCCAGCCTGTTCGGCTAATAATTGCTCAATACTCAACAAATTGAACATGACTCCCTCCAGGGCTGCGCGAATAAAATGCGCTCGCGTGTGTCGGTAATCGACGTTCAGATAAGCTCCACGCGCAGACGCATCCCAGATAGGCGCCCGTTCACCGTGCAGATACGGCAAAAAAAGCAAATCGTCAGAACCCGCCGGGACCGTTTCGGCTTCCGCCAAAACCGTTTCCGTTTCCTGCTGCATCAACTTCTCCGACAACCATTGTAATACGTTAGCCCCGTTGTTGCTCGGTCCCCCCACCACATAGTAAGGCGTCCCATTCCGCTGATCGAGGTAGTAGCAGAACAGTCGTCCGTGCGGATCGCGCTGGGGTTTGTTGACCGTTTGCCGAACGGCTCCGCTCGTGCCAATCGTGATCGTTGTGATTCCCGGCTCAATACAGCCAGCCCCCAGATTTGCTAGACACCCGTCCGACGCTCCCGGATATAAGCGAACCCCCTTCGGTAAAGCAGTTTTTGCAACGCCCGGCTGGTCAGGATCATACACTACCGAAAACGTGGTGGCTTGTGGCTCCGAAAGCTGTTCAGGACGAATCCCCGCAAAGTCGAGAGCCGGTTGATACCAGGTTCGCTTTTCTTCGTCAAACAGGCCCGTAGCTGTAGCAATCGAGTAGTCGATATCATAGCGAGCCGTCAGTTTCCACCAGACATACTCTTTGAGCGAGATGAATTTGGCAGCCTGTTTCAGCAAAGCTGGTTGATTTTTCCGGAACCACGCCAACTTACAGAGCGGAATCATCGGGTGAATCGGCGTACCGGTATGGGCGTAGATATCGTCGCCCAGCGCAGCCTGAGTTGTATGAAGCTCATCGGCCTGTGGTTCCGCCCGATTGTCGGACCAGAGCAGTGCATTCGTCAGCGGTTTGCCATCGGCATCGACAGCCAGCAAACTATGCATACCAGCACTAAAGCTAACCCCATCAATATGGATCTGTTTTCGTTTAGCACCGATCACGACTTCGCTCAATCCCTGCCGAATAGCCTGCCACACCGCTTCAGGGTCCTGTTCGGCGTAGCCCGGTTGAGATGACAGTGTCGCCAGCGGCAACGACGTATGCGCAATGATATTCCAGTCGTGGGTATTTACAGCGAGGATTTTGACGTTGGTGGTACCGAGATCCACGCCGAGCAGACAATTCATAGAGTAACAGACGTTGTACGAAACGCCAAAGCAACGCATTTTTCCGATTCGTCGCTACCCTAATCGAAAAAACGCTACGCTACGTTTATCCGTCGCCGTGCGCTTTTTGTAAGATGGCGAGGCTAGGGGATCAACTCGCGCTCCAATAAATTCTGGATGACGTACGCCTGCGTTCCGTAGAATTTGGCCATTTCGCCAAGTTTGGACAATTCAATGGAGAGGTTATCGCGGTAGTTCGGCAGACAGTACTTATCAATGGCCTGTTCGATGGGACGCGTGATTGATTTTTCGGCTTTAGCCAGTACGCCGTTTACAATGATCAGTTCCGGGTTAAACAAATGAACCGTGGTTGATAAGGCTTTTCCTAAAGCACTGCCCACATCGTTCAGCAGGTCAATAGAAAAAGCGTCTCCGGCATTTGCTTTGGCGATGATGCTTTCAATGTCGATGTCTTCCGGATCGAGTTCGGTCAGCAGTGACACTCTTCCTTCTTCCAAACCAGCCCTGGCCCGCCGAATCAGCGATGAAGCAGACGCCAGCGTTTCCAGACAGCCGACTTTACCACAACTGCACAGTTCGCCATCCGTCTTCATCTGAATATGCCCCAGTTCACCGGCAAAACCCGCCGACCCCTGCAAAATTTCGCCGTTGGTAATAACGCCCAGGCCGATTCCCCAATCGATGTTGATCGACAAAACATGCCGTTTGTCCTGCGCCAACCCAAAACGATGCTCACCGAAAATAGTGGCTTTTGTATCATTGATGAGATAAACAGGCGCGTCGAAAATTCGTTGCAGCAACTGGTCCAGCGGCTGATCCGAACAGTTTATACTCGGATACGTATGGTTGATTGCCTCCCAGGGGTTTACCAGACCGGGTAATACGGCTCCAACGCCAATCACCTGAAGCTGCTCGGCTTTGATGCGTTGCGCGAGTTGCTCCAAGGGTTCGGCTAATATCTTCAGCAACGCAGGTGATTTGTCAAGGCGTAACGCCACATCCAGCCGGAACACGACCTGATTAGCTAGATTAAAGACCAGTAACTTTGTGTCATGAACATTGATATCGATAACAACCGTAACGTGCTGCGTAGCGTCGAGCGCAAACAGCGATGGTTTTCTGCCGTAATGTGCCGTTCCGGTTCCGATTCCCTGTACCCAATGCGTAACGCTTAACTCTTCAATCAGCGATGTAGTTGATGGAATGCTGGTGTGTAGCCGACTGGACAATTGAGCGATTGTACGCGATTCAGAACGGTATAATTCCGTGATAATCGCTCGTTTGAGCTTATTCTTTTTCGCATCTATGACGGAAAAGACAACGTTATCCTGCATGATCGATAGCGCAATTGATCATTTTAAACGATCCTTCGCTTCTGGTTTTAGTTAGGATTGAGCCAACCGTTTTTGACAACCGTTCAGATTAATTTCTTGTCCAACAGGCTTAAAAAGCAGTTCTTGAGCAGTAAAACACGACAAGATAAATTCTATACCCTTTTTTTCAGCGTTTCTCGGAAAGACAAACGGAATATTTTCTTTAAGGTTATTTTAACAAAGCTATAATTTAGATTATTCTTAAAATAATTCTACTACTATCATTCACCGGCGAATGCACCGAAATGTTACGGCAATGGCGTCATTTCGATTCGCGCCTAGTTCGTAAATTGCTGCTTTAACTAAAACTGCATGAAAAATCGAATTAGCGTCCTTCCTCTTAGTATTCTTGCTCTACTCTTCGTCAGCCACCTGCAACTCGTATTGGCTCAGTCCACCACTTCGTCAAAACCCTACGTTATCATTGGTTACATTAGTGGCAACGGCTGGACAAAGAGCCAGATCGAAGCCCAGAAACTTACCCATATCAATTACGCATTTGCGGTTCCGGCGGCCAACGGCGAACTAGCTCCGCTCAATGCCAAAGATGTAGAAAACCTCGCAGCCCTAAACACGCTGAAAGCAGATAACAAGGCGCTGAGAATCCTGATTTCAATCGGTGGCTGGGGCGGTTGTAAATACTTCTCCGATGCAGCATTGACCGACGCATCGCGCCGGAAATTTGCCAATAGCGCGGTCGATTTATTGAAGAAGCATAAACTCGATGGCGTTGACATTGACTGGGAATATCCGGCCCAGATTGGCGACAACAATATTTTCCGGCCCGAAGACAAGCAAAACTATACGCTGCTGTTCAAAGCCCTGCGTGAGCGTCTCGACCAGCAAGGCAAGCAGGACAAGCGGACAGGGACTAACCATTACCTGCTGACCACGGCCACGGGTGTAGACACGGCATTTGTTAATCATACCGAGCTAGGAAAGGCGCAGAAATACCTGGATTATGTCAATATCATGACCTACGATATTTACCACGGTAATGACAAGAAAACCGGTCACCACAGCAATCTGTACCAGTCAAAAAAAGGAAACCAGTCGCGGAATAGCTCTGCCGATGGTGTTGACGGACACATCAAAGCGGGTGTTCCAGCCAATAAAATTGTCCTGGGCATTCCGTTTTATGGTCGTGGCTGGGCCGATGTTAACCCGCAGGACAACGGTCTTTACCAGCCAGCAACGGGCAAGCACTATTTTATCAGCCACGACGAACTAGCCGATAAGTACATTGGCAAAAACGGATTTGTTCGTTACTGGGATGCTGACGCTCAGGCACCGTATCTATGGAATCCAGCGTCGCGGATGTTTATTTCTTACGCCGACGAAGAGTCGTTCAAGCATAAGATTGACTACGTTAAGTCGAAGCATCTGGCGGGCGTGATGTTCTGGGAATACATCTACGATCTTCAGCAACAGAAGCTGCTAAACAGTTTGGTTAACGGACTGGCTCAGTAGTTGAATTTGAACGAGTTCGGGCCTTGATTGATACGCCATATATTGAAGATATGGCGTATCAATCAAGGCCCGAACTCGTTTTAACTGCTTACACTACGGCACATACGTCTCCAGAACGGTCATTGAGCCGTCCGGAACAAACGTAACATTATCCACCGAAGCCGGAATAAGGGCGCATTGACCCATTTTGAGCGGAACCCGATAGCCGCCTTTGGCTTCAATCGTTAATGAGCCACTCACGCAAATAAGCACCACGAACGAATCGATGTGTGTGTAATCGTGTTCAACTTCTTCGTCAAAATTGAGCACGTTCGTCACGAAGTAATCACTAACGACTGTATTGACGCTCTCGTTTAGCTTCTGCTCGTATTGAGTCTTGTAATGATCGTAGTGGTGATAATCGATGGCGTCAACGGCCAGGTCGGTATGTAGTTCACGTTTCTGCCCCGTCGTTGCATCAACGCGGTCGAAATCATAAATCCGGTAGGTTGTGTCAGAAGTCTGCTGAATCTCAGCTAGCAAAAGTCCTTTTCCGATGTAGTGAACGCGGCCAGCTGGCAGAAAAAATACGTCGCCGGGCTTAGCGGGTTCAATGTTCAGGATATCCTGAATTGTGTTGTCGGCTACTGCTTTGACGTATTCGTCTTTCGTTACCTCCCGGTTAAAGCCCGAATTTAGCTTTGCTCCTTCGTCGGCCTGCATGATGTACCACATCTCTGTCTTGCCGAATCCACTGTGCCGCTTTTCGGCTAGTTCGTCGTTGGGGTGAACCTGAATCGACAGGTCATCATTAGCGTCGATAAACTTGATCAGCAGGGGAAACCGATTGCCATATTTCTCGTAGACATGCGCGCCAACCAGTTCGCCCTTGTATTGCTCCACCAGATCGCGGAGTGATTTACCCTGTAAGGTTCCTTCTTTTACGATGGAAACATTGCCTTCCACGTCAGATACTTCCCAGGTTTCACCGCAGTTGGGCAGGGGCGAAAAATCTTTACCCAAGACGGTTTTTATCTTCTGACCACCCCAGATTTTATCTTTAAAAATAGTTTCGAATGTAAGCGGATACAGCATAGTGAACAGTTGAAATTAACGCTACAAGATAGGCAATAAACAGAACGCTCGCATTCTAATGGGAATAAGTCGGCGTTTACAGCTACAAAAAAGTAACTGGCAACCAACCGTGTTTGTTAAGAGCGCTAGACCTGTGCTTTTTTCAGTACGCTCCCAATCAGGCTACCGGCAAAGGTCAGTCCGACCGACCCAAACAGACTAAACGTTTCGACCTCCCGATGTGTACTGGATTCGCTAGGCCCGACGATTACATAATAGCCCAGAAGAATGACGAACACTTGAAATAGAGCCAGTACCCAGCCTTTGCGAGGTTCTACAAAGCCGATGCCCACCGCCGACATAGCTGCCCATAAATAGGGCCAGTGAATGACCGTACTCTTTTTAATGATGTATAACAGAATCAGACTAATCATAAGGGTCAGTCCAGCATTTAGCGCTAGTTTTCGGTCGAAGAAGGTTGCTTTAGCCGTTGGTGTACTGGATGGCTGCGTTTGTTTTTGTTGCTCAATCTGGGCGGCTCTGGCTATATCCTGCTGAGCTTCGGCCTCTTCCCCAAGATGCCGACGAGCTAGCCCA
The DNA here is from genome assembly GCF_023196085.1 of Spirosoma liriopis. Lineage (NCBI taxonomy): Bacteria > Pseudomonadati > Bacteroidota > Cytophagia > Cytophagales > Cytophagaceae > Spirosoma > Spirosoma liriopis. Next base: position 679,538 of record NZ_JALPRF010000001.1, read on the forward strand.
CGATATCGAAACGGTTCGGCCTGCTCACCATGCGAATGAAAAATAGCTTTGTCGAAATCCAGGAAGGCAGCTTTGTAATCCTGTTGTTCGGCGTGAATCTGACCGCTTTCGAGATGTAAGTCAGCAATGGTATCATCGTAACTTTTTCCTTGACTCAGGTCAGCCAAGGCCGCCGATGAATTACCCATAGCCCGATAGCAACGAGCCCGATACAGGTACGCGACAGCCGATCTTGGCCGGTTAACAAGGGTGCGGTTAAAATAGTCTAACGCCTGGCCAAACTGCCCACTCGTGTACAGGGCAATGCCTTCCTGTAACTGCTCGGCTTCTTTCTCGGCATTCGTTCGTTGATCAGCGTAGTAGCGGAGGTAGATAATATAACCAACAAATACCGCTGTGGCTGTTAATTCAAGCATACGTATCCAGGTCTGTTACTACCTTACCAAGATGTTCTGCCAATTGTTGGTTCCAAACCGTATTAGTTATTCACCTTTCTGCGCCAGTGCTTTGCTCCATTCTTGGCTAGGTGAATTCACTGGAAAAGGCCAGTTAGGCACAAGCTTATCAGATCTTGCACTTATTCGTTATGGTAAGGCAAAGGATACGTAGTTGTCTCCCGATTTGGTGTTGAGCTTACCACCCCCGCAGGCTATAACCACATATTGTCTGCCGTTAACGGCGTAAGTGCTGGGTGACGCATACCCCGCAGCAGGCAGTTGCACCTGCCATAACTGCTTGCCAGTCGTCCGGTCGAACGCCCGAAATTGCTCATCACGACTGGCTGCGATAAACACTAAATCGCCCGCCGTAACGAGCGGTCCACCGTAGTTATCCGTTCCGGTGATGGGGATACCTCGTTTGGTCAAAGCCGGATATTCGCCCAGCGGCACTTGCCAACGGCGTTCGCCCGTGTTCAGGTCGATGGCCGTCAGCGTTCCCCAGGGCGGTGTACTGACCGGATAGCCGTTGGCATCGTACCACCGGTTGTAGCCGGTGTGCTGGTACGGAACACCTGTTTTCTGCGTACTGCTTACCGTCGATTGCTTTACTTTATCGGTTAAGAAATCAACAATTGCTTTTCGTTCGGCGTCGGGCAATTGCGAAAAAGAAGGCATCATGGCGCGGCCTTTTAGCAAAACTTGGTTTATCAGCGCATCCGACAACCGTTTATTAACCATGATAAGCGATGGATATGAACCATCGTGATTGCCGCGTCGGTCGGTTCCGTGGCAGGCGGCACAGTGAAGACGGTATAGACTGGCACCGGTTAAGGCTACTCCCCTCGCCCGTTGTTCTCGTCTGATCAGCGATGTATAAACGGGTATTTCTTTCGCTGGAACGTACAATATCCCTTGTCGGTCCGTTGCGGCCCCACCCCACTGCGCTCCCCCGTCGGTACCCGGAAAGAAAACGGTCATCTTATCGGTAATGGGAATATAGGCCCGGCCCGTATTTGCCCGCTGAAGCACATTCACCAGCGAATCACGATTGGCGACGAACGGGTTAAAATCTTTCTCGGTAAACGATTGACGCGTGAAGTAAGGTTTGGTTGGAATTGGCTGCGTTGCACTGACCTGTTCCCCGACCACCACCTCACCAGGAACCACCTGTTCGTGAATTGGATAGAGCGGTTTTCCCGTGACCCGATCAAAAACAAACACATACCCTTGCTTGGTAATTTGCGCAACGGCATCAATACGTTTACCGTTCTGGACTATCGTCAGCAAGTTGGGGTGGGCGGGTGGGTCCCGATCCCATACGTCGTGGTGGACGAGCTGGTAATGCCAGAGTCGCTTGCCAGTGCTGGCGTCTAGGGCCAGTAAGCAATTAGCAAACAGGTTATTTCCTTTTCGATTGCCGCCGTAAAAATCGTAAGCTGCTGAACCGGTCGGTACGTACACAATGCCCCGCTGACGGTCAATAGCCATTCCAGCCCAGGCGTTGGCCCCACCAACATGCTGCCGGGCGGGTCGTGGTGACCAGGTATCGTATCCAAATTCACCACGCTGCGGAATCGTGTGGAAGGTCCAGACAAGTTGCCCTGTTCGAGCGTCGTATGCGCGAATGTCGCCTAGCAAAGCCGTTTCACTTTCGGCCACACGCACGCCAACGATAATCAGATTTTTATAGATCGTGTTGGGTGTATTGGATAGCACGTACTTATCCGCACCGGGTCGCTCCAAACCTTTTCCCAGATCGATACGCCCCTGTTTGCCAAATGTTCCTATCGGTTTACCCGTATGCGCATCCAGTGCGTAAAGCCACTTCCCGGCACCAAAGAAAATGCGTTTTTCTTTACCCTCAGTCCAGTAAGTTACACCCCGGCTTGTCGTTCCAGCATTATCATCAAGGCTTGTTTTCCAACGCTCCTGCCCGGTGGCGGCATCAAGGGCAAAGGCCTGCGTTCCCGCCGAAACACTATACAGCACACCACCAACGACAATCGGGTTGCATTGCATCTGAGTGCGATTCAACAACGTATCGGCGCCACCGGATGCATACGTCCAGGCTATGCGTAGCTGATTGACGTTCTGTGTGTTGATCTGCGAAAGCGCAGAGTAGTGGCTACGAGCGCCATCACCATTGTATTCTGCCCAATCGGTGTCCGGCACAGGTTCCAGAACAAATCGAGTCCCGGTAAGGGTGGTCGCCAATAAGGAGATACAAAACGTCGTTAGGGCAGCAATCAGCCTGGACATAGCTCGTCTTTAGGCGCATAAGCCTATTTTTCAAGAAAGAAACGAGCACGGCTCAGCCTACTCATCAAGTGGTCAGTGATAGCCTTCTTGACGGTACGACGGCTTAAAGCACCTGACTAAGCATTCGTATGTACCCATCGACGCCCTCTTCGATTTCACGGAGATAAATAAATTCGTCGGCTGAATGCGACCGGCCCGAATGTCCAGGTCCGCATTTTAGCGACGGACAGTTCAGGACCGCCTGATCCGAGGTAGTTGGAGACCCGTAGGTATACCGTCCCAGCGCGATACCGGCTTGTACAATCGGGTGATCGGCTGGAATGCTGGAAGGTTTGAGCCGGATCGAGCGCGGCTTCACTTCAGATTGAATATTATTTTGAATGGTTTGAATGACTTCTTCCAGCGTGTACTGCTCCGTTACGCGCGCATCAATCGTAAACGTGCATACATCCGGCACGACGTTATGCTGCGTTCCGGCGTTGATGATCGTCACCGACAGTTTGACGGGCCCCAGCGTTGGCGACACGTTCGGAAACTCGTAGGTTGTTAGCCAGTTAATATCGTTGATGGCTTTGTAGATTGCATTATCCCCTTCGTTGCGAGCCGCGTGTCCACTGACACCGTGCGCGATACAGTCAAGCACCAGCAGTCCTTTTTCGGCAATTGCCAGCTGCATCTCGGTCGGCTCTCCCACAATGGCAAAAGAGATTGGTGGTAATTCGGGGAGTAACAATTCCAGCCCATCGCGACCCGATATTTCTTCTTCCGCCGAAGCCGCCATCACCAGGTTATAGGCCATGTTGGGCTGATCGTAGAAGTAGGCAAACGTTGCCAGGAGCGAAACCAGACAACCGCCCGCATCGTTAGAACCGAGGCCAAACAATTTACCGTCTCGCTCTAGTGGACCGAAAGGGTCCAGGGTCCAGGATTTATTTGGTTTAACGGTATCGTGGTGAGAGTTAAGCAATATCGTTGGCTTCTGTTCGTCGAAGTGGCGGTTTTTAGCCCAGATATTGTTTTTTAGCCGCTCGAACGGTACGTGCTGTTCACGAAAGAAAGTTTCGATGAGTACAGCTGTCTGTTCTTCCTCGCGACTGAAAGATTGCGTTGCGATCAACTGTTTGAGCAACGACAAAGCCTTGACGGTGAGCGATGTTTGTTTGGAATCCTGTGCAGTAAGTTCCGACATAGAAAAAGTGTTGGCCGCTCAAAGATACGGCCAACAGGCGGTTGTTCGGCCATTCGTTTGTCAGAACTGGATGATAAGCACTAGATAGCTATGCTTTTACGCTTCGTAATACTTTACTCCCCGCTCCCTTAAAAACGCTTTGATTACATCGACATGAACACACTGCCCGACGTTCAGAAACGGATAATTGGAAACTCGACTTTTACGCCCATTGACGAGCACCTCCCGATCTTCAATGTCAAAACCGAGGTGCAGGTGACGCGTAGCCGATTGCATACCGTAAATTAGCCCGTTGGTGTCGAATAATGGACCTCCACTCTGCCCCCGTAAACCGGGCGTACTCATCTCTATCCCGGTAATATCGCCGTTTTCGCTAAGCAACCGGGTTACAATACCGTCGATGGGGAAGCGGGGTGACGTAACCCGGCCTTCGGTAGTCCATTCGATGTCGTCGAGGGCTGGATTGTAGCGAAAATTGGTAAATTCAGGAAATGGATACCCGAGCCGACACAGGCTGCGACCGGGTTTTACGCGACTTGTATCCCCCAAAAATGTAGCATACGAGCCGTACAGCAAGCGGTTATATCCTTTGAATCGGAGCAAGGCCAAATCCTGGGTTGGGTGCATGTCGATGGTGAGTTCTTTGTATTGATCGACACAGCTTATGAAACTATTACGAACCCGAATAATCGTTTCGGATTGGAGCTTAAACGTCAGTTCTAGCTGGCTAATGCGCTGTGCCGCATTTTTTTCGCGCAGCACATCCCGACGAGCGCCCTGAAAATCGCGGTAGTTGTGATAGATAGCGTCAGCCTTTGCTACGAGTTCGGCAACGTGTTTGCACGTAACGGCACAGCCTAGTTCGTTAACAAAAAATAAGGTAGCACTGCCCGGTACTATTGCGTCATGCCCATACAGCCGAACAATGGAATGAAGAGGGCGGGTAAACGAATCAATGCGCTCAATGGCGTCAACAAACATAATGAAGTCGGTAAGTCAATCAGACAGCAATATAACACGTCCCGATTGACTCACCGACTTACCTATTTTATTTCTTAACCTTGACGTTGATCTCAGCAGGCACTACAGCGCCCCGTGCATCAGCACTATCGGGTGGTGCTTGCTGTGGCGCGGTCATGCTTGAGTTTGTCGTATCGCCCTGACGCCCAAACACGGAGCTATCGCTTCCTGTCGAAGCCGCTTTTGACTCAGCGGTTGAGTCTTTTTTTTCACCTGAACAATTGGTCAGAAATACACTTGAGCTAACCAAAAGGCCGACTGCCAGCCAATTATGAAAGCGATGTGCGCGGTTGTAATTCATAGCTATTAAACGTTGAGTTTACGCTTTATAACAACCGCGCGGGCTTACCTGTTTGTAAACACCCCGAAATCAACCGCTAAATGAGCATAGAGATCCGATAAACGCGCCTATTTTGAGTCCGTTGAGTCTCGTATACCCAATGCACCGGGAGCCGTTGAATCAGCAGCCTGTCCATTGGCGTCTTCAATACTCCGCTTTGTAGCGGCTGATGTATCTTCTGCCGCATTTGATTCAACGCGTGAGGTCGAGTCAGTACTGACGCCATCTACTCCGTTTTGATTCTGACTACATTTCTGCACCAGCAGCGCAATCACCAGGGCGGCAATCGCGAACATAGCCCAGCGTAGCCAGCGAACATTCTCCCGTCGCCGGTCGCCTTCGTCGCTCTTCGGTATATTTGGGTTGATGACGGTACCGCTGAAATTATCGGTGCCTTGTACTTCAGTCGGTGGACCGCTGGGCGTTACCAGGTCGTTGAAACCAAGTAAACTTCCTGCGGCATCCAACCCACTTGGTAGCGCAGTTTTGAAGTCGGAAGCCTGCCCTTTCAACAGCGTCGTCAGACTATGCGCAGTAAGCCCATTTTCCTGTTCCTGCCGACCCAGCGTACCCATCAGGATAGAACCGGCCAATTCAAGAATTGTAAGCGCAGATTCTTTTTTTACACCACTGTATGAACTGATAAGGTCGGTAGTGCCGGTTAGTTTATCGTCAAAGATCTTATCCAGAAACGCACGGGCGGCCGACGAGGTTTCAACCGTCTCCTGATGCGAATCGGTTACCTGGGCTACCTCAAGGGGTGTGTTGCCATAATCTCCTTTATCGAGGAAACTAATCATTGAGGTTGCGCCCCCCGTCGTCTGGACACGTTGGGTTAAAGCACCTAGTAGTACGGGTAGCGAACCTGTTACGGCTTTCAGCGTACTCGCTGGTGTTTCGTTTAGTTCAGTACTAAGCTGATCGATTACGCCGGGCGTAAACTGATCTTTCAGGTAAGATAATAAGTGAATAGCCATTCGTTTTCCATTCAGTTGAGATTAGTAAAACTGGTCACTTATCCGAATGTTCGGAAAGAGATCACCAACAAAGCAAAAGGGTTGAAGACTGATGAACGTATCCGCAACTGCGCTCTACTTCACCATTCTTCAACCCCCCTGACTTATTTTTTACAGCAATGCTGTCCTACAGTGTCGGAATCCGCAACACCTGATCCGGATAAATCAGATCGGGATCTTTCAGCATTGGCTTGTTAGCCTCGAAAATGACACCAAATTTCATCGGGTCGCCATACACTTCCTTAGCGATTTTTGAGAGCGAATCACCGGATTTCACCGTATAGAACTTGCCAGCGGGTGTTTGCTCAGCAACCGTAAGTTGGTTGTCAACGGCACTCACTCCTTCTACGTTACCGACAGCCAGAGCGATTTTTTCCGAATCCTCCTGCGATTTAACAGAACCCGTGAGCGTTACTGTATCACCTTTCGTTTTAATAGTCAAGCTATTGTAAGCCAGCCCCAACTGCTTTACGTGGTCGAGCAGGGCTTGTGCCCGTACAGGTTCTACTTTTTCGGCTTGTACTGGATCAGCAGGTGCCGCTGTTTGCTCGTTGTGGAAGATTTTCTCGCCTACTCCTTTGAAAAATGATAAGAGCCCCATGCGTTTAGTATATATTTTGGTAAAACAAGTGATTAAATGGCCGTCAAATAAGCCAATAAAATTCTTTCACACAACCATCCTGTCCGGTTAATGTTTATTTCCTCTCAAGAAGCTCAATAACTTTTCCTCTATCCAAGCTGTTTAGATGCGATAAAAGCTTGCTTTTTCAACTTAAAGTCAATTATTTCCCGCTTTCTTACTACTATACTTTTTACTTACTCTATGAACCGATTAAGAGCTACTACACTAGCCTTTTTAGTGGGTACAGTATCTGCATTTGCGCAAAGTAATTTCGAGGGTGGCGTCAAAGGAGGAGCTACATTCACCCACGGCCACACAACGATTCCTTCCGTTGCCTTAACCTCTACTGTTTCGGTACCTCAGTTAGACAACCAGAGCAACGGTGTTGGAACCGGTTATTCGTTTGGCATCTGGGGGCGGCAGAATTTCAACAAATTCTACATCCAGGTTGAAGTCGATTACAACCGGTTTGTACTGAAGCAGAAAACCGACTTCACTGCATCACCTGCCGTAGCAACTTACCTTGCCAAAACGACAATTCCAGTTTCTGTTCCCGTGAACTTCGTGTCGGAATCAGTACTCGAGTCAGTGAACGTACCAATTTTATTTGGCAAAAAATGGGCTGATGGAAAAGTTCGAGCGTTTATTGGCCCTAACCTACTGTTTACTAATAAGGCACAGGTTAAACGGGCGATTACAGCAACAATAGCAGGAGCAAGCCGTTCACTGCCAGAAGCCACATCAGACTTAAAGAATCCAGATCCCAACAACCCGACGGAGAAAATTCTGGAAGTCAAATCGTTTACCTACGCGGCTGAAGTTGGTGTAGGCTATACATTCTTTAATCGTCTGGATCTTGATGCCCGCTACGCCGTTCCGGTCGGTGGCGTCTACAAGAACAAAGATATTACTGGCTATCTCGGTATCGCGACCGTGTCGCTCGGACTCCGGCTCTTTTAAATAAGCTTATTATTGCGGCAAAAGGCAGTATGTTATCACGTGATACATACTGCCTTTTGTTTTTGTATTTATCGCCCCACGGATTGCTGTGTTGTCGAGTCGGCCACGAGTACAAATGATTGACCTGCTGGTCGTAGCCGATAACGAAGCATTCTAGCGCCACCAGTCGGTTTAGCGTTCACGTCTCCGGCATTGTAAACGGGAAACTTGCGACACAGCACATCACGCTCTGTCCACAAGCTGTCGTGTCCCATGTACCCATCCAACTTTTTGAACCAGTTTTCTGGCTGAATATCCGCTTTACGCTCCGGCAGAAACTGCCAGCCATATACCCGCCCAAATGACCCGCTTCCGTCGCTTGTGCTATACAAGTATAGTTCAGGAAATCGGTTTTTGTCCAGATCTGCAACCTCAGCACCAACCACGGCCCCGTCGATATGCATCCGAAAGTTGGTGAGCAAGGCCGCACCACGATACGCTTTCACCGATACATCACGCATAGCACCGCTGTCCGTTGCCGACACCTTAAAGGTGTAAACGTTGAACCGCAGCGTTTTTTCGTACCCAGCAATAACCGGTATGGCTGTTGGCTGAGAGCTATCCCTGTTAAAGATACTATCAGGGGTTAACAGCCACAAGGCACTCAACCAAACACTGCTGATTAACAATTTCATGCGTATCTTCTAGCCGGCTAATTAAACCGAGTAACGATACGACATATAAAAGAGTTACCCTAGCTGGCTTACGCTACAAGAAACGCTTCACCGATCTCCATTATTTGCTTTAGAATTGGCAAAATTTTACGCGTCTTTTCGGTCAAACCGTATTCTACGCGTGGTGGCACTTCGCTGAAGGAAGTCTTCCGGACTACACCCAATGTTACCAAAGCTTTTAATTCCTGAATAAGAATCTTTTCGCTGACATCAGGGATCATACGACGCAATTCACCATACCGCCGATCTTGCTCACTCAACTGATAAATAATGTACAGTCGCCATTTACCACAAATAACGTCAAGTGATTTTTTTAGAACAGGTTGGTCAACATCAGAAATGGCTTGTGTGTTAGTGTTATCACTCATAGTGGGGTAATACTAATTGTTATAACAACTACTTATTTCATAGTAAGTAATTGTACGTAGGTCACAAAGATAAAATGAACGAAATTAAAATGTTGTATTTGGCAAAAGTCTTGTGCGGTTTTTGTAACATTTTTCCGAACATTCACCTACTAATTAGTAAGATTTATGCTTCTTAAAAGTTAACCAGCGTATGTAACTCCACAAAAGACGCCTGACGCTTACTTTAGCTTAACTATATGCAGATTAATATAGTTAACAAATGAGAAATATTTAATGTATCAACACACACCAAAAGCCACAAATTAGAACAATACTCGATCAGCTGTTCCTATCCTTTTTGTACTCTTATAAAGGCGGTTTAAGTATTAGTACTTAAACAAATAAGTTAACATAATCCTCTTTTATCGTAATATCACCCAGGCTATAAGGGTACTATTTTTTCATTTTTTCACCCACGTTTGATCGATAGTACCAACTGCTTACTTATTTATGTAGTTGGAAAGCACTTAATTTTGCGCTTTGTATTTAATTTTCTGATTGATTGAAGACACTGCTCATTGTAGCTGGGCCTACAGCTGTAGGCAAGACGGCACTTTGCGTCCGACTTGCTAAATCATTGCAAACGGATGTTGTTTCGGCAGATTCACGACAACTGTATCGTGAGCTGAACATTGGCACCGCCAAGCCAACAAAGAGTGAGATGCAGGGCGTGCGCCATCATTTTGTTGACTCGCATTCGATTACTGACTCAGTCAATGCCGGCCGCTACGAGCGCGAATGCCTGGCTTTATTGACTACTCTGTTTGCGGAAAAAGATATTGTAATTCTATCGGGGGGGACCGGACTTTACATCAATGCGGTGTGCTTTGGCCTCGACGATATGCCGGTTGTAGACGCCGACCTGCGTCAGCACCTGCGCGACCGCTGGAAAACCGAGGGGTTGGCAATACTTCAGCACGAATTGTCGCAACTCGATCCGGCATATGTCGAAACGGCTGATATGCAGAACCCCGCCCGAGTTTTACGCGCGTTGGAAGTTTGTCTGTCAACCGGGCTGCCTTATTCGTCGTTTCGTCGCCAGCAGCCAGCGCAGCGCCCGTTCCAATCTGTATTTGTTGCGCTGGATCGCCCACGTGACGAATTGTATACCCGCATTGATGCCCGAATGGACGCCATGCTCAGTGCTGGACTAGTAGACGAAGCCCAATCACTTGTTGGTTTTCGGGATTTATCAGCGTTACAAACGGTAGGGTATCAGGAGATTTTTCCGTATCTGGATGGCGCTTACAACTACGAGGAAATGACCCGTTTATTAAAACGCAACTCACGACGCTACGCCAAACGACAGCTCACCTGGTTTCATAATCAAGGTGATTACACCTGGTTCGGACCAGACGATGATGAGGCTATTCTTTCTTTGGTAGCCAGCCAGCAGCAATGAGTCCTTTGTGTATGTAAAGAACTCATTGCCACTAAAAGAATTGTTACTGAGCGCGGTAAGCCAGCATACCGCCAATTACGTTGCGAACATTGTTGAAGCCATTTTGCTCAAGAATCTGCTGAGCCATTTCGCTACGCTTTCCCGACCGGCAGTGAACAATCACTTCTTCGTCTTGCAAACCGTCCAGTTCGTCCAGTTGGTATGGCAGATCACCCAGTGGGATAAGCCGTGCACCAATGTTATCCGCTTCGTATTCGTTTGGCTCGCGAACATCGATAAGATTCAATTTTTCGCCTTTATCAAGCCGTTCCTTCAATTCTTGTACGGTAATGTCCATGGGTCTGTTTAACGGTTAATAACTGTTGAATTTGATGCTATTGCGCCTGATGATGCACCAACCTCGTCAGTGCTGAATAATCAGTTTCTGTACGGCTGTCCGCTCGTTCTCCAACAATCGGAGCAGGTACAGGCCATCAGGCAAATAACTTAGGTCTAACGTTTGCTGCCCTCGGCTTGGTTCGACTGAGCGTAGGATTTGCCCTGTTAAACTCATTACGTCAACCCGCGTCAGCCGCGGATTTTCCCAGCGGATAAGTCCATTCGTTGGATTAGGGTAAGCCAGTAACGGAGCTAGTGGTTCCGGTTCGTTAATGGCCGTGACAAGACCATTTCCTTTTCCGCCCATCACCGCACGAAGCATGAACGCACCCGACAAATTTAAGCCGACGCCACCGGTCTGACTAACCTGGGGCCTGTTTTGCTCCCAGACAGTACCCCCACTATAAAATATCTGTGCGCCAAAAGGGCTGTTTTTATCAAATCCCAAACGCAAAAAAGTAGTGTCACTCGTACTGATTTGTTGATAGCCGATATAAAACGTATCCTGAACCGCTATGCCTCGGTCAAATTGAAAATAAACAAATTCATTGCGCGAGGCCGGGTATTGTACGGTAAACGCTTTTTGATAAAGGACAACCCCCGGTTGTCCAGTTGCCCCACCATTGGTGTTTCGGGTGGCATTGCCGTATACCGTTATAACGAATGGCTGCCCGGTCTGATTCGTCCGGAAAGGCACAATACAAGCCTGAATACCCGCCATTGTATCGGGCTTATTTAAGATAAAACGTACCGCTACACGCTCACGGGGACCTAATTGAAGCCCATATTCCCAACTACCATCGTCGTAAGCATAGTAATTGTCGAGTACCGCCCGCGCCGAGATCGTATCGTTCTGTTTAAGGACGCCACCCGGTATAGTTACGTTTTGGTCGTCTGTTGTTTCTACGTTGTACTCATAACGCAAGACAGCGCGAGTTGCTCCGGTCAAACTCCTGACCGGTTGTGGTCGGACAGCTCGGGGAAATAACTCTAATCCGCCAATCTGAAATTGATTGGTCGCTCGGGCGGTATCAACCTGCACAGTCCGCCCCGATACCTCATCTCGAACGATAAAGTTCGACTTCAGACTGTTAAATACATTGTTAAGATTTCGAATATCGGTCTTGATTGAGTCCGCCGTCTCTAATTCAGGCTGAACCAGATACTGCGACAAAGGCATAGCTGTATACCGTTTGAAGAAAGGACCAAGTGCCTGTCGCATGGCTGCATCTTTTACAAACCTGTCGTTTGCTGAACGGCCTCGATTCAGGTATACATAATCAAGGTTCCAGGTGTCGAATGGTCCGGATGCCCGGCCAAACGAACGAAATCGAAACGCAAAGCCCGAATGGAAATAGACCGCATTACTTACCGGCACAAACACCTGAACAAAATTATTATTCGTGGTATCGCCTACTGCTGCCCACACCTTTCGCCAGGCGTTATCACTACCCAAAAATTGAAGTATTAGGGAGTCACCCGGTTGGGTGACGATGGTATCAAATCGCGTAATCGTATCACCAGCAACAACGGATCTACTCGTTGTTACGGATATGCTGCCCGCATCCGGCGATTCGCCTAACCCTTTGATCTGATAAAAGAAACTCAGGTAAACACCGCTGGCCGTTGTTTGCCCAGCCAGATTAATTGGTCGAGATGTAAGCGTATCCGTGTAACCCTGGGCAAGCTGGTTATTCTGAACGTAGGGCATTCCATTAGCCCGTAACCCATCAAACGTCGCCACGTTGACAGTAGGCTGATTAATCCCCATCGTATTATTGATGTAAACGCCACTACCGGGTTGCCAGAGTGCTGGATTTGGCTGCTGACCATTTGTGCCGTACGTTTTTGAGAAATCGTCAAAGAAAGGCAAACTCAATGAGCTCTGAGCAACTCCCGTTGACGCTGACAGCAAGCAAGTTAATAGCAGCAATAGACTCGTCAGCACACGTAGCCTGTGCTGACAAAGATAAACAGGTAGCGATTTATTCATGTATAATCGGTTCCCGAACCGGGTTATTCCTGATTGGGTTCAATCGGTCCCACGACCCACAAATCCATCGTTTCGCCAACACGGATTCGCTCACCCGACCGGGCTTCAGGCCGCTGACGAACGACAGTACCTACTTCTTTCTCAGGATCTTCAACGGAAATTTTCGTACCAACTTTTAAGTTCGAACCGCGAATAGCCGCTTCTGCCTCATCAAGTTGCAACCCTACAACGTTTGGAACCGCAAACATCGTATTTCCTAAACCGTCACCGACCTCAAGATCAATTTTTGCCCCTTTTGGTACGGGTGTTCCCGGTGCGATTTCTTTGCCGTTATACAGTTGGCGCAGTACTGAGTTTTTGGCGACATCGGGCACGTAGGTCCGTTCGCCTTCAGCCAGTCCAAGCGATTCCAGCGTCCGGGCCGCACTTCGGTCGATCATATCAACGAGATTAGGCATAGACACCATAGGCGCTACCCGCTTTGTCACTGTGATGTAAATCTTACGGCCTTCTTTTACTTTAACGTTAGCGCGCGGATACTGCTGCACAACCGTTAGTGGCTGGGCTCCGGCTACAAACGTGCAGTCGCTTACTTCGTAGCGCAGGTTACGGTCGTCCAGAATGTTCTTCGTCTCATCAAGACTCAGTTTCGAGACGTCCGGTACGGTAATCGTCTGACCGTGATTGGTCGTAAACGGTAGATAAACAAAGAAAAAGCCCAGAAATAGAACGGCTACCAAAGCCGCAATGATGCCAATCTGAATCAGCAAGTCAGGAAAAGAACGGGTGCTGATTTTAGCCATTCAGGTGTTTAATTGCGTAAATAGCGGTAGTTTATTAATTGAGTAGTGAACACGTAAGCAAACGAGTGCATCAGGGTTACTCTACGTATCCACTTACCTGGTTACGTACTGATAATTGCAAATGTAGTAGAATCTGAAAACGCTTACCGATAGCCAACCAGCATTTTTTTGATGTACTTCCCTACAACGTCGAATTCAAGATTAACAATATCTCCCGGCTTCAGATCGCGGAAGTTCGTGTGCTCATACGTGTAAGGAATGATCGTTACCCGAAAACCGTCATCGTGTGAATTGAAAACGGTTAAGCTAACACCATTGATGCAGATAGAGCCTTTCTCGACCGTTACGTTACCGGCCAGATTGGGGTCATACTGAAAATCGAACAGCCAGCTTCCGTTCAGGTCCTGCACACTCGTGCAAATCCCGGTTTGGTCAACGTGCCCCTGTACGATATGGCCATCGAACCGACCATTAGCGGGCATACAGCGTTCGAGATTCACCTGCGCACCTACCTGAAGATTTCCCAGATTGGTTTTTTTCAGTGTTTCGTCAACCGCCGTAACGGTATAGCTCCCATCGGCAACGCTCGTAACGGTGAGGCATACACCGTTATGGCTAACGCTTTGGTCAATTTTCAATTCGGAAGCCATTGTTGACTCGATCCGAAAGGTCAGGTTCGTACCTTCTGACTCAATACCAGCCACCAGGCCAGTCGATTCTATAATTCCAGTAAACATTTTTCGAACGTAATAATACAGCCCCTGCGTCGCACCGTCAGCATCTACTCGACAGCCTGCGTGGGTTTCGAGACAATAAACAGCGAACTGCCAAATGGGGTTCGTTGAAACAGCTTTCCTTCAAGCCGCACAATCGTATACAGCATTTTGTTAACCCACGAACTAGGCAAATATACATCGGACTGCGCATTTTCGGCACGACGCCAGCCAAGTCGTAGCTGCCAGCTTTGCCATTGCCGCATTGCTACAATCAACGGTGCCAATAAAAAGCTCCAGTAAGTTGACCGCACAATGTTTAAACCTGTGGGTGGCATCAATCGGTCAAAATCGGCCTGGACAAACCGTCGGGTGCTGCCTACAGCTAGGTCGTGCTGTCCCTGAAAGATTCCAAACGCGTTGTTGTTGCTGATTAGAATACCACCGGGTTTAAGCCGACGCGCCAGTTGCCTTAATAAGCGGGTCAGGTCGTCGTTGTTGAAATAGCAAAAAACGTCGTTGCAAACAATTACATCATACAAGACGTCTGGCTCAAAACCGGTCAGTTCATTCAAATTCACCAGTTGGACGGGAAGCCCTCGTTCGTGACAGAAATCGACCGCATCCGATGAACCGTCAATGCCTCTTAGCGTTGTATAATCCCGTTTTCGCAAGAAATGCAGTAGCCCACCCGTTCCGCAGCCCGCATCCAGAATAGATACATCACGGCGACCGTTAAAAAAGTGGACGATCGTATCAACTACCCGCTCGTGCAGGATACGATACCACCACAACTGCTCCTCTATCCGGAACATTTTTTCGTATTCTTCCGAACGTCCAATCATGGCCTTCTGTCCATTAATTGCCCTCCCCGTTGACTTTTTTCGACATAAGGTGGCAATCCGCTATGAGCCATGAACAGTTTACCCAAGTATTCACCAAGAATACCAAGAAAAAGCAGTTGTAATCCGGTAGCAAGTACAACGACCCAGCCAACGACAAACCAACCGGACGGGCTCGTTATCCCGGTCAGCCAACTGATTCCCATAAAAATACCTGCCAGTAAACTCAAACTGAATAACAAAGCTCCGCTTATGGTAAAGATGCGAATTGGCCAGAGCGAATAACCGATAAATACGTTCAAGAACAAGGCTACCAATTTTTTGGCGGTGTAGTTTGATCGTCCTTCGGCCCGGCTGTTGTGCGGTACTTCTACCCTGCCAATGTTACGCGTTACGCGAAAAATCAGTCCGTCGATGTACGGATAAGGTCCTTTGTATTTGATAATCTCCTCGACCACTTCGCGACGGATCAGCTTGAAACTGGATAAATACAAGTCACGCGGCTTACCCAACGAGTAAGTCGTCAGGGTGTTTACCAGTCGACTGCCCATGTTTCTAAACCAGTGATGTTTTTTACTGGCGTAATAGCTGTACACTACGTCGAAACCTTCCGTAGTTGCCTTCGTAAGCAACGTTATGATTGCTTCGGGAGGATTTTGAAAATCGTCATCAATAATGACCACATACTGTCCCTTAGCGTGATTCAGACCGCACAGAACGGCGTTGAACTCACCAAAATTACGGCGCAGCGAGATGAAGCGGACATTGGCATAGGCATCGACCAACTGCTGACAAACAATTTCTGAGTTATCGCTACTCCCATCGTTTACCAGCACCACGTCAAACATCCGGCTCGCCAGGCAGGTTTGCAGCCGTTCCAGCAGCGGGCCAATCGTTCGCTCGCTATTATAGACGGGTATAACCACGCTTAGTTCCATCGAACACCGGGCAAAAAGGGTGAAGCAAGGCAGCGGCTTTGCAACAGGGGTTTCATCTGCTTTCGTCCGCTCATCCTCCGAATTGGTTTATGGTATCAATGATGTAGCTGACCTCACGTTCTGTTAACGCCGTATTCAAGGGCAAGCTGACAACTTCCCGGTGCAACTGCTCTGAAACAGGAAACGAATAGTGAGCATACTCTTTGTAGGCTCGCTGCCGATGGGGCGGAATCGGGTAGTGCACATCGGTGCCAATACCCCGTTCCTGCAAAAACAATCGTAACGCGTCACGACGGGGATGCCGTATCACAAACAAGTGCCAGACATCCTGCTCGACTTGATCCGTTGGGGGTAAAAGCACATCAGGATTGTCGATGCCCTGTAAATACAACTTAGCCAGCTTTCTCCGCACTTCATTTTCAGTCGTTAGATAAGGTAGCTTGGCGGCTAAAATAGCGGCTTGTAACTCGTCCAGACGACTGTTGTGACCAATGTAGTCGTTGACGTATTTCTGGGACGAGCCGTAATTGCGCAAAGAGCGCAATCGGTCGGCAAGGAGATCGTCGTTGGTTGTGATAGCCCCAGCATCGCCTAAAGCACCCAGATTCTTACTCGGATAAAAACTCCACCCTGATGCATCTCCAAGACTACCGGCCCGCTGTCTATCGTAAATGGCTCCGTGCGCCTGAGCCGCGTCTTCCAGAATAAGCAGGTTATAGCGTTCAGCTAACTCCCGGATCGGGCCCATAGCACAGCAACGACCGTACAGATGAACCGGTAGAATCGCTTTTGTCTGACCCGTAATAGCGGCTTCTATACGACTAGGATCAAGCAGATAGGTGTGCGGATCGGGTTCAACGAAAACAGGTGAGAGATTCGCCAGCGTAACACTCAGCAGTGACGCAATGTAAGCGTTCGATGGTACAATTACTTCGCTGTTCGCCGGAAAATCCCAAGCTTTTAGCACTAACGTCAAAGCATCAAGACCGTTAGCGACACCGATGCAATGGCGGGTGCCGCAAAAATGAGCAAACTGCCGTTCGAACTGCTCAACCTCTCGACCGGTTATGTACCAACCCGACTGCAAGACCCGGTGGGTCGCTTCCCGTACCCGCGCCTGATGGGGTTCATTGATACGCCCTAAATCCAGAAAAGGAATCATCGGGCATTGACCAGCTCCGGCTCATTAAGTCGGCGACTGTTTGGGTAAGGCTCATAGATGTAGTCGTCCTTGTCGTACAATGCGTTTGAAATAACGAGCAGGATTGCATCCGATGAGAAATTATCCATGATATGCCAGTCTTCGGGTTCTAACACCAGACACTTCGTAGGATTATCCAAAAAATAGGTATTTTCTACATACCCGTTGTGATTATACACTTGACAACTGCCATTTAGGCAAACGAGTGCATTCCAGGTACGGTGGTGACGGTGACCTGCGCGAGGGTTTTGGCCTGCTCCGTAGATGTAAAAAACGCGCTGAATCGTGCCAGGAATCACATTTTCAAAAACAGTCAGATTTCCCGTGTCAGAAATAAACGTTTTAAGCTCGTAAAGTTTCGCCATTAATTACGATCAACTCTTGGTTTTATGAAGAAAGTAGGAAGCTCTCAAATATAGAAAAAATGCCTTAATAGACGAATGAGCCCTATGTTAATATTACTCAGTGTACGGTTTTCTTATCAAAGAAGCGTCTAATTCGCCAAGGTTAGTATGATAAACTTACCTTTGTAGTTGACTTTTTGCTCGACATACTCATGCTAAAAAACAAATACCTGCTGGTAGGACTGGTACTATTAGGCTTCGTTATTGTGTACTTCAGTTTTTTTGACGGCGCGGGTTCCAGCTCTTCGGCAGCGCTTGACGCGTCGGTCGATCGTGAAGCCTATAGCCAGCAGATAAAGCAGGAGCGGGAAAAGAAAGATCAGACATTCAAGACCGGTGCAGATTCACCGCTACCGGATAAAGCTAGCTTCAACGGTCTTTCCTATTTCCCGGCTGACCCTGCCTATCGCGTCACCGCCCGTCTAGAACCCTTTGCTGATAAAACCCAAAAGCTTGTCGTGCGGATGAGCGACGGTTCCGAAGAGGTGTATGATAAGTTTGCGCATGCGGTATTCAATCTTAACGGCGAGACATGCAGGCTACTGATTGTACGCGTTCAGGATACGTATTCGATCCTTTTCCGCGATGCGACTTCGGGCCAGGAAACATATGGTGGAGGTCGCTATCTGGAAATCAATCCCGCGCAACTGACCGATTCGCAAGTGTTGCTGGACTTCAACACGGCTTATAATCCGTATTGTGCCTATAACCCGACTTATGCCTGCCCACTGCCTCCGGCGGAAAACAAGCTGACGACGGCCGTAAAAGCCGGCGAGCGCTATCACTAATCTGAAATCTGGTAGAAAAGACAAACTGAGGAACTCTTGTTTCCGCTTCCTTCCTAATTCTCCTTACCTTTACGGCATTTATCGTATTGGCATTCTATGGAAGTTTCCTATAAATGGTTACAAGAGTATATTGAGTTACCTGAATTACCGGAGGAAGTAGGCAAAATCCTGACGGGAACAGGACTTGAAGTTGAAGGCATCGAAAAGATTGAGGCCGTTCCGGGCGGCCTGGAAGGCGTCGTTATCGGCGAAGTGTTGACCTGCACTCGTCACCCCGACGCGGATAAGCTTAGTCTGACAACAGTAGACGTTGGCGCCGATCAGCCGCTTTTGATCGTCTGTGGGGCTCCCAACGTGGCTGCCGGGCAGAAAGTAGTGGTTGCTCTGGTAGGTGCTACGCTTCATCCAGCCTCCGGCGAAGCATTCCAGATCAAAAAAGCAAAAATTCGGGGTGCGGCTTCGGAAGGGATGATCTGTGCCGAGGATGAAATCGGTTTGGGTGCTTCTCACGCGGGTATTATGGTTCTGGATACCGACCTGCCCAATGGAACACCAGCCGCCCGCTATTTCAACCTGGAAGCTGATTACCAGATTGCCATTGGGTTGACCCCAAACCGCATTGATGCGGCTTCGCATTTCGGGACAGCCCGAGACCTGAAAGCTGCTCTGAACCGTCCGTTAACCATGCCGTCCGTAGACGGTTTTTCGGTAAGCAACCATGATCTGACGATCGATGTCCGCGTAGACGACGTGGCAGCCTGCCCCCGCTACGCCGGTTTAACGATCACGGGATTGACCGTAGGTGAATCGCCCGATTGGTTGAAACAGCGGTTGCTCAGCATCGGTCTTAACCCGATCAACAATGTAGTTGACGTAACAAACTTTATCTGTCACGACCTCGGCCAGCCACTTCACGCTTTCGACGCGGCTAAGATCGCAGGAAATCAAATTGTCGTTAAAACGCTGCCCGAAGGTACTCCTTTCGTTACCCTTGATGGCGTTGAGCGCAAACTAAGTGCTACGGACCTGATGATCTGCGATGCCGAGAAGCCAATGGCGATTGCCGGTGTATTTGGTGGGCAAGACTCCGGCGTAAGTGACCAAACGACTCGTATCTTTCTGGAGTCAGCGTACTTCTCTCCTACCTCGGTTCGAAAAACCGCGCAGCATCACGGCCTTAAAACCGACGCTTCTTTCCGGTTTGAACGGGGAACGGACCCCAACATGCCCATCTTTGCCTTGAAGCGGGCGGCTTTGCTGATTCAGGAAGTGGCAGGCGGAGCAGTAAGTTCGGCGATAAGCGATTCGTACCCGGAACCCATTCAGCCGTTCAGAGTCCTGGTTCGCTACCGAAACATCGACCGACTGATCGGTATTCCGATTGACCGGACAGAAATTCACCGCATTCTGAATGCACTCGACATTGAAGCGGACGAGATGAGTCCTGACAGCTTTATTGCCGTCGTTCCGCCGTACCGGGTAGACGTTACCCGCGAAGCCGATGTGATCGAAGAAATCCTGCGAATTTATGGCTTGGATAACGTGCCTCTGTCGGTCAATCTGGCCGCGGACTCGTTGTCGGAATTTCCCAAGGTCGATCCGAATCAGTGGCAAAGCCGCGTAGGACAGTTGCTGGCGGCTAACGGTTTCTACGAAATTCTGACCTTGTCGCTTACTCGTCCCACCTACAACGACGCAATCCGGTCGACGCTTTCCGGCGCGGACGTAACCTTGCTCAACCCGTTGAGTGAAGAATTATCCGTGATGCGGCAAACACTGTTGTTTTCTTCGCTCGAAACACTCGTCTATAACCTGAACCGTCGTCAAAAAGACCTCAAGACGTTTGAGTTCGGTAAGGTTTATTCCAAAACACAGGGTGAAGACGGCACGAGTAAGTATACCGAACGGATGCGCCTGAGCCTGGCGATGGTTGGCAATCAGGAAGCAGAAAGCTGGCTGCAAAAAGGGCAACCAGTAGCTTACCATGATATGGCAACGGCCGTGCAGCGGGTGCTGAATCTGTTCCGGATAAAACAAATTGATACACAGCCAGCTGACCCGGCGTTGTTCCAGTATGGCTTGACTTATCTGGTTAATAAGAAACCACTCGTCAGCTTAGGTATTGTGCAACCAAAACTAACAAAACTGGTTGATCTAAAGCAGCCTGTTTTTTACGCTGACTTTGACTGGAGTGCTCTGCTTAAACTAGCGAATACGAAAACCCGTTACGAAGAAGTACCGCGTTTTCCGGAAGTTCGTCGCGATTTGTCGCTGGTGATCGATAAGACTGTTACATTTGAGCAAATCAGTCGGCTAGCGCATCAAACGGAGCGTAAATTGCTGCGTTCGATAAATGTTTTTGATGTGTACGAAGGGGAAAACCTGGGTACGGATAAAAAATCGTACTCCGTGAGCTTTACGTTGCAGGACCCAACTCAGACGCTGACCGATGCCGCTATCGAAAAAACGATGCAACGGCTCATGAGCGGTTTCGAGCGGGAATTAAGCGCAGTCATTCGAAAGTAACGTTTCGTTGGGTATAAGCATACGTTTTTGTGTACGCTTGACTTAGCTTATACTCAGTTACTCTATCATACAGGCAATAACGTGGTCAGTGAGCATCAAATCGTAGCCTTAATGGAACAACTCGAGCGGAAAGTCGGGTTGTTGAAAGGTGTATGCGACGATGCAAAACGCCACATAAAGCAACTGGAAAGGCAAAATGACGACTTAAACGATCGTCTAAAAAAAGAACAAACCTTAACAAAAGAGTTACAGAAAAAACTAGATAATTCAGCGAAAAAGGTTCTAAAGTCAAAAGACTTTGGTATTATTGTAAGTAACAATCTGTCTGTGACAGATACGAATGCCGAATTAAAAAAACAACTCGACGAGTATATCCGGGAATTAGAACGGTGTATAGCTCACTTGAGTAGTTTGTCATAAACCCAAATTGGCTCCGGGCCTATGGTCCAATCTGAGCCGACTGCAGCGATGGAAGAACTGTCTATTCGCGTAAAAATTGCCGACCGGTCCTACAAGTTGTTTGTAGAATCGGAGTCGGAATCAATCGTGCGTGAGGCCGCCAAACTTCTTCAGGACGAACTGAAGCAATACCGCGACATGGGTATTAGCGACACGCAGGACGCTCTGGCGAGGATAGCTTTCGATTGCCTGATTACCAAGCTCAGAGGAGAACGACAAGTGCAACGATTACAACAGATGGTGTTTGACAAAATAACTCAGTTAGATCAGGTCGTCACGCCGGCCATAACCACATAAAAACGGCGGGTCACCCACCCCACAATGCCCCGGACAGGGCACTCGTATCGCGGCAGGTTGAATGGTTTATTTGTTCACCCCAAACGATATAAGTACAATGGATATCCCACTTTGGTTAGCCGTCTTTGCCGTCCTCGCGGGTGGCGGGATTGGGCTACTGATCGGTCGCCGGACAATGGCGAGTGATCATGCCAAACGCGAACAGGAAGCGGAAGAAAAAGCCGCTTCTATATTGAAGAATGCCGAACTGCAAGCCGAAACCATCAAGAAGGATCGGATGCTCGAAGCAAAAGAAAAGTACCTTAAGTTAAAAGCTGAATTTGAAGAGAACACCAATCAGAAACGAAATCTACTTCTTCAGAACGAAACAAAACTTAAACAACGCGAACAGCAACTGAACCAACAGGCGGATCAGCAACGTAACCGTGAAAATGAGTTAAATCAACAGCGGAACGAGCTTGCCCAGCAGAAAAATAGTGTAGCGCAGCAGGTTGAAGCTCTCAACCGACGCCGGGAAGATGTTGACCGCCGTCAGCAGGAAGCGGAACGCATGTTGGCCGATCAGGTAGCGCAACTCGAAAAAATAGCCGGTCTCTCCGCTGATCAGGCGCGTGAACAACTGATTGATACGCTAAAGGCCGAAGCAGAAACGCGAGCGTCATCGTTCATCAAAAATATTGTCGAGGAAGCTAAACTAACGGCTACCAAAGAAGCCAAAAAGGTGGTTATCGAAACCATCCAACGGACGGCTACCGAACATGCTATTGAAAACTGCGTTTCCGTATTTAACATTGAATCGGACGACGTAAAAGGTAAAGTAATTGGCCGCGAAGGCCGTAACATCCGGGCGCTGGAAGCCGCTACCGGCGTTGAAATCATTGTTGACGATACTCCCGAAGCCATTATTATCTCCGGATTCGATCCGGTTCGTCGCGAGATAGCCCGCTTGTCGCTACACCGGCTCGTGCAGGACGGTCGTATTCACCCGGCCCGCATTGAAGAAATTGTTGCCAAAACCCGAAAAAATATTGAAGACGAGATCGTGGAAATTGGCGAACGTACCGTCATTGATCTGGGTATCCACGGTCTTCACCCCGAACTGATCAAGATGGTGGGTCGGATGCGTTTCCGGTCCAGCTACGGTCAAAACCTCCTTCAGCACTCCCGCGAAGTGGCTAAACTCTGCGCTACGATGGCTGCCGAGTTGGGCCTCAATGCGAAACTAGCCAAACGCGCCGGACTGCTCCACGATATCGGTAAAGTTTGGCCCGAAGAAGCTGAATTGCCCCACGCCATTCTGGGCATGGAACTGGCTAAAAAATACAAAGAGAATCCGGAAGTCATCAATGCCATCGGCGCTCACCACGACGAGATTGAGATGACCAGCATGATTTCGCCTATTGTGCAGGTTTGTGACGCGGTTTCCGGGTCACGTCCTGGTGCTCGTCGGGAGATGATGGAATCGTACATCAAACGGCTCAAAGAACTGGAAGAACTGGCTGGTAATTTCCCCGGCGTTACGAAATGCTACGCAATTCAGGCTGGTCGTGAACTACGCATTATGGTCGATGCGGATCACGTTTCGGACGAGCGGGCAGGTGTATTGTCATACGAGATTTCGCAGAAGATCGAAAAAGAAATGCAGTATCCCGGCCAGATCAAAGTAACTGTTATTCGAGAAATGCGGGCAGTAGCCTACGCTAAATAAGACAACCACAAGTAGTGACAAGCAAAAAGGGGGCCTCGATGGTCCCCTTTTTGCTTGCAACAAACTTATAGTAAATCGGTTTCCTCCCTACAGTGACGTGTGCTTCGTAACCTTTTGCCGGCAAGCGTATTGGCGTGACATATTCCCGGAGTAGTCGTCAAACGATCATTTGATTTTATCCCTATGGATTTTTTAACAACCGTTTTATTGTTACTCGTCGGCGTCGGCGGGGGTGCTGCCCTTGCCAATGCGCTACGCAGTCGTTCCGGCGTTACCAACGTTCGTCATGAATCGACCTTGCTGCTGGAACGCATTGAGAAGGTATTCAAGGTTGTGATGGCTGAAGGCTATTTTTCGGAGATTTACAATTATCAGGATCAAAAGAAAATTCTTTACCTGCTTAACGATCCCAAAAAAGCAATGGTCATTGCGAAGTCTAAGGTTCTGGTCGGATTCGACTTCTCCAAGGTTCGGATTCGTCCCTCAGAAAACGGAGAAAAGAAGTTAATTATAGAAGCCTTTCCGAAACCCGAAGTACTGTCGATCGACACCGACTATAAATTCTACGATATTCAGGCGGGCATCCTCAATCATTTCAGCGGAGCCGATTATACCCAGATTCTTGACGAAGCAAAGCGGGCTATGAACGAACGGGCCTTACAGAGTGATCTGCCTAAAATCGCCAACAATCAGATTCAGTACATGATGTATCAGCTTGCCAGTTCGATGGGTTGGCAGCTTCAGCTCCCCGAAGCTGAACAACGTCAGCTCGACGTGTTGAAAGCGCAGGCAGACAATACGACCAATTACAAACAACTTACTACGGGTGAGTAACTTTCTACTACGTTCAACGTTTGGGGTATAGCATCTTATCTGTGCTTCCTGACTATGCGTTTTTTCTACTTCATCCTTCTCTTCTTTCCTTTTCTTGCCCAGGCGCAACTTCCTATAAACACGTCGGGTGGGGCCGCTTGTCAAGAGCATAAAGCGGCCTATTTCAATCGGATCACATCCAACCCTAAAGCCCGAGTTGCCTACGCCGGTGACCCGAGCATTGATGTTACTTACTATGGACTTGAGCTGTATTTGACCCATACACCCAATTACCTTCGCGGGGCCGCCACCGTTACGCTTAAAAGCACAGCTGCCATCAGTAGCTTCTTCCTGGATCTAAACTCGACCACAGCCACCACTGGCACAGGACTTCGGGTTGATTCGGTGAAAGTTGGTAATCAGAAAATTTCCTACCAACATGCGCAGAATAAGCTGACCGTTACTCCCGCTCAACCCCTATCAACCGGACAGGCCCTGACGTTACTTGTTTATTACCAAGGCGTTCCCGCTGGTGATGATAGCTTTGTTTTCGGCAGACACGATACCACCAATGATCCGGTAATCTGGAGTCTAAGCGAGCCGTACGGCGCTCCGGACTGGTTTCCCTGCAAGGACAGCCCTGGTGACAAGGCCGACTCATCGGCGGTCAGGATTACAGCTCCCAACCAGTTTGTGTCGGTATCGAATGGCATACTGGTTAGCACAACGAGCAATTTGGATGGTACACGTACATATCACTGGCGAAATAGTTATCCAATTGCGCAGTATCTTATTTCAGTTGCATCGACGAACTATGAGCGATACGACACGCCCGCAACACTCGCGACCAGCGGAACGACCTTACCCATCACCCATTATGTTTACCCCGAAACATTAACGCGAGTAAAAGCGTCGTTGGATAAGACTCCGTCGATGGTTCAGCTGTTTACTAATCTTTTTGGCCCGTATCCGTTCCTGCGGGAAAAATACGGGCATGCGCAGATCGGTCGGGGCAATGGAGGCATGGAACATCAGACGATTTCGTCGATGGAGGAGAACGCGTTTGCGTCAGACGTGATCGCGCATGAACTGGCCCACCAGTGGTTTGGCGATAAGATTACCTGCCGCGACTGGCAAAATATCTGGCTTAACGAAGGCTTTGCCTCTTACGCGGAAGCACTCTACGCGGAATCGGCAAATGGTCAGGCGGGTTATCAATCGACTATGACCAACTTCATGACCAGGGCACGAAGAGCGCGTGGGTCAATCTACGTTCAGGACATTACCAACTTCGGCAACATTTTTAGCCCTGACCGTAGCTACGCCAAAGGAGCCGTTGTGTTACACATGCTTCGGGCTGTTGTTGGTCAGGAAACATTTTTCTCTATTCTTCGCGCGTACGCAGCCTCTCCTACGGTTGCCTACAAATCAGCCGTTACGGAAGATTTTCAGGCCATTGCCGAACAGGTCTACGGGCAATCGCTGAATTATTTCTTTAAGCAATGGATCTACGGCGAAGGGTATCCGAGTTACAGAGCTACCGTATCGACCAATCCCGGAACGAATACCGTAAGCGTACGACTTCAACAGCGAAACGCAATTGCAACAAATCCTGGCAGCTTCACCATGCCCGTACAAATGCGTATTCAGTCGGCAGCGGGCGATACGACAGTAACCGTCTTCAATGACCAGGCCGATCAAACGTTTACCTTACCAGCTCGCGGAGCCGTAACAGGGTTGCTTATTGATCCTGCAAACTTGATTCTCAAGACGGTTGAAACGTCTACGATTACGCCGATCACCGCGGTTAATGAACCTCTGATGGGCAATCTACGGGTATACCCTAACCCAACCGCCGAAACATTAACCGTTGACTTTTCAGTATACGCATCCGGCCCTGTCACATTAAGCCTCACCAATATGCTTGGCCAGCGGGTCCGAACGTTAACCGAATCAACGCTTGGCGTCGGTGACCATACACGAACCATCAATCTAAGGGATCTAGCCAGTGGCCGTTATACCCTCACTATCCTCCAAGAAAGTGGGCAGTTTAGTCGGGTAGTTTTGATTCATTGATTACTTTCGTTTCTATGAAGAAACAACTCATTTTAATGCTTATCATGGCTGGTGCGCTTCTCTCCAGCACTGTTTTTGGACAAGACAAATTAGGCATCATACGACATAATCACCTGTCTATTCACGTGAAGGATGTACCCAAAAGTGCCGCCTTTTACCGTGACGTAATGGGCCTGAAGCCGCTTCCTGTTCCTGATAACCTGAAAGCAATCCGTGCCTGGTTTGACCTGGGCGACGGTCAGCAGATCCACTTGCTGGATGGCCGAACAGCTCAGATCAACCACGATAAAAATGGCAGTCACTTTGCTTTGTTTGTCGCTGACATTAACAAATCCGAGCAATACCTGAAAGAGCAGAATATTCCTTATCACCGGCAGGTACGCTTTGATGGCATCGTCCAAGTCTATTTTTCAGACCCTGACGGCTATCTATTCGAGTTGAACGAAGGAGCGAAACCTACGAAAGCGTACTAGATCATAAAAGAAAAATCCGTTTGAGAGAAGCGATAAAGCCTTTACTCAAACGGATTTTGTATTTGTGTTTTTTGCCTTAAATATACTGCCGAATCGTTGCCGCCGTCTCCGCCAGCTCTTCCTGAGTTGGCTTCATTTTGTTATGAAAGTTCATGTCAGCCATCGAGTTAAGCGGAATCAGGTGGACATGCGCGTGAGGTACTTCCAATCCAACAACGGCAACGCCAATGCGCTTGCACGGAATGGCTTTTTCAATGGCCGGTGCTACCTGCTTGGCGAATGCCATTAACCCAGCATATAGATCATCGTCCAGATCGAAAATATAATCGACTTCTTTTTTCGGGATGACCAGTGTGTGCCCCGTGGTGGTCGGCATTACGTCCAGAAAAGCCAGATAATCGTCGGTTTCGGCAATCTTGTGGGCCGGAATTTCACCAGCAACGATACGGGAGAAAATAGAAGGCATAATCAACTTTTAGCGTTTGGTAGCTTTCCGATTCCGGAACAAAATCAGCTAGACTTTTCAGACTGAAACGGATAAGAAATTAATTACCGCGCAATCTCAACCACTTCAAACTCCATAATTCCGGCCGGAACTTTGATTTCAGCGGTGTCACCAACGCGCTTACCCAGTAATCCTTTACCAATGGGCGATCCAACCGAAATACGCCCCGATTTGAGGTCCGCTTCTTCTTCCGAAACAAGCGTGTAAAGCATCTCAGCGCCGTTCTTTTTATTCTTGATCTTTACTTTCGAAAGCACCGATACCTGCGAAGCGTCAATGGTTGATTCGTCGAGAATACGGGCATTAGCCAGCACCTCTTCCAGTTTTGATATTTTTAGCTCATGAAGACCCTGTGCGTCCTTAGCCGCGTCGTATTCCGCGTTTTCGCTAAGATCCCCTTTGTCACGGGCTTCAGCAATCTGGCGGGCAATTTCAGCCCGGCCTTTAGTTTTCAAATCACTCAGTTCCGCCTTAAGCCGGTTGAGTCCTTCTTCGGTATAATATGAAATCTTTGCCATAATACTTACATACTTACTCGTTTATTCATATTGGGCTAGGATCGCTCCTAAAAACAAAAAGAACGGTACACCGACCGTTCTGCAACCAAATTGGTTTTCTTTGCAGCCGTGTCAGTGTCGCCGTCGGATAACCGAAGCGAGCGCTTTGGGAATATAGTAATTTTTTCGTCGCATGGGTAGAACCGTTTGCTAATCGATCAATCCTGACTTAGTCCGTTTGGGCAACGCATCACTGAGACAAAAATAGAAATACTTCCCGGCTATATCAACACTTGATTCATCAGCTAGGGTAAAAACTGAGTTATCAAATTATGGATAAACCACTTCGCATCGTGTTTATGGGTACGCCCGATTTTGCTGTTGCCAGCTTACAGCGGCTATTGGGCGGTGGTTGTCATGTCGTTGCCGTTGTTACTGCGCCAGACCGACCATCCGGACGTGGATTGCAGCTCACTCCGTCCGCCGTTAAGAAAGCAGCAGAAGCAGCTAATTTACCCGTGCTACAACCCGAAAAGCTTCGTAATCCGGCGTTTCTGGAACAACTGGCTAGCTATCAGGCTGATTTACAAATCGTCGTGGCTTTTCGAATGCTGCCCGAAGTTGTCTGGTCTATGCCTACTGTCGGTACGTTCAATTTACACGGTTCTCTGCTACCTCAGTACCGGGGAGCCGCTCCCATCAACTGGGCCATCATCAACGGTGAAACCCAAACGGGCGTTACCACTTTTTTCATCGAGAAAGAAATTGATACCGGTCAGATGATTTTTCAAGACAACGAACCCATATACCCCGACGATACAGCCGGAACAGTGCACGACCGGTTGATGGAACGCGGTGCCGATCTGGTCCTAAAAACGGTTCGGGCTATCGAAGCCGGAGACTATCCACGTACTCCCCAGCCGACAACCGACGAGTTGAAAGCAGCCCCTAAACTTAGCCGGGAAACCACCGAAATAGACTGGAATCAGCCAACGATAATCATTCGAAATTTTGTGCGTGGCTTGTCGCCTTATCCAGCCGCATGGACAACGATAAATGGCAAGTTCTTTAAGGTTTATGCCGTTTCGCTAGCCAACGAATCGCCCTTCACGGCTGAAGTTGGCGAAGCTTATACCGATAACAAAAAGACGATCTTAATCCGGGCTACCGATGGCTGGCTCAGTCTTGATTCGCTACAGGCCGAGGGAAAACGACGCATGACAGCCGAAGAGTTTTTACGAGGTAATCGCCTTTGATTGTTGGTAGTACTGAACGGTGAAGTCAGTTTCTCTAAACCGATTCCTACAAAGGCGCAAACAGGTGAGCGTAATTAACAGTAGACCAAGTCTCAACTTATTTGTATGAAAATTAGTTTGATTGCCGCCGTTGCGCAAAACGGTACTATCGGGCGTGACAACGACCTGCCCTGGCACTTGCCGGATGACTTTGCTTTCTTCAAGCGTAAGACCAATCATCACCCCATCATCATGGGTCGTAAATCGCTCGACTCGCTCGGGAAGCCTTTGCCAAACCGCACCAACATTGTCATTACGCGCAATAAGGATTTTTCGGCAGATGGGGTTATTATCGTGCATACACTCGACGATGCGATTGATAAAGCAAAAAAAGCGCTCCAACACCACGCGGAGCATCAACCGACGGACGAAATCTTTGTGATTGGGGGTGCGGAGATTTACGCGATGGCCCTGCCTATTGCCACGACGCTCTATCTAACCGAAGTCCAGAAAGCTTACGAGGGCGATACCTCCTTCCCTTCTTTCAGCAAAAACGATTGGCAGGAAGTTAGCCGACGCCCGCATCCAGCCGACGAACGACATCAGGTTTCGTTTGACTTTGTAGAGTACGAACGAAAAAGCAACTGATCAGGCATCAGTTGCTTTTTACGAGGTCAGAATTCAGCAGGCTCTAGCCTTTCATAAACCGTACCAGGCCAACTTCGATCAGCAGGAACGCTAAGGCCGCCAGCAAAAAGTATTTCCATAAGCTGCGCCCTAAGTTTTCCTGCTCCAGAACCTGCACAAAATCGCCGTCCTGAATACTATCGAAGACTTCGACGTTAGGCTGATTAGCAAAAGCCCGGCGCAACTCGTCAGCCGAATAAAAATCCATAACGGATTCTTTGTTGCCGTGGTTGAATGCCAATAAGCGCTCGGTTTTACCATCGAGTTGCAGTTCGTAATAGCCCGCTTCTACCGCCTGCCCCGCCGACAACTCGTTACTTTTAGGCATTTCAATCAACAGTTGGTTTCCTACCGTGCGCTGCACCGGAATAATTTCCAGCTTGTCGTGTTTCAACTTATAAACCGCCCGCTCCGACGGATTTGAAACGGGAATTGTGATCAAGTTATCCTCGAATGAATAAGCTGTCCGCTGTGCCCGAATGCTAAGAGCGGCCATCTTATACATAACCGGCACAAAAAGAGCGTGTTCGGCCAAATTACCATAAGTGCTTGCCAAGGGATTAGCCAGAATATACACACTTCCCTGACCTGTTCTCGAGCGCGTCAGCATCGGATTCCCATCCCGTAAGCTAAGCAACCGCTCACCAGCACTCCACCGCCAGACCGGGGCCGCGCTAGGCATATTCAATGGCTCCGACTGGTAACTTTGTTGGAAAACATCCCGAAAAAATGGGTTACTCCGGTCGGGGTCGGCAATAGGTAAGCTTGATGGATTCGCGCCGGCAGCACTCACCGTACTTTGCGCATTACCGACGCCGAGTGTGTTCAGAAACGGCTTGTACGAAGCCATATCGGGGTTTGTAGGCGGAATAATTGTCAAACTACCGCCTTGCTGAACAAACCGTTCTAACTCCGTGCGCAGCGCCCCGTTGACCTGGGTAACACCTTCCAGCACGACTAAATCTGTTTCTTTGAGCTGACCAACATCGAAGTTCTGTGCGTTAAAACTCCGGCGAACAAACAGGCTGTCATTCGAGTAAACCGCGTCCACATAATCCGTTGGGCGACCGGGAGCCCCCGACTTTTGTTCAAACAAGTGCAGCACCCGAACGGCGGGAGATGCTTCAATGACAAAGAAATACTGATTGTCGAAGGTTATCGGAAAATCCTCGAAGACAATCCGTCCCCGATGGTATCCTTTCTTGGTCACGTTGAAGTTTAGAGATACGGTAGCCGAACCGCCCGGTAGCAACGTTGCCGACGCCGTTGACGTCTGGGCATCGTCCAGATACAACCGCACAGGCAAGTTCTTGACGTTTTCACGACCTCCGTTATTTAGTTTTACGTTCAAGCTGTTGTTCTGTTGTTCACGAATGAAAGGCGTACTGAGCCAAACGGAGTCCACGTAAACATTCTTTGTAGCCTGTGCATCCAGTGGGACAATAAACACGCGATCTGTAGTATCGATTGTCAAGCGAGACAAATCGCCGACGGTGCTTTTCTGAAAATCGGAAAACCAAAACAGTTGATTACGCCCCCCTGGATTAAGACTAGCTAGCAGATTTCGTTGACGCCGGTAAACCGTTTCGAGCGTTCGGGGTGTATGGGCAAACCGCACGGACGTAACCCGGTCGCGCACAGACTCCGCAGAGCCCGTTTGCTGCTCCGCCGTCGAGAAATCGTTGGTGAGCAATTGTAACGATGTCGCATTACGAAACAGCGTCAGTAACTCGTCTAGCCTTCCGGTAGCAATGTCCAGATACCGCTTCGTATTCCGCTCGTTCTGCATACTGTATGAGTTGTCCAGATAAAGGCTCGTAACGCCCTGCCGCGATAAGCCCAGCTTGTTTTTACTTGGAATAAACGGCTGCGCAAACGCTAGTACCAGACAAATCAGGAATAAACAGCGAGCTACCAGAATAAGCCAGTGCTTTAACCGACGGAACGACTTTGTTTCGGTCTGAACGGTACGCAGCAGAGCAACATTGGTAAAGAACACCCGACGCGTTCGACGGAAGTTGAAAAGATGAATTGCAATGGGAACCGATACAGCCAGCAGGCCGAAAAGGAACGAAGGATATAGGAAATTCATTCAGGGTGTTTCAAGGAAATGAGTGCGCGAACGCGGGTCTTACTTAGTAACGACTCAAGCTATGAATTTGGTTTTTACAACCCAAGTTAATCAGGGATTATGACTTCATAAAATGCTGTTTTGGTCTGTAACACGTCTGTATACGTTATCGAGCTGATCGCATCGCCAATTGTTCTGAACGTATCCGTTGGTGTATGCCCGACGATCTGGTGAAACCCCTGTAGGTAGTCGACAATAGTTTCTGAACGATCAGCCCAGACAGGACCGCTGAAGACGTCATTACCTCCACGTTTTGGCCCGACCTCAAATAAAATCCGTTGCATCTCCCAGGGTTGTTTGTGGACAGCGTTAAGTAATCCCGCCAGGTCGTAACCAGGCTCAATTGACATTGCCTCCTGCCCAGCTTTCGCCAATAGTTGTGCCAACCATTTGTTTGTTACGCCAGCATGGCTAAATAAATAGGCACCAAGCTGATAAGACACCTGAAACAGATGGTTGTATTCTCGAAACATCGCGCTTAACTCTGGCTGTGCATTGCTGCGGAAGCCAGAACACCGGTAATGCGGGTAATGCAGGTATTGAGCGTCGTGGTTTCCGATGAGCAGTATAAACTTGTCAGGCGTTTGACTTTTAAGCTGGATGATCGCTTTTAAATTCTCATAGATGGTTGAATCGTCGAAAACACGACTATCCGTGTAATCACCTAAAAAAATAACTTGATCATGGTCGGCAATAGCGGCTTCCCGCCATATAGTTCGTCCGTGCAGATCACTTATCACTAACATTTTCATCGCTGCTCCCCGCTTATTTGTCTCTATCCAATCGCTTACTCCAATGTTTGTACCAATAGGAAGTACATCACTAAAACAGTTCTACCCATGCTTGCTATCATTTAACGTACCTTTCCAGTAACTAAATCATAACCACAAAAAAAGCCCCAGTCGAAAAAAACGACTGGGGCTACCTTGAGAACGTTGGTTGAGATGAATTACAACGTACGCTTCACTTCTTTTATTTCGAACGCTTCGATCGTGTCTCCCACTTCAATGTCATTGAAGTTTCGGACGCTCAAACCACATTCGTAGCCTGAACGCACTTCGTTAACGTCGTCTTTGAACCGTTTCAGCGCGCTGATTTCACCCGTATGAATCACGATAAAGTCGCGGATAACCCGGATTTTATTGTTCCGTTTGATGATACCGTCCGTCACATAACAACCGGCTACTGTACCGACTTTGCTGATCTTGAACACATCACGGACTTCGATATTACCAGTCACAACCTCTTCTGTGGTTGGTGCTAGCAGACCTTCCATAGCATCTTTGACTTCGTTGATCGCGTCGTAGATGATTGAGTACAGACGAATTTCAATCTGTTCCTGTTCTGCCAACCGTCGGGCATTAGCCGATGGCCGCACCTGGAAGCCGACGATAACCGCATCCGAAGCCGATGCCAGCAGAATATCTGACTCGGAAATCTGTCCAACCGCTTTGTGGATGATGTTCACCTGAACTTCTTCCGTAGACAGTTGCAACAAGGAATCCGACAAGGCTTCGACCGAACCGTCCACGTCACCTTTCACAATCACATTAAGCTCTTTGAACGAGCCAATCGCTTTCCGACGGCCAATCTCTTCGAGTGTAATGTGCTTACGGGTACGTAGCGTTTGTTCGCGCAGCAGCTGCTCCCGTTTGTTAGCAATTTCGCGGGCTTCGCGCTCCGTTTCCATCACGTTAAACTTGTCACCTGCCTGCGGAGCACCTGGCAACCCAAGAATCTGAACGGGTTGTGCTGGTCCTGCTTCTTTGATCCGCTCACCCCGGTCATTTGTCATAGCCCGAATGCGACCGTAGTGCGCACCGACAAGCATGACATCTCCCTGACGCAACGTACCATTTTCAACCAGTACTGTCGATACGTAGCCACGGCCTTTGTCGAGCGATGCTTCGATAACGGTACCAAGCGCCCGACGGTCCGGATTCGCTTTCAGTTCAAGTAATTCGGCTTCGAGCAGTACTTTTTCAAGCAGATCGTCAACGCCCATACCTGACTTAGACGAAATTTCCTGAGCCTGGTACTTACCACCCCATTCTTCAACGAGGAAGTTCATAGCCGATAGCTCCGTCCGTATTTTGTCAGCTTCGGCACCCGGCTTATCTACTTTCGAGAAAGCAAATACAATAGGTACACCGGCTACTTGTGCGTGGTTGATTGCTTCACGCGTCTGCGGCATCACGCTGTCGTCAGCCGCAATTACGATAATAACGACGTCGGTTACTTTCGCACCCCGTGCCCGCATGGCCGTAAAGGCTTCGTGACCCGGTGTATCAAGGAACGTGATCATCCGGTCGTCAGTCGCTTTCACGCTATAGGCACCGATGTGCTGCGTGATACCACCGGCTTCACCGGCGGCTACTTTTGCACGACGAATGTAATCAAGCAGCGACGTTTTACCGTGGTCAACGTGACCCATGATCGTAACGATTGGCGCACGAGGCTGAAGTTCATCCGGTTCGTCCGCTGTTACGTCAATACCCGCTTCCGTTTCATCTTCTGCCGATACAAACTGTACATCGTAACCGAATTCATCCGCAATAACCGTGATCGCTTCCGCATCTAACCGCTGGTTGATCGAGACAAACATACCCAGGTTCAAACAAACCGAGATAACTTCGTTGATCGACACGTTCATAAGCGAAGCCAGATCGTTTGCCGATACGAACTCCGTTACTTTCAGGATTTTTGCTTCCAGTTCCTCCTGTTCGCTGGCTAAACGATCACGTTCAGCCCGGTCGGCCCGGCGGTCACGTCGGCGGTCAGCTCCCCGGTTGGGCGAATTACCCTGCATCCGGGCGTTTGTCTGCTGAATCGACTTACGAACATCAGCTTGCGTAGGTGCTTCACGACGGTTTCCTCCGCTACGGCCACTGTTGTTGCCACCACCTGCCCGATCACGGTTTCCACCGCTACGACCATTGTTGTTATTACCACCACCTGTCCGGTTGTTGGTATTTTGGTTGTCTGACGAAGGCTGGCTCTGAGCGTTCCGATTTTGGTTACCCTGACCTTGCGGCTGGGCGTTATTGTTCGAATTCGCAGAACGGTTTGCCGGTGCCTGGTTACGATCACCCTGTGGTCGGTTGTTATCCCGTTGTCCACCTTGGTTGCGATCACCCTGCGGCCGGTTGTTATCCCGGTTTACAGGACTACGATCACCTTGCCCGTCACGAGGTCCACGGTCATTCCGGTTTTGATTACCTTGGCCTTGTGGCTGATTACCGCCTTGATTCGGCTGGTTGGTACCACCAACAGCTCCATCGCGACCACCGCGAATGCGTTTCCGTTTTTTCTTATCGGCGTTGCTATTGCCACCACCACCCTGACGCGGGTTGTTGACAGGCAATTCAATCTTGCCAAGAATTTTCAAACCACCAAGTTGATGGCTACCAGCCGCCCGAATTGTCTCGGTTTTAGCTGCTGGTTCCTCAGCGTCATTCGCGACTGGAGGAGTTGGCACAGGGGCAGCAGCTTTTGGCTGACTGCTTGCAGTAGTATCACGATTCTCCTGACGCGTCGGTTCCACCTTGGCAACTGGATTATTTACAGGTTCAGCTGGTTTAGGGGTCTCCACACGAGGAGCTTCCGTACGAGCTACTGGCTGCGCTGGTTCAGGCCGTGGCTGAACAGGAGCGACCGGAGCTGGCTCGATTTTAGGCTGCGCAACGGGTGCTGGTTGAGGAGTCTCCACTTTGGGAGCTACCGCAGGAGCAGGGGTTGCCACAGGTGGTGTAACGGTAGGCTTAACCTCAGCAGGTTGAACCGGCTTCGGTGTTTCTACAGGCGGCTGTGCAACTACCGGTTGTGGTGTTACTGGTTTGGCAACCTCCGCTTGAGCTGGCTCTACACGAGGTGTTTCTACTGGTTTCGCTACCTGCGGAGCCGGAGCTTTAGCCGCCGGAGCTGGTTTCGCGTTAAGATCAATTTTGCCGATCACTTTTAGCCCTGGCAAACCGGTTGCTGCGGTTTGCGGAGCTGGTTTTGACTCGGCTGACACTGGTTTAGGAGTGTCTACCCGAGGGACGTCTGTTTTAGGGGCGTCCGCCTTCGCGTCCGAAATAGGACGACCTGCGTCATCACGACGGTACAAAATAACCTCTTCCTCCCGACGACGCGGTGGCTCGGCGACCGCAACCGACGGTTCGGACCGGCGAGCTCCGTTCAGGAGTTCCGTTGATTTATACTCCTTCGCTAACACCTCCAACTGTTCCATGTTGATTTTGGTGTTAGGATTAATTTCCACCTTAAACCCTTTGGCAGACAGACTATTCGCAACAGAGGAAAGTCCTTTGTTGAGAATTTTTGCCACTTGGCTCAGGCGCATTGACTTATCTTCTGCCATACGTTCGGTCTATATTCGGCAAATTTAATGGTTGTTGATATGGTATGAACAACAGTTAGGGCAATAAAAATCCCTTTTCCTGATAATGAAGAATGAAAAGTTAAAAAGTGAGGACTAACTGCGTATTATTTCAGCCTTCATCTCTAACTCGGCAATCGTTTATCAGGCCTACTCAAATTCCTGCTTGAGGATATTTACAATCTCCTCGACAGTGTCCTCCTCCAGATCGGTACGACGCACCAGTTCTTCTTTGCTCAGGGCAAGTACACTCTTGGCGGTATCGAGACCAACTTTACGAAGTTCATCAATCATCCACTCGTCGATTTCGTCGGAGAACTCCATCAAGTCAACGTCTTCGTCGTCTTCATGGCCTTCGTTATCCCGGAAGACATCAATTTCCATGTCAACCAGTCGGCCCGCCAGTTTAATATTCTGGCCACCTTTACCGATTGCCAACGAAACCTGATCAGGCTTCAGGAAAACAGATACGCGCTTCGTATCGCGGTCGATTTGCATCGAACTGATCTTGGCGGGGCTCAACGCCCGGCTTATCAGCAGTTCGAGGTTTTCGGTATAGTTGATAACGTCGATATTTTCGTTACCTAGCTCGCGCACAATACCGTGTATACGCGATCCTTTCATCCCAACACAGGCACCTACGGGATCGATACGATCATCGTACGACTCAACAGCTACTTTAGCCCGTTCGCCCGGCTCCCGGACGATCTTACGAATCGAGATTAAGCCGTCATAAATTTCCGGAACTTCGACTTCAAATAACCGCTCCAGAAAAACGGGAGAAGTGCGCGACAGAATAATCTTGGGTGTACCGTTGAGCATGTCAACACGGCTTACAACCGCTTTTACGGGTTCGCCTTTGCGGTACCGGTCCTTCGAAATCTGCTCTGTCCGAGGTAAGCTCAGCTCGTTATTTTCCGAATCAACCAGGATGATTTCGTGCTTTAGGAGTTGATACACCTCAGCCGTAACCAGATCACCCACCTGATCCTTATATTTCTGATAAAGGAGTTCTTTCTCCATATCCTTTATCTTCTGAATCAGCGTTTGACGAGCGGTTTGTACGACCCGACGGCCAAAATCTTCCAGCTTCACTTCTTCGGCAACCTGTTCGCCAACCTCGAAGTCGTCCTGGATTTTGCGAGCCTCAGCGAGTGGAATTTTATCATAATCCCAAATATCCTCTGAGTCGTCGTCCACAATTTCCCGCGTTCTCCACATTTCCAGATCACCGCTTTCGGCGTTGATGATCACGTCAAAGTTCTCATCGGTACCGTATTTTTTGCGAATCATCGTCCGGAAGACATCTTCCAGAATGGCGATCATGGTGGGGCGGTCAATGTTTTTCGACCGGGCGAAATCGGCAAACGATTCGATTAATAATCCACTGGTCATGGTAGTGTTTCGTCTAGTTTCGTAAAGCGTTCATCAACGAGTGTTTGTACCTTCGTTAATGGCTAGCCCTTACGACTTCATTTGAATGATATTTCTACGACAGCCTTCTTGATCTGTTCAAACGGCACTGACACGGGGCCAGAAACGGGGGTTTCAACAGTCAGATTTGCTTCTTTCTTCTTTTTGCTCTTAGGTTTCTTTTCCGGCTCAATAATCAACACAATACCCGTGTCATCTGCTGATTCCAGTTTGCCCTTATAGGTTGTACCATTGGTCAGCAAAACGGCGAGGTTTCTGCCTATATTACGAATATACTGCCGTGGAAACGTTAATGGAAAATCGACACCCGGCGAAGAAACTTCGAGTGTAAATGGAGCTTCGCCGAAGAAATTTGACTCATCCATCTGTAAACCCAGCCGACGGCTGATGTCAGCGCATTCGTCAATGGTAATCCCAGCATCGCTGTCCAGCAGAATGGTAACCTTAATTCGACCACCCTGCCGGCCAACTACCTGAACATCAACAATGTAAACTTGTCCATTGTTCAGGTAAGGCTGTAATAGTTCGGTTATTTGTGCTTTATCGTCCATAAGGTAGGGCTAACAAAAAAGGGAGTTTGACTCCCTTTTTTCACTAACGCCATACGGTAATTATGGGGCAAATATACAGTATGTTTTGCGGTTTTGCAACTCCCTCGTCGGCGTCACATAGCGTGTTTGTCTGGCTAATGCCCTAATTTTAGCCCGAAAACGAATTTTGGGCTGCTCAACAACGCTATGTCGGTACGTTTCCAACTTGGTCGACTCGTTACATTTTTTTTTCGATCTTTATTCTGGTCACTCAATTTACTACTTGCTTTATATACCCTGTTAAGCTACTGGCTTTTACACTCGCTGCCTACAGAACACTGGACAGCCAGCATGGTCATGATTTCAATACCTGTAGCCTGGCTTCTCAACGGTATATGCATCATACTTTGGCTTACCTGGCGTCCCTGGCGGAGTTGGCTATCGGGTTTGGTACTTATTATCGGGGTGTTGTTATTTGGCCAGCGAACCTTTGTCTGGAATTCGCCGGGAGTGTTGACCAACAACTATATCCCGCTAAAAATATTTAGTTATAATGTCCAGTCGTTTGGACTGGATACTGAATGGGAGCGGATCGGCAGATCGCCTAGGGTACGACGAATAATTGATTACACCGTAAGGTATGATGCTCCGGTTAAGTGTTTTCAGGAGTTTTTTTCGTCAACAACAACACCCGACTACGACGCCGTTCGGAGATTACGCGAAGCTGGTTATAGCTATTCTGCTTTTCTGCATCCCGAGATGACCAACGTGCCCAACGGATCGGTTGGCGTAGCTATTTTTTCTATTTACCCAATCGTTCACTCGGGACGGGAAATATTCAGCAGAGGAAACGGCTTAGTTTGGGCCAATATAAAAGTGGGGAATGATACCGTACGCGTCATCAACGTTCACCTGCAATCAATGGGCATCCGGGTTGGGAAAGTGCTTCGTCAGGAAAAACTGACCGGTGTCAAACACGAAACGCACGGTGTTCTCAGTGCCCTCCGCTATGGTTTCATCGAGCGACGTAAACAGGTGCAACAGGTTGAACGACACATCCGGGAAAGCGAATTTCCGGTGATCGTCACGGGCGATCATAACGACACTCCCTACAGTGTCGTCTATGAGCGCATGCGTCGCATACTTCCGAATAGTTACGAAGATGCCGGTCGTGGTTTTGGCTTCAGTTATAATAAACTACCAGGCTTTATCCGCATCGACCACCAGTTCCACGACCCACAGATTTCTTTGCTAAACTTTGAGACGATTAACTACGTCAGCTATTCAGATCATTATCCAATTGCGGGTACGTATTTAATCAACAAAGCGAAGAAGTAATCCACCAGATGCTTCCGTGGGTTTAGGGGTGCGCGTTGACCCAGACTTCACCATCCGTAAAAACCTCTTTTTTCCAAATCGGCACGGTTTGTTTGATCGTGTCGATCATGAACCGACATGCGTCGAAAGCATCCGCACGGTGCGCAGTTGCGACCCCGATGAA
Source organism: Spirosoma liriopis (assembly GCF_023196085.1). Classification (NCBI taxonomy): domain Bacteria; kingdom Pseudomonadati; phylum Bacteroidota; class Cytophagia; order Cytophagales; family Cytophagaceae; genus Spirosoma; species Spirosoma liriopis. The sequence continues at coordinate 719,216 of NZ_JALPRF010000001.1, forward strand.
GATAGCCGTTTCGCCAATGGCTAATACGCCTTTTCGATGAATGATTGTATAGCGCAGGATAGGCCAGCGACGATGCGCTTCATCCGCAATTTTCTGCATTTCGCTGATCGCCATACGATCATAAGCTTCGTATTCCAGCCGGTCGACCGGGCGTTCCTGTGTGTTGTCGCGGACAACGCCTAGAAATAAGTCAAGTGCTCCCGCCTGATCGGATTGCAGATACGTAAGAGCCGAAGCAACATCAATGGGATCGCTAGTTAGAGAAATCATGGTACAAGAAAAATTACCAGTAGAAGAAAAGTGGGCTACAGTAACCGGATTACAACTAACCTCCGCTAACGGGCGGAATCAGCGCAATCTCGTCTTTGCTGGTAAGCACCTGATCTACTTCCGCATACTCGCCATTGACAGCAACCAACAAGGACCGAATGCCAGACAATTTGGGGTATTCCTGATAGAGTTGATCAAGCAGGTCACTCACGCGGGCGCCTTCACTAACCGGCACAGACACAGCTGATTGACCGGTCAGGTCACGAGTAATACCAAACAGAAGTACCGAAACTGGGGTGTTCATCAAGTAAAATAAATTATATAGGATGGTAAGCAACGTTGTGGTGATAACGTTGCGAGGGCAAAATGAAGTTTCTCAGTTGGCCAATAAAAAACGGTACCATTACTTTATAGTAACGGTACCGTTTTACTCTTAAAAAACGACAAAGATTCGTTATTTCGAGTTATCCATTTTGCGTTCGGCTTTTTTCATTTTCCGATCCGCTTTGTTAAGTGCTTTGTTTGTACCGTCTTTTACGTCTTCGGCCGTATTTTTAGCGGCATTCGATACCTTCCGGCCAGCTTTTTTTGTCTCACGACCTGCTTTATCAGCCGCAGCATCAACTGTCTGACCTGCTTGACGAGCCGTTTCTTTTGCGTTTTGTTTTGTGTCCTGAGCTGAAGCAACGGTGATCGTGAACATCAGTGAAGCAGCCAGCAGCATTAATTTTTTCATAGTAGTTGAGTGTTTGTGAACTTACCTCTATAAAACTATCAATACCGTAAATTGTTCGAGAAACCGCTACTCTTTATGCTTGAAGACTTTCACCTGATACACGTACGCTTGCATCCGTTTGATCTGTAATTTACGGGGTAAGCGAGCAAGGGTATTTTTATGGTTCAGCCGTATGGGTAACCCTTTTAGGGAATCGCCCGGAATATTATTCAGCGCTTTGAGCAGGTAGTTTGTTTTGACAGCGAAGCTTACCCCTTCCGACGTTGTCTGCTTGCCACTGATTATGCCAATCACGTTCCCTTTTTCGTCTAACAGCGGTCCACCTGAGTTACCGGGATTGACGCCAATAGCGACCTGATAAGCCGTTGTATCGCCCCTGTATCCAGTACCGGAGCTAAGGTAGCCCTCGCCATAAACGATTTCTTCACGCGGATAGCCTAGGGTAAAGACGCGTTCACCCAGATCGCTCTGGCTGTTCTCGAAGCTATACGGTAACGACGGTAAAGCGCGAAACGCACTGTCGTCACAGAGTTGTAGAAAAGCCAGATCGTACGTCTGGTCGGCGTGAACAACCCGCGCTTTGTACACTTCACCGGCAGGACTCTGCACGTACACCGAATCAGCTCCCCGAACAATGTGATTGTTGGTAACCATATAACCATCGGCTGTCAGCATAAATCCAGAACCGGACACCTGGGCCGGATTGACAAACAACGCCCGGCCTCTGCCGTTAAGATCATTCATCAATTTGCGTTGAGATGATTTGACGGCCTGAATTTCTTTACTGAGCAAACTGTATTGCTGTTCCTGTTGCTGATGGCTCTGCCGATACGAATGATACAGAAAGATAGACCCGAACGTGGTAATAGCGGCTACGGTAGCGGCAACTGCCAGTGTCGTACGGTAGGTGCGCCACAACGAACGAACCTGACCCGATGGCTCTTGCTCCATGCTGTACGTACTTACCTCTTCCCGCACAGCATCCATATCCAGACTCGAATGAATGGCGGCTAGTTTCTGCCGAAGTCGGTTCCGTTCGCCATAAGCGTGTAAGGCTGCTTCGATATCTCTTTCCTCATTAGTTTCCATTGTTGTCATCGTTCGTTAAGTACACAGATACCAGGGTACGGAATACTCCTCAATTTTGTTTGTACTCTGAAAAAAACAATCGCTTCAGTCGCATCAGGCATTTGTATTTCTGCGTCTTTGCGTTGTCCGCGTTGGTGTAGCCAAACTTATCCGTTATTGCCTGCATGCTTAGATGCCGGATATAAAAATCTTCCAGCAGTGTGCGGCAGGGCTCACCAAGCTTTTCGAGCGAATCGGCCATTAAATCAAACTGTCGATCCCGCTCTTCATGCTCATTTAAATCACTGTCAATCTGCTGCCCCGCATCGTCATCGACGGCGGGCGTTTCTACGTCGCGAACCAAAAACCGATTGCGCTGCGTCAACTGCTTTAGCCAAAGACGACGGCCAACAGAGTACAGGTACGTTTTCAACTGACAATGCAGCTCTAATGAACCGCTTTGCACTTTCTCGTATAAAACAACGATGGCCTCCTGGTAAATATCTTTAGCATCGTCTTCGCTTCCGCTATTGCTTGTAACCAGATGCAGCACCATTGGAAAATACCGTCGGTACAGTTGGTTAAGCACATCATCGGAACCCGTAGCCAAGCCCGCCAGCAATTCATCGTCGGTTAATACGGGCCGCCTACTTTCCTTCATCGCCTTGGCTCATTACTTAATACAAAATCAATTTAAACGTAACCCAAAAAAAAGTTAAAAAAAGTTGGGTTACCTTTTTCCCTATCGAGTATTAACGTCGACATTGGTTTATTAATCACCCGTAAACAAAAACGCCCCAAAACTATGAAAGCAATTACGAAATCTGCCTTCTTTTTCATGGCTATGATCGCCCTTGCAACCTCTTGCAGCTCGAAAAAGACTGAAACTGAAACGACTTCGACCGATTCTACGTCAACCATGATGTCTGATTCATCGTCTACGATGGCTACAGATTCTTCGATGGCTGGTGATTCGGCTTCGACGATGTCATCTGATAGCGCGAAGTAATTTTTGCTAAGGCACAACTGCCGGTACTAAATACCGACAACGCTATAAACGTATGGAAGCCCCTCGATAGTCGAGGGGCTTCTTTTTTTATCTGAATACAAATAGAATAAAAAAGCGGTTCATTAAAAGCCTTTCACGGATTCATTAGCAAACGAATCCGTGAAAGGTGTATTTTATTGTGCAGCGTAGCGCATCTGAGTAGCCCTTTTCGACAATCGATCAGTCGGTCCCAGAAATAAGCAGCGGCAATAAATCTTAAATCTAACGATTTTAGGCTTAACGAATAAGTCCACTCAATGCGCGATATACTGCATTGAGTGGACTTGTATTTTTGGCATCGTCATTGACTTGCCCCTACCTATTACACGAAAACAATTTTACTGAGTTACCGGCTTCCATTCCGACTACCACTGTGACCGGAGTGGCCATGCCCTCCGCGTTCATAAGCAAGCTCTGCTGTGGTTTTATTTTCCGTCGAGTGATCGTCTTCCGGTCCCTGTTTGCTTTTATTCGAGCTTGTCATTTCTCGTTCAGCATTTGGGCGGTCTTTACCGGTGTCATGGGCTTCCTGATTACGGGTCCGCTTGTGATTTGCCTGCAAATCTTTCGAACCGGGCTGATCTGTGGTTTTGTTGTGAGCCATGATAGTAATCTTGTTGTTGAGTAGGATAATAACAAACCACTAATCCGATTGTTTTTACAGCAAAAATCCACACCGGTACCGGTGTGGATTTTTGTTAAAGTAACTAACTGTTTATGCTTAGTAGCCAGGATTCTGTTTCAGAATAGCTGCGCTACCATTTTGCAGGTCAAGCTGCGTTTGAGGAAGCGGCAGATACTCGTTCTTACCGGCTGTAAAGACCGCACCGCTATACGCATTCGACAGTTTCGTTTTCTCGTACGTCAGGAACGCCGTCAGCGTAGGCGCAGCAATACCCCAGCGTACCAGATCGAAGAACCGCTGTCCTTCTTGTGACAGCTCTAGCTTACGCTCGAACCGAACCGTGTTACGAGCTACATCCTGCGACGAGAAAGCCGAAGCCGGATATGGGCTGATTACGTAGTTAGCGGCTGGCTTACCATCCGACGTTGTTACGAAACCGGCAGGATTGGCCGCGCGATTCCGTACCAAGTTAACGTATTCCATTGCCTTCGATAGACTTCCTACTTCTACCTCCGCTTCAGCAGCCATCAGTAGAACATCCGAGTAACGCATTAGTACGATGTTCGTCGCCGACCAGCCTTTCGTCCAGTTCGATACGTCAGCCACTTTGCCTTGTTGAGCTAGGTAGAAAACGTATTTTTTCGTCGAGTACGGACCGCCAAAGCCTTGGTTACGAGTCCAGGCGCTGGTGAAATTACCATAATCCAGATAAGGAATACCGCGACGGCCAACCGTATGGTCAAGACGTGGATCGACGGTTTTGGTGTCAGGCGTGAAAGCATCAGCTGGCAGAAGCCCCATATCTGTTTTCAACTCGTTGGTAGCGTTATCGTACGCGCCGTTAGCCTGAGCCATATCGACCGGTAGACCATTTGCACCCGTACGGAACGAGTTAGCCGCATCGAAGCTTGGCTTAAAGAAGTCGCAGCAAGTAGCGCCGATACCCGCACTATACGGATAGTTCAGGTTCAAGTCGCCCGAGGCAGCATCCGAACTACCTGCGTTTGCTACGTTCTGAGTAGAGAATACGGCTTCTTCGCTGTTTTCGTTAGCAGAGTTAAATACCTGAGCAAACTGCGATACCAGACCATATTTTTTGCCATTAGTAGTTTTACCATTAGCAATAATCAGATCATACAGCTTTTTGGCTTCTGCGTATTTCTTCTCGTACATATACGTTCTAGCCAGGTAAGTGGCCGCAGCCCACTTGTTAGCGCGTCCTGCCTGAGAATTGGTTTCAGCCAAGTTATCGTACGCATACTGAAAATCTGCCTCAATTTTTGGCCAGATATCCACGTCGTTTTTCACGGTCGCAATACCCGTACCGTAATCTACCGTCTCATCGATGTACGGAACCATGTTGAAGGTCCGCTTGAGGTCAAAGTAATAAAGGCCTCTCAAGAAACGTGCTTCGCCAGAAACCTGCTGTTTAACCGCAGCGGTTACCGTAGCATCCGCAGATGGCAAGGTACGTAGTACCGAATTAGCCCGGCTAACCCCTTCATACAGGGCGTTCCAGCGCGAGTTTACTTCAGCGCTAGCTGAGTTGATCAGGTACGTTTCAAACGGCGTGATTGCGTTGAAATCAGATGGATCCGACCCTTTGTTTGCATCCCCCCCCATGATACTACCGTACACCCAGTTCGTAGGACTGGCTGTTTGCGAGAAGCCCCGTCCATTCAGCTGTGCATAGGAGCTGATGAGCAAACCTTGCAGCCCCGCCGTATTCGTTAAGTTCGTACCTGTTAACTGCCCTGTCGGCGCTACGTCCAGGAACGTATCCTTACAAGCTACTGATATTACAGTCAAAAGTAGTGTAACCCCCACTCCTTTTGTGATTATCTTTTTCATATTATAATAGTTCTAAGAACAGAATTGTACTATGCTTTAAAAAGCTGTTCACTTTTTACTTTACTTAAAAACCAATGTTCAGGCCCACATTGTAGCTCCGTGTGATTGGATAGTTACCGATATCAATACCAAAGTTTTGGTCAGCTGCACCACCAACACCCGGATCCAGACCTTTGTAGCCTGTAACGGTGAAGACGTTGTTAGCCGCAAGCGAGATCCGAACCCGGCTCAGGTTGATTTTATTCAGCAGCGTAGCTGGCAAGGTATAACCAAGCGTAATATTCTGCATCCGTAGGAACGATCCACTCTCAACATAGAACGAGTTAGGAACTGTGTTGGTACTTAGGTTTGCTACATCTTCAAAAATTGGCTGTGTAGTATTCGTATTTGTTGGCGTCCATGAATCTTTTACGCGCGCGCTAACAGCCGCTCCCGAAAAAGATGGATAGAAATCCGTGTACCATTTGGAGAGGTTAAATATTTTACCACCCAGTGAAGTATATAAATACGTAGCCAGATCAAATCCTTTGTACGTAAGGCGCAAATTCATACCGCCCGTGAACTTAGGTACTGGACTGCCGATAAAGGTACGGTCATTATTGTCGATTATACCATCGGGGGTTCCGTTAGGTCCAGAAACGTCTGCGTAACGGAAACGGCCTAAGCCAGCGCCTTCCTGCTTTGGTGCGGCATTGATTTCTTCCTGCGTGTTGAAGAGACCTACTACTTTATAGCCATAGAACGCAGCAATTGTTTGACCAGGCTGGTTACGAGTAGCTGGTAACGAAAGACGGTTCGAAGCAGGCGTAACGTCAAAGTAAGGTACGCCCGGTGCTAACGATTGAATCCGGTTGTACAGGAAGCTTCCATTTACGTCAACTTCGTAGCCAAAATCATTCGCTACTTTACCACGCGTGATAACCTGAATGTCGATACCCTGGTTTCTCATGCTGGCAATGTTTACCGAAGGAGCTGTTGCACGGCTACCTACAACACCCGCAATGGGTACCTGATACAACAGATCTTTGGTATCCTTGCGCCAAACATCGAATACGACATCAAGTTTGCCGTTCAGGAACGAACCATCGATACCGATGTTTGTCGTTGTACTCGTCTCCCACTTGGCATTTGGGTTACCGATCCGGCTACGGAAGAATCCGGGGTCTACACCCGAGTTGCCACCGGAAATATCGTACGAGTTGGCGATGTTCGACTGGTAGAGGCTGTACTGGTTGTTTGGGTTTACATTGTTCGAGTTACCCATTTGTCCCCAACCTCCGCGAATTTTCAAATCCGTGATAAAGGGTAGGTTTTTCATAAAGTCCTCACCCGATAACCGCCACGCGGCCGAGAAAGCAGGGAAAACCCCATAGCGGTCAGCAGCACCAAAGCGAGATGAACCATCGCGACGAACTACCGCCGTAAAGATGTACTTATCCATCAGGCTGTAGTTGACACGGCCGAACTGTGAGTAGAAGTTTACACCACTGAACAGATCGCTGTTCGATTGACGACCAGAAGCCTGTGACGTTGAGATACTAGCATATGCAGGGTCAGTTGAGAATGGGTTCAGACCCACACCACTGATGTTCCGGCCAAATCCGTCGTTCAATGCTTCAATACCAGCTAACAGATCAAGGTGATGAATACCAAATGTCCGTTTGAATTGAGCAGTGTTCGTGAACGTCCAGCCAATGGTGTAGCCAGCTCCTTCATTGATGCGAAAGCCGCCGTTGTTTCCTTCAGCATTTTCGTAGGTATTACGAGAGGTTGTTTTGTTATAAAAGTTTGACAGGAAACCACCAATGCTGCTGCGAATGGTCAAATCAGGAATAACGTCGTACTCCAGATAAGCGTTTCCGAACATGCTTACGTTGAAGTTCCGGTTGTTTTTAGCCGCATCACGGTTTGCTCTGGGGTTAGCGGGGTTGTTGAAGCCTCTGGCAGCCGTACCTGCGTAACCACCAAATACGTCATAAACGGGGATGATGGGAGCCATCCGGAAAGCAAGCAGGATATCGTTTTCCTGCTGCGATGCGTTTTGTCCGTTATTATCACCGAATTGACCAGTATTGTCGATATAAGTAGCCTGCAAATTTTCACCAAACCGCAGTTTCTTATTTTTCAGAATGTCGAAATCCGAGTTAGCGCGGAAGGTATACCGGGCAAAGTTGTTGTTCAGGATGATACCCGGCTGCGATTGCTGGCTGATACTTACGTAGTAACGACCGCTTTCGCTTCCGCCTGAGAAACCAAGAGTATGACGCATCAGGATGGGTACCCGTGTGATTGCTCCGTACCAGTCGGTTCCTTCTTTATTAGCACGCGTTACCTGGTAAATTGGTCCCAGCGCTGCATTAACATTATACTTCGCCTGCTCAGCCGCCAGATCAACACCACCCGTTACACCGAAGCGGTTGCCAACCTGTAGATATTCAGGAAGAACAGGTGTTGTTCCAGAACCATACTGACCACCAGCAAGACCGGTAAAGCTGTCGGGTCCAATTGTTTCGCCGTTAGCAATACGCCGGTTGCGAATAGCATTCCAGGTCCAGTCCGCCTGTTCTTGTGGTGTCAGCAGAGCGGGTGCATGACCGGGGTCTGTAATACCATACAAACCATCGTAGCTAACGCTCAATTTCTGAGCCCGGCGCTGGCCTTTCTTGGTGGTAATAACAATCACACCGTTCGCAGCACGAGCACCATAGATCGAAGCGGCAGCCGCATCTTTCAGTACTGTTGTTGACTCAATATCGTCTGGGCTTAAGAAACCACTACCCTGGGTTGGCACCCCATCAATCACATATAGAGGCTGGTTACCACCGAAGGCACCAAATCCACGCACACGAATGGTGTTGCTGGCTCCGGGCTGTCCACTGGCAATAACGGTTACCCCGGCAACGCGCCCTTGCAACTGGGTTTCAACGTTTGCCGAAGGAACGGCCGCTAAGTCCCGCGCTTTTACCGTGGCAACAGCACCCGTATTGTCCCGTTTACTGTCCGTTGTATAACCTGTTACAACGACTTCATTCAGCGTAGAGGATTCTTCTTCGAGTTGAATGGCAACAGCCGTTTGGCTACCTACAGTTACCTGCGTTGACTTAAACCCAATTGCGGATATCGTAAGTACATCATCCGCTCCGCGCACAGACAAGGTAAAAGCACCATTGGCATCCGTCGATGTACCGATGGTCGTACCCTTAATAACTACGTTAGCACCCGGAACCGGATCGGTATTGCTACTCACTGTACCAGTGATCCGACGGTTCTGAGCAAAAACGGTTGTGCCCCACAGAAGCACCGATCCCCACAGCAGTAAAAACTGAAAGGTCTTGTAAAAATTTGTGTTCATAAAATTTGGCCTCATCAATTATTTCAAAACGGATCAATATTAATGAGTCGAATTAATTTTTCAAAGATCAATTTGTCATTTTTTAACGTTAACCTAATTTTATACTAACAAATACGTAAAAAACACCATGCGTATATTTACCAATCAATTGATTGTCAGAATATTGTATTTCATCCTTGTGAAATGATAATCTTTTGAGAATCTATAAATATTTTTTAATATTATGCCGTTATTCTCCAGTGAATAACAAAGGCGCAATCCCCTTTGTCTACACAAGAATCAGTTTATTATACTAACGTCTAGCCGCTGTTTTTTTCATAAGTATTTTTATGACCTACCGTTATCTGTATTTTGTATTATTCTTTTTATCCAGTTACCTTATTACCTCCTGCCAGTCTTCGTCAAACCGATTATTTTCTTTGCTACCCGCTTCCGAGACGGGCATTACGTTTGCCAACCGGATCACCAACACTGACTCTACGAGTATTCTGGATGTTGAGTATTTCTATAATGGTGGTGGCGTGGCGTTAGGGGATTTTAACAAAGACGGACTACCCGATGTGTTTTTTACCGGTAACCAGGTTGCGAACCGGCTTTACCTGAATAAAGGCGATTTCAAGTTTGATGACATTAGCACATCGGCAGGCATTACCGGGAACGGTAAGTGGTGTTCTGGTGCGACGCTGATCGATATCAACAATGATGGTTGGCTGGATATTTATGTCAGTGCGACACTTAGTAAGTCTGATAAGCAGCGCGAAAATCTGCTGTACGTAAACCAGGGGCTACGTGATGGCAAGCCTGTCTTTCGCGAAATGGCGCATGAGTACGGCATTGCGGACGACAGCCATACGACCAACGCAGCCTTTTTCGATTACGACAACGACGGTGATCTGGACCTGTATTTGCTTACCGACCGCATCGATGAGTCGCCGAATGTGTACCGTACCAAAGTTAGCGATGGCTCTTCGCTGAATGCGGACCGACTGTACCGTAATGATTTTGACAAAAAACTCGGTCATCCTTTTTTTACGAATGTTTCGAAGCAGGCTGGGATCGTACACGAAGGGTACGGATTGGGCCTAAACATTACGGATATCAACCGGGATGGCTGGAAAGACATTTACGTAACGAACGATTACGTTTCGGATGACCTAATGTACATCAATAACCACGACGGTACGTTTACCGACCGGGCTGCCGAGTATTTCAAGCACACCAGCAACACGGCCATGGGGAATGATGTAACGGATATTAATAACGACGGCTTGGTTGATGTACTGGCGCTGGATATGTTACCCCGCGACAATTACCGAAAAAAGATGCTGCTGGCTCCCAACAACTACCAGACGTATCTTTATAATGACGAATATAAGTTCAACTACCAGGTCGTACGCAACACGCTTCAGCTTAACCAGGGGCCGCGTCCTAATTCGAATACTCCGGCATTCAGTGAAATCAGCTTATTAGCCGACGTAGCCGAGACCGATTGGAGCTGGACACCGATGGCCGCCGATTTTGACCACGATGGCTTTCGCGACCTGATCATCACCAACGGATTTCCGCAGGACGTTACCGACCGTGATTTTATGACGTTCATCACCGAGAACGCCAACATTGCGACCAAAGATTATAAGCTTTCCCAGATTCCGGTAGTCAAGATCAGTAATTACGCGTTTCACAACAACGGTGATCTGACGTTTTCGGACGTTACGCAGAATTGGGGCATTGATAATCCTTCTTTCTCGAACGGGGCGGCTTACGGTGATCTTGACAACGACGGCGACTTGGACTATATCGTTAACAACATCAACGACTCCGCTTTCGTCTATCGGAACAACCTTATCGAGCGTAAGCCGGAAAAAGCCAATTACCTGCGCGTAAAATTTGCGGGTCCAACGTCGAACCCGATGGGCTTAGGCGCTTTCGTTGAATTGCACTACGGCGAAAACAACGGGCAACAGCAGGTATATGAGCACAGCCCATACAGAGGCTACTTGTCAACGGTTGAACCAGTCGCTCATTTCGGCTTAGGCAGCGCAAAGACAATTAGTGAAGTCCGCATTATTTGGCCAGCCACCGGAAATCAAGCCGCACGGCAGCAGATCCTGCGAAACGTCAAAGCGAATCAGGTGCTAACCGTCGACAGTCGTAACGCGCATGAGCCTGTACCGGCTATCAAGCAACCGGCGAGTCTTTTCCACGAAGTAACCGACTCGCTAAAAATAGCATTCCAGCATGAGGAACCGGAATACATTGACTTCAACAACCAGAAACTATTACCGCATAAGTTTTCGCAGTACGGTCCCAGCGTATCGGTTGGCGACGTTAACGGTGATGGTTTAGATGACTTGTTTATTGGTGGCTCCAAATCGAAAAAAGGCCATTTCTTAATTCAGACAGCGGCCGGTTCGTTCGTTGACCGAGATTTATTGCCCGAACAGAAAGGTCCGGAGGATAAGCCGGAAGAAGACATGGGGACGCTGCTTTTCGACGCCGATGGCGATGGCGACCTGGATTTGTACATTGCCAGCGGTAGCATAGAAGGGCAGGCTAATACAACTGCTTTTCAGGATCGACTTTACATCAACGATGGGCCTAAAGGATCGGGTAAATTTATCCTGAGCCCCGGTGCAATTCCACAAAATGTGGTCAGCAAATCGTGCGTCAAAGCAGCCGACTTCGACCGGGACGGGGATCTGGACCTGTTTATCGGGGGACGTGTCGAGCCCGATCATTATCCAAAACCGGTATCGAGCTTTATTTTACGCAATGATGGCGGTTCATCGAAGACAGGTACACCTCACTTTACGGATGTTACAAAAACAGTAGCGCCAGGTCTGCAAACCATAGGGCTCGTGTGCGATGCGCTCTGGACTGATTCGGATAACGACGGTTGGCCCGATCTACTACTGGCCGGCGAGTTTATGCCGTTGACATTGCTGAAAAACCAACGCGGCAAACTAGAGAAAACCACTTCTGGTCTCGAAGCGCAGAAAGGCTGGTGGAATTCATTGGTAGCGGGCGATTTTGACCGGGATGGCGACATCGATTACATAGCGGGCAACTTGGGTCGTAACGCCCGGATGCGGGCCAGCGATACGGAACCAGTGCGTGTCTACGCCGGAGATTTCGACAATAACGGTTTTTACGACGCTATACCGACGATTTTTATTCCCGATGCGGACGGAAAACGAAAAGAGTATTCCTTTCACGGGCGCGAAGATTTGATCAAGCAAATGATCGCCATGCGTCGCCGGTTTCCGTATTTCAAGGATTTTACAACGGCCAGTATCGACCGGCTGCTTACGCCGGAAGAGCGACAGAGTGCGCTGGTCCTGGAAGCCAATTACCTGGAGTCTGCTTACGTAGAAAACAAAGGTGACGGCACATTCGCACTGCATACGTTACCGACGCAAGCTCAGTTGGGGCCCATCTTTGGTATGGTTGCCGAAGACGTTGATCGTGACGGCAATCTGGATGTTGTGCTGGTTGGTAACGACTATGGTGGCGAAGTTTTTGCGGGTCGGTACGACGCTTTGAATGGTCTGGTACTTCGTGGCGACGGTAAAGGAAACTTTATCCCCCAGTCGATTGCTAGTAGCGGTTTATTCGTACCGGGCAACGCGAAAGGGCTAGCTCAGTTTACGGATAGCCGAGGACGGGAGTTGGTAGTAGCCACGCAAAATCGGGGTCGGCTATGCTTGTTCCGAAACAGTAAACCGGCTGCCAGCCTGCGGCTACGCCCTACCGATGCGTCGGCGTTGCTTACTTTTGCGGATGGCAAGAAACAAAAGGTAGAGTTTACGTACGGCAGTTCGTTTTTGTCTCAATCGGCACGAACGTTACTGCTAAGTCCGTTGGTGAAAGCAGTCGAGATAACGGATTCACAAGGCCACAAACGGCAGGAACGTCCTCGCGTTGACGTAGCCTTAAAGTAAGTAAGCCGCTTCACCCAAATCACTTGTCTACACCGACAAGTGATTTGGGTGAAGCGGCACATTTTTCATACTGCCCAGCAGTAAAAAGAAGGGTACATCGAATAGTGGCTTATAATCATCATTTCTTTTTTCGGGCGTACAGTAAGTTAGTCGTCATTGCAGCCCTGGGAATTGCTATTTACAGTTGTCATTCAGGAGCCAGTGATCAGTTGGATAATCCGTTGGTTAAGGCAGGGCAGCAACTAGCGATCAAGCACTGCGGTTCGTGTCACCTGGTTCCTGAACCCAGCATGCTCGATCAGGAAACCTGGGACACCCACGTTTTACCCGCGATGGCTCCTATGCTGGGCATAGAATCGTACGGAAACGGCTATTATTTCGCGGGGCAGAAAGCGGCTGTCTCGTACGATAACTGGCAAAAAATAATGCTTTATTACAAAGCATTGGCACCCAGAAAACTTAAACCCGCCGACGTATCTACTTCGAATGACTGGTCCATTTTTTCGCTGACAAAGCCGCAGCGAGATACGACACAAACGTCGGAGACGACGATGGTTGTTATGGACTCAAGCCGTACCCATCTGTACTCCGGAGATGGAATACGTAATGACTTGACCTGCTGGGATCAGCAGCTACACCCGGTATGGCGAAAGCAGCTTAAGTCCCCACCTGTCAACGCAGCCTTTTACCGGGACAAGCAAGGCAACGAACGAGGAGTGTTTACGGGTCTGGGTACAATGGTGGCAGCCGATATTGCAAAAGGGGAACTACTTGATTTACCGCTTTCCGGTAAGCCACGTAATGACTCATCCACAATTTACAGCGATCTGCCCCGCCCGCTGCAATCACTAGCCGCCGACATCAATCGGGATGGACTAACCGACTGGATTGTATGCGGATTCGGTCACCTACGGGGTGGCTTGTACTGGCTGAAGCAAGAGAAAAATGGGCGGTTCACAAAACTGCCTATTAAAGAAATTCCGGGTGCTATTCAAGCCACCACGGGCGATTTTAACGCTGATGGCTGGCCGGATGTCATGGTTCTCTTCGCCCATGCCGACGAAGGAATCTGGCTTTTCTTAAACGATAAAAAAGGAGGATTCACTCAACAAAACCTGCTCCGATTCCCATCTGTCTACGGCTCAACCAGCTTTCAACTGGTCGATTTCAACAAGGATGGAAAGGTCGATATTCTTTACACCTGTGGTGACAACAGTGATTACTCTCAAATTTTCAAGCCTTACCACGGGGTGTATGTTTACCTCAACCAAGGTAATTTTCAATACAAGCAGGCTCATTTTTTAGCCGTCAACGGTTGTACAAAAGCCATCGCCAACGACTTCGATCAGGACGGCGATTTAGACATTATCAGCATTTCCTTCTTCGCGGATTTTAAAAACAATCCGGCAGAAGGCTGTCTGTATTTTGAGCAGCAAAAAGCCTTTGAGTTTAAGCGACATGCGCTCCCCGTTAGCGACTATGGCCGCTGGATTTGCATGGACGTGGGCGACTGGGATCATGATGGCGATTCGGACGTAGTGTTAGGCAACTTTTCGAAGGGATTTCTCAACGAGCGCGATTTCAAACCCACCTGGGATACACACTTACCGTTTATCATCCTCACGAACACAACCAGAGATAAGAGCCGCTAAATATTTTAGGCAAAATGAAATGAGAAGCTCGTAAGCGGGGTTTTATAAGCTCTACCTTTGCCCGATTATGCATACGAACTATTATTTCCTTCGTCAACTGGCTCCCGCTCTTGAGGCTCTATTGACCGGCCTCCGGTTTGTTGAGTGCTTCAGCCAGGATCGCGATGAAGTGGTGCTTGTCTTTGCCCAGGCCAAGGGAAAACAGAATTATTACAAGCCGTTTTACATAAAAGCCGTTTTACGACCCGACTTTTCGGGGCTGTTGTTTCCTCAGACGGTGCAGCGCGCTCGTAACAATAGCGTCGATTTGTTTGAAGAAGTAACGAATTCACTACCAGGGCAGGAAGAGGTTCAGGGAAATAGCGACGAAACAGTAGAAGCAAATCGGCCGGGACGCGCGGTTATCGGTGTCCGCTCGTTTCTAAATGAACGATGCCTGGCTATCTTGCTGGAGGATAAGTACACCATGCTGTTCAAGTTTTTCGGCAATCGTCCTAATCTCCTGGCGTTTCACGAGAATACGGTTACCGATCTGTTCAATCAAAAGCTGTTGACGGATCGTCAGCTCGTGCTCGATGCCCTTGACCGACCTATTGATCAATCCTGGGAAGCGTTTGAAAAAGCAGGGTACGATCATCGAAAATTGTTTCCCACTTTCGGTAAGGTTGTAAACGAGTGGCTGAATGAACAGGCCGTCAATAATACGCTAACAACCCCGGAGGCCAAGTGGACGCTGATCCAGCAAACCTTACAGCAACTCGAACAGCCTCACTATTATTTAACCAAGCTTCATCACAAACCGACGCTTAGTTTGTTGCCTCTGGGCGATATACAACGTGAGCTTATGGACCCGGTCGAAGCCGGCAACCGTTTCTTTATTACGTACAATGGCCTGACTGCCTTTGAACACGAAAAAGGGAACCTGCTTCGACTGCTGGAAAAGAGACGGAAGCGAGCTGAAGCCTTAATCGAAATTAACCTGCAACGCATCGTTGATCGGGAGGAAGGAGCCAGCCATGAAGAGATGGGTCATATTCTGATGGCTAACTTACATGACATTCCTGTGGTGTCTGGAAGTAAATCGCCCGAAACCGTAACATTAACCGATTTTTACCGGGATCAACCCATCACGATTCGACTGAAACCAGACCTGAGTCCACAAAAAAACGCCGAGAATTACTACCGAAAAGCGAAGAACGAAAAAATTGAGGAAGACTATTTAACCGGACAGATCACGGCTCGAGAAGAAGAAATTACGCTTCTCGACCGGCAGAAAGCGGATCTTGAAGCCATTCAGACATTAAAGGAGCTACGTCGATACAGCAAGCAGCATAATCTACAGAGCGACCAGTTGGCTAATCAACTGGCAAGCGGTGACACAACGAATCTTTTTAAAGAGGTAATCATCGATAAGTTTCGCATTCTGATCGGACGAAACGCAAAAAACAATGATCTACTGACGCAAAAATACGCGTACAAAGAAGATTTGTGGCTTCATGCCCGCGACGTTGCCGGTTCGCACGTCATTGTAAAATATCAGGCCGGTAAACCGTTTCCCAAAAACGTGATTGAGCGAGCAGCCGAGCTAGCCGCCTGGTACTCAAAACGGCGAACGGACAGCTTGTGTCCGGTTATTGTGACGCCGAAAAAATACGTTCGTAAGCCCAAAGGCCTCGCCGAGGGCCAGGTGATTGTGGATAAGGAAGACAGCATTCTCGTTGTACCCCGCGAATAAAAAAATGGGCTAGGATGTCCTAGCCCATTTTCGCTGTAGTTTACTGCTCGATAGCAAGGCTTAGGTTGGCGACCATCAACCGGTTCATATCGTTCCAGGTGTGGTTCCAGGAATTTTCCATCAGGAAGCTGTCGATGGCGGCCCAGTCGGCTGGGTGTCCTCCGTTGAGCGCTTTCTCGATGGCCGCTTCGAAGGCATCCGCCGAATCAGCAATCTGGACGAAATCGGCGTTGCCATAGGTACGCACTACATCACGAATTGGCGTAGACACAACGGGCAAGCCACCAGCTAGATACTCAGGCGTCTTAGTCGGGCTGATGAATCGGGTTGAATCGTTGAGTGCAAAAGGCAGCATCGCAACGTCCCAGTTACCGAAATAAGCTGGTAGATCTTTGTAGGCTTTCATGCCCAGGTAATGCACGTTATCTCCTTTCGGCAATAAATCCCGGCTGATCTTAACGATTGGACCGAGTAAGATAAACTGCCATTCGGGCCGACGCTGGGCTACTTCACCAAGCAATTTGTAATCAAACCGTTCGTCGATAACTCCACTAAAGCCAATCCGTGGGTTGGCTAGCGAACGCTGATCTGCCGGATCAGGCTGCGGCTGGCGAGCTGCCGAAAAATGCGAGAAATCGATACTGCTTGGGAACGCGAATACCTGCGAATGCCGGTTGCGCTTGGCTTCGTACAGGCTATGGCCGCCCGTAAATACGATATCGGCTTTGTCGATGAGTCGCTTTTCTTCGGCCAGCAATTGCGGAGGAGCTCCCCAGAAAGCCGACAGTTCGTCCATGCAATCGTAAATCGTCAGGCGCGGTTGCAGATGATCACTGAACAACAGAGCCATCGGAGTGTAATACCAAGCTATAAAATTCCCAATACGTTCGTTCTGCAAAAACTCATCCAATAGCTGACGCTGTAAGCGAATGGCTTCGTCAGGCTTCGTTCCATGAGGAAGATGCGGCACCAGCACGGTTAGCCGGTCGGTCTGCTGACAAGTAGTAAGTCGTGTTTCGTTACTCCAGATGGGCTCCTCAATAAACCATACACGGTAGTTTTTCGTAGCTCGGGTCAACAGATGTTGCGGACGTTGATAAACGAAGTTCCACCGTAAGTGCGAAAAACAGATCAGATCATGGACATCATCGACTGAGAACGAGGAGGAAGGGCGATTTGTACTAGTCGTCGTTGATGGGCGGCTAGTTAAATTAAGAGCATTTGCTGAATCAGGCGTTGCGTCCGTAATTTTCATAAGCTGTTAGCAGAAGAAGGGTGACAAATTAGAATGGCCAATAAAACACCAAACTTATATCCTTCTTCTGCGAAAACCTGATGTGTAACAAAAATGTTGATCAGCCGAAAGATTTATTGAGGCAGTGGCCCCTGCAAGAGTAGCCTCTACGCTCTAGGCAGAAAAACACGAAATATTGCACCGTTACCTTCCTGACTGCTCGCCGTAATGTAGCCGCCGTGAATATCAGCCACTTTTTTGCAAATGGCTAGACCCATTCCGGTTCCGTCGTACTGCATTCGGCCATGAAGCTGCTGAAAAATGGTGAATATTTTGTCCAGATAGCGCTCATCAAATCCGATTCCGTTATCAGCGACGGTCAGGACCGCAAACTGCCCCTCCGCCGACGGCCCATCTAACAGCGTTGCGGGCAAATCGGATTCCGTTGCTACATAGCCACTGATACGAACCTGGGGAGGAATCGGCGTTCCGGCAGAATCGATTTGCTGAAACTTCAGCGCATTACTGAGCAAGTTCTGAAACAACTGACGCAGCAAAGCTACGTCGCCCTGAACCATGGGTAGCGGATCGACAGTAAGCTGTGCCTTGCAATCATAAATCGTTAGTTCGAGATCGTCAGCCACTAAGTCAATCAGCTTGTTGAGATCAACCGGACTAAACGTTTTAGCATCTCCCGATAACCGGGAAAAAGTGAGCAGATCTTGAACCAATGACCGCATACGCCCCGCCGAGACCTGCATGCGCTGGATCAGATCGGTTGCAGCCGCACTCAATTCTTCGGTAAACTGATCGTTCAGCACGTCACCGAATGAAACAATTTTCCGCAGCGGCTCTTGCAGATCATGCGACGCTACGTAAGCAAACTGTTCCAGGTTATGATTCGACCGGTGAAGTTCCTGCACGGTTGCCTCCAGCTGCTGCTGCAATTGTTTGGCCTCCGTTACATCTTGTATTGTAGCAACAAATCCATCGTTCAGGTGATTGAGGGTAACGTTGAACCAGCGATCCAGCGACGGAGCATATTCTTCGAAACAAATGGCGTCTCCCGTATCGAGCATATGCCGCAACTGCTCCATCCATTCCGGTTTTACTGGATAAATATCGGTCAGCAGTAACCCCGTAAAATGCATGGGAGTCTGGCTGATCAGCCGTTCGAACTGTTGATTAGTGAGTGCAATGCAAAAGTTTAGCAGGTTGTGCTGGTCGTCGCGAACCGCTTCAAAGACGACAATGGCATTAGGCGAAGAGTTTAATACACCATTGAGTAGCGTGGTTTGGCGGGCTAATCGACGGGCGGCATGGTGCAGATCACTGGTTTCGCTGTAAGAAAGTAGCAGGCCGTCGCGACCAAACGGAGCCGCCGACTGAACGATCCACACGTCGTGGTCACCGACCTTATAAGTCTGCTCAACCCGCTGCGCTTCATTCGTTTCAATTACCTTGATGTAGGTCTGCCACAACTTTGTTTCGCGAACTGTCGGAAAAAAATCCGTTAGCAGTCGTCCTGTGATATCGGCGCTTTCTTCGTGGTTGTTACCCAGTGTATCGCGTAGTGCTGTATTATTGGCAAAACGATATTGAAAATTGACGATTGGTCCATCGGGAGAAACCCCTTCGCGAACGGCCACAAGTCCTACTAAGCCGTTTATGGAATGATTCAGTACTTGTTGCCAGAGAAAGGCGCGCTCGTCAGTAGATAGTTCAAATCCGGGAGGTGCAGTTTGATAAAGAGACAGGTTAGTCATGAAGGTTACGGTACGATATTGGACAGCTACTTAATTATAAGAACTTCAGGATTAATGATTTCGTATAAATAGTTTAGTAGCAGGCAGAAAATAGGCGATTTTAGGTAAGTTGACTAGAGCGCACAAACAGAAGTCAGGCAGGAATTTCAGACACTTGTAAATCAGCCATTTACGCATACAAGTGCTTATCCATCGAAACTAGCCATTTCGACGTTCAAAGATGAGTAACTGTTTCGATATATTGTTTACCGATGAATAGATACGGTCTGACCGCACCAGTGGGGTCTGACTACTCGCTATGGGCCTTTCTGCAACAGGCGGGACTACTAATATTTTTGTAACAAAGTTAGCATTCGTTCATCCAGCAGCATCCCCTGATGCTCTTTGTAGGTTACGTCGGCTCGATCGCTGTTGAGAATACCGAATGCGCCCCGAAAATTCCAGAGCGCCCAGCCCCATCCGGCCTCTTTCCAAAGCTTCAGGTGATCTTCCATATACCGCAACGCAACGTCGTGGGGCGTTTTATTGTAACAGCCCCACTCGCCAACGTGAACGCCTACCCCTTGCTTTTGTAGTTTCTTCCAGGGGTCAATGGTAATTTTTTTCAACGTCTCGGCGTTCCAGACCACGTTCATCCAAGTGTTCGGCCAGGTAGGCGAAGGTGCGTCTTTCAGCATGGGCACCCATTCTGCCTTGTAGTGGCTCACGTTCATCGGTAGGTAACCGCGCGTACTCTGACCAACATGCAGATTAGCCAGGTCAAATACGGGCTGGTTACCGTATTGCAAGCCATCAACAATAATCAACCGGTTAGGGTCAACAGAACGAATTCCTTCGACCAGCGCCGTTACGACGCGAATGTATTTTGCCTCGTCGGTATTAGGCTCGTTGATCAGGTCGAACGAAACCTCCCGGTTAGGGCGTCCTTTGTAACGCTCGGCCAGATGCTTCCAGTGAAAAACGGCAGCTTCCAACGCCCGATCATCGGTCCAGAGATCGAGTGGTTCGGCGGGCGGGTTCACGCAGTAGCCGGGAATCCGGTGTAAATTTAGATTGACGTGAATTTTATGTTGCTTTCCGTAGTCAACGGCCTGATCTACTTCTTTCAACACGCGCTCGTTTAGTTCGGTCCAGTGTGCCGGATCGGGCGTAGCCCAGCAATGGTACGACATAGGCAACCGAACAAAATTGAAGCCCCAGTTTGCAATCCATTCGAAGTCCCGTTCCTGATACGGTCCGGCAGGTTCGGGACCGGTCGTACCCGCAACAAACTTTTCGAGTAGGTTAAATCCCCGCCAGCGCGGCAGCTTGCCCGGTTTTGGTTCCGGTAAAATTGACGAATCAGCGTCGGCCATAACGGATGTTAATTGGTTCAACCCAACGGCTGCGGTTAGCGATGTTTGCAGAAACAGACGACGCTCCATAAGCGATGTATACTGTAGGATGGCAATTGTATGCTAAACCATTCCGGCGATCAATAGGATTTTAATTAGCCGAAATAATAAGCTTGCCTCCCAATCGTACGTCGTTCTTACCGCCCGAACTTAAGCGTCGTGCCTACCCGGAAACCCAATCCCTGGTACTTCGCATCCTGCCACTGCGAAACAATTTCTACCCGAAAAAAAGGAAACACCTGCGGAATCAGACCGTCCAGTCCATAGCCTACTTCGGTATAGTTTTTGGAAACGGGCGTGTACAGGTAATGCACAAACAGATTTTCTTTCATGCCGAGCAGCCGCATAAACGTTACCTGCGTAAGAAGAAACTTACGGAACTCGGCCAGCACGTGTCCTTCTACGAAACGCTTGCCGGTACTGTACTGGTAATACGGCAGCATTCGGAATGTTGACACAACATCGCCCTGCTGCAAGAAAAACTGGTTACCAGCGAAGTGCTTGAAATCAGGAAAATATAGTTGCTTATCATTCAGGAAAGCGCCGGCTCCGATTTGGTAATTCAGACGGCTTCGAATACCCGTTTCGAACGAATGACTGATACTTGCCTGCAAGAAATCGTAGTCGACAGCGGAATTAGCAATGCCGTGAATGCCTTTCCGGTAATTGACGCTCAGCAATGGGCTTTCGTTATTGCGTAGCGCAGTACGCCGTCCGTTGCGCATTACATACTGCATAGCCCCCAGTCTAGCCGATGCCGTCAGATTTAGGACTACTGCATTGTGTGTTGGGAAGCCTGTATTGGCCAACTCGTTATTATCGGGTCGGTTTGCCGTAAACTCCCGCCTTGGCGAATCGATCCACGGTTTCAGATCCTCCCGATAATTCGCCAGTTCGGTCCGCTGGGCGTACTCTAACCCGCCCGTCAGACTGACGCGCTGCTTAAACGGTGTTGCCGTAACGGATAGATTCAGAAAATCTTTCTGGTACAGTTTGGCAAAGTTCTGCTCGAACAGCAGCGTCGTCAGCGAGTTCAGGAACGGGCTAATCGGATTGTTGGGATTGAACTGGTACAGATACCGCCCACCCGACAGACTCACGAGCGTATTTTTGTGCTGATAACTAGCCAACCCATACCCCACGAATTGCTTACGCCCAAACTGATAACGGCCCGTTCCGCCGATATTCCACTCCCCCAACGGAATTTTGCGGAATCGATTGATCGAGTCAACTCGGGCCTGGTACCGGTAATTAAGCGCCCCTTCCAACGTGTAGCCTTCTACGGTGTTGTATTCGATTCGCGTGATGGGGCTGGTATAAATTAGGGAACTCCGTTTGTTGAACCGCCAGGTATTACCACCGATCAGCTGCCCTACCGAAAACGCTTTTGACTTCTTTTGTTGTGTGGTGTCGCGTCCGGTGGTATCTTTTGTTCCGGGTGCTTTTATTTCCCGTGTCAGGCCCAAACTATCAGCCTTGCGGTAGCTCTTAACCTCGGCAGATGTCAGGGGCACCGACCGTAGTGAATCCCAGAAAACGTTAGACCGTTTACGCGCCAGGGAATCGACCTCCAGTGAGTCGTCACGCACTACCGTTACATCCTCTTTGCGATTTTTCCGGGCCTGCTTTTCCTGCTTCTCGTATTCTTTGACAAGCTGCCGTAAGTTCTTGGTCGAAAATTCTTTCTGTTTCTTGACTAGTTCATCAAACTGCTTTCCCTTGATATCGCTCTTGGCAAGCGTATTCGCGGGAGCGCCTTTTTTTTCATCGGCCACTTCGATATCCTCCACAAAAGCCGGGTTGACCACAAATTCGGTGAATGTCAGGTTACGGATGTAATACCCATTCCCTTTTACGCCCAGGTAGGAACCGCTGCCGCTGAACCGTTGGTTGGTTGGCATCCAGACACCCTGAATTGGTGTACATACGTGCCGGATACTGATCAGGATACCGATGTTGTTGACCGTTTCCAATTGCAGGCTATGGATTGCCCAGGTGTTTTCAATGATGTAAATAGTACCCCGAAAAACGCCCTCACCCCACTGCCGGGGAATAACCTGAATCTTACTAATCTCGATTGCTTTTCCATCCGGCCCATTCTCCCGAAATGTGCCCTTGTATTCGAACTTATAATAGGCAAACGCTTTGGGCGATAACGGAGAAACCGTTCCGGCTATGGTTGGGTTGTAGAAGCTGGCGTTGTAGAACTGGTTAGGACTTAAGAAATCACCCTGTGAGTTGCGGTTGGCGATAATGCGCTGCCGATACGTATTGGGCTGACTAAACGACACTTCAGCAACGGTTTCGTTCAGCATCGGCACCCCCACCTTAAAATTGGCTTCTTTCTCCGCTTCTTTCAACTGCTTCCGAAACGCCATTTCGGCCAGGTTCGGCAAATCCGTTACGGTGAAGGATGACTTCGTGTACACCCGCGCTTTGAACCGCTGTACCTGCAACTGATGGAATCGGCTCTTGGCAATCGCCCGGCGCATAATGGTGTAAGCTGGATCTTCGTTACCCGCCTTCGTTTCCACTTCCGCGAGTCGCAGGGCCTGTTCTTCCAGCGTCACATCCAGGCTAGTAAAACCGGTTCCTACTTCTATTGATTTTTGAACAGTTTGAAAACCCAGGTACTGAAAAACAACAACGTAATGTCCCGGCGCAAGCCCAATCTCGTACCGTCCTTCTGCGTTCGTAATGGTCCCGTTGGGCGTACCTTTGATCACAACAGCGGCATACGGTAAAGCCTCTCCCTGGACGTTTTTGACGACGCCCCGCAGGCCCGTGCTGCTCGTCTGGGCTAGAACGAATGTCGAGTAAAAAAAGGCAATGAATAGTAGTAACGTGGACTTCATACACGAATAGGTTGGTATTCAAATGGGTATAGCAAGCTAACGAACGAAAGGCACCATTCTATGCTTCAAGAGAAGATTTCAACTCGCGTGCCAGCCATACGCGAAGAGTGCTTTTGTCAACAGATGCGCGAATAAACGCAATGGTTGGCAGTAGACACTGTTAAAAATCCATAAGGTCTTGCGTATCTTGCCACAAACTGCTCACAACCTGAACACTATGCATCGATCATTACAGTTTCTTCTTTTATTTTTCGTACTCTCATCTACCCTATCCATTGCTCAGCCGTCTGCTGTGCTGACCGAACGCGAACGAGCGCGGGTGGTTGATGACATTTTGGATGACCGCTTCACGAATCTGCTGCCCCAACTTATGCGCCGGGAAGGCATCGATATGTGGGTGATTATCTCCCGCGAGTACAACGAAGATCCTGTTCTGCGGACGATGTTACCGTCAACCTGGCTATCGGCCCGCCGACGTACCATCATCGTCTTTTTCGACCAGGGGAAAGATGCAAAAGGAAACGATAAGGGCGTCGAGAAACTAGCCATCGCTCGCTACGACGTAGGTAATTTACTCAAAGGAGCCTGGGATATCGACGTTCGCCCGAACCAGTGGGAAGCCCTATCGAAGATTATCGAAGAGCGAAAGCCGAAGAAAATCGGCCTGAACAGTTCCACCAACTACGGCCATGCCGACGGACTGTCGTTTACAGAACACGAAGAATTTTTAAAGAAGCTACCAGCCGATTACCAGAAGCGGATTGTTTCGGCGGAGAAAATAGCCGTTGGCTGGCTCGAAACGCGGACCGAGAAAGAAATGGCGATCTATCCGCTTATTTGCCGTCTGTCGCACCAGATCATTCAGGAAGGCTTTTCAGAACAGGTCATTCAACCCGGCGTTACCACGACCGACGATGTCGTCTGGTGGTTTCGACAGCGCATCACGAATCTTGGTCTCGACACGTGGTTTCACCCGACGGTTGATGTACAACGCGCCGACGAGCAGGATTTTAACCATCTGCGCACGTTTTCGAAGCGACCCGACAAACAGGTGATCATGCCGGGTGATCTGCTCCACGTCGATTTTGGCATTACCTACCTGCGCCTGAACACCGATCAACAGCAACACGCGTACGTGTTGAAGCCCGGCGAAACCGATGTACCGGAGTCGCTTAAAGCTGCTTTCAAGCAAGGCAACCGGTTGCAGGACATTCTCACCGAACAATTTAAAGCTGGAAAAACGGGCAATCAAATGCTTCTGGCCGCGCTGGAGCAATCGCAGAAAGAAGGTATCAAAGGAACCATCTACTCCCACCCGATTGGCGTTCACGGCCACGCGGCTGGCCCAACCATTGGCCTGTGGGATCAGCAGAAAGGCGTTCCCGGCGCTGGCGATTATCCACTGCTGGCCAACACCGCCTATTCGATTGAACTGAATGCCGCCGTCGAAATTCCGGAATGGAAGAAAGTGGTGCGGATCATGCTCGAAGAAGACGGTTTTTTCGACGGAAATACGTTCCGTTACATCGACGGTCGACAAACGGAAATTTACACCATCCCCCGAAAATTGGGATATGTCAAATAACTAAAGAGCCGCAAGGGATGACTTGCGGCTCTTTTTGTTTACTTCGGTATTACTATTTCACATTTACCGGCGTACCATCGCGAATCTCTTCGTTGGCTGCCGTAATAAACTGATCGCCTTCGGTCAGCTGGCCAAATACTTCTACTTTGTCGTTGGCCTCAATTCCTCGTTTAACCGGCACATATTCCGCTTTCTTGTCTTTAACCCGAATCAGAAAAATGCCTGTTGTCGAGTTCACAACCGCCGATTTTGGGACAATAAACGTGCTGTTTTTAGTGGGCAGCGGTATGTTAACCTCCGCGATCATACCGGGCAACAACTTCTTGTCATTATTGATCACATCGACCTCGACCCGCTCCGACCGTAGTCGTTTGTCCAATGCGCCGGCCAACCGTTTCACTTGCCCGGTAAAGGTCTTATCGGGGAACGTCTTTACCGTAAAGCTCACCTGGTCGTTCTGATCGACATAGCCCGTGTACGTTTCGGGAACAGAAACTACCAGACGCAACCTTTTTTGCTCCGTCAACACAAAGAGCGGGAATTCAGACCCTTTGCCCGCTGGTCCGACATACGCGCCTGTGCTGGCATTCCGCGCACTGATAACGCCATCAAACGGAGCCCGGATTTGCAGGTATTGTCTCAGATCAGCCACTTCCCGATAGGCCGACTTAGCCGCATCCAATTGAGCCAGATCGGCATTGCGTTTGGCTAGTGCCTGATCAACGTCATTCTTCGAAACGGCCCCGGAAAATTTACTGGCTTCGAGAATACGCTCGTAATTGGCTTTACTAGCGATAGACAAAGCCTCCTGCGCTTTCAGCTTTGATTCCGCCGACGCAAGCTGAGCGCCTAGTTCGGGAGCTTCGGCCAGGGCCAGCAACTGCCCTTTTTTTACTTCCGAACCGACATCCGCGTTCAGCGTTTTGATGTAACCCGTCACTCGGGCGTAAATATCGACATCCCGAAATGCTACCAGTTCGCCGGGTAACTGTAGCGACGAAGCCAGTTTTCCTTTGGTCAGGCTGAACACCTCCAGAGCGGCTGGGGCTTCGGGAGCTTCGGATTCAGCTTCTTCTTCCTTTCCTTCGGATGAATGACAACTAGATAGAGCACTGAGCAGGAGTATTCCCCCCACAAGGGTAAGCAAACTACGGTATGGTTTATTAATGAACTGGTTCATAGGAGGATGGAATATAAAACTTACTTTCTTTGTCTTCAGGATCAAGCGATACCGACTCGGTCGAGGTGTTACCCTGTACCCAGGCAAATACCATCGGAAGAATAAACAAGGCCGCAAACGTCGATGCAATCAGACCACCAATCACGGCACGTCCCAGCGGAGCCGCCTGCGAACCACCTTCACCCAAACCTGATGCCATCGGAATCATCCCCACTACCATCGCAACACTCGTCATCAGAATAGGCCGTAATCGGACCGAAGCGGCTTCTTTGGCCGAAAGCAACGCATTGCCGTTTTTCAGGCGCAGTTCTTCGGCATTCGTTACCATCAGTACGGCGTTAGAAATAGAAACCCCCACCGACATGATCATACCCATGTAGGACTGCAAGTTAAGCGTCGAACCAGTCAATATCAGCAGCAGCAGCGAGCCGAGCAATACCGCAGGCACCGTACACAAAACAACCAGCGATACTTTGAACGACTGGAAATTGGCAGCTAGCATCAGAAAAATAACGATGATGGCCGTGAACAAGCCCGTTTGCAGACTGTCCAGCGTTTCGATCAATACTTGTGTCAGACCCTGCATTTTTACCGTCAATCCACGGGGTAGTTCGCCCAGCGAATCGATGGCTTTCTGCACATCGTGCGCAGCGGTTCCCAAGTCCATATCGTTCAGGTTGGCCGTAACCGATAGCACCGGAATAGCCCCGACATTGTCGTTTTCGCCGTAGGTCGTTCCGGTCCGGATGGTCGCTACATCGCTTAGTACCGGCCGGTTGGCGTTTGGCGTAATCGGAATTTCACCCAGATCGTTGACGCTTTTCATCTGGTTTTCCGGGACCTGCACCTGTACACTATAGCTCTGATTCGACTTTGGATCGATCCACACGCTTTTCTCGGTATAACGCGACGACGAGGTCGAAGCAATCAACGAACGCGATATAGACGACATATCGGTTCCCAACTGGGCAGCGCGGGTCCGGTCAACCGTTACGTTGATCGTTGGATACTTCGTAGCCTGCCCGATCTGCACATCACGCAGGTACGGAATCTTCTGAAGTTTTGCGATGACCTTGTTCGCGTACTCTTCGTTTTGTTTTTTGTTTTTCCCCGTCAGCTTTACTTCAATCGGCGTTGGTGACCCCTGACTCAGGATCTTATCGGTCAACTCAATCGGTTCAAACGAAAGCTTAACGTCAGGTAACGCTTTGTTAATGCTGGCTCTGAATTTGTCTTTCAGTTCATCCAGGTCAACGTCATAGTCTCTTTTCAAACTTACCTGCAAAACGCCTTCCTGCGGTCCCGCCATAAACAGATAAATTGGACTCGTCGAAAACTGAGCACCGTGCATCCCAACCATCGCCGACGTGATTTCGATGTTTTCCTTACCGACCAGCTTGTTCAGCACATCGATGGTTTTGAGCATGGTGGTTTCGGTTTTTTCAAGCCGGGTTCCGTCGGGATTCCGCAATCGAACCTGAAACTGTCCCCCACCCGCTTTGGGCAACACGTCCCGGCCAATCGTCGTGATCAGCAGTCCAGCAATCGCCAGTGAGCCAACGACATAAACCAACACGATAGGCTTCCGGTACGGCATCGACCGCTCCATGAATCGCATGAAACGAGCCCGTACTCGTTCGAAGAAGCTGATTTTACCGTCGTTGTTCGCGTCGATCCGGTGCGCCATTTCTTCTTTCTGACTCAATATATCGTCGTGCGAATGATGACCATTCGAGCCGGTTTTACCGGTCCCATTGACCGATATACGCTGCCCGTTTGCCGCTAGCACATCCTGTTTCGTGCCTTTTCCGTTCCCAACGGCATTGTGCTCTTTCATAAACCAGTTAGCCAGAACAGGAACCAGCGTCTGCGCCATCAGGTACGAGGTGATCATCGAGAAACCAATCGCCAGTGAGAGCGGCAGAAACAAGGCACCCGGAATGCCCTTCATGGTAAAAGCGGGTGCAAACACCGCCAGAATACAGAACAGAATCAGCAGTTTCGAGAACGCGATTTCCTTACAGGCATCCCAGATGGCTAGCGCTTTGGGTTTGTGCATGTCCATATGCTGGTGGATATTTTCGATGGTTACCGTACTTTCATCGACCAGAATCCCGATAGCCAGCGACAACCCGCTCAGGGTCATAATATTGATCGTCTGCCCGAATAAGGACAGGAACAGAACGCCCGAAATAATACAGGTAGGAATGGTCACGATAACGATCAGCGCCCCGCGTAAATCACCCAGAAATAGGAGTACCATCAACCCCGTCAGGATAGCACCAATGGCGCCTTCCGTTATCAAGCTTTCTACGGCATTGATCACATAGACCGACTGGTCAAACGTATAGGTAAGTTTTACATCCTCTGGCAATAGAGCCTGAAAGCGCGGCAAAGCTGCTTTCAAGTTCTGAACAACCTCCCAGGTCGATGCATCCGCCGACTTGGTAATGGGCAGATAAACCGAGCGTTTTCCGTTGACCAGCACGTAACCCTGCGTGATATCAGCGCCATCTTCAATGGTGGCAACGTCTCTCAGATACAGGTTCTGCACGGTACCGGTGTACAGCGGAATATTACCAAAATCATCAATTGTCTTGATGGTTGTATTGGCCGGCGTAAAATAGTTTAGATCGCCCACCCGCACGTTTCCGGCGGGGGTTGCCTGGTTGTTGATACGCAGAGCAGCTACCAGCTGATCGGGGGTCAGGTTATGCGCCCGCAGTAGAGTCGGGTCTGCTTTGATAACCACGGAACGCGAGTTACCGCCGAAGGGCGCTGGCGATACCAGACCCGGAATCGACGTAAAGCCGGAACGAATGTAAACGTTGGCTAAATCCTGTAATTCGTTGTTGGATCGATTGGGGCTGCTCAATACCAATTGCCCGACCGGCAACGTGGACGCATCGAAACGCAGAATAAACGGCGGCTGCGAACCGGGCGGAAACACCGCCTGTGCTCGGTTGGAGTAAGCCGACACTTCCGCAGCCGCCTGCGCCATATTGGTGCCTTCGTAGAACGACAGTTTAAGCAGCGTTATCCCCTGAATATTTTTGGTTTCAATACTTTTTACCCCCGATACATACAGGAGCAAGTTGACATACTGCTTACCAAAAAATGCCTCCATCTGGTCGGGGGTGTACCCACCAAACGGTTGAGAAATGTAAATAACCGGCAGATTCAGGTTTGGGAATATGTCAATTTTGATGGTACGAACGGCACCTACGCCGAAGTAAAATAAGCTAGCTACGATAACCAGAATCGTAATTGGCTTACGCAACGCGGATCGAATTAAATTCATTACTCGACTGAGCTAGTTAAATTGTTTACCTACAGATTGCATCCGAATCTGAAGCGTCACCCGGATTCTTACTAGTTTTCCAGAAAATATTACATTTCCCAGAATTCGATCTCAAAAGTTACGAATTTGACTGGTACTTTCCCAGGCTTATCAAAATGCTTTATAGCCTGACTGACCGTGTAAAAAATTTCCGCAACCCTCTATGCATGATCTACTTATGCATATATACCGAGTAGAAATCCTTAGTGTTTATTGTAAGCTTTGGTGATACTCAGCAACTTTGGAAGAAGCTGATCTGATTTGTACTAGACTAGAAAAAAGTATTATTAAAAAGAGTTCAATGCTACAATTATAATTATGCGCATAAAGATCAATACATACCCTATATTTGACCCCGTTTTAAACAATCAATTCTCATTAGTTCATTTTATCATTCACCATGCAACGTAAAGTTTATTTACTTCTATCCACTCTGTTCACTGCCACCTTATTAAGCTGCTCGAAGTCTGATGACAACGTAACTCCCGCCGTAACCGTCACCCCTAAATCGCTGGCACGCTCTTGGTCTTTCTCTGATGTTAGCGTCAAGACACAGGCTAAATCGTATGTGATTCCATCTACCATCATAAAATCAGCAGATCAGAGAATATTTGGAGATGACAATACTATAACTATCGATTCAGCAGGTACATTTAGCTATTTGGAAGATGGCAACAAAGTGACTGGCAAATGGAAGTTAGCGGATGCAAACACATTAGTGCTGACAGACGTCGACGGTGAAAAATCGAACTGGAAAGTCAATAGCATCACCAGTACGGACATCGAATTGGCCAGTGTTAATGTGGATCTTACAAAAGGCATGACCAACGGTAATACCACTGTTTACTCGGATGAAGAAAATAACGTTGGGTTCTTGTCCCTTGTGCTTCTAACTTCCCTTGACAAGAAAGTGGGTGGCCCCTTTGACATGACCAATGAGCCGCAGCCTACGAGTGTTCAGCTGATTATGAAGGGTAAAGCGAAATAAGCTTCCTTTATTTAACAGCTTCTAAATAAAAAGGGCCTGTACAGTGTACAGGCCCTTTTCGTTGTTCGTATACATTTACGCCAGACGGTTGATGCAATTCAGATCTTCGAATGCTACTTTCAGGCGTTGTACCATGCTTTCTTCACCTTTACGAAGCCATACCCGTGGATCGTAGTATTTTTTGTTTGGCGAATCCGCTCCTTCGGGGTTACCCAGCTGCGATTGCAGATAGCCTTCTTTCGCTTTATAATACTTCAGGATACCTTCCCACATGGCCCACTGCATGTCCGTGTCGATGTTCATTTTCACGGCTCCGTAGCGGATCGCTTCCCGGATTTCGTCACGGCTCGAACCTGAACCACCGTGGAATACGAAGTTAACAGGCAGTGGTCCGGTGTTGTATTTCTCCTGGATGTAATTCTGTGAGTTGTTCAGAATAATCGGCGATAACTTCACATTACCGGGTTTGTACACACCGTGTACGTTTCCGAAGGCCGCAGCAATCGTGAAGTTTGGCGAAATTTTGCTTAGTTCTTCGTAAGCATAAGCGACTTCCGAAGGCTGGGTGTATAGTTTCGAATCGTCAACGTCTGTATTGTCAACGCCATCTTCTTCACCACCCGTTACGCCCAATTCGATCTCAAGCGTCATACCAATCTTGGCCATCCGCTCGAAATATTTTGCGCAGATTTCGATGTTCTCTTCGAGAGGCTCTTCCGATAGGTCGAGCATGTGCGATGAGAAAAGCGGTTTACCTGTCTGGTCAAAGTGTTTTTCGCCAGCCGTGAGCAGACCGTCGATCCAAGGCAGCAATTTCTTGGCGCAGTGGTCCGTATGCAGAATTACGGGTACACCGTACAGTTCGGCAACGTGGTGCACGTGTAATGCTCCCGAGATAGAGCCTACAATAGCAGCCTGTTGTTTGTCGTTGGGCAAGCTTTTTCCAGCGTAGAAGATACCTCCTCCGTTCGAGAACTGGATGATTACCGGCGAGTTAACAGCTTTGGCCGTTTCTAACACGGCATTGACGGAGTCCGTACCGACAACATTGACAGCCGGAAGGGCGTAATCATTTTCGTTGGCGTGGCGGAAAATTTCGGTGACGCCTTCTCCGGTTACAACGCCGGGTGCAAAACGTGTGGCTACTTCGCTCATAGCTAGGGCTAAATTTTGGATTCGTTCAAGAAATAGTTTACCGAAAGATATTCGATTTAACTATTTGATTTCAGGGACAAAATTGCGGATATTCTGTAAATATTGCTACTATTACTTGATCTTACCTGTAATTCATCAATCCATGCCTTTTGTACTACTTTTTGCTTTTCTTCTGGCTATCCAAAGTCAATTTGCTCACGGTCAGAAAGTCTATCCTGAATTGCCAGAACAGGACTATACTGTCTACTCCGCCGTTATCAATGAATACGCAAACTGTGGCGATACCAAATATGCTTCCCAGCAAAATCAGTTGATCTTTGTGAATACCGTTACCGAAGTCAAAACCCGGCATGGCTTTAGTTTTGACTTCGTAAACATACCGCAGGAATTAAACGAGCTGCTGCCCGCTCAATCCACCTTTCAGAATGAGCCGGCCTGGAAACAATTTATTGCGTCGATTGATACGAGTGCCTTTACTAAAAACACACTTACACGACCCATCAAAGCGCAGTGTCAACAGACCCAACTGTGGACGGATGCGCAGAACGCGTATTATTTTAGCGAACAAACAGCGCCACAACGAGGCTATGATGCCCTGCAAAAAGACTACGAAAACTTCGGCGCTATCGTTAGTTTCTCCAAAGTTGCTTATTCCAATGACCGTTCAAAAGCCGTCTGCTATTACGCCAGCGTACGTGATGGCTCAGCGGGCTCCGGCTATATTCTTTTTCTGGAACGATCAGGTACTTCCTGGAAAATAGCAGGTCGGGCAATGCTCTGGATAGCCTAGTTTGTTTTCAAATGCGTTTTTCTACCAACTTTGACGTACTAAACTAAGTCCTGAAACCGTCTTGAAAACCTTATTTTTTTGCCCCTTGTGGGGAATGGAAAGTTTATCGTATCCCGAAGCCGCCCGTCGTGTAAAAGCCGCCGGTTATGACGGCATGGAAATTTCGGCGGGGCCTGACAAGCGCAAAGAAGCGGTTCAGGTAACGCGCGATCATGGTCTCGAACTTGTACTGATGGCGTTCGGTGGGGGCAGCAACTTCCCTGAACACAAAAAGAAATACCGCGACGACCTTCTGGACATTGCTTCGCATAAGCCGCTCTTTATAAACGCACACACGGGTCATGACTACTTTACGTTCGAGCAAAATGCGGAGTTGATCCAAGTAGCAACCGAGGTGCAGAAACAAACCGGCATTCGTATTTTGCACGAAACCCACCGGGGACGGTTCTCGTACAGCGCTCCGGCCATTCAGTACTACCTGCTCAAAATTCCGGAACTTCGTCTGACCGCCGATTATTCACACTGGGTCAACGTAGCCGAGTCGTATTTAGGCGATCAGGCTGACAACGTGAATCGCGCTATTGCGGTCAGTGATCACATCCACTGCCGGGTTGGCCATCCCGAAGGGCCACAGGTCAACGATCCCCGAGCCCCCGAATGGAAGGACGCCCTCGAAAGCCACGCGAAGTGGTGGGATGCGATTCGAGACCGCTTACAGAAAGCCAATACCTCCACCCTAACCGTCACCTGCGAATTTGGACCAGCCGGTTATCTGCCAACCCTGCCGTACACCCAGCAGCCGATTGCTAGCCAGTGGGACATTAACGTGTTTATGAAAGATTTTTTGAAAAAACGGTGGCAAGTCTAGCCGTTTTCTGGTTCTCCATATACGTAGAGTTCGGCCAATGCAATAAGATTTCGCCGGGATCTGTGTAATTGGAAAACGTGCTTCGTAAATTCGGCTATATGACTCGACTTTTTATCATATGCTTTCTGCTTCTGGCCGTTATCCAGCGTCCGGCAAAGGCTCAATTGGCCCAGTCACTCCGAATTGAGATCCCGTCGGACCCCAACGAGTCAGAATCCTTTGACGTAACTCCGCTGGCCGAACGAGGGGTACTGATGACTATCCAGTCGGGCGGTTATTACGACAATGCCCCAATCCTGTTCAATTTCCAACGCTACAACAACGATCTCAAACAAATCTGGCGCACTGAGTTCAAACAAGACATCAAATTCCGATCTGTTCTTTCCTATAACAACGATCAGTACGTTTATTACCTTTTCCGGGAGTACGATACCGATAAGTTTCAGTTTCTGCGGCTACACCTTGACGATGGAGGTATTGAAACATTTGACGGGATCTTGCTCGATCAATTTGACATTCGACAGTTCAAAGTCATGGGTGGGCAGGCTTACGTCGGAGGCTATCACCACAGTCGCCCGGTCGTGATGTCGTTTTCTTTCTTCGACCACTCAACGAAGGTGCTGCCCGGCATGTACGTCAACCACATGGAAATCAGCAGCCTCGAAATTGACGAAGCGCGGCAGGAAGTTAACGTACTGGTTCACTCGACAAAGCGCCATTGCCGGTTCTCAATCCGGACGTACGCGTATGATAGTAAGCTGGTAAGAACAATTGATTTTGATAAAGCAAAATACACCCTGATCTCTGGCAAACTCTTACCGGTCAGTCAAAATGAATCGGTACTCGTCGGTAATTATTCAACCGACTGTACGCCTTATTCGCAAGGGATTTACGTAACGCGCATCCATCACGGCGATCAGGTCGATGCATCAACCGAAGCGGTAAACAACACGCAATACATTGAATTTTCGCAGCTTCAGAATTTCTTTAATTATATGAAACCCCACCGGCAACAGAAACTGCTGGCACGGGCGATGAAGAAGAAAGAAGAAGGCAAAGATTATAAGTTTCGGTATCGGCTGCTTGTACACGATCTACAACCCACGCCCGACGGGTTAACATTGGTTGCCGAAGTGTATTACCCGCAGTATCGGGGCAATACGCTGGCGTACAGCGGTTACCTGCGCGGAGCTGATCGCTACGAAGGTTACCGGTACACCCACGCTTTTATTTGTGGGTTCGATCTTCAGGGAAAACTGCTTTGGGACAACTGTCTTCCGATCAAAGAACTGCTTAGCCCGGAGTTAACCGAAATGGTTCAAGTATCGCACCAGGGCGACCGAATGGTACTTGCCTACCCCAACGACGGCGAAATTACAACGGAGGTCATTCAGGGGAATAAGGTTCTGAAAGAAACGGAAAAGTTTAAGCTTCAAACCAACACGGAAGACGAGAAAGTGACGTATTCAACGCAGGAAAATCTGATGGCCTGGTACGACCGGCATTTTCTCGCCTATGGCTTCCAGAAGATTGCGCCTTCGAAGAATTACGCCAGTCAACGGGAAGTCTTCTACCTTAATAAACTTACCTATACCCCAGAACCTGTCGACACAAAATCAGCCAACGCAGCTAGCCGAAGAAACGGCGGATCAGAACGATAACCAGGTTCAAGACAATACTAACAACGATACAAGTCACGATAGGAAAGTAAAACCCTCCACCGTCTTTCCCCTCAATTCGGATGTCGCCGGGTAGGCGGCCTAACCAGTTCAGTTTGTCGCCCAAAAAGTAAACGACAATCCCAATGACCATCAGTACCGCCCCAATGGCGATGATGTATTTAGCGATACCTGCGTTCATGCGGTCTGTTCTAAGGAGTTTGAAACACTAACAGTCAGCGATGGGCAAATGATTTCAGCGCTTAATTGCCAATATTATTAATACATCAGGAGTTTGAACTTTTTTATTCGACCAGCGTGTTATCAAGACGTAAACATTCTGAAATAAGTCCAATCATTTTAAGCCAAATTTGCTTTTTTCGGGATTATTTCTTAGTTTTGCACTAGATTTTTACAAGCGACATCCGTCGTTTCTCTGTTTCTCTCCTTTTTTATACGCTGAGCTAGGTCTGACAGAGTCCGGTATGGATGTACAGGATGGGTTTCTGTGTGGATTCTCTTGCGCGTGGGCTAATCGTCTAATTGTTCGGGTCAGTAGCTGACTTATTGTCGTCCTCCTTTGCTAGGGTGTGACCAGGCCGCAGAAGCGGTTTGTGGTCCTTGTTGGGTCGTTTGGGCAATCGTTCGTTGGGCAATTCTTGCAGTATCGCGCCGTTTATGGCCACTAACTCGTCTTCGCTTGGATGATTATGACAATCTTTTTCCAAGTTAATGAACACGACAAACACAAACATTGACGGTCAGGACGAAAACCTGATCGTAGATCAACAAACAACCGACGTTGCACAAAACGACGCAAACGACGTAGAAACGCCGGTTTCGAACACGGAGGTTCAGCAGGCTGTCGCCGAAGTAGTTTCTGTAGAAGACGCTCCTGTAGATAGCGCTCCTAAAGCCGATCCGAACAAGCCTTTGTTCTCTAGTCTGGACATTTCCGATGAACTGTTACAGGCGGTTACCGATATGGGTTTCACTAGCCCATCGCCCATTCAGGCCGAAGCGATTCCACCGATTCTTGCTGGACGTGACGTTATTGGACAGGCACAGACGGGTACGGGTAAAACAGCTGCTTTTGGTATTCCGGCTCTTGAATTGATTGATGTTCAGGACCGTTCGGTCCAGACACTGATCCTTTGCCCAACGCGTGAGCTGGCTTTACAGGTTGCCGATGAGATCAAAAAATTGGCAAAATACAAGCGTGGTGTTCGCGTTGAAGCGATTTACGGTGGTGATTCCATCGAGCGGCAAATTCGTTCGTTAAAGAGTGGTGTTCATATCGTGATCGGTACACCAGGCCGGGTTATGGACCACATGGAACGGAATACCCTCAAGCTTGACCACGTTAAGATGATGATTCTTGACGAAGCGGACGAAATGCTGGATATGGGCTTCCGGGAAGATATCGAGAGCATTCTGGACGAAATGCCCGAAGAGCGTCAGACGATCCTGTTCTCGGCTACGATGTCGAAGCCGATCATGCAGATCACGCAGAAATTCCAGAAAGATCCGGTGCTGGTGAAAGTTGTCAAGAAAGAATTGACAAACACCAACATCGAACAGGTTTATTTCGAAGTAAAACCAAAGGCGAAAGTTGAGGTTATGTGCCGTCTGATCGACATGTACGACCTGAAACTGCTGCTGGTTTTCTGTAATACGAAGCGGAAAGTCGACGAGATCGTTGAAGACCTGCAAATCCGGGGCTATCAGGCCGAAGGGTTGCACGGTGATCTGCGTCAGGCACAACGCAACAACGTCATGAGCAAATTCCGGTCGGGTACAACCAGCATCCTGGTTGCTACGGACGTGGCTGCTCGTGGTATCGACGTTGACGATGTAGACGCGGTAATCAACTTTGACATTCCGCTCGACGAAGAATATTACGTACACCGCATTGGCCGGACGGGCCGCGCGGGCAAATCGGGCCGGGCGTTCTCGCTGGTTGGCCGGGACGAAAAATACCGTTTCCGCGAAATCCAGTCGTACACCAAAGTACGCGTTGAAAAAGGCGTAATTCCTTCTTTTGAAGATATCGTTGGTGTCCGCAAAGCCCGGTTCATCGAACAAATCCGGCAGACCGTTGCAGACAGTCAGGATCTCGACCTGTACACGGACATGCTTACCCAACTGCAACACGCGGGCTTCTCGACCGAGCAGATCGTAGCCGCCCTTGTGAAACGTAGCATGGGTCTGGAGAAGAACGAATTTGCTGATCAGAACCTTGGTCTGGAAGATGACCGTCGTCGGGAACGCAATGAAGGTCGTGATCGCTATGCTGATCGGGGCCGTGGTGACCGGGGCGAAAGCCGCTTTGGCGATCGTCGGGGTCGTAGCGAAGGAGCGGGTAGCCGCTTTGGCGATCGGGATCGCAATGATCGGGGTGGCTCACGCTTCGGTGATCGGGATCGTAATGATCGGGGTGGTTCTCGCTTCGGTGATCGCAACGAAGGTCCACGTGATGGAGGTGGCCGCCGTGGTTATTTCGACCGCGACGATCAACGTGCTCCCCGCGAACGTGATGCGAACATGACTCGCCTGATGGTAAGCATCGGTCGTAAAGATTACGTGCGTCCGGGCGACATCGTTGGTGCCATTGCTGGTGAAGCTAATATTCCCGGCAATACAATCGGCAGCATCGATATTTTCGACAAGCACACCTACGTTGACGTTCCGAAAGAAGTTGCCAACCGCGTTCTTGACGTGATGGAAGGCAATACAATTAAAGGACGCCGGGTGAACATTGAGATTGCTCGGTAGTTTTAAACCATAGAAGTACACAAAAAGCCACCCGAGAAAGGTGGCTTTTTGTTTTTAACTAATCTTCGCTTCGGGCGGAGAAAAGGCGCTTAAGCCAGCTTTTCTTTTCGTCGTCGTCTTCTTTTCGTTCCTGTTCAGTCAGGTCATACTTCGCCAGCGACCTTAGATCGGGTTGTCCGGCATCGACCCAGCAGGTATACCAAAAATCGCCGACCATTTTGACCGACGCGCGCATCTGTCGCTCAACCTGCCCACTAAGCCGCTCGTGATACTGTTGCGAAAAAGCAGACGAATAAACTTTGGTAGTAACCCCGTTACGCTCTTCAAAACCAAATTTGCGGCTTTCGCTAACCTCGGTCGTTAGTTGCTCCTCAAAGCGCAACACCGAATCCAGCGCAGCATTAGCGTTAAATACAGCTCGCCAGGCCGCTTTCTGAGGAGAATAGACATACTCGGCCTGCCCGGTCAGAAAATCGTACTCAGCACTGAACAGTTCGGGCAAACGCGACTCCCAAAAGCCGTGAATACCCTGCTGATTCGTCAATTGTCCATTGTAATTTCGGGTTGTGTGTAATGGCACATTAGCATCAGCAATGTAATGGCCAAGATCGGCGGCTACGCGTAGAATCCGTCGGATATTTCGTTGTTTAAACGCTTCTGTTAGCTGATACTTGGTCAATTGGATCTGCCAGGGTACCAGACCATGCAACGCCAGCGAGTCCTCCCTGTAACGTTCGGTGGCTTGTTTATAGAATCGAGGCAGCGTGGTAGCCGATGTATCCGGGTAGGCATCCAGATCTATGAAATGCTTTGGAGCCTCCCCTACCACCGCATAGCGCCGTTTGTCAGGATTAACAGCATTATCCGTTAAAAACTGAATGTGCTTTTTAAAGAACGGCATCATCTCGGCGGACAGTGTAAAAACGGCTAGCCGGTTAATCTGCTGATGCGCATAAAACCCCCATACCGGTCCTCGATCTTCTACCCAAAGGTGATTAGTACTTTTCCTTGATTCGTTCGAATGAGTGGGGGCAAGTTCGCATATCTTTTCTGCCTGAGCAGCATAGCCGGTGAAAAGGCTTTTACAAAAAAGAACAGAAAAATAGGTCAGCCAAATAAAACGACTGTATATTTGATAAAGCATGGTACTTTACAGTTAAAATATTTAACTATTTATAACAATCTCCATGCCAAAGCAAATAAAATTCTAATAATTACATAAATTACAACTGATCATGAATGCCAAATCCCGGGGCTATGCCCTTATTGTTGTGCTGCTGTGTGCTTTCGCTTTGACAATCTACGGTGCCTATTCACCCGCAAGAAAAGCGCAGAAACAGCAGATTGTCTGCATAAAATTTAAAAAAGGGGTCGAAACCGCATCTGTTGAACAGCATATGCACAGTTTTGCAGCCCTAAAGCACGAAATTCCACAGATCGTCAATTACACATCAGGTAAGACGATTTTGCCCAATCAGGCCGTTGCCGACTACGATGTTGTGCATTATCTGACCTTTCAGAGTGAGGCCGACATTCGTGCGTTTGAACAAAGTAGCGCCTACAAACAGTTTGTTGCGCAGAGCCAGGCCATTTGGGATAAAACCTTGATCGTCAACGCTGATATTCGGTAGTTGTTGAGCAAAACTTAGGGAATTTTGGCGGGAATTATTGATAATTCCAATCAAAATTCCTATTTTTGCGCCCTCATATCGCGATAACGATTTTATAATACATACAAATGGCAAACCATAAGTCAGCAAAAAAAGCCATCCGGTCGAGCGCCAAGAAGCGGTTGTTGAACCGTTACCAGCACGTAACGACTCGTAACATGGTAAAAAAACTACGTACCACGACCGATCACGCAATGGCGGTTGAATTGTTCAAGTCGGTTTCTTCAGCTTTGGATAAACTTGCAAAACGCAACATCATCCACAAAAACAAGGCTGCTAACAATAAATCGAAACTGGCTCGTTTCGTAAACGGATTGAAAGTAGCTACCGCTTAGTATAAAGTAAGCACTTCTCGTTTGTAAACAACTTTTTTGGTTATGAAACCTTATCTCTTTGCGGATAAGGTTTTTTTATGCACTTTGGAAGCGTAATACCCCGTAACAAATCCGCTTTCATGGCTTACGAAAACGCTGGTACCATTCAAAGCTGGGCTGAAGAAGACCGGCCCCGCGAAAAACTCATGCTCAAAGGCAAAGCCGCGCTTTCTGAAGCCGAGCTTGTTGCCATTCTGATTAATTCCGGCACAGTTGACCTGACTGCCGTAGACGTAGCTAAAATTATTCTTAAAAGCGTTGGTAACAACCTTAATGAACTGGCTAAACTCAGCATCAAGGATTTGTCTAAATTTCGGGGAATCGGCGAAGCAAAGGCCATTAGCATCGTGGCGGCACTCGAGCTGGGCCGACGTCGTAAAGAACAGGATCGCCCCCAGCGAGCGCGGATAACCTGCTCTCGCGATGCCTACAACGAGTTACGCCCACACCTGCTTGACAAACCGCACGAAGAATTCTGGATTTTACTCCTGAACCGAGCGAACGAAGTTCTCCGACCGGCTCAGATCAGTTCGGGTGGCGTATCGGGTACGGTTGCCGACGCCAAACTTATTTTTAAGCAGGCCGTTGAGCATTTGGCTTCGGCAATAATTCTTATTCACAACCACCCGTCTGGAAATCTTACGCCCTCGCAAGCTGACAAAGACTTAACGCGTAAATTAAAAGAGGCAGGTCGGGTATTGGAAATTCCCGTACTCGATCACCTGATCTTTACCGACAAAAGTTATTTCAGTTTTGCTGATGAAGGGTTGTTGTAATAAAGGTCAAGGTGCTTATGAAATTAGGAAAGGCTTCGGACTAAAGCAGAGTATAAAAACAAGCAATGCCAGCCAGCCTAATACCTTTCGCTTAGTATCGAGTGGTTCCTGGAGTTCAGTTTCGGGGTGATAGACGCCCAGGAAACGCCCCAAGACAAACACAAATACCAGAAAACCAGAGTACCCTTCCCACTGAGGCTGAATCCACGAAAAGATTAGCTGCATAACGACTACGCTCAGGGTAATCAACAACGAGGTCATGCGGCTTTCGCTGATGCGTGAAAAAGCCAGGTACAAAAAGGTAATGTAAAGCCCGAACGAGACTAATTCCGAGAAGAAAGCATCATCATTGGCCAGGGCAAAATCCGACGGTTTAAACACGCCCAATCCGGCATAGAATGCAAAAACAATAAACAGTGACGGAGCAACCCACCGGTACGAGTCACGACCTATGAGCGCATACAAAATATGCCCGCCGTCCAGTTGTCCGATTGGAATCAGGTTGAGAGAAGTAAAAAAAAGTGCCAGATACCCTGCCAGCAAATACGGGTAATGAATCATTTCGTACCTATGTGGTATCCGCGCAGGATCGGCTACATACGTTTTAAAGAAGGTAAACAGTAGGTTATCGCCTAAACCGACTGCTCCGCCCGGCGGAAGGTTTTGGTAGGCATACTGTCCGTAATCCAGTCCCCATTTCTGGTACTCCGGGTGGATGGTAAAAATAAATTCGGGTGGCGGCAAATGCGAAAACCCGTACCAAAGCACTACTAAAGCTAGTACAAACCCGGCTAGTGGACCAGCAATGCCGATATCGAAGTATTTTCTACGGCTATTAATGTAATCCTTAATGCGGATAAACGCGCCCAGCGTCCCGATGCTTTGTCCGATACCTAACCAGAGCGGAATATAGTACGGCAGCGAAACGCGTACGTTGTTGGCCCTCGCCGTGAAGTAATGCCCGAATTCATGGACAGTCAGGATAGCCAGAAATGGAATAGAGAACTGAAACCCGTCCACAAACTCCTTCCAGCCCAGCGTTGGCATATTCTCGAACGGAATAAACAACCGGCCATACATCCACTCTGCTCCGGACATCGTGGTTGTAATCAGGGTAATTAAAAAAAGACCTCCTTGTAGGAGGTACGTTTTTGTACGTTGGCGCATTAATGCTTTATGCTGTATATGATCTACGATGTAGCCGTATGTCGTACAGGCAATACACTATAGATTTTCGTTTAAGTAATCCAGAATCGTCTTAGGTGGCTGAACCTGCACAGCCCGAATACCTAACTCAGCAGCCGCCCGGATGTTCGCGGCATTGTCATCAAAAAAGGCCGTTTCCTCGGCAACCAGGCCAGCCTCACTTAGCACATGCTGATAGATTTCGGGTGACGGCTTAGCTATCCGGACTTCATAGGAATAAAAGACCCGTTCAAAGAGTTCATCCAGTCTTGGTTGGCCCATAGCAGTTAGCACTTCGTTAACGCGCCGAATATGGATAGGACTGGTGTTACTTAGCAGAAAAATGCGGTAATGCTGTTTCAGCTCTTTGATGCGCTCAATTCGTTCGACAGGCAGATCAAGCAGGATGGTATTCCAGGCCGTATCGATAACCTCATCGGCCCAGGCATCATTTTTCAGCAATTGCCGGATGTGGCTCCGAAAGCCTTCATCGTCGAGGATACCTGTTTCGTAGTGATTGATGAAATCGTACTGCTGCCAAATTGTTTCGACCTCAGCCT
The DNA here is from genome assembly GCF_023196085.1 of Spirosoma liriopis. NCBI lineage: Bacteria > Pseudomonadati > Bacteroidota > Cytophagia > Cytophagales > Cytophagaceae > Spirosoma > Spirosoma liriopis. The sequence continues at coordinate 761,647 of NZ_JALPRF010000001.1, forward strand.
CGGGTAAGTTAGCCAGCGTAGCAAAGTTCCGAATAGGCGCCGTCAGATCAATTGGAATAATAACGTCGCCGAGATCAAAAATAAGGTTATGAAGCATGGGGCCAGAATAGTATCGTAAAAACGATTACGCTGATAACGATGATTATAACAATCATTTTAGCAGCGTAATGCGGTAATAGAAAGAAAAAGATCAGCGCTATTCGATGACAACACCCATCGAACAGAATTTATCGATACGCTGGCTGATTCGTTCCTGCGGATCAATTGCATTCAGTTCGCCCAGTGCATCGAGAATAACTTTTTTGAGCTGGTAAGCCATCTGCTGATGGTCGTTATGAGCGCCACCCAGCGGCTCTTCAACAATACCGTCAACCAGTTTGTACATCTCCATATCACGCGCGGTAAGCTTCATGGCTTCAGCCGCCTGCTCTTTGAAATCCCAGCTACGCCAGAGGATCGTTGAGCAGTTTTCTGGCGAAATAACCGAGTACCACGTATTTTCAAGCATCAGCACACGGTCTCCGATGGCGATACCCAATGCGCCACCCGACGCCCCCTCACCAATGACGATGCAGATAACCGGTACGGTAAGCATGAACATTTCTTTGAGGTTACGTGCGATAGCTTCGCCCTGTCCGCGCTCTTCCGCTTCCAGCCCTGGAAAAGCGCCCGGCGTATCGATCAGCGTAATGATTGGCTTGTTGAATTTCTCGGCTAACTTCATTAGCCGCAGCGCTTTCCGATAACCTTCCGGGTTTGGCATACCGAAGTTACGGTGCTGACGCTGCTTGGTGTTACGTCCTTTCTGCTGGCCGATAATCATAACGGTTTGACCGTCCAGTTCACAGAATCCACCCACCATCGCCGGATCATCACGCACAGTACGGTCACCATGCAATTCGACGAACTGCTCGCACATGAGCGAAATGTAATCGAGTGTATAAGGCCGGTCTGGATGGCGCGACAGCTGAACCCGTTGCCACCGTGTCAGGTTCTGGAATATTTCCCGGCGCAGTTTATCAATACTTTGCTCCAGTACACCAACGGCCTCACTAACATTTACATTACTGCTTTGGGCTAGTCGTTTGGTTTCTTCCAACCGCGCTTCCAGATCAGCGATGGGCTTTTCAAAATCAAGGTATGTTCTCATAAACTGGTCATTCGGAGGGAGACAAGAGCCGAGAAACAGCGTTAACCGTTTCTACTCCCCATTTCTGCCTCCCACACTATAAGTCAAAGCTCTCGCCTTTTTTGGGAATAACAACCTGCGGATAACCTGCTTCGGCCAGTGTAGCCTTGAAGGATTCCATGCTTTCGTATTCACCGTGGACGAGGAAAATATTTTTAAGCGTTTCGGGCGACTGCATCTCGACGAAATTCATCAGATCATTCCGATCACCGTGCCCGCTAAACACGTCAATTTTTTCGATGTTAGCCAGTACCTGATGGTCTTTGCCTTTGATGCTCAGCGTTTGTTGCCCGTTTAGCAACCGCCAGCCGAGCGTTCCTTCGGCGCAGTAGCCAATAATAAGAATTGTCGAGTACGGGTTGCTGATGTTTTCGGCAACGTGGTATTCGACGCGTCCGCCCTGGACCATGCCCGACGACGAGATAATGATGCAGGGTTCGCCGTAATTCGATACCGCTTTGCTGGCCTTGGACGATTCGAGAAACTGAAAGTTCTGGAAGTCAAACAGCGCTTCGTTCTCCGCGTAAAACTCCTTGGCTTCGCCGTTCAGCATTTTAATGTGCTGCGAGTAGATCTTTGAACTCTCGAACGCCATAGGGCTATCCGAGAAGACCCGTATCGGTGGGAAGTCACGCTCAGTATAGAGCCGATTCAGCGTATACAGCAACGCCTGCGTACGCCCAACGCTGAACGAAGGAATAATGAGACGCCCTGGAATGTCAATGCAGGTTCGCTGGATAATATCGGCCAGCGCATCTTCCGGCGACATCAGATTCTCGTGGAGCCGATTGCCGTAGGTGCTTTCGCAGACCAGGTAATCAACCGGTGGTACGGGTGCGGGGTCAACCAGCAACGGATAGTTTTTCCGACCTATATCCCCCGAAAAACAGATGCTTTTCCGAACGCCATTCTCGAACACATTGATGACGATATGAGCCGCTCCGAGCAGATGCCCCGCCGGAATAAAGGTAACATCGACGCCGTCGGCTACTCTAAACTTGCGGTTGAAAGCAATCGGGACGACATTCTCCATCGTTTCGCGTACCTGCCGATCCAGAAAAAGATCTTTCTGCATCTGTGCTTGCCGATCCTTGACGCGCTGTTTTTTACTGGCGTTCAGTTCGTTAATCCGCTTTTGATTGAGCGAAGCCGCATCTTTCAGCAGTACATTCGTCAGCGCAAACGTGGGTTCTGTGCATAGGATCTGCCCTTCGTACCCTTCCCGAAAAAGGTTAGGCAGGTTTCCTGAATGGTCTACGTGCGCGTGGGTCAGCAGCACTAAATTTATACTTGAAGCCTCAAATGGGAAAAAACCCATGTGAGGAGTGGTTTGGGCGATATCCTGTGATCCGGCCTGCCCGTTGGACTTGGGCCGTTCCATGTCCGACCCACAGTCAATCAGGATGCGGTAATCATCCTCCAACTCCAACAGGTACATGCTGCCTGTTACCTGTCGGGCCGCCCCCATAAACGATAATTTCATGCGTACAGCTTAAAAAACCTATGTCGTTTGTTCGATGTCTCGTAAAGGGTGGGAGTTAACACAAGCTAGGTGGTCAGTATTACGTAAGTTTGCAAAAGTACGAAATACAGCCCGAATCCCCTAACTGTCTCCAAACGCTCTTTATGCCCCGCTTGTTCCTATTTATTTTTTTATTAACCAGTCTGTTCCACTGTTCTGTTTCAGTAAACGCATTTTCCGGCTCGAATTCTACTACCGACTCACTGGCGACTCAGCGTTTGTTGGCCCGTGTCGAAGCGTTTCAGTCAAGTCCAGCCGCTCGGTTTGGCACTGTAGCTTTGTCGGTTCGTCGGGTAAGCGATGGGGCTGAGATTATTGGTTATAATGCCCGCCTAAGTTTACCCTCAGCCTCTACCCTGAAGCTTATCACAACAGCTACAGCAATGATTGTACTGGGCAGTAATTACACATACACGACAACACTGGAATACGATGGCATACTAAAGGACAGTACATTGACGGGCAATCTTTACATTCGCGGAACGGGCGATCCTTCGCTGGGGAGTTGGCGGTTTCCAGCTTACTACGACCTGAGCGCTTTGCTGAAATTCTGGTCGGGAGCGGTTAAAGCGGCTGGCATCCGCCGGATTCAGGGCGCGGTAGTAGGCGATGCCCGCTTGTATACCGATTTGACCACGCCCGATACCTGGCCTTATGGCGATCTGGGTAATTATTATGGGGCTAACCTGAGTGCGTTGAACATCAACGAAAATTTGTATCGCGTATTCTTTAAAACCGGCAAATCAGTCAACGTTCCGGCTGGCGTATTACGAACCGACCCATCCCTACCCTACCTCACGTTGCAGAACAGTGTTGTTACAGATGCCGCTCGTACCGGCGATCAGGTTACTATCTATGGAACACCGTTTATGAATCAGCGATGGTTGACGGGCAAAGTACCCATTGGTGAGCCAGCCAACGAATTCGGCGTGAAAGGATCGCTTCCCGACCCGGCCTATTTTGCGGCTTACGCTCTTCAGGAGCAGCTACGCCAAGACAGCGTAGCGATCAGCGGTTTACCCATATCCGTCGGCGGAGGATTGACCAGTACTATTACCGAAAACGGTAAGCGAACAGCATTAAATCAGCATCGATCGCCCACGCTGGCCGAGCTAATTCAGCAAACCAATTTTCAGAGTATCAATCTGTACGCCGAAGCCCTGTTACGAACAACGGCGCTGACGTTAAAGAAGTCGGTTCGTTCGACTAGCGCTAGCATTGACGCGCTCACTGAATTCTGGAAAGCCAAAGGGGTAGATGTATCCGGTTTCCGGATTCGGGATGGCAGTGGTTTATCAACTGTTGGCGCCCTTACCGCCGACAACATGACGGGTATCCTGAGCGTGATGGGTCGGGAAAAATCGTTTCCCCAATTTTATGAAACGATTCCGGTAGTCGGCCAGACAGGAACCGTTAGAAGCCTGGCGCGTGGTACAGCCGCAGCCGGTAACATTCGGGCAAAGAGTGGCTCTATTGAAGGCGTCCGGGCCTACGCCGGTTATTTTACCGCAGCAGACGGCGAACGGATGACATTTTGCGTGTTGGTCAACAAATTCACCCCTGGTCAAAACCGCACCGTAACGGCAGAGTTGGAAAAGATTTTTGTGGGACTGGTTGGGCTGAGTGGAAAATAGCCGATAGCTGTTTGGTTTACACAACCGTCGATCCGGACCGTTGTAAACCAAACAGCTACGTTTTTATCCTTCTACTTCATGATCGCAAACGGTAACGACATTGAACCAATACTGGCCAATGGCTTTTGTCACTTCGCTGAGCCGCTGAAAAGTAGGCGGTTTGGTAATGAAGCTATTCGCTCCGTTAAAATAGGATGTCTCGATATCATCTTTTGCATCAGAAGTCGTTAGCACCACAATGGGAATGTGGCGAAGCTCATCGTTCGCTTTGATTTCCCGCAAAGCCTCTCGGCCGTCTTTACGGGGCATATTCAGGTCCAGCAAAATCAGCTCAGGCAACGTATGGCCCGATTGCGCATAGCGTCCCTTGTAGTTCAGAAAATCAAGCAAATCTTCCCCATCTTCCGCGAACGAAATACGGCTGGATGGGTAATGCTGATGAAATGCTTCACGAGTGAGGTAACGATCGTCCTCATCATCGTCAACTAGCAGAATATGAATAGCTCTCTGTTGGGTTTGATCGGTCATAATCTTGTAGTGATTGACTTTCAGGCAAGACAACGATAAACGTTGTTCCCTGTCCTGGCTGACTTTTAGCGGTTATGTATCCGTGGTGCGAAACCGTGACCCGCTTACAAATGGCTAGCCCGATACCAGTACCTTCAAATTCACTCTTGCCGTGCAATCGCTGGAAAACTTTAAAAATATGGTCTAAATATTTTTCGTCAAAACCAATTCCATTGTCCTGAACCGTGATTTCCGAGTAAAGACGCTCTGAAATTAATTCAGGGTAGGCTGACCCCTTCACAGAACGGGCCTGTATTCGAATCAACGGCTGCACATCCGGCCTGGCGAACTTCAATGCGTTGGAAATCAAGTTCGTAAACAGATGGTCCATCTGGCTGCTGATAGCCGGAATCGTTGGCAAGCTGCCTACTTCGACCAGAACATTTAGCCCCTTGATACGCAATTCCTGATCGTCAAGGATACGCTGAATAATCATACCCAACGGCACCGGTTTGAATTCTTCCTGATGGTTGGAGATGCGGGAAAAATTAAGCAGATCCTTAATCAATTTTGACATACGCTCAGCAGAATGAACAATCTTGTTCATAAACAAGAGGCTGTCGCCATCAAACAAGTTACCGTAACGATCCGTAATCAGGTTGGCAAACGACTGAATCTTCCGGAGCGGCTCCTGCAAGTCATGGCTGGCAACGAACGCAAATCGCTCTAACTCTTCGTTAGACGATTCCAGTTGCCGGATTTGCTCCCTCAGTCGCGCTTCGTATGCTCTCAACTGGTCTTCGTTCTGCTGCCGTCTGGCTAGCTCCTGTTCCAACAGTTGATAAGAAACAACCAGTGATAAGAATGTAAGCAGCGATAAAGCGAATATGATGATAAGCGTATTGCGGAATGAGCGGGCCGCCTGGCGGTTTCGGGTTTCCATCAGCGACCGTTCGGTATCGACCATAACGGCAATATGCCGTCGGAGCACATCCATTCGGCGCTTACCCTCCCCGTTTAAACTGCGGGTGTAGGGCACATTCATCGAGCGATTTTTAACGCGCAACTGCGAAAGCGCCAACTTATCCGCTACCAAATGATCGAGTTTACCCGCCCGTTGTATCTGTACGGTATTGTCATTGTCGGCCATGAGGGTGTGTAGCTGCTCCAGTCGGCTTGGAAGCACCGTTATGGCCACCTGATAATTGTCCAGGTAAGCTGAATCGCTGGTGATAATGTAGCCTCGCGATCCCGTTTCAACGTCTTTGACCAACGATAAAATACTTTCCAGTGAACCGACAACCTCGTAGGTGTGGCGAACGCGTTCAGTATCTGTACGATACTGATTATAACTGTAAAATGACAAAGTGAACCCTGACGCAATGAGAACCATCGCCACGAAGAAGCCCAGCGCAATGCGTCGGTTCATAATCTTCGGGGCCGATTGTTTAAGTAATTTCATTACGCTAATAAAATCTATAGACTGCAAATATAAATAAAGAAATGGGCAAACTTGCCTTTGTTAAGCCGTCTATAGAGGGTTGATCACCTGGCACTTTCTAGAGTGTTTCGACAACTAAATTGTGATTCGTGTAAATACACACATCAGCAGCAATGTGTAGGCTTTCGCGTACCATTTCTTCGGCGGACAATGAAGACGCGTGTTTCTTGAGGGCTACGGCCGCCGATTGGGCATACACCCCACCTGACCCAATGGCTGCAATCTCGTTGTCAGGCTCAATAACATCACCCGTACCTGATACCAGCAGCAAATCATCTTTGGTAGCGACAATCAACATCGCTTCCAGTTTGCGTAAATAGCGGTCTGTACGCCACTCTTTGGCCAGTTCGATAGCCGCTCGCTTCAGATTACCGCCGTAAGCGTTCAGCTTTTCTTCAAATCGTTCAATCAACGTAAAGGCGTCAGCCGTTGAACCGGCAAAGCCAGCCAGCACTTTACCGCCCATTAGTACGCGAACTTTACGGACATTACTTTTGGCAACGGTATTGCCCATGGTGGCCTGGCCATCGGCGCCTAGTGCGACTTGACCATTGTGCCGGATACCGACCACCGTAGTTGCATGAATTATAGGTTGCATGGAATAAAATTGTTAGCTTCTATAACGCACAAAAGCCTGTTTACGGTTCATGTAGTGCCGTTTGCTCATCTCCCATAAGGCGTCGTGATGCAGAAGTCATTCTTTAACTTCGGCAAATGGGATAGGCCGATTAACGCTCTCTTCCAGGGATATAAACGTTTCGGTGCGTTGAATACCAGCCACTTTTTGAATCTTGTCGTGCAATACTTCACGCAGATGTTGCGTGTCGCGGCAGACGATTTTGGCAAAAATGCTGTAGATACCCGTTGTGTAATGAACGTTAACTACCTCCGGAATTTTTTCCAGTTGTTCGGACACTTCACCATACAGCGAGCTTTTATCGAGGTAAATTCCAAGGAAGGCGCTAATGTCCCAACCCAGTTTGGCGTGATCGATCACCAATTGCGACCCGCGAACGATACCCATCTGCTTTAACTTGTTCATTCGAACGTGAACCGTACCTCCCGAAACAAAAATACGTTTACCGATTTCGGTGTAAGGCATGTTGGCATCCTGCATTAATAAACTCAGTATTTTTAGATCAGTATTATCAATTTCTAAATTTTTCTCGGTCATTTTTAGTTTGTTTTTGATAACTGTTAACAATAATAGCCATTTTTTAAATAGATTATAAATTTTGCGAATTTTTTATATGAAATTTGCAATAGAGCAATAGGCTGTATTATCTTTGCATTGTCAAGTTGATCGAGCGGGGTCACACGCCGGTCTTCTTGATAACTTTTCTCACACTGTAGGATGTCGAAATTGGCAGACGTGCCCTCCTGTCTCGGGGGTGGTGATAAAGGATAAACGCAGCATAATGCCGCCTGCAAAGGCGACTGGGGTTGACCACCAGAGTTGTACTGTGGCTAACTGCACCGTGGGCGGTTCGAGTCCCCCTCCTACAGCATTTGGTTTTTAGTTTGTTGATGAAGTGTAATTGAACACGCCGGCTCCCTGATGAGTCCGGCGTTTGTTTTTTTGTGCCCGTTTAGATATAAGCGAAAGGCGGACTTTTTTAGTTATTTTTGCCGTTTAGTAGTAAAGACTCCTCCGTTTTACAACGTGAAACATATCCGTAATTTTTGCATTATTGCCCATATCGATCACGGCAAAAGCACGCTAGCTGACCGACTGCTCGAATTTACCAAGACTGTAGGGTCCCGCGATATGCAGGCTCAATTGCTCGACGACATGGATCTGGAGCGCGAGCGGGGCATTACCATCAAGAGCCACGCCATTCAAATGGACTATATGTACAATGGTGAGTTGTACACATTGAACCTGATTGATACGCCTGGTCACGTCGATTTTAGCTACGAAGTATCGCGATCCATTGCTGCCTGTGAGGGTGCGCTGCTACTTGTCGATGCCTCACAGGGTACAGAAGCGCAAACCATTTCCAACCTCTACCTGGCGCTCAACAACGATCTGGTCATTATTCCTGTATTGAATAAGATTGATCTGCCCGGTGCCATGCCCGAAGAAATTAAGGATGAGATGGTCGATCTGCTGGGTTGTGATCGCAATGACATTATTCCAGCATCGGGTAAAGAAGGCATTGGTGTTCCAGAAATCCTGGCGGCCATCGTCGAACGGATTCCCCCACCAAAAGGCGATCCCAACGGTCCTTTGCAAGCGCTGATTTTCGATTCGCATTTCAACTCCTACCGAGGTATCGAAGTTATTTTCCGTGTCAAGAACGGCCGCATTCGCAAGGGTGATAAGGTAAAGTTCATGAACACCGGTAAAGAATACTTTGCCGATGAAATCGGAACGCTACGCCTGACCCAGGAACCCAAAGACGTTATCGAGTGTGGTGACGTAGGATACCTGATCTCGGGAATTAAGGTAGCCAAAGAAGTAAAGGTGGGTGATACCGTTACAACCATCGATAACCCCGCCAGTGCCGCCATTCAGGGTTTCTCGGAAGTGAAACCGATGGTCTTTGCCGGTATCTATCCGGTAGAAACCAGCGAGTTTGAAGACCTGCGCGACGCGATGGAAAAGCTGCAACTCAATGATGCAGCTCTGGTTTGGGAGCCTGAAACATCGGCGGCTTTGGGTTTTGGATTCCGGTGCGGCTTCCTGGGAATGCTCCACATGGAGATTGTACAGGAGCGGCTGGAACGCGAATTCAATATGACCGTTATTACCACCGTACCGTCGGTGCGGTTTGAGGTATTGACAACCAAAGGTGAAGCTATTCAGGTGTCGGCACCCGCTGACATGCCCGAACCAAACCTAATCGATTTCATTGAAGAACCGTTTATTCGGGCGCAGATCATCAGCAAGTCCGAGTACGTCGGTGGCATCATGAGTTTGTGCATGGACAAGCGAAGCATTCTCAGAAATCAGGTTTACTTGACCGCCGACCGGGTAGAACTTCAGTTTGAAATGCCACTAGCCGAAGTTGTCTTTGACTTTTTCGACAAATTGAAGACGATCTCGCGTGGCTACGCGTCGCTTGATTACGAATTCATGGACAACCGCGAATCGGACATGGTGAAGCTGGATGTGATGCTCAACGGCGATAAAGTCGATGCGTTATCGGCCATTGTCCACCGGTCGAAGTCGTACGAGTGGGGTAAAAAACTCTGCGAAAAGCTTCGCGAACTGATTCCTCGTCAACAATTCGAAATTGCCATTCAGGCCGCTATCGGTCAGAAAATTATCGCCCGCGAAACGCTGAGCGCCCTTCGGAAAGACGTACTCGCGAAGTGTTACGGCGGTGATATTTCCCGGAAACGTAAACTGCTTGATAAGCAGAAGAAAGGAAAGAAACGGATGCGTCAGGTGGGTAACGTCGAAATCCCGCAGGAAGCATTTATGGCCGTCCTTAAGATAAATTAAAGCCGTAAAAAAAGCCCCGTTGATCGATCAACGGGGCTTTTTGTTTTTATGAGCGTTACTGACTTACTACTTTGATAGCTCCCTTCACGTCGGAGACTTTCTCGCGTAGTGCTTCCAGTGAGGTGTCCATAACGGTTACGTGCCCCATTTTACGAAATGGTTTGGTAATCGCTTTTCCGTAAAAGAATGGAAACACACCAGGCATAGCCAACAGATTTTCCAATCCTTCGTACACCGCTGGTCCCGTAAATCCATCTTCGCCCAGCAGATTAACCATGGCAGCAGGTTGATAATCCGCTGTATCGCCGAGCGGATAATTGAGAATAGCCCGCCAATGCTGCTCGAATTGAGAGGTCACGTTAGCCCGGATGGTGTGGTGACCGCTGTTGTGCGGACGCGGAGCCACTTCGTTAATCAGCACATTGCCGGACTTATCGAGGAACAATTCAACGGCTAGCAAGCCAACGATTCCAAACGCTTCGGCAGTGCGACGGGCAATATCCTGTGCCTGCTGGTTTATCTCCTCCGAAATTTCAGCGGGCGCAAACAGGTATTCGACCAAATTCAATTCGGGGTGAAAAACCATTTCAACGGTTGGGAATGTCTGCACGTCTCCCCGTTCGTTGCGGGCAACAATGACGGCTAGCTCTTTCTCAAAATCGACGGCTTTCTCCAATACGCCGGGCGCGTCAAAGGCTTTACCCACATCGGCGACCGACGAAATGCGTTGCACTCCCCGTCCGTCGTACCCATCGCGGCCTAACTTGTGAAAGGCGGGGAAAAAATCAGGCTGATGTATTTCAACCAACGCTACGTCAGCGCGGTTTTCGGTCAGGATAAAATCGGCAGTAGGCAGGTTGTGATCGCGGTAGAACTGTTTCTGAAGCCGCTTATCCTGAATAACCCGGATAACCGAAGGTTGCGGAAAAACTTTCTTTCCTTCGCGTTCGAGCGCTTCGAGTGCTTCCACGTTCACACGCTCGATTTCGATGGTCAGCACGTCAACCGTTTGGCCAAACTGGTAAACCGTGTCATAATCAATCAGCGATCCCTGCGTAAATTGCGTGCAAAGGTGGCGGCAGGGTGCTTCGGCGTCGGGGTCGAGAATATTGACGCGAAGATTCCAGTCGATAGCGGCCTGCAATAGCATCAGACCGAGTTGGCCCCCGCCAAGAATACCAATGGTAGGTGTCAAAAGAGTAATTGGTTGATTAGAAATTTATAGTGCAAAATTACCGCAATCAGCCAATTACCCTAATTACTCGGTACACACAAAGACGCTTTTAGGCGCTTTCTTAGTTCTTTTGTGTAATATCAGATCCACCCGACTTGCTCTTTGCCAGCACTTTAGCAGATCCATAATAGTATATATCTGAACCGCCCGATGCTTTCATGCTTAATTCCCGAGAAGCATTAACGTACACGTCAGAACCACCTGACGAGTTTGCATTGCAGGTTTCAACGGTCAGTTTACGCGCGTCGAGGTCAGCTCCGCCCGAGCCGTTTGCATTGAGCGTCCGCGCTGAGCCCTGAATGATGGCGTCGGCTCCACCCGATGCCGATACGTTCAGTTCATCGGCTTTAAGCTCTAGTTTCACGTCGGAGCCGCCCGACGCTTCCACGTTCAAATCATCAAACGATAACCTGCCTTGCCCAAACACGTCAGCCCCACCGGATGCGTGCAGATCCGTCAGCTGTTTAAACGTCAGGTACGCTTTGACGTATGTGTTCTTTCCAAAGCTCCAGTTCATCACACCTTTGCGGTCAATGTACAGTTTCAAAACGCCGTTTTTCACTTCTGACTTCACGTCCTCTTCATCAACCCCTTTGACATCAAAGGTTAGTTTTTCGGAACCGCCCTGGGAGAGATAAACATCAATACCGCTACTAACGCTCAACCCCGTAAACCCCGACACAGTGCGATCTTTTTTCCAGTCAGTGCTAGCCGAATGCATGCCAGACGCTACAACAAACAAGGATAGTACTATTGCTTTCATGCTTTAAGAAACGAGTTGGTTTATGTGAAGATGTAACAAAAGCGCATTAAGTTGCACAACTGCTCAGAAAATATGTCCGATTTCAAAAGTAGCTTTGTCCGCTGCCGGACGAGAAGTCGGAACGATCTAAACCTAATTTGTTATTAGACAACCACTTACAAACGTGGCACGACAGTTGAGATTGAGTGAGACAGACGCAGACTTTGCAAGCGCAGGTATTATTCACGCAGGGCACCTAAATTCTCAACCTCGACTAACGCATTCAACGATAACCGATTATGATTCAGCTTAATAACGTCGCTAAATATTACCCCGCTGGCTTTGGCCGAATTTACGTACTCCGCAATATCAATCTGGAGATTGCCCAGGGTGAGTTTGTGTCTATCATGGGGCCATCGGGTTCGGGAAAGTCCACATTACTGCACATTCTGGGACTGCTCGAAGAACCGTCGGAAGGGGAATATTTATTTGATGACCAGCCGGTTCAAAAACTATCCGAGAAGAAACGAACGGAGCTTCACCGCACGCAGATCGGGTTTGTGTTTCAGGCGTACCACCTGATCGACGAACTGACCGTTTACGAAAACATCGAAACGCCCCTGCTTTACAAAGGACTAGGCGGTTCAGAACGAAAAAGCCGGGTAGCTGAACTCCTCGACCGCTTCAATATCGTTGCCAAAAAAGACTTATTCCCCGCGCAACTATCGGGTGGCCAACAACAGTTGGTAGGTATTGCAAGGGCCTTAGCGGCTGAGCCGTCGGTGATTTTCGCCGATGAGCCAACCGGTAATTTGCACTCTGATCAGGCGCGCGACATCATGGAAATTTTCAGCGAATTGAACAAAAAGGATGGTGTTACCATCGTACAGGTAACCCACTCGGAAGCCAACGCGGCCTACGGTTCGCGGATCGTCCGGCTGAAAGATGGCTGGCTGGAACCTGAAGAAGCTAAAGTATAGCTTGACAAAACAGGAAGACTACGGTGTCGGTTTTGAGAAACCGACACCACACGATACCCGAAACTGACACGCAAGGCCGGGCTTTACTTCTCCGTACTTTTTAACGCCCAATAGATAAGCGCTGGCTGGAAAAGCAAACGAACAAAGCGTTTTCTGTCGGTATCTAAACCGAACGCACTTCGGTTGTTGACGTATTGAGAAATGTTTCCGGGAAAAACAGCCGCAAAGAACGCAGCCGCCACCTTACCAACCGTTTCCTGATGCTCTTCATCGGTGAAGATGAGGCTACTTCCCAGGGCGATTTCGGCGATGCCTGAATAAACAACTGTGTCATCTACATCAAGGGGAACCCAGTCCGGGACTTGTGCCCTGAAATCTTTTCTCAAAAAGGTCAGGTGGCCTATTCCGGCAAATAGCAGGTTTGCGCCAAGCAGAAGTCTCGCTGCTTTTTTTACGTTTTTCTCGGTCATAACGGTGAATTGTTTAGCACTGGTATTGAGCCGGTCATGTACCTAATAAGGCTACCACAAGGCTCGGTATGTTAACCGTACACCCTTCCGATTGTTGGCAGTCTCTAATGACAGCGCAATAGGTTTACTTCATGGTATACGTTCTCACGGGTTGACCCGTTACCCCTACCAAGAGCTCGGTTTGTCCAGCCACACGTACAACAGAGAGATCGCGAACATCACCGCTCCAACACAAACCCGACTGTGGCATGGGTACGTAAGCAAATAGGGGCTTTCCTGGTCGAGATCGGTTCAGAAACAGTTGCCCTCGATTGGCATCCGACTTACCCAGCCGAACCCGATTGTACTCGCGGTTACCGCCAATGATCAGGTCGAGCAAACCGTCCTTATTTACATCAACAGCGGCCAATGCGTAAGCCGGAGTAACCTGCGCTTCTATGGGCAACGGTTGCACAATAAAGCGGTTCGACTCATTGTGAAACAGCACCGTTCGTAGCTCGGCAGCCTGAAGCTTTTGCGCCCTTTTTAGCTCATCTTCCGTAAACAAATCGGTAATCGTAGCTTTTGAGTAGCTCGTATAGTCGGTGAACTTCTTGCGTAGCGCAACTACCTGATCAAGCATTTCGTCGCGGGCGTTGAAAGGAAACGGTTCTTTGGGTGATTTAGCATTTCTATCATAACCGGCCAGCACGGGTAGCTGATTTCCGGTGATGCTTTCCATTCCGTACAAGGTTAACGGGTGGTTTAGGTCGGCCCGCAACTGGCTATTTAAACCGGCATTAGCCGCTATGATATCGGGCTTTCCATCGTTGTCGAAATCGCCCACCAGCAGCCGGTTCCAGCAACCCGTTACAGCTGACAAACCGTTGTTCAACGGCTGCATCTGCCCTTTCTGAAACGTAAGCGTCTGAATTGGTCCAAAGTCTGTCGCCACAATTAGTTCAGGTTTACCATCCGAGGTTAGATCGGCAAAAACAGCATCGGTGACCATACCAAGTTGCTTCAACGTGCCCTGTTGCGTCGTACCATCTGAGAAATTTCCTTTGCCATCGTTCAGCAACAAATGACTCACTGGCGATTCTGGATAGCGGCCCGACACAACCCGCGCGCCAATGAACAGGTCACGGTCGCCGTCGCCATCCACGTCAGCCGTGCGCACACACGATGCGCTAACAAGCACATCAGGGAAAGCATTAGCCTTCGTCAGTTTTCCGGTACCATCGTTCAGATACAAGCGCGCTTTCAGTCGAGCGTCATCGGCAGGCAGTTCATAACCGGCGCTTGCGACAACCAGATCGAGGTCCCGGTCTCCATCCACATCTACCCATTCGGCTCCGGCATCTTCACAAGCCCGGTCGGCGACGAGCGCGGGCTGCGAAAGAGGAATAAAACGTCCCGCGCGTTGTACGAAAACCTGTCCACCCTGCCCGCGTCCCCCACCAACAAATACATCATCGAGTCCATCGCCATTGGCATCACCAACCGCAAAACGGGGACCTGTCTGCGACAGCATGTATGGTAATAATGGCTGAACTTTGAAATCATTGATCGTATCTTCCCGATGCAACGCGGGTAGGTTTTGCGTAACGTCCCAGTACGGTTTAAGAGTAGCCTTTAAAACAGTTTTCGTAGTAGGTTTGTACGGAATAATTAATTGCGGCTTTCCGTCGGACTGAACACGCTGCGTTTTCCCATCGGCCCACCGAACCGTGACCGAATCAACGCGTGTCGTATTTCCCAGGCCAAACAAAAAAGGGCCATACATCGCCGACTGGAATCCCCGAACCGGCATGAATTCCTGCATCTGCATTCGTCCACCCGCCCAGACACTCACGCGCGATCCGATCAGCTTAGCCGGATTAGCGCCCGCCAGTTGAACCGACAAATAATGATTTGATGCGTTTTTCTCCGCGTGATTCTCGTAAACAGTAGCTTCCGCGTTGACATTGTTGATGACTAAGTCCAGGTCACCGTCGTTATCCAAGTCCGCGTATACAGCCCCATTCGATAGTGAAGGCTCTTTAAATCCCCAGTCGGTAGTTTTGTTTTCAAACGTTAGCTGTCCTGTATTGCGAAAGATGTAATTAGACTCGTCAATGCTGGGCATTTTGGCAATTACCGCCATCGGGTCGGATGACTTGCCAGTTTCGCGCGTTTTCAACTGTTCATCCATCGTGAACTTCAAAAACTCCATGTTCGTGTAATCGCGGGCGTAGCCGTTGGTAACGAACAGATCTTTCCAGCCGTCATTGTCAAAATCGGCGAAGAGGCCAGCCCAGCTCCAGTCCGTGTTTGAGACACCCGCTAATTGCCCTATTTCGCTAAAAACAGGAACAGCAGGTTTCGTTTTTCCCCCACTATTCGCTTCTGGTTGATCACCCACGTTCAATTGAAGCATATTACGCATCGTCTGGTGGTGAAACCCAGCGCGTAGCAGTTGCTCATATTTATCGTAATTATCGTCGCCCGACGTTAGTTTGATCCGCTCGTTATTTTCCGGCAGCATGTCGAGCGTTAGCAGATCCGTTCGGCCATCGTTGTTGATGTCAGCCGCGTCGGAGCCCATCGAATACAGTGACGTGTGCCCCATCGCATTCCGCACCACTTCCTGAAAGCTTCCATTCTGCTGATTGGTGTACAGATAATCATTTTCGTTGTAGTCGTTGGAAACGTACAGATCGGGCCAGCCGTCGTTGTTGAAATCGCTCACCGCTACGCCAAGACCAAAACTAAGCACGTTGGAAACCATACCCGCTGATGTTGATACGTCAACGAATTTACCGTTCTGGTTCTGGTACAGTTTGCTTGAATAGTTGGGGTTGTTCTGCTGTTTATAACTGCCGATCATACGGCTGAATCCGGCAAACTCCTGCACCGAGTGGTTCAACAGAAAACAGTCTAGATCACCGTCGCGGTCGTAATCGAAGAAAGCGGCCTGGGTCGAATAGGCCGGATCATCTAACCCGTATTCAGCAGCTTTTTCCGAAAACGTTAAATTTTTGTTGTTGATGAACAGTAAGTTCCGGCGCAATCGAACATCGACAGCCGCTGACCGACAAACGTAAATATCGAGCCAGCCATCGGCGTTGATATCGACTAGCGAAACGCCGGTGTTCCACCCATCGGCGGCACCAACGCCCGCTTTGTCGGTAATATCCTCGAAGGTTATTTCGCCGGAATCCGGTTCCGTCTTGTTTAGATACAGTTTGTTGGCATTGAGATTACCGGTAAAATACAGATCCGTCAGACCGTCGTTGTTGAAATCACCAGCGGCCACCCCGCCCCCGTTGTAGAAATAACCATACTTCAGGACGTTAAACTCGGGGGCTTCATCGAGTGTATTCTTGAAGGTGACGTTCGTTTGGGATGATGAAAGTTTCTCGAACAACGTATCGTTTTCCTGACAACCAGCCAGCAACAATATAAGCAAACCTAGTTGATACGTCTTCATTGAATGCAATTTACAGGTACGGTTGGCCTTAAATCGTGAAAGCGGACGAGTTACCGCCCGCTTTCACGACCTATGTACTAAAGATAACGTCAATTAATTTTTATCCCACCATAATGGCGTAGTCACTTTATCGGGTCCATTCAGCAACGACTCTGCTTTTTTGGCTTCGACGGCGTTGGTCTGCTGCTCGACGAGCAGAATAGGTATCCGGCGCAGTACGCCACCCGCCGGAATATCCGGGTTGTCGGAGTTGGCGACCGGGTACAATTTCGGGAAACGCGTCCGGCGGTACTCGGCCCAGCCTTCAAACCCATCCGGGAAAATAGCCAGCCATTTCTGCGTACCGATCTGCTCCCGCTGGATAGCTTCGGTGCTGCCCCAGGCAACCGGAATGTTGCTCAACGGACTTGATTTCAGGTAGTCATTTGGCGCTACGGGCGTTTTGGTGCTATTCTGATAAGCTGTAATAGACGCGGCATCCGTTACACCCCACTGCTTTAAGGAGTTTTCGATTCCTTTGTTATACAACTCCTTCGCGGTTCCGCCCATTTTCCAGCCGTTCAGGGCTCCTTCGGCCATCAGGAAATACGCTTCGGCAGTAGCCATCACGTTTTGAGCCGTTCCCAGACCGGTTGAAGTCCAGCGCTGGCCTACGTGCGAATTGTAATCAGCGGTATTGGTTGGATCGGTCAACTGAGTCGTCGTCAAACCGTTCCGCAGCCCTTCGTAGCTATTTGTTTTCACCGCCGGTAGAAAGTAGGTCGGCAGCCGTGGGTCTTCATACCCTTTGAGCACCGACTCCATAGCCGCACTCATCCGAAACTCGTTCCAGTCCGACATGATGGCCAAACCATTATTGTCGCCACCTTTCGTGCTACGCTGCACCAGGGCATCGTCGTCGGGGCTAGTCGTCAGGATTCCACCCGCAACGGCGGCTTCCGCTTCTGATTTAGCGCGGGTCGGATCAACTTTAGAGATCCGTAGCGCCAACCGCAACCGGATTGTATTGGCAAACTTGATCCATTTGTTCACGTCACCGCCGTAAATCAAATCAAACGAGCCGTAGGGCTTCTCAGCCGTTTTCGCTTTCAGAACCGTCGTGGCAGCGGCTAATCGCTTGAAGAAATCGTCGTAGATCTTGTCCTGCGCGTCGTAAGCAACCGAGGTGGCCGGTTCACCCGCTTTGAAATACGGAATAGGTCCGACATAATCTGTCCAACGGTGGAATGAATATACCCACCAGATGCTTGCCAGCGCATTTTCCGCCGAACTGGCATCGGTACTCGACAGAATAGTTTTCAACTGCGGGACAACCTCCGTGTACTGAGCGGTCCAGGGGCCTTGTAGCCAGTCCATGCGAATGACGAACCGATCTGATGGAAAGTACGTAGCGACGCAGGCAAAATACTGCGCGTACTGGTCAGAGAAAAGATTCTGCCCAACCTGGTAATTACCCGCCGGAAGCGTCGCTGCCGATTGCGCTTTGGAAAACAGGTAAGGAATTTCACCCGTACCAATGATGGTTACTTTTGTTTTGTTGGTATTGATCTCGTCAAAATTGTTGGTGCAGCCAACCGCCCAGAACAAAGGGGCCGAAAGAGCAGCTGCCACAACAGACTGACGTAGCCGTTTTTTATAGGAAGTCATAGTGACAATAGTTTCAAGTTTAGAAAGAAAGTTTCAGGTTTACGCCCAGACTGCGGTTGGATGGCAGCGTACCATACTCAACGCCCTGAAAGTTTCCGTTACCGATGTTAACGTCCGGATCAAACCACATCGTACGCTTGCCAACGCCGGGGATATCCAGTAGCGACTTACCCCGGTAAATCCAGAACAGGTTACGAGCGACAAACGACAGCTGTGCCGATTTGATGAAAATGTTCGACGGCACCGGAATTCGGTAACCCAGCGAGAGTTCGCGAACGCGGAAGTTGGTAGCATCGTAAGCGAAAAATTCACCCCAGCCGTAACGCTTACCCGATACGGTCTGCCAGAATTGCTCAGCCCGGATTGCCTGCGTGTTTTCTCTGCCGGCCCCTTCGATCGTTGTACCATCCGCACCCGTAACACCCCCTGTTACCGCTGGCAGTACCCAGTTTCCTTCCCGCTTCTGAGCGGTTGCTTCCGTGATACCGCTGAATGCGAGGTTCATTTCTGTACCCGACACCGCAATACCGCCTAACCGGCCATCGACCAGTACGCGGAGTGAAAAGCCTTTGAACGTGAAGCTATTCGTCAGACCCAGGAGCATCTTCGGATTAAAGTTACCGATGTATTCCTGATCTTTCGTGGCAATTGGTAGTCCCGTAGACGTAATTGACCGGCTTCCATCGGCAGCCGTTATTGATTGAGAGGCAACCACGTAGCGGCCATTCGCATCACGCTGCCAGCGGTAAGCGATCAGATCGCCGTAAGAACCGCCTTCCTGCACGATTGGCGACGCCGACCGACCAAATCCACCCGACAGGAACGCCGTTTTGATATCGGGCGACAGACTAACGATTTTGTTGCGGTTCAACCCCATGTTGAACGTCAGGTCCCACGAGAAACGGTCGTTTTTGATAGCCGTTCCGTTGATTACAACCTCAAGTCCCATGTTGCGAATATCGCCCGCGTTGATGTACTGCTCTTTGAATCCGGATGCCGGAGCCAGACCCAGTTTCAGCAATTGGTTAATCGAGTTCGTTTTATAGGCCGTAATCGTTGCCCCCAGGCGGTTACTCAGGAAACGGGCGTCAATCCCTATCTCCAAACTTTTCGTGATCTCCGGTTTGAGGTTACCGATAGCCTGCGTTCCGTCCCGGCTGATAAATCCAGAACCAGCCCCCTGCGAGTACGAGTAGTTTGTTTGCAGCAGGTAAGGATCTGCACTGTTACCCACTTGGGCGTACGATGCGTTTAGTTTCAGGAACGATAATGGTCCCGATAGTTTCAGCAGATCGGACAACACGACCGAAGCACCGACCGACGGATACTGGAATGAGTACGGTTTAGGCAGCGTTGATGACCAGTCATTACGCAAACTGGCATTGACGAAGATAGCATCCCGCCAGGCCAGCGATGCCTGTCCAAACAGCGACTGCGTCTGTACGCGCGTAAAATCGTCCGTCAAGCTCTGGTTCGTACCAAAGTTCAGGTTAAACCGGTTTGGTACATTCAAGCCATCCGCCAGCGCGTATGTCGACTGATAGCGGGTGTCTTGGATAATCGCACCAGCTTGATAATCGAGCGAAAAATCACCGCCGATTTTGTTTCTACCTTCGATCAACAAATCATACCAGCTTTGCGTATTGACAATGTTGTTGCGGGAGAATTTACCACCGGCCTGATTGGCCCACAGGATCGTACCCTGCGAGTAGCTTTCTTCATTTTTGTCGAAGTACTTATCGAGGTTAGCCCGTCCCTGAATACTCAAGAAATCGGTTAGTTGGTATTTCGCCAGAACGAATCCGATAACACGGTCACGATACTGGTTGATAGCGGTCTGGTTCAGCATCCAGTACGGATTCTGGTAGATCGAGTTCAGCGTAGAAGGCCAGGCCGTTGGCGTCGGCTGGTCGAAGGCGTTGGGAGCCGCGTAATTCTGGGCATTAGCCAGACTAACGTTCCGGGGAATCTGGTAGATGTCCATGACCGGCGCGTTTTCTTCGCCCGTACGGGGCTTGTTCAATACCGACTGGTTGATGTACGTTACTTTCGCGTCGGTCGACAACTTCGAGCTGATCTGGTTTGATAAGCGCAGGTTGATCGTGTGCCGCGTCAGGTTGTTGCCCGGTACCGTTCCCTGTAGCGCGTTGTTGGTGTACGACAAATACGTCTGCGATTTGTCCGATCCACCCGTGATACCAACCGAATTGTTAAGGCTTACGGCGGTCCGAAAGAAATCACGGATGTTGTTTGGCTGAGCCGAATACGTATCCTGCTGGCCGAGGTAATTTGTGTACGACTGACCCGTCATGGCTGCTCCCCAGCTGTCGCCTTTTTCGGCGTTCAGAACACCACCCACACCTTGTCCATACTGGTTTTGTACCATGGGCAGGGCAAAGGGTTTGTCAACAGAAACGCCCGAGTTCAGATCGACCGAAACCCGCCCCGATTTACCTCGTTTCGTTGTAATCAGGATTACGCCGTTGGCCGCCTGGCTACCGTACAACGCAGCAGCCGAAGCACCACGCAGCACCGTTACGTTCTCGATGTCGTCGGGGTTGATGTTCGACGCACCGTCCGAATTGGCAACGCTACCAAAGTCGCTCGTTGCTTGTCCGAACGTGCTGTTGTTGATTGGAACACCATCGACGACCATCAGAGCGTTGTTCGTTCCCTGGATAGAGCGGTTACCACGCAACACAATGCGTGAACCCGAACCCGGACCACCGGACCCCTGCGTAATGTACGCGCCCGCAATTTTGCCCTGCAATGTGTTCAGGACGTTACCGTCGCGCACTTCGTTGATTTGCGCAGGCTTGATGGTCTGCGTGGCATAACTCAGCGCTTTTGATTCCCGCTTAATCCCCAAGGCCGTTACGACTACCTCACCCAGCACCCGGTCGTCAGACACCAACGATACCGTAATCTGCGATTGGCCGGGCGTCAACGCTACATCTTTCGTTACGTACCCTACCGATGAAACGGTTAACACGACATTTCCGCTCGGTACTGTCAGCCGAAAATCACCTGCCGCGTCGGTCGTTGTACCGCGTGTGGTTCCTTTGATGACTACGTTCGCCCCGGTGATAGGTTGCGTCTGATCATCGCGAAGTGTGCCGGTTATCTGCCTGTCCTGCGCTAACGCTAGGCGCGTCGTGGCAACTATAAGCAGCACACAAAAAAGTAAGTATTTTTGCATAGGACGTCAATCTGGTTTGGTTAAGTCAATATTTTAAAAAATATACAAAATGCATAGCTACAAATTTTAAAATTTTATTTTATCTGCAATCCATAAGAACCAAACTTTTTTATGCCGAAAAAAATATTTTCCATGTACTGCTTGACAGAGTGATATTTTCGCCCTTTACTTTGCAAAACAAAGTACTTTAAATACATGCAACAATCACTCTACCTCGCTGCTCGTCGGCCAGACGATCAGTACAGTCGCCCTAAAGTGGGTAAAGGTTTGACCGCACTAGCGGGCTTAACGGTAGCCGGTTTATGCTTAGTTGTCACGCGCGGGCTTCTCACTGGCAACTGGTGGTTTTTTATCATGCTGACCTGGAATCTGTTTCTCGCTTTTTTTCCATTAGGCGTGGTCCTTATCCTACGTGATTTGCGGTCGGCTGGCTTTACCAATCGTTGGCTACTCGGAAGTGGTTTGGCGCTCTGGCTGGCCTTCTTACCCAATGCTCCTTACATTATTACCGATCTTTTCCACATCAAACATGTGGATAACCCACTGCTTTGGTTCGACACGATGACGCTTTTTCTGTTCGCGCAGACGGGGTTGCTGGCGGGTTTGTATTCATCTTTGGTCGTGCACCGGCTATTGCGCCCGCTCATCGGCACTCGGCTAACCTGGATTGTAGCACTATCCAGTCAGTTGCTATCCGGTTTTGGCATCTATCTCGGACGGTTTGGCCGGTGGAACAGCTGGGATGTCCTGACCAAACCATTGGCTTTGTTTGATGCGATTGCCGGGGCTGCCGATAACCACTTGAGCTTAAAATTGACAGTAGCCTACGGCTTCGTCCTGGTGGTACTGTATATCGCTTTCTGGTGGTACGTTGACTATGAGCGCGATCAGGCCAATTGATACCGACTCATGCGTTGCGTCATGTAAACCTTTTCTTGATTAGTCAACTACCACTACCCCATTTAGTACTATGTTTGCCTCATGATTAAGGTTCGTAAAGTTTGGCGTAGTTTTGGGTTTGCGGGGCAGGGTATTGTCGATTTGTTCCGTTACGAAAACAATGCTAAAGTCCATTTACTCATCGCAGCCCTGGTCGTTGTTGTTGGGTTGTGCTTACAAATTAGCCGGTTGGAGTGGGCCGTTATTCTAACGCTGATCGGGCTAGTTTGGGCAGCCGAAGCCTTTAATACAGCGATTGAGAAGATTTGTGACTTTGTGTCGCCAGGTTTGCACCCTCAGATCAAAGCGATCAAGGATCTATCGTCTGGGGCGGTACTGATTCTGGCGATTACTGCTGTACTTGTCGGCTTGATTATTCTGGGCGGCAAATTGCTGACGATGCTTTGACGTTTATTTTTTGAGTAAGGTCTCCTTTTTTATTCCTATCAATCAGGACCTACCATTACAACCGTACGGGCGATCCCGTAACTATTAGTTTCCATGCACGAATCGCGCGAACATCTACAGACGCTGACGGAAATCCGCAGTCTGATGGAACGCTCCTCAAAATTTCTCTCCCTCAGCGGTTTATCTGGCGTATCGGCGGGAATTATTGCGCTCATCGGGGCAGCTGTCGTTTACCTTCGTCTACAGACCGATACCTTTCAGCTGTTGAACTATCAGCGGCTTGAGCTTTACGATACAGCAGCGCACCAGTCCATCCGCGAGTTTTTATTAATCGTGGCGTTTAGCGTCTTACTCGCTGCGCTGTTAGCTGGGAGCTATTTTACAATCCGAAAAGCCCGTCGGCAGGGAGCAAGCGTCTGGAATGCGTCGTCGCAACGGCTGGTCTGGTCGCTGGCCGTGCCCTTGGCAACAGGCGGCTTCTTTTGTCTGGCGTTACTGCATTACGGGCTGATCTGGCTGGCCTTCCCGGCAACGCTTATTTTTTACGGATTGGCGTTGCTTAATGGAAGTAAATACACCATCCGTGATGTCGAATCGCTCGGCTACTGCGAAATCGGGCTTGGTTTATTATCGTTGTTCTGGCCGGGATACAACCTGCTGGCCTGGACAGTCGGCTTTGGCGTGCTGCACATCGTGTACGGACTAGCCATGTATTTTAAATACGAACGTAACACTGCATGAAAGATCTGCTGGCTCAGTTTAATAAAGCTTTTGAGAGTAAAGCGCGGCTGAATATCATGTCAGTACTCATGGTTAACGACGCCATGAGTTTTAATGCGTTTAAAGAACTGCTCGGCCTAACCGACGGGAATCTGGCGACTCACCTGCGGGCGCTGGAAGAATCAGGTTATGTAGCCGTCCAGAAACAATTCATTGGCCGAAAGCCTAATACCACGTATTCGACTACCGACGCGGGCCGACAGGCTTTTGCCGATCATCTTACCGCGCTGGAGGAGTTTATCAAGAATATGTGATCGTCCCGCCGTATGACTAGTATCTTTACGGCAGCGCCATTTATACATTATGAAAGTAACCGGTTTCAGCATTGTCCGAAACGCCATCAAGTTCGATTACCCCATCGTAGAAGCCATTCAATCTGTTCTGCCTCTTTGCGATGAATTTGTCGTAGCAGTCGGTCAGTCAGACGATGACACGCTCGCGTTGATCCAGCGTATTAATTCCACTAAAATCCGCATTGTCGAAACGGTTTGGGATGATTCGCTACGATCAGGTGGTCAGGTTTTAGCCGTTGAAACCAATAAAGCCTTAGCTGCCGTTTCAGCCGATACGGACTGGGCTTTTTACATTCAGGGGGATGAGGTTTTTCATGAGCGGTATATCCCCGCTGTCCGACAGGCGATGGAACGGTACCTTGATCAGCCTGACGTAGAAGGGCTTCTGTTTAAGTACCTGCACTTTTATGGTTCGTACCAATACATCGGTGACTCTCCGCAGTGGTATCGCCACGAAATACGCATCATTCGCAACACGGGCAATGTGATTGCTTACCGGGATGCTCAGGGGTTTCGCACCAAAGACAATCAGAAACTGCATGTTAAGCCTGTCGATGCTTACGTTTATCACTACGGCTGGGTAAAGCCGCCTGAGGTGCAGCAGGAAAAAATAGCCGGTACGCGACGATTCTGGCACAACGACGATCAACCCGCCCAACCGCAGCAGGCCCCCGATCCGTTTGATTACAGCACGATTGATGCGCTGGCCGAATTCAAGGATTCCCATCCAGCCGTTATGCAGCCCCGCATCGATGCCCAGCACTGGCAGTTTAACTTCAACATCCGCGAAAAAAAGTATTCATTCAAAAATCGGCTCAAAATCGTCGTCGAACGGCTAACCGGCTGGCGCATGGGCGAGTATCGCAACTATAAATTGCTTCGGTAGTTTGATAGACAACTACTACTGAACAACTTTATGGCCGACAGCCAGCAGCAAACGCCTGCCAAGCCCCAACTACGGTCGATGGACGCGGACGGAGAACGACGGGCATCCTGGGCTGAACTACTCAACGACCTGGTTTTTACGGTGATCATCATGCAGTTGGCCCAGCGGCTGTTGACTTCGCTAACGGGTGAATCACTCGCTGAATTTCTTCTACTATACGTACCTATCTGGTGGCTCTGGAATGGAGAAACCCATTATTCTACCCGCTTCGACAATGAGCGGGACGTTGTCCATCGGGTGCTTAGCAGCCTGCAACTACTCGGTCTGATCATATTGGTGGCTTCTATTCCCAGAGCCCTTGAATCGAATCTATCCTCTGTTGTTTACGCGCTAAGCTATTCCTTTACCCGGCTGATTTTGCTGATCGAGTACGGTCGCGCCTGGTTTTACATTCCTAAAGCACGCCCTTACATCCAGCATCTTACGACTGGTTTTGCCGCTTCAATTCTGCTTTGGGTTGCCTCGACCTTCGTCGAAGCGCCGTATCGATACATTCTATGGGGCGTTGCGGTGCTTATTGAGCTAGGCACTCCGTTGACCACGTCGGGTAATCGACTGTACAAAGATTTACCTCCTGATGTACGTCATCTACCCGAACGCTACGGATTATTTACGCTACTCGTTCTGGGGCAAACGGTTAGCAGCGCAGCCCAGGGCTTGATCGAAAGCGGCTTCGATCTTAAAACAATTGTCGCAACGCTGCTTGGTGGCATCATCATTATTGGGCTCTGGTGGGCCTATTTCGACCGCTTAGACGACGATGCCGTCCGCCAGGTCAGAGAAGGAGGTGATACCCGCTTGTACACAGCCTGGCTATATTTGCACCTGCCATTGACCGTTGCGTTGACGACGACAGGCGTTGGTTTAACGTTAGCTATAAAACATATCAACGCTACTGAACTCCCTCCTTCGACACACTGGCTATTCATCGGTTCGGTATCTGCTTATTTACTAACCGAGGGATGCATCAGTTTAACGACCTTAAAGGCTGGACCACCGCATCCAAGCTTTACGCGGGGTATTTATACACGACTTGGTATCGGTATTTTTCTGCTTGTCGTTGGCGTACTAACTTCACTAAGTGCAATGCAATTATTGCTTCTTTCAGCAGTTAGTATCACAGGACTTATTGTAAGCGATCAACTTGGGCCGGAAGCTCCCGAAAGTGCCGAACGTATCGGGGGCACAACGTAACGTCTGGCTTCGTTTTAGTTTTGCTATGGAAACTACACATTCTCCCATTCGTCCAATTCCCGTTCATCCGGGTTTACCCGTTATAGGCAACACGCTTGAGTACCTACGCGACCCACTAGCATTTTTTCGGCGGCTCCAACGGGATTATGGACACGAGCGCATGGTACGCATCAATGTGGGTGGTCGTGCCACAACGCTCATGCTTAAACCCGAAGAAACCAAGCAGGTCGTTCAGGAAAATAACCGCAACTATGGCCGAGGCAAATCCTTTGCGATCTTAAAAACGTTTCTGGGCAATGGCTTATTAACGAGCGAAGGCGACTTATGGCGTAAGCAGCGTCGACTGGCTCAACCCGCTTTTCACCGGCAAAAACTGGCAATCCTGGCCGAAACCATGATTGAAGAAGCGGTAGCCTGGGCCGATCGCCTAGAAAAAGTAGCGGATAATAAACCCGTCAATTTCTCCACGGCTACTACCGACGTTACCTTACGCATTGTCACAAAAACATTGTTTGGCAGTAGTCTGGGCGACCAGCTAGACAGTCTTTCTACTGCCCTGGCGAATCTGAATCATTTTGCAATCAATGCCGTCGTTAATCCGATTCGCGCGCCGAAATGGGTACCGACGCCCAGTAAACGTAATTTTGAACGCGCAACAACGCAGGTCAATAACCTGATTTTCGGCATCATCGAATCCCGGCGCAAGACAGGCGAAACCCGCGACGACTTACTCGATATGCTGCTGCGCGCTACTGACGAAGAAACGGGAGAAGGCATGTCAGACGAACAGCTTCGAGACGAGATGGTAACGCTGTTTACGGCGGGCCACGAGACCACAGCCACGTCAATGGCCTGGACGCTGTACTTGTTGGCGCAACACCCCGGCATTCTTCAACGAGCAAAAGCCGAAATTAGGGCAACACTTGGAGAGCGCAGTCAGCCGTCGGCGGACGATTTGCGGGCAATGCCCTACTCATCGCAAGTTATTAATGAGTCATTACGGCTTTATCCGCCCGGCTGGGTAATGAGCCGACTGTCGCTTGGACCGGACCGCTTTGGAGACCACGCCATAGCCGCTAACGAAGGTGTACTGCTCAGCCCTTACGTGTTGCATCATGATCCGGCTAGCTGGCCCGACCCCGAACATTTTGACCCTGAGCGATTTGCGCCCGAACTCAGTAAAGAAAGACATCCATACGCCTATATGCCTTTTGGCGGAGGGCCACGGCTGTGCATTGGTAATCAGTTTGCGCTCATGGAAATGCAGGCCCTATTAATTGTTTTACTGCATCGCTTTGAGCTACGTCCTGTACCCGGTTTACAGGTTACGGCTCAGCCACTCATTAGTCTTCGCCCAAGGCAGGCGGTCCAGATTTATCTGTCTTAAAAATTAAAATTATATTTTCTAAAGAATCTTAATATGTAACCGTTCCACGGCAATTGCTAAATCATTAAAAACTAAGCGGTACGGTTACTTCTTGCTCTAGTAGCGTGAAACAGAATTGTATCTTTCGCAGCCAGTATTGACATTGTGGTCAAGATGCCCAAACTTAGGTAGTCCATTGATGTTCTTATTTCAATTCACTTTTAAAAGCGACACAATGAGACTACAAATTAATGCAGTGCGGTTCACCGCTGATCAGAGCCTGTTAGACTTCATTCAGGCCAAGTTGAACAAGCTAGATACCTTCCACGACCGGATTATCGGTGGAGAGGTTTTCCTTAAGTTGGATGGGGCTGATTCTAACAAAGTCAAAGAGAAAGTAGTCGAAGTTCGGCTCACGATCCCCGGCAAAGAACTGTTTGTAAAAGAACACGACAAAAGCTTCGAGAGCGCAACCGACAAGGTACTTGAGGTCTTGAAAGACAAGCTTGTTCGCTGCAAACAAAAACGGAATGATATTTTCAGCCCGGCTATTACCGAAGCCAAATCCCGAATGAGCGACGAAGAAGAGGTTCTCGAACCCGATGAGTTATAAAAATCCCCTAAAAAGCGAAAGCCACTCTACGCAGAGTGGCTTTCGCTTTTTAAGAACATTGTATTACAGGCTAAAGGCTTCTTTTACTTTGTCAACAAAGTCAAGCTTTTCCCAGGTAAACAGTTCTACTTCCATTTCTTTGGCGTTACCGTTCGACCCAAATTTCTTTGTTACGATCTCGTTCTTACGGCCCATGTGTCCATAAGCAGCCGTTTCTGAATAGATCGGATTGCGAAGCTTCAGGCGTTGTTCAATGGCATACGGACGCATATCGAAGATCGCTTCAACTTTCCGGGCAATGTCGCCATCGTTCAGGTCTACTTTAGCCGTACCGTACGTGTTTACGTAAAGGCCACAAGGCTGAGCGACACCAATCGCATACGACACCTGTACCAGTACTTGGTCGCACAGACCAGCTGCTACCAGGTTCTTCGCGATGTGACGAGTCGCATACGCAGCCGAACGGTCTACTTTCGACGGATCTTTACCGGAGAAAGCTCCACCACCGTGCGCGCCTTTGCCACCGTAAGTATCAACAATGATCTTCCGTCCTGTCAGTCCCGTGTCACCGTGAGGACCACCGATAACGAATTTGCCCGTTGGGTTGATGTAATACGTAATATCGTCGGTAAACAGGCTATGCAACTCAGCTTTCTGAGCGGCTTTCACCCGAGGGATTACAATATTGATGATATCCTCTTTAATTTTATTCAACATTGTCTCATCATCCGCAAAATCGTCATGCTGCGTTGATACGACAATGGTATCAATTCGGATTGGCTGGTGATCATCCGAATATTCAATCGTTACCTGCGACTTGGCATCGGGCCGCAGATAGGGCATCAGCTGGCTTTCGTTGTTGCGGATGTTGGACATTTCACGCAGGATAGCGTGCGCCAGATCCAGCGGCAACGGCATGTAGTTGTCGGTTTCGTTGGTTGCGTAACCAAACATCATGCCCTGATCGCCTGCTCCCTGTGCGTTGGCTTTTGTTTCGAAGTCATCGTTGGCTACTTCGCGGTCAACGCCCTGATTGATATCAGCTGACTGGTCATGGAGAGCCGAGAAAATACCGCACGAGTTAGCCTCAAACATATACTCGCTCTTGGTATAACCAATTTTGCGAATCACATCACGAGTGATCTTTTGAACGTCTAAGTACGTATCAGTCTTGATTTCACCGGCTAACACTACCTGTCCGGTCGTAACCAACGTTTCGCAAGCTACTTTACTGGACGGATCAAAGGCCAGAAAATTGTCAATTAGCGCGTCGGAGATTTGATCAGCGACTTTATCGGGGTGTCCCTCAGAAACAGATTCGGATGTGAAGAGATAAGGCATTACTACTCCGTATGAGCTTGGTTTAACTATGCAAATCTACGAGATATTCCATACCGAGCAAGAATTCAGGACTTTGGGAGTACAACCTTATTATCCGGCTAAAATCTCACTCGCCAATTTTTATTTCTTCTCCTAATAATGCTATAACCATACCTTACCCATGCACATCGACTTTTTCATGGCCGAGTGTTCGCCGAACGACTTACTCCATTCCGATGGCTAAGCAAGCAATGGGATGACAAACCAGAAAGCTCTCAACGAATTTTGTTTCGGTTGGCCAACTGTTCTGTTTTCACGAGTGGCTTTATACGTTGGTGATCGCGCAGTAAAAAGCCAAGCACAAAACCCGCTCCGGCGGCTAACAAAAGGCAGGCTAACCAGACAATCAGATAGAAAGTGTCAGGCTGTAAGTAGTAGTTCACGGATAGTACGTTTGGCTTGAAGCGAACAACGATACGATTTGTTCAGCTAGCTGTTAGGACTCCCCTATTTACTTACGGTAACGAACCTTGTCAAACTTTCTTTATCCAACTATTTTTCGGCGTAGTACATCAAACAAAGCCGCCGTAAACGGCCACCACGGCATCGTTGTAAACAGTCGAATCTCATCGATTAGCCGGGTATCTTCATCCAGAAATGTAAAGACGCGGGGAGAATTTTTTGTGTAGATTTTGGTAAAAATGTCGTCGGCGGGGTGACGATGTTTCTGGAGAACGTTCAGAAA
Source organism: Spirosoma liriopis (assembly GCF_023196085.1). Lineage (NCBI taxonomy): Bacteria > Pseudomonadati > Bacteroidota > Cytophagia > Cytophagales > Cytophagaceae > Spirosoma > Spirosoma liriopis. Next base: position 791,778 of record NZ_JALPRF010000001.1, read on the forward strand.
AATACTATCATAAAGCTTGAACCGTCCCTTAAACCAGGACCTCTTCCGATGAGGCTTACCCGTCTGATGTAAACTATGAACGATGTCCTGAAGATACCGTTGTGTTCGTTGGAATGTGTAGCCCGTTGACGCCTTTGTGTAACCGCCCGACGTGCCAATGCGGATAATGTGATCAGATGGGTTCTCTGTAGTCGTCTCGTCAGACATTGGAATTACGCCATACTCGGTTTCGCTGATTCGGTACGCTCCCGTATCCAGATACCGGTCGATATACTGCCTCAAGTCAGCTTCGTACTCCTCCTGCGAGAGAAGCTTGTCGTTGAAAAGCGTAAACTCAACCAGGGCTGTTTTTTCGTTGAATGGTAAGACGTAGAGAAAACGGCAGTCGCCGTGCTGTTCCACCCGAAAATCCATAATTTCGGGATAGTTAGGATCGAAACACGCCTTTTCGGTAGTGATTACCCAGCCTTTGAAGTGCTGGAGTAGGTTATGATTTTCGGGCTGATCTAACTTGAGCGCAAACGTGCTGTCAAACACGTAATCGGCAATGTATGGCTCATCATCGGCAATGACAAATCCGCCCTGTGGCGTGTCTTTTATGCGATTGATAGTTGCTATTTTGCGCTCTACTGTCGGGTATTTAGCGAGTTCAGCCTCTATAAATGCGTAGAAGTCAATGCCTCGCAACATTTTATAGTGGTAGTCCACCATATCAATCGGCCCGGAGTACGTAGTACCGTGAAAACTAACGGTCTCCCATTTACGAAATACGATGGACTCGAACGGCCCTTGTCCTTTCTCCCAAAAACACCAGGTTCGATCGTTCTGGTTTTTAACATCACGATCAATAATCAGGATCGAGCGGTCGCGCAATGAGGACTGCGTTAGGTAATAAGCCAGACTCAAGCCTGCCATACCTCCCCCCGCAATGATGAAGTCGTATTTTTTCATGCACTAAACAAAAAGTCCGGACGAGCCGCCCGGACTTAATTAGTAAATAACAGGAACACTGAATTGTTTGCAAACAAGTAGACAAACTTTATACGTTCACGTGTTTTTCGGCGTGGTAACTTGAGCGAACAAGTGGTCCTGATTCAACGTATTTGAGTCCCCGCATCAAGCCTTCTTCCTTGTACATAGCAAACGTTTCGGGATGAATCCATTCGATTACTTCGTGGTGCATTTTGGTCGGCTGCAAGTACTGACCCAGCGTGAGAACATCCAGGCCATTAGCCGCTAAATCGTCCATCGCTTTAAAGACTTCATCGTGCGTTTCGCCCAAGCCAAGCATAATCCCCGATTTGGTACGCTGACCGTATTCTTTCGTACGCCGGATCTGCTCCAGACTACGTTCGTAGCGGGCCTGCGGCCGAACACGACGGTAGAGCCGTTCAACGGTTTCCATGTTGTGAGAAACCACTTCCTGCCCCGCTGAAATCATCCGCTCAAGCGATTCCCAGTTGCCTTTTGTGTCGGGAATCAATGTTTCGATCGTCGTTGTGGGCGACGATTCTTTGATAAGTCGTACGGTCTGGTACCATATCTCAGCACCCCGATCTTTCAGTTCGTCGCGATTCACCGACGTAATGACAGCGTGCTTCACTTTCATGAGCACAATGGCTTCTGCCACGCGACGAGGCTCATCGGTATCATATTCGTTAGGCCGTCCTGTAGCTACCGCGCAGAACGTACAGCTGCGGGTACAGACGTTACCCAGAATCATGAACGTAGCCGTACCTGCGCCCCAGCACTCACCCATATTCGGGCAGTTGCCGCTCTCGCAAATCGTGTGGAGCTTATGCTCGTCTACTAGCTTACGCACTTTGGCGTATTCTGGCCCGATCGGCAATTTCACACGCAGCCAGTCAGGGCGTTTTTTCCGTTGTTGCTCGGAGGGTATTACTGGTAGTTCAATCATGGCTCCTCAATCCTTTCCAACAGAATTCGTTTTTCCGCCTTAAAGTTCAGCAAAAAAATGGAGAAAGCCGTAGTCAAGCAGTGAGGAAATGGCTTGCTGAACAAGAACCTCATCCCTCTGCTTCACCACGGCTTTCTCTACGAATTTCTTATTTTTTATTGCCAAAAAACAGCGTTATGTAGCCCGAAGTAAAGAAATTCCGATTCCCATCTTCACGGCTGCCGTTGGGTCCTGGATTCGGAATAATAATGACTTTGTTCGGAAAGACTTCTGCCAGAAAGCCAATTTCAACGCCCGTAGTGTTGTTGCGAAAGGTACTTAACTCAAAGCTCATGGCGGCTTTTACGTTCAGACCAACCGTCAGCTTCGATTCGCCAAGCCCCTGAAAAAATCCACCCGATCCAATGGGGGCACCCTGTGGACTTCCTGCACCCTGGTTCAACGAACTGAAAGCAACCGAACGGGTCTGGTTGCCTTCCTGAATTTTAACGTAGTAAGGCTTGATGATACCGATTGTCGGACCGGCAGCGAAGATACCGCTTACGGCAATGCCGTCATCGCCACTGCGGTCGAACAGTTTGATCTCACGTCCGTACTGCCCCCGCAAGGCAAAGAGGTAGTTCTCTTTACCATAAATGTAGCGCGAACTGGCAAAATTGCTGGTCGTCTGAAGCTCCTTTGGGTGTTTGACGTTAACGAGTTCAATGCTCAGATAACGGTACTGCGGCAGGCCAAAAAAGTCGTCCGACAGCAGCTTAGACTGTCGGAATGATAAGCCGCCCAAAATACCAGAGTTCGTATTGGACGTAATGCCATAGGTCGTAATGACTCGATACGTTTCGTCCTCCGAGTCCGTATTTTGTGCCCATGCCTTGCCGCCAATCAACAACCAACTCGTTAAAGCGATTGCCGTCAATTTGTATATCGTTCGCATTTTGTATAATTCTTGATTAAAACTACATAATATACATTAAATCCCGCTAAAATCATTCGGCACATTAGCGTAACCAGCTGATATTTTTTATGTTTAGGCAAATTAGTCAGTAGATAAAGCGGATGCGTTGCGGCCCCTTTTATTGATTTACTGGCTTACAAACTTAATTACTACTTCATGGCTACAATTCACATTGACTACCTGGGCGATCTGCGCACCGACTGTACCCACCTGCAATCGGGCACTCATATCAATACCGATGCACCTACCGACAACCAGGGACGGGGCGAAGCGTTTTCGCCGACTGATTTGATTGCCAACGCCCTTGGCACCTGCATTATTACAACGATGGCCATCTTCGCCCGGCGGGACGGTATCGAACTGAAAGGCAGCGAGCTTGAAGTGACGAAGATCATGAGTAGCCAGCCACCACGGCGTGTCGCTCGGATCGAAATTGATTTGACCCTCCGGGCTGAGGTTTTGCCGGACGAGGCTACTCGTGCTAATCTAGAAAAAATCGCCCATACGTGCCCCGTCGCCATTAGCCTCCACCCCGATCTCGAACAAGCAGTAACGATTCGGTGGGAAGAAGCGGTGAATGCATAGATTGACCGATTGTAAGCAGTATAATGTCCGTTTTTTTACATTATACTGCTTAGCTACCCTCACGTTATGAGCCTGCAAAAAATTCACAAAAGCAGTTGATTACTCCTGTTATACGTCCGCTTTAATTATCAGAAAATAAAGCTTCTTTATTATATTTATTTCTATACTCGATAGGCGACAAACCCGTGATTTTTTTGAATACTGTCCTGAATGATTTTGAATCGGAATAACCGACATCAAACATTACTTCATTAACATTTTTCCGGCTTATTTCTAAGTCTTTCTTGGCGGCTTCTATCTTAACCCGCTGGATGTATTCGACAACGGTATTAGCAGTAGCACTTTTAAAACGACGTTCCAGACTCCGGCGTCCTAAAGCCAGCAAATCAGCTAATTGATCAACGGTTATTCGATCCTGAAAATTAGCTTCTATATACTCCTGCGCTTTTTTTACGGATTCGTCTTCATGCGCTTTCTGCCCTTGAAATATAATGAAGGGAGATTGACTGTTTCGGTCGATGTCGATCATAAAAGCCTTAGCAATTAAAATAGCCACATCACGACCAGCATGTTTCTCAATCAGGTAAACGAGCAGGTTCAGGTACGAGTAAGCACCACCACTGGTATAAATACCATCCTCCTCGGTCATAATCTTATCATCGACCAGATTTACCTCCGGAAACATCGCTCTGAACTCGTTCGCGAGTCGCCAGTGCGTCGCACACTGCTTGCCGTTCAGCAAGCCGGTAGCCGCCAGAAAAAAGGCCCCAATGCAAAAACTGGCAACTTCTGCCCCTGCTTTGTACTGTTCTACAATCCAAGGAATCAGCGCTTGATTACGGGTCAGGGCGCTGGTCTGGTCGCCGAAGAGAGCCGGGATGATAATAAGATCCGTCCTTTTCACTTCCTCAATGAGCAGGTCAGGAGCAATTGTAAACAAGCCGTTTCGCTGCCTTGCTTCACGGGACAGCCCAACCAGTTGAATAGTAAATAAAGGCGCTTTCCCCATGGCCTTTTGTGTCTCATTTACTTCGGCCAGAATTTGGTAAGTACCTTCAATGTTGGTTAAGCTGGTGTGCCCACCCGGAACAAGTATCGATACGTGTTTCATATACCAAAAATAAGAAAACCCTGTCGGAATCAACCCTGCTATTGCCGGAAATCACCCCGGACACCCGAAGTATTTTCGTCTACATTTGTCTTATAAAATTAACGATTAATCCCTTGTTATTCACGAAACAAATCACACAATTACCGCTGAGTCATTATCAAAGTTTTTTCGAGAAAAATCGACTTCTTACTCCTGATTTATCAGTAAAGAACGTCTGGAACATTGATGCGGGATATTTCCTGTTCAGTGCTTCACTTGAGGAGCTTTTAATTCACTTTAGAATCAATATTTCACGTACATCACATGAGAAAAGTAAAGTTACAGATGCAGCTATCCTTGGATGGGTTTGTCGCTGGTCCGAACGGAGAAATGGACTGGCTGGTATGGAACTGGGACGACACGCTTAATCAGTATGTAACGGACCTGACCGAATCAGTAGACTGCATCTTACTTGGTCGAAATCTGGCCCAGGGTTTTATTCCCGCCTGGGCATCGAGAGCCCAAAACCCTGAAACCGCTGACGCTGGCACGCATAAGATGAACGATTTACCCAAAGTCGTTTTCTCCAAAACACTGGACACTGTTGAATGGACGAACGTAACGCTGGCAAATGGCGACATTACGGAAGAGGTGAACCAGTTAAAACAGTTACCGGGTAAAGATTTGATCCTTTATGGTGGCGCCGAACTAGCATCTTCCTTCATCCAGCGTGGCTTAATCGATGAGTATCACCTGTTTATCAATCCGACGGCTTTAGGCAGCGGGATGACAATATTTAAGAAATTAACTGACAGGCTATCGCTGAGATTAATAAAAAGCCAGTCGTTCAGCTGCGGTATTGTCGCCCTACACTACGAACCCGTGCGGGATTCAATCGCCTAGAGTACGCTTTCCCGGCAAACTAATTGTGCGTTTGATTCGGCTTTATAGCCTTGGCCTTCCCCGACCGGAAGGTCATTTGTTTTACGCCCTTTCTAAAATCATCGCTATTTTGCCGTCTGAACTACCCGTCACGAATGAAATACCTGCTTTTTTGTCTGCTTTTTTCCTTCTCCGCGTTTGCCCAAACCAACAATCAATACAATCTGATCCCTTTTCCAGCGCGATTTGTCGGGCAGGATGGTCAGTTTACGCTTACCGCCAGCACCCGGATACTGGTTTCACCCGCTACCGATGCCACCGTTCGCGCTGTAGCGCAAACCTTTGCTAGTCAGGTTAAAGCCGCGAACGGTTTATCGCTGGCCGTTGTACCGGCCAGTACCGCTCTGGCGAAAGGGGCTAACATTTCATTAGCAATCAACAAAAAACTAGCGCTTGGTGACGAAGGCTATAAACTAACCATCACTTCGGGTCGAGTAACGGCCGAAGCGTCTACATCAAAGGGGTTGTTTTATGCGGCCCAAACGATGCGTCAACTGCTGCCACTTAGCCAGTCGGCTCCCCTGACGATGCCAGCCTGTGCTATTACCGACAAACCCCGCTATGGTTACCGAGGATTGCATTTGGATGCATCACGGCACTTCATGCCAGTAGCCTTCGTCAAGAAGTACATCGACCTGATGGCGATGCACAAACAGAATACATTTCACTGGCACCTGACGGACGATCAGGGCTGGCGCATCGAGATTAAAAAATACCCGAAGTTGACGCAGATCGGTAGTAAACGCGCCGAAACGCTCATTGGCCAGTACAGCCAGAACTACCCGCAGCAATACGATGGGAAGCCACACGGTGGGTTTTATACGCAGGCCGAAATTCGGGATGTCGTACGCTATGCGCAAAGCCGGTTTGTAACGATCGTTCCCGAAATTGAAATGCCAGGTCACGCGCTGGCAGCGTTAGCGGCCTACCCCGAACTCGGTTGTGAACCTACGAAAGCCTATCAGGTAGCCACAAAATGGGGCGTTTTCGATGACGTTTTTTGCCCGTCAGACAAAACGTTCGGCTTTCTACAGGATGTAATAACCGAAGTAATGACCCTTTTTCCCGGTAAATACATTCACATCGGAGGGGACGAATGTCCTAAAACGGCCTGGAAAAATAGCGCATTCTGTCAGGAGTTGATGAAGAAAAATAACCTCAAAGACGAGCATGAACTGCAAAGCTACTTTATCCGGCGTATCGAGAAATTTGTCAATAGTAAAGGGCGGGCCATCATCGGCTGGGATGAAATTCTCGAAGGCGGCCTGGCTCCGAATGCGACGGTGATGAGCTGGCGCGGTACAGCGGGCGGTATTGCGGCTGCCAAGCAGAAACACGCGGTTATTATGACACCGGGCGAAACGTGTTACCTTGACCACTATCAGGGCAATCCGGCTACTGAACCACTCGCTATCGGCGGTTACCTTCCGCTCGATCAGGTATACGGCTACGAGCCGACGCCCGCTGAACTCTCCCCCGCTGAACAAAATTATGTGCTGGGTGTGCAGGGAAATGTGTGGACGGAGTACATGCCTACGTCCGAAGATGTTGAGTACATGGTATTCCCACGGGCTATTGCGCTAGCTGAAATCGCCTGGATGCCGAAGGGACCGCGTAATTTTGAAGACTTCGCCCAACGGCTCAAGAACCACTTGCCGCGTTTGAACCCAATTCCGGTCAATTATGCCAAACGTTTGTTCGACATTACCGCCACCACGCAACCCAACGAGCAGGGGCAACTACAGGTGAAACTGAGTAAACTCGACAGCGACAGCCAGATTTTTTACACGACTAACGGCAAAGAACCTAACGAGCGCAGCAACCAGTATATTGGCCCGATTACGTTGACCAAGACAACCACCCTTCGGGCGATGACTCCTACGGGCGGCCAGTTAACACAGACGTTTACACTGCACAAAGGCAAAAACAAGTCATACACGTTTGCTACCCCAACCGGCAATAAAAGCGATCCAAACAGCACGAAGCTGACAGATGGTGTACGGGGAGAAACCCCGCGTGACCGGCGGCAGTGGGTCAACTTCTTCGGTGATATGGATGTAACGGTCGATCTGGGCGACATAACGAGCGTAACTAAAGTATCGCTTAACTTCCTGAAAGTAATTCTAGACAAAAGTTTCCCCCCAACGTCGGTATCCATTGCCATTTCCCGCGACGGTCAGGATTATAAAGAAGCGATCGATCAACCTGTTAAGTATGAACTGACTGGCCCCTGGGACATTTTACCGGTCGTGGCTGACTTCAAAACTGCCCGCGCGCGCTACGTTCGGATTCGGGCGAAGAATGCGGGGGTATGCCCGAACGACCATCCTAACGCAGGCGAAAAAACCTATTTTGCTACCGACGAAATCGTTGTTGAATAACGCGGCTTTGATCGTCGAGTAAAAAGAGCTTCGGCGTAAATTTTGACCAAATCAAACGGGCCTTTAGTTACGCCGAAGCTTCACAGATCGAATAGTAGAAATATGGAATCACGTCAGAAAATAGTTGTTTTATCGGGTGCAGGCATCAGCGCAGAGAGCGGTATTCCCACCTTTCGTGCGTCGGACGGGCTTTGGGAAAACCACCGGATTGAGGACGTAGCAACCCCTGAAGCCTGGCAACGTAACCCCGATCTGGTACAGGATTTTTACAACCAGCGTCGAAAAAAAGCACTAAGCGTCGAGCCAAACGCGGGTCATGTTGCGTTGGTAAAGCTGGAAGATTTTTTCGACGTAACCATCGTTACGCAGAACGTCGACAACCTCCACGAAAGGGCTGGATCCTCAAAGGTGATTCACTTGCACGGAGAGTTGTTCAAGTCGCGAAGCACCAAATACCCAAACCTAGTTTACGATATTGACGGTTGGGAGCTTAAGTTGGGAGATCTCTGCGAAAAAGGTTCGCAATTGCGTCCACACATTGTTTGGTTCGGTGAAGCAGTGCCGATGATGGATGTTGCTCAGGACATAACCGAACAGGCCGACATTTTTATCGTTGTTGGTACGTCCCTGAATGTTTATCCCGCTGCCGGTCTCGTGTACGCAGTTCGAAAAGGGGTTCCTGTCTACGTAGTAGATCCCAACAGTCCAGCCGTTCACGGACGTTCGAACGTGACGTTCATTGCAGAGCCTGCCACAACCGGACTCACTCAACTCGCTGATCAACTGATAGCCGGTACCCTTTCATCGTAAGCGTACGAAGTCTACCAGTAAACCGGGTCATTTACAGGGCGATTGTTTTCTCTCTGCTAAAGCAGTCAGCAACATTTCTCTTAAAAACGAGGTTCACCACGAACGCTCAACGTTTGTGATTTATGGAACCCACTGCTGACTCAAGGACCCGAACATTGTCGGCACACGCCCGCCTAAACGACCTTTACGGTGAACAGGCTGTCTATGGCCGGGCTGATCCGATGCACGAACTGGTCGGAACGATTCTGTCCCATCGCACGACACATGCCAACGAAGTAACCGCTTACCGGACCATGCGCGAACGCTACCCTACCTGGGAAGCCGTTCGCGATGCTCCGCTCGCCGACTTGATCGACGCCATCAAAACAGCCAATTACCCGGAAGTCAAAGCTCCTTACATTCAGAACCTGCTGACCCAGCTGATTGGGGAAACAGGAGCGGCCAACATTGACTTTTTGGCTGACCTATCCACGGAAGATGCAATGAGCTGGCTCACCAATCTCCCTGGAATTGGCCTTAAAACGGCAACGCTAGTCTTACTTTTCAATTTCAAAAAACCCGTGTTGCCGGTAGACACCCACGTTCATCGGGTGACTCAACGGCTTGGCTTAATTGGCCCCAAAGTAAGCGCAGAAAAAGCGCACACCATTCTGCTGTCTTATTTGCCGCAGGACGCTACGGTACTGTTCAATTTTCACAAGCACTTTTACTGGCACGGTCAACGAGTCTGTACGTGGTATTACCCAAAATGTAACGAATGCGTCTTACGCGATCAGTGTGACTTCTATCGATTAGGCGGCAAGATGGTACTGAGTAGTACACCGGTCAGAAGCAAGTCGGTTAAATAACGAACGGGTTGCTGGACAACTGCCAACAACCCGTCTTTTCGCTAAAGAAAGCTTTGTCAGCTGCTAGCTCCGTATTTCCGTTCGTGAAACTGTTTCGACTGTCCTACCCAATTGTCCCGTTCGATGCGACCGGGGAAGAACTCGACAATTTCATTTACTTTATCAATATCCTCTTTAGTGAAGTTCGCAATCTGACGGAATGTGTAAATGCCTAAGCTGTGTAGTTTGCGCTCTAGAAAAGGTCCGACGCCGACAATATCCTTTAAATCATCCGCTTCTACAGCAGCCGCTCGCCCGATTCGGTCAAAATTAAGTTCGTCGGCTCGGGCAGCAATGCGGCTTAATACAGCGGCTTCCGGATCTTGACTAGTTGCCGGATCATCGGCGTAGCTACCAGACAAGTCTGTTGGGTTCTCCTCTACTAATATCTCCGGTGTATCATCGAGCGTAAGAGCGGGCAACAGCGGATCGGCATGCACGAACGAAGGGGGCGTTTCAGCCGGACGCCGAACAACTGTCCCTGGCCCACCCGTTTCCTTCGCGCGTCGGCATTCGTCTAGTTCTTCTTTTTGCTTGGCGACAGCCGCCCGTAAGGAACTAACGCGACCACTGAGTACCAGGCGGCCAAACAGCCAGCCAACAAAAGCAATAAACGCTAACAGCAACAGGATTTCAGTAACTGCTACGGACCGACTTAAGGGATCTAATCCAAACATGATAGGCTTACGGTGTAGTTAAGTCTTTACGATTAATAACGATTCTCGCGATTTCCACGGTAGGTATAAGTCACAAATTCGACTTTTTGGCCAACTGAGCGGCCTGACCGACCCAATTGTCCCGTTGAATACGACCAGGGAAAAACTCGATTATATCGTTTACCTGATCGATATCCTCCCCAGTAAAGTTTGCAATCTGACGGAATGTATAAATGCTGATTGCATGAAGCTTTTTTTCCAGAAAGGGCCCAACACCAACAATTTCTTTCAGATCATCAGCCTCTGCGAGTGAAGCGTAGCCAATACGATTGAAGTCGATTTCGTGGATACGGCTACTGATTCGGTTTAATACCGAAGCTTCATCATTGCCGCTACTAACCACGACAGCGGGTGTACGATAACAATCCTCAACGTTGCGCTTAACGATAGCTAACTGGCTTTCAAGTTCACGGACAAGGTTCTGCCGCGATGCATAGCCAATAATAAAACCTAACACCAGCGTAACGACTCCCATGACCAGGTGTTGAAGTGAAGCGTCAGGGAGATTAAGCGGATTTAACTCAAACATGGTTTCCGAACTTTATGATTTAGCTTCTGTTCCAAACAGGTGTTAGGATACCAAAAGCGTAAACGGTTAAAACTAAATTTATTCAACCACGACCGATACCCGCCGATTTGCTTTACGACCAGATATCGTACCGTTATCGGCCTTTGGCTCACTTTCTCCTTTCGCTTTCACCGTAATTTGATCCGAATTGATACCGGACTTGCGTAACTTATTTTTTACAGCGTTGGCCCGTTCCCGGGAGAGGTTCATATTTACGTCGTCAGGACCTGAGTTGTCGGTATGACCAGTAAGGATGAGTTTTTTATCCTTGTGATCGCGTAAATACTGAACAGCTTCGTCAAAAAACTTTTTTGTTTCGGGCGTACGAATGTAGTTAGCTTCGCCAAGTAAGAAATACAGATCGATTGGCTCAAAAACCGATTTAAACTTCTCGGAAGCGGCCAGTTCCGTTTCTGTGGTAGGAGCCGTCATCGTAAGCGGAGCGGGTGTAGTAGTTGTCGCTACCGTTAGCGGCTCAGGGCTGCTTGCCTCAATCTCTCCAAATGCAAAGTCAAGACCTCCCTTTAGCGAATCCCCGTTGGCGATAAAGGAAAGGTTGCGCTCAATTCCTTTCGTCGTTAGTGATGCAGCTGGAATTCCTTGCTGGATAAGGTACTGCTTTATTCCTTCGGCACGGGCAAGTCCCAGGTTGGCAAATGTAGTTGTGTTGCTTTCAGTGGGCGAATAGTAGCCGATGATTTCGAGCGTACGATTCGGGTTCGTTTTCAGGTAGGTCAACAACGGTTCAAGCGATCCCCTCAGGGTATTCATGTTGGCGTCGCTACCAGATTTGGCAAAGCTGAAATTACCGGGCAGGTCAAGCCGAAAGCTATTTCCGTCCGCAATTGTGTAGCCGTCGGCTCCGGGTGGCGTTGTTTCGAGAGACGGATCGACAGGGACAACTTCGGAAGAAGGCTGGCTATCGTCAGCGCACAACTGTTTGATTTTACAGACATGCCACCACGTTGAGCCGATCATCCAGAGCACCAGCAGGACAACCCAAGGAGTTTTGTTGGCAAACATAAAAAATAGAGATTAAGTAAAGCGCACCTGCCAAGTATCTTACAGAGTAGTCACTTATTTGTAAGTCCAAAAATACAGGTAAGGCACACAAATTCAAGGATATTGGCCGTTATGACGTAAATCCAAAAAAAAGTCTCCATTTGCTGTATAAATTTATATAAAGCATATACAACTACCTGTAAACCAAAAACTACGCTTAAAGAGCGTTTGCCAACTGTAAGGCCCCAACGGGTACTGCATCTTCGCCCAACTTTGCCAGTAAAAGAATCGGCACCGGATGAAACGCTTTCATAACAAAGCGGGGTAACGCCTGACGAACGGCTGCCCGTAGCGGTTCACCGATCAACGATAGCCCTCCACCCAGTACAATAGCGTCTGGATGAAACAGGTGGATTACATGCGACAACCCCAACGCAGCTACTGACCCAATCTGTTCGATCAGCATACGGGCTACCGGATCGCTGGCCTCGTAGGCCGGGTGTAAAAATCGGGCTTCTCCCCCTACCTGATTAACTGCGTGCGCGTCCTGAACAAGCTTCTTTAAAACTGAATCGTCCGGCAGTTGTGCTAATAAATTACGAATTTGCTCATCGACGGCCCAACCCGAGATTGTCTGTTCTATCGTTTGCCCGGCTGACCCTGACTCATCGGGTGGTACCAGCCACAAATGGCCAAGTTCAGCCTCGCCCGGCACAGCTCCGTGATAAATCTGTTCCTGTTGCACAAACCCTCCACCAACCCCACTACCAAGCGTTACGTAAAAGACATTGTCAAAACCAGTGGCTACCCCCCGACGTGCTTCTCCCAAGGCGGCTACGTTAGCATCGTTATCGATCTGAACAGTTGCGCCCGGAACTCGTTCACGCAACCAACCCGCCAGATCGATGCCCGACCAACCGCCAATCTGGTGAGACGTAGCAATATGCCCTGTCTTCCAGTTGACGGGCCCTCCAAAACCGACGCCGATGGCAGTGGGTATCTCTGTTAACTGAGCCAATGTTGCTTCGATCTGGTTCAGAATACCCTTGGCCCCTTGAACTGGCTCAACTGTATAGCGAAACCGTTTGTCAATTTGACCACTCGCATCACCCGTAACCAGTTGTAGCTTCGTTCCGCCTATTTCAATGCCAAGATTCATGCTAATCAAAGTATAGTTCGTACCAGTCGGACACTAGCCGCCGATTCGTGCTTCAATAAAGTTACTGATTTAGCCAAACTACTAACCACACAACCTAATTCGTTTAACGACTCCCGGTACTACGACCCATCGTAGACCGGCCCAAAAAGATTTCGTCTCCTTTGAGCGAGAGCGTCGTGTAGAAATTATAGCCGTTTTGAATGTACCGCAGCATCACCTTGGTAGTTTGCTCGGGTCGGGCGTACGCTTTCGTAGCCGCTATTAAGATCTGATTTCCGTTGACGATGGCTCTTACAAAAGGCAAATTGCGTGTTTTAATCTGATTCGCGTTATAAGCGATCCATGTTTTACCACCATCGTACGAACACTCTGTTGCCTCGTTCAGATAAATTTCTTTGCCGTTGAACAGATCGCCGTGGTGTTTGAACAACCGCCAAAGACCATGCATGTAATGTTCATAACAAGCATAATTCCGATCGTTACCAAGTCCCTGCTGCTGTGGATCGGCGGGCGAAGGCTGATCAGGTACTAAGTCTTTATGATCGTCCCAGAACAGCACTCCGTAGGCACCTGTAAACCAGTAAAAGACAGCCATCCCTTCGGCCACAGCGGGGGGAGCAGCATGTTCGGCTTTACCACTCTTTGGGAAATCAGCACTCTGCGTATTGAAAACCCAATGCCAGGCAATCCGCTTCTTAGCCGATAGCTTTCGGTTGACTTCCTGTTCGGCCAATAAAGATGCTAGCCAGTGACGATCGCCATCACCCGTGTGTTGCGCCGAATAATCAAAATCTGGATAAAGGTAGTAGGTACCCGGCATCTGAAAATCAGCGTAATCAGCATAGGATTTGCCAACTATGTCGTCGGGCATACCGCGCTGTTTGCTGGTGTTGGTCTGACGGGCGGGTGTGTTCCAGAGCCAGTCCGGTTTGACCATGTAATGCTCTGCTTTTGAATTACCGAAACTGTTATGCGGTACGGGCGCGATGGAGCCAACCTCAGTTTGCGGGCTAACGTTATCCTTCAGCGTTTTCATCATGAAGGTGTACAGATTAGCCTGCTCCTGCTGGTTGCCACTACTGGTACCTTCATTTTCAATGTCGAGAAAAATTTTACTAAACGTACTCTTCATCGTGCCCTGCGGACAGTCACCAAATCCGTAACACCCACCCGCCAGTTCCGAAGATGCCTGAAATAGCGTGTTTCGCATGGCACGAGCCCCCGGAGGTGTCCGATACGTTACGTCGCGGGCCAGTTCGCTGTTCTGCGCCCAGGGCAGGTTGAAACTGTTCGCAAAATAAGCCTGATAAACAATCAACGATCGTTGGCTCTGCTGGAGACTACTTTTCCAGTTTCTCGGTGGATCACCATCGAGCCATATTTCAACGTTAGGTACCATCCGCGTCTGTTCGATAGCCGAAAAGCCCCGACGCAATAATTTCGTACGATCCTGCTGAACGTGTAGATTACGACCGGCTCCGCAAAATGTAACTGTCTTTGTCGGAGGAAGCATGAAGTCGCCGACTACGTCGATGTTGTAATAACCTTTGCGCGTACTTGGCGTAAACCGCGAACGAGGAGTTGGTGTGAGTGGTGATTGATTGGATAAAGGACCTTGCCACACTACCGCAACAGGATCGGCGGGTCTGGCAGGACGCGTGTACCAAAAGCCCAGACCAGCCAGGCTAGCTACTAAAAACGAGGCAGCTATTTTCATAGTAGGCTTCACGATGGATTTGGGAGTAGGATACACAGTCGTAGTTAAGCCGCACACCCAGAACAGAGCGACTTAACCACGAACAAAAGCAAGACGACTATTCGTCGATGTACCGTCTCGTAATCGGCTGGTAGGAATCAATGCGCCGATCCCGGAAATAAGGCCAGGTTGTCCGGTATCTTTCAGACAAACTCAGATCAACCTCCTGCACGTGAACGAGTTCCTGATCGTGCAGGGCCAAATAGAGCAATGAACCGAACGGATTTGCAACAAACGAGCCACCCCAGAACTGCTGATCAGCCTCACGCCCAACCCGGTTGACGGCCACAACGTGAACACCATTGGCAATGGCGTGACTGCGTTGAATGGTTTGCCAGGCATTGTACTGTTCGGTATTCTGAGCCGGATCGGGCTCGTTGGTATCCCAGCCAATAGCGGTTGGATAGAACAGCACCTCGGCCCCCATCAACGCCGTAATGCGGGCAGCTTCTGGATACCACTGGTCCCAGCAGATCAAGACGCCAATACGGGCGAATTTTGTATCAAATACTTTATAACCCAGGTCGCCGGGGGTGAAATAGAACTTCTCGTAATAGCCCGGATCGTCGGGGATGTGCATCTTCCGGTACTTACCCAGATACGAGCCATCTGCATCTAAAACGGCGGTGGTATTGTGGTACAACCCCTGCGCCCGTTTTTCGAACAGCGACGCAACGATAACAACGCCAAGCTCACCGGCTAACTTCCCTAATCGGTCGGTCGTGGGACCCGGAATAGCTTCAGCCAAACTGAAATTATGGTGGTCCTCTACATCACAGAAATAGAGCGATGTAAATAACTCCTGTAAACAAACGATCTGAGCACCTTTCTGAGCAGCCTCACGGATACCCTTGATCGCCTTCTGGACGTTAGCTTCGACATCGGCCGAGCAACTCATCTGCACTAAACCGATATTGACTTTTTTAGACATAATGCAAAAGTAGGGCGTTCTGTGTTGTTAACGCCTAAAACCAACAAAACTCTTATCGGGTGGGTTCGGCAAAACTTGTAGTTTACAGCTCGATAGTCGTAGTTTACTCTTGAAACTCGTTATTATAACTGTTCCAATCCTATGACCTCTCGTAGAAGCTTTCTACACGCGGCAACGCTGACTGCTGCCACAACGGCAATTGCCCCAAATTCCCTGTGGGCCGCTACCCGACCCGCCAAAGACAAACTTGGCGTGGCCCTGGTTGGCTTGGGGTATTACAGTACGGACTTACTGGCTCCTGCTCTGCAAAAAACAAAGAACTGTTATCTCGCCGGAATCGTGACGGGTACACCCGAAAAGGCTGAGAAGTGGAAGAAACAGTATAATATTCCCGATAAAAACATCTACTCGTATCAAACCTTCGACCAGATTGCCAATAACCCCGATATCGACGTCGTATACGTGGTTTTGCCTCCATCCATGCACGAAGAATACGTAATTCGGGCGGCTAAGGCTGGCAAACACGTTTGGGTTGAAAAACCGATGGCTGTAACGGCTAAAGAGTGTCAGAACATGATTGATGCCTGCGCCAAAAATAAACGGTCACTGGCTGTTGGCTATCGGCTTCACCATGAACCCAACACGCAGGAATACGTAAAAACCTTACGTGACGGCAAAATTGGCAAAGTGCTAATGGTGAGCTGTGCCGCTGGTTACTACGACGCCCGGACTACGCACTGGAAGCAGAAAAAAGAAATGGGTGGCGGAGTGATGTACGACATGGGCGTTTATGTATTACAAGGAGCACGTCTGGCAACCGGCGAAGAACCGATAGCCGTAACCGCTCAGCAATACACCACCCGACCGGATGTCTATAAAAACGGACTCGACGAAACGACGATGGCTCAACTTGTTTTTCCGAGCGGGGCGCGGGCAGCGGTACAAACCAGCTATGGCATGAACATGAATTTTCTGGATGTAACCGGCTCAAAAGGAAAAATGCGGATAGAGCCCTATTCAGCCTACAACGGTCAGAAAGGTATTTGGAGCGGTGGCACAATTGAACACCCTTACGAGGTGCCCTACCAGCAAACGCAGCAGATGGACGATGACGCGGCAGCCATCATGAACAATAAACCGGTACTGGCCCCCGGCGAAGAAGGACTGCGCGATATCAAGATTGTTGAGGCTATTTATGCAGCAGCCCGATCAGGGCGAGAAGTCAAAATCGGTTGAAAAATTTTCCGGAGGCAGCTATACCGTTGCCTCAGGAAACCTGCCTGTTTTGTAGTTAGTTAGCCAAGACACTATTTTAGTTATGCGGCAACTATGTTTCAATTGTCACATATAAAGTAAGAACGATCATTTGGCTAGGCGGCTGGTTTTTGCGTACTTCGCTTGTCAACCCCCGTATGTTATGCAACCCGCTGATTTTACTAAGCTGCCCGCTCAGCAACAACTTGATACCCTTTACTTCGCCGGTGATGTACTAGCCAATCGCTACGAAGGCGATAATATATTCTTGCTCTACAACCTGCGGGATTTTTACGTCGAACTTCGCTACGACGCTTATAACAGCCATCTTCATCAGGTCACTGCCTTCCGAGATACCGATCACTTAGAGCCGTATCTGCCTTATTTGGCCTAACACGGTCGGTCGTATACGACTCCTGTTTTGAATCGGATTAGTTGTCGTATTATAGGTTTATAGCTAAGGCTCAAAAACTTATAAATCGGTTTTTACGAAAAATTTTTCCACTTGTGAGGGAAAAACCTCATATATATTTGGAATTAATCTTTATTGTGCCGTCCTTCGCTTAAATTTTAAACAAGCAATGCAAACAGGAACTGTAAAATTCTTTAATGAAACCAAAGGGTTTGGATTCATTAGACCCGATGAAGGTGGCGAAGACATTTTTGTACACGCTTCTGGCCTCATCGATCAAATCCGCGAAAACGACAAAGTAAAGTTCAACGTCGAGCGCGGTAAGAAAGGCTTAAACGCCGTTAACGTCGAAATAGCTTAATTGTAAGATATAAAGACACCCGTAGTAAAAACATGCCGAGTGGCATGTTTTTTTTTGCCCCTACAAGCCTACTTAGTGGATGAATGAGCAACCACAACACCCGTTTTTTCGCCAAATTGCCCATTCGCTTTCTTTCCATTTATTTTATTACCAATGCCCCAATCACCCGAACAACGTACAGCCGTACGTCTTGGACTGAACCTCAAGTCGGTAACCGCCACGATTGACCTGCTTACTGGTGGAGCTACCGTCCCTTTTATTGCCCGATACCGAAAAGAAGCCACGGGACAACTCGACGAATTACAAATCGGACAAATTAAGGATACCTACCAAAAAATAACAGAGCTTGATAAACGTCGAGATGCAGTTCTAAAAATCATCGACGAGCAAGGCAAACTAACCGATGATCTGCGCCGAAAGCTTGAAGCCGCCGACTCGCTAACTGAACTTGAAGATCTTTATTTACCCTACAAACAAAAACGTAAGACCAGAGCGACAATCGCGATTGAGCGGGGACTCGAGCCATTAGCGAATCTGATCATTGCCCAGCGAGAAACAAACCTTGAACGGGCGGCTCAACGCCACCTCACCGATGCGGTATCGACCATCAGTGACGCCTTACAAGGGGCCCGCGATATTCTTGCCGAACGGATCAGCGAAGATGCCGACGCCCGGCAGCGTATTCGCAACGTGTTTGAACGCGAAGCAATTATCCGCTCCGTTGTCAAGAAAGGGAAAGAGGTCGACGGTATAAAGTTTAAAGACTATTTTGATTTTGCGGAACCGCTACGGCGTGTCCCATCCCATCGATTACTGGCGCTACGCCGGGGCGAAGCGGAAGGATTTCTCTCGGTAAGCATCGGTCCCGACGAAGAGGTTGCTATCGAACGGCTCGACCGGCAGTTTCTGTACAATCAGTCAAATGCCCAGGATTGTCGGCAACAACTCACTCTGGCTATCCGCGATGGCTATAAACGACTCCTTAAACCATCACTCGAAACTGAATTCGCAAACCTGTCGAAAGAGAAGGCGGATAGCGCTGCAATCACGATCTTCGCGGACAATCTGCGGCAGCTTCTCCTGAGCCCTCCGCTCGGTCAGCAACGCGTGCTAGCCATTGACCCCGGTTACCGCACGGGCTGCAAAACCGTTTGTCTGGACGCCCAGGGAAATTTGTTAGCTGATACGGTATTATACCTTTTTCAATCAGAGAGCCAGAAACAGCAGGCGGTAAAAACCGTTCAAAGTTTATTGGAGCGCCATAAAATCGACGCCGTAGCCATTGGTAACGGTACCGCCGGACGAGAGACGGAAGAATTTGTTCAAAGCCTGAATGTCGGTAAACCGATCTTTATGGTTAGCGAGCAGGGCGCTTCGGTTTACTCAGCCTCCGAAGTAGCCCGAGAGGAGTTTCCCGATCAGGATGTTACAGTTCGGGGGGCCGTTAGCATCGGACGCCGGTTGATGGACCCGCTGGCCGAACTGGTCAAGATTGATCCAAAATCAATTGGCGTAGGGCAATACCAGCACGATGTTGACCAGACCGATTTAAAAGATAGCCTGGATACGGTCGTCGAAAGTTGTGTCAACCAGGTTGGCGTTTCCCTCAACACCGCCAGTGCTTACTTACTCCGGTATGTGTCGGGACTTGGCCCCCAGCTAGCAGGTAACATCGTTGCTTACCGCGCGCAAAACGGCGCGTTCACCTCCCGCGAACAACTCAAAAAAGTCCCCCGGCTCGGCCCGAAAGCCTTTGAACAGTGCGCGGGTTTTCTACGCATTGAAGGAGCCAAGAATCCGCTTGACAACAGCGCCGTACACCCGGAACGTTATGCGGTAGTCGAACAAATGGCGGCTGACGCGAAAAGCACGGTGATGGACCTTATCCAAAAGGCTGAATTGCGTAAACAGATTAGCCCCGAACGATACGTAACCAACTCGGTTGGTCTACCTACCCTACGCGATATCCTGGCCGAGCTCGAAAAACCAGGTCGAGACCCACGCGAGCAATTAGCGGTGTTTGAGTACGACGCCCGCATTCGGACCGTAGATGATTTGCACGAAGGTATGGTACTAAATGGTGTGGTGACCAACATCACCGCTTTTGGGGCTTTTGTCGATATCGGTGTCAAGCAAGACGGTTTGATTCACGTTTCTCAGTTGGCCAATCACTACGTTTCCGATCCAAAAACAGTGGTTAAGGTGTACCAGAAAGTAAAAGTTAAAGTTTTGGAAGTAGACAAGGCTCGCAAACGGATTGCGTTGTCCATGAAAATTTAATAGGTTGCACTTGTATCGTCGTTGGATGACTGCGATAAACGTGCACTACAAATCCCATCCATATGCAACAATGCTGGTCACGGAGCTTACAGCGCTCCGTTCTCCTGAGCACTTGCCTGCTTTCATTACTTACCTCCTGCGAGGTGCTACGTTCTTCGGGACCGTCCCATTCGGTCAGTCGTCGCTCGGCTGGGTCCAGCTCAGTGGCCCGCCGAACACCGACGGGTAAAACCCCGGCCCGACCGCCAGCAGTCCCTGCCAAGTCGGTCGGTAAAGTGGTAGATTCGCGAACGTACGAGAACCGGTACGTTCCGGAAGTCGTGAAGATAGCCCGAACGTATACCGGTACCCCCTATCGATCAGGTGGAAATACAACGGACGGTATCGACTGCTCAGGATTGGTATTTGCTGTTTTTAATACGGTAGGCTTGCGGATGCCCCGAATTTCGTGGCAACAATCGGAAGTAGGCCGGGAAGTAGAAGTGACTGACATACTGCCCGGCGATCTGATCTTCTTCGTTCCCGATAAGGGGCAGGCTGGTTATGTTTCGCACACAGGTATTGTAACGGAGGTCAACGGCAGCAGTAATATTCGGTTCATTCACGCATCATCGTCGCGGGGTGTTCGGGAAGATAATTTGTTTGCGGATTACTTCAAGGGTCGCTTTGTCAAAGCATTACGGCCATTTTAAGTCTACAAAACGAAAAGAGGACGCTCATTAATGAGCGTCCTCTTTTCGTTTTACAATTATTTTATCTCACCAGCAAGAACTATACGGCTGGCTGCGGATTGTTGATTAGTTCTTCCCAATAAACTCGGTCCTTGTTTTTGAGCTTCATCTCTAAGCTTAAGGCTTCATTACGCGTAGCAAACTGCCTTGTGAATTTAACTTCCCACGGCTTACCCTCGGCTGTAGCTGGGTTTGTTTTGGCATTGTGTTGCCACAACGTGATTTTCAGGTCTTTCGACTGACCGATAAAATATTGATCAGTTGATGGGCTGTAGATGATATAAACCGTATGCATGAGATGTCGTATACTATTATCAAAGCTACGTAATTGTTAACATAAAACAAACCTGGTTAAGTGTAAGCGGTTTCAGGTATCGGACGATTTAACTTTTTTAACCAGCAATTTGGGCTAGTCTATTTTTTTTCCAATCTTTGCAGCCACAAAACCGCCACCAAGTGGTTTTTGAGGGGGTATAGCTCAGTTGGCTAGAGCGCTACAATGGCATTGTAGAGGCCGTCGGTTCGAATCCGACTATCTCCACCCTACTGCATACTATCGGCTTTTAAGTCTGCTACATACCGTGGCAGACTTTTTTTATTGCACGTTCATTAAATATGATTTTCTCAATATTACTTATTCATTATCACACTATCACTGTATAAATATTTATAAGTAATAACTGCAAAATCACTATCGAACTTTCATCATATTTAAAATATTATACCAATAATGCTTATTTACGTAATATAAAATTACTCTATTTAAAACTATTAAAGCATAATTTTTCTCGTAAGACGAAAAAGACTAAATCCGTATTAATACTCCTTCCGTATGTGTCTTCATTAGAGAAGTAGTTCCTCCCACAGACTGCAGCTGTTTACAGGTTCGCTACACGCTCCACTGAGTTGATGAAAGTCTGATTCTGTCCTACTCAACGGACGGCGTGTCTTTCATACCCGAAACCAATCGTTCCATAGTATCAATCAGCTCAATAAGCCAATGAAACAATTTCTAACATTGTTAGTGCTCTCTATTTTGTCTGTTCAGTCTACTTGGGCACAGGCAGTAGTCGATCCAGAGTTGCAAGACGCATTACGTACCAATCCACTGGCCCAAGTCATCGTTACGTTTAAAGGTGACGCAGCACCATTACCAACTCAGGTCGATCTTCTGCGCCAGATGGGGATTACAAAGGGCGTAACGCTTAAATCCCTTCCCATTGCGGGTATCTTGGCAACTGCTGCCCAAGTAAACGCATTATCGATGAGCGCAGAGGTCAAATCACTTTATCTCAACAAAAGACTTAATTACTATAACTACGACGCCACTCATCTAACGGGTGTAAAGCGGTTACGGGCTGACAAAACGATGACCGCGTCGAACAAAGGACTACCTATTTCCGGAAAAGGAATTGGCGTGCTTATCAACGACAGCGGTGTTGACGGTACGCACGACGACATCAAATTTGGGACGCATCTGGTACAAAACACGCTGGGCACAACTAATTTGAACTCGCTGAATTCGCTTCTCCCGGTCAGCTATATCGAAGGCGTTCCCAATACAGATTCAAACTCAGGTCACGGAACGCATTGCGCTGGCACGGTAGGCGGGAATGGGGCAAAATCCAACGGAAAGTACGAAGGTGTTGCTCCCGGTGCCTCTCTGCTTGGCTACGGTTCAGGGGGTGCCCTGCTGGTGCTCGACGCTATTGGCGGTTTCGATTACGCCCTGACGCATCAGTACCAGTACAATATTCGTGTGATTAGCAATTCGTTCGGGACCAGCGGGCGGTTTGATCCGAACAGCCCGATCAACCTAGTTACTAAAAAAGCGTACGATCGCGGGATGGTCGTTGTGTTTGCCGCTGGAAACAGCGGTCCTGGCTCAGACACGCACAACCCATACGCCATCGCGCCGTGGGTTATATCGGTAGGCGCTGGCGACAAATACGGCCGATTGGCTGATTTTTCGTCACGGGGCGTAATGGGTCAGGGAGGTACGTTCAGCGTAGATGGCGAAACGTGGACTTATAAAAACGAGCCAACGATTGTAGCACCTGGTGTAGACATTATATCAACTCGTGTGGTCGGTCCGGTAGCCTCACTAGGTATTCAGACCGACATTGCACAGCTAGAGGCCGCGCATGTACCTTTCTATACGTTTATGAGCGGTACTTCTATGGCAACTCCACACGTAGCGGGTATTGTTGCTCTGATGTTGGAAGCTAAACCTTCCCTGTCTCCGGCGCAGGTCCGTCAGATTATTCAAAATACGGCGACTAATATGCCTGGCCGGCAATCCTGGGAAGTAGGATCGGGATACGTTAACGCCTATGCCGCTGTCGATTACATTTACCGGGGTGCTAGTTTTGGGACAACGCTCAACAGCACACGAAACTTCAACAGCTCGGTTGATTCGCAGCTTTCTACACAAGCGTTCACCGTCAACTACAACCCAGCAACCAGCAGCAGCAATCAATTTACATTTTCGGTACCTGCGGGCGTAAACAGCCTCGAAGCTAAAATAGCCGCTTTCGGATTGCTGGAGCAAACAGGTAATACGGTTGGTCTAGTGCTAGTTGATCCCAATGGTACTCAGTATCGTTCGGGAGTACCTCTTACCTTCGCCCTGTCTACGGATCGCAATGTGGCCGTATCATTACCCCTGGCGGGTTCCTGGACGTTGAAAGTAACCGGTATACAAGGATACCTAGGAGTTCCTGAAACAATCAACGGCACGATTTCTACCTTGACCGCTAGTGGCACCAAAGGGCTTGGTGACATTGCCGGTCACGCAGCCGAAGCATCCATTAAACTAGCGATAACCAAGCGCCTGGTCGACGGATTATACGGTGAGTTCAAACCAAACGAGTCGCTTAAGCGGATTCATTTAGCGGACTACTTGAGCATGGGCCAGGCTGTTCGTCAGTATTTTCCAACCAATGGTACAAAATCATTTTACGATGTGAACGATAGCCAGGCTTTACTAGCCGAATCGGTAACAGCACAAGGTGCATCCCTTCGGGATGGCGAACAGAAATTCAAAGGCGTGATGCTGCCCCGGAGCCAGAATAATTTTGCGCCCTGGGATGATGTCAATCGGGTTTCGCTGGCTTATTCACTTGTTCAAAGTCTGGGATTACAGGAAGCAGCGCTGGCACGTTCGGGCAAACCGGTTAGTCTGACGGTTGATGGAAAAACGTTAACTCTCGATGATGCAGCCAGCATACCGGCAGGCATGGAAGGGTACGTGAGCGTCGCGCTGGACCTGAATCTGATCAACGCCTTCTACAGCGTTGCTCAGGGGCCGTATGACTTAAAACCAACACTTCGCGCCGTTTTTAAACCTTTGCAGACCGTCAGTCGCGCTGATTTCGCCGTTATTGTTACCCGCACTTTCTCGCAGTGGGAAGCCTTGGCGAAGGCGCGGGTAGCCGCCAGCCAGCCTGAATACGTATACCAGGTATCGGCGTCACCCAATCCGTTCTCGGGGCGTACAACCGTCAACTACACGCTGGCGAAGGAAGAACACGTTCTGGTAGAGGTATCCAGCCTATTGGGCTATCGGCTACAAACATTGGTCAACGAGAAAAAACCAGCGGGCAGTTATCAGGTCAACTTCGACGGAAATAATCTGGTACCAGGAAGCTACATTCTGAATGTGAAAACACCAACCAGTCTGTTATCCAAACGTCTGGTTGTCAACTAAGCGCTTCCTCAAACAATTAGACAAGTAGAACAGTGATAAAAATAAAAGCCCGGAAGACTATGTGTCCTCCGGGCTTTTGTATTGACTAATAAACTTTTTCTATTGCTCAACCATCTCGGCATCAGCCAGGATGTAGTTCAGTTCGTAGATATTGTCAGCGTTCAGCTTGAGCGTTCCGTGAAAAGTCCGGCGCT
Source organism: Spirosoma liriopis (assembly GCF_023196085.1). Taxonomy (NCBI): domain Bacteria; kingdom Pseudomonadati; phylum Bacteroidota; class Cytophagia; order Cytophagales; family Cytophagaceae; genus Spirosoma; species Spirosoma liriopis. The sequence continues at coordinate 816,419 of NZ_JALPRF010000001.1, forward strand.
CGTCCGTCTTGAACTTCTTGCCTGCTTTCTTAAACTTTAGCGACACCACCGACTCAGGACCCGCTCCTCCGCAGAAGAAACACGCGCTGTAGGGGAAAGCCGACAGTACGTACAGGTTTGACTCCAGATCGACGGGTAAGACGTAGCCGGTCAGCTCGACGGTTTTGCCGTTAAGCTTTTGGATACCTTGTCCGAATGTTGGATAAAGCATGTATACTGATTCTTCAGCGTACCATTTCTTTTTGAAAGTAACATCGCGTAAGACCTCCCACGACAGTTTCACTGGCTCAGCAGCCGCAGCAACGGTCTTTGAAGTGACTCCACGGCCTGGGCTGACGGGTTCCAGCGGCCGGAAAGAAAATGCAACAAAACTGGCGAATAGCAGAGCAACGAGTAAGCGGTTCATGGCGTTATACACAGTATGTGACAAGTGTGAAGTAAAATTACGAAATTTACTACATTTACTCAATTATTTGCTTCGATCCAACTGACGGTGTCCGAACTACTCAACGATAACACAAAAAACGACCAGGCAATTCCATTTCGGTTTACGCGCCTGTATGTAACTTTATTTGTTGTCCTCGCTGTGCTGCTTACCGGGGGGCAAATTCTCACGCAGTGGCGTCTTAGCACGGTACAGGATGAACTGTGGATTATTCGGTACACCGCTTTACAACGACATCAAAGCCAGCAGATTGTCAAGCAGGCACTTCAGGTAACTGATATCAACGAACGGGCTAACTTCGACCAGAACCTTTCGGAATTACGTCACGTATTCACCACGTTTGAACGGTACCATCTGCAAAGTCGTGAAGGTAAAGTAAGCGATCACAACGTAACGATTCCCAACTCGGCTAACGTACAGGTACTCTACAATGAGATCAATCCTGAATTCACGGCCTTTCAGCGCAGCATTAGGCGCTTGATAAACCTCCGTAGTCCAGACGAAGTGGTACAGCCTGACGTACAGGCCAGTTTAAAATTGCTTCTGGCCAACGAGAAACCATTTCTGGAAGAGATTGACGCTATCGTACGTCAACATACGGGGGATCTTCGCAATCAGCTTACGCGACTCGAATCGATTGAGCTTTATCTGTATATAGTTTCAATACTGGTACTGCTAGGTATTGGGGTACTTATCTTCCGTCCTGCCACACGCCGTCTGAAGCAGACCATTGCCCAACTAATTGAAGCAGAACAACAGGCTAGTATAGCCAATAAACAGTTATTGAGCGTAAACAAATCGCTCAGCGAAACGCGGCAGAAACTGTTCGAAGCGACCCGGCTTCAATACCAGCAGGAAATGGACGAACAAAAATTACGCACATCATATTTAATGGCTGGCCAGGAAGATGAGCGGAAACGGTTATCGCGGGAATTACACGATGGATTGGGGCAGATGCTAACGGCGATCAAACTTCAGATTGAGGGTTTGGAAGCGGGTCTCAAGCGAGCGGCTCAACAGGGAACAAGTGATCTAACGGCCCACTCTAAAAATATTAGTAACCTTAAGAAACTGGTTACCCAAACTATTCAAGAAACCCGTACGATCTCTAATAATTTGATGCCGACGGTTTTAAGCGATTTTGGGGTTATTCCAGCCATCAAAATGCTGGCCGAAAATGATCGTAGTGAAACAATAGATGTAACTTTCGAATCGAACCTTACAGCCGATGATCCGCGTTTAGATAAAAATGTGGAGATTATGTTGTACCGCATTACGCAGGAAGCCATAAGTAATGCAGTACGTCACGCACATCCTTCACATATTCATATTGAGTTGATCGAACGCCAGAACTACGTACACCTGATCGTCAGCGATGATGGGCGGGGATTTCGTCCGGAGAACCAGCGTTCGAAGCTTTCGCACCAAACCCAAGATGGCCGTGCTCCATCGCAGGGTTTACACAACATGCAGGAACGGGCAAAACTGCTCAACGGCAAGTTGAAAATTAATTCGGTACCCGGAAAAGGTACAAAAGTACAAGTTAGTATACCGTACAAGATGCAATCTGCGCACTATGACGCCAATTAAATTAATGCTTGTGGATGATCATTCGATTGTCCGCGATGGGATTCGGCTGTTGTTGGAACAGGCCGATGGCTTGGAAATTATCGATGAAGCCAACGATGGCGAAGAAGCGTTAGAAAAGCTCAAAACGCATCAGCCCGATCTGGTCCTTATGGACATTTCTCTGCCCGGTATGTCGGGTATTCAAACAACACAGGTTATCAGCCGACTGTATAAGAGTGTGCGGGTCTTAATGCTGTCGATGCACAACAATGAAGATTACATCCTGCGCTCGGTAGAAGCCGGAGCCTATGGCTATATCCTCAAAGACTCTTCCTCGGACGAAATGATCAAAGCGATACGCATGATCGCTGGTGGCGAAAAGTACTACAGCTCGCCGGTGGCTTCCATTATATTAAGCGGCTACATGCAGCAACTTAAGAAAGGCAGCAAACAAGGCCGGGAGGTTCAACCCTCCCGCTTATCGAACAAGGAGAAGGAGATTCTGCAATTCCTGGTCGATGGGATGAGCAGCCGGGAAATTGCGGAACGACTCCAGTTGAGCGTTCGTACGGTCGACAACCACCGCGCCAACATGATGCGTCGCTTACAGGTCCGCAATGCTGCCGAGCTGGTTCGAATCGCGGTTGAGGAAAAACTTATTTGAAAATGCTCCGCGCTTTTCGAATGAGATGAATCAACGCATTGCGAACTAGGAAAATCTTTTCTACGTTTACATCGAGAAACCGGTCGTATAAGCCGGTTTTTCCATTTCATTACTACTATATTAAGTATATCGAGTTAATCAATAAAACCATCTCAACTATGTCACTTCGTTTAGGAGACATTGCCCCCGATTTTGAGGCCGATACAACCCAAGGTCACATTCAATTTCATGAGTGGCTCGGTAATTCATGGGGAATGCTTTTCTCGCACCCCGCCGATTTTACTCCTGTTTGCACCACTGAGCTGGGCAGAACAGCGTTATTAAAGGATGAATTTGGTAAGCGTAACGTGAAGGTCATCGCTGTTTCGGTAGACGATCTGGAGTCACATAACCGCTGGACGCCTGACATTAAGGATGTAACAGGGTCAGAGGTAAACTTCCCAATTATTGCCGATGCGGACCGTCAAGTGGCAACGCTTTACGATATGATTCACCCGAATGCCAGCGAAAAAGCAACGGTTCGTTCGGTGTTTGTGATTGGCCCCGATAAGAAAATCAAGTTAACGCTGACCTACCCGGCATCAACGGGCCGTAACTTCAATGAACTGCTGCGCGTTATCGACTCGTTGCAGCTGACGGCTAACTACCAGGTGGCTACCCCCGCAGATTGGCAGGAAGGTGACGACGTTATTGTTACGCCAGCGGTAACGAACGATCAGCTGGAAGAAAAATTCCCCAAAGGTGTAACGTTTGTGAAACCTTACCTGCGCACAACGCCACAGCCGAATAAATAAATTTCTTTAAACGAAAAGTCGTTAGGTATCGTCAAGAAGTACTGTTGTTGGGACAGTATCTGGCCGATGCCTAACGACTTTTGTTTTATTGCTCAAAGACTAACCCCCGATTCAAACAAACCTTTTTGCTTGCTGGTTAAGCCTTCGTTATCAACCAAACATATCAACGTTATGTCTAAGTTACAAAACTCCAATCCAGAACATAAAGAAGGTCCAGTAGCCACTGCCATCGAGGAACAAACCGCTAAATTACCATCTGACCTGTTCCTATGGTCGGCACTGGGTTCAATGGCCGTGTCTTTGTTTTTGCAATACCAAGGTGATCAGAAGCGTAGCCTCTTTGTTGGACAATGGGCAGCACCGTTCCTACTTTTGGGCTTGTATAACAAACTGGTTAAACTTGAAGGCCACGACTAATCCAGGTCTAGCCATTCCATATGATTCGGCCTCCTGCAAACTTGCAGGAGGTTTTTTTATGTTCGCTCATTCAATTGTAAACCTGTAATTTCGTCTAAAAAAGTAAGTACCTCTTCATGAAGATACGCGTTTTGATCAGCATCATTTTTCGGCGGTATGGTCTCTGGATAGCGGCCTTCATGGTGTTGCTCTTGGGCTATCTGATCTTTAGAGCCTATCGGCGAGAGGATATGGACTGGCGGTTTGTTCAGGCTTTTGGTATTCGCTTGCCCATGCGCTACGGCATTCACGGTATCGATGTATCGCGGCACAATGACCGGATCAACTGGAAGCGAGTGAGGCAGATGGAAGCCGAGGGCGTACGTTTGCAGTTCGTTTTTGTCAAGGCGACGGAAGGTGCTACAATGACGGATAAACACTTCGATAAAAATTGGCGCGAGGCTAAAAAATCAGCGCTGCGCCGGGGAGCCTACCATTTTTACCACCCCACCCGTGACCCGCTTAAACAGGCTCAGAATTTTATCCGTCACGTCGAACTAGCCACTGGTGACTTTGCACCCGTCGTCGATTTTGAGGTTACCAATGGTCAATCTGACGAAACGATTATTAATGGTCTACGCCAATGGCTGGCTACAATTGAAGAACACTACAAGGCTAGGCCGATTATTTATACTAATGGCAATCTTTATAAGCGATACATCAAAGGTAATCTGGACGACTATCCCCTCTGGATTGCCGATTATTCAACCAAACATCTTCGATCTTACGATCCCGACTATTTATATCTCTGGCAGCACAGTCAAAATGGCTGGGTGCAGGGCATTCGCGGGCAAGTAGATTTCAACGTCTTCGTGATGGACGAAGACCGCCTGGCCGAGATCTGTTTGTGACTTATATGTTAATTCTGCTACCTACCCGAAAACAAAATAAAAAGTTGACGGTTATTAGGCTGTAACAATCTAACAATAATGAAAAGCAAACAATTTATACTGGCAGTGGGCTTTGCCTTCTTGAGTGCTACATCGCTAATGAGCTGTGATTCGAAAAAAGAAAACAAGGCTGAAGAAGTTCAAGATCAGAAAGAAGACGTTATCGAAGCCCAGAACGAAGGTGACACGGCTAAAGTAATGGAAGAACAAAGCGAACTAGACTCAGCTCGCAAAGACTACCGCGAAGCCGTTCGTGATTCTGTTAAGAGCGCAAACAACTAGTCACTTCATATTTATACAAACGAAAGAGCCAGCATAAAACTGGCTCTTTTGCTTATGTACCTAGGGTTTGTGCCTTCTTATGTAGAATACAAATCCGTTCTCTTCACCCGTCTTCTTGATGTCTGGCAAGGAATCAAGCGGGGTCTGAGTTTCGACGTTCTTCTTGATGAACCACACGTCTTTGTCAATCTTGCCGCGTAACAGCCAGTTTTCGTCATAATAATTAGGGTTCGTGACGGCCGGTTTCTGTGTGTAAAAAAATGGTCCATAACTCCGATACCCATAGGTTTTTACGTAAACGTCCTGTCCCTGCGCCCGCTCAAAAAAGCGCATAGCCGCATCCTGCGAAATACCTTCGATGCGACCGATAAAAAACCATAACGTGAGGGTGATGAACACGGCCATTCCGCCAAACAAAACGACAATGGCCCGGTCGGTCTGCCGCTGGTTGAACCAGGTTAGACTCAATACCAGTATAACAAGCAACCACACACCCGGTATTACCTCCCAGCCTGTCCAATTGATTTTTGCGTTCAAATTTGCCTGTGTGAACGCATCCTGATCAGCCACGGATTTAACGATGTCCATGTGATGAGCCAAAATCGGTAAGCCAATTGTCGCCAGGACATAAATTCCACCAATCACAATGAGGCCCGCCCGAAGCCAGTTGTTGAACCGGATCTTATTTGTTTCGAGGTGGATCAGTGTCAACGTCGCTATGTACGTCAGCGGGAAGTAACACATCGACGAGTAGTGAACAATCTTGGATTGTACAATGCTGAAAAGAATCAACACGACCCAGAACAAAATGAGCATCCACCGCCGGAACTCGCGCTGGTAGTTTCGTTCAATCATCAGCGAGCCAAACCCCCGAATGGCAAAAATCGACGCTGGAAAGCAGCCAACCAACAAGATAATGAAGTGGTAAGCCGGAAAACCAGCGTGACCGGCGTCAGGGGTGCTGAACAGGCGGAAGTTATATTTGATAAATTCGGTGATGAAAACCGGACCGTGCAAAAACGTCTCAAGACCGTACCAGGCCACTGATACGAGCGTTGCCGACAGCGAATAAAACAAAAACTGGACGGGTGTAATAAACCAGCGAAAACGGCTCAATATCCAATAAACGCCTAACGTCAGACACACGATCAGGTAGGCGACCGGTCCCTTTGTGTTTACGCCCATCCCCAACACGAAGCCGCCAATAAATAAGTAGCCCCACACGCCCCTTGGCAACAGCAGATTACTGGCGGTTCCTTCCCGCTTCCAGGAGGCAAAGATCAGATTGACTAATCCGATAAAAATAAACAGGTTGAAGAACGGGTCGATGATGCCGGACCGAAAATACAAGTGTGGTGTAACCGAGCCTAAGTACGTCAGCGCCCAAATCAGTCCAAACCGATGACCGTGCAGTTTTGCCCCCAGATTATATAAATAGATGAGCGAAATAATCCCGCAGATAGCATTCGGCAAACGAGCGGCAAACTCATTGGTACCAAACAAATTCATCATCAGCGATTGGCACCAGAAGAAAAACGGTGGTTTCTCGTAAAACGGCTTAAAATCGACGTGCACCCGCAGGTAGTCGCCTAGCACAACCATTTCGCGCGAGCATTCTGCGAAATTAATTTCGTCCCAATCGAAAAGCCGGACACCTCCCAGAAAGGGAATAAACAACAACGCGCCCGCCACCGCAAATAGCAGCGAGTAAAACAGTTTTTGATTCATACGCTACACAAAAAAGCCCTGTCCACGTGGGTGAACAGGGCTGTAAAAGTAAGTAAAAATGTTTGAGGCATCACCTCCATAGAGTTTGTTCGAACCAGTTTTGTTGACCAATAGCTACTAATCAACACGTCTTACTTCTTGCCACTCAGCCGGTTAAGGATATTACTAACAAATGCGTCATCGATACCCAGCGCCCGTTTGACCGTCGTATAAGTAGCCACCAGCTTTTTATCCAACCAGATCAAAATCGCTTTCGCACCATCTTCCGGGCGGGCTTTGTAATTGGTAGCACGCAGCGTCGGCGTTACCGATTCTTCCGTAAAATAGTAGAGCGCGATCGATTTGCGGGTCATATTTTCCGGACACAGAATCGGATCGGGCAGACCGTGGTACGAATCTTCGTCGGTATTAAAAACAACGCACCGGTTAAAGATAGGGGCTATCTTTTGCACTACTCCCTTCATCTGTCGGTCCCACAGTTCAAGATCACCCCGGTATTCAGGTTTCCAGTCGTGATTGAGGTAGATAAGCAGATTTACGCGCCGACGCCAGTTACGCTTGTGCGGGTGAACCGTAAAATCGGCGTGCACATTCAGAAAGCCATTCCGCTTCGATTGGTGTAACCCTCCTCCTTCAAGCGAATCGTCCGGAAGCAGGTTTGGAATACCCGTGAGTTTGCTCAAATAAGCAACAAAGCGGGGCGAGTTCATTTCACGAATAACGTCCTGAATGGCAGATGGCAGCAAGTCCATCTTGTTTAGACCGTGCTTTTTCTCATTTACATGAACGTAATGAATCCAGCCCGCGTCACCGACGGCAGGAAAAGACGCGAGTGCTCGTTCGGCTGCCGCAGGTTCCAGAAAATTCTCTAGCGCAATATGCGGGTAAGGTTGGTTCTGTTGATACCGTTGAGCGTCAGCGGGCAGCGAAACCTGCCAGCGGTAGTAGTCGAAGAGCGTATCGGTCGAGATAGTATTCATACCGTAAAGGTAATTCGATAATTAGACCAGTTTACAAGGAAACCGATTTATCCGGAAAAAGATTGCGTGGGAAATACGATATTCGCGCCGACAAAATGAGTTTGCTGGTTGACGTTGTCGTTTTCAATGGGTTGCTAGCCAGGCTGGACTATTTTGTAAAAATCCGGACCGGGCATCGCACCAGAAATTATAATCGTAAACCTGTAAACCGAAAACTTTCTTTCCTATGCTTCCGAATCATCGCTTTACGAGTCTCCCGGCCTACGCTCAACTACAGGCTCATTACGACGTACTGAAAAACAGGCATCTCCGCGACTTGTTCGCCGACGATACCGAGCGCTTTCCGAAGTTTACCCGGCAGTTTGAAGACATCCTGCTTGACTTCTCCAAGAACCGTATCACCGACGAAACCTTTGAACTACTGCTCCAGCTGGCCGAACAGGCAGGTTTATCGGAAGCAATCCGCAACATGTTTTCGGGCGACAAAATCAACCGGACCGAAGACCGCGCCGTACTCCACGTAGCCCTACGCAATCGTTCGAACACGCCCGTGCTGGTCGACGGTCAGGACGTGATGCCGGAGGTAAACGAAGTGCTGGATCACATGAAAGAGTTTTCCGAGCGCATTCGGTCGGGTGAGTGGAAAGGCTACACGGGCGAAGCTATTACCGACATCGTCAACATTGGCATCGGCGGTTCGGACCTGGGCCCGGTCATGGTAACCGAAGCGCTGAAACCGTACGCGAGCCCTGATCTGCGGGTCCATTTTGTGTCGAACGTGGATGGTGTGCATATCTACGAAACGCTACAGACGGTTAAGCCTGAAACGACGCTGTTTCTGATTGCCTCGAAAACCTTTACGACGCAGGAGACAATGACCAATGCCCAAACCGCCCGGCAGTGGTTCCTCGATACGGCAAAGGATGAAACAGCTATTGCCAAACATTTTGCCGCTCTTTCGACAAACAAGGCTGCGGTAGAAAAATTTGGTATCGATCCGGCCAACATGTTTGGTTTCTGGGACTGGGTTGGCGGACGCTATTCGCTTTGGTCGGCTATCGGCTTGTCAATTGCCTTGTACATTGGCTTCGATAACTTTGAAGAGCTGCTGGAAGGTGGTCACGCAATGGATTTGCACTTCCGGGACACCCCCGCCGAGCAAAGCTTACCCGTGGTGCTGGCTCTAGTCGGCATCTGGTACAACAATTTCTTCGGCGCTCAGACCGAAGCAATTCTTCCGTATGACCAGTACATGCACCGCTTTGCGGCTTATTTCCAGCAGGGCGATATGGAAAGTAATGGTAAATCGGTCGACCGCGATGGCCAGCCGGTTGACTGGCAAACGGGTCCGATCATCTGGGGTGAACCCGGCACCAACGGTCAGCACGCGTTTTACCAGCTTATCCACCAGGGCACGAAATTGATTCCTTGTGATTTTCTGGCTCCGGCCATCAGTCAGCGGCCCATTGGCGACCACCACAAGATTTTGCTGGCTAACTTCTTCGCGCAGACGGAAGCGCTGATGAACGGCAAAAATGCGGAAGAAGCCGGGGATGAACTGCGTAAAGCGGGCAAAAGCGACGAAGAGGTTGCTTTCCTGACCCCATTCAAGGAATTCTCCGGTAACCGGCCAACCAATTCGATTCTGTTCAAAAAACTCACCCCTCGCACCTTGGGCAGCCTGATTGCGCTTTACGAGCACAAGATTTTCACGCAGGGTGTCATCTGGGATATTTACAGTTTTGATCAGTGGGGCGTAGAGTTAGGAAAGCAGTTGGCAAGCCGAATTTTACCCGAATTACAGGACGACGCTCCCGTTAATACTCACGACAGCTCGACCAATGGTTTGATCAATGCGTTTAAAAAATTACGCAACGAATAGAAAAAAACTGGCTGTAAGCGTCAAAAAAGCATTTTCTCAAAAAACAGGTCAAAAATATTGTTTATCCTCCTATGAGAAGATGATCAAACTGCCAGATTTATTTCTTTGTGTATTTTATACAGATTAAAGTTTCCAGTTCACCATAAAATTTAGAAACCTAACGGTCCGCAATCCGAACAAATTGGAAAAATCTAAAAACATTGTTTGTAACAGGGCTGTTAATGGGGTGTAATACAAATTACACCCTTTTTTTATACAACTCAACGCTGTAGAAAAATTATGAAAGCTCAAATTACACTACTCGCAGCTGGTCTGCTATGTGCTGGTCTGGCGAACGGACAAAGCACTACAAATGCTTATTCGACGACTACATCATCTTACAATTCGTCTCCAACGACCGAGACAAACAGTACCTATTCGACGACGCCCACCACAACGTCATCGGAGAACACGTCGAACATGAATGCCAACAGTACCTATTCGACGACACCTTCGACGAACAGCTACAACAACACGGGTGCTACAACAACAACTACGACTGACACCTACACGACCACGGCGCGCGACAAAAAAACCAACGATTACAAAAACTTCGTATTTGGTATCTACGCAGGTCTGAACACAACCAAATTTAAAGGTGAGTCAATCAATACCGGTGGTGGCAGCGAAAATCTGACAGGTCGTTTGGGTTATCAGGCTGGTTTCTTCGTGCGGGGTGGTGGTCGTCTTTACGGCCAGATCGGTGCTGAATATTTCGCATCTAGCTCGAACTATTTCGTAGCAGGCTCAGGTCAGTCGGTATCTGACATTAAAGACCGGATCAATCTCAAGTATATCCAGGTTCCAGTTTACATCGGTTACAAACTGGTCGAATCAGATCGTGGTATTTCGGCAGTACGTCTGCAAGTGGGTGTTGAATACGCGAACCAGATTGGATCGAGCAGCAACTCATTCGGTAACCTGAACAACCTAGAGTTCAAAAACGGTACGTTCAACGGCTTAGGTCAGTTAGGTTTTGATGCAGGTCCTGTTTTCCTTGATCTAACGTATCACCACGGCTTCAGCGACGTTATCAACCGCAACACAGGATTTGCAGGATCGCAGCGCCGGATTCTGAGCGCAAGCGTAGGCTTCAAATTCTAATCATAGGTTCTTCATCAACAGACAAAGCCGTCTCTTTCAGGGGCGGCTTTTTTATGACTAGTATCGCTGGTTTACGGCCTCATCCGTGACGAACCACAAATAAGCCAAACATTCAATAAGGCGACATAGTTGTAAGAAAACACAGGTATATACCTTTTGCTCAACTCAACACGTTATGAAAAAATCACTAAATGCAGCATTGCTACTGGCAGGAGTGTGCAGTGCAGGCTTGGCTTTAGGCCAGCAAAATTCTTACAATGACCGCTACGATCGAGATTACCGCCCATCGCGTCGGGACGAACGCCGAATGTACGAAGAGCGTATCGACGAACGACGGGAATTTAATCAGCGAAACGACGATAACCGCCGGTACGACAATCGCTACGAAGACCGGATGGGAAATAGCCGGAACTACGGTCGCATGTTCGACGAGCGCGATCTAAGTAAAGCGTACGATGAAGGATTCGAAGATGGCCAACGTAGTGTAGAAGTTGAAGAGCGGAAGCAGCGTCGGGAAAACTACAAGAATTTTACGCTGGGAATCTATGCGGGTGCCAACTCAACCCGGTTTGAGGGCGAGGATGTGCAAGGCAATAATCTGAGCGGTCGGCTAGGTTACCAACTAGGCTTCTTTGTACGGGGTGGTGGCCGCGTTTACGGTCAGATTGGGGCCGAATACCTCACATCTAGTTCCGACTTTTTCCGGGCTGGCGATGGTCAGGTAAATGGTATCAGCGATATTACCTCTAACGTAGATCAAAAATACATTCACGTTCCTGCGTATATCGGTGTGAAGATCGCGCAATCAGAGCGGGGTATCTCCGGTGTTCGCCTTCAGATTGGGGCTGAATACTCGGCTCCGCTGGGCGTAAACAACAACGCATTCAACTTTTCTCAAAGCGATTTTGCCGCAGCAACCGTCAACGGTTTGGCTAACATTGGTTTTGACGCGGGTCCGCTGTTCCTTGATTTTGTTTACCACTATGGATTTGCAGATGTGCTGAACAACGTCAGCAACACTAAGCGCCGGATTCTAGGCGTCAATTTGGGTGTTAAGTTCTAAAAAAGAACTTCATTTATACTAGTCGATAGTCGTTCGTTAATACCGTAAGTTTGTTAGTCCCTACTACAAACGACTGTTGACGAACAACTATCGACTATTTTTATGAATACGCTATTCCCTATTTTTGTCAAAGCTGAAAACCTGCATACGCTCATTGTGGGTGGTGGTTATGTAGGACTGGAAAAGTTAACGGCTCTGCTCGGCAATTCACCGAATGGCCGTATTACGCTGGTTGCCCCCGAAATCCGCTCCGAGATCCAGGAATTAGCCCAAAAATACCCCAAGCTAGAGCTGATTCAGGAGCCTTACCACGAGTTGTTCCTGGCCGATAAAGATCTGGTCATCGTCGGAACCAACGATAAGAACGTTAATCGACAGGTTCAGGCCGATTGTAAATCCAGACGGATTCTGGTCAACGTAGCCGATACACCCGACCTGTGCGACTTTTACCTAAGTTCGGTTGTGAAGAAGGGAGATCTGAAAATCGCTATCTCGACCAACGGCAAGTCGCCCACCTTTGCCAAACGGTTCCGAGAAGTACTCGAAGATATTCTACCCGATAGTTTACAGGAAACCCTCGATAACCTGACCGCCATTCGCAATCAGTTGAAAGGCGACTTCGTTCAAAAAATGGAAAAACTAAACGAGATTACGAAGGTGTTGAAATAAGGATAAATAGCACTAAAACAAACCTGATCCGAATAAGTGGTCGAGTGATACCGGTTCGTTGTGCAGAACAAAAATGTACACCAACACAGCAAGTACTAAATAACTAAAGGCAAGCCACTTCTTTTTCTGAGCGAACTCAAGCGGATGGTGATAGTAGTCGTAAATCATTGATGCTGACAGTCCCATTACCATCAAAAAAAACGAGAACACCCCAAAATCGGTACGGTACATACTCACCGAATGCATGAACCGCGCCCCCGACACAATATAAAGCAGCCAGCAAGCAAAGCCCGCCCGGTAAAGGTAGACGCTCAGCCGCCTGTCATTTTTTAGATCAAAGAGATCGTCGGTGAATTTCTCGGACATGATATGGGTTGTTTGAATTACGAAGCCGCCCGTGCGGTGAAAATACAAACTCTACGCTATAAACGCAAAAAGTACGATGCTTGATTCACAACCAGTTGACGCCGTCCAAGAATTTAATACCATGCAGGTAGAACTTGTTCGTGTTGACGATGCCTTTCACTTTGAAGCCGTCGGCACATCGGGGGTAGCCCAGCACATCGACGCAGCAACGGATATTGGTGGCCATAACGCGGGCGCGCGCCCGATGGAAATGCTGCTGATGGGACTTGCGGGTTGCTCGGCTATTGATGTCATTCTTATCCTTCAAAAACAAAAGCAGGTTATCGAGGACTTTCGTTTAAAGGTGGACGGTCTTCGGGAGAAAGGCGCTACGCCCGCACCGTTCAAGAAAATACATATCACTTATTTGCTGAAAGGCCAGCTAAGCGAGGATAAAGTCAAACGAGCTATCGATCTATCGATGGATAAATACTGCTCGGCAACGGCTCAATTCCGTCCATCCGCCGAAATAACCTATTCATTTGAGATTTCTGAGTAACTCCGAGAGCCTCTGAGACGATCAGCGATCATCTCAGAGGCTCTCGAACGGTTACGATTTGTACGCTGATTTTTTACGGAGGGCATCATAGCGTAGCAGCCCTTCCAGAAAATAGTAATCTGCGTAGATCAGGGGCGTATCAATTTCGCTCTTGCCGGGTTTGTTGCCCACGCTATGCTTCAGGATAAAGTTGTTGTTCTCTCCTGCATTAGCTTTATAGGCCGGACTCGCCAGACTTTGCAGCATCTTTACTGCCGATTGGTAATACGTTTTGGCCGAAGGACCACCGTAGGTCGATAATTCAAGCAGCGCCGAAGCCGCAATAGCTCCCGCCGACGCATCACGCTCCTCATTTGGTATGTTAGGCGCATTGAAATCCCAGTACGGAATCTTGTCTGCTGGCAAGTTTGGGTGATTTAGATAAAAATCGGCAATATGCCGGGCCTGCTCCAGATACTTTTTGTCTTTCGTTTCGCGGTACATCACCGTATAGCCATACAAACCCCACGCCTGTCCACGCGCCCAGGCCGAATTATCAGCCGCTCCCTGTGCTGTTTTCTTATCGGCTACGGTTCCATCTGAGTTATAACAAACTACGTGATAGCTGCTATGATCAGGTCGGAAATGATTTTTCAGGGTGTTATCGGCGTGCGTAATGGCGATGTTACGTAGCTCTTTGTTACCGGATTCTTTGGCGGCCCAGAATAGAAATTCCAGATTCATCATATTGTCGATGATCACCGGGTAATTGTAGTTCTGAAATTTATTCCACGACTTGATCACCCCCACTTTAGGATCAAAACGAGTGGCCAGCGACTTGGCTCCGGTCAGCATAATCGGCTTATACGCTTCGTTTTTGGTTAAGCGATACCCGTTTCCAAACGGACAATACAGCATAAAGCCGAGGTCGTGCGTACCCGTATTGTACTGTTCCTTCGCTACCGCCATCGACCATTTGTGAGCTGCTTCTTTCAAGGCCGGGGTCTTGGTCCGCTCGTACAAATACCATAACGACCCTCCGAAGAATCCACTGCACCACCAGTCTGACTTCATATTGCGGATGCTCCCGTCAGGATTGGTCGATTGGGGAAATTTGGTGGTATCAGGGTGGGTTTTCAGCATGCCTTCATACTGCTGAGCGGCAAACGCAAACTCTTTGTCAACGTCGATGGGCGACTGAGCCGCGACGGAAAAGGTTAGCAAGGCTAAGGGAATAATGAAAAAACGTTTCATAAAAAATGAGAGTTAGGAAAGTCTGTTATGTTACCGCAGATCGGCAATGGCTGTCATGTCCATGTCGGCGTAGTCTGTATTTTCACCCGCCATACCCCAGATAAATGAGTAGTTCGTTGTGCCGCAACCTGAATGGATGGACCACGGTGGCGATAGAACGGCCTGATGATTGGCGACCAGCAAATGCCGGGTCTCGGTGGGTTGTCCCATCAGATGAACAATCCGGTGGGCCGGGTCGAGATCGAAGTAAAAGTAAGCTTCCATCCGCCGGTCGTGAACGTGGGCAGGCATCGTATTCCAGACACTACCCGGCTGGAGAATAGTAAGCCCCATCACCAGTTGGCAACTCGGCAACCCATCGCGATGAATGTAGCGGTAGATCACCCGTTCGTTAGCACCTTCTTTCGATCCCATCGGTGCCGAAAACACATCCTGCTGTGCCGCTTTCTGCGTTGGATAACTCGTATGTGCCGGAGCTGACAGCAAGTAGTAAAGAGCCGGATCGTTGGCGTTCTGACTCCCAAACATGATGTGACGTCTTCCGCGCCCGATGTATAAGCAATCCAGTTTACCTAGTTCGTACGCTTGCCCATCGACCTGAATGGTTCCAGCGCCCCCCACATTGATCACCCCCAGTTCACGTCGCTCTAAAAAGTAATCGCTTTTCAGTTCGCTGTAGGTTGGCAGTTCTATCGATGTGTCAACGGGCTTGGCACCACCGACGATAACCCGGTCGAAATGGCTATAACACAGTTGCACGGTGTCGGCAACAAAAAGAGTTTCAATCAGAAAGTTCTCTCGAAGGTCATTCGTATCTAAACGACGGGTTTCGTTTGGTCCAATTGCGTAACGTACCTGCATGGGTAAAGTATGATAGTTGATGCTAATGAAAGGCTGTTTTCTCTGGTAAATCCAATTTTTGTCGTCGGTAATCTACCCGCTTGAACTACCTCAATCACTGGCTTTTTCCTGAATATTACCCGAATTATACAACTATTCGCAAGAATCAGCTGACAAAATCCTTGATAATGGCGACGATTTTTATGCAAACGATGCCGCAACCGTTTGCATTCTGAGCGGAACAGAATGCCATTTGGTTTATTTTTCCACCGATTTTTTTTGGTGAAGCGTTTATGAAGGTATCTGAGTATTTGTGAAGAGTCGGAGACGGTCTAAGAAATCTACAATCCGGCTATTTACCAACGCCAAGCCATGCGTGTGGTCAGGAAGGGCTACATAATCTACTATCCGGCTGGCTTAGCAGAACGATCTACACCGAATAGAGATAGCTGTGACGCATGATGCGCACGGGTAGCAAGTGGGATTCCTTATTTTCCTGAATCGACAAAGGAAGTGTTTGAGTTAGTCCTCGTCTCTTCCTGGTCAGCCTTAATGGGATAAAGAAACAAAAAGGGCTGATGTAAAAAGACGTCTACACGCCCACATCAACCCTTTTCAGTCACTACTGTTTTTTGATATCACCCCGAATCTCCCCGGCAGGGTAGAGCGTAGTGTGCAGGTTTGCGTAGTAGAATCCGTTCAGCATGCTATCCACTTTCGCCTGTGGCAAAGCAGCTGTCGTTCCCGTGATTGGCGATGTAAGGCTATTAAACTGAACGTCGATGGGACCAGTACCGTTTGCGTTCGTGATCCGGTGCAAATGCCCACCCGTCAGCGATGACGAGAACGGACCCGTATAAGTAAGCGTGTAGCTGAGCACCCGCGTCGTCGTGTTCAGATCGCCAACGAAATTACCGGTAGCAGCTGATGTGGTTGACGTCGGTTTCTCACTGGCACCGTTTAGGGTTGCCACCAGACGCGTGGTTGTTGGTGTTGTCGTACTGGGAACAGTGGTTGGGTTCTCTTCGTCTTTGCACGACATAAACGACATTCCTAGTGCCAGAAAGGCTACCATTGAGAAGAGTGTGTTTTTTTTGATCATAAAATTAGGGTGTCTGTGTACTGATGTTAAAAGATCGGAGACGAACAAAGGTACGCAGTTTCAATAAGTAGAATAGAGGAATAAACGGTTTATTGCTTAGCATTGAACAAACCGAGGAAACGGGCAAACTGTTTACGTCTCGATAAGGACTCTAACGACTCATTGTCAGATTATTTCCAAAACGCGACAGAATCTTCTAATTTTGAGCCACGAACAGGAATCCATTTTGTGAATTCCTTGGTTATTTCTATAGAGTATACCTTTTTTAGTAACCCCGTTATCTTATTTGCTATGGCTTTTGATTTAGACATGATTCAGCGCGTTTACGCAAACCTCGGCGAACGCGTCGAAGCAGCCCGGAAGGCAGTGGGCAGACCGCTGACCTTGTCGGAAAAGGTTTTATACAGCCACCTGTTTGCCGGAACGCCCACGCAGGCGTTTGAGCGGGGTAAGGCCTACGTGGATTTTGCACCCGACCGGGTAGCGATGCAGGATGCTACGGCTCAAATGGCTCTGCTGCAATTTATGCAGGCAGGTCGGCCTCAGGTAGCCGTTCCGTCAACTGTTCACTGTGACCACCTCATTCAGGCCGAAGTAGGTGCTGACAAAGATCTGGATATTGCTAAGAGCAAAAACAAAGAAGTATACGACTTTCTGTCGTCTATTTCCAATAAATATGGCATTGGCTTCTGGAAGCCCGGCGCCGGTATCATTCACCAGGTCGTGATTGAGAACTACGCGTTTCCGGGTGGTATGATGATCGGTACGGACTCACACACGCCAAACGCGGGTGGTCTGGGTATGATCGCTATCGGTGTTGGTGGTGCGGATGCCTGCGACGTGATGGCTGGTCTGGCCTGGGAACTGAAGATGCCGAAACTGATTGGCGTGAAGTTAACCGGTAAACTGAGCGGATGGGCGTCAGCGAAAGACGTTATCCTGCGGGTAGCTGGTATCCTGACCGTAAAAGGTGGTACGGGCTGCATCGTTGAGTATTTTGGCGAAGGGGCTGAAAGCTTGTCAGCAACGGGTAAAGGAACGATCTGTAACATGGGTGCTGAGATCGGTGCGACTACCTCGATCTTCGCTTATGACGAAAAGATGGCCGATTACCTGCGCGCTACAAACCGCGCCGATATTGCCGACGCAGCGACTGCCGTAAAAGCTGATCTTCGTTCGGACGAAGAAGTATACGCTGATCCGGCTACGTATTACGATCAATTAATCGAAATTAACCTATCGGAACTGGAGCCGCACATCAACGGTCCGTTCACGCCCGATCTTGCGTGGCCTCTGTCGAACTTTGCGAAAGCCGTAAAAGAAAACAACTGGCCTGAGAAACTTGAAGTAGGTCTGATCGGTTCGTGCACCAACTCGAGCTACGAAGACATGACCCGTTCGGCTTCGGTAGCGGCACAAGCAACAGCGAAGAACCTGAAAACGAAAGCTGAATTCACGGTAACGCCGGGTTCAGAACTGGTTCGGTTCACGGCTGAGCGTGACGGTCTGCTGGATACGTTCGAAGAAATCGGTGGTGTCGTCCTGGCGAACGCTTGCGGTCCTTGTATTGGTCAATGGGCACGTCATATGGACGATCCAACCCGTAAGAACTCGATTATTACGTCATTCAACCGGAACTTCGCGAAACGGAACGACGGTAACGCCAGCACGCACGCGTTCGTAGCCTCGCCTGAAATTGTAACGGCATTGGCAATTGCGGGTGATCTGACGTTCAACCCGATGACCGATACGCTGACCAACGAAGCAGGTGAGCAGGTTATGCTTGACGAGCCACAAGGTATCGAGCAGCCCGTTAAAGGCTATGCCGTTGACGATGCTGGTTATCAGGCTCCGGCAGCCGATGGCTCAGGGGTACAGGTTATCGTTAGCCCAACCTCGGATCGTCTGCAACTGCTGGCTCCGTTCGCAGCCTGGGAAGGTACTGATCTAACGGGTCTGAAACTGCTGATTAAAGCGAAAGGCAAGTGTACGACTGACCATATTTCGATGGCAGGTCCGTGGTTGAAATACCGTGGTCACCTCGACAACATCTCGAACAACATGCTGATCGGTGCGGTGAACTACTTCAACGAGAAAACCAACAGCGTGAAAAACCAACTGACGGGCGAGTACGGCGAAGTTCCAGCCGTACAGCGGGCTTACAAAGCGGCTGGCGTTGGTTCGATTGTGGTTGGTGACGAAAACTACGGTGAAGGTTCATCGCGCGAACATGCCGCTATGGAGCCACGCTTCCTGGGCGTTCGGGCGATCCTGGTGCGTTCATTCGCCCGGATTCACGAAACGAACCTGAAAAAACAAGGTATGCTGGCGTTGACCTTCGCGAATCCTGCCGATTACGACAAGATTCAGGAAGACGATGTCATCGACATCGAAGGACTGACCGAATTTGCTCCAGGTCGCCCGCTCGAAATCGTGCTGCATCACGCCGATGGTACCACGGACGAGTTCCTGGTTAACCACACCTACAACGAAGGTCAGATCGAGTGGTTCAAAGCCGGTGCTGCTCTGAACATCATTCGGATGAAGCAGAACGCGTAAGCACCTGCATTCGTTGTTGTCAATAAACCCGATCCGCCAGCGGATCGGGTTTACTTTTTTTAGAACTAGTACACCTACTCAGGCTGGTAAAACAGCGTGAAGGATTTGTAAACGTCGTTGCTCCAGGACTGACGGTTTTCGAGTACCAGTTGCCCGGTTCCCACCCGCAGTACGTGAATGTGCACCGTTCTGATGCCTCCTCCCCCAATGCCAGCCGATTCGTAAAGCGTATACGCGTTATCGACAATGGTTAGCTGCTCGTTGTTTATCTGAGTTATTTCCCAGCGGTACCCGGTAGTGGGGGTCTCTTCGAGCCGCAACTCAATCTGATCGCCTTCCGCCACAGCAATCGTCTCTTGACTGACGCTATCGGTCACTTGAATTGTTTTCATAAGGTTAAAGGCACACCCTGTAGTCACCTCCGTCTGTTATCCGATTAGGCGTCGAAAGCTGTAGTTTTCGCAAAAGACCGTTACCACACGTAAATTTCCGTCGTTACACCAGCGTCGATGGCGTAATCGATTCTTGAATTTTTCGCACGGGCAGCCGATGCCAGTATAGTCATGGCTTCACAGGCCGCATCGGTATTGGTCGTTAGCTTTACCCAGCCTGTTCCGTTGATACTCATCCAGGAGTTGCGGGCATTGAACGTCGTGTACAAACCGTTGACTCGCTTATCCGTATTCCAGACAGCCGCTCCGATAGCATCGTTCTGACTAGCGGAAGTCGGAGGAGTCAGCGAGGGAGCCGTCATAACATCAAGGGCTGATTTACTGGACTCACTGATTGGAAGGGATGGTGGCGTACCGTTCACGGCAACGGTGACGGCGCCATCGGTAGGCGGATTTTTCTGGGGAGATGTCATTTTCTTAGACATGTTAAGAATTATTTTTTTAAAATACGTAAGCAGTGGTAATCAAACCATTATCGACGTACACATTCACGTCCGCGTTGGTAATTTTAGCGGTTGCAAGCTGCGTCAGCGTGTTGATGAACCCATCATCGTTGTTGTTGGAAATTTTCTTCCAACCTTCGTCCGACAAATAAGCCCAGGCGTTGCGTTCTTCGTTTTTCGTCCAGAGGCCAACCACTTTTTTAGTGTTAATCCAGCGCGTGTCCACAATGGAATTCGCCCCCATCATTTCCGAATCGATACCACATTGTCCGTACCCGATTCTAAAAAAACCGTTGTCCCCCCAGCCCGTCCCCCAACTATTTTTAGCGATCCAGCATCCGGCACCGTCATCGTAGCCAATAATGCAGACACAGTGGCCACCTTCAAGTTTATTCGACGTTTTCTTGTAGACGCCGGACTTATAGCTGTAAAAATCGTCGTATACGGTAAAACAGGCTTCCATGGGACCGTTCTTGGAAATCCAGTCCTTCATGTCGGCGATGTTGGTCAATCGGGTGTAGCCGCTGATCTTGGTTACGCGGTTGGCCCAGTCGGCACAGCGCCCGGTGCAGTTTTGGTCACCGGCTGTATAGGGGTAGCACGTTTCGTCGGTAACTCCGATATCCCGAAAACCGTCCATCGCCGGACCCGGCCACCAGCCTCCCGAACTTCCCCCGCAGGTCCGCCCCTGCGAACGGGCGATGCAGTAAAACAAATGAGCCTCCGACAAATCAACGGGATAGGCTGCCCCACGAATGATTTTCAAGCGGCTTTCTACGGCCGCAACCGTTCCAAAAGCCACGCAGGAGCCGCAACCACCTTGATTTTTCACACCCGTTACAAAATTTTGCCCGTTGACATTCCGCCAATCTATAGAAGCGGGTGCCATTATGGCTTCATTGCTTGCCAAATTCGCTTGATACGCATCGAGATTGGCCGCTGCAATCTGTTCCTGCTCTTCAAGGCTGGGCTCGTTCGGACCGGGGACGTAACCTAGATAATTCCGGCGCTCCTCCTCCGATAAATTGTTAAGCGATGTAAAACCAGCGGTCCATGTGTGACCTGAGCTGGCAATTGCTTCCTGAATGGCTCGTAACTCGTCTGAATTTGCCATGTTTTTTTGGTTTGGGAAAAGGTTATCACTGGAGCGTATGATCGGTGAACAATTCCGTACCACTTCCTCAGGGTGTCGGCCAAGACGCTGGCGCAGTTTACAAAACCGACACAGCCAGGTTTGCGAACCAGACAGCTTATTTTATTCGCTTCGCGAGCAGCGATAACAGTCAGTCTGGCAATGGTACGGATTTACGCATGGATCAATAAGCCCACTCAAAAACTTCATAAGCAAAGTAATAGCGCAGTACTATTGCTACTTCATTTTCTTGATTTATCGGTATAACTATCTGATTATCAAATAAAAACATCTGAATATAGGATACTAATGGCACGACGACTTTAATAGGCGACGGACAAGTAAGCGTTCCCGAAAACCAACCTCTCTACTGATATAAACCGTCAAAAACAGCGGGGCCGGGCCATTTCGAAAAATGGCCCGGCCCCGCTATGCATACCGATTTTTGGCAGATCGGTACTCTTGTCTATGGATACGCTACGGCGTTCGTGTCAAACTCGAATTGGTTTCTGAATTTATTTTAGTTTTTCCATTGCCTTCTTCATGCCAGCAAATTGCCGTTTCTTCTGCAATACGACTGGCGCGGCAACTCGTTCACGACAATCGAATAGGCCACAACGTTCACAGGCTTCGTTGACCACCCGATGCGGAACTTCGTTCGATGCCGTATTCATAAATTTCATTTTGCTCCTTAATGCGTCATTCACGGCAAAGCACATGGAAACACTGATGTTCTGCTGCGTCTGGGAATGAAACGGATGGGCGACGGAAACAATAAGGTACTGAAGACCCGAATCGGCGTATTCGGAGAGTTGCGCCCGACAAAGCGTTTCGTCAAAGCCTTTGGTTTGCTGAAGAGACTGGAGTTCCTGCAAAATCGTCCAGGCGATCCACCGTCGGCAAAAATGTTCGTCAACAATACCCCGTGGTCCTTGCTGACGCGACAAATGCATCTCTTTGGTTAACTGAAACGTAGACTGTCCGGCAGTATGGTTGAAGCGGTAAAAGAATAACTGGTCGATACCAAAGTGGCTCGGCAGGACGTTGCTCAGCCGATAGAAAAACCGCTCAGGTGTTGAGCCAAAATCGGCGATGAGCTGTAAAAA
Organism: Spirosoma liriopis; assembly: GCF_023196085.1. NCBI lineage: Bacteria > Pseudomonadati > Bacteroidota > Cytophagia > Cytophagales > Cytophagaceae > Spirosoma > Spirosoma liriopis. The sequence goes on from NZ_JALPRF010000001.1 coordinate 838,755, forward strand.
AGCTTCGTTACTCCAGGTATCACGCGCAAATAAATCCGTCAATCTGGCAACGAGTGCGTCGCGCCGAATGAGAATCGCTCCCGCAAAATACGAAGCTTTATAGTTGTTCAGGATCTGTTCAAACGACTCGGCTTCGACCCATGAATACGTATAGGGCCTGTTTTTCAGATTCATATACTGAAAGCCAACCTCCCGCGCCAAAATAAACGACCGTTGTTCTCCCGACAGGGCGACATTCAGGTATAACCGGCGGTGTTCGGGGCGGAACACGGAGCGCAGGGATACCAGTTCGGGTTGCGTAAGCGGATCAAAAAACTCGATCTGAACTTCGTAGCGTGTCTTGAGTAAGTTCATCAGCAACGCTTCACTGACCGGTTGCCCAGCCTGAGCAAAATCATTCAGAAAGCGCTCGGCGTCGGCTTCGATCTCCGGAAAATGGTTGTCGTGCATTTCCTGATATGACCGTAGCATGGCCAGGTACAGCCGCTCAACGCTCATGTTGTAACTCAGCGCAATGTCCATGAACGTGCGGATCATGGCACTCACCTTGGCGGGGGCTTCAGCCAGTAACTCCAGCAGATCGGAAGGATCGATTCCGAACAGTTCGAGTGGAATTTCGGTCAGAAACTTTGAGCGGAGCAAGTCCGAGATTGGCTCTAGCTTTTTGCTTAGTTTTAGCGAAACCAGCGTATCGTAATCCACTTGCATCGCATTGGCCAACGCAGCTATCTTATCCGCTTTAGGGTATTTCCGGCCTTTTTCGATCTCGGTAACGTACGAAACCGAAAGCCCTGACTGCTGTGCCAGCTCACTGACTGACAAGCCTTTGTCTAATCGCATCTGGCGCATTTTCAGGCCAAATAACAGGCGTATATGGTCAGCGGGTAGATTCAATGGATACGTGAGTAATTAATGAGAAGATAGACCGTACGGCGAGACGGCCGACTAATAATATGCTATTAAAGAATTGGTAAAATTACAAAACTGTAGCGAATCAACCTTATACGTCTGCTCATAGATCTCACTCATAGTAACATGAATTATCAGGTACTATCAAAAATAGTGTAGCTCTGAACAGCAACAAATAGTAAAAAACAGTGGCAACATAAGTGACTCCTGATTAATTCGTCAGTCAATAAGTTACAAACTACCTTAGTTATGGATACGCAGGATACGATCAAGTACAAATATGAAGCGTTAAAAGCGGCCAGCGTTTCACAGGATCTTGGCACAATAAACGATCTTGTCGTTGATATTCTTTCGTTGCTCCATAAAGAATGGAGTAGCGTAGCTGGTATTCAGAAAGATACGTTTGAAGAGGCTTATTGTCAGGTAGATAACACATTCGCTGCTCATAAAAAAACAAAGCAGGACACCAGCAACAGCAGTTATTTGAATGAAATCGGCCTGCAAATTGGTCGTGACTTGTATCCGGTTCTATCCTCCCCCACCCGACGCTCGCCCGTAAAAAATAAGTATACCATAAGCTAACCTGTTTTACCATGTAGCCTCTACTGAGTACAAGGTGACATTTTACCGGGCTGGTTGCCCATAACCTCACTTTCTGTTTGTTAGGTGGCAAGGCTATTAAAGAGTCTGGTTATCATCTTGTTGGATTTTATATTCTTACTTCTGGCAGCGATGATGCTCTTTATTAATGGAACCAGCCGGGGCATCCAGTGCTCAAACTTAGGTTATTGGGTAAAAGACTACGAGTCGGCTTTCGAAACGTTAACGCAGTTGGTAGCTGAGCAGTGGACCTTGCAGGAGGCTACCATTGTCGATGAGCATAATCGAATGAGCATACCCGTAGAAGCGTTTGACGGGCAACCAATCCAAGTACACATTCACACCCTGCAACAACAATGGAACCGCATCTTGTTCGCTAAACCCGAACTGCTAGAACTATCGGACGAACAATGGCTCAAAAATCACTTCACCCAGCTAGATACGTATTATAAGGACATGTTGACGCATTTAGAAAAAATGATTGTCCTGTACGAAATAAGAAAAACAAAGCTGAATGTTATGCGTGACAAAGACCTTAGAACTCGCGTAAGAGCACAGTATGACCTGCTGTTGGAAGGCAATAAAAGAATGTACAAACAGATAAGAAACAGCCGTCAGAAAAACCAGATTCGGCTCAATCGATTTGACAAGGAAACGTAGCTACATAACTGCTCTGCTGTTTGTTAAGCTTCGTCTATTGCTATCGTTCGAATTTTGAACGCTTGCTGCTGAGCATCTTCCGCTTTCTGCCAGTACGTTTGGGCAGCTTCAGGATTGCCCCCTTCGTCAAACGCTTGGGCCGCCTGGTTCATCAAGATCGTTACTTCGTCCAGGCTACGGACAGCACTCCATAACGAATCTTCTACACCTTGTTTTATTTCGGCCAACAACGAACTGGCTGTATAAGCATGGCCGGTATGGCAGCGGTACCGGATAATCGTACCCTCCCGGATGCTGACCAATGAACCATGACATTGCGGACAGGTTAACGGCGTTAACTCTCCTTCTTGCAAAATATTCATAGCAAATGCACTATCAGTCATTGCGGTTTTAACTTCTGTTTCCATTCGCTTACGCTCTAGCCCGGAGAGAGTCGGTTGCGGGCTGACATCCTGCTGAATCAGTTCACTCAGTAAAGGAGCTAACTGAGCCAGTTCAACAACATAATCGACTTCTACATGCTGCTGGACACTTTCGGGCATACTGGGATACATGGCTTCCTCAGGCTGCTGAATAACGCTTATTCCGCCTAGCCGCTTGATCGACCACATGCCGGACGTTCCGTCGTCGAGCAGCCCTGTCAGGACAATACCAATCACGCGTGGACCGTACGTATAGGCAGCAGAACGAAATAACGCGTCAATAGACGGACGAAAGCGGTTCTCTTTTGGTCCTTTCTTGACTAATACACGATCTTCTTCTATGAGCAAATGATGGTCAGGCGGAGCGACATAGATATGTCCTGTTTTAATGGACTCTCCATCGACCGCATGAGACGCGGGTAACTTACCAGAGAAATTAAGAATCGTAGGTAAGTAGCTGGTCGTATAAGGTGCCACATGCTGAACGATGAAAATTGAAGCGGATAAGTCGGCGGGTAGCGTAGCAGCTAGCTCTTTGAGAGCGTAAATGCCACCGGCTGAAGCGCCGATTACGATAATGTCACGTTTAGCCATATACTGATAGTGGAGTAAGTCCTACTATGACAGGGTCCTAAGACAACAGGTTTGTAAGAACCCCTGATAAGCTGAATTAGTGAGGCAAAGGAGTTTATTGATACTGCTTAATTAGCACACCAAAATCTGCTTCGGGACGTTCGTCTTTACGTGGCTTTTCGATATTACCTGGCTAGGTAAACATCCTGATGGTAACATAAGAATCAGGCAAACGGACGAAAAAATAAAGCCCGAACCAGTTCAGGTTCGGGCTTGTTCATGTCTTAACGTTGAGTGAGAAGCAATCGATCTATAGCTAGGCTACATATAAAAGTAGCGAACAACTGAAGTTTGAAGTAATCGTATGAATCATCGTTTGCCTAAATCATGCCACATAAGCTTTCTATACGTAATTTACTGTATATAAGCACCTTGCGACTTGGTCCACAAGTATGAAATAGCTAATATTGTGGCTTTTTTACTCAATAGTGTACTGACAAGCACACATACCAGGTGTACTTGCTGAAAGTAATCTTGTTTGTGCGTTACAATTTTCGACTCGATTTTTGATGCAGCTATAAACCCATTAGAGAAGTACTATCATATGAGGCAAATTGAGGATATTAAAAAGACTAGTTCATATAATTATTAAGATATTTCCATATAAAATAAATCGGTAACAAAACTATTTGCGTTTATATACCACATACCACTTCACTAATTAGCTATGAATAAGAATAAGCCAAAGCTCAGACCAGATCAGGTGTCTAAAGAAGGTCTTAGCATCCAGGAGTTTACGAATCTGTTTGCTCAATATAAAAGAGCGATGTACGAAAGCCTGTACCAGCCAAAAGTAAATCTCCAGCCTTTGTATTGTCCACTACCCATTCGATAAGTTGTATAAAAAGCGTTTTACCGAACAACGTAAAAACGGTCTGTGCACAATCAATGATTAGATCTTCTCATTAGCAGAAATCTATATACCTCTCTCTACTAGCTGTAAATAGGCATGTCCTTCTATAGCTAGCAGAGGAATTTTGCGGCAATATTGATAATGCTTGACAATTGTTAGGCTAAGTCGAAAGGCATTCAGAAGACTATTGTATGCGTAGTCTATAGTGTAGATAACTGTTGCGTTACTTGCATCATTACCAAACAGCAGAAAGCCCGATACGAAGTTCGTATCGGGCTTTTGTTATTCATTGTATCTCTTTTGCAGAGAGAGAGGGATTCGAACCCCCGGACCTGTTACAGTCTTCGGTTTTCAAGACCGACGCAATCGACCACTCTGCCATCTCTCTTTACGGGTGCAAATATACGAACGTTTTGAGATTTGTCAACCCATAACGGAACATTTTAGGGCAAAAAGCGTAATTTTGGGCAATGTTTAAAGAGCGAAAACGTAAATGAGCGGATGTACAGTACGCTTCCATTACTCATAAACCTTTTCCTCTTTCATTCTTTCGCTCTTTATAATGGACGCAACAGAATCGTTACCCACGCTTGACACTGCCCGCAAACTGGGCTTGCTCCCCGACGAATTTGACCGTATCAACCAGATCCTGGGTCGTCAGCCAAATTTTACTGAACTGAGTATCTTCTCGGTAATGTGGTCGGAACACTGCTCGTATAAGAACTCCATCGTCTGGCTTAAGACCCTCCCCCGCGACTCGGAGCGGATGCTGGCAAAAGCCGGAGAAGAAAACGCCGGACTGGTTGACATTGGCGACGGGCTAGCCTGCTCGTTTAAAATCGAATCCCACAACCACCCTTCCGCCCTGGAACCTTACCAGGGTGCTGCAACAGGCGTTGGTGGTATCAACCGCGACATTTTTACGATGGGCGCGCGACCCATTGCCCAGCTCAACTCGCTCCGTTTTGGTAGCCTCGATCTGCCAAAAACCAAACGGTTGTTGCGCGGTGTCGTCAAAGGGATTGGCGATTATGGCAATGCATTCGGTATTCCGACCGTTGGTGGTGAAATCTATTTTGACGAGTGTTACAACACAAACCCCCTCGTCAATGCCTTTTCAGCAGGTATTGTTGAGGTCGGTAAAGTAGCAAAAGCCACTTCGTACGGCGTCGGCAATCCAGTATTTATCGTTGGCTCGGCAACGGGCAAAGACGGTATCCACGGGGCTACGTTTGCGTCGGAAGATATCTCGGCAGCATCGACGGATAAGTTGCCTGCGGTTCAGGTGGGCGATCCGTTTATGGAGAAGCTGCTGTTGGAAGCCACGCTCGAAATTATTGCAACGGGCTACGTGATCGGCATTCAGGATATGGGTGCGGCTGGTATTATCTGCTCGACATCTGAAATGAGCGCCAAAGGTGAGCACGGCATGATTATCGACCTGGATAAAGTGCCTACGCGCCAACCTAACATGGCTCCTTTTGAAATATTGCTTTCTGAATCGCAGGAACGAATGCTCGTTGTGATTGAGAAAGGAAAAGAATCCGTTATCCAAGCTATTTTCGACAAGTGGGATTTGAACTGCGCGCAGATCGGTGAAGTAACCGATACGCAACGCCTGCATTTCTACCGTTATGGCGAACTCGTGGCCGATGTTCCGGCTTATGATCTTGTGCTAGGTGGCGGGGCTCCGCAATATCATCGCGAATACAGCGAACCGGCCTATATCAAAGAGTACGCCAAATTCGATCCATCGGACGTGGATGATCTGGAAAAAGATGAGCTCAAAGAAGTAGCCCAGCATCTGCTGTCGCACCCGAATATCTGCTCCCGCAAATGGGTCTACGAACAGTATGACTCGATGGTAGGTACTGCCAATCGGAGCACCAATGCGCCTTCTGACGCTGCTATCGTGCGCGTAAAAGGTTCTGACAAATCCATTGTTATTACGGTTGACTGCAACAGTCGCTACGTCAATGCCAACCCGCGCAAGGGAGCAATGATCGCCGTTGCCGAAGCCGCCCGGAACATTGTTTGTTCGGGTGGTGAGCCGCTGGCCGTTACCAACAACCTGAACTTTGGTAATCCTTACGTGCCGGAGGTTTACTGGCAGTTTGTGGAAGCCGTACAGGGTATGGGTGAAGCCTGCCGCCGGTTCAGTACGCCCGTGACCGGTGGTAACGTTAGCTTCTACAACCAAAGCTCTGATGACGGTCCGGTCTTCCCGACACCAACCATCGGCATGCTGGGCCTGATGGAAGATCCGACGCACCAGATGACACTCGATTTTAAGAATGAAGGCGATTTGATTTTCCTGGTGGGTCCTATAACCGATGATATTGCTTCGTCGGAATACCTGTACTCATACCGGGGTATCAAAGCGTCTCCGGCACCAAGTTTCGATTTCGAAACCGAATGGCGTGTTCAGGAGTCGATCAAAACCATGATCCGCAACGGTTGGATTCAGTCGGCGCACGATATTTCGGACGGTGGCCTGTTCGTTACGCTGGCTGAGTCGGCAATGGCGGGAGGTAAAGGATTCCAGATTGAAACCGATGATCGCTATCGGTTGGACGCGTTCCTGTTTGGCGAAAGCCAGAGCCGGGTCGTTGTTTCCGTTTCGCCCGACAAGCAGCATCTGGTCGCCAATTATCTGGAAGATACGATCCTTCCTTTCCGGTACCTGGGTAAAGTGACGGCGGGCGGTTTTGACGTTGACGACGTGGCCATTGCCGACTTCGCCGACGCAAAAGCTCTTTACGATAACGCACTGGGCAAGATCATGGGCAACTAACTCCGTATAGCCATGAATAAAGCTTATTTTGAAGCGTACCTAGAACGCCAAAAAGCCGCTTACGATGCCATTCCAATCGATCAGGTTGAACGAATCATCAACCTGATCAAAACGTGTTGGGAAGAAGATCGGCAGCTTTTTGCCTTTGGCAACGGGGGAAGCGCGTCAAACGTATCGCATTTTATCACCGATCTCGGCAAAAGTGCGTCCGATTGCATGGGCAAGCGTTTTCGCTGTCATTCCCTGAATGAAAGTATTTCGTGGATAACAGCCTTAGGAAATGATTATGCCTACGAAGATGTGTACGTGCAGCAACTGCATAACTACGCTCAACCCGGTGATCTGGTACTAACGCTCAGCGTTAGCGGTAATTCCCCCAATGTGGTCAAAGCTGTCCACTGGGCCAAGGAACATGGGCTGAAAACGGTAGCGTTAGTCGGTGGTAAAGGGGGCCGTTTAGCTGCTATCGCGGACGAGGTGATTATCGTTCAGGATGAGCATTACGGTCGTGTCGAAGATGCGCAGATGACTATTTGTCACATGCTTTGCTACGGCTTTATTGATACAGTGTAGAAAAGAAGTAAGTAGAGACGTAAAATACGTCTCTACTTATCATGAATAGCGGTCATTCCGCCAGGGGTAAGCGGTATTGGAATAGCCGCGTTCTTCCCAGAACCCTAGCTGGTTCTTTGTCAGAAACTCAATTCGCTTAATCCACTTCGACCCTTTCCAGGCGTAAAGCTGCGGAGTAATCATGCGCAATGGTCCACCGTGTTCGCGAGCGAGTGGCTGACCGTCGGCGGTATGAACGAGCAATACGTCGAGCTTCAAGGCTTCTTCCAGCGATAGATTTGTCGAGTAACCGTCGTATCCATAGCACATTACGTGCGTCGCCGTTTCTTTGGGTTCGGCCAGAGCTGCCAAATCCATGAACCGAACGCCTACCCAGGGTACGTTCAGCCGAGACCAGGTGGTCACGCAATGAAAATCACTCGTGTCCTCAACCTGTGGTAAAGCCATCAGATCGTCCCACTTGAGCCGAACGGGGTTGTTTACCTCACCGTCGATGTTTAGCTGCCATTTGTCGAGTGGGATGTTTGGCTGGTAACCAAGATCCAGAACCGGCCATTTGGCCGTTACCGTTTGCCCAATCGGTACAGTAGGCATTCCATGTCGATTTAGCGGGCCGGTGCCACGGGGCGTCTCATCGATCATCGATGGCGTCTGGGCGATTTTCTCCTCAAACCGTCGTTTCAGCTTCATCCGGGCTTCAACGATCCGGTCAAGTTTATCCGTCTGTCCGGATGGTGTGTTCGTGTCCATACGTTTACTGTTTCCTATACAACTACAAACGACAGGGGTAGTTTAAGCGACCCGAACGTAACTTCCCAGTAGCTTAACTTCGGCAGCGTGGTGGTTTAGAATTTCCTGCAAAGCCGGTTCGTCCGAGTGACCTTCGCACTCAATCAGGAACCAGTAGCGGAACGTCGCACCTTCCCGCAGGGGACGGCTTTCGATCTTGGTCAGGTTGATTTTACGTGCGTTAAATTCCTGAAGAAACTCCGCAAGTACCCCCGGCGATTCGGTATTGGCAAGCTTGGCAATGAGGGTGGTCTTGTCGCTACCGCTTGGCTGATTCTTAAAGTTTTTTGCCAGAATCAGAAATCGCGTCCGGTTGAGGTCGCTATCTTCAATGTTATCAAACAGAATCGGAACGTCGAACAACTTGGCTGCAATATGCGAACAGACTGCCGCCGTATTCGGCTCCAGCGCAGCTAGTTTGGCAGCTCTCGATGTCGACTCAACCGGAATCAACTCCGCCTGTAGCCCTTCGAACGAATCTTTAAGAAATTTGCTACACTGCCGGAACGCAATGTCCTTGGAATAGATATGCGTGATGCTAGCGAGATTATCAGCTTGGGAAGCAAAGGTAAAATGAACCGGTATCTGCGCTTCAGCCGCGATGGATAGATCTTTTTCGAGAAGTAGGTCGATGGTTTCCAGTACCACCCCTTCCTGGTTGTTCTCGATAGGAACGACCCCAAAGCGTACTCTGCCGGTTTCCACGCTTTCAAACACTGAGCGGATGGTAGGTAACGCCATGTATGCGCTCATAGCCCCAAAACGACTCTCGGCGGCCTGATGCGTAAAGCTTCCTTCTGGTCCCAGGAAGGCTACTCGTTCGGGTAGTTCGAGGTTACGCGAAACGGCAAAGATTTCGAGAAAAATAGCTTCGATGGCTGAGCGGTTCATTAAACCGTCGTTCATCTGCTGCAAACGGTCTATTATTTGCTTTTCGCGCTCGGGCCGGTAGATAACGGTATTGGAGGAGCGCTTTAGCTCGCCAACCTGACGAACCAGCTCCATTCGTTGGTTCAACAACGAAAGTAGCTGATCATCAATGGTATCGATGCTATTACGGAGGGATTCGAGAGTCATTCTACTACGGTTTCAGCTTTAAGTTTTCAGTTTTCGGCCACGCTGATTTGCAAATGACCCACTGAAAACTGAAAACTCAAAAACTGTAAACCTAAAACTTACGCTAAAGCGGCATCTTCGATGTCTTTTTCAATGCGGAGGTTATCGATAATGAACCGCTGACGGTCGGGCGTATTCTTGCCCATGTAATAACTGAGCAGCTTGGAGATTGAGGTTTCTTTCTCCATAATCACCGGCTCCAGACGCATGTTTTCGCCGATGAACAGTCCGAACTCTTCCGGCGAAATCTCCCCTAGTCCCTTGAACCGGGTGATCTCCACCTTTTTGCCCCCTTTGGTCAACTTATCGATGGCCGCCTGTTTCTCTTCTTCCGAATAACAATAGGTTGTCTCTTTGTGATTCTTTGGATTGCGTACCCGGAACAAAGGAGTTTCGAGAATGTACAAATGCCCGTTCCGAACCAGATCGGGGAAGAATTGCAGGAAGAAGGTCAACATCAGCAGCCGGATGTGCATGCCGTCAACGTCGGCGTCCGTGGCAATCACGATTCGATTGTAACGCAATCCTTCCAGGCCATCTTCAATATCGAGGGCGTGCTGAAGCAAGTTAAATTCCTCGTTTTCATACACCACTTTCTTGGTCAGGCCAAAGCAGTTGAGCGGTTTACCCCGCAAGCTAAATACTGCCTGCGACTGCACGTTGCGCGATTTTGTGATTGATCCACTCGCCGAATCTCCCTCGGTAATGAACAGGGTCGATTGATAGCGATCTTCCGCTTTCAGGTCGGGCAGGTGGTTGCGACAGTCACGCAGCTTTTTGTTGTGAAGACTCGCTTTTTTGGCACGATCATTGGCCAATTTCTTGATGCCAGCGAGTTCCTTCCGTTCCCGTTCCGATTGCTCAATCCGCTTTTTAAGCGCATCGCGCACGGTGGGGTTCATATGAAGAAAATCGTCCAGGCGCTCTTTAATGAAATCTTTGACAAATGAGTTGACGGACTGCGCATTCGGCTCGGGCGACATGTTGATCGAACCCAACTTCGTTTTGGTCTGCGATTCGAAGACCGGCTCCTGAACCCGAATACTGATGGCCGCAATAATTGACGCACGGACATCGGCTACGTCATAATTCTTGTCAAAGTGTTTACGAATGGTTTCAACCACAGCTTCGCGCAGGGCCTGGAGGTGGGTTCCTCCCTGGGTTGTATACTGCCCGTTAACAAACGAGTAGTATTCTTCCCCGTATTGATTACCGTGCGTCATAGCGACTTCCAGATCATGCCCTTTCAGGTGAATAATCGGGTAGCGCAAGGAGTCTTCGTCTTTTTTGGTCTTGTCCCGAAGAAGGTCGAGCAAGCCATTCTGCGAAACGTATTTTTGTTTGTTAAACGTAATGGTCAGACCCGCATTCAGGTAGCAGTAATTCCAGACCATGTTTTCCAGAAACTGCGGGATATAATGAAAATGCTTAAACACCGTATCGTCCGGCTCGAAACAGATAAGCGTTCCGTTGCGCTCGTTCGTCGGCTCGTCCCCCTGATTTTTCAGTTCGCCCCGGTCAAACTCAGCCCAGACGGTCCGACCATCACGAAATGCCTGTACCCGAAAGTAGCTCGACAGCGCGTTCACGGCTTTGGTACCGACACCGTTAAGACCCACCGATTTCTGAAAGGCTCCGGAATCGTATTTACCACCGGTGTTGATTTTAGAAACGACTTCAACCACTTTACCGAGCGGAATTCCCCGACCGTAGTCACGAACCTCGACCCGGTGATCGGTTACACGCACGTCGATGTTCTTCCCAAAGCCCATCACGTGTTCGTCAATGCAGTTGTCGATGGTTTCTTTGAGCAGAACGTATATACCGTCGTCGGCGGCTGATCCGTCGCCAAGTTTACCAATATACATGCCCGGCCGCAGACGAATGTGTTCACGCCAATCAAGGGATCGGATGCTGTCTTCGTTGTACTGCGCGGGCTGAGGTGTCTGTTCTGTCATAGACGATTTATAGGTATTTTAAAATAAAGCAACTAACGCTGCCTACTAACGTGTAAATTGTAACATTAGAAAAATCATACCAGCATGAGGTATGGAAAGAAAAGGTTCCTTACAGTAAGAAATCGTTCATAATCCGGCAAAAGTTCATTTACTTTGCCGACTGAACACAAGAAACGTACTACACAGGCAATTATGTCGTTACATACAAGCCCATACAACTGCTTAAGCGGTAGGCTTCGACATCTTAAAAATATGCAAAAAATTCGAAATAATCACAACTTCGTGTTAAAATATTTTTACGACATTACGGCTCTATTCACGCGTCAACTAAGCACTAGCCTCACCATAGTCAGTGTATTTTTATTTAGCCTGTCTGCACAAGCACAGGTAGCACCTGCCCCAGCTGCTGGCACCGGAGCAGGTAGTGGAGCTTCGGGAACATCGGGTGCGGGTGGCGTGCGTTCGGGCGCTTCTCCAGGCGCAACGCAGGGCGCGCCCGCCGGGCAAGGGGTTGCGTTGCCACCGGGTGTTAACATAAATAATCTGCCTGCCAATATCCAACAGCAAATCCGGCAACAAGCCGGACAGGGAAACGGCAGAGGAGCTAACGGCGCAACGACACCTGCCGACCAATCGACCAGTCAGAACGAGCGTAACATAGACTCGACAGGTACGGGTGTAGAAACCAACCAAAAGAATACGGCTGTAGAATCCGGTTATGAAGCCGCCCGTCGTCAAGAACAGGAAGAGCAACGGCGGAAGATATTTGGCTATTCACTTTTCAATGATCCAGCCATTCAGGCAACGTTCCAGCCTAACGTAAACATGGCGACCCCCCGGAACTACATTGTTGGTCCCGGCGATCAGCTCAACATTCGCCTGTATGGCTTTTCAGAGTTTGACTTTAGTCAGAAAGTATCGCCGGAAGGGGCTGTCTACTTCGCCAATCAAACCGGTATAGGGCCTATTTACGTCACGGGCCTGACCGTTGAACAGGCCAAAGCAAGAATGGTCAGCCGACTAGCTACCAAATTTGTCGGGCTTCGCAATTCATCGTATGGTCCGGCCAATACGTTTCTGGAAGTATCATTGGGTACGATTCGAAGCATTCGGGTAACGGTAACGGGTGATGCGGTCCGGCCTGGTACGTACACCATGTCGTCGTTGTCAACCGTTATGAACGCCATCTATCAGGCTGGTGGTCCCAACGAGCTGGGTTCGTTCAGAAGAGTACAGTTGATTCGTAACAACAAAGTTGTTGCAACGCTTGACTTATACGATTACCTGCTCAACGGCACACAACGAAACGATTTCCGTCTACAGGACAACGACAATATTCGCTTTACGACCTACCTCGAGCACGTTGAAATAACGGGAACCGTCAAGCGCAATAATATCTTTGAAATGATACCGGGCGAAACCTTTGACCGGCTCCTGTTTTACGCTGGTGATTTCGCGGCTAATGCCTACAAAGGGCGAGTTAAAGTCAGACGCTTAACGGATCGTGAATTGAAAGTAGTGGATGTCACAACATCCGAGTTTAAAACCTTCGTGATGCAGGATGGAGACTTGGTAACGGTTGAACAACTACTGGATCGTTTTGAGAACCAGGTTACCATTGAAGGAGCTGTGTACCGACCTGGTCAGTACTCGCTCGATCAGAATAAGTCTCTAAAGCAACTCATCAATTCGGCAGAGGGCCTCAAAGGCGATGCGTTTCAAGGACGCGTAAACATTATCAGAACGCGTGAAGACTTAGCCATCGAAAACATCACGGTCAATCTGGGTGATATTTTGGCAGGAACAGCTCCCGACCTTCAGCTACAGCGCGAAGACCAGATCATCATCACGTCTCGCTTCGACTTGGCCGAGCAAGCGGCTATATCCGTACAGGGAGAAGTCAATTTGCCAATCGAGGGCGTTCCCTACATGGCGAACATGACACTCGAAGATGCCTTGTTACGGGCTGGTGGTTTAAAAGAGTCAGCCGCAGCTTCGCTGGTGGAAGTTGTGCGTCGTAAAAAAGATGCTGATCCTCGTTCGTCTTCTGCACAGATTGCGGAGACGTTCCGATTCAACGTCAACCGGGATCTGTCTATCGGTGCCGATCAGAACAGATTCGTGCTGGAGCCTTTCGACCAGGTTATTGTTCGGAGATCACCTAACTACCGCGTACAAACCTATGCGAACGTAGAAGGTGAAGTGATCATACCAGGCGCTTATCCAATCCGTAGCAAAGACCAGAAAATTTCGGATCTGGTAACATTGGCGGGCGGTCTGACTCCCCAGGCCTACGTTGAAGGAGCTACACTGATTCGACGCGTACAACTCAGTGCCGATGAGCTAGCCCGGCGCCAAAAGTCGGTCGAAGACTTAGCGGAAGCAACAACTACCGGCAAAGCTGTTGTGGAAACCGAAACGCTGTCGCCTGATCAGCCTGAATCGATTGGTATCAACCTAAAGAAAATCCTAACTCAACCTGGGTCATCGGAAGACATTCTGGTGCAGGAAGGCGACATTTTACGGATTCCTAAATTATTGGAAACCGTACGGGTTCAAGGCGAAGTATTGCTACCAACAACGGTGAAATTCCGCACGGGCCAGACCTTCCAGGATTATATTTCACAATCGGGCGGCTTTACATCGAAGTCGCAACGGCGGAAGTCGTTTATTGTGTACGCGAATGGATCGGTTGACCGGACACGTAAATTTATATTCTTCAACATTTATCCAAGAGTTGAGCCCGGATCGGAAGTAATTATTCCGAAAAAGACATCTGTACCGTTGACGCCACAACAGATTCTAAGCTCTACAGCAGGTACTATCTCATCACTGCTGTCTGTAATTGGACTAGTCATTGCCTTAAGTAACGTTGCTAGATAAACCTTCTCAGGACATGAGTGCTACAAACCTGACAACAACAGATACGAATGGTCTTGCCCCGAAGGCATTGCCACCCGATCAGATTTCGCCCAAGTCCGTTGTGGTCCGTCTGTTTAAAATTAAAGACGTAGCCCGGCGTAACTGGAAGTTACTGCTAATTATGGTTGCCATTGGTGGAACCATCGGTTTCATCTACGACATCACGCATAAGAAACAGCCCGTTTACAACGCGACGATGACATTCAACCTGGGTGGCGGTAGCAGCAACAGCTCCTTTGGTGACCTGAGCGCGCTGGCTGGTGCGTTTGGTTTATCGCAGGGGGCACCGGATGCCAGCATTTTCGTTGGTGATAACTTTCTGATCTACGCCAAGTCGAGACCGGTTGTCGACAAGACATTGATGAAAACCGTTAAAATCGACGGTCGCGATACATTGCTAGTCAATTACTACATCCGACACAGCGGTATCCGGGACGAAGAATGGGAAGACAGTGACAGCCTGCGATCCTTTTATTTCACGCGAAGCAAGAAGCCAGAAGAGTACACCAAGCTTGAGCGTATTGTGATGTCACAAATATACGCGCGCATCAAGGGGGAAATGAGCGTAACGCAACCCGAGCGGAAGTCATCCTTCATGGAATTGCGTAGTGCTATGCAGGACGAGATGCTGGCAGCGTCATTCCTCGAAAATCACCTGGCAACGATTGAGCAGGACTATCGTCAGAAGCAAACGAAGAAAACAAGCGAAATGTATGAACTGCTCAGAACACGGGCCGACTCAATTGCTCGCATTCTGACTGGCACTGAAAACAAACTAGCGCAGTACATGGACCAGAACCAGCAAATGGTTGTGGCGCAGGGGCAGATTACGCAGACAAAATTGACGCGTAACTCTACCTTCTTAAGCACTATCTATTACCAGGCGTTGCAGAATGCGGAAAACATGCGCTTATCGTTGATTCGTGAAGCTCCTCTGTTTACCATCATCGAACCCGTTGAGCTACCGCTTTACAAAGAGATCATTACGCCGGTTGGTATGCAGGCTGGTATTGCACTCGGATTGATACTAGCATTTATCATTATATTTTTGCGGGAAACTTACCGTTCCGTGATGCGAGAAGGATAATACGTACCGGTTCGAACCAGTACGTATTGTCAACTCACCACCACCATGAAAACACACGAAGTAGTTATAGAACCCGGCCGCGCAGAACGGCACTATTGGCGCGATTTGTGGCGAAACCGAGAATTGCTGTATATTTTATCGATGCGCGACGTGTCGGTTCGTTACAAGCAAACTGCTCTCGGTACGGCATGGGGCTTAATCCGTCCGTTGACAACGATGCTCATCATGGTATTCGTTTTCAGTAAAATCGCCAAACTACCCGCTGACCCCGGTGTCCCCTATCCACTTATGGTCCTGGGCGGCATTACGATCTGGACGTTTTTCTCTACGGCATTCACGCAGATCAGCAATAGCGTCACGCTCAACTCTAACCTTGTCACGAAAGTTTACTTTCCACGACTGATCATGCCAATCAGCTCGATAGCCGTTAGCTTTCTTGACTTTTTGGTGTCGCTCGGTCTGTTTATTATCTTGGCGATCTGGTATCAGTTCATCCCTGACTGGCACTTGTTACTTGTCCCGTTCTTTATTGTTTTGGCCGCTTTGGCAGCCTTTGCGTTCGGGTTATTTTTTGCGGTTGTCAACGTCCGTTTTCGGGACATCGGTCAGCTTATTCCATTTATTGTGCAGGTCGGTTTTTATGCCTGTCCGATTGCCTACAGCAGCCGATTGGTAGCGATGGAACGGTGGTACCCACTGTACATTCTTAACCCGCTCGTGGGTATTATTGATGGCTTTCGTTGGGCTTTGCTCGGTGAAAAAGCGTATTTTAACCCCCAGAGTCTTTTAGCCTCCGTTATTATTGTTGGCATTTGTTTAAGTTTGTCACTTTACTTCTTCCGGAAGCGCGAGAATACGTTTGTTGATGATATATAATAGTCGCTCCTTATTGGTTACTGTTAGAATTTCTTTCTACACAAGAACCTACAAGGAACAGCTAATACCTAGATGCTATGTCCGTCATTACTGTCGAAAATATAAGTAAGCACTACATCATTGACCACCAGAAAGGCAAGGGTGTTAACACCCTGCGGGACGTACTAACTGAAAATTTAAAGCAGTTATTCGGTGGAAAAAAAGCGCAGGAGCAACATACACGAGAGGAATTCTGGGCCTTGCGGGACGTAAGTTTCTCCATTGAGCAAGGGGATCGTGTCGGTATTGTTGGACATAATGGCGCGGGGAAGTCAACGCTTCTGAAAATATTAAGCAAAATTATTGAACCCTCCTCGGGCTCCGTTCGCATTCGTGGACGAGTGGCTTCGCTGCTGGAAGTCGGAACCGGCTTTCACCCGGAGTTGACGGGTCGGGAGAACATCTACCTGAACGGCTCGTTGCTGGGCATGAGCCGCAGCGAGATTCGGAAGCAGTTTGATGAAATCGTTGCGTTTGCCGGAGTCGAGAAATTTCTGGACACACCCGTCAAACGCTATTCGTCGGGTATGTACGTCCGATTAGGCTTCGCTATTTCAGCGCACCTTGATCCTGAAATCATGATCGTCGATGAGGTGTTGGCCGTTGGTGACGCTGAGTTTCAGAAAAAGAGCTTGGGCAAAATGCGCGACAACTCGGCCAGCGGTCGAACGATTCTTTTCGTTAGCCACAACCTGACGGCGGTTCAGGCGCTTTGCAACAAAACGCTATACTTCGAGAAAGGACAGCTTGTCGAAAATGGGGAGACTAACCAGGTTATTGCAACGTACCTAAGCAAAGTCTCGAAAACCAAGCTGCTTCGGCAATGGGCAACGCCGGAAGAAGCTCCCGGCAACGATCTTGTCCGGATCAAGCGAATCGAGTTGATTCCCGACTATCAGGATGAGCTGACCCATATCGATGTGCGGACGCCGATGAAGTTTCGGTTTGAGTTCTGGAACATGATGGACCACGCCAACCTGAACTTGTCGATGCACCTTAACTCACTTACCGGCGAATGTATTTTCAACGTCGGTACGCAGTCGAAACCGTACGAAAAAGGGTTGATTGTAGGTGAGTGCACAATTCCAGGGTATTTCCTCAATGACGGCTCCTACACCATCTCGATTATGGTGGTAAAAGACACCGTTACCCCGCTCTATGTCATGGAAGAGGGTATTACGTTCGAGGTGGAAGACTATAGGGAGGGTATTGCCTGGTATGGTAAGTGGCCAGGTTACGTACGCCCACAGTTTCCTTTCGCAATGGGTATGCTTGAACCAGCAGTTGTTAAATGAGTTTTCAGTTCCTTCTGATTGCTGAACTGAAAACTGAAAACTTGACCAATGATTAACGTTACTAAATCATACCTGCCAGACTTTGACGAGTACACCAACTACCTGAAGGGGATCTGGGAACGCGTACATCTGACCAACGACGGTCCGTTACTGCGCGAACTGGAAGGAAAGTTAAAGGATGTTCTAGGCGTCAAACACCTGAAATACTGCACAAACGGCACGATTGTCCTGCAAATGGCTCTCAAGGCGATGGATATCACGAAAGAAGTGATTACAACGCCCTTCTCGTACGTAGCCACAACCAATGCGCTGCTCTGGGAAGGTTGCACGCCCGTCTTTGCTGACATTCGGCCTGATGACTACAACATTGATCCGGATAAAATAGAACCGCTCATCACCGAAAACACGCAGGCTATTATGGCTACGCACGTATACGGTAACGCTTGCCGGATTGAGCAGATTCAGGCTATTGCGGAGAAATACAAGCTAAAAGTTATCTACGATGCGGCCCATACGTTCGGCGCATCTTATCAGGGCCGCTCGGTTCTTAGCTACGGAGATATCAGCACGTGTAGCTTCCACGCCACCAAAGTTTTCCATACGGTCGAAGGTGGCTGTATTGTAACTGACGATGACGAACTAGCCCAGAAACTACATTTCTATCGTTCGTTCGGCCATCGCAACGACGATTATTACAGCATTGGTATAAACGCAAAAAACTCGGAGTTCCACGCGGCAATGGGGCTTTGCGTTCTCCCTAAAGTTCCGGATTTGATCGCGGCTCGCAAGCAGGTATTTAGCTGGTATGGCGCCCGGTTAAATTTTGAAAAAATTACGCGCCCGACGTTGACGCCGGGTGTCGATTACAATTACGCTTACTACCCGATCGTACTGGATTCAGAAGCAACGTTATTACGCGTGATGGATGCCTTGAAGGCGCAGGATATTGTGCCAAGAAGGTATTTCTATCCTTCACTTAATACGTTACCCTTCTCGGTCGGCCACCAACCCTGTCCGGTATCTGAAGATGCATCCCTGCGGGTTCTGTGCTTACCTCTGTATCCAGACCTCCCCAAGGAAGACGTTGACCGGATTGCAGCCATTGTCAATGAAGCCGTTGCTATTATGAGTGAACCAGTATAGCGAAGTGACTGGCCTTTTTTGTCAATCTATCTTTCGTTATCATGACTGTTCTTTTTCTTGCTTCGTTCTTTCTCTATATTGTTTATCTCGGACGACTCGCGACTAAGCTATGTCGTGAGTCACTTACCGAGTGGTTCCTAACGACTTTTTTGCTTGGTGCGGGCAGCACCATTCTGACCGGGTTTATTCTATCGGCGTTTTATCTTACGGCTAATACGTTTGCCTGGGCGGGTGCCGTGTTTGTAACGGCAACTATTCTCGGCTTTTTGCTGAACCGATTGATCGCACCGAGAAACCTTGCCGAACCTCAAGGTTTTTCTGTTTTGGCTCTCTGCCAGCAACGCTGGCAGACGTTCGGTGGTTGGTTTAGTGGTCTCTCCACGTACACTAAATTCCTGTTTTCAATACTTTTCGCAACGCTGTCTGTTATTGCGATTACCAATTTACTGCTGGTGTTCTTTACCGTTCCAAACGAATGGGACAGCATGACGGGGCATTTGAACCGGGTCATGCAGTATGTTCAGCGAGGAACCATGCGGCATTTCGGCGGTACAAACTGGAATATCGATACGTATCCAAAAAGCGTCTGTACACTACAGATCTATTCGTTTCTGATTACTGGCCGCTTCGAAAACGGATTTAAATTCATTCACCATCTAAGTTATTGGACGGCTATTGTTGCTGTTTTCGGCATTGTACGACGGATAGCCGCTAACCGCCCAGAGAGTACGTCGCTATCAGCCAGTTTTTTCTGTGCGCTGGCTTATGCTTTGCTTCCAGACTTTCTGATGCAGTCCATCACGACGGAAACGGACATTGTGTTGACGGCCTACCTGAGTGTGCTGCTCTATATGCTGTTCACGTATCGACAAACCCAGGATAACCGCTATCTCTGGTTGGCAGGTATGGCATTTGGTATCGCTTTTGGCCACAAAATCACATTTGCGCTACTACTACCATCGGTGTTTGTCATTATGATACACACTGTTTTTCTGTCGCCTTCCTGGGTTACAACCTTTGCACGGACCTGGCGTCTGGCCGCTGCTATTGTAGTAGGAGTTTGTCTTTGGACACTTCCAACGGGCTACCTGAAAAACATTGAGGTGTTCGGTCATCCGATTGGGCCGCCAACGGCCTTAAAACACCAATCGGTAGAACGCGCCGGATCGTTTAAAAACCTGATGGAGCAGGGAAGCCGAAACGTTGTGCGCTATGGCTATGATCACGTTAACCTGGATGGTATTCGAAATCTGAAAGTTGGCGCGGACCTGAATCATATCATGCGGCAACCGCTTGTGGTGCTCGAAGATAAGCTTCATATGCGGCTGGACGAAGAGACCGATTTTTCGATTCAACCGTTTTCCTTCGACCGCCGGTTTATTTTTTACAATGCAAACCCGTATTGGGGCGTGTTTGGCTTCGGCCTTATTTTTCCGTTGCTATTGCTGGTCCTGGTCGGCTATGTTCGATCAACGGCTCACATTTTTCTGGGAATAGCCCTACTGCTGCATTTTGTGGCGCTCTCCTACTCGGCCCCCTACGATCCGTTCAAAGGGCGCTATTTCATCGAAACCGGCTTATTCGGCGCTACTTTTCTAGCTCTTATTTTTCTCCATCCCCGTACCACAGTGGAATCGCCGGGTCGGTCTATCTGGAAAAGTTACGTGGGTTTGGTAACTGTACTTGGTTGTGTATCGGCATTGCTGTGTGTATTTCTGAATACGCGCGCCTTACCCTTTGCCTGGACAACACCCGATGGCAGGCATATTCCATCCGCATTCGAGTCGGATCGTGTTCGACAAATTACGCTTGGCCGGCCCGATACCTACGTTGCTTACAAACGTTTCGATGAGCTTGTCCCCGAAAACGCGACGGTTGCGCTCGGTACGATCAATGATGATTACGAGTATCCGCTTTATGGTCCACATCTGTCTCGTAGACTAATTGCCATTAATCCGTTTGAACAGGGACTAAAGCCTATTCCTGCGAACGCAGATTACTTATTCTTCGCCAAAAGTGTGATTGCACCCCGGCCCGGTGATATTCGGTTAGGAACCGACACAACCCTGCGCGAAGGAGTGGTTGTACCGGGCGAAGATTATTACCTACGTAAACTACACTGATGGTCCGGGAATGGCGTTGCTTTCGTAATGCGCCTGATTTCATGGACTGTCCTACTTAATTTGAAATTCGATGACTCTAGCCATCATGCAGCCTTATTTTCTGCCTTACATTGGCTACATGCAGTTGATGAACGCGGTTGATACGTTCGTGCTGTATGACGATGTAGCCTTCATTAACCGGGGCTGGATCAATAGAAACAAACTGCTTATAAACGGGCAGGAATATCTTTTTACTGTTCCGCTGAAAGACGCCAGTCAAAACAAGCCGATCAACGAGGTACACTTAGTTGACGACCCAAAATGGCGTGGAAAGCTGCTAAAAACAATCGAACAGGGTTATCGGAAGGCACCCCATTACGGAACGGTAATGCCAGTGACCGAAAAAATGGTGAATTTTACGACCGATTCAATCGCTGATCTGATTTATTTCAGCCTCGTTGAACTCAATCAGCACCTCGGCCTGACAACTCGCTTGGTACAATCGTCTACAATTTACAACAACGGTCATCTGAAAGCGCAGGAGCGCATTCTAGATATCTGCCAACAGGAAAAAGCGTCGGCTTATATTAACCCGATTGGCGGCATGGAATTGTACGACAAACCTACCTTCGCTCAAGAAAAAATCGCCTTGAGTTTTATCAAAGCGAAACGGGTCGAGTATCCCCAGTTTAATCGGAATCAGGAATTTATACCCTGGCTTTCTATTTTGGATGTGCTTATGTTCAACGATGTGACTACCGTTCGGGCGATGTTGGATGAATATGAACTCGTTTGATTAGTGAATACCTGAATGCTTAACTACCCGCGTTTGCGGTCTGATCACTCAACAATTCAGTCTATATGGCAAAGGTTATCATTTTTGGGGTAATGGATACCGCCGAGCTGGCTCACTTCTACCTTACTCACGATTCTGAACATGAGGTAGCGGCCTTCACGGTCAGCCGGGAATACATGAATGGCTCAGAATTCAAAGGTTTACCCTTGGTCGCTTTTGAAGATGTAGAGACGTTGTTTTCACCGCAGGAGTATAAATTCTTTGCTCCGATGACGGGACGGGGTATGAACCGCAACCGCGAGCGAATTTACCTTGAAGCGAAGGCCAAAGGCTACGAATTTATCTCTTACGTTAGCTCAAAGGCTACGACATTCGGTAATCCAATCGGCGAAAACTGCTTTATCCTGGAAGACAACACCATTCAGCCTTTCACCACAATTGGCAATAACGTTGTACTCTGGAGCGGCAACCACATCGGCCACCACGGACAGATTAAGGATCACGTCTTTTTTACGTCGCATGTGGTCATGTCGGGTCATTGTGTCATTGAGCCGTATTGCTTCTTTGGGGTTAACAGCACTATTCGCGATTTTCTGCATATCGCAACCGGTACGCTGGTAGGGATGGCAACTGCCATTTACAAAGACACCGACGAATGGGGTGTGTACATCGGAAACCCGGCTAAGAAATTACCGACACCAAGTCACGAAACGTATTAAGTTCATGGTTTCGGGTATATGCTACGCCTGTTAGAGCGAGAACAGCTAGAAAACCCTAAACCCACAAACGGTCTGCTACACTCTGAAAAAGTTACTGTTAATCGGCAATGATGCTAACCGGGCCGGAGCACAGCTGGTGTTACTAAACATCATGCGGTTACTGAAAGCGGAAGGATTCCAGATGCATTTGCTTTTGGGTGAAGGCGGGCCGCTTCTTGACGAGTATCGATCCGTGTGTACCGTTACGGTCTGGCCTGCATCTGACCGATATGTGATGGGCGTTTTAGCCGATAAGGTTCTGGGAAAACTAGGCTTGTGGGAACAATTTTATCAACGCCAGCAACAAAAACGTCAGGAGGAAATCCGCTCAATTCTTAAGCTAGATTCCTTTGATCTGGTGTTCGTCAATACCGTTACCAGCAGTCGGTGGTTTAGTCAGTTGGGCATTCCTGAAACCATTCCGGTGGTAACTTTTGTCCACGAACTGGCCATGTCTGTGCGGATTTACACCCGCCCCGATGAATTAGCTTATCTGTTAGGTCGAACCAATCATTTGCTGGCTGTATCCGAAGCAACCGCCCGGTACTACAAAGAAGAACATCACTTCGATCCGGCCCGCATTACGCTGTTTACGCTCATTGACACACCATCGTTGAAGCGCAACGTAGACAAGGCACGACAACAGCCCAATATCTATAAGGAGCTAGGCTTACCCGACAATGCCTTGATTGTCGGTGGATGCGGTAATGCGGAATGGCGCAAAGGAAATGATTTATTCGTAACCCTTGCCCGACAGGTAATCGGTAGAACACCCGAAGCCAACGTTCATTTTGTCTGGGTCGGCATATCGCCTGGGCCGTTGTACGACGACCTGCTGATGGACATTCAGAAAGCAGGGATCGCCGAACGGGTTCACCTGATCGCGCCCACCCCGGATGTACTGCGGTACATGAGCCATTTTGATGTGTTTGCGCTTTGTTCGCGTGAGGACCCCTACCCGTTGGTTGTGTTTGAAGCCGGTTTGAGTGAAGTACCCGTTGTTTGTTTCGACGGTGCGGGCGGCTCTCCCGAACTGATTGAAGCCGACGGTGGTTTCGCGGTTCCTTACCTCGACCTCGACGCGATGAGCAGCCGCACTGTTACGTTGTTGAATAATCCTGAACAGCGTCGGCAGATGGGGAAACGGCTTAGCGAAAAAATTCTCGAACGTCACCCTGCGCAACAAAGCATCGAAACTCTCGTAACTTTGTTTCATCAATTAACCTAGGATCACGCGTGTCACAGCCCGTCGTTGTGGCATTTTCCAAACGCAACACCGCGAATGTCCAAGATTCCTTCTGGCCATATGCCTCAGTTAGATTCCCTGCGGACATTCGCGGTGTTGCTGGTGGTTATTTACCACTGGTTTCCAACGGGCGAGGGATTCAATCGACTTCCCAACGGCACCATTGGCGTGATGGTCTTTTTCGTAATCAGCGGTTTTCTGATTACGCGCATTCTTATCGAAAACCGCAATCGGATAGCCGCAGGTCAGAGTACGCTTACCGATACGTATCGCAATTTCTTTGTCCGGCGCGCCTTACGGATTTTTCCGCTTTATTACCTCGCCATTACGTTTGTTCGCGTTTTTCATCCCGAAACATCGGACATTGACGATCAACCACTTTATTATTATCTGTACGGGTATAATATCTTGTTGAGCAAGACAGGCAACTGGGCTGATATTCTATCCCCTTTCTGGACATTAGGCGTTGAAGAACAATTGTATCTGGTCTGGCCCTGGCTTGTCTTGCTGACCCCGCGTCACCTGTTTCGGTGGGTCATTGTTGGCATGATCGTAGTGGGTGTGCTATTCCGGGGTTATGGGTATTCGCAGGGCAATCTGGACGGTGTACTGACACCTGCCAGTTTCGATGCTTTTGGGTTGGGAGCCTTGTGGGCCTACGTGGCGACCAGTCAACCCGAGGCTTTACCGTCTTTTCTGAAAAGATTATCGCTAGCAGCAGCTTTGGCATTACCCAGCTTTATTGCCCTACAGCTATTACCCGGCGATGATTTATTGGTCGTCCTGTTCCAGCGTTTATCCATTTCAGTCCTGGCCCTGTTTGTCATCGTACGAGCCAGTATGGGTATAAACGGCTTGGCCGGACACGTACTCAACAGCAAAGCCTTGCAATACGTTGGTCGCATTAGCTACGGTATCTACGTCTTTCACATGCTCGTACCGGGCTTTGTTACGCCTGTTGTCATGCGCGTACTGAATCGTGTTGGTTTAAACCTAACGCTGGGCTTCTGGTCACATCGAATTATTAGTCTTGTAATGCTATTAATCGTAGCTTCGCTGTCCTGGTACTTGTTTGAGAAGCCGATTAACGAGTTAAAACGATATTTTTCCTATACTAAATCAGTCGGTAAGTCAGTTGGTCAATCAGTGAGCTAGTTCGAAAAGCCCAGATATTCAGACTCCTTTCCGACCTGTAGTTATGACACTTGCTTTCACTATATGCTCCATTAATTATTTAGCTCAGGCCCGAACGTTAGGCGATTCACTCAAAGAAACGAATCCCGACTATACGTACGTAATTGGGCTGGTTGATAAGCTTAGTGTAGCCAACCTGCCCGCCGAGCTGATGCCGGAGTACGCCATGCTGGAGGTAGACAAGATCGGTATCCCCGATTTTGCCGCTATGTGCGACCGGTATGATATTACAGAACTCAACACCGCTGTCAAGCCTTTCTACATCGATTACTTCTTCAAGAATAATCCAGATGTCACTCAACTTATTTATTTTGACCCTGACATCATCATTTACCAACCGCTGCATAAACTGAACCAGGCGCTGCAACAACACAGTCTGGTGTTGACTCCGCACACATGTTCACCCACACCGGACTGGGAACGCCCCAACGAGATCCACCATTTAGGTACGGGAATTTTCAACCTGGGTTTTATTGGCCTGCGTAAGGACCAGACAGCACAAGAGTTTGTTGATTGGTGGAAAGAGCGACTGGTCTACGAATGCCGGATCGATCTATGCAACGGTCTTTTTGTTGATCAACACTGGGTTAATTTTGCACCAGTTTACTACGACAATGTTTTGATTGATCGTCACGTAGGCTATAACGTTGCTTACTGGAATTTACACGAGCGCTATTTCTCCCAGGATTCAGGTGGACAATGGCGCGTAAATGACACCGAGCTTCTTCAATTTTTTCATTACAGTGGGTACAACCCCTACCGGCCAAACGATGTGTCTAAGTACCAAACGCGGTTTACGTTTGATCCTGTGGAAATTCCCGGTCAGGAGCGCCCCGATGTAAAACCACTCTTTGATATCTATCGGAACAGGCTATTGAAAAACCACAATGATATTTATCAGAAATACCCCTGCGTATACATAAAACCCCCGAAGGTACTCCGGTACAAACGGGTGAGAAAGGTGCTAAACACGCCCTTTACTAGACTTATTTCGCTCTTAGAAACGCATTGATATGGCTTATTGGTCGCGCCAACGAGCCCTCTGGACTCACCGTTATAATAAATATACCCACATTGTGGGTAAGTATTGGTCGTTCGTTTGGAAATACCTCGAATTACGCCAGCTTAAATCTAAGCTGGGCGATAAGCCGCTGGTAGCGATCATCTTGTCCGAACAGATGGGTGATATCATTGCCTGTGAGCCTGTTGCACGTGAAGTTCGGCAACGCCATCCTGACGCACACATCCTTTGGGTTGTTCGGCAGCAATATGCTGAACTGGTTAAATACCACCCGGACTTAGACGGTTTTTTTGTTGAAAAGTGCCCTAGTGAGCGAGTCCTGCTGTTGCGTACCGGTATTTTCGATCAGGTCTATAACATGCATATTTCGCACCGCAAGTGCAAATACTGCCCGGAAGATCCGATTAACCCAACTGCTGATCAGATCAATCTGACGTTTGATAATTACTACGACCGTGGAGACTTGCTGTACATGTTTTCACAGGCTGCCGGTTTACCGGCTCTGACAGCAGAACCTAAGATGTACATTCCAGAGGAAGTTCGACAGCGCGTAGCGGCACTTCAACTTCAGGAATCCCCGATTGTCATTCACTGTCAATCAAGTCATATTATGCGCGACTGGCCGGTAGAGAGCTGGAATCGGCTGGTAAAATGGCTGCTTGATACGTATCCTTATCCCGTCATAGAAGTTGGCCTGCAATCGATTATCACTGAAGCGCACCCCAATTTCCGAAGCCTATGCGGTCAGTTGAGCCTGCTGGAAACGGCTGAGGTAATCCGGCAATCGCATTTATTTATCGGGATTGATAGCGGTCCGGCTCACATGGCTAACGCAACCGGTGCTACCAGCATTCTTTTACTTGGCCAGTTGTTCGACTTTGTCGATTACCTTCCTTATTCGGGACGTTACAAACGTGGGGAGGATGTTACCATTCTGAATAATTTCGGCCATCCCTGTGCGGAACTTCCTTACGCGTGGGTACAGGACGCTGTCTTACAGCGATTAGGTCAACCAAAATTTGTATGAAGTATCCGGTATCCGTGAGCGTCGGCGTAGTCATCCCTGTTTATAAACCAGATTTAACTGATAACGAGCGCATTGCGTTGACGCAGTGTATGCGCGTTTTAGGCCATTACTCGGTCTGGCTTGTAGCTCCACAATCCCTCGACATTTCTCTTTACCAGAAATTATACCCTTCTTTGCAAGTCAAAACGTTCGATGATTCGTTTTTTGCCAGTATTCAGGGCTACAATAAGTTGATGCTTTCAGAGGTCTTCTACAAGGCATTCACCGATGTAGAGTACATCCTCATTCATCAGTTAGACGCATTTGTTTTTCGCGACGAACTGGCGGACTGGTGTCAGAAAGGATACGATTACATTGGAGCGCCCTGGTTGCGGGATCGGGATTTTACGGGCTGGCGCGACGAGCTTTGGTTTACGGTCAAACAACGAGCTGCCACGTGGCTTGATTTAAAAAAGCCAGACGGCGTGACACCTAAAGAAATTATTAGTTTAAATGGTGTGGGCAACGGAGGACTTTCGCTACGTCGCGTTTCGGCTATGCTGCGCCATTTACCCGAACTAAAGCAAAAAATAAACAAGTACGAGCAAATTCATGTACACCAGTATAACGAAGATGTGTTCTGGGGAATCGAAGTCAATCGGTACTGGCCCCGGTTACGCATTCCAGACTATCGGGAAGCCATGAAATTTGCCATTGAATTTTACCCAAAGCGGGCTGTTGAAGACTATAACAAGGGGCAGTTGCCGTTCGGATGCCATGCTTGGGATATTCACGGCACCGCCTATTGGCGACCTATTTTTGCTCAGTATGGTTACCAAATTTGATTAGTGAGAATGGAAAATCCGGTTCGACCGACAATATCGGTTGCCTTGTGTACCTATAACGGTGAAACTTACTTACCTGCGCAGTGGCAAAGCCTACTCGACCAGCACTTATTACCCGATGAGATAGTGGTATGCGACGACCGCTCCACCGATGGTACAGTCGCCCTGCTGGAACGCTTAGCCGCTGAGGCTCCTTTCCGCGTACGGATTCTGGTCAACGATGTCCAACTGGGTTCCAATAAAAACTTCGAGCGCGCTCTGTCAGAATGTACTGGCGATTTGATTTTCATCTGTGATCAGGACGACTATTGGTTTCCCAATAAGATCAGTGTGATGACTGATTATATGGAGAAGCACCCCAATGATCAGCTTGCTTTCTCTGACGCCTGGGTGACTGATGAACATTTGCAGGGACGCGAACGACGATTCTGGACCTGGATTCGCTTCGATGAAGAGGCACAAAATCGTTGGCGAACGGGCGAGATGATGGAAGTAATGCTCGATGGCAATCGGGTCATGGGTTGTGCAACGGTTGTTCGTCGATCTTTTCTGAACAGAGTGATGCCTTTTCCCGACGAAGTTCCCGGCTATATCTACGATGGCTGGCTTGGTCTGGTAGGAGCCGCTTACAACGCCATTCAATTCGTTGATGAGCCGCTGCTGTTGTACCGAACGCACGTCCGGCAGCAGGTAGGTGTTCGTCAAAAAGAGCCACCTCAGCGCGTTCGTTTACGAGACCGTTTTTCCAGACACCGCGCTATAAAGCTAGCCCCCTTGCGTGAAAAGCAGGCGACACTGGCTACGATCAGTCGCTTACTGGCCGAGCGAGTACCGCAGGAAGCGCCGGGACTTACCTTACTTCGTCGTCGTCTTTCTCATTTTACAATGCGAAGCTGCCTGCCGCATGATCGACTGCGACGCTTGAAACCCGTGTTAAACAGCCTTCAGCAAGGTAATTATAACCGCTATGCCGACGCTGCCGCTAACTGGTATGCGCCGTATCTGGCGGCTCTTGGTGATGTGCTTGAATAATTAGTTCTGACTCGACTGTGCTACTAACCCTTTGTACGACCCGACAACTGCCGCAGGCATTGTCATTAGGCGATAGTTTTACGAAATATGCGTCTACGGATAAATCCTATCCCGTTATCATTGGTCTAGTTGACGATCCCGCTAATTTGCCGGCCGGTTTTCAATCGCCTTACCCTCTTTGGCCAGTTAGTGAATGGATGGATCAGGATCAGATTCGCACGCTTTCTAGTCAATACACGCCAACAGAGTTTGCAGCGGCCTGTAAACCAGCCTTTATCCAGGAGGCCTTCCGGCGTTTTCCCGACCAGAACAGCCTGATCTATACCGATCCAAATAGTCTGTTCTTTAGTAGCCTAGAACCGATCTGGCAGCAACTCAAGTCCGCCAATGTGTTGCTGACTCCTCACATCACCCGCGCTCCTGGCGGCTCTGCTAAACCGGGTCAGGAATGGCCCGACGAAAAGTTTTTCCAGAACATTGGCCTATACAGCGCTGACTTTTTGGCCTTTCGGCGGTCGGCTGAAACCGATAGATTGCTAGCCTGGTGGAGAGATCGTGCTGAAACCCGCGCTTTTATCGATTTCTGTAAAAGCTTATGTACGGATCAAATCTGGCTGATGCATCTGCCGGTTTTCTTTCAGAACGTAGCAATTATTAAAGATACGACCTGGCACGTAGCCCTCTGGAACCTTCCTCAACGGCGTTTGCAGCAGGAAAACGGTACATGGAAAGTAAGTGGCAATACAGCGCCGTTGTTATTCATGAACGCTAAAGGGCTGTATAACCCGAACGAAGGCTTTTTTCCCTATCAAAATCGCCTAAAATTCGCGGAAAGGCCAGATGTGGTATCGCTGATTGCGGCTTACAGAAAAACCATTTCGGCCCATAACGATCCGAACATGACAGCCACTCAGCCTGCGTATGGGCAGCAACCGGAGCCTGTTGTATTGCGAGGTTGGCGTCGGGTAACTGTCGAAGCCATGCGCATTGTCACAAAGTTCGTGGAAGAAGTCCCACTCCCTGTCCTACGATAAATATCCAGCTAAGGAGAGTCAGGTATAATCTTGGCTTTGTCGCTATAAGTTGTATTTTTGCAGGCGTATTTTCTCAAAAAAATACAAACTAGCTGATTCTTGTTCAATGAATGTTCTATACGACCATCAATGCTTTACAGGGCTGACATACGGGGGAGTATCCCGCTATTTCTTCGACTTGATGAGTTCGTTTTCCAATCGCTCTGACATTGAGTTTGAACTGTCTCTGCGGCTTTCCAACAACGAGTATCTTAGCAAAGCGTCGTTTAGCAGGCACCTTCGGTATCGGCAGCTAGCTCATCTCCGGAATGTAAACCGGGCGGCCTCACTGTTTAATCGGCTGTATAGCTTACAACGCATCAAGGCTGGTCAGTATGATATTTTTCATCCTACTTACTACCACCGGTACTTTTTAAAATCCATTACTAGACCGTTCGTTCTGACCTTTCACGATGCCACTAGTGAACGCTATGGTAAGCAATACCCTGACGTTGGGGAAGGGCTTTATGAGGTAAAAAAGCAACTGTTGCACCGGGCCGACCGGATTATTTCAGTCTCAGAATTTTCCAAGCAGGAAATTCTGAGATTCTTCCCGATTCAGCCTGATAAAATTAGTGTCATTCACCTGGGCACTAATTTTAAAGACGATTCTTTACAAAACGCACCAAGAGCTTTTGATTTTCCTTACCTGCTGTTTGTGGGAAAACGGGGGCTCTACAAAAATTTCAATGTCTTTTTTCGGGCCATTCGACCGGTTCTGAACCGTTATCCCGATTTGCATCTTGTTTGCGCTGGCGGTGGCGCTTTCACCGCTGAAGAACAGGGCTTGTTCCATTCGGCCCGAGTTAATGAACGCGTTCATTATCGCCCAATTACTGATGCAAGTTTGTTTGGACTCTACCGGCACGCGCAGGCTTTTGT
Organism: Spirosoma liriopis; assembly: GCF_023196085.1. Taxonomy (NCBI): domain Bacteria; kingdom Pseudomonadati; phylum Bacteroidota; class Cytophagia; order Cytophagales; family Cytophagaceae; genus Spirosoma; species Spirosoma liriopis. The sequence continues at coordinate 869,379 of NZ_JALPRF010000001.1, forward strand.
CTTTCCGTCACTCAACGAAGGGTTTGGCATTCCTGTTCTGGAAGCATTTAGCGCTGGCTGTCCGGTCATCGTTAGTGATCGAAGTTCCTTGCCCGAAGTTGCTGCCGACGCTGCCGTTTATTTTGATCCTGAAGACGATGAATCGATTGCTAATGCGGTTGAAAAAGTCGTTATGAACGACAGCCTACGTAATGAACTGCGCCAGAAAGGTGCCGAACGGCTAACGCATTTTTCGTGCGAACAAACAGCTCGTCAAACACTGGCCGTCTACCAATCTTTACTGTAAACTCATGACCCGTTCCGATAACTCGCTTTCTTCGTTCGTTACGCAGTCCTATCAACCGCTTGTGGCAAACGATGGCCGATCTTATCCGAAGCTAACGGTGGTAACGCCTTCGTATAACCAGGATGAGTATCTGGAGCGTACGATTTTAAGTGTATTGAATCAGCAATACCCAAATCTTGAGTATTTTATAATTGATGGTGGTTCGACAGACGGAAGCTTAGACATCATAAAAAAGTACGAACCGTATCTGGCAGGCTGGGTGAGCGAGAAAGATCGCGGACAAACAGACGCGATTAATAAAGGTTTTCGACTGGCGACTGGCGACTATGTAGCCTTTCAGAATTCGGACGATGTGTTTGCGCCAAACGCGTTCGCGCGGGTAGCCGATGCCTGGCGGAAAAATCCAGATACGGACGTTTTTTTCGGTGATATGTATATTACTGACGAAGATGACGTTATTCTCGAAGAGATGCGTGCGCCGAAGTTCTGCGTCGAATGTCAGATCTACGAAGGAATGCAGGTTTTTAACCAATCGCTATTTATAAGCAGAAAGCGTTTAGAGCAGTTCGGACTGCTGGATGAGAGTCTTCGCTTTGTGATTGATTACGAAATTGTATCGCGCCTAGGGGTTCAGCCAAGCGTTCGCTTTCAGCACGTTGACGGCTTTTGGGGAGGATTTCGCGTTCAGCCCAATGCAAAATCGTCTACGATTCAAACCGTTGGGCTTAATGAACACCAACTGGTGAAGGAAAAGTACCGTCCTCAGCTACAAAGTTCGCTTGGGCCTTCGTTCTGGAGTCGGTATTGTCGGTTACGCAAACTGGTCACATTTGTCTTACAGGGTGAGTTTGGTTATGTCCGACACCGGCTACAGCTACGTCGTTCCAACCAAAATTGAATTTACGTTCGTCGTCCATGTGCGTAGTCAACAGCGTATCTAATCTGCTGACCGTACGTAATAAACCATACTATTTATGAGCGGTCTCATTCGTTTTTTGCAGACACTCGATTACATGCGCCTTGTGCTGGGTATATGCATCCTTGTAGATGGATACCCACTCATTTTCTTTTTCCGGGAAACCCTCAAGCTAGCTCCGGGCAGCACGGCCTTTACGGCGGCAGCGCTGGCAGGTGGATTAGTGCTGATGGTTCCTTTCACACTTTTCAGGCGCTTGTACCGTCCAAACATCACTATGTTAGGGCTGGGCGTTGGATTCCTGCTGCTCTGTATATTTTATATGTATGTGTACATGGGTGATCCCGGTTTCAAGGATTACACCAAGGATATGATCTATTATACATACATTTTCATTTTCATTTTTCTCCTTATAAACATTCCCAACGATATTATCAGGGTGTTTATCCCGGTCGTCATTCTGTTTACGTTTATATCCAATCTGGGTCTTATCTACTCTCTGATGACAAATCCAACTTGGGCACTTGGGCAACGAGCGACCATTACGTTGGGTGATAACGATGAAGGTTCGGGAAACCCCCACGCGTTTGCCCGCAACGCGTTTATGGGCCTAGTAGCCTGCGCGATTTGGCTGGTACGACCACAGACAGGTGTAATCTTTCGGTTATTCGCGTTGTTTGCCGGCATTCTGAACCTCGCTATTCTGATATTGACGCAAACGCGGTCTGGTATTCTGGCTATGCTGATAGCGTTAGCCTTTTTTATGTTCTACAATGTACGTCCGGCCCAAATTCGAATGGCAGTCCGGGGTATTTTCCGACCCATTCCTATTATCACAATTATCCTAGGTTTCGTTGGCGTGGTCATCTTCTTTCAGAAGTTTAGTGATACCTACGGAATCTTGTATAGTTATGTACTGGCCTTTGCGGAACGGAATCTTGAAAACGTGTACGCTTTATTGGGACTAAAAGCAAAAGGAGCGGCCTATCAGGCAACGCTGGACGCTTCGGCAGCGAACCGATCCGTCAGTGCAAACTTCTTCTCGAATGTATTATCCGGACACTTGTATATGCTGATTCTAGGCTACGGGTATAAGTTTTTGTATCTCGACGTACCGGTCATGGAAGCCTTAACGAATCATGGCATACTGGGTTTCGTGTTTTTTGGCGGTCTGAATGGCCTGATTTTCTATCACATATTGACAATCATGCGGACCAATCCGAACCCGTTGAGCACGTTTTTAGCTTATTTCTATATGTTGATCCTTGTCACCCTGTTTACCAACGGACGACCCAACGAAATAGCCTTCTGGTTTCCCTTGGCACTGATGATTCGGTTTATTGGCGTTGAGCACTTATTCCCGACTTATTTATCAAATCATCCAACAGCGGCTGACGGTACGGATCAATATGTTGTTGTACCTAACAATCAGGCCTCCTGATGCGTATTCTGATTGTTCATAACATCCTATGGGCACACTATAAATCCGTTGTGTTTCAAGCATTACAGCGCCTGGTTGATCAACGACCTGATGTAACTATGCTTGTGCTGCAAATTGCGCGTAACGAACGCTCCAGAGCTGGGCTGGAAGTTGAAGTAGGCACGACAGCCCCTACTTATGCTTATGACTACGACTTACTTTTTGATCGGTATTTAGAGGATGTAACCTTGGCTGAGCGAATGCAAGCTCTGCTCCAGAAAGCCAGGAAATTTCGACCCGATGTAATACACCTTACTGGTTACTACGACCCAGCTCAACTATTACTGCTAGGATGGGCTAAGGTTCAGGGCATACCCGTTGTAATGCAGAATGAGAGCACAGCCGTAGATCACAAGCGAGGCAGCTTAAAAGAGTACTTTAAACGGTTCGTCTTTAGTCAATGTGCCGGTTTTTTTTGTTTTGGTAGTCAGTCCGCTCAATACCTGATACAATTAGGCGTAAAACCGGCAAAGATCCTGCTTCAGAAAAACGCGGTAGATAATGCTACGCTTCGTTCGGTTTACGAAAAATCCGTTAGCCAACGCTCTGACCAGCAGCAGGCTTTGAGCTTACGACAGCATAATTTCATTTTCGTTGGCCGGCTGATCGAATTCAAAAATTTACCAACGCTCATTACAGCATTTGCGCAGGCTATTACTCAGTCGGCCATGGCGCATCAGTGGGGCTTGGTTTTACTGGGCGATGGTGTAGAGAAAGACTCTTTACAAACTCAGATCAATGCGTTAAACCTTACTGATCGGGTAACTCTGTTATCAGGTCGTCCGTGGTTCAGGGTACCGGAGATACTGGCTCTCAGCGATGTCCTAGTGCTACCAAGCCGGTCAGAACCTTGGGGTTTGGTTGTTAATGAAGCAATGGCTTGTAGTTTACCCGCTATTGTGTCAGAACGATGCGGCTGCGTTCCGGATTTAGTGCACGACGGTCAGAATGGCTTTGTGTTTAATCCTGATCAGCCTACTCAATTAGCCGATCAGCTTAAGCAAGTTATGGACGGATTGGTTGATCTAAAGCGGATGAAAAACGCGGCTGAACAATCAGTTGTCCCTTATTCTCCCGAAGCGGTAGCTCAGGAAATGTTTGACGGTTTTAGTAAAATCACGACATAACGTTTTACTTCGCAGCACGTTTATGCGAATCTTAAATATTTGTGCTTATACCTGGGAAGCCGGAGGCCCACCCAAAATCATCTTCGACCACACGCAGGTTGCTTTGCGCTATGGTCATCAGGTCGATATTCTCAGCCCCATTACTGCTGGCGAAAAACCGTATCCGGTTCCCGAGGGTGCTAGACTGATTTTATGCCGACGCACACCGGTGATCAGCCGTTACTTCAGAGAATTCTCGGGCGAGCTTTATCAATATATCAAAAAGCACAGCAAAGAATACGACGTTATTCACTGTCACGGTCTCTGGCATTTTGGAACGCTGGCTCCGTTCATGATTGATCACAGTGTAGCAAAAGTGATCACGATTCATGGCGTGCTCGACCGCTGGGTATACGCGCACAACAATTGGAAAAAACAGTTGATGGACACGCTGGCTCAGAAACGATTTCTCCGCCGGGCGGATCTAATTCAAATAAACAACACAGACGAGCGAGAAGACATACTTCGCTATCTGGGTACTCCTCATTCCAATGTTGTTATCCTTCCGAATGGCATTAAGCTGAGTGATTTTGCGCAGTTACCGCCAAAAGGCAGGTTTCGACAGAAATTTGGCTTACCCTCGTCCAAAAAGCTGGTCTTATTCATGAGCCGGCTTAATGTAAAAAAAGGGCTTGGCCTGTTATTACCGGCATTCAAAGAATATGTCCGCCATCATCCAGATACTGTCCTGGCAATAGCCGGGGGTAACGATGGCTATGAAGCGACTACCCGGCAGTTTATAGAAGACAATAAGCTTGGTGATTCTATTCACCTTGTAGGTATGCTGACCGGTGACGACAAGAAGGCTGCCCTTGTAGACGCCGATCTATTCACGCTGCCTTCGTACTCGGAGGGCTTTTCTATGGCGGTGCTCGAGGCTATGGCGGCTGGCACCCCCGCTTTAGTGTCGGATCGAGTCGGTTTTGGTGAGACTATCCGTCAACATGAAGCCGCTGGCCTCATCAGTGATCTGACTCCTGAAGCGCTTCAGAAAGAGCTAGAAAAAATGCTTGGCGATTCTCAACTCCGCCAGCAGGTTGCCCAAAATGCTACTACGCTGGTACAAACACAGTACGATATCGACATTGTTGCTAAGCGCCTGCTGGATGAATACGAAAAAATTGTACGCGCAAAAAAACTTAAATCGTCACCTGTTTCTGAACTACCTTAGACCAGTCTACCTGCCGATCAGCCTCCGCCAGATCAACGAAAGGAAACTCCATTAGAAGCTGTTTGAGCTTGGGCAAGCAGTTTTTCAGACCGTAGTACGATTTGAACTGGCGCGACCGGCTCAGACCCGGGATCATGGGTTGTTCTGCGTCGAAGTCGCGGGGGTGAAAATACGTCATTACGTAGGGCGAGCGGTTCATCAAGCCCCTAATTGCCCGGTAGGGTAGCAAGCGGAAATAGCCCCCGCCTGAGAAGATCAAATCCTGACCCATCACTGCCGCCGTATTGATCGGAAACTCCTTTAGCAAGGTGCCATTGATATTCAGGTAGCCCGGCTCAAACATGCCCAAAGACGCGTCGCCACCGTGCGCCCGCCGAGCCGAAAAGACGGAACAATCAACCTCGATACCTTGCTCCATCAAAATCGGGAAAACCCAGCGATTGTAGGCTTTGATCGAGAAGCCGGGCGCTCGGTACGACCGAACTTTCTTACCCGTAATATCCTGCAAATGCTTAATGGATCGTTCCAGATCAGCCTGAAACTCAGCCGGGGTCTGCTCGTAAGCAAGCTGGTGCGCGTACGAATGCGTTGCAATTTCGTACCCTGCCGCATCAATGCGACGGATAACGTCAGGATGCTTGTCAGCTACCCAGCCTAAGCAAAAGAAAGTCGCTCGGCTGTTTGTGTCTTCCAAAAGCTGAAAAATACGGTCCATATTGGCATGAATCCGCGTTTCGTAGCGGCTCCATTCAGCCTCAGTTCGCGTCGACGCATTGTCCAGAATATGAAACCACTCTTCAATATCAAATGTCAGGATATTCATAAGTATAAACGTCGCTAACAACCGGAGCAGACCGTTGCTAGCGACTACAATTAATAGAAACGCTTTCCGGCGGCAAGAAACGCTTTAACGTCATCGCGGGTCGGGAACGTAAAATAGGTCATTTGGGCAGCGTCATTTTCGATTAGCTCATAATCGCCTGAGTGGATCTTCTCAATGGACTCCAGGATAGCGTCCATGCCCATTTTCTTTGTAACATCGATCAATTGAGCCTGACTCATTCCCCCGATCTCCAATTTTTTCTGAACGAGAATCGGCCCACTGTCAATACCTTCGTCAACAAAGAAGACAGATACACCTGTATGTGTCTCACCGTTTTTCAAGACCCAGAACGACGGCATTAAACCCCGATACTTCGGTAAAAGAGCGGTGTGGAGATTGATGCAACCGTACGTCGCCACATCTAACAGCTTCCGTTTGAAAATCTGATTACCGGCAATTGACACTAACAAATCAGGTTTGTAAGCCCGGATCTTCTCCAGATTTTCGTCTTTGTTGATCGCTCCTTCGATTGTAATCAGGGGTATGTTCCGGTCAGCCAGCACCTTTCTGACGTTATTACGGCTATCCATTTTAGAAAGCACGTACTTAAATCCGTACCGGACAAAGAAGGGTAACCCAAAAATATCGTAGGTTTTCTTCATCTTCTCCCCGAAGCTTTCCCGCTTACCAAATGGCGATACGTCAAAAACTACAGTAGCTACAACTTCAGCATAGGGAGGCAGTTTTTTCAGCAGGTAATCAATATTTCGGGCGAGGTAGAACGGATCGTCCTGCGTCAGAATCACAAGGCGCATAAATCGTTAGATAGAGGTTGTTGGTCACAAAACTAAGCAATCCATCGTAAAGCAAAGCTTCATTTCTTAACGAACGATAATCTTGTGGCTAAGCTGTTGTCCATCTGCCGTTTCCAGATAGGCGATGTAAAGACCCGCAGCGGCTTCTTCCAAACCAATTGACAACTCATCATAAGCCTTACCGCGCCAGTCTTTCACCAGCCGCCCCATCAGATCCCGCACAGCAACCGACGTGATTGTCATATTCTTCGCTTCGATGTGCAAAGTACGGTCAGCAGCCAATGGATTCGGATAGAGTCGTACGGGAGGCTCCACTTCTGCAACACCCAGGACGAGTGGTTTCGAAACAACCTCGTTACTGTATGCTGATTCCGAAGTATTGCTGTACGCGCGGAGCCGATAATAGTACGTGCCGAACGGATTTGACAAACTGCCGTCTGTATATGAACTTGGCAAGACAGATGAGTTCGTAGTAAAGGTGATAAGTCGCTTAAATCCACCTCGTGTGCTATCGCTTCGTTCCAGAACTAGTGTCTGAGCCGTTGGGGGTGTTGTCCAGCTTAGTTGGATAGCTTTTTCAGAAATCGGTTTTGCAGCAAGGGTCGTTATGGTCGAGATGGCGTCCGCAATGGGTACGCCATCGAAGCTGAACGCCCGCATTCCTCGCGAATTTTTAAGCGTTGGTCCGTTGTAAAAAGGGGACAAGGCATCCGAAAAGTAAGCGGGAAGGTACCGAATTGATTTAGCCGACGACGGCTGTCTAAGGCTTACGACTACTCGGTTTCCTTTAGTGGTTCCCCCCGAAAGAAGTCCAGCCTGTCCGTCCAGATAAAAGTAATCTTTCAGCGCCCGACTTCCAATCATCTGCCCGGTTGCAAAGTTGTAATAGGCTGTATCTTTCCAGACCATCTGCATGTCGTTATCGAACACAAGCGTAATGGAGTCTTTACGAGCGTTATAGAACACTTTTTTAATATCCGGCGAGTTAATCTGCAAGGTGTCTTTGTAGCCATAAAAGTCCCGCGCTATCTGCCGGAACTGCTCATAAGCCAGTTGCTGATGTCCGAGCGGATCATAATGGATTCCATCATAACCGCGTCCGCCAATTGTCGCAATCGATTCTACGTTAGAAAACAAATATTTCGTTCGTCGCTGGAAGTCTCGCAGAGCAGCCGCCCCTTCCACTTTATCGGCCAGAATGTTGATTTGGCCAACGTACAGCCGGGCATTTCCATAGTCTTCGTGAAACTGATTGTAGAGCGTTTTAAATTTCTCGTCATAACCGGCAGGTTCATTACCAGCCTCGTCTTCGCCCTGCTTCCAGATAATGGCTTTTACATTTTTATCAACGCCAGCCCACTTCGCCCGAAAAAGTAATCGTCCGTAGAATGTGCTTAAATCGGCATGATTGGCCGGATTCCTCGCCGAAAGCGCTAGAATTCCCGTTCCGCCGTAAGCCCCGTTCAGGACCAGCGTTGGTATGCCATACTGCTCTAGAATTAGCCGCTGGAGTGTCAATCCGAACCCACCTACGCTCCCATACGGGTCTTTGGCCCCGTACCACCGCATATCGTTCGGAATGTCCGTAGATCCATAAACGTAACTGGCATTACGCAGGTATTTATCATCAAAATTAAAGGCATAATATTCTTCAAGACCCGACAGCGCCAAGGCATTCGATTGGCCGTGAATGATATAAACGTCTCCGCAGACAATACGCTTCCGATCCGCTACTAACGTAGAGTCAATCCCCTTGTACGTAAAAACCCGGAATTCATATTCGGCCCGTTCCGCTTTAATTGTGCTCGTCAACTTAAACGACGCATTAGCGACTGACGACACAAGCGTCTGGCTAACAGCTTGTATTAGCTGGCCTTCGCGCAGCACCTGCATCCCAATTTTCTGGTAGCCAGTATTGGTAACGGTACCGCTAACGGTTACATCGGCTTGGCCGGCGGCATTGCGCGGATAAAGCTGAAGGTCTCGCGGTATCTGGTCGAAACGTACTTGCGCTGTGACCGTAAAATAGCATAAAAACAATATCAAGCTGGTGTGGAGTAACTTCATTGACTTTTTCCTCTCTAAAAAAAGTGATAATATTGCACCATAAATCAGGAGTAAACGCTTCTGTAAAAATAACCGGATTTCGGAATTACAAGCTGTTTTGATAAAGCGATTTTAACAGGAGTATTACTTGGGCATGGCCGACGTATCAGTCATAATTTTAACGCATAACGAGGAAAAACACATTGCCCGGTGCTTGCAGAGCCTGCATCCCTTTACCGACAAAGTATTTATTGTCGACTCGTTTTCAACCGACCGAACCGTCGAAATTGCTCGTTCGCTCGGTGCAGTTGTTGTACAGAACCCTTGGGTTAATTACGCGATGCAGTTCAACTACGGCATTGATAATACGCCGTTTAAGACGACCTGGCTGATGCGGATGGATGCGGATGAGTATGTACTACCTGAATTAGCGGCTGAAATCAACCAGCGTCTGGCGACGTTATCAGATGATGTGTCGGGTATATACGTTAAGCGACGAGTTCTTTTTTTCGACAAATGGATACGGCACGGTGCTTACTATCCAATCTGGTTGCTAAGGCTATGGCGCCGTCAGCAAGGTATCTGCGAGGAAACCTGGATGGACGAACACATTAAGTTATCACAAGGTAAATCCATTCAGTTTCAGCACGATCTGGTCGATCATAATCTGAACAACCTTACCTGGTGGACACAAAAACATAACAATTATGCCATCCGGGAAGTCATTGATTTATTGAACATTAAATACAATTTCGACAAGACGCAACGAGTCGAACCTAAATTATTTGGCTCGCAGGAACAACGAGTCCGTTACCTAAAAATACAATATGCGTCATTACCTTTGTTTACTAGACCGTTTTTGTATTTTTTCTATCGGTACTTTGTCCGACTAGGGTTTCTGGATGGAAGACGAGGATTAGTTTGGCACTTTTTGCAAGGACTTTGGTACCGTTTCTTGGTAGACGCCAAAATGTTCGAAGTGTATTTTCACGCTGGACGAGACAAACAGGCAATTATCGAATTTTTCAGAACGCATTATGGCAAAGACCTCAGCCCAAACAACCGACCCTGAGAAGGCAGTCGGCCGCACGGATCTGTCGGTTTATGATATTAGTTGGTATAAGCCCGGTCCGCGCTGGAAAATCATTTTATGGTTTCTGGTAAACTCGGTTACGCTTAATACATACCTGCCTATTCCTATTGCCATCAAACGATTTATCTTGAAACTGTTTGGGGCCAAATTAGGCGTTGGCGTAGTTATCAAGCCTGCCGTCAACATCAAATACCCTTGGTTTCTGCGGGTAGGCAATCACGTCTGGATTGGCGAACAGGTATGGATTGACAATTTAAGCGAGGTTGTGATCGGCGATCATAGCTGCCTGTCTCAAGGTGCTCTTATTTTGACAGGCAACCATAATTATCGGCGATCCACTTTTGATCTAACAAGCCAACCTATTACAATTGACGACGGCGTCTGGATCGGTGCTAAAGCGGTAGTCTGCCCAGGGGTACGTTGTCATTCGCATTCGGTTTTGGCGGTTAATTCGGTAGCTACCCGTTCGCTGGAAGAATACGGAATCTATCAGGGTAACCCGGCGGTCTGGGTTCGTAAACGAGACATTGCAGCGTGAAAGTATCTATCATTACGGTTGTCTTCAACGGAGCCGAACACATCCGGGATTGCATCGAATCAGTCCTGAACCAGACATATACAGATATAGAGTATATCGTTGTAGACGGAAAATCGACAGATGGAACTGTTGACATTATCCGCTCTTATGGTACAAAAATTGCTCAATTTGTATCTGAACCGGATAAAGGGTTATATGATGCAATGAATAAAGGCATTGGCATGGCTACCGGCGACGTGATTGGCTTGCTCAATGCGGATGATTTTTACCGGCATGATCGGGTTATTGACAACATGGTTGCTACGTTTGTCCGGACAAACAGCGATGCGGTTTATGGCGACATGATTTATGTAGACCGACTTGATAGTCAAAAGCTTAAGCGTTACTGGCGTTCAGGCTGGTATCGGGACAATGCTTTTTTGTGGGGCTGGATGCCCGGCCATCTGTCATTCTTTGCCAAACGATGGTTGTACGAAAAACACGGTCTTTTCCGACTCGACATGAAGAGTGCCGCCGATTACGAATTGATGTTACGCTTTATTCACAAAAACAAAGCCAAGCTGGCTTATATGGACGAAGTGACGATTGTTATGCGGGCGGGTGGTATTAGCAATAGCAGCCTTAAAAACAGGATTCGGGCCAATCAGGAAGACCGAATCGCCTGGGAACTAAATGGATTGACTCCTTATTTTTTCACCTTATGGCTAAAACCATTGCGCAAACTAAAACAATACATTACCAAACCCCCAGCCATACCGACAACTACGGTTAAGTAGTAGCCGTACCGTTTGATCAAATTATACTTGTGCTTTTGCGTAAAGAATAGATTTTTACGCCAACCTAAAGTACCTCTGCACTTAGTTTTGTGCAAAAAAACGCTCCACACCTTTTAACATAAATGGGCTTTGTCTGATAAACTGCTCTAATAAAGGGTCACTCGGTGGTAATTCACCTAACTAAAAAGCCTTATGAATCTCGATCTATTAATTGCTTACCTACAGAATAAGATGACCGATGAACTGTTCAAGCTCGGCTTGTATCAGTGCATTCTTTCTTTTCTAGTAGCCTGTTTTGTATCTGTCGTATCGATTCCGGTCGTCATAAAGATTTCCGAGCTTAAATCGCTCATGGAAAAACCGGGAGAACGCCGTGCACACTCCACCCCTACACCAACATTCGGCGGTATCGCTATTTACGCTGCCGTTCTGATTGCTTACTTCCTATGGCCTAGCATTGACCAGACGGATGTATACCGGACAAATTTGTCAGTAGCGGGGATGACTATCCTGTTTTTCATTGGCATTAAGGATGATCTGGTAGGGATCGATCCCAACAAAAAAATTATATTCCAGATTCTGGCGGCAATGATTCTGATTTTTTTCGGCGATCTGCGCGTCGATTACCTGTACGGAATCATGGGTTTCCACCACATCGCCGAAATTGTTGGCATCCTGTTGACGTGCTTCATTTTTATCGCGCTCACCAATGCTATTAACCTTATCGACGGTATTGATGGATTGGCGGGTGGTATTGCGACCATTGCCAGCGGCACATTTGGGGCGTGGTTTTTACTGACTAACCACTTCGCGATGGCTTGCTTAGCCTTTACACTGACCGGAGCACTGCTAGGCTTTTTGCGGTTTAACTTCTCGAAGACCAGTAAAATTTTCATGGGCAATACAGGCTCCCTGATTATTGGTTTCATGCTGGCTTTTTTCGCCGTTCGTTTTGTCAATCTGAACGCTTCTTACCGCTTCGAACCTACAGCTTTCTTCAATGCGCCCATTATCGCCATCGTTATTCTGATTGTCCCCATATTTGATACGTTGCGCGTGTTTCTGGTGCGCATTCTGGCACGTCGCTCACCGTTCTCCGCCGACCGCAACCACATGCACCATATCTTACTGGATAATGGTCTTTCTCACGCTCAGGCTACGGCTGTACTTTGCGGAGCATCACTGGCAAACACCCTGCTGTTTTTTCTGCTACACCGCAATATCACAAATACCCAATCCCTGCTGATTTTAGGAGGTTTGTTTGGGGTTTATATGATTGCAAGCTTTTCGCTGAAGATGCGGGCTATGTACGTATCAACCCACCCACGTCGTCGCCGGGCGGTTTTACGTCGGGAGCTGCAAAGTGGCATCATTGGCCGTCGTATCGTAGACTACCTATAGCCCCTAACGGCGGCTTAGTTTTTCTCATTTACCTTAGTTTTTCTCATTTACTTAGATTATGGAAAAGCAGGACTGTACTACACCAGTCCTGCTTTTTCGTTTCGTTTGACCGAGGTTAGAAACAAGTTACGCTGGCGTAAACGGGATTTTAAGAAGGTCTCTTTTGCTAGGCTAGCCGGTTTTGACAAATAACAGAGCCCACATCAACTTTTAGATAGCTGATTTTGTTATCCTCACAAGTCAGATACTGTTTCATCTGTTATCTTTGCGGCTTCATTTGGCCGTCACGTTCTATTTCTATTATGTTATCGATCAGCAATTTACAAGCCTTTATTGGCGACAAACAAATACTAAAAGGTCTCGACCTGCAAGTTAATGCCGGTGAAGTCCACGCAATTATGGGTCCAAACGGGGCTGGTAAGAGCACGTTGGCATCCGTTCTGGCAGGTCGTGAGGACTACGAAGTAACGGGCGGTAGTGTGTTGTTTGATGGCAAAGATCTCCTGGAGATGTCTCCTGAAGATCGGGCGGCAGAAGGAATTTTCTTGGCGTTTCAGTATCCGGTCGAAATTCCGGGTGTGAGTACGACCAACTTTCTGAAAACAGCCATGAACGAGATTCGCAAGTATCGGGGGCAGGAGCCACTCGATGCGGTGCAGTTCCTGAAGTTGATGAAAGAGAAGATGAAACTCGTCAACATCGACCAGTCGCTCCTGAGCCGATCGCTAAACGAAGGCTTTTCGGGAGGAGAAAAAAAGCGGAACGAAATTTTCCAAATGGCCATGCTCGAACCTAAGCTGGCTATTCTGGATGAGACGGATTCGGGATTGGATATCGACGCCTTGCGGATTGTAGCTGATGGGGTCAACAAACTCCGTTCGCCGGAACGGGCTACTATCGTTGTTACCCACTACCAGCGCTTACTGGACTACATTGTTCCAGACTATGTGCACGTATTGTACAAAGGCCGCATCGTTAAGTCGGGCCCCAAAGAACTGGCTCTTGAGCTGGAAGAAAAAGGGTACGATTGGATCAAAGCCGAAGCAATATAGTCCTCATCAAGCAGTAACGAGTCGGCAGTTAGCCTAACCTATTTACTGCTTGCCGTTAACTGCCAACCGAATATGAATCCTTCTTACGCATCATATAACGAATTTAAAAATCAGCTCCTGGCCGCTTTTCGAACCAACGAAGAGCGCATGAACGGAGAAAGCAAAACCCCGTTGCACCAGCTTCGCCGGGCGGCTTTAAACCAGTTCGATCTGTTGGGCTTTCCGACCATTCGACACGAAGAATGGAAGTATTCCAACGTTAGTGGGTTGTTCAAGGAAGCTTTTGACCTCGAAAGTCCGACTACGCTCACCACAGAAGACTTAGTCCCGCTGGAAATACCCAATCTGGATGGTAATATTCTGTACTTTGTCAATGGTCGCTATCAACCCGAACTTTCGCGGATTATCAGCCCCTCAGAACAGGTACAGATTACAAGTTTTGCAGAAGCGACAAAAGCAAACCCTGATCTGGTAGGTTCGCATTTCGCTCGTTATGCCGACTATCAGGACAACGCATTCACGGCTCTCAACACGGCTTTGGCCAGCGATGGTGTCGTGATTCACGTACCTGCCAATAAGACGGTTGAGCAACCTATCATTTTACGCTTTGTCACGGATGCCCGACAGCAGAATATCGCGTCTCAACCACGTAACCTCATCATCGTCGGTGAGAACGCAGAGGTAACCGTAGCAGAATCGTACAGAACGCTTGGCGATCGTTCCAGCTTTGTCAATGTCGTGACGGAGATTGCGCTGGACCGTGAAGCGCGGATGCAGTATTACAAAGTCCAGGACGAGAGTGAGAAAGCTTACCACATCGGTACAACACAGGTAAGCCAGACCGACAGTAGTCATTTTTATTCGGCTACCGTCACACTCAATGGCAACTTCATCCGTAACAATCTCAATATTGTTCTCAACGGTCAGCACGCCGAAGCGTTTATGTACGGCCTTTACATGCCGAACGGGCGTCAGCATATTGACAACCACACGCTTGTTGACCACGCTATGCCTAATTCGTACAGCAGTGAGTTGTACAAAGGCATTCTTGACGACAATAGTACGGGGGTCTTCAACGGTAAGATTTACGTACGGCCCGATGCCCAGAAAACCAATGCCTACCAATCGTGTAAAAACGTGGTGTTGTCTTTGGGAGCGTCCATGAACACCAAACCGCAGCTGGAAATTTTTGCCGACGACGTGAAGTGCTCTCACGGCACGACGACGGGTCAGCTTAACGACGAAGCGCTGTTTTACCTGCGGTCGCGGGGTATTCCAAAAGACGAAGCAAGAACGTTACTTCTTTACGCCTTCTCGCAGGATGTACTAAGCCAGATCAAGATTCAACCTATTCGGGAATACCTGGAACGGGTTGTAACAGAAAAGCTAACTAAGTAAGCGGAGCACAAATTTTTTGCAGAAAGCCGGGTAATCGTCAACGATGCCCGGCTTTTTCTATGGAAGCTGGTTTTCTTTTTTTACGCTTCATTGACGGCAGCCTGTTGCTTTGCAGCGATTCATTTAAAAAACTTACAGACTGTGGACGCAAATTAATTCCAGCTTATTTTAGCGTATCTTTTCCGGACGATGAGAACACTCTTATTTATTTCTTGCTGGCTTTTCATCAATACATTTACGCTTGGTCAAAGCATACGCTTCACATTCGAGGGAGATTCAACCACACTGCCATTCGTTCGGGATAGTCTGCGAGGAATTTCCGGACTTGAAATAATACCCGCTACTGGTGATTGGCATTTTGTCAGCGATAGAGGCTGGCACTTTACGTTCACATCCATCCATAAAATCGGAGACTTAAGTGACGGTGCCCGTGTTAAGGCTGCTCAAAAAACCCCGTTTTGGTTTGAAAGCATCCGCTACAACGCCCAGGACAGCACTTATTTCTGGACGGACGAGCATGAATTTGTAACTTCGCTTCATTACGGAAAAACAATCGGTAATGACGATTGCCAGTTATTGGTAAAGATCCCTCTTCCTGGTTCGAACAAAGGACTTGAAGGAATAGCATTGACACCTTCCGGCACTCTTTGGGTAGCCCCTGAAGCAGGTTGGGAAGGCCAAACGCAACTAAATCAGGACACGATCAGCTTTATCCGATATGCGGACCCACAGGTTGCTGATCCCATTGCCGAGCGGTACAAATACAGAATTGATCGTTGCCCGTTCGCGCAGGGAGAAGAGCGGTTAGGCGGTATTTCGGAAATACTCGCTGTTGATGATCAGCGTTTACTAGTATTAGAACGCTGCTATGATGCCGCACAAAAACGTGTAACAGCTAAATTGTACCTGGCTACCTTGGACACAACGGCCAAAACGTTACAGAAACAGCTGGCTTTCGATTTCAATACTCAGTTTCCCGGAATCGTTTGTAACTTGGAGGCAATGGCTTGGGCGGATGCTCAGAAACAAACACTTGTTTTGGTTGCAGATGATAATTTTCGTCGGCAAGGAACATTGCGAAATCAGATTATCCTACTTCAACGGCGCTGAAAGTAACTAGGTCACCTGGTAAGGAGTGTTTAGATCATTTATACGTGATCGTTATTTCGCTTACGACTTGGTATAAATGGCATCGCTGCCAACTTATCAAATAGGATAAAACTAATATTTAACTTAACAATATAATATATGATCGTTACAACCGCGTTAAAAGATAATGCAACTCTAATTTTTAACAAAAGTTTTATAAGCATAAATAAGCATCACATTAAATAAATAGGCATAGTAAATTTCTAATTAGGTATTACTAGCTTTCCTTTCATTATTTATAAAATCGTTATAATTATATAGTTACCGAATAAACCTTAATTTAAACTAATAAATACTATAGCAGCTCAATTAGGACTTAAAATGTAAACTTGATTTAATTCCTAAATTACTCAGATAGACCTTATTGTCTTTGACTGGAATTGCCCCCTCTTTATCTTCGAGTGATTTATAAGGCAGGTAACTAACAAATTGTTGGCAAAACTTGCTCTCCACCGTGCTTCACTTTTCTTAGAAATAGCCAGTTGTCCACTACGCTGGTGACCAGTAAGTATTACTACTGGTTAATTGTACATTTTATCAGTTTCATCGGAGCTTGTAAATGTATTTCACAGGACTACTTTGTCCAAAAACGGTTTCTATTACCAATTGTAAATAAGTCTGAGTGGTTTTCTGAAGCGCTTAGGCTAAGTCAGAAGTACCACACCAGGGGATTAATGATGCATAACGTGACAAGGAAAAAAGAAAATTTCTGTGTAATCGCATGGGTAGGTTTAATAACAATTGTTCTTTTGGGGGGTTCTCTAGGAGGCTGTACGTCGGCTAAGAAATTAGTCTACTTTCAGGAAACGACCACCCGCGACGATACGGTGACAATACCGGAACCATTTATTCCTACCATTAAGAAAGGCGATTTGCTGTCGGTTCAGGTTAGTAGCCTCAATCCCGAAGCATCAACCTATTTTAATCCTTCAGCCATGGCTGAAGCTAGCGTAGTCCCTAACACGACCAATCAGCTAACGAGGGCGTCTGGTTATTTAGTTGGCCAAGATGGTACCATAAAACTACCTCTGATCGGCCAATTGACAGTAGTCGACCTTACGACCGCCAAAGCTGGTGAGTTAATCAGCAGTCGGCTTAAGTCTTACCTGAAAGAACCAACTGTCAACGTACGAAATCTTAATTTCAGAATCTCGGTACTTGGTGAAGTAGCACGGCCATCGCTCTTTACGATCCCCAGCGAGCAGATCACATTACCTGAAGCGCTGGGCTTAGCAGGTGATCTAACGATTTACGGCCGCCGTGATAACGTCTTGATCATTCGGGAGCAGGGCAATCAGCGCGTTTTTGCCCGCATTGACCTGACCCGACGCGACGCCTTTCGGTCGCCTTATTACACGCTGCACCCCAACGATGTGGTTTATATTGAGCCAGCTAAGGTGCGTGTTACCAGCGTAGACAGAGCCTATCAACTTGCCCCAATCATAACGGGGATTTTATCAATTATTGCCATCATAGCAACCCGCCCTTAACGAAACCACCACAACCCCTGAACGTTACTTTTAATTGATATGGCATCCAAATCGGCACATTCGTACGCTAATTATCAGGTAGTCGAGTCGCAGGAGTCCCCCCTGCGTACCTACTTACTACCTTACTTCCGACACTGGCCGTGGTTCGTGCTGTCGCTAGCCCTGGCACTGGCAGGTGCTTATGCGTACCTGCTTTACAAGCAGCCTATTTACCGTATCCAGGCTAGTCTTATGCTTCAAGACGAAAAGCGGGGTACAGTAGATAATACGCCACTGAAAGAACTGGAAACGTACTCGCCCAAAAAGGCAGTTGAAAATGAACTGGAAGTAATCCATTCGTCAATGCTTATGGATCGGGTGGTGACAAACCTGCATCTGGATACCCGCTACTACCGAAAAGCGTCTTTCGGCAAACGGGAGATTTACGGCGATTCGCCAATTTGGTTACTCGTTGAATCAGGCAAACCCGAGCTCTACAAGAAGATGCTTGAGGTGTCTTTTCCGTCTAGCCAGTCTATTCAGATCAACAACCAGACTTACCCGCTAAACCAACGCATCCAGACACCGCTGGGCACTATGCGCGTTATGACCCGCAAGCCGATAAGCGCCGAAACGGCACCGATGCTGGTGCAGGTCATGCCACAAGCTGCGGCTGTTGGCTTGTACCTGGGTAATCTGAAGGCAGAACCAACGAGCAAAACATCTGCGGTTATTCATCTTACGCTCGAAGATCCCGTACCTCAGAAAGGGGAAGCCATTCTGAATAGCCTTATCAATGAATATAACCAGGCGGCCATTGCCGATAAAAGCAAAGTAACTGCTAATACGCTCAAGTTCATCGAGAACCGACTGAATATGGTATCGAGTGAGCTGTCCTCGGTTGAGAGAAACGTAGAGCAGTATAAGTCTACACTGGGCATTACGGATCTTAGCTCACAAGCGCAGACAATGCTGCAAACCGCTCAACAGAACGACGCGCAGCTCAATCAGGTGACCATTCAATTGGCGGCACTCAACGATCTACAGGAGTTTGTCAACGATAAGTCTGATAAACGGGGTAGTACCCCCGCAACGGTTGGTTTGAATGATCCGGCCCTTTTGGGTCAGATCGACAAGCTGTCTCAGCTGGAGCTTAAGCGTAAGGAACTGATTCAAACAACGTCGGAGGAAAACCCAAACCTCCAGATTATTGATAACCAGATCAAGGATACGAAGAACAACATTGAGCATAACATCAAGACCATGAAGTCTATGCTCAGCCGTTCGCAACAGCAATACGTCGCTCAAAACCAGAATCTGGAAAGCGTCATCCGGAAGATTCCAAAGCAAGAGCGTACCCTGATGGATATTACCCGTCAGCAAACCATCAAAAATAATCTGTACACGTACCTGTTGCAGAAGCGCGAAGAAATGGCGGTTACGTTCGCTGCTACGATATCGGATAGCCGCACTATTGATGCCGCCAAGAGTAGCATCAGCCCAGTTAAGCCAGTAGGTATTGTTATCTACGCGCTGTTTGGGTTAGTCGGTCTGCTGGTACCAACGGCAGCTATCGCCGGTAAACGTGCCATGAATACGCGGGTGATGCGTCGGGGCGATGTCGAGGAAGTTACGCAGGTGCCCATCATGGGAGAGGTAATGAGCAAGAAGCACCGTGACGTGTTAGTGGTAGCACCAAACAATCGGTCGGTTATTGCCGAACAGATTCGGGCGATTCGTACGAACCTCAACATCGATAAACATGATTCGGAGGAAAGTCAGGTGATGCTGTTCACGTCCAGCATCAGTGGTGAAGGAAAATCCTTTCTGTCACTGAATCTAGGCGCCAGTCTCGCTTTGTTACGCCAGCCGACCGTCATTTTAGAAATGGACATGCGGATGCCTCGTCTGCACCAGTCATTCAACATTGACAACTCGATTGGGTTGAGTAACTACCTGAACGGAGAAGCGACTATAGGAGAAATTCTGAAACCCATTCCAGGTTATCCTAACTACTTCCTTATTCCGAGTGGTCCTCTACCACCAGATCCATCGGAACTATTGAGTGGTCCGGCCATTAAGCAATTATTGCAGTCGTTACGCCAACAGTTCCGCTATGTCATCATGGATGCTCCGCCAGTCGGCGTAGTGACTGACGCCCAAATCGTTGCTCCGTATGCCGATAGCACACTGTTCGTTATTCGTCATGGCGTAACGCCCTTACAAAGTTTGAAAATGCTGAATACGCTTTACCGCGAACAGCGCTTCCAAAACATGAGTATCATTCTGAATGCGGTAGGTGGTAGCGACGCAAGCGCATACCATTTTAATCATGGTTACAAAAATAGCTACTCGTACAAGTAGCCCGCGATCCTGATTCTGACCGAGCGTTTGGCCTTTCAAAAAGCTGAACCAGCGCCTTCGGGCGAACCCTATTAAACAACAGGCTAATCCAACACTGTGAACATAACTAGTAATTCATATGCAGGCTTCTACCAATGGCAAAACAATCGACCTGTATCTAGACTACGACGTTCAAACGCGTCCAAATACCAGCAGAATGATCAGTGGAATTAAAAAGCGGGTATTCGACATAACAGTAGCTAGCTTGGTATCAGTGGCTATTCTTAGTTGGCTAATACCGCTTATAGCTATACTCATCAAGATGAACTCGCGGGGTCCTGCCTTTTTCATACAACCGCGAACGGGAAGAAGTGGGCGTGTCTTCCCGTGTCTGAAGTTTCGGACAATGCGGTATGAACCCGGTGCAGACTTTAAACAAGCTAGATTCGGCGATGATCGGGTAACGCGTATCGGTAAAATACTACGCAAGACGAATCTTGATGAAATGCCTCAGTTTCTGAATGTACTGGCAGGGCACATGAGCGTAGTAGGGCCACGCCCCCACCCGCTTCCACTAGATGCCAAGCACTGGGATAGTTTACCTGGCTACCGCGAGCGCTACGCTGTACGTCCTGGTATTACGGGTCTTGCTCAGGCACGGGGAGCGCGCGGTGAAACCGACGAACTGTACAAGATGAAGATCCGGGTCCGGTATGATCACCTGTACATCCATAAGCAATCAACCCGTTTGGATGCGCGAATTTGCTGGTGGACAGTAAAGTCAGCCATCAATGGTAATAAGAACGCTTGGTAATCCATTTGTAGACCTCAATACTAGTTATCAATTCTATGGCTAAAGTTCTACAAGTAGATCTCTATGATGCCGGGCTGGATTCAGCCGTAAGTGAAATGGTTCAGCAGTGCGATCCGGCATTGCCTCGTTCTAATTACTGCGTCAGTGCCACAGGCGCTCATGGTTTAGTCACCGCTTTCAAAGAGCCCGACTTCAAAGCCGTTCTGGATTCGTTCTACTGGAATCTGCCCGATGGTATGCCTGGCGTCTGGATTGGAAAACTCAAAGGAGCTCAACAGATGACCCGTTGCTACGGCCCTGACGTATTCCGGTATGTGTTTGCAAATAGTGCTAATAAACCAGTTAAACACTTTTTGTGCGGAGGTAAAGAAGGTGTAGCCGATGAACTAAAGGCAGCTGTTGCCAAAAAGTTTGGTAACTCACAGGTAGTAGGAACCTTCTGTCCTCCATTCCGTGAGATGTCGGACGATGAGTTTAAGGCCCTGGCCGAAACCATTAATAGCTCAGGGGCAAACATTGTGTGGATTGGCCTGAGCACCCCAAAGCAGGAACGATTTGCCCGACGGCTGGCCCAATGGACAAAGGTTAATTTCATCGTAACGGTTGGTGCTGCCTTTGATTTTCATACCGACCGGGTAGCGCAGGCACCAAGCTGGATGCAGCGCCTTTCGTTGGAATGGTTGTTTAGACTCATGGCAGAACCAAAGCGGCTGTACAAGAGGTATTTAGAAATTGTTCCGCTTTTCATTTTGCTCAATATTAAAGAAGTTTTCTCACCCGTTAAATAGTACACAATTATGAAAAAAGCGCTCGTCTGTGGTGCCGGTGGCTTCATTGGGGGTCACTTAGTAAATCGACTCAAATCGGAAGGTTACTGGGTTCGCGGTGTCGATATTAAAGAGAACGAATACGACAACAACAACTCGGATGAGTTCGTCATTGGTGACCTTCGGGATCCGCTCGTAGCCAGCAAAGTCGTTACGGCTGATCTTGACGAAATATACCAGTTGGCTGCTGATATGGGAGGTGCTGGCTTCGTCTTCACTGGTACGAATGATGCTGCCATCATGCACAACTCGGTTCTTTGCAATCTAAACATTCTGGAAGCGGCAAAAGACAAAGGTGTTCGGCGTATCTTCTACTCGTCGTCGGCTTGCATGTACCCTGAGTACAACCAAATGGACCCCAATAACCCAAAATGCTCGGAAGAGTCAGCTTATCCAGCGGCTCCTGACAGCGAGTATGGTTGGGAAAAACTATTCTCGGAACGCCTGTTCCTTGCTTACCAAAAGAACCACGGTATCGAAGCCCGTATCGCTCGCTTCCACAATATCTTTGGTCCACAAGGTACCTGGGATGGCGGTCGTGAAAAAGCACCTGCGGCAGTATGTCGGAAGGTAGCGATGGCCGAAGATGGCGGTTCAATTGAAATCTGGGGTGATGGTCAGCAGACTCGTTCGTTCCTGATCGTTGATGAATGCGTTGATGGTATCCGTCGGTTGATGAATTCGGATTTCTCGGGTCCGGTTAACCTGGGCTCAGAAGAAATGATCTCACTGAACGACTTCGCGAAAATGGTGATTGACATTTCAGGCAAAAACCTGACAATCAACAATATTCCGGGTCCACTTGGTGTTAGAGGCCGTAATTCTGACAACCACTTGATTCAGGAAAAACTAGGTTGGGCTCCATCGACTCCACTTCGCAAGGGTGTTGAGAAAACCTACGACTGGATTACGGAACAAGTTCAGAAAAAAGTGCTTGTCCCGGTTGAAGCGTAATGGAACGTATCACTGCTACACTAACCAATCTTGAGCGTGAGGTAACAGCTCATGCTCAAGGGGTTAAGCAGGTTTTTCTGCGCAACAACGATACTCCGTCCAACATAACGCAGGTTGCTTACGGCCACTTTGCCCCGACGGATTATTGTGATTTACATTCGCACCAAACAATGGAAGAATGCTTTTTCTTCCTGAATGGTACAGGCGTCTACTTTGTTGGTGATCAAGCGATTCCTTTGCATCATGGTGTGTTCGTCAGAATTCCAGCGGGAGTTCTACATCGTCTGGAAGCCACCGGCGACGCCCCTTTGGAATACGTGTATTTTGGCGTGGCAACAGAATAACTTGCAATTGAGGTATTATGCTTAGTAAAGAGGTGTCAGATAACGATTCGACGGATGTGAACGCAGCTGTTGCTACACCAGTGGCTGAAAAACAACCCGTTTTATCGAGACCCATCTTGAAGCGGTTTGCGATCAACGTAGCATCGCTGTTCAGCGTTCAGGTAGCAAACATGTTATTACCTCTGCTTACCGTACCGTACGTTGTGCGGATCATTGGACCAGAACGCTTAGGCCTACTCAATTTCTCACAAGCCTATGTAGCCTATTTTACATTACTGATCAATTACGGTTTTGAAACGGCATCCCTGCGATCTATCGCGGCCAACCGATCCGATAAAGCACATGTCAACCGGATATTCAGTGAAGTGATTGCGGGTAAAGCCGTACTGTGGGTGTTGTCAACGTTGATTTTCGGCACGCTTTCTTACTTCGTTGCTGAATTTAGAGAACACCTTGTACTTCATATCTGTACGTATCTGATGTGCATAGGCACTGTTCTCTTCCCCGTCTGGCTTTATCAGGCGATGGAAGATCTGGGGAGAGTAGCTATTTTTAATCTGGTCGTCAAAGTAATCTTTTCTCTATCGGTATTTCTGCTGATCAGAAAACCCGAAGATTATATTTACCAGAATCTGTCCATTAGTATCGCTCAGATCGTGGTCAGTGTCATTGCGTTTAAAGTAGCGCTTAGTCGGTTCAACTTGACGTTTACCTGGCCAACGTTACAGCAGTTTGTAAATCGGTTTCGCGAAGACAGTACATTGTTCTTTTCGTCTGTCATGATCACGTTGTATGCTGGTTCAACTGTCTTTTTACTGGGGCTGCTGAGCAATCCGTATGATGTGGGTATTTTTTCGGCCGGTACACGACTCGAAACGCTTTCCCGCTCATTTGTTTCGATGGCACTCAACCAAGCGTTTTTCCCGATTGTGGCTAGTGCATTTGGGACAGGTCGCGAAGAAGGGCTGCGTATTGTAAGAACAACGTTTTTTCCGCTGGCACTTTTGATGATCCTGATGTCCGCAGGGCTCTGGATAGTGGCTCCCTGGTTTATCGATCTACTGTATGGCAGCAAATTTCACGATGCCATTCTGGTCTTACGCATTGTATCACTGTTACCAATTATGATTGGTATCAGTAATCTTCTGGGCCTGCACACCATGCTGAATCTGCGCATGGACAAAGCGTTTTTCCGCATTACAGCCATTGGATCTGTAGTGGGATTAGCGTTGAATACGATGTTGATTGACAGAATGGGCTATGTCGGAGCAGCGTATGCCTGGGTAGCCGCCGAAGCCTACATTACGCTGTCAATGTACATTTACTTACGTAACAAAGGAGTTGAAGTTATAAATCTATCATACCTAAAAGAAGCCGTGACCTTCAGCAAAACTCGATTAACAACGCTATTTAAATAGTTCTGATGGAAACTGTTGCAGCAGTAGTAGTCACGTATAACAGGCTTGAGGATTTGAAGAAATGCATTACAAGTTTGCGCCAACAGACTTGTAAGCTAAGTGAGATCGTCGTGGTTAACAATGGCAGCACAGATGGAACGGACAACTGGTTAGCTGAGCAGTCGGAGTTAACGGTGGTAACCCAGGCCAATTTAGGCGGGGCAGGCGGTTTTGCAACGGGCATCGACACAGTACACAAGGCTGGCTTCGACTGGTTTTGGTGTATGGACGATGATTGTCTGGCGGCTCCAACAGCGCTCGCGCAACTAATGGCTTCACCCGCCATGGGTCCTTGCATAAAAAATTCGGTGTCGGTCAGCACGACGGATCACAGCGAACTAGCCTTTCACGTAGATCGACCCAATCAGTCGTACCGAAAGGTAGCCGACATGACTCAATTCGATCTGGTGTACGGAGTAGCTTCCTTTTTTAATGGAACGCTCATCAACGCCAAGGTTGTCGAGAAAATTGGGTTACCTGACCGGAAACTGTTTATTTGGGGTGATGAAGTAGAATACATGACGCGGGCCGAAAAAATGGGATTTCCTGTTGTAACGGTTCCAAGTTCGGTGTTCTATCATCCTCCCTCCTTCGACCGCAATGGCATTCCCTGGCCGGGTGCCTGGAAGCAGTATTATGCGGTACGCAACCAGCGTCGGATCCTTCAAAACATCCACGGTGGTAAGTTTGGTTGGCTTTTGTTTATCCACTGGTCGCTAAGAGCCCTGACGGAACAAATGATTGCTAAACGCAAAAATCGGGTTTATAACTTTCTTCTGTACGGAGAAGCAACCATTGATAGTTTGTTCAACTATTTTGGTAAAAAGCCGAATCACATTTTAACCGTGCGCTTGTACCGGCTGCTGAATAAATAGTCCCGCAGCCAATACTATTTACTTTGTCTACAATTGATTAACATGGAAACTGTTGCAGCCGTCGTAGTAACCTTCAACCGGCTTACCGATTTAAAACGTTGCATTGGCAGTTTGCGGAAGCAGTCGTACCCATTGAGTAGCATCATTGTCTTTGATAATGGTAGTACGGATGGTACAGCGGACTGGCTATCTGAGCAAACCGACGTATGCACGATTATTAATAAGGTCAATCTGGGAGGAGCTGGCGGATTTCATCATGCCCTCAAATATGGCTATGAGAAGAAATCCGATTGGTTCTGGATTATGGACGACGATTGCTGCCCGGAAGAAAAGTGTCTGGAGAAGCTACTCGCTATTCCTGATAAAGAGAAATACGCAGGGCTGGCTCCAACGGTTTATGAAGACGGTAAAGTACCCGTATCCCACCGGGCTAACCTAACCTATAGCCCAAACCTTGCCACGATACAAAGCCCATTGGAATACGGTGTTTCCGAAGAAGCCATCTCCGAAATAGATTACGCGTCTTTTGTTGGTTTGCTGCTCCCCTATCGTTCTGTATCGGCCATCGGCTTACCCCGCCCCGAGTTTTTTATTCATTACGACGACGTAGAGTATAGCCTGCGGCTGAAACGGAAAGTTGGTAAAATTGCCTTATTGCACTCCGCTCGGATTGATCACTATCAGGCGGCTAAACCATCCGTTACAACGTACCCGATTGACAAGTTGTGGATTCGTTTTTATGGCATTCGGAATAGTGTCTGGCTGAAACGAGAACCCTGGTCCGATCTAAAGCCAATCCATAAAGCCCGACTGACGGGTAGTTTCATCAAGACCTTATCAGCGCAGTTGCTCAACGTCATTCTGCACGATGACCATAAAGTAAAGCGAATCAAGTTCTATACAGCCGCTTATCTGGATGGCTGGTTTGGCGTGTTTGATAACGAAAAACCCAGAGTTATTTTAGGACAAAAATGAACGTGCTTATCGTAACAGTACTGGCCTCACATTCACCTTCGGGCGTTGTTACGTATTACAACACCCTGGCGCAGGATTTAAGGAACCAGGGCGTACAGGTTAGTATTGTTGACGCGTCGGATACTCCATTTCTCTGGCGCAAAGTGCTGGCGGTATTATTTAGGATCATGCCGTTGTTTGGCAATGCTGGTCGTGCTTTGTACTACGAGTTCGCTCAGTTTACGGGCATGTACATGGCTATTCGTAGCAAGAAAATAGACAAGCCTGATCTGATTCACGCACAGGATGCGAAGTCGGGAGCCGCTGCGCATCTGGCTTTGGGCGAAAAGGTACCGGTTGTTATGACGTGTCATTTTAACGACGATCCAGCCAGTGAGATCATCCAGAAGTATAAGCTCAAAACCGGGCTTGCAGCACGATTCGTCAAGTGGTACACGTATTTATTTTCGCACATCAAGAGTTACGTATTTGTTTCGAATTATGCGTACAGCAAGTCTAAACACCTGCTGCCTGCCGACGCGAACAGAATCATCTTGTACAACACCGTTAGTATTAAGGCAGTCCCTAGTGCAAAAGATCTTTCTACAGCCAATAAGCTGATCATCAGCAACGTTGGTTATATTGATGAACGTAAGAATCAGAAATTGTTGATTCAGATTGGCGACGAGCTGCGCAAACGGGGAATCAGTGATTTTGTCATTTGGTTAATCGGCGATGGTCCTAAACGGTCCGAGTACGAACAACTGGTCGAAAAGCTTGATCTGAGTAAACAGGTCAAATTTTATGGTCAGCAGCAGACCCCCTGGCAGTTGGTGGCTCAAACTGATCTGTACGTGCATACAGCGCTGAATGATAACTGCCCGTACTCGATTATCGAGGCCTTTGCGGTCAAAACGCCCGTACTGGCTTTGCCCGTTGGTGGCATTCCGGAAATGCTGCCGGATCACTTTGGGCTTTTACAAGGAACCGATGTAAAAGCACTAGCGGACGAAATAGCTACGTATTTCAGCCCTGAAAAACGGACACAGCTCGTGAATGCTCAGTCAGCTTACGCGGGTAACAATTTTGATCACTACAAGACGTTGGCCAAGTTGATTTCATTTTATAACCAAACCGGACAAGCAGCATGAATATCTGGATTGCTCGAATCGCTTTGTTCACCATGCTGTTTGGGCTGAGTGCGTCGACTTACGCTGGTAATCACGGTAGTGCCATATTGAATGCGCTTACAAATCTGTCACCGCTCATCGCAATGGCAATTTTTGTACGCTACTACTTCGAATTACCTGGCTTTTATAAAGTAATGGCCTGGGTTCTCGTCCTGAGCGTAATTTTGCTGGTGCTGGAATCAAAGTACGAATACGATCAGTTTGTGTACTCCTACTTTGTCATTAAGCGCTTTGCTTACTGCGGAGTAGCCCTATGCTGTTATTATCTTGCCAGTAGAGCGGGTCTGTTGAAAATAGAATACGCCGTTTACCTGATTTTTGGCTTTTTCTTTTTCAACCAGCTTTTGTTAGGCCAAATTTTCAGCTACAACCTGACGTCTGAAAGCCGGACAACGCTGTCGCCGGATGCGCTTTATTTGGTTATACCCTTTATTTACTACCTGGTACTCTACTTAAGAGAGCGTCGATTAAGGCAACTCATGGCGTCATTGTTTACGCTGTTCATTATCATCTTCTTGCTGCATCGAACGGTTATCTCGGCAGCTGTAGTGGCTGCTTCGGTAATTGTCGGTATATCGTTTCTGGGAAAGGTTACAATCAACCCGCTGCCCGTTTGGCGGACACTTATCCTGTTCACCATCATGCTGGCCATTTCGTTGCCGTTTACCGATCTGCTGCCCGAATCAAAAGTGACTTCGTTCATGGAGAATATCAACGGTATATTCGATCCAAAAGAAGATAACACGGGTAGCTGGCGCGTGGAGCAGAGTACATACTATCTAAGTCAGGTGCCGGAGAAACCGATTTTTGGCTGGCGCTACGAAGGATACGATCGGGGCGAAATCATGGAGAACGAAGACTTTCCGGACAAAGGAACGATCATTCACTCTCAATACGTAGATATGCTTTATAACTACGGAGCCTTTGGCCTCGCCATCAATCTGATATTGATGTTAAGCGCCATCATAGCTTTGTACTTTTCCCGTCGTGTGCTGACCGTAGATCAACTCGTACTCTTTGGCTTTCTTGTCAGTGGGGTCGTGTATGGAATCTCGTATCAGGAACCTGTTTACTTCTGGGGTTTCGTTGGCGTCAGCATGTTTTACGGTCTCCACCCTCCGCTTGATTCTCCCGAACATGAAGAAATAGCGATAGAGGATGAGGACATTGATGAGTATGATTCTCCGAAAACGATAGCCATCTAGACTGGCTCAATTTATACAACCATGGTTAGTATTGTCATTCCTGTTCATAACCGTAAAGCGTACACGCGTGAGTGTCTATCGTGCTTGCACACCCAGACCTACCGCAATTTTCAGATCATTGTGGTCGACGACGGTTCTACGGATGGAACCGATGAAATGATTTACCACGAGTTTCCGAACGTAGTAGTTCTGAAAGGTGATGGAAATCTGTGGTGGGCCGAAGCAACGAACTGGGGTATCCGCTATGCGCTCGAACATCTGGATAAGACACAGGAAAATTTTGTGCTTACCCTAAACGACGACACACGGGTCAATAACGATTATTTGCAAACACTGCTCGACGCCTACAAGCAACACAAACCTTGTTTGATCGGCTCCGTCAGCGTGGATAGTAACAATCCGGATAAGCTTGAGTTTGCGGGTACGTACATGGAATTGTACACGGCCAGCGGACGGCACCTGGCAGAAGATTATCAGTACAGCTATCCAGAATTAATTAGCAAAAAGGCCTACGTTGAATCGCATTCACTACCGGGTCGGGGTACGCTGATTCCGATGGAAGTCTTTGATAAGATCGGCTTATTCGATTCGAAAAATTACATTCACTACATGGCCGATATCGAGTTTTCGCTTCGGGCACGTAAAGCGGGTTACCACCTGATTGTCAACGCAAAAAGCATTGTCTACGAATTCGTAGCGGCAACGGGTATTCAAGTAGAGAAGGGCGTGACTCTCAAGCAGTTTATCAACGGCTTCACCTCTGTCAAGTCAATGACCAATCTGACCGTTCGCTATAATTTTGCCATTGCGCATTCTAAAACGAAGCTACTTTACTTTTTCTTCGACGTAGGCAGGATTTGCGCTGGTTTTTTACTGCGAAAAATCAGATTGATGAAAGCTTAATTGGCAATTAGCCTCTGTTGGCTAATCGCTGCTATATCCAATTTAGTGGTATGAAGAAAGTTCTGCTATCTGCCTACGCCTGCATTCCTAACTGGGGTTCCGAAGAAGGAACAGGCTGGACGTACGCAACGACCTTAAGTCTGAATAATATGGAGGTGCACTGTCTAACCAAAAAAGACGGTAAAGCTTCTATTGAATCGATTCAGGCCAATGGCTTTTTCCCGAACCTGACGGTTCATTACGTGCTTGTACCCGACTGGGTGGACAAGTTCTGTAATTCGAATCTGATCGGGATGTACTTCCATTACATCTACTGGCAGTGGACGGCTTACAAATTGGCAAAGAAGCTGGACCAAAGCCACAAGTTTGATTTGGTCCATCACGTAACCTACGGTAGTATTCAGTTGGGTAGCTTCATGTACAAGCTGCGCAAACCGTTTGTGTTCGGCCCTGTCGGGGGCGGGCAACGGGCTCCTAAAGCTTTTAAGCGTTATTTTGGTCAGTACTGGTCCCGCGAATGGATGCGCGACTGGGTCGGCAAAGTGCTTGAATACACGAATCCAGGGTTTTACAAATCCGTAAAATCCGCGGATCAGGTCATTGTGACAAATATGGACACGTTTGCGCTGGCCCGTCGTCTGCGTCCAGACCGCCCCATCGAACGCATCTGGGACGCGGGGTTAGCCAGCACCTTTATTCCATCGCAGGCGATTGAACGTAAGCCGGATTCCAGTCAGCCCTTAAAGTTACTTTGGGTAGGTCGTATGCTTCCCCGAAAAGCATTGGAACTTACCATTCAGGCACTTGGTAAAGTGAACCCAGCTATTCCCGTTAGTCTGACGATTGTGGGCGGAAAAGGCGAAATGGCCGAGTATGTCCCGCAGTATATCAAGCAATACGGCGTTGAAAATCGGGTGAACTGGGCGGGCCACGTGACGTTTCAGGAGGTGAAAGAATTCTACGAGCAGTCAGACGTTTTTTTCTTCACCAGCCTGCGCGATTCATGTCCCCATCAGCTACTCGAAGCGATGGCGTATTCCTTACCGGTAATTACGCTGAAGCTTCACGGACAAGCCGAACTGGTTGACGACACAACGGGTATTCGAGTTGCAATAACTACCGAAGAGCAGGTAGTAGCCGAATTAGCGGCAGCGGTCGAGTGGATGTACAACCACCCCACCGAACGGCTATCTATGGGCCGTGCTGGTTACGCCTTTGCCCAAACTCAACTGTGGGATAAAAAAATAAGACGTTTCATTGACGATCTGTATCCGGCGATGCTAGCCTCGAGTCAACATAGCAAACTTGTTCAAACAGCCGACGCAGCGCCCCTTGTCAGTTCTGAAATTCCTAACACCAATAGTAAATAAACCCTGATTAGCTTTACCAACCGTTTAGTATCAACTCTAATGGATATGAAAGAGACACTAAGAGCGATCAAGCAGAATGTTAAAGAGACTTATTTGATGACGTCTCAAGTTTATTATAACATTGCCGGAAGCGACGTAGAATGCAACATCTGTCACTATAAAGCCAATAAGCTTACCAGCGACTCCTGGCACTTGTACTGCATCTGCCCCAACTGTTACTCAACGGTTCGTCACCGCCTGTTAGTAGCCTCTCTCTCTTTACTGAACAATTTCAGTTTCGAAAAAATCATCGACGGTAAAAACGTTCTGCACTTTGCTCCGGAAAAGAAACTGGAGAAAATGATTCGTTCCCGAGCTAGTTTGTATAAGACTGCCGACTTCTTCACGGAGGGGTACTCCTACAAGAACATCGACTTCAACCTCGACATTTCGAATATGAAGACGGTGGCTGATCAGTCGTACGATTGTGTCATTGCCTGCGATGTGCTTGAGCACGTACCAGACCACATAAAGGCGATCCAGGAAGTATACCGTGTTTTGAAACCAGGCGGCTACTGCATTTTTACCGTTCCGCAAAAAGATGGTCTGGATGTTACGCAGGAAGATCTGACAATCACGGACCCCAAAGAGCGGGAGCGTATATTTGGTCAGTACGATCACTTGCGTATATATGGCAACGATTTTGTCGATATACTAGCCAATTGTGGGTTTGATGTAACAGCCGTCAATGAAGAATACTTTGACAAAGATACGGTTCATAAATACGTTCTTTTCCCGCCCGTTCTTTCCCAAAATCCCTTAGCGACGAACTACAGAAAAGTGTTCTTTGGTAAGAAATAAACAGGCCAACGGGTAAGCTATCCGATGTACAACGCTGTTATCCTGAAGATTACGAAGTCGTTGACTTTGTTCGTCAGCACCGCCAGCAGATTCGTTTATTGGTCATGCATGCCTGTCTTGTTCATCTTCGACCATTTTTCACTTTTCAAGAATCTTATTATCAGACAACTACGATACTCATGTTTGACGTTGACTTTTTCAGCTGATCAAAATCAATGTCGAACAAATTATTTTTATCAATGTTGATTTGTTCATGTAAGCTGATAATTTTTACAATCACGACAAGTGAATCCCAGTAGACAGGAAAATGCTTGATCAATGCCGTCAGTTGGCGTTGTTGGCCCTGTCCAAAACATAACATAGCATGTATATTGGCGTAGTAGGTCCGATTGCCACAAAAGACCTGTTGTCAGAGTCTGAGCTGCAACAGCATCAATCGTGTCCTAAAGGTCGGGCAGGAGCTCCTTTAGTAAGTAGTCTCATCAAAGAATACATCAATCGTGGCCATCGGGTGCTCGCCATTACGATTGACCCTGCGATGAACGACGACGATGCGCCTTACATTTATACGAAAGGACTGCTTACGTACGTCATAGCGCCTAGTCGCAAACGTATTTTTCGGCCAAACGGTCGACGCATGGGCCGTACAGCGGATTTCTTTCGGTTTGAGCGGAAACATATTTTAGAACTGCTCAACCAGTTTAAACCGGAGGTTGTCCACGCTCACTGGACGTATGAATTTGCGCTGGCGGCATTGGATTATAATCCAAATACGCTGATAACAGTACACGACAATGCCAGAACGATCCTGAGCTACATACGCACGCTGGAACGGGTATTCATGTTTATGCTGGCACGCTATGTTTTTAATCGGGGCCGGTGGTTTACAGCGGTATCGCCCTACATGGCAGAGTCGGTTAGCGAATGGACATCGGCGAAAGTACACGTCGTTGGCAATCCCGTGCCAATTCCCAACGTGATCGGTCGAACGACAATACCCGATAAGCCAGTTATCAGCCTGATTGTAAACGGCTGGGAAAAGCGTAAAAACTGTGGCAACGCGCTGCTAACCTTTAAAGCGTTGCAAGAGCGGTATCCGCAAACTGTTCTATGGGGCATGGGTGATGCCTTCGAACCCGACGGCGAAGCGGTTAAGTTCTGCCAGGAGCACGCTATTGATATGTCGAACATCGTCCTTTTTGGGTCGATACCTTATGCCGATGTATTGGCTAAAATCGCTCAGAGTACGCTCGTTCTACATGCGTCGAAGGAAGAATCGTTTGGGATGGTGCTGGCAGAAGCAATGAGCTACGGTGTTCCGGTTGTGGCGGGTAAGTTCAGCGGGGCCGTACCCTGGGTTGTGCAGGACGGCGGCTTGTTGGTGGATATTACGAATGTTGACGAGATGGTGGCCGCAGCGGACAGACTTCTTTCTGACCAAGCCCTGTACGCACAGTTGTCAAGCAATGCTATCGAAGCCGTTAAAACACGATTTGCTCTAAAAACTATTGCAGATCAGTACCTTGACCTTTATCAGAAGTGTAGCGCGGACACGATAGATGGATCAAACAAGCTCCGTCGTACCGCTCCCGCAATGACTCAAATTGAGTAAGGTTCGTAGTGTAACCTTTCCAAATACTTTTCACCGTTGCTGTAAGCTAAATTGGTCAGGGGCTGGTACACTGTCTTGTTGTATAAGCCCCTTCAAGATTAACACCCATTGGAATAATTCCATTAAACTAATTGGCTATGGTCTTGGTGAAACAGAAGGAGGAAATTCAATTGTTAAGCGTCGGTTTATTCACCCTCTTTGCGCTTAGTATTATTGTCGGTTTGGTCTGTAGAGAACCCTGGCTTTGGATGGATGAAGTCCTGAGCTACGTATTTGTCTCTGATCCGTCATTCACGCACATGAATAGTGCAGTGATCAGCAGTATGGATCAAAATCCACCTTTATTTTTCAATCTCTATTGGTTGATTGGTCACGCCATTAATCTGGACCCGCTGTTTTTGCGGATCATATCCGTCCTATTATTTGCCGCGACAATCAGCTTGTTTTTCCTGTACACAACCCGGCTGATTGGCGACCCTGCTACCAATTTCGTACTGATTTCAGTCATGGTATACATGACTTATCAAAACTTTGCCCATGCAACCGGTATACGTCAGTACGCACTTTTGTTTCCGCTTTGCTGCGTGTACTTCATTCTTTTACAACAGCTCATTAATCGGCCTGCCAGCAAGCGACTTCTAATTTTCCAGACCTTTGTTGGAATGATGATCGCTTTTTGCCACAATTACGGGCTGTTTTACCTGGCGGCTTCAGGCGCCTTTTTTCTGGGTCTACTACTTTGGTCGAAAAATCGACATTATCTATTGCCAATGGCCACGCATGGGTTGATTGCCATAGTCTGGCTGGTCGGCTGGTATCCAAATTTTGTCATTCAGTCGCAGGCTGGTAATCCGCATTCATGGATTCCCTTTCCTACTATTCAATCGTTCTTCGGCGCTTTTGGTGACTTAATACCAGGCCTTCCCATTAAAGTAACTGGCATCGATTACTCGTCTTGGTTTCCGATTGCGCAGGTTGTGCTGGTAGTAGGCTTATTTGTTTACCTGGCCCTACCAATGCTGAAAGCAGGCTTCCGAACGATACGTCACGATCCAGCTCGTCAGTTTTTCTTACTGTCGGGGTTCATCTACCTGACTACGATGATGATAGCCTTGATAGTTTCTCTGTTCCATACGCCTATTCTACTTGGTCGGTATATGTGGCCTAGCCAGTTGCTGATCATGTATCAATTGGTATATACCTATTATCACTTTGCGGGTCAGCGCCGTATTTTACCACAATTAGGCTGGTTACTGTTAGCGCATTCGCTGTTGCTATCAGGCGTTATTTTTTACAAAGTGTCGAAAATGGAATCGCCATTTCCGAGCCAGATCTTAACCTACCTGCCTCAGTTGAAGCCAGAATATCCGGTTTTTGTCGAACGGGCTGATTATTTTTTACCGATCTGGTTTCACAAAAAGCGTTCTAACATTTCATTTTTATTGGACTGGAAAACTGCTGACTGGCCTGACAACATCAAAAGTGCAACTGTGAATTATAAGGTTCTTCAAACGATGAAGGAGACATATAAGATAAGCGGCATTGTACCAGTCAATCAGTTTAATGCCGATCGCTACCCGCGCTTCTACGTTGTTGACGAGCAGGACGTTTATCAAATAGAACATTTTATTAAAACAGGACACGTCAAAGTGATTCGAGAATTGCCTATCGCGATGTCAGGTCATCGACTTTTAGAATGTGCTTTTTAATCGGCTTTCGATCAACGGCAATACAAGTATAAATAGACATTCAACTTTTTAACAGTCAACGGATACACAGATGAAACGTTTTGAAAACCTACTTTACCCATTGCTCCTGCTATTGAGCATGTCTGCCATCATTATTGGTTGTAAGAAGACCCCGGAGGATCCCCCCCAGCCGCAGCAGCCTACAACCACTATTACGAGTATTGACCCAGCCACTGCACCCGTCGGCAGTACCATTGCGATCAACGGAACGAATTTTAATACCAATCCCGGTAGCAATACGGTGTCTATCGGTGGTGTTACGGCAACGATTGTATCGGCAACGGATTCGCGCCTGGTCGTTGTTGTCCCTGCTGGCGCTGCGAGCGGTCCCGTTTCGGTAACCGCAGGCGGGCAAACCGTCCAAAGTCAAACTCAGTTTACACTAGCGACTCTTCCTCTCAAGCCGACTTCGATAAAGCAGGGTACTTTATTCCGAAATCAGACCTGGACCAAAGACAGCGTTTATATACTTCGCGGCATGGTGTATATTCCTGAAAACTACACCTTAACTATTCAGGCGGGAACCGTTATCAAAGGGGCTGGACCGGAACAGGACCCCGAGGGGAAAAGTACGCCTGGGGCACTCGTCGTTGAGCGAATTGGCAGCCTGATTGCAAGGGGTACAGCCACGCAGCCAATCGTATTCACCTCATCAGAACCCGCTGGTCAACGCAATTACGGCGACTGGGGAGGCATCGTACTAACTGGAAAATCACAGGTGAACCGCTCGTCATCGACTCCTTACCCAAACGGTGTTCGTGGTACAGTACAGGCGTATGGTGAGCCCTTCGACAACTCCGGTGCGCTTCAATATGTGCGCATTGAATACGCGGGGGCTTTGCAACCCAGCGTACCAGGTGCCCGACTGAGTGGGTTAACGATGATCGGGGTAGGGATTAACACAGCGATTGACCACGTTCAGGTTTCGTACAGCGGTGGCGACGGTTTCTCGTGGTTTGGCGGTTCGGCTAACGCAAAAAACCTGGTTTCCTTCCGAAACTCCGATGATGACTGGACAGCCGATTGGGGCTATGTTGGTAACGTACAGTTTGGCGTAGCGCTCCGTGATGCGCAGGTTGCGGATCGATCCGGCTCGAACGGCCTCGAGGTAGAAAACTACGAACCAAACGCCACTGCTGATGTAGCGCCCGTAATTCCCACGAACGGACTACCACAGAATGCACCTGTCTTCGCGAATCTGAGCAATTTTGCGTTTCAAACGACACCACCAGCCAGCAGCACCGTAGCGGGGACCAGCACGTACCGATCGGGTATCTTATTACGCCGGAATTCTATTATCTCGGTTTATAACTCCCTGTTTTATGGGTATCCAGAGGGGCTTCGGATCGAAGGAACAGCGGCAGGCTACTTGGTAAATGCAACCAGCAGTGCGCTTGACCTCCGAGGGGTTGTTCTCGCCAATACAGGAACACCCATTGTCGGTGCCGGTACAATCACAACCGATCAGATAACAAGCTACTTCACGTCGACGGCACGAGGCAATCAAATTATTGCATCGTCGGACCTGGCTTCACTACTGCTGAACAGCAATAGCTTTACGCTGAATTCGCCAAACTTCGTACCTCAAACCGGTTCACCACTGTTATCGGGGGCGGCAACAGGTGGTAAAATTGGCAGTACTTTCTTCACGCCAGTGAATTACCGGGGTGCGTTTGGTACGGACAACTGGCTCACAGGCTGGACGAACTTTTCACCCCAAAATACGGATTATGACAGGTAACCAGCCTGGATGAACTCGCAATAGTCAGGGCTAGGTCGTATATTGTACACGAATATATAAAACTGCAAATCATGCCTATTCGACAGCCTCTTCAAACACCCGATAGTGCTGAAGACTCTATAACCAAGTCGTCTCGGTTTATGGTGACCCCTGATCCTATAGCGGAGAAAAGCGACTCCAACGAATTATCGCTGACTACACCGTTAGACAAACCTGTTCTAACGGTTAGTCACAGCGAATTAACATTCGCTAAAACGGCCCCCGGTCATCCAAAGTATTTGGTACTGACCATCTCTCAGCAGAACACGAACACACCTGTAACCTTAACAACCGACGCACCGGATCATTTCCAGCTAGCCAGCGACAGTCACCCGAACTTCGCTCCTAGCCTGACGTTGGTTCCTTCAGCAAAGGGAACGTATGTACACGTACGGTACGTGGCCAAAAGTCTAGGCACGCATCAGGGTCAGTTATTCATCGAGGCACCTTACGATAAGGGTACACTACCACTGAAAGGAAGCAGTTCAGGTATTTTGCCGGCTATAGGAAGTTCGGACAATAGACGAGCCAAAGTAAGCCCCGCAGGAGGAATATCCAGTACTTTACTGGCCGGTCTCCTAGTTGGCGTCGGTGGACTAACGTTAGGCGGTTACTATTTCCGATGCACGCTTTTTCCTAGCCTTTGTTCGGAAAACGTAACAAACCAGCGTGTTCTGGACAATGATCGTCCGCAAGCAAGTCAAACAAGCTCAGATAATGGTCTGGTAGCAGTGCCTGCACAGCCAACCGAAGAGAAGAAAACAGAAAAAAGACTAGCTGTTCCTGCGAGAAAAAAATCGATTGTAGTTGACGAGCAAACCAACCAGACGTCTCTTCCCAATCCGGTTGACAATCAACGTACCACACCGCCAACCGACGGTGTTGCTAATAAATCGGAGCGCATTCGAACGGAACCTAAGCAGGAAACCAGCCAACGTTCAACCGTTCGTCCACAGAAGCCGCCCGTTACTACTCCTGCTGAGGAAGAAAGCGAACTCGAACAGGAACTTAACCAAAAACCACCCCGCCAGCAAAATAAGTAAACTGCTGGCAGATTTCGTCTTTTATTCAGCTACTCATAGGCTATACCAATTCACACAACTGCTTATGAGTAGCTGAATAAAGGACCCTATACACGTCTATGGATTCATTCTATAGCTGAAATCAATAAAACTATTAAACGGCAGAAAGCATAACTAATTGATTTAAAACAATATATACCTTAGAATACTTTCTCTATAGCGCATAAAATAAATATTCGACAAACAGCTAATCGTCAAGAGGTACAGCTTTATTGCTAGCAGCTATCTTTACACTAATACAGAAATTTCTTTTCGCTTAGGACAAGCAACGCCTATCCGATGTTCACTGGAGCACGAAATGCAGCGCTTGGCCACCTATTATCATTAGATTAGCTGGTTACTACTCATGGGGAAGTCTACTACACCAAAACGTCGAAAAGCAAACCGCATGCCTATTTTGGTAGTAGAGGATAACGCTGATCAGTGGCTGATTATCCGTTCTGCTCTGGCACAGTGTTTTCCGGAAGTCGAGCCTATATGGGTAAACAATCCTATGCAGGCTTTAAAATATCTGGAAAGCTGCTTAAGCGATGAAACAAAATTACCACGGCTCATTTTACTGGATTTATACCTGCCACGCCGGGAAGACAGTTGGATATTGCTAGAAGCGATAAAATCCAATTCCGTTTATCGTCAAGTTCCGATTGTTGTTTTGAGTGGTTCACAAGACCATGACGACGTTGTAAAATCATATACGTTTAGCATTGCTTCGTACATCGTTAAGCCAATTACGTATCATCAATGGCTGACATGTTTTTACACCTTCCGGCGCTATTGGTGGGAATCGGTTACCCTGCCTCAACGCTCGCTGAAATCGAGTGTGTAGCTCGCGTTCAATTTTAGCAATCCGTTATTTTCAATGAAAATAGAACCTCGGTTGATTAACTTTTCAAGCTAATTAACCGAGGTTCTATTTTGTGCAGTTTCTAATTTAACTTTTACTCAATACTCATTGGCATTACTCCTTGAAAAGAACTTTGCTGGTAAGGCGCTGTTGCCCCTGAGTAAGCATCAGTACGTAGCCTCCCCGGTTAAATTGCCCTACTCCTATCTTGATCAGGTTCTCGCCTTTGACAGCCTGGTAGGTTGTCTGCATAACTTCCTGGGCTGCCATATTGATCAACTGAACCGTCACATCACCAGCATTTTCTGTAGAATAACGTATCCACATGTTGTCCTGAGCGGGTATGGGGTACGCCTGCATCTGAAACGTGATTTCAGGAGTTACCTCACCAACAGCTGCTTCACGTCCACCGGAAGTCACCCGTCGGAACGCCGAAGCGGGGATGTTCTGCTTGCCGATATTGGGACCGCTGTAGCTCACCGACAAAGCCGCTCCACCGCCCCCCTGGAAGTAGACCACCGTGATAGCATGCAAACCTGCTTTCAAACCAATCGTGCCTGACTTCTCCTGATCACCATGCACTCCGTCATTGCTGACTACCTCGGTGCTGCCGATGTAAAGCTTGGTGCCATCGTCCGAAGAAGTGTAGAAGGTGTACTGTCCATCGGTAGGTACGCTGATGTAGCCCGTGAACCGTATCCCATAGCTCTCCTCCCGATTGCGTACCGAAAGGCTGGGCACCGAAGTGGTACCGCTCTTGGTGGGGGTGAGACTGTTGAAGTCGGGCAACGTCGTCCAGTAGCTCTCGTAGTAGCTGTAGGTCAAACCCACCACTGCGTTGGCTGGGTTGTCGGCATCCCGCAAGCCAGTGGTCGGTGTAGTGGTCGTGGTGGTGCCGGTGTTGACCCGGTACCAGGCCGAAGCCGGGATGGTCTGCTTGCCGATGTTGGGGCCGCTGTAACTCACCGACAAAGCCGCCCCCCCATTGCCCTGGAAGTAGACCACCGTGATAGCATGCAAACCTGCTTTCAAACCAATCGTGCCTGACTTCTCCTGGTCAGCGTGCACCCCATCGTTGCTGACCACCTCGGTGCTGCCGATGTAAAGCTTGGTGCCGTCATCCGAAGAGGTGTAGAAGGTGTACTGCCCGTCGGTAGGTACGCTGATATAACCTGTGAAACGCAGTCCGTAGCTCTCTTCCCGGTTGCGCACCGAGAGGCTGGGCACCGAGGTGGTGCCGCTCTTGGTGGGGGTGAGGCTGTTGAAGTCGGGCAACGTCGTCCAGTAGCTCTCATAGTAGCTGTAGTTGAGCCCTACCACCGCGTTGGCTGGGTTGTCGGCATCCCGCAGGCCAGTAGTTGGCGTGGTAGGGTTGTTGTTGCCACTATTAACCCGGTACCAAGCCGAGGCCGGAATGACTTGTTTGCCGATGTTGGGACCGCTGTAGCTCACCGACAAAGCCGCCCCCCCATTGCCCTGGAAGTAGACCACCGTGATAGCATGCAGACCCGCTTTCAAACCAATCGTGCCTGACTTCTCCTGGTCAGCGTGCACCCCATCGTTGCTGACCACCTCGGTGCTGCCGATGTAAAGCTTGGTGCCGTCATCCGAAGAGGTGTAGAAGGTGTACTGCCCGTCAGTGGGCACATTGATGTAGCCCGTGAAACGCAGCCCATAGCTCTCCTCCCGATTGCGTACCGAGAGGCTGGGCACTGAGGTGGTGCCGCTCTTGGTGGGGGTGAGACTGTTGAAGTCGGGCAACGTTGTCCAGTAGCTCTCGTAGTAGCTGTAGTTGAGCCCTACTACTGCGTTGGCTGGGTTGTCAGCGTCCCGCAGGCCAGTGGTCGGTGTAGTGGGCGTGGTGGTGCCGGTGTTGACCCGGTACCAGGCCGAGGCCGGAATGACTTGTTTGCCGATGTTGGGACCGCTGTAGCTCACCGATAAGGACGCTCCACCGCCCCCCTGAAAGTAGCTCACCGTGATAGCGTGCAGCCCCGCCTTCAAACCAATGGTGCCTGACTTCTCCTGCCCCGTAAAGGTGCCGTTGTCAACCACTTCTGTACTACCAATGTAAAGCTTACTACCATCGTCCGAGTTTAGATAGAAGGTGTACTGCCCGTCAGCAGGCACGCTGATGTAGCCCATGAACCGTAGTCCGTAGCTCTCCTCCCGATTGCGTACCGAAAGGCTGGGCACTGAGGTGGTGCCGCTCTTGGTGGGGGTGAGACTGTTGAAGTCGGGCAACGTCGTCCAGTAGCTCTCGTAGTAGCTGTAGTTCAAACCCACCACCGCGTTGGCCGGGTTGTCGGCATCCCGCAGGCCGGTGGTCGGTGTAGTGGGCGTGGTGGTGCCGGTGTTGACCCGGTACCAGGCCGAAGCGGGAATGGTCTGCTTGCCGA
Source organism: Spirosoma liriopis (assembly GCF_023196085.1). Classification (NCBI taxonomy): domain Bacteria; kingdom Pseudomonadati; phylum Bacteroidota; class Cytophagia; order Cytophagales; family Cytophagaceae; genus Spirosoma; species Spirosoma liriopis. The sequence continues at coordinate 910,499 of NZ_JALPRF010000001.1, forward strand.
TGTTAGGGCCGCTGTAGCTCACCGACAAAGCCGCGCCCCCGTTGCCCTGGAAGTAGACCACCGTGATAGCATGCAAGCCCGCCTTCAAGCCAATGGTGCCCGACCGCTCCTGGTCAGCGTGTACCCCATCGTTGCTGACTACCTCGGTGCTGCCGATGTAAAGCTTGGTGCCGTCATCCGAAGAGGTGTAGAAGGTGTACTGACCGTCGGTAGGTACGCTGATGTAGCCCGTGAACCGCAGCCCATAGCTCTCTTCCCGATTGCGCACCGAGAGGCTGGGCACCGAGGTGGTGCCGCTCTTGGTGGGGGTGAGGCTGTTGAAGTCAGGTAACGTCGTCCAGTAGCTCTCGTAGTAGCTGTAGTTCAAACCCACCACCGCGTTGGCCGGGTTGTCGGCGTCCCGCAGGCCAGTGGTCGGTGTAGTGGGCGTGGTGGTGCCGGTGTTGACCCGGTACCAAGCCGAAGCGGGAATGACTTGTTTGCCGATGTTGGGGCCGCTGTAACTCACCGATAAGGACGCTCCCCCACCCCCCTGAAAGTAGCTCACCGTGATAGCGTGCAGACCCGCCTTCAAGCCAATGGTGCCCGACTTCTCCTGCCCCGTAAAGGTGCCGTTGTCAACTACCTCTGTACTGCCGATGTAAAGCTTACTACCATCGTCCGAATTTAGATAGAAGGTGTACTGCCCGTCAGTAGGCACGCTGATATAACCCGTGAAACGTAGCCCGTAGCTTGTGTCACGATTTCGAACAGAAAGAGTCGGTGTACTGGTAACATCACTCTTGACCGGTGTCAGACTATTAAAATCAGGGAGACTGGTCCAAAATGATTCATAATAACTATAATTCAAACCCGCCACCGTATTGGCCGGGTTGTCAGGATCACGTAGCGGTAGTGATTGGGTAATATCTCTCAGCAGAACCAACGACGAATACGCCGGAACAGTAACCTGCCCCGAATAGGTGTTATTTTTCGCATCCCGGTAAGTACCGTTCAATGAAGCCTGTATAGAGCTACCCGTAGGATTCGGAATGAATTTGATATAGTCATCTGGATTACCCGACGAGTATGTGACTGGGCTTATCGTCGATGATGCATCTTTACCGTACCGGTTCCGCCATTCAGCAAGCGAGATGTTGCCGCCACTACTACCATTGTAGTAAAAAATAGGGTTGCTGGCAGCAAAAGGACGGATATAAGCGTTGTTGTCGAACTGTCCGTACTCTCCTAGATCGTTCTGCCCAGACTCGTACTTGACATTGTACTGATCGGCCACACGACTCACAAACACGTTGTTTAAAATTGCGTTACTCCGTGGCTGACAGCCGCTGGCGGGTGTGATAGACAGTTGTCCTTCATCGTTATTATAGGCGGTGTTACCTGTTACCCGAACATTGGACGATCCGTGCAGAAATATACCGTACCCTTTACAATTGTAGACCGTGTTATTCGCTACCTCAATGTTTGTGGTGCAATCGTCTAGGTAGATACCATTCGCTCCTGTGTAAGTCCCACCGGGAGTGCCTTCATTAGCTCCGATACCATTGTATACCGTGTTTGACAGAATACGAATATCAGACATACCCAGCCGGTTGCCATTCCAGATATACAAGGCGCTTCCATCACTCTTGGTCAGGCAGAAATTGCTAATTAGATTGCGTTGTATCGTTGAACTAGTCGAGAAGTTAATGGCTACATAACCAATATTATCAAATGTATTATTCTCGATCAATGTGTTAGCCGTTGAGTTTGATTGAAACCCAACGTACATCCCATCTCCGCTCTTACCGCGACCGGGTAGCAATCCAATGTTCCGGACATTGTTTCCTCTAAAGGTGATATTCTGATAAGTAGAAATGGCAACCCCGTTGTTGTTGATGTTATCGATATTATTGTTTTCGAAAGTGATCTGACTCCCACTTCCCTGTAAAACAATACCATCTTCACCAGCCTGCGTGATGTCGTTATTACTGATCACTAAGTTAGAACTGTTCGTAACCACGAGATTAGTTGCCAGCGCCTGCGTAATTTGCAGGTTACGAATTGTCACAAAAGATATATTCGCCAGATTTACCGCTTCGGACGAAGTGGTGGCCGTAACAGTCTGACTATTCAGATTTCCCTGGTTGTCGTATATCCGAATCGTTTTGTTGCCGGGATTATAATACCACTCTCCCACCTGATCCAGCGTAGCCGGATGGTTCTGGACAAAAAACCCCCAGTTGTCGCTAATATCGTAGGAGCCGGAACCGTCTAAATACAGGGTGTTACCACTTTGTCCCGTAATTTTGGATCGATTCAGAATCCATTGTACTGGCCGAAAAACTACCTCCCCTCCTGTCCAGTTTGTTGACAAACCTACCTGACTGGTAAGCTGACTTCTGCCAGAGTGCGATTGTACAGTTATATATCCTTTGTTCGAGGCATCAAGATTTGGATATCGTCCAAGCGGCAGGGCAGCATTATCTCGGTAAACTCCTGTTACCCGATCCCCACAAGCAGGACAGTCGGCCTGCCATATGTTGTTGCCTAAGTTGGTCCAATTTCCTACGGCCAATGAGCCGGTTAAAACTGGTTTGTTACCCGACCCATAAGCGTCAATTACTATCGGTTTATCAGAAGATCCTGACTGGCGCAGTTGTAGGCTTCCCCGAAAGGTGTCATTACGCCGAAATAAAACTTGATCGCCAGGTTGTAACCCAAGGCTGCTCACTTTTGCCAGTGTTTGAAATGGAGCATCACTTGAGCGTCCGTTATTCGAATCACTACCAGCGTTGGATACGTAATAAGTTGTTTGAGCTAATGAAGTGGAGAGTCCACCGAGGAGTACAAATGGTATAGCTTTTCTAGCTAATGTTACCATTTTCCTTACTGGATTACCTTTAGAGATATGCACGGAGAAACTATTTTAGGTTTAATAAGTATGCGAGCGTACAAGGTAAGGTGCACATTGCTGTACATCCATGTAACCTATTGATATCTTACTTATTAGACAAATATTATACCAATAAATTACGTGAGTTTGCTATTTATTCTAATTAATTGTACCAATAGTCCTAATCACAATTGACCGCTTAAGAAATAAAATTGGTAGTGTATGTTATATTAACTATATGTTAATGAATAATATATAGTTACCTTATTTTGTGATAACTAACACGTTAAATCATTTTTTGTTACACAAGCATATTATTTTTAATTTATACAAATGAAATTTACCGATTCAACAGCTTACACATTTATATTATTTAATTATCAAAATTAGTAACATAAAAATTACCAAAAAAGCCAATATGATATCATATTGGCTTTTTTGGTAATTTTTATGTTACTCCTGATCAAAGCACCGAAGAAACACGATACTATTTGCTGGTACGTATATCAATTTGAGCCTCGTCATCTTCGCCATTTGTGAACCCATTTCCTGGTATCGAATCAGGATCAGCAGTGCCAGAGGCACTGATTTGAGCTTTATTCACCCACGATCCTAGTGAGTTGACACGCGCCTGAAAAGATATGCTGACAGTCGCTCCTGCTGAAATTGAAGGAAGCGTAGCATTTAATAAACGTCCACTAGCCGTCCAGTCCGTAAGGTTTACAGGTGTAAGACCCTCAGGCAGCTGGTTTTGCAACTGAACTCCGTCGGTAGCAAGGCCACCAGCGTTATTAACATACAAGGTAATCCGTATGACTTCATCCTTAGCTGGTGTTCGATTGCTTACTTCAATCCGTAAACTAAGGTCTGCTTTAGTAGGATCAGGTGTTGGCTGATTCGATTCTATTGGAGGCAATGCACGCTGATTCGGGTTTGGCGATTCAAATACAGTGTCACTTGGACCGTCAACACGCAGTTCGGTCATAGCTGTATCATCTTCGCCATCAGCCGTACCCGAGTTCGGTTTACTGTCTGGATCAGGAGCTGTTGCCGTGGTTATCTGAGCAGCCGTTCGAAAGATACCTGCAACAGTGGGTTTGACGGATAAAATAAATGTCGTATCAGTTAAGGGCGCGAGTTGCTGAACCGTTCCCGTCAGGACATTATCGCTGTAAGGCTGACCGTCACTATTGATAAACTGGAGGTTAGCAGGCAACCGGTAAGTCCACCGCGACAACGCAGCCGGAGTCTGTCCCTGGTTGCTAATACGAAGCTCAATAGTGGTTGGTTCATTAACCTGTACTAGTCGCTTACGACTTTGTAGCGAAAGGCTCAGATCAGCGGGAGGTACTGGCAGCGTGTCTTTCAGCAAAATAACCGACGTGTACGGTTTAAGAGTAAATGAGCCGCTGTATGCTTGGTTTTTCACGTCACGATATACATCGGTCAGGGTAATAACGCTATCCTTCAGCGTCGGATTATAGAACAGCTTAATAAAATCATCTGGGTTGTTTTGAATAGGAACACCTTCCTGAAGACGAATATTATCGAGCCAGAACGTTGGCCCTTCTCCGTCTATCTGGAACATTACAACCGCGTCAGTACCACTTTCTGATGCCGTAAAGACAAATTCATAGCTTTTTCTGGTCGGCCCAATTGATACAGTGTAACGTTTGTCGTATTCTACGTAAGGCGGTCCATATGACCGTAGATATGCCAGAATATTTACGTTTACCGAGGCAACGGCATCAAACCGCAAAACATAGGTTTTACCTTTTGTAATCGTACCAAACCGATTGACGGCTTGTGCATACGAATTGCTTTGACCGGAAGGGGTTGGAAACCCAACTCGCAGACTCCCCCCATCTAGTTTATTTGTTGCATCCCGAGTAGCTTCTGCATTGTTATAGTTACTATAGACAATAAACCAACCATCGGCATCGGCATCAAAGGAACTGTTTATACGATTAGTACCACCAGCAACTTCATTTCTATACGAGTTATATACAATAGGACTTCTACTAGAATGGATATCTTTACCACCAGAGAAATTACGCCAATCTTCTAAGCTAAATGTTCCTCCTTGTGTATTGTTTATTATACCCAGAATAGTGGCTGGTTCACTAAAAGGACGAGCGTAATAGTTACTATCTATATCGCCGTATAGGTTTATATCATTTGTATTCGATTCGTACTGACTTGTTAGTTGAGATGGTTCTTTGCTAAGGAAGATATTATTTTTTACTGTATTATTTCTGAAGGGGCAATAGCCAGCGTTATGGTACATGGCGAACTGGCTAACTCCATTGTTATAGGATGTATTACCAATTAGGGTAATGTTGCTGGTTGCATGTAAGTAGATTCCCCATTGGTGGTTATTGAATACTGTGTTGTTTCTGAATGTGACATTTTCAACGCAATCATCCAGAAAGATTCCGTTAGCTCCCGAATATTCTCGTCGGAACGAACCTTCGGGGGCGCCAATGCCATTGTAAATGATATTTGAATCAATGTAGATATTTGTCATTGAGGCTTTCGCCTTATTCCAAACATACAAAGCACCGCCATCGCTCTTTGTCATACAGTAGTTCGAAACTACATTTTGCCGAATGGTCGTATTGTTCCAGAATGAGATACCATTGTAACCTATGCTATCTATAGTGTTTCTCTCAATTAACACACCTACATTTGCGTTAGACTGAAAACCGTTGTATTGTCCATCCCCGCTCTTACCGCGTCCCGGTATCATTCCAACGCGCCGTAACGTGTTACCTCTAAAGATAACATTTTGTAAAGCATCTATACGAACGCCGTTGTTGTTTACATCTACAATGTGATTTCCTTCAACGAGTAAATTATTACCAGATCCTGTAATTATTACTCCATCCTCCCCGGAGTTTGTAATATCGTTATCTGCAATTGTAACGTTTGTTGCATTATCCATAAAGACCCCTTCATTGAGCGTCTCCTTAACATGAATATTATTCACGCTAACGTTAAAGATATTATAAGCTTCTATACCCCTATTTTGTACTGTTGCCGTGATAAGGTTCTGATCAGGAGTTGTTTGTGAGTTATAAAGCCAAATAGTTTTACTAGTCGCATCATAATACCACTCTCCATTCTGGTCAAGGGTTGAAGGATGACTTTGGATAAAAAAACCCCAACCGTCAGATGGCGTATAATTGGAATAGTTTAATATATTGAGTACATCGCCATTTTGATTATCGATTACAGCACGATCGATAATCCACTGTGTGGGCCTCATGACTGCTTCTCCACCTTTCCAATTTATGTTGTCAGGCAAATGCTCCTGACTAGTAATTTGATTCTTATCGTTATGTGATTGAATAGTCAAGTAGCCCTTATTAGGAGCGTCCATATTAGGATAACGACCAAGTGGCAAAGCCACTCCATTCTGATATAGTCCAGTAACTGTATTTCCGCAAGATGGACAGTTAGCCTTCCATATGTTTCCGCCTGCGTTTGACCAGTTCACCACTGGAACGGATCCTGATAGCACTGGCTTCGAACCGACTCCATAAGCGCTAAAAATAATACGTCTGTTTACTGAGCCAGATTGTCGGATTGCTAATTTTCCACGGAACGTGTCGCCTTTACGAAACAGAACAGAATCACCAGGTTGCAATCCTAAACGGTTAACCGGGTCCAGGGTCTGGAAAGGAGATGTACGTGACCGCCCGTCATTGGAGTCGTTTCCGTTACTTGCCACATAATACGTCGTCTGAGCTAGGCAAAGCGATACTGTCGAAAAGAGTGTAAGCAGTAATCCATAACAAGTTATGTTTCTCTTACTTAGTAGCCATAAGTGCACTTTGGGGTGTGGTTTTGTTTTAGTATTTATTAAATAAATAAGCTTGCGTAGCTAACAATTGTTTTCTATCATTAACGGATTGATGAAAGCGTCGTTCATCGCGCTTTAAAGGCTTAAAATCGGGTCTGATTGCCTTTGACTCTCTTCATTCTTTATAGTACAAAAATATGATCTTATATAACGCGGTTTGTGGTTAATTTCTAAACAGGCATTAATCTAAAATATCCTAACGTAGCCTTTTTTAATTATAAAATATTGTTTCTTAAACAATACCTTTTATACCTATACTTGTCTTTTTTTTAATAAAGAATACTAATTTCATCTATTTAGTATAACAGAAATTAACTAAAACCAGGCCCCATCTTCTGTATTCTTATTATTCGTGTGTATCTGTCAGCTTAACAATCAATAAATCACTTACTTTCGTACCCTATTTGCCTGGAGCATTGGCCGAATAATCAGAGAATATATATCCTGTATATAAGTTCGGGTAGGAAAGCTTATCTTGGCTGTCTCAAAACCAAACATGGCCATACACCATCGTGAGGTTTAGCCGATAATATCCTAGCATGAACACAATTCAGTTAATTGGTCATCCAGATCCTGTAGACGTTGATTCAATTGTGTGGCTGAAGGGGGAAGCTAATTATACGCGCATACATTGCCTAAAGGGTACATTTATTCTTGTTACCCAGCCTTTGCATTGGTTTGAACAACACCTTAATTTCATCCGGGTCCACCGTTCAGCCATTGTAAACCCTGTTTACGTTCGAGAGTTCATGCGGAAGAAAAGCCGGTCCGGTTGGGTACGATTGTTTGATGATACTGTTGTAACTGTATCGCGGGACCGACTTGAAACGACTGCGCTTCAATTGATGCTTATCAATCGCGCGAAATCGGTACAGGAAGAAAATGGAATTTACAATCTATCAAGTAGCATCAGTTATCTAGAAGCAGACTTATAAGTAGCTAGTTAACCCTATTTTATTTTAACTCAAATCACTCACGTTTATCGCTTGGCAGCAAACACCTTAAACTAGCCAGTCAATAAAGATAGGTAAAGTCTTCAGGCTTATACATCTTCATCAACGGCTTACTAGGTCACAAAACGCCTTCTGACTATGAATGCTCCAGTACTTCTTTTCGCCTACAAGCGCCCTGTCGAACTCAAGGCTACTATTCAAGCGCTTCAGGCAAACTACTTAGCTCCCCAAAGCGACTTGTACATCTTCGCGGATGCTCCCAAACGGCCCGACGATGCACCCAAAGCGGCTCAGGTACGTCAATTGTTAGACGAGGTTACCGGTTTTCGCAGTATTCACAGAGATTATGCTGAGAACAATATCGGCTGTGCGGATTCAATTATTCGGGGTATTAATCGAGTCCTGGAGGAACACTCTTCGGTCATTGTCGTGGAAGACGATATTGTAACAGCTCCGAATTTTCTGGACTTCATGAATCAAGGTTTGGCAAAATATGCCAAAACTCGACGCGTATATTCAGTATCTGGCTACACTTTGCCTTTTCAACGGCCCGCTGGTTACTCGTCAGATGCTTATTTTATCCCACGTCATAGCCCTTGGGGATGGGCGACCTGGGCTGATCGCTGGAACTCGGTAGATTGGGACATGACTGATTATCCGGCTTTCATAAAAGATAAGCAACAGCAGAAAGCGTTTATGCAGGGAGGGTCAGACCTAGTCGGGATGCTCCGCGATCAGATGGAAGGCCGGGCCGATGCCTGGGATATCCGCTTTTGTTACAACCGCTTTAAAGAAGGTGGCTTAACGGTCTATCCCACTGTGTCGAAAGTTCAGAATATCGGCTTTAGCAAAGACGCAACGCACACGGATATTTACAACCGCTATAAGACGAACCTAGACAATAGCGGACAACGCGATTTTACGTGGTCTGATGTAGTGGACAACTCCGATTATTACCAGCGTCAGACATTACGCCATTATAGCATCCCTACTCGTATTTATAACCGGCTAAAAACGCTGGCGGGTATTCGTTAACAGGATTTCCTTGATCGCGTAGAGAACTTTCTGGTTTCGTAGTCTGGCAACCACCCAGCTACAAAATCAGAAAGTTCTTTTTTGGGAGCCTCTTATCTTACTTACCGTACTCATCGATACAACTACTTGGGTTGATCAGCAGAAAATAGCAGATTCAAAGGCTCCTCGCTGACGTTGTAATTTTATGATGAGAACACTGCGTTGCGCCACTATTGAAGACGAGCCGATTGCTCAGAAACTATTCGAAAATTTATCCAACTCACACTGTGTATTGGTTGACGAGTCTAACCAATACATTATTGATTCGACTTGGGTAAGCTACGACAACCAGTACTTGGCCTCACTTCGTGTTAAGAGTAATCTGTGGTCCCGACGGGAATCGAACCCATATCAAACGTTTAGGAAACGTCTATTCTATCCGTTGAACTACGGGACCAAAAAAGGAGCGGCCATCCTGACCGCTCGGTTTCTTTTACAAAATTGACGAAAATCCGTTAACCTGCCAAACCGTCGCTGTATTCAGCCGATTCGTTTAGTGGAACGTGCACCCAGTTCGGATAAATCTGGTAATGTTTCTCTTTTACCAAATCATAAAGCAACTCACGCAGCTCACCAACGTTCTCGCCTGTCTGTGCCGAAATAAAAGCGACATAGTCTGCCTTTTGAGTCAGATAAGTTTTCTTCAAGTACTCCAACGCAGTTTTTCTCCGCATAGCTACCGGCACGACAACCTCCTCGTGACTCTGCTCGTCATCAATGTCTTCGTCATCATCTCTGTTGACTTTATCCGTCCACTCCTCTCTTGGCACGAATTCATCCATTTTGTTGAAGACTAAAACCATAGGTTTGTCAGCAGCTTTGATGTCGGCAAGCGTGGTGTTAACAACCTCTATTTGTTCTTCAAAATTAGGATGGGATACATCGACAACATGGAGTAGAATATCCGCTTCGCGAACCTCATCGAGCGTTGATTTAAACGACTCAATAAGCGTGGTAGGCAGCTTCCGAATAAACCCAACCGTATCAGTCAGCAGAAAAGGAATGTTGCCAAGCGTCACCTTACGCACGGTTGAATCGACAGTAGCGAACAGCTTATTCTCGGCAAATACTTCCGCTTTAGCCATCGTACGCATCAGCGTCGATTTACCGACGTTGGTATACCCGACCAAAGCCACCCGCACAAGCCGGTCACGCTCTTTCCGACGCGTTACACTTTGCTTGTCGATCTTCGCAAGCTTATCCTTTAGAAAGGCAATACGATCTTTTACAATCCGACGGTCAGTTTCCAGCTCTTTTTCCCCCGGACCACGCATACCGGTTCCGCCTTTCTGACGGCTAAGGTGCGTCCACATGCGAGTCAGACGAGGGTAGAGGTACTGATACTGCGCTAGTTCGACTTGGACACGTGCCTGGGCAGTCTGTGCTCGCATCGAGAAAATATTCAGGATGAGCAGGCTACGGTCAAGTACTTTGATTTCTTTAAACTCGGCTTCCAGGTTACGCACCTGAGCAGGAGTCAAATCATCATCGAAAATTATAGAATCTACCGGGTTGGCGAGAATAAACGTCTGAATTTCTTCTAGTTTACCTTTTCCGACAAAAGTTCTTGTGTCGGGCCGGTCAAGTTTCTGCGTAAATGTCTGTACAGTGGTGACACCCGACGTTTCCGCCAGAAACGCAAGTTCGTCCAAATATTCTTTAGTCTGATCAGCGGTCTGCTTTTGCGTGACCAGTGCTACCAGAACAGCGGTTTCGGGTTGTTTGTGTGTGTCGATCATAATAAAATGGTTTGAGGATGTCGCATAATCGTACGTCGCGAGCTACTTTCGATTCCCGAGAAAAACGGGTCTACCAACAGCTTCTCACCGAAGATTCGCATTTTTTATCCAACATCTCATAATTAATAACGGACTGATTTTTGGAAAAGTTTCTACTTTTTGGACCCTCAACTGCCTGACCCATATTATAGCTGAACGGTTTTCCAACGACCACGTCGGAAGACCCAAACGGCAATAAGAGCAAGCAGCGACTCGCTAATCGCCACAGACCAGAATACGCCCGGCGGTCCCCAGTGCAGCCATGTGGCAAGCGTGTAAGCCAATGGAATTTCGATAATCCAGAAGCAAACAATGTTAATAAGCGTTGGCGTTCGCGTATCACCTGCGCCATTTAGTGCCTGACTTAACACCATCCCGTACGCCATAAAGACGTAGCCTACGCAAAAGACCTGTAAGCATTCGACGGCAATCTCCATTACGCGAACGTCGCGGTTAAATAAGCCAACAACTTCCCTGGCTCCGATAAAGAAGCCGATACCAACGGCGGCAAGAAAAAGCATGTTACAGAAAGCGGCCCGCCAGGCAGATGTCGCGGCTCGTTCAGGCTGTCCCGCTCCCAAGTTCTGTCCAACCAGCGTTGCCGCAGCATTAGCCAAACCCCAGGACGGCAGAATGGTAAACACGATAATCCGGATGGCTATGGTATAGCCCGCAACAACGTCGCTACCAAACGCCGACAAAATGCGCGTCAGAAAGATCCAGCTTGCTGACCCAACCAGAAATTGGCTCGTACCGCCAACCGCTAGGTTAAGCAGGTTTCGGATGATGCTCATATCAGGAGTCACATCGGTCCGCATGACCCTCACGTTTCCACCAGGACGCGTTAAGGCGTAAAGCTGGTACAAAACACCAACCGTTCGGCCAGTTGTGGTAGCTACCGCCGACCCCATAACGCCAAGTTCGGGGAAGGGGCCAAGACCAAAAATAAAAACCGGACACAGAATAATGTTAACTCCGTTTGCCAGCCATAACGAACGCATAGCGACCGACGCTTCACCCGCGCCACGCAGACAACCGCTCAGGGTATAAAGCAAAATAATCGCTGGCGAACTGGCGAAAATCATCTTTGTAAAGCCTACCCCATTGGCAATCAGCTGGTCGTTACCACCCATCAGCCGTAGAATATGTTCAGCTAATAGAAAGCCAGGTATGCCTAACACGATCGACATAGCAACGGATAGCAACACTACCTGACCGACAGTTCTACTGGCCGCTTCTTTATTCTCCTCACCGATGCGCCGGGCTACCAATGCGGTGGCGGCAGTACTTAGACCGATGCCAATCGAGTAAACAATCGTTAGAACAGATTCAGTTAAGCCTACTGTCGCAACGGCCTCGGTGCCAATTTTCGCCACGAAAAAAACATCGACTATGGCAAACAGCGATTCCATGACCATTTCCAGGATCATCGGAACGGAAAGCAGAAAGATAGCCCTATTAATACTGCCGGATGTGAAGTTAGTTTCTGTACCGCGCAATGCAGCCAGAAATAACCGAAAGAATCTGGTCATTAGAATAGAAGAATGGCGTATAGTCCGACGACTACCGACGCAAATGAATGATGTGAAAAAGGGATAGCGGCCCAGTTGGGCGGCAGGCAATAAGTGAAGAAGGGAAACCCGCGTAGGGTCTTATCCGAGGAACTTCATGGGCTTTGTTGGACCGCCAGCGCGGACGCATTTAGGACTACAAACCTACAATTTTATTTTCAAAAAAATCAAACAGGTTTGAGTAAGCGGTTCAATAAAATAATAAACATGAATCCTAAATCTCAGTTTATATAGCTGATAGTCTGTTATTTATTTTTAGCCGGCACGCCGTAAACTCTGGTTTACAGCGCACAGAACCGGTTCAATGGGTATGACCAATCAACTGCTTAGCTTACGTGAATTAGCCGATTTTTTGCAAAATGAGCTAGCCACGGATCGCTATTTAAATCGTGAGCAAGGTGGAATTTACCACCACTCTGACCGACCTATTTCCCGCCTGGGACTTGCTCTGGAGCCGTGGCCTGCGTTGCCCAAATGGCTCGAAGAAAACAAGCTTGATGCCTTGTGGCTTCATCGACCCTGGCAGCTTGACCGCACTAAACTACCGCCAGATGTGGGCATTGTTTACCATCATCTGCCATTCGACGAAGCGCTGACGATGGGCTATAACACCTTGCTGGCCAATCTGATGAACAGCCTTGGAACGCCCGAACCACTTGGCTACAAACAGGACACTACCGACACCGGCGAGTTATTACCCAAACGGGCTATTGGTATGCTGTTTGACAGAGTTGAGCAGGAGTTTGACGCAGTACTTCGTGAAGTGAGTACTATGTTCGGTGGTTATGACCGAGCCGAGGCCGGACGCTGCCAGACCGGACAGCATACAATTGGTCGTATTGCTGTGGTCGGCGCGATGAATGATGCCTTAGTTCGTGAAGCCCATGAGCGGGGAGCAAGTCTCTACCTGACTGGTCAATACAGAAAGCCAGCGCAGAAGGCTGTTGACGATACCGGTATGGCGGTTATTGCGGTCGGACATTACCGAAGCGAAGAATGGGGTATGCGCGCACTGGCCGCTTTACTGCACGAACGCTGGCCTACCCTGAACGTTGTGCTTCCAGACAACAGCGAACCAGTTGCGTTACCAACCACGAAGAATTTTGTCTAAGGGTACACGAAGCACATTAAACCATTTTTAGCCTCGTTTGTCTTAAGTAGGAAGCGAGCTAAATTGGCTGTCTTCCTTAACTATCGTAAAGTACTTGTTAACTCATTACACCATGAAAACCCTCAATACCAATATTTTCGTTTGGCTGCTGGCCGTATCGCTCTCAGGCAGCGCACTTGTCGCCTGCGCTCAGGCAACTACCGGTACAACGAGCACGAGTACCGGCGCAGCAAGAACAGCTTCTGATCCGTCTAAAGCTCAACTGCTATTGCCTATGCAGCAAATGATGGAAAAGCTAAAAAAACTTCAAGCTACCGGCGACCCTGATTTCGATTATGCTTTCCAGGCAAAAATTCATACGCAGGGTGAACAGGACTTATTGAAGCAGGAAATTCAGAATGGTGCTGACTCGTCATTGAAACAAATGGCACAGAGCCTACTGACGGTTGCTCAGAGCGATGCAGCACTGTTGGATGAAACACTGAAACAAGTTAAGCCATCGCGCCCCAATCAGGCTTTTACCCAGCAACAGGGCCGGAACATTCAGGCTATGGCGCTGAAATTACAACAGGGTGGCGCGGATGATAAACTAACTGGCAATTTTGATAAAAACTTTGTCACTGTGCTGCTTGATCATCGGCAGGATGCTATCGATATGGCCAATACCTATCTTCAATACGGCAAAAACGCTACCTTGAAAGATTACGCTCAAAAATTGGTTGCGAAAGCACAAACTGAAATGACACAGGCTAAAGCGGCACTACCCAAGCAAAACTAAGTCTGCTTTTTAATAATATTTTAACTGTAACAGTGCTGCTGAATGAGTTAATATCATTCAGCAGCACTGTTTTTTTTATGAAGCTATCCGATACTTTCATTCCAACGGCGGGCGTCGTTGGATTGCTTCCAATGGTCACCTATTTTTTCCTCGTCGTGGCCATGTACGCTTTTCTGGGAAATTTCCTCTTTGCCCTACTCTCGCGTACAAGTGTTAGTCCCAAGCACAAAAGTACCCAAGCCCTGACGACCATCATCGCAGCCGTGGCTGGCATCTCCTACTTTCTCATTCAGTCCTATTATCGTGATATGCTGGCCGAATTGGCGACCCTAGCTGATGCGGACAATCGGCAGACGCTCATGCGGGAATCCTACAACGCCATTGGGCAGTACCGATACATGGATTGGGCTGTGACAACGCCGTTGCTGCTTCTGAAAATGGTATCATTCCTGCGGGTTAAGCTGCATGAAATCAAACGTCCGCTAGCGATCATGCTACTGGCTGATTTCTTTATGATCCTGACTGGCTACATCGGTGAACAGCAGGTCGGATTTGACAACGAAGTCTTGGCTGGCCCCAAACTCATCTGGGGAGCGGTTTCAACGGTGGGTTACATCATCATTCCGTTTACGCTGTACAAGCTTTGGAAACAATACGCAGATCGTGCTTTACCTAAAGAACAGCAGGCTTATCGGTTAATGGCACTAACTACCGTTACGTTCTGGGGCGTTTATCCGATTGGTTATATTCTGACCGTCTTTGCAATTGATACAAACTGGATTCACATCACCTTTTCCATAGCCGACCTTATCAATAAAGTGGGTGTGGGCTTAGTGGCGTACTGGGCTGGCAGAGAAACGGTCAAGTACGCTCCGCATTGATTCTCCTGATAGGTTGCAACCAATCGATTCTGTTCCTGAAAAGTCCATCTTATCTGATAATCCTATTGGGAATGGCTGGTTTTCCAGAATTTTCAACAATCTTGCTTTGTCATTTGACAATTGCATAGCCTGAAGCTGTTTTTGTTGAGAATTATGAAGGAATACATCCGTCCCATCAAACGTCTGTTAGTCGCCAACCGCGGTGAAATTGCAATCCGTATCATGCGGGCCGCTACCGAGTTAGGCATCACGACTGTTGCCGTTTACACTTACGAAGACCGTTATTCACTCCATCGTTACAAAGCCGATGAAGCTTACCAGATCGGCCGCGACGAGGATCCATTGAAGCCTTATCTTGATGTCGAAGGCATTATTCTGCTGGCCAAACATCATAAGATCGATGCCATCCACCCAGGCTATGGTTTTTTGTCTGAAAACGTAAAACTAGCCCGACGTTGCCGCGAAGAGGACATCATCTTTGTTGGACCATCGCCCGAAGCGATGGACGCGCTGGGTGATAAGGTTCGGGCCAAAAATCTGGCAACCAAGGCAGGGGTTCCGCTTATTCCCGACTCACGGGAAGAAAACATGACACCCGAATTTGCCTTGTCCGAGGCCGAGCGAATTGGCTTTCCAATCATGGTAAAAGCCGCTGCCGGGGGCGGTGGACGCGGGATGCGGGTGGTGCGTCAGGCCGAAGAGTTTGAAAAAGCATTTACCGAAGCAAAAAACGAAGCCCGGAATGCTTTTGGGGACGATACTATCTTTCTCGAAAAATTTATTGAAGACCCAAAACACATTGAAGTTCAGCTTCTTGGGGATCAGCACGGCAACATCGTCCACCTGTACGAACGTGACTGTTCGGTACAACGGCGGTTTCAGAAGGTTGTCGAGGTAGCTCCCTCGTTCGGGCTGCGTCAGGAAACAAAGCAAAAGCTTTATGACTACGCGATTCAGTTGGGTCGAGCCGTTAATTACTCCAACGCAGGCACAGTGGAGTTTTTGGTCGATAAAAACGAGAATATCTACTTTATCGAAGTTAACCCCCGGATTCAGGTTGAGCATACCATAACGGAAGAAGTAACGGGTATCGACATCGTCAGAACCCAGCTTCTGATTGCGATGGGCTATAAGCTGTCCGACAACGGGATTTACATCCACCACCAGGACGAAATTCCGCTCAACGGCTTCGCTATTCAGTGCCGTATCACAACCGAAGATCCAACCAACGGCTTCAAGCCTGATTTTGGAACAATAATCGCGTACCGGAATGCCGCTGGTTTTGGTATTCGCCTTGACGAAGGCAGCAGCTACGCGGGGATGAAAATCTCGCCTTATTTCGATTCGATGATCGTGAAAGTATCGGCGCGGGGACGGACGCTCAAGGGAGCTACCCAACGGCTGACGCGGGCACTGCTGGAATTCCGGATTCGGGGCGTTAAAACGAACATCGGCTTCTTGCTGAATGTCATGAGCCATCCCATTTTTCAACGGGGTGAAGCCAGGGTATCATTTATTGAAAGTCACCCCGAACTGTTTAACTTTCGTAAACCGCAGGATCGTTCGACACGGGTTCTCAACTACCTCGCCGATGTGATCGTAAACGGTAATCCGGAAGTCAAAAAAAAGGACGACTCCAAAGTATTCAGAACGCCTGTTGTACCGACATTTGACCAATATGCTCCTTTCCCTAATGGTAGCCGTAACCGGATGAAGGAGTTAGGACGCGACGATTTCTCGAAGTGGGTACTCGATCAGAAGTGCGTTCTGTATACGGATACGACCTTCCGCGATGGACACCAGTCATTGCTGGCTACGCGCGTTCGGACGCAGGATTTGCAAAAAGTAGCCGAAGGATTTGCGAAAAGTCATCCCGAACTGTTCTCAATGGAAGTTTGGGGGGGCGCTACATTTGATGTGGCCATGCGCTTCCTCTACGAAAGCCCCTGGAAGCGGTTGGCCGCTCTGCGCGAAGCCATGCCAAACATGCTGCTGCAAATGCTGTTCCGTGGCTCCAACGCCGTCGGCTATTCTGCTTACCCGGACAACCTGATCGAAAAATTCGTTGAAAAATCATGGGAAACAGGCATTGATGTTTTTCGTATTTTCGACTCGCTCAACTGGGTCGAAGCGATGAAAGTCAGTATGCGGGCTGTTCGCGAACGGACTGATGCGATCTGTGAAGCGGCTATCTGCTATACAGGCGATATGCTTGATCCCAACAAGCACAAGAAGTATAACCTTCAATACTACCTGGATTTAGCCCGCCAGCTCGAAGATGAAGGTGCGCACATGCTCGCCATCAAAGACATGGCCGGTCTGCTGAAACCGTTAGCGGCTGACGTGCTGGTTCGTGAGTTGAAGCAAGCCGTAAGTATCCCAGTTCATCTGCATACGCACGATACGGCAGGGATTCAGGCCGCTACGTATCTCAAAGCCATCGACGCGGGTGTTGACATCGTTGACTGTGCCCTCGGTGCGTTGTCGGGTCTGACTTCGCAACCGAACTTCAACTCGGTTGTCGCCATGATGCAGGGACACGAGCGGGAATGCCCCTCAAATCTGGCTTCATTGAACGCTTATTCGAACTACTGGGAAGACGTTCGTGAATATTACTATCCGTTTGAATCGGGCATGAAAGCGGGCAGCGCGGAGGTCTACGACAACGAGATTCCGGGTGGCCAGTACTCAAACTTGAGACCTCAGGCGATTGCTACGGGTTTGGGTGACAAATTCGAAACGCTCAAGAAAAACTACTCCGTCGCCAATCAGCTGTTCGGTGACATCGTCAAAGTAACGCCTTCATCGAAAGTCGTAGGCGATATGGCCATCTTCATGACTGCCAACAACTTAACAGCGGACGATGTTCTCAAAAAAGGAGATTCGCTGTCGTTCCCGGAATCGGTTAAAGAGCTGATGAAAGGTATTTTGGGGCAGCCCGTCGGTGGATTTCCCGAAGACGTTCAGCAGGTAATTCTTAAAGGCGAAGAGCCGATCACTGGCCGCCCAAACGAACACCTCAAACCCATCGACTTCGACGCTGACTTCGCAGAGTTTCAGAAAAAATACCCGCACAACAGCGGTTTTGAGGACTACCTGTCCTACCAGATGTATGCGAAGGTGTACGATGAATATTACAAAGCCAACGAACAATACGGCGATGTAAGCATCATTCCGACTCCGGCCTTCTTTTACGGACTAAAGGAAAACGAAGAGATTCTGATCAACATTGAAGAAGGGAAAAACATCCTCGTCCGACTGCTGTTCAAGTCCGAACCCGATGAGTTTGGGATGCGCACGATTACCTTCGAGTTGAACGGTCAGAGCCGCCAGGTTCAGGTTCGGGATAAATCATCGAAGGTTGAAAAGGCGATGAACGCCAAGGTTGGCAAAGAAGGCGATGTTGGCGCTCCGTTGCAAGGTCGGTTAACCCGAATTTTGGTGAAGGAAGGTGATGAGGTAAAGAAAAACCAACCACTTTTCGTGATCGAAGCGATGAAGATGGAAAGTATCGTAGCCGCGCCTAAAGCTGGTAAAATCAGTAAGATTGTGCTAAAAGAAGGTATTGTAGTCGAGCAGGACGACTGGGTCGTTGAATTGACCTAAACCTGCCTTTTACTTTTTATCAGCGGAGGGTGGTGTCGGTTGTGGTGTCAGATATTCGTACCTGACACCACAACCGACACCACCCTCCGCTGATTCATGTATAGGAATAACCTGCCAAGGTTGAGGTACGCGTGTTGGCATGCGTGAGACAAGCGGAACTAGGTCCGTTTCTCCCGCTTCATGTACGTGGAGGCACCCGTACCGCGTCTGGCTCCCATCTTATGCAACTGCTGGGCATCGGCCTGCGACATGATCTGAATGGCCGAATACTCTGTCTTACCCGTAATAAGCGGAAATCCAGCGACTCGCTGAGCCTGCGAACAGTGCACACACGTCTTAGCCGTTGGAAGGGCTTTGAGCCGCGCTTCGGGGATGAGATTACCACATTTGATACAGTACATAACGTTGGTTGGTTAGCTATCTATATAACCCCAAACGAGGCTAGATAGTGCCGCAGATTCTCATTTACTTTCATAATCAACTATCTGTTAACCAGTACCTTAATCTAAAACAATCAGTACTGGTTAGATACCTTTTTATCGCTTAAAATAGGGTACAACTTGATCACGCAGGATGATTTCACCCAGATCAATACGGCTTGTATCAGCGGTTGCGCTCGTGGTGTCAGTTTCTCAAAACAGTATTGTCCGGAATGTTGAACTTGCTCCAATCTGATGTCCTTCTAAGTGGTGTCGGTTTCTTAAAACCGACACAAATTGCTGACGCCAAGGGTCGGTTTTGAGAAACCGACACCACGAACTTCTATTTCTCACTCCCGATGAACGTCTTTGAACTGAAGCATATCACCTAGCCGCAGTTCTTTTTCTTCATCGAAACCACAAGTCGATTTAAATTCTTTAGGATTCTGATAGGTTCCGAAGAGCATGTCCCACCAGACAATGTCGCCGTAGTTGCTGGTGTGTTTCTCGTATTCGTGATGAATTCGGTGCATTTCGGGCCGCTGAAAAATATAGCCAATCCATTGGGGCGTCTTTACGTTAGTGTGGTAAAAAAACTCGCCCAGCGCCGTACAGAGCGTATAAATGGCCCCGGCTTCGGCACTCAATCCGAGCAGTGTATAAACCAGTAAACTGCCAATAATGGAATTGACGGTCATTTCGAGCGGATGTTTGTAAAACGAGGTGATGACTTCCAGCCGCTGCGGACTGTGGTGAATCTGATGAAAGTGCGTCCACAGAAAATCGACTGTGTGCCGCCAACGGTGCCACCAATAGAAGACAAACGTGGCAATAACGTACGCTATTATCCCACCACCAACGTTGTTAACGTAGTCGGAAAGATGCAGAACTGAGTAAGCCGACAGCCATTTCTCCCACGTAAATCCAGCAACCACGACGACAACCAATTGCACAAAATTGATGGCCAACACGCGAATCGTCCAGGTCGGAACGGCAGGCAGTTTCCAGCCCGGAATCAAACGTTCGAGGATGAAACAAAAAGCGAAAACGGCAAAGATAATCGGTAGCATAGCGCATTGAGGTTTAGTAAATTGATCCCCAAAGCAACACGATCCTTTACCGCTAAACATTGATAAATATCAATTTCGGCGGGCTCGTAGACGACTTAGCGTTTCGGGCGAAATACCAAGGTGTGACGCGATGTATTTAAGCGGAACACGCTGAAAAATAGCCGGAAAGTCTGTCAGCAATTGCCCGTAACGTTCAGGGGCGGTTTGCATTCGCAGGTTTTGGGTGCGTAGTTCGCTCTGCACGTAGTATCGTTCGGTGATCAGCCTACCGACGCTGTTGAACTCCGGAAAATCACGATAAAGCTGTTGAAGTTGTGCGTACGAGATAGACCACAAAATACTGTCTTCCAACAGCTCGACGTATTCGCGGGCCGGCTGACGCGTATAAAAGCTCACAATTGATACGATGAAGTCGCCCTCCCGCATGAACCACGATGTTACCTCCCGCCCATCCCTTTGCAAGGAAGCGGCTTTTAAATAGTATTCTCTAACAACACCCCGTTCGATAAAGTAAAGACGATCTGATACCTGACCCGGTTGAAGCAGCCAATGTTTGCGGGGAAGTTCTTCCCGTCGAAGCATCGAGGCCAACGCCATTCGTAAGGAATCGGAGAGTGGCTGGATGGTCTGAATAAAAGAAAACAGTTGCTCCATTCGGTTAGTTGATTGCGATAACACGCTTTCAGTCAAAAATTTAGCTCAGATCATCAATCCGAAATAAATCATGTTGCGTCATGGAGAACCGCCCCCCAACTCCGCCTTTATCGCCCGTACCGTTCAGTGAGTCCGACGCCCGGTTGTGGGCCATGCTTACTCATCTAAGCGCTCTGCCTGGCTCCCTTGTTGTGATCGGTAGCATTGTGCTTCCGCTGGTGATCTGGCGGATTCAGAAAGAAAAATCTGCCTTTGTCGACTTCCACGGTAAAGAAGCTGTCAACTTTAACATAACGATGGCCTTGGCTGCGGCTATATCGGTTATTTTGGTGTTCCTTCTGATCGGTATATTCTTGATCTGGCTGGTAGGAGCCGTATGGCTTATTTTTACGCTGATTGCCGCTATTAAAGCGAATAATGGTGAATACTACCGATATCCCCTAACGATCCGCTTTATCAAATAAGTGTTTCCTATGGCTGCTTTGCAGGGCGTAGAGTAAACCTATTCTGTATAAATGCTCCAGCACGATATCCAATTCTAAGAGGCTGTTCCCGAACCTAATCACCCTTTATTTGCGTTTTCACTATGACTCCCTATTCGAGTTGTGATCTACTCACCTGAATTATTGCGCCTATCCCATGCAATCGGCTATAGAAACTACTCTTGATATTCAACAAATTCGCCGGGACTTTCCGGTGCTCGATCAGCAGGTTAACGGTCGGCCATTGGTTTATCTCGACAATGCGGCTACCAATCAGAAGCCGCTGGCGGTGATTCATGCCCTAACGCGCTATTACGAAGGATACAACGCCAATATTCACCGGGGTATTCACCACCTGGCCGAGCAGGCTACAGCTGCTTTTGAAGCCTCCCGCCGGGCCGTTCAGGAGTTTCTGAACGCGAAACACTGGCAGGAAATTATTTTTACCTACGGTACTACCGATGGTATCAATCTGGTAGCACAGACCTACGGACGGCGTTTTTTGAAGGAGGGCGACGAGATCGTTATCTCGACCATGGAACACCATTCCAACATTGTTCCTTGGCAAATGCTCTGCGAAGAGAAAGGTTGCGTACTCAAAGTCATTCCGGTCGACGACAACGGCGAACTCCTGATTGATGAGTACGAAAAACTGCTGTCAGAACGGACGAAATTCGTTTCCTGCGTACACGTATCGAATTCATTAGGTACGATCAACCCGGTAAAAACGATTATTGATAAAGCCCACGAAGTTGGTGCCGTTGTGTTAATCGACGGTGCTCAGGCTAGTTCTCACCTCGACATCGATGTGCAGGCGCTCGACGCTGATTTTTACGTTCTTTCGGCGCACAAGCTGTACGGTCCGACGGGCATGGGCGTTTTGTACGGTAAAAAAGAGATTCTCGATGCCATGCCGCCTTACCGGGGCGGGGGCGAGATGATCAAGGAAGTCACGTTCGCCAAGACGACTTACAATGAGATTCCTTATAAATTCGAAGCGGGTACGCCCAATATAGCCGATGTTGTTGCGGTGAAAGCCGCGTTCGAATACATGGCTGGCTTGGGGAAAGAAAATATTGCCGCGCACGAAAACGATTTGCTTCAGTACGCAACCGAGCAGTTGACAGAACTTGACGGTCTGCGCATCATCGGTCAGGCGAAGCACAAAATTGGCGTTATATCCTTCGTGATGGATGGGATTCACCACCAGGATACGGGCGTCATTCTGGACCAGCAGGGCATTGCCGTCCGGACGGGTCACCACTGCACGCAGCCTCTGATGCAACGTTTCGGTATAGCCGGAACTACGCGGGCGTCGTTTGCGGTTTATAACACCAGAGATGAGGTTGACCGGCTCGTGCAAGGCTTGCGTCGGGTACAGAAAATGATGTTATAATAGCATGACAATCAACGAAAAGCAGGACGAAATTATTGACGAGTTTGATCTATTTGACGATCAGCTCGACAAGACTCAATACATCATTGATCTGGGCAAAAAGCTGCCTCCCATGCCCGAAAGCAAAAAAATTGACGAGAACCGAATCATGGGTTGTCAGTCGAAGGTATGGGTTGACGCCGAATTGAAAGGTGATCGGCTGTACTTCTACGGCGACAGTGAACAAACCGCTCAGATTTCGAAAGGATTGGTTGGCTTGTTGATTCGTGTATTGTCGGGCGAAAAGCCGGAAGACATTGCCAATGCCGATCTTTACTTTATTCCAAGGGTCGGCATGGGTAACCTGATCACCTCACTCCGGGCGGGTGGTCTGGCGTCTATGATCGAACGCATGAAAGCGTATGGCCGCTCTTACGCGGGTCAGGTAGCTTAAACTAATTCGAAGATTATAACTTTACGCGCTAACGTCTTTTGACAATGACGGACGAAGAACTCAAAGAACAGGTCATACTAGCGCTGAAAGGCGTGTATGACCCCGAAATCCCGGTTGACGTGTACGAACTGGGGCTTATTTACGACATCAAAATATTTCCGGTCAACAACGTTTATATTTTGATGACACTGACCTCGCCCTCCTGCCCATCAGCGGGTTCGATTCCAGCCGAAATCGAAGAGAAAGTGCGGGCCATCGAAGGCGTCAACGATGTAAGCGTCGAATTAACCTTCGACCCTCCCTATTCGACTGAACTGATGTCAGAAGTGGCTAAGCTAGAGTTAGGCTTCATGTAAGCTCGGTCCGAACTAAAAACTGTATACAATAAACTTTTTCAACTTTAAATCATGTATCCTCCACATTTGCTTATCCCAATGCGGGAAGACCTGACGAGCGTTGGGTTCGAAGAGTTGACCACTGCTGAAGACGTGGTAAACACCATGGAAAATGCCCAGGGCACAACACTGGTTGTTGTCAATTCGGTTTGTGGCTGCGCAGCGGGTGCGGCTCGTCCGGGTGTTAAGGCAGCATTAGCGGCTAGCCCTGTCAAGCCAGACAAAATGGTGACGGTTTTTGCCGGTGGCGATTTAGAAGCTACGGCTCAGATGCGGGAGTTCCTGCTACCCTATCCTCCATCGTCGCCAGCAATCGGCATTTTCAAAGATGGTGAGTTAGTCCATTTCATCGAGCGGCACCACATCGAAGGTCGTTCGGCGCAGATGATTGCTCAACACCTCGAAATGGCACTGGAAGAGTTCTGCACCCCAGCTAACGCCTAAGTCGATCAGTTTAATTAGTTTGGCCCGTATGCATCAGCGCAACCGTTGATCCGTACGGGCCAAACTCGTTTATGGCTAATGCCCTGCAATCAGCGCTAGTATACAAAACGCATCCACAATCAGTAACCCGATCGGCACCTCCCGACTTTTCCCAACGGCTAATTTGATAACTGTCCACGACAGAAAGCCCCAGACCAGCCCCTGCGTGATCGAATAACTAAACGGAATCAGCACTAGCGCCAGAAAAGCAGGCAGAGCGTCGTCCAACTGTCCCCAGTCGATGCGAACAACCGGCTTCATCATAAAAGCCCCAACCAAGACCAGCGCCGGAGCCGTTGCAATGGATGGAATAACGGACAACAACGGTGATAGGAACAGAAAGGGCAGAAAACAACTGCCCGCTACAATGGCCGTTAGCCCGGTGCGACCTCCCTGCGCGATACCCACCGCTGATTCGATATAAGCCGTACCGGGGCTGGTGCCAACTATCCCCGCCAGCGTTGTTGACACGGCATCGGTCAGCAAGGAGCGGTTCAAATTTCGGGGTTGGCCGTTCTCATCCTGTAAACCACCCGCTTCGGCAACCCCCACGAACGTAGATAGGCTGTCGAACAGATCCGTAAAGGCAAAGGCAAAAATAATCGGCCATAACGACCATGTCAGTGAGTTTTTCAGGTCCAGTTTTCCCAGCAACGAGAAGTCCGGCGCAGCCCACACACCCTGAAAATTGACCAGCGTTTTTTGCCCAAAGTTAATGGCCGATGCATCGCCCCAGTACCGACCAATGGGCCATGCCGCCAGGGTCGTAACGATGATGCCAATAATAATGCCACCCGGTACGTCACGCACGACCAACACACTTGTCAGTAACAAGCCAACGATAAACGTCAAGACAATCGGATCGGTCAAGTGAGCAATGCCGACCAACGTAGCCGGGTTGGCGATAATGAACCGGGCATTCTCGAAGCCAATCAGCGTGATGAATAGACCGATTCCTGCCGAAACGGCGTATCGGATGGGTAACGGAATAATATGGACAATCGCTGACCGGACATTGAGCAGCGACATAATCAGGAACAGGATACCCGCCCAAAAAACAGCCCCCAGCGCAACTTCAGGCTGGATGCCCATTCCTTTGACCGCTGTGAACGTAAAGAATGCGTTGAGGCCCATACCCGGCGCTACCACAATCGGATTCCGGGCGTAAAGCCCCATCATCAGGCTACAAAAAAAAGAAAGCAATATAGTAGCCGTCAGCACACCACTAAACGGCAAACCGGCCTGACTCAGGATGGATGGGTTAACAACGATGATATACATCGTTGCCAAAAAGGTTGATATACCGGCCAGCACTTCGGTACGGCGGGAGGATGAAGCAGACGTATCAATTGTCATAGGACGCACAGGTTGTCATTCGTTGCTGAACATACAACGAATAACGAACAATGCCAACCCATCCCACAACGCGGACCGCACGACTGGCCCCGCTCCTATCCACCCCGCCGTTTACCTACACCAGCAAACGCCCGGCGTCTTCATCGACCCAAACGCACGCATCCGTCCGCGTCTGAACAATACTGGCCGGGACTTCTTCCGTGATGGGTCCAGTCAATGCCTGACGCAGCATGGGTGCTTTTTTTTCACCGCTAACGATTAGAATAACCGCGCGCGCTTCGGCCAGATGACGGAGACCAGTCGTAATACCTTTGGTCAGTTGGGTTTCTTGATCGAAATATTTTTGTCCAACGGTCTTTGTGCTTTCGGCCAGTTCGGCAACGTGACAACCGAGATTGAAGGGCGTACCGGGTTCATTTAGTGCGATATGACCGTTCATACCCATCCCAACGAGCAGCAGATCCAGCCCACCCCACTTCCGAATGACGGCATCGATGCGAGTGCATTCAGCTTGTAAGTCAGTCGATTTGGCGTTGAAAACGTAAATTTGATCGGGTCGAAGGTTTAAGGGAGTGAACAAGTCACGGTATAGCGAATGGGAGCAGCTTCCGACATCTTCCGGCCCAAAGCCAACCCATTCATCAAGACCAACAAAGGAGCATCGGCTACTATCGACTTTTCCGGCCTGAACCAGCGCTACAAACCGGCGATAGGTTTCAGTGGGTGTGTCGCCCGATGCCACACAAATTAATGCGTCGGGCTTACGATTAATGACAGCAGCCATCTGTTCGGCGGTCCGCTGTGAGAGCGTATTGTAATCAGGAAATTTTTGAAGATTCATAAACGGGTTCAGGACATTCTCTTTAGACGCCAAAGCATTTTTTCGCGTCAGCCTACCCTGCCTGATAGCCTAAATCCTGAATCAACTGGTTTATTTCAACGCATTGGCTACAAGCCGTATCCGTTGGAAATAGCGGGTCGTTAAGAAGCGGGTCAATGCCGGTCGCGCTGGCGGATAAGGAGTTTCTTTCGCCGGAACCCAAAGCCCATTGGCCCATCAGTTATGGCTACTGGCTTTGGATTTGATACGGGTTCGGGGAGGGCAGGCTCACCGTTCTGCCCTTTGTTGCCGGAGCTTACGCGTGTTCGTTGCCGAGGTCCACCCGTGCGGTGAGCAGGTGGTCGATAAAAGACGCTTGTCTGCCGGAATAATTACTGATTAAACTGGCTAAACGTTTATTACCGGGCGTAGATGCCTGCGCCGACGACCCGACCATTACCAACGGGTTGACAAACAGTATCCACAAGAGTAGGTGCCGCATGTTGTACATAGTAGAAAGATGGCGTAATTTTGCGGTTCGTTTACGAAAACCATGCAATTAAAAGACCGCAACTATCAGATTCAGGGCGTTGATGTACTGGCCATTGCCGACCAATTCGGCTTGCCTTTGTACGTATACGATGCTAACAAAATTATCGAAAAAATAAGCTTACTTCGGTCGTCATTTTCCGGGGTTAACTTAAAAATAAAGTATGCGGCCAAAGCCCTGACGAATCTGTCGATCCTGAAGCTAATGCGCCAACAAGGCGTTGAGATGGATTCCGTGTCGGTCAACGAAGCACGCATGGGTTTGCTGGCAGGTTTTGAGCCGGGCCAGATTATGTTTACGCCCAGTGGTGTGTCGTTTGAGGAAATTCGCGAAGCGGTTGAGCTGGGTTTGCAGCTCAACGTCGATAGCTTGCCGTTGCTGGAATGGGTCGGTAAAACGTATGGCAGTACCGTGCACGTCAGTATCCGCATCAATCCGCATATTGCCGAGGGAGGCAACATCAAGATTTCAACCGGCCATGCTGATTCCAAGTTTGGTATCTCGATTCTGCAACGGCCTGAAATCCGGGCACTCGTTGAGCAGTATCACCTGTCCGTCAACGGCTTGCACGTTCATACCGGATCGGACTTTAAGAATGCCAACGCGTTTTTGCGGGGGGCCGAGATCTTATTCGACTTAGCGAGCGATTATCCAGACCTGACGTTCATCGACTTTGGTAGCGGCTTCAAAGTGGCCTATAAGGAAGGCGATCACGTTACCGACATTGCGGATCTGGGCCAGAAGGTTTCGGAAACGTTTCAGCGCTTTTGTCAGCAATACGGTCGGGAATTGGAGCTGTGGTTTGAACCGGGCAAGTTTCTGGTCAGCGAATGCGGGCATTTGCTGGTACGGACTAATCTTGTCAAAGAAAACCCATCACGGACGTTCGCAGCCGTCGATTCCGGTCTGAACCACCTGATTCGGCCCATGATGTACGACGCTTATCACGACATCAAAAATGTTTCGAACCCACTAGGAGCCGAAAAGACGTATAACGTCGTTGGGTATATCTGCGAGACAGATACGTTCGCTACCGACCGACCACTCCCTGAAGTTCGCCCCGGCGACGTGCTGTCATTCGAAAATGCCGGTGCTTACGGCTTTAGCATGGCTTCGAATTACAACGCCCGCTTTCGGCCAGCCGAAGTACTGGTTTATGACGGAACTCCTTATTTGATTCGCCAGCGCGAGACGTTCGACGATTTGCTGCGCGGACAGGTTGATGTTCCTGTGTTAAATTCGGAAGTAATAGAGCAATAAATACCGTTTATAGCGTTTCACGGAGCATCTGTATGGTTCATTGACTAATTGGAAAACCAACAGACCGCAGTGTTGAAACCATAAACTCATAAACTATCAATCAACAATGGGAAGAGCGTTTGAATACCGAAAGGCGCGTAAAATGAAGCGGTGGGGTCAGATGGCAAAGACCTTCACCCGCATCGGAAAAGATATTGTAATCGCCGTTAAAAGTGCTGGTCCTGATCCAGATACCAACGGTCGTCTGCGGGCCATTATCCAGAATGCGAAAGCGGCAAACATGCCGAAAGAAAACGTAGACCGTGCCATCAAAAAGGCTTCGTCGAAGGAGCAGGAGGATTATAAAGAAATCGTGTATGAAGCGTATGCACCTCATGGCATCGCGCTCGTCATCGAAACCGCGACCGACAACCACAACCGCACCGTAGCTAACGTGCGCAGCTACCTAAATAAACTGGGTGGTAGCCTGGGTACTCAAGGAATGCTTGACTTTCTCTTTGATCGTAAGTCTGTTTTCCGGATTCCGGCAGAAGGCGTTGATCAGGAAGAACTCGAACTGGAACTCATTGACGTGGGGGGCGACGAAATTGAATTTGACGAAGAAACAAACCAGTTTGTTATCTACGGTGAGTTCACCGCTTTTGGTGCGATCCAGAAATTTTTGGAAGAAAAAGGGTTTGAGATCAAACAGGCTGAATTCGAACGGATTCCAAACGATTACAAGGAACTGACCGACGAAGAAGTTGCCGATGTTGAAAAACTCATCGAACGCATTGAAGAAGATGACGATGTACAGGTAGTTTATCACAACATGAAATAATACAGCGACGATTTACTCAGATAAAATCAAACGACCTGCGTGAGTTATCACGCAGGTCGTTTGATTTGTAGGGACTAAAATGGAATCTATCGCATACTGACGCCCTCGCGGAGGATTTGCACCCAACCTTTCAAAACTTGCGCCGGCGCAGCACGGTCCAGCACCGCATACCGCACACTCACCTGATAGTAGTACAACCCGCTCGGCAGGTCCGTGCCGTCACTCGACTTGCCATTCCAGGCTAGGCTGGCACTGCTGCCTTCGTAGACCTTGCTGCCATTCCGGTTGTAAACCACCAGGGCTACGCTCTCCACAAACCGGGGGCAACTCAAGGCCGCGAATACATCGTTCTTGCCGTCGCCGTTAGGCGTGAACACATTGGGCAACACAAACAACGGACACGCATCATTGCACACCCGGTTCGAGGGTAAACTCTCTACCCCCGAGCGGCTCACCGCCGTCACGTAGTAACAACCCGCCACCGTACTCAGGCTGCTGTGCTCGAAGCTAGTCGTTGGGGCAGGGATGCTCACCAACTCGGCGGGGGTGTCCTGCTCATAGCGACCGTAGTAGAGCTTGTAGCCTACTACATTTGGATCACAGGTGGGGCCGCTAGTGGGTGTCCAGCGCAGCTTGTTGGTAAAGCTGGTCTGGTTGCACAAGCTTTCGGGGCTTAGACTGGCGCAGTTCAGGCTATCCAGCCCTAGCTGGGGAGGGCAAGGCCGGGTCGTGTCGGTGGGCGTGGCGCAGAGAATCTGGCTGTAATTCTCGATGAATCGGATGCCAGCTAGCTTGGGGTCGGCATACGCCCCTCGTGTCATCACGCGATAGCAGTAGCTGCTGTCAGCGGACAACACCCGGCTCGTATTGCCGTCCACCAGATACGTATCCGGACCCGTGTCGGTGAAGTTATAGCTCTGCGCTCCAGTAACGCGCACCTCGGCAATCTTGTTGAAAGGGCCGTTAGGGCCTGACCGACTCCGGTACACATCATGCACCTGATTGTCATTGCTCCAAGGTACACTCGCCTGCCAGCTCAAGGTTACCTGACGCTGAGCCGGAGCCGCCGACAGCCGCACACTCGAAGCGCCCTCGGTCACATCCAACCGCGTCAACCCACCGCCCGGAGCCGTGTAGTAAAACTCCACCCGGTAGCGGTAGGCGTTGGCCGTTGTGTTCAACGCACTCGTCGAGCTGCCTTTGTCCACGTAGACCGTGTCAGCCAGCCCCGCTTGCAGATTGGTGTTGATGGTGGCTACGGTCACAAAGTCAGTACCCGTTAGGCCAGTGGCCCGCTGCAAGCGGTACTGGTAAGGAGCGCCCAGATCGCCCGGTTGCAGGCCCAGCGGGCGGGTCCAGCGGACGGTAATCTGGCCTCGTTGGGTGTCGGTGCTGTCGACGGTGACTCGAGTCATGACCGGTGCCAGCAGGGGCAGTTCCAGACAGGCTTCGGTGGAGACCACGCTAAAGCCGCCGTTGTTGCCGATACCGGGATTGCGGGCCACGATGCGGTAGGAGTAGCTTACTCCCCGACGTAAGGCACTGGTGTCAATATAGCTGGTAGCGGTGTACGGTATGCGGGCGATTTCCTGGTAGCCAAAGCTGGGGGCCAAGCCCGTCACACACTGCTGTGGAGTGATGGGTGTACAGCCTTCTTTGCGGTAGATGATGAGCTGGGTCGTGTCGTTGCCTGCACCGAGGGTTGTTACGCGCCCGCAGCTGTAGGCACTCCAGTTGAGCTGGATGGCCCGTCCGGCAGTGGTAGCGGTGGGCCGGGCAGTGAGGTTTTTGACCGAAGGGGCGTAGAGCCGGATGCGCAGGGTGGCGAAGGAGACCAGCGAAACAGCCCCCCGTCCGGGCACATCGTTGACTTTGAGGGTAATGTCGTAGGGCTCGGCTCGGGCCTGATTGCAGTTAGTTTGCCAGGTAAAGGTCGCCGTAGCGGGTTGAGCCTGGGCCACCCCTCCATTGACCAATCGGGCGAATTCGGGCGGAATGCGTAGATCGACTGGTAATGGCAAGCCATCGTTGTTGACATTGAGCGGTCCTCCATAACCAGTAATAATAACCCGCTGTCCGTCGGGGTCGGTGGCCGTGATGGCCTGCTGAATCAAGGTACCGGCTTCCACGCAGATCTCCGTTCCTACAATTAGGGGTCGTTTGTTGGGCTGATCAATGACAATAATCTGCATGTCGCGCGTGATCTCCCCGATCTTTACGCCGTTACGCCATTCTTCGATAATAAAGGCAAAGTTGAATTGCCCCGCTTGGCCGGGAGAATCCCAGCACAGATCACCCGTTCGGGGGTCGATGCTAAAGGTAGGTGGTGAACTACCGTCTTCTTTAGCCGTACTGAAATTACTGGCAGGATCTAGATAAGCAGGAATAAAGCGGCTACGGCAGCTGTTTGCAATTCCTTCCTGAGGTCTGCTGAGCCGATATGCCAAGCTGTCACCATCGGCGTCGAAAGCGGCT
Source organism: Spirosoma liriopis (assembly GCF_023196085.1). Taxonomy (NCBI): domain Bacteria; kingdom Pseudomonadati; phylum Bacteroidota; class Cytophagia; order Cytophagales; family Cytophagaceae; genus Spirosoma; species Spirosoma liriopis. The sequence goes on from NZ_JALPRF010000001.1 coordinate 941,604, forward strand.
GGATTGTGGCAGAATTTCTGACCAACGCGCGCCGAATCCAGTGGTGGGTTTAGCATCACCGGTGTCGAGTTGACCTGTAAGGCTGCGTTAATCAGAATGGTTGTCGACACGTAAAAGGTAAGCTGGTCAGAGCTGCCCGGCGGAGGTAGGTTTACAGTTCCTTTGTTTCGGTTCGCGATTTGTACCCCAATGGTATAGGTGGCTGGCCCCGCATAGGTATGCGTGGTAATGTAGGTATTAACGGATGAGGTACGTCCGTTGATGTAGCGACGAGCCGCTCGCCTTACGTCCGCCTGGGTTCCGTCGCCGAAGCAGAAGACGTACGAGCCGGCATCATCGGCGGCTGCTTTACCCGTTACTTCATCAAAATAAGTCGTTAGCGTTATTTCATACGTCAGGGAAGCTCCGGGTAATCGTCGGGTAGTGATTTCGCCAGCCCGCACGTGCGTAGCCTGACTGACAGTTGGCCACAAAATGGCCCCAATAGAGAAGGCAATCAGCCCAATTGTATAAATTAAACGCATAGAGTTATCGCATTTCATTTACAACGAATTCTCGTCATAAAAGTATATTTCTTTTATACGCAGAAAATGCCCGTTCTACTGCACAAGCGTATTTTTTTTCTACGCCAGCATCGGGTCACACTTTATAAAAGCCGCGTTGATTGAAAAGGGTTTTCCAGAAAAATCGCAGGAATATACCAACTTGCTGAGCAAACGCCCGCTGGTTCGTTAAATCCGACCAGGGCGAACGCCGGTCGCGTAGATTGACGGCAACTTTCCAGGCGAAAACAACGGGAATCATGAACACATAGTGAAGAATCAGTACGAGGTAGGCTCCTACACCATATTGCTTGCGGACCCACAATAATTGCGACACCTGAATTTGCGGTTTAAACCGGTTGATGTGCGTTACCACATGTTGTTGATTATCATCGCTGCTGCCGTATTCGAGGTGAACAAAACTGGCGTCCTGAAGCAGCAGCAGCCGCCCTTGTTTTCCTAACCGATAGCCCCACTCAACGTCCTCACCGTACATGAAAAAGTTTTCGTCCAGCCCACCAGCGCGGGCAATCGTGGAAAGGCGTGTCATGAGGAAAGCCCCGGAAAGCCATTCTACCTGATTGGGGTCCGTAAAGTGAGGGTCGGGAATAAGTCGCTGAAGCCAATCCTGAAACGACGCTCCGGCAGGCAGGATGTAAAACGCCCGTCGCATCTGGCCGAAAGTCGTGTACAGGTTAGGGCGAAGCTGCCGGTCGGCTCCGCGTTGCAGGACACTTACGGCGGCTACATCAGGTTGTTCGTCCAACACCCCTACACAACGGGCCAGTACGTTGTCCATCAATAACGTATCCGAGTTCAAGAGCAAAACGTTTCGCGCCTTTGCCTGACCAATTCCGTAATTATTCGCCCGCGCAAAACCCGAATTATAACCCATATTGAACCAGCGAACCATTGGATAATGCGCCTGTATGCGGCTTTGACTGTCATCTCCCGACTGATTATCAACAATGATAACCTCAAATTCGACATTTTTGGTGTGGGTGTAAATCGAAGCCAGACAGTTCAGAATCAGTTCCGGCGTTTTGTAATTGACGATGATAATACTTAAATCGAGCAAGACCTGTTGAATTAGCGAGCCATAAAGATAGGCGAAAAGCGAGTAGGGTGAAAAGCAAGGACGTGGTCCTCTCTCTTCACCCTACTCGCTTTTCAGCTTGATCAGCTTAGTACAATACCCAGGTGTCTTTGCCTCCCCCACCCTGCGAGGAATTAACGACGAGTGAACCTTTGCGTAAAGCTACCCGTGTGAGACCACCCGGAATTACGTTGACACCATCGCCATACAGGATGTATGGGCGCAGGTCAACGTGGCGTCCCTCGGCACGGTCGCCAACGATACACGGCACCCGCGAGAGCGAAATGGTTGGTTGCGCAATGTAGTTTCGAGGGTTGTCCTGAATCTTCTTTCTGAACAGTTCGTGCTCTTCAGGAGTCGCTTTAGGGCCAATAAGCATCCCGTAACCACCGGCTTCGTTTGCTTCCTTTATAACCAGCTGTTCAATGTTTTCCAGTACGTATTTGCAGTCTTCCTCCTCCCGACAGATATAGGTTTTGACGTTTGGAATGATCGGCTCCTCGCCCAGATAATATTGAATAATCCGGGGGACGTAAGCATAAATAACTTTATCGTCAGCAACGCCCGTGCCGGGTGCATTCGCCAGTGCTACGCGACCCTTTTTGTACACCTCAAAGATACCCGGTACGCCGATCATCGAATCAGGATTAAACGCTTGCGGGTCCAGAAAGGTGTCGTCGATACGCCGGTAGATTACATCAACAATCTGGAACCCTTTAGTAGTCCGCATCTTGACGTAGCCACCCGATACCACCAGATCACGCGCTTCCACCAGCTCGACGCCCATTTGCTGCGCCAGATAAGAATGCTCGAAGTAAGCCGAATTGTAAATACCCGGCGTCAGGACAACAACCGTGGGGTTGGGTCGGTCGGCAATGTACTGAAGCATCTGGAGCAACCGCATCGGATAATCCGAAACAGGCCGAACACCGGTCTGCGTCAACACTTCGGGGAACGTTTGCTTCGAAAGCTCCCGATTTTCGAGCATGTACGATACGCCCGATGGACAACGCAGGTTATCTTCCAGCACCATAAACTCGCCGTCGTCGCCCCGAATAAGGTCTGTTCCGGTAATGTGGCACCAGATTCCTTTCGGCGGACGAACACCCAGGCAAGGTTGCAGAAAAGACTGACTGGATTCGATCAGATCGCGCGGTACAACGCCGTCGTTCAGGATGCGTTGTTCGTTATAAACATCATCAAGAAACATATTCAGCGCCTTGATCCGCTGAATTAATCCGGCTTCCAGCTTATTCCATTCAGCCGATTCGATTACGCGCGGAATGATATCGATGGGCATAATACGTTCTGTACCTTCTCCTTCTGAATACACATTGAAGGTGATGCCCATGCTCATCAAAGCACGCTCAGCCGCGTGTTGACGGCCAACAATATCCTCGCGGCTTAGCTGTTCGACGCGCTGCTGAAAAGGAGCGCAGCCCGCTCGGACCTGGGACTGGCCATCAAACATTTCATCGAAAAAGCTCTCGGTCTGGTAATCCTCAAAGGTGAAATTAGCTGTTGGCTGACCCTGCGACTGAGTCATACCGTTCATTGTCTGCGATTGAAATTTTGCGGTGGATTTTTGTTTCATGGAACAATATATTGCCGTTTACCGAAAGGACAAAATAGATGAGTAGTTTAAATGCTATTGTACAAATACGACACCGGAAAAGACAGAAAATACAGACAGGCTTACCCTGCTGGACATTTCTATTTGTTAACCTGATAAAAGAATCACAGCCTCACCCCTATGTATTTTTCTATGTACTGAGCAACGAGTGACGCTCGAGCGTACAAGAGAATGAACAAGAGCCGTAGAGTCAATAGTGATTTTTACGGTTAATTGTTTCAGCCTGTTTTAATCTAGCCACCCTTCAGATACGTTCTTTGGGGCTTTTTTAACATTTTTTAAGGATGATGCAACAGTATAAATACATAGCGCGTATCGGCAATAGAATTAGCAGAAAGGTCCGTTGCTGGCTCTCAGGTCTGTTAATCAACTAACAAAACCAACCCTATTTTTATGAAAACCCTGCTTGCTTTTAGTTGCGTTGCCGCTATCGTATTAAGTCTGAACGCCTGCAACCGTAACTCGGTAGACCCGTCTACGACCACTGCCTCTGCCCGTTCGGGATCGGGTCCTAGTTCTACGACGGCCGGACCTCGCAGTCTGACGACCGTAGACGTATCGAGTCTTCCCGCTACGATTACAACGTACATTAGTGCAAATTATGCCGGAGCTACCGTCAAAGAAGCCAAGAAAAACGCCGAAGGTAGCTACCTGGTTATGATTACGGTGAACAGCACTGTAAAGCTACTGGCCTTTAAAGCGGATGGCTCTTTCGACAAGGAATTTGACGGCAAAGGGGGACACGCTCGTGGCGACTCAGCGCATCGTCCTAAACACGCTCCCGGCGATTCGACGCATCACCCCAAACCAGCGCCTGGCGATTCGGTTCGTCACAACAGACCCGGTCAAGGCCCAGCCGTAACGGTGATTAATGCATCGAGTTTACCCGCTGCTATTACGACTTATATCACGACCAATTATGCCGGAGCAACGATCGAAAAAGCCGCTCAGGACAAAAAGAGTAATGATTATGTCGTATTGGTTAAAACCGCCGACAGTAAGCGTGTGATGCTATTGTTCGGCTCAGACGGCGCCTTCAAGAAGGCCGTTACCGGTAAATAACCACCTAGGCTTTCGTTGGAATTATCCACAACGATACGCCATGTCTTCAAGATATGGCGTATCGCTTATTGAATCAAAATCTCATACTCAGCTACAGACGAACACCGAACCGTTCGCCTAACTCTTCCAGACTTTTGATAACGGGTTCCAGCACCGGAATTCCGTTAGCAAGTCGCTCGGCTTCCATCATTCGCTCCGGATCGCCAGGAATCAATACGCGCTGACCTTCAACGGCTTTTGCCTGCCGGAAACGTTGTATCCAGGTATCCATGTGCGCTTTAAACTCGTCGGCAGGCCGGAAAGCGTCGATGCGCATAGCGCCGAAGAAATGACCAGTTCCCTGCCCAACCCCTTCGTTCGCCTGCATAAAACCAGCCGTTGCAAAGGGAGGAACCCAGGGACCATAATTAGCTCCGGACAGCACCCCCGAAAAAATATCGACAACGGCTCCTAGTCCGTAACCTTTGTGGCTGCCGTGTTCGCGGTCTGTGCCAAGTGGCAATAAGGCCCCGCCGTTGCGAATGGCGTTGGCATCGGTTGTCGGTTGCCCTTCGCTGTTCTGCGCCCAGCCCAGCGGAATATCCTGCCCTTTTCGCTGTAGGATTTCCAGCTTACCGTAAGCAACCGCCGTTGACGCAAAATCGGCTAAAAAAGTTGGTTCTGTTGCCGCCGGGATGGCCACCGCAATCGGATTTGTACCCAACAGTTTATCCAGCGAAAATGTCGGCGCAACCAGCGGAGCCGCGTGGGTCATAGCTTGCCCAATCATGTCATGGTCAGCGGCTAACAGGGCATGGTAGCCCGCTATGCCAAAGTGATTCGAGTTACGCACGGCGACCCAACCCGTTCCGGCAACGCGCGCTTTTTCGATAGCCACCTGCATAGCCCACGGACCAACGATCAGACCAAGCCCCCGATCACCGTCTACAACAGCAGTCGATGGTGTTTCGTGAACAATCCGAATGTGAGGCTGGGGATTGATTCGTCCGTTATCATAAAGCCGAACGTAGCCCGGCAGTCGGGCCACACCGTGCGAGTCGACACCACGCAGGTCAGCACTTACCAGTACATCAGCGGCCAGGCGAGCATCCGCTTCCGAGCAGCCGATGGCGACAAAGATTTGTTCCGTGAAGGAACGAAGTTGATTGGCTGTAATCATGCCGCAAATTAGTGAACACCGGGCGAACCGGTTAAACTTCGCTAAAATTTGGGCCAAATTGGTATGTTTTGCGTTATATCAGACAACGCCATTTTCATGCACATGAAGTCACGCAACGCCCACCGCTCCATTTTTGTCTTTCTTATCGCGCTATTCTCAGGTTATTTTTCTGTCGCACAGCCTACCGACACACTGACAACAGAGCAGCTTCTCCAGCGGAGGGGAACGGCTTATTCAGCCCTTATCCGTCCTTCCCGCTATCTGGCGCTGGATGCCAATCATAGCCTCGGCGGTTTCCGTAGGTATCGTTTTTTTGAAGGCGACGAGTTTCATTTCAAAGCAAGGGGCGAAAAATTTCGGGAGGAGTTGTATGCTGTTACGGATAGTACGTTCACGATCCTGATGGCTAATGAAGTAATGAATCGGGACGAACCCGTAACCTTTCGGCTCGATGAGGTGGAAAAAGTTATGCTGCATCGGCGGATACCATTCATTACGGCTGCCGGGACGATTTTCCCATTGGCTGGTGGTGTCTACCTGATCGCGGATGTCGTCAACAACCGTCAGTTGAATGCTAACGTACTTCCTGTTACGGGTGCCTTTATTTTAAGCGGACTTTTGTTCCACTGGATGAGTAACCCGCACGTCCGGATCAACAAAAACCACCGACTGAAGGTGTTGCGAACCTATTAAGTTGGCGTAACGATCTCGTATGGTGTATCTTTGGTGTATCTTTGCGGCAATGAACGCCGTCAAACTTACAACCCCTACCGGCCCCGTCCGGGCTACTATTCCGCTGGCTTCGTCGAAGAGCGAAAGCAATCGCGCCCTGATCATCGATGCACTAACCGATTTTCAGTGCGAGTTGCGTAATCTTTCGACCGCGCGGGATACGCAAACCATGATTCGTCTGCTCAAATCAGATGACACTACCGCCGACGTGCTCGACGCCGGAACGACCATGCGTTTTCTGACAGCCTATTTTGCGGTGACAGGTCAGCAGAAGATTATGACGGGTACACCGCGCATGTGCGAGCGCCCGATTGGTATTCTCGTGGATGCGCTACGGACGCTCGGGGCCGACATCACATATGTAAAAAACGACGGCTATCCGCCATTACAGATCAATGGCTTTACCCCTTCTGCGGAAGCAAAAGTAAGCATCCGGGGCGATGTCAGCAGTCAGTATATTTCGGCGCTGCTCATGGTAGCTCCCACGCTGCCTAACGGCCTGACGCTGGAATTGACCGGTGCCATCGGTTCACGACCCTACATTGAAATGACGTTGGAGCAAATGGTATATTTTGGCGCTGACCTCCAAGCCGACTGGGAAGCCAAAACCATCACGGTGAAGCCTAAACCGTACACCCCCAAACCATACGCCATCGAGTCAGACTGGTCGGGAGCGAGTTATTGGTACAGCATTGCGGCTCTGGCGCAGGACGAAACCAGTGAACTGGAGCTACTGGGTTTGAAAGCGAAATCCTTGCAGGGCGACAGCGCAATTGTGGATATCATGCGTTCTTTAGGCGTTGAAAGCACGTTCACCGATACAGGCGTTCGGCTGACCAAACAACCGGCAGCAACCGCTTTATCGTGGGATTTTACGCATTGCCCTGACTTAGCCCAGACAGTAGCCGTTTGTGCAGCTATGAAAGGCGTGATTTTGACGTTGACTGGTATCGAAAGCCTTAAAATCAAAGAAACCGACCGCGTAGCCGCTTTGCAGGCTGAACTGCAAAAAATTGGGGCTGAACTAGTCGAAATTGAGTCGAATCATCGTTATGAGGTTAGACCGCTCGGCAATCAGTCGGCGACTTTACCCAGCATCGAAACGTACGACGATCATCGAATGGCGATGGCCTTCGCCCCCGTAGCGATGCGTCGGGAAGTTGTGATTGAAGAACCAGGGGTTGTGGCTAAATCCTACCCCAGCTTTTGGGAAGATATGGCCCGCATTACACAGGTTCAGGCAATCGAAGAAGGTTCTAACGTAGCCGGATAATTCGAAAGCTTGTCCGACTCTGTAGTTTTGCCGGTCTGATCGACTAACCACCTTAAACTAATTTACACCAGCCATGACGCGTCGGGAGCAGTTCGAACAGCAAGGTTATCTTATTGTTCGCCAGTTATTTACAACCGAAGAAGTAGCAGAACTTCGCCAGGCAGCCTATCACCATCGCGACCAGCATCAAAAACGAGGCTTAGTCGCCCAAGTAAAACAGGCGGCTTCGGTAAAAGGGGATCTATTAAGTAAAGATGGGCTTGGCTGGGTTATCTACGACCCACGCGTTGTCGCTATTGCTACCGAGTTGCTGGGCGATACCCCCGTTTATTTTTCGGATAGTACGTATCAGATTGGCACCGGAACGCGCGGCTTCCACCGCGATAATATCGACCGGTTGCAATTCGGTCAGGGGTCCGACTGGGAAGGCTCGTATCCACTCATCCGCTTTGGCATTTACCTGCAAGACCACGATAAATACAGCGGAGGCATTCGATTTAAGGCGGGTAGCCACCAGGCCGCCGATGGGGCCGATGTGTTTGCCGACACCCGCGCGGGAGACATCGTTGTCTGGAACATGCGAACGCTGCACAGCGGCAATGCCCGACGCATGAAGTTGTTCAATAACGTAGCTTTGCACGTCGGCCTAGAGAATCGGCTACCCGATTTCTTGTTTCGCGAACAACAGGGAGAGCGTGTATCGCTTTTTTTCAGCTACGGCCTGAAAGGAAAACACCTCGATCATTACCTGCAACAGCATATACTCAAGCGGGCTGATATCCAGGAAAACGTTCGTCTTTCCGACTATTCACCCGAAGTGCTGGCGAAAGCCCAACAGAATAACGTTGACGTGCTGGACGTGAAAAAACTATTGAAATAAGTCAATACTGGCTCAACGCAAGCGTTATAAACCTAGTCTAGACGATACAGCGCAGCCAAGTTGCGTTTATAGCTCGGCGGACGGCGGGTGTAATACCGCTTTTTGCTTATAATTTTCAACGTTAAGTAATTTTTAAGCTATAATTAACGTTTATTATAAAATTACTCACCAATTTTGTGAGGTGAATTAGTTATCGCATTCAGCAGCAAGCTGTTTTGCAAACTACAAAGACATTGCTTTTTTAGCATAAAGATCCTTTACAAAGGGAAGGTTGAACATCAAGATTTGATGACCGCTCGGTCGTCAATCTTGAAATGGTGTGGATAGAAGCGGAAAGCCGCCCCGAAGTTTCGGAGCGGCTTTTTTGTTTTTAATCGAATAGAAAAAAAACCTCGTTAACTTGCTGAATAATTCTATTTTGAGAGTAAATTGTACAGTTTAACCTTTCATTGAGGAGCTATTTGTTACAATGACAGAAATACCCTTAGCGACCCGTTTTGTGGACGATCAGACTGTTCCCTGGGAGTCTGTGGCAGAAGGCGTCAAGCGTAAAATTATGACCTACGATGCCAACCTGATGATGGTCAAGGTTGCGTTCGAGACCGGCGGCATCGGTACTCCCCATCAGCATCGGCATACGCAGATGAGTTACGTTGAACGTGGTGCTTTTGCCATCACTATCGGCGAAGAAACCAAAACCCTTCGTACCGGCGATGTTTACTACATTCCACCCGATATCCGGCACGGAGCCGTTTGTTTAGAGGCTGGTGTACTGATCGACGTCTTCACGCCCATGCGCGAGGATTTTGTGTAATCCATGACCTTCTATCGCGAATACCCAATCCTGTTTTTTTAACTAGTATTACTCATTTTTCATCGTTAATCATGCAACGCCATTTTTGTTGTTTGCTTTTGTGCTTACTGCTTTACGCTGGTAGCACATGGGCACAGAATCCTGAATTACCTTACACTACGATTAACCTTCAGAACCTAAACGATTTTAAGCCGACCGGCAGTAACTGGAAACTGGTTGGCGACGTTTTTTACGACCTCAACAAGATCGGGGGCGGCAACACAAAATCAGGTAGCGGTATTCTCGTCAATGATTTTTCGGGAAAGAGTAAAGATCATTTAGCCACCAAAATGGAACATGGCGACTTGGAGCTGGAGCTGGATTTCATGATGGATAAAGGCGCTAGGTCGGGCATTTTCTTACAAGGTCGTTACGAGATACAGTTATTCGACAGCTGGGGCGTAAAAGACCCCAAATCGACGGACTGCGGTGCGATTGCCCAACGGTGGGACGAAAACCGTCCGGAAGGTCGGAAAGGATACGAGGGACACCCACCCGCTCAGAACGTAAGCAAAGCACCTGGTCTATGGCAGCATTACGCCATAGTGTTCCGGGCTCCCCGATTTAACGAAAAAGGCGAAAAAGTTGCCAATGCCCGCTTTATCAAAGTAGTTCAGAACGGCGTTACCATCCATGAGAATGTCGAGGTAACCGGTCCAACGCAGGGGGCTCCTTTACAGGACGAAAAGCCGACTGGCCCTCTGATGATCGAGGGAGATCGCGGCCCCGTTGCCCTTCGCAACATCAATTACAAGTCATACGGTATTGAGCCGGTTACGCTGACCAAGCTGCGGTTGAGCGCCTACGATGGTAAATTCAAATCCGTTGATGAGCTGAAAGCGCTTACCCCGAAGCGGGAAATGGACATCGATGTCCTGGCGCATCAGGCTCCCGGTAGCCGCGATAATTTTGCGGGTAAGATAACCGGCACGATTCATATTCCCCGTTCGGGCGAATACCTGTTCAACCTGAATCTGCGCTGGATACCCGCCGAAGTTAACCCAAAGGTTCGCAACGGGGCCGGTGAGTTGAAAATTGCGGGTAAAAAGATTTTCGGTATCGACACCGAAGACGGTGGCAAAGCATCGACAAAAGTCAATCTGGAAGCTGGCGATTACCCGATTGAACTGTCGTATTACAAAAATTTTGGCCTCTGGTACGCCCGTAGCAACGACATTCTCCTCGCCGTAGAGGGACCTGGCGTTCAGTATACAACCCTGAATCAAATTATCCGTGTCGAAGATCCGGTTAGCGAGATTTCGGTGTTGGCGAAAAGCGACCCTGTTATGCAACGGGGTTTCGTGAATCACCACGGCAAAAAACACACGCATACAATCTCGGTTGGTGAGCCGGGCTACGCGAACTACAGCGTTGACCTTCAGAAAGGTGAATTTCTGCAAATCTGGCGGGGTGACTTTCTGGAAACAACACCCATGTGGCACGGTCGGGGCGAAACGCAGCTATCGGTTCCGATGGGTAGCGTGATTGAACTGTCGGGAAAACCGTCGCTTGCCTTTTTATCGGATAAAAATACGGTCTGGCCTGATTCCAACGCCACCTATAACAACTTAGGCTACGATGTCGATCAGGCAGGTCGTCCTATTTTCAAGTATACGCTAGGTACCGCAAACGTGCGCGAGTCGTTGGCTGCTACCGACGAAGGCCGGAAGTTATCCCACACGTTTACAGTGACGCCCGCAACGGAAGGAATCTGGTGCCGCGTTGCCGAAGGCAGTGACATTGTCCAGCTCGGTAATGGCCTCTACGCAATCAACGACAAACAATATTTTATAGAGCTACCGGGCAAAGAGAAACCCGTTATTCGTACGACCTCAACAAACACGAAAGAGCTGTTACTACCAATCGGTGCGAAGAATAACGCAGGAAATGTTACGTACTCAATCATCTGGTAAGGCTCTATTTTTCAATAGCATCATGAAATCGTATTCTCATACTATAAATCAACTGGCGCTGAAGGCGTTGCTCACGTCGAGCCTTGCCGTTCTAACGCCTTTCATCACGTCAGCGCAGATCCAGTCCAAAACGGGTCTACCCGTTAGTTCCAGCAGTAAGCAACCCGCTCCGGCTCCAAAAGGGCTGGCCAAAATAGAAGCCGATCCGGAAAAGGAAGATGATTTTTACAAGCTCATTTCGCTACCCGTTCCCGAGGATATCATTCTGGAAGTAGGCGGTATGGCTACGCTACCCGACGGCGGTCTGGCGGTTTGTACCCGCCGGGGTGAAGTCTGGATCGTTTCAAATCCATCGATAAGCGGCACCGAACGCCCTACCTACAAACGGTTTGCATCGGGTCTGCACGAGCCACTGGGACTCGCTTACAAAGACGGTGACATTTACGTAACCCAACGCAGTGAAATAACGCGTCTGCACGATGCCGATGGCGATGGTCGGGCCGATTCGTACGACAAGATTTACTCCTGGCCGTTATCGGGTAATTACCACGAGTATTCATACGGACCAACGTTTCTGCCTAACGGCAACATGCTCGTGACGCTAAACGTGGGCTGGAGCAACAGCCTGGGGCATGGCGTTAGTCTGGTCCCCTGGCGCGGCTGGACCCTGGAACTTACGCCCGATGGCAAGATGACGCCCTTTGCCGCTGGTATGCGTTCTCCGGCTGGTTACGGCATGAACGCAGCGGGTGATTATTTCTACACCGAAAACCAGGGCGACTGGGTTGGTTCAGGCCGTATTTCGCAAGTTGAGAAAGGTGATTTCCTGGGTAATGCCGAAAGCCTTCGCTGGACCGACCTACCGGGCTCTCCCCTGAAACTAAAACCCGACGAAGTACCCAATACGGGCGAACCGCTGTACGACGTAGCGAAACGAGTCCCCGCCTTGAAAGCACCGGCTGTTTGGTTACCACACGGTATTTTAGGTATATCGACATCGGGCTTACTGACCGACAACACGAAAGGAAAATTCGGGCCGTTTGAAAACCAGATGTTTATCGGCGATCAGGGCCAAAGTATTTTATCCCGCGTTGATCTTGAAAAGGTGAAAGGCAAATACCAGGGTGTAGTGTTTCCGTTCCGCGAAGGCTTTTCCTCCGGCGTTCTTCGGCTGGTGTGGGGCCACGATGCGTCCATGTTCGTAGGGATGACCAGCCGGGGTTGGTCATCAACGGGGAAAGAGCTGTTTAGTTTGCAGCGCGTCGTCTGGACGGGTAAGACTCCGTTTGAGATGAAAACGATTCACGCGATGCCCGACGGTTTCGAGATCGAGTTCACAGCTCCGGTCGATCAGGAACTAGCCGCCGATCCCGAGTCTTACAAGGTTACGGGCTTCAATTACAAGTATCACGCGACTTACGGTAGTCCGGTTATCAACCGGGCGGGTTGCCCAATTCGGGGCATCGTTGTCTCGAAAGATGGTATGAAAGCGCGGTTGGTTGTTGACAGCTTGCGGTTGGGTTACATTCACGAAATCACGACGAACGGTGTGCGGTCAGAAAACGGTCGGGCGTTATTGCACAATGTCGGCTATTACACGCTAAATAATCTGCCTGACGGTGATAAGCTAACGATTACGGCGGCTCCCAAGCACAATCATGCGGACATGGCGATGGCATCTACAGCATCGACTCCACCAGTCAACAGCAAGTCAGCAGCAGGTAAAGCAAAGGCTACGGCGAAACCCGCTGCAACAAAACCAGCCGCCAGTGCCGTTGCTAAACGAGTAACTGAAATGCCTGCTTCGTGGGGTGAGCCGGATTATACAATTACGATGGGAACCAAACCCGGACTCAAATTCGCACCGGAGCAGTTCCAGGTAAAAGCGGGCAGTAAGGTTCGGGTTGTCTTCAACAACGAAGATGACATGCTTCACAATTTTGTGGTTGTGATGCCGGGCACCGCCGTTCAGGTTGGCGAGTTGGCGATGAAACTGGGCCTGGAAGGGCAGGAACGTAATTACATTCCACAGACGGACAAGGTATTACACCACACCAATCTGCTACAGCCGAACACCAATGAAACGATCTATTTTACGGCTCCTGAAAAACCGGGCGATTATACGTACGAATGTTCGGTTCCGGGTCACTTCTACGTCATGCAAGGCACAATGAAAGTCGTAAAATAAACTTTCTTTCAATTATTACCTGCAAGTTAGTACCTTGATCTGTCTAGTGCCACGCCCATTTTTGTGCGTGGCACTGCTGTTAACGCCAATACCAAACTTGAATTCGTTATGAATAAACGTTTAAAACCAGCGGTCCTTTGCTTCCTCGCATTAAACCTGTTGGGCCTATCCGCCCAAAGTCAGTCCTTATCCGAATCGATTCGGCTTAATCAAATCGGGTATTACCCGAACGCAGCAAAAATCGCGGTTGTCGTTGGTGAAGCACAAGGGTCTTTTCAGGTAGCTACGCCTGATTTGAAAAAGACCTTGTTTACAGGTACATTGGGCGAACCCCGTAAGAATGTCATTTCGGGTAAAACAACCCGGACGGCCAATTTCTCGTCATTCACGAAGGCCGGAATGTACGTACTTGTTATTCCGGGAACCGGCCACTCCTACCCGTTTGAGATTCGGGCTGATGTACATAAACCTGTCGCCATTGGCGCTCTGAAAGGGTTTTACTACCAACGCGTCTCAACCGACCTACCCGCCAAATTTGCCGGCAAATGGGCACGCCCCGCCGGACATCCCGACACACGTGTACTGATTCATCCATCAGCGGCATCGGCAAACCGTCCAGCGGGCGCCGTGATTTCGTCGCCCAGAGGATGGTACGATGCCGGAGATTACAACAAATACATCGTCAATTCGGGTATAACGATGGGTACGCTCCTATCGCTTTACGAAGATTTTCCGGCCTATACAAAGTCGTTAAATACGAACATTCCAGAGAGCACCAACAAAATTCCTGACCTGCTCGACGAAGCGCTCTGGAACCTACGCTGGATGCTTACCATGCAGGACCCCGCCGACGGTGGTGTTTACCACAAGCTGACCAATCCTAGCTTCGACGGAATGGTTATGCCCGACAAAGCGGTTAAAGACCGTTATGTCGTTCAGAAAAGCATTACGGCGGCTCTGGACTTTGCGGCAGTGATGGCGCAGGCCGGACGTGTGTACAAAGCCTACAATCGTGAGCTACCTGGCCTGGCCGATTCCTGCGTAGCCGCTGCGAAAAAAGCCTGGACTTGGGCTAAAGCAAATCCGAATGCGGTTTACAAGCAATCAGAGATGAATACTAAGTTTGACCCCGACGTTGTAACGGGTTCTTACGAAGATCATTTTTCCAGCGATGAGTGGATTTGGGCAGCTGCTGAGCTTTACGTTACCACGAAAGACGACTCTTACTACAAAGCGGTAAATCTGTTCCCTGATGCCAAAACCCCGCTGCCGTCCTGGCCACAGGTGCGTACGCTGGCTTATTACACATTAGCCCGTTTTGGAAATGAATTGACCGATGCAGGCAAACAAGCGTTGCCAGTTGTAAAACAGCACCTGACAACGTTTGCAGATTCGTTGATCCTGGACGCGGATAAACAAGCGTTTCAGACCGTAATGGGAAAATCGGCGAAGGACTTTATCTGGGGGAGCAGTGCCGAAGCGGCCAACCAGGGTATTGCCCTCCTACAAGCGTACCGGTTCACAGATTCGCCAAAGCGAAACCAATACTTGCGATATGCGCTGAGCAATCTGGATTATTTGTTAGGTCGCAACGCGGTTGGTTATTCGTTCGTGACCGGCTTCGGCGATAAGACACCAATGCATCCTCACCACCGTCCGTCCGTCGCTGATGGCATCGATGAACCCGTTCCTGGGCTTTTGTCGGGCGGTACGAATGCGAATGCGGCCCGACAGGATAAATGCGCCGGATATACGTCAACGGTGGCCGATGAAGTGTTTATTGACGCTGACTGTTCATACGCATCCAACGAAATTGCAATTAACTGGAACGCGCCATTGGTTTATCTGGCAACTGCACTGGAAGCTTTACAGAAAGAGCAGAAGACGAACGACTAAATTCTAAAGCTAATCAAACTGTGCGGTCAGGTTTGAGAACCTGACCGCACAGAAACAACCCGACCGAACACAAGATCACTTGTTTTAAGCGGGTTTGTTCAACGAATTCACCAAAGCAATCAACTCTGAAATATCCAGAATAGAATCGATGGGCGCATTGGCGATAGCCTGCTGAGGCATAAAGGGAGTCTGGGCGGTTTCGGGTTTTTGCACAACCGTTGTTCCACCCGCTTTCTTAACCGCTACTAACCCCTGCGTACCGTCCGCGTTAGCGCCTGACAACAAGATACCAACCAGGTCTGGCCCAAACACATCGGCAGCAGACTCAAACGTTACGTCAAGCGACGGACGGCTATAATTCACTTTTTCGGAATCATCGAGCGAAAACGTCAAATCTGGCTCGATCAGGAGGTGATAGTCGGCGGGGGCAATGTAAATGGTTCCTGGACTTATCTGGTCCTTATCCTCAACTTCTTTCACTGGAATTTTTGTTCTGCTGGCCAACAAGCTTTCCAGCGTCGAATCAACAGAATTCTTCCGGTGCAATACAATAATTACGGTAAATGAGAAGGAGGTCGATAAGGAAGGCAGCACTTTTAACAGTACATCGAGACCACCTGCCGAACCGCCTATTACGACAGCTTTGCAAGAAATAGTCAGCTTACTTTCCGCCATATTTTTTCCTTGTTCAGTTGCGTAAACGTAGACTTCAGCGCCGAAAATTTCAAGGTCTCTTTTGATCCTAGAGCCAGATAACCAAGCTGCCCCAGGCTATCGTCGAACAAATTCAAAACACGGTCTTGCAAAGCCTTATCAAAATAAATCAATACGTTGCGGCAAAGAATAAGATCAAACTCATTGAAAGAACGATCTGACACTAAATTGTGAATGGAAAAAATCATTTTTTCGGCTAGCGACTCGTCAAATTTTACCTGGCCGTACATAGCGGTATAGTAGGAAGAAAAATCCTGCACACCTCCCGATTCAATGTAATTTTCCGAATACTGTTTCATCTGAGCCAGTGGAAAAATACCTTTTTTTGCTTTTTCGAGCGCAGCCGGGTTTAGATCGGTAGCGTACAGCAAGGATTTGTGAAGGAGTTTAGCCTCTTTCAGCAAGATAGCCAAAGAAAAAACTTCTTCGCCGGTTGCACATCCGGCATGCCATACGCGAACAAAGGGTTTAGTGGCTAATGTCGGAATGACTTCGGTTCGCAGCACTTTGTAAAAAGAAGGATCACGAAACATCTCCGTGACTGTGACGGTAATTTCCTCTACAAATCGTTTCAAATAATCCGCGTCTGTTCGGATTCGGTAACGAAACTCGGCGAAACTGGGAAATTTGTCCAGCACTAAAAGCCTGACAATTCGCCGTTTTAAGGACGCTTTGGCGTAGTTGGTAAAGTCATATCCGTACAATTCATACAGATCATTTACTAATAAATCAATTTCAGACTCTTCAATCATTGCGTAACTCAATTAAACACGCAGCAACAGTTGCAACAACCTGTCCACATCGACTGGTTTAGAAATATAATCGGCTGCTCCGGCCTCTAAACACTTTTCCCGGTCGCCCACCATCGCCTGTGCAGTAACCGCAATAATGGGTGTATGACGACGCTTCTCAATGTTTTTTATCCGAGGGATTGCCTCATACCCATCCATTTCGGGCATCATCATATCGATTAGAATGATGTCAACTACCGCATCCGTTTTCAATAAATCGAGCGCTTCCTGCGCGCTATTGCAGGAAACACAGTCGAATGATTTCGCTTTTAGGGTGGCCGTCAACGCAAAAATATTTCTTGCATCATCGTCAATTATTAAAACCCGTTTCTTACTCATGTTTCAGATTGTATAAGAATAGCCCGCTTACAAAAGACACGATTACTATCAAGCCCGGTCGTACAACCAAACCCGTAACAACGAAATTAGCTGATCGATATCGACTGGTTTGGTAATATAGTCAGAAGCGCCCGCCTGAATGCATCGTTCCCGATCACCGGTCATTGCTTTGGCCGTAACCGCGATAATAGGCAACGATTTCCACTGATAATTCTCGCGAATTTTTTTAGCCGTTTCATAACCGTCCATCTGCGGCATCATCATATCCAGCAACACCAGATCAATGGCTGGATTTTCTTCTAATTTTTGCAGCGCTTCTTTTCCATCCAACGCCGTGACAACGTTCATTTTATAATTCTCCAATGCCTTCGACAAGGAGAAGATATTTCTGACATCGTCGTCCGCTACAAGTACCGTCTTATTCGTCAACACTTGGCTTAGTGCGCCTAGTTTCTTTCGATCCGACAGGGCACTGGGTGCTTTCCTATTTTCATCGACCAGATGAAGAAAAAGCGAAACTTCATCCAGCATTCGCTGATACGAATGAGCCGTTTTAACAATAATTGAATCCGCGTATTTTTTGATCTTCAACTCCTCGGCCATCGACAGGCTTTTTCCCGTGAAGATGATAATCGGCAGGTTTTCTAGGCCCGGATTTTTCTTGGCTTCCTCTAGTGTATCGTACGCTTTTTTATCCGGAATACCCATGTCCAGAATGACACAGTTGATTTCTTCCTGTTTGAGCGCTTGTATGCCTTCTGTTATATCACTTTTTAGTTCAGAATTGATGTTGAACGACTCCAGAAAATACGCTAACGCCTTGGCATGTTTCGGGTTGTCTTCCACGATCAGTACTTTTTTAGAGGTACTATTCAGCACGTATTCTATTTTACTGAACACCTCCTGCATTTGCTCAAAAGCCATCGGCTTGTCCATGAAGTCGACAGCGCCTTTCAGAATACTTTCTTTTTTGAGCTTATGCGACGACATAATATGCACCGGAATATGTCGGGTTTTCGGGTCCGCTTTTAACGCATCCATTACCTGCCAGCCACTCATGACCGGCAATTGAATATCCAGCAGAATACCAAGCGGTTTGTAGACACCGGCGAGTTTAAGCCCTTCATCACCCCGTACGGCCACAATGCCTTTATACCCGTTCTTGCGCGAATAATCCAGCAGCGACTTGGCAAAGCCGGTATCATCCTCAACGATCAAGATTATTTTATCGTTTTCCGTAATCGTATCCCGATCATCAGGAATCGACGGCGGAATAACGGTACTGAGGTATTTACCCAATTCAGCTTTAACCGGTTCGGGTTCTTTTACTTCCGGGGCAGGTGCGGGTGTCGGCTCAGGCCGTCGGCTTACGTAAGTAGTATCGGTTTGAGTAGCTGCCTGCGTATTGGCTATCGGCAAGTGAATGGTGAACGTACTTCCTTCATTTACCTTACTGGTCAGTGTAATTTCGCCACCGAGCAACTTAGCCAGCTCCCGGCTGATAGAGAGTCCTAAGCCAGTTCCGCCGTACTTGCGCTTCGTCGATCCATCAGCCTGCTGAAATGCTTCGAAGATGAGCTGTTGCTTTTCGGGTGGAATGCCAATGCCGGTATCCGCAACAGCAAACTGTAAGCCGGAGTCGGTTGATTCGGACCGTTTTACCGTCAACGTTACGTTACCGGAAGACGTAAATTTGAGTGCATTGGAAATCAGATTTTTTAGAATCTGTCCTACCCGCATTTTGTCCGTTTCGATAACCGCTGGCAATCCTGGCGCTATGTCTACGTTAAATTCAAGTTTTTTCTCATTAGCCAGTGGACCAAACAGGGCCTGCAATTCGTCCGTTATTTCCTGAATTGGTACACTCATGTACTCTAGCTTCATCTGACCGGCCTCAATCTTGGACAGATCAAGAATTTCGTCGATCAGGCCAAGCAATCCGTTTCCAGACGACTGAATGACTTTGGCGTATTCGACCTGATCGTCGGTCAGGTTCTCTTCGTTATTTTCCGACAGTAATCGGCTAAGCAGCAAGATCGAGTTCAGGGGAGTCCGGAGTTCGTGCGACATGTTGGCCAGGAACTCTGATTTGTACCGGGTACTTATTTCCAGCTCTTCGGCCTTTTTCTGAATCTCCTCGTTTTTCTCTTCGAGCAGGAAGCTGCGTTCCTCAAGTTCGGCATTGGTCTGTTGCAGTTCTTCCTGCTGTACGCGCAATTCCTCTTCGGAAGCCTGGAGCTTCAATGCCTGGGCTTCCAGTTCAGCATTCACATTTTCAAGCTCGTTATGCTGCGCCTGTAATTCTTCCGACTGCGCCTGTGTTTCTTCGAGGAAATTTTGTAGCTTCACATAGTCCAGTGCCGAATTAATCCCGATTGCCAGCGCATCCAGGTTAGACTCTAATAAAGTAATTTCCATCGGGCTGGGCTTGCGTAGAAGCCCGATTTCTAACGCGCCCAGGCATACGTCCGCGTAAACTAAGGGAGCGATTATGACCGAAGCAGGTAGTGCGTTACCTAAGGAAGAGTTGACGGCTAAGTACGACTCAGGCAGGTCCTCAATGATGATGGTTTTTTTAGCTTTAATCGCCTGACCAACTAACCCCTCTCCCGATACGATTGTTGTCGGTGCATGGCTGGCGGCATAACTACCTATCAGCTTAAAATTCGAATCGTTATCAATAATATACACTGTACCTAAAGGTGCCTGTAGGTACCCATTGATCGTCTCAATCAGGTTATCGGCCAGCTTTTTCAGATCACGCTCCCCCCGAATGGCCTCCGTTAGTGTCAGCGTTCCCGTTTGCAACCAGTTTTTGTTTTCCAGTTCCGTAAAAGTACTTTCTAGCGCCGATGACATGGTGTTGAGCGCCTTTCCGATCCGTCCTAAATCATCGTCACGCGTATCCTCACTCCTCACGGAATAATTACCCTCCGCGATATCGCCGGTAATGTCCTCCATCACACCGATTCGCCGGTTTGTTTCTTTAAACTCTGCTTCTGCTCTCTGCTGATTGGCGATCCGGTCGTCAAGGTCTTTTTTGATGCGCAGGTATGTACTGATGGTAATCATCACCGAAATGGCAGCGGCCAACAACAACAGAAAAGGCGTGTACGTGATGTATATCTGCTGCTGCTCAATACGGGTGTTCAAGATCTCACTCTCTTCTTTCTTTATGCGATTGACGGTTGTTCTGAGCCCATCCATTATCTTCTTACCCCGGACCATTTCGGCGTAGCGCGCAGTAGTATCGCGACTAAAGCCTTTATAGCGCCGAGTGAGATTGATGATGCGCTGCATCTGTTCGAATTTGGCTTCGTACAGCGTTTTCAACTCGGCCAGATTTTTCTGCTGGGTCGTATTTTCTGCGGTAAGCGACTTTACAGTATTATAACTGTTGGTGACTTTATCATACGCTCCATTGTAAGGTTGTAAAAAAAGAGGATCAAGCGTTAGCAAGTACCCACGCTGTCCTGTTTCAGCGTCTTTCACGTGAGAGATGACGTTCTCCGACTCGATTAATACCTGATTGGTGTGGTTGACTAATTGGGAATTGGTAATAAGCTTCTGAATGCTGTAATACGAAGCAACAAGACTGACAATCAACAGAATCGTTGATATGGAAAAGACAATCTGCAACTGTCGTATCACCGAGTTTGACGTCGAGTAGTGCGGCATGTTTACTTGGAAAGAAATGCGTTAATAGGTAGCGACTGGCTCATTGACTTGCTGAACGGGCAGAACAAGGATAAATCGAGTTCCTTCATCCAGTCGGCTCTGGGCGGAAATAACACCGTTATGTTTGTCAATATTCTTTTTGGCAATGGCTAGTCCGATACCGGTACCTTCGTAGCTGGTTCGGTTGTTCAATCGTTGGAAGATTACAAAGATCCGATCCAGGAATTTTTCGTCGAATCCGATCCCATTGTCACTGACGATAATGCGGCAGAACTGCCCATCGGCACTGGGTTCACTGTTCACGTCTTTACCACCAATGAGTTCGGCACTAATGGTAATGACGGGCGCAACATCTTTTTTAGAGAACTTGAGCGCATTGCTGATCAGATTCTGGAAGACTTGCCTGATTCGTCCCGGTACCGTATCAATTATGGGCAATGAATCGATTGAAACAACCGCGCCCTTTTTGCTAATCGTGTCCTCAAAGTCAACCAAAATCTCGGTAAGCAATGTATTGAGGTTCGTTGGCTTGAACACCGCCGGTTTGGCTAATTGCGAGTATGCCAATAGATCATCAATAAGCTTCGACAAGCGAGCGGATGACTTAATGGACCGATCAAGATAAGAAATGGCTTCCGGGTTTTCTTTTAAGTACCGATCCTTGATGAGGTCGTTCAGGAGTTGTATTTTCCGTAACGGCTCTTTCAGGTCGTGGGATACCACCCAGGTAAATTGCTGAAGCTCGTGGTTGGTTGTTTCCAGCTCTGTATTTTTAAACAGCAATTCTTTCGTTCGGGTCGACACCTGCTCTTCAAGCAGCTCCGTAGTCATCTTTTGCGGATGAATATCCGTAAAGGTACCCACCCATCGAACCGTTACGTCTTGCTGTTTTATGGGGATAATCCGCAGCAGATGGTATCGATACTCACCCGTAGCAAGCTTTTTCAAACGCACTTCACGCGTAAACTCAATTCCTCTCCCGAAATAGGTTGGCCACTCTCGACACACATCTTCGTCATCATGGTGAACAGCGGGAAAAGCCATTGGGTCTATTGAGTAATCGAACCAGTACTCATTCGCGTATTCGATTCGTCCGTCCGTGTCGACCGTAAACGCCATTTGCGGCAACGAAGCCAGCACCAACCGCAACTCTTCTACGCGTCCGGCCAATTCTTCCTGCGCCCGCTTTCTTACCTCAATCTCATTACGGAGAGAGTCCTGCGTTGCTCGTAGTTCCTGCTGCTGTTCGTAAAGCCTTTGAAGCGTTTTGACCTTCAACACCAAAATGTCGGGATCAACAGGTTTTGTCAGGTAATCTATTCCGCCGGATGTATAGCCTTTTGTAATAAACTTTTTCTCAGTGTTGACAGCCGACAGAAAAATAATGGATGTGTCCTTCGACTTACTAAACCCACTTATTGCGTTAGCGACTTCAAAGCCGTCCATCCCAGGCATTTGTACGTCCAGAATGATGACAGAGTAGTTCGTTTTGAGTATCTTTTTTAAGGCTTCTTCACCTGAATCTGCAATGTCAACAGAAAACTTATGAAGCTCTAAGATCTTTTTAAGCGGAAGGATGTTTTCTGGTCTATCATCAACAATAAGAACCATCTTTGTGATAACTGTTTGTAACGTTGTATAAGCCGCAATTTGCGGTTTTTTTGTTAGAGTAAGCGGATTTCTTCAGGACAAGTCGTTGTGAACGCTCAGAAACGCCCCCCTACCAAATAGTATGTGAAGATAACGCCGTTAGACAAGCGCCACCAAATCAATCGTGTTCATAACAATTAAAAAACGGTGTTACTTCTTGTATGGCCCGGCTGAATAGTCGATATGGCTTGGCCAGTTACTTACTCACTTTCTCTTTTGTCATGCGTGCATGGATCATGCCAGCAACTTCCCCTGTTCACCTTCGCAATTAGTTCTATTTTTTCTATTGATAGTTCAAACTATTGTTCATTTTTACGTTTCTTAGAAAAGACTATTCATGAATCATGATCCAGACGAAACTGATTCCGCGTACTTCTGAGGCATTTGAGCCGCCAATGCTTATAAAAAACATATTAGCGGAGTCGCTTAAGTACGAGCCACATCGTGAAATTGTTTATCGGGATTTATTCCGGATGAATTACATCGAATTCAACAAACGGGTGCGTCGGTTGGCTAATGTTTTGACCGGACTCGGTGTTAAACCGGGCGATACGGTTGCGGTGTTAGACTGGGACAGCCATCGGTATCTCGAATGTTTTTTCGGTGTAACGAGCATTGGTGCTATTCTCCATACGGTCAATGTCCGCTTATCCCCCGCGCAAATCCTGTACACCATGAATCATGCGCAGGATAACATTGTGCTGATTCACGAAGATTTTCTGCCGATCCTCAATGCCATAAAAGACCAATTAACAACCGTCGAAACCTTTGTCCTTATAAGCGATAAAGTATATACCGACCTGAATGCTGTTGGTCAGGTGCCTGCGGGCTTTGTGGGGGAGTACGAAGCCCTGCTCCGTGATGCTCCCGATCAGTTTGATTTTCCCTATTTTGACGAAAACACGTGGGCCACTACGTTCTACACAACGGGCACCACGGGCAATCCTAAAGGCGTTTATTTTTCGCACCGGCAGTTGTTCATGCACACAATGAGTCTGCTGACTTATTTGATCGGCTACGAAGCACTCCCGTTCAAATCGCGAACGGATGTGTACATGCCTATTACGCCCATGTTTCACGTTCATGCCTGGGGCTTTCCGTTTCTGGCTACGATCATGGCGGCAAAACAAGTTTATCCAGGCCGTTACGAACCTGAAATGCTCCTGAAGTTGCTCGTTACCGAAGGCGTCACACTGTCGCATTGCGTTCCTACCATTCTGAATATGCTCGTCAGCAGCCCCACTGCGCAGAAATTCCGTGACCAGCTGAGCCGCTGGAGCGTGTTGATTGGTGGTTCTGCATTGACAAAAGGACTTGCCAAAGCCGCTATGGATCTGGGCATCAACATAACGTCAGGCTATGGCATGTCTGAAACGGCACCCATCTTATCAGTTGTGTATTTAAACGATAGCGAGCGGACGCTACCGCTTGACGAACAGATTGATTTGCGTACGCGCGCGGGTCGCATTGCGCCTTTTGTGGAAGCTAGACTTATGGACGATACCGGACAGTTTGTCGCTCATGATGGCCAATCGCTTGGCGAGATTGTCGTTCGAACGCCCTGGACAACACAAGGGTATTACAACGATGATGAACGGGGAGCCGAACTCTGGCGTAACGGCTGGCTGCATACCGGCGATGTTGCCAGCATAACGCCTGACCACTGGGTCGTCATCGCTGACCGAACCAAAGACGTGATCAAAACGGGTGGTGAGTGGGTTTCTTCCCTGGATATGGAAGACGTTTTATCTCAGGTCGAGGGTGTAGCAGAATCCGCTGTTGTCGGCTTGCCCGACGAACGCTGGGGAGAACGGCCTTATGCGCTTATTGTCCAAAAACCGGGCTATGACTTAACAGCAGAAGGCATCAAAGCACGTTTGCAGTCTCAAATTGAACGGGGCGAATTACACAAATGGTATATGCCCGACCGGATCTTGTTTGTTTCGGAAATTCCGAAGACCAGTGTTGGCAAGATTGACAAAAAACGCATCCGTGCTGAACTGAAAGAGCAAATCTTTCCCTAAACAATTTTCCACTGACAACATATAGAACCCGTAGCGGTTTATTTTTCACGGCCAACGATCCACAACGCATCAGGCTCCTCACTAATGACCCGCATAGGCTTACTTTCAGATACCCATAGCTTTTTAGACCCGCAAATCTTCACTCATTTTGATCAGTGCGATGAAGTATGGCATGCAGGAGATGTCGGGTCATTGTCCATTGTAGAGCAATTACGTGCTTTTCGGCCACTTCGTATTGTCTGCGGAAACATTGATCGTGAAAGCAACGATCTACCCGCTCATCAACGATTTCACCTGGAAGGGTTTGATATTTGGATGACCCACATTGGAGGAACACCACCAAAGTACAACCCGATAACCCGGCCCAATCTGCAATTAAACCCTCCGGATCTATTTGTGTGTGGACACTCCCATATTTTGAAAGTCGTACGTGACGCGAAAATGCACGATCTACTTTTTATGAATCCAGGCGCAGCTGGTAAAACGGGTTTTCATCAAATGCGGACAGCTTTACGATTTACGCTTGATGATGGGCGCATTGCCGATATGCAAGCGATTGAGCTTGGAAAAAAATAAGGTGTTTTGCATAAAACAAGAAGGCCCGCATTCTCAAATACGGGCCTTCTTGTTTACTTATTCTATCTTACAAAGGAAGCGATTCTGGTTCGGTCTCAGCAGGTTTTGCTTCTTTACCGATTTCTTCTTTCACTTCTTCTGCAACACCTTTGTTCTTATAAGCTTGGTAGACCGTTTCACGCTCGAATGGACGTTTGCCGATTAACCGAACTAGATCGTTTTGATAAAGAATCTCTTTCTCGAGTAATTCTTTAGCAATGACTTCTAACTCTTGACGCTTATCGGTTAGCATGTCCTTGGTGCGTGTGTAAGCGATATCAACAATCTTACGAACTTCCTCGTCAATATGCTTCGCCGTTTCTTCCGAATAAGGCTTGTTGAAGGCATAGTCTGATTGCTTGGAGTCGTAGAACGATACGTTACCGATTTTGTCGTTCATACCGTACATCGTCACCATGCTGTAAGCAAGCTTGGTAATACGCTCCAGATCACTCAGCGCACCCGTCGAAACCTTACCGAAGATGATATCTTCTGCGGCCCGTCCGCCTAACGCCATGCACATCTCATCCATGAGTTGCTCAGTACGGTACAAGTACTGCTCACGCGGCAGGTATTGCGCATAACCAAGCGCGGCTACGCCACGCGGTACGATCGTTACTTTTACGAGTGGGTCGGCATGCTCGAGGAACCAGCCTGATACAGCATGCCCAGCTTCGTGATAAGCAACAATTTCCTTTTCCTCAGGCGAAATCAGCTTGTTTTTCTTTTCCAGACCACCAATAACACGATCCATCGCATCTTGGAAATCTTTCATGTCCACTGCCTCTTTGTCACTCCGGGCAGCAATCAGAGCCGCTTCGTTACACACGTTGGCAATCTCGGCTCCGGCAAAACCAGGTGTCTGCGCAGCCAATTCTTTCGGATCTACGTCTGCTGCCAGTTTAATTGGCTTCAGGTGTACACGGAAGATCGCTTCACGACCAACGATATCTGGCTTATCAATGCTAATCTGACGGTCAAAACGGCCAGGACGTTGCAAAGCGGAGTCAAGTACGTCAGGACGGTTCGTTGCGGCCAGGATAATGATACCTGAGTCCGTAGCAAAGCCATCCATCTCAACGAGCAGTGAGTTCAGCGTGTTCTCGCGCTCGTCATTGGCACCGGGCATGGAACCACGGCCCCGCGAGCGACCAACTGCGTCGATCTCATCGATAAAGATGATACAAGGCGCTTTCTCTTTAGCCTGCTTGAACAAGTCACGAACGCGGGCAGCACCCACACCGACGAACATTTCGACGAAGTCAGAACCCGACAACGAGAAGAATGGAACACCAGCTTCACCGGCAACGGCTTTCGCCAGCAAGGTTTTACCCGTACCCGGAGGGCCAATCAACAGCGCGCCTTTAGGAATTTTAGCACCAAGCTTCGTAAACTTGGTAGGATTCTTAAGGTAGTCGACTATTTCTTTGATCTCTTCTTTCGCTTCGTCCAGACCAGCTACATCGTTGAACGTGATCTTTACTTTGTTATCAGCGTCAAACAGGGCGGCTTTCGATTTACCAATGTTGAAGATCTGACCACCAGGCCCTCCTGCTCCAGACATACGGCCCAGTAAGAAATACATAGCCAAGATCATGACAATCAGGAAGCCCCAGGTACTGATGATACTGCCAAAGTCACTCCGCGTCTCGAACTTATAGTCGATCTTTTCATTGTCAGGTACACCCTGCTGCAATTGGTCCAGATCTTTTTTGAACGATTCGCCAGAAGCAACCTGAAACTGAAAATGAGGCCCGTGACTCGTACCAAAATAGGGTTTGTCAGCAAACATGTTCCGGTATTTCGGACTCTGAGCTGCCTGCTGCGTAAGCGTTACTTCGGCAATCTTATCGTTAACGACGATAACATCGGCTACCTCACGTTCCTTCACCATACGCTCGAAACGCTTTTGCGAAATATCGTGTGTCGAGGAGCTTTTGTTGAAGAACGTGATGCCCAGAATAGCTGCGATTAACAGCGCAACAATCCACCCCTGAAAGTTAGGCTTTCTTGGACCACCACGGGGTACTAATGGATTTCTATTATTGTTTTCTGACATTTCCTCAGGTTGTACATAACGGATTTTAACAGTAACACCGTTTAGAAGACGAATGTTTCTATAACGGAACGGTTCGGACAGACGGTTTGTCCGTCCGATAAGCGGTTAATTAAGACCTTCTTCTAGCTTGCTACCGACAGCATACTTTCGTCAATATGCTGAATTTCGGCGTCGCCCCAGAGTTGTTCGAGATCGTAAAACGACCGGCGGTCTTTTTTAAATACGTGGGCAACCACATCCACGTAATCCAGCAAAATCCATTCCCGGTTTAATTTACCTTCCTTGTGCCAGGGGTCCTGGTGGCTAGCTTTATAAACTTCTTCTTCTATCGAAGTCGAGATGGCGTCAATCTGCGTGTCGGAGTTACCCGAACAAAGTACAAAGTAGTCGCAAATGGCATTTTTAACATTCCGCAGGTCCATTACGACAATATCCTGCGCTTTCTTTTCGAGCATGCCGCGTACGACAAAATCACGGATCTGCTCGGGCGAAAATTCATTGCTTTTGTTAATTCTCATGCTTTCGGTTTAACATTGCACGATAAGTCAACCAGCGGGTACTTCATCAAATGGACTGTATACTATCCAGAGCACCATTCATCGACTTCCTACTACTAAACTATACAATATTTTGTACAAAATCTATCCCAAAACTCTTTTTGTCGGGCAAATAATTAAATACCTGCCAAGCTGTCAGTCTACTAACGATGAAGCGTCTATTTTGATTGCCCAGCAAGACCCAGCAGAGGGTATTCTTGTCGTAACTGACCAGCAAACGGCGGGTCGCGGTCAACGTGGTAACGTATGGGAGGCAAAGTCGGCACAAAACCTGACATTTTCGCTGATTCTTAAACCATCCTTTCTGATGCCCACCGAGCAGTTCTGGCTTAACATGGCTATTTCGCTCGGTATTTACGATACATTAAAACCACTTATTGGTAATTCACTCCGTATCAAGTGGCCCAATGATATATACGTAGAGGATCAAAAGCTCGGTGGTATACTAATTGAGAACATTTTGCACGGTCAGGGCATTGCCTGGTCAATTATCGGTATCGGGCTAAACGTCAACCAGACAGAATTTAGTTACCCAACGGCCACCTCGTTGCAGCAACAGGCTCCTTTGCCTGACAACTACGATTTGCCTGGACTGCTCCGTTCACTTTGCGAAAAGATTGAACAGCGCTACCTCCAATTACGGTCGGGCCAACGGGATACGATAAAGGTAGACTACCTGCAAACACTGTTTCGCTATCAGGAAGAGCATCCATTCGAAAGTAACGGAATCCGGTTTCGGGGAACAATCATCGGCATCGACGCCGTTGGCCGCTTAGCAATTTCAGAAGGTGGCTTGATTCGTTACTTTGCCTTCAAAGAAGTAGCCTTTGTCAATTCGTGATAAAGCGAAAGCGCGAATCAATGACTGTCTGAGCGTTTACTCACACGGCCATCGATTCGCGCGCTCACCCTTTTTTACTTTTATTTCGCAATAGCTTCTTCTACGGGGTTGCCGATGCAGCCGTTAGGTTCAAGAAGACTCAGCAGGGCCGTAATGGTAGGCGCAATGTCGTGAATGTGCGTTCGGCGTAGCGTCTGTCCGGGGCGTACACCCCAGCCGTACATCAGGAACGGTACGTGTGTATCGTAGGCGTAGGTTGTACCGTGCGTTGTACCCCTATTTCGCCCCTCCAGCCAGCCCGATGGCTGCATTACGTAGAAATCACCACTGCGGTTAGGATGGTACACATTCCGAAATAAATTCTCCTGAAGTAGTGGCAACGCTTCCGCGCCAAGATTATGCAGGTTAACGACGTTAACAATAGCCCGTTGTTTCAAAAGAGCGCTTCTTAGCAACTCGTAAACATCCTGAATAGCAATTTTCTTCTCGATCAGCAACGCATGGTTTAGGTACACCTGCTGGTTGATGTACGAAAGCATCCACTGACCCGGACCGTAGGCTTTTTCAAGCGTCGCTTTTACGATATCGCCAATTTCGCCGTAGCCTTTGAAACCTGATGGAATCCGGTACTGCTGCAAAAAACCCGGTGCGTCAACGACCCCATGATCGGCGGAGAGAAATGCCAGCCACTGCCCTTTTCCAACGGTGGCGTCAAGTTGCGCAAAAATGTCCGCCAACTGACGGTCAAGCCGGATGTAATTGTCCTCCGTTTCGATAGCATGGGTACCAAATGCGTGACCGATATAATCGGGCGACGAAAAGCTCAGGCAAAGCATGTCAGTTACTTTGTGCTGACCAAGTTGCTCCCCTTTGATCGCAGCAAGCGCAAACTCTTTGGTGATCTGGTCACCGAACGGGCTCGTTCTCAACGGTTCGTACTTACTACCGCCGGCCTGAATCGCGTTAAACGAGTGCGGGAAAATAGATTTGGTTTCACCCGCCAGAATCGACTCGTACGGCTCGTCGTCAACGGTACTTTCGGTATACTGATCCATCGGTAGAACAGGCTCCCATTTCTGACCGAGGAATTGTTCGGGTAGTTTACGCGCGTTGAAATCCTGAACCCACTTGGGCAGGTCTTTCTGATAAAACGTACTGCTGATAAAATTACCGTCTTTCGAATCGAACCAGTAAGCGGCATCGGAGGCATGACCAGCGGGCAAGATAGCACCCCGGTCTTTCAACGCAATGCCAACTACTTTCGCCTGACCGTCGGTAGCGAGTTTAAGCTGGTCGCCAATGGTTGTCACGAGCAAATTGCGGGGCGACATTTTACCAGCGTTTCCGGTGTTACCAACCGTGCTGACGGTTGTGTCTTCGGCGCAGTACATCAACCGACCAACGTTCCGCTCGTAAAAATCATTACCGACAATGCCGTTCAACGCCGGAGCCGAACCGGTATAGATAGCCGCGTGTCCGGGTCCCGTGTAAGTAGCCGCGTAATGGTAGTGATTATTCCGAGCGTTGAACCCGCCATCCATCATGCGCCGAAAGCCACCCGTACCGAATTTAGTGTAGTACCGATACAGGTAATCGTAGCGCATCTGGTCAACTACGATACCGACAACGAGTTTTGGCCGGGCCAACGCCCGAGGATCTACTCGCTGCTGAGCGCCAGCTGGTACTGATGCAGTTGTTTTTCTGGTTTGTGCAAAGCTGGTTGCTGCCAGTAGACCTAGTAATAAAAGAGGAGAATATAGGCGCATGGAGCCGTTCGAATTTAATTAGGGTCACTTTGCGCAAAGGTACAAACATTCCATTGAGCAGACCAACTAAGCCAAACGTTGCCACAAAGGCGATTTTGACTGGTCGGGATCGCTTGCTTACCAAAACAATAGAATTTCCAACATTCAGTAAGGGATTCGGTTGAGCCTACAGCGGCTAATTTGACCGTATCAACGTTTATGATTCAGATCACCAACCCAGCAACGTTCTGGCTGACGGGACTGTTGTTTTTCATCGCCATTTTCGGGCGGTACGTACTTTTTTCGCTGCTTTTCTGGTGGTTATTCAACGTGTCCATGAAAGACCAGTTTGCGCACCGGGCTGTACAGACACGACCGCGCAAACCGGGTCAGGACTGGCGCGAAATTGGCTGGTCGGTATTGACATCGCTTATTTTTACCGCTATTGCCCTGGCTGTTATTGTCGCTTATCAGAAAGGCTACACGCAGATCTACACCGCTGCCCAAACGTATCCGCTGTGGTGGTATCCGATCAGTATTCTATCCGTGCTGTTTATTCACGAAACATACTACTACTGGCTTCACCGATGGATGCACAAACCGGGTGTTTATCGGTGGGTACACAAGACGCATCACGACAGTATCACAACTTCGCCCTGGACGGCCTTTTCGTTTCACCCACTCGAAAGCACGCTACAGGCTATTGTCATTCCGGCACTGACCTTTGTATTGCCGCTGCATATTTCAGCCGTTGGGATTATACTGATGATCATGACGTTTTCAAGCGCCGTCAATCACCTGAATACCGAGATTTATCCCCGCGATTTTGATCATCACTGGCTGGGGCGATGGCTCATCGGTGCTACTCACCATGGGCTGCATCACGCGCAGTTTCGATTCAACTACGGGCTTTATTTCACGTTCTGGGATAAATGGATGAAAACAGAAAGCCCTGATTTTCACCGCTTGTTCAAAGAAAAAACGAAGTCGGCACTGGGGGTTGAGGACAAGAAAGGTTAAACGCTATTTACTGCGCTCGATGGTGTACTGTACCAACTGGTGCAACGACCGGCGGTAAACCGACTCAGGAAAAGAATCAAGCAATACCTGCGCTTCGGCAACGTAACGGTTCATGGCTTCCGTAGCATACTCAATGCCGCCTGAGTTCTTGACAAACTCAATGACCTCATTTACCTTTTTAGGATTCTCGCTGTCGTTCTTGACAATGTTGATAATCCGGCGCTTTTCCAGAAAACGAGCTTGGTTGAGGGCGTAAATGAGCGGCAACGTCATCTTTTTCTCTTTGATGTCAATGCCAAGCGGTTTACCTACTTCCGCAGTACCGTAATCGAAAAGGTCGTCTTTTATCTGGAACGCAATACCCACTTTTTCGCCGAAAGTGCGGGCTTTTTCGATCGTCTCTGAATCGGTACCGGTAGAGCGTGCCCCTACAGCGCAACAGGCTGCGATCAGCGATGCCGTTTTCTGACGGATAATTTCGTAGTAAATGTCTTCAGTAATGTCCAACCGCCGGGCTTTGTACAACTGAAGCAGTTCGCCCTCGCTGATTTCACGTACTGCTGTCGATACGATCTGAAGCAATTCAAAGTCACCATTGTCGACAGACAGGAGTAGCCCACGCGATAACAGATAATCCCCGACCAGCACCGCCACTTTGTTTTTCCAGAGCGCATTCACCGAGAAAAAGCCCCGTCGGTAGTTTGAGTCATCGACCACATCGTCGTGAACTAGCGTAGCCGTGTGCAGTAGCTCGATAAGCGATGCCCCCCGATACGTTGACTCGGTGATTTGCCCACATACACCGGCCATCAGGAAGACGAACATGGGACGGAGTTGTTTGCCCTTTCGCTTCACGATGTAACTCATGATCTGATCGAGCAGCATAACGTCGCTTTTCATTTGACCCCGGAATTTCTGCTCAAACAACTCCATTTCGGCAGCAATCGGGGCTTGTATATCAGCGACAGTAAGAGGCATATTGGAAGTAGTGATCAACAGTCGTTTTACGAACGGTTCGTGTTAAGTCAACAATGAAGAAGCGCAGAATGTGCCATCGACGACTACTGAACAACCATCAAATCGAGACTATCGATTAAATTTTCGGCAAGTATAGCAAGGAAAGTGCAGACGCCGAAAAAGCCGGTCATAAAAGCCGCACCCCTTCCGACCATTTTATAATCTGTTTTCTTTTGTTTATAGCGTAAAAACTGTCAACTTTCCGCCCATCTACCTGAACCAAATGCGGCTTACATGATTAACAATCCGGTCCCACCAACTCCTCATCCTACAGCAGTTACGTCCGAACCTAACGTTACCAGAGCCCTTGTTTTAGGCGGAGGCTCACTGAAAGGGGCTTTCCAGGCCGGGGCTGTGATGGCTCTTTTCGAATCAGGCTTTGTCCCCGATCAGCTGTACGGGATTTCAGTGGGTAGTCTTAATGCCACCTTTATTGCCAATGAGGCCGCCCGCCAGCACGCAGAAACGGGAACGATAAACTGGGAGAAAGTAGGCAAATACCTGATTGAATTCTGGATTCGAAACATAACCAAGCCCGACGATGTGGCCGTCATTCGGTCGCGGTTTCGGTTGGGTTACAACACGCTTATCCGCCGGTTCGATGGCTTGCTCGATAACTCGCCCATCAAAAACCTGATCCGTAACCATGTGGACATGGAGGCTATCAAAAATGGCCCCGTGAAGATTAAGGTCGGAGCCGTGGACATCATCGAAGGCGATATGCGCTATGCCGATGCGCAGGACCCTAACTTTCTGGATTATGTCTATGCAAGTAGCTCACTACCTTTTCTCATGCCTGCGGTGCAAATTGGGGGTGACCACCGACGAGCCTTTCTGGACGGTGGCCTGCGCGAAGTAGCTCCGCTTCGTGTAGCTATCGAAGATGGCGCGACAGACATTGCCTGCGCAGCCTGCCACGCCCGAAAGATTTACAACGAGAAATTCAATTACCGGAATATATTGAATCTGATGGACCGGGTAAAGGACATTACGGTCAATCAGTTGGTTAATAACGATATCGCTTGGGCTGAACGTTACGCGGAACGAGAGCACCTTCACGGTCGTAATCTCAATCTAACGATTATTCGCCCTACGGAACCACTTTTCTTCAACCTAATGAAATTCACTTCCGACGATATTGGTCGAATGATTGTTTCAGGTTATCAGGCTGGGACCGATGTACTAAAACCAAAGAACAGCCAATAGCGTGGTAACGAGAACGTTTCGCTAGAACAAGGGAGCTACCTCTTTGGGACGATCAGTTGTAATAATGTCCCCTCCTTGCCGGAATAGTTCGCGGTATCCAGCAGCAGCCTCTTCTAACGGTTTCTCGTCCAGTTGATTCGCTCCGTACGTACCGACAGAGCAGAGCATACCGAGTTTATGCAATCGCTCATAGAACGTAGCGGGTTGTAGTTTCTGCGGAGTCAACGCAATTAATCGGCCTGTTGCGGGTAGCTTTTCTTTCTCAAACCGGTCTAGATCGGCCATGCTGTTAACGCCTACCGCCAGCCAAAGTAATGGAAAACGGTCCCGCATCCGTTGCGCTTCAGCAACCGAGTAGCAAATCACAAAAACCGAATACTCCGCCCGATGCTTCAGTACTTTGTCCATGACCTTAATAGGGTCAGTCCCCGGCTTCACATCGAGCGCCAGCACATACCGATTCTTATTCCAGTCCAAAACCTCATCGAAGGTTGGCATCCGTTGCTGGGTTCGTTTCCCGGATAAATCGTTCAGAAAGATCTTTTTCAGATCAGGAAGCGACCACTCAGCTACCGGTCCCGTTGCGTTCGACTCCCGATCTAAAGTAGGATCGTGCAGCAGCACGTAATTGCTGTCGCGGGTGATTCGCACATCCATTTCCAGGATAGCATTGGGTAACACACTGGCGGTTTGGTTGAACGTTGGAATCGAATTTTCCGTATCCGACGCGCCCGGCCCACCCCGGTGTGCCAGTATAAATGGCCGTTTTCGATCAGAGCGGTATTGCAGAAAATCATCAATCGTTTTACTGTCCTTAAATCGGTCAACGGCTTGTGCGACGGATTCGCCCGAAACAAGGCCAAGCAGTGCGAAGCAGTAACACACAATACCTAAAACACGCGCTTTACGTCTCTTTTTCATGTTTAAGAGGGTGCTTGAAAATTTGTTGCTGTACGGTCTATATCATTCCGAAGGAACAATAAAAAAACATCTATTTTTTCAGTGGAATCGGTTTCTCAAAACCGACACTTTACAGTAATCTGTGTCGGTTTTGAGAAACCGACTCCACTGAAAAAATAGAAACAATCCACTAGTGTCTATTTTGCTGCATAAGGCCCATGCACAGCTTTAATGCGAAGCGACTCGTCCCGATCATCCAGAATAAACACGCGGTATGCTTTGCCTCCAGGATCAACGCGGACACACACATGACCTGACGTACTAGTTAGTCGATCCGCCAGATTGCCAAGGGCGACTTTGGTCTTGTCAAGCAGATTCGTTACGAAGACATCGCGCGGACCAGCGTAGGTTTGTTTCGAGTAGAGACGTTCGAGAACATCTCTTCCAGGATGCGATGCGGCCCAGGCTGGGATGACAAGCACCCTTGGTTTCAGACGAGCCAGCAAAGTCCCGTTTTCCGAATCGGCATACCCATGATGATCCAGCACCTGAACGTCTATGGAATCAACGACTTGTGCAACTGGCGTTTCGACATCATGCCATTGGGGTTCACCAAATTGCAACACGCCCGTTAGATCACCACCGGCAAAGTACTTAAAATCGCCATAGCGGACGGTTAATGCGAGACTACACATGTTTTCGTTGGGATACTGAGCAGGCGCTATTGTCTTCAAATCAGGAAATAGCTCGCGCGTTATTGTATCCTTACCACTCCAGATTTTACCATTAGCCGCCACATTTCTGATTTCGAACAGCTTCCAGTACCGCTTCGGCTTTTTCAGCAAGGTAATTTGATCGTTTCGTCCCGGTTTGAATCGCTCTACCGTCAGGCCTTTTTTCTTAACCTGGGCGCGAAGGAACTGTCGATAGTTGATAACCATCGAATCGCTGGCTAGTGAACGGGGATAGTCATAGTCTGGCCAACCCCGGTCTAACATTGTTCGGATCGGAACAAATTCGGCAACTTCGGTAATGCCCGTCAGTATATAGCCTTCCGCCGATTTACTAGCCCTGTGAGCCGGCGAACCCATATGATCATCGTGAAAATGCGTGATGACGGCGTAGTCAATCGCTGGATTATGTCGCGGACGGAGGACGTTTCTGATGTACCGCGCGATCCATTCCCCTGCATGCCGGTCGCCGTTCGGTTTGATGGGCAAATTACGGGGCTTGTTTGTCCGCCAGTCGATTGGATTAACCGAACCGGCATCAATCAAGAGCGTCGTGCCATCAGGTAAGATAGCGAATGTCGCATTTCCCCGCCCAGTGTTGATATGGTGTATGTCCAGATAACCCTGTCTCCAGACAGGTAGCGATTGGCCTATTTGCTGAGCCGTAGCGGTGCAAAACGGCCAGCTGGCTAACAGTATGATGAGCAGACGATAACCAAGCATAAACCGATTTGGTCAGGTTCTACAGCTAAAAACAAAAATCCCCCGCATCAGTACGATAACGGGGGATTTTCTAATCACTTGAAATCGACTAGAAGAGGTAACGAACGCCAAGCTGAGCCTGCCAAACGTTATCAATCGTAATATTTTTAACAAATGAATCTCTCAGCAGAATCGTTCTGGTCGTGCCGTTCTCAACGATCGACTGCGTTCCCATGCGGTAGGTTGGCACACCAGCTGCGCTAACACTTGCCAGCGACAGTGGGCTTGATGACGTATTCTGCCAGCCTACACCCCACTTGTTGTTCAGCAGGTTACCAACGTTCAGGATGTCGGCCCGGAATTGGATGGTATGACGCGTGCCTTTAGAACCAGTACGTACGTAGAACTCCTGGATTGCCGTGAAGTCGAAGCGAGTCAACCAGGGCGCATAACCACCGTTCCGCTCAGCGTATTGACCACGACGGCTTTTCAGGTAATCGTTGCCGTTGATGTACGCTTCAAAAGCAGCCTGTTGCTGTTCGGGAGAGTACGTTACTGCCGACGAACCAGATCCTACGGTCAGTGCCGAGAAATTCAATTCAGACGCGTTTCTTGGTACGTAGATCAGGTCATTGCTTGTCTGACCATCGCTGTTCAAATCACCACCCACTACGTAAGACGCTTTGTAACCACTGGTCGATTGCATACCCAGCGTAAAGGTTGTCGAGCCACCGAACTTACCACCGTAGTTCAACCGGTAGTTTGCGTAGCCGATGATCCGATGACGCAGGTCATTGTCGCCATACGACATGGTCAGGTAGTTCTGGCCCTGTACAGTCGGCGTGTTACCAACAACCGTGCTACCTACCAATTGCAAGTCTCTCGCTTGGCCGTAGGTGTACGCCAGCATTCCGCCCAAACCATTCACGGCAGGTTTTTCAAGCTTACCCGTAAATGTGTACGAATTACCTACGTTTGTGTTCTTCAGAACGAACGCGTTCGTGTTATACGGATAGTTGATGTAACGAGCCGTATTGATTGCGTTGGTACCCGTTAGGCCCGAGGCTGGGAAAAGATTACGGGTATCAGGACCACTTAACTGACGGGTTGGCGTAGCTAAGTTAGCGTCAATGTAACGAAGCGCCTGGATTGTCTTGTTGTAAATCACTTCAACCGTTCCGATCAGTCCCCAAGGCAACCGCTGGTCAACCGCCAGGTTTGTTTTCCATACCATTGGGTACTTCAACTCTGGATCGGTTGCGTTAACAGCATAACCCGTCAAGCTCTCAACGTTTGTGTTGACGGCTGGCAATATACCAGCGGGCAATTTGCTAGGATCAGTAACGAATGGAATGTTCGTGTTCTGTAAGTTATAAACACCCGTATTTACACCATTGTTACCGAGCTGGTTCGACACCAGTACTTCAGGAATACGGGATACGAAAATACCGCTACCACCCCGGATCTGTGTCTTTTTGTCGCCTTTCACATCCCAGTTGAAACCAACGCGGGGCGAAATTAGCAAGCGAGCTTTGGGAAAAGCACCTGTGTTTAATCTGTACTCTTCATTATTCTCGTCTTTGTACTTACTTCGCTCTACCCGTGGATTGTTGAAGGCGGAAGCCGTTGAGTTATCGTAGGCAAAGATATCAGCCCGCAAACCGGCAATCACTTTGAACGCAGGGTTGACCTGGAACTCGTCCTGTACATAGGCACTGTAGGTGCTCCGGTGCAGCGTTTGCAGCGGCTCACCACTCACCAGCGAGTAACGCAGGTTATACTGTCTTACCGTTACAGGAGAAGTCGTTGCTGTAGGATTGGTGATTGAAGCCAATGCTGCGGTCTTGAAATCAGCGATCGAGTTATACACATACACACCGTTCGACGCAGGGAAGAATACGTTGTTCGAGGTGTATTTCTCGTAAGACAGACCAAACGTCAGCGTGTGCTTGCCAGCGAAATAGCTAAAGTTATCCGTAATGTTCAAGGTCGAATAATTCAGCTTGTTGTTTGGCGTAAACGGATCGAAGCCAATCGACGTGTAGGTCGTATTATCTTTCAGAATGTCGATCGTCGGAAATATATCGGTCCGATACGTTCTGTCTTCGATTTGCTTGTTGTACGTAGCAACCAGTTTGTTAGCAAACTTACCACCGAAGGTCGAGTTCAGTTCTACAGCAATCGAGCGGGTGTTATCCGCAATTTTGTAGCCCGTATTCTGCGGAGAAAGAGCCAGATTACCTGAGTAAGCACCGGTAGAATAGCCAGTACGATTACCAAATCCGGCAGTACCACTACTATTACTGTTGCTGATCGACTGATCAGACTCCGAGTTATGGTGCGAATAACGAACAGCCAGTTTATGGTTATCGTTAATGTTCCAGTCAAGACGAAGGAGTCCTTTTATGCTCTTGACATCGTTGTTATAGTTATCAATAGCGCCCAGATCCCGGTTGAAATTCGTCTTCATGAACTGGCTAAGATCGTCTAAATCCGCTGCTGTTACCCGTGAGACGTTTCCTGTGGTGCCTGCTCCACGATCAGCTACCCAATCCAATGCTGGCTGGCTGCTGTTGTACTGCTCTACGTTCGCGAAGAAAAAAAGTTTATTCTTGATGATCGGACCACCAATCCGGAAGCCTTTCGTCTTTTGGTCAATCGTAACTGGCGGAAGATCTCTACCGTCTGCTTTTTTACCTGCTAGGCTGTTGTTACGGAACAGGTAATAAACCGACCCCGAAAAATCATTCGTTCCAGAGCGCGTTACTGCGTTGATACCAGCTCCCGAGAAACCGGTCTGACGAACGTCGTAAGGCGCTACGTTCAGCTGAATTTCGTCTAAAGCGTCAAGCGAAACGGCTGTTGTACCCGTCCGTCCACCGGCAATAGCGGATGATCCCAGACCAAAACCGTTGTTGAAAACAGCACCATCAATAGTGATGTTGTTGAAACGGGGGTCCTGACCACCGAATGACTGACCATTTCCGTAGGCGTTGTACTTCGTAATGTCGTTGATCGTACGACCTAGCGTTGGAATCGTGTTAATGGTTTGGCGACCATACGACGCGGCAGCTCCCGTCCGCTCCGAGCTAAAAATATCGCTCCGAGTACCTGACACAACAATCTCCTGCAACTGTGAACTAGCATCGGACAGGTTGAAATTAACGTCAGCAGCCGTACCGAGGCTAGTGAATACGCCGTCTTTTACCTGATCCTTGAAACCAACGAACGTAGTCGTAATTCTGAAAGGACCACCTACCCGAACACCAGGAAGTGTGTACCGGCCTGAAGCATTCGTTGTTGTACCATACCGGCTACCCGACGGTTCGTGGATAGCGACAACTGTAGCACCCGGCAGTGGAGCGCCTTTATCGTCATTGACCTGCCCATTAATAACTGCGGTCGTAACCTGCGCTAATGCCGCGCTCCCACCGAGTACGGACAGTAGCATACTGCTGACAAGCACAAAGGCTGCCTTAAAATGCAGTAATCGTTTTGACATAGAAGTGATAGATTTGGTTTGTAGCTTTGAGCAACTCATCAAGTTAGATAGGTCTTCCTATTTAAAGACAAAGATGCTACCAATTTTTCGGTTATTAAAGTATGACTTCTTAAAAAAGTACCACTATTTCCTAAGCCTATGGTTAATTTCTATAAATAGCCATATTTGAGATCATTTATATTCTATTATACTATATTAACTAATTGTTAAGCGCACCTTTTCGTTGGATTTGTAAGTAAACAAAATTAGTTGAAAGCTTACAAGCCAATAATCGATAATTTGTCACTTAGTTTTGTCCTATTATGATACCATCCGAAACTCCATCCGTCAAACTCACCCAATACAGTCATGGCGCAGGCTGCGGCTGTAAAATAGCACCCAAGATACTGGACCGTATCCTGCACAATCGTACGACGAGTCCATCCGATAAGAGCGGAGACTCAGCAACTGGCCAGCCGCACTACGCCAACCTGCTTGTCGGCAACGACTCCCGCGACGACGCTGCGGTACTGGATATGGGCAACGGAGAAGCCGTCATCAGCACGACCGATTTTTTTATGCCAATCGTCGACGATGCGTTCGACTTTGGCCGCATTGCGTCGGCCAACGCGATCAGTGATGTCTACGCAATGGGTGGCGAACCCATCATGGCTATTGCGATTCTGGGATGGCCACTGGACAAGCTGTCGCCCGAAGTGGCGGGGCAGGTTCTCGAAGGTTCCCGCGCTATCTGTCTCGAAGCCGGTATTCCTCTTGCGGGTGGTCACAGCATCGATTCACCCGAGCCTATTTTTGGACTGGCCGTAACGGGTCGGGTCCGAATCGATCATTTAAAACAAAACAACACGGCGACCAAAGGGTGCAGGCTATACCTTACCAAACCGCTCGGGGTCGGCATCCTGACAACAGCGCAGAAAAAAGGCATTCTAAAACCCGAACACGCTCACCTGGCCCCCACGCAAATGGCAAAACTAAACAGCTTCGGGGCTGTTCTGGGTAAATTACCTTATGTCAAAGCCTTGACGGACGTAACCGGTTTTGGTTTGCTTGGACACCTCACCGAGATGGCCGAAGGCTCCGGGCTTAGCGCAGTCATTACGTTCGATGCTGTACCTACGCTGCCGTTTGTTGACGAATACCTAAGTCAGAAAAGCTTTCCCGGCGGCACTACCCGAAATTGGGACAGTTACGGCCACAAAATTTCGGAACTGACGGAGATGCAACGCTACATCTTGGCCGACCCCCAAACATCGGGTGGTTTGCTTATCGCCGTTGACCCGAACAGCACGATTGAGTTCGAGCGCGTGGCTAGCGAGAACGGTTTTTTCCTTCAATCATTCGGCGAATTAGTCGAGCAGCGGGAGAAAGTTGTTTATGTTCAATAATTTTGACGCTTCGAGTTGGAGGCAGGCCGACGAAACTTTTTTCGGATTTCGGCCTTTCTGACTATAGGTCCAATTGATTAACTAATGAAATTATTCTTCCGTCAGGCGGGCGATACGGGTCCGGCTATTGTCATCTTACACGGCGTTTTCGGCTCATCGGATAACTGGTTAACCATCAGCAAAGCCATTGCAGCTAGAGGTTACCGCGTTTTTGCGCTCGACCAACGCAATCACGGTCAGTCGCCCCGTGCTGAAGAGCATGACTACCAGACAATGGCTTCTGACTTGCGTGATTTTCTGATTGACCAACAGCTTGATAACCCTATTCTGGTCGGTCATTCGATGGGTGGAAAAGCCGTCATGCAATACGCGATGACCTATCCCGGCACCTTTCAGAAACTCGTTGTCGTTGACATAGCACCTAAGTTTTACCCGGTTCACCACGCTGAATTAATACGCGGTTTAAACGCAATTGATCTAGCTAGTCTGACCAGTCGCAATCAGGCCGACGCGATTCTGAGCCAGTACGAACCAATTCCGACGGTACGCCAGTTTCTGCTGAAAAATCTGTATCGTAACGAGCAGGGGCAGTTTGCCTGGCGATTGAACCTCCCCGTTATCGAGCGCGAGCTGCATGGTATCGGCGAAGAATTGACAAACCCTCAAGTTGTTATCACGCCAACGTTGTTCATGCGGGGCAGCGAATCACCGTACATTTTAGACGAAGATATTCCGACGATCAAACGCATTTTTCCGAACGTGCAAATCGTCGATATTCAGGGCGCTGGCCATTGGGTACAAGCCGAGAAGCCAGTAGAATTTGTGGATGTGTTGCTGCGGTTTGTTGAACATGGGTCGTAGTTTGTTTCTAGTATATACCCTCGAACCCTATTCCGTACCACCATGCCAACGCTTTATTTGATTCCAACGTTATTAGCCGACGACACCGCCGAGCAGGTTCTACCACCGAATATTCGAACGATCATTGAATCGACCGATGCTTACTTTGTGGAGAATGTGCGCTCTGCCCGGCGGTTTATCAGCGGCTTGAAAACATCCCGCGTTATTGATCAGACAACATTTTTCGATCTCGACAAGGACACCCCTCCTGCCGACACGCGCCGACAGATTCAGGAACTGACCGAACGCAAACGTAACGCCGGTGTATTGTCGGAAGCCGGTTGCCCTGGCGTAGCCGATCCGGGTTCGGTGGTGGTTGGTATGGCCCATTCGCTGGGTTGGCGAGTCGAACCGCTCGTAGGGCCCTCATCTATTTTGCTGGCTCTTATGGCGTCTGGTATGAGCGGCCAGTCTTTTATATTTCACGGCTACTTACCCATCGAGCGGCAGGACCGCATCCGGGCGATTCGTCACCTCGAAAAAGAAGCACAGCAACGGCAGCAGACGCAGATTTTCATGGAAACGCCTTATCGGAACGACGCGCTTTTTGCCGATATTATCGCGGCTTGTGAACAGAATACGCGCTTGTGCGTAGCCT
Source organism: Spirosoma liriopis (assembly GCF_023196085.1). NCBI lineage: Bacteria > Pseudomonadati > Bacteroidota > Cytophagia > Cytophagales > Cytophagaceae > Spirosoma > Spirosoma liriopis. The sequence continues at coordinate 983,805 of NZ_JALPRF010000001.1, forward strand.
GCAATCTGACCGCTGCTGACGCTTTTGTTCGTACCCGAACCATTCGCGAATGGAAAACACAAATCCCGGATTTGCGCAAAAAACCGACGGTATTTTTACTTTTGTGACGATTTGGTAGTTATGATAACTGGTTACTAGTCAGAAAAGACCGATCATTTATCAAAACCACTGACCACCACGCATGATTCAAGCCTTCGAGTTTTCTCCATTTCACGAAAATACGTACGTCATCGCCGACGATGCTACCGGTGAGGCCGTCGTTATTGACCCAGGCTGTTACGAACAGGTTGAAAAAGAAGCCCTAAGCAAGTTTATTAACGACCACAAGCTAACAGTCAAGTACTTACTGCTCACGCACGCTCACCTTGATCATGTGTTTGGGGTTGCCTACGTGAAGCGAAAGTTTGGTGTAAAAGCGTACCTGCACGAGCTGGACATGGTTATTTACAACGATGTTCCGACGCGTTGCGCGCTGTATGGTCTGCGGGGCTATGAACCCGCCGAAGTTGATGCTTACTTAAAAGAAGGAGACAAATTTACGATCGGCAGTACAACCCTGGATGTCGTTTTTGTACCGGGCCATGCACCGGGTCACGTCGCTTTCGTCAATCATGCCGACCGATATATTATTGGGGGCGATGTATTGTTCAGCGGGAGTGTTGGTCGTACGGATCTTCCGTACTGCAATCATGCCGACCTCCTTAATAGCATCAAAACGCAATTTTACACCCTGCCTGACGATTATGTGGTTTATGCGGGACACATGGAACCCACAACAATTGGTAAGGAAAAGCAAACAAATCCTTTTGTAAGAATGTAAAACGGACTGATTCACCACCGTTCGTTCGTCTATCTATGAATGTACTCAAACATCTTCCCAACGCCATGACCTGCGGCAATCTGCTGTGCGGTTGTATTGGTTTGGTGATGGCTTTACGCGGGCATTTAGAAACGGCATCCTGGCTGATTGGCTTGGCCGCCATTCTGGATTTTGGCGATGGCTTCGTCGCGCGTATGGTCAACGTTTCTGGACCCTTCGGCAAAGAACTGGATTCGCTGGCCGATGTGGTAACCTTTGGGGTATTGCCAGCCACGATCGTTTTTCAGCTCTGTTGGTTTCAGGAATTGGGTGCAATCTCATACGGCGCTTTTCTGATCGCGGTTTTGTCGGCATTGCGGTTAGCTAATTTTAACATTGATACGCGCCAGTCGGAATCGTTTATTGGCCTGCCCGTACCCGCCAATGCCATGCTCATTGCTTCGTTTCCCTTAATGAGCCGCTACCAACCCCAGTACGATTCTATTTGGCAGAACGATGTGGCATTGGGCATGATGATTGCGTTTTCGTTTATGCTGGTGTCCGAAGTGCCGTTGTTTGCGCTTAAATTCAAAACGTTCAGTTGGGCTGAAAATCGGATTAAATTCAGTTTTCTGATCGCATCCGCGCTACTCTTATTACTTTTGCAGTTCGCAGCTATTCCGCTCATCATTCTGCTTTACATCGTTATCTCACTTTTTACAAAATGACGGGACAGTTGACTTGTAAATAAACTCGTCAATCAGTTAGTCACTCAAGTAGTACCAATGAAATACATCGCCCAAATCAACATCATGACCCGTTCGGAAATTCTGGACCCACAGGGAAAAGCCGTTAAACTGGGACTTCACAACCTCCACCTGGACAGCATCGACAACGTCCGCATTGGCAAGCACATCCGGTTGGAAGTTGACGCCGAGAGCCAGGAAAAAGCGCACGAGACAGTCGACTCAGCGTGCCGCCAACTGCTGGCTAATTTGATCATGGAAGAGTATTCGTTTGAGCTACAACCTGCTTCATAGCATCATTTCGCCGAACCATCAATCCGTAGATGAAGGCGCGAGTAGCAACCCATGTGTGCTATAGTCGCCCAAAAAAGTGCTATTTTTGCCGACTATTTTGCCATTAATGAATGAACACAGTCTATTCGAGTATCAAAGGGTTGGGGTTTTACGTGCCTGAGCAAGTTGTCACCAACGACGACCTGACCCAATATATGGATACCTCCGACGCCTGGATTCAGGAACGGACGGGTATTAAACAACGGCGATTTTTCACGTACGGAAAAGAAACCAACGCCAGTATGGCTACAGCCGCGTCGCGGATGGCACTTGAGCGCGCGGGTGTTGAGGCTAAGGACGTTGATTTAATCGTTTACGCTACCCTTTCTCCAGACTACTTTTTTCCCGGTTCTGCTTTCCTCATGCAGCGTGAACTAGGTCTGGAAGGAATTGCCGTTATCGATGTCCGACAGCAGTGCTCTGGTTTTGTTTACGCGCTGTCTATTGCCGACCAATTTATCAAAACCGGCATGTACCGAACGGCGCTGGTCGTTGGATCGGAGATTCAATCGTCGATGATGAATAAAACCACCGAAGGCCGCAACGTTGCTGTTATCTTCGGGGATGGTGCGGGAGCAGCCGTTGTACAGGCAACAACTGACCCGGAGCACCGCATTCTATCAACGCACCTCCACGCTGATGGCCGCTACGCCGAAGAATTATACCTGAAAGATCCCGGCAGCAGTCGTCCTAATCGCTTTATTACGTCTGAAACCGCAACATCGGAAGGAATCAACGTCGTTATGAACGGCAATGCCGTGTTCAAACACGCGGTTGTGCGCTTTATGGAAGTAATTAATGAAAGCCTAACCGCGAACGGGTATAACGCTGACGATCTGGATCTGCTGGTACCGCATCAGGCCAATATTCGCATCTCCGGTTATGTGCAGCAGCAAATGGGTCTGCCCGACGAAAAAGTATTTAACAACATTCAGCATTACGGCAACACCACCGCAGCCTCCATACCTATTGCGCTCACCGAAGCCTTTGAACAGGGATGCATCAAGTCAGGCGATCTAGTCTGTCTGGCCGCGTTTGGAAGTGGTTTTACCTGGGCTTCTGCGCTTATGAGATGGTGATATAACTGTCTGTATCTGCAAATTAAAAAACTGCCGGAACCAGGTTTTACGAACTGTTCCGGCAGTTTTTTAATAGGTTCCAACCGACAACATCACGAGCGTACAGCCTTCTACGGGCTGAATTCCTTCCGCCTTCAGTTGCCGCTCAAACTCGGGATTCTCGGTTCCTGGGTTGAAAATCACCCGTTTTGGCTTCAGGCTTTTGACGTAATCATACAAGTCCGATTGATTCCGCGATCCCACGTATAACGTAATGGTATCTATTGCCTCCAGCTCCGGTTTTCCTGTTTGAATGGGATGACCTTCGATCTGTCCTTTTCGCAGGCCAACCAGTTCAATCGAATGACCGTACCGCAACAAACTACGGGCGGCCCGGTTGGCATACCGATCTGGATTCTCGGAAGCCCCTATTATCAATGTTTTTTTTGATTCTGTATTCATAACGGTCAGTTAAACTGCACTTGTGGCTACTATTTTCACTTCTAGAAACTGATCTGCATACAGTCAAGTTCAGCAAACTGCTTTTTCAGTAACAGACAATAATCTGATTTACCGGCTAACCTTTTCCCTCACAATCAGAAACCGCTGACTATCAGTTTTTTTAACCTAGATTTAGTAACCATTTCATCATACCTTTGTTAAAGGAGAACTAAACAAAACGGCTAATCCGGGGATATCCGACCTGTGATTCAACAGGCTTATAACAATCACTGATGATGAGTGAAAAGAAAAATCAAAGTTTCTGGAACGAGAAGTGGGTACCGATAACGTTCGAAGGTATTGAAAACCCACCTCGTTACGAGGTTTCTAATTATGGTCGTCTGCGCAGCTTTCAGACTGGTACCCGGCTCAGCAGTTCTCCTACTACGATCGGGACCATTATCAAGGGGTCTGTCATTCAGGGCTATCGCTCGCTGAACATACGCTCAGACGGGAAAACGCTCAATCGATACGTGCATAAGCTAGTCGCTGAGCATTTTTCGGATCGAAAGAACATTGAGCAGACCTATGTTATTCACCTCGACCACGATAAACAAAACAACTATTATCAAAATCTACAGTGGGTTACAAAAAATGAGATGATTGAGCATAATCGGAATAATCCGAATCTCAAAAATCGTCCGGCTCCCCGCCCGACCCGAAATTATAAATTGACCGAAAGCAAGGTAAAGATCATCAAAAAGCTTCTCCGAAACGATAAAAACCGGCTGAAGATGATCGCTAAACAATTCGGTATTACCCATACCCAATTAAACAGAATTCGTTCCGGCGAGAACTGGAAACACGTTACTATCGACGGAGACTAGTACGAAATCAGGTAATAGCTTTAAGTGATGTTTGAGATTGAGAGCAGCAGCCGGTAGAGGATCTCAGCCGGCTGCCTTGTTTGATGGCTTCCGTGGCCAAACTCAGCCCATCAACGGTAAAAGCTAGCGATTCGTTGGCTGATTAGCGGGTTCGTCAACAGCCTGTTTGGCTAGTGGCAATGACAAAAAGAAGGACGTACCAACTCCTTCGTCTGTTTCGAACCATATGGCTCCTCCCGCATGCTCAACTCCACGCTTAGCGATGGCCAGTCCTAAACCAGACCCGCCCCGCTTGGTACTAAAGTTGGGCAGAAAAACTTTCTTACGAATGGCCTCCGGAATACCTGCCCCGTTGTCGTGTACCTCGATCTGAACTTCATCTTCGTTCGTATAAAGCCGTAGATCGAGCACCGGTTTACGTTCGGCAGGAACAGATTGAATTCCATTGATGATCAGATTCGTTAAAATACGACCAATGAGCTGACGATCGCCCACCACCATGACCGGACCTGGTGCAATTTGGCGTTGCAAGCGAATTCGGTCGTCGTCGGCATACAGGTCAGCCGCTTTGTTGATCACACCCGTTACTTCAAACACTTCGTTCTTGGGCAAAGGCATTTTTGCGAAATCGGAGAACGAAGTAGCAATATCACTCAGGTTGTCGATCTGGTCAAGGAGTGAATCAAACGTTCGCTGAATTACCCGCCGTAGCGCCGGGTCAGTCGCTCCCACCGAGCCATTGCCTTTTCCTAATCCGTTAGCATCCGGAAGCGTCCGTTGCAGATGCTGCAACGTCAGTTTCATCGGTGTAAGCGGATTTTTGATTTCGTGAGCAACCTGCTTGGCCATCTCACGCCAGGCTGATTGCTTTTCGTTCTGCGCCAGCGCCAGCTTGCTCTCTTCCAGCTTGACCAGCATTCGGTTGTACTCGTGTATCAGCGCCCCAATTTCATCGTCCGAACGCCAGGGAAGCGGCTCATTCGGCTGATTGAGGTTTGTTTTTCGAATCTTCTGCGTCAGTAGTTTAAGCGGTTTCGTTAGTATGTTCGAAGCGAAGTAGGAAAGAATCAGAAAGAATAAAAACAAGCCCGTGAAGATGCTTAGTGCCGATGAAATCACCTCAATGATCTGTCGATCCAGCTCAGGACGAGCGTAGAAATAAGGGATACTCAATACGCCCAACAGCCGTCCATCGTACGATTTTATACCGGCATAGGCGGTACGATACTGCTTGCTGCCCAGCGATTCATTCAGCAGTTTCTGATTTTCCTTTTCCTCAATAACGTGGATATACGCCTGGGCATTAATGCGCTTGGAAAGATGGCCGCTTTCGTACATCAGCGGGCGCGTGGAAGTGGTCAACCGCCCGGCCGTATCGAACAGATTAATGTCAATATCAGCATCGCGGGCAATCTTGCGCAGTTCCTCTTCCATAGACGCTTTGCTCCGCCTGCCCTGCCAATATTCATCCAGATAGGTCACGAAATTGGCGCCAATATTTCGCGTGTTGCTGATGTACGTATTCTCCTGATTGGTGATGTAGTTTGAGCTGATCACACTCAGGATAATAACGATAACGAGCAGCAAAGGCAGAAAAAAAGCAACGTTTAACAGTATCTGAATTCGCGTTGAATAATTGACGCTGAACCGCGAAAACCCGTAGTGGATTGCATACATAACGATGACAAGCAATACGGTAAGTACCAGCAGCAAGTACAGAAACGAGAAGTTAGAGAAAATATTCTTGAAGGGATATTCCGCCGACGATACGATCACAATACGCCCATCCTGACCACGTTGCCCGACGTGCTGATAGCCATTGGCTATCAACCCGCTACTGTACAACGACGAATCAGTCAGCATCGTAGCCGGCATTTTACGGTCATAGTTGTAACTACCTGCGCTGTACAGAATTCGCGGAGAAGAAGTGGCAACCGGTTGCTTTTTCAGAATCGCGTAGCTGTACTCCTGTGTATCCGGGTTCTGCATGAACTTTGTGTCCACCAGCAGTTCTGGATAAACGCTCTTAGGCCGTTCGTTGCGTAGACTTAAGTTGAGTACGACGTAACCAACCGTATCGGAAGTAGCTGGCGACCAATCCGACATCTGCTTGACGGGCACAAAACAGATATACTGCTTAATAAATTGATTACCAACCTCGTTGATGAAATAAATCCCCGGATAAGCAGTCTGATAAGCGGGTCGTTGGTACCGGGTCGTTAACTTGGCGAACGTACCGGCGTTCGGGCTGATGTCAAGAGGCTGTCCATTGGGCCGAAACGATAGCACGTCGATGTCATATTTATCAAAATACTTGTCCAGATGAGCGCTTTTGACTCGCTGTTGGATTCGCTCTCGGACCAAAAGCGTATCGTTCCGTAACGAGCGGGCAATCTCCCCATCAGCCATAATTGATTCCTGCGCTTTACTCATCAGGAACTCACCAAACTCATCGTTTTCAGCCAGCAACTGCTGAGCAAATTCGCGCTCGTGCACTAGCTGCTTTCTGATTTCCTGATGGTAAACTACATAGGCAGTCGTCAGCGCACACACAAAAGCGGCCAAAAACAGATATACAGACGTTTTATAACGAAACGTGTAGAGCGAGCGCGGAAAACGGCCTAGATAAAGAACGGAGAAATACAGCCCGTTTAACAGAATAACGGGCTTGAGCGGTAAACTTAGTCCGTAAAAAAGAACTACTGTGATAAGTGTACCTGCCACCAAAAACAGCAACCCATTCCCTATCACCCGGTTGAACCGAAGAAAGATGCTGGCTAACAGATGGACCAGCAAAAAGTAGATGGCGGATATAACAACAAAGACAAGTAGGCAAACAATCTTTAGCACCGAAAATCGAATGCTCAGCGTGATATCGAGCGTAAACTGTGACTTCTCGTAGATGTTATTCAGTTCACTGTAACAACCCAGGAAGACAAAGTAGCTTGCTACTATGCATCCAACCGATATGATTTTCTTTAAACCCGCCGACAAATGAATCAGTCGGTTGTAAGTTTTGGATCGGTAGTAATAATAGACCCAATAGTACCCCAGCACAACGACCACCAAGGCGTTCAGCAATAAATCGCCCAGCGACGGAACGAGTACCGAGGAAGCGTAAAATTTAGGATTGAACAGGTCCGACTCGACAAATAAAAACGGAACACCAAAGTAAAGCATCCCGGCGCGTAGAAGCACCAGGTAAGATGCTAACCACAAAAATCCGACTTCGTACCGGCGGCTTCGCTTGAAGCGAATAAGCATCTGTAAGACATACAACCCCAGAAAAATAACGCCGAGCGTAGCCAAGATAACGGTATTAACTGGCGTCGAATGGTTGCGATACGCATCAATCTTGGGCGGGACAACCGAAAATAGATACACCGGCGTATTGTCGTAAATAGCCTGATATACGTTTGTCCGTTTATGGCTGATGGCCTCAGGATCAATCGCAAATAATGCTGAATTATACCCTGACTGTAAATAGATGTTGTTGTTACGATACTGCCGGTAAACGTTGATCAGCGAAAAAACGGCAAGCGTATCGCTACTGGTACGTATCCGACGACAACTGACAATGTATTTACCCTGCTCGAAGTCAACCAACGTTGGGAAGGTGATCGACGCGATTCGTTTGTAATCAGGAATAAACCGGTAGTCAGACCAGAAAACAAGCTGCGTCGCATTGGGCTGCCCGGACTTTGTCCGAAAAATAAAATACGGATACTGGGTGGGCTGACTCATGCTGGCAAATGTCCCGTTCGGGTTCTGCCGGAGTTGCTGCGTCACTCGGTCCAGTTCCTCATTGCTCACCTGCATCTCCTCCTTGACACGCTGCTGTACCGCCGTTATGTATTGTTCATCGGTAGCGCCTGGTGCATTCTGTTCAAGCAACCAGTAACACAATACAGAAAGCCCTACAGCCAGTATCGCCAGTACAAGAAAAATATGTTGTTCTATTCGCTTCACAAGCAGAAGGAAGGCTACAATCGGGATGGCCCTAAAATCATGCCAATTTTAGGAAACAACCATCCGCTGGTTGCCGGCCCCAAACAATCAACAGAAGTAACAGGCGATTTACCAAGAAAAATCTATGGGCTTTCCAGCCTTTCGGCAATTATACGGAGAAATTATACTTTTTCAACGGTAAACCCGCCCGGCTCGTAACCGATTTCGGCACCGAGTACGTACAACAAATGTTTCCGGTCAATAATGATGCGAACCCCTTCGACGTTATACACTTCGTCGGAAGAGCCGGGTGTATCGAAGCCCAGCAACCAGGATGCTCCGCAGCCACCACCCCGAATACCAACTCGTAAACCGTATTCGTCAGGAATTTTATTGGCCCGTAATGTGTCCATCAATTGCTCCCGCGCTTCGGGCCGAACACGAACAGGATTATCAAGTGCCAGCATAGTTTGTTTTGGTTTATCGTTCATTGTTCTGACTAACGAATCAGTCAGCCGCTAACACCGGATAAACGATAACCCCTTTTGTCAAAATTACCCATTTTTGCCTAAACAACGTTTGTCTCTCTATGGAGTTACTGAGTGATTTTCTAAAATTGATTGTTCCAGCCGGATTAGTGCTTTACGGAATGTATGTGACGGTAAAATTACTGTTGGAACGCGAAGCTGACCGTCACCGCTTTGACATCAAAACCCGCTATACCGAAACCGTTGTCCCCGTACGCTTGCAGGCTTACGAACGCATGGTGTTGTTTCTGGAACGGATCAGTCCCAACAACCTTCTCTTACGACTAGGAGGAACATCGACCAACGCTTTAGAGTTTCAGCAGCGGCTTTTGCAGGAAATTCGGGATGAGTACAACCACAACCTGTCGCAACAAGTCTATATGAGTCAGGAGGTTTGGGATCGGATTCAGAGCGCGATGAATGATGTCACAACGCTTATTAACCAGGCCGCTGGCGATACGCAACCCGACGCGCCTGCGCTTGACCTTTCCAAGCGTATTTTCGAGCGTATCATTCAGAAAGACCGTCTGCCAACTACCGACGCCCTCAAAGCCGTCAAGGAAGAAATCCAGACGATGTTTATGTAATCGTCAAAAAGCTCGATTACTATCCAAATAGGCTAGTCGATAACGTCAACGCTTGCTCAATGGCATTTTGGTTGATTGGCAGGTCGCAGCCAAGCTGGGTAAGCGTGCCAATGATTTCTTCGGTTGGCAGGTTGCCCGTCAGGTCGTCAGCGGCCATCGGGCAACCACCAAACCCACGCAGGGCACCGTCGATCCGACGGACGCCCGCCCGATACGCGGCCTTGACTTTGGCGGGAGCCTCCCCCGGACGTGCATGCAAATGCGCGCCAAACTCAACGTCGGGAAAAGTAGCCAGCAAGTGTCGAAAGAGGGTTTCAATCCCCTCGGGCGTTGACGACCCGACCGTATCGGAAGGAGCAATAATCCGAACACCCATATCCACTAATTTGCCCGTAAAATCGCTGATAAGTTCGGGGCTATACGGATCGCCGTAAGGGTTTCCAAAGCCCATTGACAGATAAACAACGAGTTGTTTGTCAAGCTGAACGCAGATTTTTTGCATCTGCTCAACATCCGCCAATGCCTGACCAATTGACTTATTGGTATTGCGCTGCTGAAACGTTTCGGACACGGAAAGCGGAAAACCCAGGTAGTCGATCGTAGCAAAGCTGGCAGCCTGTTCAGCACCCCGAATGTTCGCCACAATCGCCAACAACTTTGTGCGTGTATCGGTCAGATTCAATCCGGCCAATACGTCGGCGGTATCGCGCATTTGCGGAATTGCTTTGAGAGAGACAAAGCTGCCAAAATCGAGCGTATCGAAACCAACCCGCAACAACGCGTTGAGGTAGCGAATTTTCTCGTCCGTTGGCACGAAATGCGTAAGGCCCTGCATGGCATCACGCGGGCATTCGATTAGTTTCATGGGCGTGCGCTCGGTTGACGTGATACCACTGCCAATACCATCATCACAGCCGCACAAATAGCCAGCCCTCCCGCTTCACGAGCCATTTCAATATTCATGCTCCGCATTCCGGCTTCACTAAACATAAACCCCTCAAACGCAGGAGGCCACTGATAAATAGCGGCTACAACGTAAATCAGCGACATAGCTGCCAGAAACCACCAGCGGGCCATCCCTGCGTAGGCCATAAAACAAGCCACTGCGGCAAATCCGTAAATCGGTACCCAAATCTCCGGGTCAGGGTCGTTGTACTGGAAGGCCGCAAAAAGGACAAATAGCAGTCCGAAAACAATCGAAAGAATTTTACGCATGACTTAGTCAAAAGTTTACAGCAATGGGCTGGTCTAATTTCTGGTTCGTGAACGCATGCTGGCCGAAATCGGTAGCTTCTCGTAGTAGTGCTGTGCTGTCGGCGGGGACGCCCGCCCGGTTCTCAAAACCGACACCACAGCATTACCATAGCCTGTTTGATTACCGGCAATACTGAGCGACCGCATTCGCAGCATCCGCATATCCCAGGTTTTGTGCCTGTTTTAGACTCAGACAGCCACCCTCGCGCTCATCCTGAAGAATCTGGGCGATGCCTAATCCGTAAAAGGCTTTGCCGTATTTTGGGTCAGCCTGTACAGCCTGCTGAAAATCAGCCGTTGCGCCAGGAAGATCTTTTTGCTGAAATCTCAGATTTCCCCGGTTGTATAAAGCCAGTGCGTTCTTCGAATCTAATGAAATAGCCTGCGAAAAATCATTTAAAGCGGGTTGAATCTGCCCTTGCGCGGCAAACAGTTGTCCCCGGTTCAGAAAAATTTCGGCGCTGACACTACGACTCGTGTCAGGAGCTAGCCGAATTGCGTCCGAGTAATCTTTCAACGCACCGGTAAGGTCATTTTGGGCAACCCTAAGCAATCCCCGGTTGTAATAAGGCCGGTAGAAGTCGGGAGACAGTTTAATAGCCTGATCATAATCCAGCGTTGCATTGGCGTATTCTTTTAGCTCAAAATAAGCAACACCGCGCGAATTAAACGCTTCGGCATTATCGGCATCGGCTTCTACAGCCTGGTTCAGCGCCTGGACCGCTTCCCGGAATTTGCCTTGTTTTAAATAATTTCTCCCTTGTTCAAGATAATTATCAGACGAAGTACAAGCACTGATAATGAACAACGTACACCAAAAGACACAAAAAGAACGCTTCATCACTCATGATATTTTGCGCAAAGGTACGGGCGAAATTTGGTCGTTTGGCTACTATTTAATTAACTTTGCATCGGCAAATCGGTGCTACCAGCTCCTGCTGAATCCCCCAGGTCTTGACCGAAGCAAGGGTAGGTGGTCGTAGCGGTGAGACATTGGTTTGCCATTTTTTGTTTCCGCTGCCCGCTTATCCAGGTTTTACGGAAACATTTTGTTTGTTTAGCGGATTATGCGGGGTAGCTGTATCAGACCGCTAAAGTGCCTAAACCTAACATGGATCTGCTCAATCAACTTACCGCGTCGTTTCGGGACGCGTTTCATTCCGATCCGCTCCTGATCTGTTCCCCTGGCCGTGTTAATCTAATCGGCGAACACACTGACTATAACGAAGGATTTGTTCTACCAGCGGCTATCGACAAGGCCATTTATCTGGCCGTTGGTCCGCGAAACGACGATGAGCTTCACTTTATCGCTCACGACCTGAACAAAACATATCGTGGCTCGCTCGCCAACCTGACCCCTACAAAAACGTGGGCTGATTACTTATTGGGCGTAGTCGCGCAGTTCGTCCTGAATGGGCAACCCATACGCGGATTCAATTGCTTGTTCAGCGGAACGATTCCGATGGGCGCGGGCCTGTCGTCGTCGGCAGCACTGGAAAATGGCGTTGGCTTTGCCTTGAATGAGCTGTTTGATCTAGGATTAGATCGGCTGACGATGGTAAAGCTGTCTCAACGCGCCGAAAACGAATTTGTTGGTGCGAAGGTAGGCATCATGGATATGTTTGCCAGTATGATGGGCAAGGCGGATCATGTGATTAAACTGGATTGCCGTTCGCTGGAATACACCTACGCTCCTTTACGAATGGATGGCATCAGCATTGTTTTGTGCGATTCGCGGGTAAAACATTCGTTGGTTTCTTCGGAATACAATACGCGCCGGGCTGAGTGCGAAGCGGGCGTACGGTTTCTAAAAACGTTCTATCCGGAAATCAACAGCCTGCGCGATGTGACGATGGATATGCTCGATACGCACCTCAAAAACGCGGAGCCGCTCATTTACCGCCGGTGTGCTTATGTCGTACAGGAAAATCAGCGCTTGCTGGATGGCGTCGCGGCTTTGGAGGAAAATAACGTTGCCACATTCGGCCAATTGATGTACGGTTCTCACGAAGGGCTCAGCCAGTGGTACGAAGTGAGTTGTCCCGAACTGGATACGCTGGTCGAAATTGCCCGCGAGCATCCGGGTGTTCTGGGAGCCCGCATGATGGGGGGCGGTTTTGGTGGCTGTACAATCAATCTGGTACGTGAAGACGCCCTTGAGGATTTTACGGAACTGATTACCAAACAATATAAAGCCAGAACGGGTAAAGATACGTACCTTCACGCCTGCAAAATCCAAAATGGTACGAACCTAGTCAGTAAGGCAGTGAGTTATTAAGGGATCGTGTCTTTTACGTGCATTACCAAGGAATAGCTTTCGGGCTTACTAGCTTAACGGCCTACTTAATTCTATTTAACTATGAAATTTTTCATTGACACGGCTAATCTAGCCGACATTCGCGAAGCTCAGGAAATGGGCGTTCTTGATGGCGTTACGACAAACCCATCGTTGATGGCCAAAGAAGGCATCACCGGTAAAGACAACGTAATGCGTCACTATAAACAAATCTGCGAAATCGTAGAAGGTGATGTAAGCGCAGAGGTTATCTCGATCAAATACGAAGAGATGATCAAAGAAGGCGACGAACTGGCTGAAATCGATGAGAACATCGTCGTGAAGATTCCAATGACCGGCGACGGCGTCAAAGCAATCAAATATTTCTCGGAAAAAGGCATTCGTACCAACTGTACGCTTATTTTTTCGGCGGGTCAGGCGTTACTAGCGGCTAAAGCAGGTGCTTCGTTCGTATCTCCATTCGTAGGTCGGTTGGATGATATTTCGACCGATGGTATGGAGCTGATCGAACAGATCGTTACGATTTTCACAAACTACGGCTTCACCACCGAAGTACTGGCAGCTTCTGTCCGTCACCCAATGCACGTTATCAAATGCGCTGAGATCGGTGCTGATGTGATGACGGCTCCGTTGAGCGTTATCAAAGCGTTGCTCAACCACCCACTGACCGACAGCGGTCTGGCTAAGTTCCTGGCCGACCACGAAAAGGCAAACTTACCCGTTAAGAAGTAAAAACTAGTTGTCAAACCTCACGGGTTCGCTGCTTCGCTGGTGAACCCGTGAGGTTTGACAATTTATACGTATAGCTATGTTTTCTTCCGAATCCGTTCTTAGTCTAGACCACGCGGACATCTACCAGGACAACAAACTGATCTTGGGCGATGTGTCGTTTCAGATAAACAAAGGCGATTTTGCTTATCTGATTGGACGAACGGGCAGCGGTAAGACATCGTTGTTAAAGACGCTCTACGCCGATTTATGGCTACGAAATGGTAGCGGTTCGGTGGCTGGCTATTCACTTGACAAACTTAAACCGCGTGACGTGCCTTTCCTGCGTCGCAAAATTGGTATCGTTTTTCAGGATTTTCAGTTGTTTTTTGACCGCTCGGTCGAAGACAACCTGCGGTTTGTCCTGAAGGCAACAGGCTGGAAAAGCAAAGCAGACATGAACAACCGTATCGCCGAAGTGCTGATGCAGGTTGGTCTGGGCACGGCTCAGAAAAAGATGCCTCACCAACTGTCGGGTGGCGAACAACAGCGGGTTGTTATTGCCCGTGCTATGCTCAATGAGCCACTGGTTCTGATTGCCGATGAGCCTACGGGTAATTTGGATCCGGCGGTTTCGGATCAGATCATGAAGGTTTTTCAGGCTATCAACAACGCGGGGACGGCCATGCTCATGGCGACTCACAACTACGAATTGCTGAACAAGTACCCTGCCCGCGTTCTGCGTTGTCAGGATGGACAGGTAGTAGAACTAAGCGGTTAGTCATCTTCAGATAATTTCTTGCCACAGCCTCTCGTTAGAGGCTTTTTTGTTGCCTATAAAACTGCCTAGGGATTCTACTAGATTATTGGTTGTTCATTGAAACAGCCATTGAAAATGAGGCAAAATAACGTTGCTTTGGTGTTTCGATCAATCGATTGCCATGAAACCAGTACGTTTTGTCTTGATTTGTCTTAGTCTGTTAAGCTGCCTGTCGTTGCTCTCCCCTGCTTCGCTCCTGGCGCAAACCCGGCGTAACAAACCGATTGACTCCAAGGCGACGAAAGAAACAGCCGCCTTATACCATAACCTGCGTAAGCTGTCAAGAAAGCACATTCTATTTGGGCATCAGCACGCTACTGAGTACGGTCACGGATGGTCCGGCGACTCCAATCGGTCAGACGTTAAATCGGTAAGTGGTTCACATCCCGCCGTTATCGGAGTTGACTTCAGCGGGTTATCGGGACGACCAACCGAAGCGGTTGAGAAAGCAAAAGAATCGCTGCGCAAACAGATCGTTGATACCTACGACCGGGGTGGTGTGACGACCGTTGCCTGGCATTTTTCGAATCCGGCTTCCAAAGGCGGTTTTTACTGGGTTGACTCGCTTTCGGCTCCGGCGGTAGCGCTCCTCGTTCCCGGCGGCTCCCACCACGAGCAATACAAACAGATTCTGCGCACCATCGGTGAGCTGGCTCATTCTGTAAAAGGAAACGATGGCAAGCTGGCTCCGATGATTTTTCGACCTTACCACGAACTCGATGGCGGCTGGTTCTGGTGGGGAAAACCGCACTGCAAAAAAGAAGATTTTGTGTCGCTCTGGCGCTTTACCGTTTCGTACTTACGCGATAGCCTCCAGGTACATAATTTCCTATACGCTTTTTCGCCCGACTGTCTTTACAAAACAGAAGCCGACTATTTGGACCGGTATCCTGGCGACGAGTGGGTCGATATGGTCGGGGTTGACAACTACGCTGATTTTGGTCGAAACGGTCGCTACAACGTCAACGCCGGTATTCAAAAACTAAAGATCGTATCAGATTATGCCCGCAAAGCCGGTAAGCTGGCGGCCTTTACCGAAACGGGCCTGGAGTCGATTCCCGATACAACCTGGTGGACCAATACGCTACTGAAAGCGCTCAAAGCCGAGAAAATGCGCTTAGCCTACGTGCTCGTCTGGCGCAACGACGTTCGTAGCCCAACGCATTACTACGCACCCTATCCCGGTCAGGCCAGTGTTCCCGACTTCCTCCGCTTCTATCAGGACCCTTACACGTGGTTCGAAACGGACTTACCCAATATGTATCGACGCAAGTGGTTGTTCTTCTAGCTAATGTCGTGGGGTCAGGTTCTCAAACCTGACCCCACGACAACAGACGCGTTGAGAATAATCCATAAGTCCGACTTGTTTTCCGCTTATCCAAGTTTTGCCCGACACGGTTGAATGATTGCGTATCTTTGTTTTTACGCAATTTTCTACGCATTCAATTTCTAGTATATGAACAAGTTTGTTTGGGGTGCCCTGCTAATTTGCTGCGCTGTAGCAAACCCGTTATGGGCAGCCGGACCAGCACCGCTTGTCTACGACGTTGACCTGAACGACCGGGCCGATGACCTGTTTAAAGTAACGCTTCATGTGGACGGACTAAAACCCGAAAACGCTGTCTATCAATTTGCGTCTACGGCTCCTGGTACCTATCAGGTCATGGACATTGGCCGTTTTGTCCGCTCGTTTAAAGCCTTCGACAAGAAAGGAAAAGAACTGGCAACGCAGCAAGTCTCGGTCAATCAATGGAAGATTCAGCAGCCTGAGCAGGTCCGTCAGATCAAGTATCAAATTGCTGAAACCTGGGATACCCCGGTCAAGCAGGATGTTATTTACCGCATGTGCGGCACTTCAATCGAGAAAGATCATGCGCTCATCAACGGGCAGGGTGTATTCGGCTTTCCGCAGGGTATGCAGGCGAGTCCGCTGGCAGTGAAGATTAGCTACCCAATGGAATGGACCGTTGGAACGGCGCTGGAAAAAAACAAAGACGGTTACTACCTGGCTGATAGCTACGACCGCGTTGTTGACTCCCCTATTTTGCTCGGTCGCCTGACCCGCGCCGAAACCAATGTAGCCGGAGCCGCCATCGAGATGTACACGTATTCGAAAACAAACCAGGTTACCTCTGAGCAGTTGCTGAACAGCATGCAGTCGATGCTACAGGCTGCGGGGCAGTTTCTGAAAAAGCTACCGGTTAAACGATACACCTTTTTGTATCATTTTGAAGACGAAAGCTGGGGTGCCTGGGAGCATTCGTACAGTTCGGAGTACATTTTTAAAGAAGTTCCTTTCTCTCCGGCGCTGGCGCAAACCGCTACATCCATTGCAGCTCACGAGTTTTTTCACGTGGTCACTCCGTTGAACATACACAGTGAACTTATCCAGCAATTCAATTTCATCACCCCTACTCCATCGGCGCATTTATGGCTGTACGAAGGTGTCACCGAATGGGCCAATGGCGCGATGCGGCTACGGGGTGGCTTGACCACTTTGGAGGATTACTGCACTGAACTGAGCCAGAAAGTAAAAATCGATCAGCAACTCGACACGACCTATAGCCTGCTCAAACTTGCCCTGACGTGCTACACCCCCGAAGGTCAGCGGCAGTACGGCAACATTTACAACCGGGGCGCTTTGGTTGCTGGCCTGCTCGACATCCGGCTGCTCGAACTATCGGGCGGGAAGCGTGGTCTACGGGAAGTGATCAATGAACTGACTACCACGTACGGCCCTAACCGCCCCTTCTCCGAAAAAGATTTCTTTGCCATTTTCACGCAGAAGACCTATCCGGAAATCGGCGACTTCTTTGATCGCTACGTCAAGAATGCAGAGCACCTGCCACTCCAGGAGTATTTTGACAAGATCGGTATCCTCTACAAACCAGCCATTGCGACCGGGAAGAAACTGCCTTCGTTGGGGATGCGGATCGGTCCGGTTAGTGACACTCTCCGCCTGCGGCAAGTAAGCGAGCCGCTGCGCCAAGCTGGGATTCAGGAGAATGACGAATTGATTAGCTTCGATCAACAGACGGTCAATCCATCGTCGTTGCCTACGCTTCGGGAGAAGATTCGTAGCCTCAAAGCGGGCGATAGCTACACCGTAACCGTTCGTCGTAACGGCCAGCCATTAACGGTCAATGCAGCCATGCAGGAGATTGACGAAGTAAATCGCTACGTGTTCGAGCCAAACCAACAGGCGACACCGCAGCAATTTCAGCTACGTGAACGCTGGCAGAAGAATTTGTAGATGCCATCTTTTTTGTGTTGTTGGCGGGGCCGCCCGTGCGGTTTGAGAACCCGACAGCACCTGGGATACTAAGAAATTGGGGTCGTTAGTGGTGTCAGGTTCTCAAACCTGACACCACTAACGACCCCAATTTCTTATACTCTACCTTATCGTTTAGCCGTCAGATAGGCGAATGGAATAATCATTTCTTCCAGTGAGACACCACCGTGCTGGAACGTATTTCGGTAGTGATTCACGTAGTAGTTGTAGTTGTTCGGATACGCGAAAAAGTAATCTTCCAGCGTAAACACGTATGCCGTTGATACGTGGGGCTTAGGCAGGAACAGACGCTCTGGTTTACGACCGACAAACAAGTGGTTATCATCGAAGCCCAGGTTCTTGCCTTGCTTATAACGCAGGTTTGTGTTCGTCTCCCGGTAGCCAACGATTTTGGCCGGTTTCTGTACCCGGATCATTCCGTGGTCGGTTGTAACAACGAGCCGTCCACCTTTTGCGGCAATTTTTTGTACAAACTCCAGCAGTGGCGAATGCAAAAACCACGACCGCGTAATGGAACGATAAGCCGACTCGTCCGGAGCCAGTTCCTTAATCATCGCCATGTCGGTACGGGCGTGGGATAGCATATCCACAAAGTTGTACACAATCACGTTCAGATGATTTTGTAGCAAGTTGTTAAAGTTGTCGACCAACGATTTGCCCTGACCAACGTTTAGAATTTTGTGGTAGGACGTTTTTACGTTCAGGCGACTTTGCTCAATCTGACGGCGTAAAAATTCGTCTTCGTGGTTGTTCAAGCCTTCGTCTTCGCTGTCGTCGTTAACCCACAGATCCGGATGCTTGCGCTCCATTTCGCTCGGCATCATTCCCGAAAAAATAGCGTTCCGGGCAAAGCCTGTCGTCGTGGGCAGAATCGAGTAATAGGACGATTCGTCTTCGACCGTAAAGTACTCAGCCAGCAGCGGTTCAATAACTTTCCACTGGTCGTACCGCAGGTTATCGATCAGGATAAAAAACAGCGGCCCCGAGTTATTGGATTGATCCAGCAGGGGAAACACTTTTTTGCGCATCAGCTGGTGCGACATAACTGGACTGTCTGCCTTAGGATCGTTGAGCCAGTCCTCGTAGTTGTCCATGACGAACTTACAGAAGGTCGAGTTAGCCTCACTTTTCTGCATGTTCATTACTTCGCTCATGCTTCTATCCTGCGACCCATCCAGTTCCAGCTCCCAGTAAATAAGCTTTTTATAAACATCAGCCCATTCGTTGAAATCCATGCGGTCGTTGTACTGCATAGAAATATTTCGAAAATCCTGCTGGTAGCCGATGTTGGTACGTTCCGTCACCAGACGCTTGTTGTCCAGAATTTTTTTGACCGAAAGCAGAATTTGGTTCGGGTTGAGTGGCTTGATGAGGTAGTCGGCAATCTTGGAGCCAATCGCTTCTTCCATGATATGCTCTTCCTCGCTTTTGGTGATCATCACAACCGGCAGGTTTGGCCGCATCTGTTTGATCTGCGCAAGCGTTTCGAGGCCGGTCATACCAGGCATCATTTCATCTAAGAACACGACATCGTAATTGCTCTGCTCTACCTCTTCCAGTGCATCGGCCCCGCTGTTTACGGGTGTCACATCATAGCCTTTATTTTTCAGAAACAGGATGTGCGGCTTGAGCATGTCAATCTCATCGTCGGCCCATAGTATCGAATAATTTTGCATGCAGTCTGGCTTTTCAATGGTTAATAAATTCGTCGGAAAACACTTATAATACATTCCATCTAAGGCAGTTCATGTTCGATTTAGAACCGGTCGAATGCCCTAAAACAAGGCAAATGTATTGAGTAGAAGGTCACCCTCTTCTAAACATCAAACGCCCGCTTGTGTTTGGACGGTTCATAATTAAGGTTTTTTAACAAACCGCACAGGCGTTTTACTACCGATAAATCACCCGTAACTAGGCGATCCGACGAGGATGATAAAAGTTGGCTAACTTTTTACGCTATTTTTACGGCAATCTCTATATATTGAATTCCCTATCGGATTTTGGTTAGTTCTAACCCATGAAAAAATTAGTAGTTCTCACTGTGCTACCGCTGCTGGTAAGTAGTCTGGCAAGCGCCTATACCGTGGCCGATTCAGTGGGTGTTGAGAAAAAAGACGGTAAACGGTTTATTCTGCACCGCGTCGATCAGGGGCAAACCTTGTACGCTATTGCTCGGCGCTATTCCAGTTCGGTGAGTGCGATTAAATCGGCAAATCCTAGTATAGGTAATGCCGTTCGATTCGCTCAAGTGGTTCGGATTCCAATTGCCGATGGCGCGCTTAGCCGGAAAGAAGCGAAAGCTATCGACAAGGCCATTCGAAAGGAAGAGAAAGAAAAGGATAAGGAAGCCAAAAACGATACGGGTACTTCGACGAAAACGGCGGAGCGGCAGAACAAAGAAGCCCGTAAAAGCAGCGATCCAGCCAAAGCAGGTATTCACGTAGTAGAATCTGGTCAGACGTTATACAGCCTGGCGGTTCGTTATGGCGTATCGCAGGCCGATCTTCGCAAATGGAATAACCTGCCCGGCAACAACGTCCTGATCGGACAGGCACTGATCGTTACGGAGAAAGCTTACCAGGCCCGCACACCTTCTACCCCCGTTGCGGCTGCGCCCGTAAAAGTGCCAACGCCAGCTAATGCCGATACACCCGCTCGTACCGTACCCAAAGTAGAGCGTCCGGCTCCGCGAAAAAGTGAGCCGACAGCAAAAGTAGAAACGCCCAAGCCCGAAAATACGACTGCGCCTAAAACCGAGAATCAGCCCAGTTCGCCTACTTCATCGTCAGCAACGGAGAAATCGGAGGAAGTTGAAATAGAAACGCCCAGACCGGGCAACGACGCGCCAATGCCAACGCGTGGCCGACGGATTGCCACGAGTGGCGTTGCCGAAATGATCGACGGCGATGGTTCGGGTAAGTATCTGGCGCTGCACCGCACCGCCCCCATTGGTACGCTGGTGCAGGTACGCAACGAATTCAACAACCAAAGTTTGTGGGTGAAGGTGATTGGTCAGCTTCCCGACACGGGCGTCAATGACAAGATCCTGGTAAAACTGTCAACGCAGGCATTCGCGAAACTTTCCCCGCAAGACCGGCGTTTTCGGGCAGAGGTCAGTTACATTGCTCCTTAAACAGTTTTCGGCGGTAACCTAGTCAACGCATTGCGCATCGATTTCTGCTGAAAACGGACAACCTAAACGTATGGAAACGAAAGAAGAACGCATTGCCCGGCGAAATCGAGAACGGGATAAGAAAATGAAATCCTCACCGGGTTACGTTACGTTCAGCATCATGTTTACGCTGGCTTATCCATTTATTGCGGTATTCACCTTCGTCATGTCAACGCTGTTGGCTATTTTTTCGAGCGTGTCCCGGGTAATGGCCTGGGCCGTCAGTGGAGGAAAATCACATTGACACATACCCAACTTTCTGATTTACTTAACGAGAAGGCCGATCAGTACAATCGGCCTTCATTTATTGATCGCGATCCCATCAGCATCCCGCACCGCTTTTCGCAAAAGCAGGATATTGAAATCATGGGATTCTGGTCAGCCGTATTAGCCTGGGGCCAGCGACCGGTAATTCTGAAAAAGTCAACCGAGTTGGTCACCCTGATGGATGGTGCTCCGTACGACTTTATCCGGAACCACGAGGAAAGCGACCTCAAGCGGTTTCTTGCTTTTAAGCACCGCACCTTTAACGCCACCGACGCCCTGTACTTTCTGCATTTTTTCCGTCAGTATTACCAGCAGAACGACTCGCTGGAAGATGCCTTTCTGACTGTAGAGAACTCCACCGTTGAACCCAATCTGATCGCTTTCCACGACCGCTTTTGTGGGCTTACTGACTTCTTTCCCGAACGGACCCGTAAGCACATTGCTACGCCCGCCCGCAATTCATCGTGCAAACGACTGCTGATGTTTTTGCGCTGGATGGTTCGCCGGGACGACCGGGGTGTTGATTTTGGGCTTTGGACACGCCTTCGCCCTGATCAACTGGTTATGCCGATTGATGTTCACGTCAACCGCGTAGCGCGTAAGCTGGGCTTGCTGGTCAGACCGCAAACCGATTGGAAAGCAGCATTGGAACTTACCGAAAATCTGCGCCAGTTTGACGGCATGGACCCAGTACGGTACGATTTCGCTTTATTCGGGCTGGGCGTCGAAGGCGAAATGTAAGGCTTCACGTTATGCATTCATAACCCATTCGTAAAAACGGTAAACTGTCGGTAATAAGCACGAGTCGAACAATTCGTTATTTTGCCGCATGACAACTCCGTGGCGCATTTTTGGCTTAGTAACGACCTGCTGGCTATTTTCAGTAACGCTTCTTTTGGCGCAGAGCCGACCGAAGAAAGCCTTATTTATTATCGTAGATGGAATTCCGGCGGATGTCATTGAGCGGGAATCGACGCCAAACCTGGACAGCATAGCCAAACAAGGCGCTTACAAACAGGCTTATGTGGGTGGTATCAAAGGCACGTACTCGCAAACGCCAACCATTTCGGCAGTCGGGTATAACAGCCTGCTGACGGGTACCTGGGTTAACAAGCACAACGTCTGGGACAATAGCATCAAAGCACCCAACTACCACTACCCGACTATTTTTCGGTTGTTTAAAGAGCAGTATCCGACGAAAAAGATCGCTGTTTTTTCCAGTTGGGTCGATAACCGAACAAAGCTTGTGTGTGAAGGACTCGCTCAGACGGTCAACCTCAAACTTGATTACCACACGGATGGCTATGAACTGGACACGGTACGCTTTCCGCACGATCCGGAACGTGATTTCATGGCCAAGATCGATCATCAGGTCGTATCGGATGCCGTTGCATCAATCCAAAACCAGGCTCCTGATCTGACCTGGGTATATCTCGAATACACCGACGACATGGGCCATCGTTATGGCGACAGTCCACCCTTTGTCAAAGCCGTACACCAAGTGGATGCCGAGATTGGCCGCATCTGGAACGCTATTCAACGACGGCAGAAAAACAACGGGGAAGACTGGCAGATTTTTATAACGACCGACCACGGCCGGGATGAGCAAACAGGCAAGAATCACGGTGGGCAGTCGCCCCGGCAGCGCGCTACGTGGCTGGTTACAAACACCAAAAACCTCAATGCATATGCTGAACGGTTTCAGCCAGCCGTTGTCGATATCATGCCCACAATGGCCCGTTTCCTGACCGTTTCGATTCCCAAGGAACTGAGTCGGGAGATTGATGGCATCCCGCTCACGGGTCCTGTTTCGTTGGCGGAGCCAGTGATCCAGCCTAAACCAAACCAGTTAAACATAACCTGGAAAGCGCTGGCGCAAACCGGAACGGTCAACGTATGGCTGACAACAACCAATCAATTCGAAACGGGTGGTAAAGACACTTACACGCTCATGGCAAAGGTGCCGCTCTCGAAAGAACACGTAGTGATCGGGACAAGTAAACTACCTTCGTCATTTTACAAGATCGTGCTGGAAGGTCCGTCCAACACGGTAAACCGCTGGGTCGTGCTTGGTGAACAGAAGTAGTTCTAAAGCGTGTAGTCGATTACTGATCCGTGAACTACGTTATCAAGTTTGGTGCTGTCAATGGAGTTGTGTGGTCAGGTTTGAGAACCTGACCACACAACTCCATTGGCAGAGTTCATAAACTACTGATTGAAAGATGTGAAACTGGTTGACGTTGTTCACACTAAGATGTCAATCCATTTTATGGCCGATTGGCGCGCCAATTGGTCAGTTTCTGCCATTTTTTCTGCTGTATCTGGCTACGGAGAAATTGGGCAGCCATTCTCCTTTTCGTAAAAGAAATAAACAAAAATATGGTCCGGCAACTTACTTTAGGAAACCATCTTTGCCAGGCTTTATGTCTTTTACGATTACGACTCAGCCTTTTGGTCCATTACCTTCCGACCGGAAGCCGCTGACAGAATATATCCTCCAGTACCCTGGAACGGGCGAGTTTATCTCGGTTATTCCCGAATTCGGGGGTGTTCTCCGTCGCTTGGTCCTCCGTCGTGGCGATCATTTATACGCTTTGCTGAAATCGCCGGAATCTCCGCAGGCATTGATAGCCGATGAATCATACGCAGGCTCCTTACTTTTTCCTTTTCCAAGCCGCATCCGACACGGTATCTACGCGTTTGAAGGCGAAAAGTATGCGCTGAGAATGAATGAGGCCAGTCGCGATAACGCCATTCATGGTTTTGTGCACGGGCAGACGTTCACCGTAGTCAATCAGGAAACGACGCCTAATCATGCAAGCTTAACGCTTCAATACGATTATGCAGGTGATACCGTTGGTTATCCGTTTCCATTTGCGCTTACGGTTATGTACGAACTAACCCGAGCTGATTGGTTAACCCTTGGCAGCAATCCCTCTGATGACCGTCTGTGTGCGCTGCGCATCAGCTATTCGGTACTCAACACGGGTACAAGCCGCTGTCCAGTAGCCTTTGGCTGGCATCCTTATTTTACGTTTTCGGGAGAATCCATTGACGAATTGACGATCAGTCTGCCCAATCGGCAGGCAATTACGCTCGATGACGCCATGATGCCAAGTGGTCGTCAACCCGCCCAAACGGCTGAAACGATGTCCTTGAAAGAACGGCAGCTCGATGTTCCATTTCTTATCGAACCTACCGGTCAAACGTCTGATGGAATAAGCTATGCGGAAACGGTACTGGAGTCACCGAAAGCAGGGGTTAAGCTCGTAGTTGGCCAGGAGACAGGTGAAGGAAAGCTTAACTATCTGGTGTGTTTTACTCCGCCCCGGCGCGATAGCATCGCCATAGAACCGTTAACCGCCAACGTCGATTCGCTCAATAACGGAGAAGGATTGACGGTTCTCAATCCAGGCGAAGCAACTAGCGGATCGATGTGGGTGCGGTTGCAATAGCGGCTTCGAAACAGGGTGTTAGCCAGGCATAAAGATCAATCTATAGCCTAGCTAACACCCTGTTCTATAAAGACCTGATTTTTATATTTCGGAACCAGACGGTACTCCCCCAATCCTGTAGACCGATACGGCCCGAGAAGTTTCCCTTACTGATTGGGGCAGCATTAAGCTTACTCGCGGCTACTCGTTGCTTCCACTCAGCGCTGGTCAAATCGTGCTCCTGAATGCTGAAGCCGTTGAGAGAGACCGTCAATTTGTTATTTTTCAGGACGAAGTGGATTTGATTCCACTGGCCAACCGGATTCACTTCTCGCAAGCGGGCGTTGGCTACGCTGAAAAAGTCGCCCGCCCGGTGCGTATTTTCCTTCGCTCCTTCGTAGATAGCGTCATCGAGTACCTGAAGCTCTAAACCCGTATCAAAAATGTTTTTGTACTGGGGCGCTTCCTGCACGAAGAAAAAGATTCCGCTGTTGGTAAATCGCTCTACTTTCCATTCCGCTTTAAACTCAAAATTACTGGTAAACGCTGCGTCGGTCACCAGATCTCCCCCGTCGGGCGCTTTGTTGCCGACACGATTTGGCACATTGAGTTTCAAGGCACCCTGATCAATTTGCCAGGACGTTCCCACGGGTTTGCCGCCGTAGGTATGCCAGCCAGCGGTATTTCGGCCATTGAAAAGAAGTTTCCAGCCTTCTTTTTTCTCTTGAGGAGATAACGCATTAGGCGACTGAGCGCGCGTCTCGGCAATGAGAAGGCCCAAAAGGAAAACAAGAACATAACGTTTGCGAACCATACGAAAGAGGTATTGCCTACATTCCGAAAGCGGAAAACAGACAATACCTCCTTATGAACCGTGATCTAAAAAACGAACCTACCAGCTAATCGCCTTTAAACGAACACCTTGTGGCGCTTCGGCGTCCGATAGTTTGATACCCGCTTTTCCGCTTTCCACTTGGTAATTCATCGTTTCCTGTTTCAGCTCGCTTTGTTTAGCATCGCGTTTGATGTTGCTTTTGGGTGCGCAGGAATAATAGCCCCGGTAATTTCCGCCGGTCGGTGTAATGACAAACGAATGATTAGACTCATTGACGGTTATCCTTCCTTTGAAATACGAATACGCTTCCGTCCGGCAGTTGTAGCTCATTACCGAGTTGATCACGTATTGTTCGTAGGTACCGTCAGCGTGAAAGTCGAAGACCAGAGCCTGTTCGTAAGCATTGCCCGCGTATACCCCATTGTAGTCCCAAAAGTTCGTTGGCGAGAAAGTTCCGTACGACCATTTACCAACCAACTCAGACGGAATTCGGCTTCCTCCAGTCGATGGGGCGCTCGGACCGTCGGTTGATGGATCGATGACGGGCTCATTACCTTGTTTGCAGGCTACCGATAACGTTACCAGCGCAAAAAGCGCTATTAAATGCATTTTCATTAGTAGTCGTTTAGTTGTTTCGTTCTGATTCATTTTCTGAATTGTTCACAAAACAAGCAATACGGCTGCCTGTACACTACGCCAGCGTTCACCAAGGTACTAATCCGACGACTGAACTGCCTAAAACAAGGGTTGAACTGTCAGGCTAACCATCCGGCCTGACGACTTACGGATTACTACGGCTGCGCGCCTTTACAATTCAAACGTAATACCCTGCGCAAGTGGTAGGGCGGTGCCATAGTTGACGGTATTCGTTTGCCGACGCATGTACGCTTTCCAGGCATCTGAACCAGACTCACGACCCCCACCCGTTTCTTTTTCACCACCAAAGGCTCCACCGATCTCCGCGCCCGATGTACCAATGTTAACATTAGCAATGCCACAGTCGGAGCCGACAGCCGACAGGAAGCGTTCTGCCTCACGCATGTTCAACGTAAAAATAGCCGACGACAAACCTTGGGGAACCGCATTTTGCTGTCTGATCGCATCATCCAGCGTACTGTATCGAAGCAGGTACAGGATGGGGGCAAATGTCTCCCGTTGTACGACAGACCACTGATTTTCAGCTTCGGCGATACAGGGCCGAACGTAGCAACCCGACTCAAAACCAAGCCCTTCCAAAAGCCCCGGCTCTACGATAAATCGCCCACCCGACTCACGAATCTCATTTACGGCTAGCTGATAACTTTTAACCGCCTGCTGGTCAATGAGCGGCCCGACATGGAACGACTCATCCAACGGACTACCGATCCGCAGCTGCGCGTAAGCACTTTTAAGTCGATTTTTTACGTCGTCGTATATACTATCCTGCACAATCAGTCGGCGGGTAGTTGTGCAACGCTGCCCTGCTGTACCAACGGCCCCAAAAACGACCGCGGGGATAGCCAGGTCAAGATCGGCGTGTTCCGAAATAATAATGGCGTTGTTACCACCCAATTCAAGCAGGCTACGGCCCAACCGACCTGCTACGGCTTCGGCGACTGCTTTGCCCATGCGTGTACTACCCGTAGCCGATACCAGCGCGATACGCGGATCACGCGCCAGCCACTCACCCGCGTCGCGTCCACCCGTAATAAGACAGGATACGCCTTCGGGTACATCGTTGTTGCGCAGTACTTCACCAATGATCTGCTGACAGGCTAAAGCCGTCAAGGGTGTTTTCTCGGACGGTTTCCAGATGCACACATCGCCACAAACCCAGGCCAGCATGGCATTCCACGACCAGACGGCTACGGGAAAGTTAAAGGCGGAAATGATGCCGACGACACCCAACGGATGCCACTGTTCAACCATCCGGTGCGCTGGTCGTTCCGAATGCATCGATAGTCCATACAACTGGCGGGACTGTCCCACGGCAAAATCGCAGATGTCAATAATTTCCTGCACTTCGCCTAGCCCTTCCTGAAGCGACTTTCCCATTTCATAGCTGACAAGCGTACCTAGCTCACGCTTGTAGCGACGAAACTGCTCGCCCATCTGCCGAACAATTTCGCCCCGACGCGGGGCCGGTACCAACCGCCATTCCTGGAAAGCGGCCTGCGCCGTTTCGACAACGCGGTCGTAATCGGCACGGGTGGATGGGTGAACGCGGGCAATAAGCTGCCCATCGGCAGGAGAATAAGATTCAATTGTTTTCTCGGTAGACTGCCAGAACTGCTGCCCAGTGCTTGTTCCGGGCTTTACGGGTTGCGTTGATAAGGGAAGAATCGACTGCATAACGATCAGTATTCAATAAGTTACACGGCGGCAAATCTATCCGCCTTTGGCTAAACAACGGATACAGGGTAGTAAACTTTTTACGCTCAAATAGGTTGAGGACATAACATTTACTGTCTCAACGACTACGCAACGTTATGAAAATGAACAAAACTCTTAGCTTGCTGACGCTCGGTGCAGTGTTGGCAACAGAAGCCGTCTGGGCTCAATCGACGCCCACCGGAACCGCAACCTCAACCACCTATCCGCAAGGAGCCATAGCTACCGATTCGACGCAGGGCAAAATGTCCAAAAGTCAAAAGCGAGCAATGAAACGCAACCGGAAAGAGATGGAACAAAACTCACGGGGCAACTCTGCTTCAACGACCAATCCACAGGACGGGCAGTATCGGCAAAGTTCAAGCAGCGAAGGAACTGCGGTCAACAATAGCAATACAACCAACTACAACAGCAACAACGTTACCAACGCTCCTACCGGTGCAGGTAGTAATCCGTCAACGATGAATACGCCAACGCCCGCCGATCAGGTAAGCAACGGACAGAACAACTCAGCCGCTCGTAGTTCCGCAAGCAGCGACGGAGCAGGTTATTCGCCCGCTAACGTAAGCACAACGACGGGTGCCACCACCGGAGCTGCTGTATCGGGTGCTTCAACTGGCAAAGAACCAGCCGTAAAAGCTGGTAGTACAGACCGGAGTGCCAGCGTCGGTGATTTTATTTCGTCGTCGCCAAACTTTACGACACTGCAAAACGCGCTTCAATCCTCCGATCTGTTTGAGACGCTGAAAGGCAGTGGTCCATACACGGTTTTTGCTCCTTCGAATAAAGCATTCAAGAAATTACCAGCCAGTGCACAAAGTGGCCTGCTGGAAGGCAAAAACCGCGATGGCCTGAAAAAACTGCTTTCATACCACGTTGTGCGCGGTGAAGTCGATGCAGCCGAACTGGGCCGTCGAATCAAAGCAGGTAATGGCAAAGCTGAACTGCAAACGCTAGCGGGCAGTACCCTTCTGGCGAAACAAGGCTCGAACGGCAGCATTGAGCTAACCGATGATCAGGGTCATTCGGCTGTAATCGATGCCGCCGATACCTATAAATCAGCCAACGGTGTGGTTCATAGCATTGACGTTGTGCTTACGCCCAAGGGAGGTGACAGCCTGTTACGATAGGCTTTCAGTAAGAAAATAGAAACGCCCGGTGCTCGTTGGATTGACGAGCACCGGGCGTTTTGGCGTTTAGGCGATTATCAGATTCAATACCATCACACCCGCCAACCCCGTCACCGATACCAGCGTTTCCATGACCGACCACGTTTTCAGCGTATCAGCCATCGACAGTTGAAAATATTCGCGGAACAGCCAGAAGCCCGTGTCATTGACATGAGAGAACATCATGCTTCCCGCACCGATGCTCAGTACCATCAGGTTAGGCTCGACTCCCGACGCCTTCAACAACGGTGCGACAAACCCCGCCGTCGTAATACCAGATACGGTAGAAGAGCCAACGCATACCCGAATAATAGCCGCCATTGTCCAGGCCAGTACGTACGGGTGCAAGGATGAATGTTGCATCAGATCGGCGATAGCCTGGCTCACACCGCCATCGGTCAGCACCTGTTTGAGGGCACCAGCACCGCCAAAAATCAATAACAACATAGCCACTTCCTTTACCGAATCGGTCAGCAGAACCGTGGTTTCGGCCATCGATTTTCCCCGTTTCAAGCCAAGCAATCCCACCGCTACCAGCACAGAAACCAACATACTGACCGTCGGTTCGCCCAGCGTGAGCAGTACCTGACTGGCCGGTGAGCGCTCAGCTAAAAGTGGTCGAACGAATGTGCTTACGCCAATTAGTAGGATCGGCAGCAAAACCGTTAGAAAGCTTACGGCAACCGAAGGCATTTGCTCGTCGGTCAGTTCAGCGGCCATAAACACCTTGTTAGGCAAGGTAGTGTACCGCTTTAAGGTTGAGCCAAACAATGCGCCTGAAATCAGAATGGCCGGGATAGAAACCAAGATTCCGTAGCCGAGTGTCAGCCCCATATCGGCGTTGAACTGCTTCAGGATTGCTAATGGAGCCGGGTGCGGGGGCAAGTACCCTTGCGTAACCGACAAGGAGGCCAACATGGGCAGACCGATATAAAGCGCAGGCAATTTATACCGGTAAGCAACGGTAATAACCAAAGGAGCCAATAGCAGGAAGCCAACCGAATAAAACAAGGGCAGCCCGACGATGAAGCCGGTGATCATAAAAGCCCAGCGCGCGTGGCGGGTACCAACCAGCGACATCATCGTTACGGCAATCTGCTGAGCGGCTCCACTAGTGGCTACCAACTTTCCTAACATGGCTCCCAGCGCGATAATGCCAACAATAGAGCCCAGCGTACCGCCTATTCCTTTTTGAATCGATTCGAAGATGGTGGATGGCGACAATCCCAGTGCAAAGCCGACCCCTAGTGAAACCAGCAGAAAAGCCAGGAAGGTATGCAGACGCGCGGAGGAAATCAGAATAATCAGTACAAAAATACCAAGGGTAGTAATCAGCAACGGCATACCGGCAAAAGATCGTTGCCCAACAGATTTACTTTTACTAGTTTATTGAGTTACAGTACCCTAGGCTTCTGCCTACCCGAAGAGTTTTGTTTTCCGTGTTTTTTCTGGCAACTATGATTGAGTCAACTTGTTCTTTTTTGCTTTATAAGTTGCCTGAATGCGTCCACTAAATGCACAAAAAATACTTATTTTATTCTAGGGTTCGTTAAATTTACACACTTATTCGTTAGCCGACTCAACGAACGTATTTACCATGGCTACCAGCAAGATATTTGATGATGAACCCGGCCTTTGGAACGCTTTCCAACAAGGGGACATCAGAGCTTTTGAATTAATTTACCGGACGCATTCGTCAATGCTGCTTTCCTACGGCAGACGTTTGTGCAGCGATCATGATCTGGTCAACGACGTAGTTCAGGACGTGTTTGTGGAGATATGGACCCGCCGGAGTACCTTACGTGACCTTCATACAATTAAATACTACCTCTTCCGAATTGTTCGTAACAAGCTGTCGAAGCTACGCGCCAGCAACTTACTGGTAGCCGTTGACGAAGATGATCGTATGGACGATGAGCAATTGCTTTCGCCATCCATCGAGTTTTTGATTACGCAGCAGGAAACAAGTAACGACCAGGCCGTCCGCCTTCAGCAGGCGATTACCAAACTACCCAGTCGGCAGCGTGAAGCGATCACGCTTGCCTTTTATCACGATTTCAGCAACGAAGAAATTGCCGGAATCATGGGAATCAATCACCAATCGGTTATCAACCACCTGAACCGAGCGTTGACCTTCCTGCGCGACTTGCTGACTAGTCAGCCAATCGTAGCTATCCTGATAGGGCTTTTTTTATGACCCTCATTTTCAGTTTTTTTGTTAACAGTCAAAAAGTTTTTAAAAAAATTCAAAAAAAGTGAGTTGAAAGTAGGTCTTCTTGCCTATTGCATGTAGAAGATCTGTAGATGATGAACCAGTACGATAGTTGTGAGGACTTTGTGGCCGACTCTTATTTTCGGCAATGGGTAAAGCAACCCGACGAAGCCTCTATTCTTTACTGGGAAGCTTACCTCGCGGAATATCCGGAAAAAGCCCAGATGGTACGCCAGGCGGTTGAGCTTGTCAAGCAACTGTCGGACGCCAGCGCAAGCCAAACTGATCCAGTTACCCGTGACACCGAAGATGCGGTCTGGCAGGGAGTTCTCCATCAGATAGGTCATTCCCATCGGTCGTCATTCGGACCCTTCTTTAACCTCAGCCGAAACTGGCAGAACCTGCTGGCAATAGCCGCGTCTGTTACTGTTGCGCTCGGCCTTGGCTGGTGGCTCCTCATCCACCGTTCGGGTAGTGCAGTTTTGAAAGTTGACCAGCTAACACGGGTTAACCATTCACTGATTGAACAAACCAACACGACCCAGGCAACGAAGCTGATTGCTTTACCGGACGGTAGCTCAATCTTTCTCAAGAAGGGAAGTAAGGTAGCGTACTCCAGGAAATTCGACGAGCCAAACCGCACAGTTCATCTGACTGGCGAAGCGTATTTCGAGATAGCCAAGGATGCTTCCCGGCCTTTTCTGGTTCACGCTCACGAGCTATCGACAAAAGTATTGGGCACAAGCTTTACCATTCGCGCTTATCCCAACGACAAGGATGTAGTAGTTACTGTTCGATCGGGGCGGGTAGCAGTTTTTCCGCAATCGAACCGCAAACAGTCGCCTAAAACCCGTTTGGCAACGCCCGAAGAAATCGTGCTGACCCGGAATCAACAGATCGTTTTTGCGCGGCAGCAAGCCCGGTTCGTGCGGACCAGCCGCGTGCTGGCTACTACTCCCCTTTTTCCTAAAGGGTTGTCGACCAGTTTGCCGACATTCGATTTCAACGCTACACCGATCAGCGAGGTATTTAGCCAGTTGGAAAAGGTGTACGGCGTGAAAATTATATACGATAAAAATGGGCTGGGCACCTGCCGACTGACAGCCGATTTGACGAACGAATCCTTAGCCGAAAAGCTGATGATTATTTGCAAAAGCATTGAAGCCGAGTACCGAATGCAGCAACTCACGGTTGTTGTGTCCGGGCCGGGTTGTTAGCCCTAAGCCTATGCATCAGCGCATTAATCAGTAACCCCGAACTACTTAAAACCAACTACTATGTAATAAAACAATTTGCCAAGAGGGAGTCAGCAATGCGCCAACATCACTGACTCCGGTACTACCCCAACAGTCGCTAAACCTTCGCCCGCGCAAACGGACGACTGGGAAGATTTTGTCAATAGGTTAACAAAACCCTTTCAAATTTATGAATAACCCCATACTCTCCAAGTCTATTGGATGGAACGTTATGCGATTATTAGTGCTACAGCTCCTCCTGGCTGCGGTTTTTACCAACGTATCGTTGGCAACCGACGGCAACGCACAGGATGTGCTGAATCAGAAAATTACCTTACAGCTTACGAACCGCAACGTAAGCGATGTACTGAATCAGATTGAAAAAATAACCGAGGTAAAGTTTTCGTACAGCCCCGATTTGATTCAGGCCAACCGGAAAGTATCGGTTGCGGCAACCAATGAAGTGCTTTCGCAGGTGTTATCGACATTGCTGGGACCGCTACAACTTAAGTACGAAATGGTCGGCAATCGGTTGATTTTGACCAGAAACACCCAGAAAAAACTAACATCGTTGAGTGACCAACCAGCCATTGAAACGGGTGCCCCGCCAATTACAGTTCGGGGTCGGGTTCTGGACGAGAAAAATTCACCGCTACCGGGCGCAACGATTCTGCTGAAAGGTACGACCTCAACGGGTACGGTGACGGATGCGGAAGGTGTTTTCAGCCTTAGCGTTCCCGATGGAAACGGCACGCTGGTCATTTCGTCAATTGGTTACACAGCGAAGGAAGTACCCATTAACAACCAGGCGAATATTGAAATCGCGCTGGTTCCTGACGTGAAGTCGTTAAATGAAGTCGTTGTTGTTGGGTACGGTACGCAGAAACGGTCGGATCTGACTGGTTCGATTGGTAGCGTAAAAAGCGCTGAACTGCTGGATCGTCCGGCGATCAACGTTGAACAAAGCTTACAAGGCCGCATCGCCGGTGTTAACGTATCGGTCAACTCGGGTCGTCCGGGCGGTAACACCAACATTCGGATTCGTGGTTTCAGCTCGATCAACGCTACCAACAACCCGCTGTATGTGGTTGACGGTATCATCTGGGCGGCTGGTATCGACGCCTTGAACCCATCCGATATCGAATCGATTGACGTATTGAAAGATGCGTCGGCAACGGCGATCTACGGAACACGCGGTGCTAACGGCGTAATTCTGGTGACAACCAAACGCGGTCGCAAAGGCGGCTCGGTGAGCTACGATACGTACGTAAGCTCTAGCCACATTGCCCGCAAACGGGATGTACTGAACGCAAAAGAATTTCTGGCGCTCGAAGATCTGGCGTATCAGAACGTAGCCAAGTACGATCCAACGGGTTGGGCCAGCGGTAAATACGCCAACAAAGATCCAAAGATCAAGCGGACGGCCTTGATCGGTAAACTGTTTGACGCGAACCTGAACCCGCTTTATGACGTAGACTGGCAGGATGAAACGACCCGCACAGCGATTAGCCAGAACCATAACCTGGGCTTTACGGGCGGTAGCGACCAAACCACCTACGGTTTGTTCCTGAACTACAACGACAACCAGGGTACAATCAAAAACACGTATCTGAAGCGGTACACGGGTCGGTTAGTTGTCGATAACCAGGTGAAGAAGTTTTTGAAGGTGGGTGCTACGCTGAACTACAGCTACTCGGAAGAGCGCCGGGCCGACGAAGGTGTGGGTGGTAATAACATTCCCCGGATGCTGATCGAGATGATCCCCATCGTGCCGATTCGTTACCCTGATGGTACCTACGGCAAACGCCAAGATTACCCGGACATGGAAAGTGGCGACAACCCGGTAGCGTTGACCAACGAAGATAACCGGATGTACAAAAAGCAAGTGTTCGGAGCGAATGCTTACGCAAACATCACGCTGATGCCGGGTCTGGACTTCCGCACGACGCTTGGGGCAAACCTCGCCAGCCAGTATAACCCATTCTCGGAAACGAATCTGGTTCAGTTGAGCCGTCCGTTCCGGGGTTACGCTGAAATCTGGAGCTACGATACGAAGTTCTTGCAGTGGCAGAATTACCTGACCTACAACAAGCAGCTCAACGCTACCAATTCGATTAACGTGGTTGCTGGTGCTGAGTTTCAGAAGTACACGTATCTGCAATGGTTTGCGGGCGTAGAAAGTCTACCCGACAACTACTACCAGTACTACAACCTGGGTGTTAGTGCGAACCCACTGCCGCCAACCTCGTCGTACAATGCTTACCAGATGGCGTCTTATTTCGCGCGGGGTAATTACAACTACAAAGACAAAATTCTGTTGACCGCAACGGGTCGTTTTGACGGTTCGTCGCGCTTCGGGGCTAACAACAAATTTGCGTTCTTCCCCTCGGCGGCTATCGCCTGGCGTTTGTCGCAGGAAGATTTCCTGAAAAACAACCCGGTTATTTCCGATCTGAAAGTACGGGCGAGCTACGGCCTGACGGGTAACTCGGAGATCAACTCGTACCAATCACTGGCAACACTGAGCACAAACACCGCCGTTTTTGGTGGTCAGCGGGCATCGGGTACCATCATCGGTACACTGGCTAACCCGAACCTGCGCTGGGAAAAAACTGCGCAGTATGATTTAGGCGCATCGGTTGGCTTGCTGAAAGGCCGCATTAACCTGGAAGCCGACGTGTATCTGAAAAAGACCCGCGATCTGTTGTTGTCGGCTCCCGTACCGCTGTCTAGTGGTTACGCCAGCATCTACAAAAACATTGGTAGCATGGAAAACAAAGGGTTGGAGTTATCGCTGAATACCATCAACATCGATAACAAAAACTTTACGTGGTCGACCAACTTCAACATCTCGTTCCTGCGGAACCGGGTAACGGCGCTGGGTGAAGCCAACGACGATATCTTCCCCGATCCACAGTTCCTGAACAACACCAACATCCTGCGCGTCGGTCAGTCGGTTGGCTCGTTCTACGGACTGGTCCGGACCGGCACCTGGGGATCGAACGAAGCCGATCAGGCAGCTCGCTACGGTCGGAAGCCGGGTGATCTGAAGTTCCAGGATCTGAACAACGATGGTCAGATCAATGACCAGGACCGTGTTGTTACAGGCAAAGGGATTCCAACCGGCTACGGAACGTTCAGCAATACCGTTCGTTACAAAGGGATCGACCTGACGCTGGACCTTCAGTTCTCATACGGTAACGACATCCTCAACCTGACGCACCACTCGGCCCTCGACCGTACCGGTCAGGCGAACAGCTACGCTGAAGTATTGAACGGCTGGACACCAAACAATCAGAATACGTTTATTGCCGAAGCGCGCCCTTCTTACGTGTACTACGATTCTAAAATCGATTCGTACAAAGTGGAAGATGGTTCGTTCCTGCGGGGTCGTAACCTAGTGCTGGGCTACACGTTCCCAACGGATTTCGTACAGCGCATCAAGCTAAGCCGCCTGCGGGTTTACGCATCGGCTCAGAACTTCTTCGTGCTGACCAAGTACACGGGCTACGATCCAGAAGTAAGTACCTACGGCAACGCGTTTGCACAGGGCATTCAGTTCTTCGACTATCCGAAAGCACGGGTGTTCACGGCCGGTCTGAACGTTTCTTTCTAATCTTACTCAATGACAGCAACTCGTATGAAAAAATACATGCAATCCATAAGTCGAGTAGCCGTGTGCGGAGCTGTTATGCTCAGCGCGTTTGGTTGTTCGGATTACCTGGAGGAGGTCAACAAATCCAACTTCACCCAGGGCAGTTACTTTACATCAGCGAGCCAGGCTCAGTCGGCTATCGACGGGCTGTACGCTGGCCTACGGATGTTCAACACCGACAACGGCTACGGTGAGCGTCCGTGGGTATCGCTGGAGCTGATCAACGGTCACGCGTCAACGCTGGGCCAAAGCTTCTTTAACAGCCAGTTCATTAACCAAACGGCGGATGCGGCCAACCCGCCCTTCCGGACGATCTGGCAAAGCAGCTACAACACCATTGGCAGCGCGAACCTGGCAATTCAACGGATTCCGTCGATTTCGATGGATGAGTCGCAGAAAAAATCGTTGCTCGGTCAGGCGTATTTTATGCGCGCTTTCTTCTACTATCATCTGGTGCGGTTGTACGGCGATGTCCCGCTCATCACCACACCGATTGATGCGTCGAGCGCTGACCTGTACCCTGCGCGGTCTCCCCAGGAAGATGTGTACAAACTGATCGTGAGTGATTTGACCACCGCCGAACAGGCTGGTCTGCCGGTGTCTGACCAAACGGGCCGTATCACCGTGGGTGCCGTGAAATCGCTGCTGTCGAGCGTATATCTGACCATGGCTGGTTATCCGCTGCAAAAGACAGAGAACTACGCGCTAGCAGCCGCTAAAGCCAAAGAGGTAATCGACTCGAAGGTTTATCCGCTGTTCACGTCGTACGAATACCTGCACGATAACGCGCACAAAAACCAGGGTGAGTTGATCCTACAGGCGCAGTACGCAACGGGTATCGCTACCAACTCGATCAGTGCGCTGGTCATTCCTTACTTCGCCCGGATCTCGGTATACGGTGACGAATACGGTGCGATCATTCCGACGGAAGGGTTTTACAACACCTACGAGCCAGGCGATTTGCGCGCGCAGGAACGGCAGTTCTATTTCACGCAATACCCGTCGATCAGCGACACGACCCAGATCGTGAAGTTCGGTGTTCACGCGCTTTACAAGTATTTCCACAAGGAAAGCGCCCTGAACCGCAACGTGAATACCGACGAAAACTGGACGCTGCTCCGCTTGCCCGAAGTGATGCTGATCTACGCCGAAGCGTCGAACGAAGTAAGCGGACCTACGCAACTGGCATACGATCAGGTAAACGCTATTCGCGCGCGGGCTCAGCTGAAACCACTGACGGGTCTTAGCAAAGATCAGTTCCGCGAAGCAATCTGGAAAGAGCGCTACCACGAACTGGCGTACGAGAACAAAGCGTACTTCGATACGCAACGGACCCGGAAGGTATACGATGTTGTCAACAACAGAATGGTCGATGCGATCGGTTTCAAAAACGAAAGCGGTGCGACATTCACCGAAAAATACCTGCTGTGGGGCCTTCCGCAGTATGATATCAATAACAACAAAAAGCTCACGCAAAACCCAGGCTGGTAAGGCGTAGCGACTTTTGCTGAATAATGTAGGGTAAATCAAGTCACATTGGTTTACCCTACTTTTTATCGACTAATCTTCATTTCGCTTACTTTCGCCTGACGCTACGACGTTCAGATCGATATGATAAAAAAATATATTTGTTTGCTTTTGGGGGTATCGCTGGCAACTACCGCCTACCCACAATCCAAAACGCAGTCAACCGACTGGGTTGAGCTGGTCAATCCAATCATTGGCACCGATTCGAAGCCGAGCCTGTCGAACGGCAATACCTATCCGGCGATTGCACTCCCCTGGGGTATGAATTTCTGGATGCCTCAGACGGGCAAAATGGGCGATGGATGGGCGTATACCTATGCCGCTGACAAGATCCGGGGCTTTAAGCAAACGCACCAGCCCTCCCCCTGGATGAACGATTACGGCCAGTTTTCCATCATGCCCGTTACGGGTAAGTTACGGGTCGATCAGGACGAACGCGCCAGCTGGTATTCGCACAAAGCCGAAGTTGCCAAACCTTACTACTACAGCGTATACCTGGCTGATCACGACGTAACGACCGAGATAGCACCTACCGAACGAGCCGCCAGCTTTCGCTTTACGTTCCCCAAAACCGATAGCTCATTCGTCGTCATCGACGCGTTCGACAAGGGCTCGTACATCAAAGTATTGCCGAAAGAGCGAAAGATCATCGGCTACACGACCCGGAACAGCGGTGGCGTACCCAAAAATTTCAAGAACTACTTCGTCATCTATTTCGACAAACCGTTCAGTTCAGCCCAAACCTGGCGCGACAAGCGGCTGGTCAGCGACTCACTGGAATTAACGGCCAACCACGCGGGTGCTGCTATCGGTTTCAAAACCGCCAAAGGCGAACAGGTTCAGGCGCGTATTGCGTCGTCGTTTATCAGTTTCGAACAGGCCGAGCTGAATCTGAAAGAAATCGGTACCGATTCGTTTGATGCCGTCAAGCAAAAAGCCAAAGCGGCCTGGAATAAAGAGCTAAGCCGGATTCAGGTCGAAGGCGGATCACTCGCCCAGCAGCAAACCTTTTACTCTTGTCTGTATCGTTCCCTGTTGTTTCCCCGCAAGTTTTTTGAGTTCGACGCCAACAAAAAAGTCGTTCACTACAGCCCCTACAATGGTCAGGTATTACCGGGGTATATGTTTACCGACACGGGTTTCTGGGATACGTTCCGGTCGCTGTTCCCGTTCCTGAACCTGATGTACCCGTCGCTGAACGCACAGATGCAGGAAGGACTAGCGAATGCGTACAAAGAAGGCGGCTGGCTGCCTGAGTGGGCCAGTCCGGGTCTGCGGAGCGTTATGGTAGGGTCCAATTCGGCGTCGGTCATCGCCGATGCGTATTTGAAAGGTGGTCGCGGTTACGACATCAACACGCTTTACGAAGCAGTCTTGAAAAACTCGGAAAATGAAGGGCCGATGGATGCCGTTGGCCGTCGCGGTGTGCAGTACTACAACAAGTTAGGCTACGTACCCTACGACGTAAAGATCAACGAGAATGCCGCCCGTACCCTGGAATACGCTTACGACGATTTCGCGATTTACCAGTTGGCAAAGGCCCTGAAACGCCCTCAGGCCGAAATCGACCGCTTCGCCAAACGCTGCCAGAACTACCGCAACCTCTTCGACAAACAAAGCGGATGGATGCGCGGTAAAAACGAGGACGGTTCGTTCCAGTCGCCTTTTAACCCGTTCAAATGGGGCGATGCGTTTACGGAAGGCAACAGCTGGCACTACACCTGGTCGGTTTTTCACGACGTACAAGGCTTGATCAACCTGATGGGTGGTCAGCAGAAATTTGTTGCCAAACTCGATTCGGTCTTCACAACACCACCCGTGTACGATGAAAGCTACTACCGGAGTGTTATTCACGAAATTCGGGAAATGCAGATTGCCAACATGGGTCAGTATGCGCACGGTAACCAACCGATTCAGCACATGATTTACCTGTACAACTACGCAGGCGAACCCTGGAAAGCACAGTACTGGCTACGCGAAGTTATGAACCGTCTGTATCTACCAACCCCCGATGGCTACTGTGGCGATGAAGACAACGGACAAACATCAGCCTGGTACGTCTTTACAGCAATGGGTTTCTACCCCGTTTGTCCCGCAACCGATCAGTACGTTATTGGCGCTCCTTTGTTCAAGAAGGTTACCGCAACGCTGGAGAACGGCAAAAAGGTCGTCATCAACGCCCCGGCAAACAGCGACTCGAACCGCTATATCAACGCCCTGCGGTTGAATGGCAAGTCATACGACAAAAACTGGCTGAGCCATCAGGGGTTGCTTCAGGGAGCCACTATCGATGTTGATATGTCAGCGACGCCTAACAAACAGCGTGGAACGCAAGCAGCTGCTTTTCCTTTTTCCATCTCGGCCAAACAAGACTAATTAACTAGCCGTAATCCTGGGGAGCTTGCCGTCAGGATTACGGCTCTTTTCAACTAGATTTTAGCGGAAATACGGGTTAATCCTACACAGCCATCTAATAAATATTCTGAACCTAGCTACAAAACTTCCTATCATTAGTTTACTCTAAAGACTTCGTTTTCGATTAAGCGTTTGTTCGTATATAGTTTCTATTATATTTGGCCTATCTAACCTTATTTGTGTGAAACGTCAGTCATCTTTAGTATCGGAAAGTGTCCTGATCGACAAGCTTACAAAGCGCGATGAGCAGGCTTTCCATTGGCTGTACGATCAATACTCGCCCGCTCTCTACGGCGTCGTTCTGCGCATTGTTCGTGATGAGGAACACGCCCAGGACCTTGTGCAGGATATTTTCGTAAAAATCTGGAAAAATCTGGATGCTTACGATTCCAGTAAAGGTCGCCTGTTCACTTGGATGCTCAATGTAGCGCGTAATACAGCCATCGACGCGCTTCGTGCGAGAAAAACGCAACCTTCTCCTTCCAACGCAATCCGAACCGACGAAGAGAACGTACATATTGTTGATCGTCAGCACAACACCGAACAGCCCAATCCTGAACACATCGGAATCAAGGATGTTGTGAGTCAATTGCGGCCCGAACGCAGGCAGTTAATCGATCTGGTATACTTTGGGGGATATACCCACGAAGAAGCCGCCGACGAACTAAATCTACCGCTTGGTACAGTGAAAACCCGTATCAGAGCTGCCCTGCAAGAACTAAAACAATTATTCAAATCATGAACATACCGGAGTATTTAGCGTCAGGCATTCTAGAATCTTACGTTGTGGGCGCAGTAAGCGACCAGGAGCGACGTGAGGTCAATTGCTTGGCGGCTATTTACCCTGAGATTCAGCAGGAGTTGGATCTGTTGAGTCTATCCATCGAAAATTACGCTTTATTGCACAGCGTCGAGCCACCAATCGAACTCAAGTCGCGGATTATGGCTCAGCTTTCTTTCGAGAAGATCGACGATCCGATTATTCGGCCAATGCCCGTCGATTACAGTACCGACCGTCCAACGTTCAAAGCAACCTGGATTGTGGCTGCGTCGGTAGGCTTACTCCTGCTTGCTTTCTCGTTTTTCCTGCTGTCGCAGTTACGAACGACTCAGGATACACTTGCTCAACTACAATCCGCAAAAGATTCCCTTCAACAGGAAGTTGGCCAACTAAAAAATACGCAGGACTACAGCAACCAGGCACTGGCTTTGTTCCGGCAGCCCGGCACGCGTACGCTCGAACTACGGGGTAATGAAAAGGCTCCTAACGGCGATATGCTGGTATTCTGGAACGCTAAAACCCATCAGGTAGCCGTCGAAGTCCGTTCGCTACCGCCCTTGCGTCCCGATCAGCAATACCAGCTTTGGTCGCTGGTAGGTGGGAAACCCGTTGATGCAGGGGTGTTTAATGCGGATGGAACCAATGCGCTTCTTCAACAGCTTAATCGTCCCATTGATCGTGCTGACGCCTTTGCGGTAACGATTGAAAAACGCGGTGGTAGCCCTACCCCCACCCTGTCAACCCTGCTGGCAATGAGTCCGGTAGACGCCTGAACGATAGCTCTGTCATTTTTGTTTTTATACTGAAAGCATCGAGACGTTTTCTTTATGCCGATCATTGGCGTGTCGGCTGGTCAGGTTTCGGTATCTACTTTCCTTTTTCTGGCAACTTCCAACCTATGAAAAACAAGCTAATTCTATTAGTACCATTCTGTCTTTTGACGGGCTTCCTGTTTCTGAACGCTTCTAGTACACCATCGTTTGATCAACCAGTTAATCAGTCGAAGCGTCTGGTTGACGACAAACCCCAGGCGGGAAAACGCGTTGTTAAAACAGACGCGGAATGGAAGAAGACCCTGACTCCCGATCAGTATGCGGTCCTGCGGGAGCACGGTACAGAACGGGCTTTTACCAGTCCGCTGAACGATATCCATGATCGTGGCGTATTCTACTGCGCGGCCTGCCATAACCCGCTTTTCTCATCGACCACAAAGTTTAACTCCGGTACGGGTTGGCCGAGTTTTTATACCCCCATCGCGAAGAATGCCGTTAAAGAAAACGTGGATAAAAGCTACGGGATGGTTCGAACGGAAGTCCTCTGTAATGTCTGCGGTGGCCACCTCGGTCACGTCTTCGATGATGGTCCTAAACCAACCGGGCTCCGCTATTGCATGAACGGTGTAGCAATGACGTTCGAGAAAAAGTAAAAGCAGCTTTATTTTGAAAAGGAGACAAGAAAGCAAAGACCTTTTTATAGCGTTGCTTTCTTGTCTCCTTTTTTCTTAAAGAGAAACCCTCATTATTAACCGAGTTGTAGCAACAGCCGGATTCCTGTATATCACATCGGCTGAAAATCCGTTATATTTGAAGCTCGGCGATGATTCGACGTACGCAACGCTAGTAGGGCAAATTGACTAAGTAGCACCAATGCGGAGCGTTCATCGTAACAATTTCATCCCATAACCGAGAACTTACCGAATTAAAACGCATGAGTGAAAATAGGGAGCGATTCCGCGCTGTCCGGCACGCGTTTGGAGCGTTTCGGCGACGAATTCGACACCGCCGGTCGCAACTTGGCGATGTTAGACGCGGGGTCGGTCAACGTATCTACCGGCAAACGGCACGCATCGCCGGTGAAGAGCGAGTCAGTTCGTGGGTCACAACGTATCGCAGCTATCGTGGCCGTCTACG
The DNA here is from genome assembly GCF_023196085.1 of Spirosoma liriopis. NCBI lineage: Bacteria > Pseudomonadati > Bacteroidota > Cytophagia > Cytophagales > Cytophagaceae > Spirosoma > Spirosoma liriopis. Next base: position 1,026,483 of record NZ_JALPRF010000001.1, read on the forward strand.
CTCATTTGTTCACCAATACATCGACCCTGACGCCTGGTACTACCCCTACCTTAAATTTGGGGTAAAGGGTAGCTTGATTACTGCACTGGCACTGGGTTTTTACGTGTTCATTCTCAATTACAATTTCCTGTACCTGACCGGCGAAATACCCAGCGTAGAGGAATTGAAAAACCCCAAGCTGAACCAATCGTCGGAGATCTACTCGCAGGATGGGGTGATGATCGGCAAGTTCTACGCCGAAAACCGGACACCGATCAAGTTTGAAAACATTCCAAAACCACTGATTAACGCGCTCATCGCCACCGAAGATGCGCGGTTTTACGATCACGGTGGCGTCGATCCGCGCGCCATTGGTCGGGCAATGATCAGCTTCGGACGTGAAGGGGGCGGTTCGACCATTACGCAGCAATTAGCCAAAAACCTGTTCAAGACGCGCCGTAAATCGAACTCGGGCCTGCTGACCCGCATTCCGTTTATTCGAAAAGTCATTTATAAGTCGAAGGAATGGCTGATGGCGCTGAAGCTGGAGCGTAACTTTTCGAAAGAAGAGATTATCACGTATTATTTCAACACTGTCGATTTTGGAAGCAACGCGTTTGGTTTAAAAACAGCGGCCCGCACCTTCTTCAACAAAGCCCCCGATAGCCTGAATGTACAGGAAGGAGCGGTACTTGTTGGCTTGCAGAAAGCGACAACGAGTTATAACCCGCTCAAAAATCCCAAGCGTTCCAAAGAGCGCCGGAACGTGGTGTTGGGGCAGATGGCGAAGTACAAGTACCTGACCAACGTTCAGGCTGATTCGATCAGCGCGCTTCCTCTCGTAACGGATTTCACTCCGGAGAACCCTTACTCAGGCCCCGCCAGCTATCTTAAAAATGCGGTGCAGGATTATGTAAAACGGTGGGGGGAAGAAAACGGCTACGATTTGTACACCGATGGTTTACGGATCGTCACTACGGTTGATTCCCGGATGCAGAAATACGCCGAAGAAGCGACCGACGAGAAAATGAAGCAGTTGCAGCGGACGTTTGACAACCACTGGCGCGGACGCAATCCCTGGACCGACGAGGATGGCAATGAACTGCCGGGATTCATTGATTCGGTAGCCAGACGCACCGAACGCTACAAAACCTTGAGCCGTCGCTTTTTGCCCCTGTACCCCGACTCGATCATGTACTATATGAAAAATAAGAAGTACAAGATGCGGGTATTCAGTTGGACCAGCAAGCGCGGCTACGATTCTACCGAAATGACGCCCTACGACTCCATTGCTTATTACAAGCATTTTTTGCAGTCGGGCATGGTGGCGATGGACCCGCATACGGGTTACATCCGGGCCTGGGTCGGCGGTCTGGACTACGATTATTTCAAATACGATCACGTCAAACAGGGCAAGCGACAGCCCGGTTCTACGTTTAAACCGTTCGTATACACCGCTGCTATCGACGATACGTTGGTCAACCTCAGCCCCTGCGACCGGGTTCAGGATCGACCGTTCCGGAAAGAGTTTATTAATGCGGAGGGTAAAGAAGACGTATGGGAGCCACGCAACTCAACGGGTTACTATACGTATTCGAACATGACCCTGCGCCGGGCGCTGGCTCGTTCGGTGAACTCAATCACGGCTCAATTAACAGACCGCGTCACACCGGAACGCGTGGCGGAGTACGCACACCGAATGGGTATTAAAAGCCGGCTGGATGCGGTACCTTCCATTGGCCTGGGCTCGTCGGATGTATCGCTCTATGAGCTTGTCGGCGCTTACTGTACCTTTGTCAATGATGGCCAATCGATTGAACCCATGATTGTGCAGCGCATCGAAGACCGCGATGGTAATGTTATCGAAACGTTCACATCAAAACAAAAACAGGCCATCAGTCCGGAATCAGCCTTTCTGATGCGGTACATGCTCCAGGGTGGTTTGCAGGAATCGGGCGGTACATCGCAGAACCTGTGGTCATTCGATCTGTTTAAAAACCGCAATGAAATCGGAGCCAAAACCGGCACAACCTCCAATAACTCCGACGGCTGGTTTGTTGCGGTATCCGATAAACTGGTCGTTGGCGCCTGGGTTGGTGGCGACGACCGGAGTATACACTTCCGCTCTACCGACCTCGGCGAAGGGGCAAAGACCGCCTTACCACTGGTAGGCGAGTTTTTAGAGAAAGTATACGCCGATCCGAAGTTCAAAAACCTACAGGGCCCACTAGCAAAGCCATCCTTCTCGGTTGCGAAGAACTATCTGAACTGCGGTCCTTCGGGTGATGAAGAAAGTACCGAAGAGTCTGATTCAACGGATACGGGCGAAGTCGGTGATTCAACCTTTGTGCCAACGGTTCCGGCCCCTGATGCAACGGCTCCTCCCGATACAACGGGCAGGTCATTGTAATCACACGGTACTAAAAAAGGCAAGAATCGATTCTTGCCTTTTTTAGTACCGTACTACCAGAACCAGGTTAAACTCAGCCGGGCAAAAAACGGCGTTCCGGGTGTGAAGTGAATTTCATCGACGGGTGCGGCTTCCCCCTGTAATCGGCTTTCCGTAGCAAACTGCGTTTCTTTCCAGCGCGTGTTGAGAAGATTCTGAATGGACAAGCCGACGTTGTAATTTCGCTTTGTGTAGTTAGCCTGTAAATCTGTAACAAAATAGGCTTGAGCCACGATAGAATTATCCTCATTAGCGGGCCGACTGCCTATGTACCGGTACCGGATAGACCCATTTAACCCCGAACTTGTTTGCAACGACAACCCACCCGTTGACGTAAACGTGGGCGCAAGGGGCAGGTAATTCTGGCCTGCTTCGACACCGATGGCGCGGGGCCGGGCTGTGTTCAGGTCTACATCAGCGTATACGTTTTTGGTGAGTTGGTAGCGGGCCGACACATCAATTCCCTGCCTCCGGGAGCGACCACTAGGCTCAACGACACCTTCGTCACCGACGTACACAAACTCCTGCTCTAACCACAGGTACCAGGCAGCGGCATTGATCAATAGTCTGGGAAACGGCTTTACAATCACGCCCAGATCAGAGCCGTAAGCACCCGGTAAAATTTCGCGTCCGTCCTGAGCAACTACAACGCGCGCATCGTTTGAGTGGAAGCCTTTGCCCGTGTTAAGATAGAGTTGAAAGCGAGGATTTAGTGTGTAATACAGATTCAGTTTCGGCGATACGATAGCCTGTGTAGCCCGTTTGGTCAATGCAGGTGTGGTCAGTAAGTCTTCGTACTGGCTGCGGAAGTAATCGAGACGAACGCCCGCGTTGAGTGAGAAGTGGTCCGAAAACTGAATCAGCTCATCGGCATAGGCAGCCGCATTGATTTCATTAACATTGCCAAACTGAACCGGGTTGAGCGTTTCGACACGGTTTTTCGTATGCGACAACTCCGTGTGATGGGTGATATCCTGCCGGTATTGAGCGCCCAAAGTCGTAGTCCATCGGCTTTTTCCGAGGTAAGTCTGCGCCGAATAACTCCCATTATAACCGAACAGATTACGGTGTTCTTTCTGCCGAATCTGGTCACCGTTAATGCTGTCGTTCCGGAAAAACGTAAAGTTGGAATACAGCTCGAAATTGTAGTTGCTGTAAAAAAACTGATTTTTGATAACGTGGTTTTTCGGTGTCACCGTTACCAATTGCGCATTGACGTTGGTACGGCTGGTTTCTCCACCCTCAGTCGGATCGATAGAACCAAACCAGCCAATCAGTCCCGATTCAACCGCCCGGTCGGGAATCTGGCCGGAGTGATTCCATTTACTCCAGAACGTCGATCCGGTCAGCGTCAGGTTTGTATTTGGCGTAAGGTGTCCGTGGTACTTGCCAACCACGTTTAGCCGCTTGAAGTGCTGCGGATTGTCAAAATACGAATCCGAATACGAGTACTCCGAAGCGAGGTAAGCCGACTGATTCTTTGCGCGTCCCCGCTGCCCCAGTAAGTCCAGTCCAGCAACGGCGCGATAGGTATTGTATTGTCCGGCTTCCAGTTTCACAAAAGAGCGGTCCAGCGCGGTTTTCGTTCGAAAATCGACCCAACCGGCTGTAGCCAGGTTACCCTTATCAGTCGTATACGGTCCTTTCTTAAAGTCTGCTCCTTCAACCAGTTCGGGAATAACAAAGTGTAAGTCAGCATACCCCTGCCCGTGCGCGTGCGACACCATATTGACGGGCATTCCGTCAACCGTCAGCCGAATGTCGGTTCCGTGGTCGAGATCGAAGCCACGCAGGAAGATTTGCTCGGCCTTCCCCCCGCCCGCATGCTGACCAATAAACAAACCGGGGACCAGACGCAAAATTTCCTGGGAGTTGACTATCGGGCGCAGTTTAATGTCCAGACTACTAATCAATTGCTGGTCGTGCGCCCGCTGTGAGGACACGACCACTTCGCTTAGCTCCACAGAGGCACCCGTGAGATACGCTTTCAGCGAGGTCGTCTGATCATCAAGCACCACTACGGCTATTGTCTGCGTCTTAAAGCCCAGATGCGATAGCTCTATCTTGTAAGGAGCGGCTACCAGTCCAGTAAACCGAAACTGGCCTAACTCATTGGTCAACGTAGCTTTGCCTAAACCGGTTAATTGCACTGTCACACCACGCAACGGCACGTTCGTCGTTTGATCATAAACAACGCCCGAAATACCGCCCAGGTGAGCGTACGCCTGCAAACTGATCAAGACAAGAAATAAAGGCAGAAATCTCCGCATAAAACAACAGTATGTACTTTTTTACAAAGGTAGAGCTTGTTTGCCGCAAAAAACTAGGCCAGACGAAACGCCTGGCCTAGTTAGTCTATATTTGAATAGTTTTGCGGCTTATTTACCCGTTGCCTGTTTAATAGCAGCGACTTCAGCCGGATCGACGGGCGTACCATCCTGCTTGAACACTTCGTGGAACCAGATTGCCGGCTCTCGCCCATTGACGTAGGGCTTCTGCCAGCTATCCCAGGGAAGGAACGTCTGCGTTTTACCAGCAACAAACCCCCAGTTGATCATGCCTATCTTTGCTTTTTTAGCGATGGGCAGGTGTGTCTGGAATTTGCTGTTCACCCCCCGCGCCATGTATTCGGTGCAGATGACCGGACGGCCCATCGATTGCAGCGCTGGAATAACTTTCTCCAATTCTGTCGGATTCGAGTATTGATGGAACGTGATAATGTCCGAGTTTTCAAATTGCACCTTTTCCATTGGCGTCCATTTTTCCGGATTCTGCCAGTCGGCTGGACCCCGATACACCCACACGCCCGACGTCAACGGCTGTGAGGCACCAGCAGCCCGCACCCATTGAAAGACGTGGGGTAACAGGTTGGTCACAATGGCTACTTTGTTTGCCGGTTCGATGTTTTTCTCGTTCTTCCCGTAGCTGTTGTCGTTCGTGTTGTCCGGCTCATTCCAGAGATCCCAGGCTAGTATCCGCTTGTCGTTCTTAAACGCGCTGACAACACCTTTAACGTAGGTTTCCAGACGGGGATATTGTGATACATCGGTCAAAGCCGCAGCTCCCGGACTTTGTACCCAGCCGGAATTGTGAATACCGGGTACCGGCTCATGCTGCTTGCCCAGTTTTGGGTACGGGTCCCAGCACGAGTCGAACAAGACCAGCATCGGGCGGATTTTATGCTTGGCGCAAATGCCTAAAAACTGATCCAGCCGTTTGGTAAAACCCGCCGGGTCCTGCCAGAGCAGATCATGCAAAAAAACCCGCATGGTATTCATCCCAATGCTCTCGGCCATTGCCAGCTCTTTGTCAATCGTTGCCGGGTCAAAGCTTTCGGCCTGAAACATTTCCAGCTCGTTGATCGCATTAGCCGGTCCGTAGTTTGACCCGACCAGAAATGGTTCTTTCGCGTACCACGCCTTTGCCTTCTCGGCTGACCAGCGGGCATCCTTTTGTCCAAAAGCACTAAACGCGACGACCAGACAGACTATAATTAATAAACGCTTCATGATTGAGTAAGAAAGAAGTTCTTGAACTGTCGGCATTCATTGTCAATTACTTGACCGTCGAAAACCGATACTCCGTCGTCTGACTGTAGGTCTGACCGGGTTTCAGGATTGTAGTTGGATACGATGGATGGTTCGGCGAATCGGGATAGTGCTGCGTTTCCATGGCAAAAGCACCCCTGTAGACGGTTGGTTTACCGTACTTACCGATGTCCGTGCCTTTGAAGAAGTTGCCACCGTAGAACTGCATGGCAGGCTCGGTCGTCAGCACCTGCATCTTGATGCCCGATTTATCACCAATCACTTCGGCAGCGGTCGTCATTTCGCCCGGCTTGGTTTTGTTTAGTACCCAGTTGTGGTCGTACCCACCGGCGAATGTAAGCTGTTCGTTTTTCTCGTTCACGCGCGCACCAATGGCGGTCGGTTTCCGAAAATCAAAGGGCGTTCCTTCCACAGAAACGGGTTCACCTTGTGGGATAAGCCCTTTGTCAACCACGGAATATTTATCGGCATTGATCATTACTACGTGATCGTTGACGGTGCCGCTTCCTTCCCCGTTCAGGTTGAAGAACCCGTGACTGGTTGGGTTGTACGGTGTTGCTTTGTCCGTTTTGCCCGAGTAAACAATTTTCAGGGCATCATCATCGGTCAGCGAGAACGTCACCTTGGTTGTTACCGTACCCGGAAAACCACCTTCGCCATCTTTCGAGACGTAAGTCATTTCAACGGTTTTATCATCCACCTGCTTGGCATCCCAAACGTGGTTATGGAAACCGCTCGGTCCACTGTGCAGCGTATTGCCGTTGTTATTTAATTCGAGTGAATACGGTTTACCGTCCAGCGTAAATTTCCCTTTTGCGATCCGGTTGCCAAACCGCCCCACGACGGGACCAAAAAAAGCGCCATCCGGTTTTTGATACTCCGCCACGGTCGAGAAACCAGGAGCGACATCGGTCATTTTTCCGTTTTTGTCCGGCACCAGTAAACCGACAATACGAGCGCCGTAATTGGAGATAGCAACCTGAATATCTTTATTTTTGAGAATGAACAGCTGGGCTTTTTTGCCTTCTACTTCGCCACCGAACGAAGCGGGATCAGGAAGTTTAGCGTCAATCATAGCGGTCGTATCACCGGTTGCTACGGCGACTGAATCGGTTGCTTTTTGTTCTGATTTGTTGGCGGGTTGACAGGCGTTCAGGCCGATCAGCGTGGCCGCAAGGACCGGAAGAATTAGTTTTTGCATTGGTTAGGAAATTGGATCTAAATAGGACAATGAAACTTGAACACGATGAAATCAGCTGGTTTAGGCAGCCAGTTCCACCGTTTGCTACTGTTCTGCGGGCACCGGAATGGGTACATTACCAACCGGTTTGCCAAAGTTAGGTGTTCCGTCGGCATTCCACGTAAAAGGCTGAATACGCGGGGCGCGTTTGTTGCCACAACCATCCGTAGCAGATGGGTTCGCGTGGTAGATCATCCAATCTTCCTTCCCGTTGGCCGACTGGAAAAATCCGCCGTGTCCCGGTGCCCATACGCCATTCTCCGGGGCTTGCGTAAACACAGGCTCCGGGCTCTTGGTCCAGCTAGCAGGGTTCAATAAATCGCCTTTGCCGTTGTACGTCAATAAGCCCAGGCAGTAATCGAGCCAGCAGGCGTTGGCCGAGTAAACAATGAACAGCTTATCGTTACGACGCAAGAACTCGGGTCCTTCGTTCACGTATATTTTGGGTACTTCCCCGTTTTTATGCCATTCCTGGGGTACATCCCCGTGCATTTCCCACGGCAGATCCGGCTGCGAAATCTTGACACGGTCACCGTCGATGGTCCAGGGATTTTTGAGCCGGGCAATGTAAATATCCTGCCGCCCATTTGTCGGTCCTTCCCAGCCCGACCAGCTCGCGTACAATTGTCCGTTGAAGTCAATCACCGACATATCGATTTCCCAGTGGTCATCTTTGTCGCCAATTTTTCCTTTCATTACCCACTCCCCCTGCATCGGATCGGCGGATTCGTTTTCGATTACCCATATGCGGTGCGACAGATTGTTGAGCGAGTCAGCGGAGAAATAAATGTACCAGCGTCCGTTAAAGGCATGAATTTCGGGTGCCCACAAATCCCTTGAATACCCTTGTCCGGTGGGCGGTGTGTAGACAACTTTCGATTCAGCCGTAGCCAGATCGGCCATGTTGCGGGTACGCCAAAGCGTCAGATTGCGTCCCGTTGTGTTCATGTAATAGTACCAACCGTCTTTTTGAAACACCCAGGGATCGGGGCCGGACGATTTGACGGGATTGGTAAATGTGCGTTGGGCCGTGGCGTAATGACTTAGGCCAACCAGCAAAAGAAGACAAAGCAGTTTGTATACATACGTTCCGGATCGAACGAGGACGACCGGAAAAGGCAGACGACTGGCTATGGGCCAGCCGAGGCAGTGTTGACGTACTTGCATAGAACAGGCAATCGGGTTTGTTAGGTAAAGACCGAAAGTGCCGATTTTACCCCGTTGCCTACCCCAGATAATTTGCGTATTGTTCTCCAACGATCAGACGGACGCTATCTAGATCGCATCGTTGCGTCTTTTTGCTACCTCCTGAGTAGCCTCATTCGGCTTCGTCTCGCATGAATCGTCGGTACATTGTCCGTAAAAAACCAGTGAGTGAGACTCTACTTCAAACTGCAACGCGTTACCAACATTCGTTTGAATCAAGTGCAGACGTGGGTCGCAGAATTCTTTTACCCGATGACAAACCGTACAGACCAAATGCGCGTGCTGTTGCCGTCCCAGCGATTTTTCATAGCGGCTTTTGCTGTTATCATCTTCGCCGAAGCGGTGTTTGCGAACCAATCCGCAATCCAGTAGCACATCAAGCGTGTTGTAGACCGTTGCACGGCTGACTCGATACGATTTCTGCTGCATCGCCTGAAACAATTCCTCCGCGTCGAAATGATCGTTTCGGGAATATACTTCTTCCAGTATGGCGAACCGCTCCCCCGACCGGCGCAAGCCTTTCGCGAGTAGCGACTTTTCCAGTTTTGCGCGTGCTGTGGCGAGTAATGATTGTGGTTCCTGCATGAACGTACGATTTATTCAGAAAGGAACTAGTCAAACGCCAGCTCCTTTGCTCATAACCTATGACTTGTCTCTAACTTGTAAATCACTAACTAACACGATCGTATCCGCTGATTCTCCCTGTTGAGAGGAAATCAGTTTTCCTGGCGATTATTTTCGGCTGATGTCTGTAAAATCGTATCCACTTCCTTCAACAGTTCCGCATCACTCATCATCTGGCATAGCTCCTCAATCTCCTCATCATTCAGCATCAGGTGATATTTGGGCATGGGCGTTTTCAGCAACCACTCTTTTCCATGCATCGTGTAGAAGGGACGCATACCAACCCGGTCGGCTATCGCCTGACGAAAGAGCGGAAACTCCTGATCCGACAGAATGAATAGCATATTCTTATAAGCCACATTGTAGGACTGACAACCGGCGCAATACCCGATATAACCGTTTTCCTGTTGAGTCAGGCACTTCAACTGATGCTGATGCTCCATATACGTTGTAACTGGTTGCTGATGGAAAACCCAGGTTAGTCTATCTTCTTATTTAGACTAATTTTAAACAAACATAAAGCGGCAAGACCGTAATCGCAAGCGCTTGACTAAAAAAGAGAGTCAATCGCCGATAAAACTAGAGAAAGGAATGTGTTAGTACCCAAAAAAGGAACCGGCGTTTTTAAAACGCGGTTCTGCCGCTGCCCGCTGAAGTCGTGATCGGGCTTGGTGCGATTGGCTCACTGGCTGGTTTTTCTACCGGTGTTAAGCCGGGGGCATTGCGCTTGCTGCCAAACAGGCGATTGAACGAACGGGTGTACAGAAAGCTTAGCCCACCACCCGTTGTAATAGTACTGTTGAGACTGTATTGCCCCAATATGCTTTGCTGGTTGCGGTTGTACACTTTAGCCCGGAACCGACCATCGGGTGTGATAAAATACTCCAACGTCCACTCCCCAAGCAAGCTAGCCGCGTTGTATTGACTCTGACCGTACGTGAATCCGCCATCCCGGCTGATGCGTAAGCGGTCATTCAGAAGCCGGTACGAAAAGCGAAGCTGCAAATTGTTGAGCAGGTTTTCGTTTTGGGTATTACCGCTGGTGAATCCGCCGATAGACACGCCGATGTCCAGGTTCTCGTCCAGGTTTGACGCCAGCCGACTGATCTGGTTTGAGATCAATTCACTTACGCTGTTGGCGACTCCAGAGTTGACCTGCCCCTGATCGAAGAGGTTGGTTCCTTCGGGTAGTAGCTGATTGAACAGTAGAACGCTACTGACCTGACGCGTCAGCTCCTGATCGTTGCTTTGAATTCTGGATTTGAATGCCGTTACGGCCTGTCTGAAGTCCGAAGAAGCCGGATATTCTTTCACGTCCAGATCGTAGCTGATCGCCGGAGACCCCAAGTCGCCGTTTAGTTTAATGATCAGATCGACCGGATACCGGCGCGTCTGATCGCCACCCGTGCTCGATACTGGCAATAGGGGCGACAAGGATGTATATTGGGTGTAAGCGGCTGCTACATCCAGCAGGGCACCATACGGATCGCCCGTCCAGGTAATCCGGCTGTTTGGCCGAATCTGGAAGCGTTTGTTGATGATATTCTGAAACGTAAACGTGTATTCACCCCGCTGGATTTCGTAATTACCCGTCATGGAGAAATCACCCTTCGTATCCACTTTCATCGCTAAGCGTCCTTGTCCATACGCCTTGATGATATCGCCCGTTTGCCGGTCCAGCTGAATTTCACAATACGCATCGGGTGTGATGTTGAAGTTGAAATCCATCTGGATACGCGACATATCCAGTTCGGACGTAGTCGTTCCCGAGCCGTTTGTGGCATTGGTCACGGTTTTGCTACTCGGCGAACTGCTCCGGTTCACAAAGCGAATCTGATCGTCGGACGTTAATGAGGTTGCTCCATCCAGCGGAATGTAAATGCGCGTTCCCTTGTTGCTGGCAACGTTGGCACGAATAGTCAGGTTGTTGATTGGCCCGTACAATTCAGCCTTACCCGTTACCAACGCCTGACCGTAGAACAGGTCATTGTCCTTCGCCGATGTATTCAGGATTCTGAAGTTTTTCAGGTCGGCGTCGAAACCCAACGTAAAGTACCGGAAACCATCGTGGTAAACACCCCCGCGCACCTGAGCCGTGTTACCGTCTGGATCACGCAGGGTCAGCTTCCGGGTAATGATTTCATTTTCGCCAAAGTAAATTTTATCGTCGAACGTGAAATCGGCTTTCAGGTAATCAAAGCGCCCGCGTCCACCACTTACGCTCACATCGCCGTTCAGAACCGGCGCCGTTGGCGTCCCGGTGATAGCAACAACCCCGCTGGCCGTACCACCCAGATTGGAAAACAAATCTGTCGTAAAAGCCTCCAGAATGTGCAGATCAGCGTCGTTAAGGCTTGCTTTCAATGCTAATGGGTCAGTTTTTTGTTGGGGTGTGTAGCTTCCTCGTAACGTGAGCACATCGGCTCCACTCCGATTCAGGTTCACATTAACATTGAGCTTTTGGGTCAGTTGATCCCACTTGGCCCGCCCCCGCAGATCGCCTACCAGTGCCTGCTGATACGACAAGGTATCAACTGAAAATTCGCTTTCGAAAATTGGTGTTGCGTAGATATCACGCACGGTCACGGTTCCGTTGAGAATCCCGCCAAGCGTTGTATTCAACAAGGGATTCAGTGACCGAAGCCGGAAATTCTGCGCCTGCACATTGAGCCGTTGTACCGAATCGGATGAAAGCTTTCCCGATGCCTGAATCAGTTGGTTCTGATTCAAGACCGACAGATTTCGTATCGTATACTCGTCGCCAACTTTCCGAATCAAACTTTGGGGGTTAAGTGTCCAGTCGCCATCCAGCACCCGTACTTTCGACTGGTTGAACGTAAGATCGACCGCATCCCCCTTGAAGTACATCTGGCCGTTCAGATTAGCCCGGTTCGAACTACCCGCCTGATCAATGCTACTGGTAAAACTGATGTGATCGACATCCCAGGAGGCTTCCGCCTGAAGATTACGCGTAGGCAATACGGTACTGAACGTTTGTCGATCCGAGGAAACGACCGCCGATGCCAGCACTTCTTCACTATACGTGAATTTGGAGGTCGTTACATCCAATTCCGTTGGTCCAAACCCGATTTTACCGAACTGTAATGAATCCGTTTTGACGTTTGCCGTTAGAAACGACGTGTTGTCAGCCATAAAACGCCCCTCAAGACGGGTAGCCGGAGCGACGTGTACCGCCGGACTCAAAAACGCCATTAATGGTGCTATATCTTTGGCTATAAACTGAAAGTCAAGCCCATACCGAGGGATAACTTTACTCCGATTAGTATGCGCATGCCGTTGTTTTTGCTCATAGTAAGCCTTCATCCCGACGGCATCTCCGGCGAAATGCATCTGGTATTCGCGCGCGAGTCGTTTCAGGTCATCAATCGTGCGCTGAGGCTGAAAATTCCCTTGTAGCCGGGTTGTCAGAAAATCAGAATCAAGGTCAAAGTAGCGCTGCGTGCCGACCGAGTCTTTGCGCTCGATGGACGACATAAGCGCGAGCGTTCCGACGCTGAGCCGACGCTTACCCAGCGTCAATTCACCGTTTTGAAAATACGCGTTGCCGACAATGTCATCGAGTTTACTGCCTTCCAGCTTGACATCCAGATCAGTTTTTACAACCAGCGAATCATCCAGATACCCCAGCGCTCTAAAGTCGGCGTGCCGCACCGTACCGTGCAGATCATAGCGATTTTGGGGACCGCGCAAATCAAATTCGCCGTTCAGCGCAAAATCCAGATTGACGTCATTTAAAATAAGTTGCCCCTGGAAAAAGGCTTTTTGCAAATTGCCCTGTGCTACAATGTTGCGGTAATCATAGCCTTGCCAGCCAAACCGGGTCAGCCGACTGTCGATGTCAATATTAGCTCGTTCGAGATCCGTTCCGTGGCCATTGATGCGCCCTTCTCCATCGAGCTTGCCAAACTGATCCGGCTGATCGATCAATTGACCGAGTTCCAGATTCTCGCTTTTCAGATTAGCCGAATACGTCGTCCGATCCGCGTTATCGGCTAGCTTGAGGGCAAGGTCACCCGTGACGCTGCCAATGCCGGTTCGGAATGTTCCTTTCGTCTTGAAATCGTCAAATGCCCCAGCAAACTTGGCGTCGAAACTAACCGTTCCGAGTTTCTGAATTGTATGGTTGAACGACGTATCGGGATAGTACTGCCGGATATCGGCCATGTTGACCTGCGAAGGCGTAAAGTTGAAGTCAACCGTTGTTCGGTCCATGTCGGGCAGTCCTTTCCAGGCAATATCACCCGCCAACCGGCTTCGTCCATTCGGTCCAAAGCGCAGGTCGGTATGGCTCAGCCGAAAATCATTGACCGTACCGGTGAAAATGCCGGTTAGATACCAAGTTTCGTTTAGCTCCCGCAAGTAATCGGAGAACAGCCCCAGGTCTTTCGATTTCACTTCGCTGTCGCGGAAATTCGCTACCATTAGCACCCGGCTGTTAAAATCGCTGAAAGCCGCCGGTTTGTCGTAGAAAAACGTCAGACTGTTGCGAATTACTGAACTACCAATGTGCGCGTGCAGCTTGGCCAGCTCCATTTTGGTATTGCAATACAGGAAGCGTGTGTCAAGCCGCCGAATTTTTAATCGCGAATCGCGGTCAAATCCCGTTAAACCCTTGATGTCAAGTGCAATCGTATCACCGAGCACCAGAAAATTCGAGACTTCGGCGGTAAGGTTTTTTAAGGTGAAATGGTTGTAATCGAAACTTTTCGGATCGCGCATAAAGGGTTCGCGCGGATCTTCGAGCGTGTACGCTCCCTCAACCAGATGAATGTGGCTAATCGTGAAAGGCACATTTTGATTCGGGACGCTCGGCTTCGTGGGGTCGGAGGTCAGTTCTTCAATGCGGGCAATGAATTCATCCAGGTTCGTATCACCCGTTTTCGGATTTTTGATCATCCGTACGTCGGGTCGATACAGCACTACCTCGTCCAGATGAATGTTGTGCGCCGACGAGTCGATCAGGTTTCGCAGGTTGTAGTCCGCATCAAGCCGCCCCACCTGAATCATGGGTCGCCCTTCCCGATCGCGGATTCGAACGCCCGTCAGCGTAAGCGAATCAAACCATTTAATCGATACATGTTGAATATCAACCGGAAATTGAAGCTTTTCTGATAAGCGCGTCGCCAGTTCGCTTACCACCCGCGTCTGAACAGCCGGAACCTGTAATCCCAACACCACACCCAATAGCAAGCCAACTGCTGTGAGCAGCAGGTACAGCAGCGTTTTAAGGAATATGGCAAAGAATTGACGCATCCGGGCCCGAAATGCCTAAAGTACAATGATTATTGGAAAAAGCTTATCCTTCAGACAACTAACAGAGGGAACGGTTTAGCAGCAACTTCCATTATATATTCTACAAGAATCATTATCTATTAGTTTTGTACGGTGAATATTTTAGCGATTGAATCCTCCTGTGATGAAACATCAGCGGCCGTTTTAGCCAACGGTCGGTTGAAATCCAATATCATCGCCACCCAACTGATTCACGAACAATACGGCGGTGTTGTGCCCGAATTAGCGTCGCGCGCTCACCAGCAGCATATATTACCCGTTGTCGAACGTGCCTTAGCCGACGCAAATATAGCCAAAACAGACCTGTCGGCCATTGCCTTTACGCGCGGACCGGGCCTGCTGGGGTCGCTGCTGGTTGGTACGTCGTTCGCTAAAGCGATGGCGTTGGGCCTCTCGATCCCGCTTATTGAGGTCAACCACATGCAGGCGCACGTACTGGCCCATTTTATTGACGATCAGCACGATGATCGTTCACGTCCGAAGCCGGGCTTTCCATTTCTGTGTCTAACCGTCAGTGGTGGACATACGCAGCTGGTACGCATCAACAGTCCGCTTGAGATGGTTGTGATCGGGCAAACGCAGGACGATGCGGTTGGGGAAGCATTCGACAAATCAGCGAAGTTGCTCGGCCTGCCCTACCCCGGCGGTCCGCTAATCGATAAATACGCGAAAGAAGGCAACCCGCTGGCTTATAAGTTTCCAATGGGCGAAATGCCGGGCCTGGACTTCTCGTTCAGTGGAATAAAAACGGCTATCCTTTATTTTTTGCGCGATAATATAAAGGCAAATCCGGCTTTCACCGCCGAGAATCTGGCCGATATCTGTGCCAGTATCCAGCATACACTGGTACAAATGTTGCTGAACAAACTAAAACGGGCTGCCCGCGAAACCGGTATCCGGGATATTGCCATCGCCGGGGGCGTATCGGCCAACAGCGGTTTACGCTCAGCCTTGACAAAGCTCGGTGACGAACAAGGCTGGACGGTGTTTATCCCGCGTTTTGAGTATTGTACCGATAATGCAGCTATGATTGCGATGGCCGCTCAATTCAAGTACGAACAAAGCGATTTCACCGCGCAGACAGTCAGTCCACTACCCCGAATGAGTTTTTAAGATCAGCCATGACCACTATTTCCGAACTCCATATTTATCCTATAAAATCGTTGCGGGGTATTTCCGTAGCCGAAGCGGTTGTTGAAGCCAAAGGACTCCAATACGACCGGCGATTTATGCTGGTTTCACCCAACGGACAGTTTATCACCCAACGGGCGAATCCGCAGATGGCCTTGATTGATGTAGCGATTGACAAGGATCAGCTCCGCATCTGGCATGTCAACCGTCCCGACGATGTGCTGGTGTTACCGCTAGTGGTGCCAGAACAGACGAGCACGTCGCAGGAAACCATGTCGGTAACCATTTGGGATAGTCACGATGTGCCAGCCATGACGGTGAGTGCGGAAGCGGACCAGTGGTTTTCAGAGATGCTTGGACAACCTTGCCGACTGGTGTTTATGCCCGAAACCACCCACCGGGCGGTCGATCCGGAGTACGCGCGGCAGGACGATGCGGTCAGTTTTGCCGATGGGTATCCATACCTGCTCATTGGACAGGCTTCGCTCGATGACTTGAACCGGCGATTGCCCGCTGATGAGCCGGCCAAACCGCTTGACATGCTTCGGTTTCGACCGAGTATTGTCGTTACAGAAAGCGCCCCCTACGAGGAAGACACCTGGGCGCATTTTCGAATTAGCGACATCGATTTTTACGGAGTAAAACCCTGCGCCCGCTGCGTACTGACGACGATTGATCCGGCAACGGGACAAAAAGGGAAAGAACCGTTGCGGACGCTGGCTACCTACCGTCAGTGGAAAAACAAGATTCTGTTCGGTCAGAATGTCCTGGCCGGTTCGAGCGAGGATCTACCGCTAGGGGTTCTTCGCGTTGGGCAGGTTGTGGAGGTGGTTAGTCATCAGGAGCCGAGACTACAGCCTCCCATTGAGTAATCCTACTGCGTTTTTAAAACCTATAGGCACTACTGCCGTTTATTGCCTAGTGTTTATTGTTATTCAAGTCCATTGCTTACACCTTTACGCAACGCCTATTACTTGAGTTTACCGGTCGTGTTCGGCGCCGTGCTGTCAAATCGAATGGCAGCCCGGCTGTCTGACGTTACACCGATACACTGGGCCACGCCCATCGTCCTGGCGCTGGTTGTTTTTATTATCTACACCGTTGACCGACTTCTCGACATCAGAAAGCCGAACGAACCCGCAACGGCCCGACATCAGTTTCACCGTCGATATGCTCATTTGCTCTGGCGCTCGGTGATTGTAGCAGCGGTGTTAGCCTTCATCCTGTGCTTTTTCTTACCCGGTAGCGTCATAAAGTTTGGTATCGTATTAGGAGGCATTTGTGCTGCTTACATTGGCGCGGTATATCGGCTTCCTACCCGTCATCCGGCTTTGTTGTTGAAAGAGCCGCTAGTAGCCATGCTTTACTCGGCAGGGGTATGGGGAAGCGTGTGGGTGCAGCGCCCAGCCATCAGCGGTATTGAGATGGCTCAGTTTGCGATGTTTCTGGGCATTGCCTTTCAGAATCTGCTTTTGTTTGCCGTTATGGAAAAGCGTGAATTGCCTGGCCAACCGGAGTTTTCGCTAGCCACCGAATGGGGCGAAGAACGCTGTGACACCCTATTACGATGGCTGACCTTTGCCATCATCGCTACCGGATTGACCGTTTGCTTTCTGACCGAAGACCGATTTGCGCAACGATCGGCGATCATGCTGGCGCTGATGAGTTTGACACTTTACGGAATTCAGCGCTACCCGGCTTATTTTCTTAAACATGAACGCTACCGCTGGCTTGGCGATGGTGTATTCTGGTTCCCCGCGCTGGTTCTGTAACAGTCGATTTTTGGGCAACTGATACGTATAGAATTGCTGTCTGTCCCTAGGCTACACTGTAGAGTTATCATCTACAATCGCCTATTACTTCCTATTTCGGCAGCAATTACCCTCATTATTTACCTCAAAATAAAAACTAAACTAAACCTCACAGTACTATTATTATATTTTAACATATAATCTGATCATATCCTTTAATTCTGGGTTTTAACAAAAATTATCCTTTTATACATAAATATTGGTCGAATCGCCTAGATCCTGATTTTCCTGTCAAAACGTATCTCTTCTTTTCATTTACTTTACTGATAAAGCGGTAAGGAAGCAACGATCAGCGGTGACTCTTTCACCCGTTCACCGGATTGATTTTGCCCATCATAGCCGCTTTTTGAAACGACCCGTAACGTAAACGCAGCCCCTGTCTGGTAAGCAACCAACGTTGCCATTTCGATAAAAAGTCGTGGTCAGCAGACAGCGTCCAATGCCCTCGAACGCATAGATGCTCCTGGAGAATTTGCAACATCATAAACACGCCCCTATATGAAACAATCTCTAACTGCAATGCGAGGTTACGTGGCACTACTGGCCGCTTTCGTTTGCCTGCTGGCAGAAAGCCGGGTTTTTGCCAGCGCTGAACCGGCCAAGCTAGCCGATGTTGACGTGACCGGTGTTGTTACGTTCAAGGATGATGGTACACCCCTACCGGGTGCCTCGGTTTTGCTAAAGGGCAGCACAAACGTGGGAACCATAACCGATGCGAGTGGTAAATTCCGGATTCGGGTTCCCGACGAAGCCACACTAGTCGTTAGCTACATCGGGTACATATCGCAGGAGATTAAACTGAACGGACGCACATCGCTCACGGTTGCGATGGAATCCGATGCGCAACAGCTCAGCGAGATTGTCGTGACATCGTTTGGCATCACCCGCGACCGTAAAACGTTGGGCTATGGACTGAGTGAAGTAAAAGCAGAGCAGCTCACCAAAGCGCCGACCACCGACGTGACAAACTCGCTGGCGGGCAAAGTGGCGGGCGTTCAGGTAACGGGAGCTGGGGGCGGTTTCGCCGGTTCGAACGTAACGATTCGTGGATTCTCGACGTTTACGGGTAGCAACCAGCCGCTCTACGTGGTCGATGGCATTCCACTCGACAACTCGGGCGGCAGCAATAGCGTTAATACGGGTGTCGTCAATTCCAGCCGGATCTCCGATCTTAATCCGCAGGACATTGAAAGTGTGAACGTGTTGAAAGGAGCAGCGGCTACCGTATTGTATGGGTCAAGAGCCGCTTCGGGCGCGATCCTGATCACGACCAAAAAAGGAAAGAAAGGCACCAACCGTCAGATCTCGTTCTCGACCAATACCGCCGTCGGTACGGTTAGCCGCTTTCCCAAATTTCAGAACGAATACGCGCAGGGAAGCAACGGAAATTACGCCAGCAACGTAGCAGGATCATGGGGCCCTCGGATTCAGGGTCAGACCGTTACGAACTGGTTTGGTCAGCCGGAGCAACTTCAGGCGTATCCAAATAACGTTCGCGACATTCTTCAAAACTCCATCTCGTCGCAAAACAACATCAGCTTCTCAGGCGCTGCGGACAAATTCGATTACCGGGTTTCGTACGGCAACTCCATAGAAACGGCGCTGGTGCCCAACAACAAACTCAACCGCAACAACCTGACCGTAAACGCAAGCACTCAGTTGACCGATAAATTACGCGTGGGTAGCTCGTTTACCTACACAAACTCGACGTCGGATCGTACGCAGTCGGGCAATCAGGGCGCAAACCCCTTATGGCGCGGTATTTATGCGCCCCGCAGCTACGATTTAACCAATCAACCCTACCAGGATGCTGCCGGTAACCAGCTTTGGTTTGCATCTGAAGATCACCCCTACTGGTCAATCGAACACATCAGAAACCACCAGGAAACCAATCGCTTCTTCGGCAACATCAACCTGAAATACGATATTCTGAGCTGGCTACAGGCCGACCTGAAAGTTGGGACGGACGTGTACACCTTCAACACCAAAGGCTTTGACGACAAAGGTGTACGCAGCAACGCCAACACAACGTCTGCCGGGGCCGGTGGGGTGCTGGACCGCACCGAAATGATTCGCAACCTCAACTCGTATTTTACCCTGACCGCCAACCGAAAAATCAGCAACGACCTCCAGTTGATGGCGACGGTGGGTAACGAGATCGTTTCGAACTACAGCAGTTCGTTACAGGATATCGGATTGGGAATTGTGGTAGCCGGGTTCGACAACGTAAAAAACTTCCTGACCTTCAATCCATCGTCAAGCATTACGCAACAGCGGCTGGTTGGTGTATTCGGAGATGTGGTACTTGATTACAAAACCTGGCTGTCATTCAACGCCAAAGCCAGAAATGACTTTTCCTCAACGCTGGCTCCTGGCAACCGCTCTATTTTCTACCCAGCCGTGGCAGTAAGTTTTGTGCCCACCGAAGCCTTTCCAACGCTTAAGTCGAAAGTGCTGTCGTCGGCCAAGATTCGGGCCAACGTGGGTGAAGTGGGTAAGGGAGCCAGTCCGTACGCTATCAACACCTACTACGGCAAAGCCAGCGGAAGCGATGGCCTTGGCTCCACGGGGGTCAGCTTCCCGTTCAATGGACTGGCGGGTTATACCTACGACAACGGTACCGGCAACCCGAACTTAACACCAGAGTTTACGCGGGAGATTGAATTAGGCACCGAACTAACCTTTTTCAACGGACGGCTTTCTTTCGACGGATCGGTTTACCGCCGGGATAGCCGAAACCTGATTTTCTCCGTTCCGGTCCCATCCACTTCCGGTTTTACCAGCCTCGTTACCAACGCGGGCCGGCTATCGACAAAAGGGATCGAGTTCCTGCTTTCGGCAACACCAATTGAAAAAGAAAACTTCAGTTGGGAAACGTCGCTCAACTTCACCAGCTTCCGGTCGGTTGTCGAAGAGCTGGCACCGGGCGTGAGCAACATCTCGATTGGCGGTTTTACGTCCCCGAACATTCAGTTGGTTCCGGGACAGCTCTACGGACAAATCTGGTCGAACGCTTACCAGCGCGATGGACAGGGCCGTATGATTATCGGAGCCAACGGTTTACCGAAAGTATCGACCAACGTACAGGCCGTCGGCAACCCGAATCCGCGTTTTACGGCAGGGTTCAGTAATACGTTCAATTACAAAGGGTTCAGTCTATCGTTTCTGCTCGACTACAAGCACAAAGGAGATCAGCTTTCGCGGACCATTGGTGATCTGCGCATTAACGGCGTATCGGCTGAAACGGCTGAATTTCCCCGCTTCAACGCCGACGGCACACCCAACAAAGCGTACTTATTTGACGGCGTACGGGAAGACGGAACACCGAACACAACCGCTGTAACGGCTCAGCAATACTTTAGTCTGCAAGGAAAATACGTGGCCTGGGAAGGTTATGTTCTCGACGCTACGTTCCTGAAACTGCGGGAAGCCAACCTAACGTATAAATTCCCGACGACCTGGTTTGGTCAATCTAAATTCATCAAGAACCTGCAATTGTCAGTGTACGGACGGAACCTGTTCATCTACGCGCCCAACTACCCGGACCTCGACCCAGAGCAGAATCTGCTGGGTGTCAGCAACGCGCGTGGTCTCGAATTCGGTATTACACCAACCGCCCGTACTGTGGGTGGTAGCTTACGCGCTACGTTCTAACAGCCCCCTACTACCCTCAAAAACTTGACATCATGAAGAAGTTAATCTACACAAGTGTATTGGCGGCAGGTCTTTCCCTGAGCTCCTGTAGCGAGTTTCTGGACGTCAACAACGACCCGAACAACATTCAGGCCGTTCAAGTCTCGCAGCTATTGCCATCGGTTACGGTCAACGTGGGCTACATGGGGGCCAGTGATTTATTCCGGTACGCCAGCCTGTTGGTTCAGCAGTTCAGCGGACAAGGACCGAACACGGGTTTTGCGACCTTCAAAGAATACGAACGCTACAACATCAATAACTCCGATGTAAACAACCAGTGGGTACGCATTTTCTCTACCACGCTGAGCGATACGGAGCTGATGATCGATCAGGCCACCAAAGAAGGCAGTCCGCACTACGCTGGTGTTGGTAAAATCCTGAAAGCGTACGTGTATCAGACAACCGTGGATGCCTGGGGTGATGTGCCCTACAGCGAAGCCAGCAAACACAGCGCTAATTTTTACCCGGCGTTTGACGATGATGAAGCGATTTACAAAGATTTGATCCGGCTGATCGACGATGGCATCAAGGACGTTAGCGCAACAACGTCGGCCTTATCACCGAACGTCAACACAACAATCTACGCAGCCGGTACGTGGGCAGCTTCGCAAGCCCAATGGATCAAATTTGCCAACACGCTGAAACTACGCATCTTCCTGCATTATTCGGCCAAAGACCCGGCGTATACCACGCAGCAGATTACGGCGTTGATCAACAGTGGCGCTAAGTTTATGGAAAGTACATCCGATAATTTCCAGATGGCTTTTCTGTCAGAATCACAGCGTCAGAATCCGCTGTACAGCATGGAAAACGGTCAGTTCAAAAACCAGTTTTTCCCGCATCGTTTTCTGGTCAATCTAATGAACGCCAAGACCGATCCGCGCCGGTCAGCCTACTTCGTTCCGTTCCCGTACACCGCCAATACGGCAACCGCCACGTACAAAGGAGCCAGTGCCCTCGATCCTGATCCGTCGTCGGCGTATTCGCGCAACTACCGGTACATTTACGGAACCCCTTCAGCGGTCAATGTGGCGCTGGTCAACGCCGATGGGAGCTTGAAAGATGGAGCGATCACGTATTCGGGTAATGCACCCGCGCGACTGCTTACGTTTGCCGAGTACAATTTTATCCGGGCCGAAGCGGCACTGGCTTACGGC
This sequence comes from Spirosoma liriopis, assembly GCF_023196085.1. Classification (NCBI taxonomy): domain Bacteria; kingdom Pseudomonadati; phylum Bacteroidota; class Cytophagia; order Cytophagales; family Cytophagaceae; genus Spirosoma; species Spirosoma liriopis. The sequence continues at coordinate 1,048,634 of NZ_JALPRF010000001.1, forward strand.
GCTCCCGGCAGTTCGCAAAGCTTTTTTGAGGCAGGTATCCGGGCGTCGATGACTGATGCGGGTGTTGCTGCGGCTGATGTAACGACGTATCTAGCGGCCAATGGCACACTGAAAGGAACACCCGCCCAGATGCTTGAGCAGATCATCACGGAAAAATACGTGGCGAACCACGGCGTCCTGATGGAACCCTGGACGGACTACCGCCGAACAGGCTACCCGGCTCTCACACCTTTAAAAACGCCGTTTGCGATTTATGACGAGGTGCCGCATTCTTTATTCTACGCCCAGTCTGAGATCAGCAATAATATAAAGGCCAAACAACGAAGCACGATGCTGGAGCGGGTATTTTGGGATACGCGCAAATAATTAGGAACTAGTCTGGCGTTTGGCACCCGAAGTCGATTATACTTCATCAACAGACACTTCACCTGCCGAACGTCGGACTAGTTATTCAATGCGATCTATCGTCGGTGGTGTCGGCTTCACTGTGGTGTCGGTTTTGAGAACCGCGCGGGCGGCCCCGCCGACACCACCGATGATAGATCAGGTTTGAGAACCTGACCGCGCAACTTTATTTTTGGCAAACTATCCGTTGTCAAACGCCGTCGGGTTTGAATCTCTACCCGCTAATTCGTAGTCCATGCTGAACGTATACACCCAGACTCTATTCGTATTTTGCCTTGTTGGTAATCTCTCCGCTCAACCGGTGAACGACACGAAAGTCGCCCACGAGTTGTTGGCAAAAGCCCGAACGTCGGTTCGTAGTCAGTTACAGCAAGGCACGACCGGCAAAGCACCGCTTATTAAACGAATGCTGGACCTGGGTATCTGGCGAGAAGCAACCGACGCTTTACAGTCCGGTAAAGGATTGAGCAATGCGGACAAATCGCTGTTATGGGCCGAATATTATTGGTTGAACAACGATTTTAAGCAGGCAGAGAAAAACGTCAGAAACGCGCTTATTGCAGATAAAAACAGTCGATGGGGCAAGCGGTTAAAAGCGCAGTTGGCGATTGAAGCTTGGGATCTACCCAATGCCGAAAAACAATGCAAAGCGCTCTTAGCCAGCAACCCGACCGACGACGAGACTTCGTTGGTTTTGGGACGAGCCTTGCTTTTGCAGAAGAAATACCCTGAAGCGTTAGCCGTTGCCAAAGCCCTTCAGCAAACCAATCCGAAACTGGCGGGCGCTTACCAGCTGGAAGCAAATGTGTATTTCTGGGATCAGCACCCCGAACAGGCCGAAGCGCCCCTGGTGAAGTCGCTGACGCTCGATCCGCTGAACGCCGACGCCCGGTTCAGTTACGGCTACGCCATCTGGCGCCGGATCGACGCAACGCAACTCAACGATATGGCCGCTCAGTGGCAACTCGCCCTCGCCATCAATCCGCTGCATTTTCAAACCCACTGGCACTGGGGCAACGGCCACACGAACCTGACGTACGCCGACTACGCGGATAAAAACGAAAAAGAAATTCGCGAAAAATTAAGAGAGGCCGACAAACTGTTTCATGCCAAACGACTGTCCGATGCGGTTGCCGTTACGTACCGGGTTGAAAAGGAATACCCGGCTTCGGTGCTGCCAGCCATGCACCGGGGATCGCTGTACTACAGTGACTTCGACACACCAAACCGGAAAGCGAATCTTGATTCAGCGGAACGGGCCTTCGTAACGATCCTGGACAAGAAAAAGCATTATGGCCCAGCGCATAACGGGTTATCGGCGGTTATCAAATCCAAGCGGATACCGTACCTAATGACCTACGATTCGATTACCAATGTACTCAAGACCACGAAGATTAAAGACCCCGAAAACTTCGCAAACGTATTTCCTGATCTAAGCTATTACCCCGGCGACTGGGCGAAGGCGATGGTCTGGAACCAGATGTATACCAGCGTTGTATACTTCCCGTTTTTGTCGAAGCAGGGCAATGCATTTGCGGTTTCTCCGCTTCACATCGATCTAGCCCTAACGATGCGATCCCCTCAGTTTCGCTACACCACAACGTTCGACAACCGCCAGTGGATGGATATTCGCGGGGTGGGAAGTGGAGCCGCCGACATCGAATACGTGGAACGGGGAGCGTACGAAGAACGAAACGTGGTACTGCATGAATACGTCCACCTGTTTCATGGCCGGGTGCTGACCGACGCCGAAAATCGCAAAATCCGGGAGCGGTATTACCACGCCATGAAAAACCACCTGACCCTGGATTATTATTCGCAGAACAACGAATCCGAATATTTTGCGCAGACCTATCCGGCTTACTTCGAAAAAGTAAAAGTACACCCGCTCGATTTCAAGTCGATGAACATCACCGCCGAACTGAAAAGCAAAGACCCCGATATGTACGCCTTTCTGGATGCACTGGTCAAGAAAGAGCGGGCATACCTGAACGGTGATCAGTCGGTGATGGCATCCAACTGGGCGCAGGTATATCTCAACATGAGCAACAAAGTAGCTCGCTCCGACTCCGCCAAAGCGGGTAAATACCTCGATACAGCGCTAGTCTACGATAACAAGTACCAGCCCGCCTATCTAGCTTATGCCCGGCTCAAGCAACAGCAGAATGATTTTGATAAAGCGCTGAGTTACATCAAAGCCGCTGAGACAATCGACCCCAATTACGCACCAGTCTACGCGGCCTACGCGCATCTAGAAGAAGCCCGCTACACGCCCGACAAAAGCCGGGATGATCTGATAACGACGCAGGCTCACTGGTACCAGAAAGCCCTCGATCTGGAGAACGACTACCAGACACGAGCAGCCGTAGCTATTCAATTGCAGGAAATGTTTTTCCAGAACGGACGGATTGGTCAGGCGATCAAAGCCGCCGAAAACTATGCCACTACCGGTCCCGATGTATCTACTTACCTGCGCGACCGACGCGACGACGCCAAGGCTTTCGCGGCTGCCCAACGGGCAATGCTCGGCTACGCGGATCAACTCGATGTACTGAAAAAGCTGGTGTTGCAGCGGCCACAGAATTACCCATTACGGGGTCTGTACGCCGATGCATTGCTGGCTAACGGACGCTATCAGGACTGTGTCGAAACCATGAAGCAGGTGCAGCGCATTCTGGAAGCAAGTAAAAACGGACGTGCTGACTTCGACCTACGGATTGCTGAAAGCTACGCCAAACTGAACAAGCAGGATTCGCTAGCCTATTATCTGAACAACGTTGTTACCGAGAAATCGGAGCTTGATCCGCTCAGCAAGCAACGTCTGGTTCGGCTGCTGGCAACGACCAACCGACTGACCGATGCCGAAACGCTTTTTAAGACCTTGTCTACAAAAGGAACGTCGCTTTATCAGTCGGCTGCGTTACAATCGGGTGGCGTTCTGCACGCCTTAAGCGGCAAAGCGGATGAAGCCGTCACCGCCTATAAGCAATCGCTGGAACATAACCCGTATAACATGCGCAGCTATGCCGCTTTGGCGGACCTTTATAAAAAAACAGGAAAACAAGCAGAGCTAAAAGAACTGACGACAACAGCTAACCAACTGGATATTAAACCGGGAACGATCGCTGGCTTATAAAATCAGATAAGCGGCAGCTTACTGTATTTTTAGTGGTGTCGACGGGGCGGCCCTAGTGGTGTCGGTTTCTCAAAACCGACACCACTGCGCGGGTGGCCCCGCTGATACCATAACAAAGTCCTCACGATCACCTCTTATTAAGCATTACCAAAAAGTACGCTATACATGAAACGGATTGTCTTTTTATTGCTTTTCTGCCTGACAACAGGTTCGTTATCCATTGCGCAAAGTCAACGTGGTCAGGGTCAACGCTCGGCAGCTCCCCCGCCAGCCGATGATCAGGCAGCTCGGGCCACGGCCAGCCCTGCCCCGAAACCATCGCCCGGCGACTTGACGTTGCCAATGGATTCCAGTGTTATAACGACCCATGCCGTAACCATCAAAGGGCAGCGCGTTCCCTACACCGCTACCGTTGGCACACAGCCCGTCTGGGACGAGAATGGCAAGCCGATAGCGGGAGTCTTTTACACGTACTACGAGCGCTCCGATGTGAAAGACCGGACGACTCGCCCGCTGGTCATTTCCTTCAACGGGGGTCCCGGTACAGCCTCAGTCTGGATGCACCTCGCTTACACGGGTCCCAAGCTCCTCAACATTGACAGTGAAGGTTATCCCTTGCAACCTTACACCGTAAAAGACAACCCCAACTCGATTCTGGATGTAGCCGACATCGTGTACATCGACCCGGTCAACACGGGCTATTCTCGGATGGCAAATAAGGATGTGCCCCGCTCCAAGTTCTTTGGCGTGAACGCCGATATTAAATACCTGGCCGAGTGGCTCAATGTGTTTGTCAGCCGCAAAAATCGCTGGCCGTCACCTAAATACCTGATTGGCGAAAGTTACGGTACAACACGGGTGTCGGGATTGGCCCTGGAATTACAAAACGCCAGCTGGATGTACCTCAACGGGGTGATTCTGGTCTCGCCTACGGATCTGGGTATCAACCGGGAAGGACCCGTAGGTGCCGCCAATCTGCTACCCTATTACGCAGCGACAGCCTGGTTCCACAAAGTACTTCCTGCCGACCTGCAACAGAAAGACCTGACGGCTATGCTGCCCGAAGTCGAACAGTTTACGATTAGTGAGTTACTTCCGGCACTGGCTAAAGGTGGTTTTCTGGAAGCCGACAAGAAAAAGCAGATAGCCGCGAAGGTAGCCCGCTATTCGGGTCTATCCGAGAAAGTCATCATGGAACACAATCTGATGATTCCAACGTCTTTCTTCTGGAAAGAATTACTGCGGGACAAAGGAAACACCATTGGCCGGTTGGATTCACGCTACCTGGGCATCGACCGCGAAGATGCGGGTGAGCGTCCCGATTATTCGCCGGAGCTAACATCCTGGCTTCATTCGTTTGCGGCTCCGATCAACTACTACTTCCGGGAGTTTTTGAATTACAAGACGGATCTGAAATACTATATGTTTGGTCCTGTACATCCGTGGGCACGAACGGGTGCGGATACCGACCGGACGGGTGAAAACCTGCGGCAGGCCATGGCGCAAAATCCGTATCTGCATTTATTGGTTCAGTCGGGCTATTACGATGGCGCCTGCGATTACTTTGGTGCTCAGTACAACATGTGGCAGATGGACCCAAGTGGAAAGCTGAAAAGCCGGATGGACTGGAAAGGCTATCGGAGCGGACACATGATGTACCTGCGTCAGGAAGACCTCGTTAAGTCGAACGATGATTTGCGCGATTTTATCAAGAAATCAACACCGAAACCAAATCAACCGGCCAAGTACTAACCCAAATGCACCGGTGATCGATTAGGATCACCGGTGCAACCAGGCATTAAATACCTCTCCTCTTTATTTCCTTCTCAATCAGAAACAGCTCCCGGCTGGTTTGTCCGGCAACGGAGCTGTTTTCTTGTGCCCGTCTCATCAAATACGGAATAACATCTTCAATGGGACCGTACGGCAGGTACTTGCTGACATTGCACCCAGCTTTGGCAAGATTGAACGTAATGTTATCGCTCATGCCATACAACTGCGAAAAATGAACGTGCGGGTGATTGGTTGGTAAGCTGGCTTCCTGAAGCAGTTGAACCGCAAGCTGAGAACTGTATTCATTGTGCGAAGCAACAATTACCGAGATGCTATCCAGATGCTGAATGCTGTAGGCAATCGCTTCGTTAAAGTCCTGATCGCTGGACGACTTATCGGGTTGGATCGGGGATAGTTCATTCTGGGAACCAGCCCGTCTTCGCTCTTTCTCCATGTAAGCCCCCCGTACGATTTTTGCGCCAAACAGAAACCCGTTGGTCAGCGCTAGTTCGTGGCAGTACTTTAAAAACTCCAGCCGGTCGTGTCGATACAGTTGGATGGTATTGTAAACGACCACCTGTTTTTGGTTATATCGCTGCATTACCTTCATTGTTAGTGCATCGATAGTGTTTTGTATCCACGACTCCTCGGCATCAATGAGAATCCCTACTTTTTTTTGAGCCGCCAGTTCGCAAATTTCGACAAGCCGCTGTTCAACGTTGGCCCACTCCTGCTGTTCGGCTCCACTCAATGGCGCAGTATCGATAGTGATTTGATCAACCGCTATTTTGGTCGAACCATTCAGTTTTTCGAGAAGGGCGAACCGGGCCAGCGCCGTTAGTTTTATGCCGATAAACGGTATGTTTTCAAAGCGAGCGCTGTAGTTGATTACGCGGATAAATTCGTTCTTGGCCTTGTCAAAATCCTGCTCACTCTCCTTGCCTTCCGCACCGTAGTCCAGAATCAGGCTGATACCGTACTTTTTAAAATCATTGACAATTGTGGAGGTCTGTTCAAGCGTTTCTCCCCCGACAAACTGCTCAAATATCGTCGAACGAAGCAGTCCGTTAATTGGCAATCGCCACTTGACAGCCAGTATCGTTAAACTGGTCCCAGCCTTGACCAGCCACGACTGATTCATTAATTGAAACAGCCGGTATGTCTTTTTCAGTTGAGCGTCAGACTTGTAAACAAAAGCCTGCTTTGTATCGTCAAAAGATACTTTATCCTTTACGTTCATACTCTTTTTATTCAAATTTATTGATGAAAGTGTAACAGAAAACGTAGCAACAATTTACGATAACACTTGGATAATTATTGCCCAATCGTAAAGGATTGCCCACGGCATTGTGACCACAAACTTAGCAGGAAACGACTAATCGGTTGACCTCGATCCACAGGAAAGAAACAGCCTTTCCATCCGGTTTAGAATTAATACGTTAAAAAATAGTCTTATAGTAGACTACAGATTTTTTTTACGCACTTTTCTTTCCGTATCGATCACGCTATGCGATTTACGGCGTTATATTGCATATTGTATTTATAGGCGAATACAGAATTTTATTTATGCCTTGATAGTGTTTATAACATTATAATTTGTATCAATCATGAAAGTGTTGGAATTTACGCCCCCGGTTCCAAAAGAGGATTCGGTTGTAGTGGATGAAGACATCCTGCCGTATTTTTATAATTACTTCCACCGTCACAGACAGTTACAGATTACCTTGATTCTTCGCGGAGAAGGGACACTTATGGCAGGTAATTATAGCCAGTCGTTTAAACCCGGTGACGTTTATATTCTTGGGGCTAATCAACCCCATATTTTCAAATCCGATTCCTCGCATTTTAACAATCCCGACAAATTAAACGCGCACGCCATTCACATCTATTTCGATCAGGACCGGATTCCCTGCCCGTTCTTTCATTTGCCGGAAATGGAATCCATCAGTAATTTTTTAAGCACAACCCAGAATGGATTCCAGCTACCGAGTCAGTACCAAAACTACGTCAGCAGAATCATAAAGAAACTACCCATAAAGTCGAACCTGGATCGCTTACTGACGATTATCAAGCTTTTCGATTATTTCGCCAAGCAGGTAAGAGGTTGGAAATCACTAGACTCAGGTTTATCGAATACTCTTTTTTCGGAATCAGAGGGCCTGCGAATGACCGAGGTTTTTCAATATACGCTGGAGCATTACGCGGAAAACATTACGTTGAACAAAATCGCGGAGATCGCCCATATCACGCCACATGCCTTTTGTAAATACTTTAAAAAGCATACCCGAAAAACGTACAATACATTTCTGAACGAAATACGGATTAGCGAAGCCTGCAAGAAGATCATCAACAGCAATCACGACGGCATATCGACCATAGCGTACTCGACCGGATTCAACAGTGCAACGAATTTTAATCGTGTTTTTCGAAAAACCACAGGCATGTCACCGCGCGATTATATTCGGGAGTACAAAAACAAAGCCAGCCTTTATACCAACTGATGTACTGCAAACGAGGAAGTCAATCAAGGAATCAGCACCGACGAGTACAGGCCTTTTGCAGCTTTTTTGCCCTCAAGTGCCATTTCTTTTGGCTTTGTCTCCTGCTGTAGTTTACGACTGGTCAGAATATCAAGCAGGATATCGGTCATGTATTCCCGCTTATTAAACACGATATCGTGGCGATTTTCGGGCAGTAAAAACTGCTTCACCTGCGCGTTGACTAGGTGTTGTTGCGCAAAAGAAACGTTCGTCGGATAAACGAGTTCATCCCGCTGACCGTGCAGCATGGTGATGTTTGCTTCAATTTTAGGCCAGTCGGGCAGAATTGCCTCAAGAGCTTGCCGATGGGCTAGTTTTTCGTCGTTAGCCAGCCGAAGTAAAGGCGGAATTCCCCACCGGAGCAAGGGTGTATCGACCCAGTGACTAATCGGATAGGTCCGTTCCAGCCCCGGCCCAAGTGCCGACGAAACAAATACAACGTGATTGACAGCTTCGGGGTTGTTCATAGCCAACCGCGCCGATACCGATCCACCGTACGACGACCCAACGACCATCAGGTAAGGTGCTTTTTTGTAACGATCAATAAGCGGTTGCAGAAATTCAGCCTGCTTCACGATTGACGTTTCGACCCGTCCAAAATCTGAATACCCATAGCCTGGACGATCGACAGCTACCAACTGAGCCCGATTAAGCAGGTTTGTATCCTTAAAAAATTCGTTGAAGAACGAAAGAGAACTAGGAGCTCCGTGTACAAACAACACCACCGGTAAGGCCGAATCGACAGCTAAGGCAGGCGTTTCCATAAAGCGGATGGTTCGTGGTTGCCCGCTACCGTCCTTTACCTGATAACGATGCACAGTAGGCTGTATGCGCTGCCCTTTAAACTCTTCGACCAATTCCTGATCCGTCTGCCGAAAATCGACGAACCAAGCTGTTATTACGGTTCCGGCAGCTAAGATGAAGAGAAGTAAAAGGCTCCAGCGCAATACAAGCAAAAATCGTCTCATAAGTAGTGTCGTGTACGGCTATAACTATAAACCAGCCGCTAAAGGTTTGCAGAAATTACAGAAAGCTTTTTCAGGCAGCGAACAATATGGTAATCTGACCGTTTGGTCTGCATAGGCAAAACCACAAAACGTTATGAAAGAGAAAGCAGATGCACCTGCACAGGTCAGTGAAATTGACCTCGACAGCCCCAATCCAAACAATCCCGCCGACACCGATCTAACGTCATCGGCAACACTGCCCGAAACGCGGGATGCACTTCAAGCCAATGACGCGGAGAAAATGACGCCGGATGAAGCAAACGAAGAAAGTGAATAAGCACCCTTTACTGATCAGCCCTCACCAGTAGCTAATCGCTACCGGTGAGGGCTGATCCTTTTTGTATATCCTATTTTACTTCGCTTTCCACCGCCAGAAAGTGAGTCAACGCTCCCTGACTGTCATAGAGCGGGTCGATCTGCACCCGGCACACATATGAGTCTCCTCCTTTTCGATAATTCAGCAGATCCGCTTTCACAGAATTAGCGCGCTGAAGCGATTCTCTGACACGTATTATCGTTGCGGGATCGGTGTCTGGTCCTTGCAGGATACGGGGCGTTTTCCCGATAACTTCTACGTGCGAATAGCCGGTCATCGTCAAAAAATTATGACTCGTCCACAGGATTGTTTTAGAGAGATCGGTTAGGACGAGCGTAGAACCGGACTCCAATTTTTTGATATACGCGTTTCGTTGTCGACGTGGAATGTTCCAGTCAAATATATCATTGAGCTGACGAAATAGCTCGATTTCTCGACGATTGGCACGTTGCTGAGCCTGTGTTAGCATGAATATTTCAAAACACGCTACTGGAAAAGAACGGTTTCCCTCCTGCCGAGACTGGCTATACACCTTGTTCACAAGCTCTGAATATAATTCCGATGTAAGCATGGGGTTAGAAAGGGAATTTTCTATTAGGAAAGATAGTAGGTGGTACTCCTAAAACCTAAAATGGCAGGTTAATAAATTACGAAATGCTTGTCAGCTAAAAAAAATTTTTAAGGCGAAGGATCTGATAACCAGCACAAACAAGGCCATCACACGAACGAAACACATTTTTTTTCGACTTCCCTCTTGCGCATAACACCAAAAGCCTATACTTTTGTGCCACGATTAAGGAAAACAACAACGGTTGACCGAGAGTCGAAAATGGTTCGGTAGTTCAGTTGGTTAGAATACCTGCCTGTCACGCAGGGGGTCGCGGGTTCGAGCCCCGTCCGGACCGCCAACACAAAGCGCTTATCAACACTGGTAAGCGCTTTTTTTATTGCCCTTCCCAATTGCTGTTCTTATTCTGAAGCACTGCTGCTTACTGTCTACTCTTTTTGTTGACCAATGACTACGGTCTATCCTGCTATTTACATATTTACAGATCAAACAGCGAAAGAGCGATTGATCAGACGTAAATCTTCACTGCCAAGCAATCCGTTTAACGACCAGGACCGTAAAATAGACTCATACTCAATTGCTTTACTTTTCTTTAATCATTTTTTAACTTTGAGTTAGTATGCGGCTTATTCTATTCCTTACTCCCCCCTGACTCTTCTTTAGTCGGACCACCTCACGGCCTCATCCCTAATGCCGATAACACCCCATTTTAACAGGGCGGCTGTCTTTATGAACCGGGCTATAAGCTAGCCAGGTACGACCACAAACATAAACGCTTGACTATCAGTTGACGGCATGTCTTCTATTCGCTAATTAGCCAAACCAGGTGAAGGTTGCCAGGCTAGAGAAAGAATACGTACAGTTTACAACTTAATACAAACTCAACGACGAGAATCGCTTCCTGTAAGTCATTCTCAGAGCGGTTTATTATCGTTGAGCAACCTGAAGAAAAAGCTAAATAGCTTCGTTATGAAAGTAATTATTTTGATTCGTTTGGTTTTTTTTCTGGCTTTAGCTGGTCTGCTGACGCATTGTAAGCCAGAAGACGCTGTGGTGGACCCCGTTGTTCAACGGCAGGACACCTTGACAATCAACCAGGTACGGTCCTGGAACACGTTACCTCTGCCTAGCAGCGTTCGCATTACCGATACGGGTATAGAAGGCGTATTTAAGCTGGTCGTTGGCGATAATACCAGCGCCGACGATATGGGCAGTATCCTCGTAACTGCTAATGGCAGACGTTATAAACGTGATTTTACCGGCCCCGCCAATGCGGCCTGGTTTGGCGTTAACCCTTCGGCGGCTGATATTGGACCGGCGTTGCAAGCCGCTGTAAATGCGGCTAGTGAAGTCGTTATTCCAGATGGAGCCTACACGCAGGGAACATCCGTTGTTCTCAAAAGCGGGCTGACGATTCGCGGAAACGCTGGTAAAGTTACGATTACGCTTCCCAAAACGTACGTGTCGCTTGTTTCGCTGGCGCGGTCCGAAGAAGCTATCACTCCCCTTGAAAACGTAATCATCGACGGCTTATCCTGGGTGACAACGACTCGGGAAGATGGTATGTTCGGATGCATCTACATCGATGGCCCAACGGTCAATAACCTAACGGTACAAAACTGTGCTGGTAACGACGTTGCATCTAAAGACAGTACCAACTGGCTGACGGTGAAAATTCAATCCGGTAAAACAGCCAGCAACATTGTGATTAAGAATAACCATGTGCAGGCACGACGAATGGCCTGTGAGATTTTCAATCACGATAATCACGGTATTTACTCCGGTAAGAACATTATTGTTAGTGGTAACGATTTTCATAACTGCCATTTCGGTATCTCCTTATCTGGACCGCTGGATGGACTCACGGTCGACAATAATCGCCTGACCAACTGTAGTCTGTTCGGCATCGAGATAGCCGGTGCAGCCCGTAATGTCAAGATTACCAACAACACATTCGAAGGGACGTTTGACAAGTTTCTTACCGGCTCCAACGACGGCAATGGGAATGGTAGTGTAGTAGGCGGCATGGTTGTTACGGGAAATTCGACGATTGGTTTGTGTACCGGTGGCGTCCAGATCTTTAATGGCGGAACGATGCAATTCACTAAGAATAATTTCAATATGACGGGAATGCTGGAACTTGCCCACTCCACAAACGGAGGAACCTACACCGAAAACGTCATTGAAAGTCTAGCCAACAAAGCCATCATCTGTGACAACACATCGGACAACACGTTCAGTGGCAACACGATTTCAAACAAAAACTGCCCCGGCAATCACGCTACGTTTATGTCTTATGGCAGCAAGGCAACGAACAATGTGTTGACGAATAATAAACTGACAAAAGGCGTCGGTGGCAGTTATTACGATTCAGTTCTGGGTGGTACTACCGTAGCCTCCAAAAATTATGACGAAGCTGGCAACCCAATTCCATAAAACCAGCTTTTTCGCCAGGTCGATCAGCACCGGAAAGTCCAGTGGTACAGATTACCTTTTCACGCAGGCACACTAATCATATATGTGTTTTTAGGCACAAGCAACGGTTAAGACTCAGTTGACGTACTGGTAGTTGAATAGGTAATATTAACAAGATAAAGAAAACGCCCGGTCGATTGAACCGGGCTGTTTTTTTAATAGGATTTACCAAGCCGTTCGGAACAGATTTACGTATGACTGCTCGTACGTACAAATTGAGTTGGTCGTTTGTCGTTGCTAGGTTAACCATCTTTTAACCCCTCCGTCCGCACGAAGCCTGTACTTTTGTTAAGAAGGTTTTTTGGAAAAGAGGATAAAAAACGCCGGTCTTTCTGGGACCGGCGTTTTTATGTTAACGTCTTTTAACATATGGCTTGGGCCGTTCGCACTACCTTTGCGGCTCATAAGAAATATCTCATAGGTTAAGAAAACAATAAATGCCGGTCTGCTTTGGACCGGCGTTTTTATAAATCGCTGTCAGGCAAACACACGGTTAAGTGGTGGGAGGAACGGCGACACCTCGTTCAATATAGCCGTACGTATCAATGCATAGGCTATCTAAATAACGCAGTAAAGCAACGATATTGACGCGTGCCGGGCTGGCCAGGCCATCAATCCAGCGCTCGGAAGAAACCGCGCCGTCTGCGGTAATAAGAAGTTTGATAGGTCCTGAAATCAGTTCGATCTGCGCTTCGCCCCGAACCAGGCGTACCTCCTCGCGCTGATCCCAGTAAGGAAACCCGGAACGGAAACACTGTCTAGCCTCGAATTCTGTCAAATCTACCAGTGGCCGCAGAATTAAACGAACACATGGCGGAGGAATCGTTCGGACAAACGGCTCGCCCTGAAAAGACACACCTGCCGTTGGGGTCATCGCATTTCCTTCGATTCGGTCGCGGACATACCTAAGAATACCGATTTGCCCATGTTTGGCGTGCCCGACTGACTCAATCAACACCGGCTGGCCAAGATGCTGAATTAACTCGTTCGGGGTCAGTGTTACCTCTGTACTCATTGCTACCTATTCGCCACGTTTCTACGCTTTAGCAGATATCTGCTTTCTTTTCTGTTGCTAGAATTATAAGGTGTTGGATAGTGCTTTTTAGCAAGCAACGCTGTCATTTTTGGGCCATTTACTCACAATACAGCCCTTTTTTCTAACCCTAAATTATTGGATTTATACCTAGAAAAACAAACCTGCTTCCTGTGACGGCGAACGCACGGATTGCTGAGACAATCAGCTATTTATTAAAAAATGGACGGTTGCAATCCAGAAATCAATTATCAACGTATATACTACTAAAGAAGCTTACAGCGAATTGGATCAGGCTACTCCGATGGGGCAGCCTGATTTTTATTGTCTCCTATCGACAAGGTTTTACACACCCTCTCGCTCCTATCAACTAAGCAATAGCCGTTAACTGTCAACGCCTTACGCTCAACAAGCCTATTATCTGGCCGAATGTTCGGTTCTGTGCGTGCAGATAGTATAGAAAGTAAACATCCCGTCGCAGTAGGACGCTACGGTCGTCTTTGCCGAAGTAAATGGATCAACGAGCGTTATCGAAAAAGGCAGCCAGTCAGACAACTGCCAAGTTACTCATCGGCTCTTCCAACCGTGAGAATTTCTTATTCAATGCCTTTTACTTGCATCGGAAGTGTGTAGACCGATTCAGTAGCGGTAATAAATAAAGTCCGTCGATCTTTTCCCCCGAAACAAAGATTGCCGACCCAGCGTGAAGGAACCGGTATCGTTCCGAGCTTCTTGCCTGCTGCATCGTAAACCGTGACGCCTTTTCCGGACAGATACACGTTTCCCTGACTGTCGAGGGTCATGCCGTCGGAGCCCTGCGCAACAAAAAGCTGCCGGTCCGTCAGGCTCCCATCCGCCTTTATCTGGTACTTGTACGTCTTGTTGGCGCGAATGTCGGCCACGAATAGGTGTTTCCCGTCCGGCGTTCCAACAATGCCATTTGGCTGCATCAGATCACCATCAACCACCACGGCTTCTTTGGCCCCCTTGGGCAGATAATATACCTTCTGCCCGTCGATATCCGGCTTTTTGCGCTCCCAGTAGTCACGCTGGTAGTAAGGGTCGGTAAAGTAAACTCCTCCTTTCGGATCAAGCCATAGATCATTGGGACCGTTCAGGCGCTGGCCTTTGACGTTATCCAGCAAAACAGTTCGTTTTCCGTCGGGACTAATTGACCACAGTTCGTTTTTCTCATCAGCGCAGGATATGATATTGCCTTTTTTATCGATGTACAATCCATTGGAACGCCCGGCCTTATCCATAAAAACAGATAGTTTCCCCTCTGTATCGTACTTCCAGATTTTATCGTTGGGCTGATCGGTAAAATAGATTACGCCCTGTTTATCAACCGCAGGTCCTTCGGTAAACGTAAACTGGTTCGAAACCTGGTGAAGCGCAGCTCCTGGCGCAACTACTTTTATAGAATCTAACCCCTGAGCGGAGCCATGCCGACCGATGACAGTTAGCGCGATTGCGGAAAAAACGACGGATAAAAAACGGACGTTACAAGCGTTCATCATAAAAGACTGACGTTAAATAAAAGGAAGACGTATTTATAGTTAATTCTACTGTTTACGTTAGTGCAGTATCCAACCGTAGTGCGGCATCGATGCAGTTATAGCTACCCTACCAAAACAATAGCATTAACAGTCGGTTTCTGTAAAATAGATTTTATCTGTGTGTAAATTGCAAACCGGCACGTCATCTGCGGTGTCGGTTATCTGTTAATCTGCGAAAGTACTGTCGTTTAATGACTCTATCGAACGTTGACCTGACGAACTGTGACCGGGAACCCATTCATATTCTCGGTTCTATTCAATCCTACGGCTATCTGCTGGCTATTCAGCCTGATACCTATTCGATCGTTCATGCCAGCGATAACATCGCAGAGCTTCTTGGCTCATCGCCGGACCAGTTGATGGGGAAACCGCTTGACCGGGCTCTTGCTGAAACAAATTTACCCGTCAATGCGCTAATCGAGTTTTTAAACGTTGGCCGACGAAACGGATCGTGGGAAGGGCTAAATCCACAGGCGTTCACACTCAATGAAACAAGCTGGAACCTGATCGTCCACCAGCACGAAGGGCTGATTGTTCTGGAATGGGAACCCGCTGGTGACTCCAATATACTGACGAACCAGCAATTGGTCGCCCAGGCGCTAACCGAAGTACAGTCCAGCCGAACACTCGCTGACCTGTTGCACAATACAGCACAGCGCGTCAAAAAAATCATTGGTTACGACCGGGTAATGGTGTATCGCTTTGAATCCGACTGGCATGGGCATGTCGTTGCCGAAGCGAAAGAGGACGATCTGGACCCTTACCTTGGCCTGCACTATCCAGCTTCTGACATACCCCGGCAGGCTCGTGAGTTGTACAAAGTCAATCTAGTACGGATGATTGCCGATACAACCAGTACGCCCTCCCGTATTCTGTCGCAACCCGACTGGCCAGCTGATCAACCGCTCGACCTTACTCATTCTGTGCTCAGAGCCGTATCGCCTGTTCATATTGAGTATCTGAACAATATGGGCGTGCAGGCGTCGATGAGTATTTCGTTGCTTTACCGGGGTGAGTTATGGGGGTTGATTGCCTGCCATAACAATACGCCACGCTTTGTCAACTACCCAGCCCGGCAGGCGGCCAAATTCGTTAGTCAGTTATTATCAACGGCGCTCGAATTTCGGAAGGATGAAGAAGATAAGAGCAATCTACTGCGTTATCGGGAGCATGGTCAGCTCTTACACGAACAGTTACTGCTCGATGACAACATTGTCCAGGCTCTCACAAAGCGGCCTACTACCATCCTGGATCTGACAAAAGCCACCGGTGCCGCGCTTGTGTTCAATAATAACGTTTATCGACTCGGCAACGCCCCCAACGAAGCAAGCATCCGTTCATTAGCCGATTGGGTTAAATTAAGTGATGTCGAAACGTTCCTGGAAACGAATCAGTTGCCGCAACTCTACCCACCCGCCGAAGACTTCCGCGATGTTGGTTCAGGCTTGCTGGGAATTATTCTCTCAAAAGAATTGAATGAGTACGTGTTCTGGTTCAAACCCGAGCGTATTCAGCAGGTGACATGGGCTGGCAATCCGAATAAACCTGTAACCATCGATGAGCGCGGCCAACAGCGTCTGAGCCCACGAAAAAGCTTTGAAGCCTGGACGCAGATCGTCCGGAACACATCGGACATTTGGTCGGAAGCCGAAGTATCGACGGTTGTCAAACTGCGCGAGGATGTTTTGCAGATCATTAACAAGCAGGCAAACGAAATACGCATCCTGAACCAACGGTTGCAGATTGCCTACGACGAGCTGGATGCGTTTAGCTATACCGTCTCGCACGATCTGCGCACACCGTTGTCTTCCATTCGGTGTTATTCGGAAATTCTGCTTGAAGAATACGGCCAGGATCTTAACCCCGATGCACGGGCTCTATTTCAGAAAATTATCGACTCGACCGAGCGGATGCGGTCGCTTATCCGGCATATTCTGTACTATTCCCGCATGAGCCGTACAGAACTGAACACACAGCCGGTTGATATGCGTGAACTCCTGGATGGTATACGGGAAGAAATCATGGTAACCACCAAAGGACGGTCGTTAGCGATCAACATTGGTGATACCCCCCCCGTAATTGCCGATCCGACGATGGCGCTTCAGCTGTTTACAAACCTGCTCAGCAACGCGGCCAAATACACCCGCTTAACGCCCGAAGCAATTATTACAGTAAACGGTAAACAATCTGACGAAGAAGTCATTTACACTGTTGAAGATAACGGGATTGGCTTCGATATGAAACAGGCGGGAAAAATGTTCGACCTGTTTAAACGCCTTGAAAACGCAAAGTCTTTTGAAGGCTCCGGCGTTGGGTTGGCCATTGTAAAACGAATAATAAATCGTCACCAGGGCAAGATCTGGTTCCATAGTGAACCCGACCGAGGTACGGTTTTCTACGTTTCTTTCCCGACAGTACCCACTACTTGAGTTATGATAGACGTTCTATATATTGAAGATGATGCCAATGATGCGGATATTTTCAGCCGCCTGATGGAGAAACTGCGTAGGCCAATTACCTACTCGATTTTCTCCAGCGGTTCCGACGCTATCGATTATCTGGCGGGGCAGGGACAATACACCAAGCAGCTAACTCCCTTACCCAAATTACTCTTGCTGGACCTTAACTTGATGGGTTTGAGTGGCTTTGAAGTCATACAACGGGCGCGCCAGATCGACCGGACGCGCTTTCTGCCGATCGTTGCATTCAGCACATCCGACAACCCTCAGGATATTCAGACAGCGTACGAAGCTGGTATCAATGCCTATGTAGTAAAGCCCGGCACGTACCAAGCTACGGGCGCCCTACTTGGCCACGTATATGATTTCTGGCTCGAAAGCAATACCCGAATTGACAATAAATGACTTCGTTACCCGAACGATTACGCCAGGAAACTCGTCCACTGCACGAGCAAACCGAACAACTTTTTTATACCCAAGCGCTTCAGGACGGCACGCTGTCGGTTTCTGAATATACCCATCTGTTACAAACGCATTTTGTGTTTCATCGGGCGCTGGAATCCGCTATCGATCGTCATCCAGACTTTTTTGCTGAATACGAACCACAAACACGTCAGAAAACGCCGTGGCTAGCCGCAGATCTGACCGATTTGAATATCCTCCTTCCTCAACTGACGACAGACTTCTTTACGACCTGGTCGCCGGTTGCGCTTTTAGGAGCCGCTTATGTTGGTGAGGGATCGATGCTGGGCGGTACTGTAATCTGGAAACTTCTGCATCAGAACCAGGCAATAAAGCCTCTGCTGGATCAGGCGCGTTTTTATCAGGGATACGGACCGGCAACCGGCCGAAACTGGCGCAACTTCGGCGCGTTTCTACTCCACCAAGGCACAGATCATGCCGATGAAGTAATAGCCGCAGCCAAGCAGGCATTTGTTGATTACCAGTCCATTTTTCAACAGACCGGAAGTTAATTGAAGCAGGCCGTTTCTGACTAGGCTAGTTCCCCATAAACCGGTAAGAACACGTTGAACGTTGCCCCCTTTCCAGGTTGGCTAATGGCATCGATAGCCCCACCGTGACTCTCGACTACGCGCTGGCAAATTGCCAGTCCGATGCCCGTACCTGAAAACGTGGTTTGGTCGTGCAACCGTTGAAAGGGAGTGAATATGCGGTCTTTATATTTTTCTTCGAAGCCAATCCCGTTGTCAGCGACCGAAATCAGCCAGAAAGGTAGCTGCCGCTGATCATGCAACAAAGCGGGTAGTTCGTCGGCCATCGCTAATCGGAAGCGTATGGTCAATACAGGCAATTGTCCGGTCTGCGTAAATTTAAGCGCGTTGGCAATCAGGTTCTGGAAAAGCTGTCGTAATCGCGGTGGAGCGCCCAGAACGGTTGGCAACGGTACCGCATTGATAGTCGCCTTCTTTTCCGCTACCGTCATCTCCAGGTCACTTAGCACATCAGTTAGCACGTCGGTTAGCGATACGGGTGCAAAGGGTTCGCGCTGGGTCGTCAGTTGCGAGTACATCAACAAATCCTTGATCAGCATCTGCATGCGACGGGCGGATTTCTGTATTCGACGAATCAGATCGGTTTCACCCTCAGACAAGCTATCGGCAAACTGACTTTGCAGCATATCACTGAACGCCTGAATACGCCGGAGCGGTTCCTGCAAATCGTGCGAAGCAATCTGGGCAAACTGCTGCAAATTTTCGTTGGAGCGTTTAAGTTCAGCGTTTGCTTCTTTCAATTCGGCTGCGTGTTGCTGGGCCGCCATCTCGACTTTTTTACGATCGGTGATGTTGTTGTAGGTAACGATTACACTGTCTTCACCCTGCTTTACAGCCGAAACCTCAAACCACCCTTCCAGACCAAATTCGTCGCGGTAATACTGAACGCTTTCTTCGGGCCGTCCGGTTTGGACAACGCGCACGTATAAATCAAAGAAGCCGTTGTCCTTATTGCCGGGAAACACGGTCAGCAGCGTTCGGCCAACGATCTGATCGGGTGTCATGAAGTTGCTTTTAATAACAGCCTCATTTGCCGTATCCATTACAAAATCCACGATGGTTTCGGTTTCGTCCCGAATCGCCGTCATGGCAATAATGCTATTCAGCGAAGCGTCCAGAATGGTTCGTAGCTGATGCGTTTGCCGTTCCAGATCCTGCGTTTGTTCGGCAACACGTCGTTGCAGTATTTCTTCGGTACGCTTACTGGATGTTATATCGATCACGGTGCCGATAAATCGGATAGCACTTCCCTGCGCGTCGAAAACGGTCTGTCCGTTCGCCCGAATCCAGCGTAGTTTTCCGTCTTCAAGGCCTATCGTACGGTATTCAATATCATAGCGTCCACTACTACCTGGTTCAAAACACTCCTGAACAGTCTGGTCCGTTCGGTCCCGATCCTCAGGGTGAATCCCGGCTAAAAAAACGGCGTAATCAACGTCTGCCGTTGGCGGCAAACCAAACAGGCGCTTTGTTCGATCCGACCAGATCAGTTTACCTGTCAATAGATTGAGATCCCAGGTTCCCAGTTTGGCGGATTCGATGGCCAACCGTAGTCGTTCTTCAACCTCCTGAGAATGGATTTCGGCGTTTTTTCGATCCGTGACGTCCACCAGCACACCCGAGAATGAGCGAGGCTGATCATCGGCATTATACGTTAACCGTCCACGGGCAAGAACCCATTTTATGGTCTGATCGTCAACAAGGATGCGGTATTCGGCTTCGTAACCATGATGATTGCGCATGGCCTCTTCGATCAGGTGACTTACCCGAGCCCGGTCATCGTCGTGAATGTTATTGGTGAATACCTTTAGCGGTAGCCCTTTATCTCCGGGGTTCTCAGGTACCCCAAACAGATGAAACAAATTTGCATCGCCGTAAACCTTATCAGTGTTGATATCCCAGAACCAAGTGGCAATCAACCCAATACTAAGTGCCGTTTGTAGCTGATCGTAGGAGCGAAGTAGAAGATCTTCTTCAGGTGGGTATGTGTTAGGCTGATCAGCAACGGAATTGTCCATGTTTAGAAGGTTACGGGTATTATTAAGTTAAACCGCAAATTAACAGGATAAGTTATTAATTTCCGGTTCTGTGTATAACAGGTCCGGTTTCGATCAAAATAGCGCAGACTGCTTTGTTTTGATCGAAACCGGACTAGCACTAAAAAGGCTCAGACTTAAATCTGAGCCTTTGGTTAGTAACAAAGTTAATTCTTCACCACCCTTTTTCGGAAAACCTGCTCGCCGATTCGTATCTCGACAAAATAAATGCCGCCAGCTGCCGAATGCAGGTTGAGTTGCTGCTCGAACGTATCACCCGTTTTCTGGTAGGACTGCCTGACGACTTCAACACCGTTGACGTTTCGGACAGCGAGCGTTAACGCGCCTTTTAACGGGCTACTGAACGATACCACCATCTGCCCTTCACTGGGGTTAGGCGTTACGGTGAGTGCCGGTTCAACCTGCGGATTATTGGCTGTGACCGTACCCGATCGCACATAGACCTGAATGGTGGCCTGCGCCGTACACAAATCCACTCCCGAACCTGACACGGTATACGATGTTGTTCGGGTCGGCTGCGCAATTACCTGCGCACCCAGTGCCGAGCTAAGTCCTGTACCCGACCAGCTAAAGATACTCGCTCCGCTGGCGTTGAGCGTAACGACTTCGCCCGGATTGATAAACAGCGAAGACGCAGCCACCTGTACGGACGGTTTCATACCAATGCGCCCTGCTACATCATGGGCAACGTTTATGCCCAGGCTATCGGCATAGCGGAGCCAGTCACCTCGTTGGTTTTGTCGCCAGGCCGTGGCAAACAGCGATTCGCCATTTTTAGACGTAACCAGCGCAACCGTGTCGCCAGCCGCGTAGGGCAAGGTGACGCCGATGTGATACGGCAAGCCAAAGAGCGGTACGTTCCGGTCGAAGGTTACCGTCGTTGGCCGGTTGTTCGTCACATCGTCCAGGATGACCCGCAGTGGCACGTCTTTCTGACCAAGGATAGCGCCCGGCCCGCCCTGGAAGCCCCGTCCGTTCCAGACCGTTACGGTCACGACCGATTCGGTAGCCGCTCCCTGAGCCGCTTTTGCTACGCCAAACCGCAAACTGGCGCCTGACAGATTGCTGTAACTGAGTGAGTTGTCAAAATATTCAGAAACGGCTTGCGTTCGCTTGCTGTTCTGCCCCGCCAGATAGCCTCTGCCGCCCGGCTCCGGTATGACCGTACGCGTTCCGCTGAAGTTGGTAACGTCGGCACAAAGACCCTGATTCAGCACTTCAATATACTGGGTACGGACCAATGGGTCCGACTGGCCAAGCGCGTTCGATGTAACCAGTGTTACGGTGAATTTACCCGGCTGATTGTAGGTCACCACGGGATTCTGTTCCGTCGAGGTAGACGGTGTGCCGCCTTCAAACGTCCATTCCCACTTAGTTGGAAATCCGCTTGAGATATCCGTGAAGCGCACTTGTCCACCCAGCAATACGCGTCGGGTATTAGCCTGAAAATTCGATACCGGTCGGGAGGCCACCAGCGTACCACAAACGTTGGAACTTAATAGTGTATTCCGGCGTGGACTGATCTCCATAACGGCCCGAATCCGGGCTTTTTGGTTCTGCGTAAAGATGTTGGTACAGGCGTCATTGGAATAGTCCATGTAATTTTGCACCATATTCGTCGATCCACAACTGATCCGACCTACGGGACAGCCGCTACTGGCCGATGCTTGTGGGGGCGTATCCGCACAAAAGTCATCACCACAGTTTGCATCCCCCCAAATGTGCCGCAGACCGAGCCAGTGCCCCGTTTCGTGCGTCAGCGTCCGTCCCAGATTGTAAGGGGCCTGAAGCACCGGGAATGTGCCTTTCTCCGCATTTCCGAAAGCGCGGTAATAGATCGCTACTCCGTCGGTACTGGCCGGACCGTTGGCTGGAATCCCCGGCAAGTTGGATTGACTCGGAAACTGGGCGTAGCCCAACAATTGCCCGTTTACGGTTGGGTCATTAATGTCAACAACCCAAACGTTGTAGTATTTGTCCGGGTCCCAATAGGTACTTGGTTTTAAAACCCCATCAATGTCGTTGATTGTCCAGTTGGCCCGGTTTCCATTGTAGCGGTCGATACCCGGCTCGGCCATCGTATTTCCTTGCCGGTCAATCGTAGCGAGACAGAATTCGATTTCGATGTCCGCCCCAACCGGATTTTCGTTGAACCCACGGGTGCCGGGTTTACGGCGGTAATCTTCGTTGAGGGTTATCAGTTGCGATTGTACCTGAGCCGCACTGATATTCCGACCAACGCCAACCGCTTCGCCATTGTGGACCACGTGAACAATAATCGGAATAGTAATCACCGTTGTCGTTTGCCGACTGGATGCCATCCGCTTTTTGATGTCAATCATTTTGAGCTGTAGCTGTCGTTCAAAATCGTTCAGCGTACCCAGTTGCGGATACTTAGCCCGTAAGCTACTGTCCATGAACATCGTCGCGCACTTTTCGGGCGGGCTAAGCGGAGCCTGCGCCTGGATGGCCTGACTAAAACCAGCTGCAATTAATAGACAAAGTAAAAATCGGAACATACGTCTATTGAGTAGTAACAGGATTAAACGTGAACCGGTAGCTGGCATCAATGTCGCCGAAATAGTATTCTACCGTGAGCACCCTATCGGTCAACGTTTTGATTGTCCAGGGATAAACACCATTCAGGACAGGTATATAAAACTCTAACGTGGCATTCGCATTGACCAGTGACCAAGTGTCCGTCACATAAATATCTGGTTCGCTCGGATAGCAAATATTTGCTCCCTGACTAGCCTCCAGCTTACGCTCCGCATCAGCGTAGAAAGTCAATACGTCGTCAGCTACACAGGGATCAACAGCATTTTGAACGGGTATCACTCCTGACCCTTTCCCTTCATCAAAAATTTGTACGGATACCATTCGCCAGCTTTTTTTCTGGGTACCGGTCAATAGCTGACTATAGGTAGTCGGTTTTGGCTCAATTTTTTCGGAGCATCCGCCCAGCAGCCATCCAACGACGCCAGGAATCAGCAATAAACGGATAAGTTGTCGCATACTAGTAGCAGCTTGTTAGGTTACTGGGGTGTGTATGTCTGCGTAAAACGCAAGGTTGTGTCCCGGTATGTTGTTGTTGTGTCACGAATCATGGCAATCTGAACTTTAGCCTGAAGATTCAGTGTGATTTGACGGTTACGCGGGTTCCAGGCCCCGGTTCCGCTGAGTGACCCGTTCGTACCAAGCGAACCGTTCGTTTGCGCTGGTACCGTCAACGAGTTATCGCCGTTGTCGGTAAAGACCAGCGTCGGCTTCTCCGCATTGAATCCGAACAGGGTGCTGTTGCCAATAACCACGAATTGGGTCAGGCCAATGTTCCAGTTGCTCAATGTGTACTGTTTGCAGTCAGCACTGGTTATGCTTATGTTGGGTACAGACACGGTTCTGCCACTGACCACGCCACTTCCGGTGTATGTTCCGCCGAAGAGACAGTCGTCCTGAATCGTGAGCGACAACGTTTTACCTAACGCACCGGTGGGTCCAAACCCAACTTTCAGCGAACTCGGTTCAACGCTCGTCAGCGTAAACGTCAGCGACTGCGATTCCAGAATATTATTGGCGTTGTTGATCAGTTGTAACGAGATTTCGCCAAAGCTTTTGTTTGCCGGAATAACGACTTTCCCTTTTGTACCGACAATGCTGTAGTCTTTTCCTTCGCGGGCGGTTCCACTAACGGCATAGTTGATGGTAATGGGTTGATTCGATACCGGCCCTACGTTGTGCACGCGAATCGGGATTGGCTGGCTGTAGCTTTCTTTGTAGGTCAGCGTTGAATCCGTAAAGCGGACAAAATACGGCCCTTCGAAGGTCCGGTCAACATCCGTGGTTTCGCAGGCAAACACGCCTATGATAAAAAGCAACCCTACACTTAGTAAAACACGTAACGTATTTGTTCTCATAGTTCTGACTCGCGCCTTAATTAATAGCCAGGATTTTGGGCACCCTGCAACCCTGGGTTACGTAAGATTTCTGACTGGGGAATCGGCCATAACTCGTAGCGGCTGTTCCAGTTGGGCGAAAAAGCAGCCATAACCGCCTGCGCCCGGCCCGTCCGAACCAGGTCATACCAGCGGTGCCCTTCAAATGCCAGCTCATACTGGCGTTCCCGTTCAATGGCGAGCAGAACATCGGCCTGGTTTGTAACGGTAATGGCACTTGCTTTAGCCCGATTACGGAGTATTGTCAAGTCAGCAACAGCCCCGTTAGCCCCTATCTGGTTGCCTTGTTGAGCACGCGCTTCGGCCCGGATCAGGTACATCTCAGCCAGCCGAAAGACAACGATATTAGCATTGTTTTCAATCGCTATTCCATATTTCCGAACGGTCCAGCCATTGTCATTCCCCTGCTGTTGTTGGACATTAAAAGTAATCGTGGCTACCCGCGCTCCCGACTCCGCCGAGTTTAAAACCGCCACCAGCTGATCGGACGGGATCACCTCCCGACGACTGACAAATAAGGTATTTAATGTAGCCGGATCATCATTCTGCGTATAACCCACTTCGAAAATGGACTCGCTCGTGAAGTTTTGGATAACGACCGTGTTATAATCGGGTACTAACGAAAACTTACCGGAGTTGATAACCAGCGTAGCATACCGTTCCGCTTCGGCCCAATTCTTCTGGTACAAATAAAAACGCGCCAGAGCTGCCTGAACGACTCGTTTCGACAAATAGGCCGCTCCCGTTGAGGAATCATCCGGCAGGTCCGCCAGCGCAGCCTGGTAATCAGCCAGCACCGACGCCAGAACAGTAGCTCTCGCCGTTCGGCCAATGTTCCGGTTTGTACTTTGGTCGGTAGTCGTAGGCAGTGGAATATCGCCGTAGGTGTAGGTACCCATAAAATTGGCGAAGCCGCGCAGAAAGCGAGCTTCCGCCGTTAGCTGCTTGCGGTTGGCTTCCGTTACACCGGTTACGGCAGGCAGCCGTTCCAGGATAAAGTTAGCGACGTAAACGGTGCGGTAAATTCGTCCCCAATAGTCGGACACATCGGTGTTGGTCGAGGTAATCTGTTTCGTACCAAACTCCTGATAGGATGCAAATGTACCGTTGTGTTTGATGTTGTCGGCGGTAAAATCACCCGCGATCACTATTGACGACGTCATGGACCGAAAGGCGCTGTACAAGCCAATCCGAACCAAAGGCACATCGGCAGCACGCGTCAAGGCCAGATCATCGATCCGGATATCGTAGGGTGTCGGCTCTAACACTTCTTTGCAGGAAGTAAGCAGCAATAATGACAGTATTAATAACGTGCAGTAAGACTTCATTGTGGCTAAAATAGTCTCCTTTTATAGGACAGGATAATTAGAACGTTACAGACAACCCAGCCGCAATATTTTTCACTTGTGGTAAGGTATTGAAATCAATGCCCTGCGCCGTCGTTGATCCATCTAGTGTGCTCACTTCAGGATCTGGACCCGAGTAATTTGTCAACGTACACAGGTTTGTCGCTGAAGCGTACACCCGCACGTTGGCTACTTTAATTCGATTAACCAACGTCTTAGGTAAGTTATAACCTAGTGTTATATTTTTCAGGCGCAGGTAAGAACCGTCTTCAATAAATCGGCTGCTCAGGTAGTTGTTGTACGTGTTTTCATACACATAGCGCGGCACGCTGGTTATATCTCCTTCTTTCTGCCATCGTTTCAGTGCATCTACGCTTTGGTTAAACCCAAGTGACGATCCTGAATTGACCGTCGTTTGCTTCGTTAAATTCAAAATACGATTACCGAACGAGCCCTGGAAGAAAACGTTTAATTCAAAGCCTTTGTACGAAAGCCGGTTTGTCAAGCCGCCAAATAATTTAGCCTGTGCATTACCAATCACCTGACCATCATCCGGGGTGATACGTCCATCACCATTTTTGTCGTCATAAATAGCATTGCCCGTAGCAGGATCGACACCCAAAAATTTCAGTCCCCAGAATGTTCCCAGCGGTTGACCGGGCAACACCGCGTTTGTACCTGTAACGCCACTCGCTTGGTAACCGGCGTAAATAGGCTCGTCAGTAGCTAGCTCGACCACCTTATTGCGGTTGAGCGACAGGTTAACGTCCGTACTCCAACGAAGGCCCTGCTTATCGATATTAACTGTACTAATCGTTAATTCCATACCTCGGTTATTGATCTTACCGATGTTGCCTTGCACTACTCCGAAACCCGACGTTAATGGAATTGGCTGACGGAACAGAAGTTTATCCGTTATGTTGTTGTAAGCGTCAAATGTCACGCTTAAACGTCCATTAAAGAAAGACGCATCCAGGCCAATATTTGCTTCGCGTGTGCGCTCCCATTGTAAGTTGGGGTTTGGTAACCGCGCAGGTCCCAACCCCGACGATCCGCTATAGGTGGCAACATCCCAAGTCCCTAAAAACAGAAAGTCACCGATCTGTTCGTTTCCGGTAAGTCCGTAACTAGCGCGTATTTTTAAATCGCTGAGGAAGTCAAACTTTGACATAAAATCTTCCTCAGACAATCGCCAGGCAACGGAACCTGACGGAAACAAACCGAACTGACGATTTGGGCCGAATCGCGATGAACCATCGTAACGCCCTGTTGCTTGCAGAAGATACTTCTCTTTATAGTCGTATCTCACTTCGGCAAATCCAGAAAACAATCCATTGTACACTAACGATGAGCTACCTCGATTAACTACTCCCGCTGACGTTATGTACGTAAAATCATTGCTTGGGAAGTACTGTCCCGTCACCTGCCCTGCCCGATTCGTGCGCTTGAGAATTTCCACACCAGCAAGCGCGTTTAAGCGGTGCTTGGCATTGATTATTGTATTGTAATTGAATGTGTTAGTACTTGTGAAGTTAGCGACTAAGTTTGTGTTGTACTCGCCGTAACCCTGCTGGCCCAGACTAGTCGTAAAACCACCGGTAGCTGTTGACGTAGGAAAATATATATCCTCGATAATGCTGTTGTAATCGATACTAGCTCTTGATTTAAAGCTTAGATTATCCAAGAATTTGTATTCGCCATAAACACCACCTAACATTTTTGTGGTCAGCACATTCTGGCGAGGCTGCAACGCTTCTGCAACCGGATTGAAGTTGGGAAAGCCAGGGTAGTCTGGATCGCCGGGAACAGTCAGTTGTCCTTGATCATTGTAAGGCGAATAATAAGGTAGGCTATGCAAAGCACCTGAATAAACGCCATCCAAAAAATTGTCGCCTGCCACACGTTTATTAAGCGCTCTTGATACGGTAATATTAGACCCAAACGAAAGTTTCGGCGTCGCGTTATGATCAACCGTCATGGTTCCGGAGAGTCGGTTGAATCGGTTGTTGATCAATACCCCTTCTTCGTCCCGGTAATTGCCACTTATATAAAAGCGGGTTCGCTCGTTACCACCCTGGGCTGATAGTTGGTACTGCTGATAAACGCCTTTTCGCAGGACCCTATCCAGCCAGTTTGTATTGATACCGTCCGTAACACCTTTGATCAAGCCCAGCTTGTCCGGGTCCTGACCAGCATTGACAACAGCCTCCCGCTGGAGATTCAATAATTGTGATGAGTTCAGCATCTGTGGCCGCTTAACGATGTCGGTTATGCCCCGCTGAACATCGGCAACAATCGTTGTTTTCTGATTGGCTTTACCACGTTTCGTTGTAATTAAAACAACTCCATTGGCAGCCCGTGAGCCATAAATAGCTTTCGCCGACGCATCTTTTAGCACCTGAATCGATTCAATGTCGTTGGGATTCAGTAAGGCTAACGCATTATCGCCCTGCCCGCCATAACCATCTGTTGATGTCAACGCGCCACTTTGAATCTGTATACCGTCAATGATGAATAGCGGACGGTTGGAAGCCGATATGGACGTATTACCACGTATACGCACGGTTAGCCCGCCACCCGGCGTACCCGACGATTGCGTAACCAATACGCCAGCGGCCTGCCCTTGAAGAGCCTGATCCAAACTGGCAACGGGAATGTCTTTGAATTTTTCGGATGAGATGGAAGCGATGGAACCGGTAATGTCTTTCCGCTGGGTGGTGTTATACCCCGTCACAACGACCTGCGCCAGTTCATTGAGTGCTTCCTGCATCTGCACGTTGATGACCGTGCGATTGCCGACTGTCACTTCCTGGGTTATCAAACCGATTGAGGTGAGTACCAGAACCGCATTTCCATTAGGAACCGCAATGCTGTAGCTTCCGTTGGCGTCGGTACTGGCACCGGTAGTAGTACCCTTAACCTGAATATTAACGCCCGGTAGTTGCTGGCCATCCTGCGCCGATGTCACTCTACCCGTTATACGCTGGCCCTGCGCCCATAGCCGCACTGGCAGCATAGCCACCAAGACTCCGCAAAAAATAATACCGTAATAGTTCCTCATGTATAGATTATAATCCAAGCAAAATCTTTTAGGTTGTAGCTTTCCCGACCGCAAAACAATGTACTGAAAATACCAAAGGACGCTACCGGATTAAACGAAAAAAAACATTACGTCGTATAAAAATACAGGTAAACTAGGTGTTTACTTCCATTAAAGCTGTCAGCACAAATGAATAACACTTATTTGATAGCATCATCTGGTCCTACTTTGTTACGAATCAGCTAATCGACACACTTTTTTAACGCAAAGCGGCTTTTCCATTAGGAAAAGCCGCTCTATCAAATTCACTTATTGATTACCGTGGCCTAGAACCGTTCTAGTAATTGGGGTTCTGCGTAGCTACGCCGGATGTCGATGGATTCAGCACCGCTTCGTCAGCAGGCACATCCCAATAGTCCATGAAATTGTAATTAATGGTAACGTTTTTGTTGACAGTACCCGCCGTCGTAACAACGGTGTTACCATAGCTTCCACCTCCAGTGCTGATGTCATACGTCCATCCCCACCGTCTGCTGTCGTAGTACGATAACCCTCTGCTAAACAAGGCTACTCGTCTTTCCTTCGTCAGTTCGGTAAGCGCTTTTGCCTGCGTAAGTCCCGTTCCGGCAACGGCCGCAACGCCCGCACCCTGGTAGGTTCTTTCGGCATCCACAAACGCTAACCCTGCTTCCACATTACCAAGTCGGATATTAGCTTCAGCCAGCATCAACGCATTTTCTTCATAGCTACCCGCAATCACCAGTTCAGAAACGCCAGCGCTCCGGCTTCCGTATCCATACACACCAGCGGGTACTGTACTCGCATCAAGCAGGCTATAGCGCGTGGTGTAGATGTAGTTATTTTTGTACGTAGTGGCCATGCTGAAATTGCTGCTGAGCCGCTTGTCACCTGCGTTGAAATTCTGGATAAATCGTTCACTGATGCGGAACGTAGTGCTCGTATTTGTTCCAACAGCCAGCGACGAGACAGTTCCTCCGCCTGGCGAAATAAAGGAATTGTTTGCGGCACTGCGACCCGTAAAAATCAAATCCGACTGCTGAATGCCGTTTGTAACTAACGTCAGCACACTATTCCAGTCGGCAGTTGTCATCGCCGTTGTCGACGACTTGCTGATGGTAGCATTGGGATTGCCATTCACGAAAGGAGCCAGTTTGTTAACCAGAATGTTACGAGCCAGCATGGTATTGATGTTGCGTTTCCACATATCAACGGTAAGTACGCCCCCGCGCCCTACCTGACTTGTCGACGGAATCAATGCGCCCAGAACGGCCTGATAATCCGTCGTACTCGTAATGGCGCTCAGCGTGGTAGCGGCCAGGTTAAAGTTTGTGTTTGACTGGTTGATAATGGCATCGTGGAGTACGTAGCTTCCGTTGGTCGTAGCGGCATTATCGTTGATCAATCCGGAGTAGTACATCGACCCGATGGAGGCATAAGCGTACCCTTTCCACCAGTAACACCAGGCTTTGATGGTATTGGCCCGTGAAGCAGCATCACCCGAAAATTTGATGCCGTCAATCAGCTTCAAAACCTGATTACAGCCGTTATTGAGCGAATACATATTAGTCCACTGGTAGTAAAGTGGGTTGTTACCGGCTCCGGTGGCTGCCCGGCTGTTGTACGACCGGATAATACCGACTTGCGGGGCAGGATTCGTTACTTTCGTTCCGTCGTCAAGAATGATGTAATCCGGCTGCCCGATGGTTGTGACCTGGTTATTCGACGCGTCCGCGCCTACCATGTCAGCCATCAGCGCACTATAGCCCCAAGGCAGAGAAAAATAGCTATCACCCAACCAGGCGTCAACCGTAGAGCCCGAGCTTGTAATGGCATTACCAAATCCATTGATATAGACAGCACCTTGGGCAAGATTGATCAGGCCCGTTTCGGTATTGACGTTAGCGTCGTACGTTGGCGCGTTCGGGTTGCCAACATCCAGTTGTTCTTTGCAGGAAACAGCGCCCAACAAAAGTGCCGTTAAACAAGCGGTATAAAGAAATTTATAGGAATTAAGCTTCATTGTCAATGGTGATTAATGATTAGAACCCAAGATTCAAACCAATCTGATAGGACTTCGTATTAGGCAGGGTACTGTGGTCCACTCCCCGGTCGAACGACGAGTTCGAAGCACCTGAACTGATTTCAGGATCATACCCGGTGTACTTCGTGAGGGTGTAGAGGTTCCGTCCGGTAAATACCAGTTGGGCTCTGTTGATGTACGGAAGTTTCACCACTTTGGCCAGATCGAAAGCCAGCGAGACGTTTCTTAACCGGGCGAAGGAAGCATCTTCGTAGAAGAAATCCTTCGTCGCATTGTTACCAGCCCCGCGTGTGCTGCCCCATAGCGCATAATACGCACTGGACCAATACGCCGAAAAAGCGCCCGTTTTGCCGTCAATGGTTACTGGCTTCGCAAAATCGCCGTGAATACCGTCGCGGTACATCCATTCTTTGGTCTGGTTGTACAGGTGGGCACCATATACCCAGTCAACCTGGAAGTTGAACGTCAGGAAGTTTTTAAACGTAAATCCGTTGATAAACGAAGCATTGAACTTCGGGTTCGGGTTACCCAGAGCGTAGGTCTGGTTCGTGAACATGATCTGGTAATCCGATTTCCGCACAACGCGACCGTCAACCATCGTGTAGTTTCCTTCGTTGGCAGCAGGAATGTACCGGACACCTTCCTGATTGACGTAGTCCATACTGGTCAGGGCCTTGTAGCCATAGATCTGTCCAATGGGTTGACCGGGCGTCAAAACCAGCGCGGTACTACCAGCAGCCGTTGACAGAATAATGTCGGCTCCACCGGCAATAGCATCAATTTTAGAAAGCTGATGGCCGAAATTGGTCGTGAAGTCCCACTTCAGATTTTGGGAACTGTAAACGGGCAGCGACAACTGAAACTGAACCCCATTCGAGGACATGCCGATAGCATTGGTCAGCTGTCCCGTTGCACCGGTCGATGGTGGTACGCTAACCGTGTAAATCACGTTTTCGCTTTTGCGCTTCCAGTACGTAAACGATCCCGAAAGAGAACTGAGCCAGGTACGTCCTGAATGGCTGCTAACGGTAAAGTCTGTACCAACTTCAAGTTCTTTCGATACCTCAACCTGTAAGTTTGGGTTGTTGCTGGTGGTTTGAATCGAATAAACGAGACCGGAACCCAAGTTCTGCTGATCGAGCACTGGGTAGCGGTCAAAAGCGCCCGGCTGGATACCGGCCTCTCCGTAAGCAGCCCGCAGTTTGAAGTACGATAGGGTGTTCGCCAAACGGCTATTTTTAAAGAAAGATAAGGGCGCAATATGTCCGTCAAAATGCGGAAAAGTAAACGGTGTCGATCCGCCACCAAACGTTGACGACCAGTCGCTCCGGAAACCAGCCGTAACGCCACCGTAATCGCCGAAATCAACTTTCTGGTTGACCAGATAACCGTAGGTGACAAACGGTTTTACATAATCGAATGATACCGCCTGTTTTGATGTAGACGAGATGTTGTAAGGTGGTGCCAGACCTAAACCCAACCCGTACGTATCGTATTCGGTGTACCGATTTTTGCGGTAATCGAAAGACACTTGCGTGCTGGTTTCGATGGGTACATTGATGTGAAAGTCATCCTGGAAATTCGTCCGAATGAATGCTGTCCCCAGGAAGTTCTGGAACGTGGTGTTGTACTGCCAGTTCGCGATCTCGCCCTTGTTGTCTGATGCAAAGTTGGACGAATAACTATTGTAAAAATTGGAGTTTGCGTTTTGCGACTGGTTGTAGTACGTCCAACGGGCGTTCTCGTTACGGTAGTTAATGCCGTATTTGGCGTTAAGTTCAACGAACTTATTGATCTTGTAATTGGCGTCAAAGTTCTGAATAACATCTACTTTATTATCCAGACCATCTGTGTATTGCAGGTTGTAATACGGGTTGCTCGCGTTGACACTCAGATAGCTATCCCCCTGCTGGTGGCGTGGATACGAACCATCGGGCAGCTTGGCAGTCAGGTCAAAGAACGGCGACGTATTCAAAAATCCGTATACCGATCCAATGTTACCCAACGAATTTCCCTGACCATAGTATTTACCACCGGCAGCGCCTAGCCCTGGCTTCAGCGTGTTCTTCGTGTATACCAGTTGCGTGGTCGAACGGATCGTAAATCCTTTAAAGATCTCGGTACCGAAATTGGCCGATAAGTTGCTCCGGTCGATGTAGCCGTTTTTCAGGATAGGCGTAACGTTGTGATTGTTAGCCACGGCAATGTTGAAGTCGCTTTTCTCCGAGGCCCCCGAAATGTTGACGCTGTTATTGACCGTTGTTCCCGTTTGAAATACCTGCTTGAAGTGATCAT
Source organism: Spirosoma liriopis (assembly GCF_023196085.1). Taxonomy (NCBI): domain Bacteria; kingdom Pseudomonadati; phylum Bacteroidota; class Cytophagia; order Cytophagales; family Cytophagaceae; genus Spirosoma; species Spirosoma liriopis. The sequence goes on from NZ_JALPRF010000001.1 coordinate 1,081,671, forward strand.
AGTATTTCAAGTTCGCATCGTACGGCTTGTTGGCATTGTTCCGAATATCCTGAATAGCGTACCGCGTTGCTCCACCGTACTGGTACGATATTCCCATCAGTGAACCGACATCATTGATCGACAGTATTTTGCCCGAAGCATCAACAAGGTTATTATTTGCGTCGGTCAAGTAAGGGTGCATGTCGGCTTTGCGTACATTGCCGACGTTCAAAAATTCATTCGTAGCATAGCTGGTCGATACGTTAACCGCTATACGCCCTTTTTTTCCTTTCTTGGTAAACACCTGAATAACACCGTTTGCCCCCTGAGCACCGTAGATAGAGGCCGAAGCAGCACCCTGCGCAATCTCGATCCGCTCTACGTTACTCAAGTCCAGCGAGTTGATATCGGTAGCGGCTACCTGAACACCATCAACCATGATCAGCGGTTTGGTTCCGCCCTGAACGGAGTTGATGCCACGCAGTAAGATGTTCACCGGGTCGCCGGGGTTACCACTGACCGACGAAATCTGCGCGCCTGGAATTTTACCGATCAGCGCCTGGTCGATGGATGCGGTTGGTGTTTGCGGTAAATCTTTGCCCGAAACACTTTCGACGGCAATTCCCAATTTGGCCTTACTGGTAGCAACACCACTCCCTGTTACAACGACTTCGGTAAGTAACTTGGAGTCAGAAGCCAGGCTCACATCTAGCGTGGATTCGTTACCAAGTACGATTTCCTGATTAACGGTTCCGACAAAGCTAAATACCAGCGTAGTTCCTTTCTCGCTTGGTACAGAGAGGCTATAGATACCAGCGCCATCCGTTATAGTGCCTCTTTTTGATCCTTTGACAATTACTGAAACGCCCGGTAAGGGAGATCCTTCTTCCGCCGACGTAACCTTGCCCGTTACTCTTCGCTCTTGCGCCCAGGCAGTAGTCAAGAATGAGCATACCAGTAGCATACTCACCAATAGAAATTTACTCATATCTAATTAGTGTTAGGACAAGAAAAACCATTCCTTTACCCAAATCTAAATCACTAATTAAACAATACAAAACTATTACCCACTATCCATATACCTAATATTAATGTGGATTTAACGATCGTTTGTAAAATTTCCTTTGTTGGTGAATATTATACACTAATAATTACAATCACTTCTATATTTCGTAATACATTTACTATAAATACCTAAATTACTTAGTATAAATACTCAATATCTTTTTAGTTAATATACGGTTCTTCAAATTTAGGATACTAACAATTAAATTTTTTTAATCTGAAAATAGTACCATAGTTTACTAGTTGATTCTAATCAGACGTTGCCTGCTGGTCTTACTACAGGAGTTTATAGCAATAGACTATTTTTGATTGGTATTTTTGTAGTTATCATGCATAGCCTTACAGACATGGGTAAACGGACAAACCGGTTAACGGTGTTAATCAGCATTCACTACCGTCTCGTCATTGGCATTATACTCCTACTTGGTACGACAAGTTGGCAAAAAAGCACCTACCAGCGTCCGACAAATCTCACGGTATACGCTTTTTTAAACACCGAATGTCCCATTAGTCAGCAATACACACGCCGACTAGCGGAGCTGTACCAGACATTTAGTCCGGAAGGGGTGCGGTTTGTTGCTGTCTTTCCGCTTCGGACGGACACGCCGAAAGCGATTGAGCAGTTTCGAGTCGATTATAAGTTGCCTTTTGCCGGACAGCCAGACAAGGGGGCACGGCTGGCCCGGCAGTTTCGGGCGCACGTCACGCCCGAAGTGGTTGTCATGCAGTCGGATGGAAAAGTGCGGTACCAAGGGGCTATCGATGATTGGTACGTTGATCTGGGAAAGCGTCGCACCGAAGCCGTACATACCTATTTACGGGATGCCCTCAACGCGTTACTAACCAATCAGCCGGTTCCTGAAGCACGCACGGAGGCAGTCGGCTGTTTAATTGAGTAACCAGCGTTTGATTTACACCGGTTGTCTGCGTAGTAGGGTGAGCGCAGGCTCAAAAGCCTTCCGGGCGCTTATTAAACGATTTCAATCGGTGGCGTTTGGAGTCGTTTCTCGATATCAGCCGCGATCGACTTCGTATACTGATAACCAACCCGGAACAGATCCCGCGCTTTGCTGATGTCGGTCGTAGTGTATTGTGCCAACTGAGGGGGTTCGATCAGCACCGAACAGCGGGCAAACCGATCTTTTGTTTTACTCTGCACCGCCAGCACCAGGCTCCGTTCGATTACCCCGCGCATCGACGTAATGGGCTTGCGCGGTCCCAGCACGTTGCAGTGCGACCCAATTAGGCAATCTACTTTGTGCTCGATGACATCGACGGGTAAATTGTTCAGGACTCCCCCATCCACATACTGCCGCTTGTTGATCATAAACGGCTCGAAAATGCCCGGCAAACAACACGATGCCAGTACGGGCCGGACGAGTTCACCCTTTTCAAACACAACCTGTTCTCCGCTGTTGAGGTCAACCGCTACTACGTGCAACGGAATTTGCAGCCCTTCGAAGGAATCATGAGGAATATACTTTCGGTATAGATCAACGATAGGATCGAGCCGCAGCAGGCCCATCCGATTCCAGGTAGGTCGTAAATGCCGCACGAAAGACGACGATTCAATTAGTTTCAAGCTTTCGTCGGGGGAGTAACCCTGAGCAAGCAATGCGCCAACAATGGCTCCGGCACTGGTTCCGGCAATCTGATCGAACCCAATGCCCATTTCCTGTAAAGCTTTTATTACGCCCAAGTGAGCAACTCCGCGCGCTCCACCACCGGACAATACCAAACCAATTTTCATTGTTCATCAATTCGCTCCAATCAAATAACGACTGGATCAATTTTTTGGTTTGCACCCGTAACGCGGACAGGATGGCCGCGTTACAGAAAGTCCGAGAGTTTTCCCTTTTCGTTTACCCGAACTCCTTTCTCAGTCTTTTCAACGGTTGCGGCTTCTGTGACCGGATCATGCTCGAAGACCAGAATCCAGTTTTCGTCAGCAGCCTGTTGCAATAGCCGGGCTTTCTCGTCCATTGTCAGCAACGGTCGCACATCGTAGCTCATCACGTAAGGCAACGGGACGTGCGCCGACGACGGAATCAGATCGGCCATGTATGCAACTGTTCGTCCGTTGATCTGAAAGAGCGGCAGCGCCATTTTTTCCGTATGGCCATCTACGTACAGCAACGAGATCGTGTCGTACGGAAATGGATTCTGCTCCAGAAATTTCAGCTGACCACTTTCCTGCAAAGGCCGAATATTTTCGCCCAGAAACGACGCTTTTTCGCGCGGATTCGGGTTCACCGCCCAATCCCAGTGCGATGGGTGTGTCCAGTAAGCAGCGTTTGAAAAAACCGGAACTAGCCCTTCCTCGTTTCGTTTGACAGCGCCCCCTACGTGGTCAAAATGAAGGTGCGTAAGCAGTACGTCGGTTACGTCAGTTTCCGAGTAACCCGCTTTTCGGATCGAACCCAGCAGCGAAGCATCCCCGTGGAGATCATAGTGACCAAAAAACTTAGCATCCTGCTTGTCGCCAATACCGGTATCTACCAGCAAAAGCCGATTTCCCTGTTCGAAGAGCAAACAACGCATAGCCCAGGTACAGCGGTTCAACTCATCGGCGGGGTTGAGCTTATTCCAGAGCGGCTTAGGGACAACACCAAACATAGCACCACCATCAAGCTTAAAAAGACCAGTATCGAGGGTTCGTAACGACATACGGCACAAGTATAAAAGTATAGCACAAAGGTAGCGCTCTGCAATCTTGTTATTATTGATCCAATAAATAGCAATTCAAGAATCTAATAAACCCAATTGTTCGTTATAGACTACAGGCGACCCAACAAACTACCCTAACTATATTAACCGATGAAACGAATTGTCCACAAGCACCCGCTAGCCATTCGCTGGTTTCACTGGATTAATTTTCCGGTGCTGTTCGTCATGATCTGGAGCGGAATGCTGATCTACTGGGCATACGATCCGTACAAAATTCAGATCGGTGATTACACGCTTATTTCTTTTTTCCCCGACGGATTCTATAAATTTTTCAAGCTGTCCCGCCGACTGGCCGAGGGTATGGCCTGGCACTTCGTGTTCATGTGGATTTTTCTGCTGAACGGATTGCTGTATGTAGGCTATACCGTTGTTTCCGGCGAATGGCGGCATCTGGTGCCAGACCGCAACTCTTTTCGGGAAGCGGTTCAGGTAACGCTCTACGATCTGGGACTTCGTAAATCGCAACCGCCTTTTATCAAGTACAACGGAGCGCAAAAAATCGCTTATTCAACCATTATTCTTATGGGTGTTGGTTCGATACTTACGGGCTATGCCATCTATAAACCAACGCAATTTTCGTGGCTTACGCGATTGCTTGGCGGCTACGAAGCGGCCCGTCTGGAACACTTTGTTCTAACCGTTGGCTTTGTATTGTTTTTCTTTGTTCACGTTGCTCAGGTAATTCGGACGGGCTGGCAAAACTTTCAATCCATAATAACGGGCGTTGAAGTCATCAAGCCACACTCCCCCAATCAGCCAACACCGCAAGGGTCCGACAACGTACGCCCTGCTGGCCCATCGGAACCGACGCCATCGCCTATGACCCCTCCAACCCGACCCGCTTTATCATGACTATATCGAATAAACCCGCTCCAAACGAACCGCAACTGCCGCAGGAAGATGTTCCAGAATCAGCCGTTCGCCGACGGATGCTAAAAGCGTTCGGGTGGTTTTCTGTTGCCGCAGCCGTTCCTTTCGTTTCGTATAACTGGATAACGCGCAGCCCCAAAGCAATGGGTATGCTCAAACCTTTGCGGGATGTCCTGAACACCAACGAGACGATTGCGCGTACGTACTTTAGCGACACGCATCTAGTCCGCACGTTTGCCGTTGACGATGCCGCAAAAAAAGCCCGCGTAAATGGTTACGACGGCTTGAAATCGCCAATTCCGGAAGACTGGAAACTTCAGATCGATGTTCCGGGAAAGCAACCGTTGGCGTTGACTATTGACGACATCAAAGCATTACCCAAACAGGAGATTGTCTACGAATTCAAATGCATCGAAGGCTGGAGTCAGATCCAGCATTGGGGCGGAGTTCGTTTGTCTGATTTTCTGGAAAAATACAAGCTCGGAACGCGCAGCGGCAACGCTCCCTCTCCCGACAACACGGATGATCTGTTTAACTACATCGGTTTGGAAACGCCCGATAAAGGGTATTATGTCGGTATCGATATAGAGAGTGCGCTCCACCCACAGACACTGCTCGCTTACGAATTGAACGGGCAACCGATCAATAGCCAGCACGGTGCTCCGCTTCGTCTGATTATTCCGGTAAAATACGGCGTCAAAAATCTCAAGCGTATCGGTCGGATGTTCTTTGCGGATGAACGCCCGCGCGACTTCTGGGCCGAACGCGGCTACGATTATTATGTTGGTTTGTAAAACGGAACTATACTTTGCAAACCAACCATTTGTTATACCGTCCAAATTCAAAACAGACAAATCCTTAAACTACAGTGATTTATCTTTTTAAATACCTACTATAGTTCAAAAAATCAAACTACTAGCGTAGCCCGCTTCAACGCCTGTTCGACGCAGTTCAGGTGGTTCTTTATACAGTTCAGACAGTAGCTGTTGGTTCGTCCCTCCGTTCGCGACGTAAGTTTGCATCGTTCCTCACGGATAACCAGAAACAACAAATACTGTCATGAAATCGTTTACTCAATTAGCCATGCTGGCGCTTGCCTTTGTCTGTTCTACGGATCTCGCTATGGCTCAGCAGTCAGTTCGGCGCCCGGCTACCCAGACCAGCACCGCCGTCAGAAAACCAGCCCAGAGACCCGCTGCCAGCCCGGTTAGACGACCAGCGACAACTGCGGTCGCACCGAGGGCACAAGTTCCGGTAGCAGAAGCCAGACCAGCCCCGGTAGAAGCCCAACCCGCTCCAACTTCGCAGACGGTTGCCCGGCCACAGCCTGGTGCGCGTTACGCTACGACACGCTCGTACAGTCGTCCATCACGCAGCAGTCATGCGGTATACCTCAACGCCGGACTTGGCTTAGCAACCTACTACGGGGGTGGTTTACCACTAGGCGTTTCGGTTGAAGTAGACGCGAAAAACAATTTTTCGGTCGGCGGCTCCATCGACTACTACCGCTATGCCAACGGCTATTATTCAGGCGGTTACAACTTCGTTTATTTTGGCGGGCGGGCATCATACCACCTTGGCGAAGCGATGAATGTGCAAACCAGCACCTTTGACCCTTACGTTGGTGCATCCCTGGGCTTCCGGTATGCAGGCAATAGCGGGTATTACGATTACGGCGGGTACAACAGTGGCCTGTTCGTCGGATTACACCTGGGTGCCCGGTTCATGTTCGCCCCAAAAGTTGGCGCGTTCGCAGAAGTAGGTTATGGCGTATCAGCCGTGAAGCTCGGTCTGACCGCAAAATTCTAAGATAATTCCTTGAAAATCCGCAGGTACGCATCACGTCTGCCCTGTTTGACGATGACGCTAGTTCAAGTAGAGCACGGCCTGATGCGTACCTGCGGATACAAACACCATTTACGAATCAAACCAATGAAAACTACCAGACACATCCGCACCGTTTTGCGCACTGAACGTGCCCGGTTATTGGGTATGGAAACGGTCGTTGCCCGTCCAGTACGTCGGACAGCCGTTTTTACGACCGGCCGATAACACGTCCGCTTCTCTATCGACGCATCACTAACTACAGAGTCAGCTCAAGGTGTAGCCCCTGCCAACAATGGATTGGCAGGGGCTTTTTAGTGATCGATACTGTAAAGAGGCTGTAGATTTTACAGGTTCATCAGCCGCTTTAGTTTATCATAAAAGCCCGTATTTCGAAAGGTAAACTGTTTGTGCAGGACATAATTGCTGATAAAGCTCAGTCCCATGCCCGCCGTGTGCGAAGCCAGCTTATTGATGTTCACCACTTTGACGGAGAAAGGAATTGTGAATAGAATCGCTTCCATCCTTTCGGTCGAGAACTGATAAAGCAGCGAGGATCCGTAGACGGTGATGATACAGGACAGTATCGAAACAAGCGTGAATTTGGCAATTTCGCGCCGGGTCTTCGCCGAGTTTTTTGCGTTGAACGCAAAGAGCTTGGTGAGATAAAATCCAATGAAAAAAGAAGAGACATAACCGGCTAATAGCGCCTGTTCGTAGGTAACGGGAAACCACTCCTGAAGTAATGTGCCGACTATCAGCTGCAACGAAGCACCAATGGCCGCGACAATAAAATAAGCAATGAGATCTCTTTTGTTGAATAGTTGACTATTCATAGTGTACTGTGCGGGGAAACGGCAAAGATAGGTAGAAAAGCTTAGTCCGCTTTTACAGCGCGCTACAAACCCACCACAGACTTCGCTATATAACGCACGAGTCGGCTCCGTAGCCGCATGAATTAAGTCGTTGAACAGTGTACCGATACGTCATAATGGGATGCTCATTGTCATCCCATTATGAACAGAGCAGGTTAGGCGGGCAGTTCAGCGGTCTTGGTCAAAAACGTAAACGTAGGCGGTCCCACTGTACCACTGGCCTGCATTGTTTCTTTAACCGTTTGATCAGCCAGGAATCCTTCGAAATCGGCCCGCGAAGACCAGTCGAATAGAATAACAAGCTGCTCTGGCGCCGGTAGTGTAAACACCTGCGCTCGTTGGCAGCCGTGGCGCTGCCGAGCAGCTTTCCCGTTTGTCGTAAAAACGGCCATAAATTGTTCGTAATCCCGAATCTGGACGTTCGCTAAAATAGAGATCGTGGTCATTGTCGTTGTTGGTAACTAGTGATTAGTACAAATTTGGAGCGATACGCGGCAGGTTGAAATAAGCGTCAACATGAACTGCTGTTTTCTGGTGTTCAGCTGTACAAGTCTCCCTTACAACGTAATTCCTTTGATCACAGAAATTTCCATCAGGTGTCATTCGTGCTTCCGCAACGGCAAGTGCTAACGATGCGTTTTCCGGTTCATTCCGCAGTTCTTCCCGTTTAAGCGGCTCTTTTGCCAGTTGGTACAGGCACCCTTTCAAACAGTCTATACTGTCGAGCACCTTTGTATCGATCAATGAGCCAAGCCCAACCGGGCAACCTCTTTTTTTCCCAAAACAACATGACTATAATGAACACATTTTTCGCTTTTCGTCGCTCAGCACTCCTCGTGCTACTCGTAGCCGCTTCTCTTTCCGCTTGTAAGAAGGAAAAAGATACGCCTGCACCAGATTTGGCCAGCCAGGTATCAGGCACGTATAATTTCTCTGAACTAACTACAGGCGGTAAAAAGTATCCGGCCAGCGAAACCAACCTGAAAGGCACGATGAAAGTAAGCCGTCAGACCGCAACGACGGTATCCATTGATGTAGCGATCAACCTTAAATCAACGGGTGAAGCGTTCATTGAAGATTCTGCCGACGACGTAACCGTAGTTGACGCCGGCAACGGTAGCGTTGAATACCGACTAAATGGGAATGTTATTGCCAAAGGCAGCAACAACAAACTAAGCATCAGTGGCGAAGACAGCGACGGCGTTGAGCTAACCGTTTCGGCAACCAAATAAACCTCTTTTTTAACGACCACAGCAGCGGACCAATACCATGAAATCATTCAAGAAATTTACTGTACTGGCTTTAGCCGCAATTACCCTTTCAGGATCGCTAACCAGTTGCGCAACCGTTTTTGGTGGCCGTATCACCGACGCTCAAAAACGCAAACCAATGCCTGGCGAACCACAACGACAAGTCCGGACCGGCGCGTTGATAGCCGACATCCTATTGTTCTGGCCGGGTACCCTCGTTGACTTTGCAACCGGTGCGATTTACAAGCCTCAGCATAGCGTAACGGCTCAGAAAGTGCAGCATACACCGACAAAAAAGCAAACGAAATAGTCCGTTTGAAACGTTTCTATCCCCAAATCCCCGGCCATCACTCGCTGGGGATTTTTAGTATACGTGCCGAATAAACACCATACAGACAGAGATTGTAGACTTATTCGAGTATTTGTCTGTGTATTTTACTGAAAAGTCCTGCTCTTCGGTTAATTTGCTACAGCGGAGCTTTCCTTTTCTCACCATCCATGACCAGACAATTATCCAGGGATACGAAGTTACGCCTTTGGGGACCCTTGCTGCTGTTTGCCTTTGGTTCTTTCTTTTTCCGACTTTCGATTCTCGTCAATAACTCTCCGCGTCAAGCCATTCAATACATCTGTATCGCTCTTTCGCTCGGTTATTTAGGCTGGGAGATTGCCCGACGGCTGATTGGTATTATTCAGAACAGGTATCCCGGTCTACACCGCACCCGCCAGCGGCTTATTCTTCTTGGCTTCCTGATTATTCTTCTGGCCAATGTTAATTCCTCGTTACGCGTATTGATCAATAGTTTACTGGATACCCGCATCTGGAAAGTCGATCTGTACAATTACATCGAAACAACAGGTATCCAGTTCGTCTACGTGTGCGTTTACGTCGTTGTATACGAGGGTCAGTACCTGATTCGGCACTGGCAAAAGACGTATCAGGAAAAAGAGCAACTGATGAAAGCCGAGTGGCAGGCTCGGTTCGATTCGCTGAAAAATCAGGTCAATCCGCATTTTTTGTTTAACGCGCTCAATTCGCTTTCCACGCTGATCGAAGACTCGCCCGTTCAGGCCGGAGAATTTGTCGATGAATTGTCGAAAGTGTACCGCTACCTGCTTCAATCGAACGACCGCGAGCTTACGTCACTCCATACGGAGTTACGTTTCATCCAATCGTACACGCATCTACTTAAAACCCGGCATGGTTCGGGAATAGCCGTACGTACGTCAGTACCCGACAATTGCCTAACGCATTCACTCCCTCCGCTTACGCTACAGCTACTGGTCGAAAACGCGGTCAAGCATAACATTGTATCGCCGGGCCGCCCCCTTGTTATTGACATCACCACATCAGCCTCAACCGACAAGCTGAAGCAGGACTGCTTTCTGCTGCTGGTTCGCAATAATCTCCAGCGCAAGAGTAAACAAAGTTTGAGCAATGGGGTCGGATTAGCCAATATCGCGGCCAAATACCGGATGCTCACCCAGTCCGACATTGTTGTTCAGGAGGAAAACGACTCCTTTACGGTAGTTTTACCCTTACTCGCCCCTATGCAAACGGCGCGCTGAGTCCGTACTCCTGACCGGTCACAGATACTGATTAACCCTTCATTTGCACAACTCATGACTCCATTCGTGCAATTGGTGACTATCGTGGTAAAGCCTACATGAAGGCATCGCTATCTTTAGCACTGCTAAAAAGCTCCCCAGACCGGTATTGTTTATGCATCAGTCCGTTTGTTTGCCACCTCTGAGCCAACTCAGTCCTTACAATCGGTGGACTTACGTACTGACTGTCCCTTTTCTTACCGGAGTGGTTAGTTATCTACTGGCAGGAGACGCCTACTGGCAAAACGGATGGCACTTCACGGCAACCACGTTTCTGAACGGTGCCTTACTCACGGGTTCCTTTTTCGCCCAAAATCGTGTGACGCGTGTAGTTACCCAACGGTATCCTCGCTTCGCTCAGTCACTGACACGAGTGGCTCTCGTCGTAGCGGCTAACAGCCTATTGTCGGTACTTTGTGTGAGCCTTATCGCTGGTGTATACAGTCGTTTTCGGTTACTTGGCACCTCGTTTACGGTTGAATCGCTCCTGAAAATTTACGGTATCAACCTGTTATTTATCGTTCTATCTGCCGGGATTTACGAAACGTTTTACTCGCTGAACCGGTGGCAACAGATTCAAATCAATCGGGAAAAGCTAAAGAAGGAAAATTTGAAAGGGCAACTGCAAGGCCTTAAAAGCCAGGTTAATCCACACTTTCTGTTTAACAGCTTGAATTCGTTATCGTCGCTGATTGCCGATGAGCCACAGCTAGCTGAACAGTTTATTGATCAAATGGCGCGCGTGTACCGATACATGCTTCAGACCAATGGATATTCTAACATGCTTCCCGTCAGCGATCATGCGATTAACGGCGAGTGCAGCGATGAATTGACAACCCTCGACGCAGAGTTATCTTTTATTGACTCTTACTATCATTTGCTGAAAACCCGCCACGGGACCGGCCTTACACTGTCCGTCCAGGTAGCGAATCATTATAGGCAGCATCGCCTTCCCCCGCTCACACTGCAACTTCTGGTTGAGAATGCCGTCAAGCACAATAGTATTCTGGCCAGCCGCCCTTTGTTGATCGAAATCCAAACAACAGAATCTGGTTATCTTCGTGTGCGCAATAACGTTCAGAAAAGATCGGTTCGGAGCGATCTAACCCGATCAGGTTCGTCCGAATCAGGTGAAGCAGAATCAACGCACGTTGGCTTAGCTAATATTCAGACAAAGTATAACTTGCTGGCACAAACGGAACCACAAATTGAAGCCGGTCCTGATTATTTTACCGTTACATTACCTCTTTTAGCACAAGCATAAATTAAGTCCATGAACGCCCTAATCGTTGAAGATGAAGAATTAGCCGTGCGTAAACTCCAGAAGTTACTGCACGATGTAGCCCCCACCCTGAACATCGTTGGCGTAACGGCCAGTATCGACGATACGGTCAACTGGCTAGAGGACCGCCGGACAAGTGGTCAGCCCGAGCCCGACCTTATTTTCCTGGATATCGAATTGGCCGACGGTCAAAGTTTCGAGATTTTTGAGCGAACACCGGTCAGAAGTACCGTTATTTTTACGACCTCCTACGATGAATACGCGTTGCAGGCGTTTAAGGTTAACAGCATCGATTACCTGCTTAAGCCCGTTCAACGCGACGATCTGCAACGAAGTCTTCAGAAATACGAAGCGTTGCGTGGTCGCCCGGTGGACGATCCGGCTCAAAACATTGAAAAGCTTCTCCAACAGATTCAGCGGCAGGCTCCGCGCGATTACCGACAACGCTTTCTGGTACGACAGGGTCAGCGCCTATTATCGGTTGAAGTGGGCGAGATTGCGTATTTCTACACCGAAGACCGCTACAGCTTTTTCTCGACCCATACCGGGCAAAAGTTTCTGGTCGATTACACGCTGGATGAACTGGCCGACAGTCTGGACCCAGGCCGCTTCTTTCGGATCAACCGGGGAGTTCTGGTAACACACCAGGCCGTCGATCAGATGCAGCCTTACTTCGGTAACCGGCTCGCGCTGAACCTACGCCCTACCTTCGATAAGGAAACGTTGGTGAGCCGGGAAAAAGTAAGCGACTTTAAGACCTGGATGGGAAAATAACCAGCCGGGTCTTAAAGGCCACTTCGTTAGCGCAACGAATCTTTTTTTGTTTTTCCAATCGGTATACCTACCCCAAAAGCCCTGGGGTCAGTTGGCGGATTGGTTTTATTTTTCCGCTTTTTGCGGTCGTTTTGCGGTATGGCCGTGGCCGTTGGGTTAGCGGGTGCCTGCATCATCGTTCCGGGACCGGATAGCGGAGTATCAACGCCCGGTATCGGAACATGCGTCGATGGTGAAGCCTCACGGGGCGTTTGTGCGGAGTCAAGTTTTGTCAGCCGCTGCGATGAGTCAGCCTGGCCAAAACAAATCGACCCGTACAGACTGATCGACAGGAGTAATAAAAAGGAACGCATACGAAAAGACAGTTTGTTGAGTAAATCGTTTCTGACGGAAAACACATCCGTTATTCTCTTCTCAACTAACCGTAGCAGGTAACAGTTTAGCGAAACCGGAATCTGGAAGTAAACTTTCTTCCGTTGCTTCTTTTGACTGAGTTAGCCAAGACTTACTCACGACCCTGATGCCTTTCTACAAACGCTTTAAGCAAATTAACCTGTTGCTGATTGGCCTGCTGACCAGCCTAGCCGTTTCGACAAACGCTCAGCAGAAATCGGTGGGTGTGTTCGACGGACAGGATGATATTGGCCAAGCCAAACAGCCCCTGTCCGTTCGTTTTAATTCGGCTACGTACGAGTTAAGCGGTGCAGGAGTCGATGCAGCCACAACGCACTATCTGTGGAAACGCATAAAGGGCGATTTTATCGTTTATACGCGGTGCCATCTGACCTCTACCGATCCGCACCACACTATCGGCTGGCTGGCCCGAGCCAGTCTGGCCCCAAACGCTCCCCAGGTGAGCGCCACCGTGCAAGGCCGGGGACCATCCCTACAAATTCGTAGAACGGCGGATGGCCCCAGCGACGAAAGGCGAATTAGCCTGAGTAACGCGGACGTTATCCAACTGGAACGCCGTGGGACAACCTACACCCTGCGCGTGGCGAAGTTCGGTGAGCCGTTTCAGATTCGGGAGGTGACGAATCTCAATCTGGGCGACGAAATTTACGTAGGTCTGTTCGTTAGTGGCGCTCAGAAGAACAACCTTGCCAAAGGCGTATTTCAGGATGTTCGTCTTACCGTCCCGGTCAGCCCCGGCGTACCGGCTGGCCAGATGAACCTCGGCAGTCGGCTGGAACTACTGGAGGTGGCAACGGGAAAGCGGGAAGTTATCCATACAGCACCCAATTCGATTCAGGCTCCCAACTGGACGCCCGACAACAAGACGCTGATCTACAATGGTCAGGGCTTTATTTACGCATTTGATTTGGCCAGCCGTCAGCAGAGCGTCCTGAACACCGACGACGTCAAGAACAACAACAATGACCACGTTTTGTCTTTTGACGGAAAAATGCTGGGCCTCAGTAGTGGGGTTAAGGAACTAGGCGGATCAATTATTTACACGGTTCCGGCTACGGGTGGCGCACCAAAGCAAATTACGCCTAAAGGGCCGTCCTATCTGCACGGGTGGTCGCCCGATGGTAACAGTTTAGTATTCTGCGGTTCACGTGATAACGAATACGACATCTACAAAATACCCGCAGCTGGTGGACCGGAGATCAGGCTCACCGACGCGAAAGGGCTCGACGACGGTCCGGAATTTACACCCGACGGTACGTTTATTTACTTTAATTCAAACCGTACCGGCACCATGCAAATCTGGCGAATGAAACCCGATGGCAGCGGACAGGAGCCCGTCACCAATGGCGATTTTCATGATTGGTTTCCGCATATTTCGCCGGATGGCAAATGGATTGTTTTTCTATCGTTTCTCAAAGAAGAAGTGCAGTCCGGTGACCATCCCCCGTACAAACACGTTTATCTCCGGCTGATGCCCATCAAAGGAGGAAAACCAACGATCATCGCTTATTTGTACGGTGGTCAGGGTTCGATCAATACCCCTTCGTGGTCGCCCGACAGCAAACGAATCGCGTTCGTCAGCAACACAGACATCAGTACGTTGAGTCCGGCAGAGATAACGGATAATTAGTCGATCCTGGTTGCCGAAGCGTATATTGCATCAACTAGCCGACTTACAGCGACAAAGTAAACTCATTAATTTTATCGGGTCGAATGAAAACAAGACGTGAATTCCTTAAAGCATCGGGCTATCTGGCAGTAGGCGCTGCTTTAGTCCCTAATCTAGCCAAAGCCGCGAAAGTGAAGAATGTCGGTATTCAACTCTATACAGTTCGCAAGGAGATGCTGGCCGACGCAGCAGGCACCTTAAAGCAATTGGCTCAAATTGGCTACACAGAACTGGAATCGGCCCGCAGCGAAAAAGGTAATTTCTATGGCTTACAGCCTAAAGAAATCAAAAAAATTGCCAACGACCTGGGCATGACCGTACGCAGTGGTCACGTGCAAATCGACAACAACTGGCAACGCACGGTTGACATGGCGGCAGAAGCGGGACAAACCTACCTGGTGTGTGCGTCACTACCAACAGAAGGCCAGACCGTTGCGAACTATCAACGTTGCGCTGACGCATTTTCTAAAGCTGCCGAAACCTGCAAAAAAGCGAATCTGGTCTTTGGTTACCACAATCACGAATACGAGTTTGAAAAAGTAGATGGCAAAATTCTGTACGACATTCTGCTGGACCGCACCGATCCTAACCTGGTGAAGATGGAGATGGATTTAGGCTGGGCCATTCTGACGGGCAACGACCCACTCGCTTATTTCAAAAAATATCCGGGCCGTTTTCCGCTGTGGCACCTCAAAGACATGGACAAGACCAAAAAGGAAAGCACCGAATTTGGTAAAGGTCAGATTGATATCAAGAAGATGTTGCAGAATATGGACAAATCGGGAACGAAGTATTTCTTTGTCGAGCAGGAAGAATACCCTAAGACGGCGATGGAAAGTGCCAAGTACGATTATGATTATCTGGCAAAGCTAACGTATTAACCAGCCTGCCTCACAAACACCGATAGCCGGACTGAGTTCGCTTCTAAAACCAGTTAAACAAGTGCTGGTGCGATTAACGTAGTGTGTCTGGCTATCGGCGTTTACCAAGTGACTACATTTTACAAGACACACCTACTAAACGATTCACTACCATTATCTTTCATCCTAAGAAGTACTTAAGTTGCCCCTGAATTATTGTACCGTTTACGATTACTCCACTGAATCTTATTTATCACCGTTTGCCTTACGAGACGCTGATTTCTTAAACAAAAGCGTTCTGATTTTTTGGTAAGGTTCAGCGTAACCAACTTATCTGTCTAGATCTTAAAATAGATTTTATACTTTTCTTACACCGATAAAGCGTCTGTTTATTTCTCTATTAAATCATATTTTATCCGCGTAAACAAAACAAAGTGCCCTAATCAAACATTTTAGTAAGTTACTACGTACTTTGTCAATTCTTTGCTTCTAACAGAGGAAATCTATGGACTTGTGGTAAACACGCTTGTTAACCAATCTACCATTTAATATATTTTTCGTGTCTTAATTAACTGGTTTCAGTCTAAAATAAATAAAGGAGCACTTAGTTAGCAGAGCTTGTTAAAATACAACTTGAATTGCACTAGTAAAGGATTATGCATACTTCACTGACCGACGAGAATATTATTCGCCTGTACTTACCTAATCAGCCGAATGAGTGTTTTGAGACACTTTACACACGATATGTCAACAAAGTATATCGTCGTTGTTTGTCACTTACCCACGACTCGGCCAAAGCTGAAGACTTTACGCATGATATCTTTCTAAAAGTATTTGACAAACTCGATGCTTTCCAGGAACGGGCTCGTTTTTCAACTTGGCTTTATTCGATTGCCTACAATTATTGCCTGGATCAAATTCGTCTGTCGAAACGCCTGAATACGGTTACAATGGACGACGACTACGAACTTGATATCGCCGACAACCAGGAATCTGTACTGCACGAAGAGACGCTACAGATGGTAAAGCAAGCGATGGATACACTGTCCAAAGAAGAAACGACGCTCCTACGGATGAAATACGAAGATGGAATGAGTATCGACGAGATTGCCGACCTGTACAACCTTAAAGCCAGCGCGGTAAAGATGCGTCTAAAGCGCAGCCGGGATAAAATTCATCGGCTGTACGAGCAACAATACAACAGCTAATTATTTTTTTCAATTTCACTTACCAAAAGGTGACCAAAGGGGTTAACTTTGCTCTAAATGGTAAAGACCCTCTATAAACCAGAAATTGCTCGGAGCCCAGCTGTAATGGCTGGGCTTTTTTTTGGGCAAATTCATATACTTCCCGCTGTTCACCAGTTTTATCTCAAGTAAGACTGATAGAATCATCCTACCTACCGAAAGCGAACCGTACGGGCAAGCTTTTTTGTTCGTACAGTACATACGGTTATTTACTGACCTGAGTTACGGCTTCGGCTTTCGTGCCCCAGTCTATTTCCGTATCTTTGCACTCATTTTTAACCGCATGAGTTTCAAATAGCTATTTGAAAAACTCGTGCTATTCGTTTATTCCAGGCGTGAAGTATCAGCAATATGAGTCCCTCGATTATGCGAAGATCGCAGCCGAGGTTTTAACGTATTGGAACCAAAATCAGGTTTTCGAACAGTCGGTCGCCATTCGCGAAGGGAAGCCCACGTTTACGTTTTACGAAGGTCCGCCTTCGGCCAACGGAGCTCCCGGTATTCACCACGTAATGGCCCGGACAATTAAAGATATTTTCTGCCGGTACAAAACCCTACAGGGCTTTCAGGTCGAGCGGAAAGGTGGCTGGGATACGCACGGTCTACCCATTGAGCTACAGGTTGAAAAAGAACTTGGCATTACCAAGGACCACATTGGTAAACCCGAGTCGGAAGGAGGCATCAGCGTTGAAGCCTACAACCGCAAGTGCCGCGAAACCGTTATGCGGTTCACCGATCAATGGAACGACCTGACCCAGAAAATGGGCTACTGGGTTGACCTCGACAATCCGTACGTCACCTACAAGAACGAGTACATTGAGTCGGTGTGGTACCTGCTGAAAAAGCTGTACGACCAGGATCTGCTGTACAAAGGCTATACCATTCAGCCTTATTCGCCGAAGGCCGGAACGGGCCTGAGTTCACACGAGCTAAACATGCCCGGCACATACAAGGACGTACGCGATACGACCATTGTGGCTCAGTTTCGGGTAAAGCTAACGGGCAAATCAGGCTATCTGTTCGATGCCGCCGACTCCGACGACATCTTCATTCTGGCCTGGACGACTACCCCCTGGACGTTGCCAGCAAACTCGGCGCTGACCGTTGGTAAAGACATTGACTACGTCCTGATCAAGACTTTCAACCCCTACACCTTCAAGCCAATTAACGTTGTGCTGGCAAAGGCGTTGGTCAGTCGTTGGTTCAACGAGAAAGGGCGGGTTGACTTTCCGGACGATCCGGCGTTCGATGCCTATCTTCCAAACGACAAGGTCATTCCCTGGGCTATTATCGACATACCGGGCTTCAAAGGTGAACATCTGGAAGACATCGAGTATGACCAGTTGATGCCGTACGTTACCCCCGACAAACCCGCCTTCCGGGTTATCATGGGCGACTTCGTTACGACGGAAGACGGTACGGGTGTCGTTCATACGTCGCCAACCTTCGGTGCGGATGACTTCCGGGTGTCACAGGCGGCTGGTATTCCAGCCATCATGGTCAGGGATGAGACCGGCAAAGAAGTTCCTATCGTCGACAAACACGGTCAGTTTGTTGACGAGATCACGGATTTTGCTGGTCGGTACGTAAAAGAAGAATATTATTCGGACGAAGAACGCGCCGATCCGGAGTTCAAGCCAACCGATGTGCTGATCGCCATCAAGCTGAAAGAAGAAAACAAAGCGTTCCGGGTCGAGAAATACGAACACCCTTACCCGCACTGCTGGCGGACCGATAAACCGATTCTGTATTATCCGCTCGATAGCTGGTTTATCCGCACGACAGCGAAAAAAGATCGGCTGGTTGAGTTAAACAAACAGATCAACTGGCAACCCGAAAGCACCGGAACGGGACGCTTCGGCAACTGGCTCGAAAACCTCGTAGACTGGAACCTCAGCCGAAGCCGTTTCTGGGGAACACCACTTCCCATCTGGCGATCAGAAGCGGGCGAAGAAGTTTGTATCGGCTCGGTCGAAGAGCTACAGAATTACGTGCAGGAAGCTCAGCAGAGCGATGTGCTGACTGATGAGCAACGGACCAAAAACAGCGCGTTTCTGGATCAACTTTCAGCTGGCGAGTACGATCTCCATCGGCCCTACGTCGATGAGGTGTACTTTGTGTCGGCGTCGGGCAAGGTTATGCAGCGTGAGTCGGATTTGATCGACGTTTGGTTTGATTCGGGAGCGATGCCGTACGCGCAGTGGCATTATCCGTTCGAGAATGAGGATGTCTTCAAGAAGGCGTTCCCGGCTGATTTCATTTCGGAAGGCGTTGACCAGACGCGGGGTTGGTTCTTCACGCTTCATGCCATTGCCGGCATGCTGTTCGATTCGGTTGCGTTCAAAAACGTTGTTTCGACGGGACTGGTACTCGATAAGAACGGCAACAAAATGTCGAAGCGATTGGGCAACGCCGTCGATCCCTTCGCGACCTTATCGCAGTACGGAGCCGACGCAACGCGCTGGTACATGATCACCAACGCTGAACCGTGGGACAACCTTAAATTCAATACGGAAGGCATCGGCGAAGTGCAGCGAAAACTGTTCGGAACCCTGTCGAACACGTACAATTTCTTTGCGCTGTACGCCAACCTCGATCAGTTTTCCTTTGCTGGACGAACCATACCGGTAGCCGAGCGCCCGGAGCTTGACCGCTGGATCTTGTCGAAACTGCAATCATTGATCCTTGAGGTTGAAGAACAGTTCGATAGCTATAACCCAACCAAAGCAGGTCGGGCGGTTCAGGACTTTGTGAACGATCAACTCTCGAACTGGTATGTGCGCTTATCACGTCGGCGCTTCTGGTCCGGGGTCGCGTCCGACGGTGAAATGACGCCCGATAAACGAGCGGCTTACGAAACCCTGCATGAGTGTCTGACAACCATTGCGCAACTGATGTCGCCCATTGCGCCATTCTACGCCGATTGGCTGTATCGGAACCTGACGGAAGGCAATACATCGGTGCACCTGACCGACTTTCCGAAAGCCGAGCGTGCTTTGATCGACACGGAACTGGAAACGTCGATGGAACTGGCGCAGGATATCTCGTCGCTGGTTCACTCGCTACGTAAAGGCCACAAACTAAAGGTTCGTCAGCCTTTGAGCCGCGTGCTTATTCCGGTACTCAACCCCGATACGCGTCGGCAAATTGAGCACGTTGCGCCCATCATCCTGTCCGAGGTTAACGTGAAAGGCGTTGATTTTGTGGACGATGCAAGTGGTATTTTAAAAAAGAAAGTGAAGCCTAACTTCAAAGCGCTTGGTCCCAAGTTTGGTAAACAAATGAAGGACGTAGCCGCTGCGATCACGGCCATGACCGAAGATGATCTGAAACAGTTAGAGACATCTGGCAACTGGCAGTTACCGCTGGGCACTATTTCGCTTTCCGACGTTGAGATTCTTACCGAAGATATTCCGGGCTGGCTCGTGGCTAGCGAGGGGGGACTGACTGTCGCGCTGGACGTTAACGTAACCGATGAACTGCGCCGGGAAGGCATTGCTCGTGACTTCGTAAATCGCATTCAGAACCTGCGTAAAGATCGCGACTTCTCCGTCACGGATAAGATCCAGATCACGTTGGAACGTAACGATGATTTACTGGCGACCGCAATCGAAGCGAATCGCGAGTATATCCAGCAGGAGGTTCAGGCGATCTCACTTGAGTTGGTTAGTGACTTAAATGGTTCGGCTACGGAAATTGAAATGGACGAGTTTCAACTCCGGGTTAAAGTGGATCGACTGTAAGTAAGCTCCTACAAACAGGAATTTCATTTTTATAAAAAAAGCTGCCTTGAATAAGGGCAGCTTTTTTTGTGCATTAGCAGCTCATTTTGTAGCAAGGCTGTGTATTCTAGCTTTGATTAAGTATACTATAGATGATTATTTATTGACAAACGGCATGAAACTTGTACGGTATTTAGTGGGATCTTCTGCTTACATGAACGCAACTCATTCAGATTGGCCGATAACCCATCAATCCACTTAATACTTGTACACTTTTTGATGGAACCTTTACAAAACACGCTACAGTCGTTTGTCAACAGTTACCACTCCATAATGTGGCGACTCCGGGAATGTAAGCTGAATGACGAGCAATTAAGCTACGAGGTTAATCTCAGCAGCGGAGCGATTCGCAATCGCCGGGCCAAACCAGACCTTTGGAAGCTCAAGGAAGTTGAGCAGTTAGCCGCTTATTTCTCAATCCCAACTACTGCTTGTCGGCAAATGAATGCGCTGCTTCACGACCTACCCAACCGGTGGGGTACAATGCCAGAAGGCGAACGTCGTCGTGTCGAACGCATGCTTTCGATCAGACGATCTCAGTTTGAAACATACAATAAAACAGATTGGCCCGTGCGCCATTTGCTTAACATGCACCGGATCATGAATCTGTCAAACGCCTAATCAAGCAAGTACCTGCCCAAGACCGAAAAGAATAACAAACAGCAATGTTGACAAAGCCAACTGTCCCAGTCGGGCGTTTAGCTCGGCGGGACGTTTGTGCGTAGCCACGAACCGGCCATTCACGACAAATAAGGGGAACGTAAGAACGTAGAGATAGCCTACTGCGGGTGCGCTCGTTAGAAAAGAATAAGCCAATGCACAGAACATGCCTGCCAGCAGCAGTCCCCAATGGTAGCGGATCGCAAGTGGTAAGCCTATTCGTGCGGGAATCGAGCGTTTGCCGGTCAGCGTGTCGGTTTCTATATCGCGAATGTTGTTGATGTTCAGTACGCCTGTAGCAAATAAGCCAACGCTGGTAGCTGGCAGTAATAAGATGGGACTAAAAGACAAGGTGTGCAGAAAATACGTGCCTAGCACACCGACCCAGCCAAAGAACAGTAGAACGGCAATATCGCCAAAACCGGCATACCCATAAGGTCGCTTTCCGTTTGTGTAGCCAATAGCAGCCGCAATACTGAGCAGACCAAGAATCAGGAAAAACCAGAACAACTTCGGCCCTGCTCCGAAAAAGGCGATCACCAATAACCAGATACCACTAGCCAACGACAGCACTGAGGTAATGATAATGCCCCGCATCATCGCTTCTTTGGTGATATCGCCCGTTGCTACCGCCCGCCGTGGGCCTACGCGCAGTTCGGTATCTTTCCCCGACACCGCGTCACCGTAGTCATTGGCAAAATTAGACAAGACCTGTAGAAAAATAGTTGTCAGCGCGGCCAGTAACGCTATTGTCCAGCTAAAATGCCCAGTAGATACCGATGATCCGGCGGCCAGAAAACTACCGAGAATAATGCTCGCTAGTGATAAGGGTAACGTGCGCGGTCGAGCCGCAGCAATCCAATTTTTTACGGACATGGGTAATGTGTAAAAGCACGAATGAGTGATCAAGCAAATAACATCCGAAAATGCACTTACTCAACCACTCATCCGCGCTTTTAGCAATTTAGATGCCTACGGCTTTCTTGAATTCTTCATCGTCTGGCTTCACTTTCGAAGCAAAGAAGTGAGTCAGCTCACCTTTTTCGTTGATGACATATTTGCAGAAATTCCAGGTTGGCACTTTATCGTTCCAGCCATTCATATCTTTAGTAGTCAACCACTTGTACAACGGAGCCTGATCGTCACCCAGTACCGATACCTTCTCGAACATCGGGAACGTTACACCGTAATTTTTCTGGCAGAACGACGCAATTTCTTCGCTGGTACCGGGCTCCTGGCTTTTGAAATTGTTGGCAGGAAAACCGAGTACCACAATTTTGTCGCCATGCTCTTTATAAAACTTCTCCCAGTCGGCATACTGTGGCGTAAACCCACATTTAGACGCTACGTTCATAATAACGACCTTTTTGCCTTTGAATCCACTCAGCGAAACAGGTTTGCCGTCGAGTGATTTCACCGTGAAATCGTAGAGCGTTTTTGTCGGCGCAGCGGCATTCGCTGGTGCTACAGCCACTTCGTTTTTGTCAGCCATAATTCCTTTGACGAGTGTTGATAATGACTTGAAGCTCGTGGTGGTAAACGCTACAGCCACTACAGCCAGTAGGATCATTGCTTTTTTCATGGTAACCGGATTGTTGTATAGAGTTTGGAAGAATAATACGTACGTTAAATTCAGACGCCTGGATCTACATTTTCTCGGGCACGTCTATGCCCAATAAACCCATTGCTTTTCGAATAGTTTCACCGACTGATTTTGACAGGGTTAACCGCGTATGCAGCTTCACGGCATCGGTCTCTTTCAGGATCGATAGCTTATCGTAAAACTGGTTGAACGTCTTTGCCAGATCGTAGGCGTACTGCCCTATGTACGAAGGCGCATAGCTCTCTCCCGCTTCGGCCACGCGTTGCGGATATTGACTCAGCAGGAAGATAAGCTGACGCTCGATTTCGTCAAGCGTTCCGTTCTGAACCGCGCCGGCCAGCGAAACGCCGGAATCAGCCGCCTTCCGTAAGACCGACTGGACACGAGCGTGTACATACTGAATGTACGGCCCCGTGTTACCGTGCAGATCAACCGATTCTGCCGGATTGAATTGCATCCGCTTCTGAGGATCGACTTTAAGCAGGTAGTATTTCAGCGCGCCCAGGCCCAGCATTCGAAAAAGAGTTGCTTTCTCGTCATCGCCAAACTCATCCATCTTGCCTTTGGCGGCTTCGTCGGCAGCCGTAGCAGCCGCATCGATGGTTTCCTGGATCAGATCGTCGGCATCAACAACGGTTCCTTCGCGCGATTTCATCTTGCCGGTCGGTAAATCGACCATACCGTAGGAAAGGTGGTACAGGCCATCGGCGTACGTCCGGCCCAATCGACGCAGAATGGCAAACAGTACGTTGAAATGGTAATCCTGCTCGTTACCAACAACCCAAATCTGACGATCATTCTGAAAATCCTGGTACTTCAGATCAGTGGTCCCGAGGTCCTGCGTCATGTATACCGAAGTACCGTCGGAGCGCAACACCAGCTTCTGGTCTAAGCCTTCTTCGGTTAAGTCGATCCAAACAGAGCCATCATCCTTGCGGTAAAAGACGCCTTTTTGCAGCCCTTCTTCAACGATTTCCTTGCCAAGCAGATAGGTGTTCGACTCGTAATAAGTCTTGTCAAAATTCACGCCAATGCTGCGGTACGTTGCGTCGAAACCTTTGTATACCCAGGCGTTCAGCTGACTCCAAAGCGCTACAGTCTCTTCGTCACCTTGTTCCCAAAGCCGCAGCATCTGCTGTACCTCAAGCATCAGGGGTGCCTTTTTCTCTGCTTCCTCTTTAGCCATGCCCTGCCCGACCAGTTCTTCAATCTGCGCTTTGTAGGCTTTGTCGAACAGGACGTAATATTTTCCAATCAGGTGATCGCCTTTCATACCAGCCGACTCCGGTGTTTCACCGTTGCCGAACAGCTTATACGCCAGCATGGACTTACAGATGTGAACGCCCCGGTCGTTGACGATACAGGTTTTCACCACGTCATAGCCGTTGGCCGCCAGAATCCGGCTGACCGAGTCACCCAGAAAGTTGTTACGCAGGTGTCCCAGGTGAAGCGGCTTGTTGGTGTTTGGCGACGAAAACTCAACCATCACCGAGCTTTGTTTGGCCGGGAGCGTGCCAAACGCCGGATTGGTTGCGATGTCGTTTAATACGTCAACCCAAGCGGCATCGGCAATGCTGATATTCAAAAAACCCTGTACGACGTTGAAGCCGCTGACGATGGCGCTATTCTCGGCTAACCAGGAGCCAATTGCCTGTCCTATCTGCGCGGGTGCTTGTCGAAGGGCTTTGGTGAGTGAAAACGTGACAAACGTGTAAAGCCCCTCAAATTCTTTCTTGGTGGGTTGCAGGGTAACTTCGTCAACGGTTGTTTGAAAAAGCACCTGTATAGCTTGCTGTATATCGGTTTTTAATTGTTCCTGAATGTCCATTCGGTCGGATTCCATGTCGAATCACAAAGGTAACTCTTCAAGTCTTCGAATTACAAATTGTACCAAACTGCGACGGATGGTATAATTCCGTCGCTAATAGCACTCTGGTTAAAACACCACGAGTCTTCCCGTCTGGCTAACCTGATTCTGCGTATACGATACCCCAGCCACTTTTAGTCCCGTTGGATCGAGTAAACTGATCGAGCCGCCGTCATTGCTCAACACAACCCGCTGTCCATTAAGCGCGTATACAAACACCTCTCCTGCCGGTACGACTCCACTCAAAGGTTCACGACGATTGGCTTTATCGACCAGTTCATAGCCAGCCAGGTCAATCGCATTCGGCGACGCATTCAGAATATAGACACGTTCAGGTTTACCCGCCTGAGGCTTTACTAGCGCGGCAATCAGATGCAGATCAGCCATTTCCGGCACGGGTTGCGGTCCGCCCGGCACCTTCGTAATCGCATGGCCGTTTTCGTCGGTATGGAAGGACTGCGACTGAAACGCCAGAAACAGCGCTACCCATCGGTTGGTACTTGTAAAGTGGATCAGAATACCCCCATCCTGCCAGATGCCATCCTGCGCGACAAACTGACCAACGTTACCCTGATTCATGTGAATGTCGTGGATACCCCGCCCCGGCAGAAAAGCAAAGTACTGGTCAAGTTTTGTTTCGGGTCCCCAAGGTTCGCCAAAGGCGTAGAGTTCGGCATCGGGGTTGTTCATCGCCCGTTGAATATACAGGTCGAGTTTGTCATTGAGATCGTTGTCTTCACCGGGTACCTCCAGCGGCAAAGGCTGCATTTGCGCCGTATCGAATAGGTTACGCCGAACGAAATCCAGCGCCAGCCCATTTGGTTTGCTCGGGACAGCAGTTAGTCCGGTGGGCAGCTTGGCCTGGGCGATCTTGTCAAGAATTTCGTGCGTGTAGTTGTCACTGAAAAAATACAGCACTTCGGACGGAGCTACCTTCGACTTGGCGTTGACGGCAACACGGTACTGAACACCCTGCGCATCTTCGATCAGAATTTGAAAGTGGGCACTCTGCGCTGTAGCACGTTTGCGATCTTTGACGCGTCCTTTCAGAATGCTATAATTGGCGATTGGCATGATAGTCAGAAGCTTTGTGATACCCTGATCAGGGCTTCAGTATAGTCGTTTGCTCGGCTACGGTTTTCACCTTGTCTTTGGTGAAGAACACCGGAAAATAATTGTTTTCGGCCCAGATTGGAAATAAGTCGCTGTAATGCGGACTATCAGGATTACCAGACTGTCCCGGACTGTTGACGCCCAGCGTTTTATCCCAATCTTCGGTATCAATCAGAATACGGAATGACGCCCCGTGCGTCTGGTTCAGGTCATTAGCCGTTGCGTTGACGGTTTCGCCGTAACCGCCCCGCGCCACCGGACCAAGGTTGATCTTTTTCTGCATAGCTTTGTCTACCAAATCGCTAAGCGGGTGCGTGATGGTAATGTGCTTATTTTTTCGCTGTCCGTACAGCCAGTCATCCATGTCGTTACCAAGCCGGTCGGTCAGTTGGGTCACAGCGCGGTCCATGCAGGAAAGCAGCAGGCTATCGCGGGAAACCGTCGGAATAAGTAGTTCGTCAAAGACCCGCTTCGAGGGCAGGCTTTTAAAATAAGGCTGCGCATTTTTCGGCACTTTCTGTTGATAAACCGCTTTTTTCAGCTCTCCCTCCCAAGCAACGTAAATCGCAGCGGCCACCGAATTTGTCTCTAGTTTATAATCCCATTTACGCAGGTAACCCAACGCCTGTTCGGTTCGGTTATCAGGCGAAGCCAGGTTTTTCAGCAACGGTACCAGCGTTCGAGCCGGAATAGATAGATAGTCAGCCTGCAAAGCCATAAAATCGACCATACTCTTGCGTTTCCCATCATTCAATACTTCTTCGATGCGGTGGGCCCGATTAGGCGAAGACCATGTCCAGCCGACCGCATCGCGATGGGGAAAGTTAGCGGGTGTCAGGTTGTTATTGGCCGTGGCGACATACCCTTCCGATGGATTCAGTTTGTTGGGCAATTGCTGAATCGGTAGATAGCCACTCCACTCGTATCGGCCATCGCCGGGTACGGGTACCAATCCCGTAAAGTTCTTGCGAATCGGGGCCAAGCCTACGGCCTGCCAGCCAATGGTTCCGGTTTTATCCGCCCAGATCATATTTTCTCCCGGAATCCGGCTGTACGAACACGCTTGCCGAAACTCCGTCCAGTTACGCGCCTGATTCATGCGCAGACTTGCCAGATACGGTGAACAGCCCGTGTCGAGCCAACCCGCCCGGATAGCGTAGGCTTTGTGATGCTGCTTGTCTTCGAAGACCACCGGGCCGTGTCGCGTATATTTCAGGGTCGCCTGCACCGGCTGTCCACCTTTCACCGGAATGGTTTCGGTCAGCGTTTTCATGCTTACCCAGTTGCCTTTGTAGCGGTATTGATTCGAATTGGCCGGGTTGGTTTCGTACACGTACAAATCTTCGTTGTCGGTCTCAAAAATCGTCAAGCCCCAGGCCCCATGATCGTTATGACCGATTGAAATTCCCGGTAGGGTCGGCTCCCCCGCCCCGATCACGTTCCATCCGGGCCCATTTAAGTGTACCCAATACCGCAGGGAGGGTGTCGATTGCGCCCGGTGCGGATCATTAGCGAGCATCGGATAACCACTCGCCGACTTATTGCCCGAAATAATCCAGTTATTGGAGCCGACGTATTGTTTTTCGGTATCAAACCACTCGTCGTTGTTTTGCTGACGGTCGAGTTGGGCTTCGTCTTCGTCGGCTTTTGTGGGTCGCCCCTGAAATTTTAAGGGTAAGCGAAACGCTTCGTACAAGTCGAGAATGGGCTGGAACAGTTCATCGCCGTTCACGCGTAGGGTCAGGTCAGGTTCGTTCGGTTTCGATACAGGATGAAACCATTGCAGTTCACGGAGTTTGTCAGCGCCAATGAGTTTGACCAACCGACCGTAATTTAGTTCGTCACGCACGTTATAGGCTAATCCCTGATGACGGCTAATAACTACTTCAGGCGTCCACAAACCCGGTTTCGTGTTCAGGACCCGAAATTCGAACGGAAGCTTTTCGGGCGTTTTCAGTATCTGTGTAATGTACGCGTTAACGCCATCGACAAAGGCCCGAACAATCTGCGGTCCGTGCGGGTGGTAGTGCAGTAGTTCCTTGTTAAGATCGCCCCGAAAACGAAAAAGCCGGGTACCCATATCCCGTTTGACTTCCTGCGGACCGAGCAGTTCGGCGACGGTTCCGGTTGCCTGCCGACGCCAGATTTCCAGTTGGAAAAGCCGGTCTTGAGCCGCCGAATAGCCTTGCGCAAAAAATAGATCGTGCTCGTTTTTGGCGTAAATGTGATTGACGCCCCAACGATCACGGATTATTTCGACGGGTTGCTGAAGGCCGGGAATGGACTGAGCAACAGCAGAAAACAGCGAACAAAAGAGCAGAACAAGTGGTAAAAGCCGATGCATGACGTTGAGAGGATTTCCGGGTAAGATAACCAACAATCAGCACACCGCAACTTTAAGAAACCTTTAACAACCGAACTACTTTTATTTGGTTAGTTTAGCAACAAGATCAGAATACTTATGAAAGCGCTGACTTTTTGCCTCCTGATTAGCTTCGTAACTGGCTGTGTCACGATTCAATCGAACACTAAATCCGACGCCGTACCAACATTTAAACGGATTTTGGTCGTAACAAAAATGCGGAAAGCACCAGACAGCTACGCGCAGGGCTTTGTCCATGCATTCCCCGCAGGGTATCAGGTTTGTACGGTGGCCCTAAGTCCACTGTCATTCGACAATCCCAACGAAACGATCCGGAAGCAGGTCGAAGCCTGCCAAAGCGAAGTGATTCTTACGCTCGAATTAAGCAAGACGGGCAGTATCGACCGGTATCACAGCAGCGATTATGAATACAACGCGGAAATGACTTCCGTAGCGACCGGCCAGCCCTTCTGGAAAGCGATCATTTCGGCAAATCCGAATCTGGGCGAACAATTATCTCCTCGCAGTGTCGTCAAGCGCTTGCTGAACGATCATATCCTTGATGGTAAGCTACCAAGTTCGCAATCGCTACAAGCCGTCAATTGATAAAATATCGATGGTTGCGTTTTGAATATTCCGGACGCGGGCAAACACTGCAGTGCCGTTACTTCCGCCCTTCACATCCGTATTGCCTTCCAGTGTCTCAATGGCATCACCGAGAACGGCTGTCACAATGCCCGTATGAAACCAGTCATCGGTTTCTGGATTACGCAACAGAAACACATCACCGGGACGCATACAGGCTGGTTTTTTCCGTAGATTGGCACATCTGGTAAGCCGTCCGGTTCCCTGTCCATGCAGGGCCATTGTGTCGCAACTAAGCGTATGCGGCATAATGGCCGTAAAACTGCGCCCGTAGGCCGATGAGGTCTGATCCAGCACCGTCTGCACAAAGCCCGCACACCATTTGAAAAGGGAGCCATCGTACCCATCGCAATAGCCACGTACCCAAGGCCCCAAATTCTGTCCATCCGACGTTTGCAGTTCTGCCGACCGTTGTCTCAAATGGGCGTTCGCGATCTGAATAACGGCTTTTCGGGAATCTTTCGCAGTCGGCTTTGCGCTAAACGCATTCGACAGGGGAGCACTCAGGCGTTTAAATAGCTCCGGCGTGACGACGCCCGTCTTCGGTACTTTAAGCGCAGCCTGAAAGTTCTGCACAGCCCGCTCTGTCGCCGGTCCGAACTGACCATCGATGGACGTAGTAAGAGCCGCTCTGGGGTAATTCGGCGCATTCAGGCATAACCACTCCTGAACTCGTTTAACGTCGTTTCCTCCATCACCTTTTTTGATGGCACCGGAAAAAAGCAATTCGTTCTGGTAAGCCGTTTTGATCATGGTAACTGGTGGGATATGGTGGGTAGTCAGATTCGTTATTTCAACTTCTCGTTATTCAGGTGCCGTGTCGCATCTCGGATATTTTTTTTCGCCAGATTTTTGGCAAAAGCGTCGGTCAGATCGACACCGGTTTGATTGGCGAGACAGATAAGCACCCAAAGAACATCAGCCATTTCGTCACCCAAGTCTTTGTCTTTATCGGATTCTTTTTCCGATTGTTCGCCGTAACGACGCGCAATAATCCGCGCCACTTCGCCCACCTCTTCGGTGAGCATTGCCATGTTGGTAAGTTCATTAAAATACCGAACGCCGACGGTTTTGATCCAATCGTCAACGGTAGCCTGAGCGTCTTTTAGCGTTATATCCATTTCGTTAGTGTATTTCCCGCTTGAGCATCACAAGAACACTCCGCGATTGCCCCTGCGCCATGTTCAGATCCACCGACGATACGACTTCCCAGCCTTGCTGGCCAAGTTCGTTGAGCTTGTCGGTTAGTTCCTGCACGTCAATCTTACCTCCTCCGCTCCAAAAACCGCCTGCGGCTACGTCAAGGACGCGGTATTCAAACTTTTTCATGGTGTTGATAAATGACTGGTTCGTGAATGGGATCAGCCCACGAAGATAGGCAGCACTCAGGCAAATAAATCAACTTTCCTGTACCAACGGGCGTTATACAGGAAAGTGAATGCTATGGCTCTCGTTGCTCCCGTTACCATCCAAAAAATTTCAGGCGACGGTCTGAAAGAGACCCCCGATCTGCTGGCCGTTGAGGAACCGCTCGAAATCCGTCTTGGCTTCGGACCCGTCGATGACCGTCAGCAGCGGAGCGTCGCCGTTACGATGCGAACACCCGGCCACGACGAAGAACTGGCGATGGGGTTTCTGTTTACGGAAGGCATTATTCAGCGCCCCAGCGACATTATTTCCTGCCGCCACTGCGTTCAGGATTCGGCCAAAGAAGGCAATGTACTCCGCGTTGAACTCCATCCCGACGTAGTTGTTGACTGGGCACGGCTCAACCGGAATACGTTTACGTCGTCGAGTTGTGGACTCTGCGGCAAAACGACCATCGATGCCGTAATGGCTCTTACGCCCGGTCCCGTTTCGTCCGATTTTCTGCTGGAACCAACTGTATTACACGCTTTACCGGAGCGGGTTCGGACTGCACAGCGGGCGTTTGCGTACACAGGTGGTATTCACGCAGCGGCTCTGTTTAATGCGGCTGGAACGGTGTTGCTTGTTCGGGAAGACATTGGCCGGCACAACGCGCTGGATAAACTCATAGGCGCTGCTTTCTGGCAAAACGGGCTTCCGCTGTCGCAATCGGGCATATTTCTAAGCGGACGAATCGGTGTCGAACTGGTTCAGAAAAGCTGGATGGCCGGTGTTCCGTTGTTAGCGGCTGTCGGTGCACCATCGAGTCTGGCCGTTCAGATGGCGCAGGAAGCCGGTATGACACTCATCGGCTTTGTCCGTGACGAACGATTTAATGTTTACAGCAAAGCTGAACGGATTAACGTTCATTCGCTCTTAGCAACCAGCCTTTAGGCCGTGACTGGTTGCGGTACGATCATTTTCACAACGCCGGGTTTAACCTCGGCTTTTAGCTGAGTTACCCGACCGATGTATTCGCCGTCTACCTGAAAATACGCTTTACGGTGCGTTTCGATCGTGATCGACGTGGCGGGGAAAATTTCAATTTTTCGAGGATCGAACGGTTGATAACGCCAGAACAATTTCAGGATTTCCCAGAATGACAAGCGCCGAAAAATAACTACTTCGAATTGCCCATCGAACGGATCGCCCTCGGGATTGATTACAGCCCCCGTACCATACATGCGCGCATTGGCCAGCACGATCATGAAGGCCGCTCGTGGGATGCATTCATCACCTTTATTGATCTCAACCCGCAACAAACGGTGCTTTCGCAACACATTGACCACTCCGCGCAGATAACCTAGTTTACCGCGCAGATTATTTTGCTGGTAATGCTTTACTAGCTGGGCGTTCAGACCAATATCGGCCAGGTGCAGACAGATCTCGCCATTCACCGAAATAAGGTCTGTTGGCTTTAAAACCCCATTAGTGAGCACATTCAGGCTTCCTTCGACGTCAGCGGGAATACCAAGCTCACGGGCCATTCCGTTTGCCGAGCCAGCCGGTAAAATTCCTATCGGGATATCCGTGTCCAGGAGTTGCTCGGCCACAAACTTGATCGTACCGTCACCCCCGACGGCCACGACACGGTCTGGTTTTACCTGAGCGATTTTTTTCTTTAGCTCTTCCTCATCCGTCTTGCCGTCGAGGTACAAAAACTCGGCTTTATTGGGCGAGTTATCGAAATGGTTGTGGATACCATCTTCCCAGTCCGTTTTGGCTTTCCCACCGGAAACGGGATTTATTGCGAATAAAAAGACCAACTTCTGAGCGAATTATGGGTTATACGTGACACGCACCGTTGAACATTATGACCCTTGACCAACAGCCAATACAGAGTAAACAGAATTTAAGCCTAAAAGGTAAGTTAATAAATCGTTTCTTAACATGGCTGCGGCTAACCGATCAGCCCGTTGTTAACGTTTATCGGGGATTTGGCAATGCTCAAAAGGTAACCATCCACGGACATGCGCTTCGGCGGAGTGCCCAACCTCGAAAAAATTATCGAAACAGCGCCGTGGTAAATTTGCTTGCCGTCCTTCGCCTGTTTTTGGTGCGTCCGTATCCACAGGCTACCATTCGGGTCCGTTTAGGTGACCACACGACGGAAATCCGGACCGATCCTGATGGTTACTTTCGTATCGAACTCCCCTTGGAGCAGGCCCTACCGCCCGGCTGGCACTCGGTAAAGGCACAAATGGTGTCGCAAACGATTTCGCCCGAAACGATACTGGCCGAAGGAGAAGGTAAAATACTGATTCCGCATCAAACGCCGTTTCTGTGTATTTCGGACATTGACGACACATTCTTGATTTCCCATTCGGCGACTATTGGCAAACGTCTGCTGGTACTACTGACTCAGAATGCGCACAGCCGTGATCCCTTCGAAGGGGTTGTAGCCCATTACCAGCTGCTCGCCGAAGCCGCCAGCGGCCCGGACGCTACCAATCCTTTTTTCTACGTATCTAGCAGTGAGTGGAACCTGTATGATTATATTCTGGAATTTTCGCGCAAGAATGGGCTTCCGGAAGGAATCTATCTCCTGAGCCAGCTTAAGCAGCTATCGCAGTTGTTGCAGACGGGCAAAACCAAGCACCTGACCAAGTTTGACCGCATCGTCCGCATCATCGAAACGTATCCAGATCGGAAATTCATTCTGTTAGGCGACGACTCCCAGCAGGACCCGCCTATTTACGAATCGATTGTCAGGCATTTTCCTCAGCAGATTCTTTGTGTGTACATTCGGCGCATCCACCCCAAAAAACAGGATGCAACGAATGAGCTTATGAAGAAAATTGAAGCCAACGGGGTGGCCTATTGTTATTTCGCGAACAGTGCCGAAGCTCATCGGCATTCGGTAGAAATGGGACTTGTCGCTTCCTGAGAATACAAGCGGACATTACACGCTAGAGAAAGCGTTGAGAAGATAGACAGGTTTGTGATGACCGCCTGATACAGCCATCACAAACCTGATTCGTTATTTCGTCGCTATGTAAAAGAAGTCGAGACTTCCGGCGGGATCGTTGCTGACCAGATAATCGGTGTAGTCGATCTCGGCAGCAATACCATCCGCTTTCAAAAGTCGGTTGCGATTCAGTCGATTCATCAAATCGTAAGGAACCTGTAACAACCGGCGGGGTAACCGATACTGTAGATTGAAAATATCGAACCGGGTCAGCTTTTTGACCGACTCTTTATTTTGCTCATAATAGGTCATCACTTTTCCATTGCCGTGAACGCCTTTGGTATCCACGTTTGGAAAATACTTACCCATCAGGTTCCTTAAGCCGTCGGCGTAATATTCCCGAACGTGCCACGGATTACGGGTTAGCGAGAACGTCTTGTTGACGGTTGTCAGCAGTAGCTTCCCCCCCGGTTTCAGAACCCGATGAGCCTCCCGGATAAACAGATCATCATTCTCAATATGTTCGATCACCTGAAACGTTACGATATAATCAAACGTATTGTCAGGTATTGGAGCACCGTTGGCACCCATTAACGGCGGAATGTTGGCGGCAATAAATGTAGACTGTGGGTAGGCCGCACCCAATGCCGAAATCAGATCGTTGTTTTTATCAATACCGGTATAATGATCAGCGGCTTTGGTGAGCAAATCAAGGCCACGTCCCCAGCCACAACCGATTTCGAGCACCTTGCCACTGACGATTGAAGCCGCTTCCACGTATGGAAACAACAGGCGCTGATGGACAGGATTGTCCGACGCAATTTCAGCGGAGGTAATTTCGGTGGTTTTGTACATATCTTTTCTGGACGCCTGGGTTATTGTTGGCCACTAGGATCGTTTTTATGCTTAATTTAAGATCACCAAGTAGCCATTGTCTGTTTATCAAACGTCGTCGTTTGCAATTCAATCTACAAAATTAGTCTTTTGTAGTTAAGTAAAGAAAAATGAACCGCTTCCGTAACCCGAACGATACAATTTTTTCGTTATAAATACGGCTTTGCTGCTTTTAGGTGTACGTCAGGTTGGTAAGCCGTTAACCGACAGCCAGTTGCTGAAGCCCAAACTAAACATTTACTATCCGAAACACGCAAGATTACTTATATTGTATGCGTATTCTGTCAGCTATACTATTCATTGCATTCGTATCGGCCTGCTCAAGCAGCAAAAAGACGCAGCAGGACCGTGCCACTGCGGCTTACGAAGCGCGCACCGAAGCCCGGCGTAATTCGCCCCAAAGCGATTCGCGCCCGTCGGCACCCGCAACAGCAGCCCCTATCAAACTAAACGATGGTCCGACTACGACGCCTAGCTCAACACCAACGGCGGGGCCAAAACAGGTCGGAGAATGGGTTGTCACGTCCATAAAAGGTAAGTTTCTGGCAGTCGACACCAGTTCGGTTCGCGTGTACATGAACCTGACGGCAAAAACGCCAAAAGGAGAGCCGGTTTTGAACCCCGCTGAGTTTGTCGAGCATTTTCAAATGGCGTACGTCATGTATCCCGACTACAACAACCGCGAACGACTCGGTTATGGCACTATTCCACTGTCTACGCAAAACGTTAGTCGTGAAGGTGATTACCTGACATTGATGTTTGACGTTAAACGGCCTAAAGATGCCGCGAATGCTGTTCTGCTGACAGAAATTACGGAAATGAATACAGGGACGAAAGCGCGTAACGACCTGTCGCTGCGTTTTAAAGGCGGAAAACTCAGTGACCGTTTCGCCCTGTTCGATAAAAAGGGAACGATGCCACAACTGCGGAACTACGTCAACGCAGGTGATACGGTTATTATCCGCGATGTCAGCGGTGCCAGCAAGCCGCTTTACGGGTTTCGCTACCGGCACGATTTCGAGGCTGCTTCGTCGCCAATGAACACCTCGCCGAAACCAGCTCCTAAATCGCTGAACGTCGATTCAACCTTGAGCATTACTACGAACCAGCCGTTTATTATTCCGCGAGAAGGGCTTTATTACTTCGTGGAAGACACAACCGCCGAGACGGGTATTGGCCTGGTTGTCAGCGACAAACGATTCCCAAAAATGACTCGTCCCGAAAAACTCATCAAACCCGTGCTGTACATGAGTACCAGTAGTGAGTTTGGCGAGCTAGCTCAGGCGCAGGATACCAAAAAAGCGTTTGACCGCTATTGGCTCGGCCTGATGTCAGGAAATGAGGAAGTCGCCCGAAAAACGCTAAAAGCGTACTTTGACCGGGTTGAAGAAGCAAACCGCCTGTTCACCACGTACAAGGAAGGCTGGAAAACCGATAAAGGCATGATTTATATCGTACTTGGCGCTCCGGACCGTGTGCAACGGAACCGCGAACGCGAAGTGTGGGTTTATAATCGCCGGGCCAACGTCTCGGAAGTCAATTTTACATTTACGAAGAAACCGAATCAATTTGTCGAGGATCATTACGAACTGGTGCGCTACATTGAGTATCAGCCAATTTGGTACCCGATAGTCGAAGCATGGAGAACCGGCGCAATCCGCGAATAAATCGCTTTAATCATCGAAATAACAATGCCAAACCCCAATTTCGTCCGCAGCCCGACGAGATGGTGTTTGGCATTCAGTCTGTTATCGAAACCCTGCGTTCCGAGCAGCAGATCGATAAACTGTACATGGAAAAAGGGCTTAGTAACCCCGATATCCAGAACCTGGCATTTCAGAACCGCGTCACGATACAGCGTGTACCCGTCGAAAAGCTGGATCGGCTGACCCGGAAAAATCACCAGGGCGTCGTTTGTCTTGTCGCTCAGGTGCAGTACGTCAAGCTGTCCAACGTTATCGCTGATGTGTACGACCGGGGCGAAACGCCATTTTTTCTGCTTTTGGACCGCATCACGGACGTCAGAAACTTTGGTGGTATTGCGCGTACAGCCGAATGTACGGGCGTGCAGTGCATCGTCATTCCGGGACGTGGTGCCGCAGCGATCAACTCCGACGCGATGAAAACGTCGTCGGGTGCGCTCAACCACATCTCGGTTTGCCGCGAACCAGATTTGACCGAAACAATAAAATATTTGCAGGATTCGGGCATCACGGTTGTGGCTTGTACGGAAAAGTCGAGCCGGGATCTTTACGAGCGTACCACCGATCTAACCGGTCCGCTGGCTATTATCATGGGTTCGGAAGAGGACGGTATATCGCCCGAATTACTTCGCATGGCCGATAACCACGTCAAAATTCCGCTTCTTGGCGCAGTCGGCTCGTTGAATGTGTCGGTCGCAACTGGTGTCGTTTTGTACGAAGCTGTACGCCAGCGCAGCCTTGCCGTTCCAGTGCAGACCGAAGAATAGCAACAATGGATGGTTGTCAAAACAAGTTAGCTACCAATCTGACTTTGTAACTCATAAAAAAAGCACCGGCTAGTAGTCCGGTGCTTTTTCACTATTACGATTTTTTGCTTTTCGCTTTGGTCGATCCAGCTTTTTTAGCTGGCGACTTATCCAGCGAATTGATCCAGACGGCTAGTTTCATAGCATCTTCTTTCGGAACCTGTTTCATTGGAGCCATCGGTGGGTAACCGGGCCAGTGGCTTGGTATTGGATTGTAAATCAGGTTAACGATTTCCTCGTTAGAATACTTCTTCTTCGCTACGTCTGCGTAAGCAGGGCCAACTAACCGTTGGTTAGGACGATGGCAAGCAATACAAGTGTACTTGCTCATCAGGGCATTCATATCCGCTGGAATATCAGCGGTCGGAGCCTGCGCATTGACGTTTAATGAAGCCAAGGCCAGGGCTGCCGTAGCAAAAAGAAAGCCAAACGATTTTTTCATGAGAATCAGGTAAAGCAATAAATGAACGGAACAAATTGAAATCGGCGATAGGTCAACCCCGCAAAAATAGATGGTTCCTACTTATAACCCAATTTTGCCCAGGTTTTTCCTACTAAACCACTTGTTTGACAGTTGTTCTTTAAAAACGTTTAATATTTGCCCAAATAAAAAGATTATGACCCCTCTCGACCGCTTCTCGGGCCACGCTGATCTGTACGCGCAGTACCGGATCGATTATCCGCAGGATCTTTACGATTTCATTCTTTCGTCAACGGACGGGCGTCATATGGCCTGGGATTGCGCTACGGGAAATGGGCAGGTCGCCGGTGTACTAGCCGATACTTTCGAGCAGGTCGAAGCCACCGATATCAGCGAAACGCAGTTGATACTCGCTGTTAAGAAACCGAATATCCGCTACCAGCTAAGTCAGGCGGAACAAACCCCCTTTGCCAACCAGACGTTTGATCTCATCACGGTAGCACAGGCCCTGCACTGGTTTAACGTGAAGGCGTTCCACACGGAGGTTCGACGCATTGCCAAACCGGGGGCGACGCTTGCTGAATGGGGATATGGCCTGGCGACGCTTGGCGCTGATCTTGATCCGCTTCTGATTGATTTTTACCGAAATCAGGTTGGCCCTTATTGGGACCCACAACGCGTTCATATCGATAAGTCGTACGCAACGTTGCCGTTTCCCTTTGCGGATGTACAACACCAAGGATTTACCATCCGTAGAACCTGGTCACTGGATCGGTTTCTAAACTACTTGCGGACGTGGTCAGCCGTGCGTCAATACATCCACGAAAACGAAGAAGATCCCGTCACTCCGTTTGGCGAGCAATTACAGCCCATTTGGGGCGATACTGAACGAGACGTTACTTTTCCTGTATTCCTACGACTCGGTCGTGTCCGCTAACAGCTACGAATTAGCTTTTGTCAGCGAACACGACCGAGTTATTATGAACAGCCTAAAAGTTGAAGGACGCGGACGCCTTCAAGGCAAATGGCTTAACCGGAATCCCATTGGGACCATTATCCAGGTAAGTAAGCCGGTGAATTGCCTGAATACGGATTATTTTGAAAATATTGTCGATACCATACCCTACTTCCACGTATGGTTTTCTACCGTCGAGCGCGCCAAAATGAATCGGTTTCATCCCACCCGGTAACGGCTTAAATGTTTCAATGTCCTGATTGGCCTTTGATTGACTTCCCCAGAGTGCGTCAACGTTGGCAACCAGTCGCCAGTTGAGTTTCCGGATACCAGGTAGTCGATTGAACAGGAGCCCTTCAAACCGATGCTGTACGTGAATTGCCACGAATCGATCACTCACAAATTCGTAGAACTGCATTCGGTTGAACGTATTGAATGTCAGCAAAGGAGTTGGATTACCGATGTGCGGAAACAGCAACGGCGCTGGCAATGTTGACGGTGTAAACCCGGCTGACAGCAGGTAGCTCATGCGACCGAGTGGCCCGATGCGCAACGATTGCTGTGCCCGCATGGTCAGCCGGTCATAATTGTAATTACCACCCAGTGATTTTAGGCCTTTCGTGTAACGGATGGTTAAAACCGGTGCCCGCTTCGTACCGAGCGTGATACGCTCGTTTCCGTCCATGATGTATTTTTCCTTACGGGCCAGACGCGCTTCGATTGACCAGTAAGTATCATAAATATCAGACTTCAGCGGTGATAAATCCCCCATGTCGGGGCTGATCCGGTAATGGAATGGAAATATAGGATTGAATGTCCGACTACCAATCGTAGCGGTCAGCAGTATGCCACGAACGGGTTCGGTACGGAAAAACAATTCTTTTTGCATATTCCTGTAAGCGCCCCGGTACCGTCCAAAACGGCTTAACGCGTAGAAGATCCGGTTTCCGCCGATCAATTCTGGCGTCAGCCCTAAACGTTCCAGATCATCGGAAACCTTAACGCCAGCCAATGTCCAGTGCTGACGAGAGAAAAGGTAGTCGGCTTCCATTCCGTACTTAAACCGACGATCAAGCGTTCCGTAAGCTACGTAGCCACGAAACGTCCAGTTGCGGCTAAACTGATCATTGGTTCTAAAACCGATTCGCGTCCGCAACCCTTCCACCGAATTGACAGCAAACAAATACGGGTACGGGCCTAAGTCGACCTTACCCAGCTTGTAAAACCCGGTAACGAGAACCTGTCCGATTCCTTCGGCTGTTTTCACTGCCGGGATGGCTCTTAAGTTCTCAATCATCTGGAGCGCTTTCTTGTCGGCCTTGTTGAGCGAATCCGACCCGGCAAGATTGCCTTGCACCGCCCGCCAATAAGCGTCATTATCCGTAGCAACGGTGTCGCTCGGCTCAATCGGTTGCTCATAGAACAAGGCCGGATGCGGTTTATTGACAACGACATTGCTGCTACGTAGCGTAACCTCAGCGCGCAACCCAAGCGACTGCTTACCAACTCCTGTCAGATCGGCCAATAGTCGAATGGTAGTAGGCAACCAGCCTGCGGTTCCCGACGAAGTAGAGACCGTATCCATCGTTGGTTCCAGTTCCTGCTCAATCGTCAGCTTACGCACATAGTTTAGGTTAGCCCCACTGCCAATGCTCGTTTCGATCTGGCACAGCGCAAATGAGGTCGTGTCAATCCAGGCTTTACCCGTAAACGCCAGGTCTTCGGGGCGCTTGGGTTCAAACTGAATTTCGTAGCAGATATGATCGCCGATCTGGGTCGTATCCGCCAGGAAAAATTCGTACCAGTTCCGCCAGTTGTCGCCAATAGGTGACGCAAAGTCTTTTCCCAGAATAGGGATGTAGTTATCGTAGAAGTTCTGATTAACCAGGTTTGTTCCACCCAGCAGTTGTGAGCTTAGTCCGGCATCATCTACGGCCACGCCTTTAATGCGCGTTTTACGAACGTCCTCCCGTTTGCGCTGTGGACTATCCCGGTAGTAATAATGCGATACGGATTCCGAAACTAATATAGGTAGCAGTTTGTGTCCATCGCTGTCGATAATCGAATCGTGCTTGCTCATAGCCTCGTTGACCTTTTTCATCAACGGGTTACGGCGCATCCGTTCCGACATATGCGTTAGCGATACCTGGGTTTTGACGTAGTTGTCGCATTCGTAGGCCAGCAACCGTTTTCGGTCGTTGGTAACGCGGTTTTTACGCACCTGCCGCAACACACGGAACGCCGGATTCTCACCAGCACGCACCGTTACTTCCTGCAATGACGTACCGCCGGAAGCCAGCTTGACATCAACTGCCTGTGACATTCGTTCCCGATCAATGAACTGTCGTTGCGTCACGTACCCAAGCGAACTAACGGCTATCGAATCTGACAGCAACTTGGCTTTGATCACGTACCGTCCCTGCTCATCCGTCAAGGCACCTACCCGTCGCCCTACCAGCGCGACACTAGCGAACGGAACAGGCTCTCCTGTACGAGCATCCGTTACTAGTCCTGTAACGGTGTAAATCGTTTGCGCGTTGGCTTGTTGTGAAGCAACGACAAGGAGACAAGTGAGTAAAAGTATAAGTAGTTTCTCTATGGACTTCATTGCGTATAATTACGGA
The DNA here is from genome assembly GCF_023196085.1 of Spirosoma liriopis. Classification (NCBI taxonomy): domain Bacteria; kingdom Pseudomonadati; phylum Bacteroidota; class Cytophagia; order Cytophagales; family Cytophagaceae; genus Spirosoma; species Spirosoma liriopis. Next base: position 1,121,865 of record NZ_JALPRF010000001.1, read on the forward strand.
AAGCGAAATTAAGCAATGCGCCATAATCTTAAAATACCCTTACCCCCCAAATGTCATTAATAAGTCATTAATTGTCAAAAGATTGCTTTCGATTGATAGCATGCCTATCCAACCAACCAAATTCGATCGGCGTCGGCTCCCTGCTCAGTCCACTCAACGAGTACCCGTTGGGATTCAAGTGTATTGACGCGTTTTCCGGTATAATCGGGCTTCACGGGCAAATCGCGGTTATACCGACGGTCGATCAACACTAGTAATTCGACTTTACGAGGCCGTCCAAAGGCGGTCATGGCGTCGAGGGCTGCCCGCACCATTCGACCGGTTGCCAGCACATCGTCTACCAGAATTACGCGCTTATCCTCGATGATAAATGGGACATGAGTTGTGTTGGGGCGTAGTGGAGAATCGCGACGCCGAAAATCGTCCCGGTAGAATGTCGCATCGAGGTAGCCAAGAGGTACGTCGTAGCCAAGCGCCCGATTTAGTTCGCGTCCGACGCGCTCAGCAAAGTAAATACCGCGCGGCTGCAATCCCAGAATCACCGTATCCGCAAAATTCTGGTGGTTTTCAATAAGCTGCTGCGCCAGACGGCTGATCACAATTTCGAGCAGCGGACTGGAAAGGATTAGGCGTTGTTGGTTCATGGGGTAAAAATAGTCGTCTATTACCAGCCATCCGTCGTTAGTTGGTAGTTTTGGCTTACTATTTTTGTTTCCTTCAATTTATTAAAGACTAATGCAATTGGCTAATGGCTAAATTTTTGATCGTCGGCCTCGGTAATATCGGCCCTGAATACGCTCTGACTCGTCACAATGCTGGATTTATGGTTCTCGACCGAATGGCGGCTCAACACGGGTTTACGTTTACAATGAATCGCCTGGCTTATACGGCTAAATGGCAACATAAGGGAAAGCAGTTGTTTCTGATCAAGCCCACGACCTTTATGAATCTCAGCGGCCGTGCCGTTCAGTATTACATGAAGCAGGAAAATATCCCAATCGAGAATATTTTGATTGTCACTGACGATAAAGATCTTCCATTCGGTAAGCTGCGCCTAAAGCCAAAAGGATCGCCGGGAGGTCATAATGGATTACGTAATATCGACGAAGTACTGTCTACTCAAGAGTACGCTCGCTTACGGGTTGGCATAGGCAGTAATTTTCAGAAAGGAAGACAGGTTGATTTTGTCCTAGGGCAGTTTCCGGAAGATGAATTGATCCAACTACCCGACTATTTAGACCGCATAGCCGATGTTACGCTTGCTTTTTGTACTATGGGCATACAATTTGCGATGAACAATTACAACCAATGATATAAATTTTTAAAGAATTTTACAGTATTCACAAAACATATATTCTTATAATCTATGCCCGAATAAACAAAATATTATTTCGATTCAAAAATTAGTAATCAGAAATTATCAACTATTTACGAATTATACAGGATCAAATTCGGAATAATATTTTGATAAGGTACCTAATCAAGTTTTGCATTATCAAAACTTATAGAGACATTTGTGCGTTCGATAAACGAAACAGAAATAGAACAAAACAATGAAATCGCGTGTTATCTTTGCGTCGTTGATTCTTGGATTAGGATTGATGACAAGTAAGGCGGACGCGGCTACCACCACCAACACTGATGATAGCCCGGCAGCCAACAAGCCGGCAGGTGCCATGCTGGTTAACGGTTCAGAGAAGCAATTTGCTTCTTATGTTGAACAGCACGTTAACAAGCTTACGCGCAACAGCAACTGGCAAAATTTTATGAGCGTTGTCTCTTTGTATAACCAAAAGCCGTTCGCAGTGCTGAACCTCAGTGCAGCAGACCGGAACAAGTTCAACGAAGCAGTCACTCAAATCGATAATCAACTGGCGAAGCAAAACAGTGCTGAGGCCAGCCGCTGGATGAGCCAGGCCAATCACACGGCCCGGATGATCAACTTCCTTTGGAACGCGAATCAGTCTATCAGCGAAGGCTTTGATATTCAGTAATTTAAATAAATTTCTGATTTAACAAAGTATTTGGAACAGAAAAGGGTAAAAGTTAGTTTTTCATGTAGAAAAGGTTAAGGGTTTAGGAATAGTCAGCATAAGGTTCTCTGCCAAGATCAGGGAACCTTATCTTTTTTATAGGCTTTCGAGGCAAACGTATTGCTCTAAACGGATGTCCAGCCACTCTGCTAGACTGAGCCAAGAGACGTATAAGAGGACTTGTTTGATCCCTTTACAATGAAGCGAGTGGCCTGCTATTGCTTGATTATATTGATTGTCTTGTTTTGGCTCAGCGTACTTACATTAACGACATATGTACCCGGCGCAGAACCAAGCCGAAGTGTTTGACGCTCGACATCCTCAGCTTTTTCAATACGCAGTTGACTGATTGGCCGGCCACGCTGGTCGATAACTTGGTAGACAACCATTTGTCCACTGACGCCACGAATTTCTACGTCCACTGTCTGACCAGTCACAGGATTAGGCATGGCGACTATATCAATAGGAGTTAGCGCTTCGGGAGCAGCCAGGCGAAGCCCTCCACAGGAATTTTTCCAATTAAAAGCGTAAACTGCCTCGCCGGGTGTTCCTTGTTGAGTTGCTTTTAGCGTGATAACAGGGTTATCAGCATATAATTGTAGACTATATGGTCCTAGACTGGTTGTGGTGGGTAACTCATTGGCTACAGAGAAAGCGATAGGCTGCCCTGTTAAACCAGTATACTGCGGTGTAAACGTCACCGTCTGCTTCCCGTCTTGAGCGGCTGTGCAATTCACCCCCGACACACCCGTAATTGCAAAAGGAGCGTCTCCCGCTGAGGTTCCAATTTTCGCCAGTCGGCAGTTTGAATTAGCGTCCTGATAGCGACTGTACAGCACATTATTGAGCACAATCAAGAACCCATCGTGTCCCCACCCTAGATCGGGATTCGTTAAAAGTGTCAACGTTTTGCCATCGTACTTAGCCAGACGAAATGCATAGTTAGCGTCTCTGTACTGGCCATAGATTGCGTTATCGAATACGATTTGATTGCCAACATAGCCCGGTCCATTATCAGGATTAGGGATTAGCGTTACAGTATTCCCATCAAATTTAGCCAAACGTCCCCTGTTCGTCGGATCGGTATAGGTGCTGTATAAACTACCATTCAATACAACTGGGGGATAGGTAGATGTATACTGCCTGGCATCCATGAATCCTGTGTAATTATACCCTTGTTCTACTTCAGGAACAAGAGTCATTGTCTGAGCATACATCCGGTCACAGGTGAACGCATAGAGGGTTACCGTAACTAAAAAATAAAGGATTTTTTTGAGTAAGAATGTTTTCATAATTTTAATAGTGTTGAGTTGCATTATATCTTACAATAATCTTGGTTACAGCTACATTTCTGCGGCTTTCGCATCAATCTTGTAAAGATTTAATCTTGTAATTGTTTTGGTCAAAATAAAACATAGTTATTAAGCGGAAAGTCGTGTTCAGCTTGATAGATGGGACATTGCGAGGCTTACTACAATGAAATATACTTATCCCGTTTTGCTACCAGAGTGTATGAAATGAAGCTCTCTTGTTTGGTTAACAGAGCCTATGAAAATAGCAACAGCAATTCCCTATTTAGAAGAGTAAAGACCTTATAATAGATTAAACCTTATGATTAAATGGTGTTGATATGAGCTGTTTAAACTTTCTGAAATCGAATACGAATTGGTGTGATTCCGTCACCCCGACGGAACCCGGTAAGTGATCTGTCGTTTATCAACAAAAAAGCCAGCCCTCAAGATGGGACTGGCTTTCACGTTTTCTTAACCTAAACTAATCGTTACGATTCATACCCTGATTCGTTAGAGTTATGTATCGTTTAATTTTGTCCGCCTACCCGGCTTTGTTCGGCCGATGTCGCGGAATTGCGTTGCCGGGCAGTTTTCACATTCTGATTACCAAATCGATAGGTGAACGTTAGCATGATCCGGCGGCTTTCCCACTGCGAACGAACGCGGAAGTTGATATCCTGTACGACTGCCCGACCACTAAACTTATTCAGCCAGAATGGGTCGTTGACATTCAGTTTGAGATTGCCTTTGCCTTCCATTACTTTTTTCTGAATGCCCAGGCTGAAAGCGCCCATCGGCTGAGCCCGGTAGAACCCGTATTGTGACGCTGAGTTGTACCAGCCTGACAATTCAGCAGAAAGCGTTTTATTGATTGTAAAGCTGTTAGACGTGTACAGATTGTACGATACCAACTTCACTTCGTAAGGTGTTCCCGAGTAGAATGTTTGGTAGTGTGTATAATAGGAGCTGATATTGTTCTGCATCCGCCACCACTTCGCCACTTGTACCGGGAAGCTGATACTCAAGTTGATATTGTCCAGCGAGCCTAGGTTTTCGGGCGTTACGTACGTGACGTTTTCGGCGGGAATCTGGCGGGGCGTTTCGCGGTTGATGAAATCCGTCGTGCGGCTAAAACCTAGTGTCGTTGAAATAGCGCTCTTGTAGACGTGGGTTAGCTCAACGGAGTTCGTGTACTGAGGCCGCAGGAACGGGTTTCCTTTTTGGTAGGTATATGGGTCCAGATAAAACACAAATGGGTTAAGGTTCTGGTAATCGGGACGGTCGATCCGGCGGCTGTACGACAGATTCAACGTGTTGGTCGAATCCAACTGTCGCGATAAAAACAGCGTTGGGAACAGATTCAGGTAGTTGCGATCCACGGTCTGGTTGAGCGTAATGGACGTACCGATTGAGTGCGTGTGTTCGGCCCGCAGACCCATCTGTAATTTGGTTTTCTTACCTAGCTGTCCGGCATAGTTCAGATAAGCCGCGTTGATATTTTCGTCGTATTTGAACTGATTCGAACGACTCGCATCGAACAACCACTGTTTTGTTTCCTGCCGGAGGGTATCATAGATCGTGTTGTTATCGGCTTTTACAAAACTGCTTTTCAAACCAGCTTCGAACTTGCCCCCGTTTTTCATCGGATGAACGTAGTCCGTCTTGAACGCCATGATGTTGATGGTTGATGGCATGTTGTTCCGCACATCCTGATTCGGGCGGGTCACGCCATTGTCAACATTGTAGTAGATCGTATTTAGATTGTTGGTATTGTTGCCGTTGTAGCGAACGTAATCGGCATCAACAGTCCATTCACGACCTTTACCATCGAACTCGTACTTGTAATTAACGTTACCCGTTATGTTCGACAGAAGCTCCTGCGCGTCAGTTTTTGTTGTAGGCTTGCTAGTCAGGCGGTAGTTTTCATCACTGATCAACGTGTTATTCTGACCCGACGAACTCCAGTCATTGGAGAAACCATTCACCAAAACGCCCACCGTACTTTTTTTGCTGACAAAGTAATCAAGACCGGCTTTGTACGAATGGCCGATAAACTGGCTTGGTCGCGACGAATACTGATCAAAGTAAGTTACGGTACCATTGTAAGGAATTGCCCGGTTAATCTGGTTGCTGTTGTAGCTCTGGCGATTTGCGTAGCTATAATTTCCAAACAGATTGACTTTGCCTTCGCGATGGTTCAGGTTCAGAGACGTGTTAAACTTCGGTAAGTCGTCGCGAACACCGCTCAGGTTATTGGCCCAGCCGTAACCCGTGCCAACGATGAACGTGCCGTTTGTTCCGAAGTTTTTGTTTTTCTTCATCTTGATATTGATGATACCAGAGTTACCAGCCGCGTCATATTTCGAACCGGGATTCGTAATGATCTCAATTGATGCGATGTTGTCGCTTGGCGTATTTTTGAGCAGATTCGCTACTTCCTGCTGGGACAGGTAGGTTTGCTTTCCATCGATGTACACAATGACGCCCGATTTGCCTTTCAGTTGAATCTGGTCATTCTGGCGGTCGATTGTTATGCCTGGTGCTTTCTCCAACACTTCCAGCGCGGTGTTACCACTGGCAACAATACTGTTTTCGACGTTCACGACGGTACGGTCTACCTGCTGTTCGATGAATGGCTTTTTAGCGACGACGTTTACTTCGGTCAGGTTCTTCGATTCTTCGGTCATTGCCAGAGCAGGCACTTCATGCGTAGGATGTGCTTCGTCGATAACAAATACAGCACTGTATATTTTCCGGTAACCGACCTGTTGAGCGGCCACCCGGTATTGACCAGCCCCAACGTTTTCAAAAATGTATTTACCAGTTGCTTCGCTAATTGCTCCTTTTACAAGCGTCGAGTCTTTAGCTTTCACGAGCATCATAGTGGCAAATTCCAGTGGTTTACCAGCTCCGGTATTCACCTGACCGCTAACGTGGCCTCGCGTCAGAATCTGCCCAAACGACGTCGTCAGCGTCAGCAGTAGTAGCGTCAGAGAGTATAAAGTCGTTTTCATTAGTGTATCTTTTTCAGGAATCGCCTGTGTTTATGTCGAAGTACATGGCAAAGGTAGGTAGTATGCATCGCAAAGTACCTGTTCTTACACAAGCGGTCTGAAAGGCTGTATGAGTGGATTTAAGTGGTGATTGATGTTGTGAAGAGCGACTTTGGAGGAAAGACACCCGAAAAAATGAGATGTTGCGTAATGGCTAATTTTTTTTACTTTTCTGCCATTAACCGCTCACTACACGTATGGCTGCGTTGCATATAGGCTGGATGGTACTGAATGTCGGCTTGGCGATCAGCCTGTACCTTGTTTCCTTTCGGAATTTTCGAGTATTCTCGCAACGCTTCGGAATGATACCAAGCGGACTCGTATTGGTATTAATCGCATCAATGTGTCAATCGCCCGCAAGAAAACCATCTGAACTACCATCGAGTACGTTTAAGCGAGTTATTCCAGCTTTTGCTCAGCCTACCGATTGGTCTGATTCATATGACATCCCGTTAGTAACGTATCCGACGCTTCGCCTTACGCAGCAAGTGTATCTGATGCATCACACGCAACCAGATTCTGTACAAATAACCAGCATGACCAGTCTGACTCGTTTTGTGCTGGGCCTGCAATGGTCCCCAGCCAATACCTACGTCGATATTCACCCTGATCTTACGATGAATTATGAAGCGTCGGGTCTGTTGGAATGGAAGCTTCTTGGCCTGACTGTTTACCGGCAGCACAAGTATTTTGCCGGTAAAGTCGCGCTCAAATCAGTCGAAACTCGGTGACTTGTCGATGCAGCCGTTCACCTTACAGTTTTAGCCCAACCGCCCAGACACTCGCGTCTGGTCCTTCGCCCGTCCGAAAAGGACTGTTCGGCTCATAGCGGAAAAATAGTTTGGCACTTCCCCGGTAGCCAATTTCGCTGGTTAGTCCCCAACGAACTGGATTCAGATTGAAAGACCCGTGCGTCCGAACTGCGGACTGTCCTTCTGGCTTGACCTTCGTGTAGCTGTCCAGACGCATACCTATGTAAGCCCCTGCGCCGACGGTGAATCCTGATCGAAATCGCAGATTGAGCAGTACCGGTAAATTCAGTTGCGTTGTGACAAGCTTTGATTTACGCAGGTCTACATTAGCCGCTTCGACAATGAGTTGGTTATTTTGCTCCGTCAACGTATTACGGCCTTCAAACATAAAGTTGTTCCAGGCAATTTCAGGACCCGTTACCAGACGCAGTTTGGTTGAGCCGTTGGTGATGAGGGGAATGCGTTTTTGCCAAGCCAGCGCTATGAACCGCGAACCAATTGGCCGAAAGTCGTAACCCGCGGGTAGTGACCCACCAAAATTATTAAAGCCGACGTATATGCTGAAATCGGAGGTGACTCGCTGAACAGCGCGGTACCGATTAGTCGTCGAATCGGTAGTGACCGTGACGGTTGTTGTCTGGGCAAACGTAGCAACTGATGCAGCAACAAAGGCGGTAGTCAGGAAGTGTTTTAGCGTTTTCATGGCAGTATATGAACTAAGATTAAAGGAAAGTTGAAGTTTAAAAAATCGTACAACGTACTCGTTGTGTTATTTGACCGGAAGATGTCAGAACACGCAGGTCAGGTTGCACGCAGGCTAAAAATTTCCTAAAATTTTTTCATCAACTTCGCCAATTATCTCATTATCAGACACATAAATCAGCAACATTTCGTACAAAGCAGGCTATCGATCATATCAACTGGCCGATTCGTGCCGTCGGGTTCTCAAACCTGACGGTTTCTGCTTCAGGAGTTGGATGGAACCGGCCACCCTGCCACCGAAGTAAATTACTCGTTACTATACTTTTCCGTCATCGCCCTTTTTCTTTTGTGTCGTCAGCCATCCGTGATGTCGGTTTTTTGAAACCGACATCACGGATGGCTGACGACACAAAAGAAAATATACGCTATAATCACCGTTAGCACCCATCGCTATGCACTTGGTTTTGCGGATTTCAATACGGGTAACGTTTGCCGTTTACACAATAAATGGGATACCTATTTGCTATTGACAAAATAAACGCTGACCATTGTAGTGTATTAGTTATGTAGTACACTAAAACAATACACGATGATTACTCTAAACCAATTGACTTTTGGCTATAGCGCGAAGAAATTACTCTTTCAGGATTTGACGGTTTCGCTTCACCCAGGTACCATTTATGGTTTGCTCGGAAAAAATGGGGCAGGTAAATCCAGCCTACTGCGACTCATGGGGGGTCTACTCTACCCCACCGCTGGTCAGGTTCGCGTAGTAGGATTTGAGCCCCGGCAGCGTCAACCTGCTTTTCTGCAAGAATTGTATTTCATCCCGGAAGAAATCTATCTGCCGCCGGTGACACTACAACGGTACATTGACACGATGGGACCGTTTTATCCGAATTTCAGCGAGGCTCAGTTCAGACGGTATCTATCGGAGTTCGATGTTCCACAAGACCGCAAGCTGACGGCGATGTCGTATGGTCAGAAAAAGAAAGTGGTCATCAGTTTTGGCCTGGCGACGAATACGCGCATACTACTCATGGATGAGCCTACCAATGGACTCGATATTCCTTCAAAAAGCCAGTTTCGCAAAATAGTCGCTTCGGCCCTGGCCGACGACCGACTTATGCTGATTTCTACGCATCAGGTTCGTGATCTGGACAACCTGATCGACGCCGTTATTGTCCTGGATGAAAACGAGATTTTGATCAACCACTCCCTGGCTGAGATAAGCGACCGACTTTTATTCAACACCGTTTCAACCGTTTCAGAGCCAGACTCCGTACTATACGCAGAACCGTCATTGCGAGGCCATGCCGTTGTGATGGAAAACCGGAATCACGAAGAAAGCAAAATAGATTTAGAACGGCTCTTCAACACAGCCGTTAGCAACCGGAAACGAATCAAAACCCTTTTTCGCCCCTAACCATGACCTTATACTTCATGCTTTTTATGCTACTGAAGGCGCTGATCGGCACAGTAGCCCCTTATCTGGCAACCCTCTAATAGTCAGCAACTAATCTTCTACACCCTTTTACACCGTAGTTATGAATCAAACGTTTGATCTCCGCCGGTTCAACCTGGTCCTCCGCTTGCATTTTTCCGAACACCTCCGGACTTATCTGATGGGTATTGGTATCCTGTTTGGCATCTGGATTATCATGCTCATTCCCAACATCATTCATGTCACTCATTTCAGTGAGTCGCTGTATCGAAGTCACGGCACGTTGTTCGGCTTTATTTTTTGCGGAGCGGGAGCCTGGTTTGCTAGTGAATCGTTTCGGGTGGTCGGTACACCGATGCGGGGCATTCCTTTCCTGACCTTACCCGCTTCTCAATTCGAGAAATACCTGGTAGCCTGCCTGATGCTTATCCTGTTTGTCCTGGTTTTTCTGGGTGTTTTTTATACCGTTGAAGGGGCCGCTTTTTCGCTGGTCAATGCCCGGCTGCCGCAGGATGAACCCCGTTATCACTTGCTCGATCTAAGCGGAACAGCCGTGCCCATAGAACTACAGTACGTATTTATCGCTGGCATACCTTTCTTTTTCCTGGGGTCTATTTACTTTTCCAAAGTGCCCTTTGTTAAGACAGGTGTTATTGCCTTTGCACTTTTATTCGGTATCATATTTCTGAATGAGTTTATTATCAAACAACTATTTCCAAGTTGGGAATCTTACGGTGCTAAACCCTTCCGGTCCGTTACGTTTTTACAACATCGTATCTGGTACGATGTTGCCTTGTCGGGTACACCCAAGATGATCGTTGACGCCTTCCTGATTTTAACCGTAGCGGGGCTATGGGTTGCCACTTACATTCGTTTCAAGGAGAAAGAAGTATAAGTATGGATTTTCGCGATAAACAAGCTATCTATTTACAAATCGCCGACTATGTCTGCGAGAAGATCGTGCTGGGGCAGTGGCCGCCGGGCGACCGTATTCCATCGGTTCGGGATCTGGGTATCGAACTGGAAGTCAACCCGAACACCGTCGTTCGGACCTACGACTTTTTACAGCAGAAAAGCATTATTTTCAACAGGCGGGGCATCGGGTATTTTGCCGCTGACGATGCGCCGGACCGTATTGTCGCGTACCGACGTGAACAATTTCTGGAAACAGAACTTCCCGCTTTCTTTCGAACGCTGTATCTGTTGAACATCGATATGAAAGAGATCGAACAGCGCTACGAATCGTTTGTCAAAGCGGCCTTTACTTAACATATAACCCATAGCAATGTGGATAACTATCAACAATTCACTATGTACGTGGATAACTTTCCTATCTAAACCATGAAAACAAGTGATAAACTAATGGTCGGCCTGCTCCTGGTAGGCTTGTTGACGCTGGTTGGCTCTACCGTGGCCCTCAAAGCCGAACACGACAAGATCGACTTTAACGATCCGTTTTATGGCTATTCCGCAACGACAATCAAGCCGTTCCGCGTTCTGAAAATAGAAGTAGACTCGGCCAATAAGCAGCCTGTCAAGAGTACACAAACGGCCATAAGCATTCAAGTTGGGAAGTCGTTTGCAATTCGCCGTCAAGACCAAAGCAGCGTTCCTTTTACGTACCGTTCTGTGGGCGACACGCTACTAGTTCGTTACAAGCCGGAACGTATTTACTGGCACAATAGTACCGATGACCTACTGGCTACCAAACCATTCGCGTACATTATCGTGCCGTCGATTGGAGGACTTGTTGTCAATGGAGCAATCTGTACGCTCACCGGCCTGAACGCTGACTCTCTACAAATAACCTCAACGAACGCACTGGTGCGAATCGACAAAAGCACAATTGGTCAACTGACGGCCTCTGGTCAACGGGGAAGCTTTTTGCAAACGGCGTCGGCAAACCGGATCAAAGCCGCCACTATTATTACTCGTGATAGCACGGGCTTTATGGCCGAACGAGACGTTTTCGGTTCGTTATCCATGCAGAACGACGCTAATACGATGATAAGCCTTCCGGCGTCGCTTCTGCAAAAACTACAATGAGCATTGATTCTTTGACGGCGTGGTTTTGCGATAAAATTACGCCGTTATTGTTCCTCCGGCTGTCTCCCCTCTACCGCCAGCATATAAACCGTCATCGACTCTCCGACGGTAGCAATCCAGGTATCGTAATCAACAATGGCCTGCAAACGCTGCTCGTCGGTGATGTACCCCGACTCGACCAACTGAGGACCGCGTAACTCTGCTACTTCGGCCCATAAGCGACTGTCTACGGCGAATGTCGGCAGCAGCTTTTTTGACAATTCAGACTGATCTTCTACCCGAATGTCGATCAACCCAACAGCCTCCATCAGTTCAGCCAGGTGATCCGCGATGGCGTTATCGAAACCAGCATCCTGCCGCCACTTCAGAAAAGCTGCGTAGAACTGTTTCATGGTGTGGGGCGGTTCAGGCTCCCAGTGAATTTTTTCATGGTTAAAATCGAGGATTGCTAGAAACCCACCCGGTTTAAGCAATCGCTTCATATTAATCAACGCGGCTTTGGGATTAGCTAGCCATTGCAGCGTTCGAGCGCAGGTTACCAGATCAAATCGCTCATCGGTGTCGAACGTGTACACATCGCCCAGTTGAAAATCAAGCCCCGATCCATCCGTATGCTGACGCGCCTGTTCAATAAGTTTGGCGTTGGGATCAATACCCAGTACGCGACCCTCAACGCCTACTTTCTCGGCAATACTGCGCGTGATAGCACCCGATCCACAACCAACATCAAGCACCGAGATCCCCGGTCGCAGGTATTTGAGCAGATTGCGATTCGCGTTGTTGACGGTTCGGCGTTCAATGACTGGGTTGTGCGCAGCAGGCATGGTCGCCCGGTCAGAGGGTGTTTGGTCGGTCATCACGATTAAGGATAATACTGGCAAGTTCGTATTTATTATGACACTTGCCAGTATTACAGCTGACAATGTTCACTCGCTTCGTAAAGCCGCTCCATTCTTATCCGCAACCTGTTTCGCTGACTCCTTCCGATGACAGGATTATAGCAATTCAGTCGGTACAATTGCCAGTTCATGCAGCGGGCCATTGGTTTCGGGTGGCCTTCCACGCCAATTTTGGGAACTCAGCCGCTCTAACAGCGCGCTAGTCGAACCAAACTCTATTCATAAACAACGCGTCTAATGAAATCGTATTTACTGTCTTTGTCGCTACTCGTCATGAGTGGCTTTACGGCCACCGCCCAAAATGCTACCCGTTTTGCCCAACCCGCAGCGTCAACAAAGGCAACAACCACAAACACCAGTCCTGCGGCTCAGCCAGTAGCCCAAAACGCACCGGTATCCCCGCAAAAAACAGTACCAACGCCGGGTGCAGCTGTTCGCACTACTCCGCTTCAATCGTCCAGTGAGCGGCCCTTGTACATCAACGCCGGAATTGGTTTGGGGGCTTATACGGCTGGCGGTATTCCCATCGGCTTGTCCGTCGAAAAGACCATTCAGAACAACATCTCGGTAGGTGGCTCAATCGATTACGCCCGCTACGGCTACAATACCGGTGGCTACAGTTGGCATTACAGCTTTATCTATGCCGGTGCACGTGGCTCGTACCACCTCGGCGAATTGCTCAATACGGGCAATGATAAGTTTGACCCCTACGCCGGTGTATCGCTTGGTTTCCGCCATGCGTCTTATAAAGATACGTACGGCTATGTCGGCGACTACTACAATCCGTATTCAAGCGGCTTATACCTGGGCATTCACCTGGGAGCCCGTTACATGTTCAGCGAGAAATTCGGTGGGTTTGCGGAAGTTGGTTACGGTGTCTCGGCCCTTCGATTGGGTCTTTCCGCTAAATTTTAACTGCTAACGCATAAACGCAACAACACTAGTGAACAGGCTTGACGCCCTTTGAAGGGCAAGCCAGCAAAGAGCATAAACAAGGGTGGAACAGCGGATGGCGGTTTTGTCATCTGCTGTTCCATTTATGGGCGAGTCGCTTTTGGTCACAGCCTATCGCTTACCGATTCATAAATTGATTATTGACGCTCAGTGGTATTGGTGTCAGTTTTGAAAAGCTGACACCAATACCACTGAGCGTCACCAAGGATTGTTCATATCGATAGGGAAACCGTTTTATGTATAAACGAACAGATGCGATACGCATCATAGACATAGGGCTTAATCCGACTTAGGAAACCTTTTGCCGGCCAATAAATACCGCGCTGTTTCATCGGCGATTTGTTTTGACTGGAAACCTGTTTGTCCCGTTCATGGTTAGGCCTATTTATAAGCCAACCACCGATTTGGTTCTTTCGTTGCGGCTCCGTCTAGAGACCGGCACGTTGCTTAACCGCTATGACTTACGACACCTGGGTCTTGTTGTTTCTCGGGATGCTAACGGCCATGTTGCTGTACAATATTGCACAGTGGCTATGGCATCGCGAGCGCGTTTACGGCCTTTACACGCTGTACATGCTTGTCTGGCTGAGCTATTTTCTGCTTCGTAATTCGCCCAGCTTAGTCAACTTTCCCAACAACGTCTGGTATTTGCTGCGTACCATCGGCCCAATGGTCGCCTACTGGGTTTACTTCGAGTTTACAATCGCTTTTCTGGAAGTAAAAAAACGACAGCCCAAGCTCATTCCGCTATTTCGTTACGCTCAGGCAACCTTACTGGTTTATTTCGGAATAGAACTGGTGTTTTGTCTGGTAACGGATTTGTGGCAAAAGCCTATTCATGAACTGGTTCATACGATTGTTCGGGTAGCGCTGGCCGTTTTCTCGATCTACATTGTCATTCAGGTTTACAAGCGCCGGAATGCCGTCGCCCGGTTGTTTATTACGGGCTCGCTGCTACTGGTCATTGGTGGTGTCATGGCTATGCTGTTCAGTCTGACATGGACTAGTTTTCAAACCTCGAATGCGATTCTGTTCTGGCAGGCACCGCTCACGTACATGCACATCGGCATTTTTCTTGAACTGTTGTGTTTCTCAATGGGTCTGGCGTATCGCCACCGGCGCGAGTCGATTCGGAGAGCCTTGGTAGACAAAGAATTAGCGCGTGAGCGGGAGCAGCGATTACGGGAACAGGTTGAAGCGCAATTAGCCGTACAGCAGTTGAAACATAAAATGACGGAAGTACAAATGCGGGCTTTACAGAGTCAGATCAGCCCGCATTTTCTGTTTAATAGCCTGAATACGCTGTCGTCGCTTATTGCTGACGAACCGGAACGGGCTGAACAGTTTGTTGATCAGATGTCGAGCGTGTACCGGTATCTGCTCCAGGCAAACGACCGCGAACTAACGACACTGACGACAGAACTGACTTTTATTCACTCGTATTATCACCTGCTCAAAACCCGTTACGGTCAGGGTATCGTGCTGGACGACGATATTGCCGATAGTTTCCGGTCGTACCTCATTCCTCCATTAACGCTTCAGTTACTGGTTGAAAACGCAGTTAAGCATAACGTCGTTTCGGCGAACCGTCCGTTGCGAATCCGTTTATCAACCAGCGAAACGGGGGCGCTCTGCATCTGGAACAACCTTCAGCGGAAACTCAATAACCACACGACATCTACTCAGAAAGGCTTGCTGAACATCATTGAGAAATACAAACTGCTTCATCAGCCTCCTATTCAAATCAACGAAACCGCTGATTCGTTTGAAGTGATCCTCCAATTAATTGAACCTGCCTGATCGGCTTTGTTTTTCTACTTTCTACGTCTGTTGGCGAACCAACATATTCTGCGGTACGAGCAGCGGCAATGTCACCCGGAACCAGCCGCCCTCCTCTTCAATCGTCGGTTCCGGCTGGTTAAGCAGCTGGTATTTAACCGTGATATTCGACAGCCCCACACCGTTTGAATCGACCCGGAGGGGTTTGCGTTGCAGCGTATTCTCGACAATCAACTGGCGCTGATCATTGGTTCGAATGCGAATCACCAGCGGCTCTTCGGCCAGAATAACGTTGTGCTTAACTGCGTTTTCAACCAGCAACTGGAGCGTGAGCGGGGGTATCCAGGCTCGGTTATACGCCTGATCTACCGCTATTTCCAGACTAACGCCACTGCCGAAACGAGTACGGAGCAAGTGAAAATACGAGTGAATAAACCCAAGTTCGAGGTTTAGCGTAGTCAGTTCGTTCTCGTTGCTGCGCAGCAAATAACGGTACACACTCGACAACTCATCCACAAACTCACTAGCCTGTGGAGGGCTTTCATCAATAAGCGACGAGAGCGTATTCAGACTATTGAACAAAAAGTGGGGACTGATCTGACTCTGTAAAGCCCGCATTTGCACTTCGGTCTTTTCGTGCTGAAGCTGTTTCAGGATCAAGTCGGCTTCAAGCTGCTTGCGGTAGTGATGTTCGCGCTCATTTTCCAGATCTTTCTCAACAACCACTTGCCGAACAGCCTCCCGCCGATGCCGGTACGAAATACCCAACGAAAAGAAAATCAGATCAAGCACGACGCCCATCTGAATGAATAGGTCGGGGTGTTGCCAGAGCGGTAGTTGCAGACTAAAGCTCGTTGAGCGAATTAGTAGCAGTACCGTGACAGCATGGTTGATCATCAACGAAGCCGTACCAGCGATGAAGAACCGGACGACCATGTCTTTTGATCGATAAAACGTAAGAACGATATATGCTCCTACCGCCAGTAGTGCGAACCGTACCGGATGAAGCAGCAGATCGTGAAGCCTTGTCTGCCAGAAGTCAGTAAGCAGATAGATGTACGTCTTGATCAGGCAATAAGCTACCAGTGCCCACTGCACGTACGTTACCCATCGCAGAAATTTAGGGTGACTCTTTAGTTCAAGAAAAACCTTGGCCAGTTCCAGATACAAGATGTACGAGGAATACGACAGGAGAAGCTTGTAAAAATTACCAATGTTTATTGGTAGGCCAAAGTGGTTGATGATAAAATAAACGGCCCAGGTCAGTGTGTAGAGCGCATAAAGACCGTAAATGCGTTCCCGATACATGAACCATTGTACGGTGGTGGTCAATAACATGGCGACAACCATGCCCAAAAAAAGGGGTGACCAGGCTTCGTAAGTCATTGACGGTATCTTGTCGCTTCGACCCGGCGAAGTGGTGTTCCACCCCAACCGCGTCATTCCGTAGAGTTGCTAAAAGGCAAAAACGAATGTACAAAAAATACAAACCCGTTTTACCAATTGGTTCGTAGACGGCAACCGTATTTCTCTACGGTTCATCCTCTTCTTTTACCGCTTCAACGCAAACGCCGTTGGCAATCAGTCTTACTAGAACAAACTTGATGTCCGTAAACAACAAGATAGAACTGATTGACCATGAAATTCCTCGACATTGACCTTTATACGGCTGACCCTGAAGGCACGCGACGCTTTTACACGAAACAATTAGGTCTGGACATTCTGGACGAGTCAACGGATCAGTTGACCTTACAAATCGGCTGGACTCGGCTAACGTTTCGAGCGGTACCCTTTCCGGTAGCGCCGTATCATTTCGCCATCAATGTACCCGCCAGCACGCTGGAAGTATGTATGCATTGCTACCCGTTCGATTACCTCGACACCCAGGCTACGGGCAAAGTAATTGCCGAATTTCCGGCCTGGGGAGCACGCGCCTGCTACTTCTACGACAACAACGGTAACCTGCTCGAATTCATTGGCAGAAACAGTTTACCACTCGACAATCCGAATCTGACCATTGGCGATTTGTTTCAGGGGATCAGCGAATTAGGCATGGGCACCGAGAACGTTCCACTCGCAACCCGTCAACTCAGAAATCAGTTTGGCGTTCCGCAGTTCAATCGGTCGATTCCGATGTCGGATTTCAACGCGGTCGGTGATGATAATGGTTTGTTTATTTTTTCGCAGGTTGGCCGTAACTGGTTATTTACCAATACGCCTGCCGCGCTAAACTACTGCCGCGTAGCCTTCGAAACGGAGCCGAATGGCGCGTTACAAACGCTCTGTAGCTACGACATCAATCAGACACCCGTCGGCTACGCTTACAACTACCCGTGCTGAGTGGTTGGGGATACTTCTCATGGATATGCACGGATCAGTTCAGCACCTGAATAGTACGATTGGCTAAGCGTTTCGTACGATTGACACGGATTGATCTTCGGCAATCGCCAGATACCTATCAACTTTGTCAGTATCAACCCATTGCTATTCGACAACAGATACTATGAAATCGTTTAAAGCGTTATTTTTTGCTGGATTGGTGGCGACGAGTGGCTGGCTGATGGCCGCTCGTACCAGCGATGTTCTGGCCGATGTTGGCATTGGTCTGGACAAACTTCGGTACGATGTGCTCACCAACCTGAAGGAGCCGAAGTGGTTTTTCTTCAACAGTACGTCTACCATTCGTTCGATGGCTCGCCGGCTCCCCGAATCGTCGCGGCCCGCTACCGTACGGGCACTTGGCAAAACCGTCCGGGCTTACGTCGAATCGTCGGTTTTTCGGCAGGAATGGCTCCAGGACGTAAAACGTTACCATCCGTATGACGAGACCTACAGCCCCGAAAATTTGGCCAAAAAGCAGCAGGAAGACAAAGCTGAGCAAGCGGCCTTTGACAATCAGTTTGCCAGTATGGACCAGGCATTTACACAGCTTGACCCGGCGATGATGCAGATGGCGATCCGCGCACAATTGGCGGAAGAAGAGCGACAGTTGACTTCGCTCAATGCAGAGGAACGAACCGAGCGGTCGCGCTACATTGCTGCCGCCAAAAAGATGTTGTCACTGCCTCCGGCTGAGTTTAAAAAGCAGTATGTAGCTTTGCTTAAGCAACAGGCTCGCAACAACCACAAAAAGCCAGCCGCCGATACACAGACCGACAAAGAAAGTATCGCTCGCTACCGCGAACAGAAAGCCGAATTTGATGCGTACAGCGATTTTAAGCCGCTCCTGAGAAAGCGACTGCAAGATTTTATTGATTTGAGCAATTCCGTTGATTTTGACGCCCGGCTCGTCCCAATGGGCTACAAACAGGAGTTTGCTAACCCGCTCTATCAGCGCAAGCCCGCCGAATGGAAATTCTTGTATAGGTTAGGCAAAGAGCCAGTGACGGAAGCCAGAGCCTTCGCTCAGCAATGGTTAACAGACATTCATTAACGCAGTTAACTTTTGGCTTTTTGGGTGACTGAAGTGCGTTGGCAATCCAGAACGCAAAATACCATTTCATCAGCCCAGTTGACAATCAAAAGCCCACTCTCCATTCCTCTAAGGCGAGTGGGCTTTTGATTGTCAACTGCTTAGGGCTGCCTGATAGATCGAGAAAACAGCAACTTTACCTGAATTGTGATTTCCTATTCTGCTCCACCACGCTCGTCCGTGGAACGTCCCAACGATAAATGGCTCCGTCGGTTTGCCATTCCGCTGGCAGTGCTGCTCGCGAACCTGCTTTCACTACCGGAGAAAGAGTATGACTGGCAGCAATACGTTATCTGGTCTGCGGTTGAGATCGGCTATGCAACCTTGATCTGGCAAGTAATCCTGTACTGGCTGTTGTACATCCGTCGGCGCTATTCATCGATCAATCGGACCCGTCGGCGAGTCATCCTTACGTTCGGTGGTTACTTTGTGATAACAGCCTCTGCCCAAGCCTTAATTATCGGGTTGTCCGACGTAACGGGCGTAAGTAGCATTCCAATCAACGTGTACGTATATGGCAAATTTATAACCGTAGGACTGGTATGGGTCATTCTGGTTGGTACGGTCTACGAGGTTATTTATTACGTCCAGAAATACCGTGAAGCTTTACAGGAAACCGAAGCACTCAAAAAAGTAAGCATTCAGCAACAGTACGACCGGCTTAAAAATCAGGTAAACCCGCATTTTCTGTTTAATAGCCTTAACTCGTTGTCAGCGCTCATCACCGAAGATCGGGATAAGGCCAGTATTTTTCTTGACGAATTGTCGAGCGTCTATCGGTATTTACTTCAAGCGGGGCAGCGCACCGTCGTAACGTTACAGGACGAACTAACCTTCTTGACGGCTTATCAACACCTTCTGAACACTCGATTTGGCAACGCCATTCGCTGGGATATCCAGGTTGACAAACAATTTCTGGACCTATCGATTCCTCCGCTTACGCTTCAAACGCTTATCGAAAACGCGTTGCGGCATAATCTCCTACTGGTCGAGCAACCGCTAACCCTGCGCATTACGGTCACGGACGACGGCCATCTACTGGTAAGCAATCGGCTTCAGCGCAAGAAACTGACCGTAGCCACTCAGCAAGGTGGCCTAAGCAAGCTATCGAGTCGATTTGACGATCTTGGTTTGCCGCGCCCGCTTATCGAAGACGACGGCAAGCAATTTACCGTCTGTATTCCTTTAGTCCGGTTAACCCAGTCGCAGGAAAACGTTGTGACAGCTAACCCCTAGCCCGACAGCTAACTTGTTTACGTTGACTCGGTGATTCCTCGGATAAGTAGTAGCTTTATCATCTTGTAATAAGCCCGAAGCAGACCCTACTCTTTTTTAACAGTGTCCCTATGAACGTATTTCT
Source organism: Spirosoma liriopis (assembly GCF_023196085.1). Taxonomy (NCBI): domain Bacteria; kingdom Pseudomonadati; phylum Bacteroidota; class Cytophagia; order Cytophagales; family Cytophagaceae; genus Spirosoma; species Spirosoma liriopis. The sequence continues at coordinate 1,141,651 of NZ_JALPRF010000001.1, forward strand.
AATTGAAGATGAAGAACTCGCCGTTCGCAAACTGACCAAGCTTTTGCTGGACGTCGATCCTACGATCAATATTGTTGGTACATCAGCCAGTGTGCGCTCGGCGGTAGCCTGGCTCAACGCCAACGGTCCCGGTCAGCCATCAGCGCCGGATCTGATTCTGATGGACATTGAGTTGGCCGACGGACAAAGCTTTGAAATTTTTGAGCAGACTACGGTGAGCGCACCCGTCATTTTTACGACTTCCTACGACGAATACGCGCTACGGGCTTTCAAGGTCAACAGCATCGATTACTTGCTCAAACCCATCAAACGGCACGAACTGGAAGCCAGTCTGACGAAATACAAGCGCACGGTAGCCGACAACGGGGAACCCGTTGAACCTAAACCCAGCGATATAAACGTGATGGACATCGACGCGCTGGTGCAGCAACTTCGACAACAAATCCAGCCCGCCGATTACCGCCGTCGCTTTCTGGTAAAACACCGACAACAGTGGGTTCCGATTGAAGTTAGCGACATTGCGTATTTCTATTCCGAAGAAGGGGTCAGTCTATTCCGCACCCACAGCAATCAGAAATATTCGCTCGATTATCCGCTCGACGAATTGGAAAAAATGCTTGATCCAACCCAGTTTTTTCGCGCCAATCGCCAGTATATCGTTCAGATAAATACCATTCAGCAGATCCACCCGTATTTCAACAACAAGCTAAAGCTAGTGCTCAAGCCAGCCGCCGACGATGAGGTACTGGTAAGCCGCGAGCGGGCTGCCGACTTCAAAAAATGGATGGGTAAATAATTAACTCCAAAGGTTTCTTTTTAGTCGAGATATTCTTTGTACGTGGGCTTATAACCAGCCAGATAGGCGAACGGCGTCAGCAACGTAAACAAGATTTTCTGCACAACAAACGGCGGCCTGGCGATACGGAAGACGCTTGCAAACCGGTTAGCCAGTAGCGCCGTTTGCAACAGCGGTGGCATTCCACTGGCCGTTACTTTACCAGCCTGGGCAAGACCGTTGGCCGTTTCGAGCAGGTATTCCGTGTCCATTGCCGGGCGGACCTGCCAGTTCACGACTGTCTTACCATTGGACGCGTTCCACATGGCGTGTACAGTGTTTGTCGGAATGTGCAGCGTATCGCCTTTTTTCAGCACTTTTAACTGGTCGCTTATCTTCACGGTAAGCTCGCCCGTCAACACCTCGAAGTCCTCGACCTGGTAAGGATGGTAGTGTGCTGTCGGTTCTTTCGATCCCGCGTAGTACGTCGATTCCATTTCCAGAAGCTGTCCATCGGTGTCCGCGGCTGTCTGCACGAAGCGAATGTCCTGTCTGGTTATTTTGTTGCAAAGCAGTTTATTTTTGTAAGCCATAAGAAAGGATTTTAACGACCTATTGACAAGGCCAATACTACTAGCTAAAACCCTGCTGGTCAATCCGTTTAAAGACGAACCCCTTAAATAACGGCTTGAACTGGAAGTTTCTGTAGTCGAATAGATTCGCCAAAAATCCGGGGTAATTATATAAGGACACCTCTACGGAAAGTCGTCCAGTTTATCGATTTCATAAAACGGCCCCTTTGTCAATGACCAACCCGGATGCGGATGCTTTATCTTTGAACTGGTATGACAACATTAACGCAATCGCGCACTTTACCGACAACCTGGACCGTCGTATTAGCGTTCGCAGCTATCTACCTGATTTGGGGATCAACGTATCTGGCGGCCCTGATCGGTCTGGAGAGTCTCCCGCCTTTTCTGATGGCGTCGCTCCGCTTTCTTTCGGCGGGTGGTTTGCTCTACAGCTGGTGTCTGTTTCGAAGAGAGCAGGCGGTCAGCCGGTTGGCATTCTCCCGCAATGCTATTGCCGGTGTATTGATGCTGGGCGGTGGTACGGGTTCTGTCATTTGGGCCGAACAGTATTTACCAACCGGGTTGGCGGCCATTCTGGTGACGACTTTACCGCTCTGGTTTGTGGTACTAGACCGTCCACAGTGGGCATCATACCGCACAGCAAAACTGCGACTCGTTGGGCTGCTGCTTGGCTTTAGTGGCATTTTACTGTTGTTTAGTGAAGATCCAGCTACTCTTGTCGCACCCGCAAAAGCAGCGATGTACTGGCCAAGTATAGCGGTCATACTGGTAGGTACCATATCCTGGGCCGTAGGATCGCTGTATTCGCGGTACCGCAAAGCACCCGGTTCAACAATTTTAAACGCAGCCGTCCAATTACTGGCCGCCGGTTTGTTTTGCCTTTTCGTGAGCGCAGGATTAGGCGAATGGACAGGCTTTACCATCACTCAGGTAACCGTTCGCTCGTGGTTAGCGTTGACATATGCCGTTATCTTTGGCTCGGTTGTCGCTTATTTGTCCTACTTGTGGCTTCTTCAGGTGCGTCCGCCAGCGGTAGTCGGCACCTACGCCTACGTCAACCCCGTGGTAGCCATCCTGTTGGGCTGGGCATTAGCTAATGAAACCATAACGAGTCGGCAACTCACATCGCTTGCTATCATTCTGGTAGGAGTACTACTCGTAAACCGATCGTCGTCGCGCTAACCCGGATTGCTTTTCAGAACAACCATCGCCGATTGATCCGGCAACTAAGAGTTTATTAACGGTCTGTCGGAAGGCTACCCGCTATGCAGATATTAAGTCAAATTTCACTTTACGGTAAGACACACAAACTACAATGCTTACTTGACCGTTGATAAAACGAAACTCTATCGCTCCATTATACTCATTTATGACAAACACCCCCGCTTCGCCCACAGTCCTGCTTGTTAACGAACAGGACAATGTACTTGGAACCGCCGAAAAGTTGTCGGTCCATGAATCGGGCGATCTTCACCGCGCTTTCTCTGTGCTTGTTTTTAACGAACAGGGGGACTATTTACTTCAGCAACGCGCTTTTGAGAAGTATCACTCCGGCGGTTTATGGTCGAATTCCTGCTGTGGTCACCCCAGCCAGCCAGATAACACTGCGGCTCAGGCAAACCAGCGGCTATACGAAGAAATGGGTTTCCGGACCGATTTGCAGCCTTTGTTCAGCTTTCAGTACCACGCCCAGCTACCCAATGGCCTGACTGAACATGAACTGGATCACGTCTTTACGGGTCAGTACGAAGGGCCAGTTCCGTTTAATCCAGACGAAGTATGTGCGGTTCGCTGGATCGCTCCTGACGCACTCGCCCGCGAAATGGAAATGGCTCCAGAAACGTTTTCGGTATGGTTTCGAATGCTTTTCGAGAGGCTACAGAAATCTGCCTAGTATTTTTCTGAATTTAACAACGAATTGAGGTTACTTTTAAGCAAGTAGTTTTGCTTATCAGACAATTACTTCTTTTCTTAACCGTTCAATTTGCGAGTATGCGTTCCCATCCTAGTAAAATTGAGTTCGTTAAATTCATTAAATCATGAAAACACTTACCGTATTTGCTGCTTGCCTGCTTGCCTCGGGCGTTTCGTTGGCTCAGACCTGGACGGTCGACAAAGCCCATTCGCGCGTTGGCTTCACCGTTACCCACAACCTGCTGGCCGAAGTCGATGGCAATTTCAAAACATTTGATGCCAAAGTTACGTCCGCAAAGCCTGACCTTTCGGACGCAGTCCTGGAGCTGACCGCCGATGTGAACAGCATTAATACCGACAACGAACGTCGGGACAATCACCTGAAAAGCCCTGATTTCTTCGATGCGGCCAAATACCCGACGCTGACCTTCAAGAGCACCTCGTTCAAGAAAGTAGATGGCAAAAAATACGCGGCTACGGGCAACCTGACGATGCACGGAGTCACTAAGCCGGTTACCCTCGACGTTACGATGGTCGGCCCCGTGAAAATGAAAGGTCAGGGTGGTAAAGAGCAGGAAAAAGTAGGTTTTAAAATTGGCGGTAGCCTGAAGCGTACTGATTTCGGTGTTGGCACGATCCCATCCGTTGTTGTTAGCGACGAAGTTGAGATAAAAGCCAGTGGCGAATTTGCCAAGCAGGAAGGTTAGAAACCCATTATTTCCCCAATTATTTTTCGCCCGATGATTAGTTTCATCGGGCTTTTTCTTTCTGTATAATAGCCCATTGCAGCAGCACTCATTATACCCGTTTAGCTCCATGAGAAACCGTAGAGATTTTTTGAAACAGGCCAGCCTGTTGACCTTGGGAGGCCTAGCCCTGCCTCAGCTTACGAAAGCGGAACAGCTTATTCATCCGACTCTCTCCCGCCCCATTGGTATCCAGCTGTTCACCCTGTTCAAGCAGATGAATGACGACCCGAAAAGCACACTGGAAAAAGTGGCGGCTACAGGCTATAAAGAAGTCGAATCTGCTTTCAGCATGCGCGGAAAATACTACGGCTATTCGGTCAAAGAATTTAAAGCACTGGTTGAGGGTATGGGCATGAAATGGCGGGCTCACCACGCGGGTGGAGCACCGTTTCGTCCGCGCCCCATTCCACCGGCCAGTACGACCGCTGCGGGTGGAGGAGCGCCACCCGCTCGCAATCCATTTGGCAATGGGCCAATGCCAACCATGCTGAACCTGCGGGACAACTACCAGCAATTGGTTGACGATGCCGCCGAAGGGGAACTGAGCTATCTGGTCTGCGCCAGTACGCCCGTCGCAACGCTGGATGAAATCAACAAGTCAATCGAGGTGTTTCAAAAAACGGGCGAAGCAGCCAAGAAAGCAGGTATTGGCTTCGCCTACCACAACCACGCTACCGAGTTCGATCCCGTTGAGGGCGGGAAGACACCGTACGAACTAATTCTTTCTCAGACGGATAAAGATCTCGTCAAGATGGAACTTGATCTGGCCTGGGCAACCAAAGCGGGTAAAGATCCCGTGGCGTTGTTTAAAGGGCAACCGGGTCGTTTTCCGCTTTGGCACATCAAGGACATCAAGTCGGATCTAAAAACGATCACGGAAGTCGGGAATGGTGTGGTTGATTTCAAACGCATTTTTGCCGCAGCTGGTATTGCCGGACTTAAATACATTTTCGTTGAACAGGATATGGCACCCGGTATCGAGAACATTCAGATCAGCTATCAAAATTTAACGAAGGTGCTGGCCTGATTGGTGGAATACGCCGAAAGACGTTAGCCTTTAGATAGCCCTCACGGACCCGTTTTCGAATGAGTTCGTGAGGGTTTTGCTGTTAACAGAGTTTGGTTTTGGTTTCCGATGATACTTTTTGAGTAAAGCGTTCTTTATTTCATCTTTCTGTTATGAAGTTTCTGTCTGACGCCTACTTTCTCCCTGTACCTGTATGAACCTCCCTTTTCAACTACGCGTACCTGCCTGCGGACTGCTAACGCTGGCGTTGAGTTTGCCGGTAATGGCTCAAATGCCGCAACGGCAGCCGACTCCGAACGATACGCTTCAATCACCCCGCGTACTCAACGACAAACGTATTGCCTTGAGCATCTATGCACCTAAGGCAAGCGAGGTAACAGTATCCGGCGATTTTCTGTCGCCAGCGAAACCGCTTAGCCTTGCTAAAAATGAGCAGGGCGTCTGGTCCGTTCTCGTTGGGCCGCTCAAACCGGATTATTACACCTACACCCTAACGGTTGATGGCGTTCGGACGATAGATCCCAAAAATCCGGTTATCAAACAAGGTATCAGTAGTCTCGAAAATGTAATGACCGTACCCGGTGATGCCACCGCATTCGAAGACAATCAGTCTGTGCCGCATGGTGAAGTCCGTGAAGTATGGTACCCGTCGAAATCGCTGGGAATGATGCGTCGGATGCACGTCTACACACCACCTGGTTACGAAAAAGGCGCGACAAAATATCCCGTTTTCTACCTACTGCATGGCGGAGGTGACGACGACTCCGGCTGGAATTCCATCGGGCGTGCGGGTTTTATTCTCGATAATTTGCTGGCTTCCGGCAAAGCTAAACCTATGATCGTGGTGATGCCTAATGGCAGTATGCCCATGAACAACAAGACAGGTGGTGACCTGGCTCAGTCCATGTCAGCCATGCGGGCTTTGTTCGCCGATGAACTATTGAAAGAGGTGATGCCTCAGGTTGAGAAAACCTACCGCACGCTGAACAACCGCGAAAATCGGGCTATAGCAGGGCTGTCGATGGGCGGTTTTCAAACGCTGGATGTCACGCTGAGCCACCCGGAACTGTTTGATTACGTTGGCGTATTCAGCTCAGGGTTTTTCGGTGCAACGATCGATGAAGCCGAAACCAAATACGCCAAGGCATTGCAGGACCCGGCATTTAACAAAGGCAAAAAGCTATTCTGGGTCGAAATTGGCAAAGACGATTTTGTGATGGATGCCAACAAGAAAACGCTGGCTCTCCTCGACAAACACAACATCAAATACCAGTACAAAGAAACGGATGGCGGTCACACCTGGATCAACTGGCGGCAGTATCTGCACGAGTACGCTCCGCTGTTGTTTCGTTAGACAAACCTCGTCAGAATCAACGTCGTGTCAATGCCGTCCGGCGAGAATCGAGCTTGAGGAAGATAAACAGCAGAATAGAGAACGACCACAGCGATGAGCCTCCATAGCTAAAAAACGGAAGCGGGATTCCGATCACAGGCATTAAACCAATGGTCATTCCAATATTGACCAGGACGTGAAAAAAGATGATTCCAGCCACGCAGTAGCCATAAACGCGGGCAAATTTGCTGCGCTGCTTCTCGGCCAGAATCACGATGCGCGACAACAAGCCAACAAACAAGGCAATAACGACGGCGCTGCCAATAAAGCCATGTTCTTCGCCAATGGTACAGAAAATAAAATCAGTACTTTGTTCGGGTACAAAGTCAAATTTTGTCTGCGTACCCTCTAAAAACCCTTTGCCCTGAAGTCGTCCCGAACCAATGGCAATCTTGGCCTGCGTCACGTTCCAGCCAACACCCAATGGGTCAATGGTTGGATCGACCAATACTTTAATGCGGTTTCGCTGGTGTTTTTGCAAAACGTTATTCACAAAAAAATCCACGCCCGTCACGAACACCATCATAACAGCGCCGACAATTCCCATTGAAATGAAGTTGCTTATGGTCCGGTTATAACGCGGCATCAGCGCAATAATAAGCAGCAGCAGCACTACGATTCCGGCAAAAATGTACAGTTTAGGAAAGATGAGCGCCAGTACAAACAAAGCCACAGCCGTAATACCCATCGCTGGAATCCAGCCGGGTAGTCCTTCGCGGTAAAGCATGATCGCGAAGGAAGCGAAGACCAGTGTAGAACCCGTTTCGTTGGAAGCCAGAATCAAAATACAGGGCAGCACGATAATGCCAGCGATGTACATCAGGTCTTTCCGTTTGGTCAGACTAACCCCCGGATTGTCCAGGTATTTCGCCAGTGCTAGCCCTGTAGCCATCTTGGCAAATTCGGCGGGCTGGATCTGAAATGCGCCAAACTTAATCCAGGAGTGTGACCCTTTGATGTTGGCTCCTGCCACCAATACCAGCAGTAGCATCAGAATCATAAACGCGTAAAACAAGTACGCGAACGAATCAAAGAACTTATGGTTGACAACCATGATACAGATAATCAGAATGACCGTGGTACAGATCCACATCATCTGCTTACCGGCATTGGTCGTCATATCGAAAAGACTGGTGTGATCCTCAGGACTGTAAACGGCAGCGTACACATTGAGCCATCCCATAGTGACGCAGCCTAGGTACAGCACTAAGGTTAGCCAGTCGATGTCCTGAGTAAATAGATCGTTATTACGAGACACTTTTGGGTATTGTTTATCTATTGACTTTATAAAGAAGAAGCAGCTAACGCTATTCTATAAACTCGAAAAGCGAACGTTTATTTAATAGCCACTCACCGTCGCTGTGGCCGTTGTTGACCTTGGCTTTGTAAAGGTCATGAATGGTTTAGACGGTACTGGCTTGGGTTCCTTCTGTACAGTATCCTTTTTCGAAGGGGCCGGTTTTTTCGGCGTTAGCAGAAAGTTGGCGGGTGGCAAATAATTGGAGGCCAGCACCTGCGCTTCGAGTTTTTTTGCTTCGGTTATCCGTTTCAGATATCGTTCAGCAACCAAAGCCGCTACGGATGCTGCTGCCTTACCACCCCATCCGGCATTTTCGACAAAAACAGCCACCGCAATTTTAGGGTCATTCATGGGGGCGAACCCGATAAAAATCGAGTGATCGAACTTGTGGCCGAACTTCGCGTTCTGCGACGTGCCCGTTTTTCCGCAAAGATCAATCCCGGCAATATTCGCCAGCGGAGTCACGGTACCATTGGCAACCGCTCCGCGCATTCCGTCAATAACGGGCAGGTAATATTTGTAGTCAATACCGGTTTCATGGCGTTCGTGGTATTCACTGGGTACACCAGCCCCCGCCTTTTCGAAACCTTTAATGTAATGCGGGGTAATGTACCAACCCCGGTTGGCAATTGTTGCCGCCAGGTTGACCAGTTTGAGCGGGCTGATCAATAACTCACCTTCACCAATACTCAGCGAGTAAACGTTCGAGAACTTCCACCGCAACGCACCCCGGTACGCCTTGTCATAGTACTCAGGCGTGGGTAGATTTCCTTTGCGTTCGCTTGGTAGATCAACGCCTAGCCGAGAGCCGATACCAAACTTTTCGACCATATCGTGCCACTGCTGCAAGCCTATTGCCGACGCTTTGAATACGTTGCTTTCGCCGTTGAAATACAAAAACTTCCGGAAGACGTAGTAGAAGTAAGGATTACAGGAGTTTTGCACGGCTCCGCGCAAGTTGTTACCACCCCGGCAGTGACACCGCATCGGCGATCCAGCATGACCGTAAACCGTATTTGGAAAAAGCGATCCCTGTTGCTGAGCAACCAGCGCCTGAATAAGCTTAAACGTCGATCCCGGTCGGTAGCTGGACATGATAGGCCGATTGATCAGCGGCTTGTACGGATTCTTGACTAAGGCGCGGTAATTCTTTGAAAAATAACGGCTCGACAAGAGATTCGGGTCGTAAGTCGGCGCTGAAACCGAAACCAGAATTTCCCCTGTCGATGGCTCTACGGCTAACACCGCTCCCACTTTATTTTGCATCAGGCTGTCGGCGTACCCCTGTACCTCTACATCGATGCCCGTAATGAGGTTCTGCCCGGCAACGGCGAGCGTGTCGAAAGCCCCGTTCTTCCAGGACCCTTTGTTCACCCCACGCACGTTCTGCATCATAAATTTGACGCCCCGTTTGCCCCGCAATTGCTCTTCGTACTGTTCTTCCAAACCGTTGTTACCGATATAATCGCCCTGCCGGTAATACGGAATATCCTGTTCTTCGAGTTTCTTTTTGCTGATTTCGCTGACGTATCCCAACGCGTTAGCCATCGTATGCGCAGGGTAAGTTCGCATAGAGCTAATCACAGGTTCAAAACCACGGTAATCCACCAACGCGTCCTGAATCCGGGCAAAATCTTCCTTGGACAGCTGACGCAAGAACAGCGATGGTTTAACCGGGGAGTAAATCTTCGCCAGCCCCATAATACTGTCAAAGTCAGAACGAGTAATGTCCATCATTCGGCAAAACGCTACCGTATCCGGAATACGCACCTGCTTGGGCGTTACGTACAGATCGTAAACAGGAGTATTGTAAACGATCAGTTTGTTGTTGCGGTCATAAATCTGCCCGCGATAGGGTATTTCGATGACTCGCTTAATCGAATTCTTCGACGCTCCCAGCGAGTAGGTATCGTCAAGGACCTGCAAATAAAACAATCGGGCCAGATACGTCAGTGCGACAAGACAGAAAACGCCGATAATGACATACTTACGATTCTCCAACATGAGAATATATACTTACTTCAAGCTACGTACTCTATACAAAGTTAGTGCTTTAATCACGAACTATGCATGATAAACGTTGAAGTAAACTAAGTCATTTTAGCATCCTTTATCATTCCTATTTCATCCATAAATCTTACCATCCTTTGGCGGACGTTTTTACTCGGCAGAGGTACATATCCGCTGTTATATAGAGCGTTGAACCATCGTCGCCCCAGGCACAGTTGGCCGTGGCCCCACCAATTTTGATATGCCCCAGAAACTCACCCGCAGGAGAAAGAACCAATACGCCACCCGGCCCGGTAGTCCAGATATTTCCGTCGCGATCCACTTTCATTCCGTCGAAACCGCCCGACAACCCTTGCTTTTTTAACCCGTCAGCACCAAACACAACCCGCCCCTTACCAACGGAGCCATCGGCTTGCAGGGGGTAAGCCATAATAACGGGCCGTTCTGGATCTGACTGAGCTACATATAGCGTTTTTTCATCCGGCGACAACGCAATACCGTTGGGCCGGGTCAGATCGCTAACGACCATCGACACCGCTCCCTGCTGACCAATCCGGTACACACCAAACTCGTTTATTTCGCGACTGGGATCGTTTTCTTTTTTAGGCATTCCGTACGGCGGATCGGTGAAATAATAACTCCCGTTCGAATGCGCGACAACATCATTAGGGCTGTTGAAGCGTTTACCGTTAAAATTGTCAGCCAGGGTACGCTTCCCGCCGACTCCATCCAGTGGCATGGCCGTTACGCGCCGGTCACCGTGTTCACAGGCGATGAGCCGCCCGTTCGCATCAACGGTTAGTCCATTGGAACCAGGTTCATCGCCGTAAACGCCTAAACCTGTATAGCCCGATGGTTTTAGAAAGGGTGTGACCCCTTCTTTTTCGGTCCATTTATAAATCGTATTCTGCGGTACATCGGAAAATAACAAAAAATTACCACCGGCAGCCTTTCCATTTCTTACCCAGACGGGTCCTTCCGTCCACATAAAGCCGCTGGCCAGTACTTCAATCCGGGCATCTTTTGGTAGTAGTTTATCAAGTCGAGGGTCGAGCCGTACAATCTGCCCGATAGTCGGGTAAGGAGTCGGCTGCGCCAGGCTCTGACCAAGCGCCGTTGCTATCAAATAAGTCAGTATGAATGATTTCATTGAATAATCGGGTTTTGTAGGAATAAGAGCAAGATTACGAAAGTGACGGAGTATAGCCACGTGAACAAGGTGTTTTTGGCGAGTTTTTTAATTATTAAATTATTTAAAAAATTAATCGAGACTTCGTTTATTTTTACAGACGATTCATTCAACAGGATTGATGCTGGTTGTCAGCGTAATCTTCGTTTTACCCTTCATAAATCCTCAATCTATTTTAGCATGAAAAACGACAAACGGGCGGTTTCATCGGAGACAAATGGGCAAAGTTCCCGCCGATCTTTTCTGAAGACCCTCGGTATTGCCGGTACAGCCGCTGCCGCTTCTCCCGTTGCCTTGGCGAAGCCCAACGCGACTCCTATCCCTCAATACCTCGACCTGATAAAAAGCCACTCCAGCACAGCGGCTAATGACAAAATCCGAATTGCCCTCGTTGGTACGGGCGGCATGGGCATTGGCGATACGCAAACGGCGCTGATGGTCGATGGTATCGAAATGGTTGCAGCCTGCGATCTGTACGATGGTCGTCTTCGTCGGGCCCGCGAACTTTGGGGTGAACAGTTACCCGTTACCAAGGACTACCGGGAAATACTAGAGCGTAAAGACGTTGACGCTATCATCAACGGTACCACCGACCACTGGCACGAAAAAATATCGACCGACGCCATGCGCAAAGGCAAGCACGTGTATTGCGAAAAGCCAATGGTGCAAAAATTCGAAGATGGGCATACGCTCATTAAAGTGGCCAAAGAAACCGGTAAAGTGTTTCAGGTCGGCAGCCAGTTCGCCAGTTCACTGCTGATTGCCAAAGCCCGTGAACTGATGAAAGCGGGTGACATTGGTGAACTAGTTTTTGCCGAAGCCATCTACGACCGACACAGCGCAATGGGTGCCTGGCAATATTCTATCCCCCCCGATGCGTCGCCCCAGACCGTTGACTGGGATACGTACCTTGGTAGCGCGCCCAAACGCCCCTGGGACCCGCTCCGTTTTTTCCGGTGGCGGAATTACCAAGACTATGGCACCGGCATTGCGGGTGATCTGTACGTCCACCTGCTAACCTCGCTACATTGCATCACGGGCTCGAAAGGACCAACCCGCGTGTATTCGAGCGGAGGTACGCGCTATTGGAAAGATGGTCGCGATGTGCCGGACATTCAGTTAAGTATCTACGATTATCCGAAAACGGCGGAACATCCCGAGTTTAACCTTACGACTCGCTCAAATTTCGTTGATGGCGGGGGTGGTAATTACCTGGTTCGGATTGTCGGCACGGAAGGAGACCTGTCGCTTGGTTTTGACAGCCTGACAGTTCACCGCAATAAATTCCCGAAAGCGCCGGGTATGTCTATCGATAACTTCCCGAAAGATCAGAAAGAGTTGTTCGTTAAGGAATACGCGAAAATGTATCCTTCCCGTCCGGAATTGGAAGGTCCGAAAGAATTTAAGTATTCATTCCCCAAAGATTACAAGGGAGACCGTTACGAGCACTTTGCGAATTTCTTCAACTCGATTCGGACAGGAGCACCGAACGTCGAAGATGCTACCTTCGGTCTGCGTGCCTGTGGTCCGACACAGTGCGGCAACATGAGCTTTGCGCAAAAGAAAGCGATTAGCTGGGACCCGATCAATATGAAGATTCTGGGCGCTGTGTAAAGTTTATCAATTACGCTGAACGCTGAAAAAGCCGTATGCCATATCTCCAAGATATGGCATACGGCTTTTTCAGCGTTCAGATAGTTAGTCTACCTGGATTCTATGTTGCGCCATGCCCGGCATACCACTTATCGTTGCCCCTTCGGCTCGTAACCGAAGATTCGTTTTGGCATCGGAGGTAAAGAAAGATACGGTTGCCTTGCCTTCCGCGTTCGTTTGGATGAGCGGAGACCAGAATAGCGTAGTTCGATAATCGGGTCGGGCAGCATTCAGCTTTTCCTGTTCCGTTTTCTTACTTTGGTCGTCGTAACGCGGTGAGTAGAACGCACGAACGGGCGCGTATCCGGGTAGTTTAGCAACCAACGTTCCGGGCGCAGCTTCCTTCGCCAGATCGTAGTTTGGCGACCCCCGCTTGGTTAAAATGGAAATGACTCCGCCCCCTCCCCGTGACCCATAAATACTGGCCGACGCTCCTTTCAGAACATCCACCTGGTCAACGTCATTGACGGGAATATTGATGGCGGTTTGCATGTCTACCGGCATGCCGTCCAGCACAAAGAGCGGTTCAACCGCCCCACCGAAATTAGCCGCTCCCCGTATTTGAACCCGCGCGCTCAGGCCAGAGCCCATTACCTGTACACCCGCAATACGCCCCTGAATCACGTCGAGGATCGTTATTCGACCAGCGGTATTCATCGGATCAAACTTAACACTTGCATCCGGCGTACCGTAAATGACCCGTGAGTCTCGCTCTTTGAACTTTTTGGCTTTCACGGTCACCGACTGAAGCAATACCTCCCGGTTTCGCCGGATTTGCTCTTCAATCTCCTGATACTCCCGAGTGCGTTTGATAAATTCACCCAATTCGTCGCGTCTGAACTCAAATGGATTGTAAGGTACGCGCGTGATGGTAACCGTCGGGGTCAATAGTTGATCAAGCGATATTGCCAAATCGCGATTAGCTTTTCCTTTTACACCCTGGATTAGTACCGTAGTGGTATCGGTAAAATCGAGATCGTAAGCACCGAAATATCCTGACTCATCCGTATCACCCGTCAGAAAATCGCGCGTGCTATCGCGTCGGGATAGTACAAAGGTCAATTTCACTTTACCGCCAATATCTTTCTGATTCGGACGAACCACGCGTCCCGTTAATGACAAGCCCTGCTCAATCGGGTATTTGACCGGAGGAATAGTACCGGCCAGCACGTCGGCCCAGACGAAACGTCGCCAGCCCTGAGTCATCAGCAGCAGATCCAACTGCCGCCAGCGATCTTCGTTTTTTGGATTGAAATAGTAACTGGGTTGCTCAATCGTTCCTGTCAAATCCGACGAAAGCAACAGATGCGATACAATGCTGGCGCTATTTGAGTCGATCTCCGGAGCCAACCGAGCGTCAACGGCTGCCAGCGATAGGTTTGCCGCAACCGGCTTGCCATCGCTGCCTGTGGTAGAAATACTCAGCTCTACCTTTTCACGATTTTTGTACGATGTTTTGTTTGGCGATAGCGTAATATTGATCTGCTCATTTTTGTTGACGAATATTAGCCGCTCACAGATTGGTTTACTGGTTTCATCAAATAATGTCAGTTGGGCGATTCCCTGCGGAAATTCGGCCTTGGGTAACTGCACCAACGCACCTCTTTTGGCTAAGGGCACTTTAGCGACCTGCACAACCTGACCACGCGTCTGCGCAAAAAGTGTCATCGTAGCAGGAGGATCCGTTATAGCTTTGTTGTGCCGCAGATAAACCCGGATATTGTCTTTGTTACTTATGTTATCGACCTGCATCACGACACCCTCCTTTTGTACGTCAGGCAATGGATATGCGGTAAACTGCCCGCTACCAAGACGTTTAACAAAGGCCGTATACGTCTGACCAGCTTCGGGATTCAGCGTAAAAAAGCCTACACCAAGCTGCGTACTGGCCAGTCCCGTGATCGTGTCTTTACGAGTATTGAGGACAAATCCTTCTACGGGTAAGCCACGGCCCGATGCCTCTAGTGCCTTGAACGCCACCCGGCTTTCCAGCCCCTCGACCAGTTGGCCCCCTTCGGGCAAAAACTGTACGTCGAGTCGGTCGGGAGAAGCCGATTTGCTGGCTGTCGAAGCGGTTGAGCCATCGGCTTTTAGAATGGTCAGCGTTTTTCTGAAGTAATACGTTTCCGGAAAGTTGCGCATGTAGTTCGTATACGCTTGCACCATGTACGTTCCCGAAGCCAGCGAATCCGGCAGTAAGAGCTGACCGGGCGCGTAACTGCTGCTAGACCGGAGTTGCAGGCGCTGCCGAACACGGCGAGCGGTAGGGTCAATCAGGTCTACATAAAGTACTTTACTGATGGTGTCGGCAGTGTGCGTATTTCCGTTAAACACATAGCCTTTCATCCAGATCGTCTCTCCGGTCAGATACGTGTCCCGGTCGGTGTGCAGATAGACCTTTTCAACGGGTCGTTGCAGATTGTAAGCCTGAAACTTGGCCAGTACTTCGTTGACAAAATCATCGTTATTAGCAAAACGAAAGGCCGCTAGTGCGACAATAGCGACTAGCGCAAGAATACTACTTGTTCGATAAAAGGTGTGGTGCATAGAATAGATTTCAGCAGTAAGTATCTACATCTGCTTAAAGCGCGACTAATTTAGCAAAAATATCCTCTTTGACATGATAGCACCTACTCCCAAAACAGCCATAGTACTTGGTGCCACCGGGCTTATCGGCAATTTGCTTACCCACCGTTTGATCGATTCCCCTTTCTATGAAAAAGTAAAAGTCCTGGTTCGGAAGTCACTCGGCTGGCAGCACCCCCGATTGCAGGAGGTCGTCTTCGATTTTGACCACCCGAACGGACTCCTTACGCAAGCCGACGATATTTTTTGCTGTCTCGGTACAACGATGAAAAAAGCGGGCTCAAAAGACGCTTTTCGTAAAGTAGACTACCAGTATTCATTGGACGTTGCCCAATCAGGTCTGGCAAATGGCGCTCAACAGTTGGCCATTGTTACGTCAATGGGAGCTGATACTAACTCAACGTTTTTTTACAATCGCGTCAAGGGAGAGGTTGAACGGGACCTTACCGCATTGAATTACCCAACGCTATTGATTTTTCGGCCTTCGCTTCTGCTCGGCAATCGAAGCGAAACGCGCTTTGGCGAACGGCTGGCGGAAGGAGCTATGCGGTTATTCAACCCACTTATTCCGGCAAAATACAAGGGAGTCGAAGCGGCTAAAGTAGCCAATGCCATGCTAACCAATACGCAAGAGGGATTAGTCGGTAAACACGTGTTTGAGTCTGACCAATTGCAGCGCTATTAATGGTTGCGCTAGTAAGCAGCTTATGGTTTACTTTCTCACCGATGTAAGTCAATAAGGGTTCTCCCTGATTCGCCTGCATCGGTGAGAAAAGCCGTTGCCTTTTATTTTAATTTCTGTTCCAGCATCTTGATGTAGTAACCGCCGACAACTGATCGCGCCCGAAAACCAACGTGCTTGCCATCGGTAGTCTCGTGCCAGTCGCTCAGCGGAATCCGGTCGGGGCTTTCGTTCGCAAAACGCAGCACAGGCGCAATTAACGCGTTAAAATCAGCCGGACGATCCGCCAAAGTTGCCGTCCAGATAATCCAGTCCGATTTTGTGTATGTCTTGCGGCTATCGAGTGGTAAACCAAAAGGCTGCTGTTTGGTCAGGTAGTACGCAATCTCTTTCTGCGCTACTTCTTTTGGGAAAATCTCCAGTTTGAGCAGCTTATCCCAAACCAGATTGTACTTCTGACTCCAGGTTCCTTTGTTTTCGAACGTCAACGTGTATTGATCACCGTCGTCGGCAAGTTTCATCCACTTTCGGGCCAGATCACGAGCGATGTCGATGTATTCCTTTTCCCGAAGCTTGTCGCCTAGCCGCCCCGCTAAATAGCCGTAACTGGCAATGCCCATAATTGCCTTTACCGACAGGTTTGCGTTGCGGGCAATGTGTCCGGCAAAGTCATCGGTACACAGCTGATTAGCCGGATCAAACCCTTCTTTGATTAGGTAATCGGTCCAGGTTGTTAGCGTTGCCCAGTGCTGCTTGGCATAGTTCGCATTTCCTTCAACCGCAGCGATAGCCGCCGTTAGAATCAGCATGTTACCACACTCCTCAACGGGCATATCTTCACCGTAGGTTTGGCCGTTGGCCAGCGGATACGTTCCCACGTCGTGAGCCGCAAAAGGCTTGTTCCATTTTCCGCTCTCCGAATACTGAAAGATGGGTTCCATCATTCCTTTCAGCAACAGCGGATTGTACAGCAAAAAGAGCGGAGCCGATGGGTACGTTACATCCACAGTGCCGATTGAGCCATTCGAGAAATTCTCTTTCGAGAAAAAGAACGCTTCACCGTTAGAACCAGCTACCAGCTTATGCGCTGCAATTGCCTGCCGATAACCCAGCACACACAATTCGGCATACGTCGTTCCACCCGCTTTGAGCGCGTCGGTATAAAGTTGCTTATCGAATGTGTCGCATTGAATTTTTACTTTGGCATAGTCTGCATCGGCATCCTCCAGCGCCCGTTCCATAGACATGTTTCCGTAGCGACGCCACCACGCATTGAGTGGTTGCCCGAAGTATTCAACGGATTTAATATCATCGTAGCCGACAAGTAAGTGCCGTTCGACTGCCTTGTTGCCGATTGTGCCGAGCTCCATGCTTGTTGCCAACACGGGCAGGCTATCGCTTACCAGACGAGGCATTCGTTCGTGCAAATCCGTCACCCGTCCTTCGCGTTCAAACTGATTTAAAGCACTCGCTAACGACCCAATCCGCCGACTCGTACCTGGCTCAATGGGCGACGCGATGTACAAGTGTCCCCAGTCGATACGAACATCATCACCTTTTCGACCCAGCACTTTCTGCTCGGCGGTACCAACCCGCATGTAATCGAGCCGCCCCGCGCGACCACGTCGCCAGGTCACTAGCTGATCCGGCGAGTTAACAGCCAATTCAGCTGAGGCATCCGAATACAATTGTACATCATGGGTTTTGCCGTCGGTAGACCGTACGCGGTAGCTGACATACTGCACGGGTCTCGACAATACATCCAGATTAGTCATCAGCAACGGAGCCATAAATGTAACCGTCAGTTCGACACCCGCAGCCACAAACGTGTATTCCGACTGCGTCGCTGTCATCCGGCGACCCGTCTGCGTTGCTGGTTTGTAATTTAGTACCCGTTCTTCCACTAGGCCAAGATCGACGAAACCCGGTCCTGACATGTTCTGGCTGTGAAACGCAATGACGTTCTGTCCCTTACGTAACACGTCAGAGGCTTTTCGATTCGTAGGGGTCAGCCGGTAATTCGCCGAAACACCGCTTACTTTTGTCATCCGCTCACCATTGATAAATAGCTCGTAATTGTCGTTCTGAATCGCATCGACCAGGAGCGGGCCGTCGGGCACACGATCCAACGTAACAATACGCCGAACATAAATATCCGGTGTTGACCACGGAGTATGGTCACCGTTTCGACTACCAAACGTACCTTCGCCGACATTCCATTGGCTATCGTCGAAGTCGAGCGTAGTCCAGCTATCGGAAGCGGGTTTATTGGTTAGGTAACGGGCCTGATAAGTTTGCCGTTGCGCCGAGGGAACAATGGTCTCACCCGTGAACGACGGATTTCCCATGAATCGAAACGTTCGTCCGTCAACCCGGATCAGTCCGTTTAGTTGTTGAGGTTGCCCTGTCCAGTGGCGGGTAGCATCCCCATTAAGCTGATCACCGAACGACCATATACTCGTATACGGGTCAATGGTTAATAATGGAGTTGCGGGAGGATTAAGCGCAGCTTTATGCGCGCTCTTGGGCTGAGTGAACCCAGTCAAAGCATTCATAAGCAAAATTAAAGTTACGGTTAAGCACTTACTACTACGAGTAAATCTAATGATATTGCATCTATATAACATATTTTTTAACTATTTTAATTTATTCATTCGTAAATAATTTTACGGACAGAATTAAAGATGAATGATGTTACAGCGAGTAATTCCCTGCTTTGCCAGCTATCAATCAGGCTATTGAATCGACAAATGCCTGGATCAGAACTCCGTTGATTTATCAGGCTGCGCAAACCTTTCGTGGCTGAGAAATTGCTGTTTGACGAACTGCGTGTAGATTTGGCAAGTACTAATTCGCCAACAATACCCAAAACAGCCGTGCTTCTTAATCCTACTCCATCAACCAGCCTTATTATTCGATCGGCGACCCAGCACGACTCTACTACGGTCTACCAGTTTTTGTGTGAATTAGAGACAGAAACACTTAATTGGCCCCAATTTCAGATGGTATTCGATCTGAACTTACAAAACCCGCTGATTCACTATTTGATCGCCGAAGCGGCTGGCGAACGCGTGGGTTTTGTGAGTTGTCACATTCAATACTTACTTCACCATACCGGTAAAGTCGGAGAAATTCAGGAGTTATTTGTTCGAGAAGATTACCGCAACCAGCGAATTGGTCATCAACTCATAGCGGCTTTATATGATATCGCTATTCGCGAAAAATTTGTCAATCTGGAAGTGACAACGAATCAAAAACGCCTGGATACAATCCGCTTTTACGAACGCGAGTCATTCAAGCGTACGCACCTGAAGTTGGTCAAAGCCGTTCATTCTTGATCGAGAACCAACAAAAAAGCCGCTTTCCACGATGGAAAGCGGCTTTTTAAGAAAATATATTGAACCGACTGTAACGCGGTTTAATGAGCTAGTTCAGAAACTGCAAGCGGAGTTCGTTCAATTGATTCCGGATCGAGCCATCAATTTGCTGATCACCGACGCGTAGAATATAGCCACCGATCAGTTTTGGATCGATTCTTTCTTCTAATTCAACCAGTTTACCACCCGTAGTTTTTAGGACCATTGCTTTGAATTGCTCCCGCAAAGCGTCCGTAAGTGGAACGGTTGTGATAATGCTTGCCCGCTCTACTCCTTTCAAACGGTCATACTGGCGGATGAATTCTTCTGCAATCGCGTCCATGATTGGCTCGCGGTTCTTCTTTGTGATGATTTGCAGAAACGACATCGTTACTGGGTTGAGCCGTTCTTCAAAAGCCGCTTTTAACACAGCTGTTTTTTTCTCCGACCGAACGATGGGGTTTTTCAGCATCAACAGAAGGGGCCGACTTTGATCAACCGTCTGCTTGAAGAGCTGCATATCTTTGTATAACGTTTCCGTTATGCCTTGCTCCTGAGCTAGATCCAGAAGTGATTTTGCATAGCGGGCGGCTACAGTAGCGACTGCCATAGATATAATCGTAAGTGGTAAACTACAGACCTAACTCTGATAGCTCATCACTCATTTAGTTTAGTCTTGAATTTGATACCAGATCGCTAACCAGTTTTTCCTGCGCAGCTTTATCGTTAAGCTCTTTACGAAGCACTTTCTCGGCAATATCAATCGAAAGCGTAACAACCTCTTTTTTCATTTGGGTTATCAACGCCTGACGTTCGTTTTGCATTGCTTCACGCGCTTGCTCGAGAATCCGTTGACCTTCAGAAGCTGCTTTATCGCGCGACTCAGCGAGCATTTTATCAGCCGTTTCCTTAGCACCACGCAGAATAGCCTCGCGCTCAGCACGAGCCTCAACGAGCAGCTTTTCGTTGTTCGCTTTAAGGGCGGTCATTTCCTGACGGGTTTTTTCAGCCAAGTCAAGTGCGCTTTGGATATTGTTTTCGCGCTCATACAGGCTTTCCGTGATGGGTTTCCAGGCAAAGGCGCGAAGAATCAGGAACAGGAGAACGAAAACGACTACCTGCCAGAAAAGTAAACCAAGATCGGGAGTGAGCAAATCCATGGATCTATATATTGGGATTGTTTATTTCAGTTCGTTAAAATCGTTATGCAGAATGTCAGTTTATGTTCATTCCCGACAACGTCTATCAATCTTTTGTTAGGAACCGTTCGCTTATCGGCAACCCCAAACAAGCGAACGGTTTCCAGAAAAAGGCGAGTAGTGAAGCCAGCGCCTAATGCGACCAGCCTACTCAATTCAGATGCTGCTTAAGCCGTAGCGACCAGCAGACAAATAACGGCTGCGAACAGAGCCACGGCTTCAATCAGAGCCGCGATGATCAGCATGGCAGTTTGGATACGACCCGCTGCTTCTGGCTGACGAGCAATACCTTCCATGGCGCTACCACCAATCCGGCCAATACCCATACCTGCACCAATAGCAACTAAACCAGAACCAAGAGCGGCTCCCATTACGGCGATGTTACCCGTAGCTTCTAACAGCAGAGCAAACAACATTGCGAACATAAACGTCAAACGGATTTATTAGTAAAACAAAAGATTGCAACTCAAAAAGACCACCCGATTGATTCGGATGATATACTCAATTAACCTAACTCAGAAGTTGTTTCATGGCCGATACCATGATCAGCTTCATGATGCTCTTCAACGGCACTACCGATGTACATAGCCGTCAACAGCGTGAAAATAAACGCTTGCAGGAAGGCAACCAGTAGCTCGATCAGGTTTAGAAACAGTGCAAAGAAAAGAACGACAGGACTGATCGCCAGACTCGTACTTGCACCGGCCAGATGGTTGGCCATAAAAATCAACCCCAGCAAGCTCAAAATGATGATGTGACCCGCTGTAATGTTGGCAAATAACCGGATCATCAGGGAGATTGGCTTCATAAATACGCCGACAATCTCAACCGGAATCATAACAGGTAGCAACGCAACAGGTACACCCGTTGGTTTGAGGATGTGAAGCCAGTAATGCTTGTTACCACTGAATGTTACGATCAGAAACGTAATTACTGACAGTACCAGCGTCACAGCAATGTTGCCAGTCAGGTTAGCAGAACCCGGCAAAAGACCTAACAGGTTGTTTATCAGAATAAAGAAAAACAGCGTCAGCAGGTAGGGAAGATACTTGTGGTAGTGGGGCCCGATGCTCGACTTGGCAATCTCGTCGCGAACGAACAGAATAATCGGCTCAAAGAATGACTGGATTCCTTTGGGTGCTTTCCCCTGATTTTTTCCGTAACCCCGGCTAACGGCTGGAAAGATCAGCAACATGATCGTAGCACTTAACAAAAGCGATGCTACATTCTTCGTAATAGAAAAGTCATAGACTTTGGCTTCGTGATCTACTTTGCCAGCTTCGTCAACACGGTGGATTTTACCATGTTCCTGCTTATAGCCATTGTGAACGTTTCCATTAGCCAGTTTTGACGACGAAAAGACCTCTACTCCCCGATCCTGCGAATAAAGAATAACAGGCAAATGAAGCGTAACACCGTGGGCAAACTCCCAGCCATGTTCGTCTTTGATGTGGTGCATAATCATTTCGCCCACATTGAAGCCTTCTTTCTTGCCGTGCTCTCCCGGCACTTCACCCTCGTGGCCTTCCTCCTGAGCGTGTACAAAAGCTAACGAGCTCATAACAAGAGCTATAGCCAATAAAAATCTATTAATCAACGAACTCATTGTAGGATGTGACAGATCGTTTTTACGAATCGCGTCGCAAGTTACGAGTAAGGGCCCAAATCTCAAAGCATGTGTAAAATATATATAGTACAAGAAAGTCAAAAATGAACGTACGGCGTTGTTCGATGTGTCGATATAGGAAAAACCCGACAAAAGCAAGACCAAGCAATAAACGGGCAACTGTTGCAGCTAAGTACAGCGGAACAAATCGTTCGCGATTACCTTGTAAACCAGCATCCACCATGCGATGTGTAAGAAAAGACATGGCTAAAAAGAAAAGTAGTAAAATTTTCCAACTGGGATGTAGCCAAGATGCCGCCGAAAATTTTTCGGCTACGAAAAATACAATTGCTAAAAGGATTGTGAGTATTACAGAGCGAAGCATAAAGCACAGTGCAAAAAAGCAGGCAGCAGGGAGCTACCAGCAAGCGATTGCCGCCAATAAATTATTTTCTGGTTAGTTGACGAATAAATAAGTACAGCGATGCCCCGATAGCCGTTAGCGACAGAACAACGGTCCAGATCGGTCGCCTGTTACCCTGCCATTCATCCAGTTTCAAGCCGACCCAGACCCCTAAACCGATCGTGCCAAGCATTTGAAACGCAATACCACTATACTGGACAAAAGAGGTTGTTTTTTCAGAAGCGCTCTTTAGCGGACCATCGGGCGTTGACGGGCGGTTTTCTGGCGATTGTTCAGGGTCCTTTTCCACAGAATTCAGGAGTTCTATACGATATAAAAAGCAAAATTCGTTAATTTGGGCTAACGTTCATACGGCCACCCCAGATAGAAACGTTTTGAGATACGAGTCACTACGTATTATTTCCCGAATGTCCCGCTATTTCCGTAACCGCCCGCTCCTAGTATTGTTAACGGTCCTTGCGCTGCTGACCGGTGGGCTGGTTTCGTGTTCGCAGTACAGCACAAAGCCAATCAGTAAGGGTTACCATAATCTGACGGCCCATTTTAACGCGTACGTAATTGCCCGCGACGAAATAAAGGAAGCCGAATTAATCCTGTTCAAGACCCGGCAGGAAAATTACAGCCAGCTCTTACCGATTCTGTTGCCCGTAGATTCGATGCTGTCGATGCCCGTAAAACCTCAGCTCGACGACGCCATCAAAAAAGCATCGCTTATTCCAGAACGCCATCAGAACAGCAAATGGCTCGATAATGCGTATATTCTCATTGGCCGGGCACGCCTGCTCAAGCAGGATTTACCGAATGCTATTGACGTCTTTAAGTACGTAAATACCAAAGGTACCAGTGAAGACGATAAGCACGAGGCTTTGGTTGGCCTAATGCGTGCTTACACCGAAGCCAGTGACTATGCCAATGCGCTAAATGTAGCAGAGTACCTACGGACGCAGCCTCTCAACAAAGCCAATACCCGCGACTTTTACATTACGAAAGCGTACATACACGAGCGGAAAGGTGAATACGCCGTTGCTGCGGGTATTTTGGATGCAACTTTTCCGGCGTTGAAAAAAGGCGAATCCACGGCTCGTTTACACCTGATCGCGGGTCAATTGTATGACCTGACTGGCCAGCCAGCGAAGGCGATAGCTCACTACGAAAAGGTTCAGAAATCGCAGCCCACGTACGATTTGTCTTTCTACGCAAACCTGTATGCGATTCAAAGCAACGGCCTGACCGGCGACCAGAAACGACTGGCTCAGTCAACCGAGACGTTCGAGAGTATGCTCAACGACCGGAAAAATGCGGATCTGAAAGATAAGATTTATTTCACGATGGGCCTGCTGGAAGCCCGTAACGGTCGGATTGACAAGGCCATCAGTTTTTATAGGCAGTCCATCCAGGCAGCGGGGGCCAACACAACGCAGATTCCTTACACTTATCAGGAAATTGGTAAGCTTTATTTCGAAAAGAAAGCGGACTATTCAAAAGCGAAAGTATACTACGACAGCGCTCTGGCTTTGATGCCGCAGCAGTCGCCGGACTATGCCGCTCTGATGAATCGGAAGAAGACGCTGGATGAATTTGTACAATATCAGACTACAATTCGTACGGAGGACAGTTTGCTCAATCTCGCTCAGATGAATCCTACGGCGCTGGATAAATTGCTGGATAACGTTATCACGCAAAAAGAAAAGGAGGATCAGGCGCAGGCTGCGCTTGCCCAGCAAATCGTAGAACGCGCTTCCAACGGCAATTTCAACGCTGTTCCGGGAGCAACCAACTCCAACCTTCAACCCAACGAGCGCTGGGTTTTATACAACCCGGTAGCGTTAAGTCAGGGCAGACAAGAGTTTTCGGTACGTTGGGGCAACCGGCCTATCGAAGACAACTGGCGACGCAGTAATAAAGAAGCATCGGAAGCCATTGCAGGGGTCAATAGCCCGCTCAATGGTGGAACCTCCGCTAATGATGTAAGTCCCAACGCCCCCCTGCAACAACAGGATGCTGCTAACGCAACGGCTTCGGTAAATGCCACAACAACGGGGCGCAAGGCACAGAAAGACGCTTTTTACGCCAAGATTCCGTTTACAAAAGAAGCGCAGGCACAGGCCAATCAGCGCGTCGAAAACGCGTTGTATAAACTCGGCAAGCTGTATAAGTTTCAGTTGAACCAACCAGCTGATGCGATTCCGACATTTGAACAATTACTGACCCGTTATCCCAATACACTACAAAAACCAGAGGTGTATTACCTACTTCATTTGTCGAATGAGCAGCTGGGTAAAACATCTTCCTGGAAGGATAAACTACTGGCTGAGTACCCAAACACATCGTATGCACGGTTGGCGGGCAAAACGGTTGCCCAATCGGGTGATAGCGAAGCCAAAGCGCTGGTAACTTACAATCAAATCTACGAACTGTATCAAGCCAACAACGTAACGGAAGCACTGGCACGTGCGGATAATTCGCTAAGTTCGTTTGCGGGAACGCAGTTGGAAGACAAACTGGCGCTTTTACGTGTTATCCTCGTCGGAAGAGTACAGGGCGTAGATGCTTATCGTCAATCCATCAATGAGTTTATTCGCGATTACCCGGCCAGCCCATTGCTCCCACGCGTGAAAGCAATGCAGGATGCCGCTAATCGAATTACGGCGAACAGAAAATAAGTTTTTTGTTGGCAACCGATGCGCTATCGTTTATAGATAATAAGTCATCGATCAATACACTATAAATCCCTACACACCTGTAATGATTGAGTTTGCTCCCGGTCGGTACCGGACCCTAATTAAAAATCTCTGGCGGTATGCACTACTCGGTTTAGTGCTGATGGTTTTTTACATAGTAGCCGTTAGTTACAACGTTTTCTGGCTATTCGGCGGAATGCCTAGTTTGAAAGCGTTGGAGAATCCGCAAAGTGAAGAAGCTTCCGAAGTTTACACCGCCGACAACCAACTGTTGGGTAAATACTACGTTGAAAACCGAACGCCGGTCGAAATAACGCAAGTCTCCCCCAACGTAGTGTCTGCCCTGCTGGCAACCGAAGATGCGCGTTTCATTAAGCACTCCGGCATTGACCCGCGCTCGTTTTTCCGGGTTATCAAGGGAATCGCTACTGGCAACAGCAGTTCGGGGGGCGGTAGTACGCTTACGCAGCAGGTAGCCAAGAACCTGTTTGATACGCGGGGCGAGAAGTTACGGGGAGCGCTTGGCAATATTCCTGTATTAAAAACGGTCATCGAGAAAACGAAGGAATGGATTCTATCCGTTCGGCTGGAACGCAACTATACCAAGCAGGAGATCATGATGATGTACCTGAACACGGTATCGTTTGGGAACAATACATACGGCATAAAAACGGCGGCCAAAACGTATTTCAACAAAGAGCCCTGGCAGCTAAGCGTTGACGAATCGGCTTTACTGGTTGGGATGTTGCAGAACCCTTCCCGTTACGACCCTCGTATTTTCGAAGATCGGGCATTCCAGCGCCGAAACGTGGTACTAAGTCAGATGGAACGGTATGGATTTCTGAACAAAGAGCAGTTTGTAACGTACAAAACCAAGCCAATAAAGCTTGATTTCAGCATCGAGAATCAGAATACGGGCATGGCCGCTTATTTCCGGTCGGTTATTCGGGATGACATCAAAGCATTTATTAACCAGTATAACGAGGACAATCCAGACGCCGAGCTGGACCTTTATACGAGCGGTCTACGCATTTATACGACCATCGACTCCCGGATGCAGACCTACGCGGAAGAAGCCGTGATGGCGAACATGCGGGATCAGCAGAAGAAATTCTACGAACACTGGCGCGGTCGGAACCCATGGGTAAAGAAAAATCCAAAGACAAAAAAATACGAGGAACTACCCGGTTTTATCGAAGCCCGAGCAAAGCAAACGACCCGCTACAAGCAACTAAAAGCTGCGTACGGCAACGACGAAAAAAAGATCTGGAGCGAAATGCGGAAGCCGGTCAAGATGAAAGTCTTTGTGTACGGCGGTCGGCGGAATGAGAAAGATACGACCATGAGTCCGCTTGATTCGATGCGGTATTACAAACGGCTCCTTAACACGGGCTTTATGTCGATGGACCCGCGTTACGGCCACGTGAAAGCGTGGGTTGGTGGGATCAACTTTAAGCACATGAAGTTTGACCACGTTCGGCAGGGCCGTCGTCAGCCGGGTTCTACGTTCAAGCCGTTCGTTTATCTGACCGCTATGGATCAGGGATTTGTTACGCCTTGCAGCCAGATTACGGACCAGCCAACCACATTCTTACACGGCGAAGATAACAACAACGGCCCCGCCTGGACACCGAAAAATTCGACGGGTCGGTACAGTTATCGCGGTCTCACGCTTCGTGAAGCACTCGGCCAGTCGATCAATACGGTTAGTGCTCAGTTGATCAAAAAAACGCGTGCTGAAGCAGTGATCAAATACGCCCACAATATGGGTATTCAAAGCAAGGACTTACCCGAAAATCCAACGCTTTGCTTAGGAACCGGCGACGTGTCTGTCTACGAGATGGTGTCAGCTTATTGTGCCTTTGCCAACGGTGGTATCCGGGTGAGACCAATGATTATTCTACGCATAACGGACAAACACGGGAACGTACTCAAGTCGTTTAGCGCCGACGCTAACCAAGTTATAAGCGCCAACCGGGCTTATGAGATGCTGTATCTGATGCGGGGGGCAGTCGAAGAGCCAAATGGTACAGCACAGCGCCTTCGTACGCAATACAAACTCCTTGAAGGAGGTAATGAGATTGCCGCGAAGACAGGTACTACATCAAACTACTCTGACGCCTGGTTCATGGGCATGACGCAACACCTGGTTTCGGGCTTGTGGGTTGGTGGTGACGACCGTTCTATTCACTTCCGAACGATTGAATTAGGGCAAGGTGGACGCATGGCTATGCCTGCCTGGGGCATGTATATGCAAAAGATATACGCTGACCCAACGCTGACTCAGTATCGTCCGGAGCCATTCCGTAAGCCAAACAATTTTAAGATCGATTGCGGTGGTTACCATATTGATTCGACTCAGCGCTACATTCCACCCAAAGTTGTACCAGAGGACGAAGACGAGATTCTTCAATAATAGTTCGGGCCAGCATTTGCTGGCCCTTTTTGTTGGTACTAAACTGGCAACCTTTACTGTATATTCGTTGTTTTTGTATAGCTAACCGCTAGTCTGTTAGAACATAGTTAGCAAATGACTATACGCTTCACAAACTTTGCTTGACGGTCTTTCTTTATGCCGGAATTCGATTACAAAAAAGAACTTGCCAAAGTACCCCATGAGCCGGGGGTTTATCGCTATTTCGACGCAACCGGTGAGGTTATTTACGTGGGTAAGGCGAAAGATCTGAAAAACCGGGTTAGCAGCTACTTTACGAACTCGAAGCAACATGACCGCAAAACGCTTCGTTTAGTAAGCCAGATCCGGAAGCTTGAGTTTACCATTGTCCATACTGAATTCGATGCGCTACTGCTCGAAAACCAGCTTATCAAGCGCTACCAGCCGAAGTTCAATATCTTGTTACGGGACGATAAAACGTACCCGTTTGTCTGTGTCACGAACGAACATTTTCCCCGCGTCGTTACGACTCGTCGCATTGATCGCAAACTAGGCACATTCTACGGCCCATTCGCAAATCTTAAGCCGATGTATACGGTGCTGGATATGTTCAGCCAGTTGTTTACAATCAGAACCTGTAATTACAACCTGGCTCCGGAGAACATTGAAGCGGGTAAATACAAAGTTTGTCTTGAATACCACATTGGCAATTGCAAGGGGCCTTGTGAAGGCAAGCAGAACGAACCTGACTACGACAAAGATATTGAGCAGGTCCACCACATTCTGAAAGGCAATCTAAAACCAGCGCAGGAGTATTTCAAAAATCGAATGGTGGAAGCCGCCAATGATCTGGCCTTTGAACAAGCTCAGCAGTACAAAGAGAAGATGGACGTGTTGCAACGCTTCCAGAGTAAATCGACGGTTGTTAACCCTAAAATTGCCGACGCCGATGTTTTCTCGATTGCTTCTGATGACTCGGCGGCCTACATCAATTTTATGAAGGTGGTCAACGGTACGATTGTCCAGGCACATACGGTCGAAGTAAAAAAGAAGCTTGATGAAACCGATCCCGATCTGCTGGCGATGATGATTATTGAGTTTCGTGAGCAGTATGGTAGCCAGGCAAAAGAAATTATCACAAACATCCCGTTAGATGTCGATTTGCAGGCTGAGGTGACTATTCCGCAGATTGGCGATAAGAAAAAGCTACTGGACATGTCGCTCAAGAACGTGCTGTACTTCCGGCGGGAGCGCCAGGAACGGGCAGCCGCCGAAGCGACAGCGAACGCCAGCAAAAAAGACCGTGTACTTATCCGGTTAAAGCAAGATTTACAACTCAAAAATTTACCCAATCGCATCGAGTGCTTCGATAACTCGAATATTCAGGGGACGAATCCTGTTTCGGCGATGGTATGCTTCATTGGTGGTAAGCCTGCGAACAAAGAATACCGGCATTTCTCGATCAAAACAGTTGTCGGGCCAAATGACTTTGCGAGCATGTACGAAGTGGTTACACGCCGTTACACGCGTGTACTGGAAGAGCAGACGGACATGCCCGATCTTATTGTTATTGATGGTGGCAAAGGACAGCTCAGCGCGGCCTGCGATGCGTTAAAAGCGTTGGATCTGTACGGTAAAGTACCCATCATCGGTATCGCCAAACGTCTTGAGGAAATCTACTTTCCAGAAGATAACTTACCGTTGTACATCGACAAAAAGTCGGAATCCCTTAAGCTTATCCAGCGAATTCGTGATGAAGCGCACCGATTCGCCATTACCTATCACCGCGACAAACGAAGTCGGAATAGTCTGATTAGTGAGTTGGAAAACGTGGAAGGAATTGGTAAGAAGACGGCGGCCAAGCTGCTCAAACACTTCAAAGGAGTCACGAAAATCCGTGAAGCATCATTTGAAGAAGTCGTTGAGGTGGTCGGTAAGGATCGTGCCGTAAAGCTTAAAAGCTACTTTGACACCATTGAACAATAAACACGAAGAGCGACCCTACTAGGGTCGCTCTTCGTGTTTCACAAAAAAAGCGGGTTTAAGCCCGCTTTTTTCTTAGTATTCCCATAGACTGTGCTCTGTTTCCATCAGTTCGTACTCTGTCTGGTAGGATTTTAATAAGCCTTCCCGATCACCGTACATACCGATCAAGTCTTGATCACCAGGGTTAGCCACTTTCGTAATGCGTCCGTAGAACAACCGCAGATCGAAGGCATCAGCCAGGTTTTTGTGCTGAGCCTGGTTTTGCGGGTTGTACCAGATGAATTTTTTCGGATCGCTACGGAACAGCTTATCCAGATCTTTGTATTTGAACGATGCAATTGGCACCTCAAAACCAGCCTGGTTTTTGTCAGCAGGAAGTAACATCGTCACTGTCTGCACGTCATAGTACAAACGCGAACGCTTCCGGTCGAAAATCCAGTCTTCTTTGATCTCCAAAATATTTAGCTCCTTCGCAAAATATTCGTCGCCCGAAAAACTAGGAGTCTGCGCTACTGCTACAGTATCTTTTTTGGGTACTTCGACAGGTGCCGCAACGGTTTTCTTTCCTTTCTTGCCTTTTGCGTTCTTCGCTACCGTCGATTTTTTCTTGGGAGCACCCCAGCCATCATCAGCAGGTTCGGCAGCGGCTTTCTTGGGAGCACCCCAACCATCATCAGCCGCTTTTTTGTTGTCTTTTTTAGGACTGTCCCAACCATCGTTGGCAGCACCGTTTTTGCCATCTTCCGTAAAACCAGCGGCTTTCTCTTCTTCCGAAAGGCCACCGCCTGTGTTTGGAATCAGCATATTTTCATGAAACTTCTGGGCCGTGATCTTCGTCGTGCACGAATCGTTCGTATAGGCATCGATCAGACCTGCTTTTACCGCTTCAATCAGATATTTAGAAATCTCATTATTTTTCGAGAACATCGACTGATTTTGTTTCTCCTTCAGGTCGATACGACGCCAAAGGGTCTTCTTCATCATGATGTCGTTCTCGTTTATTCCACGAACGGACAGCGAGTTAGTGCCGTTGCTCGCTTTCTCTTGAGCCATTGCGCTCCCACCCGCCAAGGCCAGCGTTGCAGCGGCCAGCACTCCAGCATATCGTATCGTTCTTCTTTGTGTCATGGCTACTATTTGTTGTCAAGTATGTTAACGGACCGCTAACCACTTTAGTGCATTAATAAAGCGAAACTTGCGACAATGTACTTCCCATTGGAACATCACTAACTTCACCACGGAAATTCCGACGTTGCACACCATCAACTTGAATGACCAATCGATCACCAGGCTGCGCTTCAGCAGCCAACCCAGCGATAGATCCACCACCGGCGGGCACTGTAACCGCTTGTATACGTTTCGTTCCGCGCACTAAAGAAACCGTAGCCCCGGTTGTACGGAAGTTGGCATCGTCTGGTGAGTAAGCGGCAAAGCTTGGATCAGCAACGGCCTGAATCCGAACGCTCCGTGCCGATGATACAGGGACTCCACGAGGGTCGTTAGCCCGTGTTCCACCAACAAAAACTTCAAGCGTTGGGCGAGGCACGCGGTTAACCCGGAAGCGTTCCGTTCCTAGCAAACTACCACTGTTGCTAATGTTTAGGGAAAGATTTGCAGCACTAGGCACAACTGTGATCTTACCTTTCTCGCCTGACTGAATCACAGCACCACCGTCAGCTGAGAAATTCGGGTTCCAAAGCGCTCCTAGCTGTGGGCTCTGAATGCTCAGTTTATTGGCACAGCCTAAGTACAATGGCGGCATCGTTCCTGTTTCAACCTGATACGACGGCTTAGCTACGAAATATTCAGCAGTAAGCGGTACAGTTTTCAGACCAGCCGCTGTTTGGTAAGCAATCGAACCGTTAAGAACCCGACGCGCCAGACCGTTTTTATCGTAAGCACCACCCTGAGCGGTAAACTCAACAATACCCTGACCGTCCTGCATCCGAACAGCACCGCCGTTCAGGCTCATTCGTGGTTGAATACCCGACGACGACGCAGCCAGGAACATCTGTCCTTTGAACTTCGTACCTGCCACGACAACTTTCGATTCCATGCTCAGCATGGCAATGATTTTGTCGAACTTCACGTCCTGAGCACCTACTTTACTAGCCAGGGCATCCAGCACTTCACCTTCGATCCGACGAACATCAGCTTGCTTCTGGCTCAATACCGCTAATGCAGCCGGTACGGGCGTCTGAGCAAAATTCAATTCGGCAAAATCCTTCTTACGCTGATCCGGTGATTGGCTAGCGATAGGATCATCTTTGCCATCGAGAGCCATTGCCGGATATTTGGTACCCGCATACTTCGATACAGCATCGATGTAGCCGTTCAGTTGGTCTTTCAGTTTGAAAGCAGCACCGGTACGGCCCGTACCAATCATCAACTGTGCGACTTTCTCTTCTTCGCTCAAGTTTTTGATGTTTCCCGCTTCGTCACGGCCACCACCAGCTTCAATAATTTGCTCTTTCAGCTTATCAACTTCACCGATAACGTCAGCGGTTAATTTGCGGACTTCATCGGCCTGCTTAACAATAGCAAGGTCAGTAGCTCGGTTACCTGATTTTTCTACCGTAGCGCGAATGTTGTCAAATGTTGACTGGTTCACTTTACTTACAGCACCGGTTGACTGCTCCAAGCTGTTATTGATCAATACAAATTTCTCCAGAATAGCCGACGTTACCTGCAATGCTAACAACGCGGTCAATACCAGATACATCATCCCGATCATCTTCTGACGGGGTGTCTCTTTAGTGCCTGCCATAAATTATGGTAGAAAACGGGGATTAGATATGTGGAATATAGCGTTACGGTTTGCAGCAGAGACTATTACACTGTAAGAAATAGTCTCCAGCCGCAAACCGTAAACCAGACTATTGATTTTGACTACCACGCATGGCAGTTAACATACTGCCGTATACGTTGTTGAGCGAAGCAAGATTACCGGTCAACTTCGCCATTTCGTTCTTGAACTGCTGAGCGTCCCGGCTTGCATCTGACATGTTCTCCATAGCCGAAGTGAGGCTACCGTAGAAAGCATTCATTGCTTTCAGGTGCTTGTTGGAATCCTGCAATTCCAGCTCATAAACAGCATTCAGAGCACCCATATTTTTCGTAACTTTCTGAAACTGATCGCGGTAATCTTTAGCGTCGGTCGTTGCATCAGCCATTGAGTTCATGGCTGTAATGGCTGTACCGTATGACTTGTTCATCTCACTGATCGAACTAGAAGCCGACTTAACGTTGCGAGCGTAATCATTCGTAGCAACAGTTGCGTCCGTCAGATCGGTCAGTTTCGAAACCGTATCATTCAGATTACGGAAGCCTGAACCCAGACGCTCAAATACGTCAGGCGTTACTTTGGCCTGCGCCAACATCTGATCCATATTACCAGTCAGACCGTTTGTTTGTGGAGCTGGTTTGCGGGCTTCCCCTTTGTAGTCATCAGCTAACTCAGGATAAACGCGCTCCCAAGCGTAGCCGTCATCAGCTGTTGCTGGGTTAGTGAAGCTCTGAACAGCGTATAATAAGAAGATAACGACCTCTGTCAACAGACCGGCTGTTAAGAGCCAGCCTAAACCTTCATTGTGGGTAATCTTTGCCCAGGCACCCGCAATTACGACGGCTGCACCGGCACTATAAATGGTTGGTACTAAACGATCCCAAAAGAAATTCGTGGACTTTGCTGCTGCCATGATAAGCGATTTGGTTGGAACAGGTAACTAACTTTTTGTGGTTAAGATTTTAGTTGAATGCCAGCTAATTAGATATGTGGTAGAGAAGTATCGTGTCTCGTCTACCACCCATCGATACGATTATGCTTTTTTAGCGGATGCTTTTTTGCTGGATTTGCTTTTGCCTACGCGGCCACCACGACCCGATGCAGCACGGCCTTCAAGGTTGTCCATAACGCAACGGAAACCGATGTAGGAACGCTTCTGATCTTCGTATTCGAAGTAGCGAGTACCCGTTTCGAGGTAGTAAGCGATATCTTTCCAGGAACCGCCCCGAACCACTTTCCGAGGTTCATCGGCATTCTGGTTATCAGGGTTCATATCCCATACGACTGCGTTTGAGTTGTCCGCATAAGCGTCGCGGCACCATTCGGCAACGTTTCCGGCCATGTTGTACAGACCATAGTCGTTCGGGCTGTACGCTGTAGCGGGAGCCGTGTATGGATAACCGTCGGCATCGAAGTTACCGCGCTGAGGCTTGAAGTTAGCCAGATAACAGCCTTTACCGTTGGCAACGTATGGGTTACCCCAGGGATACTTGGCACCGTTTTTGCCACCACGGGCAGCCCACTCCCACTCCGCTTCGGATGGAAGACGGAAGCCAAATGAGCGATAACCACCGTCTTTCGTACGGAAATCGTCAAGCGTATTGGTCCGCCACTGACAGAAATGTTTAGCAGCGATCCAGCTAACTCCTACGACCGGATAAGTATCGAAAGCAGGGTGTGCATAATAGTGCTCCAGCATTGGATCACCGTTGTGATAGGTAAAGTCGTTTTTCCAGACCGTAGTATCCGGGTAATATTTTGCCATGATTTCCTCTTCACCCAATACGGATACCGAGTCAGCCAGCAGCGCGTTGACGTACTGCCGATATTCATGGTTCGATATCTCAGCATCGTCCATATAGAACGAACTGATCGTTACCTGACGGTTCATGTTGATCTGAGTAGCCGCAACGTCTTCGTCGGCTTGCCCCATGATAAACGAACCAGATGGAACCAGTACCATACCATATGGAGTTGGTTGCTTCCAACCTTTCCGACCCGTAGCCGTGATTTCTCCATTGGTTACACCGACTTCCCCTCCTTTGCCGTCCTTACCACCAAATTTTGATTTCATAAAGCCGCAACCTTGCATCAGCAGAATCACGGCTGCGACCATTACCACTCGGGTTGCGTTGGCTGTAAACCAGTTGTACTTCATCATTATAAGACTTTTAACCTTCTTCTTGTGCGAGATCAGACTAAAAACGAAAATCCGATTAGATATTGTATGTGGATTTCTCTTTACGCGGAATTTCTTAAAAACGTTGCTTGACTGCTTGTCTCCCAATTGGTAAGGGTGTTTTTGTTTATACTCACTTCCTCCAAAAATAAGCAGCCATCTGCAAACAGCCTAACAAGAATATTGCCAAAATGTTAGTGACTGTTATTTAACGCAACAAATCTAAAATAATCCATTTTTATATCAAATTAGTACCGAAAGCGTGGCGTTCGGATAATTGGCTTCTTCCGAGGGTCGGGCGACGGCAAGGCATAACCCAGTATAATCTCGTGCGACGTTGCACTTTTCGTGCTTGCTCCCAAGACCATATCAAGCGAATAGCCAACGCGTAGCGCATTGTTACGCATCAAATTAATACCACCAGTAATCATAGCTGCATCCTGATACCGGTAGCCAACACCAGCCCAAATCCGATTCGCGTAGGTGCCAATAATGTTTAAGGTTGCGGTTGAATTACGAATACCACCTTCTGTGGCGTATTGAATCAAAATGGATGGCTGAATGTCGATATCATAGCCTATGCCCAGTCGATAACCAGCGGTCAGATAAGCGCTTGGATACAATGGGTTGGTTGAACGATCCGTACCTAATGTATACGATGCTTTGTTGATGTGATTAACGCTTACGCCAAACCAGTAATCCGTTGTATTGTAATACACACCAGCTCCGATATCGGGTCTGACCTGACTGATCCGACCGGTTGGAATGAGTGGGTCACCTGCCTCGCCGGGTCTAAGCTGACCGTAATCATACCCTTTGTTGAAGGCACCCGCCTGAACACCAAGCGACAGCGTACCATTTTTTAACGCTAATCTATACGCATACGACACTTGTACGGACTGGTTGTAATTTGGACCTACTTTATCATTCAGTAAATAAATGCCGATACCACTTTTGATACGGGCCAATGGCATATTGAATGATAGAATCTGTGAGTTCTGTCCACCGCCCGGATCAGAGTTACCAACTGGCTGATAACCGAGGTACTGAGTACGTTGAGTCAGTTGTATGCGTGATACCCCCTCTGATCCAGCAGCAGCCGGGTTGTAATAGAGCGGATTATACATGTACATACTAAGCTGTGGTTCCTGTTGAGCAACAACCGAACGAGCGGTAAGCATCAAGAGCAGGAAGGCAAAAGAGTAAAGTGTGCGAATCATACAAGCAAAGAAAAAGGGACCTGCGCCAAGACTTGTTGTCTATTTAAGATACGCATTGGTAAGATCATTGCAACCGTACGGTGCAGTTTACAAATAAACGCCGAAACTGCTAACTTTATTGAACCTAAAAAATAAAGGTTGGCTGCTGGAAAAAGGACTGGAAATGCCCTATTCCAACAACCAACCTCCGTAAGATACCAACTGTTTATGAATTGTTGGCCTTTTTGATGTAAAGATCGAGGGCACCGGTCATTGACGGTGCGTTAGGTAGTGGTGCTTCAATATCGAGTGTTAAGCCAGCATCCGTAACAGCTTTTGCGGTAGTAGGGCCAAAAGCAGCCATCCGCATTCCGTTTTGCTTGAAATCGGGAAAATTTGTCATCAGTGACGAGACTCCCGATGGACTGAAAAAGGCGATTATATCGTAGCTGTGAATATCCAGATCCGATAAGTCCGTTGGGACCGTTTCGTACATAACAGCCTCCGTAAAATGCAGGCTACTGGTATCCATAAACTCCGGAATGTCGTTGCGCCGGATGTTCGAGCACGGAAACAGGAACTTTTCGTTCTTGTGTTTCTTGATCAGATCGAACAGTTCGGTTGCCGTCTTGCTGCCATTAAAGATTTTCCGCTTGCGAATGATGATGTATTTCTGAAGATAGTTGGCGGTTTGCTCCGAAATACAGAAATACTTCATGTCAGCCGGAACCTCAACGCGTCCTTCCTGACAAATCCGGAAGAAATGATCGATTGCATTACGACTGGTGAAGATGATAGCGGTGTGATCCAGAATGTTGATTTTCTGACGGCGGAAGTCCTTATACGATACACCTTGTATCTGAATAAACGGACGAAAATCGATCTGAATGTTGTACTTGCTGACTAAGTCAAAATAGGGAGATTTTTCGTCGGCAGGGCGGGATTGGGTCACTAACAGCCGATTAACCTTCGTTAGCCGGTCTTCTGTGGATTGCATGCTGGTCTCGTTCATTGAATCTCAACTCGTTTCAATAGTCAGTTCTGAGTTCATGGCTTTGGTTTATAATTGACCAGAAAACCAACCATAAACCGCAGCTATAAACTGTAAACCACTCTCACAGCGCGAAACGAAGGCCTATGATGAGTGGAATCAATTCAACGATGCAAAGGTACGAAAATAAATACAGATTCTTGATAGATTCAAGACTGCGTATGACAATGTATAGAAAGGCCAAACGGGCCAGGTAGAAGATTAAAATAGGCAATAGCAAGGCACTTTCTGACCAGGTTGTACTCGTTGTGTTATAAGCAATTATAGCCAGCAGCAGCGTTAACACCGTGAAAAACAGCATCGACGATTGTAAAGCCTTGAAAAAATGGATATTGATGATACTTTGTAGCTTGTATAATCCACCAATAACCTCTAAGGCTATATATTTTCCCATTAAGGTAATAAACGCTACGAAACTCAGTATAGCAAACTCACCCAGTATGGACCATAGGCTTTGTTTACCCAGTAAATGTCGGGATAAGAACACATCGAGGTTACGGCTCTGCACGAACACCATCAGGTAAGCAACCACAAAGCTCAGATTAAGCACAAAAAGGACGTTGGTGCCACTCAATGGACGGCTAATCAGAAACGATTCTTCTTGCGCCCGCAGTGAAAGCAAATCGCGCAAGCTGTAGAACCGTAAAAAAGCCCGGTGGTAGAACGAGAACAGAAACGTGTGCGTTGCCAGCAGAAACAACAATCCCAGGCTTAGAAAATTGTCGTAAACGGAAAACGTACGGGGTCGTACGCTCAGGTTATCATCACGTAAAACAACCGGCTTCTGCGTCAGCGATTTAGGATAACCGATAAATAGTTGCTTATTCGTTAAGCCAGGAGCCCCATAGATCGTCAAAAAGATCTCAGGTTGTCGAAAGGCACGGTATAAACTATCGATGCTGAACACGTACCATTTTCCGGCCTCCAGTTTGTGCTTCAGTGCTGCGTTGATAAACAGATACCCGTCCTGCTGGGTCGAAACAAGCAAATTGTAGTTTCGATTACTTTCCAGATCGACATATGTGCTGAGCGCTCGTTGGTCGGGCTGCTGCTCGACGATATAAGGAACATACGCTTTAGCTACCTCGTCATAGACCTGGAAGTCATCCCTGAAATCGTGAACGGGGTAATACTGGTTGGACGGTCCAATGCCTTCCGTACGTGTCTGAGGAAAGGCAACTTGTGTTAACAGCAAAAGAAAGAACAGAAGAGCGGACTGTGGCAAGGAGAAAAAGCGAGGAAGCATAGTCGTACCTAATCCTGTACAACTTAGTAGCTTCTTTGTCACTCTTTTACCACCCCACGGTCCGGTCTTCTGCGCTTTCACTAGTGTTCTTTAGAAATTTATTTGCCCAGCGCT
This sequence comes from Spirosoma liriopis, assembly GCF_023196085.1. Taxonomy (NCBI): domain Bacteria; kingdom Pseudomonadati; phylum Bacteroidota; class Cytophagia; order Cytophagales; family Cytophagaceae; genus Spirosoma; species Spirosoma liriopis. Next base: position 1,179,743 of record NZ_JALPRF010000001.1, read on the forward strand.
TTCAGCATAGTATCGCCGATAAGCGCAGGAGATTCAACTACGTGGATACCGCATTCACGCATGATCGCCATTTTAGCGGCTGCGGTATCATCGGCTCCACCCACAATAGCGCCCGCGTGACCCATTCTACGTCCTTTAGGAGCAGTCTGACCAGCGATAAATCCGACAACGGGTTTGCGATTACCATCCGCCTTGATCCAGCGAGCGGCTTCGGCTTCCATACCACCACCGATTTCACCGATCATAACGATAGCTTCGGTTTCGGGGTCGTTCATCAGCAATTCGACAGCCTGTTTGGTTGTCGTTCCAATGATTGGGTCTCCACCAATACCGATGGCTGTGCTTTGTCCCAGACCAGCCTTTGTCAATTGGTCAACGGCTTCGTAAGTCAGCGTTCCTGATTTAGAAACGATTCCGATGGTGCCTTTCTTGAAAATAAAACCAGGCATAATGCCAACTTTACATTCCTCCGCCGTCATTACCCCCGGACAGTTCGGACCGATTAGTCGAACATCCTTATCGGCAAGGTAGTTTTTCACGGCCACCATATCTTCCGTCGGGATACCCTCGGTAATGCAGATAATCACCTGAATACCGGCCTCCGCAGCTTCCATGATGGCGTCAGCAGCAAAAGCGGGTGGTACAAAAATGATAGAAACATTAGCACCAGCCTCGTCAACAGCCTGTTGAACGGTGTTGAAAACGGGGCGGTTCAGGTGCGTTTGTCCACCTTTGCCGGGTGTAACCCCACCGACAACATTGGTACCATACTCGATCATCTGCTGGGCGTGGAAACTGCCCTCCGAGCCAGTGAAGCCCTGGACGATAACTTTGGAGTCCTTGTTAACTAAAACACTCATGACAGTTAGTAAATCGTTGGCGATGCGATTGAATTTGACGCAAAACGAACCGGCGATCGTGCAAAGACTTTAACAGCTACTGCCTTTGCCTTTCGTCTGTTAATCGTGCATCTTTAAATAAGTTGGGCAAAAGTAGCCGAATCTTCGTAAATTACGTGATGATTTTTTCGCACATTCTCTCTGGTTCTATTCTAGCCGGAACGGGCGTTGGGGTATTCTGGCATTTTTTTCAGCGAGTAAGCTTATTTAACCGGCTTTTGTGGGGCTTCTTTTTACTCACGGTTTCTCTCGCTGCACTAATTGGCATTTTTCATTATGCAGACAACAAGTCGCTTGAACCCTTACACCGCTCAATGGTCGTGCTATCCGACAGTCTGGGCGTAATCTGTGCAGTAGTAGGGGTCTGGGGATTGTTGAATCGACGGTCTTATTCACTGATGACCTTCGTAACGACCATGTTGTTTGGCCTGTTCACGTTTATCATGCTGCTGCTGCCCGAAGTGCGCGTCTTTACCCCTATCGTGCCGTCTCTGGCTATTTTGGTTCTTATGCTGCTGGCGGTCTTTTCGCTGCTTCAGCGCAACAAACGGGGACTTTGGATTGTGCTGGCCGCCATGATGATGGGCCTTGCAACGAAAGCGGAGTCATTTGAATCATTTATTCACCCGACGGATTTTTATCACTACGCCAGTGCTTTGGCACTCTGGTTTTTTGGGAAAGCCGCTGAGCGCTAATCGTCTGTAGATCCAAGGCGGCACCAACGGGCGAATTCAGATGCCTTTCGGCGGTAATCACCAGGCGAAATACTTTAATCGTCCAGCTAACCAATTCCCTAACCAATCAGTTACCAATCCACCAAACACAACGAACGTGGATTTACTGGAACTGGCACACGACCCGGTTAAGGCTGCCAAGGCGGCTAAACTTGTGTACATGAACGACACCATGCCGGGCATCAGCCGTCGCAAAACCGGCGATCATTTTTCGTACTTTGACACTGGCGAGCACGCTGTCGAGGACGAGCAAACCCTGTCTCGCATCAAAAGCATGGCGCTCCCCCCGGCCTGGGAGCACGTCTGGATTAGTCCAAAGGCAAATGGTCATTTGCAGGCTACGGGTATCGACACCAAAAACCGAAAACAGTACCGCTACCACACAAACTGGAACGCGATCCGCAGCGAAACAAAGTTCTTCCGCATGGTGGCGTTTGGGGAAGCCCTGCCAAAACTTCGCGCTCGGCTCGACAAAGATTTGAAACAAAAGTCGCTAACTCGCGAAAAAGTAATCGCCATTGCGCTCAGTGTCATGGAGCAGACCCTTATTCGGGTGGGCAATGCGGCTTACGAAAAAGAGTACGGTTCCTACGGCTTGACAACGCTAAAAAACCGACACGTTAAAGCAGAAGGGTCCAATTTACGTTTCAGCTTCAAAGGCAAAAAAGGCATTTACCACGATATTACGCTTCAGGATCGCCGATTGGCCAAACTGGTGAAGGACTGCCGCGAAATTCCGGGCAAAGAACTGTTTCAATATCTGGATGATGAGGGCGACCGTCACTCCATCGATTCGGGTATGGTGAACGACTACCTGCATGAAACAATGGGCGAAGATTTTTCGGCCAAAGACTTTCGAACCTGGGCCGGAACGGTCAATGCGCTACGTCTGCTGGTCGAGTTAGAGCCTTGTGAGTCGGAGAAAGAACTGAAAAAGAACGTCAACACTGTCCTTGACGAGGTATCGCACAAACTAGGCAACACCCGAACGGTTTGTCGCAAGCACTACATCCATCCGCAAGTTCTGGAGTCCTACGAATGCCGGGATCTAAACGAATACATTGAGCATAAAAATCGCTTTCGAAAGACAAGTCCACATGGGCTGGATGGTGTCGAGAAGCTGCTGCTCAAATTTCTCAACGATCAGGTTAAGAAAGTCATCAAGAACCCCAAGGTAAGGAAAGCAATCTAGCTTACAACTGCTTCACTGTACGGCTTCGGTCCACTCCGAGTGGCGGCAGCGTGGGCAAACAAACTGATTAACGGGTCCTGTAAACGTCTGTACATGACCGCAATTAGCGCATGCGTACTCCCCCGATTGACGAATTGTTTCCGAACGACGCATCAGGTCGTTGGGCAAAATGGACAGGCCCTTCTGCGCATCGCTTTCTTTAAACTTGAAGAGGCTCAGTTGCCCGTTGGCCTCCAGAATAGCCACACGAACCTGCCCGAGCTGTTCGATACCTTCTACACGTAGGTCGGCGAACAGCTCGTCCTGACTCAGATCTTCCTGGCTAAAATTGTTAATGAGAATACACCCGTTTTCGATGACATACACAGGTTGCCCTTCAACGATCTTCTGGACTGTTTCATTCCGGTCGCTAATGCGGGTGGCGAGTTTATAACAACCCATCATCACAACAAATACAACCACTGCCGACGCCAGTGGCACATCGTCGTAAAACATAGGGTCGCCAGCGGCAGAACCGAGGCCAATAACCAGCACCAGTTCGTAAATGGATAACTGCCGTACTTCCCGCTTACCGGAAACTGTCAGCGCGGTTAGCAGAATCAGGAACATAAAGGCCGTTCGAAGAGCGACCTCACCAAGGTACAACCAGGGAAATTCGTGGATAACAATACGCTCCCAGTCGAAGGGCTGAACGGGTTCTTTCATGGTAGTGGACAAAATAAGTAGATGGATCGGCTCGTACCCAAGTACTTATTTTTTGTTCTCCGGAGCGTTATCCTTACGGATTTTCATACCCCGGTTAGAAGCCCACTCTTCAGCTTTGGCGGTTCCTATGGCAATGGCGCGCGTTTCATCAGATCCTTCGGCAAGCAGGGCGTTGACAATATCAATCGCTTTGTTGCGAACGGGTGCCATAAAATATTTTAGCGAATCAGGGTACTCTTTTTTGGTGAAAGGCATAGCAAGTTATAAAGTTAGTTGTCCTGTAATAGGCTGATTTACCGACCTTATAACTCGCTACCTCCCCGACTGTTTAATTACCGACCTAGTTCCTGCGTGATCGTACTACTCAACCGAAGTAACTCGATTTCAGCCGCTTTGGCAGTGAATTCTGCCTCGATCAGACGGATTTGGGCATCGATAGCGTTGCGTTGCACATCCCGAAATTCAACAAACGTTGAGTTCCCGATCCGGTAACGATCATAAGCAATATCGACGTTCTGGTTCGCTAACTGGTTGTTCTGAACTTCCAGGTTAAGCAGCCGCAGACTGTTTTGGTAGGTCTGGTACGTTTGCGTAAGCGCTAAATGAAGTTGTAAGCGCTGATCGTTCTCCTGATTTTGAGCGATAATCGTGTTCACGCGTGCATTTTGAATCTGCCGTTTCAGGTTATATCCGTTAAAAATTGGAATTGAGGCTGTTACCGAATAATTGAGCGATCCAGTTCGACCTGTTCTGATACCAAACCCTCCCTGATTGTCCTGGAACTGGTACGTATATCCCGTTTGTGCCGTTACCAGTGGGAGTTGCTGGGCGCTTGCCAGTCGGATGCTCACATCAGCAAGCGTTCGGTTTAAGACTGCCGATACCAGCAATGGGTTATTTGTATTCAACGATTGCTGGAGCGACGCAAACTCCAGGTTAGGACGCGCAATGATGGTATCGCGCACGGCAAACTCGGTGAGCGGCTCGCGTACTAGTTGTGTATTGAGCAGTACTTTTGCGTTACGCAACGCTTGTTCCTGCGCAATCAGAGCAGCGCTATCCGTATTGTAATCAACCTGAGCACTCAAAAAATCAACCTTCGACCGCGCACCGACTTCGTAATTGGCACGTGCCAGTTCGAGTCGCTCACGTGAAATGTCAAGGGCTTGGGTAAAGGCGATCAGCCGCTGAAGCTGCCGGATCACATCATAGTAACTGGTAGCGATACCGGCTACAGTCGCTTCGATATTAGCGCGCGTCGTCACTGATGTAATCTTCAAAAGTTGCTGAAGCTGTGCATACAGTGCCGACCGGGCATAGCCATTAAAAACAGTGTAGTTGAGGTTGATTCCCAGATTGGTCGTTCGGTTAAACACCCCATTCGCTTCCTGGGGTGGACGAAGGCCGTCGAGGTACGTTTGCCGGAAGCTCTGCAAGCTTCCGTTCGAAAGCCCGTTAAAGACCAGCGAAGGCAGGTAACCCGCGTTTCCTTTCGTGTAGTTGTTTCGGGCGATCTCTTCCTGAGATCGATTGATCTGAATCTGGTAGTTCTTGCTGACAGCTTGTTCAATCGCCTGGGTAAGTGTCAACACGTCACCCGGCTGCGGTATGGTAGCCACCGTGAACGTTCGTTGTTGAGCGCGTTGAATAGGGTTTTGAGGTTGTTGGGCAAGGGCCGGAAAAGAGAGGCAGGTAAAAAGAATCCAATTACGGAGCTTCATTGAGTTATTGTTGACAATGACGATTCAGACAAAAATACAAGAATCTGTGATTAGCTGGTCGGGTTATTGACGTTTCCGTTAATTTGCGTTTTTCCCAACATCAGTCATGATACGCCCTCTTTTATTAATCACTGCTTCATTCCTATTCCTGTCAGCCTGCTCCTCCAAGCAGAAAGCTGACCTTTTCGTTAGAAATGCCCGTGTTTATACCGCTGATTCAAGCTTTTCGGTAGCCGATGCCTTTGTGATCAAAGACGGTAAATTTCTGGCGGTTGGCGCGGCTAAAACACTCGCTGACCAATACGATGCCGACAGTACAGCCGACCTAGGCGGCCAGCCCGTGTACCCTGGTTTTTACGATCCACACTCCCATTTTCTTGGTTTAGGCCAAGTTCTCAATCAAGCCGATCTGGTTGGTGCCGCTTCTTACGATGAAGTGATCGAACGCCTGAAATCGTTTCATCAGCAACACCCCGATGTTATGTGGCTGACGGGCCGGGGCTGGGATCAGAACGACTGGCCCGACAAAACATTTCCGACTAAGGAGAAACTGGATGCTGCCTTTCCCAATGTACCGGTTGCACTAATGCGGGTAGACGGTCATGCGCTGCTCGTCAACTCAAAGACCTTACGGTTAGCGAAAGTAACGACCAGCTCAAAACTACCGGGCGGTGAAGTTGTGGTGAAGAATGGGCAGCCAACGGGCGTTCTGGTGGATAATGCCATGCAGCTTATCAAACGGGTAATTCCACAACCGACCGATGCCGACAAAGTAAAGATGCTGCAAGCCGCCGAAAAAGTATGCGTATCGCTGGGACTCACCACCATTTCAGACGCGGGCATTAGCCCTGACGAAATCAACCTCATCGATAGCTTACACAAAGCGAACAAACTAAAGATTCGCGACTATGCGATGGTTAGCCTTGGCGAACCAAATCTAAATTATTTTCTGAAGCGCGGGCCTTTCCAGACGGATCGACTGACGGTTCGTTCGTTTAAGCTGTACGCCGATGGTGCTTTAGGATCGCGCGGAGCCTGCCTTCGGCGTCCGTATACCGACCGACCCGAAACAGGCGGTTTTTTGTTGCTCAGTCCGGGTGAGCTGGAGCGTGTCACCAAACTCTTGCACGCTAGCGGCTTTCAAGCAAACACCCACTGCATTGGCGACTCCGCCAACCACCTGATGCTCGATCTGTACGGAAAATTGCTGAAAGGCCGTAATGACCGTCGTTGGCGGATTGAGCACGCTCAGGTCGTATCGCCCGAAGACGTTCAGAAATTCGGTCAGTATTCCATTATTCCGTCCGTACAGCCGACTCATGCCACCTCCGATATGTACTGGGCCGCAGAACGGCTTGGTCCTATTCGCGTTAAAGGCGCTTATGCCTTCAAAGATCTACTGAAACAGAACGGAATGATTGCGTTCGGTAGCGATTTTCCCGTTGAGGCTGTCAACCCTCTGTTTGGCTTTCACGCAGCGGTTGCGCGTCAGGACGCAAAGAATTTTCCAGCGGGCGGTTACCAGATGGAAAACGCGGTTGACCGTAAGTCGGCGCTGCTGGCTATGACACGCTGGGCCGCTTACGCGTGTTTCGACGATCAACTGCGCGGCAGCATCGCAGCGGGTAAACAAGCTGATTTTGTCATCCTGGACCGCGACATTATGCAAGTACCCAATCCGCAATTACGCGATACCAAAGTGAAGCAGACCTGGATTGGTGGCGAACGCGTTTATTAAATCAAGCCACGCTTACAATTGTATAAACCATCTTATTGAACGTAACCTCTTCGCCCGCGCGCCGACCGGCTAATGCCACTCCAACAGGCGATGCGGGCGAAACGGCGAATATATCCTTGTTATCGACCCTGAGTTTGCCCGCGCTGATACTAATAAAAAACGTTCCCCGATTGGTCGTTACCAGACTACCCGGCTGAACGGTGCTGTACTCTTTTTCGCTATTGATTCGGGCGAGTTCCTGCTCCAACGTCAGGGCACCATCGAGCTGTTGGGCGTAGCGGTCACGCTCAAGTTGCGCCATCGCCCGGCCCGTCTCGTACTTATCCCCTGCACTGCTTTTTGATTCGGAATTGGCGGATTCCTGAGCCGCTTCCATCGCTTGCCGGGCGGTTTCGATACGCTGTTGAACGTGCGCTCTGCACTGTTCCACCAAAGCCTGCTTTATTTCTATTGAATTCACGCGTCTAAATTCTTTTGTGCCGTGATGCGGTGTCTGCCACTTCACCAAGTTGACGGTACGATATTACATACGAAATGCGGAGGACACAAAATCTACTAAAACAGTAGCTTTCTCAAAACAACCGTCGTTGGTTTTGGCTTATCAAGTTAAGTACAACCAAATCAACGTTATGGAAGCAAAAATTCCCCCACAGCATCAGGCTATCCAACCGGGTATTGAGGCTGAACTTGATCCCCAGCCGAAGGTGATCCGGTACCTTTACAAAGGAGCTAACAAATTAAAAGACAAAGTCGCTATTATCACCGGTGGCGATTCGGGCATTGGTCGGGCGGTAGCCGTTCATTTTGCCCGCGAAGGCGCTGATGTCGCGATTTCGTACCATCCGCGCGAAGAACAGGACGCCCAGAAAACAAAGGAACTCGTCGAGGCCGAAGGCCGCAAATGCCTGCTCCTGCCCGGCGATATTCGTCAGGAAGAATACTGCAAGCAGCTTGTTGAAGACACTGTCGAGAAACTCGGCAAGCTGAATATTCTGGTCAACAATGCTGGTCTGCAATTGCAGCACCAATCGCTCGAAGAGGTTCCCGATGAGGCTCTGCTAGCGACGTACGAAACTAACATCTATTCGTTTTTCCGCGTCACCAAAGCCGCTGAACCGTATTTAACCAAAGGCGACAGCATTATCAACACGACCTCGGTAACCGCTTATCAGGGCCGCGCCGACCTGTTGGAATACTCATCGACCAAAGGAGCGATCATGGCCTTTACGCGTGCTTTGTCCGGTAACCTGATCAAAAAAGGAATTCGGGTAAATGGTGTAGCGCCTGGCCCGATCTGGACTCCGCTCAACCCGGCTTCGGTCAGTGCCAAGGAAGTCGCGCAGTTTGGGAAAGACGTACCAATGAAACGGCCCGGTCAACCCAGTGAAGTAGCACCCGCCTATGTGTTTCTCGCATCCGACGATGCATCCTACATCACCGGCCAGGTACTTCACCCCAATGGTGGTACAATCATCAACACGTAGTCAAATAGGCTGGATTTCGGCATAAAGTCGGATCGAAAAAAATAGCCCGTGTCGGGTTTGAAACCTGGCATCATCAAACTCACTTCGTTATGGAACAAATGGAAATTGAAACCAAGCCCCAGCATCAGGACGCACAGCCGGGACTTGAATATGAAATGGACCCTCAGCCGATTTATATTCGGGACAACTATCAGGGAGCCGATAAATTGATCGATAAAGTTGCGCTGATTACGGGTGGTGATTCGGGCATTGGCCGGGCGGTGGCGATTCACTTTGCCCGCGAAGGCGCTGATCTGGCGATTGTCTACCATCCCCGTGAAGAACAGGACGCCCAAAAGACAAAAGAACTGGTTGAGGCCGAAGGCCGTCGCTGTCTGCTGCTGGCGGGCGATCTCAAACAACTATCGTTTATCCGGGAAGTTGTTGGTAAAGTGATCAGCACCTACAGTCGGATTAACATTCTGGTCAACAATGCAGCCAACCACATCGAGCAACAGGAGTTTACCGATATCTCGGACCAGCAGATGCGCGAAACGTTCGAGCTAAATATCCTCGCGATGTTCCGGCTAACCAAAAACGTACTGCCTCACATGGGTGCGTATGATTGCATCATCAATACCACGTCGGTTGTATCGTACCGGGGTAGCAAAGCCCTGATCGATTACGCGTCTACCAAAGGAGCCGTGACGGCGTTTACCCGTTCGTTGTCGCAAAATCTGGTGGATCGCCATATTCGCGTTAACGCCGTAGCGCCTGGTCCCATCTGGACGCCCTTGATCGTAGCGACCAAAACGCCCGAAGAAGTCGAAAAATTTGGTTCCGAAACACCGATGGAACGCCCTGGTCAACCCGCCGAATTAGCACCGGCTTATGTCTTTCTGGCGTCGGAAGACGCGTCGTATTTTTCGGGTCAGGTAATTCACGTCAACGGTGGTGAAGTAATCAACTCGTAGTACCTACAAACGCGCACTGGCGGGCAAAAGCATATTTTAGTCTTTGCCCGCCAGTGCGCGTTTATGATCAGACTCCTTATTTAATGGTGAAGTCGGAGTCCTTCAGCCCCTTGTTGACTTTCACGTTATCAACCGACATGGTCATCGGCCCGCGTGGCGACTGCTGCGTAATCGTCATGGGAAACTTAACCCCGTTTACTTCTTTATAGTCCGAATAACCCGATGTCATCGTCATTTGGCCACGCGCGTTATTGCTCGTCACGACAGACTGCACTTTCAATCCGGTTGTCGCATCGAAATTGTCCGTCCAGGTAGCGGAACCGTCGGCGGTCGTATGGCTCAATTTGTAGGTGTCTTTGCCGTCGATTTTCTCCGGGCCAACAACGGTTGACTTTATTCCATTCTCAGCGTAATGTAGTTCCGGAAAAATAACGTTCATCGCGGTCATTTGCTGGGCTGCCGATCCTTCCAGCGTGTTGCTGTTTCCCTGCATACCGCCCATTACAATCTTCGAACCGTCGCCCGTCTGCTTCATAACCTCCATTCCGTTGGCGTTGATCACCATCGAAAACTTGTTGGGCAACTTCTGCTTTCGGGTAATCATAATGGTTCCCATCTGCCCTTCGCTGGACATACTTGTCGTTACATCCGTGACTTTCGTCAGCGCATCTTTACCACCAATGGCCGCAATGTATTTATCTAAAATTTCGTCGGCAGTTGGCGTTGTCTGGGCCATTGCCGAATAGCAAAGTAAGGGCAGTGAAAGTAAGGCAATAAATAGTTTTTTCATGGTTCGATTCAGTTAGTGAGTTTCACCAAATGTACGAGATCGCAAACATACTTTTTCGCCAAAAAACAAGACTTTAGCGATGAATGGAATTTCCCTTCGGTAGTCACTGTTTTTCTAGGGGGTGTTCATTTATACCAATCAAGAGTTGATCACCTACTTTCAACCAATGGCTAGATTCGTCATTCGTGTTTCCTCGCTTGGTCCCGATGGGATGGCCTTGTTCCCGTTTATATTGGTGCGAAAGCCTAATCCGGGAGCCGTTTTACTCAACCACGAACGAATTCATTTGCGCCAGCAGGCCGAGCTAGGCATTCTTCTTTTCTACATCTGGTACGGCGTCGAGTACTTCGTCCGGCGGCTTCACTACCGGGAGCATTACGAAGCGTACCGAAACATTAGTTTTGAGCGCGAAGCATTTGCCAATGAAGCCAACCTGACTTACTTAACGAAGCGTTCGTTCTGGGCATTCTGGCCGTACCTAAAGACGCCAACTGAGTGAGTTTTATTCTTCTTGAATAGCAGTTTTCTGCCTCAGTCCGCCCAGCATCATCACAATGAGCGACAATACAACGACCAGTATGGGTATACCATCGCGAATACCGATCACCCGCATACTTTCGGGAATGTTCAGGTAAAGCAGGACCGTGATCAATCCGCGGGGAGCTATCCATAACAGTGGATTCATTGGTCCCTGATACGTCAGTCGCAGGGTAACCCAACGCCAGGCAATGATGACCGCCACAAAGATAGCGCTGACAATCAATGCGTCCCGGTCCCACAACTCACTGGGGCTTGCCGCGTAACCTAGGATCAGAAAGAAGAAAGTACGAACGACAAAAGCGCCTTCGGCGGTGAGGTTTTTGAGTTGCTCCAATTCCTTTTCGAACAAGTCATTTTTCAGAATACGACTCAACTGCCCCCGAATAAACAGTTCGGTATTATTCAGGAATAAACCAAAAATCAGGATCAGCAGCAGTGACGACAAATGATTGATCTCGGCAATGGCATAGACGAGGAACAGTACGGAGATGATTGGCAGAAATTTGATCCGGTGGTTGATCCGACCAATCAGGTACAGCAGCAGAAAGCAGCAAATGAGCGATAACAACGCCATGATAAAGGTATCGCGGGCGAAAAACCAGATGGCGCTTAATACGGAATCGCGGCTGACAAGCAGGAAATTAAACAGTAAGACGCCAATGATCCCAGCAAAAGCCGACTCGTAAATTACAAATTCGCCCTGCCCGAACGACAGATTTGATACGCTTGGAATAGCCACAGCGCTACTGATAATGGAGAATGGTAGCGCGGCAATCAGGCAATGGTAAAAAGAATCATTCAGCAAAAGGTATAAAACGCTGGCCAGCAGAAACGTGATCCCCGCGACCGAAAGCAACGAAGCGATTAACGTACGTCGGATAATGCCCAGCTTGTCGCCGTGTAGCTCCAGATCAAGGCCGTTTTCCAGTACGATCAGGATTAGACCCAATGTACCCAGTGTCGGTAAAATCGTATTGACAAACGGAAGCTGAACCCCAAAATAGTTTGTCGCCTGCCGGGTCAACAGACCAAGTAGCAAGAGCAATAACACAGAAGGCGTTCGTAACCGGCTGCTAAACAAGTCGAACGCGTAGGAAATAAGAACGGATAAGCTCAGAACAATAATCAGAATCGACGAATCCATTCGGCAAGATAAAAAGCAGTTTTCAGCTTAACCCATAGCAAGCCCTAAAAACTACTAATCGACGCTGAAAACTACACTAAGTCCGTAGCGATTTTGGCCGATAGTAAACACAATGGGATTCCACCGCCCGGATGGACGCTTCCGCCAACAAAGTAAAGGTTATCGAATTGACGCGAGAAGTTGGCATGACGCAGAAAAGCCGCAAAGCGATTGTTGCTGCTGTTGCCATAAAGCGCTCCCTGTGCCGACGAGGTTCGCGCTTCAATACTCCGGGGGTCCAGTACAGACTCCGTTTCAATATACTTGCCAATATCTACTCCCAGATTCTGGCTAATCTTTCGAATGACATTCTGCCGGGTCTGAGCAATGATCGCATCCCAATCCTGTCCCGTATTGTTGGGCACATTTAACAGAATAAACCAGTTTTCGCAACCGTCGGGTGCATCGTCCGGTTTGAGCTTTGACGTGATATTCAGATAAATCGTTGGATCAGACGAGACGTTATTCTCCTGGAACAACGTTTTGAATTCAGTCTGGTAATCATTACTGAAAAGAATATTGTGCAACCCAAGTTCTGCAAACTGCCGCTTGATACCCCAGTAGAAAATCAACCCTGAGCTTGATTTGGGTTGCCGCAAAATCCGCTCCGGCTGGCGGGCAGTTGGCAATAGCCTGCGATACGTACTGACAATATCCATGTTGGAAACGACCAGCGCAGCTTCGACCGTGTCGATACCGTCAGCGCGGCTAACTCGGATTCCTTTTACCTGTTTACCTTCCGTTATGATCTCGGTAACGCGTGTATTGTAATAAAAGTGAACGTCCAGTTCCTCCGCCAGCTTCAGCAGACAGGTGGTGATGCTGATCATACCTTCTTTCGGGAAGAAAGCGCCGATGTTGTATTCCAGATGCGGAATGATGTTCATCGTAGCCGGTGTCTGGTACGGATCGGAGCCGTTGTACGTGGCGTACCGATTGAACAGTTGAACCAGTTTGGCATGGTTAAACCGCCCGTTGTTAGCCTCGTTCATCGTACCGAACACACCCAGCCACGGCAGGTTCAGGTAGCCAGTTAAAGCATCCCGGTTGAGCCAGGTCGACATTTTATGAAGCGAGCGCTGTAAAAACAATTTCTCGGTTACCTGGTATTTCCGGGCACTATCGTTGAGGTGCTGGTGCAGATGACGAGCGGGTTCGCCTAGTACGGTTTCGACTTCCTGCCCAAATCGATTCAGATCAGCCCAGGCAGTCAGCCGGGTGTTATCATCCCAGAAATAGCGGCAGGTTTCATCAAGTCGGGTATACTCAAAATAATCGGCTGGATTGCGGCCCGCGAGCCGGAATAATTCATCGACCAGATGAGGCATCGTAAAGAGCGATGGCCCCGCATCGAACCGGTAGGTTCGACCGTCGGGTGTCATCTGGTCAAAGCCGGAGAGCTTACCACCCGGATACAAATTGGCTTCGAACACATCAACGTTGTAGCCTTTTACGGCTAAGCGAATGGATGCCGCAAGTCCGGCGATACCCGCTCCAATGACAGCAGCTTTCTTTTTCACAGATACAAAGAAACGTTTTGATTCAGACGTAAGCCGCTGTCGAACCAAAACGTTTATTAATTTCTACTTACTGCTTACTGTTTGGCGTAATAGTACAGATTTACCGACGAAGCACTCGCGCGTTCACTAAGGGTAAAGAACCCTCTGCCGTCCTTATCGAAGGCGATAGCTTCCCCCTGCGGTTCGGCTTTGACAACCAACTGACGAGCGGTTCCTTTCTGCATGGCATCAGCAACGGTTTGGCCGGCTTCACGTTTCCAGTAGAAAACCTGGAGGTATGTCCGTAACAAAATTTCTGTTCCATCGGGCGAGATAGCCGCGCTTGTAACGTACGTAAACGGCAATTCTCCATAGGCTTCGAGGGTAGTTACCTGATTCACATCCTGGGGATACGGAAGCCGATACATCCGTATTTTTCCTTCCCGCTTCGAAAAAATCCAGGTGTCACGGGTTTGCGGGTCAACCAAGAGCGCTTCGGCATCGCGTGGACCGTCGGGGTATTTGAAATTTATTCGCTCGACCTGCCCGATTGCTTCCTGCAAACTGGCCGGCTCGGGTAAGCGGTAAATCACGCAGTTTGGCCGCTGGGCATTGTTATCACCGATATCAGCGATATACAGGTAGTTTTTACCGCTCTGTGGGCCAGGACCAATCGACAGATCTTCCCAATCCACGTTCGTTGCATTGGGTATACTAATTTTACCTTTCAACTGACCATCATGTCCGAGCAGGGCCAGTTCAGCGGGGCTACCGCTATCCTGTTCAACCCAGATGTTTCCTGGCTGCGTCCGGCTATCGACAATGCCCGAAGCTTCGTCAATCAGGCCGGGCTGAACCGGGGCAATTGTTGGATCACTGCTAAACCTGGCCCCGTCAGGTGATACACCGACGTTACAGGACAGGACTGTCAGTGTACCAAGAACTAAAATGATAATGCGCATGAAAATTCCGGTTGATTCAATCGTCAAAGTAACGAAAGAAGCCGTTGATTAAGTCTTTAATTTGAGGGAGAGGGCAGCAATAGTCGGAAAGTAGCCCCTTCACCCGGTTGCCCGGTCGCCGTGATATAGCCATAATGATTCTCGACAACTTTCTGTACTATAGCCAGTCCAATTCCAGTTCCCTGGTACTCGCTGCGTCCGTGCAGACGCTGAAATACCTGAAAAATCCGCTCAGCATATTGAGGGTCAAATCCAATGCCATTGTCAGTGATGGTAACCAAATAAAATAGCCGATTACTATCCGCGGGTGATACAACAAAGCCGGATTCGCGACCACGAACCTTTTCTGACATTATCGTTATTTCGGGTAATCGATCTGGCTTCGCGAACTTTAACGAGTTACTGATCAGGTTTTGCACTAGCTGTCGTAGCTGAAGCGCATCGCCCATAATGGTGGGTAACGAACCAACAGTCAGCAGGGCTTTTTTATCGTCAATGACCGTTTCAAGATCGTTGATCACCTCACGAGCAACGGTACTCAAATCAACGGGCACATGCACTTCACCCCTGTTCGAGACCCGCGAATACGTCAATACGTCTTTGATCAGCACCTGCATCCGAGCGGCAGCCGACTGCATTCGTTGAATCATGTCGGCCCCTGCTTCACCAACAATCGGAGCGTACTGGGTCTGCAAAATATCGCCAAATGCCTGAATCTTTCGTAGAGGCTCCTGAAGGTCGTGGCTGGCTACGTAAGCAAACTGTTCCAGATTTCGATTAGAGCGCTGTAACTCGACTACCGACGCTTCCAACTGCTGCTGAAGCTGCTTGAGCGGAGTGTAATCACCGAAGGTCACCAGCACCTCATCGCCCATTCGAGTTACCAGAATATCAAGCCACGCGTCGATACCGCCCCCGTCGTAATGAAAGTCAAACCGCTGCGTTTCCCCCGTTTGATACGCCTTTTTATACAAGTCGAACATGCCGTTGTCCTTGTAATCGGGAAACCAGGTACTACCGAGCGCACCGATAACCGCTTTGGGTTCTTGCCCGACGTAAGAGGCTAATTGCCGGTTAGCCGTCTGAAAGCGAAAATCAACGACTTCCCCGCTTTTATCCCGTACCGGATTAAAAAGAAAGATCCCCGTCTGGGAGGTATCGATTACCGTCTGCAATTCGGCCCGCGACCGCTCCAATTCCTGCTGCGCCCGTTTTATGTCGGTGATGTACTGGAAAACAGTCAGCACATCGTCTTCCTGTTTGACCATTGTGATTGCCGCCCACAAATCGACACCGTCGTCGCAGAAATGATGTTCGTACTGCTTCGTTTCAGCCGTTTCCCATACCTGTTTTAAGTGGTCGAAGAATCCTTTCTGCGCGGAACCCGGAAACATCGTAAAGAGCGTGTTTCCCTGCATGTAGTCTAACGGTCGGCCAGTGGCGGTAGCGGCTATAGGATTCGCCAGTTTATAGCGAAAATCAATGATAACGTTGTTTTCATCCCGTATCGGTTCGTAGAGGACGAGAGCCGCCGGTGAATTATTGATCACCGTTTGCAGCAGATCCGCCGATTGCCGGATTTGACGCTGGATTTGTTTTTCTTCCGATATATCCGAAAACGTAACGACAAAACCATCGTTCAGCTTGAGCGCAGAAGCATGAATCCACATATCAAGCCCATCGTAGTTGTAATGAACTTCCATACTGGTCCGCTCACCACTCTCGACCGTATGAACATACATGTTCATCATCCCCGATTGAAGATTACCAGGAAAAACGTCCAGCATCGATTGCCCGATTAGTTCGTCTGCTGTTTTACGCGCTAGCAGCGAGGCCGCCTTATTGACCGCTATAAACTTGAAATCAACAATTTGCCCGGATTCGTCCCGCACGGCTTCGTAGGCAATAATACCGTTGGTCGAATTGTCGAGTACGCTGTTAAGCAGGTCCGACAACTGCTTGTATTGCAGCACATCTTCTTTTTGCTGCGTGATATTGATGCCTGTTACAACGCATCCGTCTCCTAATTTGGTAATGGATGTATCGTACCATTCTTTTACATCAGGATAGTAGTGCTGGGCAAACAAGGGCTGTCCGGTTTCGATTACCTGCGAGAAGAGGTTAAACTGACCGGTCTCCCGCGAATGTGGCCGTAAGTCAAGCAGGCTATTATCCAGGACTTCTTTGCCATATCGGTTCATCACATCCTGACGAGCTACTGCGTTAGCCAACCGTACCCGAAAATCCTGAACCTGGCCAACCTCGTCGCGAATTGCTTCGTAAACGAATATGTTGTTCAGGGCGGTATCCAGAATAGTTTGCAGCAGTTCTGTCTGTTTGTTTTTGTCCTGTTCGGCTTCCTTCAACGGTGAAATGTCGCGTGTGACGCTAAGGACTCCGTCTCCCAATTTACTCCGGTCCGTCAGATACCATCCATTCAGAATCGTATTGAAGTAGACCTCCTCGGTAGGCTTGCCTGTTTCGACAATAGTTGACAGACTTGTAAATATGGTTTGGGCAATAAGCGCCTGGTCCTGCCTGTCATTGAGCAGAAGCGTTCCAATGGCCACCTGATATTTGCCTGCACTATATTCTTCTGCTTTCTTGTTGGCGTAATCGACTCGAAAATTAACAACCTGACCGCTGTCATTACGAATAGCCCGCAACCAGATTACAGAATTGGGCAACGCATCAAGAATTTCAGAAAATTGCAGATCTACAGAATTTATAGTCGGCATTTACGATAACGTCAAATATAAATAACACCCTGACAATTAATCTCATTACTTTATTAGAATCGACTTATCCACAGCGTTATTCATTGTAGGAATTCCAGAAGTAAGAAGCGTCAACGAAGGTACATAATTTACTGCGCAAAAGTCATTCCAACAAATAGGTGCGTCAAAACAGCCTTTTTGATTCTAATACCATTGGATTTCAGCGTATCTTTAGAGCCTTTGTTAACCGAAAACAACCTCTATTTATGCTTCACAACCTCTCTGTTCATCGAAAAAGCCGCCGGCTCCTGCTTGCGCTGGCGGTCACGATTCCGATTTTCGGATACGCTCAGGATGCGCCAACTTATCAGACTCCGCCCAAAGCCCTGGCTGATCTGGTAACAGCCCCGCTGACGCCTACGGTCAGCATGTCGGCCAAGGGTGATCTTATGCTTATTCTAGAGCAGGCTTCCGCCCCAAGCATTGCCGAGCTTGCACAACCTGAATTAAAATTAGCGGGGCTGCGCATGAACCCAGCCAACAATGGTCCCAGCCGGGCGCGCTACATCACGGGATTGAAACTCAAGAAGTTGATGGACAAGGATGAGAAAGCCATAACGGGCCTTCCGGCTAATCCGCTGATTAGTTTTGTCCAGTGGTCGCCCGACGATACGAAAATTGCCTTTGCCAATTCGACCGATACCCAAATTGATCTGTACATCGCCGATGTAGCAACGGCTTCCGCAAAAAAAGTGGGTACGTTAGCGCTCAATGCTACGCTGGGTGTACCGTTTCACTGGGTCTCCGACAGCAAAAGCCTTATCGCTAAAGCCATACCGGCCGGGCGTGGTGCAGCGCCCGAAGTTAGCCGGGTACCGGCTGGACCAACCACGCAGGAAAACGTTGGCGGTAAACGCGGGCAGGCTCCTACGTATCAGGATCTGCTCAAAAATCCGTCCGACGAAAAGCAATTTGCTTATTACACAACCGCTCAGGTGGTTCGGGTGGGACTGGACGGCTCAACGACCAACATCGGGCAAGCCGGTATTATTCGTTCGGCAGAGCCTTCGCCGAATGGTCAGTACGTCATGGTCGAAACGGTTCATACGCCGTTCTCGTATCTGGTTCCGGTTTATCGCTTCCCGCTCAAAACGGAGATCTACGCCATGACCGGATCACTGGTCAAAACCTTGAACGACGGCCCCTTACAGGAAACTGTAGCCTACAGCCCCGATGGTGCACCAACCGGCCCACGCGAGTTTACCTGGCGCGCCGATGCTCCCGCATCTGTCTACTACACAGTGGCGCAGGACAATGGTGACCCCAAGGTGAAAGCCGACATTCGGGATAAGGTCTATCTGGTTGACGCACCGTTCTCGGCCCAACCCAAAGAAATCTATGCCGCTCAGTACCGCTTCGAAAACTTCGACTGGGGTAATGAATCAACCGCATTGGCTACCGAACGTTGGTGGCAGAACCGGAAAAGCCTTACCAAGACGGTTAATCCTGCTAACTGGCAGACAACGGTTCTCTTTGATCGTTCGTACGAAGACCGTTATACGAATCCGGGTCAGCCCGATACGAAACACAATCAGTACGGTCGCGAGGTGCTGAATATTTTGCCTAGCGGTGAGATTCTGATGGTCAACGGACAGGGTGCATCGCCCGAAGGCGACCGTCCATTCGTAAGTCTGCTTAACCTGAAAACTAAACAAAGCCGTGAGCTTTGGCGCTCAGCGTCTCCTTATTTCGAGCGTCCTGTTGCCGTGCTCGATGCTGTTAAACAAGTAATTCTGACCACGCGCGAAACCCCCGACGAGAACCCGAATTACTTTGTGCGTAATCTGAAAGCCCGTATTGCGCCTATTCAGGTAACGACTTTTGCACACCCTTATCCACAGCTAAAAGGGATTCAGAAACAGCAGTTGCGCTACAAACGCGCCGATGGTGTCGATTTGACGGCTACGCTTTATTTGCCCGTTGGCTATAAGAAAGAGCAGGGTCCTTTGCCAACATTCCTGTGGGCTTACCCCGCCGAGTTCAAAAGCAAAGATGCCGCCAGTCAGGTATCAGGTTCGCCTTACCAGTTCAACCGGATTAGCTATTGGGGAGCCGCTGCCTTTGTGACAATGGGATACGCTATTCTGGACAATGCCAGCATCCCCATCGTGGGCGAAGGCGACAAAGAACCGAACGATACGTACGTTGAGCAACTAGTTGCCAGTGCCAAAGCCGCCATCGACGAAGGTGTTCGGCTAGGTGTTGTTGATTCGAGTCGCGTCGGTGTGGGGGGTCACTCGTACGGAGCCTTCATGACCGCCAACTTATTGACGCATAGCAAACTATTCAAAGGTGGTATTGCCCGCAGCGGTGCTTACAACCGGACGCTAACCCCGTTTGGATTCCAGAACGAGCAACGTTCGTACTGGCAGGCTCCCGACGTGTACAACAAAATGTCGCCCTTTATGAACGCCGACAAAGTGAAAACGCCCTTGCTGCTCGTACATGGCGAAGCCGACAACAACACCGGCACGTTCCCCATTCAGTCCGAGCGATATTACAACGCGCTGAAAGGTTTCGGTGCCACAACTCGTTTGGTATTCCTTCCCTACGAAAGCCACGGTTACACGGCTAAAGAGTCGTTGTTACACATGCTTTGGGAGATGAACGGCTGGTTGGATAAATACGTCAAAAACCCGGCTCCAACGGCCAAAGCTGGTCAGGCTGGCAAAGTTGGTGGCGGTAAGTAAGCTACAGCCTATTTGTTCAAAGAGCCGTCAGCGAACCGTTGACGGCTCTTTTTTTGTGGTGGTAATTCGTTTTTGTCATCCTTCCTTTGGTCGGGATGACAAAAAACACCCATATTTTGGTCAAAACGAGTCGGGAAGAGCCAGCAGTTTCCTGAACACAACCAGTCAGGGTCGGGTTGAATTCGAGAAAACAGCTAACCTAGTATGCTTACGGCACTTGATAAACAAACCGCTCTCGTTCTGATCGATCTCCAGAAAGGCATCGTCAACGGTGATAAAGCGCATCCGACGCCAACGATCATTCATAATGCTTCCCGACTAAAAGCGGCTTTTCGTCAGGAGCGATTACCGGTGATAGTGGTTCACGTCGAACCGATTGGCGCGCCAGCATCTCTCGTTCGTTCCGAAAAAAGCAATTTCCCTAAAGACGCTGCTGGACAGCAACAGGCGCTCGACATAATGCGGGCAGCAGGCTTTTTCGATATTGTGGAGCCAATCAAGCCAGAATCCGATGACATCCAGATCACGAAAGAAACCTGGGATGCATTCTACAACACCTCTCTGCACGAAGAACTACAGAAACTAAACATAACAGGTATCGTCTTGGCGGGAATCTCAACCAGCATTGGTGTGGAAGGAACGGCTCGTTCGGCAAATGAGCGTGGCTATAACCTTACTTTCGCCACCGACGCCATGACGGATATAGTGGCCGCTGCCCATCATAACAGCCTGACATACATCTTCCCCCGCATCGGCGAACTAGCGACCACCGACGAAATTATCGCCATGTTGCCCGACAGAACCTGACTATCATTCTACGCACCATTGTCTAACGGACATGTCGATAAATTGCCCAACAACAACCTTTAAGAGCCTTTTAATAACCCATATTCATTGCATTAGTTATTTATACGAAGGGTCATAATCCTAAAATAAAAGTCAACGCATATGAAACGGTTATTTTTTATCGCCCTGTTGGGACTGGCAACCAGTCTGACGCAGGCTCAAAATGTCACAGTAAACAGCGAAACCAAACCTAACACGGACTTTAGTCGCTACAAGTCTTATGTTTGGGCATCGCAGGTGGATAGAAAGCTCGATCCAGGCTATTATTTCCTAAACGACCTGGTTTTGAAGAAACAGATTCGGGAAGCCGTCGGCTTCGCTATGGATGGCCGGGGTTACAAATTCAATCGGCAGGCGCCCGATCTAATTGTTAACTTTAGGGTGTTTGACAAGCCAACGACAATAAAGGGCTACACAAGTGCAGGTTCAGACTATTTTAGTTCCAATGAAGTTCAGGCGCTGGGTGATGAGCAGGACATTAAAGTAGAAGCAGGTACCATTCTGATCAATCTTATTGATACGAAAACCGATCAGGCTGTTTGGCAGGGTCTGGCGTCGGGTTTGACGTCCAACAACGGCTTTGATCGTCAGCAAGGTAAAATCCGCGAAGCCATCAACCTGATATTTAACAAATATCCCTACCGAGCCGATAAATTCTAGTTGGCCGTTCGTTCCAAAAAGTGCGTCGCTTCCCCGAAGCGACGCACTTTTTTTGTTTAATAAAACCTACTACTATCGTTCCGCTCCAATTAAGCAAAATTGGCCACTTCCCCTTTTTGCCTTATTTTTATCGGCTTGTAACCCAATCATCAGAATACATACCTATGAAAACACAATTTCTCACAACGGCTTTACTGTTACCCTTCCTAGCGGTGGCACAACCAAAGCCCAAAAAAGCGGCTTCCTCAGCTGTCGATGCCGATAAGAAAACGGTCATTGCTGATCTGGATAAGCGATTCCCCGAATACGCCGGAATTTCCAAGCAGATCTGGGATTTTGCCGAGTTAGGGTATCAGGAAGAGAAAAGCGCTCAGTTGCTCGAAGAACAGTTGAAAAAAGAAGGGTTTGAGGTGCAGACAGGCGTAGCGGGTATCCCAACGGCTTTTGTGGCGACGTACGGTTCAGGCAAACCTGTCATCGGTATTTTGGGCGAGTACGATGCGCTGCCCGGTCTGGCGACGGAAGCGAAACCTGATTTTACACCCATCCAGGGCCAGAAAGGCGGACATGGTTGCGGTCATAATTTGTTTGGAACGGCTTCCGTTGCGGCTGCTACCGAAATAAAGGATTGGCTAAAACGCTCGGGTCACTCGGGAACAATCAAAATTTACGGCTGCCCTGCCGAAGAAGGGGGTTCGGGTAAGGTTTACATGGTGCGTGAAGGCTTGTTCAAGGACGCTGATGTTGTGTTGCACTGGCATCCTGGCGCGCAGAATGCAGCCGACGCGAGTACGTCACTGGCGAATAAAAATGCCAAATTTCGCTTTAAGGGAATTGCGGCTCACGCAGCGGCCTCACCCGAACGGGGACGCTCGGCCCTAGATGGCGTCGAAGCCATGGACTACATGGTCAACATGATGCGTGAGCATATCCCATCCGACACGCGTATTCACTACGTCATCACGCGCGGTGGCGAAGCGCCCAACGTAGTTCCAGCTTTTGCCGAAGTTTATTATTACGCTCGTCACAAAGACCGCGACATCCTGCAAAGCGTTTGGAAGCGCATTGAAAATGCTGCCGAAGGAGCCGCAAAAGGCACAGGTACGCAGGTTGAATGGGAAGTGCTGGGTGGCGTTTACAACCTATTGCCCAACGTTACACTGGCCGAAGTAATGCACCAGAACCTGCAAACCGTTGGTGGCGTCAACTACACGCCCGAAGAAACAGCGTTCGCGAACAAGATCAGTCAAACGTTCAACGGCCCAAAAGTTCCCATCGAAAGCGCAGCCAACGTCAACGATTTTCGTACCGCATCCGAGACAACAACCAGTAGCGCATCAACCGATGTTGGCGATGTAAGCTGGGTAGTTCCTACCGTTGGTCTGTCAACCGCAACCTGGGTACCAGGTTCGTCGGCACACAGCTGGCAATCGACAGCCGCCAGTGGCATGAGTATCGGTCAGAAAGGTATGCTCGTAGCGGCAAAAACTATCGCGCTAACAGCTCTCGACTTATACAAAACGCCTGCTCTCATCGAGAAAGCCCGTGCCGAATGGGTTCAGAAACGCGGGGCCGATTTTAAGTACGAAGCGTTACTTGGCAACAGAAAACCAGCGCTGGATTATCGGAAATAAAAGAGAAAGTACGAAAGAGTGAATGAGCGACTGTCCAGTTCCTGTAAAGTATATACCTTTGCGGCATTCTATTAAAAGAAAGGAACCGAATAGCTGATTCAGAACCTAGTTTCTGCCTGTTCATTCGCTCTTTCCTCTATCACTCTTTTGCTCATTAGAAATGCTTCGAACGCATACCTGCGGAGAACTCCGCCTTACTGACGTTAACAAGACGGTCGAACTGACTGGCTGGGTCCAGACCATTCGTGATAAGGGTGGTGTATTGTGGATTGACCTTCGCGACCGGTACGGTATTACGCAACTTCTGCTCGAAGACGGCCAGACAGCACCCGAACTCTTTGCAACTGCCCGCTCGCTGGGCCGCGAATTTGTCCTGAAAGCAACAGGAACGGTGATCGAACGGAAGTCGAAAAACCCGAATATACCAACGGGTGATATTGAAATTAAGGTGACGGCGCTGGACATTCTGAATGCAGCTAAGCTACCTCCTTTCCTCATCGAAGATGATACCGACGGTGGCGACGATCTGCGGATGAAGTACCGCTACCTTGATCTGCGTCGCAATCCGGTTCGCCGAAATCTTGAACTGCGTCATCGGATGGCCCAGCAGACGCGGCTTTACATGGACGGTCAAGACTTCATCGAAGTTGAAACACCGGTATTGATTAAGTCAACGCCCGAAGGAGCCCGCGATTTCGTTGTGCCGAGTCGCATGAATCCGGGTGAGTTCTACGCGCTTCCGCAATCACCGCAGACGTTCAAGCAATTGTTGATGGTATCGGGTTTTGATCGGTACTACCAGATTGTGAAGTGTTTTCGCGATGAAGATTTACGCGCCGACCGTCAGCCTGAGTTTACGCAGATCGACTGTGAAATGTCGTTCGTAGAGCAGGAAGATATTCTGAACATGTTTGAAGGGCTGATTCGTCATCTGTTCAAAGCCGTTAAAGGTGTTGATCTGGCCGAAGTGCCCCGGATGACCTATGCCGATGCGATGCGCCTGTACGGTTCCGATAAGCCGGATACCCGTTTCGACATGCAGTTTACCGAACTGAAAGCGGTCCAGCGTCCCGGCACGTTTGACACCATCGACCTGACATCGGGCAAAGGATTCGGCGTATTCGACTCGGCAGAGTTGGTAGTAGGCATTAACGCACCGGGTTGTGCACACTACACCCGCAAACAACTCGACGAACTGACCGACTGGATCAAACGTCCCCAGGTTGGCGCAAAAGGATTGATCTACGTCCGCTACAACGAGGATAATACGCTGAAATCGTCGGTTGATAAGTTTTATAGCGAAGACGATCTAAAAAAATGGTCGGTTCAGTTCAATGCCAAACCGGGTGATCTGATGCTGATTATTTCGGGTGATGCCAACAAGGCTCGTAAACAGCTGAACGAACTCCGTCTGGAAATGGGCAGTCGGCTCGGCCTGCGCGATCCAAACGTGTTTAGCAGCCTGTGGGTGCTGGACTTCCCCCTGCTCGAATACGGCGAAGAAGAGCAGCGCTGGTTTGCGATGCACCATCCCTTCACGTCGCCCAAGCCAGAAGATATTTCACTTCTGAACAGCGACCCAGGTGCGGTACGGGCCAACGCCTATGACCTCGTTATCAACGGAACCGAAGTTGGTGGTGGTTCCATCCGGATTTTCAACCGGGATTTGCAGGCTCGTATGTTTAGTCTGCTTGGTTTCTCGGATGAAGAAGCGAAAGCGCAGTTTGGCTTCCTGATGGATGCTTTCGAGTACGGTGCTCCTCCGCACGGCGGGATAGCATTTGGGTTTGACCGCCTGTGCTCGATCTTTGGTGGAGCTGATTCAATCCGCGATTTTATCGCTTTCCCGAAAAATAATTCGGGTCGCGACGTGATGATTGATTCGCCATCGACCATTAGCCAGGCTCAGCTTAATGAGCTAAAGATTGAAACGGTAGCAACGAAGTAATTCGCCCAGGGCGAAGCCAATACAAAGCGAAGGTGTGGTGCTGTGGTACTGTCATGTTTAAGAACTTGACGGCACCACAGCACCACACCTTCGCTTTTTGTATATTGGTATATATTTCTACTGATCCAACAGCACACTAGCAGCCGCTATCCGAATTGATTTTATTGTAGCTACCCATAAATAGTACGACAAGTAAATTTTTAGGCAATTTTTGTATACTTAAATAAATGTCAAGCGGCTATATTCTATACTTGCCGTTTTTATTAGCATCCACCTAATACAACCTAATTATATGAACACTTCTAGCCGGGCAATGGTATTGCTCCTTGTCTTACTGTACCCTACCCTTCTGACTGCTCAACTTAGTGTTTCAAGTCCGGCTCCACGAATAGTTTATCAACGAAATAATGCAGAAGAAGCGACGATTATCGTTACGGGCTTGGCCTCATCAGCGGCTACGCACGTAGAAGCACGTTTTGTGCCAATGGCAATTGGTCAGGGACAGGTTACACGCTGGACAGCATTACCACTTCTGCCTTCGTCATCTACGTTTCGGGGATCCGTTGTTGTCAAGACGGGGCAGTACCGGTTGGATGTACGAGCATTTATGGGCAACACGCTATTGGCCGAAACCCACGTAAACCGGGTCGGCGTAGGCGAAGTGTTTGTGCTGGCAGGTCAGTCAAATGTGTATGGCGGGTTCCGGCGCGTGCCTGGTTCCGAAGAAGACCGCGTTTCGTGTGTCGACTTCCGACAGGAAACGATTGACGAATATCTACTTCCATTCCAGTTTAGCAATGTTAGCTACGGCAGTAATATTGGCCCAAGCCAGCCTCCTCACTTGTGGAGCGTTCTGGGCGACAGGCTTGTTCGCTGGCTCAACGTACCCGTCATGTTTCTAGGGGCAGCATTAGGCGGTACGTCGAGCGAAGAATGGAAGCAGTCGGCTGCCGGGAACATCGGCAATACGCTTAACTCAGCCGTTTATCGACGGTTAGGTGTCGCCCTGCTGCATTATGTGTCCCGGACCGGAGCACGAGCCATTTTGTGGCATCAGGGCGAAAGTGATGATACAACCAACACGCAAACTTATTTCGACAACATTCACTACGTTATTACTAAAACGCGCCAGCAGACAGGCTTTAATCAGCTGGCCTGGATGGTATCGCGGGCGAGTTACATAAACGGCAAAACAAACCCTGATGTCATTGCGGCTCAGAATCGACTTATCAACGAAGTACACGATGTTTTTGCCGGACCCGCCACGGATACGCTTACGGGTTCTGCTAATCGTCCCGATAATGTACACTTGCTTGGCGACGGTATGTACCGCTTCATTGATACGTGGATGCAGTGTCTTAACACCAGTTTCTTTCAAAACAGTGTACCCTTTACGCCGACGGATGAATCGTCGCTGATTACCAGTGGATACACATTACCCTTAACCCGCCGTCCCGGTGAGACGATCCAGGCGTCTTCTCTTCGGTCGGATGCGCACGAGTTGAATAACCAGTACATTGCACAAATCGTACGAGCCGACAACAATCAGGTTGTGTCTGAATCGGCACCCGGTACTACCAACCCACTGACGGTAACCTTACCTGCTGACTTGACTGATGGGTCATACCGAATCCGTACGAGGTCCACTCATCCAGTCACGGTTGGTACAGTCGGCGAAGCGTTTCAGGTAAGTCGATCAGCAGCCCCAACAACATCTCAAGCTACCATTCCGCTAGCTACCAGTGGCGGAACACCTGATCCCGCCATACAACGCCTGGCTTATCGGTATGAGATCTTCAGTCATGGTTTTTTTGCGATGATTCGCGCCGAAATTCCCGTTGAGGTCCGGCTTGAACGAATCGATGGCGGTAGTTTTAGTGATTCAGGCTGGTATTTGGTTCCACCCAGTAATCAGGCACCCGACTACACCGAATTTGCCGATTTCAATTACATCCGCAATTATCCCCCGGCCGCTGCCGGAGTGGGCGGGGTCGAGCCCGGAAGGTATCGTCTGTCAGTACGTCGCCAGGGCAGTTCAGGGGCTGGATTTTGGTACGATGTCAATTTCATTAATGGCAAGCAGATTCTCTACTACGCTATGGAACCCATTCCGCCGGTACCACCTGTTCTGGCAATGGAAGATATACCGATGACGCAACCTTGTTTATCCGGCTCATTTCCCGTATATGTTACGGTTACCGATGGATCTGTAAATAGTGGTAATACCTTTACCGTTCAGCTGTCCGATTCTATGGGTTCCTTCTACACAGTAACCAATATTGGCACAGGTAATACCAATCCTATCCAGGCTACATTGCCCGCTGGTTTGCCTGCTGGCAATACGTACCGAATCCGAGTGATAGCCAGCAACCCGACGGTAGCCAGCGCTCCTAGTCTACCGCTGCAAATCTGCCCCGATATGGCCGACTTATCGTTGGCCATGCAGGTAGATAACCGAACACCAGCCGTCGGGCAAATCGTCTCGCTAACAGTGTCGCTCACGAATGCCGGGCCAAACGATGCTACCGGTGTGCAGGCGAAAAGCCTTCTTCCCGATTTCGTTACCTTCGTCGATTCGCAGAACCCAGCTGTAAGTTCAGTAGACAATACCGTAACGGTCGCAGCGGGTACTATTCTTACCGGTTCAACCATACCGTATACGTTTCGTATAAAAGCCAACCAACCCGGCACGTTTGTAACGGCAGCTCAGATTAGTAGTAGCTCGGTAACAGACCCGGATAGCCAGCCTGATTCGGGTACCGGTGACGGACAGGACGATGCAGCTTATGTAGATCTACGCACCGCCAATGCCAATGGTCCTCTGATTACATCGCCTAATCCCAACCAAACACCCTTACCAACTGTCCTGTCCAACCAGCCCTCAACCGATCCAAACAAAGCCGATTTGAGCCTCGACTTACAAGTCAGTCGGTTGGTGGTAACCACTAATGAATCAATTAATCTTACCGTAACCCTTAATAACCAGGGAGGACTAGCGGCCAGTGACGTTGCGATTCAGGTACTACTGCCCAATGGATGGCAACTGACCGATTCAAACGGGTTCCTCGTCAACGGTCAGACGGTTACCGCCGTGGTAGGTTCAGTGGCTATCAATTCGTATGCGACGGTTTCCTTACCTGTACGGATTAGTGGCTCAGGGACGGTGTCGGCTCAGGTTTCGAGTGTTTCCCAGCCGGACCCTGATTCGACACCAGGCAACGGCTACAGCAACGGGGAGGACGACGAAGCCAGCATTAGTGTGCGAGAATATTAAAGACCGCTTTTTCAGACAGGAGCGCGTTCACTAAATAGATTCGCTTTTTTTAAAATCAGCGCAATTTTAGCGAACTGAAATCTGTTGAAATAGAGCAATCGAATTTGGTTTGCTTAGCTTTGACACCATGGAAGCAACAACGTTAGTACCTGCCGAAAAACAACGCTATCAGAAGCACCTGAATCTGCCAGAAATTGGCGCGGCTGGTCAGCTTCGACTCAAGAATACCCGTGTACTGGTAGTTGGTGCAGGCGGCTTAGGTTGCCCGGTACTGCTTTACTTAACGGCGGCTGGTGTTGGTACCATCGGTGTGATTGATCCTGATGTAGTAGACCTAAGCAACCTTCAACGGCAGGTGCTGTACACAACCGATGAAGTCGGCAAACCGAAAGCAAAAATCGCGGTCAACCACCTGAATCGGCTCAACCCTGACATCACGTTCGATACGTACACGATGGCGCTTGACGGTAGCAATGCTCGCGGCATCATCGAGTCATACGACATCATTGTTGACTGTACGGATAATTTCAAAGTTCGGTATCTGGTCAACGATGTCTGCGTCACGCTCGGCAAACCATTTGTGTACGGGGCCATCCACCGGTTTGAAGGCCAGGTAGCCGTACTCAATGCCGACTTGGGCAATGGTCAACGGGGTCCAACGTACCGATGCCTGTTTCCCGAATACCCGAACGATATCGAGATTCCGAATTGCAATGACACGGGTGTTTTGGGCGTTTTGCCCGGTGTCATTGGCACTTACCAAGCGAACGAAGTCATTAAGCTGATCACGGGTATCGGCCAAAGCCTGACCGAGCACCTGCTAATGGTCGATCTGTTGACGATGAATCAGCAACGCATCAAAACAAAACGGCGGGCCGATGCGGATGAGCTGGCCCGGCAGGGTTTATCAAATACCAACCGACCGGCTCCTGCTGCATCGGGACCGCTAAAAATGTCGGTTCAGGAACTGGCAGACCGGCTGGCGCTTGGCGAAGACATTTTTCTGCTGGACGTTCGGGAGCGACCTGAATATGACCTTTGCCACCTGGAAGGATCGGTGCTGATTCCGGTTGGTATGATTCCCAATAACCGCAAGCGTATTCCGACGGACAAACCGGTAGTTGTTTATTGCCATCATGGTATCCGTTCGGCCAATGTCATTAATTATCTGTACGCGCAGGGCGGATTGACCAATTTATACAATCTGGACGGCGGAATTAATGCCTGGGCGCGCGATATTGAACCCGAGATGGCTATTTATTGATTTTCTTTTCTGTACATGAATTACCGGAAGCGCCGTAGCACTAAGCTATGGCGCTTTTGCTTACCTAATGGTCAACTAAATGACGTGGAACCAACCCCTGGGTACGGCTGTTTTGGGGGTGCCGTAGGTAAGCGTCAGCACTTGCCGCCCCAAACGGCAATCACCGATCAACTATGTTTGTCAACGTATTAAAGTCTAAGCTTCACCGAGTCAAAGTCACGCAGGCGGAGTTGAATTATGTTGGCAGTATCACCATTGATGAAGACCTGATGGATGCTGCCGGATTGTTTGAGAATGAGCAGGTACACATTGTTAACAACAACAACGGGGAACGGCTCATTACTTATGTCATCAAAGGCGAACGCGGTTCGGGCATCATCTGTCTGAACGGAGCCGCAGCCCGCCGGGCACAAGTCGGCGATATTATTATTATCATTGCTTATGCGATGATGACCCCCGAAGAAGCTAAGGCTTATAAACCAACCGTTGTATTTCCGGACGATAATAACCGGCTGGTAAAAGCTTAATCCTTTTGTCAGCGAGCACTCCATTCTCACGAAACTCCGTTACTTTGTGACGGAGTTTTTTATGTAACGTGGCCCAGCGTCGGATCTTTAACCGTCAGGAAGCCGCTTTATCCACCGATTATGAACGTTAAGAACGTCCTTAAATACGTTATCTCATTAGCCATCGCCGGCGGTTTACTTTGGTTTACGTTTCAGCAAAGCCACCTCGACGGGGCCGATTTATGGCGTAAAATAAGTTCGGCCGATTACCGATGGATTGCGGTTTCGGCGGTTCTCACGATTGTTGCGCACTGGAGCCGCGCCGAACGCTGGCGGACCCTTCTCGAACCTGTTGTTCCGCAACGCCCTACCTCGCTCGACGCTACAGTTAGTGTCCTTACGGGTTATTTGGCTAACCTGGCTCTCCCGCGCGCCGGTGAAGTAGCCCGCTGTGGTACGCTTTATCGCCTTTCGGGTGTACCCGTCAACGTTAGCTTCGGAACGGTAGTTGCCGAACGGCTATTCGACGTGCTGATGTTGTTTCTACTACTAGCGGCTACCTTCGTACTCGAATTTGATCGCCTGAGCCAGTTCTTCATGGAATTCTTTGGGGGAAAACTTCCGAAAGAATCCAGCGGTTCGAGTTTGCTGGTGCTTGCCGGAGCCGTTTTGCTAGGGATCGCTTTGCTAGCCTGGTTTCTCTTCAACCGCTACCGCGAAGCTTTAGGACGTCATCCGCTCTACCAGAAAGTTAGTGGATTCCTGGCGGGCTTATTAGAAGGCTTGCTGAGCGTTCGTAAACTTCGTCGGCCCGGCGCGTTTTTGTTCCACACGCTGCTCATCTGGACGATGTACTACCTGATGTCCTACACGCTCTTTTTTGCGATGCCCGCCACCGCCGGTCTTGGCCCGCTGGCCGGATTGACCATTCTGGTCGTCGGGTCGCTGGGGATGGCTGCTCCAACGCCTGGCGGCATCGGCTCCTTTCACTTGCTGGTCGGACAGGTGGCGCTTCTGTATGGGCTGACCAGTCAGGACGGACAAGTGCTGGCTACCTTTATTCATGGCGTATCGACGTTGATGATTATTGTTCTCGGCATATCCAGCCTATTAGTTGTGCTGTTCCGCCGGAACAAAACGACGGAGCTTGCCGACGTACTTGATGATCCGAAAGCGATCAAACTGTAGACGCCTATTTGTACATACTTTTTTGCATGACTGAATCAAAAATTCTCACCCGTGAGCATGCTATCCAACAGGCCGACAAATGGCGAGCCGAAGGACAGCAAATCGTTTTTACCAATGGCTGCTTCGATATTGTTCACCTGGGTCATATCGATTACCTCGAAAAAGCCCGGCATCTGGGCAACCGCCTGATTCTGGGTCTAAATACCGACGCTTCTGTTAGCTGCATCAAGGGGCCACTCCGACCGGTCGTTAATGAATACGCCCGCGCTCGTTTGATGGCTGCCCTGGAATTTGTGGATGCCGTTACACTTTTTGGCGAGCCAACCCCGCTGGAATTGATCGAGGCCGTTAAACCTGATATTTTAGTGAAGGGCAATGACTATACCGTAGCCACCATTGTTGGGGCTGATTTTGTCATAAGCCGAGGGGGGCGTGTCGAAACGGTAGCGCTTGTACCCGGTTATTCGACCACAAAGCTTATCGAACGCATTAAGCAAAGTTTCTAGCAGCGAGCCACTAAGCGTTTATCCTTAAAATTACTTAGAGTCGAAAAAATACTCAATTTCTATCATTCAGTATAAAGTATTGATTATTAACAAATAGCCAGCATTATGCTGGCTATTTGCATTTGGTTAAAAAAGTTTAATCTACTTAATCGTCAGAAGTAAACGAATATACTTTTATTTTAGTAGACTGGTGCTTCGCCCACCACTATTATCATCCATTGAGTTGCCATTAGTCGCTTGTATTAACCTGTAACCAACAGTAAACGAATGTCTTTCCTGGTATTTCGACGTTACGCATGGGCATCAAGCCTTCTTTTACTTTGCTTATTTCCGGTCGCGGGCAAGTCTTCAGTAGACCATACGGCTGACCAGATTCTTGGTTACTGGCTTTTTCCAGCTAAAGGATCGAGTATTGAACTCTACCGGAGCGGAGACCGCTATTACGGGCGCATTGCCGACGTAAGTTCTGTTGGGAAAGACAAATTTGGCTTAAGCAAGAACCAGTTGCTGATTAGTGATCTGGTTTTTGATGGCAATGGTTGGTCTGGTGGCGAGTTGATTCACCCAAAAACAGGAAGCCATTTTGATGTGGAAGTAAAAATGATTGATTCACAAACACTCACAGCAACCGTCTTTAAAGGATGCCGATGGCTTAACAAAGAATTTATTTTAACCCGAAAGCCCACTAGTTAATCCGATTCATTGACCAGCTAGTTGCTGCTCAAAATACGTCCGATGGCCCGCTGATTGACAGTGGGCCATCGTGTTTACAGGGGCCGAACGGCCCACAGCCTTGATAAATGGTCGGGTTTGGGGAGACATTTTGCCTAAACTATTGTTTTATAGTAGATGGCCTGGTAAGTTACCAGTTCGTATATGTACAAACCTGACCACAAAAACGATGATTTCACCTTGGTTATTAATGATCCTTATCTTCGGTATCAGCATGTTTGTAAGCTGGCGACTGAAGAGTAAGTTTAGTGAATATTCTCAAATTGGCTTAAGCAACGGCCTCAGCGGTGCTGAGATTGCGCAACAGATGCTCAATGAAAATGGCATTTACGATGTGCGCGTTGTTTCGACGGAAGGTATGCTTACCGATAATTATAATCCGCAGGAAAAAACGGTCAATCTGAGTAATGACGTGTACTATGGCCGTAGCGTAGCCGCAGCCGCCGTAGCCGCTCACGAATGTGGACACGCGGTGCAGCATAAGGCAGCGTACGCCCCGTTGAAGTTACGGTCGGCCCTAGTTCCTGCGTTATCGGTTTCGTCGCAGTATATGCAATGGGTTATCCTGATTGGTATTCTGCTGCTGCAAACGACACCTGTTCCCCTGGCTATTGGCGTGGGCTTATTTGCCCTCACAACCCTGTTCAGCTTTGTAACATTGCCGGTTGAGTTTGATGCCAGCCGCCGGGCATTAGCCTGGATTCAGGATCGGGGCGTTGTTAATCAGCGGGAATACGGCTTCGCAAAAGACGCCCTCTGGTGGGCCGCAATGACCTACGTAGTAGCGGCACTGGGTTCGCTAGCAACGTTGCTGTATTATGCCAGTATCCTGATGGGTGGCCGACGCAGCGACTAATCGAGAACAAGACGAAGCGAGCCAATACGCTTCGTAGTTAATAAAAGAAACGGGCCGTCAGAAGCTATAAAATCTTCTGACGGCCCGTTTCTCTTTGGCACTGGTTTTTATTAAGTAAGTGATACAGTACTTACGTTGGCCAATGCTTCGTATCCTGACTCTATTCGTTCTTTGGTAGGTGCGGAGCGGTCGATCAGCGTTCCGGCAACGGCTACCGCTAATGCGATGACAAGCGCAGGCCAGAAACCATCAATGGTAAAGCTGTCCATAAAGCTATCAATCAGCTTCAATAGAATTGCCGTTACAACAATGCGGATAATCCCGGTCAGCAAAAAGAAGGTTATTAAATTAAGCGGAAAACGAATGATCCAGCCAATGAAAAAATTGAGTAGCCCTAGTAATACCGCGATTAACAACGCCGTCCCGAAACTCTTTACCTGAACTTGTGGCATGATATAAGCCAATCCAAAAATTACAGCTGCGTCCAGTAGCAAGTGTAGTATAAGATTCATACAGAAACGTTTAGATGGTTTCCTGAACAACTCGTTCCAAGCGGGGTTGTTTCAATGGATACTACTTTAGCACGACTATGCACCGTCTCTGGCTATTACCTTTATTTTCCTTGTTAGCTTGTGGTACGGGCTCTTCGCAGCAAAAAACAGCGGCTCAGGCCGCTGACTCAACCGGCTATTACCAATACCAGCAGGCCACCCGCGATGGCATCGGCAAGCGCTATCTGGGACGTGAAATAGCGCAGGTGATGGGTCACCTCGGTGCATCCTGGCTCGAACGTCCGGAGCGGGAACGCGAAGAACGAACTGATCTGCTGCTTAAAGCACTTAATTTACGGCCAACGGATGTGGTAGCCGATATCGGCGCAGGTACGGGATTTTTCACCTTCCTGATGGCTCCCAAACTACCCAAGGGCAAAGTATTAGCGGTCGATATTCAACCCGAAATGATCGACTACCTTCAGGAAGGAACGGCAAAGCGGAAACTGACGAACGTAGAGCCTATGCTCGGTACGGAGTCTGACCCCAAACTACCCGCCAACTCTGTCGATCTTGTCATTATGATTGACGCTTACCACGAGTTTTCTTACCCCCGAGAAATGCTCGAAAAGATTGTTTCTTCGCTCAAACCGGATGGTCGTGTTGTTTTGGTCGAATACCGTGCGGAAGACCCTAGCGTTCCCATAAAAGAACTTCACAAGCTAAGTGTCGCTCAGGCCAGCAACGAGATGAAAGCAGTTGGACTACGATTGATTAAGAACGACCGTCGTTTGCCACAGCAGCACATCATGTTTTTCGGCAAGTAACAACTAATCATTGTGTTCTACTACCCCTCAGTCTGAGCGGGTCTTCTCGTTTATTCCCTTCATCCATAGCGAATCGCTTGATACTCAAAATCATATTAATGATTTTTTAAGGATAAATACCCTTAAATCTAAGACTGCTTTAATTCAGGGCAATCGTTTCTGTCCGTCATTTGCAGTTGTTATGCTAGTACTACACCGAGCGAACGAAGCGGTCCAATTCAAACAATTTAGTTAGTACTAGTCGATTATGTTGATCCAATGCACAGCGCATATTTTACTGATTTCAACCAGATTGGTATGAAACTTTTGTTTATTGACAATACGGCTACGGAAGTCGACTGGATACGTAGGCGTTTAGAAGTTGAGAATAATCAGGTTATTGTCAGCACTGATTCACAAACAGGCTGGACGATGGCTCACCAAGCGCATTATGATGTAGTTCTTTTAACGGTTCACATTCCGGAAGGTGGTCAAGCAGAAACATCTTACCAGTGGATAGCCCAAGCCCACGATGCACCGTTACTCCTGATTATTTCGCCCGATACACCGGCAAACAAGGCCTGGGGGTTAGAGGCTGGGGCCGATGATTGCGTTGGTCATTCCATTGACATTCGTGAGCTAATGGCTCGGGTTACCGCGCTTTATCGACGCAAAGCCGGACAATTTCCAATGAGATCCGTTTTAAAAGCGGGTGATCTGGAAATCAAGCTGCTCGAAAAATCGGTATACCGTGCCGGAAAGCGTATCGATCTGCTCCCCCGCGAATACTATCTGCTGGTTTTTCTGATGCAAAATCAAGGGCGGGTTCTGTCAAAAAAGGAAATTCTCGAAAGCGTCTGGAATGCCAGCGATGCAATTCGGCTCAATACGGTGGAAGTGTACATCAATTATTTACGGAACAAAATTGACCGCCAATCACCGGTTAAGCTGATTCACACCGTTGTTGGCATGGGATACGTTATTCGAAATCCCGAAAAATCGTCGGAGGAGTAATTGCCGAATAAGTACTTGGCCCAGGCGTTCGACAACGCCACAAAAGGCCGTACCTTTGCGGTATGAATACGACCCTGCATCAGCGTCTCGACACGATTCCTTCGCCCAGCTTCGTCCTGGAAGAAGCAAAACTTCGCCGTAATCTCGAACTCATCGACTCCGTTCAGAAAGCAGCCGGTGTTACTATCATTCTGGCTCTGAAAGGGTTTTCGATGTACAGTGCTTTCCCGCTGGTACGGGAATACCTAAGCGGAGCAACAGCCAGTTCTCTGAACGAGATCAAACTCGTCAACGATTACATGGGTGTGCAGGCGCATGCCTACATTCCCGCTTACCGCGACGATGAATTCGATGAAGTTGTTCAGCGCAGCAGCCACCTGACGTTCAACTCGTGGAGTCAGTGGGAGCGCTTTAAGGATCGGGCCGTTGGGCGTGTTTCGTGTGGCATTCGGGTAAACCCCCAATATTCGGAGGTAGCAACGGAAATGTACAATCCATGCGTACCAGGTTCGCGTCTCGGTGTAACCCGCGACCAACTCCCGGATCAATTATCCGAAGGGCTGGAAGGAATTCATTTCCATACGCTGTGCGAAAACGATTCGTTTACGCTTGAACGCACATTAAACGCCCTGGAAAGTCGGTTTGGCGATTTACTGCATCAGGTTAAATGGGTCAACTTCGGCGGAGGACACCTGATGACCCGCGAAGGCTACGACACCAACCACCTTGTTCAGCTGCTTACGGCTTTCCGTCAGAAGTACAACGTACATGTTATCCTGGAACCTGGCTCGGCCATTGCCTGGCAAACGGGTGTGCTGGTTTCAACAGTACTCGATGTATTGGACAGTCAGGGTATTCAGGTCGCAATCCTCGATACATCCTTTGCGGCTCACATGCCCGATACACTCGAAATGCCTTATAAGCCTCGAATTCTTGATTCGTACCATGAGCCCGTGGCCGGGAAACCGACGTACCGGTTGGGTGGAATGACCTGTCTGGCGGGTGACTTTATGGGTGATTACTCCTTTGACAAACCGTTGGCAATTGGCGACAAAATCGTGTTTGATGATATGATCCATTACACGATGGTCAAGACCACCACCTTTAACGGCGTCAACCTGCCGAATATCGGCATCTGGAAAGAAAGCGATGAATTTCAGCTGGTCCGGACCTACGGATACGACAGCTTTAAAGACCGGCTCAGCTAGTCAGTAGCGTGAAATCTACAGCCGATTTCACGCTACTACCTATTTTATGCGGCTCCTTCTGACAAACAAAAAACCTGCGCACAATATGGCCCGCAGGTTTTTATCAGACAGCTAAAGGTGTACTGCACAAGGCAATTACGGAAGTAAAACTACGCAACGTTTGCCTCAACGGCAACGTAACGGTTCAGTTTATTTCTTCTCAAACTCGCGGTGGTACGCAGCTTTGTACAGTTCCTCTTCGGGTAAGCTCTTAAAGTATTCATACGTAATCCGAAGTCCTTCGGCCCGCGATACTTTTGGCTCCCAGTCAAGAATGGCTTTGGCTTTGGTGATGTCGGGTTGACGTTGTTTCGGATCATCCTTCGGCAAATCTTTCAGGACCAGCTTTTGGCTCGTACCCGTAAGCTTGATGATCTCTTCGCCGAATTCTTTGATCGTGATTTCGGATGGATTGCCAATATTAACCGGGTACGCGTAATCGCTCAGCAGCAACCGGTAAATTCCTTCAACCAGATCGTCAACGTAGCAGAACGAACGCGTCTGACTACCGTCACCGAAAACGGTTAAGTCCTCGCCCCGTAGCGCCTGACCAATGAAGGCGGGTAGAACCCGTCCGTCGTTCAGTCGCATCCGTGGACCATAGGTGTTAAAAATCCGAACGATACGCGTTTCCAGACCGTGGTAGGTATGGTAAGCCATCGTTATTGCTTCCTGAAAACGCTTGGCTTCGTCGTAAACACCACGCGGCCCAATCGGATTCACGTTGCCCCAGTATTCTTCGGGCTGTGGGTGAATGGTCGGATCACCGTAAATTTCTGACGTAGAGGCAATCAGAACACGAGCGCCTTTTACGCGAGCTAATCCCAGGCAGTTATGAATACCTAACGAACCTACTTTCAGCGTCTGGATCGGAATTTTAAGGTAATCGATGGGGCTGGCGGGCGAAGCAAAATGCAGGATGTAATCCAGTTCACCCGGTACGTGAATAAACTTGGAAACGTCGTGGTGGTAGAATTCAAAATTCGGCAGATGAAACAGATGCTCGATGTTACGAATGTCACCGGTGATTAAGTTGTCCATCGCG
This sequence comes from Spirosoma liriopis, assembly GCF_023196085.1. NCBI lineage: Bacteria > Pseudomonadati > Bacteroidota > Cytophagia > Cytophagales > Cytophagaceae > Spirosoma > Spirosoma liriopis. Next base: position 1,217,627 of record NZ_JALPRF010000001.1, read on the forward strand.
ATGACGTGGTAGCCTTCCTTGATGAACCGGTCGCACAGATGCGACCCTAAAAATCCGGCTCCGCCGGTAATTAAAACACGCTTCATTCAGTATTGGGTTTGTGGTTATAATTGTGGGTTGTACCACCAAGTGATCAGCCTAAGCACTTACGCCGACCAAGCTAGGCATTACAACCCACGAATCATAAACTAGATCAGGCTTTTTGTTCGACAGGGGCCAGAACCGCTTCCCGCCCTACGCTGATGTACGTGTAGTTTAACTCACGCATCTGGTCCAGTTCGTACACGTTCCGACCGTCGAAGATCACCCGGTTCTTCAACAGCAGGTTCATCTTGTCGAAATCTGGCGTACGGAACAGCGGCCATTCGGTGATAATTACCAGCGCGTCAGCATCATCCAACGCTGCGTACTGCGTATGCGCGTACGAAACGGCGTTGCCAATAAGGCCACGTACGTTTTCCATTGCCTCAGGGTCGTAAACCGTTACTTTCGCACCTGCTTCGATCAATGCTTTGATGTTATCGAGTGCCGGAGCTTCGCGGATATCGTCCGTATAGGGTTTGAAGGCCAATCCCCAAACAGCGATGGTTTTGCCTTTCAGATCACCACCAAAGTAATCCAGGATCATTGGCATCAACTTCGTCTTCTGGGCGTAGTTGACATCCATTACCGACTTCAATACTTTGAAATCGTAATCGAAATCTTTGGCCGTTTTAGCGAGTGCCTGCACATCTTTTGGAAAACAGCTACCGCCGTAACCGATACCCGCAAACAGGAATCGCTTACCAATACGGCTGTCGGTACCAATACCGCGACGGATATCGTCTACGTTCGCACCCGCCCGTTCGCACAGGTTAGCAATCTCGTTCATAAACGTGATTTTGGTAGCCAAGAACGCGTTTGCCGCGTATTTCGTCATTTCGGCGGAACGCTCGTCCATGAAAATAACGGGGTTACCCTGACGAACCAGCGGTGCGTAAAGGCGGTTCATAACCCCCTTGGCCCGCTCCGACTTGGTACCAATAACAACCCGATCAGGCTTCATAAAGTCTTCTACGGCAACACCTTCCCGCAGGAATTCAGGGTTCGACACAACATCGAAATCAACCTTGGCGTTATCAGCAATGTGCGCGTGTACTTTCTCAGCCGTACCGACCGGAACAGTGCTTTTATCGACAATTACAGCGTATTGATTCAGGATCGGGCCCAAATCGCTGGCAACTTTCAGAATATACTTCAGGTCCGCCGAACCGTCTTCACCAGGAGGAGTAGGCAGCGCCAGGAAAATAACTTCGGCACCTTTGATTCCTTCTTCCAGATTGGTGGTGAACGACAAACGACCCTGTTCCACGTTCCGATGGAAAAGTACGTCCAGACCCGGCTCATAAATGGGAATGATGCCGTTATTCAGTTTTTCAACTTTGCGTTCATCGATATCAACGCATGTTACCTGGTTACCGGTCTCCGCGAAACATGTTCCCGTGACAAGGCCTACATATCCAGTTCCTACAACTGCCAGTTTCATATAAAAAAGTCAAAGTAAAATTTATAAACGATTGAGGTAGATTTTACATACGTACCTGCCGGCCCGATTTCACAAAAATAGGAGTTTTTCAATAACAGCCTAGGACCCAGGCAGAATTGTGACTTACCGGTAATAATTCAGCCTTTTACTAAATGTATTCAGTATGAACAGCAATACTTTTTTGACAAATATACAAAATATAGATATTAATGATTATTTGTTTTAATATTTTTTAATATAGTAACAAAATTAAATCGATTTCTGCTTTTTCTAGTGAATACTACCTGGTAATTATCTGACAAAACGGGATTGGTGCTTTACAACAAATTGCTTAAATTTCTTTTAAATCACTTCATCGAATAACACCCTTATATGACTAACGAAATTGTAGAAAATCAAGAATTAATAGCCCAATCTGTTCGGGATTTGAGTGACCGGTTGATTCGCCCAAACGTACGACAGTGGGACGAGGAGCAGCATTTTCCGCTTGACCTGTTTAAACAACTCGGTGATCAGGGCCTGATGGGCATGCTGGTACCGGTTCACTACGGCGGAACGGGCCTTGGCTACCGGGAGTACGTAACGGCAATTGTTGAACTAGCCCGCGTGGATGGCTCTGTAGGTCTGTCGATGGCTGCACATAATTCCCTGTGCACAAATCATATTCTGCTGTTCGGCAACGAAATGCAAAAGCAAACCTATTTACCCCTACTAGCTACTGGCGAATGGATCGGTGCCTGGGGACTGACCGAACCGAATACAGGATCGGATGCCGGTAACATGCGTACAACAGCCATCCGGCAAGGCGACGAATGGGTACTCAACGGAGCCAAAAACTTTATTACGCACGGACGAAGCGGCAACGTAGCCGTGGTTATTGCCCGAACGGGTGAACCCAACACCCCGCACAACGCCACTGCTTTTGTGGTTGAGCGCGGAACGCCCGGCTTTTCGGGGGGCCGTAAAGAAGATAAGTTGGGCATGCGAGCATCTGAAACCACCGAAATGCTGTTTCAGGATTGCCGTATTCCAGATAGCCAACGATTAGGTGCAGTAGGAGACGGATTTGTTCAGTCGCTTAAAGTGCTGGACGGCGGACGAATTTCAATCGCAGCCTTAAGCCTGGGCATCGCTTATGGAGCTTATGATGCGGCTCTGGCCTACGCCAAAGAGCGGGAACAGTTTGGGCAACCGATCGCCAATTTCCAGTCTATTAGTTTTAAGCTTGCCGATATGGCGACGGATATTGAAGCGGCCAAACTGCTGACTTATCAGGCAGCCGATTTGAAAGATGCTGGTAAGTCGGTAACAAAAGAATCAGCGATGGCCAAGTTATTCGCGTCTGAAACCGCCGTGCGAGTTGCCAACGAAAGCGTACAGATATTTGGCGGTTATGGCTACACAAAGGATTTTCCGGTAGAAAAATTCTATCGAGATGCAAAGCTTTGCACCATCGGCGAAGGAACCAGTGAAATTCAGAAAGTGGTTATTTCCCGACAAATTCTTAAATAACTCAGCAAAAAGCAGAACGGGTACGTAGACTGATCTACGTACCCGTTCTGCTTTTTGCTTGTGTAAATGGCGCTATACCTACACTGTTCTGCGTGATCCTTTGATCAGAGCCGCAATACCCAGGATGATGACAGCACCAACGAATGATGTTAAGATTTGATCAACTATACCACCCGACCGGCCAAATATCCAGCCGCCTACAAAACCACCGGCAATACCGAGAAGGATTTCAGCGAAGAGCGAAAACGAAAACCGTTTGAAGACGAGGTCGGCGAGCCACCCGGCTACCGCACCTACTAAGATAGAAACTAAGATTCCCATGATTATTGAATGTTGAGTAATAAAAATCTATTGTGAAAACAGGTACATAACTTCGGCCAATAAAACTTTGTTTACGATTTAATACCAATAATTGCCTTAATACCAATAATTGCCAGCATTCGTCCTGTTTGTCCATTTTCGGCCCGGTATGAGAAGAAAATATCGTTATTAAGCACTGTCGAAAAAGAAGATACCTCTATTTGCGTTGATGGGACACCAAAACGGATAAGCTGCTGCCGGTTGGCTGCTTTCAGATTTACACAATCTTTCAACGTTTGCGCGTCTTTCTGTACGAACTCAGGCGCAAACCGTTCGGCTACTTCCGGTCCCACTTCGAAGGAGCATTCGTCAATGCAGGTTCCGACGTAAGCGTAGCAATTGGCAGCGCTGGTACCGAACTGTTGCTCCATCGTTATTAGCGTTTTGGCCACGATTTCGCCGGATGTTCCGCGCCAGCCCGCATGAATAGCCGCTACTGCCCGATTAGCCTTATCGTAAATTAGAATCGGTGTGCAGTCAGCTACGGTCACCCCAACAAACAAACCTGGCTTGTCGGTAATCAGCGCATCGTAACCGTCAAAACGCCCTGCCTCTGTGGCATACAATACCTCCATGCCATGCACTTGATGCGAAGAAGCAAACCGGCGATCCACATCGTCAATTCCCAGCGACAGAAAAAAGCGACGCCTATTCTCGTTTACGCTGTCCGGTTCGTCGTTTGTATTGATTCCCAAATTGAGCGAAAGAAACGGTGCTGGGCTAACCCCGCCATGACGTGTACTTTCGGCTGCTATTAAATCAGAGAAGTCGGAAAATATCGCGGGAATATGGTAAGAAGTCATTAGTTGTTCAAGCGTATAGAGTAAGACAATACGACAAAATTGCAATCAAAAGCCTGTCTATCCTAAAAGCCCTACGCTCGATCATCCTTGTTTTCTTACCACTCATCCTTCCGAAAAACCGCTCCGGTAGTTTGTAATGCATAGTACTATCCAGGGCCTATATCTTTGTTTCACCAATCCGGACGATCCCGGCTAACTTTTGAACGAAACGAAAAAACATACTATTATGAAAACGATCCTCAAATCCCTGCTTTTCTCGCTGTCACTTGGCGTATTTACCTCGATGGTTTCCTTTGCTGAAGCCAAACCTGTTGGCCGTCCCGCCAACGTAGCGGCTTATAAAGCTGGGGTATACACAACTGTTTCGGGTCAACTGAGTATTGCGCTTAACAAAGAGATCGGTGGCGCGGTCGATATTCGTCTGAAAAACGCCGGAGGGACCGTGTTGTACAGCCAGCATTTAGGTAAGAACGAAAGCCAATACCGCACCCGTCTGAATATGAACGAACTGCCGGACGGTACGTATCAGGTAGAAATTTCAAATGGCGTTGAGACAACCACCCATACAATTACCATTGCAACGCAGCAGCCAAGCACACCAAGCCGCGTTATCGCGCTGAACTAACCGCCCCAAAAACTTTACGCAAAACCTCGCCCGGACAACAGGGCGAGGTTTTGCTATTACAGGCTTTTCATAGTACTTAATCCCTCATTTGTTAGTAAGCCAGCCAACATCAGCCCGCCATCTTTGTTGTATACCCAAGAAACTTTTGGCCTACAGATCATTGCCTGGTCTGTGGCCATCAAGGAAAAGACCGTAAGACTTTCTCAATGACTTTAGCGGGAGCTTCTTTGCTTATCCCCTATACTTAACTCGTTCGCTAACCGATAACAGCCTTTTGTTTATGGTACCCACTGACCACACTCTCACATCGCCTACAAACTGGGCTGGCATTGCGTCTAATACTGAGTTCTGGTCGCAACTAGCACAGACATTACTGCCTGGTTACGTCAATACGTGCCGCTGGTTTGCCGGAAAAGCTCGTCAACAGACCGGGTTTGCGGCCAAGACGGTACACACGATTCCACTTCCCGACGGCGATGTAGCGTATCTGCTGATACTGGAAGCGACCTACGCCGATGGCATTCCCGAACTGTATCAGCTTCCTTTGTCTTTCATTGCCGACTCAATAGCGAATTCTCTTCCTTTTCAACTAGCAGACGTGCCCGACAAAGGACGTATCGGTGAAGTAGCGCTGGATCATCATGCTGGCGTATTGATCGATGCCATTTATGACGAACGCTTTCGACGGGCTTTGTTTACTAATATTTATACCGATCAGGTATTGCCGCAGCCTGACGGGCAACTCACGTTTCACAAAGGCAAAGGGTTGGAGGAAGGCGACAATATGCTGAGTTCGCGGGTGCTACCGGTCGATTCCAGCAATTCGGCGATGGTTTTTGGAGAAAAGTATTTCATGAAACTGTACCGAAAGCTATTCCAGGAAACGAACCCGGAAGTTGATATGGTCGCGTTTCTGACGGATAAAAGCAGCTTTGACCACATCCCGGCCTTCGGCGGTAGCATCGTCTGGCAGCATCCCGATGCCGCTCCATCCGACGGTGCCGATATTACCCTGGGCATGGTTCAGCGTATGGTTCCAAATGACAAGGATTCGTGGATGCAAACCGGCGACTACCTCAACGATTTTCTGTATGCCGTTCCGCAACGACTTTTTGCCATCCGGGAAGATGTGTTCGAAAAAGTTGAGTTGCTTGGTAAACGAACCGGGGAAATGCATTGTGCGCTCTACAAACCCAATGCCGACGCTGACTTTGCCCCCGAACCGATAACAGATGAATACCGTGCCTTCATGATTAAGCGGTTGGAAGATTTGCTGGAACGCCGGTATGCGCTGCTCATCGATAACTACACCAAGCTCGATCCACAGGCGCAGCGACTGGCATGGGTATTCATGGAAGCGAAGGAAATGATCGAAACGTTTATCGATGATTTCAGAAAACGTCCGCTCGGTTCGCTCCGCATTCGGATCCACGGCGATTACCACCTTGGTCAGGTGCTGGCAACCCGCAATGACTTTGTCATCATTGATTTTGAAGGTGAGCCGGAAAGCAGCATTACCGAACGCAAGATCAAGCACTCGCCCCTCAAAGACGTAGCAGGCATGATTCGCTCCTACCACTACGCCGTGTCGGCAAAGCTGTTTAACTCTTCCGAAACCGACGACCTGGACCCGGAGCACTTGCAGCGCGTTTCGGACCGGTGGTTTTATCTGATTCGTGACACGTTTATGAATGCGTATCAGGATGTTTTTGGCACGCCCCATCCGTTGTTCAAAAACAACAACGAGTTGAATTTCCTGCTATTGATCTACCTGCTCGAAAAGGCTGTTTACGAATTAGGATACGAGATTAGCTACCGACCATCGTGGGTTAAAATTCCGCTCCGGGGGATTATCGATGTCATTCGCGAAATTGAAAAAATTCTGCTGAGTGAGGGAGAAATCGAGGCCGACATACCGTTATTGCAGACCGGTTTGTTGCAAGCCAAAAATTTGTAATTGCAGCGTTAGTCAGGCCCGTTTCATGAGCATCTTTCAAGACACAGTTGTCATTATCACCGGCGCGGGTTCGGGTATTGGACGACAGCTTGCCATTCAGGCCGTTGCAAAAGGAGCAACCGTTATCGCAACCGACATCAATGAGGGCGGCCTGGCCGAAACTCGTACGGACTCGTCGGGTGATATGACCTTACTGCGGCTGGACGTGTCGGATGCGGACGCGATAAAGACGTTTGCCGATCAGATCATTCCAACGCTGAACAACCGTCGGCTTATACTGATCAACAATGCGGGTGTAGCCTTGGGAAGTGGCCCTTTTTCGGATACCGATCTCAGCGATTTCGAATGGCTACTGACCATAAATCTCTGGGGAGTTATTCGGATGACGAAAGCGTTTTTACCGTACTTGCAGACTCAGGATCGTGCGGGCAGACCGGCCGGACACATTGTCAACATGTCGAGTGTTTTTGGACTGGCAGGGGTGATGAACCAGTCGGCCTATAGCACGGCCAAGTTTGGCGTACGGGGATTTACTGACGTGTTGCGTATGGAATTGCTGGACACTCGGATTGGCGTCACCTGTGTGCATCCGGGTGGTATAAAAACCAACATTGCGATCAACGCACGCGTTGGCCAAAACAGCCAGGTAACCGATGCTTTACTGGAGAAAAGCGCCAGTAGTTTCGAGAAAATGGCTAGAACCACCCCCGAAGAGGCCGCCCGCCAGATCTGGCGTGGTGTCGAAAAAAACAAAGCCCGTATCCTGATCGGCTCCGATGCGCGAATGATCGAACGGATCACAAGACTTTTCCCGACAGCGTATGTAAAAATGATGCGCAAGCAGATCGAGAACGTGTTCGCAACAAACCGCTAAGGATTTTTTCTAACTTTCCGCTTCTGATCGCGTTCAATATTCTAGCTATACCAGTCCTAAACAATGGCAAAACGTAAAACCATGATGGCAGCGTCTGACAACCCACCGGCTGACGTAGAACAGCCTGCTTCATCAACCACCAATACTGATCAACCGATGCAATCAGGTAATCCAGAAGCGTACTCCCGCTTCACTGATTTTGATATCTACCTGTTTCGGGCAGGCAAGCACCAGCGTCTATACGAAAAATTTGGCTCACATGTTGTTGAGCATAATGGCGTTGTAGGAACCTATTTTTCCGTATGGGCTCCTTCCGCCCGTTACGTGTCCGTGATTGGCAATTTCAATGGCTGGAACAAAGGAAGCCATCCGCTGGCTGTGCGCTGGGATTCGTCGGGTATCTGGGAAGTATTTATCCCGAATACCGGCAGAGGTGAAACCTACAAATACTTCATTGTCAACGAAAACGGTCGCGAATTAGAAAAAGGCGATCCGTACGCACACCTTTGGGAAGTTCCTCCGCATACGGCTTCCGTGGTGTGGGACACCTATTACGAGTGGAACGATCAGGAATGGATGACTACCCGTAAGGAAAAAAATGCGCTGAATGCCCCAATCTCGGTCTATGAAGTGCACCTGTCATCCTGGCGACGTGACCCTTCCGACCCGGATCGTGAGCTGAGCTACGGCGAAATTGCCGACGCGCTGGTTCCTTATGTGCAGGAGATGGGCTTTACGCACGTTGAGTTTATGCCCATCATGCAGTATCCATATGCACCATCCTGGGGATATCAGATCACGGGTTATTATGCGCCCAGCAGCCGCTTTGGTACGCCACAGGATTTCATGGCGTTAGTCGAGAAACTGCACCAGGCCGGTATCGGCGTATTGCTGGACTGGGTTCCCTCCCACTTCCCCGGCGACGCGCACGGTCTGTACGAGTTCGATGGTTCGCACCTGTACGAACACCCCGACCCGCGCAAAGGCTACCACCCCGACTGGAAAAGTTATATCTTCAACTACAGCCGACCAGAAGTACGGTCGTTCCTCCTGTCGAATGCGTTGTTCTGGCTGGATCGCTGTCACGCTGACGGCTTGCGGGTGGATGCGGTAGCGTCTATGCTTTACCTGGATTACTCGCGGAATGCGGGCGAATGGGAACCCAACATGTTTGGCGGTCGCGAAAATCTAGAGGTCATTTCACTGCTCAAAGAAATAAACGAAGCAGTCTACAGCGAATTCCCCGATGTACAGACAATAGCGGAAGAGTCTACGGCATTTCCGGGTGTATCACGACCTGTCTTTACGGGTGGACTCGGCTTTGGCATGAAGTGGATGATGGGCTGGATGAACGATACGCTACGGTATTTCGAGCGCGATCCGGCTTTCCGCAAATTCCACCAGGATAATCTGACATTCAGTACGGTGTATGCGTTTACCGAAAACTTTATGCTGCCTCTCTCGCACGATGAAGTTGTCTACGGTAAACAGTCGCTCGTCGGCAAAATGCCGGGCGACGAATGGCAGCGCTTTGCCAACCTACGCCTGCTTTTCTCGTATATGTTTACGCACTCTGGCAGCAAATTGCTATTTATGGGTGGCGAATTTGGGCAAACATCGGAGTGGAAGTTTGACACTAGCCTCGACTGGCATCTGCTGGAGTTTGCTCCTCATAAGGGGATAGCCGCCTGCGTCAAAGCGCTGAATCAGCTTTACAAAAATGAACCCGCTATGTATGAGCGCAGCTATACAGCGGATGGTTTCGAGTGGATCGATACGTCTGACCGGGAAAACAGCATCATCACGTACGCCCGTAAAGGTGATCGCCCTGAGGAGACCTTGCTGATAGTTCTTAACATGACGCCCGTTCCGCGCGCAGACTACCGCATTGGTGTTCCGTCGGCGGGTTCATACCAGGAGATTTTCAACAGCGATGCCAAAGAGTTTTACGGCAGTGGCATCGGTAACCAAGAACCGCTGGCGAGTGAAGAGTCGGCCTGGCACGGACGCCCGCAGTCGATTCGACTGAATGTGCCCCCACTAGGTGCGATTGTCTTAAAAATCAGCGCGGAATCGTAGTTCATTGGACAAGACACGGCTTTGACGGCTAATTTGATTCAGAACCGCTTAAAAAAGCGATACGATCAGATTAGTTGTCAAAGCCGTGTCGTATCAGTTCAGGCCCTATCTTTGCCGACTCGTCATCTGATCAGCTTGCATGAAGAAGTTTATTATAGCGGTATTAACTCTGTTTTCCATTCCTGGTTTTGCCCAGTCACCCGTATCAACTCGTCTAAGTAGTGGTTATGACGTGGGTATGGCTTACTCCAAAAACAATTACAATCCGTCATTGGCGTACTACCAAATGATCAACATCGGCGAGCGCAAGCTGTTTTCGCTGGGCTGGACATTGAGATTAGGGGCTTATTACGGAGATAATCTGAATTATTATACCGCGCCAGCTCGGTTGACACGCGGCAAGACAGGCTTTAATGCACTATCTGAACCGCTGATTATCAAAAACATCGACACGGTCAGGATGGACTATTCGTCAATGACTTCCTTAAACCTAGGAATACGCGCTCAAGTTAATTTGGGAGTTGTTGAGTTGGGAGCCAGCGCGGAGTTGCTCGGTCTCACTTTGGGCAAGTCCCGGACAGGCCGCTACCGTTCATCGACGGGATATTACAAGCAAACGAATGCAGCCGGAGTTGACTCAACAATTTATTTTCGGGGTGCAAACGCGGATCAGAAGACGCGCCCCAGCCGCCTGAATGTCCGGCTGTTAGGTGACAACGATATTGGTACGCTCTCGACGGAAGTGTACGCCCGGATTCGCATTAGCCAGCGTCTTTCGGCCAGAGTCGCTTATCAGTGGCTTACCACTGAAATCAAGGTAAATAACAGAGACGCCGAAGCCGACAATGATCGCTTCCGGAGCCGGATAGGAATGGTTTATGCAGGTCTTACCTTCCCCATATTTTATTAATTTCTTCAACCAGCATTACCCAGGAAGTGTATCTTCTGTGGTAGTGCTGGTTGCCATGTTTTTAGGCGCTAGCATGCGATGAAAACCGATCATTTATAGGTTCTTGCTTTGCAATTATGCAAACAAGATTACTTTTTTCACTACGAATAATCACGTTTAGTAACAGTATCCTTCGACAAAATAAGGCTTTTACCAAACAGATAACCGTGACAACTCCACACGTGACTTCCTGAGTCACTAGATTGTCGGATATTTTGCCACATCGTTACAAATTCTGTTATCTTTCGGTTAAAAAGATTCCTCACCGCTGGTTTGTTATCACGTCATGAAATCGCCTATATCCTGCTTCTTAATTGATGACGATGAAGACGATCAGGAAATTTTTTTACTGGCGTTACGAAAATTGGACGCGTCTATCGCCTGCTCTTGTGCCGACAATGGCGTCGATGCCCTGCTTCGACTTCGCCAGGACGAAGCGTTTAAGCCTACTTATATTTTTCTGGATTTGAATATGCCGGGCATGAACGGAAAACAATGCCTGACCGAACTGAAAAAGATTGCGCGTCTCCAGCATACGCCGATCTTTATTTACTCGACCTCATCGGACATGAGAGACCGAGTTGAAGCGGAGAAACTTGGTGCAGAAGGATTTCTGACCAAGCCCGCCCAGGTCTCAACGTTGATTAATCAGTTGTCGCAACTATTTTTGAACTATCCGAACGGCAGAGCGTAGTTCATCATGGAAACCAATAGTGCAGACCCGCGTCTTTACCCATTCCTCAATCAAAAGGGCGAACTTGATCAGTTAATCCGTTCAATGGACTTGTCTGCGAGTCCACTGGGCCCAATTGACACCTGGCCACAAAGTCTACAGACCACACTCAGCATCGTTATGGCCTCGCCCCTCCCGATGGCTTTGTTGTGGGGTTCTGAGTGCATCTGCTTTTACAATGACTCCTTTCGGTCAAGCCTCGATACTGACGGCCATCATGTACAAGCGCTGGGACGTAGTTTGAAAATAGCTTTTCCTGAATGGTGGCATACTATTGAACCGCTGGTGAATCAAGCCTTTGGGGGCGAAACAGTCCGGAGTGAAGACCAGTTACCCCCTATTTATCGGCAGGAATACCCGGAAAATGCATACTGGACGCTCAGTTACAGTCCTGTACTCGATGAGTTGGGTAAGCCGGGCGGTGTGTTGATTACAGGAATAGAAAGCCAGGCGCTTGCTCAGTTGAAAGAAAGTCAGGCAAAGTTACAGCTTGCTTTACAAGCTAGCGAGCTAGGAATCTGGGTACTTGATCCGTTACAGAAAACGGTTCATATGGATGCCCGTTGCCAGGAATTGTACGGCTTTTTGAAAAATGAGCAGGTCACTTATTCCGACGTCCTAAACCATATTTACCCGGAAGACCGCCCGCGTGTAGACACGACCGTTATGCAAACGTTGGCTCCCGGCTCCAATGGTCAGTACGACATCAAGTTTCGAACGCTTGCTCTCGAAGACAACCGATTACGCTGGATACATTGTCAGGGAAAGGCGCACTTTAACGACCAAGGACAGGCGGACCGCTTCGCCGGGACAGCACGAGACATCACGGAACAGGTCGTTACCCAGGAAGAGCAGGAAAATACCGAGGAGCAGGCAAGACTGGCCGTAAGCAGCGCCGGTGCCGGAACCTTCTTTATTGACCTAGAGCATGACACGGTTGTGTGTTCGCCTACCCTTGCCAAAATTTTTACGGGCAATGAACTGACGGGTCTTACGCGGGATATGCTCATCACCTACATTCTGCCGCAGGATCGCCCCAGACGCGACAAAGCCTATGAAGAAGCGGCTCGTACCGGAAAGCTACGCTATGAAGCCAGAACGACCTGGGACGACGGGAGTATACATTGGCTACGCGTGATGGGAACCTACCTGAACAATCCTGCGGGTAAGCCAACTCGTTTTGCGGGTATTGCTCAGGACATCACCGCCGAAGTCGAAGCCAGCCTGGAGCAGCAACAATTTACTTCGTTGGTAGAAGGCAGCCCTGAATACATGAGCATCGCCAGTTTGGACGGGCCTATCCTCTACGTAAACCCTTACGGGCTGGAACTGCTGGGTTTAAAAAAAGAGGAGATCTCATCCAAAAAGCTGAGTGATTTCTTTACGCCCGAAGATTGGGAAATCGTTCTGAACACGCAAATACCCCTTTCTATTTCCCACAAACGCTGGACAGGCGTTCAGCATTACCGGAACTTTCAGACGGGCGAGCGTATTCCTTTAGACATTAAACGGTTCGTGATTACCGATCCCGTCACGGGAGAACCTTACGCCCTCGTAGCAACGGGCCGCGACTTACGCCCTGAATTAGCAGCCAGAAAAGAACTGGAGGAAAGCGAAGCGGCTCTGCAAAAAGTAAACCAACGACTAGAAATAGCGTTGAATGCGGGCCACTTAGGTTCTTACGAGCTCGATTTGACAAGCGGAATTATGCAATGTACCCCGCAGTGCAAAGCCAATTTCGGTTTGCCCGTAGCGGCTACGCTTAATTTCCCGGATCTACTCCGCATAATCCTCCCCGACGACCGACAACTCGTTCAACGGGCAGTCGATTTGGCAATTGCCGACAAGTCTACGTATAAAGCGGAATACCGTGTTACCTGGCCCGACGGTTCGATTCACTGGATCAGAGCTTCTGGTCAGACAACGTACGACGAAGCGGGGATGCCGCTAACCATGGTTGGCATTACAATGGACATTACGGTCCAGCGAATGGCGCAACAAGACCTCGAACGACAGGTTCAGGAACGAACCCGTGACCTGATTAATACCAATCAGGAACTCGTTCGGACCAATCACGAGCTAGAGCAATTTGCGTACATCGCCAGCCACGACCTCCAGGAGCCACTTCGCAAGATACAAAGCTTTGCGGGTCTGCTTCCCGACAACCGTTATGACGACGAACTCTTTGCGCTCTACCTCGATAAGATAATGAAGTCGGCGCAACGGATGTCGGCGTTGATTAAGGCGGTTCTCAACTATTCTCGTCTTTCCAAATCCGATGAGCAGTTCGCCAAGACAGACCTTAACCAGATCATCCGGCATGTACTAACGGACTTTGAACTACTAATTGACGAAAAAAAGGCGGTTATCCGAATCAAGGAACTACCAGTCATCGAAAGTATTCCCATGCAGTTGCATCAGCTATTCGCGAATCTGATCAGCAATGCATTGAAGTTTGCCCGTGAGGTCCCGGTCATCGACATTGCGTCGCAGTCTGTTCCGGCAAATGAAGTGGAACAACTTGGATTACAACCCGACGCAACGTACGCACACCTGACCGTGAAAGACAACGGAATTGGTTTCGATCAGCAATATGCCGACCGGGTTTTTACGATATTTCAACGGCTCAATAACGCCCGAGATTACAGCGGTACAGGCATTGGTCTGGCTTTATGCCGTAAGATTGTCAACAATCACGGGGGTGTTATCTCCGCCGAAAGCGAGCCCGGACAGGGAGCAACCTTTCACATTTATTTGCCCGTAAGCCAGCCTGCTAAGCCGGTTTAACGCAATGGTTTAGGACCGTGTTGCGTTAAACCGATCCGTAGTTATACCTCCACCGGTTTCAGATCGAAATAGGTTTCAAAAATCGCAGTACCGATCTCATTCGTACGCGTCTGAAAACTGTCGAGATACTGGTGCAATCCTGCCTTGAAAATATCCGATGTCTCGGTAAATTCAATGTCGGCCCGGAGCTTGGAGAGCGTTCGTTCGGCCGAATTACCAAAACCGTTCGAAATGGTATTGCCCGCAATTTCGTAGAGCGACAATTCAGCCTGTCGGATGCAGTGAGCCACAGCGCGCGGAAACATCTTGTCCAGAATCAGGAACTCGACAATGCTGGACGGTGTCAGCGAACGATACTGCTGGCGGTGCATATTGTAGGCACTCACTGATTTCAATACTGCAGACCAGATCATCAGATCAAGCGTAGAGCCTACCGCTTCGACTTCGGGCAAAAGCGTAAAGTATTTTACATCCAGAAAGCGCGAAGTTTTATCGGCCCGTTCCAGAAACCGTCCTAGGCGTCCAAAATGCCAGGCTTCGTTGCGGGTAATCGTCGCATCGATAATACCGTAAAATAGCTGCGTATCGTTACGGATGTCCGTAAAAAAATTTTGCGTCTGCACCTCACCCCACTGCTGCTTGGGAGACGTGTCACGCATTTTCAGATAAAACTGGTTCAGGTGCTCCCACATCTCCTTGGAAATGACTTCGCGGATAGTACGAGCATTTTCGCGAGCGTTGCTCAGGCACGCCACAATCGAGTTGGGATTGCGCTTGTCGAAGGTCATAAAGTGAATGACATTCTCACGCGTCGGCTGGTCGTAGTGCTTGTCGAACAGGAAGTTATCAGCCGTAGCGATAAGCAGCGGCTCCCATTGCTGGTTGACGTTGGGCGGCAGGTCGAGCGCCAGGTTGAAGTTTACACTCATAAAACGGGCATAGTTTTCGGCCCGTTCGATGTATCGGTGCATCCAGTAAACAGAATTGGCGACGCGGCTCAGCATAGGTAAAACGTTTGGGTTAGCGTGGCGGGTGACTAACAAAAATAGGACTTCATCACTGTTTTACAAGAAGTACTTTCCGTCTCTGGCTATTTTCCAAAATAATCATCTAAAAATAAAGTAATTTGCTGCCGATTCTTTTCTTATTTACCATTATGTCTAAATTGTATTTTTTCCTCCTGTTAAGTGTAGTGTCCGCTACCGCAACGTTAGCCAAAACAAATCCGACCAAGCCTAGCTCCAAGTTCTACGAAGTCAGGATTTATTACCCAACACCGGGCAAGTATGCCGAGATCGTCGATCGTTTCCGGCAGTACACAACCCGAATATTTGAGAAGCACGGTATGGAAAATATCGGTTACTGGACCCCAACCGATACATCCCGCAAAGAACTGATTTACATACTGGCTTATCCCAGCCGTGAAGCACGTGACGCATCCTGGAAAGCGTTTGGCAGCGACCCGGAGTGGAAAGCCGTAGTAGCCAAGACCGAAGCGAACGGCAAACTGGTCGATCATGTCGATCAGATCTTCATGACGGAATCGGATTTCTCGCCCAAGATCAAAACGGCACAAAAATCACCTGCCCGTACGTTCGAACTGCGGACGTATACACCAGCACCCGATAAACTGGATGCGCTCCTGACACGCTTCCGCGATCATACAATGAAGCTTTTTAGCAAGCACGGCATGACGAATATTGGTTACTGGATCACGCAGGAGAAAGACGGTGGTCAGCCTAAACTGCTTTACATCCTGGCCCACCCCAGCGAAACCGAGGGCAAAGCGCATTTCGATGAGTTCCGCAAAGATCCGACCTGGGTTAAAGCCAAGGGAGAGTCAGAAAAGAACGGCCCATTGACCACAAAAGTCGAATCGGTCTATATGACCCCAACGGATTATTCGCCCATTAAATAGATTGACAATGATCTGAACGGGTTGGCTTAATCAAGTCAACCCGTTTTTGTTTTGTGCTGGGCAACAGAACAGCCCCGCTTCCCCACTACATTAGTTCTGGTAACAAAGTCGTAATGAGCAGGTTTTAGGCAAAACGACGACGTTATGAAATCCATTGATAACCTGTTTGATTTACTCAACCAGACAACTTCATCACCCGTATCACGGCAACAATTTCTCAAAACGGCTGGCCGTGGCCTGGCGGTTGGTGCCGTAGGTAGCACTCTGGTCGGATGCGATAAAAAGCCGGAAACGACGGCTTCATCGGCTCCGGCCACGGTTGATACACCCAGCGGTCCGGTGCCCAAATTACCAGCGACATCACCACCAGCCGAAGTACCCGCCGATTCTACAAAACCCATTGAACTCGAACAGATAAAAGCCAAAACCGAACAGCAGGAAGGGTCAACGCCAACGCCTTTAACCGCCGACCAGCGGGTTGGCTACGCAATCGTCGGACTCGGTCACCTGACACTCAACCAGATCCTGCCCGCTTTCGGTGCTGCTAAAAAGTCGAAGGTCGTTGCGCTAGTGAGTGGTAGCCCCGAAAAAATGAAGAAGGTGGCCGCCCAGTACGGTGTCAAAAAAGAAAGTTGCTACAGCTACGCCGATTACGATAAGCTCCGGGACAACAAAGAGGTACAGGCCATTTACATTGTGCTTCCCAACGGTATGCACGCGGAATACACCATCCGGGGAGCGCAGGCGGGTAAGCACATTCTTTGCGAAAAACCAATGGCTAACAGTGCGCAGGAATGTCAGGCAATGATCGATGCCTGCAAGAAAGCGGATCGAAAGCTGATGATTGCCTACCGCATTCAGTACGAACCCCACCACCGGATTGTGCGCGATATGATTCAGGACGGGCAGTTCGGCAAGGTGAAATCGATCATGGCAAATAATGGACAAAACTCGGACAACCCTGATCACTGGCGGTTCAAGAAAGCTTTAGCCGGTGGTGGCTCATTACCCGATGTTGGCTTGTACTGCCTGAACACGATCCGGTATTTGCTGAGTGAAGAGCCAACCGAAGTTATGGGTTACATTCACAGCACACCCAACGATCCGCGTTTCAAGGAGGTAGAGGAACAGGTCAACTGGCTGATGAAATTCCCGAGTGGTATACAAACCAGTTGCGCAACCAGTTACGGTCACCACGACGATAAGAACTACAAAGTTTTGGCCGATACAGGGTGGATAAAAATGGACCCGGCCTTTCCGTATACGGGTTTACAGCTCGAAACGAGTCAGGCGCAGGGAAAAGAAAACCAGATTGTTCAGCATAAGATCAGTGATGTAGATCAGTTTGCGACCGAAATGGATCACTTTTCGGAATGCGTCCTGGAAAACAAAGTACCATTCACCCCCGGCGAAGAAGGCCTTCAGGACCAAAAAATCATGGAAGCCATTTACCAGTCGGCGCGGGAAGGTCGCCCGGTTAGGCTAGCTGCTGTTAATAAGAAAGACGCCTTTAGAGGACCTATGCCAAAAGAGTCATAACGGATAATGCACTAGCTGATTTCGACTAATTTTGAACGATTTTTCGGAATCAGTTGGTGTTTTTGCGCATCTACTACAGCACGACAAACTCCACCCGACGATTTTTCTTTCGGTTCTCTTCGTTGTTGTTGGGCGCTAGTGGGTCCAACGGTCCGCGCCCGACCGCTTTCAGCCTACTTTTTTCGACTCCTTTACGAATCAGGTAATCAATCACCGACTGGCAGCGATCGCGGGAAAGTTTGGTGTTTAACTCGAAATCACCCTGATTGTCCGTATGACCGCGAATTTCAATTTGTAATGACGAATGTAGCGTCAGGGCAGCAGCCAATTCATCCAATTCAGCGTAGGACTCAGGCCGTAAAACCGGACTGCTTTGATCAAAATAAATGCGATTAAGTTGAATTCGTTTGCCCGTTTCCAAGTCGACAAAGGTAGTTGGTTTAACCGACGACAATGCAAAAGCGGGTGGGCCAGACACTTTCGACCCTATTGATTTCAGGCGACTTGATATGGAAAGCGGCTGCACATCCATTACAGGCGGCTTAGCGATCAAGCGAACCATTACCGGATTTTGTTCATTTTCGATGGCGACCGCCCGTATCGACTCTTCGTAGCCACTGGCCCGCGTAGTCAGTTGATAGGTTCCTTTCTCGGTCAACTTCGCGATTACCTGTCCCGCTTCCGAGCCAGCATTGAGTGTAACGGGCGACATTCCACCGGGGTTGATCAGCGTAAATCGAGCCTGCGGAACAACTTTATTCGTCCGGTTGTCAATCGCCCAGATCACTAATCCAAGCGTTTGCTTATCCAGTTCAGCGTCAAATTCAACTAACTTTCCCGATGGCGGAACGTCGATCATTAATCGTCGGCTGACGGACGTATACCCATCCGCGCTAACCTGAATATCCAGATCGTCTGGTTCGGTAAACGTACGTTCGAGCCGTCCAGCGGGAAGCGTGAACTGCTCTTTCTTACCCGTAATCCGCGAAGTCATTACCACCACTGCCGATGCCAGCGGTTGTCGGATCGTCGTAGCAAACACTTTGACGACCAACATACTAGGCTTGGGCTTTATCAATTTGATAGTTAATTCCTGAACGCTATTCAGGTTCGACAAGCGCATTCGGGTAGATAGATAGCCGGAAGCCCATGCCACACTGTTTAATGACGTGCCAGGCAGTACTGATACGCTAAAACGCCGACTGATGCTGTCGTATTCAACAGGTAGAACCTGCTGTGTTTTTTCATCCGTCACCCGAAGCTGTCCACCCGAAATAGGCACGTACGTTTCCGCATCAACCAATCGAAACGTTATCATTAGTAAAACGGACGTTTCCGCTGATCGGGGCTTTCCATAAACCCCTCCGAAAAGCAACAGGAACTGGACTGCCAATAATACAATCCAAGTTATTGAGCTTTTCATAGACAGGTTATTAATACGATTTCGCTACCGACGCTGTCAGTGATGAGCCGTCGTTGATACAGGCGGGTTGATCATGATATGCGCACGGTGCGTACCGGGGTCCATGATCCAGGGCATACCGGGCGCTTCTGGCTTTGTTGGCAAGCCTGTACTTTCAGCCGTTGCGTAAGGAATATACACGACATACCGCAGATAGCCGTCCTTTACATCGCCAGAAGTAGGATTATAATCACCATCCTTAGCGGTATACACAAACAATGTTGACGGCTGCTCAGGCATCTTCAACGTTTTCGCTTTCACTTCTTTTTCGCGGATGGCCAGAATTTCGTTGGCTTTCTTTCCTTCCTGCTTCAGCACCCGGCCCCGGTCCATGAATGGGTCCAGATCGCGGTGATAACACGAAACACTCAATCCTTTCTGGGCGGGGTCGTCGGCCAGACAGACAAGTTCGTTACTGCCCTTGCGCAGTAAGACAAACTCGTTTTTAGCCGAATAACCGTACACAGCCGCACCGTCTCGCTTGTCGGCAGGAGCGGCTAATACCGCTGTTTTTATCTGTACATCGGGTGACGGCACAACCGGGCTTTGCGCCATAGCGGCTGTTATCAGACAGGATGAAAGGCAGAAGAAGGAAAAGGTTTTCATGCGTAGTAAGTAGCTATCTTGTACAACAAACCGATTTACATACTACGCAAGATGCCTTTTTATTAGCAATCCAGCAACTGGATTGATCAAACCGCTACTGATACCCTCTCGCTTGCAAACCGAACAGTTCAGCGTACCGCCCATCTTTTTCAAGCAGTTCGTAATGACTACCAATTTCGAGCAGCGTTCCGTTTTCTAACACTAAGATTCGGTCGGCCATACGGACGGTACTGAACCGGTGCGAAATAATCACGGATGAGCGTCCTTCGGTTAGCTTGGCAAAACGCTGAAAGACTTCGTACTCCGCCCGCGCGTCGAGAGCCGCCGTCGGCTCGTCAAGAATAACCAGTTGTGCATCACGCATATAGGCTCTACCCAGCGCTACTTTCTGCCACTCGCCCCCCGACAATTCAACACCCTTGTTGAACGACCGGCCTAACTGCTGATCATAGCCACCGGCCAGCTTCGCGATAACCGTATCCGCCAGACTGCGTTGCGCTGATGTTTCAATGCGTGGCTGGTTGGTTCGCTCGTCAATATCGCCCACGGCAATGTTGACACCAGCCGACATTTTGAAGCGGGTATAATCCTGAAAAATAACGCCGATGTTTTGCCGAAGCGCCGTCAGATCGTACTCCCGCAGATCGTAACCGTCGAGTAAAATCCGTCCTTCGGCGGGGTCATAGAGCCGAGCCAGCAGTTTAACAAGTGTGGTTTTACCCGCACCGTTCTCACCCACGAGCGCCAGTTTTTCACCCGCATGAAGCGTAAAAGACAGGTTACGCAACGCCCACCGTTCGGAGTTTGTGTATTTGAACCCGACGTTTTCGAAAACGAACCCTTCGCGGATGGGATTCGGAAAGGGCCGTGCTTTACCGGGCGAATGAATCAGGGGTTGGATAGCGAAGTAGTCAAACAGGTCTTGCAGGTAGATCGCTTCCTGCGTTAGACTACTGAACTGAAGCAAAATACCTTCCAGCGACCCACGCACCTGCCGGAACGAACCCGCCAGAAATGTAAGATCACCCAACGAGATTTGTCCGCTTACCGCCCGCATAACAATCCAGACGTAGGCTCCGTAATAGCCCGCCGTACCAAGCGCGGTCAGGACAGTTCCCCAACTCGCCCGGCTAATGGATAATGCCCGATTCTTACGAAAATACTCCCACGAAAGGCTCCGAAAGCGATCAATCAAAAAGCCTGAGAGTCCGAAGATCTTAACTTCTTTCGCTGTCTCGTCACTCGCGCCAATGTAGCGTATGTAATCGAGCTCGCGCCGTTCGGGTGTCCACGACCGCGACAGAGAGTAACTACGCTGATTAAAGTAGTTGTCGCCAATAAACGAAGGCGTCACCGCAACCAGAATCAACAGTAACAGCCAGGGATTGTAAACAGCCAGACCAGCCGCCAGAAAGCCAATCGAGATCAACTCCTGCACCTGCCCGAATACGCCCGATAGCAGTACCGTCCGGCCCGATGTCTGTCGGCGAGCCCGCTCCAGTTTGTCGTAAAACGTAGCGTCTTCAAACTGCTCCAGATCAAGCGTGGCCGCGTGTTCCATCAACCGAATGGAAATCTTATTGGTGAACAAATCGCCCAGCAATCCGTCCAGCAACGACACGGCCCGCCCCAGCGCCGTCGACAGAATGGCCAGCCCAAACTCGGCGGATACGAGCCACCAGAGATAGTTTGTATCATCGGCACCTGCCCCGCCCGGCTGTCTGGACAGGATAACAACCTGATCAACAATTAATTTACCAACGTAAAGCGTGGCGGCTGGAATAGCCGCCCGAATCAAACGCAATGCTGCGTTCCCTAAAAACAGACCCGGCGACGTTTCCCACACCAAGCGAAAAAAAGCGGGCAGATTACCGAGGGCGGCAAAGCGTTCGCGCCAGCTTATTTGTTCCTTAGTATCAGTGGAGTTAGCATGTGAATTTACCTTTTTTGCCATATACTAAAAAGACAAGCGCGACGGGGTATTAGTTCATTAAACGAAAGGCGGTTGGGAAGTCTATTTAGCGACCCATTTTGTCGTCATTCCGGGCTAGTTCTGCAAACCGATCTGACTAAATAACCGTCCTTTACCAATCCCCAAAGCGGATTCTTTTTCTTTTCTGCGTAGCTTCGTCTCATGCAGATTTTAGTAAAAAAGAAGGACGTGCATTTACGCCTGTCACGCTTGGTGATGAGCGTACTTTTCGCGGTATTCCTTCACCACTATGCAGCGTGCAAACCCGTTTCGCTTGATCCTCTAGCGGGTATTGCCTTTTTTAAAGGCCCCTGGAAGGACGTACTGGCCGAAGCGCAGCGGCAGAACAAACCTATATTCCTGGACGTGTATACCAGTTGGTGCCCTCCCTGCAAACGTATGGCTCGCGAAGCGTTTCCCGATCCAGAGCTGGGAACAAAGTTCAACGTACATTTTATCAACTACCAGCTCGACGCCGAAAAAGGCGAGGGCGTGCTGATTGCTAAACAATACGCCGTATCCAGTTATCCAACCGGACTTTATATCGCCCCGAATGGTAGCTTAGTGCATCGATCCGTCGGCTACGGGGGTATCAAGGCGATGATTGACCTGGCTGATCATGTGCTTGCCTTTCCTCAACTAAAGGCAACCGTAGCGAAGGGCGATAAAGATTTCGCAAAGGGCAAACGAGAGCTAGCCTTTCTGAAAAAGTATCTAAAAGCGCGTCAGGAGCTTAACCGACCCGTCTCGGACGTGTTGGATGCTTACCTGGATGCCGTACCAGCGTCGGAACGCAACAGCCCCGAAACCATATTGTTTATTGCTCAGCAAATAGAATCTTCGACTACAACCGCCTTTGACTACCTGATAAAAACGCGCTACGGTCTGCTTGCCGAGGATGTAGCGAGTGCGGTCTCTGGTGCGTTGAACCGGGCACTTAGCAATGATCTCAATCGGGCGTTTGCAACCAATGATGAGACTCTTCTCGAAAAAGCAATTGCAAACGAAGGTCGAAACGTCGCTTTTAGCCATCCAGACCAATTAACTAGTTACCAACAGGGAACCGCCAATCTGTATCGATTACACCTGTTGAAAAAAACAAAAAACTTTGGACGCTATGCTACTATTGCCCGACTCCTGGTGCAGAACCGGTTTATGAATTTGCCAGTGGATGAATGGCACAAAGTCGATTCGGTCGTGACTACGCCCGGAACAAGCGCTCAATCTACTGCTCAATTCCTGGAAAGTGATACGCTAGCTACTGCTTCGGACGATGCGCGTCAAAACGATCCGGCGCGCAGAGCGGCTAACATCCTCCAGCAAATTGCCGATACCTACTGGCAACAGGCAACGTCTGCAGCCGACCGGGAACTTGCTCTGACCTGGGCTCAGCGATCGGTTGCTTTATACCGCAGTCCCGCAGGTCTGGCTACCTGCGCTCATCTCTTAAAAAAACTCGGACGTACGGAAGAAGCGATCAGCATTCAGAAAGAAGCCATTCAGGAAGCCACAAAAGCAGGTAAGGACACAAAAATCTACGAGGCAGGCCTAAGCAATATAACGCAAAACCGAAATTAATCTAGTATTAACTATCTGTTAGATAGACAATTAAATCAGAAATGCATTAAAACGATTTAATTTCACAAAGTAGCCCGTTATCCGTTTATATATAATCATTCACCTTTCACCGTACTAGCTCATGAAATCGAACAGATTCACCAGTTTCTTTGAAAAAGCAGCCTCAAAGGCAACGCAGGCCACCGGCTCGTCAACGGCCTTTTTGCTGGCTTTATTAACGGTCATCATCTGGCTTGTATCCGGGCCAATCTTTGGCTATTCGGATACATGGCAGTTGGTGATCAATACCGGTACCACGATCATTACGTTTCTGATGGTATTCCTGATCCAGAAAGCACAGAACAAAGACTCGCTGGCCATGCAGATCAAACTAAACGAGCTGCTCGCCGTGAACCGAAAAGCCAGCAACCGGTTACTGAACGTTGAAGACTTAACCGAAGCGGAACTCCGCTCTCTGCATGAGTTTTTCGGACGACTTGCCGAGCGTGCCAAAGTTGAAGCAACATTATCGGAATCTCATTCGGTTGAGGAAGCCGAAGAGATTCACGAGGACAAGCGCGAAGAATTGGAAAACCGGAAACAGGAACGTCAACGCGAAAAGAAAACCAAGAAACAGCCGGTTACACCGATGTAATCGGTTAGAATCCCATCTTCACTTCCTGCCGCTCGCCCGAAACCGTTTGCGCTTCCATATTGAAAATATCGGCCAGCGTCATCGGCTCTTTGGTCTGGAAATCCATGCCGAGGTGCGCCAACAGCTCATTGGCTTTCGAAGCGGATAGCTTCCCAAAGGCGTAGTCAACCATCAGGCGGCCTTTGCGAAGCAGCGCTTTATCAAGCAGGTGCTTACTGGCGTTGAAGGTAGCAATCACCTGAATATGCATACAATCGGCCAGTAGGCCATCGGTCAGGTTCAGGATATTTGACACGCTGTTTGTATCACCACCGGCCTCACGCGATTGCAGGATACGTTCGGCATCCTCAATGATGAGCACGGAGTCTTTGTTATCGAGCAAAAACGGTATAATCTCCGGCGATGTGAGGTAATTGGTCATGTAAGGAGGCAGAATAAGCATATCCTTCTTGACCAATGAGCTTAAATACTTGATATACGTCGTTTTACCCGTTCCTGGCTCGCCGTGAAGCAGCATCAGTCCTTTACTCTTGGGCTGACCGAGCAGCGTCACCAGACGTTCATGCACCGGCGGAAAATCGTCGTTGTAGTACAGTTCCAGATTAATATCGGGGGGTACGATATCGACCCGTTCGGTATGAAGCCCCCCTAAGCCGCTCTGGATCAAATAGATGTGCGTCTGATTATCTTCATGAACGTACTTATGCGCCTGAAAGCCATCGAGCAGGTTCCGTGCGCTTTGTTCGTCGCGGTAGAAGCCATACAACCGAAAGAAGCGTTCCCCCACAAATTCCGCTTTCAGAATGACACCATCGCTGTGTTGATAGATTCGTTCTACAGTATGCCACCCATCATCCGTAACGCGCGATGACAGATTGATCTGATTAAAGCCCCGCTCTTCGAGCAATGCACGCGCCGACGGCTTAAAATCGTCATTAAAATGCAGGTAATTCGGATAACTGCCAAAGGCCTGCACAAAGTGCGGAGCCATCGGAAATTCACGGTCGAGGTCGCCGGGTATGTACAAGTTTTGAATGGTTTGTTGATTTGACATACGACTATCGGCCGTCAGATAGCGGAACATTTCGGCTTTAGAAAAATCTTCCTGAGGTTTCAAACAGGCGCTAGCTTACAATTTTTCGCTACTAAATTACCTTAAAATTAATCAATTGCCTACACCAAGCCTCAGTTTGCCCTAATACCGTGAAACAACCGTTGATTTAGTACGAAAACTTAAGTAAACCTGGCGAAAAACGAAACATAATTTCGTGTACGCTTTTTTCGTAATATTGGTTAGACAGTGGACTTTCGGGCGTTTGTGAATTGAATATGTAGCCGAGCCGGATCGATTTTGTCAATTGATATTCGGCAAGTGCCTGCAAATAATTCGTCGAGATGATACCGGGACTATTTCGCCGGTACGATAATCCAAGCCCAAACTCTTCGCCGAACCATATACGTGCGTTCACGTCGATGCCCAACGGTCTATCCTCAATTTTGGAGACCAGAATGGACGGAATCAATACGGTTCCTTCGTCAATTTCCAGCTTTGTACCTACATTCACCATAATGGGTCGCACCGCCGGATAGAATGTTTGGCCCGCCAGGTTCACGCCCCGCGACACAACTTCGGGCATGGAAATACCACCAAAGAAATGCTCAGCCTGGTAGTAAATACCCACGCCAAAGCTTCCGACAGCACGGTTCAGACTCGACGCACTGGTGAAATCGTACACGGGCAGCACGTTCACACCGCCCTGCACTCCAACCGACAATTTAGCGAGCGCGGGTAAATTGAATCGGTATGCCACGCTGCCGTAAACGCCCGTAGCGGCCAACAGCCCCATTCGGTCATTCAACGCCTGAAAGCCTAATCCGATGCGGCCATTGTCGATGGCTCCGTCGCCCGAAACGCTTTGAGTGAGCGGGGCAGCACGGGCAGAGATCCATTTACGACGCAGAAAGGCGGACAAATGAAACGATTCCCGGCTACCCGCGTAGGCCGGATTGATACTTAATGGATTGACCAGATACTGTGAGTAAAGCACTTCCCGCTGGGCCAGAACCGGCTGAGCAGCCAGCAACGCACAGCCAGCAATAAGTAAAAAACAAAGTTTCCTATAGATACAAACAGACATGACACGTTACGAACAGGAAACCAAATTGCGCGGTTTTAGGGTAAAAACCTAATTTAATCCACCACTCGATCACTGCGTACAGTTGGTTTATAGAGCGCGTGGGTATACTACAGGTTTAAAATTTTAATTTCTGTCCGGCGGTTTTGCTGATGCTCATCTTCTGAGCAGTTGACACCATCTTTACATTTATTCAACGGAAGATTTTCTCCGTACCCATTTGCTGTCATCCGTTTAGCGGCTACGCCTTTCTTTTTCAGGTAATCGACAGCGGCTTTAGCCCGATTGCTCGACAAGGTTTTATTGTAGCTTGCCGTAGCGCGACTGTCGGTATGCGACCGCATTTCGATTCGCATCGTCGGGTATTTGGTCATCAGCTCGGCCACTTTATCAAGTTCAACGGCAGCATCCGGGCGAATCGTTGCCTTGTTCAGATCGTAGTAAATGTTATCGATCTTGATGATATCGCCTTTCCGGAACATGGTCAGATCAGCGGAGCCCGTACCGTCTTTGGTAATCCGCCCCCCGCTGGTACCCATACCGGCTTTGGTTGCCTGAATGGCGTAATCACAACCCGATTTTGCGGTGAACTCGTAACTGCCATCAGCGCCCGTCGTTGTTTCCTGCGTCGTTCCATCGCATTCGTTGATCAAGACAACCTTAACCCCTGCTATCGGTTTTTTCTGATTCTGAGCGGTTATAATCCCGCGCATTGTCGTTGCATCCTCGTCCGACTTCGTAAGCGAAATCTCCAGGCGAGAAGGCTGGTCGTCCGCCAAGTCTTTTATGGAAAAACCGATCTTACTATCCACGTAACCTTCTCGGCTTGCCAAAAACTTGAACTCGCTTTCGGTGTCAATGCAAACACGCATTGCGCCTTCGGCATCCGTTTTAAGCTGTTTGTCACTTCCCCTGCTGCCCCCATCGATAGTCACGGATGTATTGGCCAACGGCTGTTTAGATACCGCATCGACGACGCTTACCATCAACTCCCGACACGGATTCGTTGGTCCCTCGCGCGTGAAGCGATAGATATCATCATCCGCTCCGCCATTCTTGCGGTTACTGCTAAAATAGCCCGCTTTGCGGTTCGCGTCGGTTACGATGCCAAAGTCGTCCTGGGGTGAATTCAATGGCTCGCCAACATTCTGTACGTTCTTTACCTGCAAGCCATCGGTCGTCAATTGCGCATAAAAGATGTCCAGGCCACCCAAGCCGGGCTGCCCATCGGAGGCTACGTACAGGTTCCCGTTGGCATCGACAAACGGAAACATTTCGTTGCCCTTGGTATTGATTGTTTTGCCCAAATTTATTGGCTCTGACCACTTTCCATTCTCCCATTTCGAGACGTAAATATCGGTACCGCCAAAGCCACCGGGTCGGTCAGAGGAAAAGTACAGAAGCTTATCGTCGGGAGAAAGTGCGGGATGCCCCGTTGAGAACTCATCACTATTAAACGATAGCTCGTCTACTTTGCCCCAGTAGCCATCTACCTGCGTAGACGTATACAGTTTTAGTTTGTTGACCCCGTCGGTGCTTTTACGATACTTCCCATCATTGTAGTTATTCCGAGTGAAAATCACCCGCACGCCGTCTCGGGTAAACGTAGCTGGCCCTTCGTGGTATTTACTATTCAGCGTCCGGCTAAAGCGGTCAGACTCACTAACCGCTTCCTGGCTATAACCCATCCCCGCGTTGATATTGTTACCACCGAAATAGCCGATGGTTCGCGAGTCATTAGCCGTTTGTGCCGTATAATCGTCACTGCCGAGCGGTCGGACAAGGGTCGTCCTGGGCGCTTTCTTAGCCGCCGGAACCGATCCTCCTACCCGAGCCGATTTTACACCGCGAAGACTTTCTGCCTCAGGCAAATAATAGAGATCCAGAAAGGGGGTACTGTTCCATTTGAACACACGCTTGATTCCATTAGCCTCCCCTGCCGACACAAACACCAGTCCTCCTTTGTAAAGTACCGGACTAAATTCGGCTTTACGGGTATTCAAACCGAGAAACTCAACGTCGTACCTGTCGGCGTTACTCGTCATCGGA
The DNA here is from genome assembly GCF_023196085.1 of Spirosoma liriopis. Taxonomy (NCBI): domain Bacteria; kingdom Pseudomonadati; phylum Bacteroidota; class Cytophagia; order Cytophagales; family Cytophagaceae; genus Spirosoma; species Spirosoma liriopis. The sequence continues at coordinate 1,245,724 of NZ_JALPRF010000001.1, forward strand.
GTCATTTCCCGATAAAGCGTAGAAAACGAAGCCCCCCGCTTATCATCCGTCTGCGTTTTAGTATACTTTTCGTAAATCTGCTGAGCCTCCCGGTATTTTCCGTTACTGGCCAGCGCCTGCGCGTAATAAAGATAGCTTTGACTGTATTCAACGGGAAGTTCACCCTCCGCCAGCAGTTCACGATAAACCCGCTCCGCATTTTTGGTATCGTGAATCTGGTGATAACTGTAGCCGAGTCTGACTTTGGCCGTCCGTCGTTCACTATCCGATAATGATGCGGGACTACCCAGCGCCTGTTCGTAAAGATCGACTGCCCGCGCATACGCCAATTGCTCAAATTGACGGTCGGCCTGCTTACTGACTGACTGGGCAAATGTGGGGTTGGTAAGCAGCCAACATAGCGCTACAAGTGAGCCTATTCGTATCATAAGTAAAGCTTGGATTATAGCTAATCTCAATATATATCTACGATCTAGATAAAAATATATACTTTCGATCAAGCAAATACTGCGCCGAAGTCGAATCGACGGCAAGGAAAAAGGCGTAAATGAAAGACCTAATAATTCGTCTTTCGCCTACGCCTTTTCGCTGTATACCTAATTAGAAATACCGGGGTGTCAGAACACGATTCTTGCCAAAGCCGAACTCATACCGCAGCATGATCTCGTGTGAACTGGGCGCTACATCCTTGAAGTTGTTCATTGTCCGATCATAAGCGTACCCAAACCGAAACTGATCCGTCAGCTGTACTTCCAGCATCCCAACCAGCGCATCGGTACCTACATTGCTCCAATCACTGAACTGATTCCGACGAATGGAAGCTCCGATGGCTATTCGATCGGCAAACCAGATGTTCAGGTTACCGTCAAAGCCCAGGGGCGCTCCCTCAGCGTACTTAACCAACAGCGAAGGCTTTAACTTGATCGCCGGACTCAAACCCACCACAAAACCAGCTGCCAGGTAAGCATGACGACGCTGCGTCGAAATGACATTCCCCACATTGTATTCGCTCAACTTATTTTTGATCAGTCGAGGCACCGACAGGCTCAGGTACGAGCGATCGTTGCTGAGGTAGATACCCGTTCCAAAGTTGGGCAGCAGCTTGGTAATGTTACTGGCAAAAGCAGGATCGATCTGGGTGCCACTGGGGCCGGTTCGTACATCCGCCAGGTTAACGTTGTAGCTGGCAGCTCCGGCCTGCAAGCCCAGAGCCAGCGTCGAGCGGGAACCAACCTTGATCCGGAATGCGTACGAGGCAAACCCGCCCGCTTCCTGAACGGGTCCGAACTTATCGCCGTAGAGTTGCAGGCCAATACCCACTCGCTCCCGGTTAAGGGGCATATCCATCGTGAACGTAGCGGTTTGAGGGGCTCCTTCCACGCCGGTCCACTGGTTGCGGTAGAGCGCCGACATACTCAGCACATCACGACTACCGGCGTAGGCTGGGTTTAACGCCAACATGTTGAACATGTACTGCGAGAACATCTTGTCCTGCTGAGCCAGCAGTGGACGGCTGCCGACGCTTAGAAGCATCAGCATAACCAGCGCTTTCTGGTATTTTTTACTTGATAGAAAAAAATGTCGTAACATGAGTGTCTAGAGCTAGCGGTTAATTGTCAGGTAGCGCACAAACTGGCGACCATCGCTGGTCCGGATCATATAGTAATAAGTACCGTCAGGTAGTCCATCAGCGTCCGAGCCCAGCATCAGGCCCGTGTTGGCCTTACCGTCCCAATCATTGAGATAGTCCTGGTTCTGGTAAACCAGGTTACCCCAGCGGTTATACACCTCCAGACTGATGGTTAGTCCCTGCAACCCTCGGATAATAAACAAGTCATTGATACCATCCCCGTTGGGTGAGAAGCCCTCGGGAATAAAGACGGTAGAGTTGTCTACCGGCAATGTCAGCGGAGTAGCCTCCCGTTCATTGTCATCCGTTGGGTTGTTGTTGCCATTGAGATCGGGGATGAGCCCGTTGGTCGACACGTCGGAGACGATTCCCGTTCGGCTTAGTGCCTGCGCGTAAACCGAGTTGAAGAACGTCGTCGTCGTGCCATTACTAGCGACATTGACCACGATCCGAATCGTATCCGTCTGTCTTGGCAAGAGTACACTCGTGTCGTCTCCGATCACCAGCAAGGCTTGGGCGTTACCATCAAACCGATCATTAAGCTTCAGGCGACTGCCCGTGGAACTGGAGAACGGTGTCCGCACCACTGAATAGCGGGCGCCTGTCTGGCTGTTGAAGACTTTCACCAGTGAGTCGCTGAGACTTACCTGCGTCAGTGTATCGTAACCAAAGTTCTGCACAACGATCTGGTAGGTTACGTTGTACGAGCCATTGGGCTGGCGGCTGGTGTCGGCAACGGCCATCGCTACCCCAATGTACGAACCGGTAGAAAGCCGATCAAGCGATACTGGCGTTGGGATATTGCTATTCCGAGGGTCCAGTGTATTGGCAGGATCAGGATTAAGACCCGAAGTAGACGTGTCGGCAACGGCCAATCCCTGTTCCGTTTGAGCGACGGTGTACGCTCTGTTGTAGAACGTAAGCGTATCTGCATTCTTTACATTCACCCGTACCGTAAAGCCAAGCTGACGAGAAGCACCTACTGGCAGACTGCTTAAGGAGTCGATCAGCATGTTTGTCAATACGCCCTGACCCGTATAAGACGGATTTCCCACCAGACCCGCATCGGTAGAAACAGGTATTATATTGTCGATAATCAACGCCCCACGGCCAAAGGTTTGCGACAAATTATCGACCACCTGCACTTTGTAGAGCGGCTCCCGGCCCATGTTGCTCAACCTGATGATGTACGGAATATCGTAGATACCTGCCTGGACCAAAGCAGGCGTACCAACCCACTTAGCGACCCCGATTAACGCCGATGGCAGATTAAAGCGAACAGCCGTTGCTACCGCTCCCTGCGGATTTGGATCGAAGCCGTCGTTCGAAATGTCCGTTACGGTCCGGCTCGAATCGGCGGTGCGCCCTCGACCGACAACAGACGAGTAGAATGGCTGCACAGCTCTGTTCGGCTTCACGTTAACAGTAATCAAGACCGTATCCTGCACGCCAATATTCAGATAGCTGGTTCGGGTCAACAGGTCGGTCGCGGTATTACCATTGAAAGCCGTATTTGCCACCAGCGTACTATTGGCGCCAACGATTGGTGTACCCACTACCGAGTAGGAAGCAGGCGACGCAAACGTTTTCGATAAGCTATCAACCAGGCTCACTCCGTAGAGCGGAGTACTACCAACGTTTTTGACGGTCGCTTTGTAAGTGACGTTGTAACTACTATCCGGTTGCAATCTCACGTTGATGACGGCCAATGCTACACCAATTCCGGGTCCGTTCAATTGCGGTGCCCCCAGTGTAAACACCGTAAATCCCGTGTTATTGGTTGGATTGCCGTCGTTATCAGGATCAACATCACCACCGTTAACCGACAGATCCTCAACTTTCACACCACTACTTAAGGCCGACGCACTGGCAATGTTACGGAATGTCCGTGTCGTATCCCCAACGACGCGCCTTACGGTCACGTCAAGGAAAAACGTCTGCGTACGTCCGGGTGCCAGATAACTCGTTGAATCGAAAAGATGTGTATTGTCTCCTCGTCCGGTAAACGCTGGATTTTGTTTCAAACTGAAATCCGTGTTTGTCGAACTGATGGTAACCGATTGGATCTGATTTGGCGAGAACGCGTAAGCCAGATCATCTGTCACCAAAACGTTTTTGAGGGTATCGTCACCGAAGTTTTTGATAACAAACCCATATCGTACCGCGATCAGCGAATCAGCTATGTTGACCGGCGTTCCGACAACCGCTTTAGCCAGACCAATAATACTGGCTTTCGTAGTCGACGTATCCTGTACGGTTACGCTCGACGTGTTGTTCGCCAGATTAAGGTCCTTGTTATCCAGATACGTGATTTTGGCCGTGTTCACTACCTTTTCTTTCGTCAGCAAACGAGCGGAGAAGGTAATCGACTCGCTTTTGCCAGCCGGAAGACTATCAATACGCCGGGTAATGATATCGTTCGAAAGCGTGTAGTTTGGTGTTGAGCCGAGTACAAGTTCCAATCCTTTTGGTAATGCATCCTGCACATCAATGTTACGAGCGGTGTACTTACCATTGTTTGTGACTGTAATTGTGTACGTGACGGTTTCTCCGCGCTTCACAGCAGGCTTGTTCACCGTTTTCGCAATGGAAACATCGGTGTCCAGGGTGTCAGCCGCACAGTTGAAAACCTTTACTTCGATTCTCGACGGCGCACTCAAACAGCCTGTTGCATTTCTTTCGACCACCCAGTACGTCCCTTGCCCTACGGAATCAGGGCGAAGTACAAGATTCGATGCAGTACAGGCACAGGTTCGATAAATGTAGCTGCTGCCCGCGCTCGTTGATGAAAGCGCTTTGGTCAGATCCACAACCTTCGCCGGGCATGCGTTGCGCAGGTTATTTACCAGCGGTGGCACTAACGGAGCGGCCACCTCAACGACCACGTCCGCCGACTTGACCGAGCTGCAACCGCCCGCGTCCAGCACCTGCACACTATAGCGACCACTCGTACGGACGACGATGTTTTGAGTAGTTGCATTCGTGTTCCACTTGTAGCCAGTTGCTCCGTCGGGTGCTTTAAGCGTTACGGAATCGCCAGCACAAAGCTTCGTTGATCCCAGAATAGAGACAACAGGTACGGTACTGCTACCCTGGATGGTAAGCACCAGTTGATCCGAAGCAACGGGACAGCTAGCGTTGTTAGTGCTCACCGAAAGCGTTAGCGTCACCTTGCCGGCAGCAACATCGTTTGCACTGGCGTTATAAACGGCATCTAGCGCAAACGGATTCGTAAATGTTCCGCTACCGCTCGTCGTCCACTGAGCGACCTTGCCAGCTCCACCCATTTTACCCGCCAGTTGGTAGGTTTTAGCCGCGCAGATGCTAGCGTCTACACCCGCGTCAGCCGTAGCTGGATTCTGCGGATCGCAGGGCGTTTGTCCCTGACAGGAAATAACCTGAACATGGATCGCCACCGGCTGGCTGTAGCAACCGCCCACCGTTTTCTCCACTACGTAATACGTTCCAGTCCCTACAGCCGATGCACTAGCGACCTTTGAAACACTCGTTAACGAAGCATCCGTGTAATACTCGAAAATTCCTCCGGTAGTTGTCACCTTGCTGGTTACTGCCGTTATCAAATTAACCGTAGTAGCTGGACAGGTATTTGTTCGATCAAGTACGGTTGGCGGTAGCACCGCTAGCGACACACTGACGGTTACAGCGTTCGATGACGCGCTACTGCAAATCGATGAATTACGACAACGCGCCGTGTAACTCGCCGTTGCTGTCGGCACAATCGTAATCAATCGACCAACCTGTCCTGTTGACCAAACTACCTCACTGGTTGCCTGACAACCGTCGGCCCTTAGCGTCACTGAACTACCAGCGCATATGCTTGTGCTAACGCCTGCATTGACTATCGTTGCCGTTGGTGCAGCAGGCGCTCCGACCGTAATGGTATTGTAAGCCGACCAATCACTTTCACATTCACCCAGTTTGCACTTGACGCGGTATTGAGTGGTAGCTGTTGGAGTAACCGTCAGCACAGTGCCGGTGGTGCTCGCCGGATCAGACCAGATGTAGGTACCTCCCGCACAACCCGTTGCCGTCAATGAAACGGTTTCGCTGGTACAAACAGCGGGCGTGTTCGCTACGATAACGGGAATAGCGGGCGTAGTGATCGTTAGGCTAAGGATAGCCGACGGTGCACTAACGCACCCGTTCTGCGTGCAGGTTGCTGTAGTCGAAAAACCGCTAGTGACTGTTTTCTTGATGCTCTGTCCAGTCAAGCCGTCGCTCCAGGTAACCGTTCCACCTTCACAACCAGTCGCGGTCAGAGTAACTTGTGCTCCGTAACAAACGGTAGTGGATGGACTAGCGCTTAGCACGGGTGGTGATACGGCTTTCACGCTCACTTTAGCCCCTAGCAGATCAAGGTCGGCACATATTTTTTGATCGGCAATCAACCGCTTCACATCCGCTCCGGTAGTGACACCCAACTTAATAGCACTTAGATCCAGGTAATTCTTATCACCCACGGTCGCATTGTACACCAAGGTATGGATTGTGTAATCAGCAGCCTGCGCGGGTACGTTGAAACTTGGTGTGGCCGCCGTTTGGGTAATCACCAGTTCAGTTCCTTTCGTGAGCACGTACAATACCGAGTAGCCTGTTGGTTTCACCAGACCCGTGCCCGGAGTAGCAGCAACCGTTACGGTGGAACTGGTTGCTACGCAGACCGTTGGGCTAACCGCAGTCAGCGTACCAGCTTTGGTTACGCAATCACCCTTATTAGGGCTAATGGTGATGCTAATCGATGCGTCACTCAGACAGTCGTTGAGCTTGCATTGGGCGTAGTAGGTCTGTGTACCATCGGGACGTACCACCAGAACAGCACCTTTATTGTTACCGTTGATGTCGTTGGCGGACCAGATCACTTCTCCCGTACAGCCCGTTGCGGTCAGCGTGACAGTACCCGTCGATTCAATAGCCGTAGCCGAGGCTGTAATCGTCGGCACAGCTACCGGTATTACCGTAACAATAGCACTCGTTGATTCCTGACTACGGCAAGTTCCCTCCTGACAGTAAACCGTGTAAGCCGTCGTTGCTTTCGGCGTTACGGTAATGCTGCTTGTCGTCTCACCCGTGCTCCAGTGCGGAGTACCCTGACAATTGTTTACCGATAGTTTGACTTCGCCACCGGGACAAATGGCAGTCTGGCTAGCCGTAATCGTTGGCGTCGGGGTTGGCGTTACGTTAAGGTTAATCACATTTGAGCTACCACTGGCGCATTGCGTACCGGTTCGGCAAACCGCGTAAAACGATTTGTTGGTGGTCGTCGCCGTTACCGACACAACTCCGCCCACCTGACCATCCGACCAGACGACCTCACCTGCGCAACCCGTCGCCGTCAGCGAAACCACACTACCGCTACAAGTCGCTAATGTCGATGCTCTGACCGTTGGAGCTGCTACCCCGGAGGTAGCGACGGTGATCCGAACCTTATTGGAAGCTGCACTCTCACAATTACCCACGGTGCACGTTGCATAATACTCCTGCGTGGCCGCCGGTCGAATGTCAACGCTGGCTCCGATTCTATCCGCACCATACCATTTTACGGTCCCCCCACAGCCTATGGCTCTCAACGTCACCGTATTCCCGCTACATACCGACAAGCTCGACGCCGAAACGATTGGTGCTGACGGCGACGCTACGGTCACAGTAACTGACTTCGATGATTCGCTCAGGCAGTTGTTGCCTACTTTACACAGCGCATAGTAACTGGTGCTTGCTTCAGGATAAACGATAATGCTTGTTCCTGTTTGCTTGGTACTCCATATAACTGTACCCGTGCAACCCGTTGCCGTCAACGTCACCTTGCCTTTGGCACAGGTTGAATCGACATCGGCGCTAATCGTAGGAACGGTCAGTGGAGCTACTGTGATCGTGTATACGTTCGACGTTTTGCTGATACAAGCGCCGTTTCTGCAATAAACGCTATAGCTGTTGTTACCAATGGATGGGGTTACCACAATGCTACTGGTCGTAGCGGTTGTACTGCTCCAGATCGGTGTACCAACGCAACCGGCTACCGTTAGGGTTACGGTTTCACCCGGACAAACGGTAGCCTGGCTAGCCGTAATGGTGGGTAACCCTACTTCCGTGACAATGTCAATGGTTTGTACAGCCGGGTTACTCAAGCAATTCCCCACGCGGCACTGCGCCGTGTAGGTTGTTCTCGTGTAGGGCTTAACAACAATCGACGCACCCGTCTGCGGACCTTCCGACCACTCGATGGTACCACCCGCGCAACCCGATGCGGTCAGTGTCACCGACGATCCGGCGCATACCGTACCAGCGCTAGCGGTCAGAACTGGTTGCTGAGGGTCACGAATCGTTACCGTGACTAGATTCGAGGCATCACTCACGCAGCTATTTACGACACAACTGGCGGAATAGGTCGTTGTCACCGTTGGCTTTACGCTAATTGTGGCACCCGTTTGTCCATCGGACCATCGGACGGTGCCGCTACCACATCCTGACGCTTGTAGCGTAGTTACGTCGCCCGTACAGATAACGGGAACTGCACCGACGATCGTTGGCGCTTGAATACCACATTGATTCGTGGGAATACCAACCGACGATGTATCGTTCTGCCGATAATTCGGGTCATTATTCGAACCGCTGATCGTCGCCGTAGTGCGGGTCGAAGCCGTACTGTTTATTGTCGCTTCAAGGTATAATGTGCGACTCGAACCAGCCGTTAACGTACCAATCGTCCAGATACCCGTCGATTGATTATAGCTATCAGCGGGTGTGGCACCGGCGAAAGTTAGGGCTGATGGCAGAAGTTGCTGTACCTTAACATCCGTACCCGTAGCAGGTCCGTTGTTAGAGGCCGTTATGGAATAGGTTATCTTCTGACCTACGCTGTAAGGACCAGCCGTCGTTATTTTTGTTACGACAGCCAGATCGGCCTGACAAGCTGCCACTCGAACCACTACCGACGTACGGGTAGCGCTAACGCAATTGTCGGCAGTGACGGCTTCGGCATAGTAGGTGTTAAGACCTACCTTGGTCGGTCTTACCGTAAACTTACTCCCGCTCTCCGTTGTCATGAGTAGCGTGTTGCTCTCGTCATACCAGTTAATTCGGGCCCCTGATGCGAACCCAACCAGCTTGGTCTCTCCCCCCTGACAAACTAGCGTATCGTCTGCGGTTACCCGAGTCGGCGCGTCTGGTAATTTGCCAATTTTCAAAATGAATGAACTGGTTGAGGCACTGCAAACACCCCCCGGTCCGTCCGGGTCATTGGTCGTAGCCGTAATCAGCACCGTACCGCTAGCAACATCAGCAGCTGAGGGAGTGTACGTAGTAGTCAGGCCCGTTGCCGTATTGAAAGTCCCCGTTCCGTTCGATGTCCAGCCGACGGTCGTAACCGAACCCGAGATCGTTGCCGTCAACGACACAGGATTGACCGAACAGGCCGCTGTGCCCGAACTAATTTTTACTTCAGCCAGGTTCGGACAACCACAATTTACCAGATCGACCGTCAGTACAGCCGGGCTGCTGTAGCATCCGTCCGTCGAGCGAGCAAACAAGTAATAAGTACCCGCCCCCACGTTCGTTGGATCGGCTACCCGCGTTGTTTGCGACCGGTTGACATTAGTATACCATTCGTACGTGAAGGCCGGATTACTGTTAGACACCACCACGTTTGCCAGGTTGACCGTCTGAGCAGGACAGGCATTTTTGATGCTTGCCTGAATAGTTGGCGTCGGCACTACATTCACCGTTATGGTAACCGGTTTACGAGCGCTATAACATCCGTTGATCGATGCTTCGACGTAATAGGTTGTCGTAACCGTGGGTTTAAACGTAACCAGATCGCCATTATCGACGATAGCCAACGGATTTTCGTCGGTTGGCGTCAGGAACCAGCAGATTTTTGCACCCGGCAGTGAAGTAGCCGTCAGCTTGATCGAATCGCCCGAGCAGATACTTGCGTTAGCCGAAGCCACCAGGCTATAATCCGTCGGACATGACGAATACAAACCCGCATCCAGATTGTTGTTTACCTCACCAACCGCTAATGTTACCGATCGAGTTTGCCCCGTAACCGGATTGACATCGCTATTCTTTGTGTCGTCAACGCCGTCAATACTTGAACTTCCCGTAAACTGGTAACCAGCTGGCGCAACAAAACTTACTGAATAAGGAACGCTGGGAGTTAGTTCGGAGAATGCATAAATGCCATTGGCATTAGTGGTCGTAGTTTTGAGTGGTTGGTTGTTGCTATCAAGCAGGACAACCTTCACCCCGGCAATACCTGATTCGCCCGTTTGTTGCAAGCCATCTTTATTCGTATCCGCAAACACCAAATCGCCCAAACTACCGTATACGCCCTGAATCACGTCGATGTTACAGCAATTAAGGGCTGAACAGCCGTTCAAGGTCGTAGAGAAACGGTAACTACCCGGACTTTTGATCGACAAAGACGAATCCGCGTTGACAACCGCCAGATCAGCCGAAATCGTTGTCACGTTGCTATCGTTCCGATACCACACGATATTCTTGTACCCTGATGGAACGCTAACAACAAACTCATCGCCGGCATACCACAAAATCGGTACGGAAAAACAGACCGCTTCGTAATCATCCTCTGTCAGACTGGCATTGTTTGGCTGCGAATCCACATCACGCTGATCAGCGGATACGACCTCGGCGGTGTTAAACCAAACTCCGCGGCCGAGTACGGTAGCCTGTAACGTGAGAACGGCCGAGTCGTTCGGGGCAATTGCCCCTACGCTCCAGATCCCGGTAGCTGCGTCATAATTTCCTCTACCCCGCACCAGGCTACTCGAACCGGCTACATACGAAACCCCGCCGGCAGGTAGCTGATTTTTGACGATTACGTTGGTAGCATTGGCCGATCCGATAGCGTTTCGAACAATAACGGTATACGTTACCGGCTCGCCCAGGGTCGGATTCTGCTTGCTGATTTTGGTTGAAACGCTTAGATCAACCGTAGTCGGTTGAGCCTGTAATGAAACGCTACTTAAAAGAAAGAACGCGATCAATGAGAAAGCATAACTCGCCAATTGCCTTGGTTGTCGCATGAACCGGGCAAAAGCAACCAATGGCGAAATCGATTTCGTTAAATTGAGTTGTCTGCTCCGTTTCACCGCCCCTGCTGATCGATACAGTTCGTAGCTGTCGATTTGCTTAGCAGTTATACAGTAAGATTGATTTAGTAAAGTTCGTTCATCCATTGGTTGGCCTCTTAAAGAAGTAAATACCTGATGCGGAAAATAAGTCAACCCATCAGGCGGGGTGTGGAAATTGTCTTGTGCTGAACAACCCGGAGGATCGCCATCTGCACAATAAGGCTGGATTTTATCAATGACTTCAGCAGGTTTTAAAACAGCTACGGTTCGGCAGGGCAAGTCGTTGTAGCCGTCGATCGCTGGCCGAATCGCCTTCTGTTGGGGAAATAGAGAAGTCAGCAGACCTATCGAACGCACTACCGAGTTCTTACTGCTAGCGAAGCGAAGAAATAGTCTGGATAACTGACCAGATAAGATCACAGGGCAAGTTGACTGTAGCGTAGAAATTACCTTCATAAGCAACTCAATTAGAAACGGCCCCCTGCAATCAGACTTAGAGATGTTTAGTTAACTTATAGCTCTTTCTATATACTGTCACAGCTAGACACTGATCGTTCGAGACACTACAGTTACTATTTTTTATTCCCCGAGTACTGAGCGAAAATTATGCCAAATGCTGGCTAAGTCGTAGCAATTCTCGACAACAGTTATCTCTTGTTGATTTTGGATGTCGTGGTTAACGCAGACCGTCCACTTGTTTTCACCATTCGTGACCATTCACTTTCGGCAACCAGGATCCGTTAGAAGGCTTCCGGAGTAGCGAAAACTATGCCAAGTCTGGGGGAAACAACACCAAAAATTAATTTACTGGATTTCATGTGTCTGAACCGAATAAGGCAGTACTTACTTAGCCAGTAAGGAGCCTTATTGAATAGACAAGAAGAGAGAGAATATGTCGAATGCACGCCTGATCAACTTTCTCACAAAGTGTGACGGGTAGCGGATCAACGAACAAATATATGTAGGAAATTACGTGTTACAAAAAATTGTTGCGAACAGACTAGTTATCCACAAAAAAAGGGCCCGTCAGGACCCTTCATTGTGGATAAACTAATTGCTTACGGTTTAGAAATCGTAACCCAGTGTCAGATAAGCAATGGGTTTGCTAACAACTTTATTTTCAAGACCCCATCCATAGTCAAACTTAACAAAATAGCCGAACAGCATCGTTCGCGCGCCAGCTCCATAACCAATCAGGAACGGATTCTTGAAGTTCGTCACGACAGCTCTAAATGGAGTATTACCTCCGCCGACAACTTCTGTGTTTAAGCTGTTCTGCTGACTAAAGGGACCTTTTCCAGACCAGGCCGTACCGATATCCGTGAACGCAACCAGTTGCAGGTTCCGCAGGAAGTTCGAGGTAATATTCCCACGATACAGGTACCGAATCAATGGTAAGCGAAGCTCTACATTCAGCAACATATGACTGGTACCAGTTAGTTTACCTTGGCGGAAACCGCGTAGTGGCGCTGCAAAATCAAGGAAGAACACATTCCGGTAGTCGTACGGAATTTCGGCTGGAATCGTGTTCGGAACCAGCAATGGGTTCGATGCAACCAGCTCTTTGATAGAGGAGTTAGTGCCGATCCAGTTATCCATACCCCCTAATGTACTTTGTTTAGGAGCAGGGCCACCCGATTGGCTAAAGGAGAATCGCGCAGCTAACACCAGATCCCGGTGAATTTTCTGATAATGCCGCAGATCAAGCGACAACCGGCGGAAACTTTCTGACGATGACCGCAAACCAGCGTATTCTTCATACTTGATTTTCATCTTCGTTCCGACGGCCAGATTCATGCCATTGACTTTTGTGTTGTCAAAAACGATTTCACCCCGTACACCACCATAGTCCGATACCCGATCCGGCTCGCTGAACGACGAAACATCGATCAGCCGGGTCGTCGCATAAAACGGCGACACCGTAAACCGGGTCGTTACCGAAAGCGGATAAGACGCCGAGAGCGCCACTCGATTGTACCGGTATTTTTGGCTCAACCCGCTGTTGTCAACAAATAAGGTACTGCGATCTACGCGCGCTCCAAAGTCGATAAGGTGTTTCAGGTTGGTATACTCTGCGAACAGATCACTGTTGCGTAACGTAGTCGTGATAAACAACCCGGCGCGCAGAACATGATTTTCCAGCAAATCAGTGAGTGTGACATCCTGCGAATACCCAAATCCTTTCGCTGAAATCGGATCGATCCGCCAGTTTGAGTTCGCATCACTAACGGTGAACAGTCCCTTGTAGTTGAAAGGCCCCCGAATGGTGATGTTTTCCCGACGGCGATTACGCGGTAAAGTTGTCGTCAGCGTAGGTGCGGTGCCTCCGATCGTGCGACGTTGACGATACTCAGTCGATTTCAGCACGTCCGGATCGAACTGGTAGTTATCGGTATCTACTTCGCCCGGCTCCAGCGCCAGTCTGTTTGCGTTGACCGTTTGTTTTGCGGCTACTGTATCAGGCCGGGTAGTATCGGCACGGCTTACCTGACCCGCAGAATCTGTTTTTACAGTGTTAGAACGATTCGTTGTTGCTCTGGCGGGCTTGACCGAACCAGAGCTGATACTGCGCTGGGTTGGCGGGGCCTGAACCGTTTGCGTCAGGTTGATCTGCGAACGGAATCCAATGTATTCTTCACCATTCTTGAGGCTACTATAAACGAAACCACCGTTTGACGGATTCAAGTCGTAAAACCGAATACTTTCGGGAAAAGCCGTTACTTGCCCGACCGAACCCGATTCGGTGTCGAGCCGGTACAGGTTGCGGATACCGCTCACATCATTCAAAAAGTAAACAACTGTCTCGCTGGCAGGAATAGGCTGCGTTGCGTGCGATAATGAATCGGTCAGGCGAACCAGCGAAAAATCGCGTGCGCTCCCTTCGTGCGAAAATAAGCTCAGGCGATCCGTGATAGTTTTGTATGACCCTTTGTCGACGCCGAGCGTATCCTGTTTGCGGTTCGAACTAAAGACGACCTGACGCGCTGTTCTGCCCACAAACTGCGGATACAAATCGTCATACAGATCGTTTGTTATCTGCTGGTAAGAACCCCGGTTAATGCTGTAAATAAATAAATCGTTCTGCCCCCGGCGGTCGGCGCTCAAAATTAAACTACCGCCATCGTCCGAGGCATCCATCGAAAGAACCTGAGTTAGACCGTTGATCTGCCGCTTGAATTGACGCTTGGGCTTTTTTTCAAAATCGCTGTACTGATACAGGTTTGTTTTACCTAGCTCGTCGGTGATGATGACAAGGTTGTTGCCCCGCTGCCAGGAAATCAATGGCGTACGGGTTCGAGCTTCCTGCCCATCAAGCCGGTAGCCGCCCTGAAGTACCTTCGTTCTTTTCTGATTCGTCGTATTGACAACTTCGACCTTGTACTTCCCGTCGAAAAGCGTGGTGTAGGCAAAATACTGCTTATCGGGGCTTAACTTCAAACTATTAAGTACTAACTCTTCATCCGATGACGATTTGATCTTTATTTGAAACTCGTCGGAGCTGGGCCGATACGCTTGCGTTACTGCATTGGCCATTCCTGCGTAATAGTCACGCCATTCCCGCAAAAACCGGCTGTAAGGAATACCAAGCGTACTCGAAATACTGCTTTGCTCATTCCGAATGATACGGGTCAGATTCAGAATGTTCGATACATTGTCGCGACCGTATTTCTGAACGATGTAATTCCAGATCGAATGCCCTACGCGTTCGGCTTCGGCACCGGCAAGCAGCGACGGTTTTTTGATGGTGCGCGTCAACGATGCATCACGCATGTAATCGTCCAGCTCAAGGCTGTAGCCGTCGGCAATGTAAGAGGCAATACCCGGCATAAACCACTCCGGGAGCGTCAACAGAAGTGAACTTTGAAGGGCGTCTTTCAGGCTACCGCCGTAGAGCATATCATACACGAAAAGCATGGAAACATCGTGTACAATCTGCCGACGAAAACTGATCTGATCGCCGGTAAAAGCGAGCTCAATTCGTGACTTCGACAAGTTCTGTTCGCGCTTGTTCAGGCTTCCCTGCGTATTGAGCCCAATGTTGCTCTGTGCCAACTCTGAGGGCGAATTGAACAGAAAGATCTTTACCCGGTTGTAGGGCGTATACCCAAGCAGCTCCGTGATTCGGTCAAACTCCGATTCGGCGTACTGCGCCGTCAGGTTCGCGATCTGCGTGCCATCCTGGTAATAGTAGATCTCGAAGTTGGAAGTTCGGATAATCTTCCAGTCAAAGCTCCGATATTGGATACGGTTTTTTCCAAAACGCTCCAGCGCCGGATAGTTTTGTGCCGTGGCTGCGCCCAATGCTCCCAGCCATAGCCCCATCAGCAGAATGTATTGATTTCGCATACTAATCGACAAAACGTTGGACGTTAGCTATCAGCCTTATGGCCCTAGCCTGAACGCTAAAACCTTACTCCTATACGCTAACGTTTAATGAACGCTATAATAACGAAACATAACGGCTAATATTCGCTTCCGGCTCTAATTCTTCGCCGTCTAGTAGATATCGAGCAAATTGCTCGGCCAGATAGGGTGCTAACGACACACCTTTGGTACCCATACCCCCAAAAATCCCGATGGCTGGGTGCGCCGGATGCATACCCACAAAGGGCCGACGGTCCTTGCTGGACGGGCGAATACCGGCTTGCTGGTTCACAATTTCGTACGGGGTTTTCAGTACAGCCTGAACTTTCGATTCTAGAAACGACCGGCCGTCGTCGGTTGTTTGCCAATCCAGATCGTGCCAGGAATACGTGGCCCCGATCCGCAGCAATCCATTGCGAATCGGCAAGATGAAAACACCCTGGTTGACAATGCTTGTAATCGGATAGCGGTCAACCATCACCGTCAGAATCTGGCCTTTCACGGGATTATATGGAAGCCAGTCAAACAACGGGTTTTCGCGACCCTGAACCCCATCGCAAAATATGACTTTCTTTATTTTTATGTCTTTCCACTCAACGCCTTCGTCAGTAATTTTTAAATCGCTGACGGATACATGGCCTTCGTAATATTGGTTCTTTCGAATAAAGTACCCTTTAATGATTCTGGACAATTCGATTAAATCAACCCAGCCACTTTGTGTTACGTCTAAACCACCAAACGGGTTATTGATGTAGTCGGTGTACAGCGAATCGTTCGTTGCTTTCGAAGCATACGGTTGTATCTGAGGGTCAGCAACAATGGCGAGATACTCTTTTTGTTCGGCCAGGGAGCGAAAAGGTCGGTAGATCGTCTTGGGGTGGAAGAAATGAACACCGAGCTGTTCTTCGATTCCGGCGTAGAACTGGTGCAGAAAAGGAAACAGTTCGTCGGCTTTCCAGGTACGGACCAGCTTTCGCCCCGTCAGTGGATTAATAATTCCGGCAGCCACGGCCGAAGCGGCAGGCAATGTCGGGTCATCGGCCAATAACACAGAACAACCACGCTGATCGAGCGTCCAGGCCAGCGCAGAGCCAGCCACCCCCTGCCCTATCAGTAAAAAATCGGCAGTCATGCGTGTCTTGTTAGAAAAAAACTCATACTCGAGTAAGGCAAAAACCAGCGATAATTACCCGGCTATTTTCTTTGTTTTTGTGCGGTGTATTTCAGCCAGTCGCCGGTCCGCCAGTTCAATCACCCAATCGACCTGTTCCTCAATCGTCATGTGGGACGTATCGAGCAGGATAGCCTCAGGAGCTTGTACGAGTGGGCTTTCAGCGCGTGTGGTGTCGATTAAGTCGCGCTTTTCGATGTTTTTGACAATATCATCCAGGTTGACCATCTCTCCCTTGGCCAGGAGTTCCTGCTGCCGCCGTCTGGCCCGGATGTACGTTTCGGCAGTCATGAATACTTTTACCTCGGCATCGGGAAACACCTTCGTACCAATATCCCGGCCATCCATAACAACGCCCCGGCGACGACCCATTTTCTGCTGTTGCGCGACCATTGCCCAACGCACCTCAGGAATAGCACTTACTTCGCTAACCAGGTTGGAGATATACATCTTCCGGATTTCTTCCTCCACATTCAGCCCGTTCAGGCAGGTCTCGTTTTTGCCGACACGAGCGTTGAAATTAAAGGTGATGTGAATGCGTTCGAGAGCCGATTCAACCTCTTTCTGATTTGAAAACGACACACGCTCCTGGAGGAAAAATAAGGTAACGGCCCGGTACATAGCCCCCGTATCAATGTAGCCGTAGCCCATCCGGGCCGCTACAGCTTTAGCGGTTGTGCTTTTCCCGCAACTCGAATATCCGTCTATGGCGATTACTATCTTCGGCATGAAATTTTGGTCCGCCGAAGCGGCAAAAGTTAGGCAAAATAACCACAAATTAGAGGGATTATCAACCGATCTGACACCTTCGATTGCACCGTATCGCTATAGGCACATAGCCAGACCACAGCATTAGCTACTTGTTTAACGCTCTGAACTCCGAACGAAGCATGGCGAAAATGTGCTCATCCAGATACTGATTATTCTTTACAGCGGCTTTGCGGTGGATCGCTTCGTGCTGATAGCCAGCACCTTCCAGCACACGCATTGAACCAATATTTCCTTCCAATACGCAGGCAAAAACTCGATTGACCTGGAAATTGGAAAAGATGTATTCGGTTACAATGGGTACCGCTTCGCTCATAATACCCCGACCCCAATATTCTTCACTAAGCCAGTAGCCAATCTCAGCGTTGTATCGGTAAATATCGTCTTTGACCGTAAATCCGATGTTACCCACCGCTTGGCCATCAATTTCAATGGCCAGGTTATTAGGCTGCTGGTAAGACTTATTGGAACGTACCCAGGAATGCGCGTCGCGGGGTGTATATGGATACGGAAAAAAATCCCGGACATTATTCCAGATACGACGGTTACTGGCATGGTGCGACAACGAATCTTCATCGCCTTCACGCCAGGGGCGAAGCCTGCCCAGCGAAAGCTTAAATGTAATCAAGGTAGTGGTCAAAGGTGCGCGGGTTTGTACGACAATAACAACGTAGTTGGGTAAATGTTAAGCCAAATTTATCCTTATCCGGCGGGATTTCACGCTACAGTTTCCCCGGTTCGTCGGAAAAAGCAAAGGGCAGGCGATTGGTCATTCTAGTTTTGAGCATCCTATCAGCCACTGAACTGACGAACAGTCATGAAAACACTATACTTCCTCGCCATACTCTTATCCGCTACCCTCAGCACGTCGGCCCAGACGATGCTGGCCGGACGGGTGACGGATCAAAAAGGTCACGCACTGCCCGGAGCCAATGTGTTTCTGCGCGGCACTTACGATGGAGCCAACACCGACAGCACCGGTAGTTTCAAATTTGCCAGTAGTCGGCAAGATACAGCCACGCTGATGGTTTCGTACATCGGCTACGAATCATACAGCAAAAAAATTACGCTCGCGGCCAACAGCTCTATTCTTGTCCGGCTCACCGAAACCGCTAATGAACTAAACACGGTGGTCATAACGGCGGGATCGTTCGAAGCTTCCGACGAGCGCCGAATGACCATGCTCAAGCCGATGGATATTGTCACAACGGCGGGCGCTGGTGCCGACATTACGGCGGCTATGAACTTACTTCCCGGCACGCAGCGCGTTGGCGAACAAACCGGCTTGTTTGTGCGGGGTGGCTCCAGCGAAGAAGCGAAAGTTGTGATCGACGGGATGATCGTGCAAAATCCGTATTTCAGCTCAATGCCGGGTTTACAATCGCGGGGACGGTTTCAGCCTTTTATGTTCAAAGGTACTTCGTTCAGCACGGGTGGCTACTCCGCGCAGTATGGACAGGCGCTTTCATCGGTACTGCTGCTTAATACCGTCGATAAAACGCAGACCGAAGGATTGAGCCTGAGTCTGAACCTGGCGAATGCCGCGCTTAGCTACGATCATGCTACCGAAAAATCGTCGGTTTCGGCAACGGCTTACTACGGTAACCTCAAACCCCTTTTTGCGCTCGTTCGGCAAAACATTGACTGGACGCACGTTCCCGAATTTGCGGGCTCTTCCCTGACTTACCGGCTGCAACCCACCAAAACAGGTATGCTTAAATTCTACGGCATGTACTCCGACAGTCGGCTGGGAATGAACTTTGTTGATCCATCTAACGAAACGGGCAAAACAGCTTTTCGTCAGCAGAATCGTAATTTCTTTACGACCAGTACGTATACGGACAGTTGGGCCGATGGTCGCTGGCTGCTCCACTCCGGCCTGTCGTACAGCTACGATACCGATGCGACAACGTTTAGTGCGCAGGATTTTGGTCGTTCCAGTGAGCGACTACAAGCGCGGGCTGTGCTGACCCGATTGCTACCCGGCAATAATTCGTTTTTGTTCGGAACTGAAGGAAGCCGGGTTACGTACCAAAACGCGGTATCGGGGACCCAGTATGCCCTGCACGATAACTACGGAGCCTTGTTCGCTGAATCCCAAACCTACCTTGGCCGCAATCTGGCGGTTCAACTAGGTCTTCGGGGCGAATACTCATCCGTAATCAACCGGTTCAATCTGGCTCCTCGTCTGTCGATGGCGTACAAAACGGGTGTATACAGTCAGGTGTCGCTGGCGTACGGGCAATTCTACCAAACGCCAGACTATCGTTACCTGTACCGGAACGAAAATCTGAATTACGAACGAGCCGACCACCTAATTCTAAACTATCAGCTTATCAAGGACAAGCGTACGTTCCGCATTGAAACCTTCTACAAAAACTACGCTCAGCTCGTTCGTGAGTTTACGAGCCAGCCCGGTATGCCCAACTACTATGATGCGAATCCGTACCGCTTTCCCCGGGGTCGCACCGATAACAGCGGCAATGGCTACGCCAAAGGCTTCGACGTGTTCTGGCGCGATCAGAAAAGCATACGAGGCTTGGATTACTGGGTGACGTACAGCTACGTAGACACCAAGCGGTTGTTTCAGCAATACCCGGTAGCCGCCACACCAACCTTTATTTCCAACCACAATATCAGCCTGATTGGGAAGCGGTACTTCGACAAGATCAGCACGAGCATGGGGCTTACCTACACCATCAGCAGCGGTCGTCCGTACTACAACCCCAACAACGAGCTTTTCCTTGCCGACCGCACGCCCATCGTAAATAACCTTAGCTTCTCGGCCAGCCACATCACCCGGATCAAAAAGAATATGGTCGTTCTGTACGCTACCATCGATAATATCCTCAATACGCATAACGTGTACACGTATCAGTACACACCCGACGCCAAAACGCGCTACGCCGTTGGTCCGCAGTCGTACCGAAGCTTCTTTGTGGGCGGTATGATCATGCTTTCGAAAAAGGCAAAAGTCAATGTCAACGAACTGTAATTCACATAAATCGATCACCTATACATCCATCTAAATCATGAAAACGCTTATCATCTCCATCGCGGTGGCCGTAGCTACCTCCTTTTCTGCTCAGGCTCAGTCAGACCAGTACAAACAGGCTATGGGTCAGGCACTAAACACTATGCAATCGCACAACGAAAAATCGTCTACCGCCGATCTTATGGCGTCGGCCAACCAGTTTGAACGTATTGCCGGAGTCGAATCGAACCAGTGGCTTCCCCGCTACTATGCCGGCCTGAATTATGTTTATCTGGGCTTTTTGGGCAAAGATGAAGCTGACAAAGACAAGTACCTCGATCAGGCCGATGTCAACCTGAAAGCAGCGGAAGCTGTCTCACCCAACAACGACGAATTGACCATTCTAAAAGCGTACATTGCCCAGGCCCGTATGGCGGTTGATCCAATGAATCGCTGGCAGCAATACGGCCCGTTATTTCAGTCAGCTTTAGCGAAAGCAAAAAGCCTCAATGTTGAAAACCCGCGCGCTTACGTGCTGGAAGGTTCATCGCTTATGTACACGCCGGAGCAGTTTGGTGGCGGCCCTGGTGCAGCATGTCCGGTGTTGAAGCAGGCCAACGAAAAATTCGCTAGTTTTAAACCGGCCAGTGAGTTCTCGCCAACGTGGGGGCAGAAACAGATGGAACCACTATTGGCGAAGTGCCCCAAATAAGACGGTATATTGTCGACATTTTCGACGTACAGTTGTGTAGCCCTAAACGCCAACCACAAACGGATTAATCAGCTAATGACTCGCGAGCAACTTATCGGCACGATTGGCAAAAATGGGAAACGACTCAACATGCGGGCGTCGGACCTGTCTGATTTCGACTTCAGCGGTATCGATCTGACACAGGCTGATCTTCGTTTCTCGAACCTCACGCGAGCCAATTTTCGGGGTGCTGTACTACGACAGGCGAATCTGAGTTTTTCGGAATTGAGCGGAGCCGACTTTACGGATGCTGACCTCTACGAGGCCAATCTGAATTTCTGCGGATTGCAGGATGTAAACCTGACGGGTGCAAACGTCGAAGGGGCGACGTTCAATTTTGCCGGACGCAGTAAATACATGCCCAAACCGACAAAAGCGGAGCCAATTACGCTGACCAAAGTTCTGCAAAAGCCCGGCTGGGGTACGCTCATCGGAGCACTATTAGGCGCTTTGCTGATCTACGGTTGTAACGCTATCGTCTATTTCACGCATCTGATTTCGTCGGCCAAAGATCCGTTGGTTGCGGGTTTGTACCGGTTTCTGATCATACAGAACATGGCGGATGGGATCGTCGTTTTTTTACTAACATGGTCATTGTCAAGCTGGCTGGCGCGACGAGTTCCGGCGGTCTGGCAGCGTCACCTCATCATTAGCCTATGCATTCTATGCAGCTTCTTTGTGGTAAACTTAAGCATCTATGCGCTAGTCGGCAGACCTTACCTCGTTGAACTGGCTAAACGACCGGGTGGTTACGAAAAGACCGCTTCCTGGTATGTGTACGTGATGGGTGACCTGCTGATCGCTAACTTCTTTCTGTACGTCCTTCAGCAGGGCAGGCAGCTCACCCGCAAACTGTCGGAACAGGAATTTCAGCTTCTGAATCTGGAAAAGTTGAAAACCCGCGCTGAGCTAGACGCATTGCAGGCCAAAATCAACCCGCACTTTCTGTACAACGCGCTCAATAGCATTGCCAGTCTGGTACACGATGATCCGGACAAGGCCGAAGAAATGACGCTGCTCCTGTCCAAACTGTTCCGCTACTCAACCGGACGCACCGGCGAATTATTTGCTACGCTGGCCGACGAACTGGAGATGGTCAAAACCTATCTGCAAGTGGAACAGGTCCGTTTCGGCAATCGGCTTACGTTCAGCGTCGAAGTAGCTGACCCGACCCTCAACGAATTAAAACTACCGCAGTTTTTGCTTCAACCTATCGTTGAAAATGCAATCAAACACGGCATTGCCAAACGCGCCGATATGGGCCGGATCGATGTGCGCATCTACGAGAAAGAGGGCGAATTGCACTTATGCGTGCACGACAATGGCCCCGCTTTCCCGGACGATATGGACGGTGGCTACGGTCTGCGTAGTATTCAGGATAAACTTAAACTGCTTTACGGCGAAGATGCGCGGGTTGAGTTACAGAACTGGCCGCTCAAGCAGGTTCTTATTTCTATTCTTATGAGTAAAGTTCGCAGCGACCATTCTCTGGTAATTCCTGACACAGACGCTTAATTTCAAGAACCAATGACATTCCCGCTTAGAACCATACTTATTGACGATGAACAACTTGCGATCAGTCGATTACGTCGTCTGCTCACAAAATACAGTGATACGTTTGAGGTCATCGGCGATGCACCCAATGGAGCCGAAGGGCTGACGCTCGTTGAGGCCGAACGACCCGATGTTATTTTTCTGGACATCGAAATGCCCCTGCTTAACGGCTTCGAAATGCTATCGCGCTTGACAGCCATGCCGCTGGTGATTTTTGCGACTGCTTTCGATCAATACGCTATTCGAGCTTTCGAAGAGAACTCGGTCGATTACCTGTTGAAGCCGATTGAGGCAGACCGGTTAGCCCGTACAGCGCAGAAAATCCGAACACTCGTCGAGCGGAACGATTCGTCGCAGTTGGGCAGTAATCCCATGACGGACAACATGTTGCGACTTTTAGCCCAGATGCAGCCGAAGAAAGAAATCTATTCCATCTCGGTGAAGACGGGTGAAAAGATCCGACTAATTCCCCTATCAGATATTGCTTATTTCGAAGCCGAGGATAAGTACGTTTTCCTGGCCACAACGGACGGTCAAAAATTCCTGACAACGTATACGCTGACAACACTCAACGAAAAGCTGCCCGACACATTCGTGCGCGTTAGTCGATCCGTGATGGTCAACCGGCATAAAGTTACCGAAGTTCACAAGCACTTCGACGGCAAATTTTTGCTCGCCATCAACGATAAAAAAGGCACAAAACTGACCACCGGTAGTACGTACGGGGAAGCCGTACGGCAAATGCTCGAACTATAATCGGAACAAACAAGGCAATGGGAAAACTGTACTTTTGCAATAAACAGCGCAGTTATGAGCAAGAAAAACCGAACCGGAATTGTTTACTCAACCAATCCCGATTTTGCCTACCAACCCGACCAGAAATCCGAAGCCGAAACCTTAGCTCCGGCTCAGCAAAACCTGAAAATCTGGCTGGTGAAGTTAGGCGGCAATAAAGTGGTAACGACCGTGCGCGGCTTCGTCGGAACCGAATCGGATCTGGGTGACTTAGGCAAAAAACTGAAAGCCGCTTGTGGCGCAGGTGGCTCAACGAAAGACGATGAAATCCTGATTCAGGGCGATCACCGCGATAAGGTACTGGCGTGGCTCACCGACAAGGGTTACAGAGCCAAAAAAGCAGGCGGGTAAAAAACGAATGCCACTACCGAGAGGAGTGGCATTCGTCGTTCAGGAACCGTTCTGTTTGAAGACAGACATCAGCGTTTAGTCAATACCACCCATCCATTTTTTCAGCGGTTTTACAAAGAGCAGCAGCAGCACCCCGAAGCCTAAACTGAAATAAGCGACACTTTGAAACAGCTGTGGCATCTGCTGCACATTCTTCTCATCGAATCCACCGGCAAACAGCCCCGCAATCAGATTGCCCAATGACGAACCCACGAACCAGAGTCCCATCAGCTGACTGGTGTAGCGTTTGGGAGATAGCTTAGAAAACGAACTCAATCCCACCGGGCTCAGGAATAACTCGGCGAGCGTGAAAAAGAAGTAAGTAAGCGACAGATAGAGGGGTGATGTACGCTCACCGGTCAGCGCAATCTTCGCAGCAACGACCATGACGATATACGCTATCCCTAACAGAATCAAACTCGTAGCCATTTTGGCCGGTACGGGGTAACTAATTTTGCGGTTAGCCAGAAAGACCCATAAACCTGCCAGAACAGGCGAAAAAAGGAGAATAAAGGCTGGATTCAGGTTCTGGAACCAGCTCGACGGCATCTCCCAGCCGAATAGATTCAGCTCTGTGTAACGATCGGCAAAAATTTGCAGCGATGACCCTTGTTGTTCATTACCCGCCCAGTAGGCAGCCGCAGCGATGAAAAAAACAAAAAGCACCGTTACGCGCTTTTTCTCGACCGTATCCAGCCCGCCCGCAATTAAAATATACAGGAAATAGCCGACGGCAATCAACGAAATAATCGCTCCCATCGCCTGCGCCAACCCTTGGGCCGTAGTCATGTCCAACACCCCGGTCAATTGCAAGGTCGCTAATATGGCTACCACCACAACCAGAAACAGCAATAGGGAACGGTTTCCGCTCGATGACTGTCCTTGGGCTGCGGCCACCGGAGCGACAAAATTACCATGATCGCCGAGGTACCGTGGTCCAAAGGTGCGGAAAGTAACAATGCCGAGTGCCATCGCAATGGCAGCCGCGCCAAAACCGTAATGCCAGCCAACCTTTTGCCCCAGATAACCCACCACCGAGATACCAAGCAGCGACCCGGTGTTGATGCCCATGTAAAAAATCGAGAAAGCCGCGTCTTTGCGTGCTCCCCCTTCGGGATACAACTCACCCACGATACTACTGATATTAGGTTTCAGCATTCCGGTGCCGATGGCGACGGTCGATAAACCTATGTAGAATAAACTCGGCCCGGACGGAATGGCCAGGATGATGTGACCAAGCATAATGACCATACCACCGTAGAAGATCGACTTCCGTTGCCCTAGTATGTTGTCGGCAAGCCAGCCACCGGGTAGCGAAAGCAGGTACACCGAGGCCGTATAAATGCCATAAATAGCCGCTCCATCGGCTTCGGTTAAGCCCATACCGCCCCGAACGTTATCGATCAGAAACAGTAGTAAGATGGCTCGCATTCCGTAGTAACTGAAACGCTCCCACATCTCGGTAAAAAACAAAACGAAAAGGCCCATCGGGTGGCCAAATAGCGTGGCTTGCTTGATAGGCTTTTCAGCAGTAATTTCCATAGCGTAAGGTTAATAACTTAGTTTGCCGAAGAATATGCTTCTAACAACGAAAAAATAGCTGTAAATATACTTTCAGCAACCGGAATCAGCAAGACTGCTCTTTGGGTTAGGGTGTGAACGCCCATAGATCATCATAGCTGGCCCGACCGTATACACCTGTCGTGACGTAGCCTTTTGAGCCAACGCTGAACCCAACTGCTTTTTGCCGGGCGGTTCCTTCGAAGGATGATTTGTTGGTCCAGGAATCGGTAGTTGGGTCATACCCCCATACATCATAGTCGCCGGAGCGTTGACTACAGGCTCCCGTCACAAAATAGCCAATGTTGTTGATCGCGAAGCCGACGGCATACGAACGCGCGATGGATGTTTCAGCGAAATTTTTGCGCTCTTTCCACAGGTTTTTAGCCGGGTCATACGCCCAAAAATCCGGTTGATTTATCCCGGCGGCATTGCCAGTACCAACGTAAGCCGTTTCATTAATCACAAAAGCAGCCGCACCGACTCGTCCCCGTCCGCCAAAATCAGCCGCCCGCGTCCAGGTGTCCGTTGTCGGATCGTACCCCCACAGATCACGCTGTTCGTTGCCGTCCGTACCCGTCCCGACGAACCCTGTTTGACCAATGGCGAAGGCTACCGCCGACCGTCGGGCGGAACCGCCAAAATCCGCCACCTGCGTCCAGGCATTGGCGACGGGATCAAATTGATAAAAATCACGCAGCAGCTTGCCACTGGCTCCGTCGATACCCGTACCAACGTACCCTTTGTTGCTAACGGCAAAACCCACAGCTTCACTACGCGCTTTACCGGGAAAATCAGCGACCTGCGTCCATTGATTCGTGTCTGTATCGTACTGCCAAAAGTCGGCAAGAGCCCCTCTTTCTATCGTTAGCCCAGTCCCGACATACGCTTTATTATCGATTGTGAATGTTACCGCAGCGCTGCGAGCTGGCCCTTGTAGCGATGCTTTTGTATGCCAGCCCCCCGGTAACGTGACGGTTTCGGGGCTCATACAATTGTTCAGCAGAAGGCACAGGCAAACTCCCACTACCCCCAGTCGACGCTTACCTTTCATCATTTTTTTTAGTAGTTGGTGCACGTAATTCGTTCTTAAAGAGTGAAAAGCCAGCGCGTGCAAATTCTTAATACTTTTAACGATAGAATTCTCATACATTGATTTTATCACTTGTTCCATTTCCTGATTGCCCATGCTTCTTCCTTTTCTTTTTCAGAAAGACGCCCATCCAGTAAAAGCCCCCTACGTAGTGCTTGATTTTTCGGCTACCAATCCCGATCTGGCAACGCTGGACCTGACGGATACGGTTACTTTCACCGATTACGTTTTCGGAAAATTACGGGAAGCAGGGGCACAGGTAGGCGTGGGCGGCTACAACGAACACCGGGTTATCTACCGCCGAAGTGCGCATTTCAACACCGACGAAGAACCGCGTGAAATTCACCTTGGCATTGACTTCTGGGCCGAAGCCGGAACGCCTGTCTACGCACCGCTGGCCGGGAACGTGCATAGTTTTCAGGACAACGATCACTTTGGCGACTATGGACCCACGATTATTCTGGAACACACGGTTGACGGAAAGCCGCTCTATAGTTTGTACGGCCATCTAACGCGGTCGTCGCTGGAGGGATTGTCCGTCGGGAAGCGGGTTGAAGAAAACGAGCAGATTGCCGAGATTGGCCCCTACCCCGAAAATGGCGACTGGCCTCCGCACCTGCATTTTCAATTGATGACCGACATGCTAGGCAATGAAGGCGACTTTCCGGGTGTCTGCTCCGTCAGCGACCGCGCAAAATTCCTCGCCATCTGCCCAAACCCGAATGACTTGTTAGGCATTCCGGGGTTATCCTAACTTGCCGGTTAGTGTAGTTTTTACCGTGATAAAGTTTAGTACATCAAGCAATCGCCTATATTTGATTTTCATTCATCTAGCATTCCGAGTTTGACGCATCAGTCGTTCGTGAATAGTTTATTTTCAAGCGCAATGAACGAGCACAGTAAAGATTTTTTGTATCAGTACCTTAACAATGCCTCACCAACGGGCTTCGAATCGTCGGGGCAGCAGATCTGGCTGGATTACCTCAAGCCGTACATCGACGAGCACATTGTCGATACATACGGAACAGCCGTCGGTGTGATCGGCCCAGGAAAGGATTACAAAGTAGTGATCGAAGCCCACTCCGACGAGATTTCGTGGTTTGTCAACTACATCTCCGACGATGGCTATTTGTTTGTTCGGCGTAACGGTGGTTCTGATGCCCTGATTGCTCCTTCCATGCGCGTTCATCTTCACACCAAACAAGGCGTGGTCGATGGGGTGTTCGGCTGGCCGGCCATTCACGTTCGGGATCTCGCCAAAGATAGCGCTCCGAAAGTAACGGACCTGTTCATCGACGTAGGTGCCGCCACCAAACAGGAAGTACTGGACATGGGTATCCACGTTGGCACGGTCTGCACATTCTCCGACGGCCTGATGGAGCTAAACGACCGCTATTTCGTTGGTCGGGCGTTGGACAACCGCATGGGCGGCTTTATGATTGCCGAAGTAGCCCGGTTGCTGAAAGAAACTAACGTAACGCTGCCCTTCACGCTTTACGTGGTCAACGCTGTTCAGGAGGAAATTGGGCTTCGTGGTGCCGAAATGATTGCCCGGCGGCTTCGCCCCGATCTGGCTATCTGTACCGACGTGACACACGATACCCAGTCGCCGAAATACGACAAGAAAGAACAGGGCGACCTTAAATGTGGCGACGGACCGGTGTTATGCTACGGACCAGCGGTGCAAAACAACGTCCTCGACTTCATGATCGGCGTTGCTGCACAGCAGAATATCGCCTTCCAACGACAGGCGGTTAGCCGTTCGACGGGCACCGATACCGACGCCTTTGCCTACGCTACCGAAGGAATTGCATCGGCCCTGATTTCGCTCCCGCTCAAGTACATGCACACCACCGTCGAAACGGTTCACAAAGACGACGTGCAGAACGTGATTAAACTCATGTACGAAACCTTACTTGCCTTGAAAGGCGGAGAAGATTTCCGGTACATCAAATAAAGCTAAACCAGAAAGAGCCGGATCAGTGCCGGCTCTTTCTGGCTCTAAGTACCTGTACCGATCGCTATTGAGTTGTTCCTAGACTAAAACACCAGCCGATTGCTACCACTACCTACTTCCAGCTGTACGGTGTGCCCAATGGGAAGAGCAAGATTCTGGTCAACGTGTCCAGCCGGAAAGTTAAACAAAACAGGATAGCTATACCCCGCAACGGCGTCGGCGATAATCTCGAATGCATTTTTTCCGAATGGCAACGACGGATTGATCCGCATATCGTTAAACTGTCCCACGACCAATCCGGCTAATTTTTCCAGCCGACCCGCCCGCCGAAGCTGCGTCATCATCCGGTCAACCGAGAAGAGTGTTTCGTCAATATCTTCGATAAACAGAATTGTTCCGGCCAAATCGATATCCGTGAACGTGCCAAGCGAATTAACCAGAATGGTAAGATTGCCCCCTACCAGCGGCCCTTCTGCTTCACCCACCCGGTTGAGCGCATGATCCGACACTGCGTAATAGTCAGGCCCCTCACCAAACAGCCATTGCCGTACCGACTCAAGTGATTCCGCCCGGTCGGGATGGCCGTACTGCCGGGGCATCAACCCATGAATGCTTTGTATACCGTGCTTGTAAAGCAGACTGAGTAAGACGGTTATATCGCTAAACCCGACAAGCCATTTTGGATTCTGTTGTAGCCGTGTCACGTCTAGCTGATCAACAATCCGGTAACAACCATACCCGCCACGGGCGGCAAAGACTGCTTTTACGGAAGGATCATCAAACAACCGCTGCAAATCAGTACGTCGCAGTTCATCTGAACCCGCAAACGGACCATCAACAGTCCGAAGGCTATCACCTTCGATAACATTTAACTGCCAAACATCGCGAAGAATACGCAAACCGTCGGACAATTCTTCGTAAGGAAACCAACTGGCGGGAGCTACCACGCCAACTGTATCACCGGGACGTAAAAAAGGAGGAACAATCAAGTCAGTTTTGTCTTTGCACCCCACTTTGGAGGCTGCTGTAGCTATATGCACGGTCGCCCCGAAAGGTTTGGGGAAACCGTTCGTTATGTACCGCAAAAGTAAGAATTCAGTAGCAGTTTTGGCACGGTTCGCGCTATAAGCCTTAAGCGCATTTTATACCACTTATGGACAACTAATCGACTGATTTGAGGACCAAAAAGACTTCATAATGAGCGGCATAACTAAATCATATGAAAACTTATTCCTTTCTGATAGGAACCGCAAAAAGTACTACTGAACTTTTAGCTAATTTTGGGGTTAGTGAGATACTCCTCTTCCGCTTTAGACAAGCTTTTCAGGTATATGTTCTGTTTTTGACCAATAATCGTGTACTCTGCTCAGAAAAGAACTTTCTATTACTATTTAGCCTCCTGAAAAATTTCTGGCAACTTTAATAGAACCTTAACCAAAGAATTAAGTATAAATACTTACTTTAGCGAAAAAATTGGCGTGATCGCGCCAAATGGTACTAACCTACGAAGATGACATTAACCGAAGGTATGATTAGTATAGTCGTGCCAGCCTACAATGAGGAAGAGAACTTGCCTGTTCTCGTTCATCGACTTATGGCTGTTATGAAGCCTTATCAATCGTATGAGATTCTGATTGTCGATGACGGTAGTTCGGATCAGACCCGATACGTTCTTCGCCAGTTGAGCAAAGCTTATCCTGTAGTACGGTTTATCTCTTTTTCGCGAAACTTCGGTCATCAGATGGCGTTGCGAGCTGGTTACGAAAACGCCAGAGGTCAGGCCGTCATCTGTCTGGATGCCGACCTTCAGCATCCGCCTGAACTTATCCCTACCCTAATTGCCAAATGGCAGGAAGGCTACGAAGTTGTTTATACCGTTCGGCAACCGGACGAAAGTCTGTCGTGGTTTAAACGTACAACCTCAAAACGATTCTATAGCCTGCTTCGGAAGGTTTCAGGGTTAAAAATTGAAGACGGCGCGGCTGATTTTCGGCTGCTGGACCGGAAAGTTATTGATACATTAAAGCAGTTCAAGGAGAACGATCTGTTCCTTCGCGGAGCCATCTCCTGGGTAGGTTTCCGCCAGTGCCGGATCTTGTATCAACCCGCTGCCCGCTACGCTGGCCGATCAAAATACTCGTTTCGTAAAATGATGCAATTGGCCGCTATGGGCATTACGTCGTTCTCGACGAAACCGCTCTATTTATCGGTATTGCTTGGTTTTGGGATGTTTTTGTTTGCCAGCCTGTTCGGACTGGAAACCTTGTACGAGTATTTTTTCACCGACGCAACCGTATCGGGCTGGACGACCTTAGTCGTACTTTCTGTGCTGATTGGCGGTGCTCAATTTATTATGATCGGTATTATCGGCGTATATTTGGGCAAAACGTTTGTGGAAGTAAAACAGCGCCCCGCCTACATTATTGGCGATACGAGCGATATTGAGGAAACCGTTACCGTATGGGAACCCCCAACCGAAGCACAGCTAGGAGAAGTATATTATTCACCGTTGACGTAGAGGAATTTGACACGGCTGTTGAGTTCGGCCACGACATTTCGCTGGACGAACAGATAGCCGTTTCGACACGGGGGCTGCGCCTGATAGCCGAACGATTTGATGCAGTGAGTGCGCGTACTACCCTTTTTACAACGGCCAACTACGCGCTTCATGAGCCTGCCCTAATCCGGCAGCTTGCTACTAAGCATGAAATAGCTTCGCATGGCTATTATCATACGACGTTTGAACCAGCCGACTTACTAACATCACGGCTTGCTCTGGAAAAACTGCTCGACAAGCCCATAACCGGTTTTCGGCGGGCCCGCATGGGCTTTGTTGATCCGAACGATGTCCGGAAAGCGGGTTATCAGTATAATTCGTCGTTGCATCCAACCTGGCTTCCGGGTCGTTACAATCATTGGGGCGAACCCCGACACCCATTCCAGGAGTTGGGCGTCTGGCAAATTCCGGCTTCGGTAACGCCAAGACTGCGCCTTCCTTTGTTCTGGCTTAGTTTAAAAAACTTTCCTTTTTCGTATTACAAATCACTCTGCAAGCAAACACTAGCGACGGATGGTTTTTTGAATCTGTACGTACATCCCTGGGAATTTACGGATCTAGCGGCTTACGAAAAGATACCGACCTATGTTCGTCGGCACTCGCGCGATGAGTTGCTCGATCGGGTCGAAGCGCTGTTACGTTACTTAAAACCAATGGGTGAATTTGAAACTATGGACGAATTTACCCGACAACTCGAAGCAGTTGCTCACTGACCGGATCTTTTGCTTCTGATATCCTCTTTTGATGCTGTCCTTTTTCAAAAAGCCTATATTCAGCGATTACCGCTTTATTTTTGGTGTTTACGCCCTGCTTACCTTATTCGCCAGCACGCGGATAGTAGTTCTGCTCGACTCCAATAACTATAAGATTTTTTACTACTCGCTGTACCATTTGATAGACGGGAAAACGCTGTACAGTGAATACCCCGCCGAATACAGTGATCACTATCATTACGCCCCTACATTTGCGGCCTTATTCGCACCCATTTTTGCCCTGCCATTCCGAGTAGGGCTCTTTCTGTGGCATTTTCTGTTTGCTGGCGTTTGGGCATTGGCTATTTACCGAATGCCGCTTACCCACCAGCAAAAAGTTTTCGCGTACTGGTTCTGTCTGCAAGAATTATTTACATCGCTGGTCAACAGTCAGACAAATCCGCTGATTGGTGCGATTCCGCTGTTCGCGTTCATTAGCTTTGAAAAAAAGCAACCCATCTGGGCCGCCTTCTTTATCGTCCTTGGTTTTAACATCAAGATATACAGCCTTGTAGCAGCAGCTTTGTTTCTGTTGTATCCGCAAAAGATTCGTTTTTTACTAGCAATGGTTTGCTGGGCTATCGTGCTTGGTTTGCTGCCACTTTTGTTTACTTCTCCGGCAAAATTGCTCTGGCAGTACGAACTGTGGGTAAATCAACTGCTGATCAAGTCCGATCATGACAAATGGGCCAATACCTCGATTCACCGGCTTGTGCACCTGTTTATTTCCCCGGACGTGCCGACACCGGTCATTATCGGTTTCGGTGTAGCGCTGTTCTGCACGGTTTACATGCACATTAAACGGTTTACGCAGCGGTACTTCCGGATGCTGATGGTCGCTTCGATCCTGATCTTTCAGGTTATTTTCAACCCCGTTTCTGAATCGCCTACGTACATCACTGCCGTCACGGGCGTTATGCTCTGGTGGTTCTATTGCCCGCAAAGCGTATTAGACCGAGTCTTACTAATCAGTTGCCTCGTCTTGACGGTTTTTTCGCCGAGTGATATATTTCCGGTCTATCTGCGCGATCGTTTTGTCTTACCATACGCGCTGAAAGCATTACCTTGCGTGCTGATCTGGTTCCGAATTATTTACCTGATGCACAGACCGACTCCGTTTTCTTCGTCAACAGATGTTCGGGAGGCTGGGCTTTCACTCGAAAACAACACGTAGTTCGCCACGGGGGCAGGCTCGAAGTAAGTAAACGTCGGTAGATCAATTACACAATCATCCTTTATCCAAACACAAACTAAATGGCGCAAGGAGCGGCAACATGGCTTGATTTCTGGCAGGACGAAAACGAATTTGACGACTCAATGTCCGTCAATTACGCTTATTTTCTGGCGCGGGTAGAGAAATACATTCCTCTGTCGAAAAAGCTAAAGGTACTAGACATTGGCTCTGGTCCGGGCAATCTGGAAACGGCCTGGCACAACCGGGTTGCCGAGATCCACGGCCTGGATGTATCCAAACGATATAACGAGATCGCCCGCCAGAAACACGCTGGGCATCCAAACGTTTATTTTCACGATTTATCGCCGGACGATTATCTTAATTTTAGCCCGGTCCTGAACCAAAAGTTCGATGTGATCATCGTGATGAGCGTCGTTCAGTATTACCGCAATGCAGCCGAAGTAGAGCAGTTGCTGAAGGCAATAAAAGCGGTAGCCGCACCCGGTGCCAAAGCCATGATCTGCGACCTGATGGTGGGGGGTAGTGTACTCAAAGACATTGGCAGCATCATCGGTCGTTCACTCCGGCAGGGTCAGTTGCTGACGATGATCAGACTTCTGATTCGCTTACGCTTATCGGCTTACTATACAGTGCGCAAGAATAACGGCTTTCTGGTAATTCCTAAACAGGAGTGGCTGGCGATGTGCCAACGGTTGGGCTTGAACGCCCGCTTTGTGGAGGAGCCGCTGACGATGCAGCAGGAAAGACAAAATCTATTTATCGAATTCTAGACGATGCTAATCGTTGACAGTATTAGATAAATACCACGTCGTCGATCACGTCGGTACCCATGTCTTTATTAACGAGCTGGATGAGTTTCTGCTTCGCGTTAACAAGTTCGTTGCGCAAGGGAGCCGACGTAATTTCAATATGCAACTTGCGGTCCCGAACGTAGATCCGGTTGGTCCGCGAGGCAATGGTTGGTCCCATCATGCGACCCCAAAACGCTTCGAGGTATGTTTCGTTAAAGCGCGTCTGGAGTTGATAGGCTTTCAGTAACTGCCCGATTGCATCCTTCAACGATGTAGTTCCGGAGGTTCGTGTAGCGTTTTCGCGATTATAACGGTAAGTCTGGCTCATCAGCAACGTATCTTCCTTACAAAAGTAAACATCAGGCGGACTAAATACGCCCTACCAAACCGCGAAGTTGAAAAAATAACCCAACGGTAGAAAATCCCCCTGGCGTTTGGATTGGCGCCGTTTGCCTATTATACTTGCGCTATCAAGTCAATTGTCAGGCGTCAATCCAAACTCCGACGTCAATTGATTTATACAGAAGCGAGGAGAGATCAGGCTCTGCGAATCGCTGGCAACCTACCACTTGGCAAGGTGCTAACTCCTGCCTAAAGCAACCGCAGCAGCGGATCATTAGGGACTATAAATCGTATACTTAAATGCGCTATACTCAGCACTGTACGCCCCCCGCGGCCTAATAAGCATACTACCCTATTAAACCGAAGACTGGGAGTGGTCTTGGGCGGTTCTTTATGTTTACGATTTTCAGTTTGCGCGGTCTTCACTGAAAATGTCAGGCCAGAAAACGCATTATCCATTGGACATTCATTATTTCGACTACAAATATTCGTTCCCTCTCGAATCGGGCGAGAGCCTGCCGGGCTTTCAACTGGCCTACACGACACGCGGAACACTAAACGACGAAGGTTCTAACGTTGTCTGGATTTGCCACGCCCTGACCGGTAACGCTGACCCCGGCGATTGGTGGGGCGGTATGGTCGGTCAAGGGAAATATTTCAATCCCGAAAATCACTTCATCGTCTGTGCCAATGTGCTTGGTTCCTGCTATGGATCAACGGGCCCGCTGTCAACCAACCCCAGCACGGGTCGGCCTTTTCATCACGACTTTCCCGCGCTAACGATCCGCGATATGGTCGAAGCATTGGATTTACTGCGTCAGGAACTGGGAATCGAAAAAATTCACACCTGCATCGGCGGCTCTCTCGGCGGTGAACAAGCAGTTGAGTGGGCTATTTTACGCCCTCAGTTAATTGAGAATCTGGTGCTGATTGCAGCGAGTGCTGTAGCCTCTCCCTGGTGTATTGCCTTCAACGAAGCACAGCGTATGGCCATCGAGGCCGATCCTACCTGGATCGAACAGCGCGACGATGCGGGAACAGCGGGTATGCGAGCAGCGCGGGCGATGGCCATGATCTCGTACCGGAATTATGACACCTACGGCTTTACGCAGGCGCTCGACAACAATGAGCAACTGGACGGTTACAAAGCGGCTAGTTACCAACGCTACCAAGGCGAAAAAATAGCGGATCGTTTTAATGCTTTTACGTATTGGACGCTCTCGAAAGTTATGGATTCGCACAACGTTGGTCGTAACCGGGGAAGTATTCTGAATGCGCTCAATCAAATAAAAGCTCGAACCTTAGTTGTCGGTATTCGCTCGGATTTACTTTTCCCGCCAACTGAGCAGCAGTTCCTGGCCCGGCACATTCCAGAGGCCACCTACGAAGAAATTGATTCGCTTTATGGGCACGACGGTTTCCTGATCGAGTTCCGTCCCTTGGCGGGTATTATGCGGAAGTGGGTAACGGCTACTCAACCCAGTTCAACGAACGTAGCGGAGGTAGTTAAGAAGTAGACTTCCCATTTTTTCGCGGGTACGATCAGACCAAATACTCATGTGTTTAACGAAGTGCTGCAACACATTCTTTGCTTTTGAGTTATCATAACTTAGCACGGTACACATAACGTACCCTTTATACGAAGCCATAAGGCAAAACTTAACCAATTTATAACCAGATGATCTGGTACGAAGACGAAGTTCGACAGCTCGAAACTAAAATTAAGTCTAATCTATCTACGTCGGACCGAGTCGTATTTTACGGCAGTTCGTCTATCCGGCTTTGGTCAACACTGGCGCAGGATTTTCCGGATATCACAGCGCTTAATTTAGGCTTCGGGGGCTCAACACTGGCGGCCTGCGCATGGTTTTTTGAACGATTGGTCGTTCCCGCTAACCCCAGGTGCATTGTATTTTACGCCGGTGATAACGATCTGGGTGATAATCGCCATCCGGAAGAAGTATACTTGTTTTTCTGCGCACTGGCGGAAAAGGTACGTCGGCAGTTACCCGATACCCAATTTTACTACCTGTCCATAAAGCTCAGCCCTGCTCGCTGGGATATTGCCGATAAGATTCGCGCGACCAATAAACTCATTGCCGACAAAATAAATGAGCTGCCAAACTTTAAAACCATTGACATGACAACTGCTTTGTTGGGTACTGATGGTAAGCCACGTCGCGAGTTTTTTCAGGCTGATGGTCTTCACCTTACCCCGGCAGGTTATCAGGTTTGGAAGCAGGTTTTACAGCAATTACAAATCTTTAATAATTTGTTTACGTACTAAGCTGCCATTGTTTGCGTTGCCTGCTGCAATTTCACCGTAACTACCGCTATCACTATGAATCGCGAGTATCATAAGTGGTTCAGCCCGAATCTGAACCGCGATATGGAATTGCTTGTTTTTGGTCATGCAGGAGCTCGCGTTCTGGTCTTTCCGACCCGACGCGGGCGTTTCTATGAATACGAAGAGCTGGGTTTGGTCAGCGCGCTCGCCGACCGGATCGAGAACGGCTGGATTCAGCTGTTCTGCGTTGACAGCGTTGATCGGGAAAGCATTTACAACCGCTACATTGCTCCGCACGAACGCATCAAGCGCCACAGCCAGTACGAACACTACATTCTGAACGAAGTACTACCGTTTTCCCGCCTGAAAAATCCGCAGCCGTTCATGATTTCGCACGGATGCAGCCTGGGGGCTTACCATGCTACCAACATTGCGTTTCGGCATCCTCAGTGGTTTGGTAAATTAGTAGCGCTTAGTGGCCGGTATGACTTATCCGCTCCGGTAGCAGAGTTTCGCGGTCTATTCGACGACTATTACGACGAAAATATTTACTTCCACACACCCAATCATTTTCTGCCGAACCTGGAAGAAGACGCGATTCTAAACGAACTGCGCCGGATGCAGATTGTCATGACGGTTGGGGCCGCCGATCCTTTTTTAAACAGCAACTGCGCCTTGAGCGAAACACTTTCTCTAAAAAACGTCTCTCACGAATTTTACATATGGGAAGGTCGGGCCCATCAGGCCGAGGATTGGCACAAGATGGTGCAGATATACCTGTAGCTGATCGGATCTGATCACGGTAACTTAGAAGCGAGGTACAGATAAGGCCCCAGCAGATGGTGCACGAAGATCGTTTTCTTGTTATCGGGGTATTTTTTATGATACGCTTCGTCGGCCAGCAGCACTACGAATGACCCCGTTCGGACGTAATGGCTGGATTGGTAAAACGTGGGCGGAATGTACTCTTTCAAGTTTGTTTTTACGTACCGACTGGCAAAGCTACCCAAGTACTTCTGGTAATTTTTCTGCGCCTTACGTGCTGGTTTAGACAGCTTGTTAAAGACGTATTTCAGCGCCAGATTCCGGGGAAACTTCTGCTTTTTGAGTAAAGCGGGGATGTTGGAGAATGGGTTGGTTTGATTGAAATCGTCAATCGTCTGAATTGTAATCGGTGTTTCGGGAACCCAATCGGCTGAATTGACCACGTTGAACGCCCAGCCCCCAGCGGTCAGGGCTTCGTATTCGTACGCATAAAATAGATTACCGGGTTTGGGCGCAGCACTGCAATAGGTCTTGAACCGAATTGTGGCGGGTATCTTTCCCTGCTTCTGCAACTGCTTCAGATGAGATGTCATCAGATACCCGATGGCTCCCCCCTGGCTATGCCCCATGATGTAAAAATTGGTTACCCCGGCTCGAATACACGAATCAAGCCGGGGTAGTATGTTCTGCGCCAGAAAAGCGGTTCCAATAAGCCAGCCAATATGTACCGCAGCCTGCGGATGTTCGGCCAGTTGATAATCAAACTTATAATCGTTTGATAAAACCAACTGCCCTTTGGCTGGCACCATGGCCGCGTAGAAGTTCTCCAACCAACCGACAGGGTCGAGTGTGGTTCCGCGGATGCTGATAACCGCTACGGAATCAGCCGATGTCCATAAGTCACACCGGTTGTCAAGACCCACTACCGGCGAACGATACACAAACTTGAACCGCTGTGGTTTTGGAATCGGGCTATCTGGCGGCAAGGTGTCCACTTGCCGGGCAAATACGCTCATCAGCTCGATGTATTCCGCTTTCTCGAAGCCCGGTTTAAGTTTTTGCCCCAATAAGGTAGTCGATACCAGGAAAAATGCAAAAAACGTAAGCGTTTGTTTCATATGGCCTCAACTGTACAGTGTACAACACAACTTACCTGGGCAACGCTTAGCCGCGCTTATGTTGAAGCGCGACGACCGACGTACGGCCAACGTATCAATTATTCGGCAATGACTTGGCTCGTCAGCAACGACGCATCAGCAACGACACCCTGTGCTTTCAAAAGCGACTTGGCGTACGGTTCGTACAACACACGTCTGGGTGGATTGACCGATAAATCAGCATCCCACAAACCAGAATGGTGCCACTGGTCTAAATGATCCCAGTCGGGCCGGTCGATGATTGGATACAAACACACCCCCCAGAGCGGAATACCCGCTTCAATTACAGCCGCGCATTCGCGTCCGACCATCTCGATCCAGACAGGCCGGTCAATACCCGGATGGCTTGTCTCGGTCAGAACAATCGGTTTACCATACCGATGATACGCTTTCATCAGCAACCGGCGCATCGGGACCCACCGTGAATCGGGAATAGCATCGTTCCAGCCCAAAAACGTCCCCGTCTTGTTGATCCACTGGTTGTTATAATAGTAGTTAAAACCCAGCATGTCAAGATACTCCGGCTTCCCTCCCAGCTCCGGCGCAATCGATCCTGCCAGCATATCGACCGACTGAAATTGATTTTCGTCGGCAATGGCAGCATCCATAATGTCCTTTCTTGTCGCGTTCAGAGGAGGAACCATATGCACCAGCGGCTCGGTAGTCAGGATACGAATAGAAGGGTCGATCTCACGCATCCCGGCTATTGCTTCAATATAGCCTCTCATCAGTCCGAGCTTCACTTCCCAGCCCTGTTTTGTGCAGTAAGGCGATGTACCTCGCGCGTCTCCTCCGAGCCAGGACATAAAACTCACTTCGTTGATCGGCGTCACAATGAGTTCTTCATCGGGATACAGATCGCGGTAGAAACGGACAAAAGCACGACTGAAAGCGGCAAAACGACGGGCAAACATCGGATGAAGGGGCGTCAGGTCGTCGGGGTAACCAAAATGGCACAAGTCCCAGATTTGCTGAATACCCTGCCGATGTCCTTCTTCCAGCATCTGCCGGACAACACTCCAATCGTATTGATAGGCTGTTTTTTCGACCTGACTCCAGCGAACTCCTTCCCGAACGGTACGGATAGCGAATTGGCTGAGATCGGTATAATCCTGACCCAATAACTGTAAATGCCCCGTCAATGGTAAGAAGTCAACCCGATTTCCGAAGCAGTTGAGCTGATCGGTGCATTCATAACCAGCCCACCAGAATGACCGAAACGGGTTCTTTGGCTGGAACGTGTTTGTAGTGAACATTTGAAAACGCAACCATCAGATTGCTATGTACGATGTCTCAATATGACCAAAAAGCGGTCAGTCGGCAAACTTATTCGCTTTTTCCGAGCGAAAGGTATTGACCTTAACTTATAACGCCTGCACGATCGCAATAACGAGTTTGGCTGAATTTCGGGCGGCTGTTGGGTAGAATTTGTCGAAGGCGATGTGTGCTTCAGCGTCGGCCCGATCACTGAGACTACGAATAATCAGGTGCGGCACGTTGATTTGATAGCATACCTGCGCGATAGCTGCGCCTTCCATTTCAGTCGCATCGGCCCCGAAGTCGGCCCGCAGGCTGCTTACTTTTATCGGCGATGCCACAAACACATCCCCCGTTACAACGGTACCCGTCACGACTTTTACGGGCCTGTCAGAAACACCACCTGACGCCAGCGGAATTCCTTCGAGGGGAATGTCCTTGACCACCTTTTCTGCTAATCGCATCAGCGAGGTGTCCGCCGGAAAATAAACCGGGTTAAACTGCTTTGTAATCACGTTCCGCGTCTGACGGGTCGGGGTATTTTTATCGGTAATTGACCCGTAATCGTGATGTGCCGTACGACCAGCAATGACAATATCGCCCGGTTGCAACTCTGGATTAGTGCCCCCCGCAATGCCTGTAAACAATACGCGCTCGGGCCGGAAATGATCAAGCAATAAAGCGGTCGTCATAGCCGCGTTTACTTTTCCAATACCCGTTTCGGCCACGACAACTTTCTGTTTACCCAGGCGGCCAGTCGTGAAGGTCACTCCATCAACGACTACCGTTTTTGGGTTTTTGAGCGTTTGTTTGACTAGTTCAACCTCAGCACCGAACGCACCGAGTAAGCCGGTTATAGGTCGTGATTTGTACTGTTGACTAAAGGCAGTTTGTGACAGAAAAAGAAAGAGGAGAACGGTATACTTCATAAAAATTGGTAGTAAGTGAAGCGACGGTCACGATCAGGGCAGATGGTGACCGTCAGCAGTTACGTTACGGCAAAGATCTTTGCCAGTAACCTCGACAGCGGTAGCAGGCAGAACACCAGCATCGCCAACGGAAAGGAAGCAAAAGCCGCTACCCAGGCCGCATTCATCACAATAAGCGATAAAACACCAGCCCGCACAGCCATACCAATATTTCGACCGACCGGCTCACGAACGGCTCGCCAAAGTGGTGGAAAGATGTAATAGCCAAACAGGATCAGAAACGGTAAAGCGGTTCCTAACTGCTGACGTTGTTGTGCCAATGCCGCTACGCAACCAATGACCAGTGCATACAGCAGTCCAGCCGCCCGAAGCGTAGTTGGGCTACCACCGTGTACTTCACCGCGACTGATCATGGTGATTGCGGCAATATACGCGATGGGTACCAGCCCCACCCACGCCCACGGCATTACCTGCTCGGGAATTACGCTTATCCCCAACAACAAATTTAAGCCCCGGCACAAACCCATGTTGACCGGTCCCAGCCAGTTGTGATGCTTGCCAAACCGATCGTAAACCAGCGATGCGACAGCGATACCAAGCGCCAGAAAACCAGCCGTCTGGTTGACCATGAAGGAGGCTATAATTCCGACGAGCAATAAAACAGTCCCTAATAAGGTAGCCGTATTTTTGCTAACCAATCCGCTTGGAATGGCACGCTCGGGCCGTTCAATAGCGTCGAGTTCGGCGTCGAACACATCGTTGAAAACGACGCCACCGCCGTACAAACAAACCGTTGCCAGCGTGAGCCAGCCTACCGGAGCTGGCGGGGGATTAGGAATAAGAAAGTACCCCGCAATCGCCATACCCGCCAACACATCAGCAATAGCCGTGACGAGGTTGGCAGGACGGGTAAGGGAAAGGAGTGCTTTCACCATTATCGGATTATCGTTGAGTCTTTATCTACTCTCGGTGCCTGTCCACCACGCAGTACCGAGCTACCGTTGTACCGCTGACTTTGATCGATGCCCATTGGCTGCATCAGTTCTTCAAGGCTTAGTTGACCACTCTGCGCAAAAGCGGTTACGGCGTTAGTGAAGGTCACCAGACGAATCGCTTCGTCCGAAATACCGCTTTGTTTCATCAACGCGGCTGTTTTCGGTACGGCCAGTGGATCACTGATTCCCCAGTCGGCAGCCGAATTGATCATAATGCGTTCAGGGCCGTATTGCTTGACAATCTCGACCATACGCTCGTTGCCCATTTTGGTAAACGGGTAAATAGTGAATCCAGCCCAAAAACCCCGATCCAGTACCTCACGCACCGTTTCTTCGTTGTTGTGGTCTACGATGACCATGCCGGGGTCGAGTCCGTGTTCCAGCGCAATGTCCATGCTGCGGCTAGTACCCTGTTTTTTATCCCGGTGCGGGGTATGTATCTGCACCGGCAAACCCGCTTCTTTTGCCAGATCCAGTTGTGCCCGGTAGTATTTGTCCTCGGCAGCCGTCTGATCGTCGAAGCCTATTTCGCCTACACCGACCACGCCTTCTTTATAGATGAACAACGGCAGGATTTCCATAACCTGTTCGGCCAGTTCTTCCTGATTGGCTTCTTTCGAGTTCAGACCGATTGTGCAGTAATGGCGGATTCCGAACTGCGATGCCCGAAAACGCTCCCAACCGACCAGACTGGCAAAATAATCCCGGAACGAATCAACGCCCGTACGAGGCTGGCCCAGCCAGAATGCGGGTTCAATCATGGCGACAACACCGGCATCGGCCATAGCCTGATAATCGTCGGTCGTGCGGGAAGTCATGTGAACGTGCATATCGAAGAACGACATGCCACGAATGGAATCCATAAAACTCATGAGCGAATTACTGTAAGGGTATTCTGGATAAATCCCCGATTAGTAAGCAAAGTTCCACAAAAAATACGGCTTCATCTCACATGTTTTTTATTCTCATTTTAATCATTTTTTAGAAAACTCTACATTTCCCCGTTCGTTTAATAATCAGTAACCCAATTTTCGTTATACATATGCGTCATCGTCAGACGCCGGTTTATCCGAAGATTGATTTAATCAACAAATACATTTATGACAACGCTTCAACAGCTAAGAAAAGGGAAATGGGGCATCTACTCCATTCTGTTACTGGCGCTCGGCAGCGGCCTAGTGGCCTGTAATGAGAATGCAGTAAACAATCTGAGCCCCGCCGATCAGCCGGTGTACATCACCAATTACGACCGATCCGTCAATTTTAATCAGTATAAAACGTTCAGCCTGCCCGACTCGGTCGTGATCGAATCGAACACCGGGTATCAGCCTTCGCTGGGTCCGCTGGAAAGCCGTTTTGTAGCGAACGTCGCCAATGCCATGACTAGTCGGGGATTCCAGCGGGTCAACCGGGGCCAGGCTGCCGATGTGGGCGTTGCCATCATCCGGGTTAGCAACCTGTACACCGGCGTTGGTGTCGATCCCTACGGCTATTATGGCGGCTACTGGGGCGGTGGCTATGGTTTTGGCGGACTTGGTGGTTTTGGCGGTTATAGTCCGTACTACCCAAGCTACTACACCTATCAGGTAGCCGATCAATACTGGGAAATTCAGGTTGTCGACCTAAAAAACCGTCCAGCAGCCAGCACCGGTACACAACAGCAGCTCAATGTCATTTTTGACGCCACCGTACGTGGTTCGGACATTAGTACTCAGCAAGATGTCGATGCGGCCACAACCGCTATTTTCAACCAATCGCCTTATTTACAGGCAGCCCGATAAGCAATCATGAAATCGATCTTAGCATTCGTTGCCCTGCTGTCGTTATCGACAGTAAGCTGGGCGCAGGTAAACCGGGATGAGTACGCTCAAGCGTTTCCATCCCCCTATCAGCAATACGTAACGTTCAACATTGCAGCCCGCTACGGTGTATCACTGCCAATGGGCGGTCAGAAAGGCTACATCGACCGCATTTCGCCAGCCAATTTTGCGCTGGAAGGCGAATGGTTGTTTCCAAAGCGGTTTTCGCTGGGCTTAAAAAGCGGTTATCAGTACACGCAGCAGCGGCTTGGCCGACAAGTGATTAGCTATACGTCAGGAAATACGGTTCAGGACATTTCGGCGGTTCAAACCCGGACGTTATCCATTATTCCGGCAATGGCTTCGGTTTCGTATTACTTCGCCGACAATGCAGCCGCTATACGCCCTTACGTACAATTAGCGGGTGGTGGTGCCTTTGTTAATTACACCAATTTTTTCGGGGTACTATCCGATCAAAAGACTGGCTTCAAAGGAGCCATCGCGCCAGCTATCGGTTTGAAATATTATGGTCGACGCGAACAGGGACTTGGGGCGGAAATTCAGGCGCAATACCAGAACGTGTTTTTCAACTACGATCAATTACAGAATAGTAGCCCTTCATTGATGCTGTCAGTGGGTATTTCCTATCGGTGGTATTAGCGGGTTACAGTCGGATTGATCCCGCAATTGGCAAGGCTAATCCATTAACAACTCGATATGAGGGGGCAAACTACGCCCGGCAGCCCTGCGCTCGGCAGCATAGTCAGCCAGCGTATGCGCGAGTCGGGCG
Source organism: Spirosoma liriopis (assembly GCF_023196085.1). Classification (NCBI taxonomy): domain Bacteria; kingdom Pseudomonadati; phylum Bacteroidota; class Cytophagia; order Cytophagales; family Cytophagaceae; genus Spirosoma; species Spirosoma liriopis. The sequence continues at coordinate 1,289,458 of NZ_JALPRF010000001.1, forward strand.
TTTTTGCGCTCATTCAACCCAATGATCTGCGTAACATCTTTATCGGTGAAAAAGGCTTTTAAAATCAGTTGATTCCAGGCCGCTTCGTCAAAATGATCGGCGGGGTACGGATTATGCAGCATGATCGCCGATTGCACATCGGCAATGTTATTGCGAATACCTTCCGTTGCCTGAAACCGCCAGGCTTCCGGATAAGCCAGAATAGGCAATGCAGAATACAACGCCACAAGCTCGTTAAGCTCACCGGCTTTAAACAACTCGGTGATTGTTTTTACGTATAGCGATTCATCGTCGGCGGGCAGTTGAAGCAGCCACCAAACCCGCGCCAGTCGATCCAGCGTCCAACCCGATACGGTGAACCCAGGTCGTAGTTGTTCCAATGCAAAGGCCAGATCAGCGGGCACTTCGATGGGTTGCTTTCCAACAAAGCGAGGTAACGCGGTAAAGACTCGGTAAAATACGGGAATCTGTAGACCTGACGGTCCGGTTCCACCCTGTAATAAACCGACCTGTTGCCGCAGGTAATTGATTGCCTTTTCAGAATTCGCTTGCTGCTCAATCAGGTAGAACAGCGTTTCACTCATTTGCAGAATATTCATAGCGTTACTTGGCTTTCGGGTGCGCCTGATCGTACGTCTTTTTGAGTTGTTCCAAGCTGGTATGCGTGTAAATCTGGGTAGCGGCCAGACTACTGTGCCCTAACAGATCTTTGATGGCGTTAAGATCGGCCCCCCGATTAAGCAGATGCGTGGCAAACGAATGCCTGAGAACGTGTGGACTTTTCTTTTCGAGGGTGGTTACCAGATCCAGATGCCGCTTAACAATTCGCTGGATAAGCATCGGGTAAGCCGCAATTCCTTTTTCGCTGACAATTAGATAAACAGTATCAACCGCTCCGCCAAACGTTTCTTCCTTGAGCAGACTATAGTGACGAATCAGTTCGAACAAGGGCTGGGTGAGCGGTATAATCCGATGCTTATTGCGTTTGCCGAGCACGGTGATCGTTCGCTCATACAGATTTACGTCCGTCGTTTTAAGACCTGTCAGTTCGCTTAGCCGGATTCCTGTACCATACAGCAATTCAAGCACTAATTTGTCCCGTATTCCTTCAAAGGTGTTTGCAAAGTCAACGTCGCTCAGCAGCGTTTCCATCGGCTTTTCTTCTACGTAGACCGGAATTCGCTTGCTAGCTTTCAGTGCCTGCACCTTTGTCATTGGGTCAAGCGTGATCACTTTTCGCCGTAACAGAAATCCGTAGTAGCACCGCAGCGTAGCGATTTTTCGGTTCACTGACGATTTGTCCAGTTCCCCTTCAACCAGACTTACAATCCAGGATCGAATGTGCCGATAATCAGCCTGTTCGGGTCGTTCGACGTTGCATTCCGCCAGTAGAAACGTACTGAATTGCTCCATGTCCTTCGCGTAAGCGGTCAGCGTATGGAGACTCAGCCGCTTCTCGTAACGGATGTACTGAAGAAAATCGTCTGAACTGGGATTTACTTGATTCATAAAAATAGTCAGATGAAGCGTCTATTCGACTACCTGATTTTATCGGCCAAATCTACTCACGTTAGGCATGCAATTTAGCTAAATCATGGTTTGGCAAAGCAACAAAAAAGCAGCAAACATTCCTGCTTGCTGCTCCTGTGTCTATGTTAGCAACTAACAATCACTGACTGCGCATTCAGTAATTGCGACCAACCTACACATCCGGTCAATACCGGGCTGTTGCCCTATTGCTCGGTGTGATTGCCGTACATTCTTTCTTTGTAAGCGGCTTTGATGATCTCGGTGCGACGCTTTACCGACGGTTTTTGGAAAGCCGTCCGCGACCGCAACTGCCGTAACACGCCCGTCTTCTCAAATTTCTTTTTGAAGCGTTTGAGGGCCTTGTCAATCGACTCGTTGTCTTTTACGTTAATGATAAGCATGTTGTAATATTGTATTTTAGCTAAAACCGGACGGCAAAGATAATAGTTTTGCGACTATGAAACAAGCCATTATCGACTTAGGTACCAATACATTTCATCTGCTGATCGTCGAAAAAAACGATACCGGTTATAAAACGCTGTTCCGCGAAAGCCGTCCGGCCAAAATCGGGCAGGCCGGAATCAACCAGGGGATCATTACCGAAGAAGGAATCGGGCGGGCATTGGCCGTACTAACGTATTTCCGGCACGTACTCGATGAACACCGCGTTGCTCCCGAACAGGTCATCGCCACAGGTACGAGTGCGATTCGGGTTGCTCGCAATCAACAGGAGTTTATCCGCCGGGTCGAGCAGGAAACCGGTATTCGGATACAGGTTATTTCGGGTGATCAGGAAGCCGAATACATTTACAAAGGCGTCCGCGCTGCCGGTTCTCTGGATAACACGACGGCGCTGGTTATTGACATTGGCGGAGGAAGCGTAGAATTTATTCTGGGCAATCAGGAGCGCATCTTCTGGAAACAAAGCTTCGAAATCGGTGGCCAACGGCTGCGCGAACGCTTTATGACGAGCGACCCGATCGGTCCGGCCAGCATCCGCCGACTACACAATTATTTTCAGGAGCAGTTACTACCGCTTGCCAACGCCATTCACCAGTATCACCCGGCAGTACTAGTTGGCTCGTCGGGGTCGTTCGATACGCTGGTCGATATGTGGTTCATGCACGAGCAAGGCCGTTTACCCGATCCTAAACAAAGCGCCTTTACCTTACCCGTCGAGGAGTTTTACCGCGCCTACGAACTACTTGTTACCCGCAATCATGCCGAACGTATGCAGATTCCGGGCATGATCGAACTGCGCGTCGATATGATTGTCGTGGCCGTTTGCTTAATTGACTACGTGCTAAAGACCTATGCGATCTCTCAGATTCGGACATCGACGTACTCGCTGAAAGAAGGCGTTTTGAGTAGCTTGGGTTAAGAATCGGCTTTTTATCCTAGCTGAGCGATCCGTTCAGCCAGAGCCATCCTAAATCATAACTAACTCCTCGCTCGGACATGGCCGCCAGCCGGCTAGTCCACTTTAGTTACTCCTATGAAAGCCGAAACGAACGAGCGCTCGTCGTACCGCAATCTCATTTACACCGCAACGATTATTGTGGCTGTTATTGTGGCAATGACCTTTCCGGGGCCATTTACCGAACTGAATGGGTTTCCGTTGAAAAAGTTGATTGTTCCCTTGCTGCAAATCATCATGCTGGGTATGGGGACAACCATGTCGATCAAAGATTTCGAAAGTGTCATTCAGCAACCACGAGCGGTTTTTATTGGTGTAGCGTGTCATTTTCTCATTATGCCGCTGCTCGGTTTTACACTGGCCAATGTGTTTAGCTTTCCGCCCGAAATCGCAGCCGGTGTTGTACTAATCGGGTGTTCGCCGAGTGGGCTGGCGTCGAACGTGATGTGCTTTATTGCCAAGGCGAACGTGCCGCTGTCGATTACCATCACCACACTGGCAACCTTGCTGGCTCCGTTCCTGATGCCCGCGCTTATGAAATTACTGGCCGGACAGTTTATTGAGATCTCGCTCTGGGACATGATGATTCACATCACCGAAATTGTCATTCTACCCGTAATCGTTGGGCTGATTTTGAATCGTATTTTTCATAAATCGGCGACGATGATCAACCGCGTGATGCCGTTGGTGTCGATGGTGGGGATTGTGCTGATCGTGGCGATCATTACAGCTGCGGGACGCGATAGCCTGCTGACCGTCGGCTGGACGCTGGCGCTGTGCGTACTGATTCACAACCTTACCGGCTTTACATTAGGTTATTGGGCGGCTCGACTGTTTGGCATGGATGAACAAAGCTGCCGCACGGTCGCCATTGAAGTTGGCCTGCAAAATGGGGGTCTGGCGTCGGGTATTGCCGTTCAGATGGGTAAAGTTGCAACGGTTGGCCTCGCTCCCGCTCTTTTCGGCCCGATCATGAATACAACCGGTTCGTTGTTGGCAACTTACTGGAGCCAGCGGCCACCCAAAGAAACAATTGTCGATCAAACCACTTCGCCAACGGTGAAGACACAAGGAGTTTAATTTGATAAATGGGGCTGTATTTAGCAGCCCCATTTCGTTTATAACGAACAACACCGAGCAGAAACGACTGACTCTGCTTATCTTAGCACGGCATATACCGCAATAGCTTTGACTCAATAACAATGAAAATTATCTGTATCGTCACCGCACTTCTGCTTGGTTTATTCACCCAGACGTTTGCTCAAAATCAATCAGTTGAAAACCAGAAATTCGTGTTTCTCAACAATGGAGCAACCATCGGCATGATCATTAAATCGGTTCTGAAAGCCGACAAGCAACGGCTTAAGCTTACCGATCAGCAGCTACCCAAAGCGAAGCAGGTCATAACCGATGCGACGGTGAAATTCAATGAAGGCGTAAAAGCGCTGAAACGAACCGGTATGAATAACCAAAAGCTACGTGTGCTGGCCGTAGCAGTAGAGACGGAGAAAGTTCATCAGTACAAGTCGATATTGACCCCAGAACAGTACGCTATACTGGTTGCGCAACACAAAAAAGTGTATCCAGAAAGCAAGGTGTAAAGCATAGCCTATGCAAAGGCATTAGTAAACGCTTACTCTCTGGTGTAGGACAAGAGAGAAACTTCCACCTTTTTTTTACGTGTGCTTTTAACTCGCGTCGCCACACCCTACACCGTTTTCTTGGCTTTTCACTAGTAAGCAAAAAGACAACTCCTGAAATAGTTGTCTTTTTGCTTACTAGTGAAAACATATGTCTGTTATCACATAGGTTAGAGACCACATAATTGATTTCTCAAAAGACGCAAACTATTCATAGTTACTTAACGAATATATATGATGTGTGATTGAACCCTTTTTTATATATTTGACTTGATGTTAATATAATTAACCCGTTATAAATATAATAATCAATCTGGTAACATTTTTTACAACTGAGCATGTCTGTACTTGTAAGGAATAATGTGCGTTTGCTTGGCAACCAGCAGGCAGATAAGACATTGGTATTCGCTCATGGTTTTGGTACCGATCAAACAGCGTGGAATGGTGTTGCGCCAGCCTTTTTTGATACACACCGAGTCGTATTGTTCGACTACGTTGGAGCGAACGAAATAACCGCCCCTCATTTTAATCCGCGTAAATACAAGCAGCTATACTCATTTGCGGATGACATATTGGACATCTTCGATGAATTGGAACTGCGAGACGTGGTTTTTATTGGTCATTCGGCGGGTGGCATGAGCGGAACACTTGCCGCTATACAGGAGCCAACCTGGTTCTCGAAACTTGTTTTATTAAATGCCTCCCCCTGTTATGTTGATCAGGAAAATTATATTGGTGGCTTTAATACAGAGGTTCTGGAAGCGCTTTTCGCCCAAATGGAAAGTAACTTCCACGCTTGGGCCAGTGGTTTTGCGCCCATGATTATGGCAAATCCAGATCGACCGCAATACGCTGCGGCATTTGCAAAAACGTTATCTGCTATGCGCCCTGATGTAGCGCTCTGTATTGCAAAGGTTATTTTTTACTCCGATCATCGGTCAGACATTACTAAGTTAATGCACCCAACCTTATTGCTTCAGAACAAAGATGACGTTGCCGTTCCGATTGATGTAAGCTACTACCTGGAAAAGTATATGCCTAATGCGAGATTATCGTTGATCGATGGTGAAGGACACTTACCACACATCAGTGATCCCGACAAAGTTGTACAGAAAATCAAACTATTTCTGAACTAGACTTTTCTGTCACAACAATACTTTGCTCCGTCTACCATCAATTTGCTTATAGAGTAGTGACTGGATCGGTTGACCACTTACATCGATGGATTTTAAGGTACTTGAGAGACGTTTTCGGGCTATTGAAGCAACTGAAATCGGTCCGAAACTTGTCGAAGCCTATATAGCCGAAACGCTTGCTTTCCTCGGCGCCGATGATTGTTTCATTCTCCAGGAACGAGACGAGTGGACAGCGACTGTGCAATTCACGGGCTCGTCAAAAATAAATTCGGCGTCTTTCAATCCTGCGCAGCTTATTGATTTAACCCGCGAGACTTGTTTCTTTCTGGAAAGTGATTTCACCCCCCGCCGGGCCCTGAAGGCGCTACTAGGCGGCTACAGGCAGGTGGCGGGTTTCCGCCTGAACAATTATTCGGTCAAAGGCTGGGCGTTGATTGTCTGGACCGAACCAAACGATTTACCTGCTGAGGATGTCGAGGATGTCCTGTACCGATTCAGCGACAAAATTCTGATTACGAGTTTGTCGCTTCAGCGCATTGCCCTCGAACAGCAATATCGATTCATCTTTGGCATTGTGCCTCAGGCGATTGTCCTTGTTAATGAAGAAGACGAAACGAGCTGGGTAAATCAGGCAGCCATTGAATTACTGGATCTTGAGCAAGGTGATCTCCGTCCCTCACCGGCGAGCTTGTCCATTGGCATGTTGAAACTTCGCAATCAGGCTCTCAACCTGGATGCGATCAACCACACAGCCGCTGAGTTTATTCGCGATTCGAATTTTAGCATTAAAGAATGGCTTTGGATTTTCTCGGACAAGATCCTGTCGATTCTGACCAGACCTATTTTCTCCCCTTACTTCAAAGGGCGGATCTGGCTGTTCAACGATGTAACCGAACTGTATCAGAAAAATCAGCAGCTTTCGGAGGCTAACCGCGAAATCGAGAATCTGATCAGTGTCATCGCCCACGATTTAAAATCGCCATTGGCCACGCTCAGTTTTATTTTCAATTTTCTTCCCATGCATGGGCCGTTGAACGAAGAGCAAAACGAAAACATCGAATACGGCCAGAAGACCATTAAGCGTGGGCTAAACCTCATCGACAGCATCGTTTACTTCAACAAGCTTATTTCGTCGAACCTTCCGGTCCAGATGGAAGATGTCGAGCTTGACGATTTAATTAGTGTGATCGTCGAAGGGTTTTCGGCGCAGGCTTACCAGAAGGAGATTACGTTGCACACCCGCCGTGTAGAGCAGCCCGTTCTGTTGCATACCGATCCAGAATCACTGGTTCGTATTCTTGATAACCTGGTCAGTAATGCCCTGAAGTTTTCTCCCTTCGGACGAAACATATACGTCGAAACAGATATGCGGGATGATCAGCTGACAATCTCGGTCAGAGATGAAGGTCCCGGCATCTCCGACCAGGACCGCACTAAATTGTTCAAACGGTTTCAGCGTTTATCCGCTCAACCAACCAACAATGAAGGATCGTCAGGTTTGGGGTTATCCATTGTCAAAGCATTAACCGACAAGTTGGGAGCAACCATCGAAGTCGATAGCACGGTCAATGTCGGCACGACCTTCCGTTTGGTTTTCCCCATAACATTCGTCCGCGTCAGTGATCAGATCACGGCTCAATAAGCTTACGTCTGTTAGGTGATTGAACCGCCAGCAGAAAACGGCTAAGAGAATTTGTCAATCTTTGCGACTTGATACGCCCAAGGATGTCCACCAGTCTGTTTTCCACGTTTTATTGCCTTACCCTACTCCTGTTTAGTCTGAACGGCTATGCGCAGCCAGCGTCAACTGGTAAGGTTAAAGCGGACTACAAGTACCAGCTTTATCTACCCAAAGGCTATTCGGCTACCAAAACGGCTTATCCGTTGGTCATTTACCTTCATGGTGGTTCACAGCGGGGCAACGACTTAACCAAACTGAACGTCTATGGCCCGCCTTCTCTGGTCAGCAAGGGCCAGGATTTTCCTTTTATCATTGCGTCACCGCAGTGCCCCGACGATAAGTTCTGGTCAACCGATAACTGGTTTGAACCACTCTACGCGGACCTAACGACAAAATACCGAATCGATCCAAAGCGAGTCTACTTAACCGGTATCAGCATGGGTGGGTACGGGGCCTGGCAGACTGCGGTAGCCTATCCGGATAAGTTTGCGGCTGTTGTACCGTTATGCGGTGGCTGCGATGACTCAACGCAGGTTTGCAACATTAAGAACATACCCATCTGGACCTTCCACGGAACAGCCGACGATCTGATTCCCATTGACGAAACCGAACGTTTGGTCAGACGCTTGGAACAATGTAGAGGAAACGTAAAATTTACCCGGCTCAAAAACACCGGCCATGACATTCAGTACCTCTACGAAGACAAATCCATTTACCGTTGGATGCTTCAACAGCACAACTAAGCTTCTGCTGGCTCAGTAATGAAACAAGAACGGGTAATTGGTGTAGTTACCCGTTCTTCTTTCATTAGACTTTGTTCGGGTCCGGATGCACCCAGGGCTGCCGATAAGGTCGCTGGAGCAGCGCATTCGCTTCGCGGTCGCCGACGATTTCCCGCTTTTGCGGATCGTAGACAATGGGCCGTCCAGTTTTCATCGACATATTAGCCAGGATGCAGCTAGCCGTCGAAATGTGGCCTTGCTCAATATCAGCTATCGGGCGGCTACCTTTATCGATCGCATCCAGGAAATTAAGCATGTGCAGACGCGTAGCCGGAGCAGCATTCAGCTCAATTTTGGGTTCGGTTGGCTCCGTAACGTCTTCGGGGTATTTTTCCTTTTCGTAGACTACGTCCTTATGAATTTTCTCACCTTTTCCATCGGGAATGAAATCGTACGCCATGGTACTAGCCCACAAGGTTCCTTTGTCACCGTACAACGTCAGCGACCAGGGATAGTCGGGGTTAGCGGCTGTACCCCAGGTTCGGTGCTGCCAGGCGCAGTTGAGACCGTCGTATTCGAACAGGACCGATTGGGTATCGGAGATGTTGGATTTGCCTTCTTTCTGGACGTAAATGCCACCGCTTGAACTGATCCGGTTTGGCCATCCCAGGTTCAGCATCCAGCGCACCGTGTCGAACATATGGACGCACATATCGCCGGTAATGCCATTGCCGTACTCCATAAACGTGCGCCACCAGCGAACATGCGGCAAACCGTCGTACGGGCGCATCGGTGCGGGTCCTGTCCACATTTCGTAGTCCAGAAAATCGGGAACGGCCTGTACCGGTGGATTGCCATTGTTCCGCATGTGAAAGTAACAGCACATATCTACGTGCGAGACTTTACCCAGCAATCCGGCATCAACGATGTTTTTCTTCGCGTCGATCAGGTGTGGCGTACTTTTGCGCTGCGTACCTACCTGTACCACCCGGTTGTACTTCCGGGCGGCTGCTACCATCGCTTCGCCTTCGATCACGTCGACGCTGATCGGCTTCTGCACGTACACATGCGCACCAGCTTTTACCGCGTCGATGGTTTGCAGGGCGTGCCAGTGGTCGGGCGTACCGATCAAGACGATATCCAGTTGATTGTCCGCCAACATTTTGCGGTAATCGCCATACATACGGGGCGTTTTACCCGATTTCTGACGCTGGCTTACTAGTTTGGCGGCTCCCGCCATCATGTTTTTATCGACATCACAAAGCGCCACCACCTCAACGGGGGCTACCTGAATCAGCCGAAACAAATCACTTTTCCCGTACCAACCCGTTCCAATCAAACCTACCCGGAGCGTTTTGGTAGGATTGATCAGGTCCATGCCTCTGGCTCCAAACGTTGAAAGAGCAAGGGAAGCGGTAGTTCCCTGCAAAAAACGGCGACGGTTAATGTTGAAACTATGCATGCTATGTTGAGGGTTCAGCCGGCCGAAACCGAGTTTTCAGACTGTATATACTGTCCGCGCTTCGTGTATCATCGTTCCTGACGAAACAACACCGGTGCACATCGACAGCCATACGTTTACAAAAGCAAAAAAGTAAAGAAACTACCAGTTTATCCGTCAATAATTCCGCGCTTTACCACTCATGGGTTTGGTGAGCCGTTCAAACCAATCCGCCAAATTATTCCGCTGGTTACTCGTCTTTGGCTTGCCTGCATACAATCAGTTGTGAACCTCTTTTTCAATCTCGAAACGATGAAACCTTTCTCAAGACTCTTCGCTTTTGGGTTCATCATGAACCTGTTGACGCTCATGATCTTTGTTTCTATAGCCACAGCCCAACACATCCCACCAACCAGGCTGGCCCGCTATCAGCTAAGCGCGTACGTTTCGGCAGACAGCAGCCGGTTACGAGTCAACATCAACAAGCAACCCGGCGGGCAGTTGCACATACACCTTATCGATCAAAAAGGTACGTTACTGTTTGATCAGACGATGGCTCCGATGGACACCGTACGCCGATACAGTTTAAACCTGATGGAATTGGCCGTTGGCAACTACACTCTGAAAGTGTCGAACGGTTTGGAGGTGATTTTTCGGGATTTTAAAATTATGCCCTGGAAGCCCCGGAAGATGATTCGTACCATTACCTTGCTTTAAGCCTAAGCGTTACGGTCTAAGCCAGCAACTGCTTTTTTTGTCGATAACCAGCCAGTGCTTCCAGACAGAAGCCCGTCGTCAGTTCTTCAGAACCCCAGCCCTGCAAGAGTTTAGGACCGCCGTAGTAGAACAACCAGCGAGGCCATTCGCCAGCTTCTCCCTGCTTTGCAATTAAATACGAAACAGCGTTGGTCAACGGCGGCACATCGGCCCCAAAATTGAGCAACGTACTGATGGCAAATGCGGTGTCCAATACCGATTTCCCTATTCGCCCGTCGGGTTGCACACCAGCTACGATGCGTTCGACGATGGGCTGGATAACGGGTTCAAGACTGACGACTCCCCGCTTGTAGGCGCGCGACAGCAGATAATACATGTTATACGGATTGCGGTACCATTTATCGCAGTTGCCTTCCCGCCCTTCCGCAATGGTCTGGATCAGCGCTACGATTACGGGCCGGGTCTGCTCGGTCTCGCCCAGGTAGTAGACGATGTTGGTATTAATACCCAGATCGATGTCAGCTCGGGTACACTCGTTGGCCCGCCAGAAGAAAAAACTGGTAATCGGTTGGCTTATTTCTTTGATGGCTAGCCGCCAGTGCGTTCGGTTGGTATGCCAGCGCGGACGCAAAATAAACCAGGTGTAAAATAACCCCTGTTGACTCCGGTTAGCCAGTAGAAGCGGTACGTTGCTTTCCTCAAAGCAGCGTACTCCACGCGCTTCCAGTAAGGCCGACGCATAAGCCAAGCTGTCGGCGTCGTAAGGAACCATATGATGCCAGGGATGACGCTCAGAAAATACGGGCCACACCCCACCCCGGTGCATCTGTCCGGCGATATAGTCAGTAGCGCGGGTGATCATGGCATCGACCTCCGGGCGTTCATTGAGGGGCAGCAGACAGGAAGCGACTACCATTGTGGCAAAAACGGTGCTATCTGTAATGCACCAACCTTGCATAGGCTCGTCGGCGGCAATGTAGCAGCAAAACTCACCGTTTGGGTACTGGTGTTGCTCCAAGTACTGCACACCCTTGTTTATTGCCGCTTCTAACTGACCGAGCTGATTCATAGTTTGTTACGCGATAGGTGTATAACTTAACTTGCCTGTATCCCGCTTTTTTAGCCAATTCCGATAAGAAGTCAGAGCTTCCAGGCAAAAGCCCGTCGTTAATTCTTCCGATCCCCAGCCAGCCGTTTTACCGGGCTCCCGGCCTAAGAGAACAGTTCTCGACCATTCGCCCTGTTTAGCCTGTTGTGCCAGTAGCACCGTCGCGGTTCGTTCGATGACCATTGGGTTTCCCTGCCAGTAGATCAGCGCACTGAGTGCCTGTGCTGTTTCCAGCGGACTCTCCCCGAACAATCCGTCCGGTTGTTGATGGCTTAACAGGCGTTCTAGTACGACAGGTCGTACATTCTCCAGTTGGCGAACGCCCTTGTCAATAAGGCGTCCCAGCGCGTAGTAGAACGTGATTGGGCTACGGTACCAGCTATCGGACGCTGGTTCCTGCTTGGTATGAACAAGCTTCACCAAATAGTCCAGAATGGGTTGCGTGGCTTCGCTAAGACCCAGATAATACAAGGCATTGGCATTGATAACTTTACCAACGTCCGTGCGCCGATACCCTTGTTTTTTCCAGAAAAGCAGACTGTCAAACGGACGTTTGACGATCCGTAAGCCCGTGCGCCAGTACAGCCGGTTGAGCGTCGGTCGGGGGCGCAGCATCAACCAGGTATACAGCGCTCCGTTGTTGCCCTGATTTAATAGCAATAATGACCGCATATCGGCCCGAGGATAATCAACGTTTAGTGCATCGAACAAAGCGCCAACGTGAACGGTACTGTCAACATCGGGTGGACAAAGCGGGAATAAAGGATTCCGAAGCGCGTAGTAATTGCAAGCTCCACCCCGCATCATCTGATAATCCAAGAAAGAAACGGCACGCACAAGCACAGCACTGACTTTAGGATGATCATTCAGCCCCAGCAGTGTATTGGCAACGATTGCCGTTGGCGCGGCTACGCTATCGGGTGTGCACTGTTCCTGCATCCGTCTGTCGAGCGCTCTATAGCAGCAGAATTCTCCATTGGGGTACTGGTGCTGGTACAGATAATCAATACCCCGCAGGACAGCTTGCTCGACCTGATTGAGCCGCGACAACGCTATTTGATTCAATCGATCCATTCTACATCGATAGTAACCAGCTGCTGGGCCATTGACTGCATATTCTTTGTCATACTAGCTCCTTCTTCTACCAGCAACCGAACTGGTGAATTTTCCCAACCCAGATGGGCTAGGACCTGTAACGAATTAAACTCAAAAATAGCAGCCTTTAACAGATAACTACCTGCGGTCAAGGGTAACCTTGGCAATCGGCATGCTATTTCGTGTTGCCCTGCTTTTAAGGCTATGGGCGTTGCTGGAATGGCCCCTGTGATGCACGTTGCCCCATCGCCAGTCCATATAAAAAAGGTCCATCCTAAGTTCTCAAACGGTATCAGCGACTGATACGCAAGCGTTACCTTTATTTCGCTACCGGGCTGAATTACCGCCGACGCCGAACTCATCACCTGCATAGTCAAACTACGAATAGCAATCGGACGGTCGGAGCTAAGCACTGCCTGCGTCTCTTCTCCTGTTGAGGCTACATGCTGATGTTGCTGGGAAAAATAGTGATCCAGCGTTTCTGTCGCGGTACCGGAAAATTGGACCTGCCCTTTTTCAAGCAAAAGGCCGCGCTGACAAACCGCCTGAATATGATACGGTACGTGTGATACGAGAATGATAGAGCCCCCCGCCGATAGGTAGCTCTGCATATGCTTAAGGCACTTACGCTGAAAATCCAGATCGCCCACTGCTAGAACCTCGTCAACCAACAAAATATCCGGGTTTAGATGAGCCGCTACAGCATAAGCCAGGCGGGCCGTCATGCCTGAACTGTAGAACTGTACGGGCATATGAATAGCGTCGCCTAGTCCCGTGAAATCTATAATCTGCTCGATCAGCGGGTCCACCTGCCGTTTAGAGAGGCCCAACAGAGCGGCCCGCACGTAGATATTTTCGCGGCCCGATAAAACAGGGTCCAACCCGATCCCCAGTTCAATAAGCGCCCCGACATTACCGCGAATCCGAACCTGTCCCCGGTCGGGCTTTATCAGGCCGTTCAGTATTTTCAGAAGCGTACTTTTTCCGGCCCCGTTGTCGCCAACAATCGCCAGCGACTCCCCTTTGTGTAGATTAAAGGAGATGTTTTGCAAGCCCCAAAACTCCGTTTTACGAAGGTGTCCGTTGTCTTGGGTTTTAGGGCGTCTGTAAGGAGTAAGATCCTTGGCAATATCTTTCACGCCGTACCAAAGCGACCGGCGAAATGATGTACTAAACTTTTTAGAAAGATTATCGACGGAGAGTATAGGTACGGTATTCATTGACAATCTAATAGTAAAAAAACCTGATTCTCGGCGAAAGGATTTACAAACGAACGATCAGGTGCGGCTTAGCCAGCCGGTACAGCAGCCAACTCGTCAGCAAAAGCAAACACGATCCGAGGGCAACCAGCGTAAATCCGGTCGAGGGCTGGACCGCCCCCATCAGCAGCCAATCGCGGGTGGTCGTGAGCAGTGGCGTTACCGGATTCCAGGCAATGATCGATGCCATTGATGCTGGGGGACTATACACGATGGGTGTTATCAGGAACCATAGATTAATGACAACCGGCAAGGCATTAGCAATGTCGGCATAAAGCAAACCGACCGGTGCCAGTAAATAGCCCAACCCCAACCCGAAAATAACCAGCACGGCGAGTCCTAGGGGAGCCAATAGCATGGTTGCGTGCCAGGGCATCTGGAATCCAATCAGCACAATGAGCAGTATCAGCATCCGGACCGTGCTATTGAACAGCACGGCCCCTAGTCCGGCCACAATGAACGCTTCGTGGGGAACCCGGACCTTCGAGATGGTTGAACGAGCCTGCTGGAGCTGTTGCAGGGGGCAGTTGAGAGCCTCTACAAAGCCCTGCCAGAGAAACAACCCCGTCAGCACGAAAACCGGGTAGGGAACCGACGACGTTAGCCCTTTCAGTACTTTCGCCTGACCTAAATACATCCAGACCAGTCCCGTAACTAGCGGAGGCAACACCATCCAAACGTATCCGAGCAGATTCTGACGTACCTGTACCTTCAGGTTACGGACGAATAACTGCCAGCCGACATGATACACAATGCGCATATCGGCTTTGATTTCGCCCAAAAAACGGCGGGGTGTCAGCAAGGGCGAATGCGCTGAGTAAATAGTTTCGGTCATTGGTTGTAAATTACAAGCTGTTTACTTCTATTCACATTCGGTTAACATTTCGAATCGGCATCAATGGGTCAGCCTTTCGTATCGTCTCTTCGTCGCATGGGTGCGCAGATAAACGTATTGGTTCGTGCCAGAGAATGGTGGGGCTACAAATTTTCGCCCCTGCTGGCCACCGCTTACGCCACTACGTATCTGACAGGTGCTTCGCTTTGGTCGCTGCTACCGTGTCTGCTGATTCTGCTGCTGGCCCTGACCGTTGGTGCCGTTTACGTCAGCCTGATCAACGACTGGACCGACCGGGCCATCGACCGAGCCGCTGGCAAAGCCAACCGTTTGGCCGATAAGTCTACCACGTTTGTCTGGTCAGTCCTGGGCCTCTGTCTGGCAATAGGACTGGCATTCGGGTATTATTTCTGGACCATTGCCCCGGCGGTCAGTCTTTGGTACTCGGGTGCCTGGATCGCTTATTCGCTGTATTCAATTCCGCCGTTCCGGCTAAAGACGCGAAGCTTTGCGGGTGTGCTGGCCGACGCAGCGGGTGCGCATCTGTTCCCTCAATTGTTCACAATAGCTTTGATCAGTCATTGGGTAGGCCACACGGTCCCGGACGGCTGGTGGTGGGCCATCGGCGTCTGGTCGCTGGCCTGTGGCATTCGCAACATTCTCTGGCATGTACTCAGTGACGTGGTAGCCGACCGACAGGCGGGTATCAACACCTTTGTTACGCACGTTGGTGAAGTTACCGCTCAACGACTGGGTCAATGGGTTATTTTTCCGATTGAAGTAACGGCCTTTGCCGTACTACTGATTTTACTGGCTAATTCAGCGGCCCTAATCGCTTTGGCTCTGTACGTAATTCAGGAGTTCATGCGCCGGAAGCTGTGGAACATTCGTCTTTACGTACTAGCGCCTAACCAGCGTATCGTGCTGAACGAGTACTATATTACGTACTATCCGCTGGCAATTCTACTGACTCAGAGCGCCCGCTATCCCGTCGATATGGCGGTTCTGGTGCTGCACTTACTTCTCTTTGGTAGTCACCTGTCCGATTCCCTCCGGAACGCGTATCACATTGCGGGGCATCTGCGCCATCGTCTGCTCCGTTAGCGACAACAACGGGCTTGAAACTTAATCGCTTCTGAAGATGCTCCCGGCTCCAGACCGCCAGTTCCTGACTAACCCGGTACGGGGCCAGTTGAAAAGCAATGCTTAAGTGACGTAAAACGACCGAAGAGGCTACCGATTTTTTCCAGCTAAAGTAAGCGAAGGTAAAATGATGCATAGCCAACCGCCGACGAAAAATGCGTTTCTCGACTGGAGTCAACTGATGTTTGAAGCGATCCAGCAAGACCTGCTCGTCATGAAAGCCAACGTCGGGAATAATAAGGGTGTGATCGCGGCAGTCCCAGATGTTTGTTTCATGAATATGCTTCGTCCAGTGCGGTATCGGTGTAAACGCCGAGCGGCAGGGACGGTTGATCACCATATCCAGAAGCATACACCAGTCGTCGGCAATGCGCATTTGGCGATTCCAGGAACCCGGAAACGAACTCCGACGAATGATCAGCGAAGACGACGGGGATGGACAGTTTTCGATCATTATGCGCCGGTTCTGGCTGGGACTCAGCAGCCACCATCCATTATCTGTTTGGGTACAGAACCGTTTACGCTGTTCGGGTAATAGCAGATTGTGCGCGTAGCCGGTGCAATCGTTGCTGGTTCGCCAACTCGCAAATACAAAGTCCAGCTGGTGCTTTTGCAACATCGCCATACCGTTGGCCAAAAAATCAGGGTGCCACTCATCATCGGAATCGAGCGAGGCTATGTATTCACCCCGGCAGTACTGAAGACCCTGGGTGCGGGCAGCGGCCTGTCCCTGGTTAGGCTGGTAATAGTATTCGATGTCGTCAATGTCGGCCAACCGCTCTTTTGTACCATCTGCTGACCCATCGTCAATAACAATAATTTGCCAGGGCGAATAGGTTTGCGCGCGTACACTACGCAGTGCTCTTTCAATGAGGTGTCCTCGGTTATAAGTAGGAATAATAATCGATACAAGCGGCTGACTCATTGGAGAACAAGATTAGGAGCCGATTCGGTGTGATTAACCAGCTGAAGAAGTTGATGGCCAAATTGCTCGATGGCATCGGCCGGCACCCGATCGAGTGCATATTGTCGCGCCCGAGCGCCCATCTGGGGCCAGTCGGCCAATCGTTGCCAGGCCCGTTCGAGCGCATCATCAATAGCGTCTGCGGTAGGCGTGGCTGCCAGGAATCCCGTCTCGTTATCCGTTAACAGTTCGGCGACGCCACCAACGTTGGTTATTATCGAGGGGCGGCTGCAAAGCATCGTTTCAACCATAGCGAGTGGTAAGCCTTCACTACGCGATGGTAGTATCAGCGCATGGTGTGTTTGCCAGATAACAGCGGGATTAGGTACGTGACCGGCAAAATGCGTTCGGTCGGCTATATTCAGAAAGTGGGTAAGTTCCTCAACGGCCTGCCGATGGGGTCCGGCTCCAAAAAACGTGATCTGCCACTGGCGTGCGCGCCATTTAGGCTTCGTTAGCACCTCCAACAAGATGTCCTGCCCCTTGTCAAAAATATCAAGCCGAGCGACGCAGGCCAACCGAACCCCATCCGCAAACGAGGGAAACGACGATACCTCACTGGCGTCAAAAGAAACATTGACTGGATTAAAAACGACTTTGGCGTTCGGTAAGGGCAGGCTAAGCTGCCAGCGCGTCAGTTCGACATTATGTTGTGACACAAAAAAACAGCGCTCTGCCGATTGATAAGCCCGTTGAATCATCGGTCGATCACCATCGTACGGATACAGACAGTGAACGGCTTTCTGCGCGATCAATACGTAAGGAAGATTCTGATGGCGGCACAGGTCGGCAAATTTGATTCCGTCAAAATTATTGCCTTGCGCTACAATCGTCAGATGAGGGCGAATTACTTGCAAAGCCTTTTTCAATAATTGTAACGTTCCGTCCTGCCCATTCAACCAACGATACGGCACCAGCCGGTTTCGGAGTCGCCTTAGTACCGGAAGCAACTGATACAGATCGGTGACTGTGCAACCAGCATCCCGCAAGGCAATTATACGAGGGTGATGCGGATTGACATTCGTTTTGAAAACATGCACCTGATGCCCCGACTGGATCAAAAAATGGGCCGCACGAGCCCAAAGTTCTTCACTACCTCCCCAATCGACAGGACAGGAACTAACAATTACAAACCGCATCCGTATAGCTATCTTTCGCTTCACTAAATTTTCAGAACCACTTCGTCATCAACAGCTTGTAACGATCGGTAAACAGCACAAAACTGGCACGAGAGCAGACATGCACCTTGTATAGTCTTATGATAGAGTATCCCTATTTATCTACTAATAAAAACAAACTATCTATCATATATAGTATCTAGTTATTAAGCGGTAGGCAAGAGTAAAAAAAGGTCAAATTATAACTATTTTGGTATACTTATTTTACATAAACAATACTTTAGTAAATATCCTTTTGTTGTCATCAGCGCTACTAAACAAAACGGTAACTTACCAAAAAGATAGCAGAAAAGCCAAACACAGTTTTTATTGACAGTGCATGGCTTTTAACTCGTATCTATGCGATGTAGATTTCTGTAGTCGGGATGTTTGGGTACAGACCGAAGTAATAGAAAGGATGTATCAATCGACTCGATAACGATTCAATTGGACACAGCGATAGGATGCGGCCCGGCTAAAACCCAACCGATACCGTATACGACTATAAAGCGCTAAATAATAATTAATCCTGGCTACTCTTCGTCCTCCTGCTTTTTGAGCGTCAGAATGACTTTACCATTTTCGATCAGCCGTGTTTTCAACACTTTTTGGGCAGGTACCGCCAAAAGCAGCATGGGCTGAACGGTGTATGACAACGGATTTTTCGTCAGGGTTGTGTCTGTCATCCGGATGTAGCGGACGGTCATCACCGAATCCTGGACGAATACCCTGCTGATGGACAACTTTGGCGGTTTGTTGGTAGCCGGTATTGAGATGCCGATAACTACTTCTCTGTTGAAATTCGGCATATCGGGGCGCTTGCTCATCGTAGTCGCCGGCTTGAATACTTTTTCGAACGCATCCGCCTTGTCGAATACAAACAGGGTCGGTTTTCCCTTGTTGACAGGCGCGTCATTGCTTAGAAAATATCCGTTCAGCATCCGGTATTTGAGCGTGACCTGTGCAAGCGTAATGAGGCTCAGAAAGAAGCAGAAGAGAAAAAAAACAGAACGAGAAGATACACGTAAACGGCGTTCGAAGAAGGCAAAAAACGACATACTACAGACTTTACTATACCACGGCAATATAGTTGTAACGTCTGATTACTGAAAGGCAGTATGTTCGTGACGATTAAAAAGATATTATTTCAACGGCAGCACCCCTTATTCAACCGGATTTCGGACGGTCATTCCGGCCACGTTAAAGCAGGAATTCTCATTATCGCTCTTGCATTCGAACAAATCAAACGCTTCGACGCCTTTGTCGAGCCGGTCGAAATACAAGACAAATGACAGTTTGGCGTCCTGCTTGATTTCAACGGTTTCCGGGGACGTTGGAATACCTTCCGTCTTCAACAATGCATACGTACGTTTTCCATCCGACGAAGCTAAAACGGCTTTCGGATTAAAGGAAATAGCACTGGTACCCGCGTAGTTAAAGTAGCGGTCGTCTTTGCTTTTGCCGTACGTAAGATAAAGCACCGTGTAGGTAGCCGTCAGGCGAATGTCCGTCACCCGAATGTCAGGGTCCTGTGAGTGACCAAGCCCACCGTGCGGATCAGGCAAAATGCGCGACTGAAGCGCGTACGTTGGCTGATTAGGCTGGTAATATTCAGCCCCATCAGCCGGAGCATTCACGCTTGGCAGCCGGTGCGAGGTACAGGCGGAGACGAGCAGAACAAGAGCGACGAGAGCTTTCATAGCTTTAATTTACGTTCTTCCGTCCGAATAACCAAGAACTCAACGGGTCTGTTTTTGGAGTACGCCTGCGGTCATAATTTTCCACAGCTGATCGTAAACGTCTACCGCCGACAGGTTGTTTCCCACGTTCTGACTGCTTACAAATACAGGATGATGTTCCCGCGCCGTCCCGATGCGGCCATGCGATCCTTTGACCAACGTAGCATCGAGTGAAATCACGTTCATCAGATAGCGGAATCCAAGCAGTTTACGACCCAGCTTGTAACCCGCCTTTAATTTAATGAGTGGGTTGGTCTGATCCATAAACATCTCGACGGGGTCATAACCGGGCTTCTGGTGAATAGCAACCAACCGGGCGTAGTCTGGAGCGCGGGCGTCGTCCAGCCAATAGTAATACGTAAACCAGCTATCGGCGTCGGCAACAACCACCAGATCGCCGGAGCGTTCGTGATCGATGTGGTACTCCTTCTGCTGCTCTTTGTCCAGGACCAACTCAACGCCCGGTGTGTTTTCCAGGATTGACCGCACTTTTTCAAAAACACCTGGATCATTGATGTAAACGTGGGCAATCTGGTGATCGGGCGTTGCAAAGGCAGGTGAAGCACCCGCATCAAACAACTCCAATCCACGCTCTTCGCGGTAGCGAATCATCCCCGCTTCGCGCAGAATCCGGTTGATGTGAATAGGCCGACTGACGTTCGTGATGCCGTATTCCGATAACACGACCACCTCAGCGCCCTGTTTTTCATAATGCTGGATCAAATCCCGGCACACATCATCGATTTCGCGCAGGTCGTTCGCTATTTTCGAGAAATCCTGTCCGAATTTCTGCACGCAGTAATCCAGGTGCGGCAGGTAAATCAGCGTCAGCGTTGGATTGTGCCACTTATCGACGAGCATCGATGCATCGGCAATCCAGCGACTACTTTTTATCGTTGTCTGTGGCCCCCAGAACTGAAAAAGCGGAAATGTGCCAAGCTCTTTTTGAAGCTTGTCGCGCAGGTCGCCAGGCTGGGTGTAACAGTCAGGAAGTTTGATACCATCCGATGGGTACTGCGGGCGGGGCGTCGCCGAAAAATCAGCGGTAGAGTACATGTTGTACCACCAGAACATTTTCGACACCGTGAAATTCGGGTCGATCTTTTTGGCACGCTCCCAAATTTTTTCGCCCGCAACAAGCTTGTTGGACTGCTTCCAGAATTTTACTTCTGAATCGATGCGGTCGTACCAGCCATTGCCAACGATACCGGTTTCACTAGGCCACTTTCCCGTTACATACGTAGACTGTACCGACGTTGTCAATGCTGGCAGCATCGGATCGATGGTAGCCTGGTGCTTACTGGCAAACCACTGTTTTAGAAAAGGCGTGTGTTCGCCAATCAGCGAATAAGACAACCCAACAACGTCGATTACTACAGTCTTTTTCATACGTGTAACCCGGACAAGCTATCCGGCAAGGAATTATGTGTGTGAATATACGTAGTGACTACCAGCCAGGATAGTCAGGGTACTTCGACTCAATTTATTGATTTAACTACCCGACGCGGACCTCCAGATCACTTAAAACCCAGCGGATTTCGCGCTCGATAGAATCGACCAGATCCAGTTTCAGGGCTTCGGGCAATACGTCCCACGTGTACGTTTCTACCTCCATCTGATTCGTGAAAGGCCGGTCCGTCAATAACCGTAGCACTTCACCGATATCATCTTGCGTAGATTGCAGAACTCCATAATCCGAAACGAACAGGGGAACGTGAAAATGTGCCCGCCATTCGGCATGGGTTTCGTCAAAGGCCGCCAAGGCTTCGGGCAGATCCTTGAACCGCAGGAGTTCGCCCGATTGCGTTCGTGCTACAACCTGATGCAGATACGTGGGCTCGTTGAATTGCTCGAACGCTTGCCGAACCGCTGCCCGTCCTTCCGCATCAGCAGGAAACTGCGCTTTCAAAGCCGCACTAATCTGAATCTTACCGACGCGCAGTCCATACTCTTTAATTTTGGCGAGCACGTCAGCCGGTTGTTCGTAGCCGACGGCAAAATGACAAACGTCGTAGCAGAGCCGGACGTGTTCGCAGATACGAGCTTCGGCTTCCTCGTCGGTCAAACCAAACTGCTCCGTCAATTGCTCGATACCCATTGGCAAGAGATAATCTGTAAACCAGGCAATAAACTCGTCGCTTGTTTCAATAACACCGTCGGGTTCGGGTTCCAGATCGAGGTGCATCAGCCGGTCCGTTTGCTGTCGCAGCTTGATTAACTCAGCCACGACTTCGAGTACGTTCTGCGTCGTCTGGGAAAAGATGTAATCACGGGCCGCCGGTTGATCCCATTCGAACCAGTGTCGATACGATAAAGGCGACGTTGATACGCCACCCTGAATAGCATTTCCCAGTTCATCAACGGGCAGCAGCACCGACAAAATCCGGAACAGGCGTTTGGTGTATTCAACCCGCGCTTCGGTTGTCCAGTCGGGCGTATGCACCTGATCTTTGACGACAGTATGATGAAATCCACCGAACGGAAAGCCGTTCATCGTGAACACATAACAATCGTTGTCGGCCAGCCAATGTTGAAAGGCAACCAGATTTTCGGGCTTTTCCAGTTCTTCACTAGCCACGTCGGACAGGCGCAGGCCAATACCAAAGGGACCGTCGGGCGAAAGCCTTCGCTTTAGTTCGGGAACCGCCTGCTGTAGAGCCTCAAAATGATCGGGCCAGGTTTCACCCGCGTGAATATTGGTGCAGTAACCAAGGTGCCCAAGCGTATTTAGCTTCATACGAGTTGCGATTCAGCCGTCGGCTCCTGCTCTTTTAAGGTGGCAATCGACCAGCGAACCTTTGCCGCATCGATCTCATGAACTTCTACGCCTTTTCCGATGCCCTGCAACAGCATGATGGTCAGCTGACCACCGAGATGTTCACGAAATTCGGCTAATCCTTTTAAAACGCCTTTGCTTTCATCGGCATCGAGCATAGGCTGGTAAAGCGAAAAACCAAGCGTCCGCAATGTCTTGAGCACCCGGTTTGTATCCGCGTCGGTAAGCCAGCCGAGCTGCTGCGAGTACAGGCAGTCCATCGCGATACCAATGGCGACCGCTTCCCCGTGCCGCAATTCGAAATTGGTCAATTGTTCCAGTTTATGGGCGCTCCAGTGTCCAAAATCCAGCGGACGCGACGAACCCATTTCAAACGGATCGCCCCCGGCAATGTGTTCCAGGTGCATTTCTGCGCAACGGTGAATCAGGTAATCCATCGTCTCCATGTCCCGAGCGGCCAGGGCTTCGGCGTTGCGTTCGATCCACTCGAAAAACAGAGAGTCTTTGATCAACGCCACTTTAATGGCTTCGGAGATACCAGCCCGCCAGTCGCGATCATCGAGCGTTATCAGGAAATCACGGTCATTGAAAACAGCCACGGGCGGCACGAACGTACCCAGAAAATTCTTTTTACCCCGGTAGTTAACGCTGTTCTTGACGCCAACGCCGGAATCGTTCTGCGACAAAACGGTCGTTGGAATACGAATGTGGCGAATACCCCGGTGCGAAATAGCCGCAGCATAGCCAACCATATCCAGGACCGAGCCGCCCCCAACAGCAACTATGTACGAATGCCGATCCACGCCATGACGGTCTACAGCATCCACCAGCTGTTCAACCAGCGCCGGGTCGTTTTTGGAAATTTCGCCACCCGGAATAACGATCAACTCGGGTACGAGTTCTACTCGATCAGTCAGTTGAGCAAAGTACGCTTTGATGTCCGTTAACAGATCAGGGTGCGCATCGGCAACGCCCGAATCGATAACAAAAAGAATCTTTTTTCGTAGTTCGCTGCTCTGTTGCGTAAAAAAATCGGCAAGTAGCGGATTGGTACTCTTGAAAAGCTTTTCGGTAAAAAAGACGTTGTACGTAAACCGAACCGCGAAGGACTGTTGCAGGTGGCTCATTTCATTAATATTCACTCTGACTATAAAATTCAAACTTACCAAATTAACAACAGTTTTGCCCAAAAAAGTCCATTGGTTGGCGCAGATATGATGTTATTGCGTATCTAGTACACAGATATGTTTGCAGAGTAGCCTAGGGCAGCGTAACTCGTACGCACGGGGCGACGAAATAAGAAGAGAAATCTCGCTTGATTATACCCGCTCGTAGAAATCGTTCCAGGTGTGGGTATACGGTTTATCATGGCTTCCCGAATGCCAGCTGCTAGCAAAACGGGTCAAACAACCGTTTACTGAGCGAGTGGCGGCATGGACCCCGAGTATTCTATTAGCTTTGCACAAGACCTTACAACCGAATCAGTATGATTGCACTCATTACCGGCGCCACTTCGGGTATTGGCCGCGCTACTGCCGAAGCCTTCGCCGATCTTAATTATCGCCTTATTTTGTGTGGCCGACGGCAAGAGCGTTTAGACGAACTGGAAGACGTTCTTGGCGCGCAGACCCCCGTCATAACGCTGGCGTTTGACGTACGGACACGGGATGAAGTCGAACAGGCGATCAGCACGCTTCCCACCGAATGGCAATCCATCGATATTCTGGTCAACAACGCTGGCAATGCGCATGGCCTCGCTCCTATCCAGGACGGCGACCCAAACGACTGGGATCAGATGATCGATGGTAATGTACAAGGGCTTTTGTACGTGTCAAAAGCCATTATTCCGGGTATGGTTCAGCGAAAGCGGGGCCACATTGTCAACATCAGTTCCATTGCTGGCAAAGAAACGTATGCCAACGGAGCCGTGTATTGCGCTAGTAAAGCAGCTGTAGAAGCCCTTAGCACCGGTATGAGACTCGATCTCACGCAGCATGGCATAAAGGTGACGAATATTGCACCGGGGGCGGTCGAAACAGAATTCTCGATGGTACGCTTCAAAGGCGACAACGAACGGGCGGCAAAAGTATACGAAGGCTTTAAACCCCTAACACCCATCGACATTGCTGACACAATCGTTTACGTAGTAACGGCCCCCGCCCATGTCACCATTGCCGACCTCACGATCCTGGCAGGTGCGCAAGCCTCAGCAACGACCATTTACCGAAAGTGATCATCTGCGCCTTATTCGTAGGAGCGAAAACGAATTAGTACGCCGGTCTTTTTGGGTTTTTACGAAAAATAAAACAACTAGCAGTCAACAGCTTACCTGAAAATACGCTATAGTTGGAAGGGCTTATTCTGGTTTTTTCTAAAAAATTTTCTGGGTAAGCAATCTAAACTAACCACAGCGTACGTATATCTGTTCGATAACACTTTTCTTTTCATTAGGCCGTTCTTTCGAGAACGGTCTTTTTTTTGACTCATTGCTAAGTGTTCGAATCCGGAGAGTAACTGAGACGGCGCTAGTAAGCTTTTTTAACAGAATCTGGTAGCTTGTTCAATGGTGAGGTTCGGTTCTTGTTTGATCGAGCGAACGTTTATAAGCTACCCAGGATGACTTCGTGTGGCAAGGTTGGCCCACCGTGTCGGTTCTAAGAACCGCGTGGGCGGCCCCGCCGACACCACATCGCTTGCAACGCGATACTAAATCGGTGAAAGCTGGCTGGAATCGTCGCTTTTTAGCAAAAAAACCCGGCCTAAACCGGGCTTCCCTTGGTAGTGCACTTTAACACAGTGCCCACACACAGGCACAAGCGACTAACTGAACAGTTCCAAAAGTGTTTCTATAATTGGTACCCTCTGTGCAGTTGCGGTTGTTTATTGATAGAACGGTAGTCAAATTAGGGAATGTTGTATTCCACCGTCGCCTGATCCAGCGTTTTGGCGTACCGATTCACCACTTCATCCAGGAACAGAAACGCACCATTACCAATCCCTCCTAATGACTCGTTGTTCACAACAGGTTCATTTTCGTAGGTATTCCCGGCGTTACGCGAAGTTACCTGTCCTTTGAATACCACCACTCCGTTTTCCAGCGTGGCAGTTATTCGTATCTGAACGGGTTGTCGAATCGTCTTAAACTCCGTTACAGTCTGATACTGCGTTGTAATCGTTCCTTCCTCTTCGCTGGCTACTTCAATATCAAATCCGGCTTCTTCCAGATAAGCCTGAACCGACTCGAAAAGCGTCGAATCGGCTAATGTGGTCGTTACTTCGATCGCATCGGCCCCACTGGGAATCGTCTGCGCTTTTCCCGCAAATGAACGAAAGACAAACGCGATGGCTAAGCAGAAAAACAGCTTCATGATCGGACGGATGCAGAGCACCTTGTAAGTACGAATTTATTAGCACAGCCGGTTACAAAAAAAAACGCCCGGTCAATATGTCCAGGCGTTTCGATACCCACCGTAACTTGTAAGCCACAAAAATAGAAAAAACGGTGAATGTAAGGCAGGTCAGTAAAGCCCAAGCCCTTAATACAGGCTGTTTATTTCGGAACCGGTACCTTTTACTCCGTTTAAGTCACTCTGGCGGCAAAAAGGGGTTCTTAAATTTATAGACTTACGGCCTGCTTCCCCGCCTTGAGCGGCAGCGTTTTTCCTTTCCAGCGCAGTATACCCGTCAGGGTTGCGGGCAGAGTTATAGTACCGGTCAATCCACCCGTTGGTGTTTTTTGAAACTGTACCGCTATTTCGCCTACCGGATGCGGCATTCGTCCCTCTACGTTGGTTAAATCTCCCAGAAACGGCTCAATACGTACGGTTTTAAAGCCCGGCTCAGCCGGTTTTATGCCGCAGGTCAACGACAGAAATTCGTATAAGGGTGATGCGCTCCAGGCGTGGCAGTCCGAACGCGTCGGTTCCGGATTTTCGGCAAAGGTGGTTAAGCCCATAGCCAGCATATCGCGCCAGGGTTTTAGCTGCGTCACGAACTGATCACCGAGACCTGCTTTTTTCAACGCTTCGAACAAATAGAATTTGAAGTAAAACGTAGCCTGCGTCAGGGAGGTATCGGTCATCACTTTTTGCAGGAGCGATGCCTGTTGCGCTGCGGGTACCGCATCCGTCAGCACGGCCAGGATATTCGCGTGCTGGCTAAAGCTGGTTTTACCGGATTGTCCGGCAGCAGCAAGCGGAGTGTCTGCCATCAGATTTCGACCCGCGTCCCAGCATTGCGCATAGACTGCCTTGTTCAGTTTACGGCCTAACTCGCGGTAATGTTCGGCCTGCTCGTTCTTGCCGTAATGCGCCAGCAAATCACCCGCCCGGAAGTAGGTGTATGCCTGTTGAAGCGATAAAATACTTGATCCACCTTTGCGCGCTCCCGCCGGAACACCACCGGCAATTTCATCACCCGCATTTTGCCACTTCGACCAGTCTACAAAATTCCACCATTCCAGCGGTCCGTTCAGGCCGGTTACCGCCAGTCGTTGCTCATGCCAGTTCAGAACTCCCATTATTCCGGGCAAAAATGATTTTACGAACGCATCGTCCTGGCGGTGCATCCAGTAATCGTGCACCATACAAACCCAGAACAGCGAAAAGGTAGGAATCACCTGAAAATCGGCGGATGGGTAACGGCTCTGCGTCAGCCCGTCGTTGAAACGGCTGTGTTCATAGTCCATAATCGCTTTCCGCATCAGCCGGTCGTCGCCGGTTACGTACAGCGAAATCATCGATTGAATGCGCGTGTCGCCGGTATATTGCAGCTGTTCGTAATACGGACAATCGTAGTAGTTCTCACCCGCACAAAGCCGGGCGGTGCGCCAACCAACGTTCCAGAGCGGTTTTAACGTCGTATCGCTGGCAGTAAACTGCGCTTTTTCTTCGAATGGATAGCCTGTAAACTGACCGACAAGGTCATCCAGAACCAGCGGTTTATCTTTTGTCTCAACCGTTAGTTGCAGGTAGCGGTAGGTGCGAAACCAGAGTGGGCGGAAGGTACGACGATCTCCTCCATCGGCTACGAACTGATCATCGAAACCGCGCAACGTTCGACCCGTAATCTCGTTTCGATTGCCTTTCTGACCTTTCGCATCGATCAACGCTTCGGCGTAACTCAGCGTCACGGTTGTACCCTGCCCCTGGCTGACGGTTAATTCAGGATAGGCGTTGGTCAGGTGTCCCTGATCCAGCAGGAATACGGCTTTTGTATTGGCGGGAACGGTTACCGGCGCTTTACCTTGTAAAAAGGTATCGTCCATGCGCCCGTTTTCACTGCGCCGAACCGTCGCCAGCCGTAATGGCTTTTCCTCCATCATCGGAATGGTGCGTGGCACAAGTCCCCAGTTGCCATCGGTTCCCAAACCACGTGGTTTAGTCGCAAAGCCAAGCGGTTTGGCAGCTACCCACGCTTTGTCATCGAAGTTGAGTTGTTCCCAGCCCCAGGGATAACGAGCCCCATCAACACGGTCACCGTCGCCCACAACGATGTAGGTACGTAATTTCGGAATGTCGTTTTTAATGGGCGAATACGCCAGATTGTGGAGTATCTTCCAGGAAGCATCGGTATTGGCTATCTTCTCCGCGTCGCCGTCACCCTGCAACAGAAACCCAAATTGATAGCTCATCTGCGCAAAGGGAGCGCCCTCACCCATGTACCACACCTGCGCAGCCAACACGTTGTTACCCGCCTGTAAGAAGGGAGCGAGGTCAATGGTTTCGTAATTCCAGTTTTGGGTGTCACTTCGGGCGGGACCATGCGCAACGGCTTTCCCGTTCACGAACAACCGATAGCGATTGTCCGCCGACACATGAACCACGAAACGGGCGGGCTTTTGCGCTAAGTCGATCACTTTTCGCAAATGATAGATACCGTACTGCCGGGCGGGAGCAGTCGGGTGCAAAATCCAGCGGGCAGGCCAGTATTGATTGGTCCAGTTGGGAACTGGCGTTTGAGCGATTAGCGAATTAGCCCAAAACGCCAATCCGATAGCTGAACTCAATAAACGGAGTACTCGAAAATGCAGATTCACACAAAACGTTTTCTTGCAAAGATAGAGCTTACGCTAGTTCGCCAAGCAAGTAAAAGCGGGTGTTTATCGGGCGTACCAGCATGCCGGTTATAGAGTCGTGGTTTTGTGGTGTCGGTTGTGAGCACCCGACACCACTGTTTCCATTAAATGCGCTGGATCAGTTCTTTTACCTGGTGTACCTCGCGGCCCATGATGTGGTCGATGATCGCCTGAGCGTGTTCACGACCGTTCTCAATAAAGACCTTTTCCGTAAAGACGCCAGCCATCACCGTACCGCAGACGTACAGCCCCGGAACGGTGGTCTCAAACGTTTCTTTGTCGTAAACCGGTACCTGCGTCGCCGGATCAAGCTCGATACCACACCGACGAAGCAGTTCAGCGTCGGGGATATAGCCAGTTAACACCAGCACGAAGTCAGCCGGCAGCTGGGTTTCTTCGCCGGTTTTCAGGTTGTTGATCGTTACTGTTTTCTCGTCTATCTGCGTCGCAACGGAGTCGAAGACGGTCTTAATCTTTCCTTCTTTGACCCGGTTTTTTACATCGGGTACAAGCCAGTATTTGACCGTAGTACGAAAATCTTCGCCCCGGTGAACAACCGTAATGTTTACGTCGTGCCGGTATAGTTCGAGAGCGGCTTCGACGGCGGAGTTCGACGCACCGATAATCACAACGTTAGTAAATGAGTATTTAAACGGCTCGTCGTAGTAATGCGATACGTGCGGCAGATCTTCGCCCGGAATACCCAACCAGCGCGGGCGGGTGAAGTAGCCCGTTGCCATGATTACTTTTCGAGCCTGGTACTGCTCACCCGTGGTGGTCGAAACGGTGAATAGATCATCCTGTTTCTGAACGTCCCACACCTGCTGAAACAGTTGAAAATTCAGCTTAAAATAAGCCGCCACCTTCCGGTAGTACTGCAAGGCTTCATCGCGACCCGCTTTTACGCCCGAAATTGGAAAAGGTAGCCCGCCAATTTCAATATTTTCGGCAGTTGAGAAAAAGCGCATCCGTCGTGGATACTGCCGAATGGATTCCGTCAGGCTACCCATTTCCAGAATCAAATGACTCAGACCAGCTTTGGTTGCTTCAATTCCGGCTGCCAGCCCACAAGGGCCACCGCCAACGATAATCACATCGTACACTTGCATGTTCCGTAAAAATAAAATTCGGCTGTTTTCAGGACTTCTCCCTTATTTCTAACACGTAAAAACCCTCTCGCGGTTCCGGATGGTGGTGTCTGCTTTGAGAACCTGGCCCCACCGTCCGGAACCGGATCAGTACCCGTATTGGTTGTGTTTCCTACACTCCCGATTGGCGAACAAAAAGGAGGAGTTGGTTAGCCCACGCATTGCCTGAAGCTGACCGTTTTGTGGTTATCTTTACTCGACGTACCGATTTCATTCGTGGAGAATCAGCCTTATTCACTCTTTTCGTTTACCGATGCCGAAGAAGTTACCTTCTTTGCGGATCTGATTTTGCCCATTCCCGTTCCCAGATTATTTACGTATCGCGTTCCGCGTGGCATGGCTGACACGCTCAAGATCGGGGCGCGGGTTATCGTTCCATTTGGTAAGAACAATGGTCGCGTGCTCACAGCCGTGGTGGCCCGACTGCACAACACACCACCGACAGCTTATCAGGCACGTTACATCAGCGAAGTACTCGACGAATACCCGCTCGTGACCAGTTACCAGTTGGAGTTATTCCGCTGGATGGCCGAGTACTACATGTGCTGCATTGGCGACGTGATGAATGTAGCGCTTCCGTCGGGTCTAAAAATTTCCAGCCAGTCGAAGGTGCAGTTTAATCCGGATTTCGATTACCCGGAACTGCTGACTGAGTTTGAAGCGACACTCCTGACCGAACTCAAAAAACAACCCGCACTTTCGTACGAAGAACTGGGACGATTGGTCGGTGAAGGCGGCAACGTTCCGGCTTTGATCAAATCGCTGATCGGCAAGAAGGCGGTTATTGTTTTCGAGGAGGTCAAAGAAAAGTACATCCCCAAAATGGTGCGGAAAGTCAGACTGCACCGCAACTACGAAGAACGGGAACAATTGCTGGTGTTGCTTCAGCGGCTCGAAAAATTACCGAAGCAGCAGGAAGTGGTGATGCGTTACCTGAGCCACGTACCGATGCAGCGGAACCCGGCTCTCAACCAAAAAGGGCTGGATAAAACAATCCTGAATCAGGATGAAACGCTTTCGCAGTCGTCGCTGACAACGCTCATTAAAAACGACGTTTTCCAAACGTTTGAAGTGATTCAGCCCCGGTTTTCGGACAATTCCGTGTCTACCCCGGTCGAGATCAAGCTGACCGATGCCCAGCAGACAGCCTCGCAGCAGATCATGACCCAGTTTGAGCGTCAGAATATTGTGCTGTTGCACGGCATCACGGGGAGCGGAAAAACAGAAGTGTACATCAATCTGATTCAGCAGGCGCTCGAAAGTGGTTCACAGGTGTTGTATCTCTTGCCCGAGATTGCGCTCACGACTCAGATCGTGGTTCGTCTACAGCGCGTGTTTGGCGACAAAATGGGCATTTACCACTCGAAGTTTTCGGACAACGAGCGGGTCGAAGTCTGGAAAGGTATCGTTTCGGGGCAATACCAGTTTGTAATCGGGGTGCGGTCGTCCGTGTTTTTACCGTTCGACAATCTCGGCCTGATTATCGTGGATGAAGAGCACGAAACGTCGTACAAACAGCACGACCCGGCCCCCCGCTACCACGCCCGCGACGTAGCGATCATGCTGGCGCACTGGCAGCAGGCTAAAGTGTTGCTTGGCTCGGCAACTCCCTCGCTCGAAACCTATTATCAGGCTAAGCAGGGCCGTTATGGGCTGGTTGAGTTGTTCAAGCGGTTTGGGGAAGCCACCTTGCCCAATATCATGCTGGTCAATACCAAGCAGGAGAAGAAGCAGAAAACGATGAAGAATGAGTTTTCGTCGGCCTTGCTTCAGGCGCTGGAAATGAATCTGGAGCGTAAGGAACAAAGTATTCTGTTTCAAAATCGACGCGGTTATTCGCCGTACATGCAGTGCGAAGATTGCGACTGGACCGCTGAATGCTCGAACTGCGCCGTTAGCCTGACCTACCACCAGCGCGATGCCGAACTGCGTTGCCACTACTGCGGCCATAAAGAGAACGTACCCCGTGTCTGCCCGACCTGCGGCTCAACAAAAGTGCGTACCATAGGCTTTGGTACCGAGAAGCTCGAGGACCAGCTGCAAATTTATTTTCCTGGCTCACGGGTGCTGCGGATGGACCTCGACACCACCCGCGCGAAAAACGCTTATCAGCAGATCATTCAGGAATTTGAAGGGGGGCAGGTCGATATGCTCGTCGGTACGCAAATGATTACCAAAGGGTTGGACTTTGATAACGTTAGTTTAGTCGGTATTTTCGACGCTGACCGGCTGATTCACTTCCCTGATTTCCGGGCGACCGAGCGGGCGTTTCAGATGCTCACGCAGGTCAGTGGCCGGGCCGGACGCCGGGCCGGACGCCAGGGAAACGTGTTGATTCAGACGGGTAATCCGCAGCAGACGATCCTGCAAAAAATCATTGAAAACGATTACAAGGGATTGTACGAAGAAGAGATTCAGGAACGGCAGGATTTCAATTACCCGCCTTTCTCGCGATTGATTAAGCTGACAGTTCGCCATCCCGAACGAATCATTAGCCACCAGGCCGCCGAACGACTGACAAACGAACTGACCGACGCACTGGGCAGCAGCCGCGTGCTGGGTCCCGAAGAACCCCTCGTCGAGCGGATACGGAACCTGTTTCTGTTCGATATCCTTATTAAGATCGAACGCGAGAAAGTAAACGTAAAAGCCGTAAAGACGTATATTCAGGAGCGAATCAACGATATTTTGACCGACAAAGGATTACGACAGGTGAGTATTGTGGTCGATGTGGACTGCCTGTAAACGGGCCGTTCCTTTGACAGCACGCATTCAAAACCGAACGGGGTACATACAGTTATTACCCGTTCTCAACCACCATTTTTCGAACTTATGGCCCGAATCCTGATTCAGTTTGCGCACCCAGCCCTGAGCAAATCGCAGGTTCACCGCGTTTTGATCGACTACTGCCGCAATCAGAAAAATGTAACAGTCAACGATCTTTACGAGTCTTACCCAGATATGTTTATCGACGTTGATCGGGAGCAAAAACTAGTGCTTCAGAACGACATTATTCTTTTTCAATTTCCGCTGTACTGGTACAGCAGCCCGGCCATTATCAAGCAATGGTTTGATCTGGTTTTAGAGCATAATTGGGCCTACGGTTCACGAGGAAATGCGCTGGCTGGCAAAAAGATGGGCTGTATTATTTCGTGTGGCGGAGGACCCGACACGTACTTACCAACGGGCCGCAATCATTATCCTGTCGATCAGTTTCTATTGCCGTTTGAGCAGACCGCGCGCTTGTGCAAAATGGAGTACTTACCGCCATTTGTCGTGTACGGCACCTTTCATATCACGAAAGAAGTAATCCGTCAATCGGGGGAGCAATACCAGACCATCCTGTCTGCGCTGGCCAACGACCGGCTAAACGCCTTGAATTACCAGGAGGCAACGTACTTCAACGAATTACTCCCCGATCTGCAAACGGTCGGGCAGGTATAAGTTTCGCTTTCTGAATAGGTTTCAGGTGGTATTATTGCTACTTGATCCAGATACATAGTTCCGTCAATCAACCGTATCAACAATGCAGCAAACATTCTTTTTCCAGGCAATGGTTTATCTGGCCTCTGCGGTCATTACGGTACCTATTGCCAAAAAACTGGGACTGGGTTCGGTGCTTGGTTATTTGCTGGCCGGAATCATCATTGGCCCCGCCGGATTAGAGTTTATCGGGCAGGAAGGCACTGACATCATGCATTTTGCCGAGTTCGGTGTCGTCATTATGCTGTTCGTCATCGGTCTTGAACTGGAGCCATCGCGGCTGTGGCATTTACGAAAATCAATCCTTGGCATGGGTGGCGTGCAGGTGGGAGCTACCTCACTTGTCGTTGCCGGACTGGCCATACTCTTCGGCATCGACTGGAAGCAGGCCCTGGCCCTGGGCATGATTGCCTCGTTATCATCCACGGCCATCGTCCTGCAATCGTTGAACGAAAAGGGTCTGATGAAAACCGCTGCGGGTCAAAGCTCATTTGCGGTATTGTTGTTTCAGGACATTGCCGTTATCCCGATGCTGGCTCTGTTTCCGTTACTCGCCAGTGACACCAACGTACCAGTTGTGGAAGGCGGTCATAGCCACACAACCCTGGTCGATTCCCTGCCCGCCTGGCTTCAACCTTTTGTCGTTTTGGGTTCGGTAGCGGCTATCATTGCCGTCGGACGCTATGCCACACCGCCCCTGTTTCGCATCATCGCCCGAACGGGTATGCGCGAGATGTTTACGGCAACGGCTCTCTTGTTGGTGGTGGGCATTGCGGTGCTGATGACAACGGTTGGACTAAGCCCAGCCCTGGGTACGTTCCTGGCGGGTGTCGTGCTGGCCAACAGCGAATACCGGCACGAGTTGGAAAGCGATATCGATCCGTTCAAGGGTTTGCTATTGGGCTTGTTTTTCATTGCCGTAGGCGCTTCGATCGACTTTCAACTGGTCATGGCAAATCCGGGGCTTATTCTGAGCTTGGTACTAGGGATTATGGCCTGCAAACTGATTGTGCTGTTCCTGCTGGGTAAATCCTTTTCGCTCTCAAATAACCAGAACTCCATCTTTAGCTTCGGCCTTAGCCAGGTTGGTGAGTTTGCCTTTGTGTTGTTCAGCTTCTCGCTACAGGAAGGTATACTCTCGAAAGAAATAACCGACACGATGACGGCTGTTGTCGCCATCAGCATGGCCTTTACTCCGCTGGTGATGCTGCTCAACGAAAAACTGATGCTGCCCCGCCTGACCGTGAAGCAGGACGAGCCCGAAAAAGAAAGCGATCTGGTCGAGCAGGACAACCCGGTTATCATCGCGGGTTATGGTCACTTTGGTAGTACGATAGGGCGTTTTCTGCAAGCCAACAACGTTCAGGCAACGGTTTTGGACAGCAACAGCGACAACGTTGACTACCTGCGCCGGATGGGATTCAACGTTTTTTACGGGGACGCCAGCCGTCATGATCTGCTCGAAATTGCCGGGGCCGCCCGAGCAAAGGTCATTGTGATCGCTATTGGTGACGAAGCAAAACGGCTCGAACTCATCGAGACCATCAAGAAGCATTTTCCCGAACTGCACATTCTGGTACGCTCGACCAACCGCTATGATGCGTATGATCTGATGAACGCCGGGATGCTGCACATCTACCGCGAAACGCTCGATACCAGCCTTCGGGTCGGCGTTGACGCCCTGACCTTGCTGGGCTACCGGGCGCACGAAGCGAATCGTTCAGCAAAAACGTTTTTTATTCACGACGAGCGAACCTTAAAGCGGCTGTCGGCTATCCGCAACGACGACGAGTATGTTCATGCCGTCCGGGAAACGCAATCGGAACTGGAACAAATCTTACAGGCCGATCGTACAGCAGAAAGTCTGCGCGTTGACGAAGGCTGGGATGAAGGCAGCCTGATCGCCGAAAACAACGAGTTAGTGAAGTAATACGCAGATGGCCGTTCTCTGTAGGGAACGGCCACTAACGTAACGAATCAAACCGGGTACTGCCATTCGCCCCGGTAGGCACGACTCAGCAGCTTATTGGCTTCGGGATCATTCGCAATTTGCCCACCGTCCCACTCGACACTACGTCCGAGCTTCATCGACAGCATACCCAATAAGGCCATGTTGGTTGATCGATGCCCAATTTCGATGTCACTAATCGGCAGCTTATTGGTTTTGATACTGTCCAGAAAATTAGCCCACAGCAACGCTATGTTCTGATCGTCCGGTTTGTCCAGTTGCGCGTCCTGGTGGATCGTTGGTTTCTTTGGATCAGATGGGTAAAATGTCCAGCCATCCAGCCAACCCATGTGAAAGGTGCCTTCGGTGCCGTAGAAATATACGCCTACGGCTTGCTGCGGATGGGTTTTCTCGGCAGTATTACCCGCAAAGTTTCGCTGCTCCCAGATCGCCGTAAAATTCTCAAATTCGTAGGTAGCGACCTGATGGTCGGGCGCGTCGGTGCTATCTTTTCGAATCGGTCTTCCGCCGGTAGAATAAATTTTGCGCGGGTGCTTTTCTTCGGTCCACCATAGAATCTGATCGAGCCAGTGAATACCCCAGTCGCCTAGCGTGCCGTTGGCGTAATCCAGGAAGTTACGCCAGCCTCTTGGATGCATAGCCGGATTGTAGGCGCGCAACGGAGCCGGTCCGCACCACATGTTCCAGTCCATTTCTTTAGGCGCTTCACCATCGGGCGTAGGCTGTCCGGCTCCACCCGGATAATACACGAACGCCCGCGCCATTCCGATTTTACCAGCTTTCCCCGACTTCAAAAACTCTATGCCCGATACGTTGTGCGGTGACACCCGACGGTGCGTACCCACCTGACAGATCCTACCCGTTTGCCGGGCGGTTTTCACCATCGCCTTTCCTTCGTTGATCGTATGACTAATGGGCTTCTCGACGTACACGTGAGCACCAACTTTCATAGCGGCAATGGCAATGAGCGGGTGCCAGTGGTCGGGCGTAGCAACGATCACGATTTCGGGCTTTTCCGTATTCAGCATCTCGCGATAATCCCGGTACAGCTTGGGTTTGTCGGATGTCAGCTTACTCAGTTCGTCACTTGTTTTCTGGAGCTGGCGGGTATCAACATCGCAGAGCGCAACTACCTTCGATTCGCCCGCCTGCACAGCGCAACGCAGAATATTGCCACCCCACCAGCCAGCGCCAACCAGGGCCGTACGGTATTTCTGAGGAGCTTTTCGGGTAATAAACGCCCGCACTTGATGAGGGTCCGTAATCAGTGACGCCCCGGCAAGCGCGGAGGTTTTTAAAAAGTCGGAACGGTTCATGTTAAGAAAGAGTCTGTGGTCTACAAAAGGCTATTGCATCATTTCTTTACCGCTTGGATCGACGAAAGCCATACACATCCACCTTTCTTACGACGCTCGCACCCTCAAAAATGGAAGCCCAGAAGAAGCGGCTTAGCCCATAACGCTTGTACCAGCAAAGCCGAAATAACTACGCCATAAGCAATCGAGACGGCAATCACCTGCCGGGGTTGTTTGGCCAGAAAGTAGCCGTAGAGCGGTAGAAGCTGCAACGCATGCATGCCGAAAAAATGAGCAACGCGCAGATCGCCGTAGCCTGTGCTCCAGTTCACTCCGGGAAGGCCCGGCCCGCCATCGGGTGCGCCCACGGTATGCGCTAGCCGCGAGGCCATCATCCCGCCTTCAAACGCAAAAATAACGAACAGTAGAATCCCGAATCGAATCCCCCACAGGTAAGTAGCAGGTACTCCCGTTGGCTTGGTGATAAAGAAAAGATAGCCGATGTAGCCGGTCCAGGCGGTAAACGTCGTGATGGCGATTCCCATAAACGAGAACAATACGCCGTCTACAACGGAAGTAACGTTGAAGTGAGACAGTTTTCCCTGTGCAGCCTGCCCGATAATGACGGCCAACTCAATGGTCATGACGACAACAACCATCCAGGAGTAAACCGCTACGGTTCTTGGTCGGTTCAGGAGATACAGAAAGCAGGCCATCGTCCAGCAGAAAATCCAGATCGATACGCAGAATTTGGTAGGTTTGATGAAGGCGTTGATGCCCAAAACCTGACGCGTAGTGACAAACGACAATCCGATGCATACCAATCCACCGATCAGGCAGATCAAGCCAAACCAATACAGAATGGCGTTCCGTCCTCTCAGCGTTTGCAGGAGCGTGTTCATTCGATTCCGTTGTTAGTTCAGGTCAACTTTAGCCTGTCCCAATACTCGCAGCAGATTGCCGCCCCATATTTTGGCAATGTCGGCTTCTGAATACTGACGACGCAGCAGTTCAGCCGTTAGATTCTCGATCTGGCTAACATCTTCGAGACCATTGACGCCCCCACCCCCATCGAAATCAGAGCCGATACCCACGTGATCAATTCCAACCAGTTTGACGATGTGATCGATGTGATCGGCAATGTCCGACAGGCTGGCCCGCTCCGACGCGTAGGCTTTCGAAACCGAATCGCTCTGGGCCGCAATGCGCGCTTCCAGCTCCGGCGTTGCTACTTTGCCAACCCGCGCCATACGAATCTTGGTTTTCGCGGCCCGGTGTGCATCGGACGGTTTTTTCAAATAGTCGCTCACAAAGTTGACCTGAACAACGCCCCCTTTTGCCGCAATCGCCCGAATCATGTCGTCGGTCATGTTACGGGGAAAATCGCACAGTGCGCGGCAGTTTGAGTGCGAAGCGATAACGGGCGCTTTCGACAAGGCAAGAGCATCGTAGAAAGTACTGTCCGCTACGTGCGACACATCGATCAGGATACCGAGCCGATTCATTTCGACAACCACTTTCTTACCGAAATCACTTAATCCACCGTACATCGGTCCGTCGGGATCGGTAGACGAATCCCCAATGAGGTTGTTAGCAAAGTGCGTCAGCGTAATATAGCGAGCACCTAAATCATAATACGTTTTCAGCATCGACAGATCGTTACCCACCGGGTAGCCATTCTCCATACCGATAAAAACCGCTCGTTTGCCTGCTTTCTGAATTCGGTAGGCATCAGCCGGTGTTGACGCGAGTTCGGCCAGATTTGGGTATTTTTTCAGCGCCTGGTGAATCAGATCGAACTGATTCAGCGCATTACGCTTCGCTTCCGCGTGGCCTGCGTCCGTGCGGGGCCCCTGTGAGGTGTAGACCGCGAAAAACATCGCGTCCATCCCCCCCGCTTTCATGCGTGGGAAATCGATCTGCGACTGATCTTTTTTGGTATCATGGGTCACACCCACATCGAAACCGGGCCTTTGCATGTTGATGGGCGCGTCGGCATGGGTATCGAGTGTCAGGATACGCTGGTGAATTTTACGCGCTTTTTTCGCTAGTTTATCGTCGTCGATGGGCGGATGAGTGGCGAACGAATTGGCTATCAACAAAGTTGACAAAACAAGTGGAAGCATAACAGTCAGGTTGTAGAAGAGGGCATCACGCATTCGAAAACTACGCATTCGCTGATTCAATGTCAAACTTTCGTCCGAAACCCGCTGTTATCGCACTACCTTTGCCGTTTAGTTATTCCGAATAGCCGTTCTTATGGTAAAGAGCCGTTTATTCAACTGATCGATTATGGCCGTCGTACCCTATAAAGATAAAGATACCTCCAAGCGTGAACAGGTAGCCGAGATGTTTGACAGCATTTCGCCGAAATATGACTTATTGAATCACGTTCTGAGTGGTGGCATTGACATTCTCTGGCGCAAACGAGCGATTCGCGAACTCAAGCGTTACGCGCCCAAAACGATTCTGGACATTGCCACCGGAACCGGTGATTTTGCCCTGGAAGCGCTTGCGCTGAAACCCGAAAAAATAGTTGGCGTCGACATTTCGGAGGGTATGCTGGCCGTCGGACGGGAGAAGATGAAGCAGCGCGGTGTCGACAAGATTATCGAAATGCGGTCGGGCGATTCAGAACGTTTAGCCTTTCAGGACAATGAATTCGATGCTGTCATCGTTTCGTTTGGAGTACGTAACTTTGAGAATCTGCTGAAGGGTTTGACGGACATGCACCGC
Organism: Spirosoma liriopis; assembly: GCF_023196085.1. Classification (NCBI taxonomy): domain Bacteria; kingdom Pseudomonadati; phylum Bacteroidota; class Cytophagia; order Cytophagales; family Cytophagaceae; genus Spirosoma; species Spirosoma liriopis. Next base: position 1,328,525 of record NZ_JALPRF010000001.1, read on the forward strand.
GTTACCCGCCCCGGTGGCGTTTGCGTTGTGCTTGAATTCTCGAACCCGCGTCAGTTTCCGTTTAAACAACTATACGGTTTTTACTCCCGGACTATTCTACCGCTCATTGGGCGCTTAGTGAGTAAAGATGCCTCGGCTTATACTTATCTGCCCGAATCGGTGCAGGCTTTTCCCGATGGCACTGACTTTCTGCGTATTTATGAAGCGGCAGGATTCACCAATACCAAATGGATACCCCTTACGTTCGGCGTTGCTTCGATTTATATAGGTCACAAACGGTCCAATCCGGCCTAAAGCAGTCTGGTTTACCCTGGTTAGCTAGCTTACCGTTTTGCGGTAGTTTGTTCAGGCAGTCGTGCGCTCGCCTGGCTATTGTTGCGGCACTGCTGTTTGTCGTTAGCTTGCAGGCACAGGCACAGGGCTACAAATACGTCCGCAAGCACTTGGAGCGCTACGATGACAAACCTATTCACTACGGTTTTTTCTTCGCGGCTCCCGTTACCCGGTTTAGCGTTGGTCATAGCCCTTCGTTTCTTACGGCTGACTCTGCTTATCGCATCTACTCACCCAACAAACCCAGTTTTCGGGTTGGTTTCGTCGTGAACGCGTTTCTGGATAACCGTTTTGATCTTCGGCTGACACCCTCCGTATCGCTGTTCAGCCGCGAAGTTCATTACGATTATCCGGGTGGTACATCAAAAACCGAAGTCCGGGAATCGACCTGGGTTGATTTACCCTTGTTGTTAAAGTATAAATCGGAACGGCGCAACAATAGCCGAATGTATCTGCTGGCCGGTGGTGCGTTCAGCATTGAAACGAACGTGCGCCGGAAAGAACTGCAAGGAGCGAGTCGGCTCAGTACAGGTACGATGGATCTGGCGGTAGAATATGGGATTGGCTTCGAGCAATTTTTTGAGTTTTTCAAATTTGCCCCCGAATTACGATTTTCGCACGGCCTTATCAACCTGTATCGCCCTTCAACAAATGCCGCAGGAGTTGGTATCAATCGCCTGACGACACATAGCGTAACGTTGTATTTAAACTTCGAATAAATTTGGTGCTGATTTTCAAGCAACTAAAAAATATTTTAAGTTTTTTTACAGAAACGCTTGCAAATCGACTTAAAACTCTCCTATATTTGCACTCCCAAACGACGACAATCGGGCGGTAAAGAAAAGGGAGTTTAGCTCAGTTGGTTCAGAGCATCTGCCTTACAAGCAGAGGGTCGGGGGTTCGAATCCCTCAACTCCCACAACGAAAAAGCGCTTAGCATCACTGCTAGGCGCTTTTTTTATTTGATGTGATTACTATATTGTCTGTCCTCTTTCTCGTATTGGTACAGTTCTCCTCTTTGTGATTTTCTTTTAAGCGCTATCCCTGTAATAACAATTTGTGGTGCTCACGACCGCCGGCCTGGTAGAACGCTCACTATATAACGCAACGCCCGAACCTGTGAAGATCCGGGCGTTGCGCTGTTGAATTTTCTTAGATAGATGCTTTATGGCCGTACAAGCTTGATCTGCTGACGTTGCGTAGCCGTGCTCACCTCCAGCAAAAGCATGCCCTGCGCGGTGCCCAGGGGCAAACTCACCCGTTCCAACCAGCCCGCCTGCCGAATCGTTTGACCGTGCACCGGCTTGCCCTGCAAGTCAACCAGCTTCAGCTCCACCGACTGACCGCTCACTCCGCTGATCTCGACCTCCGCCGATGGACCCACCACCGGGTTGCCCAGCACCTTCACCGCTAAACCACGACCCTCATCCTGCGAGGCCACACGAGTACTGCCCGTGCCTGTCGGCTCAACACCGTAGAAAATGGTGCCGTTCTGATAAGCCGTGATGCGGGGGTTGAGCGTGTAGCTGCTGTTGTTGATATACGAGTAGTCATCAGGCTGGAAGAAGCTGCTGTAGTTCTCTTTGTAGACCTGCAACTCCAACGGTCCCGAATCGCCCATCGGTGCCAGATTGCCCGCGCCCCCACCGAAGCTGTACTCGATGTAGCCCGTGGCCCCCTGACGCGCCGGACTAATAGGCACATACCGCACAGTCAGATTGCCCTGACCGATGGCCACAAAGTTCTTCTGGAAGACAAGGCCCACGTTATCCTCGGTGGTTAGCCAGTAGCGCAAGGTGATGTTGCTATAGGCGAACGGGTCACGACCCACGTTTTGCAGGATCAGGTAGGGCTTGATGGTGTTGTTACCCAGCTGGCCGTTGTCAGGATCACGCGAAAGCACTTTGAGCGTAGGCGCTACTACCGTGACGGTCGCCGTGGCGGTTGGGCTGGTGCAGCCGTTGCGGGTGCAGGTGGCGGAGAAGGACTGGGTGCCCTGGCTGCTGGTGGAGACGGCCAGCGTGGTGGCGTTGCCCCCGTTCCAGTTGATGGTGCCACCTGTACAACCTGAGACGGTCAGGATCACATTACCTACGTTCTGGGAGATGGTCAGGTTGCTGACGCCTGCCGGGTAGGGATTACCCGCCTGGGTGACCATCACCGGAGCGGTGGGTACCTCCTTGACGGTAACGGTTTGGCTGGCGGAGTTGGTGCAGCTATTGTTGTCGGTGAAGCGATAAACCACCTGGCGATCCCCAATGGAAAGCATGATCGGATTGAAGACTGTCGCTGAGTTGCCGTCAATGGTAAAGCTGCCGCCTGCGGGTGAACCCAGCGGAGCTAGTGTGACTGTGGTAGCGTCCTGGCAGTAAGCGCTGGCCAGACCGGTGATGCTGACGGTTGGCAGTGCATTGATGGTGACATTCTGAGAAGCCGTGTTGCTACAGCCGCTGCTGTTGGTGTAAGAGTATACCACCGTGTGCTGCCCCACTAATAACACTGCCGGGTCTAATATGGCGGCCGTATTGCCATCGATGGTGAACTTGCCCCCCGAAGGATTACCCACGAGCGTAACTGCTGTCGCGTTTTTGCAATAGGCGCTGGCCAGACCCACAATCGTCGGATTAGGTACCGGGTTGATGGTCACCGCTGCCGACGCCACCGCCTTGCACCCACTGCCATCGGTCAGCGTGACCGAGTAGGTACCTGTGCTGCTAACCGTAACCATTGGACCGCTGGTGGGGCTGGTGCCTGTCCAGACGAAGCTAGGATTGACCGCATTGGTTGACGAAGCGGTCAGCGTAACCGTTCCACCGCAGACGGTGGTGGTCGAGGGGCTAATGCTGAGCACCAGAGCGGGTGGCTGGGTAATGGTAGCGATGGCCTGGGCGGTGGCACCGTAGGTATCGGTGACGATGGCGGTGTAGGAACCTGCGCTCAAGCCCGTGATCGTGGCGGTTCCATCGCCAGCGGGGTTACCCGGTTTCCAGTCGATGATGAAGGGAGCCGTGCCACCAGTGATAGATAGGGTAGCCGAGCCATTGGTACCGTTGTTACAAGTTACGTTAGTCCGGGCACTAATGCTGGCCGCTAGCGGGGCGGTGGTAGTAAACTGCTGGGTAGCGCCGTAGCTGGTACCGGCGCTGTTGATGGCGTAGGCGCGGGTGTAGTAGGTGGTACTGGTCGACAGGCCGGTGATCGTTTGCGAGAAGCTACCCGTTGCTGAGCCGATTTGAAGCTTGGTGGCGTTGGCGGTAGTGGGCGGGTTGTTGCTGGCGCTGTAGACGATACCCCGCTCGGTAACGGTAGCGCCCCCGTCGGCCGTCACGTTGCCGCCCAGGATGGCCGAGGTGCTGGCTACACTAGCCGGAGTAGCTGTGGTAACCGTAGGAGCCTGCTGTACTGGAACGTTTTGTACAGTCGCTGTAGCGTACCACAAATCACGCTGAAATTCCGAACACTGGCCACGAACATTCGTTGTGGAGTTATCGAATAACGTTATAATACGTCTGTCTTTTGTCATCAGACCCGAAAAGTAGTTGCCTCCCCGGGCAACATCATTTGGCGTGAAAGCGGTACCCACTGTCCAGTTGCTGCCTGACGTACCTGCCAGCTGATATGCGTAATTAAGCCGAGTGGGACTCCCCCGATCATCGTTATAAACCAAGAACTTATCCCCATTTTCGTTTATTTGCAGCGTGTGCTGCGTATAGGTTTCTCCTTTGGCATTTCCATTGATCTGACTGGTTACAAACGAGCCGGAAACGTTGGTGGTGTAGTAAAGATTGTTTTGGTAATCGGAGTGAACGATGTGTACCTTGTTGTTGGCATCGGTGTCAATTGTGTTGGTTTCAGCCTGCGCCTGATCGGTGTTCCCTTGCGCTAACAGCTGCGGTGATGACCAACTGCCCGTCGTATTAGTAACGTAGTAGAGGCTACCGTCCCTACCTGTTCCATTCGTTTCCCGCCGAAAAGAAAAGTGAGCTTTTGCGTCTCCGTCAACGGCCAGATCGAATTGGCCGATTTCATTTGAGACAGTTCCTCCATTGGAGCTTCCCGATTGAGCAAAGGCATCTTCCCCCACCCAATTACCCCCGATTAGCCGGAAGTACCGAAGCCGGTAGGTCCGGGGTGTGACTGTGGTATTGGACCGGAAGCCGACGTGTGGTTGATTTTGCTTATCTATTTCAATAACTGCATCGTATAGCGATTCATTCGCTGCACTCGCTGGCAGAATATCTACGGGTTGAAAGGACCAGTTGACTCCGTCAGCGCTAGTCCCGTACCAGACCCCGTCGTTGACTGTAGACAAGGCTATTCCCTTGAAAACAACGTGGAAACGACCAGTCTTGTCAATAGCCAGGGACACTTTATCCGCTGCGTCACCAAAGTCGGGTACTTTAACGGACGACGAAGTTCCATTCGCCGTTGTGAATGTGCTCAAGGTAGTCCAGCCAGGATTGTCCCAACGAATAAGCTTGTAGGTGGCACCGGCGCCAGCACCTTTTCGCCAAAAAGCGTAAACTTTATTATCGGCTGGATTAGTGGCAACAGCATTGAAGGGCCAGTTGCATTCTTGGCCCGCATCGACTTTGGCGGCAGTGAACGAGGACGTTTGCGCTGTGGCCATCTGAGCAAGAATGATGCAGACTAGCATGAACAGCCCGGTTGTTAATCGGCTACTCTTTCGTGACCGATTTGAAGAGACAGTAGAAATGAACATAAGCAAGTAAGTGGAAAATGTGGATTTTAGAAAAGAAATTAAACTAGCTAAACCTGCACAAGTAGAAATATGTAAATATTTGATAATAAGTACATTGATAGACGCTTCTACTTACGCAAAAAACTACATATGCGCTGATCAGGAAGAAATGACCTTGTTTAAAAGAATCATATAGCGCTATAGAATATGATCATCAATAGTGCCTCAAAAGTGGGCGTATTTTGCCCAAGCAACTATCGTAAATTGCCCAAAAACACTCCTAATTGTACCAGCGTTTTGAGTTAAGTAAGATTTCAGCGTTTGTTTAATAGTATTCTGCCAGCAGTGCGTCCTATTGCCGGCTTCTGGCTTGTGCTCACTCAGTGGCTATACTTATCGCAAACACAACTCTTCGGCCCTCATACGGTATCTCAACGAATCGATAGGCCCAACACAGCTCAACATAAAGGTTAATATGCAAGTTTGTAGGGAGTGCCGATTAGTGAATACTTGTTTTACTCTTTTAGACTGTAATCCAGTATACAAGCGTTGGCTACATGAACTGTACACCATTCATGACTATATGGAGATTGATTTCAACAAGGTATTTATCAATGACCTCGACTGGAGCTTAGCCACGCAGATTGTCATCCGAACCTTGATCATGTTTACCCTGATCCTGACCTTCTTGCGGCTATCAGGTAAAAAAGGTATTCGTCAGCTGTCGATATTTGAAGTAGCGATTATCATTGGCTTGGGTTCAGCGGCAGGCGATCCAATGTTTAACGAAGAGAACGCTATACTCCCGGCTCTGCTTGTTTTTGCGACTATTCTGCTGTTTTATCGCTCTATCACCTGGCTGGCTGCCCGTAGCGAACGCTTCGAGAGCGTGTTGGAGGGAGAGCCTGTTTACATCATTGAAGACGGCATGTTTGCTTTACTGGAAGCGAGCGATCAGATGTATGCCAAAGACGAATTCTTTTCGGAGATGCGTCAGCAGAACATCGAGCACGTTGGTCAGGTACAAACCGCTTTGCTGGAGACAAATGGTAACGTCAGCTTTTTTTATTATACCGACGATGACGTTAGGCCGGGATTACCGATTCTACCTAAAGTCTACCAGAAGAAAAGCTGTACACTTCCAGAAGCAGGGCTTTATGCGTGTACTACCTGCGGCCACGTAGAACGGATCACGCAGAGTGAACACCATTGCCAGCGGTGTAACAACACAGAATGGGTCAAAGCCATCAGCACCCGTAGAAGAACGTAAGCTGCGGTTGACTCAGGATGCCTATCTCGGAATACGTATTTTTTAAACCGCTTTGCAGTTGGCTAATTCATTGTGACAGTAAACTTCGACACCGAGGTGGTAGCGGGTATCGATTCGGATTTAGCCACGATCGGTTTGGCGGGTGAAGCATCGCCGTTTCCCGAAATACCATCTACTTCGCCCGGCCAGGTACTTTCCTGATAATTTACCGGTGGCACCGTAAGGAACTGCTTTACCTGTTTATAAAATAGCGTAAAAACTTTTGTTCCTGGCCAGCGATCTAAGGCGTAATAAGCACTAACCATTACTGCCAGACAACCGCTAAGCTGCCATATGTACGAATTTACAAACAGAGACATACGCTTTTAATTAAAGAAGTACTTTCTAACCCTGGCTTTTGGATGATGCCTTCACAAATAGCGGTAAGGCATGTAGCCAATAGTTACGAAATGCGTTTTGAACAGTTCTCTTTTAAGACTTTACGATCTTGTGGAGTCACATTAAAGCGTATCGATTGGGATTGAAGCCAGTCCAATCAAAGGCATTTTGCACTGCCTGACAAGCGGATACACGCCCTTAAAAATTGTAGTTACTCCACAACTAGAGCCAAGATCGTGCCGATATGGACTAAATATCCGGAAAGATCGGCATTTATGAACAATAGTTGTACGCCTGGTCAACAAAAACGCTCGGCCGCAAAAGCAACCAAGCGTTATTAATTCCTTCTCAATGTAAACATGCCTTAAATACATGCCTCGACTGTTTTATGTTAATTAAAGATCGATTAAATCTGAAGATCACAGCGTTCCGCATCAGTAGGCAGCATACAACCATTAATTTGGGTAGGCTACCTCAGCAATATACTCTCCTTTTCGTTACTTATTCTCCCTCTTCCATCGTCATTGACTGATGACTTGGCTGTATAACCCACTGTTTATTATCCAGCCAGGCTAAACTAAGCTGGTAGTTCGCCAAGGGTAATTGATCGGCACACATCCAGACGGTACTGGCTTTCCAGTTTGACACCCCCGTCTGCAAGTAGTAGGCCAGCTTCGTCTGGCTTCGGTTAACGGGCCATATAAACGTATGCGTACTTGACTTAACCAATAAGTAAACGTCTCGCGAGTCGAACATAGTACCGTCTGGCAAATCGCTATTGATGGATAAGCAATGAATACGCCGTTCGCCCATTACGAAACTACTATCCTGTACCAGTGGGCCAGCAATCGGTGGCAGCGAAATGGCTTTGCGAGGGTCTGTGTCTAATGGAGATGCCGGAAGTTTATACACTCCTTTCTGTACAGCAGCTTGTAATATGCTGCTGTAAAAATGGTCGTGTTGGTTTGTACTAACGGGCATTGAAATAAGCATCTTGTGCGCACGCCAGTTGTGCGTATCACTCAGCAATAATTGCCTTACGTTTCTTAGCTCACCTAAATTGACCCAGTAAGACAGGCAGTATATGATCAAGGCAATTGCTAATGCCACGCGGCTGGCCAGCAATCGGTATCTTGTTTTGAGCCAGAGTAAGGTAAGCAAATAACCGGTCGCCGTACCCATAGCAGCAAACCACAGAAAACGTGGCAGCAGTAAACTCGGATACCAGCCAAGACTCCGGGCAAACGAAATAGTCAGCAAGGTAAGCACGACGTACAGGTAGCAGGCCGAGAGCACGACAAAAGATCCTGTAATTGGTAGAGAGGAACGAATTTGACGAAGCCAGGCCGAGAAATGCAGAAGAGGTTTCTTAATGGTTAAATGTCGAATTACGGTTTGACTAATCAAAAAACCGACAAAAGCTATTTCACACAAGCCAATAGCCATTAACAGACCGATTGACCGGCTAAATAGCAAGCCTACCGAGCCGGCCATCAGAAAAAATCCGGCTATCACCCGTAAGGGATGTTTTAAATTACTTCCTATTTCGGGAGAGTGAGTTGTATGATGAACGTACACATACAACCCTAGACTTAATGCTGTAAAAATCAGCCAGACAAACAACCGAGTACGGCTTGCGGAAAGCAAAATTATCAGTAGACCAATAGCGAACACGATCAGTCCGTTCCCGTTAGAAAAGACCGAAAGAAAGGCGATTGGTAAACTCAGAAAAAAGGCTTTTTCTGACGAACGACTCATTAAATCAAACGCCAAAAAAGCAAAAAATAAGGCGGGTAGATGCTGCAAGGCACAAATAGCCCATGTAGTAGTGTTTTCGTAAAACTGAGGCTGAAAAAGTAGAAGAACTACCGGCAAAAAGTACATTGGTTTCAGACCACCACGCTGCGCAAGTCGGTATAAATTATACACCGAGCCAACAAACGTTAAGTTACCGACGATAAACAGCGTACGAAAATTCAGGCTTCCTTCAATGTAATAGTCAAGTAGAGCGGTTAGACGAGCGAACAAAATAATATGCTCGCCGTGTGGGTGGAAAAGACGGCTCAAGTAGTCGGTCAACGTCAGTTGCTTTATCTGCGAGTCGATACAATCCACCAGAAACGTGTAGTCATCAATGTAAGGTATATTAACCGCCAACCGGTAGACCATCCAAAGATGTACTAAAATAGGCAAGCTGATCGCTACATACCAAGTATAGTTTTGGCCAGCAACGCTAGTTTTATAAGGATCAGCCAGATGAAACCGATCAGGTACAGCAACCATGTTATAGTGGATAAAAGCGAAATCAGATTCAAAAAGTATTGCGTATTGATAGCTTCATTAATTGATAAATTGGCTTGATAAGAAGTGGCAAAAATCGACTAACTATAACTAGCTTAACAAAACGTATACTAATTGATTAACAAAAAATATATATTATCAATATGTAATCAATCACTGTGTATACAGTAAAAATTTATCTCAGCTTTTCATAACTATTGGGCGTAAATTATTAGCTGCAAAGTACTCAGATTATTAGTATAAAATCGAAAAATAAGTTTTTTAATTTTTATAAATCAGAAAAGCAAAAATATGCACCTATGTACTAATTGGTAAGTATTGAATTCTATGTATTGGTGACGACTATATTTACGTTGTACGCATCATTACAAATTAAAATTGATTGCATACAATGAATAAGAAAAATTTCTATTTCGCCGACTAAAAGGCATAAATTTACTGTATGAATCATAGATACAATAGCATTATATCCACGTATAGTCTTGTGAGAAAAAAAGCGGTGTAGGTATTAATTCAGAAATCAATTTTAAAGCATTAGCGGCAGCACCAGTTTCATAAAACAGCTAATGAAGTTATGGAATTAGGTTCGAAAACCGCAGGGGCGGCTCCGCCAACTCCACAACTTCATTAGTCTAAATGGCCGTTGTCTCAGCTTCGTTACAAACCTGCCCACGGGTCAATAAAGTAAGATCGTTTACTCAGTTGGGTTTCGAGTACCGAAATAGTGCAAGGTAAATTGCTCACCCGGCGCTACGTAAGTTTGTGTCGATTCATGGGCAATTTCAAACTGCTGAATTATTCCTTTCCAGTTTGGCTGACTGGCAAAATTGAATTTATAAGTGTGGAATTTCCCATCGTTAATAGCCTCGAAACGAATCGACTGGTTAGGGCTATTACGTATGCCGTTGGGAAAGCGAACCTTATTTTGATTTGGGAAAGCAGGATCGATACCATCAGGTGCCTGACCGTTTGTAACCCATGTCAGGCGTAGTGGTGCCCGTGCTCCTGTACCGGGAGAACCGCTGTAAGCCATGCGCAGGTACACTTCGTTAAAATCAGTGGCTTTCCAGCTCCCCCAGGGTGATATCAGTTTGGCGTTATAAGCGTTGTTTAAACTTTCTTTGCCAGTCAACGTAGCCTGCCAGTTATCCGTCTTGAATGGCTCTTTCTGATCATAGCCTCCGTCAAAAATAGCCCATCCATTACGCCCGTTGAATTTATTGAAAATAAAATCGGGCTGGTTGAAGCGTTCCTGCGCGTACACGTAATCTCGAATCTCCTGCTCCGTACCAACAATGTACGTGTACTCTTTGTACCACACGTTGTCCGAATCCAGATGCACCATCGGCACATGCGCTACGTAAGTATTTGTATTTCCACCCTCCCAACTTTCGTTTGCACTAATGTTGTCTACACTGTAATTAGCCAAGAAGTAGCCAGGTGAATATAAGCCGATAAACCGATTGACACCTATCTCAACCGCTTGCCAAGGTTCAGTCACACCAAAATGAGGCCCCCTGTATGTTACCGCAGTTACGTTCCCTTTACTCTCGATACCATCCGTAATGGCCGTAGCGTCATATGTAAACGGCTTATCACCATTGTAAAAATGAACCTTCCGCGCACCATTGATCATCATAAACGGCCACTCCTGCGATTCGGGTTCGTAAAACGTTTTATCCGGTCGCTGATGCGTCAGGCGCACTTTGACGTGCACTTTGTTGCCATCGAGACGGACCCATTGTTCGTAATAAAAAGGCAGTTTTCGGGCATCCTTGTGAGCCCATGACAAACTCTGTGATTTCGTGTAAATCCAGCCATTAATGAACCCATGAAACAGGATAGGCGCGGCATTGCCCCCGTCATCACCAGCCTGCAAGGGGTTATACCCAATATTTTTCCAGTTGGGTGAATCATCCGCGAAACTACGCGGCCCCCCGTACGTACCCATGCCTGACTCACGCCCGAGGTCTTTGAAGTTGATTAACTGCTGCTTTGTTACTTTATCGTAAATCTGAATGGCCGCCCCGTAATTTTTGCGAACTTCTAACTGCAACGAATTTGACTCCTGAACAGACGTAGCACCCACCAGCCGATCATTGATGACGGTTTCGTTATAGCCCGTCCAATCCGACTGCGTAGCGGGTACATCATACACAAAAGGTGCAGTGATTGGGGGCAACGTTGGTGCTGGTTTAACCGCTGGGGTCGGTTGTTCGTAGCCCGGTACGTTAATCGTGCAGCCACCAATGTTACTGGCTAGTAGATACGTCATCAGCACTGCCTGCAATCCTGAAAGTAAATAATTCATACGACGTGTTAGGCAGCTTTAACGCATTGCCGTGGCCTATACCCTTCTGTCAAAAAGATTTTATCAAAGCCGGTGGTTGGGTGCATACTTACTGATTGGCCAACTAATCAGGCAGTGTACCCTATTATCCCTACCAACCTCAACTACCAAAGATAAGTCTTAGAATTTAGTTATGCGTTAATAAATTAATGGAAAGAATAGGGTGGCCAGTAAGCTAATGGATAAGAGGAGCAGCCGCATGTGATCATTTTCGTAGACTTGTCGGCAAATCGAAAAAGAAAGAAAAATAATTGGAAAACCGTAGGAAATTGTACGCGTAAAATCACCAGCCATAAGCATCGTAAACGTTGTAACAGCCAGCAGCGGCAGGATCATAGCGAGCAGAATGTATTTTTTATAGTAAATAAGCGTTCCGATCATACTAACGATTAAAAGCCAGAAACTTTCGAAACCACTGTATAACCGAATCCCGAAACTCCTAATGGCCTCCCTCACGTGAAAAAACAGCGACGGGCCACCAATAGACATAGCGATGTGATAGTGCTTAGACAAGTAAACACGAACGGCCATATACACAACACCACCTGCAATAACGGCTAGTGCCTGCGGAGTTGGCTTCTTTACTCTAAACAGTATAGGCTGCTCACGATCTGGTCGGTACAAAGCCAGCCAGTGGTACAAAACTATATATGATGCATTGAAAAGAGTTCGCTCATCCACCCAGGCCGCCAGAAAAATAGCAGACGCAATAAAAAATGGGCGACGAAAAAAAAGAGCAGCGATTAAGAAGGCGTAACCAAACGCATCTCCGTAGGCATAAACGTCCAGATAATAAGCTGCCCCTGCATACAAACCGCTAAAACCTGCTGTGAAATAAAATGCCTGAAGCCGGTCTTGCGTATGTTCATAGACAAGACGTAAAATCATATACATCTGCGCAATACCCAGTGCTACCTGTAGCAGATAAATGGCCAGTATTGAATGGAAAAATGACCATAATACAGGTAAAAATAAACGGAGCCGCATATTAGCTTGGTGAACCGTATCCCAAATTTGCAGCTTTTGCATGAACCAGTCTGTCGTTTGGTATTCAACATCAGTCCAGAAATAGCAACACAGCTTGGGGTCAGGGTGACCATTGACAAGAGCAATAAAATTTTTTAAATAAACAAAGTGCTTTAAATCAAATCCAACATTAAAGAATACAGACCCGAGTAGTAATAACAATAATGCTTTTACTGTCCAGGCGGAGTCCGTTAAAAGCGTTCGTTCAAGATAGAGATGCAACGAATTAATAGGAGGCATGATAAAGTTTGTACTATAGATAAGGGCGCAAACATACTAGTTAAATAGGATCTAATGGATGAAATGATTTTATTTACTAGTGATCTTTTTATTAAAAGAGATAGACTTCTATTGAAGTACACCACGCTTTTATACTTGGTATTAGTGTTTTGTTAAAACGTCAATAACTGATTTGTACTATTTTTATACAGAATTAGCCAAAGGTGTACAGTTTTAGTTACAGATTATTTTCGCGCAAAAAGAATAATACATCAACAAAAATATACGATAAATTTCATTCGTAAATACCAGTTCATCAGAACAACAATTCGTTGATCATCGTACTTTTAGTATCAATCGATACCCTTTTCTGTTAAGTTTATAGCAGAAAGTTTTTTTACTCAATTGTTCTGAACCCTTTCTTTTTCGCTATGACCCTGGCTCCTTTTTATCGTTACGTTTGCTGTGCGCTTATTGGTGTACTGACCCTGAACTGCTCAAGCGACTTTCCGGCTACGGCTCCTTACACCCCACCATCCAATCCATCAGATCCAAACACACCACCGCCCCAATTCCCGCTTCCGCCAACCAAACGATTATATATTTCAAACGATAAAGTGAAATTAGGCATTGACCTCAACATGGGCGGAGCGATTACCTACCTCTCTGAAGCGAGCAGCTCAGAAAATATGATCAATAATTATGATCTGGGCCGTCAGTTACAAACATCACTTTACGCTGGCCCTTATCCTTATTCGGTGAATGGCAAAGATCCAGTCTACGTATGGCGAAATCTGGGATGGAACCCTGTGCAAACGGGCGATTATTTCAACCATCCGGCGCGTATCGTTAGTTATCAACAGAATCAAAACCAGCTGTACGTAAAAACGGTACCGCTTATCTGGCCGATTTTTGACGAACCAGCGGATTGCGTCATGGAGCACTGGATGGAACTGAAAGATAATACGGTTCATGTCAGGAGTCGGACAACGGTTTACCGGACAGATGCCACTCAGTATGAAGCCCGTACCCAGGAGGCTCCCTGCATAAACATGAATGCTCCGTGGTATCGGCTGGTGTCGTACGTAGGCTCGCAACCCTTTACCAACGGTGCCGTGCTGGAGAACACTACGGTTGATAACAACTACCGCTACGGTACCGAAAACTGGGTAGCCATTCTTAACCAGCAGGGACGCGGACTTGGCCTCTACAGAGCCAATGAGTTTCGTTTCGCGGTCAACGATTATTCGATCCCAACACGCGTAGGGGGCGAGTATGCTATTGAAAGCACGTATATGAATAGTAGCCCGTTTGCAGTTATTGATCACAATGGCCTTTATGAGTACGACTACACGTTGGTATTGGGATCGCTGGACGACATCCGGCAGTTTGCTTACAGCCAGCCACGTCCCGCAACGGCTCCGGCTTACCGATTTACGCAGGATCGGCAGGGCTGGTATTATTACAATGCCAAAGACAAAGGATGGCCCATCCAGAACGAACTAAACGTGTATTGGCAACGGGCTGATACGACCAAAGCTAATTTTCGGGTGAGTAGCCCCCTTGTTTTCTGGCGGGCGGGTGATCTTCCCAAAATGTACGTCCGGGCTGCTTTTACTACAAAAGCGACGGTTGCCAGATTGGTCTGGCGTAAGCCGGAGGACATTGATTTCTACGATGTTCCGGAGCGTTACATTGATTTTCCTATAAATGGCGACGGACAAGTTCACACGTACGAACTTTCATTGAGTGGACGAAGCGGCTGGGATGGCGTTATCAATCAGATATGCTTGCTTAACCCACAGAACAATCTGGAGAAAGGATCGATCATGCGGTTACTTAGCGTTACAGCCACTCCCAATCAGTGAGCTAGCCTCACAACAGCGCAGAAAGAACCACGTTAAAGTTCTCAGGAATCGTACAGGCGCTCGGTGCAGAGATGCATTTGAAGCGTCTTTCTTTTACCGTTCGCTTCGATAATATCCTACAAAATCGATCTAAAGATTGACGGCTCTCTCTAACTATGCTATCACAGTTAATTATTAACTATTTTACTAATAGGTTACAAATAGATACAACAGTGTAATTGTAATATTTACATCCATCTACAATCTAGATTATAGAATAGGAATATCATTTATGATTATCTCTTTTTGACTACATTTATAATTGTTTTAGTAAACTCAAAAACATATTTTACTATAAAAGGTAACTTATTAAAGTAATACATCAATCTAATTTTCAAACAAAAGCGTACATCAGGTCAGCAATTGTTGGCTGATGCTGCGACCATTATTGAAAGATTTGGTCGATAGTGATTCAATACCACACCACTGACTCCTTTTTGACAACCCAACGGCCTTACTAAAAGCCATTTAGATACAGGTGTTTATCCAATTAATGATTAACGAGAAGGCTAATTAAATGAAGCATCTTTACTGGGTATTAATTAGTCTCCTTACTGTTTCAGTGGCTTATGCTCAACGTTGTCCTCCGCTGGTTACACCTACCATTAAAATAACCCAGGTCGGATCGCTCAACAAACGGGCAAGCGCGTCATTTTGCCAGGGCGATCAGGTGCAGCTAAACGCAATTACGGGTACAGCCTCCGTTTCGGCGGTTGCGTACCAGTGGCAACGGGATGGTGTAGATATAAATGGCGCTACACGGCCAACGCTGGTCGTAAATCAATCGGGCGCTTACACCATAAGTCTACGGCAACAAGGTGTCTGCCCCGACACTACATTATCAGTCGCGACCACGATCAGCGCGAATCAGTGTGGCAGTGGCGGTCTGTTACCCATCATTGGTGGACAGTTAGAGGACTTCAACGGTAACGCCGAAGAACTGTCGGCGCTGTTGTTAAGAGCCGCTTATTTCACCAGCGCCAAGTCATTCGACAACTTTCCCCCGTCGATCAAAGCGTATGTGTACCGCAAAAAGGATAGTAGCTCAGTAGCAACCGTTATGATGGTTCGGGGCTCTGCCATCGACGGTCAGAACACCCCGTTACCGGCAGCCTGCAACGGCGATTCCTCGAGAATAAACAGCGTCGTATATTTCGGGTCGGTTAATTTTCTACCCTCAGTAAATGACCCGAAAGGCTATTTTGTCACCACCGAACCCGTCTGCTGTCGGGAAGTCAGCAATAACGTGAACGGCACGGGTCCCGTTGTGTACTATCTGGAGTTTGGGGACCGCAGCAAATACAACGTCTCCGCGCTTAAAAGCTCCTTTGGTGGTATTTTCAATGTGCCTTCGCGTATAGAAACCTGCGTCAATCAGCCTGTCCGGATCGACACGCGTGCGTATGCGGGTGTTAATTTCGACAAGATCACGTATTCCCTCACCACTCCTCTGACGGGCAATGCCACCACACCCAGGAAAGAAGTAAACTGGGCGAATGGCTACGGCGCTAACGCGTTTATGGAAAGCAGCAGTCCGTTGCAGGTCAATCCAAAAGGCGAGATTACCGGAACACCAACGAAGGTCGGTACGTATCGCTATGTCGTCAAAGCGGAACTCTACCAAGACTCGTTCAAAGGCTTTGAAATACGCCGTGAACTAGCGCTTCAGGTAAAGGAATGCCCAGCGGTGATAACGCCTAAAGTCATTGTTTCGGCGGTGGATAAGCCAGCGGAATTGGTTAAAAGTGTCATCTGCCAGGATGGAGCCGTTCAACTCAACGCCAAAACGCCGTTGCAGGATGTAGATTACCAATGGTATAAAGACAACGTCGCCATTGAGGGTGCGACAGACTCGGTGCTCGTCGCCCGACAGGCGGGACGGTATACGGTGACCGTTACCAAAGAGATGGCCTGCCCAAGATCGGCCACTTCAGCACCAGTTTCTGTCTCGATCAGTCCAAATCCAACCGTCAATCTAACGATAAATAATGCAGCCGGAGCGTTGTGCAACGGAAATTCGTTTACAATCACGGCTACTTCATCGGCTACCGCAACCGGCACCCTCTTCCGCTGGCAACGCGATACGTCAGTGATTGCGAGTGAAATAGGCTCTTTTTACAAGACCAACTTAGCGGGTGTTTATAGCGTTACGGTTACTGATGCGAACGGATGCACCGGTCACTCCACCCCGTTACCAGTCACGCTGAACGAGCCGCCCGAAGCGTCCATTCTTACAACTGCCACCGGTTTTTGTCCAGGAAATTCGCTTCGTTTACAAGCCAATACGGGCAATGGATTAACGTATCAATGGCAACGGAACGGGACACCCATCAGCGGGGCTACATCGGCGACCTACGAAGCGGGTACCGCTGGCCTGTACAGCGTTCTCGTTGGAAATGTAAATTCCTGTACCACCCTATCGGGACTTAAAACAATTTCAGCGTCAACAGTGCCCACGGTCAAACTTAGCGGGCCTACCCAGCTTTGTCGTGGACTGAATGTCAGGCTAACCGCCATAGCCAGCGAATCATCATTGCAATACACCTGGCTCCAGAACGAAACCGTTATAACCGGTGCTCAGGCCACCACATTGGCCGCAAAAAGCGGAGGAATTTACCAGGTTCAGGTCACAAATGCCAACGGATGCTCAGCCGTATCAGCCAACTGGTCTTTGACGGAAGTAGACAAACCAACGGTTTCGCTGGATTCAATTCTTCCTTTCTGCGGAACGGATAACGCGCCCGTACTACTAACAGGAACGCCAGCGGGGGGAATCTTCAGCGGGAACGGGGTATCGGGCAATCAGTTCTGGCCAGAACAAGCCGGAATAGGCGCGCACGAGGTAACCTACACTGTTACCGGAAATACGGCTTGCCCGGTCATAACTGCGCAACGAACGGTGCTTGTCCGGGCGTTGCCCGCTCTGGATTTACCCACCGACCTAACGATTCAGCCCGGCGCATCGGCTAGCTTACCAGGTCCGGTCAATACGAACTATCGATACAGTTGGAGTCCGTCTGCTGGATTAGATAATGCGTCCATTGCCCGCCCGACTGCTTTTCCTGCTTCCAGCACCTTATACACGCTGACCGTTCGGGATCAGTTTGGTTGTCAATCGGCAGATAGTATGATTGTCTACGTTGAATCGCGCTTGTATATCCCGGATGCATTTACACCAAACGGCGATGGTAACAATGACGTTTGGGTACTGCGCAACATAGAAAAGATCAAGAATGTAGAAGTAACGGTATTTAACCGCTGGGGAACCGTTGTTTTTCATTCAATCGATTACGAAACGCCGTTCGACGGAAAAGACTTACCCAATGGGGCCTATGCTTACGAAATCAACTACGGCGAGCCCAGAAAACGATTGACAGGAACAGTTATGATACTGCGCTAACAAGGGGCAATAATTATCTCACAGGGGCTTATCATCTAAGCAAACGCAGTCAGGTTTATAAACGTGTCTTGTTTACTTCCCCACTGTGCTAGCGTCGATTTTCGATGCCGCGGAGAAACGGCACTAGCATTGACCGTGTCACGCCATCAATTGCGTTAAACAGGATTAGGCCCTTAAATGCAGTCTTTTGCTGTGGTGTCGGTTTCTCAAAACCGACATTGATACAAGCCGCAAAGTGTCGGTTTTGAGAAACCGACACCACAACAAGACCAATATCGCCATGAACCAACTAATTGGGAGTCAGTACTCATCCGCTGTTTTTGTCGTTCAATAAATGGCTACTTATCTCAGACGATACGAGTCCTCTAATCTAACTTATTCACTAACCGTGTCAGCCTCTCCTGACCGATCCACCACGTCAATTAAGTCTCAATCGCTTCTTAGCCATAAGGCGTGTTCAACACGATATATAGCGCATTTTGTGCAGTAGATCAACTGACAATTAACGCCTGTTCCGTTTCAACTGGTCTACTCAACAACAAAAAGTGCTGATTACGGCGTAATCAGCACTTTTTAGATAAGAAAGCTACTATTCTATCGAATAAATCAGTCAGGGAACGGATCTCTATTTTCGGAGTTGATCCAATCGATTATGCAATATTCACCCGAATTGTAAGAACGACCGTCGTTGTACGCATGCGGCTTAATCGAGATCTGACTGACCACACCCTGCCAGGCAGTGTTGCCTGACAAATCAACTATCGCCGTATGCCACTGTCCGTCTGGAATTACGTCAAAAAGAACCGTTTGAATCGGAGCGTCGGCGCTTCCATTGGCAAACCGGACTTTATCCTCATCGACAAACCGGTTATTGTTTGACAAATCAAGCGGACCATCACTTTTCTGACGGTTACGTTGGAATTTCAACGACCATTTTGTCTGATTACCAGAATATTTGTAGCGAATGTAAAACTTGTTGAACTGGCTGGTCTCCCAACATACACCGGGCGACTGCATAACGGCGTGTGCTCCGTTGCTGAGGTATACCTTCCAGCCCTGACGCGACTTTCCGTTGAACGTGTCATCCCAGGTGTGGACATCGTCACCATCGCCCGAGTTTAAGCTCCATCCTTCCCGACCTGGGCGGTTGAACTTGAACTTCGGTGTACGATCAGGGCGGTAAGACTGTGCATAAACGTAAGCCCGCACTTCATCGACGGTACCAACAATCACTTTAGCCGTATGCCGCCAGATTATATTGTTGTCCAGGATTTCGGCAGGTGACGAGGTAATTGAAGCATAGGTTCCTCCCATCGATGGGTTAGCGGCATCGAAACCGCCATCACCCCAGAAACCGTAAGCGGCTTTAATGTTGTCTTTTAGCATCAGGCCGATACCAAACCCATCGGTTCCGCCAACCCATATCCAAGGTTCTGACAGATAAACGCCGTTCGGTCTGCCACCGTTTTTACCAACCCCATTGCGATTGCTCGGCCCTGTCTCAGGTGCAATTGTCGTTACGCCATCGTTGGAGTACGGACGGTCTCCATCATACCATTTGAAAACCCGCAGTCCATTGACATACAAGCAAGGATTTTCCTGCGATTTCGTAACGTGCCGCCCAGCATAACTAGTCCGGTTAAACGTAGACTGATAGTGGAGATCGAGCGCTCGGTCGTCCAGGGTACCCCACTTCTCGAAAATGACCTGGTCACCAACATACAGTCGATTCTGTCCGTAAATAGGTGGTCTCGTTTTCGTGTAGAAACCCGATGATATTCGACCAAACTTCAACAACTGACCGCTATTCATAAAATCGTCCCCAGCCTCGTTCGGATTGAAGCCAAGTCCTCCATCGTAACCCGGTGGGTTCTGACCGTCTACCGGATAGCTGCTACCAGCCGCACCGTCGAATTCGTTGGTGTAGAAAGGCTTCGGCAAAGCATAGAGACACTCGGACAAGCCTTGACCCAGGAAGATTCGTCTTGGTGGACCCGAACGATCTACAACTCTATTTTCATCGCCGTCGTACCGATTCGGGTTGTACAACAGTGTGTGCGTCGAATTATGCTGCTTGTTAAATATCTGATAAACAGCTCCTCCCATCCCTGGCTGCTGCGAATCGGTAGTTTGATTACGCAGCGCAAGTTTGACTCTAATCTTATCGTTTTCAAAAACGGGGAATGCATCATCAGTAGACGACTCACCCGGTGCTGTATAGTCAAAGTTATCGCCCCGGTACGAATACACACCTAGTTCGGGGCATCCCGTTACTCGTAACGTAACCGTATCTTTTTTGGCAACGCAGCCTAACTTCGAAGCAGTAACGGTATAAATGAAATTACCATTCGAATTCGGTACGTTAACCGTAGCCGACTGGCCGTACTGGGCCACTCCGTTACCATTCCACGAATAGTTTACACCATCACAATCAGGACCATTGCAATTAGCTGATAAATTGACGCTTGCGCCACAAGACAGATCGGTACTGCTGGCACTTGCTTTTGGGGTAAAGGCACATTTCGGCAAGTCACAGGAAGTAACATAAACCGTGTTAGACGCTGCACTGCTGCAGCCATTAGCAAAACAGGTAGCCGAGTACTCCCCCGCCGTGCTCACCACCAGACTGCTCCCCGTCACCCCCGTTGACCAGCTCACCGTACCACTACAGCCGCTGGCCGTCAGACTCACACTCGAGCCGTTGCACAGCTGGGCGCTGCCCGACACGCTCACCACCGGAGCCGAGGGCGGAGTGCAGACCGTCTCGCTGCTGGGCTTGATGCAAACCTGATCAAAACAGATGTAACCCTCCTCGGTACCACTGCTCAGACCGATGACGTGGTTGCCCGCCGTCAGCTCGAAGCTGCCCACCAGCTGGTTCTGGAAGCTGCGGCTCAGGTTGCAGTTGACCGTCTGGCTCTTGCCGTCGATGCGCACGATAGCCTTCACCGCCCGCTCAGAGGCCATGTAACGGAAGCTCAGCTGGTAGGTGCCCGCGCTGGTCACGCTGATGCTCTGGTTGCGCACCTCGTACTGGTTGCCCGAGCACACCGCCGTGAACGACACGCAGCTGCTGGTCGACACGACCGGCGTGGTAGGCGTAGTAGTAGGGGTACAAGCCGTCACCGAGACCACGTTCGAGGCTGGGCTGCTGCAGCCGTTGGCTGAGCAGGTGGCCGAGTACTCCCCCGCCGTGCTCACCACCAGACTGCTCCCCGTCACCCCTGTCGACCAGCTCACTGTACCACTACAGCCGCTGGCCGTCAGACTCACACTCGAGCCGTTGCACAGCTGGGCGCTGCCCGACACACTCACCACCGGGGCCGAAGGCGGAGTGCAGACCGTCTCGCTGCTGGGCTTGATGCAAACCTGATCAAAACAGATGTAACCCTCCTCGGTACCACTGCTCAGACCAATGACGTGGTTGCCCGCCGTCAGCTCGAAGCTGCCCACCAGCTGGTTCTGGAAGCTGCGGCTCAGGTTGCAGTTGACCGTCTGGCTCTTGCCGTCGATGCGTACGATAGCCTTCACCGCCCGTTCGGGGGCCATGTAACGAAAGCTCAGCTGGTAGGTACCCGCGCTGCTTACACTGACGCTCTGGTTGCGCACCTCATACTGGTTGCCCGAGCACACCGCCGTGAACGACACGCAACTGCTGGTCGACACAACCGGCGTGGTGGGCGTGGTAGTGGGGGTACAGGCCGTTACCGAGACCACGTTCGAGGCTGGGCTGCTGCAACCGTTGGCCGAGCAGGTGGCCGAGTACTCCCCCGCCGTGCTCACCACCAGACTGCTCCCCGTCACCCCCGTCGACCAGCTCACCGTACCACTGCAACCACTGGCCGTCAGACTCACACTCGAGCCGTTGCACAGCTGAGCGCTGCCCGACACACTCACCACCGGAGCCGAGGGCGGAGTGCAGACCGTCTCGCTGCTGGGCTTGACGCAAACCTGATCAAAACAAATATACCCTTCATCAACCCCGCTACTTAGGCCGATGACGTGACTACCCGCCTTCAGTTCAACGCTGCCCACCAGCTGGTTCTGAAAGCTACGGCTCAGGTTGCAGTTGACCGTCTGGCTCTTGCCATCAATGCGTACGATAGCCTTCACCGCCCGCTCGGGGGCCATGTAGCGGAAACTCAGCTGGTAGGTGCCCGCGCTGGTCACGCTGATGCTCTGGTTGCGCACCTCGTACTGGTTGCCCGAGCACACCGCCGTGAACGACACGCAGCTGCTGGTCGACACGACCGGCGTGGTAGGCGTAGTAGTAGGGGTACAAGCCGTCACCGAGACCACGTTCGAGGCTGGGCTGCTGCAGCCGTTGGCTGAGCAGGTGGCCGAGTACTCCCCCGCCGTGCTCACCACCAGACTGCTCCCCGTCACCCCTGTCGACCAGCTCACTGTACCACTACAGCCGCTGGCCGTCAGATTCACACTCGAGCCGTTGCACAGCTGAGCGCTGCCCGATACACTTACCACCGGGGCCGAGGGCGGAGTGCAGACCGTCTCGCTGCTGGGCTTGATGCAAACCTGATCAAAACAAATATACCCTTCATCAACCCCGCTGCTCAGGCCGATGGTGTGACTACCCGCCTTCAGTTCAACGCTGCCCACCAGCTGGTTTTGAAAATTACGGCTCAGGTTGCAGTTGACCGTCTGGCTCTTGCCATCAATACGCACGATGGCCTTCACCGCCCGCTCGGGGGCCATGTAACGGAAGCTCAGCTGGTAGGTGCCCGCGCTGGTCACGCTGATGCTCTGATTGCGCACCTCGTACTGGTTGCCTGAGCACACCGCCGTGAACGACACGCAACTGCTGGTCGACACAACCGGCGTGGTCGGTGTCGTGGGCGTAGTAGTAGGGGTGCAGGCCGTCACCGAGACCACGTTCGAAGCTGGGCTGCTGCAACCGTTGGCCGAGCAGGTGGCCGAGTACTCCCCCGCCGTGCTCACCACCAGACTGCTCCCCGTCACCCCTGTCGACCAGCTCACTGTACCGCTGCAACCGCTAGCCGTCAGATTCACACTCGAGCCGTTGCACAGCTGGGCGCTGCCCGACACACTCACCACCGGAGCCGAGGGCGGAGTGCAGACCGTCTCGCTACTGGGCTTGATGCAAACCTGATCAAAACAGATATACCCTTCATCAACCCCGCTGCTTAGGCCGATGGTGTGACTACCCGCCGTCAATTCAACGCTGCCCACCAGCTGGTTCTGGAAGTTGCGGCTAAAGCTACAGTTGACCGTCTGGCTCTTGCCGTCGATGCGTACGATAGCCTTCACCGCCCGCTCGGGGGCCATGTAGCGGAAGCTCAGCTGGTAGGTGCCCGCGCTGGCCACGCTAATGGTCTGGTTGCGCACCTCATACTGGTTACCCGAGCACACCGCCGTGAACGACACACAGCTGCTGGTAGCCCGATTGCTCGTGTCAGCAGCAGTCAGAACTGTAAGTTGCCCAGTTGAAACCGCTTCTAGCTTAACAGACTGCGTACTAGATTTCGTAGATAAATTCTGATGGTCACTCCGTAATGTTCTTACAAATCGAAAAGAGTTATCGTCAGTGGCCGAGGTGGACAGCTCTTGTCGAGCAGATGACGGCAGATGCGTATAATTCGTGGATAAGAGAATAGAAATAGTCTTCGCTGAACCAGTTATCAGCTCTATTCCGGGAGGGTTTTTTGTGATTGGAAAACTGTATAAGGGGGGAGAAACCAATAGAAGCAATAAAAGATAAGGTATAATGCGCCTAAGGATACATCCTTTTAGAATGTAGAGAGATAAAGTCATAATAAGTTGGATAAAGATACTTTATAAGTAATTAATACTTAATCAATGCTGTAATATTAGCAAATCTTATGCCTATGATTGACAATTAGTTCTATATGTTTAATAATTTGTTACCAAATATAAATAACTTATAATTAAGTATACATCATTAGATTAGGTTGAGACTGTCTTACATGAGCGGATCGGGCATGGTTAGTCCCTATCGGGGAGGGCACACCTGGAGGCAAGAGGCAGCTTGTTTGCGGGCAACGTGCCAACAGAAGGCTTGGCGGGGTCTTTTTTGCTGCATGAATCTTAACAATAATCCGCTTTACCTGAATGGAGCAGTATGTCAGGCTTGGCCAATGAACAAGAGAACGCTAATTAACCTTGAACGGCAAACTAAAAAGGCTACTAACTTCAGAGATTCTTCATCTATTGAGATAGTATGGCACTAGTTTTGTGCAGGCTTGGCTCATCTCTACATCAACAAGAATAAGCCACAGTGAGTAATCCCTGAAGTGATCTGTTTTTTGCAAGGATAGAACCTCACATTATGTTACTGAAACGACAAAAAGCGCCCAACCTCCTAAGGCTGGGCGCTAAACAGTCCCTGAATTACTGTATATTAAGTAACAATTTTCCTTCCTAGAAACTTGCTGACAGGTTAGCGAAGTAATAACCACCGTTGAAGCCGAACTGGGTTGCGGTGCGACCATATACAAAGCGACCAAAGGAAGAGTTGTCCAATGCTGCTGTACCGTACCGCTCTGGCGTTGGATAGTTAGTTACTTTCAACGGATCAGGATAAACGTCAAACAGGTTGTTAGCCCCTACCGTCAACGTCAAATTTTTCTGAATACGGTAGGAAACATTGAGATCTGTAACCATTCTCGGACTGAAGCTCTGGTCGAGAGCAGGATTGGCAGGATCGTAGGATTCAACCGTACCGAAGCGAGATACCCGAAGAACGGCCCCGAACTTACTGAGACGGTAATTGAATGTAAGCTGAATTTTACTCCGGGGCTGAGCAACCGTCAGCCGGGCACTATCCTGCCGGTTGAACAAAAAGTTACCGAATGTAGCATCCTGCGGGATATTAGCGGGCCGTTTTATATCACCCACGACTTTAGTCTGGTTAAAGTTGGCGGCCAGCGTTACATCCAGCGTACCCGTAGCCAACCGGGGATTTGTGGCGATGACAACATCCAGTCCCCGTGTTTGGGTATTTACAGCATTGGCAAAAAACTGGGCACTGTTCACGTCCGTCTGGCCGGCATTATTCAGGATAGTTGCTACGATCAAGCCTGCCCCGGATGTACCGCGCGAAAACTGGTTGCTATAAATAATTCGGTCACGGATATTGATTTGGTACACATCAACGGTTAGACTGACGTTTGAGAGAGGGCGGGATGTAATACCGACGCTAAAATTTGTTGAGCGTTCGGCACCAAGCGACGGTACACCAAACGCCTGAGCGATGGGACTATCGTTCCGGAATGTGCCCGTCTGCCGTGGTTCCAGCCCCGTTCCGGTCGAGACAAACACGGTACTGATGGCGCTAAAATAACGCTGGTGCAAACTCGGTGCCCGAAATCCATTACTAACAGATCCCCGGAGCGAGAACGCTTCGCTAAAGCGATAGCGAGCAGCCAGCTTACCGGCTACGTTTCCACCGAAATCGCTGTAGTACTCATAACGCCCAGCGGCATTTAACAACAACCGTTCGGTAACATCCGACTCCAGGTCAAGATAAGCGCCGTATACCTGCCGGTGTGCATTAATAGCGTTGGCAGGCTGATAACCTGGAAATACCTGCGCTCCACCGGCCTGACCCGATTGCGGACTGAAGTTCAGATACGAGGCCGCTTCCCCCTGTTTGATCCGGTATTGATCGTTCCGGTAGGTCACCCCAGCGGCCACGTTAAACGATGTCAGCCCCATCTGCTTACCAAAATCTTTGGCAGCACTAATGTCGGCTGTATTCTGATAAAAGCTGAGCGTTCCGGCATAAAAGGAAGTCGGGTTGTTAACCGGTCCAAGGTATGCTAATGATGCGTTATTGGAATTGGTCACGTCGAAGCGAAAGGAGTTTCCGCCGTACACATTACTGATATCCCAACGCCAGCCATTCGTTTCGCCGTTGACACCCACCAGCAATGACTGGTCGTTGATGGTCGATTGAATGTTCGGTAAGAAGCCATTGGGGTAAATAGCGGTAATAACTTGCGTCGTCTGGTATGGGTAGCGGTAAAAGCCACCGGCCAGCCCCCGGCGGTAATTCAAACCACCCGTAGCGTAAAAACTGGCGTTGGAGCCTGAGCCTTTAATTGGTACGCGGGCATTCAGGAAAAAACCGGCGTTATCGACCCGCGCGTTACCAACCTGTAAATTGTCACTCAGATTAAAATTGTTCTGGCGAATTAATGCCTGATCCTGCTGGTACAGACTCTGCCGACGGGCCACATACGCAGCCGCACTTTCACCTGATTGCTGGCCGACGTTCCAGTTGACGTAAACAGGACCCGTGTAGTCACCCGCCCGGTTGGTGGCTCCGCGATGACGAAACTCACCCGTCAGGCTTAGTATACCTTTCTGACCTAGTTTGAAGCCGTGGTTGATGCCTACCTGTGCCACCTGCCCGTCACCTTCGTATTGCTGGCCGAGCTGGGCATTAACGGTTGTGCCGGGTTGTTCTTTCAGGCGCAGGTTAATCACGCCAGCAATCGCATCAGAACCGTATTGTGAGGAAGCGCCATCGCGGAGGACTTCCACCCGCTCAATTGCCGAACTGGGAATAGCGTTGAGATCCGTACCGACCGATCCTCGCCCAATTGTGCCATTGATGTTGATCAGCGCCTGGTTGTGCCGCCGTTTACCATTGAGCAGCACCAGCACCTGGTCAGGTCCTAAACCGCGTAGTGTTGCCGGGTCAATGTGATCGGTACCGTCCGAAACGGTTTGCCGGGACGAGTTAAACGATGGAGCGACAAAATTCAACTGCTGGCTGATATCCACCTGTCCGGTAGCCACCAACTCGCGCGACTGAATAACATCAACAGGCGCTACTGTCTGCGTACTGGATCGCGCCTGCGTTGAGCGGGAGCCTATAACGACAACTTCGTTCAGACTAGCCAGACTTTCGACCAGTCGTATATCGACTGTAGCCGTGGTTCCGGTTGTAACCTGCACTGGTAGCGTCTGGGTTGTATACCCTACAAAGCTGGCTTGGAGCGTATAACTACCCGGTTCGAGCGTCAAGGTATACAACCCGTTAGCATCGGTAACGGCTCCTGTGTTGCGTCCCTGCACCAGAATAGAAACCCCTGGCAGATCAGCCCCTGTGGTCGCATCTGTAACGTGCCCCCGAACGCTTTGCGCGAACGCTGACAATAAGGCAAACAACCAAACGACACTAGTAAGTATCAGTAAGCGATAAATGTAGCAATTCTTCATAGAACGAAACTTCTGTGGTACGAAGCGTACCGACCCGTAATTCTTATTAACTCACTGGTTATATCGATTGGGTGCCGATAAGGTTTAGTTAATTAGTGAATGGTCCGGTGAGAAAGGGCTACAAAACGTCTCGCTAGCGGAGTAGACAAAGACCACCTTAGGGCGGTTGAGAACAACTTGGCAACTTTGATTGACTTACTTCCGCTTATCAACAAATCGAATCACGGGTATCTGCTTATACAGGAATAAACAATGGCCTATAGCCTTGCAATAAACTCTATCTATACCAGAATTAGTAAACCTGTAAGCTTTTGTAATGATCGAATGATTGCTCCATACAATTCCGGGTTGTGACATCTACGTATGGCAGTATTTTACTGAGTATTAACTACGGATTTCCCTAAGTAATCAGCATGATCAACAGCATATTTTATCGAAAATAAAAAACTCACCTGATCCCTAAAAAATACAATTTTAATAACTTACTAATCTGTATTAAAATTTCTCCCATATTTTTTAATGTCAATATTAAAAGCAAATTAAACAAGTTAATATATTGATTTACAACATTATAGCAATGATAACGTTAACATTATAGACAATTCACTAACAGTTTGTCTATTTTTAGACTCATTCGTAAAGTACAAAAATTGATGCGTCAGAAAAACAGTTTTACGGCAAAATTTACCAACAAACGGGAGAAAACAACTACTCATCGAATATAACCCGTTTACCGCCTGTTGAAGAGGCAACTTTGATCCATCAAACGCAACGAGATCAAAGTCATGGCAACTGTTTTTACAACCAGCATCATCCCAAACAACGCTCGGAATTCAACGTCTAAATCACCCGTTCGCATCACCCTAATCGCAGCCTTAGTTTCCTTTCTTTTCAACCTGGTAAGCTGTAGTCCCAAGACCGATGCCGTTGCGCCAGAGAAAGAAACGACTACGTTTACGGCATCAAGCCTTCGGGCTATTGCTCCTGGTGACAGCAACAACACGCTGAAGGCTGTAGCTTCATTCCCAATCGGTGCTTCCATCAATCCACAACTGCTCGCGTCGAACGCACGATATAAAGCAGTACTTCAGGAAAACTACAATAGCATAAGCACAGAGAACTGCGCTAAAATGAATCGGATTCAGCCAAAAGCAGGCCAATTTATCTGGACCGATACGGATGCACTGGTCAACTTCGCTAAACAATCAAACATGAAAGTACATGGCCATACGCTGATCTGGCACGTAGCTGTACCGGATTGGGTTACTAATTTTCAAGGTGATTCGTTAGCTTGGGAGAAGCTCATGAAAACACATATACAGACTGTTGTAGGCCGTTATAAAGGTAAAATCAAATCGTGGGATGTTGTGAACGAGGCTTTCGAGGATGACGGAACCTATCGCAAATCGGTTTGGTACCAACACTTAGGATCGGACTACGTTGCCCGTTGCTTCCAGTATGCCCATGAAGCTGATCCCGAGGCTCTCCTTTTCTACAATGAGTTTGTAAACGGAAGACCTAAAAAGCAGGCGGCAGTTCTTGCATTACTTAATGACTTAAAGAAACGCAATATACCCATCAACGGGATCGGCGTACAAATGCACATTACAATCAACACGCCTGAAGCAAGTATCTTATCGGAAATCCGTCAATATGCCAACACAGGATTGTTGGTTCACCTTTCCGAGTTAGACATTCGCATGAACCCTACGCTTTCAAAAACGTTTGTGGTGACGGATGCGCTTAAAAGTGCTCATGCATTGAAATACAAAACGGTTGCGCAAATCTATAGAAGTGTTGTAACGAGCGGACAACAGTTTGGAATAACCAACTGGAACCTTGGCGATGCTGACAGCTATCTACGCACAGCAAACACCTGCGAAGATCATCCACTTCTTTTTGACGAAACCTACAACAGAAAGTTATCTTATTATGGATTTATACAGGGCTTGAGTGAGTAACAGAATACCTTTTTGCGTTGGATATAGTTTTTAAAGGCTTTCGGTTTATTAACTGAAAGCCTTTTTTGTAAGCGATAGCCAATCAGGTCGTATTCTCATACCCGCTGAGACCTTCTCGTAAGTCAAGTTAGTATAATTGGCTGGCCAGTTGGTTTTGTCTGAAATACGTACCATGAAGCTCTGCATCTTTTTTCTCTCTCTTCTCCTGGTAAGTACTGCGCTGAAACAGGATGTCCCTCCTCGCTTACGGTTGTTTCTGCTCATTGGACAGTCGAACATGGCAGGCCGGGGTACACCGGACGTACCCGATCAACAGCCTGACAACCGCATCTGGATGCTAACAAAGGAGCAAAGCTGGGTGCCCGCCCGCGACCCCATGCATTTTGATAAACCCGCCGTGATCGGTGTTGGCCCAGGTTTCGCTTTCGCCAAACGCTTAACCGAAGCCTTTCCAAATGAGAACATTGGCTTGATCCCTTGCGCGGTTGGCGGCTCAGACATTGATGTCTGGGTACCCAGTGCCTATTACGAACCAACAAAATCCTATCCGTACGATGATGCACTACGACGAGCCCGTGTAGCACTGGCGCAGGGTAATCTGGCGGGAATTCTGTGGCACCAGGGCGAGAGTGATTCAAACCCGGAGAAGGCACCTGAATACGGTCAAAAGCTGGTTGCGCTGATCCAGCGGCTACGGCAGGATTTGAATGCACCGGCTGTCCCGGTTGTCGTGGGTACGTTAGGCGACTTTATTGTCAAGCGGAACAAAGATGCAGTAACCATCAATAAGGCATTGCAGGCGATTCCGGGTCAGGTCGCGAACACGTACTGCGTTGTCTCGGCGGGCCTAACTGACAAAGGCGATTCAACGCATTTCGATACACCCTCGGCCCGAACATTAGGACGACGCTACGCAGAGGTTTTTATTCAGAAGAAACTGTTGCCTAATCCATGAGTTGGGTATTGCGGTACGGTTAGCGCAATCTCTATTGTCAAACAAGCGGGCTGTTAATACGTTTACCGAGTTAAACCAACTCAACGTATGGCAAATCGACTCATCATCGTCACGGGTTTCGGCTCCCATAATCCCTCTAGCTGGACACGCGCTTATCTGAATATCAGCCAGGAAGAAGCCGTAAGGCGCTATAAGGAAACGTTCGAAAGCAAGGATCGTCCGCAGGTCGACATCGTTGAGTTCGAGGATGAAATTGCGCTGTCTATGGGACCTACCAATCAGGTTATCGTGACAGGCTAGGACGAGTAAGAAACGGCTGAGACTGAGAATAGGCACAAAAAAGTGGCCTACGAACGCGCAGGCCACACTTCAGTTACGATGGGCAATGCAAACCTAACTAACTTAATTACTTTCCTTCGCGGTCTTTGTGCGCTTTGTGCTGACGCCGACGCTCCAGTACTTTAGCCCGCTGTTCGGGTGTCATGGCATTCAGACGAGCCTGCATCTGTTCGCGGTGGGCCTGCCGAAACGCTTTACGCTCAGCAGGTGTCATTTGGGCAAGCTTAGCTTTCATTTCGGCTTTCTTTGCTTCCCGCTGTTCGGTTGTCAGCCGGGGCCTGGCACCGGGCGTCTCCGGCTGACTTTGGGCAAACGCACCCACCGACAGAAACAGGGCCACAACGGCCATCAACAATCTGTTTGTGTTCATTAGCTTTCTTGTTTTACCCTTTGACGAAGCTCATTGGCGAAGGTTTAATCAATAGCTTCTTATTTCTTGTTTATAACACACCTCGTTGATTGATAAGCCGCCATTCAGCGAAAAACAGTTCTGTTCATGAACAACCTAAGCCTTTATATTCAAGTCTTTGTTTACATAGCCGCGGGAATCAATCATTTCATCAGCCCCAAAATGTACTTGTCTATTATGCCGCCTTACATTCCGGCGCATAACCTGATGGTCGTATTGAGTGGCATCGCGGAGGTAATCCTCGGCGTTGGCTTGCTATTCCCGGCAACACGTTCGTTATCGGCCTGGGGATTGATCCTGCTACTCATTGCTGTTTTTCCCGCCAACCTTTACATGGCGACCTCTAGCCGGTTTCGGAAATTCCCGGCCTGGTTACGCTGGGCTCGGTTGCCCTTGCAGGGGGTTTTGATCTGGTGGGCCTACCAATACACCTGATTTATTCGAGTACCTGAATCCAGCCTTTACACTGTACTCCCGACGGTGTTGTTAGCAAGTAATAGTAAACGCCATTATCGACGTTGCTACCCCAGTTGTTCTGGTAAGGTGATGCCTCGAAGACACGTCGCCCCCATCGGTTGTAGATCACCAGTTGAGCATTGAACAGGCCACTGTTGAAAACGTCGTTTTTGCCGTCGTTGTTGGGCGTAATGACATTCGGGATGTTGTTTAGATTCTCAACGTTGATCGGCTTCGTTGTACTCAGTGAACAGCCGTTGCGGTAAGCCGTCAGCGTAACTGCGTACTGCCCGGACTGCTCGTATTGATAATTTTCGGGAATAGTCGTCCGGATGGTATCGCCATTCCCTAGTTGCCAGACGTATTGATCAGCGTTTTTCGTATTGTTCACGAACGTTAGCTGGGCCGCCTGACTGCAATTTTCGCCAATCTGAACCGAGAAATCCGGTCGGAACGAGGCATCGCTGCTTACCGTTACATTTCGGCGCGTAGTACAGCCGTACTCGTTGGTCATATCGACGGTATACGTTGTTGTTTGTTTCGGCCGGGCGATGGGGTTGGCAATGGTTGTACTGCTCAATCCATCAGCGGGCGACCAGACATACTGAATAGCGCCACTGGCACGCAGCATGGCAGCCGCATCGGGGCAGATCGTTGTATCAGGGCTAACCCGAAAATTAGCCGGATTGACCGTAATCACCTGTTGAACAGAATCGACCCGTTGGCACGTCAACGGATTATACGCCCGGATCTTGACGGTGTACTGGCCCGCTTTTGTAAAGACGTAACTGGTTTTGGCCGTATCCGTTGAAACGACTTGCCCATCAATAACCCACTGGTATTGCTTACCGCCCGTACTGGTATTCTGAAACGTGAGTGTCAGCGGAGTACAGCCCGTTACGATGCCTTTCTCGGTGCCCCGATATGTATCGAAACCCGCCCGCAACCGATCCACATCGAATTTGAAAGCCAGGTTATTGCAGTTTGAACTGTTGTTTGTTTTCGACCAGGCTTGAGCGGTTGCCGGAAAGCTGGTTCCTCCACAGGCGCAGACGGCGTGGTAGATAACACCTTGCTTGTTAAAGCGTGATGTTCCTCCATCTACGTGATCCCCCCGGCCAACGGCTTCGCTACCCACAAACGTGGCGTACAACAATGATTTGGCACCGCGTTCGAGCAACGCTACCCAGAAATTGCTTCCGTTTGTCGTACGCTTGTAGGCTCCACTCGTGACAGGCAACCCGTTTGTGCTACTGCTGACGTTGTAACCCGTTCGGGCGTTTACCGCTCCACCCCACCCCGACAGATAAATGTTGCCGCATTCGTTGATCAAAAAAGCCGTAGGAGCAATATCCGGCGTAGCTCGTTCTGATCCCACAACGGTAGAAAAAACGGTACTGGACAAGTTGGCGTCGAGTGCGTGGATAAACTGACTGCTACCCGCATTCTGATACGTACCCGTCGTGACGGGATATTTACCTTTCGTTGACCCAAACACGTACGGGTTACCATCGGTGTCAACATCCAGCAAATAAACAATATCGTCGGCTGCCGTACCTAGGTAAGTCAGTCGGGTCAACTGCTGGTTGTCAAACCGGGCTACGAAACCGTCGGCCTGCGTCGTGCTTTCGGGTTTTGATTTGATCGCATCCGCACTGGCGGGCAAGTCGCGGCTGGTGGTTACGCCCCCGACGTACAGCGTTCCGGACGAAGTCAGTTTAAGGCTATGCGCTTTATCGTAACCGCTGCCACCAATCCGCGAACTCCAGCGCAATTGCGACAAGTCAGCACTCAGCCGAAACACAACCCCATCGGCCAGATTAGTACCCGTTACAGGTAAGGCCGGAGCCGGGAAATCCGTTGATTCCGTTACGCTAGCTACGTATACATCATTGTCGGGACCGACGATCACTTCGCCCCGCAGATCGTCGCCGTAGTTGCGAAACGAAATTCCGTCGCTGTTAGGCCCTGTACTTAATCTGGATCCTACCCCATCTTTGCTGGCTCCGCCGACAAACGTACTGGCAACGAGCTGCTTGCCATCTGGACTAAGAATAGAAACAAACAGATCACTGCCGTTGGTAAACTCAATGCTGGTTGTGGTTGCAAAAGAATACGAAGCTGGCGTTCCCAACTGCGTCTTGGTCTGATAAGCGCCCGCTGTCACCGGAAAATCGGTCGAGGATGTAGAGCCCATGACCACCAGATTTCCCTGCCCGTTGACAATCAGGCTATGCGGTACTTCTGCGGCTTTTCCCCCGAGAAACGTTGCGTAGAGTAGCTTACTACCATCCGGACTGAATTTTAGGATAGCCACATCGACAACACCGCTAAACCGCGTTCGAAAGGCGCCGGTTGTAGCCGGAAAATCCGGCCCAAATACAATGCCACCGGAATAAAGATTGCCGTCTGTGTCGTAAGTAGCCGTCATACCCCAGTTGTCAGAATAAGACCCGGAGTAAGTCGAAAAAACCAGTTCGGGGTCAATGGTCAGTGTCTGGCTCTTGTCGTACCCGTTCGGAAACCGAAAACCAACTTTGCGGCTGTTACCGGCTGGACTTTGACCCGCGTCGAGCTGCCAGAACGCAGCCACCTCCGTAGCGCGACCGTTCTGACTGACATACGAATACGGGCGACTCTCGGTAATCGCTTGCAGGCTCGTTTCGACGATTAGTTGCTCCTTGTCTATGCGAAGTTGATTTGCCCCCAAATAAACCAGCTGAATGACTGACGGATCGGCACCGGGCCGCACAATGAATTCGTATTTGAGTGTCTGATAGTAAGCGTACAGCCGCAGATCGATACCCGGATAAAGATCATGGTACAGCACCTCGCTAAAGGCCGCCACGTTGCCTGTCGGATTCTTTCCCGTGAGATAATTTCGAATGGTCGGGGACGGGTGGCTCGTTTCTATTTGACTAGCGGTGTTAGCCCCTTCAAATCGTAC
The DNA here is from genome assembly GCF_023196085.1 of Spirosoma liriopis. Classification (NCBI taxonomy): domain Bacteria; kingdom Pseudomonadati; phylum Bacteroidota; class Cytophagia; order Cytophagales; family Cytophagaceae; genus Spirosoma; species Spirosoma liriopis. The sequence goes on from NZ_JALPRF010000001.1 coordinate 1,362,703, forward strand.
CTCCACCGCGTGACCGGGAATCTGATCGCTAATAGGCTGACCAGCCGTTGGTGTATGGTGACTGGACAAAGCCGAGCCATCGTAAAAAACGTAATGCAGGGCGTTGTCTTTCAAGTACAGATAACCACCCGGAATCTCGGCCCGAAAACGGACTTCACTCGCCCACTGTCCACGGTTCTGCACAAAAGCAACCGGCTCAGCTTGAAGCCTGGAAGCAAGTAAACTGATAATAAAAAGTAAAGGGTAAAAACGCCACATAGAGCAAGGGTTGAGCTGTATGTGAATAACGCACTTTTACGGATAAAATGATAGGTTTTGACAGGGCTTATTCTGCCTTTCTTTTGCTTAATACACAAACTATATATGCTTTATCTGGATAGTGCACTCAGCGATTAGTAGAAAAACGAATGTGGCTTGTTTTCTAGAAAATCGACTTCTATGAATTTAAAAATTATGTATGCTGGCTTGTTATTGGCGGCTACAAGTCTTACTTCATCTCCTCTTTTCGCTCAACGTTCCAATGCTCTCGGTCAGTTTGATGGACAATCGGATGTAGGCAAGGTAAAGCGGCCCGGCGCGGCAACCTACGACCCCATAAAGCAGGAATACACCGTTGAGGGTTCAGGCACCAACATCTGGTTTGATCACGACGAGTTTCACTACGTCTGGAAGCGCATGAAGGGCGATTTCATTCTTCAGCTAAACGGCAAATTACTCGGAAAAGGCGTTGATCCACACCGCAAACTCGGCTGGATGGTTCGTTCGACGCTTGATTCAAACTCGGCGCACATCAACGCGGTCGTTCACGGCGACGGCCTTACCTCGCTGCAATTCCGCCGGACCAAAGCCACAACCACGGAAGAACAAAAATCAGCGCTTACGTCGGCGGATGTGGTACAGCTGGCCCGAAAAGGCAACACCTACACCATGTCGGTAGCCCGCAACGGACAGTTGTTCGTAACGGAGCAGGTTAGCGATTTAACGCTGGGCGATGATGTTTACGTGGGCCTGTTCGTGTGTTCGCACAATCCGGATGTTTCGGAAAAAGCCGTTTTCCACAATGTTCGCATCATTGTTCCCGCCCGCGACAATTTTGTGCCCTATCGCGAGTACATCGGCAGTGACCTGGAATTGATGGACGTGTCAACGGGATACCGGAAAGCCGTTTATCATTCACCCGAATCGATTCAGGCTCCGAACTGGTTGCCTAACAACAAAGCGTTGATCTACAACAGCAATGGAAAATTATACCGTTTCGATCTGAAGAAGAAAACCCCGACGGTGATTAATACAGATTTTGCGATCAACAATAACAACGATCACGTTCTATCGTTTGATGGAAAAATGATCGGCATCAGCAACCATGTCAAAGACGAAGGCAACAAATCCATCGTGTACACCTTACCCGTTAGTGGCGGCAAGCCCAAACGAATCACGCCCCTGGGTCATTCGTACCTGCACGGCTGGTCGCCCGATGGCAAGACGTTGATCTACACGGGCCAGCGAAACGATGAGTTCGATATTTATAAGATTTCGTCCGATGGCGGTCCGGAAACGCAGCTTACCACGGCTAAAGGGCTGGACGACGGTTCGGAATACTCGCCCGATGGCAAGTATATTTATTTTAACTCGACCCGGAGCGGTACGATGCAAATCTGGCGCATGAAGGCTGACGGCAGCGACCAGACGCAGATTACCAATGACGAATTCAATAACTGGTTTCCGCACATTTCACCGGATGGAAAATGGATGACAATTCTGTCGTTTGGCAAAGACGTATCGCCCGACGATCACCCATTCTACAAGCACGTCTATTTGCGGTTGCTACCCGTTTCGGGCGACGCCCCCGCAAAAGTCATCGCTTACGTATATGGCGGTCAGGGAACCATCAACACCCCGTCGTGGTCGCCGGACAGTAAGCAAATCGCATTTATCAGCAATTCGGATTCGGTCGATAAAGCAGCAACGGCCAACAAATAAAGAGTAGGCAAATTGGGTCCAACTCTTATTGGTGTAGTAGTAAATCAATTCCAATCTTATGAACGGTTCTCTAAAAATTTCCCGTAGCGAATTTCTTAAAACCAGCGCGCTGGCGATGGCTGCCGCTCTGGCGCCGAGCCTCGACGTACTGGCCAAGCCCGCAAAATCCGTTGGGTTACAGTTATACACCCTTCGTGACCTCTTGCCCAAAGACCTCGAAGGAACGCTGAAAAAAGTGGCCGAGATCGGCTACAAAGAAGTAGAACTGTTTGGCTACTCCGACGGTAAGTTTTTCGGAAAAACGCCGACTGAGTTTTCGGCTCTGCTAAAAAGTCTGGGTTTATCAGCGCCCAGTGGCCATTACACGACTGGCAACACCATGCCCAACGCAAAAGGTACGCTGAAAAACGACTGGAAGCGGGCCGTTGACGATGCCGCTGCACTCGGTCAGAAGTACATGGTTTGCGCGTACCTGTTTCCGCAGGAGCGCACGATGGACGACTACAAACGCCACATCGATTTATTCAACAAATCGGCGGAGGTTTGCAAAGCCAGTGGTATTCAGTTTGCCTACCACAACCACGATTTCGAATTCAAAGAAATGGACGGTCAACTGCCTTACGATATGATTCTGAAAGGCACAGATCCCAACCTGGTAAAAATGGAACTGGACCTGTACTGGGCCAGCTTCGCCGGGCAGGACCCCGTTGCGTTGTTCAAAAAGCATCCGGGCCGGTTCCCGCTCTGGCACGCCAAAGACATGGCCAAAACCAAAGAACGTGAATTTGCCGAAGTAGGCGAAGGGTCTATTAACTTCCAGCGCATTTTCGACGCTAAGAAAATCGCGGGCATGACGCATTACTTTGTGGAACAGGACGTTTGCAAACGGCCACCGCTGGAGTCGATCGCCATCAGCTATCGGAACCTGAGCAAGCTTAGCGTCTAGAACCCACAGGACCAGGTTGTCCCAAACCTACGGACGCCGACCCGTAATCAGTCGGTAATGAACGAACGATACAAGATAAACGTCTAAAGCCGGATACAGTACGGCAAAAGGTTTTTATTTTGTGTCGTTCGTTTTTGTTTTGCCCTAAAACCCGCCCCAATGGCCCGACTTCTTTTTACTTTTTTCACACTACTTTCGCTGTCCATCTCAACGGCCTGGAGCGCACCCGGCGATACGCACATTGCCATCGAAACCCGCCAGACCGCTCTGGTGATCCGGGTGGACAAAGACCAGAATCCGACGATTGTTCACCTTGGCCAACGGCTCAGCCGCCCCGACGAATATGCCAAGCTTCCAGCAAACGGCAAACGGGGCGAAGATTATACCGGTCTGTACAATTCGGCTTATACACCAGCCGGAAGCCGGAATTTGCTGGAACCTGCCATTCAGGTTACTCATGCCGATGGTAATCCGTCGCTCGATTTACGCTACGTACGTCACGAACGTAAATCCGTAGGAGATGGCGTTGTCCTCACGACGGTTTACCTAAAAGATCCGCAGTATCCGTTCGAAGTAACGCTGTTCTACAAAGCCTACGAAAACGAGGATGTCATCGAACAGTGGTCGACAATCCGGCATACCGAGAAGAAAAATGTTACACTTCACAAATATGCCTCCGCGAACCTGTACATTCCCGCTACAAATTATTACCTGACGCATTTTCACGGCGACTGGGCTAAAGAAATGAATCCGACCGAAGAGCCGCTTACCGAAGGAATCAAAATACTCGACACAAAACTCGGTACGCGGGCTGACCTGTTTCAGCCGCCTTCTTTTCTGATTGCGTTGAATCAACCCGCCGAAGAAGACAAAGGCGAGGTGATGGCCGGAACGCTGGCCTGGTCAGGGAACTACCAGATCGCTTTTGAAGTCGATCCGTTGCATAACCTGCGACTCACAGCGGGCATAAACCCGTACGCGTCGGCTTACAACTTAACGCCGGGTAAAGAATTTACGACGCCCGCTTTTTTGTTTACCTACTCGACTACCGGCAAAGGAACCGCCAGCCGGAACCTACACCGCTGGGCGCGTAAATTCCGGATTCCGCAAGGACAGGGTAATCGGCTAACGCTGCTCAACAACTGGGAAGCTACGTATTTCGATTTCAACGAAGAAAAGCTAACGGCGCTGTTCAAAGACGGGAAGAAGCTAGGCGTTAACTTATTTCTGCTCGACGATGGCTGGTTTGGCAATAAATACCCAAGAAACGACGACCATGCTGCGTTAGGCGACTGGCAGGAGAACGTTAAGAAGCTACCGCACGGTCTTGGTCATCTGGTCAAGCAAGCCGAAAGCGCTGGTATTAAGTTCGGCATCTGGCTGGAACCCGAAATGGTAAGTCCCAAAAGCGAACTTTACGAAAAACATCCGGACTGGGTGCTCAAACTCCCTAATCGACAGGAATATTACTTTAGAAATCAGCTCGTTCTGGACCTGACAAATCCCAAGGTACAAGAGTTTGTCTACAGTATCGTCGATGATATCGTGACAAAGAACCCGACGATTAACTACATCAAATGGGATTGCAACGCCGTCATCTACAACGCTTTTTCAGCCACCAACCCCAATCCGTCGCACCTGTACGTGGAATATGTACAGGGATTGTACAAAGTCATGGAACGACTGCGTACCAAGTATCCGACCTTGCCGATGATGCTTTGTTCAGGCGGTGGGGGCCGGGTTGATTACGGTGCCCTGCGTTACTTCACCGAGTTCTGGCCAAGCGATAACACGGACGGTTTGGAACGGGTATTCATCCAATGGAATTACTCGTATTTTTTTCCGTCTATTGCTACGTGCAACCACGTCACCGACTGGGGTAAACAGCCCATCAAATTCCGCACGGACGTGGCGATGATGGGTAAAATTGGTTACGACATCGTTGTTAGCAAGCTGGATGAAAAAGAACTGGAATTTAGTCAGCAAGCCTTAAAAACTTACGACCAAATTAAAAATGTGGTCTGGCAGGGCGATCAATTTCGGCTCGTGTCACCTTATACCAGCGATATAGCTTCGTTGATGTACGTAAGCGACGCAAAAGACAAAGCCGTATGGTTTTCGTATCTGACTCAGAACCGCTACAAAGCAGGCAGCGTAGCGCCTATCCGGTTGAAAGGGCTTGACCCATCCAAAAACTACTCAATCCGGGAGCTAAACGTATATCCAGGCACAAAATCTCCCATCAATGACAGTGCAACTGTTTACTCGGGTAATTACCTGATGACAATCGGCTTCAATCCAAACGTCGATGCACGACGCGCCAGTGTTGTGCTTGAGTTGACAGAAAGCAAATAGACAAACAGAAAAAACGGATACTCTTTATAGACTCAAACAGTTGTAAGTGTCGAGTTTTTATAAAGAGTATCCGTTTTCCGGATAAGTATTTAAACGTAGCTATAAAGCGTCAAACTAAAAGCATGGTATACTGAATCAAAGCACTTTACCTGGCTACGCAAAGCTATTTGGCTTCGTAATAGCCCTTATTCGCTTTCTTAGCTGATACGCGCGGTAGGTTTATGCGTATAGGAATACGATAGCGTTGCCGAACATGTTGCGTATATTCTTCGAGCATCCGGTAGAATTCGTCTTCATTACCAGATTCCGCACCATGGTTTGCTTGTGAATGTTCGGCCATGAGTTCGTAAGTCCTATGAACAGTAATTTTTGACGCAATATAGGAAAAACTAACTAGTTGTAAACGAAATCAGTAGTTAATTAAGCGGAATTTGCTTTAGGTCGAAAATCTTTTGCAGATTCTGGGGCTTCTTTCCTACTTTATTCTTCAACGTCTGGGTTTCCGACCAGTGGTGCTGTAGATGTTGTATACTGGAAACCAGTTGGATATAGCTTTGCGTCTTATCCAGATAACTGGTTGTTCCTAGTTCATAACATCGTTCAATATGATCTCTGTTATGCAGCGCCGAAAGGATAGAGATAGGTATACTCCTATACTCCTCGTTACACTTCAGGAAACGAAGGATATCAAAACCACTAAAGACAGGCATTTCGAGATCCAGAAGAATTAGATCTGGAAGCCGACCATCCAATTGATGCGTCAAATGCGTCAGCAACACACTCCCATTTTCAAATACACGTAAGTTGCACTCTTTGAAGTGTTCAGCAAATATGCATTGTAAGAGGTAGCGATCATCTTCATCATCGTCTACAGCGTAAATTAATGGATTAGAAAAGTTAGACATTAGGCTAAATAACTAGAAGTAAACTTCATGAAAAAACATACGCAATGTAACTACGATCTGTTACCATACAAAGTGATCTTTTATCATATACTTAATTAGGGAAAACTTTTACCATTTCTACTTTCCAATTATACCTAAATATACCCTACCTACCCTAATTTATTTACTGATAACCAGTAGTACAGACATATTAGTTTAGCAAATATTTTCACTCATAACATAAAATAGTTGATTACTATTTACCTTTTCTCCATTAGATCTACAGGTAATAAATTTCTCGCATAATATTATATTTATTTTTAGTTTTAAGTTACCTTTTATTGTCTTTATTTATTATGATAATCCTAAAATTGGATAACATTATCTTAAAAATTCCGTTATTAACAGTTTAATCGTATAGTAAACAAATTTACTGATGCGCTTTTGATTGGAATGACCAGTTAGACCTTGCTACGTTCTTGGCGTTGTAGAAGGTGATGGCTACCATTGTCACATTTTAATGTCACCAAAATCCGCCCTCTAGTTTCGTACTAAAGAATTTAGAGAATATATATTTACTTGCTTTCGTTTTATCTAGTACAATTTTATTTGGGCGGGCTACTATAACGCAATTATATATACTACGCTATTGGTATTACAAGATAAATTAGTTTTCGATTAATATCCAATTCGATAGTAGAATAATTAAACATTTCCCTTTGTTGTATGATAAATAGAGTATGGGTACTATAATGAAGCCAACCGTAGGCAATATAATCAGGCTGTGGTTTGGGGCAGATACCCCAATCCAACACTATAAAATCAAGTTGAATCCTGCTATATGGGCTGCCTGCCAACGCGTTAGTCAGGATTTTAAGGCACCTTCTGGCGCTTTGTCGAAAGATAAATACCGTAAGTCGGACAAGACTTCTTTTGCGAGAGCTGTGCTGGACGAACTAGATCAAACAAGAGAGCCTGAAGAATCTCTGGAGACTACCTACTAGATGCTTCAGGTGCCGTTTGATAAAACAATCGACGCGTACACTACATTCATGTACGCGTCGGGGAAGTGGTGTGCCTGTTGCGGGTGTATCAACGAGTAACTTATTGGGTTTTAATAGGCACTGCATTGCCCTCCCAAGTAGTAGCCAGCACTATCTAACACCAATTATCTATTGCCCTAGAATCAATTACGAATAAGCTTTTTATGCTCTCCTGTTACAGTACATTGTAAAGGATTAGCGTTACGTGGAGGATAAAACTGATCCCGAACGTAGGAAAGATGTACTTCACGTGCATAGCGGATAAAATTGGAATCAGCACCATCAGAAAAGAAAGGTTACTGGCCAAAAATTGCCAGTCGCTGCCGCCATAATAAAATAAGGTCAACAATAGAACCGGCGAAAGCAAGCAGCCCTGGATAATAGCGGCTGTAGCAGCCCAGCCAAATCGGTTAAACTCAGCTTTATTAACGAAATTCGTATAAGCAGACCGCCAGCGGCTATAACTATTGGTTGTATATGCGGGGGACGAATGAGTTAGTGTTGCCATGAGTATTGCGTGTTTAGATTACATTGCAAAACAACCCATCATTATGCTGTGATAATATGATTAAAATCAGCCAAACAACTGATTATTGCGGCTATTGGATTGACAATAAACAATGCTTTTTGATGGTCTGTCATCTATCAGTCCGTTGCTGATTAATCGTCGTATAGCCCAGACTGTACACATCACAAAACGGCATACACTCCCCAGAGTTACACAGGCGAGCGCATGCCGTTTCATGCTCTTATTGTCACATTTTTCCTGTTCTCTTCGCTCACTAATTACGTAAGACGCATTAATTCATTTTGAGTTTAAATGAACCGTCGGTGAGGGTAATCGTATCGGTTTTGCTTTGCCGACTGTAGCCATTTCCCTCCGGATCGATGGCTGAATCGTAACCGGTCGTTTTGGTAATTGCCTTATCTTCCATTTTGTTGATAAGCCGTCCTACTCCACCGAAAACGGTAGCCGTTGCTTTTTCTTTCCAGTACGAACCCGCCAAAGAACAGTTGAAAGTTGCTTCCAGAAAACCGTCCGCACCCATTTTGACCGTAATAGTTTCGTCGTTGTTCTGGGATTTACCTACGTGGTATTCCATGCGGGGCTCACGCGTCTCTTCCACAAATTTGACAACGGCAATACCTTTGTAAGTACCTAGCTCCTGAATCTTTTTCTTATTCTCTCTTGTGTCGGGTCTGTCTGCATCAACGATCAGATAGGTACCTGTTTCAATAATGTCTTTGTTATCATAGCTGCCCAGCCATATTCGTATCGACTTATCAGGCTTGATGCTGTTAGCCGTTACCCACCAGTAATTACCTATTCGCAGACGACGTGGCTGCGTCTGGTATTTTTTGCCGTCGACCTGCACTTCGAATGAATTACTATTAGCCAGTTGCCCAAATGATGTCGTCGTAACGACTGTCAGCATCAGTAAAGAGAAAAGTACGTTCATGGTTCTTTAGTAAGCGTTTATTAATTGTCTACCGTTTCTTGCGTCCTCCATCAACATAGCTGTTTGTCAATACGCTTTGTCGAGGTAAGTATCAGCTTTTGCTGTTGTACAAAGGTCAATTAAGCGGCCTTATTATCGAATTGGTTGTGTCACCAACCGTATATTCTGATGGATGAACCGTTGTAAACGCGCATTAAAGCGCTCCGCTTCATCCGAATTCAGAGTCCATTATCCGCTATTACCTTGCACTCCTTCTAGAAGCTTTAGCCTTTTTAATCAGGATTTTAACTGGATTAAACCTTAGTTATAATTACTTAGTCCTATATACAAATTAGTTCGCTGTAGATTTACTTTGTTTAACCATTCACCTAAACACGACGACGATGACTAATAACAATCAATCATTCGACTTAACCTGCTCTATCACCTGGCTATCCGTATTTGCCATTTCAGTACTTTATTTGATTGGACTTGTCAAGCTCCTGTTTTGAACACAGACTTGTCAGTTGCACAATAATTGCGTTAATCAATAGAAAGTAAGAAGCAGTTTGGTTTAATTGCCCATTCCTGTTAAGATATCAAAAGCAGGATGCCCTAGCTGATTCTACAATCAGTACCTACCGTAATAGAAAAGCCCGGTCGTTAGCCGGGCTTATTTATTGTACCATATGGAACAGTTGATCCACTGTTACTTCTTGTTCTCTGAAAGTTGTCTTTAGTTGGCTAATTCACTCCCACGTACCCGTCAAACAAAATAGTCCGGCATAAGCATACCGGACTATCCGCATTTTCCACATTGTAATGTTAACCTACTAACCTTTCCTAACGTCTACACTTGCAAACCTTGGATAAGCTATAGACGAGAAAACAGAAACAAGTCACTAAAAATACAAAAAATGAATACTAATCATACAAGGGCAGTTCAAGAGATTCTGAACATTACTTAGCCGATCAGCTAAAAAAACTATGATTCTACTACATGTCCTACAAAGCCTGCCCCATTGTCTAAGATTAGACCACCACGCCTGAAACCAAGGCCACAGGCTTCCCCCGCGAAAAAGACACCAGCCTGATACGTAGACCCCTCTGAATCCTGAGGAAAAGCAACGTACTCCTGATAGATCTTAGGGTAATCCCCGTATTCACCATCAACAGCGTGCCGTTCACTGCCATCGGCATTCAGAATCCGGACGTTGGCACCTTCGCGGCCAAACAACACTTTCTCAACGCACGATTTCCCCGCAAGCGGTTTAGTATCTGTTTCGAGGAGGAGAGGGTGATTGGGGTAAAGCTCCCAGAGAACTTTCAGAATGTACTTTGATTGAAACAACAACGTATAAGCCGGGTTCAGGACAATCGCCAGCCGCTTGCGAACCAACTCGGTCAGAATCGCTACCAACTCGGGTTCGTCTTCGGCGATGGCTTCCCACGGAACCAGCTTAAACCAGAAATCAAGCTTTTCAAACTGGCTGTTCTTTGGGTTCTGCCAGAAGATTCCTTCTTCGGCTGAAAAATCAACATTGTCAATAAAATCGAACTCAATCTCAAAACCCGCTTCACGAGCGGCTTCGCCGATCAGCGATACGTTGGCATCATCTTCCGGAAAATCGCGCATAGCCGATAACAGCAACGTTGGCTGCAAATCAGGATTCAGCGCCAGCAATTCCTCAAACTGACTCGTTAGCGTTTCAAAAACAGCATTGAACTGATGACTCTCATCGAGGCCATTGGCGCGTAGATGCGCATACTGTACGACGGCTGTTTCGGGCAGGCAAGTAGCGGTATCCGCGTTGAATTCGATGAGTTTAATGGGTTTTCCGTCGATGCCGCCCGCCAAGTCAAAGCGACCGTATAGATGGATGTTCCGGTCATCGTCCCAGGATAGTTTGATCAGATCGATGAGATTAGCCGGAATACCCAGTTCCACAAATCGGTTGTTATCGATGACGTGTTGCCCGGCGGCCACGAACATATCAAACAATTCGTTGGCCGCTTCGTAATACGCGTCGGCTTCAGCAGGACTCACCAGTACCACTTCATTTGTCAGGTAAGGCAGTGTATCCTGACCAAGCATCCAATCCCAGCCCAGATTCCGAAGTTGTACAGCAGGCGAAGTGGTAAGTGGTTTAAGTGAAATCATAAAGAATAAAGTAAGTTGGCCTAAAAGAATGCTTTCTACGTGCAAAAGAACGACTCTATGACCCGCCTGCACGTTATTTTTGTTGGACTGCTGTTTACGCTGACGACCGGTAAAATGCAAGCGCAATCTGCCGTAAAATCAACACCCGTACCGGTCATCTTCGACACGGATATGGGTCCTGACTACGACGATGTAGGCGCCATTGCGATTCTACACGCTCTTGCCGATAGCGGTCAGGCGCGAATTTTAGCAACCATCGCCAGTACCAACTATTCAACTGTCACATCTGTTCTGAGCGTGCTCAATACGTACTTTGGCCGACCTACCATTCCCATTGGCGTTCCCAAAGGCGAAGCGGTTAGCGACAAGGATTCACAAAACTGGTCAGATACACTGGTAGCCCGTTATCCGCATACCGTTCGCTCCAACAAAGAGGTGATGGATGCCGTTGCGCTTTACCGCCAGATTCTGGCCAAACAACCCGATCAGAGTGTAACGGTTATCACGGTTGGTTTTCTAACCAATCTGGCAAATCTGCTTAACTCAAAACCCGATCAGTATTCTAAACTTTCGGGAAAAGAACTGGTGTCAAAGAAGGTTAAAAAGGTCGTCAGTATGGCGGGCAAGTTTCCCAATGGGCGCGAATACAATGTGTACAGGGACGCCCCATCGTCAAAGATCGTGTTTGAAAACTGGCCAACGCCGATGCTGTTAAGCGGCTTCGAAATTGGCGAACAAATTCATAGCGGCTTACCCTTAACGCAAAATAGCCAGATCAGAAACAGTCCGGTAAAAGATGTATTCACGATCAGTCTGCCCAAAGCCAAAGAAGATCACGCAGGTCGCATGAGCTGGGATCAGACGGCTGTGCTCGTTGGCATCAAAGGCTACGCGCCTTATTACACGGTCGAATCGGGACGGCTAACGATGAACGCGGATGGCTCCAACGGCTGGGACAAAACCGGCAAAGGTCATCAATACCTAGTGGTAAAAATGCCAGTGGCTCAGGTGGAAAAACTTATTAACGAGTTGATGCAGCACCAGCCTTCCAGGCAATAAACGAGAACGAGTCCGTCCGGTTCAACGTTATAAAAACGCTATGACCTCTCGCTCCTCTCAACCGCTTCTGTTGTTCGACGGTGTTTGCAACCTCTGCAATGCCGCAGTCACGTTCGTACTGGATCGTGACTCAACAAACCGCTTTCAATTTGCGTCACTACAATCGCAGACGGGTCAGGAAATCCTCCGTCAGCTTGGCCGCCCGACGGATCAGTTTTCGTCATTTGTCCTGTGGGAAAATGGGCGTTTTTACGAGCAATCGACGGCGGCTTTGCGAGTAGCCTGCCATCTGTCGGGTGGCTGGCCATTGCTGTACAGCTTTATCATTGTACCTAAGGGTATACGCGACGCTGTTTACGACTTCGTTGCCCGCAACCGTTATCGTTGGTTCGGCCAGCGCGACGCCTGCATGCTGCCCACCCCCGAATTAAAAGCCCGATTTCTGACGTAATTTTTGTCAACGAATCACTTTATACGCGGGTAGCGGCTTTGCGTTCAGCCGCCAATCCCGCCTGCGCGACAAACGAACGCAGTAAAGTCTGATACGCCCGAATTTGTTCACGACAGTATTCATCGTCCCACCCTAGCTCGTCTGCCATTAACTGGGCAACCTGGGGAGTAATCTGCGCGGTTAGGGTCCAGTCCGACAGTTCGAGCCGCCAACGACGGGCCAACACATCGCGGAGGGTTACCGCCATTTCCTGCCGGATTTGGTAAATAACCTCAGCGCTGATAAATGGCCGGTGTTCGGTCAGTTTTTCCCGCAGAACAGGCCGTTCAACGGTCAAGCGGGCAACCTGTTCGGCACGGTCACCGTACGTTTGCATCAAGTGCTGGCAAATATCAGTCGGCAGATCGAAGCGCTGCTGCAAAAGCTGCCAATCCTCGAAACGATATGTTGCGCCACCCACCAGATAATGCCTTTCCGTCGTGCTTTTAGCCGAACTTCCCAATCGCTCCGCTACCCGGTCTATCGCATCCTGCGCCATGACCCGATAGGTTGTCCATTTGCCACCGAGCAGACTCAGCAAACCGGATTCCGAATCGTGCTCCACTTCATGGTCACGTAAGAGCGTTTTGGTATCGGTTCGACTACTAAGTATAAGCGGTCGAATACCGCCGAAACCGGCTTGCACCTGATTTTTATCCGGCGTTTTAGCCAGATACGGCCGTAACGTATCAAGCAAATAATCGATCTCAGCGGGCTCTAGTACGGGTTCCTGGTTCAGATCGGTATAATCGTCGTCGGTTGTACCTACGAAAACTTTATCACCGAACGGAATGGCAAAGACAACCCGACCATCCGCCGTTTTGGGAATCAGCATCGCACAATCGCTCCGCAAAATCTCGCGGGGCAACACCATATGCACCCCTTTGCTGGGACGTATGCGCCGGTCGAGGGTGGGGTTCGCCAGTAGCCGGATTTCGTCCGCGTAGGGTCCGGTACAGTTTAGAAATACCTTCGCTCGGATTGAGAACGTTTCGTCCGTCAGCTGATCCTGCACATGAGCGGTAGTGATCGACCCGTTCTCCTGCTTGAAACCCGTTACGGCTAAATAGTTGACAACGGCTGCACCCGCTTCGTCAGCGGAATGAGCTAGCGCCAGTGCATAACGAGCATCGTTGAACTGACCATCGTAGTACAGTACCGCGCTGTGCATCTGGTTGGTCAGCGTCGGCATTTTGGTCAGCGCATCCGCTTTATTCAGCCACCGTCCTTTGGGAAAGCTGTCATGACCGGCAAAAAAAGCGTAAAGATTGAGGCCAATGGACATGTACATGCCTTCGAACCAGCTAAACACCGGCGTCAGCAAGGCCAACGGATGGGCCAGATGGGGCGCGTTACGAATCACCGTTCGGCGTTCAGCCAAGCCGTGTCGTACCTGTTTGAGCTGAGCCAGATCGAGCTTTTTGATGGCTTGCTCCAGATAGCGAACACCCCCGTGAATAAGCTTCGTTGAGCGCGACGATGTTTCCCCGGAAATATCACCCCGATCAATCAAAGCGACCCGATAACCGCGCAGGGCAGCGTCAAGAGCGGCTCCGGCTCCACTGGCTCCGGCTCCAATTATACAAACATCAAATAACTCTTGCTGCAACCGCTTTCGATTATCGTTCCGATTCATAAACCAAAGATAGACAGATTTATTACGCTTACTGGTTAACAGACTGTTAAGTTACCAACGGGTACTGACAAGCCTTATTTATCGCAAAAGCGCAAAGACTACTACGTAAACAAATTCTCCGCAAGCTTCGTGCCTTCGGTTTGCCCAAAACAGCGTCAAGCTTCGGTGTAATCGAGATCTTTACCAAACGTTTCCTCCATCGTCGTCAGCGCCCAGTAGGCAAGCCCGAAACAAACAACGGCGACAACCGCACTCGCTCCAATTACGCCCAGTTGAGGTTTCATAGCCTGAAAAGCAGGAATACTTAGTAGAGTGGTCGCCCGAACATTGTTAGCGACGGAGGTCGTCGCTGTGGCGCGCAGATTCGTGCCAAAACTTTCGGCCGTAATGGTAAGAAACATGGCGATGTAGCCAATGCTAAAGCCCAGGCAGGCACAGACTGCATAAAACGTACCCGCCGAGGAGATACCGCCGAACAAATAGACAAGCACGAAAACCGCAGTTAGCCCCATCATTAACCCAATGGCTTTCTTCCGCGAACGAAGCTGTTGGCTCAACACTCCGCTGGCTAAATCGCCAACAACGGTACCGATGTACGTGAACATGACACACCGGCCCGGCTGAATGGCTTCTGCAATCCCCAGCGCTTTACCGAATTCATTGCCGAACGTGGCCAAAATACCAATGACAAGGTAGGTTGGCAGTGCGATGCCCATACACCGCAAATAGCGTAAAACACGATTTCGCTCCTGAAATAACGCCCAGAAGTTACCCCGCGAAACAGTAGTTCCCTGAACTTTCCTAAACATCCCCGACTCCAGGACGCTCACGCGCAGAGCCAGCAGCCCCAACCCTAACCCTCCGCCAACAAAATACGTCGTGCGCCAGTCGAACAGCGTGACGGTGAAATAAGCGACTACCGCGCCGAACAACCCGACACTCGCGACCATCGACGAACCATAGCCGCGTAGTTCTTTGGGAAGAATTTCGCTTACCAGGGTAATCCCAGCCCCTAGTTCACCTGCTAAGCCCAGCCCCGCGATGAACCGGAGCCACGCGTAAAGCTCAGGATTTTGCACTACGCCACAAGCCAGATTGGCTAGTGAATAGGTAATAATCGATCCAAACAGCACCGATAACCGGCCCCGCTTATCGCCCAGCACACCCCATAAGATACCGCCAAGCAACAGACCAGCCTGTTGGTAATTCAGAATTTTGCCGCCAATCAGCGAGATATCCGCTTCCGAAAGGCCAAGGTCTTTCAGACTCGGCACCCGAACAATGTTGAACAGCAGTAAATCATAGACATCCACGAAATAGCCTAGCGAAGCAACGATAACGGGTAAGCTAAATAAGGGACGGAGCGAAACAGAAGAGGAGGAAACAGGAGTCGGTTGCATGCCGGTTGAGAATAGCCACCAGCAAGTTAGGAAGTAATTAGTTTCCAACGAAAAAGGCATAGCGCAATGCACCATGCCTTTTCTATTCCTAACTTTTATAAGCCCCTACTTAGTTCATCGAGACCAGCCGCGTTGACAGCTGTTGTTCGATTGATGGTGTAGACAAATTGAATATGCGCTCTTCAACCTGATTGCCATCCGAGATCCGGAACGTGTATTTACCATCGCCAACTTGGCTTAGATCGAACTGCTGACGATAGCAGTTTTTCTTACCGACTTTTGCGGGCAAGTATTCGCGGTAGAGCACCTGCCCTTTTTCGTTGACCAGTTCGACATTGATTTTATTAGCGGCCTTATATTTCTCCAGACAAAGCCACACTTTCGATTCGGCATTAGCGGGAAAAATAGCGAGCGCAAATCCTTTTTGTTCGGGTTGATCTCCTGGATTTCGGCCGAACGATGGAGCAGAAACGCTTAAAACAAAGGCGAATACACTGGCAATGAGGTTGAATGAGGTTTTCATTGTGTTGAACGATTACGTTTAGAACCTTTAGCTGTCAACACAATGATGCAGTTCCGAACCGCTACCGCTCCGCTTCGTGAGCAACGGCTTATTCGAATGATAAACGGTCAGCAAGCCGTTTTAGAAGCCCTAACCAGGTACTCAAAGCACGAAGTGGGGAGATTTTGAAAACGATACACAGGACGAATAGACTATTCTACAAAATCCAGGTCTTTACCAAACGTTTCTTCCATCTGGCTTAGTGACCAGAAAGTCAGGCCGTACACAACGATCCCTACCAGAGCAGCGGCTGCCACCGCCCCAAAGGAAGGTTTTAGGGACTGAAAAATTAGCGTCATCGGGATAAGCGTTCCACGCACGACACTGGGTACCGAAGTCGTGGCCGTATTGCGGATGTTAGTGCCGTACAGCTCGGCTACCATCGTTAAAAACATAGCAATATACCCCGTGAAAAAACCTGCCAGCAAACAGATGGTGTATATACCTCCGGCGGTCTTGATACCACCAAACAAATAAATACCGCTTAGCAGCGCACTGAAGATAATCAGCCCTGTAATGGCTTTCAGTCTGGATCGTAACCACTGGCTGACTGGCCCGCATATCAAATCACCCGCAGCGAAGCCAACGTAAATAAGCATCACGCAGCGGCCAGGCTTCACCCCCTCGGCAATATCCAGTGCTTGCCCGAGTTCGTTGGCAAACGTGGCCAGAATACCCACCACAAACCAGGTCGGCATCCCCACAGCTACGCAGCGTAAATATTTAATTGTCTGTCGCCAACTACTGAAGAAATAAAGAAAATTACCCCGGCTAACGTTCTTATGCTCAACGTTCAGCCGGCTGAACAAACCCGACTCGAATACACTGACCCGCATCAGCAGCAAAACGAGTCCCATGCCGCCACCAACCCAGAACGCGGATCGCCAGTTAAAATACTCGACGGTCAAGTAAGCCGCTCCGGCACCTAAATAGCCGATGCCGGCCACCAGTGATGACCCGTAACTCCTAATTTCTTTGGGCAGAATCTCCGCTACCAGCACCATAGCCGCGCCGATCTCCCCCGACAAACCAATACCAGCCACGAACCGCAGCAACGCGTAGGTATTTACGTCGTTCACAAAGCCACAGGCAATGTTGGTTAGCGAATAGGTAAGTATGCTACCGAACAGTACCGACATCCGCCCCCGTTTATCACCGAGCACGCCCCACAGAAAACCACCAATCACCAGCCCCGCTTGCTGACAATTCAGGACAAACGTTCCCGCTTTCGACACATCGGCCTCTGACAAGCCGAGCGATTGCAAACTGGGTACGCGAACGATACTGAATATAACCATATCGTACACATCTACGAAGAAGCCAAGTGCCGACACAATCACGGGCAAGGCAAACAACGGACGCAATGATACGCGGGAAGGCGTGGTTGAGAGGGTTTGCATAAGTTCGTGGCAGAGCGGAAGCTATAGAAATAGAGGAACTGAGCTGATTTCCATTTAGTGGTGATGGTGAATGCTTAATCCCGTATGACCGCAACGCTTGCCGGTTTTATGGTTGCTTTTTTGGTGTCAGGCTCTTAAACCTGACACCAAAAAAGCAACCGACAGCACTCCGGTTTTCATTCAGCGGATGACAACCCACGGTTGATCAGCAAGCCCTAGTTATCACAGTGCACAAATTATTCTTCCAGATAATCCAGATCTTTACCGTGGGTTTCGGGTATGGTCAGGATGGCGTAAAATCCGATGATAAAGCTAATTAACCCTACAACCGCTCCGGCGTTGATTACATCAAGCGACGGTTTGAGCGCCTGATACGTCAGCGTCATCGGAATAACCAGACCACGCACCATATTCGGCACGGTCGTAGCCGCCGTAGCCCGCAGATTAGTTCCAAACTGCTCAGCTCCGATGGTCACAAACATCGCCCAGTAGCCAATGCCAAAGCCCATTGCCAGGCAAAGCGCATACAGCACCGTTGCACTCTTGATGCCAAGAAACAAGTAAACGAGTCCAAAAATCAGTGCAATGGCCATCAGGAAAGAAACCGCTTTTTTACGTGATGCCAACTCCTGACTGATGAATCCACTCGCCAGATCACCAACGGCCAGCCCAACGTAACACCACATAATGGCCAGTCCCGGCTGAATTTCTTCGGTTATGCCCATTGCTCTACCAAACTCGTTGCTAAACGTAGCCAGAATACCAATCACAAACCAGGTTGGTAAGCCGATTCCAATGCATCGGAGGTAGCGCCCTAACCGGTTGGCATTGGTAAAAAAGGAAAAAAAGTCGCCCCGGCTGATGTCTTTTTGTTCGGACACGTCTTTGAACATTCCCGATTCGACTACACCAACGCGCAACAACAGCAAACCAATACCGAGTCCGCCACCGACGAAGAACGCCATCTGCCAGTCGAAATATTTCACCGTAAAATACGCGACCACGGCTCCCGAAAGGCCAATACCTGCGACGAGCGACGTACCGATAGCTCGCTTTTCCTTGGGCAAAATCTCACTCACGAGCGTAATGCCCGCTCCCAATTCCCCGGCAAGACCAATCCCGGCGACGAAGCGCATCAACGCATAATACGTGACCGGGTCCATAAACGTAACGTTCTTGATAAAACCGCAGGCAATGTTGGCAATTGAGTACGTAATGATCGATCCGAATAGCACCGATAATCGTCCCCGTTTATCGCCTAATACGCCCCAGAGAATTCCCCCCAGTAGCAGTCCGCCCATTTGCCAGTTAAGAATGCTGGCTCCAACGGTTGAGATCTGATCGGGCGTAAGGCCCAGGTCTTGCAAGCTCGGCACGCGAACGATGCCAAAGAGCAGCAAATCATAAATATCGACGAAATAGCCCAGAGCGGCTACGATAACCGGCAGGCTAAACAATCCGGCTTCGGTAGACTTAACGGGATCACCGGACGATTTTGGAGACAGAGTAGGAACAGCCATACGGCAGAATAGACGAGTGAAATCAGAACAATTCTGCAATAATACGAAATGACCAAAGAAGATTAGGAATAGGGTCGTCTTTATTGGCTTCTTAGCATTCAAAATAGTCTGAACGGCAGTAGTCAGGGCAGAACCTACCTATTCGTCTCTTTTCAGATCCTTATCCAAGCTCCCTGGTCCGTCAACGGGCGGCTGGATATCCCCGTTAGAAAACGGAATAGGTACCGACTCATAAGTGGGCGAAACCGACGGCACGGTATATTGTGGTTTATGTAGCTTTTCGTACAGGGCATACGCCGTTCCCAGCGACCACACTTTTAGAACAACACGGCCAAAAACTAAAGCTTGCTGCACCATAAACATAAGCAGAATCGTTAGCCATCCGCTCATGGTGACGGCATCGTCGATCAGGAAGTAAACGCCAAACAGCCCCGCTCCGATCAGGATAAATACCCAGTACGGCCCAAACGTTTTACCCACATTGCGAAGAACGAACCGCCCCGCCCGCCGACAGGTCCGAAAAACCCGCTGCTCGTCCTCCCGAAACAGCATGACTTTCGCGTAATCGCCGATGCACAGCGCCAGCGTAGCGGTTAATGCGAACAGAATAAAAAACGTCAGACCAACCCAGAATAATCCCCGCTCGGTAAGCGTATCTTCCAGCGCGATGTGCATAAGCGTTCCGAGAACGAGCCAGATACCGCCCCCAACAATAACAGACAATAAAGTAACGCCAAACAGCCGCAAAAAACGCCCAACATACTTACTACAACCTTGCCAAAATGTGCCGACATCGAACCGCTCCCCTACCTGCGCGAATCGAAGTAAAATTCCACCGGCGACAAACACGCTCAGAAAGATATACAGCGCGCCCAGCCAGCGACCAACGCTGAACAACGGACTGATTACCCGACCACTACGGTGCATAAAGTCCGAGTAAACCGTATAATCGAATCCATTGAGCAGATCTAGAAACGCCAGCGAGTTTTGATCTTCAACCTTCAGCGTGTTGTAGAACGGCAAAGCTACCAGCAGGCCAAGCACCAGCGTGATTCCATAAAGAAGCCACAGGAGTCGCTGCGAGCCCAGCGTTTGACGAAGCGTAACAGCCAGCGTGTTCATCGTTATGAACGGGTTGAAAGATCGTCAAAATGCGTTGGTTCCTGCACTTGCAAAGTAGCCGGTTGCTGAGCAGAATCGTTTTTCCCAAGCAGCGGGTGTTCGGTTCTGATTTTTTCCTGCAATTTTAAAAAGCCGTCGATCAGTGCTTCCGGACGGGGCGGGCAACCGGGTACGTACACATCTACCGGGATGATCCGATCTACGCCCTTTACGACGTGGTAACCATGTTGCCAGTAAGGCCCACCGCAGTTGGAACACGATCCCATCGAAATGACGTAGCGTGGTTCGGGCATCTGCTCGTACAGTCGCCGGATGCGGTCGGCCATTTTATACGTCACCGTTCCCGACACAATCATAATGTCGGACTGGCGGGGGGAAGGGCGCGGAAAAATGCCAAAACGGTCGAGATCGTAATTGGCGGCAAAAGCCTGCATCATTTCGATGGCGCAGCAGGCCAGACCAAAGCTCATGGGCCAGAGCGATTTCTCCCGCGACCAGTTAAGCAGGTCCTCCGAATGCATCATAATGACACTCGCTTCGCCCGATTTATTTGATTGTGAAGTAGCTGACATTGTCTTACGTCAATTCTTTGATCAGTCGTTCGGCAAGTAAACGCTTACTCACCGAGTTACTTGTTGACTCTACCGGGCAACGGATTTAGCGCGTTCTGCTGATAATGAATACTGAATGGTTCCAGCTGCCGCTGTAAGTTAATCGCGGGATTCGAGGAATCAAGCGGTCGGATCACGCGTCTCGACAAATTAACGAGGACACCGCTTAGAATCAAACCTGTGGTAGCCCCTCCTACCGAAGCCATCGTAAGCGTGACAATGTAGGTGATGGGGTTGCCGGTCCGCTTTCTCTGCAATGACTCATTAGCCACCAAACCCGCTACCGCAGAACCCATGATAGCGCCCGTAATCCGCCAGGCTGCTTTGTTGGTCCGCCGGACAACTACTTTACGAATCGCCGTCAGTGGAATCCACTCATCTTGTTGATAATACCTTGAGCTTGTGTACGCGATACGAAGATGGGTGTCCGTCACTTCGTCCAGGATGCCACGAAGGCGAATACCCTCTTTGGTGACAACTCGAACGCGGTATTCCTTAACAGCCGGTTTCTGGGCCACCGCCGGGAACGCCAGCGTTAGGCCTGTAATCAGGATCAGATAACGGAGCCGGAGTAGCGTCAACGTTTATAACGATCATTTACTTTCTGATACAAATTGGCGGGCACTTTCGTTTCGATTGTCGGAATTTTAGGCTGTGGTTTCACCCAGTCCAGGTACCCTTTGGCCCACACATACGCCAATCCAAGGGCGAGAATAACGACAAACAAGGTAGCCTCAGCCAGTGCAAACCACCCCCAAAGTCCGCCGGTAGCTTTGATCAGTGACGCCTGACCGAAAACAGTAGACCAAGGAAACAGGAATACCAACTCTACATCGAACAGCACGAATATCAAGGCTACGACGTAGAACCGGATATTAAACTGAACATTGGCGTTGCCAACCGGCTCTTCTCCCGACTCGTAGGTACTGTTTTTCTCAACATTCGGACGATTCGGGCGCAACAGGCTCGCACCAAACAGGACGATGCCGATGAAAGCGAACGCAGCCAGAATAAACAACAACAGGACACCGAAGTCGGAGAGCATAGCGTGCTGGTAGTTTTCGGTTTACAGATTACAACGTACCGTCCTCGAACGGCTTAGACCGCCGTAAACGACGAACTTACTTCTTCTTTTTCTTTGGATACAGGTTGTAGACCAGCGACGCCTGAAACACCCGGTTCTGATAGGTTGCCGTTGCTTCGGGCGACACGTTCGTCACACCGTAGATATAGCGAACATGGAGACTAAACTTGTCAAGCATGTCCAGAAAATCGTAGTGCGCTCCCAGAACCACGCCAAGATCGTTGTTTCTTCCTGGCCCATTTGCTGAACCGGAGTTAAGTGCATAGCTAAATTCAGGACCCGCCTGTATAGTCAGCCCTTCCGTCGGAATGTAGCCAAACAGCAACGGTACACTTACGTACGTGTATGTGTTGTTGATAGTTTGTCGTGTTCCGTCTGCCTGCACGGCCTGAAATGCGCCCCCTTTGATATTAAGCAGGGCTTCAGGCTGCAAAACAAGCCGGTGATACCGGTAGCGATACATGACGCCGATGTGCGGGTCCAGATTCTGCTTGGGTATGTTAGCACTGGTACCCGAAAGGCGTAAACGCGTCAGGCTACCACCTACTTTTAGCCCAAAATGGCCACCAACGGGGTTATTACTTTGCGCCCGTACCAAGAAAGACGAGCTAATTAAAAACGTAAGAAGTATTAGTCGGGAAACCTGCATACAAACTGAAGGAAGTGGACCTTCCCATAACGGCTGATTATCCGAAAACGTCGGACCGCCGACAAAATTGGCAAAAAAAGTTAAGATATCCCCCTAATTGCCAGCGTGGACTTTAATTCAGACGCGGATCAACCGGATAATGCGCAATGGATTTGAATTCGCCCCCCATCCGCTTGAGCACTCCCCGCCAAAACTGATCAGCAGGCGTTTCGAACAGGAAGGTAGCATCGGCCCGAGTTACGATCCACGCTTTCTGATCCATTTCGCTCGCCAGTTGCCCGGCATCCCAGCCCGAGTAGCCGATAAAAAACCGAATATCGCGTTCGGTAAGCGTACCGACATTGACGGCTTGTTTAACCTGATCAAAATCCCCGCTCCAGAATAATCCGTTGGTTACACGGATGGAGCCATCAATCAAATCCGGGCGACGATGGATAAAGTGAAGCGTATTTTGCTGCACAGGCCCCCCAATAAATAATCCCGACGAAGAATACACATCGTCAATGACATCGCTTAGCTGTAAATCCGTCGTCTGATTTAAAATTAAACCAAACGTACCAGCTGGACTATGTTCACAGACCAGCACGACGCTACGGTCAAAGTTCGTGTCGCCCATAAACGGTTCGGCAATCAATAAGCTGCCATTTGTGACGGGTAGCGTATTGGTATTCATGTTTTTCAAAACGTTAAAGAGTGGTAGGTTAAAAACGTTATAGACTAGACGATGTTACCAAAATGATGCCGAAAATTAGCTTTCTGACCTGCAAGTATTTTTTTTACGGATAGGAAATATACATGAACATACGAATTATACTCATGATTGAAAAGTCAGCCGCACCTTTCGTCCCGAAATTCGCTCCAACAACGGCTTAAGTATCCGGTCTGCATTTTGGCGCGTCTGATCTAAAATTCCTCCGCTCAGCGCCGACTGGCGAATCTGCCGCTCGGCTTCTTTGTAGGCGTCACTGACCAGCTGCGATTGGTCGAGAAACGAAAAGCGTGTATCGTACACCCGCGAGCGGTCGTGATTAATTTTCCAACTGCACAGTTCGGGTTTAGGCAATTGTATGATAATGGAATCACCCGCTGTCTGAATATCCTCCGCTTTGATTCTAGTCAGATCAACGCAGCCCGTAGCCTGCCCTTCAACGATCAACACAGCATTGGCATTTGGGAGAAACGTGTTGACCTGCTCGTGTTCAACGATATCCTTAAAGGTGTAGCTCACTAATTCCAGCTTGCCCAGCGCCGTTACCTCTTTCAGAACAGCCCGCTGGGTCGTCACATCGCCCCGCCGAAAACGACTCATCATATCACTTCCCCGAATCTGTTCCCAGATAGCGATCAGGCCAGCGACCAGAATGGCAATGAGAAATAACCGAAGCAACGTATTCAACAATCGAGACATAGATCAGAGCGTAAAAGCGCGTGCCGTACGAGCAACTCGCATCAATTTACCTGCCAGTATGCCGCCTAAGAACAGCAAAACTCCCAAATCAATAACGATTTGGGAGTTTTATCAGTATTCGTGGGGTCGATCAATGTTTGTACTCGTCCACGGATTGTTTTTCCAGATCGAACAAATCGTTCAGCACATCAATCAACGTTTCGGCTTCTCCCCGCTTGCAGGCAGCCTTGAGTTGAAGAACAGGCAGCTTAATGATTTTTTGCATGATACCCCGCGTGATCTTGTCTACTTTTTCGGACTCGTCGGGCGTCAGATGCTTCAAGTGCCGGGCGATTTCGTCTTTGCGAATCTGCTCCAGCGCATTTTTCAATTTATTGATGGTTGGCGACACAACCATTTCCTTTGTCCAGTCCCCAAATTCGGCAACGGCCTGCCCGATAATGGCTTCGACCTGCGGAATTGCCGCCAACCGCTGATTCAGCGCTTCGTCGGCCCGGTTCCGGATGTGGTCAATGTTATAAGCCAGTACACCCGGAATCTGCTCGACAGCAGCGTCTACGCTACGGGGTACGGATAGATCAATGAAATACTTGTACGTTAAAACGTTCAGCCCTTGTAAAAATGCTGGCGTAATAAGCGGCTCATCGCGCATAACGGACGAGATAATGACATCAGCCCGGCTAATTTCGTCCATCAGGTTCGCAAAATCCGCCACTCGGAACCCGTATTTCTGGGCCAGCGCTTCGGCTTTCGCCTGAGTCCGGTTGCAAAGAGTGATGTTCTTCATGTTTCTGGATTCCAGATTCATACAAACATCAGCACCGATTTCACCTAACCCGATGACTAACACGTTAGGGTTCTGGTTTTCGCCGACCAGTTCGTCAATCAAATCAACGGCTGCGTAGGAAACCGAAGCGGCTCCATCGCGAAAAGCCGTCTCCTGAGCAACCCGCTTGTTGGTGAAGAAGATGGTATGCATCAGACGGTGCAGGAACGGCCCTGCCATGTCAAGATCAGCCGACCATTGGTACGATTGCTTTACCTGATTTGGAATCTGCATATCGCCAACTACCTGCGAGTGCAGCCCTACGCATACCTCAAACAAATGCAGAACGGCATCCGAATGCGCAGCGTAAAACTGGAAATAAGGCAAATACTGATCCGTATCCGTTAAGCCTTTCTCAATCAGCAACAGCCGGGCGATTTCAGCGTTAAGATCCTGCTCAAACGCGTAATACACTTCCGTACGGTTGCAAGTCGAGACAACAAGCAAATCGGATAATCCGAAAAAATCGCGCAGCCGAAGCATTAGCCGCTTTGCTTCTTCTTCGTTAAGTGCAATTAGCTCCCGCACCCATAAAGGAGCCGTTTTGTGGGATAAACTAATTGATTTGAAAGTATCTAACATTGTCGCGAATCACACTAATGGCGTTAGCCAGCACAAAATTACAGTACAATTACCGGACATGGAAATAGACTGTACAATCGGTCACTCTATTTAGAATACGTCCAAATAGCAGACGATTTTCTTTGCTGAATCCTATTCTCTTCTAACAAGTATCGGCGTTCAGACGTTCGCATTTACACCATTAAACTGCTTTTAACGTTTACAATTGGACGCCCTGCTTAATTAATCAATCGATACGAACAAATAAGTTGGATGGTTGCTTACTGATCATGTATTCGTGCGGTGTACTGGTGATTGCTTTTCAGGTAGCTTTGACATTATAATCCGACTGGCGGGATAAAAACATGCTGAAATCATTCGATATCTATAATCAGAATAATATTCTTAAAATTATCGTCGCTCTCAACCTCCTGTTGGTTGGGACGGGGTCGCTGTTGTATACCAATCGGCTTATTACCAAGCTGGAAAATCGCGAAGAACATTACATCCAGCTCTACGCAAAGACAATTGCCTACCTGGTCGATCCCAAGCACTTTGATTCGGGTGACCTCACGTTTGTAACAAGTGAAATCCTGGAGGCAAATAACACGGTCCCGGCCATTTACGTTGACCCCAATAACCAGATAGCAAAACCACTAAATATCACCTTCCCCGACGGTTTGTCGGACAATGAGAAGGAGCAGTTTTTAAGGGACAAGATCGCGGACATGCGCAAACGCCACACGCCTTTGGTCGTCGATATTGGTAACGGTGTGCGGGGATTGGTTTATTACGATAATTCGAAGCTGCTTCGACAACTGACTTACTTTCCGTATGCCTTGCTGACGATCTTAACGGCGCTGGGCTTTTTAGCTTACTTAGCTTTTAGTTCG
Organism: Spirosoma liriopis; assembly: GCF_023196085.1. Taxonomy (NCBI): domain Bacteria; kingdom Pseudomonadati; phylum Bacteroidota; class Cytophagia; order Cytophagales; family Cytophagaceae; genus Spirosoma; species Spirosoma liriopis. Next base: position 1,388,732 of record NZ_JALPRF010000001.1, read on the forward strand.
TCACGTCGAGCGGAGCAAAACCGCGTCTGGGTAGGCTTGGCGAAAGAAACGGCTCACCAGCTGGGCACGCCTATGTCGTCGCTGATGGCCTGGGTTGAGTATATGCGGTCGGACCCGGATCAATACGACGAATCGGTTACGGATGAGATTGAAAAAGATGTTCGGCGGCTCGAAACCATTACGTCGCGTTTTTCCAGCATCGGTTCGATCCCGACATTAAAAGAAGAAAACATTACGGATGTAGTCGAGCAGTTTACGGACTATCTGTCGAAGCGTATTTCAACGAAGGTCAAAATGAGTTTGACCAACCAGCTCCCTGCTGGACAAACTGTGGACATCAACAAGCTACTCTTCGAGTGGGTCATCGAAAATATCTGCAAAAACGCCGTCGATGCCATGAAAGGAGTAGGTGAACTCCGGTTGAATATGCTGTCGCTGCCCCATCAGCAAATAGCGATTGATATTACCGATACGGGTAAAGGTATTCCTAAAGCCAGCATGCAGAAAGTTTTCACGCCCGGTTTCAGCACTAAAAAACGGGGCTGGGGCTTGGGTCTTACCCTGGCGAAACGAATTGTAGAGGAATATCACAACGGACGGCTTTTTGTCAAAAGTTCGGAAGTGGGCAAGGGCACAACATTCCGAATTGTTCTGAACGCCGATAAACAACAGAAGGCCGTGGAACCACAGCCTTCGGCTAAAGAAGCATAACCGGAAACCGGTTTCTAGTCCGGATACGGTAGGCTGATGGTGTCGGTTTCAATGACATTACTTGCATTTAAGCTCCGGTCACGGATTCGGATCTGAAACTTGGTTGGGTACATTCGATTGACATTACCGTACGGAAATAGCTGGCTGAAATCGAGCGTACCTTCAATGGCTCCTTTAGGCTTTCCTTTCGTCAGATCAGGAAAAAACAAAAAGTTGTTTACCGGTGTACGAGCCTCTACGTATTGCCGATTGACCAGCCGGAATGTGCGAATTTCGTAGTTACCCCAACCGCCGTTCTGCGCGTAATTGAGCGAATCGGCTTTAGCTAGCGGTATGTCATTACCCATGTTACCATCGCCGTCTTTAAAACCGATTGTGATCACCACCGAGTCACGTCTGGGTTGACCAACTCCCTGACCAGCTGCTACCGGGTATCTGAAAACACCTTTGAAGTCAATCGAAGGGGCATCAGGATAATCTGGCTCGTTGAAACACGACGACAGGGTCAGGACGATTGTCAGCACCAGAAGACAGGGTTGAATTAGTTGCCGTTGCATACTGTTGTACTCGTAATATCAATAATCGTTTTCGTTTTGTCTTTTTTATCAATGCTTTCGCCCGAGGCTGTTTCGGCACGGCAAGCGCTTCGCCAACAGCTTTTATCGACCGACTTACGCCCGTCGGATCAACATCAGTTCGAGCAACTCGCTCTGGCCGTCTTTCGGTACCAGGCTGTGCACAACCCTATTTATCGGAATTACTTAGCGCACCTCGCCGTTCGTCCTGATCAGATTTTCGAACTGCGTCGGGTGCCGTTCATGCCTATTGGTTTTTTCAAAAAGCACACGATCCTCAGCGGTTTTCCAGCGAATGCTCAACCACTGTCAGATACGCTAACCTTTGCCAGCAGCGGAACAACGGGCGAGCAAACCAGTCGTCATTATGTGCCGGACCCGGATCTGTACAATGCTGTCAGCACCCGCATTTTTGAGCAAACGTACGGACCGCTCAGTAACTTTCACATAGTGGCATTACTGCCATCCTACCTTGAACGAAATAACTCGTCGCTGGTGTATATGGTTCAGCGATTTATCGCGCAAACGGGTTCCGAAAAATCCGGTTTTTTCCTGCACAACCACGACGAATTGACCGAACAGCTCCGGCAACTTACGCAAGAACCGGATCAGAAAAAAATTCTGCTGATCGGCGTTACGTTTGGTTTGCTCGATTGGGCTGAGTCGGGTGAGGATTTGTCGTTTCTGGGAGGCAACCCAAACCTGATTGTTATGGAAACGGGCGGTATGAAAGGGCGTCGTCAGGAGTTGCTGCGTGAAGAAGTCCACACTATACTAACCGACCAGCTCGGAATTCAGCGCGTTCACTCCGAATACGGCATGACCGAACTGCTATCACAGGCTTACTCGTCGGGAAGCGGAGTATTCGAACCAAGCCCTACCCTACGCATACTGCTACGCGACATCAACGATCCCTTCTTGATCTATCCCGATGATTACAAACGGACCGGCGGCATTAACGTTATTGATCTGGCTAATCTGGACTCCTGCGCATTCATCGAGACACAGGACTTAGGGCAGTACGTGGGAAGCGAGAGGAATTTCCAGGTAATTGGCCGATTCGACAATTCGGATGTGCGGGGCTGCAACCTGATGGTTCTATAACGGGGCCACCGGACTGGTAGCCCCGTCACTATTAAGCGTATGCTTTTACGTCTTCCTGCGTAATTTCATCACCGCACATGATCACCAGCCGCTCAATGACGTTGCGCAACTCGCGAACGTTACCCGTCCAGGGCAGCGACTCCAGATAAGTCATGGCATCGGGCGTAAGCTCTTTGGGGGCAGAGCCGTATTCCGTGGCAATGTCGTGCAGAAACTTATCCGTTAGTAAAGGAACATCAGAACGACGTTCGGCCAGTGGCGGTACGTGAATAACGATCACACTCAACCGGTGAAATAAGTCTTCGCGGAAGTTACCATTGGCAATCTCCTGCCGAAGATCTTTGTTGGTAGCTGCCATTACGCGTACATTGACTTTGATTTCTTTGTCTCCGCCAACGCGCGTGATTTTGTTTTCCTGCAACGCCCGCAGCACCTTCGCCTGCGCCGACAGGCTCATATCGCCGATCTCATCGAGGAAAAGCGTTCCCCCGTCGGCCTGCTCGAACTTACCGATTCGCCGGGCAGTCGCTCCGGTAAAAGCACCTTTTTCGTGTCCGAAGAGTTCGGTTTCGATCAGTTCACCGGGAATTGCTGCGCAGTTCACTTCGACGAGTGGCTGAGCCGAACGGCTTCCTTTTTCGTGAATTTGCTTGGCAACCATCTCTTTACCCGATCCATTCGGCCCGGTAATAAGTACGCGGGCTTCGGTTGCCGCTACCCGATTGATTGTTTCCTTGACGCGCCGGATGGGTGCCGAGTCACCAACAATTTCATTGAGTTTGTAAATTCGTTTTTTAAGCGTTTTTGTCTCCTGTACCAATTTAGACCGTTCGATGGCATTACGAACCGTAATGAGTAAACGGTTGAGATCGGGTGGTTTGGTAATGAAGTCAAACGCCCCCCGCTTGGTTGCTTCAACCGCATTTTCTACGTTTCCGTAGGCCGAAATCATGATGAACTGAGTGCCTTTACTGGCTTCGTGGGCTTTCATAAGTAATTCCAGCCCGTCCATTTTAGGCATACGAATATCGCACAACGCTACATCATAGTTCGTACGTGTAATCATATCCAAGCCCTCTTCGCCGTCTTTGGCTTCGTCTACTTCGTAGCCTTCGTATTCTAAAATATCGCGCAAAGCAGCCCGAATGCTCTTCTCGTCATCGACGATAATCAACTTAGCCATCCGTATGGGTATAGTTTGTGTTGTGCCGGAGCACGAAAACGAAAATAGCAATTTTGTCTTAACAACTACAAAGCTACGTAATAAAGGATTTGTAGTACATGGTTACAAAGTATCTAAGGACTAAGTAATTACTCACCGGGTTTGTATATCGTTATCCAATTTATTCAAGGGTGCACCAAACGATTAACGAATTGTTGAGCAATCACGCATCCAACGCCGTAGGGTAGTTTCAACGCGGTAATGGCAGGCCAATTACCTGAGCCACATTGGTACGCGCATCAACCGGACGCATTCGAAACGAATAGGTATAGGTCTTGTTTGCCGGCAACTGGTATTCCGAATGAACGCGTGGACTCCAACTATCGTCTCCCCCCAAACCCATCTGTGCCATATCCACATTGACTACCGTTACATTACCCCGCTCTACTTCCTGCGTTTCGGGCTGTTTTGCTTTCAGTAACGCCTGATCGGTGTAGTCCCGCGCATTGATGTTCAGCAACGCAGGGGTCGTTAGATCACTCATGATCAGCAAACCAACGCCCGAGCCGTCTGTCAGTTCGGCCCAGCGAACGTCGGTCTTATTGCCGTTCTCCTGCGCCATGGTATACGGAAAAAACTGGTCAGCTACTTTACTTTCGTATAATCCAACTTTGGCAGCATCTTTCCGGTCGGCATAACTCTCGAAAGGTCCACGTCCGTACCATTTGAGGTTATTCAGGGTTGCCGGCAACTGAAACTGCATGCCTATCCGGGCCAAGGGCGGAAGCGTTCCCGAAGGTTTGTAGCTGGTTGTGATCTGCACGTCGCCCGTTCCGTAAACAAGGTACTCGGTCTCCTGCGTTAGAGTACCGTCTTTAGCCGTCAATTCATTTGTGCAGCTAACGCGCACCAGCTGTGGCCGGATTTCTACCTTGACATCAACCGAGTGTGCTTTGATCGTGTCCAGACCTGCCTGACGCCAGCGGGCCGCGAACGAACGGTCTCCACCTCCTTCATCGTTATCGGTCGGTACCCGCCATAAGCTTGGCTGAGGTTCTTTTGTGATCAGGTTCTTGTTTCTGAACAGCCACTGGGTCAACGCACCACTCGTTTTGTCGAACACCACGGTAAAGTCTTTTCCCCGAACGGTTACGGCCTTCGGCGACTGTACCACCTTGAGCGCCGGAATCCGGTTCATCCCTACAACTGGCTGTACCGCAGGCTTGGCTATTATCGGAAACTGAGCCGACGCCACCTCATGGCCCGCCGGAGCCCAACTGGTTGCTTGCTTAAGCCGGATAGTTACGTTCAGGAAGTATTCGCTCACCAGCGATGCGCCAGGAGCAGGAACAGCACGGGCATTGCCAGTGACCTGCCGCATATCGACAACTTCGCTGATGTGTACCGGCAACGTTATTACCTGTGTCTGACCGGGCTTAGCGACAAGATTATTTTCACCACCCCGCTGAATAACCTCGCCATTCCGAATAACTTCCCACTCTAATCGGAACGGTTCGAGCGACTGAAAATCGTAGGTATTGCGCACGTTTACTTTAACGGAACCATCGGTCTGAATTTGACTGACCGACAAAGCCGCTGGCGTCGTTAGTTTCACGTATTGGTAGACGAGCTTTACTTCGTTGATCTCCGGTTGCGGCTGGCGGTCAGGGTTGACCAACCCATCTCCGGCATTGGCTCCGTCGATGTAATTGATGTGATCCGTAAATTCCTTTCCCGCTTTGTTTTTTAGCCGCAACCCCTGATCAACCCAATCCCAGATAAACCCACCCTGCATCCGGGGATACTTGTCAATGGCCGCCCAGTACTCTTTCAAATTACCGACGCTGTTGCCCATCGCGTGCGCGTATTCGCAGACAATAACAGGTCGCGACGGATCTTTTTCCATCAATTTAACCATATCCTCCACAGTCGGATACATCGTCGAAATGATGTCGAAGCTGGTCAGCGATGTGCCCGTGTAGGGTTTACGACCTTCGTAATGAATAGGTCGCGTTGGGTCGATCAGCCGGATAATATCGGCCATGTCGCGAAAGTTTTGCCCCATGTCGCTTTCGTTACCCAACGACCAGATGACGATGGATGGGTGATTTTTGTCGCGCTCGACCATGGCCCGCCCCCGTGCTACGAACGCATCACGCCATTCGGGTTTGTCAGCAGGGGATTGCCCTTTTGACCATAAATCGTGGCTTTCGATGTTCGCTTCATCAATAACGTACAAACCATACTCGTCGCAGAGGTCATACCAGTCCGTTACGTTCGGATAATGTGATGCGCGTACAGCATTGATGTTGTGCTGTTTCATAAGCTTGATATCCTGAATCATGGACTCACGGCCAATCACCCGCCCGGTGGTGGGGTCGAACTCGTGCCGGTTAACGCCTTTGTACGTAACGGGTTTACCGTTTACCAGCAACTGCCCGCCGGTCAAGGTCATTTCCCGGAAGCCAACGCGCTGACTAATGGCTTCCACGGCTTTTCCATCCGATCCCATTAGCTGAACCGTCAATGTGTACAGCGTTGGTGATTCGGCGCTCCAGAGCGCGGGCGCTTTTATTTCTTTACTCAGCCGAACCATCGACTCCTGCCCGGTATTCGTTGCACTCTCTGAATTGAGGGTTTCCGAAAAAACAAGAGCTCGCTTGGGATCGTACAGCGTAACTTTCAATTGGTAAGGCACTTGCGTTGTCGAAAACGAGCGCACGTTAGCCGTTATTTTCAGAGTGGCATCACGATACTGGTTGTCCAGATCCGTTGTTACGGCTAGGTCGCGCAGGTAGGTCGTGGGCGTTGCGTACAGGAATACATCGCGGAAAATCCCTGAAATTCGCCAGAAATCCTGATCTTCCAGATAACTCCCATCCGACCAGTTGATCACTTCTACGGCCAGCAGATTTTCTCCCGTTTTGAGCTTATCGGTAACCAGAAATTCGGCCGGTGTCATGCTATCTTCGTGGTAGCCGACCGGCTGTCCATTCAGAAAAACCCGACAGGTCGATTGAACGCCCGCAAAATGCAGAAACACAGCCCGATCCTGAAAAGTAGCCGGGACGGTAAACCGCAGGCGATACAAACCAACGGCGTTCGTATCCGATGTTATACGCGGTGGCGTAACGGGAAACGGGTGTTTGATATTCGTAAAAATGGGACGGTCGTAGGGTCTACCTTCGCGCGCACCCACTACTTGCCAGTTGGAAGGAACCGGCAGATTATCCCAACTTTTGTCGTCCGTACTGGGTTGGTAAAAATCACCGGGAACCTGATTGGGATGCTTCAACCAGCGAAACTTCCAGGTGCCATTGAGCAACTTGACGTACGGTGACGTACGCCAGTCGGTTGAGGTTAACGCTTGCTGCTCGGTAGCGAAGGGTACCAGGGTCGCGTGGGGTTTCTCGGTATTTTGACTGATTACCGCTGGGTTCTCCCAATCAGGAAGCGTCTGGGCGTAAGTCGAAGCGGTTAAGTTGACTAAAAAAAGAGAGACTAGTAAGCGTTTATGCATACGCAGCACGTTTAAGAGAAAGGATATTTGCAGAAAAGACGCTAGAATAACCCGCAGGTTTCTACGACCGACAAAATTCTCCACAAATTAACTGCCTTACCACCTGAAACTTATGATTTTTCGCCGTTTACTGCTTTGTTTTCTGTTCACTCTTCCGTTTATCGCATCGGCTCAGTCGCGCCGACGCGCTCAATTAACCAATCCGCAGGCAAACGGTCCTGTTCCGGTTGTACCCGCTCCGCAGACGCGCCTGCTGGAAGGGATGGTTCTGAACAGTTCGATCCTGAACCGGGGCGTTAAGTTCTCTATTTATCTTCCCCCCGATTATTACACATCGAACCGACGCTATCCGGTCGTCTACCTGTTGCACGGCTACGGCGATGACGAAACTGGCTGGATACAATTTGGTGAAGCCGACCGTATCGTCGATGCGGGTATCCGGTCGGGCGAACTACCGGCCATGATTATCGTGATGCCCGACGCAGGCGCTACTTTTTACGTGAACGATTACCAGAACAAGGTTCGCTACGAGGATATGTTTGTGCAGGAGTTTATTCCGCACATCGACTCCATGTTTCGGACCCGTACCCAGCGCGAATTTCGGGCCATCTCCGGCTTATCGATGGGTGGTTTCGGGTCGCTAACCTTGTCCATGCACCATCCCGAGCTGTTCAGTGCCTGTGCCGCGATGAGCGCCGGAATTCGCACTGACGAAAGCTTTGTCGCCATTCCTGACGAACGGTACAACACGGTTTTTGCACCCATATTCAGTGGTCCAGCCAAAGGCGAAGATCGGCTAACGGTCACCTGGAAGCGCAACAGCCCGATCAATCTGGCGAAATCAGCACCGGAAGGGGACCTAACCAAAGTGCGCTGGTACATTGATTGTGGCGACGACGATGCCCTGACGGTTGGGAACGCCATGTTGCACCTTGCCTTGCTGGATCGCAAAATTCCGCATGAATACCGCGTCCGCGATGGTGCGCATACGTGGAGTTATTGGCGCTCTGGTCTGCCAGATGCCTTAAAATTCGTTGGCGCAGGTTTTCACCGGTAGACAACGTTACTGCTTCTGAATAGGGACGACGGCTTCGGTTTCGTCCCAGACCAACTGCATAGTTGCGCCATCCGGTTTTTTCATAAAATCGATGTAAAACTGCTCAGCTGTTGGCTTGTGAGATTGTGCGTCAATGGGTACCCGCAACACGTCTTTCGTTTGATCGTAGTTGGTGCCCCATTGGCCTGTTTCGCTATTAAAAATAGCGGTCCACTTTTCTTGTTCAGGAATGGTCCATAACGAATAGCTTCCGGCTTTCAACGGTTTTCCGGCAATCACCACATCCTGATCAAACCGAATCACGGTGGCTTCATTGGCACCGGTACGCCATACTTTCCCGTACGGTACGAGTCCACCAAAAATTACCCGGCCTTTCTTGTAAGGTCGGCAATAGTTTACAGTGATTGTAAGGCCGTCGTTGTTGAATTGAGCTACGGCTTCGGGACTGCTCGATTTTGTTAAGGTTCGTAGTACAAAAAAGCCGATAAGCAGGATAGCCGCAATACTGGCAAGAATAATAAGAACGCGTCGCATGACTGTGTGGGATAAAATACTGGGAGCCTGCAAGATACAAAGTTCTTGCAGGCTCCCAGCCATCATATAACTATATTACTTGCTGTTGCACGGATTGACCAGCGGGATTCAACCGGCCACTAACCCAATGCTATTCGGACTATTAAGCCATTTCTTTCTTTAGCTTGTCGCGTAACTGAAACAACTCATCACGCAGACGGGCCGCTTCCAGGAAGTCGAGATCTTTGGCGGCACGTTCCATCTTGGCCTGGGTTTCGTTGATCACTTTTTCCAGGTCGCCCTTGCCCATGTACTGCACCACAGGATCGGCAGCAATCCGAATTTCTTCCGGCTCGACGTAGAAATGTTTCGCTTTCGAATCGGCCACTTTAGTTTGTCCCATGATTGCCTCGCGGGATTTCAGCACCGTCGTCGGCGTAATGCCGTTATCCGCGTTGTACTCCATCTGAATCGCCCGACGACGGGTAGTTTCGTCAATGGCTTTCTGCATGGAGCCGGTGATGGTGTCGGCATACATGATCACTTTGCCGTTTGCGTTTCGGGCCGCCCGTCCTATAGTCTGAATCAGCGACCGGATGTCACGCAGGAAACCTTCTTTGTCGGCATCCATAATCGCTACCAGCGACACTTCCGGCAAATCGAGCCCTTCGCGCAGCAGGTTTACCCCAACCAGTACGTCGAAATTACCCAACCGCAAATCCCGCAGAATCTCGACCCGGTCCAGCGTTTTCACCTCCGAGTGAATGTACCGCGTTTTGATACCGACCCGATCCAGGTATTTGGTCAGCTCTTCGGCCATGCGCTTGGTCAAAGTCGTCACCAGAACACGTTCACCGTTTTTGATCCGGCCATCGATGGATTCGAGCAGATCATCAATTTGGTTAAGGCTAGGCCGCACTTCGATTTCCGGATCGAGTAGCCCCGTTGGCCGGATGAGCTGTTCGACAACCACACCCTCGCTCTTCCGCAATTCGTAATCGGAAGGCGTAGCCGACACGTAAATCGTCTGTCCCGACAAATCTTCAAACTCCTGGAACGTGAGCGGTCGGTTATCCATCGCCGAGGGCAGCCGGAATCCGTAATCGACCAGCGCCGTTTTCCGCGAACGGTCACCCCCCCACATAGCCCGAATCTGAGGGATTGTGACGTGACTTTCGTCAACAACCAGCAGGTAATCGTCCGGGAAATAATCGAGCAGACAGAACGGGCGCTGACCCGGTTGCCGCCGGTCAAAATACCGCGAGTAGTTTTCAATACCCGAACAGTAGCCCAGCTCCCGCATCATTTCCAGATCGAACTCGGTGCGCTCTTTGATGCGCGTCGCTTCCTGCTCCCGAAAATCGGACTCGAAATAACGAATCTGCGACACCAGATCGTCCTGAATCTCATACATGGCGCTGTTCAGCGTATCACGACCCGTCACGAATAGATTAGCCGGAAAGATCGTTACGATGCGTTCTTCCGAGATTTTCTTACCCGTCGAAGGGTCGATCCGCTGAATGGTTTCGATTTCGTCACCGAAGAAAATAACCCGGTAGGCAAAATCGGCGTAGGCAACGAACAGGTCGACCGTGTCGCCTTTTACGCGGAAATTCCCCCGCTGAAAATCACCTTCGGTCCGGCTGTAAAGAATGCCGACAAGCTGGTGCAAAAACTGGTTGCGGCTCATCTGCTCACCCACGCCAATGCGCACCACATTCCGTTTGAACTCTTCGGGGTTACCCATGCCGTAAATACACGACACCGACGCGACCACGATCACATCGCGCCGACCGCTCATCAGGGCCGACGTTGCCGCCAGCCGTAGCTTGTCGATCTCTTCGTTGATCGCCAAGTCTTTTTCGATGTACGTGTTGGTCGTAGCGATATAGGCTTCCGGTTGATAATAATCGTAGTAGCTGATAAAATATTCGACGGCGTTTTCGGGAAAAAACTGTTTGAACTCACCGTAGAGCTGGGCGGCCAGCGTTTTATTATGGCTAAGAATCAGCGTTGGGCGGTTGGTCTGCGCGATCAGATTGGCGACCGTAAACGTCTTTCCGGAACCCGTTACCCCAAGCAACACCTGCGACGCTTCACCTTCTCTTACACCCTTGACCAATTGTTCGATGGCCTTCGGCTGATCGCCAGTGGGTTGAAATTCTGAGGTTAGTTTAAAGTTCATTAGTCGAGCTGATAATCTGGCTAAGATACAAAATTCAGGACTGGATTACAAGGAGGCTCTTCAAACAACGGCTTTACGATAGATACGATTCAGCGGTAGTGAGCGGTTACGAATCCTCCCCTCACGAATTCCTTTTCTATAACACAATTTTGGCCACTCTTGTCCCGTCCAACAGACGCCAGATTAGCGCGCAAAGCAATAAAACTCACTAAAATAGAAGCAGTTTGGCGAGCCCGTCACGCAAAAACAGCCCTCGACTGGGGACGATTTGGCTCGGCACGGGTTGATAGAATGTGGTAGCATGAATTGAAACGCTTTTCTGACTGCCATTCCGTTCCGGCCAAACGTATTACTCTAGTTCTACAGTAAATTGTCTCTATCTGTTTTGACGAACCAACCGCAACTTCCATCCCCTGATCAACTTTTCGGTGATCTGTTTCACGACGTACAGTTGAAACCCGTTTTTATCGATTCCAAAACGTTTGTCGATAGCGTTCCCAAGTTTCCTCCCGCCGACATTCTGTCCTGGTACGAGACGGAAAAAGTAAAGTCCGGTTTTGACTTGGAAGCTTTCGTGCGCGCCAACTTTCTTGTTCCCGACCAAACAGCCAGCAATTACGTTAGCGATACGACGCTATCTACCGCCGAACACATCAATCGCTTGTGGGAACGACTCACTCGACCTGCCGATACCGCCGTGGAAGGTAGTTCCCGTGTTCCTCTACCGCATCCTTACATTGTACCGGGTGGCCGCTTCCGGGAGATTTTTTATTGGGACACATACTTCACAATGCTGGGTTTGCAGGAGGCTGGACGCGCGGAGTTGATCCGAGGAATGATCGATAATTTCGCGTTTCTGATCGACACATTCGGCTATATTCCCAATGGCAACCGGACGTATTTTTTGAGTCGCTCGCAGCCGCCTTTTTTTGCGCTGATGGTACAATTACTCGCCGAGATTGACGGGGAAGACGCGCTACGTCGCTACCGACCACAACTTCAGCAGGAGTACAACTTCTGGATGACGGGTCGGGCAGAACTCACCGCTGACCAATCCGTTCATCAGCGGGTAGTCAGAATCGATGATCAAACGGTCCTCAACCGTTACTGGGACACCCTAACGACACCTCGTCCCGAAGCCTACCGGGTAGAGTTTGAATTGGGGAACGAAGCCCGGCGGCTTGGCGTCGATGCCGAGGCTATGCATCAGCACGTCCGGGCCGCCTGTGAGTCGGGCTGGGACTTTACAAGCCGGTGGTTAGCCGATGGAAAAACGATGCCTTCCATTCATACTACCGACATTATACCTGTCGATTTAAACTGCCTGCTTTATTTTCTGGAAACCGTATTGCACGATAACAGCGCCCAAAGCAGCACCTCGGAGCCTTTCAATGGAGAACTAGCTCAACAGCGGCAACAGGCCATTCAGCGCTTGTTCTGGAATGAAGAGACAGGTTTTTTTCATGATTACGACATTGTTGCTCAGCAGCAAACCCCATCTATCACTTTGGCGGGTGTATTTCCTCTCTTTTTTAAACTAGCTACTCCCGAACAGGCCCGCCGGATTCATGACCGCCTGAAAGCCGATTTTCTGCAAGCGGGCGGCTGGGTAACAACGTTGAATCAGACCGGCCAGCAGTGGGATTGGCCGAATGGTTGGGCACCCTTGCAGTGGATCGTCTACCAGAGTTTACTGAATTATGGCTTCGTCGAAACAGCCCAGGAAGGCCGTAACCGCTGGCTGGCTTTGAACGATAAAGTGTTTAAAGCGACTGGTAAGATGACCGAGAAATACAACGTCGTGGATGCCTCGTTGACAACGGGCGGGGGAAAATATCCGAACCAGGATGGCTTCGGCTGGACGAATGGCGTATACCTTGCATTAGCGAAAGACGTCCATACCCGTTCGTGATCGTCCGCCCTTACAACCGCTGATTGACATTCTCAACGGTTCGTACCAAACTATTTGCAACCCTGTTCAGCGTCTGCTAGTTTAGGGTACACAAACGTTATTAATCTATGACCCCGCTTCGTAAACACACCGTTCTTAAACGCGTTAAAGACATTACACTCAGCGCAACACTTAGCCTGGCCCTGCTCAACGGTTCGGCTTTACTGCAAAGCTGCGGTAACAATCGGAGCGATGAGAATGAAACCGAACAAACCGAAACGAGCTTCCGACGCGGTGTCCGAACATACATTACGGAAACAGCGCCGGGCAATTTCAAGATCACGGACGAAGAGCAGGCTGACCCAGACAAGGCTGGCGCGATTGTCAACTACTACGATGGTCACCGCGATACGCTAAGCGTCGAAGCGGCTAAACGCTTGGTTGAATCCGATCAGTCGACCCGTACCTACCTCCAAAATCCTGGTGCCTATAGTGCTCACCACAGCAACGGTCTGGCCAATGCCTTGCTTTGGGGAGGATTGGGCTATATGCTGGGCCGTTCGACCGCTCCGCAGTACCGGGCCGACGAACGGCGCTACGGGTCCGGATTTTATACGACTCCGGGTCAGTACGAACGCTCCCAACAGATTCGGGAGAATGTACGAACCTCACGCGTGGTGCGTACGACACGACCATCGGGAGGGCGGAGCGGTTTCTTCGGTGGGCGCAGTCGCGGCTTCTCGTCCTAACTCGGTAGCTGTCAAACCAGTTGCTCAAATGTTCCTTGTTCGCTGGCCTTTCTCCGTACAGAGGATGTACAAGCAAGGCGACTTTTTGCCTATATTTACGGCCGAACCGAATTAGTTACTATGTCGGCTACCAATCCTTCTGCCGTCTATTTTCGTGGTTTTAACGGAGTTCGTTTTCTGGCAGCCTCGTCGGTGGTGTTCCATCATATCGAGCAATTTAAAACGATCTTCGGCTATACCGATACATTTACCAAGACTGACGAACACCCGGTTGTTTACCAGGCCGGGCGTTTGGGTGTTGCTTTGTTTTTCGTGCTAAGCGGCTTTCTGATCACGTATTTATTACTGGCAGAAAAGCAGTCATCGGGCCGGATTCATATCAAAAACTTCTATATCCGACGTGTACTGCGGATATGGCCGCTTTATTTCTGGGTTATCGGATTAAGCTTTTTTGTCTTTCCGCATATTCCCGCGCTGCATATCCCCGGTATCTCCGAATATGCCTACGACCATTTCTGGCCTAAACTGGCCCTCTTTAGTATCGTCATGCCCAACATTGCCCTGACGCTGTACCACGAAATGCCGCTTTGCTCGCATACCTGGTCCATCGGGGTCGAAGAACAGTTTTACCTCATCTGGCCGTGGCTGATCGGTAGTCTGCGTCCGCGCCGGACCTTGTTGGTTTTGGCCAGTGTCGCTCTTGTTCTGGCAGGTGGCTTTTTCTGGTTGCGGTACGGTCCCGGCTCGACGGCTCCACAGGCGGGTACAACGATGTTGCTGATTTCCGATTTTCTGGCTCACTTCCGCATCGGCACGATGGCTATCGGTGGTATTGGTGCGTATCTGGTTTTCAAGAAACATCCGATTCTGAATTTCCTGTATCAGAAACCCGTCCAGTGGCTGGTGTATGCGGTGCTGGCAACCATGCTGGCGATGGGCGTTCGGATTCCCGGATTAAACTACGAAGGTTACGCGCTGTTCTTTGTGTTTCTGCTGATGAACCTGGCCGCAAACCCAAATTCGGTGATCAACCTCGAAAACCGGCTTTGCAACTTTATGGGTAAGATTTCGTACGGGCTGTACATGTACCATCCTATCGCGATTGTCCTGTGCCTGTACGTTATCCGGCAGTTTATGCCGTACAGCTTCGGTTTCTCCGTCCTACTTTACGTGACCAGCTACGCCTTGACAACGTTGGTAGCCTGGCTCTCGTACGAGTATTTCGAGAAACAGTTCCTAAAGCTGAAAGACCGTTTTGCTCCCGGTGACAAACCCGTTGTCAAGCCACAAACGGCACGCGTTTAGCCCCTATCGTCACTTGTTAGTTCGATCAAATCATAGCGGTATAGCATAGCCCCGGTTGTGGTGGTGTCGGTTTTGAGAAACCGACACCACAGTATGTGGGTGAGCCCCCACCGACTTCAACTCGATCCACAGTATTCTCTTAAATCGCGGGGCGTTTGTTGAACCAAGGTCGGGCTTGCTCCAACTGACCCGCTAATCGAAACAACGTTGCTTCGTCGCCGAGTTTGGCGGCAAACATGACGCCGATGGGCAGACCGTCGGGCGACCAGTGTAACGGTATAGACATAGATGGTTGACCGGTCATGTTCGTGATTACCGTAAAGGAAATGTACCCTAATGACCGCTCGGCCAGATCCTCCACGGTTTTGCTCCCGTTCAGGTATTTCAACGCACCCAGCGAATCGACTAGTTTGAGCAATCGTTGCTCCGAAGCCGTGTTCTGAAACGTGCCGATCGTAATGGGTGGTCGTGGCAGCGTTGGCGTCAGGAACAAATCATAGGTTTCGTGCAGCTTACCCATGTTTCTATTAAGCGAATTCCAGCGCCGTTTCTGAAAAGCAACATCAGCCGCTGAGAACCCTTCGGCTAGCCGGGCCTGTGCCCACGTGTTCAACTCGACATCGTCGCGCCGGACAGGACGACCCAGAAAATGACCCAGTTCGCGCAAAGTAGCCGCCGTTTCGCTCAATACGTTGACAAAAAAAGCTTCGGTCACGATTGTTTTCTCGTAGGGCAACGGCACCTCCTCTACCGTGTGGCCCAGACTTTCCAGCAGCCGAGCCGTTTCCCGGACCGCTTTTACACATTCGGGATCAACGGGCTGCGACTCGATAAGGGTTTGCGTTGAAAAGGCAATACGGAGCTTGCCCGGTTCCCGGCCTACTTCTTCCGTAAAGGGGCGTTCGGGCGGAGCAATACCGTACGGGTCACCGGCGAGTGGTCCGGCAACCACATCCAGCAGTCCGGCGCTATCCCGGACGCTACGGGTCACGGCATGACCTGCTACTGCGCCATTCCACAACTCCCCGAAGCGAGGTCCAAGCGTGACCCGCCCCCGCGAAGGTTTCAGCCCAAACAAACCACAGCATGCAGCCGGAATCCGAATCGAGCCCCCCCCGTCCGAAGCCGTAGCCGCCGGTACAATGCCAGCGGCTACGGCTGCCGCCGAACCACCACTCGACCCACCCGGCGAATGCGTCAGCTTCCACGGATTTTTTGCCGGACCGTACAGTTTTGATTCGGTGTAGGGCGTCAGGCCAAACTCGGGTGTATTTGTCTTTCCGAAAAAGACCAGCCCTGATGCTTTCAGGCGTCGAACCGCTTCGCTGTCGATCGCCGAAACATAAGTCTGGTACCCCCGACAGCCCATTTTCATGGGTGTTCCGGCCCAGTCGAACTCTAAGTCTTTCAACAAAAAAGGTACACCTCGAAAAGGACCGGACTTAGGTAAGTGGGAAGCCATTTCACGCCCTTTCTCGTACAAAGGCGTTACGATAGCGTTGAGTTGCGGGTTCACGGCTTCAGCGCGGGCAATGGCCGTTTGAAGCAATTCGGTGGGTGTGACATCGCCGTTTCGAACGAGTTCGGCCAAAGCCGTTGCATCACGTTGAACGTACTCGTCAAAGGAAAGCGCCTGCGTCGATGAGGTCTGCATGGTCCGGTTGATTACGCTTGTTTCGCAATAACATCGTCACCCGCCCCTTCTGATAGCATATCCCCCGACGATGGCGCGGTCAACCAACCATTGAACCAGCGGTCGCGCTGCTGTCGGGCCGTTGCGTCGTTGAGTTCCAGCAAACGAATTCCCCCGACGGTATCGGGCGTTGATTCTTCATACAGGACCGTTAAGCCAACCCAGGCCAGGTATTCGTTTAGTTTTGTTTCAAGCGGCTGATTGCCGAAAATACACAAGTCGTAGTACCAATCCAGTGATTCGCCCACGACGGTTTCGGTAATGGTTCGGTAATCATCCAGCGTATAGCCGACGAACGGCTTGCCGAACTGCTGCCACATCATCCGCATCACATCGTCCAGCGAACGGGCATGATCGGTCCGCTGGCGAATGTGCAGATCCAGAATCAAAGCCGCAATGGCTCCTTTGTGATAAACCGACACTTTACGGTCCGGTACGCCTTTGTCGTAGCCATCCAGCCACAAATCCCACGAGGACTCGACCAATGACTGAAACGCCCGTCCGTTCGCTTCGAAGTGGCGTTTGAACAGAACCTGCAATTCTTTGAGGTACGCTTCATCGTTGAAAACGCCCGACTGCCGGAGCATCAGATCGCCGTAGTAAGTCGTGACCCCTTCGGCCACAAAGCAGGTGGGAAAGTAATTTTCTTTCGTAAAATCGTAGGGTAACAGCTCGGTAGGCCGAATCCGAATGATGTTCCAGGCATGAAACAACTCGTGCGAAGATACCCCCAGCAGATCAACGTACAAGCCTTCGCCTTCGTCGTTCGGGCCGAGCACCAATACCGTTGAATTGCGGTGTTCAACACCATGATAATAGGGCACCGGCAATACCAGCGTCAGGAAATGGTACTCCTGTTCGGGAAATTCACCGTACAGCGCCAATTGCTTTTCCGAGAAGCGGCTGAAATCGTCTATAATCCGTTCGGCATCGAACGTGTAGTCGCCATCGCTCCGCCGACCGCCCTGAATCCAGACATGAAACGAAACGCCACTGACTTCGTACTGAACGTGCTGTATAACAGGGGCAGCGATTAGGGGACAGTCTACCAATTCGTAAAAATCCGCTGCACGAAGCGTCTTTTCGTCGACCTGCGCTAGTCCACAAGCAATTGTCCAGCCGTCAGGAATCGCCAGTTCGAGCGTACAAGGCTCATCAATGCGCCCCTCCGCGTACAAACAAAGATTGACGGGGTTGACGTACAGCAGCGAATCGCTTATAAAACTGCTGCCCGCGTTGAGCAAGTTAGGTGTCGATAACAGCGAATAGTAGTTGTACCGTATGGTCAGTTCTGTAGCTCCATTTGTATGGACCAGCCAGCGGTCTTTGGTCGTTTTCCGAAACGGTAACGGCTGCCCGGTCTTATCAACAATCTCAAACCGCTGAATATTTTTGGCAAATTGCTGCAATTCGTATCGTCCGGGTCGCCAGGCAGGCAGTTGCAACTCCACTTCAGACTGGTTCTGGATTCCGGTTAGATGAGCGTCAACGGCAATATAATGAGGCAAAATTGGATCAGCAGAAAAACGATAATGCATAGGCACGAGCAGAAAGGGTGACTGAGTAACTAACTCGCTTAAAGATAAAACGTTTTTCAGAAAAGGGGCTTGGTAAACTGCGTCTATTCTCCTATCTTTGCGGACTCATTTGGAAAACAAGGGTTTTAGGAAGATATATCATGAAAAGAACGTACCAACCATCGAACCGGAAGCGGAAAAACAAGCACGGCTTCCGCGAGCGGATGTCAACCGCTAATGGCCGCAAAGTGTTGGCCGCACGCCGGGCCAAAGGCCGTCACAAACTGACCGTTTCGGACGAGAAAAAAGGCGAACGCTTTAAGATCTAATCGTTTTACTTAGCTGTTATTTGGTTTTCGGTCCGTAGTGCGACAACCGCTCGGATTTCTGAAAACTACGAACGTTTTATGCAGCAAACCTTTACCAAATCGGAGCGGCTTTGCAGCAAAAAAATATTGGGTGAACTGTTTAAGAAAGGTAGTGCGACCAGCGCCCAGACGGCGCGGACGTTCTACCTTTTTCCGTTTCGGATGCTTTATCTGCCGCACCCCGAACCCCATAACCAGGACGGGCCTCTCCTGCCCGCCATTGTCATTACGGTAAGCAAACGAAACTTCAAACGCGCTGTTGACCGCAACCTCATCCGTCGGCGCGTTCGCGAAGCGTACCGCCTGAACAAGCACCTTATTCCCCCTGGTCAGTCCTCTCCTGCCTACATTGCGTTTCTTTATACCGCCAAACAGATTATTTCGTTTGAAGAAATAGAAAAAGGTATGAAATTAGCTCTGAAAAAAATGTAATTTCGGTAGTTACTCCGTTGTAGTACGTACGCGGGCACTTTGTCCAAATCAGACTCACCTATTCCTTTACCTATTAGGTACTTATTTTTCAGACTCACGGCTTGAACCGGTTCTGTATTGCCAACTAGTTATGAAAAAACACTGGAAAACCCTTGCTCTGGCCGGTGCGCTGGCCGGAAGTGTGTCGCTGGTAGCGATGAAAACCGACGACCGGTTCTTTGAGATCGCCCGCAACCTCGACATCTACGCAACCTTGTTCAAAGAACTGAACATGTATTACGTTGATGAAATAAATCCGAATCGCATGGTGAAAACCAGCATCGACGGTATGCTGAAAGCCCTCGATCCGTACACCAACTTTTTTGCCGAAGACGAAATCGAGGATTACATGACCATGACCACCGGCCGGTACAATGGCATTGGCGCTCTGATTGGTCAGCGGCAGAATAAAAGCATTGTCCTGATGGTGTACGAAGGCACCCCCGCCGAAAAAGCGGGTCTTCAAATCGGCGACGAGATTCTAAAAATTGACGGCATCAGCATCGCCAATCGCAAAGACGCCGATCCGGGCAAACTGCTCAAAGGACAGAACAACACCAGCGTCAAACTAACGATTCAGCGTTACGGTCAGAAATCGCCACAAGACCTGACCGTTAACCGCGACGTGGTAAAAATGACGAACGTGCCTTACTACGGCATGATCTCGGAAGACGTTGGCTACATCGACCTGAAGGATTTTACGGCTACGGCTTCGCGTGAAGTCCGGACGGCGTTTCAGGAATTGAAAGGCAAAGGCATGAAAAAGCTCGTGCTCGACGTACGCGAGAATCCGGGCGGGTTACTGAATATGGCGATCGACATCTGCAATATTTTCATTCCGAAAGATTCAGAGGTGGTAACGACCAAAGGAAAAGTAACGGAGTGGAACAAGACGTATACCGCGCTCAACCCACCGCTCGACCTTGAGGTTCCGATCATTGTACTGACCAACAGCCGCAGTGCATCAGCCGCTGAAATTGTATCGGGTGTCATTCAGGACTACGACCGGGGCGTATTGGTTGGTCAGCGCACTTATGGTAAAGGCTTGGTGCAGACCACCCGCGAGTTGTCGTTCAACACCAAACTCAAGATCACGACCGCCAAATATTATATTCCGAGTGGTCGCTGCATCCAGGCCATCGATTACAGCCATCGCAACCCCGACGGCAGCGTTGGTAAAATTCCGGATTCGCTCAAAACTGCGTTCAAAACCAAAGCTGGACGTGTGGTGTACGATGGCGGGGGTGTCTTACCCGATGTCGTAGTCGAAGCGCAGACGCCGACGCCCATCGCGCTTAGTTTGACCAACAAAGGGCTGATCTTCGATTATGCCGTTAAATACCGGCACGAGCATCCGAGCATCAAACCCGCCCGCGAGTTTCACCTGACCGACGCCGAGTACGCAGACTTTGTGAAGTGGGCTAGCGACAAAGAGTACGATTACACCACGCAGGTTGAGAAAGACCTTGGTACGCTCGAAGCATCGGCCAAAAAAGAAAAATATTTCGATCAGATTCAGGACCAGCTGAAAGCGTTGAAAACAAAGGTGTCGCACAGCAAAGATGCAGATATGATGACGTTCAAAACCGAACTCCGGACGTTGCTGGAGCAGGAAATTGCGGGTCATTACTACCTTCAGAAAGGGCTGAAAGAAGCGTCGTTTGCTACCGATCCTGAACTAAAGGCCGCCCTTGCGCTCTTTAAAGATATGAGTCGTTACACGGCAACGCTGAAAGGAACCAAATAACCGTATCCGGATTACCGGCGTGATGCTAGTTGACAATTGATTCTGGTCAGTTGTCAGCTAGCATTCATCATTTATCATTCTATGCTTATTTTATCGCTTGATACATCGACAGCAGCCTGTAGCGTTGCTTTGCACAAAGACGGCACGTTGCTAGGGTGTTACGAACTATTCACCGAACGTACGTCGGCGGCCATGCTGACAACGCTGATCGACAATGTGGTAGCACAGGCCGGGTTTAGTTTATCGCAGCTCGACGCGGTGGCCGTGGCGAAAGGTCCTGGTTCCTACACTGGGTTACGCATTGGAGTCTCAACCGCCAAAGGACTTTGCTTCGCACTCGACAAACCTCTGTTGGCAATTAACACGTTAGCGGGCATGGCCGAACAGTTGCGTGCGTACTATTCAAGTGATTACCTACTTTGCCCGATGATTGATGCGCGTCGGATGGAAGTGTATTGCGCACTGTTTTCGACCTCAGGGCAGGAAGTAGCACCAACCTCGGCGCACATCATTGATGAACAGTCGTTTCAGGATTGGCTAACCAAAAGTCCGGTTGTCTTTTTTGGCGACGGGGCCGCTAAATGCCAAGCACTGCTCGGTCAAAATTCGAATGCCTTATTTCCCGAAGAACTTGTTGTTCCGTCGGCCCGAACAATCGGGAAATTAGCCACAGAAGCGTTTGCAGCTGGAGCATTCGAAGATATCAATACGTTCGAACCTTTCTACCTGAAAGACTTCATGACAACGCAGCCCAAAAAAGCGGTTCTTTAAGCGTATGGTTTTTCAGATTACAGCAAGGTTGATTCTATTCGAAGCAACCTTGCTGTAATCTGAGGTTTTTCTCCTTATTTCGCCCCGACAACCGTCCCTTTTCCGCTCTCGTGCAGATTATCGTTGACATTGGCAATACCGACGCTGTCTTCGGACTTTATAACCAAACACATTGGCAACACATCTGGCGAACTCCCGCCCGGCACGACGAGTCAGCGGAATCGTATGAGGCTCGGCTGCGGCTGTGGTTGCTCGAAGCCAATGTTCCATTGAGTAGCGTCCAGCTTACGGTTCTTAGTAGCGTTGTACCTACGCTGACGCCCACGATGCGATCAATGCTAGGCGAGCTGTTTGGCTTCGAACCGATTGTGGTGGGCCCGGGCATCTACCCGTTGCTCCCCCTCGAAATTCTGAGGCCGCACGAAATTGGTGCCGATCTGGTAGCGAATGCCCTGGCGGCTTACACACGTTACCAACGAAATTGCGTTGTCGTTGACTTTGGTACAGCGCTGACCTTCACAACCGTTTCAGGCGAAGGAAAAATTATTGGGGTTGCTATTGCGCCGGGGCTCAAGACAGCCATTCGTTCGTTATTTGCCAATACGGCACAGCTACCGGAAGTTCCCATCGAAGTACCCGAATCGGCGCTGGGTACGAGTACGACCCATGCTATCCAGGCAGGTGTTGTATTGGGTTACGAGGGTCTCGTTCGTTCGCTTTTGGACCGGATTCGTGCAGAGTTGGATGGTGACTGCCTGGCGGTTGCCACGGGGGGGCTATCGGGTCGAATTCCTTCCCTGCGAGATGCCTTTACCGATATTGTGCCGTCATTAACCCTCGATGGCGTTCGTCTAATTGGTGAAACGGTGACCGAATCTACTAAGTAGTATTATAACCATCATAAGGAAACCAACGAGGCAGCGGTCACAATCGATGCCTTGTTGGTTTTTGGCTTTCAAATGCAAAAAACCCCCACACCGCTTCCAATTTTTTTTGTTACGTCGCAGATTTTCAAATTCTGACAAATAACCACATATCCTTCTGATTTATAGACGTTAATCTATATAAAATTCAACAATAGTTCAGAGAGTTAAAATATCTTATACATACAAATATTCAATTTAATAACAAATAAGTACCATTACATAAGTACTATCAGTAAACCACCGCCCACACATGCATTTTCAGGTTCACTAGCCATTAGGTAAGCACACATAATCCGGATCTGAAAGCAGTGAACATGAAAAAATATGTCCTCCTGGCGATCGTTTGGCTCATTGCTGTTGAGACCCAAGCTATCGCTAAAAATACGTGGAATCGTGGTGAGCTATCGCTCATCAATGGTACGGTTTTAACAGGCGATCTAAGCTATAACTGGCGCGCCGAGATTGTGCAGTATCGGGACGGAAATACCATAAAGGCATTCTCTGCTTTACAGGTACGCGAATTCAAATATTTTGACGTTGACCAGAACACGCTACGCAAATTCATTGTGGCCGATCAACCTGATAAGTCAAGTCGTCATCGCTTATTTCTGGAAGAGTTTGGTGTTGGGTCGATGATGATTTACCGGCAGCTCCGTCATGCCCGCGATCCAATCCACATTGGCAATCCGATGAATACCTCCATCGATGACAAATCGCCCAAAAGCCTTGATCGCTACGTTTATTACATTTACGAAGGCGATCAAATGACTAGTTTGACTGATTTTAACACCGAGCTATGGCCACGCATGAAGGCAGAGTTTGACGATGAACTTACTCATTACTCGGCAACGATACAGGCCAATTTTTCCAGCACTTTAACCCGCTTACTACTCATTGCTCAGTATAATCAATTGAAGGCCCGCGCTAACCAGTTGACTATCTCCCATTCTGATTTGCAGCCAACTAGCCTCGACTAATTTTTCGACATATAGTACAAAAAAAGCACCTATCTGTAAGGTGCTTTTTTTGTACTATTTTAAGCTTAAGAAGCCCGGCTAAAAAAATACGGGGCCACACGATAAATGGCTAGCCCTGAATCGATTTAAGCAAAAAACTAAATAATCCAATAAGGTCCTTTTTTTCGTCTGTCAATTCTATTCTGTCTACGCATAGTGTAAAAGGCAGGAATAGGACAATTTTAGCGCTGACAACTAGATACTTACCGCTTGGTTAACTTACCAGAAGAGTTCACCCGTTTCCGGCTTAAAAATAAGCGTGAGAACCGACAACTCTTTTGTTCAATTAGCCAACAGCGGTTATGAAAAACGTATACTCATTTGCAGTAATAGTACTTATTAGCTTTTTCTCTTCAGGGACTGTTGTCTCAGCTCGACCAGATGCTGTTTGGCGTAAAGGACAATTAACACTTATCAGTAAAGTCGTGCTTGATGGCGATTTGTCCTACAACTGGTCTACCGAAGTAGTTTCCTTACGTCAGGTCGATGGCCGCGTTCGGGCGTTTTCGGCGCATCAGGTTCAAAAGTTTAGCTGGTTTGATTACGACGAGCATAAACAGCGTACTTTCCTTGCCTTGTCAGCAGCACTCAGCAATCAACCCGAACCCGCTTTTTTTGAAGTTTGTACGGATGGTGCCTTGTCGGTAGTTCGTCGGCTGCGTCGCCCGCATGGTCTGTTTAAGCATGCATTTAGCCATCCGGCTTATTATCACGATCAACCCACCCTCGCCCAGAATTTCGACCATTTTGATTACTTTGTGTACGATGCTGGCCGTCTGCGGGAGTTCAGTAAATTTTATATAGACATCTACGAGCCACTTATGACCACATACCAGCAGGAATTACGGACTTACACAACGACTCGCAACATCAATGAACGTTCCCTGCTTGGTCGGCTGGTACTCGTAGATCGTTACAACTATTTGGTACAGCAAGATCCCAAAACAGCCTCAGCCAGAGAAAGACAGTACGTAGAGGAATAAGCTGCGTTAGTTATCCGTAGACGCTTCGGGCTCGTCTTTAGTACTATCTTTCGACCGTTTTTTTCGTTTCCGAAGCGCATCATTTAGCAGGAATTCAATCTGTCCATTCACGCTCCGGAATTCCTCCTGGGCCCAGCCCTCCAGCTCCTTCAGGGTTTCGGGATGAATTCGCAACACGAAAGCTTTTTTTTCTACAGCCATAAAAGCAAGCGGTTCAGCAGCGGAAGCCAATCAGAGACTGGCTTCCGCTGCTGACTATTTTTTCTCATCTAGGCGTATAACGTCCCTGCGTTTACCACGGGGCTTACTGATTTTTCACCGCACAACACAACGAGCAGGTTGCTCACCATGGCGGCTTTACGCTCTTCATCCAGCTCAACTACCCCTTTTTCTGCCAACCGGGTCAACGCCATTTCGACCATACCAACCGCTCCTTCGACAATCTGCTTCCGGGCGGAGACGACCGCTGTAGCCTGCTGCCGTTGAAGCATGGCGCCCGCAATTTCGGGCGCATAAGCGAGGTGACTGATGCGCGCTTCCATTACCCGCACCCCCGCCTGATTCAGTCGCTCATCCAACTCCTGTTCCAGAAATTTATTGATCTGACCGGTATTGTCGCGCAGCGTCACCGTCTCGTGCTCGTCTTCAATGTTGTCGTAGGCGTGTGAACTAGCCAAAAACCGGACAGCCGCTTCGGATTGAACCTGAACAAAATTCACGTAATTATCAACGTCAAACAAAGCTCTGGCTGTATCGGACACCTGCCAGACGACTACAGCCGCAATTTCGATAGGGTTCCCCATCTTATCGTTTACTTTCAGGGTTTGTCCGTTCAGGTTGCGCGCTCGTAAACTGATCTTGCGTTTACTGTATAGTGGATTCACCCATTGCAAACCTGTTTTCTTGATTGTCCCGACATAATCGCCGAAGAAAGTAGCCGCCAGCCCTTCGTTCGGATAAATGATGATAATTCCTTTCAGAATAAAAAAGCCAACGATTACCAGCACAATCGACGGAAGGGGGCCATACTCCCTTCCCACCAGGTAAAGCAGAAGTCCAGCCAGGGCCAGACATAACAAACCGATTAACAAAAACAGATAACCAGACGCAGACGTAAGCTTTTTCTCTTGCATAATTGTAAGCAATAAGGTCAGGAAGTGATATCATTTTGATAACACAATAGTAGCACCTCTGTTCTTAACGACCAGTAGTTTTTGTACGAACGGCTGGGATCAAGGATAAGCTTCTCTTAATGACATACAACTAAAGAGTCCGGTTAGAAGCATACAGGCTATGCTTCTAACCGGACTTTCACCGTTTTTTCGGAATGTATGCTTTTTAATTCTGTACGTCCAGCACCTGAAGCGTTTCGCGCGTAACCCCAATCCGATACACGGGGGTTTCCTTGTAGCGAGAGGCAATAATAAACTGGGTGTCTAGCATATGCGGAGCAAACAGATCGTGTAACAACTGCGGGTTGTTGTTATCTTTCGACAAATGCGCCATCAAGACATGGCTCATAAAAGCGGGCTTGTGCGCTTTAAAAAGATCCAGCGCCTGTTGATTCGATAAATGGCCTTTGTCGCCCCGCACCCGATGCTTGAGGTAGTACGGATAACTGCCCCGCTCCAGCAAGTCATCGTCGTAGTTCGCTTCTAGGAACGCAGCGTGGCATTGGCTAAAATGACGAATAACGTGTTCGCAGGGCGCGCCGATATCGGTAAATACCCCAACCTTGGTGTCCTGGTAGGCAATCAAAAAGCTGTGCGGGTCCGAAGCGTCATGCTGCTTGGGAAAGGCCGTAATACAGAGTTCGCCAATCCAGACGGGTTCGTATCCGCGCAAGGGCTTGACCGGAAACGACTGTACGGGTAACCGTGCGCTGGTTAATGTACCGGGTGTAATAAAAACGGGTAGCTGGTATTTCTTAGCCAGCTGGGCAATGCCGCGAATATGATCCGAATGCTCATGGGAGACAAAAATAGCTTTTACCGTTTCCATCGACAGACCCAATCGCTCCATCCGGCGTTCGGTCTCCCGGCACGAGATGCCAGCGTCAATCAAAACAGCCTCCTGCTCGTTGCCAACGTAGTAGCAGTTGCCGTTGCTACCTGAATTTAAGGAGGTAATAAACAATTCCATATGAATGCAAGGTAACGACTTTTCAGGAATTGATTTCCGTACAATAGCCGTTGCGTAAAGCTTATTGAACAGCCGGTTTAATCAGGCGCGCAACGCCATTAATGAACCAGCCCTTTCTCATTCCAGACTAACAGTCGATGGCTAATGACTAGTTCGTTTTGGGCCGGTCGAAATACTGTCGCATAAACAGCAGCTGGTACTGAACGGCGTTGTTCCAATAGGGCCAGTTGTGACCACCAGGCCGGGCAATGTAATCGTGAGGAATATTCCGTTCAAGTAGCTTATCGTGCAGGTTGTTGTTGACCCGGAAAAAGAAATCTTCGGTGCCACAGTCGATTATCAGCGCTAGTGCATTGGGTGTCAGCAAATGAAGCAGGTTGATAACCGTATTTTGCTCCCAGCGCTCCGGAAACTGGGCGTACGTTCCCAGCCGCTTCGCCATGTCCCAGTTATTCGGAAAAGGCCGGATGTCTACGCCACCACTCATGCTGCCCGCAGCGCCAAAAACATCCTGATGCCGAAAGGCGAGATAAAGCGCTCCGTGCCCCCCCATACTCAAGCCCGTAATGGCCCGCCCCGACCGATTCCGAATCGTTTTATAGTGACTATCCACCCACTTCACCAATTCATCGGCGACGTAGGTTTCGTATTTGAACGAAGGATCAGCTGGGCTGTCGAGGTACCAGCTGCCGAAATTGCCGTCGGGACACACGATAATCACATGGTGCAGGTCAGCCGCATTTTGCATGGCGGGCGCTTTTTTGGCCCAGTCGCTGTAATTTCCGCTGTAGCCATGCAACAAGTACACCACCGGCAATTCTTTATCACTGGCGTAGGTATTGGGCGTCATGACAACCGCCTTGATCGATTTCTTCATCGAAGCGCTGTACGTCTCCACCGTATCTATTTTGGCCGCGCAAGCCAGCTGTTTTCCTACTACTAAAAATCCGAAGGTCAATAAAATACGCAGGTAAAGCATTCAAGTAAGGTTTATAAACGAGGAGCTAAGTTAGGTCAGCGCGCATTATAGTTCATATCTGTAAGGCTTTAAAAGTTCGACAAGTGCTTACCGTTATTTTAAGAAAGGAATTGAAATAAGGGCAAAAGCTACTATTCGATCTTATGTCTGTAAACGCCAATCCTTTTCACTATTTTTGCGCCCTAAAATACTGGTTCGTTCATTAAATTGACCGACCGACTCATTGATAATCATGCTACTGAGCGAACAAGAGATAAACCGCCGACAAAAACGCGAAGAACTGATGCGGATGGGCATCGACCCCTATCCCGCTGAACTATTCGACGTAACAGCGACCATTGCTGATATTCGGTCCGCTTTCCAGACCGGTCCTGAAACCGAAGTAACCCCCGAAATGGACCTCTCCGGCGACGAACGCTGGGGAAATGTCCAACTGGCTGGACGATTGATGGGCTTCCGTATTATGGGTAGCGCATCCTTTGCCGAGATTCAGGACTCGACCGGACGGCTTCAATTCTATTTCCGGCGCGACGACCTTTGCCCGGACGACGATAAAACGCTGTACAACACGGTATTTAAAAAACTGCTCGACATCGGCGACATCGTCGGCGTACGGGGGCACGTTTTCTCGACCAAAACCGGTGAGTTGTCCGTATACGTGAAGGAGTTTAAGGTACTCAACAAAGCGCTGAGACCTTTGCCGGTTGTCAAGGAAGTGGTGAACGAGAAAGGCGAAAAGGAAGTCTACGATGCCTTTACCGACCCCGAACAACGGTATCGCCAGCGGTACGTAGACCTGATCGTGAATCCGCAAGTGCGCGATGTTTTCGTGAAGCGCACGAAACTGGTCAATTCCATCCGTCAGTTTCTAAGCCAGCGGGGCTATCTGGAAGTCGAAACCCCTATTCTTCAGCCAATTCACGGTGGCGCAACGGCCCGCCCGTTCCGTACGCATCACAACACGCTCGACATGACGCTGTACATGCGGATTGCTAACGAGTTGTACCTGAAACGGCTCATCGTTGGTGGCTACGACGGTGTTTTCGAGTTTGCGAAAGATTTCCGGAACGAAGGTATGGACCGTACCCACAATCCGGAATTTACGCAGGTTGAATTCTACGTCGCCTACAAAGATTACCTGTGGATGATGGATACCATCGAAGAGATGGTCGAAAAAGTAGCACTGGACGTTGCTGGTACGACGAAAGTAACGGTGGGCGAAAACGTTATCGATTTCAAACGTCCCTGGAAACGCCTGACCATGTTCGAAGCCATTCAGGAATACACCGGCGTCGATGTGTCGGCAATGGAAGAGGATGAACTTCGGCAAGTAGCCGAAAGTCGCGGCATCAAAGTGGACAGCACGATGGGTAAATCGAAGCTGATCGACGAGTTGTTCGGTGAAGCCTGCGAGCCAAACATGATCCAGCCGACGTTCATTACCGACTATCCGGTCGAAATGTCTCCGCTTACCAAAAAGCACCGCAGCAAACCGGGTCTGGTAGAGCGTTTCGAAGCCATCTGTAATGGTAAAGAGATTGCAAATGCGTATTCGGAGCTAAACGACCCGCTCGATCAACGCGAGCGTTTTGAAGAACAGCTCCGGCTGGCCGAACGTGGTGATGAGGAAGCGATGGCACTGGACGAAGATTTTCTGCGCGCCCTTGAATATGGTATGCCACCAACGGCGGGCGTCGGTTTGGGTATCGACCGTCTGACGATGATCATGACCAACCAGCCTTCTATTCAGGATGTGCTGTTTTTCCCGCAGATGCGCCCCGAGAAAAAACTTGAACAATCCGACGAAAGCGAATTTGTAGCAGCCGGGGTTCCGGCGGAGTGGGTTCCAGCCGTTCAAAAGCTTGGCTTCCTTACAGTTGAGCAACTCCGTACGGCCAATACAAACAAACTTTTCAACGACCTGGGTGGCGTACGCAAAAAGCTTAAGATGGAAGTACCGATGCCCGCCATCGCTGACGTACGCAGCTGGACGGGCCAATAGACGGCCGGATCAACCAATTGAAAAACCCCACTTGGACGTCAAGTGGGGTTTGTTATTTCGTGGTCAGACGTAGCGATTTAGTACTCTGACTCTAATTTCTTCACTTTCACAGCGTTGAGGCCTTTTTTGCCATCAACAACTTCAAATTGAACCCGATCCTTTTCACGGATGGTGATACCGTTCAGACCAGTGATGTGGACGAAGATGTCCCGATTGGAATCGTCCTCAACGATAAACCCGTAACCTTTGCTTTCGTTGAAAAACTTTACTACACCTGTTTGCATAAAACTAACAAAAATTAAACTAATTAAACATACAAAGGGAAAAAGTAACAAAGGACGCGAAACAGGTACCAAAGCATACATCAGGCAGAACACTTGGCTGAAACTCAACGGTCTTTGTTGACAATAACGGGACATTAGTTAAAAGATAACTACTGCCCCCGCTACAACACAAAGTAAATAAATTTGTTCCAAATCCAATGCAAATGCGCGCTTTTTTTAGGTAGTTCTACGATCTTTATTGCGCTTTTCTGTGTAAACGGCAAACATTGTATAGCTTTTGTTTGTTAGCTTTGTTCGATCAGTGATACGGGAAAATCGTAACAAGGCACATACGTTACTAGAAGAAGTATGGATAAGCTCAGGTATTTCGTCGAAAAGCAGGCGTTTGGCGTTTGCACGTTACTGGGAGAGAAGATGAACATCTCGGCCAGCAGCATCCGGCTGTACTTTATCTACACCTCATTTCTGACCCTGGGGTCACCCGTCGTTTTGTATCTTATCCTGGCGTTCTGGATGGAGATGAGCAAGCACCTGCGCCGACACGCTCACCCGACCATCTGGGAGTTATAAGTCACGCAGTTCTCTAAACGTCTTCTTCCCTTTTACGAAGTATTGCCAGACAATACTATACGGGTACAACGCAACAGCCTGTTTCTGTTGTTGTCGTAAGGCTTTACGCTGGCGTCGTAGATAAGGCAAGTGACCGTAAAAGGCAAAATGCGCCCGTATGATGGCCTGCACGTCGCGCCACTGACCAACTTTCAGAAAAAGCAAGGACGATACGCCGTCCAGCACCAGCCGCAACAGGATTTTACCCCACAACCAGCCATCGGCGGGCCAGTTCTTGTACAGCATAAACAAGCTGTTCCGGTAGTTAAGATACGTTTTGTGCGGATTCGACTTGGGTAGTGTCCCCCCTCCAACGTGGTAGACCGTCGATTGCCCGCAGGCCCACACCTCGTACTCCAGCCGTTGCAGCCGCCAGCACAGATCAATTTCTTCCATGTGGGCGAAAAAGGTAGTATCGAAGCCACCAGCCTGGTGAAACAAGTCGGCCCGAACAAACAGACATGCCCCCGTTGCCCAAAACACTTGTTGATTATCGTTGTACTGCCCTTGGTCGGTTTCAAACGTGGCAAAGACACGCCCCCGGCAAAAGACATAGCCAAGCTTGTCAACGAATCCACCCGCTGCGCCCGCATGCTCGAACGTATCCCGCTGGCTGTACGACAGGATTTTGGGTTGACAGGCGGCAATCTTCGGGTTGGATTCTAGCAACGATAACACCGGCGCAATCCAGCCGGGCGTCACTTCAATATCAGAGTTGGGTAGAACGTAGTAGCGAGCCCCGCCGTGATGGGTTCGGATGTATTCCAGCGCCATGTTATACCCACCGGCATAGCCACCGTTGTGGGCTAACTTAATGAGCCGAACAGCAGGAAAATTGTCCTGAACGAATGCGACGGAACCGTCTGTCGAAGCACTGTCGGCCACGTAAACCGGATGACCTTCGGCGTATGCGAGCACCGTCGGCAGAAACTTGGCGAGGAACGATTGACCGTTATAATTTAAAATAACAATTGCGAGGGTATCCACGGAA
Organism: Spirosoma liriopis; assembly: GCF_023196085.1. Taxonomy (NCBI): domain Bacteria; kingdom Pseudomonadati; phylum Bacteroidota; class Cytophagia; order Cytophagales; family Cytophagaceae; genus Spirosoma; species Spirosoma liriopis. The sequence goes on from NZ_JALPRF010000001.1 coordinate 1,420,003, forward strand.
CTCGTTTGTGGTTTGTCGTTCGTAGCTGCGTGATAAACCAACTACGAACGACAAATTTACAAACACTTTCCTACATTAAGCCGTCCAAATTGAGGCCCGGAATATTTGGCAACAACCCTTCGGTAGCCTGACGCAGGTGCTCCCGCGCTTTGGTTTCTATATTACTCATCGCTTTATTGGTGGCGGCAACGATCAGATCCTGCAACATTTCCCGATCTTCCGGTTTGATCAGATCAGGATCAATGTCAATTGTCAGAATATGTTTCAGACCATTAACCGTCACTTTAACCAGGCCCGCTCCCGACTCGCCGGTTTCCGTAACGTTACTAAGCGTCTGTTGCGCGTCCTGCATCCGGGATTGAACTTCCTTCATTTTCCCGAACATGTCCATCATGTTCATACTGTATCTTTTTATTTCTTTTGATCGGCTGTAAAGCTAGCGTTTAAACGACTCTGGCAAAAATAGGCTATCAGGCCTATCTCCTATTACCGCAATCGGGTCGTGTTTGTTTTCGTAGCACGCCGATCTCACCAAATCCAGGGCAAAAAGCGTTAAAACACGGACGGCCATCCTTACCTGCTCACCTACTCTGAATATTGTTTACGACTTATAGCCAGGACAGTATCGTTCCGTATAGCGGTAGCGAAGTAGCTTTCGATGGTTACCGAAATGGCAATATGATTAATACCTACTGTGTGGCCTAATATCTTGGAAGACAGTCACATACCCTATCTAAAAAGCCGTTCGTGCAATCACGGTTGTTCGTATGGCTAGCATGGATTTGGGCAAATTACAGATATCCCGTTATCTTCGATGGCGAATAGTCTCTACAAATGAAAGTAAGAAAAGCAGTTATCACCGCAGCAGCGCGCGGAGAACGGTTATATCCGGTAGCCGATACGATACAGAAGGCCATGCTCCCCGTTATCGATATCGATGGTTTGCACAAGCCAGTCATTCAAGCCATTGCCGAAGAGGCTTTTCTAAGCGGCATTGAAGAAATTTGCGTCGTCTGCGCCCCCGGCGATGGAGAACGCTACATCAATGCCTTCACGTCGTTGCGCGACAATCTGGTTAAGTCATTCAAGAACGTAGACTGGGCTCGTGAGGAAGCCGAAAAAATCGATAACCTCATCAGTCGTACACAGTTCATCGAACAGCAGGAACCGCTGGGCTACGGCCATGCCGTTCATTGTGCTAAAGACTTTGTGAACAACGAGCCATTCCTGTTGCTGTTAGGTGACTATCTGTACATTTCTAACCTCACCAGCAAACGGTGCGCTTCCCAACTGATCGAGTTGGCTACGCAGGAAAACTGTTCGGTGTCTGCCGTCAATCCTACAATCGAACACCTGATTGGTCGGTACGGCACGCTAACGGGCAAGCACGTTCCCAACATGCCCGGCGTTTATCAGATCGAAAAAATTATTGAAAAGCCGTCCCTGAGCGTGGCCGAACTGGAACTGCAAACACCCGGTCTGCGCGTGGGTTATTACCTCTGCTTCTTCGGGATGCACGTCTTTACGCCGACGGTTTTCGATATTCTTCAGAAACAGATCGCGCAGGGAAGCACCAATGTTCTGCTTACGCCTACGTTACAGGAACTGGCCGAAACCGAAAAATACCTGGCGCTTGAAGTACAGGGTAACCGCTATGATCTGAGCGGACGCCAGGGTCTGCTACGGGCGCAAATGGCTTTAGGACTGGCGGGTGTCGCTCACGACGAAACACTAACGTCGATGGTAGAGCTTCTGGCCGAAACCAATACGCGTAAGGCAAAACTGGTTCAGTAGCCGTTGACCGCCAATTTCCATCTCCAACAAGCCAAGGCGTCTACCCGCTTATAAAAGAAGGCCACATGAATGTTTTCATCGAAACAATAACCTCCACTGATCCCACTACACGAAACCGATCCTTTTTTGAGTTAAGCCGCAATTTATCCGCCAATAATCTACTAAACGCCCTGCGTGAACTGGACGACTTTCGAAAGTCCACGCCGAACTTATACGATAAAGTTAGAGCGATTCTCTTTTTATACGCTGGTTTCCGCTTTTTCCTGATGGAAGCCAAAGAGACGCCCAGTATTGGCAAAATCCCCTACGCGGGTTTCGAGGATTTATTGGCTCGCCGGTTTGAGCAGGCAATTGCGACATTCTTGCAGGATCTGGATCGGCAAGGTCCCAGCGCTCCATTGTTCAGTGCGCTGGCGGATAGCTACCATCATCTGTCTTTCCAGATTCTAGCCGATCAGGTTCGGAAAAGCGTTCGCTCGAGCAAAGGCAATCAGTGGATGTTCCGCGTTGGCCATCAGGACGAACACCCCATCCGTATTCATCCCAAGTTGCTCCAACGGGCGGAAAATTCTCTTTTCTATCCTGTTCTGCACGAGCAAACCTCCGTTCGGATGGATTTGACGCACAGCGGCTGGTCGGATATTTTCTTTCTGGGAATGGATTACCCCGAAGGGGCTCGAGTCATCAATATTTCCATTGACCTCGGCGTATTCGGGCGCGACAAAGATATTCGTCCGCCCCTGCATTGCTACGTCCGGGTTATTTCGGAGCCGGTTCTGCGCCTGACCAGCGTTGACCTGAACACAACGAAAGACGTTCACGATCTGGCCGACCTGTTCAACTTCGGAAACGATTACCTCAGTCTGGTGAAAGCCGGGGTTATCGCGTCGGGTCTGATTCCGCCCTCGTTCGAAGGAACAAATCAGTCGCTGGCTGCTATTCTGGCCCGGATTGTCGCTCCCGGTATGGGGATCGAACTCGTCACGAAAGTCAACGACATTCCGAAAGGATCACGGTTTGCGGTTTCGACCAATTTGTTGGGTTCCATCATTAGTTTGCTGATGCGGGCGACCGGACAAACCCGCAATCTGGAAGGTGGTCTGGAAGAAAGTGAACGCCGACTGGTCGCATCACGCGCCATTCTAGGCGAGTGGATTGGTGGTTCGGGGGGCGGCTGGCAGGACTCCGGCGGTGTTTGGCCAGGCATCAAAGCCATTCAGGGTACGTTCGCGCAGGAAGGCGATCCCGAATTTGGTATCAGCCGGGGTACGTTGCTCCCTCGTCACCGCGTCTTGCAGGGCGACGATGTGCATCCCGACATTGAGCAAAAAATTATGAACTCGCTGGTGCTGATGCACGGCGGTATGGCGTCCAACGTCGGCCCGATTCTAGAAATGGTTTCCGAGAAATACCTGCTCCGGGGCGATAAAGAATGGGCCGCCCGTCAGCAAACAAACCAGATTTTCGATAACATCCTGGGTGCTATCAAGGAAGGCGACATTAAGAAGCTAGGTGCCAACACCGCCCGCAATTGGGAGTATCCCATCAAGACGATTATTCCCTGGGCGTCTACGTACTTTACCGAGCAGCTCATCGCCAAAGCCAAAAAGCAATTCGGCGATGACTATTATGGCTTCCTGATGCTTGGCGGTATGTCGGGTGGTGGTATGGGGATGTTTGTTAATCCCGATCACTACGAAGACTACAAAATGCGGGTGCTGGACATTCTTCGGACAACCAAGAATGAACTCTCCGATTCGCTACCTTTTGCGGTGGAGCCCGTGGTTTACAACTGGACGATCAACAAAAAAGGCACCTGGTCTACCCTGCATGAAGGTAATGATGCCCTGATGCCGGAACAGTATTACGGTATTCACGTGTCGGAACTGGTGCGCAAAGATCCTAGCTCAATTCCGTACGTCCGCCGGGCCGAAATCGATTATTTTACGACCTACTGCGAGCAGAATAATCAGGCGTATCCGCTGTTGCGTACCATCGTCAGTAATCTGTTTAAGGTTTCGGACCCTACCTCACAGGGTAATCGTAGCGCCGAAAACGAGAAAGCTGACCGGATTAAGAAAGAAAACGGTTTCGACTTCATTCAGCACGAAGAGATTCGGGAGGAATTGCAAAAAGGCCGAATTGGATTGGCGCGGAACCGCCTGCCCGTTGAAACCTTAATTGAGGATGTTCTCCCCGAAGAAATTGCCCAGCTTGATGCGTTAACGGCTTCGGCCAGCGCGGGTGAAGAAGCCATCCGATCCGGGAAGGTAGCCGTACTGAGCCTAGGGGCGGGCATAGGAAGCCGCTGGACAAAAGGAGCCGGTGTGATTAAAACCATCAATCCGTTTGTCGAGATTGAGGGGGTACACCGAAGCTTTCTGGAAATTCACATGGCCAAATCGCGGAAAGTGGCCGAGCGGTATGGCGCTACGATTCCTCATGTCGTGGCAACCAGCTATCTGACCCACGAACCGATTCGAAAAAAACTGGAACAGACCCGTAACTTCGGTTATCCGGGTCCTACCTTCCTGTCGCCGGGACGTTCCATCGGCCAACGGTTTGTACCGACCGAGCGCGATCTGCGGTTTATGTGGGAAGAGATGCCCCAGGAAACGCTCGATGAGAACAAGCAAAAAGTGCGGGACGCGGTGCGGCAAGCGATGATCGGCTGGGCTAAGTCGAAAGGCGAAGGCTCCGATTACGTCGATAACATCGCTGGCCAACGGTTTTCTCCGCTGGGTCACTGGTATGAGCTGTCGAACCTATTGCGGAATGGTACGCTGGCGAAGCTCCTTGCCGACCACCCGCAGGTAGAAACGCTGATGCTTCATAATATTGATACACTCGGTGCGGACGTTGATCCGGTGGCGCTGGGGTATCACCTCGAATCAGGCAACGTACTCTCGTTTGAGGTTGTCCCGCGTCGGATCGAAGACCGTGGGGGTGGACTGGCTCGGGTCAATGGCCATATCCGCCTACTCGAAGGCTTGGCTCAGCCCCGCGAAGAAGACGAGTTGAATCTGAGCTACTACAATTCAAATACGACCTGGATTCAGATTGATCCGCTGCTTCAACTGTTTGGATTGACACGCGAGGATCTACAGGCAGGCGATGAAGCGCAACTTGCCAAAGCGGTACGTAGCGTTGCGCACCGCATTCCTACGTATGTCACCATCAAGGATGTGAAATACCGCTGGGGACACGGGCAGGAAGACATTTATCCCGTGGCGCAGATCGAAAAACTGTGGAGCGACATGTCGGCACTGACCGATGTTAAGTGTGGCTATATTGTAGTGCCCAGATTCCGGGGACAGCAGTTAAAAGATCCCGCTCAATTGGATTCGTGGGTTACTGACGGTAGTAAAGACTACGTTAGCTCCCTGTGTACGTTCACCGAAGTTCAGTCGTAACAGTCAAAAGTTTCGATAGGGCGTAACCCGTATAAGCGGCTTTGAACAGAAGTCACGCATACGGGTTATGCCCGCTTTATTTTCCTCAGGCGTTTCTAGCCTGCAATGTGCCTTTGTTTTTCTGGGCAAAGCAATTATCCAAGTACCGGGCCTGCACCACAGAGCCGTTTAAAGCCATCACTTTTCACGTTCTTTGCAGCTTACCAACGTACATTGCGCGTGAAGGAACGTGTATCCCGGCATTTTCGTCTCTTTTTCAAATCCGAATCATCAAGTGGCAGTGTCCTTTTTGGCTGTGTTATCGCGTCGTTAGCACTGGCCAATTCGCCGTTGGGTAGTGCATTTGAGAGGATTCTGGCGCAGGAAATTGGCTTTACTACAACGCACCTGGCGCTTAGGCACCCCATTCTGCTCTGGATCAACGACGGTCTGATGGCTGTTTTCTTTTTGATGGTCGGCCTCGAAATCAAGCGGGAAGTAGTACAGGGCGAACTGGCTTCGTTCAGAAAAGCCGCCTTGCCCGTTTTAGCTGCGCTAGGCGGGGTTACTGTTCCGGCTATGATTTATCTATTAATCAATTCCGGCACTACTACAGCGGGCGGCTGGGGTATTCCCATGGCTACCGATATTGCTTTTGCCTTGGCTATTATCCGATTGCTGGGCAACAAAGTCCCGGCTTCGTTAAAAATCTTTCTGTCGGCGCTGGCTATTGCCGACGACCTGGCGGCTATTCTGGTAATCGCTATTTTTTATTCTGCCGATGTCCATGGTTTGTACCTGGTCTATGCAGGAGGTATTCTGTTGCTATTGCTGACGTTTAATCGTCTGGGTTTAACAAATCTTGCCTTTTATCTGCTACCGGGCATGGTGATGTGGTACTTCATTCATCATTCGGGTATTCACGCTACGATCGCTGGCGTAGCTACGGCTTTTACCATACCAATTACACAGCAAGCAGCCAAATCTCCCCTGGAAAAGCTGGAACGTGCGCTGCTAAGACCAGTCAACTTTTTTATTATTCCTCTCTTCGCGCTGGCAAATACCACTATTCGTTTCGAACAGGGTATGATCGAGGGCCTTACGACACCGTTGGGAATAGGCGTTGTACTGGGTTTACTGATCGGAAAACCGTTGGGCATTTTTTTATTCTCCTTTCTATCGGTGAGAACAAACCTGTGCGAACTACCCACAGGAGCGCATTGGAAACACCTTGCAGGAGTAGGAATCCTGGGTGGTATTGGATTTACTATGTCGATTTTTATAACGTTTCTGTCCTTCGCCGACCAGCCTCAATTGCAGACAGCCGCCAAATTTGCCGTGCTTACTGGCTCCGTTTTATCGGGCGGCATAGGCTATTTTTCCTTGCTGGTGATATCAAAAAAATAAACTTGCTGAGCATAATCCTTAGTTTATTATACTCACCGGTCAACAACTTTTTTCTTGATAATTAGTTACTTACACCAGAAGTGAATTCTTAACAAATCTTAAAAATAGCTCTTCGTTTAGCGGCAACAAACCAAAATTCGATTTCTTACGTTAGGCTTTTAATAGGTTTTTAATCCCGTTTTAATGTTAACACTTTTGTAAGTATGGCGGTTAGTACACACCTACAGCCCCCACCAACGCCCCTCCAGCGTTTGTACAGGCTATTAGGAACCGAACGAAAAGATATTGTCTACACTCTTTTGTTTGCAATCATTACCGGCCTCATCGGCCTTACCTTACCTCTTGGCATTCAAGCTGTCTTCAATCTGGCGTCAAGTGGTATGTTATTCAGCTCCATTTATGTCCTGATTGGTTTAGTAATCGTAGGCGTGCTGGCCGGAGGAATCCTTACCATCGTTCAGCTAACACTGGTCGAAATTATTCAACAGCGTATATTCGTCAAAGCGGCTTTTGAGGTTACCTACCGTTTACCCCGTATCAAACCGGAGGCTATGGATGATTACTACCCGCCCGAGCTAATGAACCGCTTTTTCGACGTTGTGACTCTCCAGAAAGGTATGTCGAAGGTATTGATCGATATGCCAGCGGCTGCGGTGCAGATTCTGTTCGGGATTCTTCTGCTTTCGTTTTACCATCCCGTTTTTATTGGTTTTGGCTTCGTTACCATCCTGATTTTGTACGCCGTCATCCGGTTGTTTGGGCCAGAAGGTACGCGAACCAGCATCAAAGAATCGAGTGATAAATACAAGGTAGTGGACTGGCTGGAGAAGTATTCGCTACACCTGGCCGAACATGGCGAATTCAACAACGAGGAAAAACCCATCGATCAGATCGACAAGCGACTCGCTAATTACATTCACCACCGTAATGATCATTTCCGCGTATTAAAGCGCTTTTATTATAGCTCTGTCGCCTTCCGGACCCTTGTTACGGGCGGTTTGCTGATCCTGGGTACATCGTTGGTTGTTAGCCGCCAGATGTCTTTGGGACAGTTTGTGGCGTCCGAGTTAGTTATTGTCCTTGTTACCGGAGCCGTTGACAAGCTGACGTCCAGCATTGATACGGTATTTGACATGCTGGCGGGTGTTGAAAAAATTGGTATGATTACCGACTTACCTTTAGAAACTGACGCAACAACACATGCTTAACATATCTAATCAGCAGATAGATGAGCAGATGTTTGCTGAGCATCCGCTCAAAACCTTACAGGATTTACCAAAGCCTAAAGGTGGCCGCAGACTAGGCCGCTGGATGTTGTTCTTTTTATTTATCACGTTTATCGTTCTGCTGCTACCCTGGCGTCAGAATGTCGACGGTACAGGAACCGTTACGGCGTTGACACCACAGGACCGACCCCAATCGTTACAAAACGCCATTGCTGGCCGGATCGAACGATGGAAGGCTCAGGAGGGCCAGTACGTCAAAAAAGGTGATACCATTCTGGTTATTTCGGAGATAAAAGACGAGTATTTCGATCCGAATCTTCCGCAGCGGCTACGGGAACAATTAGCGGCTAAACAAGGCTCCCGCATTGCTACCGATGCCAAGATCGACGCACTCGACGGGCAGATGCGGGCACTAGGAGTTGGGGTAAAGGCCGATCTGGCCGCTGCTCGCAACAAGGTACGGCAAAGCCAGTTACAGGTTCGCATTGATAGTGCTGACTTAGTAGCAATCCAGCGCAATTACCAAATTGCCGTTTCCCGGCTTGAACGCTACGAAAAAGGCTATCAGGATGGTTTATTTTCGCTTACCGATCTGGAATCACGACGGATTACCCTTCAGCAGGATTACGCCAAAGTGATCATGCAGGAAAATAAGCTCAACGTAACCCGCCAGTCGCTGACCAACGCTCGAATCAACCTGGATCTGATTCAGGCGAAATACGAGCAGGAGATCGCCAAAACTATGTCGGATCGTAGTTCAGCCGTTTCGAGTCAGGCCAGCGCTAACAACGAGATCGCCGTTATGCGGAATAAGATCAGTAACGTGGCCGTTCGCCGTGGTTTGTACATCATTCGGGCTCCTCAAAACGGCTACATCGTGCGGGCGCTCAAAGCGGGTATCGGCGAAACAATCAAAGAAGGCGAATCGATTGCTACACTACAGCCAGATAAGCCAACCATTGCGGTCGAATTGTACGTGCGGGCAATGGATGTTCCACTTATTCAGCGGGGTCGTATGGTCCGGCTACAATTTGACGGATGGCCCGCTATTCAGTTTTCGGGCTGGCCGGCAGTAGCAGTCGGTACGTTCGGCGGTAAAGTGGTTGTTATCGACGCAGTCAGCAGTAACAACGGCAAGTACCGATTGCTGGTCAGACCGGAGCAGTTACCCAACGACCAGCCCTGGCCTTCGCAGCTCCGCGTTGGTTCGGGTGTTATTGGCTGGGTGATGCTCGATAACGTACCAGTATGGTATGAGATCTGGCGTCAGCTCAACGGCTTTCCGCCAAACCTGAAGCAAGAACCAGAAAAGACCGAAAAACTATGAGATCACTCATTTTGCTTTTCGGGTTCTGGGGGCTACTCCTCTGGACAGGACCGGTGTTTGGGCAAACGCCCGCGCCGGTCTCTCCCATTACTCGTGAGCCTGTAATTCCGGTATCGTCCAACGCTTTGTCCAGAACGGCAATCAGCGCGTCGGGTTCGACATCGTTAGCAGCAGCTACCACCCCTGACTCGCTGATTGTTTTTACAGCCGATGAGTTTTACCAGGCGGTTTTGCAGCATAACCCTATCGTTAAACAGGCAGCATTGCTGGGTCTGGAAGCACAGGCGCAGGTTCAACAGGCGCGTGGCGCTTTCGACCCAAGAATTTTTTCGGATTATAGCCGTAAGCATTTTGGCAATACCCTCTACTACGACAAATGGCAGTCGGGTTTACTGGTTCCGGTGTTGCCGGGCGGTCTTGACCTCAAATTGGGCTACGACCGAAACACCGGCGACTATCTAAACCCGGAAAACGTGGTGCCACCCACGGGTCTGCTGGCCCTGGGCGTAAAGGTCCCGGTTTCGCAGGGTCTGTTTATCGACGCCCGCCGGAATGCACTTCGGCAGGCTCGGCTAGCGGTCAACCTTGCCGAAGCGGATCGTATTTCACTGATCAACAAAACATTGCTGGATGCAGCCAAAGCGTACTGGGACTGGTATCTAGCCTATCAGCAGTTTCGTTGGGTTGAGCGAGGATACCAATTGGCCCAAACACGCTTTGTAGCCGTTCGGCAACGGGCGTTGATTGGTGATGCCGCAGCCATTGATACGACCGAAGCCCTAATTACAGCCCAGGACAGACAGGTTCAGCTGCAACAGGCCGGTGTCGATTTACAAAACAGCCGGTTAATGCTGAGTACGTTTTTGTGGAGTAGTCGGGATAGTGCGGTGCCCCAACCCGTTGATCTACCGCTTGCCGTTATTCCGCAGGCCGCTCCGCCCGATCAGGCGAGTCAGCTACAGATTCAGGATTTGCTTAGCCGGGCCGCTCAGCAGCATCCGGATTTGATCAAGCTAGCGAACAAGCAGCAGCAGTTGACAATTGAAGAGCGATACCGTCGGGCATTGCTATTGCCCAAGGTAAGTCTGGAAGCTAGTCTTCTTAGCCGTGGTCCTCTTCCGGAAGGCAATGGCGACGGCTCTACGTACTACGGCGTTCAACCGAGCAACCATAAAATTGGCGTCGATCTGGCGTTTCCGTTGTTCCTGCGCGCTGAACGGGGTAAACTCCGGCAGGTACAGCTTAAGAACCAGCAAACGGGACTTGAACGGCAGCAGACAGGACGGGATATTGTAAACGAAGTACAGAGCTACTGGAATGACCTCGTCACACTGGAACAGCAGATTGCTACGCAGCAGCAGACAATGAGGAATCAGCAAGTTCTGGTCCGCGCCGAAGTCGAAAAATTTCAGATGGGCGAGAGTTCTTTGTTTCTGGTCAACAGCCGGGAATCAAAGCTTATTGATCTGCAAATAAAGCTGGAAGAACTACGCTCCAAACACCAGAAAGCCCTCGCGAACCTATGGTACGCAGCAGGCTCCAATGTTGGGGTCCGGTAAACGCTTTATGTAGGGGCGGTACAGTTGATTATCTTCTTTTCCCGTTGGCTAGACAACTTTACAGTCAGCCAACGGGATTTTTTTGTTGTTTATGAGATCAAGCCAAAACTAACTGATCAGTCAGCGAGTATCCTCACCTAAAGAACTACCACCAGTCTATCGAATTCCTAAACTAATTGATTACACTGTCGTTATAAGCCTTGTTCTGTTCGCCTGTTTGACACTGCCTTATCTGACAGATAACTCGTTCGATTAACCAAATCAGGGCATACCCGAGCGAGAATCCATCTAGAAAAGCAAGTAGGTTGACGGGCCAAACCAAATCAATGACAGCAAATTCATGAATACCATCAAAACAAAAGCGTACGGGGCGAAAGCATCGCTCATTGATCGAATGAGCACCTTGTCGCGCATGGACATCGAGCGCGTGGCACCCCAATCGGACGAGGTACTGATTGATGTTTTATACTGTGGCGTCTGCCACTCTGACTTGCACCAGGTGCGCAACGATTGGAGCAACACGGTTTATCCCTGCATTCCAGGTCATGAGGTCGTTGGTCGGGTGACGGAAGCGGGTAGCGGGGTTACCAAATTCAAAGTAGGCGATATAGTGGGCGTCGGCTGTATGATCGACTCCTGCGGAAAATGCTCTTCCTGCACCGAAGGCGAAGAACAATATTGCGAAGGACCAGTAAGCTGGACGGCCACCTACAACGGTTATATGAAACCCGATGGCAGTGGATACAATACGTTCGGTGGCTACTCAACCGACATTGTCGTCAAAGAGTCATTTGTACTTAGTATTCCTGATTCGCTCGATGTCAAAGCCGTGGCTCCAATCATGTGCGCGGGTGTAACGACTTACTCTCCCCTGCGGCATTGGCAGGTGAAAGAGGGTAGTAAAGTAGGTGTAGCGGGTTTGGGCGGCCTGGGACACATGGCGGTTAAGCTGGCGAAAGCTATGGGTGCGGAAGTAACAGTATTGACCACCGACAAAGATAAACGCGAGGCTGCCGAAGCGCTGGGCGCTCACCAGGTTATTCTTTCTGACGATAAAGAAGCAATGACCGCAAATGAGTTATCGCTCGACTTGATCCTGATCACGATCCCCGACAAGTTCGACGTTAATCCATACGTAAGCTTGCTCAAGCGGGACGGCAGCATCGTAACCGTTGGGCTGTTAGGACCGTACAAAAGCCCGACCAACAACATGGAGATCGCTATGCACCGTCGGTCGGTATCGGGTTCGTTGATTGGTAGTATCAAAGAAACTCAGGAGGTACTCGATTTCTGCGCCGAGCATTCAATTCTGCCCGATGTCGAGATGATCCCGATGCAGGATATCAACAAAGCATACGAACGGATGATGGACGAAGAAGTCCGTTTCCGGTACGTTATCGATATGGACTCCTTGAAGAACGAAAACTAATCCGATCACTGTTCGCATCGTCAGTCACTGACTGCTGACACGATGCTCAACACTTACTCAACGAATTAAAACGTATGGCTACTTCTTTTTTGCGGTCCTTCCAGATTGGCCTGATTGCCGGGATGCGCGCTATGTCGGCTCCGGCCTTATTGAGTCACAAGCTTGAACGGACAATACCAACCAAACAACCCCAAAAACCGATTCATTATCTGGCCCAACCGCCGGTATCGCTGACGCTGAAAGTACTGGCGGGCGCAGAAATCATGGGGGATAAAATTCCGCATGGCCCGAACCGAACATCACCCCCTCAGTTTATCGCCCGCGTTGCCTCGGGAGCCACCTGTGGCGCTTTCGTCAGCGAAGTTGAAGGGGAATCGGCTCCGCTGGGGGCTGTGGCCGGCGGATTGGGAGCCGTAGTAAGCACGTTGCTGTTTTTCCAGATGCGCCGGTGGCTCGACCACGACCTGGGCTTACCCGACGCCGTTGGGGCAGTTGCTGAAGATGCGTTGGCGGTAGGGCTTGGCTGGCAAGTTGTCAATGGCATTCAACCCAAAATGAAACCGACCACCTAGCAGACTTGTGGCTTTTTATAAAAACGAGCGTGGACGATACAGAGCGTCCACGCTCGTTTCGTTTATAAAAGCGCTGGCCTATTCCGCAAAGTCGCCTAACTTGCCTGCATGATACGCACACTTAAGCAATGTAGTCTTGCCGGACTTTCTCTGATCTGGCTTATGAGCAGTTGTCAGTCCGCCGATGGCCCCTGCGATGCCACGGCGGTTACCATCAGCGCTCCGCAAAGCGAAACGACTGCCCTTAAACAATATATCGATTCAAACCATATCAAGGCTACTGCGGATAAGCGAGGTTTTTACTATACCATCCAGTCGCCGGGGAGCGGAGCCAAGCCAACCGTATGCGACAACGTAACAGTCAACTACAAAGGCCAGCTTACCAACGGTAGTACGTTCGACAGTGGTGATGACGTTAGTTTTGGCTTGAATCAACTGATTGTCGGCTGGCAGGAAGGGATTCCCTTGGTAGCACCCGGTGGCAGCCTTACCCTGTATCTACCTCCCAGTTTAGCCTATGGCTCTCAGGAGCAATCGGGTATTCCAGCGAATTCAATCCTGATCTTCAAAATTGACCTAATCAAAATTAACTAAGGACGGGCGCTGTCGGTTATGGCTAGCCGACAGCCTAAAGACATTGTTCCTGGTCAACCCATTCCAAGTCGCTGTACGCGTTACCGGGCAGCCGACCAAACAAATCGTCGCTCTTGGGTGGGGTCCCAGTTGTTCAGGCTCACGCCAAGTCGGTTGACCAATGCGGCTTCGAGTAACAAGCTAAACGCTACGTGATACGTAGTCAGTGCATCACCACTATTTTTGGCAATTACCTGAATAACGATCTGACCGTTGGGATTATAGCAGAAGGCTTTTAGCAAAAAATAGAAATCATCATTGGGTTTGTCTTCGCCTAGTTCGAAAACGGCGTAATCGTAGAAGTGCCGGGGAAAATCGATCAGCTGCCGACCGAATTCCTTGAAGCCGTCAATGGCGTATAAAGGCACGGTAACCTTACAGCTACCGCTATCGATTGACAGCTCGAAGTAATCGCACTCTGCTTCGTCATTACTGAAGTTTGACACAATAAATTCGGCTGCCATCACTTCCGGTCCTTTAGCGAATCAAAAGCAGCGCGCCTGTCTTGAGCGTTTTATGATCGGTATCGTCAATAACTTCGACCTGATACATGTATTGCCCCGCAGCGGCTTGCTGCCCATTGATGGTTCCATCCCAACCCTTTGTCCGATCCGTTGTGCTGTAAATGACCTCGCCCCATCGACTATAAATCGTTAGCCGGAATCGGTCGAAATAAAGCCCTTTCACCATGAACGTGTCGTTGTTTCCATCGCCGTTGGGAGTAAAGGCGTCGGGTACAAAAATCTTAGGATCGCGCCGTAACGTGAAGAAATTAGAATAGCTGGGCACTCCACCACTGGATAGCGCAATGACCCGGTACCGTTGCGTTTGTATAGACGGATCGTTGGGGTCAGGCTCGTAGTGTGCATTGCCGCCCATGACGATTTCTTTTTTGGTATTGTTAACCGAATCGACAATCTCAAGCGTATAGCTGTACACATCGCCGGGCGCAAACGGCGATGCCGTTGTCCAGTCTACACCCGTTGCTGACTTTGACGACAAAAAGACCGTACAAACAGGAGCCGACGGGGGTGATGTCTGCCCGCACTTGTTTTGATAAGTAAGTTGATAGCAATATGACCCCGCCGATGCATCAGCCGAAACATCTTTGAACGTATTTTTATCGGTTGTTCCAACCACCTGGAATGGACCCGATGGGCTACTAGCTCGCCCAACTGTCATGGTGTAATTAGCAGTTGGCGTAAAATATGGGCTCTGCGCGATTATAAAGGGGTGATTATCCTCAACCGAAACAATAACGGTTTCAAATTTGTCTAACGCTTCTTCATTAATACCATTAACACAAGACTGCGCTGACGTGATAATCGTTGGGCCAACGGTGGTTTCAAGCCGGTAACAGTATTGAACCCCACACTCGATTTGACTCTTATCGGAATAGGTTGTTGTGTTTTGGTTTACCACATTACCGGCTGGCGAATTATTCCGTAAAATTCGGTAGAACTTAAAAGAGTTCGACGCGGAGGTAGAACCGGAGTAAGGTTGCCAGCTCAGGTCGTTTTGTTTGCTGGCGGCTTTTGTATTGAGCACCAGGCTACAGACCTGCTCGGAGGGAGCACTCGTCGAGTTACTACAGGCATCCTGATAAATCAGTTGAAAACACTGAACCTGCTTCGTATCCGCTTGTACAGTAAAGGCTCCGGCTGTCCCACTCTGGGGCGTGGTCACAAATACGCCGGAAGCATCTTTCTGCTGAAGCAGAATGTTTACGCCGGGAGTCGCCTGATACTTCAGTGATATAGTATTGTCATTGACGGTTGTCAGCGCCGTAATAACTGGCTGCGTTGTAGCAGAAAGCGGAGTAACGGGAAAGCTTGTTAATGGTGATCCACATGTGACCGGGGGATTGTAAAGCCCCTGTACGGTTACTGTATAGGTTACGTTATTATTATACGTATGCGTTGGCTTCGCAACGAGTTCAGCACGAGTTTTCCGCTCTCGTACGCCGTCACCCCAATATACTTCGTACCGGTCGTACTGACCTAAGGTTGTTTCATCAGGGACTAGCGTGGCTTTCCGTCCTAAGCAAGGAATAACTGTAAACTTAACCGGCTCAACAGGCAACACCGTTACTTCTTGGCAGTAAACGGTTGCTGTACCTGCTCCTCCTCCACTACCGACCTGTAAAATGGTGTATGAACCAGGCTTTCCGTACGTAGATGTTGGAAGTGTTGTAGACACATTACTACCATTACCCTTGTAGTCATATTCATAGCCTACAGTCGAAGGCAATACATTAGGACTTATACTAACGATTCTGACAAGTTCGCCAGCACAAATTTTTGTTCTTTCTAATGTGAATCCACCCTCGGCTGCTCCACGTCTGTCAAGACAGTAGTTCTGCCCACTGGCGGTCCAAGCGATAATTAGAAAGAGGCTGGTCCAAAACGTAGCCAGCCAATCGGCTTTTCCCCTAACTCCAATCGGCCACATTCGTAAAACTCGCACAAGGGTAAAGATTTTTGTCAATGATATCTGCAAAATGGTTTCTAACGCTAGTAACGTTATAATGTACATTTTCGCGTCTGGCGAAACGTATCTTTCTCAAAAACAGTTTGGATGTTAAAAGTACATAGTTTTTAGCATTTGACCCGTCGAAAGCGCTAAACTTGTCATCCAAATGCTAGTTCCGACTACACGCATCGACCAAACCAATGAGCAATAATAATACCAACGTCACCACAAACGAATCGCTGGACCAGCCCCAATCGGATGCCATTCGACTGGATCGTATCGAAGATGCTATCGCTGACATCAAAGCGGGTAAAATTGTACTGGTGGTAGACGACGAAGACCGTGAAAACGAAGGCGATATGATCTGCGCGGCTGAGATGATCACGCCCGAAATGGTCAACTTCATGATTCGCGAAGCACGCGGCCTCATGTGTGCTCCACTGACTCAGGAGCGTTGCGAAGAGCTTGGCCTGGAAATGATGGTGACCAGTAACACGTCTGTTCACACGACGCCGTTTACCGTATCCGTTGATTTGCTGGGTAGTGGGTGTACGACCGGTATTTCGGCCTCCGACCGCGCCAAAACCATCCGGGCGCTGGTTGATCCGGATACCAAACCGGATGATCTGGGACGACCGGGGCATATTTTCCCGTTGCGTTCGGTGGAAGGCGGAGTTATTCGCCGGGCTGGTCATACCGAAGCTGCCGTTGATCTGGCGCGCCTGGCCGGACTGTCGCCGGTAGGTGTCCTCATTGAAGTTCTCAACGAAGATGGTACGATGGCTCGCCTGCCGCAACTGCGCGTAATGGCCGACCGATTCGGCATGAAACTGATTAGCATCCAGGATCTGATCGAGTATCGGTTACGGACCGAAACACTGATTCGTCGCGAGATCGGCGTAGACTTACCGACCGAGTGGGGTCATTTTGATCTGATCGCTTACAAGCAAAGCAACACTGGCGACACACACTTGGCGCTGGTAAAAGGTAGCTGGGAACCCAACGAACCGGTATTGGTGCGCGTTCACTCATCCTGCGTTACGGGTGATATTTTTGGCTCCTGCCGTTGTGACTGTGGTCCGCAACTCCACGCGGCTATGAAAATGGTCGAAGCCGAAGGCAAAGGCATCGTTGTGTACATGTTTCAGGAAGGCCGGGGTATCGGATTGCTTAATAAGCTGAAAGCATATAAGCTTCAGGAAATGGGGCGCGACACCGTTGAAGCCAATCTGGATCTGGGTCTGCCAATGGATTCCCGCGACTACGGCATCGGCGCACAGATCTTACGCGATTTGGGCGTTCGGAAGCTACGGCTAATCTCGAATAACCCCAAAAAACGGGCGGGTTTGATGGGCTACGGCCTGGAAATTATGGACACCGTACCGATCGAGATTCCGGCAAATCCTCATAACGAGCGCTACCTACGTACCAAACGGGATAAAATGGGTCATACAATCATGAATGAACCCGTGAACGAAGAGCAGCCTTTGTAGTTTTAATTCGGGTCTATTATCGCTAACAAATTACCAGCGGTGATAGACCCGAATCGCTTACCGGCCATAGAACCCTCCATTGTCGTAGAAGCTCCGGCGACGGCTCAATTTCAGCTCCTGAAGTATCGAAGAGCGTACGCGCAAGTCGAACGAATAGTTGCCCGACCGAATGTTACTACCCGAATAAGGTGTCCAGTTAAACGCCATTTCCCAGCAGTGAAGATCGCGGTTAATACCGATGGTCGTTAGCGTTGGGCTGTTAAACTGGAAATCATATCCCGTATTGAACGTAATCTTCCACTTAGGCGTCAGGCTCAAATCACCCGTCAGCGTCAGCGCCTGAACAATCTGTGAAATCTCAGGGGTTAGCTTCGTTAATCCAAAGGTGTAGCTAACATTAAGCGACCAGGGAATTGTAAAATCGACGTACAGATCCGGGTTATTGTTGATTGCCTTCATTGTCGCGTCAGTCGCATTAGGACTGGATTTCTTTTTGTCCGCCTGTTTGGGAGCCAGCCGCGTACTGATGTACGCTTGCAGATTCGTTAGGCGCGCCAGTCCCTGCCCCGCCTGAAATGCGTACAATTTCGGCACCCGCTCGTATTGCTGATTGTCATAGCCAAGCGTCCGTAGCAGAAGTTGCGAATACGTATTCCCCGGAATGGCAGAGGCCCCTGAGGTAGCCGCGAGCAGCGCATAGTAAGCCGCTCCACCGTAGGGCCGGGTTGCGTATGGATCGAATGAAGAAGAAAAGTTAAAGCTAACGTTCTTGAAAATCTGCGTATTGGCACTAACCGTAATCGGTGACAAGTTATAATCGGGAGCCAGCAGGTTGTAGCTCCCGTTAACGCTGATATTATCAAAAATCGGAATCTTCTTGAAATCCTGTCCGGTGGAGTCGCCACGGGTACGCACTTTCATTTCGAGCTGGTTCACAACCCCAAACGTTATAAACGCTGACTGCGTACTGGCACTGGAACCACTACCACCAAGACCCCGGAACACCGATAACGTCCGGCGGTATTCGGCCAAAGTGGTCAAGCTTCCCTGAGCAGGTAGTGTCTGAAATAAACCAAACGCGGGATTGGTAAAATCAGGAACGTAGCTGAACGAAATCGACGGAGCGACGGTATGCCGAATGGCTTCAATCCGTTTTCCACGAATGAAATACGTCCCGTAGAAGCGGGTGTTCATACTGACGTTGGCCGAGAAATTGTAGGACGGGAAAATACCGCGTAATGTGTCGATCCGAACCTTATTCCGATCTGATAAGTATAGACCGGTGGTCGGGTCTATAGCTAGGGTATTGTCATACCCTAGGTACGTGTAATTAAGCTTCTTCGTATAAATACTTCCCTGCAACGAAAAGCCCGGTGTAAGGTTGATATAGCGCAGCAGTTTGAAGTTCGGCAACGAAATCGGAATACTATAATTGGCCTGTATGGTCCGATTTTCCCAGATTCGGTTCAGGTTAGCCATGTTGAACGCAATCAGGTTTGGGTCAGTAACCACCTCTCCGTTACGAATAGCGGTTGCCCGCGCAATACTATCCAGCACCCGCTGAACGGTACTGATCGCCGTTAGGTTGGTAAGAACCGGAAAGCCTAATCCACTCGTGTCAACCTGCGTCCGGATCGTGTTGCTAATGCCGATTGAGCCGCTAACGTCCAATCCTACCCGGAAGCTCTCGTACCAGCGGCCCGTTCCTCCTTTAAGCGCAAACGGTGCAATCTGGTTAATACCAAAGTTAAAGTCGGACGATATATCCGTTTTACCGTTTTCTTTTACGTTAGTTACTCGGTTGAGCTGACCGAACTGCTGGTTTACCCGGATGTTGGCCCCCGCCCGCGCGTATTGCCCAAATTGGCGGCTGTACTGAATAGACGATCCGGCTACGTTAGAAATGTAGGCATTCGTACCGGTGCTGGAGTTGAACTGATTAAAGCTGTTACTACTGACGTTAACATTCGCCGAGAAACTGCCCCGCCCACGCGGTACGGGCGAATGCGACCAGCTAAACGCAAAGTCATTACGGGGTGCTTGCTGTGACAAGTCCACGCGGTCGCCAGAGCGGTTTCGGTTGAATTGAATGTTCAGCCCACCACTATACCGATAGCGTTTGTTGTAAGCAGATGATAAACCCACCCCCCAGCTACCGCGTGAATAAATCTGTCCTTTGAATTGCAGACCCAGGTTTTCGTTCACGGCCCAGTAATAACCGCCATCGCGCAGGTAGTAGCCTCGTCCGTTAGGTTCCTCACCGTACTGCGGCACAATGATCCCCGACACGCCAATGTCTTTTTTCTTCGGGAATGGGAAGAAACCAAACGGAAGCCCAATCGGCAACGGTACCTGACTGATAGCCAGATTGAAAGGTCCCGCCACAACCTGCTTATTGTGTACAACTTTCAGTTTACTGGCATTGATGTGGAAGTGCGGAGTCGCCAGATTACAGGTCGTGTAAATCGCTTTACCGATGTACAAGTTATCCTCGGCATCTTTCTTCACGTTCTGCCCACGGATATTCCCTTCCCCCTGCTGGGTAATAACCCCCTGGATTTTTCCTTTTTTGGACTTAAAATTATAGCGGATCTCTTTGGTATCGTATTTACCCTCCCCATCCTGAAAAACAGGGCGACCAATCCATTTCTGAGACGTTGAATCGTACCGGCCTTTGGCGTACACTTCATTGGTCAGGTAGTTCAGGCGAATGTAATCCGCTTTCAGTGAGATCTCCCCATACACGACGCTGGCATCACCAAACAATTCGACCGTCTGCCCGTCTGCCGCATAAATAGTGGAGTCTTTCGACTGGTATTTAACCGTCGTCGCGAACGAGTCGGCGTTCTGAAGCGAGTCAGTTCGGGCGGTATCGTTGCTGGCAACTCGTGCAGAGTCTGAACCAACCACTGTCCGGCTTTCGGGACGAACGGTGTTGGGCGATACGATACCCGGCACCAGCTTCCCTCTGCCAGCCGGAGCCGTCTGCGAACGCGGAGTGGTTGTAACGGCGGTTGCTGTTCTTGACGCGGGCGTAGTCGTTGCGCTGGTTGGCGTTCCCGCAGCTGGATTGTTGGCCCGCGATGCCGGGGTGTTACCCGACGGTGTTCCCGATGGCGAATCCGCTACCCGTTGCGCCGGAACGTCGGAGGTTGGCATACCGCCTTTGCCCGGCTGTTGGGGCAGCGGCTTTGCCTGAACGGCTGGCGCTGTTTTTGCAGACGATGGCCGTAGGGTATCTTTTCGGGCAGCTACGCGACTTTGCTGACGGATTTTTAACGAATCTTGTTTTGTTTTGGCCGTTCGAGCAGCGCGCGGACTCGTCTTGGGCGATGCCGTACTCGAACGCGGTTTCGTAGTCTGCGTAGAAATAGGTGTCGACGGATCGGGGCCGAGCCGGTTAGGAACCGAATAGGGATCATTAAGCTCCCGTTCCAGATCGCTCATCGGCTGAGCGGTCTTGGTTGCCGTGCCTGTCGAAGGGCGCGTCGATTTAACCGCCGGGGCGGCTATGGTTTGTCCGTTGGGCGTGCTAACGCTGGGTACAGAATCCTTGGCCGAACGCGAACGTGTCGGCTGGCTCTGCCCCAGGACGTTGATTGTCAGAAACGTCCCAATCAGACAGATTATGACTCGTATAAGCGGGGACCGTAAAATAAAGTGTGCTTTTTTGAGTTTTATCAAAAAAATTATATTTGCCATAATGGTGCTAAACCCATGGCTTACAAAGGTATTCACGAACAGTTATCCCGCTATTGCCTTGAAACGTTTTTGGCCGTTAAAAATTATTAAATCAACACGTGTTCGGTTCACTCGTCCGACTCCCGGAAAAGTGACAACACTTCTGTTGGGAACATTACCGCTACTGGCACTAACCGTACTTCCCGCTCCCGATGCTGTTTTTCAGGACCAGAAGCAAGATACCGTTCGCCGGAACGACGCACAAGAACCCGACGTTACTAACGACGCACCGAACCAGCTTCGTACAGTGGTGCTGGATGCTGGACACGGCGGTAAAGATCCCGGCTGTCTTGGACGAAAAACGCGTGAGTCACGCGTTGTATTGAAGCTCGTTCTGGAACTGGGACGTAAAATTAAGCAAGAGATGCCGAAGATACGGGTTATTTATACGCGTTCTTCGGACCATTTCGTCGAATTAGCCGAACGGTCAGCTATCGCGAACCGCAACCGGGCCGATCTGTTCATTTCGATTCATTGCAACGCCAGCCCGTCATCGAGCCGGGTGTATGGTACCGAAACGTACACGATGGGTCTTCACAAAACCCAGGGCAATCTGGACGTTGCCAAACGCGAAAACTCGGTTATTCTGAAAGAGGACAATTACCAGCAGACTTACAAAGGATTTAATCCGAATTCTCCGCTGGCGCATATCATGCTCGCAAACTACCAACATGCCTTCATGGGGAGCAGCATCAACTTCGCTGAAAAGGTCGAACGTAGTTTCCGCAGCAGTGCCGACCGGAAAAGTAACGGTGTAAAGCAGGCAGGTTTCGTTGTGCTCTGGCGTACTACCATGCCCAGCGTTTTGATCGAAGCGGGTTATCTGACGAATCCAACGGAAGAAGTTTATTTGATGTCGGAAGAAGGACAGGAAGAAATTGCCAGTGCTATCTACAAAGCCTTTGCACAGTATAAGCAGGAGATTGAAGCGGGTGGTTAGCGAGCACAGGATGCCTGATTAATTTACGGAGAGCAACCGTTTACTAACTGTCCGCTAGGTACCGTTCAGCGAAAATCCCATCTTCGCGGGACAAACGGATGCCGAAATTGGTTATATCCTTAATCAATTGATTGGCGAGGCCCGTTGGGTTGTTCACCTTCACACACGCATGAAAATTTCTCAGGAAGTAAAAGTTGGTTTGCTTGCCGTCATCTCCTTGATGATGTTGTATTTCGGGTTCGAATTTTTGAAAGGTTCAGACTTTTTTTCCTCGACACGCAAGTACCAGGTTGTCTACGATAACATTGATGGTTTGACAGCCTCCAATCCAGTGCGCATTAATGGCTTATCCGTCGGACAGGTCAAAGGCATTGAGATCTTACAGGATCAGGGCAACAAATTACTCGTTACGCTGGAACTCCGTAACGATCTTCTTATCACCCAAGGAACGAAAGCGGTTTTAGCCGACGATGGCCTGCTGGGTGGAAAAACCATTCTCCTGACGATCAACCCTGGTGCGCCTGCTCTGGAAGACGGTGGCAAACTGGTTGCGGCCAAAGAATCCGGCCTGTCCGCCTTGATTCGGGAAAAAACGCTGCCCGTTTTGAACAACGTCGATTCATTGACCTTTCAGCTAAACCGCATCGTCGCCCAGTTTGATCAGACGGGTGTCGTGCTCAATCAAACCCTCAAAAGCGCCAATGCTGCCGTTGGTGCGCTTGGGACGACAGTTGCTGAGAACCGCGCGGGGTTGCAGGCAACGCTGGCCAACGTCAATAAGCTATCGGCGTCGCTCATCGAAACCGAAAAGCAGCTCAAACCGATTCTGGCTAAGGCCGATACCTTCGCCGATTCGCTACAAGGTCTTCAACTGAAACAAACACTCGGTAGCGTCAACAAAACCGTCGATAATCTGCAACGTCTTTTGGCCGATATCAACCAGGGTCGCGGCTCATTGGGTAAGCTGGCGTCGGACGGAGCGCTGTACAGTAATGTCAACAAAACCACGGCCAGCCTCGAAAAGCTGTTGACCGATCTGCGCGAGAACCCAAAACGGTACGTACACTTCTCGCTTTTTGGTCGGAAAGACAAAGGCAAACCGGATCAACCTGCCAGTACGACGGTAACTACGTCTATCGCTGTTCCCGCACCAGCCGATTCGACCCGGTAGAGACGGCCCTCTACAACTGACTATTCCATGCAATCCTTCATCGACGAACTCAATCAGCGCACGGCTCAGACGCAGTTGGGCGGTGGTCCAAAAAAAATTGACGATCAGCACCGCAAAGGTAAGCTGACCGCCCGCGAACGCATCGCGTACCTCACCGACATCGACCGTCGTTTTGTGGAGATCGGTTTGTTTACGGGCGAAGGTATGTACGCTGACCACGGCGGTTGCCCGTCAGGTGGCGTCGTTGTTGGCGTCGGCTATGTGTCGGGGCGACAATGCGTTATCGTCGCGAACGATGCGACCGTAAAAGCCGGGGCATGGTTTCCAATCACGGCGAAAAAGAACCTCCGGGCGCAGGAGATCGCGATGGAAAACCACCTGCCGATTATTTATCTGGTCGATAGCGCGGGCGTGTATCTGCCTTTACAGGACGAAGTCTTTGCCGACAAAGAGCATTTTGGCCGGACCTTCCGGAATAATGCCCAGCTTTCGGCGATGGGGATTTTGCAGGTAGCAGCCATCATGGGAAGCTGCGTAGCGGGTGGCGCTTATCTACCCATCATGTCCGACGAAGCACTCATTGTTGAAGGAACGGGCTCCATTTTCCTAGCGGGTCCTTACCTTGTCAAAGCGTCCATCGGTGAAGATGTCGATGCCGAAACACTCGGCGGAGCGACTACCCATACCGACATTTCGGGCGTTGTGGATAACAAATATCCGGATGACCAAAGCTGTCTGGATGCAATCAAACGCATTTTCGACAAAATCGGCCATCGGGAAACGGCTGGTTTCGACCGCGTAACTCCCGCCCTTCCGACCAAGAATCCCGAAGAAATCTACCAGATCCTGCCTACCGACCGGGTCAAACCGTACGACATGCAGGAAATTGTGGATAGACTTGTGGATAACTCGGTGTTTGATGCGTATAAACCTGGTTATGGACAGTCGCTGATCTGCGGTTACGCCCGTATTGATGGTTGGGCGGTAGGCATTGTCGCCAACCAACGCAAGGTCGTCAAAGCCAAAGGGCGCACCGGCCCCGGAATGTCGGATCGGGCTACTGAAATGCAGATGGGTGGCGTCATCTACGGCGATGCTGCCGACAAAGCCGCCCGCTTCATCATGAACTGCAACCAGAAACGAATTCCGCTGGTGTTCTTGCAGGATGTTTCGGGCTTTATGGTGGGCAGTCGGGCCGAGCAGGGCGGCATCATCAAAGACGGGGCTAAAATGGTCAGTGCGATGGCGAACTCGGTGGTACCAAAATTCACGGTCGTCGTTGGCAACTCCTACGGCGCGGGCAACTACGCCATGTGCGGGAAAGCCTACGATCCCCGCCTGATGCTGGCCTGGCCAACGGCGCAAATGGCGGTGATGAGCGGGGCTTCGGCGGCCAAAACCCTCCTGCAAATTCAGGTAGCGGCTCAGAAAGCAAAAGGCCAACCCATGACACCCGAGGAGGAAAAGGCACAGTTGACCAAGATCACGGATCAGTACAACGCTCAGCTTTCGCCGTATTACGCAGCAGCCCGGCTGTGGGTCGATGCGGTCATCGACCCGCTCCAAACCCGGCAGATTCTATCTGAAGGCATTGCAGCCGCTAACCACGCTCCCATTACCAAACCGTTTTCGGTTGGTGTGATTCAAACGTAAAAACTTAGCGGGGTGTATTTTATTGCACACGCCATATCTTGGAGATATGGCGTGTGCAATAAAATACACCCCGCTAATCACCTTCCTACTCACTTACCGGAGCGAACGGCCTTTACTTCGTCGGCGGTGACGGCACTGGCTTTGTTGCCGAAGTTGCTCCGCACGTACGTCAGCACATCGGCAATCTGCTGATCGTTCAGAAAATCATGCGCGGGCATGGCATTGTCGTACATATCCCCTTCGATTTCCTGACCCTGCAATCCTTTCAGCAACACATTGATCAGTCGAGTTTTGTCGCCCAAAACCCAATCCGTTTCGCGCAGGGGCGGGTTCAGATTCGGTACGCCGGAACCGTTGCTCTGGTGGCAGGTCAGGCAGTTTTGTTCGTAGATCACCTGACCCGGCAGTTTGGCCGTTGCCGTAGCGGACTTAGGGGCAGCTTTAGCCGCTGGCTTCTTGTTTTGCGCAACCGCGATGGATGCTGACAGACAAGCGAAAAGAATAAACAGTTGTTTCATGCTGTTGATAAAAGAGTTATTTACGCCATTTCAGAGTATTCAGCAAATGGATTATATCCTTGCGAATGTACTGAATAACGGGCTGTAGCGAATCGTTTTCTGTGGCGGTGTTGAAGTACAATGCACCACGCAGGAAATGCCTTGTCGAATCGGTCGTTATGAACTGAACCTGGCTCGGTACGTCGCCGGACAAATCGATGATGCTGGCTTCCAGACCCGATTTGAGCCGGACTTTTTTTTCCTCGATGGCGTACGCCTTGATATTATGACGGGCAGCCAACTTGTAGGAATCTTCCAGCATCGCTCTCAACCGACTGATATTATTGTTGACGGGTTTATAAGTCAATTGAACGCTGGCATGGTAAGCCGGATAGTTGATAAAAATCCAGTCTGGCTCCGAGCGAGCAAAGGTATCGGGCAGGATACGGGCAACTTTGTTGTATTCAAACTGATACGGGTGCGTCGGCTCCAGAAGCGTATACTGCGTCGCGGGCAAATCAAAGCGCGGGTACCCTTTCGGTTTGGGTGTATAATTCTCGGAATCCTTGCTACCACAGGCCGCAGCAAGCAGACCCATAAGCCCTATTAAAAGATATCTAGCCAACGTATAAATCAGGTAAACCGGACACCGACATCCGAGTTGAAACTATGCGTACGCAAACAACGAAAAAGCCCGGCTGTTTGGTGCAGGGCTTTCCGACTATGTATGCTAACGCGCAATCAGGCATTTGCGTTTTCCAATTCTTCCTGCCGCACAGGTTGCCCCAGCAGCGTAGCAAAACGGTTGATGTTGAACGTAGGCTCAAACCACACTTCGCCCATGACGGGATGCTTGACGGGCACATCGGGGTTCTGGATTTCGTTCAGCAATACACCGGTTTCACCCGTTGTGTGGCGCTTAACCTGCCGAATCGTATACAGTTGGTCCCGCTTTGGGGTCTGAACGCCAAATTCAGCGTAGAAAGCCAGTACAGGCGCGGGAAAATTGTCGTTTGTGCAGATGACTTCCATAAAACTTTGAACGATAATCGGTCTGATTTTAGTGATAACGCTGGCAATTAAGCAAGGTTTATCAGCCAATTTGTATCACAACTCAAAGACAAATTAATCTTCAAACAAATTCCCTAACTGACCCAACACGGAGCCGCTTTCTTTATTGGCCAGTCCGCCATTCGGTGCTAACCGTTGTACCAGTTTAGAAATCGGCATTGACTGAATCCACACTTTACCCGTACCACGGAGCGTGGCCAGAAATAACCCTTCGCCCCCGAAGATCATGCTTTTCAAACCACCCGCCCGCTGAATATCGAAGCTGATGCTCGGTTCAAAACCAACGACGCAACCTGTATCAACACGCAGCGTTTCGTTGTTCAGCGTCCGCTCAACGACTACCCCACCGGCATGAATAAAAGCCAAGCCATCACCCTGGATTTTTTGCAGAATAAAGCCTTCTCCCCCAAAAAAACCGGCTCCCAGCCGTTGGTTAAACTGAACACTTAAGCGGGTTCCTAACGCGGCACAGAGAAACGAATCTTTCTGAACGATCAGCGTATTGCCGAACGCATTGGCCAGATTGATCGGCATAACCGTACCCGGATAAGGAGCCGAGAAAGCCACTTTTCGTTTGCCCACGCCCCGGTTGGTGAAGTGCGTCATGAACAACGACTCCCCGGTAACCATGCGCGATCCGGCTTGCATCAGCCTGCCCAGAAAACCTTGGTCTGGCTGCGAGCCGTCGCCCATTTTTGTTTCGAACGTAATACCGTCTTCCATGAACAGCATGGAACCGGCTTCGGCGATAACGGTTTCGTTTGGATCTAACTCGATTTCAACGATCTGAATGTCTTCCCCAATAATTTTGTAATCAATCTCGTGAGAGTTCATGCGACGAGTGGTTCGTGGTTAATCTGACGGGTACGTCAGTGGGTTATTGATAGGCGAAAACTACAAAAAGAGCCGGATTCTACGGACGGTTATTCGTACAAACGGCATAAAAAAAGCCCGACCGGGC
Source organism: Spirosoma liriopis (assembly GCF_023196085.1). NCBI lineage: Bacteria > Pseudomonadati > Bacteroidota > Cytophagia > Cytophagales > Cytophagaceae > Spirosoma > Spirosoma liriopis. The sequence continues at coordinate 1,447,341 of NZ_JALPRF010000001.1, forward strand.
TTTTTGGCGGGTCGGGCTCGTTGGCTTTTAGCGTTGATTTATATCATCCGGCAGATCGTTGTCGGTTTCGTCGAAGAGCCGCTCCTCATCCGAATCCTCATCCTTTTCGTCAGGTCCTTTATCCCCTTTGAGGTTCAGATCCGTCCGATGGCGCAGCTTCTTGTCGTCAACCGTCTTATTCAGAAACTGGTTGATCTTGTCGATATCAAAACTCGTCGTGATTTCGCCAAACGAGTTAATCTGAATATCAAACCCTTCGAGTTCTTTATGAACGCGTGGTTTATCATTTTCGTCAGGATTGGTTTTCTTCTTTGCCATGAGCGTCTGTAATGAGCGTGCTATTCGTTTACAACTCGAAAACACTATCGACGGTTAACGAGTGGACGTATTCAATGTACCAAGCGCTTGCTCCAGTCGTTTTACCGTTTCGTCCTTGCCGATAATTTCCATCGTCAACATGAGGTCCGGTCCTGCACCCAGTCCGGTCAGGGCTAAGCGCATAGCCTGCATAATTTTTCCTTGTTTGATGCCAGCCTGCTGCATAGCGTCGCCCAGCTTGTGCTTGATGGCATCCGCCACAAACGCACCGTCGAATGTCTGTAACGCATCCCGAAAAGCAGTCACGGCCCGAACGGCATCGTCGTTCCATTTGGCAGTAGCAATTGCTTCGTCGTAGGTCGTTGGTGCGTTGAAGATGGTTCCCGCTTCGTCAAAGATCTCGCGCGCAAAATTGACCCGCCCCTTCAGGAGTGCCACAATTTTTTCGGCTTTCTCCAACGAGCAGTCAAAACCAGCGGCTTCGGCCTGTTGCTGAACGGTTGGAGCCAGTTCCGCGTCGGGGCGCTGACGAACGTATTGGTGATTGAACCACTGCGCTTTCTGAATGTCGAAACGCGCTCCGGCTTTATGCACCTGTGTCAGATCGAAGCTGGCAATCAGTTCGTCCATCGTAAACAACTCCTGCTCGGTACCGGGGTTCCATCCCAGCAAAGCCAGGAAATTGACCGTCGCTTCGGGCAGATAGCCATCCTCCCGGAACCCGCGTGCCACCTGTCCTGTGAACGGATCGGTCCATTGCAGCGGAAAAATCGGGAAACCGCCCAGATCGGCATCGCGCTTGCTGAGCTTACCATTTCCTTCGGGCTTGAGCAGCAACGGCAAATGGGCAAATTGCGGCATGGTGTCTTCCCAGCCCAGATAGCGGTACAACAAAACGTGCAACGGTGCCGACGGTAGCCACTCTTCACCCCGAATGACGTGCGTAATTCCCATCAGGTGATCGTCTACAATGTTAGCGAGGTGATAGGTCGGCAGACCATCTGACTTGAGCAGTACTTTATCGTCAATAGCCGACGAATGTACGTTGACCCATCCCCGAATCAAATCATTCAGACGCACTTCTTCCTTGCGCGGGGTTTTCAACCGGATTACATACGGCTCTCCGGCGTCCATCCGCGCCCGAACGTCGTCGGGTTTCATGGTCAGCGAATTTCGCATCTGCATCCGGGTAATGGCATTGTATTGCGCAGCAGGTGCGTTGGCTTCTTCCAGCCGTTTCCGCATAGCGTCCAGTTCTTCCGCCGTATCGAACGCGTAATAGGCTTTCCCTTCGTCAACCAGCCGCTGCGCTTCTTTCTGGTAAATGTCGCGTCGTTCCGACTGCCGGTATGGCGCGTGTGGTCCCGGTCCGTCGCCGTGGTCGACACCCTGGCCTTCGTCGATCTCGATACCCACCCACCGAAGCGATTCGAGAATGTAATCTTCAGCGCCGGGCACAAAGCGATTCTGGTCGGTATCTTCGATACGAAGAAGCATTTTTCCGCCCATTTTTCGGGCGAACAAGTAATTATAAAGTGCCGTTCGTACCCCACCAATGTGCAGGGGGCCAGTCGGACTTGGTGCGAAACGAACGCGGACAGGTGTTTGCATTTTGTATAGTGAGCGAATGCGTGATTGAGTGATGCTTCTTAAACTAATCGGCTCAACCACCCGCTTCCTCGGTCAGTCGTTAAATAGCGATTACTGAAATTTCAACATTCACGTCTTTGGGCAACCGGGCCACTTCGACGGTTTCGCGGGCGGGCGGTTCGCTGGTGAAATAGCGGCCATACACTTCATTGATAGCCGCAAAATTGTTCATGTCTTTTACGAAAATGCTCGACTTGACAATGTTGGTGTAATCTTTACCAGCCGCTTTCAGGATGGCTCCGATATTTTCCATGACCTGCTTCGTCTCGGCCTGAATGTCGCCCAGCGGAGCCAATTCAATAGCTACCTGACCTGAAACGAACAGCATGCTCGCTGCCGAAGCCAAATCAACTTTTACCGCCTGACTATAAGGCCCGATGGGTGCTGGAGCCTGCTCCGTATAAACAATTTGTTTGCTCATAGTTTTATCAATAATGAGCGACGTTGGATCGGGGCGTGTTAAACGCATCCCGTATTGCGAATCGCTCTTTTGGTCCGCAAGTTACCACCAAACCAGCGGATGGCCGAAAAACCGCTCACGATCTTCGATAAAAACCCTATCGTGGATGGTGATGCGATCAGCCTGATGCGAACCTGTAGAAAAATTACCAACCAACTTCTCGATGACTACCTGGAAAGATTTTTTTACGAGTGTATCGGACGATACAGAAACCCAGTTCGACCGGCTCAAGAACCGACTTTTCGGACGGTTGGACGCAAAAAAGCCGTACAAAATCGTCTACTACCGAGGCTTTGGCAGTCCAACAGCCGTTTGGCTTAAAGGGCGCGTACTGCGCGAACGGGATCTAAGTACACCAAGCGACAACGATACGTTCTGGCAAAATCTTTTAGCGACCTACCAGCGTTTTAATAGCGATGAAGTTCCCGGCGTAACGGTGCGGATTGACGCCTTCGATCAGTCATACACCACCACTACGGACAAAGAAGGGTATTTCGACATAACGATCAACCCGCCCGATGATTTACCGCCGGGCCGGGCCTGGTTTCCGGTTCGGTATTCGCTGGACGGCGTCACGCAACCGACCGGAGAAGCGGTAGAGAAGGATGGCTACCTGATGATTTCACCGTTATACAGTCAGTTTGGCGTTATCTCCGACATTGACGACACCGTACTCGTAACGGGGGCAACGAGTCTTTTACAAACGGCCCGGCTGACGTTTCTAGGCAATGCGTATACCCGCCTTCCCTTCGCCGGAGTAGCGGCTTTTTACCGGGCGTTGCAGAGCGGTCCGGTCACGACCTTGTTTAACCCAATTTATTTTGTGTCGAGCAGCCCGTGGAATTTGTACGATCTGCTGGTGGATTTCTTCCGTATTCAGGGCGTACCTAAAGGACCGATTTTGCTCCGCGATCTGGGCTTCAACCCCGAGCTGTTGTCGTCTCAATCGCATCACACGCACAAGCTGGCGATGATCAAAAAGATTCTTGATGTCAATCCGCAGCTTCCGTTCGTGCTGATTGGCGACAGCGGCCAGCAGGACCCCGAAATCTATGCGCAGGTTGTCCGCGACAATCCGGGGCGGATTCGGGCCATTTATATTCGCGACGTTTCCGTCGATATGCGCGATGAAGCAGTCCGCGAGCTAATCCGAACGACCGAAGCCTATCAGGTGCCGATGCTTCTGGTTCCCGACACGGTCGAAGCTGCCGAACACGCAGCTTCGTTGGGTCTGATCGACCCGGATACCATTCCGGAAATCCGGGCCGACCGACGCGCCGACGAAGAATAGTTAAACGCCAGCGATCATTTTTTTCATCTTTTCCATCGACGTTTTCGCCACCGTCATGGCGTCCTGCGCGTAGTAGTTTTTGTTGAAAACTTCTAATGACAAAATAATCGACTTGCTGGGATCTTTGATTTTGGTCAGTGTTTCCTTGATGGGGGCTACCCCATCGCCGGGGTACACCCGATCCGCATCGACAATAGCCTGCCGGGTCATGTTGGCCGGGTAATCGTTGACGTGAAAAACCTCGATGCCGGGTTTACCGATCAACGGCAAACTGTCGATGCTGGAACCGCCTTTGAAGATGTGGTAAATATCGAGCAGAAGCCGTGCTGACGGGTGACCGCTTTCGATGGCTACGTACATTACGTCGCTCAGACGGCTCAGGTTTTTGGAAAAACCCCACATCTCCAGCTGCGGTACTACGCCCGTTTGGTCACCCAGCTCCAGGATAGCGCGGTACCGTTCGGCGGCTTTACGCAGATCGATAACCGGCGCGTCGGGTGCTTGTGCACCAACCGACGGGGTAGCTACGCGTTTGCAGCCAACCTGCGCTAACAGTTCCATCTCGCGCTTCATCTGGTCGACTCCTTTAGCCCGAACCGTTTCGTCATCGACAATCCAGGGCGCGAAGCCAATGGCATTTTCGATGCGAATACCCAGATCAGACAGGCGCTTGCGAGCGTCGGCTACGGTTCCGCCCGATTTAACGTATTCCTGTAAGCTATCGATCCAGACCTCAACGGAGCGAAAACCGGCTTTGGAAGCTGTTTCCAGCTCCTTGACAAAACCTAGCTTGTGCCCCCGCAGGGTACTCATATTCAGGCAAGGTGTAAACGGTGGCGGACCAGCCATTGGAGCCGTTTGTGAAAAGGCAGACTGCGTGGTTGCCGAAGCAGGTGTAACCGATGCGCCAACGGCAGCAGTCAACGTCGTCAGTAGTTGGCGACGAGTCACGGATTGGGCCATAAACGTAAGATCGTGCAGGTTGTTTTGGATTATGATACCGAATTCTAGTAATCCAAAACAGAAAACCCGCCTAACCTACTGTTTACAGCAGCGGTTCGTTCACCTGCGTATCAAATACACCCGTCAGAACCCGACCGTTCCGCTTGACCTGCACCCAGATGCGGTAGTGACCCGCTCGCGGGAATGCATACGGAAACTCGACCATGTTGTTGGTCTTCATGGTATGATTCATCGCAGGTATACCGGCCATCAGCAACTTGTTTTTTTCGGCTTCAGGCAAAGTTTTCAACTTGGCAATGTAGGTATCAATGCTGTCCCGAAATTTCACCGCGTCTGGGTACTGGAACGTGCGGGCAGTATCGCTAATCCGTCCGACCAGTGATCCTTCGGCAGCCATCGAGTACGTTCCAACCGGATGTAAGTGGATGTACACCGTTCCGTCCGAACGCAGAATAGCGGCATGTCCGCCCATACCGAGGTAAGGTTCCAGCGGAGCCGCTTTTCCCTGCGCATCCGCAACGGCAAATTTCAGGTTGTACAACTTACCAGCCTCCAACACCTGGCTCTTCTTATCCATCCAGACAATACTTGAACCGTCTTCGAGTTTTGTGCTGGCACCGGGCTTGCCACAAACGACCATATCGTTGTCCAGATGCGGCACATTCACGGAAGCGGCTTTTACACCCATTGGCTCCGTTACCAGCCAGCTATCATCCGGGTCGGACGGTTTGACTGCGGCAGCCGCTTCGGCGCTGATTTTTAAAGACGGTACATCGACGGTGTCGGTCAGGGTTTCGGCAAAACCATTTCGATAGACGACATCGGCGTAAAGCAGGTATTTACCGCCCGGCAGCGCTGGCAAAGCCGCATCGTAGTGCAGCGTATCGCGTCGGTTCGGATGCAGGTGGGCGAAAGCATCCAGATTCGGTGTCCGGATCAGAAACAAATGCATTAGTTTCCCGTGATCAGGCAATACGTAGCTTAGGTTACGCCGTTTTTGCCAGTCGTTTGCAAAACCGGTTGTATCCACCTGGATCGTCAATTGCCGCTGTGCGTCAGCAACACGCACCGAGGCATTAATTGGTAAAGCCCGGTAAAGCTGCTCCGTTCGATAAGCCTCGGCGGTACTGTTCCACCACGAGCGCCAGCCTGTCAGCATCAACGCAACGACAACCAGCCCAACGCCCATACCCGTCACCCGACGTCGACGAAGACCGGCTACAGCGGATTGACCGGGCACAACGACACCATCGGCATTGCTGGCTCCAATAATGGTAATCAGCATAACAATGAGCAACAAGCCCATAGCCGCCAGCCCCCAACCCGTCCCGGCAGGCATCTCACGCAACGCTGTAGCTACAGCCGCTACCGGAACAACGACTTGCTGTTTGCCATCGGGACCATCGATGCTAATTTCTACACTCGATGAACCGGAACTCATCAGCCACACGTCGGCCTCGTACTGATTCGTACCTACCGGTACAAGTACATCATGCGTGGGTGCTCCTTTGTCACCGGAGTTGAAATAAATAGGCCGCGCTCCCAGGCTGCTAACGCGCCCCTGCTCGACGAATACCGTTACTTTGGCCGTTCCGGGCACTACATCGGGCGGGTTTACCTGAATCAGCAATTGGTATTTGCCCGCTTTTTTCTGCACGATCACCCCCGAACTACCGACGTGGGCGTTGGCTGTAATCGTTAAACAGACCAATAAAAAGATTGTGTATAGTTGTATGATCCAGCCTGATCTGCTTTTCTGCTGGCGTTGATTACGCTTCATAATGATTGGTTTCGTCTGTCTGACTTCTCTACCGTACCACTCGTTTCATCCAATTTCCCCAAAGCAGACCGACACGGGCCGAAAGCGTAGCATAGAGCAAAGCCTTGCCGAAACCCATCCAGAAAGCAGCGGACGACTGCATGTTCCAGGGAGCATAATCGTAGCGGTATTTCCAGTCAGGAGAATTATCATAACTCCAGGAATACGACAGAAAGAAGCCATTACGAGCGTACGGCGACTTCAACAAAAATTCTCCAAAGGGCCACTGAACCGCTAGCAATACAAGTAGAAACACTACAGCATACAAGGCGGCCAGCACCCAATCATTAAGTTTACGTTTCCCGTTGTTGACTGTATCGAAGCGATGCATTAGCCAGTCGAGTACCAGGGCGGGTACAACTAGCAGTACCGGAAAGATAAACGGCTGGTAATGCGTAATGGGGTTGTTGATCGGTCCCAGCCGGGGAGTGGCCGAAAAATTCTGTAGCACCCAGCTGGGCGCTAGCATACCTAGGGTGTAAATCGCGGTGATGATCGTGAGCGGCCAGCGCAAGAGCGACGCCCGCGCAACAGCCAGCAAAAAGAACGGGAAAATAATCGCCCCCGTGACGTAGTACCCTGACGAATGAGTCTCGTGCCTCCCCATCGATTCAGTCGTGAGTGTATTGAGCATCATCAGCAACAGACCTGCCGAAATCGCGAACAACCATTTCAGGCGTGTAGCCTGCCGTTCACTATCCGAATTATGGATTAGGGATTTACCCCGATACTGATTCTGCAAAGACAGCACCCCAACCAGTGCGCCAAACTGAACGGTCATAATACCGATGGCTAAAATCGTGTGGGGCGGGGTCAGAATCTGAACGTCGAGTCCGTAGGCGTTATGCCACCAGTCGTCGAAAGGAGCCGATGTCAGCATAGCCAGCGCTCCCCATACGCTGAACATAGCCCCCAGCGGTCCGTAGAAAACACCCCAGAAGGGAACAGCAGCCGAACGACCGGGATGGTTTTTGGTCAGCGTAAGGTTAAGAATCTGGTAGGCCGAAAACAGCCCTGACACAATCGCTCCAACGTAGATAACTACGTGCGGAGGAGCCAGCAGGCCATCACGCCCGATGCTCATGTGCCACATAATGTCCCACAGCAGTCCCATTACGACGCAGAAGGACGAAAAAACAACCGCGTAAATGTAAACGGGTATGCCTAGCCGCCAACCCGCAAGCCGGGTTGATGAAGACGCCCGCACAGATGGTATTGATGACGATATTGCGGATTCCATAAAAGGATTCGTAAAGGTTTGGCTAACAAGGCTGAAAATTACGAAAACGTCGTCAGCTAGCCTAAAAATAATCCTACCAATTGCTAAGTCTCAGGGGCACTAGCAATCTTGTCTTTCAGGTAAGTAACGATCAGCAACCGATCGGCCACGCCTGCTAATCTTACTTTCTTCATAATACCCCTTTTGACTAGACTGAGTGAATGGGATACAGATCCGTTTATTTATGACGTTATTTGCACAACCGTACGCATTCCTCTTCATCCCTATGCTTCGCTTCCCTTCACCGGTACGTTCGTCAGCGCTTGTCGCAAAAGCCTTTTTTGTCCTGCTTAGTCTGTGCATGAGTGCTTGTGTACCTGATTTTCTGCTGTCCAATCCCGATTGGGTGGTTATCGAAGAGGGCGAACACGAGCCTATGCCGAAGCGAAAGGTAGGGTTGTTGATAAGCCCCGGCCAGATAACCGCCGAAGTGACCTTCGACAGTAGCTGTGTGTACGATATTGGCGCGGTCGATGCCGACGACTGGAACAAAGTAATTGGATTAGGTTTCGTGGGATCGAAAGATCAGCCGCTGGACGGTGTTCCTCCGCATCAGGTCGACGGCGCACGGGTCGGCTGGCGTTATAATCCAAAGACCAAACGTATCGACCTGGGAGCCTATGCCTATGTAGCGGGCAAACGCGTTGACTTCAAAGTAGCCGAAACAGCTATCAATCAGCCCACTCGGCTGACAATAAAAATCGACTATGACCGCAAAGTATACCAGATATTGGGTGGTCAGCCAATTGCATTCACGCACGATAAATCGTTTGCTTACGCCACCGGGCTTTACTTCGGCGGTAGCCAGCCAGCACCACACCGGATCAAGGTAAAAATTGTGGATTAGGGCCGTATGACAATCGCTCCCTTTGACCTGCTTCTGCTGCTGGGTACGTTGCAAGGATTCATTCTGGCTACGCTGCTGTGGGTCAACGGCAAAGGGAACCGATTATCGAACCGACTCTTGGCTACGCTTATTGGGTTGCTGGCCATGATGAGTCTGGCCGTGGGCGTTCCCATACCGAACCCGTGGGTAGGGCTTCTACTGGATTTGCTGCCACTCTTCGTCATCATGCCGCTCGGCCCCCTGATGTACTTCTACAGCAAATCTATGCTGGATCCAGCGTTTCAACTAGGGCGGCAAGAACGACGTCATTTTTACCCGGCAGTGCTGGATCTGGGGTCTCCACTAATCATCTGGACATTTTTCATCGGAAAGTTTCTGGGATTGGTTGACGGAAAAAGCGGTCCTGCCTGGGGGCACGCCATGCAGGAGTACAACACCTACGCCGACATTCCGCGCTGGATTTCGCTGACGGTTTATCTCGTATTGACGGGTCGCTTGCTCAACAGTTATCGAGCCACCCGGACCAAACAGCCGGACGAAAAAAACCTTCGCTTGCTCCGACAGTTTTTCACCGCATTTCTGATTTTTCAGGTTATCTGGTTTATCCACTTGGTGCCGTACATCATCCCGGCTACCCGTGGACCGCTACTGGATCGCGTTGGCTGGTATCCGATCTACGTTCCTATTGCCGTGCTAATTTATTGGCTGGGATTGAAAGGTTATCTGCACGCCCGATCAACAACCCCTGTCGTCCAGTCTCTCAAACCTGCGGGTGCCGAACTACCCGAAGCAACCGTGAAGCCGGTTGTCGATGCGCTCTTGAACGCTATGTCGGCGAAGCAGTTGTTTTTAGATCCTGAACTGACGGTTGAAAAACTAGGTCAGCATACGCAATTAAGTCCTAAACTGATCTCCGCCGTTCTGAACCAGCACGTACGCAAAAACTTCAATGGCTTCGTCAACGAATACCGCGTTGATGCGGTGAAGCAGCGGCTAACTGATCCTGCTTACGGGTACCTAACCCTAACGGGCATTGCCTTCGACTGTGGCTTCAACTCACAGGCTACTTTTCAGCGAACATTCAAGCAGCTGACAGGCGTGTCGCCGGGCGAATACCAGGCGCAACAAAAGAAAAACACTGCTCAAATCCGGATTTGAGCGGATCCGCTCATTGGTTTTAGCCTGTTTTGGGCCAAAATCAGCGAATTATGAGCAACCTCTACCGTCTTCTCTTTTTTCTTCTATCCTGCTCCCTACACGCCCAATCGGTTCGTGACACCTTGCAAACCACTATGCTGCAACCCGCCGATATGCAGGCTGACTTTCGGTATTTCCGCCGTTTGCTGGAAGAAACCCATCCCGGTCTGTACCGCTACACACCCAAAGCAATCATGCAGGCCAAGCTGGACAGTATCGACGGTACGTTGACGAAATTAATGCCGTTCTATGCCTTTTACCAAACCATTGAAGCCCTTATCATTGACATTCGCTGTGCGCACACCCACGCATTCCCGACTAAAGAATGGCGACGGGGTTTCGACACCTGGAAAACGTTTCCGCTGTTTATCCTGCCCATTCAGAACCGTTCGTATGTTCTCTTCAACGGCACTGCCAACCCGCTTATCAAGCCGGGCTTCGAACTACTGCGTATCAACGGGCGGGATATGGCCAGTATTCAACAGATTCTGTATCGCTACCACTGGTCCGATGGCTACATCCAGACCTCGAAGGAGGCTAGCATGAAAGGCGCACTTTTCGCCTTGTTCTACTATTGGTTCGTCGAGCAACCGGATACGTTTCAACTATCGTTCAGGACGCTGGCGGGTGATACAATTCAGGTCGATGTGCCGGCTCAGCCTTTCCCTACGTCGCTAAAGGGGTACATCAAGAATTCCGTCAACAAGCAAATGATCGCGTGGTATTATCAAAAGAACCAGAAGCATCCCTGGCGGCTCTCCTTTCCGAAAGACGTTGCCCAAACGGCCTACCTGCGCATCGACGGCTTCAGTGGCGAAGGGGCTACCAGCAACGAAACTGCCGTGGCCCGCTTCCGGGTATTCATGGATAAGACGATGGCGAAGATTGAGAAACAAAAAGCCCGTAACCTAATTATTGACCTCCGGGATAATCCGGGCGGCTGGGATAGCCAGGGCATCGAACTGTTCACGTACCTGATGAAGTCCGATTCTGCGGCTCCATATTATGCCCGGCAACATAGTGTTACGGATAGTTCGGAATTTATCCAGTTTTCGGATTTGTCGGAGGCTGATCGGAAGAACATAAAAAACGAACTAATACCCGAACCGGATGGAACGTTTACGCTCAGACAGGGCGACAGTGGTCGGGGTCCCAAACGGTACTCACCCAAACCAAACCGATTCAGGGGAAAAGTTTATGTACTCATGAATGGCCAGAGTGCGTCGACCACATCTGAGTTTCTAGCCGTTGCGCACGCCAACAAGGTAGGTGTGTTTATCGGTGAAGAATCCGGTGGTGCTTACGAAGGGGGAAATGGCGGAAGCTTTATTACGTTGGAACTGCCTCACTCCAAGATTCAGGTGGGTACGCCACTCGTCTACTACAACATGGCGGTCGGAAAAACAGACGCCAGAGGACGCGGAACCCTACCCGATTACACCGTCCCGATCAGCCTGAAAAACATCCTTGAGCACACCGACGACCAACTGGACTTTGTAAAGAAATTGATCAGAACGCACTTAAGCTCAAACTGAAGCTCCTTCGTATGCATTTAGAAATTAATTATTTTTGTTCAAACGCTATGAACTATGGCCGCGCTTAGTAACCTCCAAATTGAGCTTCTAAAGACTTTTTCAAGACCAATCTCTGAAAAGCAGCTACACGAAATTCGTCAGCTATTGGCTGATTATTTTGCCCAGAAAATAGATAACGAAGTCGATCAGCTTTTTGAGCAAAATAATTGGGACGCCACAAAAGTTGACGAGTGGCTGGGGGAACACTCACGCACTCCCTACCGGATTCAGCAATGAGAATTGTGCTAGATACCAATTGTTTACTGGCGATTACCCCCAAGATTTCACCTTTCCGACCCATCTTCGACGCATTCAGATCCGGCAAGTTTGAATTGGCAGTTTCCAGCGAAATCTTGACAGAGTATCATGAAATCGCTGGTCAGAAAATGACTCCTCAGATTGCAGAAAACATCATCGAGTTGATTCTGAAACAGGACAATACGGTACAAACAGAAATTTTTTATCGTTGGCAACTAATTACTATTGACCCTGATGATAATAAATTTGTTGACACTGCAATTTCTTCTGGAGCTGACTATATTGTTACCAACGATGCTCATTTCCGTGCGCTTCGGGATATTCCATTTCCCAAAGTGGTCGTCATTTCTATTCAGGATTTTTTATCACTTCTACAGACGGCTGACAGCTAGTGCAAGCACTTTGTTCGCATGGAGAAACCGGTTGTCCATACCGTCTAACTAACTATAAGCTAGCTTTTCAAACCACGACCCGTTCTCGTTCGTTAGGTGAAAGCCCGTTTTCTTGTTCATATGGCCACTTACCAACCCCTCCACGACTGGAACGTTTCACCCGCTGAGGCCGTCGCGCTGCAAAAACAGTTGCGTTCGCAGATTCGGATCGAGCCGCTGACAACTCCGCCAAAGACGATTGCGGGCTGCGATATTTCGTTCAACAAGTTTGAGGAAACGGTCTACGCCGGAATTGTCGTACTAGATCTGGAAACGCTCGAAACCATCGAAGAAGCGGGGGTAATCAGCACGGCTCCGTTTCCGTACATTCCGGGTCTGCTGTCGTTCCGTGAGATTCCGTCGCTGTTGCAGGCGTGGGCCAAACTAAAGACCGAACCCGACGTGGTAATGTTCGACGGTCACGGTACGGCTCATCCGCGCCGGATCGGGATTGCTTCCCACGCTGGTTTATTCCTGAACCGGCCAACGTTTGGCTGCGGCAAATCAGTGCTGGTGGGTAAGTACGAAGAGCCTGCTCCCGAACGAGGTTCCTGGTCGCCGATGATGCATTACGGCGATGTGGTAGGCGCGGCTTTGCGGACCAAAAACAAAGTCAATCCGGTTTACGTCTCTCCCGGTCATTTGATCGATCTGGAAACCGCTATATCGCTTACATTAGCCTGCGACGGTGGCCGCTTCCACGGCGGCTACCGTGGAGTCGGCTACCGGATTCCCGAGCCGACGCGCCGGACGCATAATCTGGTAAACGTCTTACGTAAAGGCGAACGACCTGATCTGACGGATTAAGTACTCAAACAAAAATAGTTTAAAGTATTTTATAATGGCGTTTTTGTCATACTGACAGAGGAAGCATCTTCGGATGAGTGAATCAACCCAGCTATCGAAGATGCTTCCTTCCGCTCCGGCGGGCCGGTCAGCATGACAAAAAACAATCTAAATTATTATCAGTAGACCTGCTTAGTAGCTGTGATCTTCGATTTTCACTTTTCCCCGGAAGGTCCAAAACATAAATACGGTATACGTAGCCACCAGCGGCATCCCGATAACGGCAAATAACAGCATCGTGCGCAGGGAAGCATCCGACGAAGCCGCTTCGTAGATGCTGATATGGCCTCTGGGATCAACGTTCGACAAGACCAGATTTGGGTACAGCCCCATCGCAAATAGAATCAACAGCAGCGCGGTCGTGATCGACGACGAGATAAACCCCCGTTGATATTGCCGTTTTTCGATGCTCCGACGAATGTTTAAAACGATTAGCACGGCGGCAATGGCAATACCGAACAAAGCCGGATGCTGCTTAAAAATAGCCGTCATGTGGGGCACGTAGATAAGCGTTGCCATCGACGTAGCGACGAAACACAGAATAAAAAACTTGCTGGTATTATTGGCAATGATGGTCAGCCGGGTAAAAATGCGGTCTTCCGTTTTCATGATCAGGTACATCGACCCGTGCATCATAAACAGCGCCAGCACCGTAACAGCAACCAGCAGCGCGTACGGATTGAAAAAATCGCGCAGCCGTCCCACAAATTCGTGATTTGCATTGAGCGGGAGTCCCTGAATGAGATTCCCTAAAATCAGTCCCAGCAACAACGAGATAACGATACTGGACGCGCAAAAGCTGACATCCCACAGTTTTCGCCACCACTTCATGTCTTCCTTCCCCCGAAACTCAATCGAGATCGCCCGGAAAATAATGGCGACCAGAAACAGAATAAACGGCAAATACAGGACCGACAGGATCGTGCCGTACACCAGCGGAAAAGCCGCAAACAAAGCCCCCGCCCCGATAACGAGCCATACTTCGTTCCCGTCCCAGACTGGCCCAATAGCATTGAGTGCAATCCGGCGACTTTCTTCTTTCCGAAAAAACAAATGCACCGCGCCCGCACCCAGATCAAATCCATCTAAAATTCCGTAACCGCTGATCAGCGCGCCAATCAGCAAAAACCACCACGTGGGTAGATCAATTCCAAGAATGGTATCCATAAAGAAGTGAATGAGTGATTGAACGAATGGCGAACGAGTGATTGGTCGAATGGCGATTAATTCGGTGAGTTATTTCACTCTTTCGCTCAATCACTCATTCGCTCTTTGGTCATTAGTTGAGTACTGGATTCATGCGCGACGACGTTTCTTCCTGTTCCGTATCCACGTCGGGGCCGTGCTGAATTTTTTTGTTTAGCAGGTACAAAAACAAGGCAAACAGCATTACGTAAATAAACGTGAACAGAATCAGCGACGCCAGTACGTGCTCGGCTTTGACCGCCTGCGAGAGGGCATTGGAGGTGCGGAGCAACCCGTACACGACCCACGGCTGACGACCGACCTCTGCCGTATACCAACCCACCTGATTAGCAATCTGCGGCAAGAACACCGCGAAAACGAAAACGCTCATCAGCCAGCGCGTTTCGAACAGTTTTTTTCGGTAAAGCAGGTACAAACTAAACAAGGTCAGCGCAATAAGCGTCATCCCGATGGCGACCATGAGGTGATACGTCTGAAACACGAAATTGACCGCAGTCGGGCGATTTTCGGGTTTGATGCTGTTCAGACCGGGAATGGGCTGGTTGAAATCCTGATGCACCAGAAACGATAAGCCACCCGGAATTTTCAGGCCCATCGTCTTTTGTTCTTTCGCATTGACCCAACCCATCAAATACATATCCGCAGGAGCCGATTTCTCGAAGTGACCTTCCATCGCGGCCAGTTTCGCGGGTTGGTACTTAGTGACGACTTCGGCGGATTTATGCCCCGTAACCAACTGACCCAGGGCCGAAACAGCCGCTACCCAAAGCGCAATTTTGAAGGCGGCCTGTGCGTGACCAACGTGTTGCTTTTTGAGAATGTACCACGCGCTCACGCTCAACACCAGAAACGAACCAGCCAGCAACGCACCGATCAGTACGTGCGAATACCGCTCAACCGACGACGGGTTGAAAACCATCGCCCAGAAATCCGTGACGATAGCGCGGGCCTGCATGCCTTGTCCTTCGATCCGATAACCCGATGGCGTTTGTTGCCAGGAGTTGGCAACGACGATCCAGAGCGCCGAAAAAATAGAGCCCAGTGCTACCAGAACAGTCGCCATGAAATGCACGCGTGGGCTGACCTTGTTCCAGCCGAACAGCAGAATACCGAGAAAAGCCGACTCCAAGGCGAACGCGAAAATGCCTTCTGCCGCCAGCGCCGACCCGAAGATATCGCCCACGTAACGCGAGTAGGTAGCCCAGTTGGTGCCAAACTCAAACTCCATGACGATCCCCGTAGCTACGCCAATCCCGAAGATTAGCGCAAAAATCCGGACCCAGAACCGGGTCAGCTCTTCGTAAAGTTTGTTTTTTGTTTTGAGATACAGCCCTTCCATCACTACCAGACAAACGCCCAGACCAATGCTCAGGGGCGGGTAGATGTAATGAAACGCGATGGTGAAAGCGAACTGAATTCGGGAGAGTAATTCGACATTGTCCATAACCATACGATAGCAGGGACGAATCGCCGAGGTCGCAGACAGACGGTGCGATTATAGGCGAACAAGGCGAGAAAACTATCACCCGAAAGGTACAACCGGAACGCACACGGCGGACCGAATTTGCCGGGATTTTCGCTAAAAAAATACGGTCGTCTTATCCCTCGGTAACCCGCAAAGCTTTACATTCAACAAATTGATGAATCAATCCAATTACCGTGCAACCTGCCCGACCGCACTCGTTTCAGCAACAGGCTAGAAACTACATTACCGCCTTCTACCAGACGCAGCGAAATGCGTTCGTCGTTATCGTTACGCTGCTTATTTCGTTTTACATCCTGACCGTTCCCGACCAGGCCGCCGACATGATCAATGCCGTGATCGACAGCGGTGTGTTCAGTCAGTTGTTTCAGTTTATTCTGCTCAGCACGTTTATCTGGAGCTGGACCGTGTATGGCAGCACCCGCATGATTCTGCATATTTCGCCGGTTGGGATTCGGCTCAATCAGGAAGCAGACAGGCTGTTGCGCTGGCTCCCCAAACTCGGCGGCATGATTCCGGCGCTGATCTTGGCCTATGCCTTCTGGGAGCCTAACCGCTGGCAGCCGTATTTGCTGGTGCTGGAAAGTGGTCTGATGTTGGTGCTCTTTCTCCGGGTCGAGCAGCGAATTCCGGTTTTCGAACTGCCGGCACACTGGCGCTTTTCGGATCGGTACACCAGTTTCCGGCAGGACATCCGGGAGCTTTGGCGGCATCCCTTAGGCCGATTGGTCGTTTCGGGTGGCTTGCTGTTGACGGCTTTTCTGATCGTCTTGTTTAGCCTGCCCGTCGAATGGGAACTAGCTCGTCGGTTACGGCCTACGGCCATTATCATTTTCGGTATTTCGATGTACACCTTCTGGGGTAGTCTGGTGGTGTATTTCAACGACTACCGCTACCGTCCGCTGGTTCTGCTGGTCTTTCTGTACATGATCGTAATCAGTGCGTTCAACGACAACACCAGCATTCGACAGGCGACCGACGCTGCCGTACCCCCGATTGCCCAACGCCCAACGGTGGCCGCTCATTTTACACAGTGGGTGGCCGCTCGTCGGCAGGAAGATGGCGACACCATTCCGCTAGTACTTGTCGCAGCAGAGGGTGGTGGCATTCGGGCGTTGAACTGGACCGCCGAAACCCTGATTCGACTCGATTCCATCATTCCCGGTTTTAGTCGGCATGTGTACGCGCTCAGTGGCGTATCGGGCGGGGGCGTCGGAACGGTTTTCTATACGGCTTTCCTGCGTGACTTCGCCAAAAACGAACGCAGTAAACGATTCGAACAATTCCGAAAAGCCATTCGGGATGATTACTTATCGGCGGTATCAGCGACACTACTATTTCCCGAATCCGTGCAACGCTTGCTGCCAGTTCCCGTATCGGCCCTGGAACGAGCTAAGTGGTTGGAAGACTCCTGGTCAGGTTCGTATTACGACAATCTGGGTTTGAAAACGCTTGATTCGTCGCTGACCCAGTTGTATCAAACCCCTACTGGCTACAATTTTGACCTGCCTTCGCTGCTGCTGAACGGAACCCTCGCCGAATCGGGTCAGAAAGTAATCACCTCGAATCTGCAACTAGACACCCGCTATTTTAAGAATGTCCTCTCGACGCTGGATGTCATTCAGGCTGATGTTCCACTAAAAACGGCGGCTTCGTTATGTAGTCGATTTCCGGTTGTCACCAACGGCGGTTTAATCCAAAAAGATACCCTGGTGAACAACAGACGCCAACAACTGTACGGCGGACACGTAGTGGACGGCGGTTATTTCGATAATTCCGGCGTTGAAACCTGCATTCAGTTGTTGAACAATCTCGTGCCTTTCATCCGGCGACTGGACACGCTCGAACGCGTGACGGTTGTTCCGTACATTCTTTTTATACAAAACAGCAACACGGTCGGTAAGCTACCGAAGAAGCGCTCGGTGTTGCAGGAAGTGCAGATTCCGCTGCTGGCTTTTTTCAACGCCTGGGACAATGGGTCCATCACCCGCGACAACATGTTCAACTCTTTCATCGACCGCTTTGCCAACCCTAAAACGAACTACCTGACGCTCCGGCTAGCCTACAACGCCAAATATCCGCTGGGCTGGTTTATGTCCGACAGCGTCGCTAACAGCATCAGTCGGCAGGCAACCGATTCGATCAGCCTGAAGAATAAAGAACTGGTGCGCTTGAAAAAGGCATTCACTCGATAGCTAGGGGCTGGCCAGGACGCTATGTTTTATACCTACGTGGTGTCGGTTTCTCAAAACCGACACAGGTTACTGACGCCAAGTGTCGGTTTTGAGAAACCGACACCTCTCCCGAAACCGACACCTTTCCCGAAACCGACACCTCTCCCAAAACCGACACCTCTCCCAAACGATTATGCGTACAACGATCCGCGAAATGATATAGATCTAGTGGAAGTAATCGATTGGTGATTCGTATGCCGTATCTTGGAGATACGGCATACGAATCACCAATCGATTACTCCTGAAAACCACGATCACCCATCGTTGAGAAAAGCCCGCTCTATCGTACTTTAGCGGCTGAATTAACTTCTGTTTCGGACATGAACCTTCGCATTAACGGGCGTATCTGGCTTGAAACGGTCTCTGCCGACGGCGCAGAACGGTTTATCGGTATTGGTCGGCTCGAGTTACTCGGTCACATTCAGCGAACTGGCTCGATCAATCAGGCGGCCAAAGCCATGAACATGTCGTACAAGCGGGCGTGGGAAATGGTGCACTCCATGAATACCCAGGCCGCAACCCCACTGGTGACTACACAAACCGGGGGCGAAAAAGGGGGCGGCACCGTCGTAACCGCCGAAGGTGAAAAATACCTCGCCCACTACCGCGCCCTGCACGAGCGATTCCAAAAATTTATGGCCGACGAACTGGCAAACCTTCCGGCTTAACCCCTCCGAATGTCTTCGAACGGTACCATAGGATACGAAAACAAAGCGTTATTTCCCAACAAACAGAACGAAGCGTTATATTTCGCCGGCAATAACGCTTATTCATGAAACACATCTTCCTCTTTCTTTTTTTTACCAGTCAGACGGTGGCGGCTACAATGCTGCCTGATAGTACGGTCAACCCTAAAGATTCTCTTCGCAAAATTGAACTGAACGAGATTGTTGTCACCGCTTCCCGCATCTCCGAAAGCGTCCTGAAATCGCCGGTGAGTATTGAGGTACTCGACGCGCGGCAGATTCGGATGGCGGCCCAACTTTCTTACTTCGACGCGATCGAAAACCTGAAAGGGGTCCAACTCATGACCGCCAGTCTGGGCTTCAAAGTGTACAACACGCGGGGATTTGCCAATCCGACAAACGTACGGTTTGTGCAGCTTGTTGATGGTATGGACAATCAAGCTCCTCACATCGGAGCACCCATTGCCAACGCGCTGGCTCCCTCCGATCTGGACATTCAGCGGGTCGAGATTGTACCGGGCGCGGCTTCGGCGCTGTACGGCATGAATGCATTAAATGGCCTGGCGCAACTCATTACAAAAGATCCGTTTACGTCGCGCGGATTAAGCATCAGTCAGAAAACAGGCGTGAACCACATCAACGATCCGCTCTCGTCGGCGAAAGTATTCAGCGAAACCAGTCTGCGCTACGCGAATACCATCGGTTCGCGGCTGGCCTTCAAAATAAATCTAACCTACCAACGGGGCTACGACTGGATTGCCCGCGACTTAACTGATTTGAACCCTAATGCCAATACAACCCTTGGACTAACCGGCCCGGAAAACCCCGGTCGTGATCTGGTCAACAACTACGGCGATGAATCAGCGAACCGACGCACACTGACTATTGGCGGGAAGCGCTACGTGGTGTCTCGCACGGGGTATTTTGAAAACGAAACAACGGATTTGAGCCTGAATAACCTCCGGGGCGACGCGGCTATTTTCTGGCGTATTCTGCCGAAGTTAACGATCTCTTATCGCTACAAAGCAGCTACACTCGACAATGTCTACCAGCGTACAAACCGGTTCCGGCTCGACAATTACGTCCTCGACCAGCATGGCCTGACGCTCGAATCACCGTCGGTGCAGATCCGGGCGTACCGGACCCGCGAGAACACCGGCGATTCGTACAATATCCGCTCGATGGCCGAAAACATCGACAAGTCGTTCAAATCCGATAATCAGTGGTTTACTGATTTTACGAATCAATTCACGGCTAGTACGGCGGCTGGTCAACCCATCGCCAATGCGCTGGCAACCGCCCGCACCTTCGCCGATGCAGGCCGCCCACAGCCGGGTTCAGAAACGTTCGACAGCCAGATCGCCAGACTACGCAATATCAACAACTGGGACATTGGCGCGGCTCTGCGCGTAAAATCGTGGATGTACCATGTGGAAGGCCAGGTAGAACCAACACGTGTTTTGTGGGCTGGTTTCCGCCAAAAAACGGGCATTGATCTGCTGGCGGGTTTCGATTACCGACGGTATGTTGTTTTCCCCGATGGTAATTATTTTATCAATCCTGACCGTACCGATCACAATCTGATTTACGGTAAAACCGGCGGCTTCGTTCAGGCGTCGCGGTCGTTTTTCGGTGATCGGTTGAGCCTGCGTGGATCGGTACGGGTTGATAAAAACCGCTATTTCGACCCTAAAATCAATCCACGCGTTTCGCTCGTCTTCTCCCCCACCGAGAACCACAATTTTCGCGCTTCTTACCAGACCGGTTACCGGTTTCCGTCGCTTTTCGAAGCGTTCTCGAACGTCAATTCGGGAGGGGTCAAGCGCGTTGGCGGGCTAAAAATCATGTCGCAGGGTATTTTCGAGAACTCGTACTTCCGCACTTCCATTGACGCCTTCCAGAACGCGATTACCACCGACGTCAATACGAATAAGTTAACCACCGAGCAGGCTATTCAGAAAAACAAAGGGCTGCTTCGACCCAATACGTATACATACCTAAAACCAGAGCAGGTCAATAGCCTTGAGGTTGGGTACAAAGGGCTATTTTTCACGAAGAAACTATACGTAGACGTCGATTTTTACTACAACGTTTACCGCAATTTCATTGCTCAGGTCGAAGCTAACATTCCGAAACGAAGTAACCCGGATTCGATTCCCTACTACCTGGCTGACCGTAACCAGCAGGACCGCTACCGGCTCTGGACCAATTCCAAAACGACGGTGTACAACTACGGTTCCAGTCTGGGCCTACGGTACTCGGCAGGTCATAATTGGGTATTTTCCGGCAACGCGTCACTGGCCCGACTCGACCGTACGGACCAAGGCGACGGCCTGGAAGAAGCCTTTAACACACCTCAATGGATAACGAATCTAAGCGTCTCGAACCCCGACTTAGGCAATGGTTTTGGTTTTTCTATCAATTACAAATACCAGAGTTCGTTTCTGTGGCAATCGTCGCTGGCGACGGGTATGGTTCCCGCGATCAATACCTTCGACGCACAGATCAGCTACGCGCTACCAGCCCGAACGTTCGGCCCACTCTCCTTCAAATTGGGCGCTACCAATCTGCTGAATCGTTCGTACACGACCTTCACCGCCGGACCAAGCGTAGGCGGGTTTTATTATGCAACAGTGACACTAAACATCCCACAGTAAATTAGGGAACAAGCTAAAAAGCCCTGATTTTGTGTAGCAAGACACGAAATCAGGGCTTTTTATTTTTAGGTTAGTACTACTTTTTAGCGGTATACATAACCCGCCAAACTTTACCTTTTACTGAATCGGTGATGTACAGCGAACCGTCGGGACCTTGCGCCAATCCCATTGGACGCGCTTTCGCATCACCCGGACTCGCCAGATCGAGCTTACCTGCGTTGACGTTCGTGCCGGGTTTACCCTGCTCGGCTACACCCGCGAAATTTTCCGCAAACACTTCGTACTTGCCCGACGGACGACCGTCTTTCCCGAATGGAATAAACGCTACAAAGTAACCGCCCTGTTTCAGCGGAGCCCGGTTCCATGAGCCGTGGAAGCAAACAAACGCGCCATTTTTGTATTTCGCAGGAAATAGGTTACCGGTGTAAAACAGCAGGTCGTTGGGTGCCCAATGGCCGGGAAACGCCATAATCGGCTTTTCTTTTCCGGAGCAGCGGTCTTCTTTCGTGCCGTCTCCACCGTATTCAGGAGCCAGTATTTTTTTGTTTTTGTTATGGTCGTTGTAGCAGTAAGGCCAGCCAAAGTCAGCACCTTCTTTAATCATTAAAAACTCTTCCGAAGGCAGTTCCGCGCTTACTTCGTCGGTGAATACACCACCCCAGTTGTTGAGGTTATCGCGACCGTGTTGCAGCGCGTAGAGCGAATTTGTCGCCGTGTTCCAGTCGAGGGCGACGGCGTTACGGATACCCGTTGCGTACCGTTTTCCGTCCGACTGCTTCTGGTTTTGTTTGTTCGCGTCGAATACCCAGATACCGCCGTAATTTTCCAGAATCGGGCAAGGGTCCATCCCCTTCGAGCCTTTTTGCCGGTCTTTTTCCTGACAGGCGTTGGAGGGTGCTCCGAAATTGACGTACAATTTTCCATCCGGCGAGAGCGCCAGTGATTTACCCGCGTGCTGGCGTTGAAGCGTCAGACCAACGACAATCGGTTCGGCGGGGGTGGTTTCCATTACCTTACCGTTGGTCAGCTTGTAGCGGTACACCGATGTATCCGACGATGCGTACAGGTATCCATCGTAGATGCCCATACCTGTACCGGTGTAGTTGCCGAACGTCACGGTCTGATCGGCCCGACCATCGCCGTCGGTATCCAGCAGTTCAACGTTTCCTTTACCGTCTTTGAGTTTGTCCAATTTGACAAACACCGTACCCGCCTTATCGACAACGATGTGCCGAGCTTTGCCGACATTGTCAGCGAATACCAACGCCTGAAAACCCGTAGTTAGCTTGATGCCACCATTGTCGGGATCGGGCGCAATCGCGTTTCGTTTTGTGGTAATCCGGTGGTCAGTTGATGAATGAATTCTAGCTGACTTGACGGGCGGCTCAGCGACGGCGACCGTCGTAGTCATGGCCAGCAACAGTAACGTTGATTTCATGATTGAGTTTAAGTTGTAAGGATTGTTAACAGGCGTGTAACGATTGCTCGCTCACAAAAGTTTTTGGCTGTACTAGTCATTCCGTGACTAATTTGCGGCATGAGCAATGAACCCTTATCCTGGTCCGATTTTGAGAAAGTAGAAATCCGTACGGGTACGATCCTTTCCGTAGACGCTTTCCCGGAAGCCCGCAAACCAGCGTACAAACTAACGATTGATTTTGGTGATTTTGGCATTAAGCGCACCTCCGCGCAGATCACCAAACTGTACTCAATGGATGAACTGGTTGGCAAGCAGGTCGTAGCGGTCATTAACTTTCCGCCGAAACAGATCGCTACGTTTATGAGCGAATGCCTGGTTCTGGGTGCTGTCGCCGACGATGGCACCGTTACGCTTCTGCAAACCGAACGTCCGACGGTTAATGGCCTGCGCATTGGCTGATCGTCCGTTGTAAACCAGTGCGTATGACCGTATAAAAAATCATTGTCGTATTCCGACGCCGTTTTCGTTTTACACGTATGAAAACCCTTTTAGTAGCCTGCTTACTAGTTTTATCCATCGCTGCACGTACGTACGCCCAACGTGCCGATGACACATCGCATTACCGAACGGTTCCGGTTCCGGCTCACCTAATGCCCATCGAACGGACGGCGGCTTCGCTGGGGACCGTCTATTTTTACGGCGGCAAACGGCTTTCTTCACCGTTTGCGCTCGAAGTACCTTTCTACGAACTCAACGATCCGACCGTCAACCATCATTTTCGAACGTTTCGCACCTTGACGACGCTCAGCCGGTTGACGTCGCTGGCGACGCTGGCCTACGTTCTCTTCAGCAAAAACGGCAGCAACAGTACCTATTGGATCGTGTACGGATCATCGATCGGTGCGTCGCTTACGCTGGCATTTATTGGAAACGGGCACGTCAACAAAGCCGTTACGCGCTACAACGAAATGCTCCGACAGCCCCGTCTGGGCATGTCCGTTGCGCCCATACCCTTAACCGGAAGCCAGGCGATTGGTGTGGGTATTGCCTGTAAGTTCTGAAAGCAGAATCATCCGGAATCAATCCAGGACGGTCGGTGTTGATTTCAAACGAATCATCCTCTTGACTATGTAATGACATTTACGTTTCGCTCCATGCAGAAGCCACCGATCGAGTCTTACTTTCGGGAGCACTTCTCCGATGAAAGTCTGAAACGGGAAGCGCAACGGGCAGGCGTCTTATCGGCCATGTTTCTGTTCGCTACGGTAGTGCTGGCGATTTTACACCCTCTGCTGCGTAATGACAACCTGATATCCATTCCCAGCCCCGTTATGCTCACGGTTATACCCTATCTGGTGGGCATGGGCGGGTACGAATGGGGCATCCGACGCTTGTTTACGCAACAGTTGAAGCGCCATCAGGACATCCCGACGTTCTTTAAGTTTGCCAATGCTACCTTCGAGATCAGCTCTATTTCGTTTATCATCCTGATTGTATCCCGTCATCTGAGCGACCGGTTGCTGGCACTCGACAGTCCGCTGACGTACATCTACCTATTTTTCATCATTCTTTCCACTCTTCGGCTCAACTTCTGGCTATCGGTCTACACGGGTGCTATCGCCGGGGCTGAGTATATCGGTCTTTATTTTCTAATCGCTGGTTCCGTCAGCGAACCGTACCGGGAGATCGACTTGTTTGTACACCTGCCCCTGATGTTTATCATCAAAGGGGGGCTGCTGATTATGGCTGGTCTGGCAGCGGGTTATGTATCCCGGCAGATTCGGCTTAGTATTACGGATACCATTCGGGCTACTGAAACGGAGCAAAATGCCGTAACGCTGTTTGGTCAGCAGGTGTCGCCCCAGATTGCCCGCGCCGTACTGGAGCAAAAAGGAAACTATCAGAGTCACCGCATGCGTGTGGCTGTTATGTTTCTCGACATCCGCGATTTTACGAACTACGCCACTCACCAGGCTCCCGAAGACGTTATGGCGTATCAGAACACGTTCTTCGGTATCATTATCCGCATTGTCGAACAGTACGGTGGTGTTGTAAACCAGTTTCTCGGCGATGGCTGTATGATCACCTTCGGAGCGCCCGTAGAGGTGGAGAACCCCGCCGAAGTAGCCGTTGAAGCGGGGTTTACCATTCTCCGAGAAATACGCAAAGCTGTTACGGACGAGTTGATGATTCCTACGGCAATAGGCATTGGTATTCACCTCGGCGACGCGGTGGTTGGCAATATTGGCACCGAAACGCGGCAACAATATTCTGTGACGGGCAACGTCGTGATACTGGCCGCCCGCATTGAGCAGCTCAACAAACCGTTTAAAACGCAGTTTCTGGTGTCGCGGGAGGTGTACGAATCGCTGACTATGCCGCCCGAAACGGCCCGCGCCCTCGGCCCAACCGTCATCAAAGGCGTTGACGAAGAGATTGAGCTATACCAATTGTTTTAGCCTCACACCCTCTCCTGTTTGCGGGAGAAGAACTCTTCACGCGTGTCAACAGCCTTACGAAGAGCGTCTTAAAAGAAGAAACCGACGCGCAGCATGGGAATCCGATCTTCGCGGGAAAGAGCGTACAGCACAGAAATCACCGCTGTGTTGTAGGGCGACAGCCAGATACCACCGCCATAGCCGTGATGCCATACGCTTGACTTTTCGCCATCAACCCATACGCGTCCCACGTCATTAAATCCGACAATTCCGGCATACGCCGGAAAAAGATAGGTACGAATGGTCAATAAACGCAAGCGCAAATCCAGGTTATGGAAGAAAGCGCTTTCACCCGCAAAACGGGTCCGCCGGAAACCCCGGAGGTTGGTCAGTCCGCCGAGTGTGCTCGCCTGAAAAAATTCGAAGTTATCGCTTAGATTCAAACTGGTACCGACGCGAGTGGCAATGGTGAGCAGCGCAGGCAGACGGATGCTGGCATAAAACGAAAGATCAGATTGCAACTGCGTAAACGGACGCGTCTGGCTGTTTAGTCCTTTGTAAGCCGTTAATGCGGTGCGCCACAGAACACCACGGGTTGTCAAGAGAGCGTTGTTGCGGGTATCGACAGTGAAGCCTGCTTTCAGCCCACCGTACCAGAACGATTCGAATAGTCGCTCGCCGTTGGGGATGCTTTGCGCGTACTCCTGAATAAATTTTCGCTGCTCATCGTCCACTTCAACCCGCTCAACGGCAGGGCCGTAAAAAAAGGTAGCCTTCCCTACCCGATTCTGCAACAAAGCATTCAGACTCCAATTGTCGAACCGGACCCGGTAGTAGTTGACCCCGCGCTCTTTGTTGAATACGGTTTCGTTGCCGATGCCGAAGAAGTTCTGAACAAAATTTGGTGCTTTGATATCCGCATTGACAACCAGATCGGTTTTGCCAAGCAAGTCGGTAAAGGTTCCGTCGTAGTGAAAGCTAAACGCGTCCGTAGCAAAGGCATGGCTGGCCAACAGGCGATGCTGCTGCGAAAAAGGTTCCTTCCGAAAACCCTGCGTCCGGTGCAAAACACCCGCGCCCAGAAACAACCCATCGTCGGGATTCAACTGCACCGACGCCAGCGGCATGGTCAGATCGTAGCGAAAAGCCATCCGGTCATAGCGATTAACCGCTTTGTTGTCGGACAACCGACTGCGCGTTTCTGACCCTCCGGTTATCGTTGTGTTTTTACGAAGATCATACACCCACGTTTTGCGAGACAAGCCCCGCACCGACGAACTATCAACGATTACATCGTCGCCTTTACCACCGATAATGCGTACCAAACTTCCTTCCGGCGAGGCACCATGCAGTGTAAACCGGTCGTCCCCGCCTAGTCCGTATAACCGAACTTCCTCCGTTTCCTTGGCGTCGAATCGCCGTTTGTAAAGCACCTGCGTTGCTTTTTCGGCTTTATTGAGTTTGTATACAACCACATCGGTTTGCCCGTCCGGGCGTCGGGTCACGTCGAAAAGCTCGTCTTTATCGCTGCCTACCACGTCCACCGCCTTAGCCAGAAAACGGTACTGCTCATCGGCATAACGCGCAAGATCGGTCCGACGCTGACGTAACTTGGCGGCAATTGTCTCGGCCGTTAATCCGCGTGATGGCTCCGGCAGTTGGCGTAAGGCGCTGTTTATTTTCTCGTCTGTGAGGCTTTCACGCAGTGAATCAGCCATCGCCAGCCAATCGGCGCGGCCAGGCTCCGTCAGAAACGAACGGTCGAAAAAGCGGGCGTTGGTGTTGAAACCGGGGGCATACCGGAGTTTGTAATCGAATCCCTGAATTTTTGGCATCAGCCAACGCCGGCTGGCGATCTTCGGTAATATGCCTTCGTTGATAAAAAAAGCCTGATCGCGGTCGCGGGGAACCGGCTCAAACCGCAGTCCTTTTCCCGATTTGAAACTCGCCCACCGCCACTGGTCATCGTGGCGATCCCAGTCGCCAACCCACATATCGAACAGCCGCGCCCGCAGCACCGCCCGCTGATCGACGCGGTTATCGTTATCATCCTGTAGTTTTTCGAGCAGCTTGGGTGTGCTATACAGCTTGGTCGTGTTGCCAAACAAGCCGGTTCCTTTGTAATTCCCATCGGCTCGTTCTTCAAGCAGCATCAGGGTATTAGCAAACACTTGCTGGTAATCGCGAATGCTCGTGTCGTCGGGCGTTACCACCACGCGTGGGTTGGTATGATAAACACCAGCAGCTTCGGCCAGCGGAGCCACTGCTAACGCGCCAAACGGATGGGAGGCTGAAATCTGATCCTGCACGATGTCATTGGCCAGACCGCTTCGCAACTCGGTTGGGATTGCTTTTTCGGGATACTTTTCGATGGATCGAATCGCATATTCGCGCTTTTTCGGATCAACCAGCCGCAACGATAGGGTCTGCATACCACCACCCCGCTCGGTAGGGACAAGTTGTTCTTTTTTTAGATCTAATACAGGCACAGTGAGTGGGCTGGTCCATACATCCCGGTAGTTGTCCCCGAACCAAAAGCGCTTTACTGGACCGGCAGCGTAGCGCGCGCCCGGCACTACTCGTGCGTTATCGGGTTCTTTCTGAACGCTACCCGTCGAATTAGACCGGACATTAGGACGAAGCTGAATGACTTTCTGGTACAACAGTTCGCCCGTCGGACTTTCGGCACTGGGTGCGAAAAACGAAATAGTCATCTGGTCGCCGGGACCAAAATCCAGGCGAGCAAATCCTTTCTGTTCACGAGCGAATAGGGATTCTCTGGCTTTTTTGACCGCTTCTTCTTTGGAGCCACTGCCGCTGGTGAGATAGTACAGACTGTCACGCTGAATCAGTTGCAGGTTATGGTCGTGCCCGTTGGTATAGATCAGGTTGCGGTATTTATTGAACACAGCGACCATGCCGTTTCGCAACTCCCGGTATACCGGATTGGGCAAGTCTTGCAAGCTCCCGAAAACCGACCGATAAACGGGGTAAATCGAGCCAATGACCGGCAGCGGAATATACAGCCATTTGCGGAGACTCGTTAGGGGAAACAGATGATCTTTAAGCGTGTAATAACCGCCGTGCTGACCGTGACTGTACATGGGATGGTGTCCGGCAACCACCACGCGCCGATGGCGATTCCGGTACAGAATATCATCCAGTTGGGTCAGAAAATCGGGTAACGTTTTTACCCCACAGTCGGAGTTTTCGCCGGGCTTATCCCACGGATGCAGCCAGTACTGCGTATCCATCAGCACAAGCGTAAGCGAATCCGACAACGGTATCTCCACCGGACCGGGGCAGCCATCGTTCGGAAAAAACACATCGTCGCGACCCGTATACTGCCGCACAAAATCCTGCTGATTTTTAATGCGCTGCCAACCCTCACGCCCGCTTCTGTCCCAATCGTGGTTACCCGGAATGGCAAAAATTCGGCCCGGAAAGGCGGTACGCAGGTCAAGCTGCTGGCTCATTCGCCGTTCGCCATCCGCACGGTCGGGGTGATCGGCATCAGGCAAGCCATGCTGATAGATATTATCGCCCAGTAAAATCAGCGAACTGTTTGGTCCGGCCGTTTGTAGCTGAGCACGCAGTGTATTCAGGACAGGATCTTTACCATCGGGAACGGGTGCTCCGGCATCACCCAACAGAAAAATCCGATAGGCTGTCTGCGCCCGGACAGCGGTCGTCTGCCCAACGAGCCAGCCAGTAATCGACAGAAAAACCAGCGAGTAAAAAAACTTCATACGAGCAATAAGTTGAAAATAGAGGATCAATTTTGCGGAGACTTCCATCACTACATTGTACCTGGTCAACGCGTTAGCCAGAAAATCGTGCCGATCAGGCAATACATCGTATGAAATTAACCTCGGCTACGTAACGGAATCCATCTGTAATTCGTTACCTTGTAGTCTACCGGCAAGTTTAGTAAAACCAACCGTATGATCGCTCAGGAAACCACGCTGCTTCATCAAACCCGGATTTACGCCGAATCGTTGCTCAAGCAGCTTCCATTAGATTATACCTACCATAACCTGAGCCATACGCAGGATGTGGTAGCCTTTGCCAACGACATTGCCGACCAGGAAGGGATATCCGATCATGACCGGGAAACGGTACTTATTGCGGCATGGCTGCATGATGTTGGCTATCGACAAGGCTGCGTCAACCACGAAGATACAGGTATTGATCTGGCGCGCCCCTTTCTGATTAAGCTGGGTATGCCCGCCCAACGCGTTGAGGAAGTAGCCACCTGCATTGAAGCGACCAAGATGCCGCAGTCGCCCAACGGAAATCGGCTGGCAGAAATCCTGTGCGATGCGGACCTCGGCCATTTGTCAACGCCCGATTTTCTGGAACGCAGTGAGCAGCTACGGCAGGAGTTGAAACGGATGGGCAACAAAATCAGCAAGAAAAAATGGCGTAAAAAGACGGCTGGGTTTCTGGAAAATCACCATTACTTTACCCACTACGGCCAAAGCGTATTGGCCCCTCGTCAGGCGGCTAATTTAGAGACGCTTCGCCAGCAGGTCGAAGAAGACGGTGACGAGGAAGACGATGATACCAAGCCTGATAAGCCGGGCAAACACGCAAAGAAAAGCAACCGGATCGACCAGCCGTCCGGCAATTCACCAGCGGATGGGCCTCCCAAAGCGCGTAAACCGGAACGGGGCATTGAAACGATGTTTCGTCTGACGTCCCAGAATCATTTTCAGTTGAGTGCGATGGCCGACACCAAAGCCAACATCATGATATCGATCAACACCATCGTTATCTCCTTGGTGCTCAGCATCCTAATCCGAAAGCTAGAGGATTGGCCCACCCTGACCATTCCGACCGTTATGTTTACCATAACGAGCGTCATCGCTACGGTACTGGCCGTATTGGCTACGCGTCCTAACGTAACGAGCGGAACGTTCTCGCGCGAGGATATCGAACACAAAACGGCCAACCTGCTTTTCTTTGGCAACTTCCACCAGATGGACCTTACCGACTATGAGTGGGGAATGCGCCGAATGATGGACGATGCTGACTTTCTGTATTCCAGCATGATTCGCGATATCTATTTTCTGGGTAAAGTGCTGGGCAAAAAATACAAGCTTCTTCGCTGGTCCTACTCGGTATTTATGTTTGGCCTGGTTGCGTCGGTGCTGGCCTTCGGCGTCGCTGCGTACGTAAGCCGTTAATTTTCGTTCGTGTTTGGCTACAGGGCCAGGTTGTAAAATAGAATTCTGTGATTTAGTCAAGCAGAAGCGCAAACTAGGCTGGTTTGCGCTTTTTTGTTAGCTTCGCTTACTGAATCATCAAACCTATGCAACCCAAAGTACTACTACCTCTTTTTTTAGCTTCTTTTCTTTCTTCCTCCCTATCCAATGCCCAAACGATCCTAAATCGCGACGCGCAGATAGCTGATCTGGTCGGTCAGGTTTCCGCAGACAGCTTGCGGGCGCACATCGACGGACTGGTTAGTTTTGGCACGCGTCATACGCTTAGTGTTCCTATGAATGCCAACGAGCAGGCTGGCAAGCGAGGACTTGGTGCCGCCCGCCAGTGGATTCTGGGTAAGTTCAACCAGTACGCCAAGCAGTCCGGTGGTCGGTTGACCGCTACACTTGATACCTGGACGCTCCAGCCCGATGGTCGCCGGGTCGATAAGCCCGCCAACATGGGAAACGTGATGGCAACGCTTAAAGGGACCGATCCCAACGATGACCGCATTTTCATTGTGCAGGGTCATATGGACAGCCGCGTCACAAATGTTATGAACCGGGAATCTGACGCACCGGGTGCCAACGACGACGGTTCGGGTACGGCTGCGGTGATTGAACTGTGCCGCGTGATGAGCAAATCATCGTTTCCGGCTACCGTCATTTTTGTAACGCTGACGGGTGAAGAACAGGGCCTTTTAGGCGCTGAACACCTTTCTGAGCGGGCGATTAAAGAAAAATGGAACGTTGAGGGTGTGCTCAACAACGACATCATGGGCAGCAATAACAGTTCTGATACGCGCATTGTCGACAACACCCGGCTACGCGTGTTCAGCGAAGGACTCCCCGGTTCGCTCCTGAAAGATACCACCGGTCGTATTGGGCAGATTCGGCAGTTTGGTAACGAAAACGACGGAAAAGCCCGGACACTGGCCCGCTACCTGAAAGAAGTTGGCGAACGTTACGTCGAAAATATGGAAGTGGTTATGGTGTACCGCAACGACCGCTACCTGCGTGGGGGCGATCATACGCCGTACGTGCAGCGGGGGATTGCAGCCGTTCGCCTGACGGAGATGAACGAAAACTACGAGCACCAGCATCAGGATTTACGGACCCAGAACGGCATCGAGTACGGCGACTACGCTAAATTTATGGACTTCGAATATCTCCGTAAAAATACGGCAGTAAATCTGGCGACACTGGCGAATCTGGCCAAATCGCCGTCGGTACCGCAGCAGGTTACGGTTGACGTTCGGAATCTGACCAACGCAACGGTCCTGTATTGGCAAGCACCGAAGACGGGCAAGGTGAAAGGCTACTACGTGCTGATGCGCGAAACCTACTGGCCTTTCTGGCAAAAGAAATTATTCACGACCAAGCTGGGAATGACCCTACCTTACTCGAAAGACAATTATTACTTCGCCGTGCAGTCGGTCAGCGAAGACGGCAACGAAAGTTTACCTGTACTGCCTGTTCCGAATTTGCGGTAATATAAATTAACCACAGAGGCACAAAGACTATATTCTTTAGCCTGATTAAAGTCTGTCTAAAAATTTGTGTTTGATCCGTTTTTGTCATCCCGAGGCACGAGGGATCTTCGCTAAAAAAAATTGGGTCGGTTAGCGAAGATCCCTCGTGCCTCGGGATGACAAAACCACTTGTATCAGTTCGTCAGGACAAAACTTAGACAACGCTTAAACTTTCTAGAAGTTAGTCTAAATCGGTGTTTTTGTCATGGCTCTGGCCACCCGGCCCGAGGAACAGAAGTTTAAACAGGTCCATTAAAAGCAGCTCTGTGTTCTTTTCCCTCTGTGGTTACTAGTCTTTGTTTAACTACGATTGCTACAAGTAGACCGTGCCACCTATGTCTTCCCTCTCCAAGCGCCAGTTTCTAAAATCTCTCGCCGGTACAGCCGCTTTGTCAACCTGGTCAGGTCTGGATAAGGCATTTGCCAGCGCAGCCGCAACACCAGCTCCCCTTCTGGCCGAGCAGGAAGATTTTTGGGCTAAGATTCGGACGTTGTATCCGGTCACAAACGACTTTATTCAACTCGAAAACGGCTACTATTCACTGGCCGCACAACCGGTGCTGGACCGTTATGTACAACACATTCAGCAGGTCAACGCTGTTTCGTCGTATTACATGCGGACGCGCCAGTTCGATGATAAACGGGCTTCGAAAACCCAACTAGCAACATTGCTGGGCTGCTCCCCCGACGAGTTGATCATTACCCGCAACACCACTGAATCGCTGGATACGGTGATCGCCGGAATAAACTGGAAAGCAGGTGACGAAGCCGTGATGGCCGAACAGGATTATGGCGCGATGCTCGATATGTTTCGGCTTCAGGCCCGGCGATATGGTACCGTGAACCGTCTTGTATCCCTGCCTAACCATCCGCAATCCGACGACGAAATTGTAAGCCTGTACGAGAAAGCGATCACGCCAAAAACGCGTCTGCTGATGGTGTGTCACATGGTGAATATTACGGGTCAGATTATGCCGATCCGCCAGATTGTCGAGATGGCGCACCGGCATGGCGTTGAGGTATTGGTTGATGGTGCTCACGCGTTCGCGCAACTGGCATTTACGATGCCCGATCTGGGCGGTTGCGATTATTACGCCAGCAGTCTCCACAAATGGCTGGGCACACCGCTAGGCGCGGGTATTCTGTACGTGAGGAAAGACAAAATTTCGTCGCTCTGGCCTTTGTTTGCCGACAGTAGCATGCCCGACGATGATATTCGCAAACTGAACCATACCGGAACCCACCCCGTTGCCACCGATCTGGCCATTCAGGACGCGATTCGCTTCCACGAACGTATTGGTATTGAACGAAAGGAAGCGCGGCTTCGCTACCTGCAACGCTACTGGACCGACCAGATTCGTCACCATCCGAACATTGTACTAAACACGCCCGAATCGCCAACCCGCTCCTGTGCCATCGCCAACGTGGGTATAGCCACCATAAAACCAGCCGACCTATCGAAACGCCTGTTCGAGAACTACAAAATCTTTACCGTAGCCATCGACAACGCCAACGTGCGTGGCGTACGCGTTACCCCCCATCTGTACACCACCACCGCCGAACTGGACAGCTTTGTGAAAGCGTTGAAGGAACTGGCAGCCTAAACTGACAGACGCAGAATAGGGCACAAACTAACTTTTTTATCCTATTCGCTGGCACCAGAGCAACAATAACCCGTATTTGGGCGTAGTGTACGTATATAGTTTGTTCTTTTTTGTAGTTTACACCCACATACTCCGGTCAAAGCTCTGACTCCAAAATCAAATTACTATGAAGCGTTACATCTATTTACTCTGCCTGTCGGTTTCTCTTATTGGGCTAAGCTCCTGTAGCAAAAACAATGATCCTGCGCCCGTTTCACCTGTAGTTGGCCGTTGGGAATTGAACCGGGGATTATTGAGCGGATTTGTTGCCCCTTATACAAATTTGAATAGTCTCGGCCTTGATCTCTACAACTATGATTTGGGTTCGCTCAGTTCTCGAATTGATATTCGCGCTGATAAATCATTCACAGATAATATCAAGTCAGGTGGAATAGTAGACGATGCTACTGGTACATGGGATTACACAAACACACAGCTAACACTAACATATGATGCTGGTGGTCAAGATACGTACACTTATTCATCAAACGGAGGTATTGAGGAGCTGACGTCAGCTACCGAGACGATAAATTTTCCAGTGAGTAGCACCGCAACAGCTCCCGGTAGACTACAGTATGTATACCGTAAATAGTCCTTTCTCCTTCTTGTGCAAAAAAGCCGGTGGGTTTCCTACCGGCTTTTTTGCGTATTTTGGGTGCTTCTTTTACGTACTCCTCTATCTTATCGAACGCTGTTATGACCAATCGTTCTTTACTTCTCGCTCTCGCTACGCTGACCAGTTTAAGCGGTCTTGCGCAGACACCCATTAAAAAACGGCCCATCAATTCGACAGATATCTACCGGCTTCACACGCTGAGCGATCCGCAGGTCTCGCCCGATGGCAAATGGATCGTCTACGGCTTATCGACCGTTGATACCACGAAAGACAAACGCAACGCCGACCTCTGGATGACCAGCTGGGACGGAAAAGAGTCGGTCCAGATTACGAACGGGCCGGATAGCGAGTCAAAAGCGCGCTTTAGTCCCGATGGTAAATACATTTCGTTTGTGTCGGCGCGGCAGGGTGCTACCAAAGGCCAGATCTGGCTCATGGACCGCCGGGGTGGCGAAGCAAAGAAACTTACCGATCTGAAAACGGATCTAGACGAGTACGTGTGGTCGCCGGATGGCAAGAAGCTGGCCCTCGTTCTGCAAGACCCCGATTATGCTGATTCGGCCAAGACCAAGGTTCGTAAGCCGTACGTCCTCGACCGGTATCATTTCAAAGCTGATATGAAAGGCTATCTGGAAAAAGGCTCAACGCATCTGTACGTCTACGACATTGCCACGAAGAAACTGGATACGCTGACGACCGGTGCGCATGATGAAACATCGCCCGTTTGGTCGCCGGATGGCTCGCAGTTGGCGTTCGTCAGCAACCGAACCGATGACCCTGACCGGAATCAGAATACCGATATTTACGTCATCGACGCCCGCAAAGGAGCGACGATGAAGCAACTGACAACCTGGGCGGGCTCCGATAATAGTCCGGTCTGGAGTCCCGACGGCAAACGGATCGCTTATGTACGCTCCACGGCTTCGGGCAATTTTCTGATGTACGATCAGCCGGTACTGGCCGTCATCAACCAAGACGGTGGCGAACCAAAATTGCTGTCGAAAACGCTGGATCGTCCCGTCCGTAATCCAAAATGGTCCAAAGACGGGCAGACAATCGGGGTGCTGGTACTGGATGACCGCCAAACCTACGTTGGTCAATACGCGCTTGCCGATGGAAAATTCACCAAACTAATTGGCGGCAATCGGTCGTTCAGCGATCTGGAAGCCATCTCCGCTGGCAACTGGATGACGGTATCGAGCGATCCGCAGACACCATCTGAATTATACGCCCTTGAAAACGGAAACCTGCGTCGGCTCACGCACGTGCATGATGCATTCCTGGCTCCGCTTGAACTAGCCACGGTCGAAGGCTTCACGTCGAAAAGCAAAGATGGCGCGCAGGTATCGAACATCCTGTTTAAACCCGCCAATACGCCTGCCAACAAGAAACTGCCTACCATTTTTTACATCCACGGCGGACCCGTTTCGCAGGATGAGTTTTCGTTTGACCTGACCCGGCAGTTGTTGTCGGCGGGCGGTTATGCGGTGGTAGCCGTCAACTATCGCGGCAGCAATGGCCGGGGTATCGACTATACCAAAGCGATTTACTCGGATTGGGGAAACAAAGAGGTGCTGGACATTCTGGGCGCTACCGATTACGTAGTCGAAAAAGGC
Source organism: Spirosoma liriopis (assembly GCF_023196085.1). Lineage (NCBI taxonomy): Bacteria > Pseudomonadati > Bacteroidota > Cytophagia > Cytophagales > Cytophagaceae > Spirosoma > Spirosoma liriopis. The sequence goes on from NZ_JALPRF010000001.1 coordinate 1,483,012, forward strand.
ATTGCGGACCCTGACCGGCTGGGCATAGGTGGATGGAGTTACGGCGGTATTCTGACCAACTACACCATCGCTACTGATACGCGTTTCAAAGCAGCCGCGAGTGGGGCCGGTAGCTCGCTTCAACTATCGATGTACGGCGTTGACCAGTACACCAACCAGTACGAAAGCGAGTTGGGCGCTCCCTGGAAAAACACCGATAAATGGTTAAAACTATCATACCCCTTCCTGAAAGCCGACCGGATTAAAACGCCTACGTTATTTATGGCGGGCGAAAAAGATTTCAACGTACCGTCGTCGGGGAGTGAGCAGATGTTCCAGGCGCTTCGGTCGTTGGGCATCCCGACGCAGCTGATTATTTATCCGGGCCAGTTTCACGGGATCACGATTCCCAGCTACCAGAAAGACCGGGTTGACCGGTATCTGCAATGGTTCGATAAGTACCTGAAGCCGAAAACACTGTAATCGCTATTCAATTAATAAAGGGTTCGGTGTCGATGGCTCGTGCAATTTGAAAACCAGTATTGTCCGAAACGTTGAACTTATCCTGATTCAGTGTCATTCGAGGGTGGAGCCGGCGGGGCTGTAGTGTCGGCGGGGCCGCCCGCGCGGTTTCTCAAAACCGACACTTCGCGTCAGCAATCTGTGTCGGTTTTGAGAAACCGACACCACGGCATTCTGACAATCAAAAAAGGGTTCGGTGTTGATGGTTCGTGCAAATTAAGAACCGCACGAACCATCGACACCGAACCCTTCTGTTTTCGCAAGAGTACTCACAAAAGGTCACCACGAACAACAAATACTATTTCTTCTGCCCATATAAGAATAACCAATGTAAATTCCGAAAAATAGACTATTCTTAAAATTAAATTATTATCAATTCTAGTTAGAAAACGCTTTTGTTCGAATTAATTCGTACTTTCACAACACCCTATCTACTAAGGAATTACTATTTGGTTTACTTTTATTTTATCGCAGATAAATACAAAAAAGCCTATACTCATGTCTTCACAACTAACTCGTCGGGATTGGCTTCGGGCCAGCGGTCTGATGACAGCCGGCCTTTCGCTCAGCCAATTTAATACTGCCGAAGCGGCTTCATCGGTTAAACGGATTCAGTCCGAATTCACCAACGAATTTGCCTTTACAACCGCTCCACCGGACATGCCTAAGCTACGGGCACGGCTGCTTGCCAACGAGAATCCGCTTGGCATCGCACCCAGTGCTAAAGAAGCATTGGTGAAGGCCGCTGACCTGGGCAATCGTTACGCCTGGATGGAGTTTGGTCAACTGAAAGAGCTGATCGCTACCGACGAAGGCGTAAAGGCTACGAACATTATGATGTCGCCCGGCTCGTCGGATATTCTGATGGCCGCAGCGGATCATTTCGCCAAAGCCGGAGGCACCATCCTGACTAGTGCGTTTACCTACGATGACCTGCTCCGGCGCGCCGAGAAAATGGGTGCTAAAATCAAGGCAATACCGATGACGAAGGATTACAAGTACGACCTTCCTGCCATCAAGGCGAGCCTGACACCCGATGTGAAACTAGTGTATATTGTCAATCCGAATAACCCGACTGGAACCATCGTCCCGACTGCGGAGCTTGAAGCGTTCTGCCGTGAGGTAGCTCCCAAAGTGCCCGTGTTTCTTGACGAAGCTTACATCGATTTCTACGAACCGGCTGACCGGCCAAAACTAGGAAAACTGGTCGCCGACGGTCAGAACGTAATTCTGGCGCGTACGTTCTCAAAAATTCACGGGTTTGCGGGCTTGCGTCTCGGCTATGCGATTGCCCAACCTGAGATGCTGAAAACGCTGCATGCCTATACCAACGGTGATTTTGCGGTGAGCATTACAACACTAATGGCCGGTATTGCCAGCTACAAGGACAAAGAATGGCAGAACCATTGCCGCGCCGAGAACGCCAAAGCACGCACGTACACCACCAAAGCCCTGGCCGATATGGGTTACGAGGTAATTCCATCAGCGGCCAATTTTATTCTCTTTCCGATCCGCATGAAGCCGAAGACGTTTGAAAATCAAATGTTTGCCAACGGCATCGGCATCCAGACACGCGAGCTAAACGGTCAGCCGTTCTGCCGGGTAAGCGTCGGGACCTCGGAAGAGATGGTCATGTTCGTTGATAGCTTTAAGAAAGTAGTCGGTTAACCAATAGGCGTCTGGAGCAGGGAATCAGGAGCGAAAGTCGGCCTCACAGGCATGGCTTTCTATCCTTGCTTCCAGCTTTTCGTTCCTAAAAAAATATGACGCGAAGAGATTTCATTCATTCAACAAGTGCCAGTTACGCCAGTCTGTTGGCCTGGGGGATGTTGCCGCCAGCACCTGCATCGGCGCTCGATCTACCTGCTAATGGCCAGGATAGCGACGGTAAAGGTCGAAAAATCATTATCCTTGGGGCCGGTCTGGCGGGTATGACGGCTGCCTACGAACTAGGCAAGCTCGGCTACGATTGTACCATCCTGGAAGCCCGCTCTCGTTCGGGCGGACGCGTCTGGACCGTTCGGGGCGGCACCAAAGAAACGGAACTGAACGGACCGTCGCAGACCTGTTCGTTTGAGGACGGGCAGTATTTCAACGGGGGTGCCGCCCGCATTCCGCACCACCATCAGCTAACGCTTCAGTACTGCCGCGAGTTGGGCGTTCCCTTGCAGATTTTCAACGGAGCCAACGAGTCGGCCTTCCTTTACAACGACGGTGGAACGGGCGATCTGGCGAATAGACGTATGCGGATCAGCGATTACCACAACGACATGCGGGGCTACACCTCCGAGTTGCTAGCCAAAGCCCTTGATCAATCGTCGCTCGATCAGCAGTTGACCAAGGAAGATGTCGAAAAACTAATCGACTTTCTGAAAAACGAAGGCGATCTGAACACGGCCCATTTGTACAAGGGTACAAACCGACGAGGTTATAAAAGCAAAAGCGACCCTGGTGCTGGTAACATGCCCGGTACCCTCACCGATCCGTTTGGCCTAACCGACTTACTCCGATCGGGATTTATGCAACCGGTTTTTTACAACGTAGGGGATTACGCCTACGAGCAGCAAACCACGCTGTTACAACCGGTTGGGGGCATGGATGCCATTCCGAAAGCGTTCGAAAAGAAACTAGCCGGTAAAATCATTTTCAACGCCCCCGTAACGGAACTTCGCAAAACCGAAAATGGTGTTCGGGTCGTCTACAAAAAAGACGGTAAGCCAGTCGAAGTAACCGGCGAGTTCTGCATCTGTACGCTTCCTTTGCCAATGTTGAAAACCATCGAATCGGACCTGTCGGGAACGGTAAAGCGAGCCGCTGATTTTGTTCCGTACATGAAGACCGGCAAAATTGGCTTACAGTTCAAGCGTCGGTTCTGGGAAGAGGATGACGGTATTTATGGCGGCATTTCGCGGACCAACATGGACATTAACCAGATCTGGTATCCGTCGTTCAGCTTACAGGGCCAGAAAGGCGTTCTGATCGGTTACTATAATTTCTACAGTCGTGCCGAAGCCGTAGGTGCCTTGTCCGTAGCCGAACGCGAGAAGATGGCGCTGGCTCAGGGCGGTAAAATTCACCCACAGTATCCAGCAGAATTCGAAAATTCGTTTTCGCTTGCCTGGCACCGGATTCCGTACAGTGGCGGAGGTTGGGCCGTTTACGACGACGCTACCCGAAAAAAATATTATCCCGCGTTACTCGAACCCGATGACAGCATTTACTTCGCGGGTGAGCATACCACGTATCTAACCGCCTGGATGGCCGGGGCTTTTACTTCCGCCCGTCGGACCGTCGAAGCGATCCATGCACGCGTGGGCGGATACACGAAAAAGTAATTTGTACACAAACAAGTAGAGGCTGAACATCAGCGCTCATCTACCCAGAAATGATGAAGAACAACCTGCTATCGATCCTTATTTTTCTTTGTTGCGCCATCACGACGCAGTTGTTGAGCCAGCGCGTTTTGGCGCAGACAGCCTCTGCGTCGATGACCCTCGAGCAACTCAAAGCGGTTAAAGCGATTAAAGTAGCCAACCTCGACAAAGACACGTATTTCAAATCGGGCGGCTTTATTCTGGACCGCTACGAAGAGCGTCCGGCCTATGTGTTTACCTACAGCGACGGTATCACGCGGAAAATTTACCTCTACAAAGTCTTTACCGCCGAGGACACCAAAGAACTTGGCTTGCTGGCGATTTACAAAAACGAGAAATCGGGCGAAATAAAACCCTTCGTTATTCCAGGGGCATCCGCCGACCGCAAAGCGTGGGACGCTTACATCGACGACCTGAAATACGTTGGTGAAAAAGAACCGGGTCTGATGTCGACGCTTACGTTTGTTTTGTCGCGCGAAATGGCCGGATTACTTTCGGGTGGTGGCGGAAAATCGGAAGATGGTGGCGGCAAGAAAAAAGAAGAGTATAACTTCTGCTTCGCTCCTGATGCCCCGGTAACCCTGGCCGACGGTTCGGCCAAGTCGATCAATGCACTGAATGCGGGTGATGTTGTGCTGGGCTACGATGCGACAACGAAAAGCCTTGCTCCTACCCGCGTAACGAAAGTAGACACCCACGAAGGCAACTTTACGCTGGCGGGCGTGTGGCTTACGCCGATCAGTGAACTCACTGCTGATAATCGTAACGCTTTAACCGCTCCCGTACTACTCGAAGCAACGGCTAACCACCCCGTTCTGACAGCCAGCGGCCGTAAAGCGTTGGGTGACGTAAAAGCCGGTGAAGTACTGTATCGCTATGATGCAGCCGCTAACAGCGTTTCGGCTTATCACGTCGTCCGCGCCGAAAAAGCGATTCGGGCAGTGAAGAACGTGTACAATCTGGTTACCGAATCGGGCGCGTATCTGGTTGGCGAAACAATCGTACTAGATAAATAAGCCTTTAGTTTATTTGAAAATTTATCGGATGCCCTAAGCGGCATTCTTAACAGGTCAGGTTCGTCGGCGATGAACCTGACCTGTTGCATTTTACCCCGGCTCATACTGCGGTTTTATAGTCATCAACCGGATGATAACGGAGCGCTAAATGCTCAGTGGGTTAAACGTAATCAGCCAGGGCGGGTTAGTCTTTCAGATACTGCCCGTCTTTTTTACGCCCAAAAGCCAGTTTTTTCTCCGTAAACACAAGTCCTGGCAGTTATCGCAATATGGATTTAAGAGAGTGATCACCGCTTTTGCGAAGAGTCAGAGCGGCTCATTCGATGTAGTATGATGAGAAAATATTGTTTATTGGTCTTTCTCACGCTGGTAGGTACGGCTGTCCGCGCTCAGGATTCAACTCGAACCGATTCCGTCGTTATCCGTCGAGATACCATCGTTGTGATCAAAGATTCTGTCGTTACCGTAAAGGATACCACGTACTGGCAAAAGTCATTCAACGGAAGCATCAACTTTAACCAAACCTCCTTCAGCAACTGGGCGGGTGGCGGCACGAACTCGATTTCACTGGGTACGCTGGTGAACACCAGAGCCTTGTACCTGAAAGACAAATGGTCGTGGGACAATACCGCCGACATGCAATTAGGTTATCTTATTCAACTGAACGATACCCGGAAATCGGCGGACGTGTTTATGCTTAACTCGGTCGTTGGCTACAAATTTAGCCCTAAGTGGAGTTTCTCCGGGTCGGCGGCTTTCAACACCTTTTTTGCGCCCGGCTTCCGCTACGATTCAACCGACCGAAATCGCCTTCGCGTATCCAATTTTTTCTCACCCGCTTTGCTGACGCTAGCGCTGGGCGTGTCGTTTACGCCCACAAACTGGTTTTCCCTGCAAATGAACCCCTTCGCGCCCCGCCTGACGACCTTAACAGACAATCGAGTGCGCATTGCCCAGGTAGACGGCGTTTACGTACCCGATCCAACGGCCACCGTCTACGGCGTACCGCCCGGTCGATCAATCCGACTGGAGTAGCTGGCTTTTCAACTGCATTCGGTTATCGACCGCAACCTGACCAAGAACATCAAATTTAACGCGCGTTATCAACTGTACGCCAATTATTTAGCCTTAAACGCAATCGACCACCGGCTCGATTTGACGATGACCGCCAAGCTGATCAAGTTTTTAAGCGTTACGTTTAATTTTATCGGCTTTTATGACCGGGATTTCAGTACCCGCTTGCAAGTTCAGCAGACCATAGCGTTGAGCTTAGCGTACAATTTCAGCACATTCCGCAAAAAGTAAAGTACCGTAGTCGCTGACGTCTTGCCCGGTTTGTATTCTCACGGACAAATAAAATATCAATTTAATCCAAAATCGTTGCCCTGTTGAGCCTTTGATGCTACTTTTGTTGAAACATAACCGTATGCTTGCATACTAATTTTTCGGATAGACTTATGGCTGAAGCATTCATTTATGATGCCGTCCGAACGCCACGCGGACGCGGGAAGAGTGACGGTGCGCTGCATGATGTGCAACCCATTCAGCTCCTGACGAGCGTCCTGCGCGAACTCCGCGACCGGAATCAACTCGACACGTCGCTGGTCGATGACGTGATCATGGGTTGCGTAACACCAATTGGTGAACAGGGCGCTGACATTGCACGCACGGCTGCGCTCGAAGCGAATTACGCTGAATCGGTAGCCGGGGTTCAGCTCAACCGGTTTTGCTCGTCAGGTCTCGAAGCGATCAACATGGCCGGGGCTTACGTGATGTCGGGGCAGGTCGATGCCATCATCGCGGGTGGTGTAGAATCCATGTCGCGGGTGCCGATGGGTTCCGACGGTGGCGCTTTATTTATGAATCCGCAGATCGTTGCCCGTCACAACATTGTTCCGCAGGGTATTTCTGCCGATCTGATTGCGACGAAGTACGGGTATTCGCGGAATGATGTGGATCGCTTTGCTGCCGAATCGTACCGCAGGGCCGTTGCCGCGCAAGCCGATAACCGTTTCCAGAAAACACTCGTACCCATCAAGGACGAATTAGGTCTGACACTCCTCGACCGCGACGAAGGTGTACGACCTGACACAACCGCCGAGAGTTTAGGCAAGCTCAAACCCGCTTTTGAAGGCATGGGCAAGATGGGGCTGGATGCGCTGGCGCTGCTTAAATACGCCCAATTCGATAAAATAAACCACGTTCACCACGCCGGTAACTCCTCACAGATTGTTGACGGAGCCGCAGCCGTGTTGATCGGCAGCAAGGCATTTGGCGAACAATCGGGATTGAAACCTCGGGCCCGCATCAAAGCGTTTGCGGTTGTGGGTTCTGAACCAACCATTATGCTCACGGGTCCGATTCCGGCCACGCGCAAACTACTGAAACGGGCGGGCATGCGCATTAGCGACATTGATCTATTTGAGGTTAACGAAGCGTTTGCAGCCATACCAATGCTGTTTATGGACGAATTAGGCGTTGACCATAGCCAACTTAACGTCAACGGCGGGGCTATCGCGTTGGGTCATCCGTTGGGCGCAACTGGCGCGATCATTTCGGCGACCCTGATTGACGAACTGGAACGCACCAGTAAACAGTTCGGGCTTTCGACGCTCTGCATTGGTGGCGGCATGGGTATTGCCACCCTTTTCGAACGAGTTAATTAGCCGTCATTTATTGGCATTCACCGTATTCGTTGACAGTATTGACAATGATAAACTACAGCGTTGACCAAAACGTAGCCCTTATTTCGTGGGCAATGACATCGGCTCCGATGAACGTCCTCAATGATGAATCCATCCCCCAGTTTGAAGCGGCTCTCCAGCGTGCCTTTTCTGACGAATCGGTGAAGGGAATCATCATCACCTCGGCCAAGCCGGAGTTCGTCGCGGGAGCCGATCTAAAAATGATTCTGCGCAATAACGACAAAGAACCCGCTGAGATGCTAAAGGTATCGTCGGAGCTGAACCGGATTTTTCGCAGCATCGAAACGTCGGGAAAACCAACTGTGGCCGCGATCAATGGTACGGCGCTCGGGGGCGGTTACGAAATCTGTTTAGCCTGCCATCATCGTATTGCCTTAAGTAACGGAACGTCCGCCCGGTCCAAAACGTTGATTGGGCTGGTCGAAGTAACCATCGGTTTGTTGCCGGGCGCGGGTGGTACGCAACGGCTACCGCGTATGTTAGGTATTCAAACAGCGTTGCCGCTGATGCTGGAAGGCAAAAAAGTAGGCGTTCAGGAAGCCAAAAGTCTGGGTATGGTCGATGACACAGCCGATACACCCGACGAGATGCTAGCCAAGGCACGTGCCTGGATTGACGCGAATCCCAACCCGATCAAGCCCTGGGACGAAGTTGACCGCAAAACGGGTAAAATCGTCGGAAAAGATAATTTCAAGGTGCCGGGCGGCAACGTGCAGAGTGTGGTCGGGGCTCAAACGTTCAGCGCCGGAACGGCTATGCTGCTAGAGAAGACCAAGGGCAACTACCCCGCCCCGCTTGAAATTATGGCCTGCGTGTACGAAGGGTTGCAGGTTAACATGGATCGGGCCCTCGTCATCGAAGGCAGGCATTTTGTAAAGGTCGCTACGTCTAAAGTAGCAAAGAATCTGATCCAGACGATGTTTCTGGGCATGAACGAAGCCAACAAGGGAGCCAGCCGCCCCAAGGACGTTCCAAAAACAGACATTAAGAAACTGGGCGTTCTGGGCGCTGGCATGATGGGATCCGGTATCGCCTACGTATCGGCACAGGCGGGTATGGACGTTGTCCTCAAGGATGTTTCGATTGAAGCCGCCGAAGCGGGTAAAAATCAAATCCGCAAACTGCTACAGAAAGGCGTCGAACGGGGCAAAGTCGATCCGGGTAGGGTAGACGGTATTCTCGACCTGATCAAACCCACTGCCTCCGCCGACGATCTGCAAGGCTGCGACCTGATCATTGAAGCGGTATTCGAAAATCGCGATCTGAAAGCGCAGGTTACGCAGGAAGCGGAGCCGATGCTAGCCGAAAATGGCCTTCGTGTGTTTGGCTCCAACACCTCTACCCTGCCCATCAGCAGTCTGGCGCAGGCATCGGACAGACCCGAAAACTTCATCGGCATTCACTTCTTCTCTCCCGTAGACAAGATGATGCTCGTTGAGCTAATCATGGGCAAGCAAACCTCCGATTATGCGCTGGCCGTTGCCATTGATTACGTGCGTAAAATTCGAAAAACGCCCATCGTAGTGAATGATTCACGCGGCTTTTACACCTCGCGCTGCTTTGGCACCTATTCCTCGGAAGGAATGGAGTTACTGAAAGATGGCGTTAACCCGGTATTGATCGAAAATGCTGGGAAAGATGCGGGTATGCCCGTCGGCCCGCTAGCCGTTACGGACGAAGTGGCGCTTGATCTGGTTTATAAAATTGCGAGCCAGGGTATCAAGGACGGTGCTTTGAACGAGGATGACACCAGCTACCAGGTTGCCGGACAGTTTGTCCAACGAGGCCGGTCGGGTAAGAAAGCCAAAGCCGGTTTTTACGATTACCCCGATAACGAAGCGAAACGTTTGTGGCCGGGACTGGCGGATTTGTTTCCACTAGCCGACCAACAGCCCACACTCGACGAAGTAAAAACCCGTTTGCTGTATCGACAGGCGATTGAAGCGGTACGCTGCTTTGAAGAAAACGTCGTTCGCACAAAGCTGGACGGTGACCTGGGATCAATTCTAGCCTGGGGATTTCCGGCCTATACGGGCGGAGCGTTGTCATTTGTCGATTTCGTCGGTATTGATACCTTCGTTACAACCTGCGATCGGCTGGCCGACCAGTACGGCGAACGCTTCCGGCCCACTGAGAAATTACGCCAACAGGCCGAACAGCCCACGCTGGCCTAACGCTTTTCAGCATTATCTGAAACTAAATAGACTGATGCATTCCTCTTGAGCCCTTAAACGACAAAACCGCCGTGAATGGCGGTTTTGTCGTTTGAAATTCGTCAGTGATTGCGATCCTACCGGCTGGAAGCGGTAATCAACAGATCGTGCCCTTTGGTATTCAATTCCCAATCGTTTTTTTCCTGATTCCATTTGAATAGCAGCTGCCGTTCGCTGGCGTTGCCATAATCGTTGGGTACAGAAAACTTGACGGTATAATGCTCGTTGCCCTCCGGCTGGGCTGGTAATCCCTTGAAAGCGCTTACCAGCTCCTCAAGGCTTACTTCCAGATTCTGGATGGGCTGGGTGTTCATCTTCATAGCAATCAGTAAATTAGACGTGTTTGTGAATAAACTCAAGAAAGTCAATAGGGTTTACACAAAGAAGATGATAAGACAGATTCTTTAATTCTGCAAAGGGTAACTGCCGGGACGGGCAGTTGGTTTACGCCCATCATCAACTTCGCTACCAATTAAACAATGCTGGTCGAGGGGCGAAACAGGCTAATGGGTACTTCGCGGGTAAGCGACGGGGTGGTGTTAGATTAACCGAAAACTCATCCGGTGGTATTTTGTCGGTCCAAACTTCCGAATGGCTTCCCGATGAATGGGGGTTGGGTAACCAACATTTCTGGCCCAGCCGTAATCGGGAAACTCCTGCCCCAACTGCTCCATCAATTCATCACGGTACGTCTTGGCTAGTATTGAAGCGGCTGCGATGGACAGAAAATGCGCGTCACCTTTCACAATACAAGTGTGTGGAATCATGGGGTACGGCACAAACCGGTTTCCGTCAACCAACAAATGTTCTGGCCGGACGGCGAGCGAATCAACAGCACGGTGCATGGCCAGAAAACTCGCCTTCGAGATATTGATCCGGTCAATATCTTCGTGCGACACCTCCGCAACGGCCCACGCCAAAGCGTCCCGTTTTATATCTATTCGCAGCATCTCGCGTTGAATACGAGTCAGTTGCTTCGAATCATTGAGAATGGGATGCGTATAGTGTTTGGGTAAGATAACCGCAGCAGCGACCACCGGTCCGGCCAAACACCCCCGGCCTACTTCATCTAAGCCCGCTTCGATGACCTCTGCGTTGTAATAAGATTTAAGCATGGCAAATAATAGCAGGTATCCGGTTAATCTTGTAATACATTTCCAACAATGGTATTTTTCAGAAACAGCGCGAAGAGTAAGAAAGAAATTGCCCAGTACAAATACACGCGATACTGATCCTGCACATCTTCGTACACCAACGTCCGAACGGGCGCTTTTTCTAGTTGGTCAATCTGCGTAAAAACGGCTCGGAGCCTACCGGCGTCAGCAGCCCGGAAGAAACTGCCATTACCGATTCCGGCAATCGTTTTCAGGATACCCTCATCTACGGTTGAAGCGGACGCACTCGAACGGATGGCCCGGCCTACCGCAATGGTATAGATCCGGATGTTGAACGCCTTGGCCAGACGGGCTGCCGTGACCGGGTCCAGATTACCAGCGGTGTTGTCGCCGTCGCTGAGCAGAATAATTACTTTACTACGCTTTTTCCCCGACTCCGTTGAATCCTGGGTAGCATTCATGGGTTCCCGCATCCGGTTGATACAGCGCGCCAGCGCATCGCCAATGGCCGTACCCGACGCGGGAATCATCTGCTCGTTCAGCTCGCTTAAATACTGCTTCAGCAACGCGTAATCCGTAGTCAGTGGGCAAAGCGAAAACGCTTCACCTGCAAAAATTACGAGGCCAATCCGGTCATTCTTACGACCGTTGATGAACGTCTGCGCTACTCGTTTAGCCGCAGCCAGGCGCGTGGGTGGCAGGTCGGCCTCGGTCATGGACGACGACACGTCCATAGCCAGCATGATATCGATTCCCTCCGACTGCTCTTCGCGATGCGTTTGTACAAGCTGGGGCCGGGCCAGGGCCACCAGTAAGAGTGTCATGGCAATGAACAGGCTTCCCGGCAATAGAAACCGTAACAGGCTTACCAATCGTTGATTTACCAGAACGGGATCTTCCTGAATCCGGTCGCTCTGACTGCCCCGCCCTGTTCCCAACGACATATTTAACCGCTGTTGCGAATCATGCTGCAAGTAGTAGCGCAGCGCAAACAGAAACCCAATCGTTGGGATGAGGTAAAGGGCGAGCGGATTGGCGAAACGAAACTGTTCCCAAAGCGCCCGGTCGAACCAATGTAGCGAATACCAAGGCTCCATATTACGAACGGGTTGACGGGTTAGCTTCGTCGGACATGACGACTGGTACCGGTGGCTCCGCCGGAGCTTGCAGTACATTCCGTTGCCGATGATACGCCTGGACAGCCACTTTAAGCAGTACCTGCAAGGCGTCCTGCGACTGAGCCGAAAATGTTCCGCCGTAAATCATCCGGTCGGCTTCCCGCAAAGCGTCAGCTACGCGTTCATCACCCGTTCGCTCGGCGATTTCGGGGGTGGTCAGGGAAGCATAAGGCTGTTTTTCAAGGCTTTCCAGGTACGTTTTCCAGATCACAATCGCCTGATTAGCCATGTCCGGTGCTGTATCGGCGCTCAACAGTTGACTCAACCGATTGTATTCTTGTAGAAACCGTTTGTGTTGCTGGTAAAGCTGATAAATCTGCCACTGGTGACGGATCGATCGACCAAACAGCAAATTAATAAGTGTTAACAAAGCGCCCGCTACCAGCAGTGCTTCAACCAGAACCGGATAGTTAAACTGTTGCTGTAAGCGAGCTAGTTGCGTTTCCGAGGCCAGTGTCAGACTCTGCGTAGGTGCCGTACCTGAACGGGGTAACGTCAGCTTTGATCGTAAGAATACCGTGTCAATCTGCGTCATCAGGCTGGTACAATCGTTGGCATTGACCAGCCGAATAGGAACCTGCAATAACTGAGCGGAATCCGTCTCGAACGAAACCAGTGTATACACGGCGCTATCCCGACTAACCGCCAATGGGCCCTGGCCGGTTGTCTGCGTGGGAAAAACGCTTATTTCCTTGACGCGGAAAGGCAGAAAATGAACCGCTGTATCCGGAAAAAGAACTTCAGCCGTTGGTACATGGCGGTAGGTGACGGCATACCGAAAGGGCCGACCGATTTCAATACTATCGTCGAGAAATTGCCCGTTCAGTGTTCGTTTCGCGGGTGGTTGCGCCCAAACCGAAACGGCAAACAGGCATAAGCTACTAATCAATTGAAGCGTATGAGTCACTAATCGACCTGTCAAAATCACTGATATCTTCTTACCCGAAACAACTCAATAAGCTTCGGCACAAAATCTTCCTGCGAATCGAGCGCCAGGTAATTGGCGTTGAACTGCTTGCAAAGCCGCTCCAGCCGAGCCTGATTCTGCTGGAAGGTTTCCCGCAACCGGTGCCGAAACGAAGCCGACGACGTATTGAGCCACACCGTCCGACCGCTTTCCGTATCGTGCACCGGAATGATGCCAAGGCGGGGCAGATTTACTTCGCGCTGATCGTAAAAGTGAATAACAACCAAATCGTGTTTTCGTGCCAGAGCCTTGAGATTATGCTCATACCCCTGATCGATAAAATCCGACAGCAGAATCACGACACTCCGGCGTTTCAGACAGTTCAGCGTAAACAAAAGCGCATCCGCCAGGTTTGTCCGGGCCGATTCGGGTTGCAGCTTAAACAGACTCATGATCAGCTGATAACCCGTTTTCATGCTGTTGGATGGTTTGATGTACCGCTCTTTCTGATCCGAAAAACAATACAAGCCTACGTGGCTGGCTTCGCGAATAGCCGACATCGCCAGTACCCCGCATACTTCTTTTGTTGCATCCAGCTTCGCCCGGTGCTGCGGACCAACCTGCTGCGACGCACTCACGTCAACGACAAAAAAAACGGTTTGATCTTTCTCTTCGCGGAATACCTTTACGAACGTACCATGTCCTTTCGACGACACGTTCCAGTCAATAGCCCGCACATCGTCACCGTATTGGTAAATGCGCAAATCACTAAATTCCAGCCCGGACCCTTTAAAAACCGAGCGAAAGCTACCCCGCATCTGTGAATTGACCGCTTTTCGAATCTGAATATCGAAATTACGCAGCCGGGCCAAGAACTCGTCCATACCCAATAGGCGTTATGTTATTTTAACAGCCAATCCCGAACTTTGCCTGACCGGATTAGCTTACAAAATTAACGCTTAAAAACTATGCGTTGGCATCTGATGAAACAAACCATCTGGATGGGGCTAGCGATGCTTTACCTGAGCCTCCTGCAAGGTTGCCAGCCGCCAGAAGACAAACGCCCGGACAATTTGATTCCGGAGGAGCGTATGGTAGCCATTCTGACCGAAGTACACATACTCGAAGCGCGGGTCGGGCGTATGGGCCTGCGATCGACAGACTCGTCTAATGTGGCTTATCACCATTTGGAAAAACAGATTTTCCGAAAGTTCAAGGTCGATACAGCGGCCTATTCGAAAAGTTACGCGTATTACGCAGCGCACCCACGAGCGATGGAAACGATATACCAGCAGGTCGTTGACAACCTGAAAAAGAAAACTGAGCCCCAAAAACCAGCCCGTTCATGACTATTGGCATTATCGGAGCGGGCATTTCGGGACTCACGCTGGCTTACGAGCTACAGGAACGTGGGGTTGATTATCATCTTTGGGAGGCCAGTGATCGAACCGGTGGCTACATCGGATCAGAACGGGCTACGGGCCCCGACGGACAACACTACCTGCGCGAACTAGGACCTAATTCGCTGCTTGGTGACGCCGATCTGCTGCTCTGGCTCGACAAGTTGGGTCTTACGCCCGCCCTCACTTTCAGCAAACCCGTTAGTAAAGCTCGTTTTATCTTTCGCGATGGGCAGTACCGACAGCTTCCATCGGGTCCGCCCTCGTTATTGTTTGGTACTTTCTTTAGCTGGAAAACCAAGCTGGCAATTTTTCGCGAACGGAATAACAAAACCAAATCACCCGAAGGGGAAACGCTGGGACAATTTTTTCGACGCCGTTTCTCGAACGAGATTGTCGATTACGCATTGGCACCGTTCGTAGCCGGAATTTACGCGGGCGATCCCGATCAGCTGCTTGTCTCCGAGACATTTCCCGTTCTACTCGACTACGAAAACGAGTATGGCTCGGTACTTCGGGGGCTGATAAAAAATCAATCGTCCGCCGGTCGTCGGCAGTCGTTTAGCTTTCGGGAGGGTATGCAGATGCTGACCGATGCGCTGGCCGCCCGGCTGACCAACCTCTCGTTGAGCGATCCGGTTAAGCGCATTAGCCGAACCAGCGATGGCTGGCAAATCGAAGCCCAAAGTGGTACTAAACCGGTTGACAAACTGATTCTGGCCGTTGGAACTGACGCAGCCGCCCGATTGGTAGCCGCTGATTATCCTGCGTTTGCCGATGCGCTTCACGCCGTTCAATACCCACCAATGACTGCCGTTCATTCCGTTTATAAACGCGCTGATGTTCGGCATCTGCTCAATGGTTTTGGTGGCCTGAATCCAAAGGTCGAGGATCGTTTTGCGGCTGGTCATATCTGGAGCAGTTCGATTTTTGAAGGCCGCTGCCCCGACGACGAAGTCCTGATTACGACCATGGTAGGTGGTCAGGCCGGAGCACAGAAAGCCCAGTTAGCCGATGATGTTCTGTTCGAGAACGTTCATCAGGAGTTAGTCAGCAGTTTTGGCATTACAGCAACCAAACCGGTTTTCCGAAAACTAACCCGCTGGAAACGAGCCATTCCGCAGTATAACGCCCAAATCGTTACCGTCAAACAACAGGTCGAAGCCGTTGAAAAAGACGATCTGCTGGTATGCGCAAACTGGTACAAAGGCGTTTCGTTGTCCGACCGCATTACTAGAGCGCGCCAACTCGCCAAGGAGTTAAGCCAACCATCTGCGATTAACAAATTTTAATAGTTATTTTGTACAAAAATCACCGGTACTGCTGTTGTATCAGTAGTAGTATTGGTCGCTTACAAACCCACTTCGTACGTCGTGAAAGAACGCCTGGTAGTTATTCCCACTTATAATGAAATTGAGAACATTGAGGCTATTGTCCGAAAAGTATTCTCGCTGCCGGAGCCGTTCGACATGCTGATCGTAGACGATGGTTCACCCGATGGTACCGCGCAACGGGTCCGTTACCTACAAGAAGAGTTTGCCGATAGTGGCTCTCCCGCCCGTTTGCATCTGCTCGAACGGCGAGGAAAATTAGGACTAGGCACCGCTTACATCGACGGTTTCAAGTGGGCGCTATCACGAGGATACCAGTATTTGTTCGAGATGGACGCCGACTTCTCGCACAACCCCGACGATCTGATCAAACTTTACCACGCCTGCGCCGATGAAGGGCCGAACCGGGCCGATGTTGCCGTTGGCTCCCGCTATATCCGGGGGGTAAATGTTGTAAACTGGCCAATCGGTCGGGTGCTGATGTCGTATTTTGCCGGGGTTTACGTTCGGTTTATCACCGGTATGTCGATCATGGACCCTACGGCTGGCTTTGTCTGTTATCGGCATAACGTACTGGAAGTGATTCTGCATAATCCGATTAAGTTCGTGGGTTACGCCTTCCAGATCGAAATGAAGTTTACCTGCTGGAAGTACGGTTTCCGAATTGCCGAAGTACCGATTATCTTCACCGACCGCACGAAAGGGGTTTCCAAGATGTCTACCAAGATCTTTAAAGAAGCCGTTTTTGGGGTCCTGCAAATGAAAATTAGTAGCTTCTTCCGGCACTATATACCGCGCAAACAACCGGCATCCACGATGGCCGAGCCAGTCGATGCCGTTTAATGTCATTTGATAGAAACAAAGAAGCCCAACGAATTGACGATCGTTGGGCTTCTTTGTTTTACTGGTCTTACTCGTTGAGAATTTGCGCGCGGAATTGCACAAACTCCTCTTCCGTTACGTCGATCTCAAGTCGTTTGCGCGGGTTTGTAAATCCGGAGACAATAGCCACTTTGGATTTAGAAATACCTAACTGCTTGGCTAGAAACTCGATTAAGTATGCATTCGCTTTACCATCCTGAGCCGGCGCTTTGATTTTGACATTCAGCGTCCCAGCCGCATCGTAGAACAGCTGATCTACTTTACTGCCGGGTTTTGCTTTCACGTGCAGCGTCACGCGGGCTGGTTTAGTTGAGCCGCCAGAACCGCTATGCCTTCTTCGAACGAATGTGGATCGTAGCCAAGCACGGTGTGCGATTTATCGAGAATAAATCCTGTGCGTGGTGGACGACGAGCAACCTGCGTAAACGTCGATGCGTCGGCCTGCGCGATCAGTGATTTGTCCAGGCCAAAATAATCGGCGGTTTTGATTGCCATGTCATACGGCGTCAGTACCTCTTTACCCGAAATGTTGAAGATACCTTCTGCTTCCTTGTCGGCTATCAGATAACAGCCCATCGCCAGGTCTTCGGCCAACGTTGGGCTACGCCACTGGTCGGTAACGACTTTGATATTTTTACCGTCTTCGAGCGATTTCTTCACCCATAAGATGATGTTGCTCCGGCTCATGTCATGCGCTATGCCGTAGACAAGAACCGTCCGGGCAATGGCCCAGTGCAAGCCGGAATGAATCACCACTTTTTCGGCAGCATATTTACTCCATCCGTAAAAACTGATTGGATTTCCTTCGGCGGTTTCGTCATAAGGACCATCAGCGCCGTCGAAAATAAAGTCGGTGGATACATGAAGCAGGAAAGCGTCCGCAGCCTTACACGCGTCAACGATGTATTCGGTAGCATGAACATTCTGCGCCCAGCAGTCATCCTTCTGAACCTCACACTTATCCACATCGGTCATGGCGGCTCCGTGGATAACTGCGTCCGGCTGCACATCACCGATCACATCAAGCACTTGCTGACGATCCGTAATGTCCATCGAACGGTAGGTATAGCCGTCGGAAAAGGGCAGTCGATTGGCACCCCGTGCCGTTGCGATTAATTCAACATCCGGTTGCTTAACCAGCAATCCAACCAGCTTTTGCCCCAGCAGACCATTGGCACCGGTGAGGAGAATCCGTTTTTTCATAGGCATTCACGCAGAAATAAGCGATCTGACGTTTCTATTGATATTGATAGTTGTACTGCTTCTTGATCTTTTTCTTTTTGACCCACGTTCCGGTCATGCTCATGCGCACGTCTGCATCCGGACGATCCATTTCGTTGCGAGGCTGCTTGGCGATGCTATCGACGATGGCCAATCCATCAACGACTTCCCCAAACACCGTGTAGTTGCCATCGAGGTGTGGAGAGCCCCCCAAGGTTTTGTATACTTGCTTCTGTTCATCGGTGGGAACGTGCCCCTTCATGGTCTGAATCCGCGCAACCTGTTTCTGCAACTCGTCTTCGCTCCACACGCGCCCCTGCACGATGTAGAACTGACAACCGCTCGACGCTTTTTCGGGATTATTGTCACGGGCCGCAGCTAAGGCACCTTTCTTGTGAAACAGGGCGGGTACAAATTCAGCCGGAACTTTATAACCAACATCACCACTTCCCAAAGGGTCGCCAGGCTTGGCTTTGCGGGAGTTCGGGTCGCCCCCCTGAATCATGAACATCGGAATGATGCGGTGAAACAACAGGCTGTCGTAAAATTTCTGATTGACGAGCTTGATGAAATTTTCTTTGTGCTTGGGCGTCTGGTCGTACAGCACCAATCGCATGGTACCAAACCGGGTATTGAGCGACACAAGGTAATCTTTTTTCTTGCGGTTCTGCCCGACTACCAGCAACGGCATCAGCAGGAAAACAAAGAGAAGTTTACGCATTACGGTGAATGGATGGGATGAAATACTACGGATAAATTCGTCAGAGCGCTACCCGATTCTGGAATACATCTTTCAAGCGTTGATCGTGGGTAACAACAATCAGGCTAGCCCCAATCTGCTCCGACTGTTCGCGCAAAAGCTTGACCACGCGAGCGGTGTTTTCATCGTCAAGACTGGACGTTGGTTCGTCGGCCAGAATAATGTCAGGTTGGTTCATCACGGCCCGCGCAATGCTCACGCGCTGCTGCTCGCCCTGGCTCATCTGGTGCGTTTTTTTGTTTAGATGATCCGCAAAACCGAGCTGACCAGCCAATTCGCGGGCGCGGCTTCTGTTCTGCGGTTTATCCGCCAGATAATTCGCTAAAACCAGGTTATCCAGCACCGATAAAGAGCTGACGAAGTGCGGTTTCTGATAAATAATACCGACGTGTTTGGCCCGAAAGGCCGCGGTTTCAGCGGCACCGAGTTTGGTCAGGTCCGTCTGATCGATAACAACCGAGCCGCTTTTGGGACGAAGCAGCAGTGCCAGCAGGTGCAGGAAGGTTGTTTTTCCCGTTCCGGACTGTCCTAAAATCAGCAGGGCTTCGCGGTTAGCGCAGTGAACATCGGGAAATGCGAACTGTTTCGCAGGGCTATATTCAAACGTAAGTTGATTCGTTGCCAGCATCGGATTCGGGCGAGTACTCACAAAAATAGGTAAAAGTTGTAATTTTGACCATTTCAGCCACGGGTCAATCGTCATTCGTCGTTACTAATTTGTCTATAAGGCGACAACCGACTAAAGACCGACGCCTAATCACTACTGACTTTGAAACGTATTGCCCTCTTTGCTTCCGGCTCCGGCTCCAACGCGGAACAGATTGCTACCTACTTTGCCGATAATGCCGACGTAACCATTTCGCTTATCGTCTCCAACAACCACAAAGCAGGGGTTATCGACCGGGCGCGACGACTCCACATTCCGGTGTTGCTATTCGACCGCAAGACATTCTACGAAACGGATCAGATCACGGAGATTCTGCTTAACCAGCCAATCGATCTGATTGTATTGGCGGGTTTTATGTGGCTGATGCCGAGTAAACTGGTCCAGGCTTTTCCCGACAAGATCATCAACATTCACCCGGCTTTACTGCCTAAATTTGGGGGGAAAGGTATGTACGGCCACTTTGTACACGAAGCGGTGGTGGCGGCTAACGAAACCGAATCAGGGATTACTATCCACTACGTAAACGAACGCTACGACGAAGGACAAATCATTTTTCAGGCAAGCTGCCCAGTATTACCGACCGATACGCCGGAGGACGTTGCCAAAAAAGTACAGGCTCTTGAACATGTTCATTACCCTCGCGTTGTAGCTGAGGTGCTGGCAAAACTTGATTCGTAAAGACGTATGAAAAAACTTCTCCTATTGGCGCTCTTGCTAACCACAGCGGGCTGCTTCAAACCGATGGTTTATCTGCAACACAAAAATCACTACCCCGTTGATGTGTTTTACGAAAACCAGCGCCCTGAACGACCGTTCGATCCGATTCAGGATTTGGAAATGAAAGGAGAGGTACCGGTGACGCAGCGGCAGCTGGTCAACCGACGAATGCTTAGCCGGGGTAACGACGCACAGCAGAAAGAACTATTGCTGTCACGGCTGACCATACAGGCTAAAAAACTAGGCGCAGACGCGTTGGTGGCTGTCCGATATACCTACTACACATCGACAACCGATAACGGCTACGTCATGAGTGGACTGGCCGTGAAATACAAGAAAGAATATTAATTACTTGACCTCTTCAAAGTCAACGTACTCACCGCTGTTATAGCGCGAATCGGACTCTTTCTTCGGACGACTATCGACGCGAATTTCACCTTCACGGCGACCACCCCGAACGTCATTCTGACGCTTCTGCTCTTTTACTAATTGCCGACCAACGAGCAGATAAAAAACGAATCGGCGCACGGGTGGCACAAACAGAATAACAAGGGTGATGATGAAAAGATATTTAAACAGCATGTCGGAGTGTTGTTATTAATTAAATAACGTAGGGTTGAGTCGTTTAGTTTTCCGGTGGGTCGAACGGTATTTATGCGGGCTGATCGGCCAAAAAAGATCAGCCCGCATAAAAGCAGTCAGCCAGCCATACTATTGCCCATACAAGGCTTTTCCAGCCGCTTCATACTTATCGCCCGCCGACCATTGGGGCCGCGTTGGCCGATCGGCGACCAGACGAGCCGCGTACGCAAAGGCCTGACAGAACTTGTGAACGTAGCCGTAATCGAGCGATTCGGGGTTGTCGATAGCCTGATGGTAGTACTTGCCAATGGCCTCGTCGAAGGCTTTGAAACCGGGCGAGAAGGTTGGTGACGGAATCCCTTTGGCGGCAAAACTAACGTTGTCAGACCGGTCGAAAAGGCCCTGTTCGGGAGCGGGTTCGGCAAAGACGCCTAGTCCAAACGTTTTAGCCGCCGTTTCAATTTCGGCTCTTGCGCCCGTGCGTTCCAGACCAATTACCGAAACAATCGTCGTATCGTTATAGCCAGCACCGTCGGTATTCAGGTCAAAAACGGTTTGTTTGAGCGGGACGAGTGGATGTTCGGCGTAGTAGCGGCTACCCAGCAAACCTACTTCCTCACCCGTCAACGCCAGCACCAGGATGGAGCGCTTAGGCCGCTGCTGCGAGAGTGCCTTGGCTGCTTCCAGAACAGAAACCGTTCCGAAGGCATTGTCCCGTGTTCCGTTGAAGATACTATCGCTGGGTTGATACGCACTGCCCCCCTGCTTACCCACACCGACATGATCGAAATGGGCCGACAGAATGACATATTCATTCTTTAGCTTTGGATCGGTTCCTTCGATAATACCGGCTACGTTAGCTGATGGCGCAGCCGACCGTGGGCGACCCGAGGTACGTAGCGTAACGGTTTGCCCGGCTTCTTTTAGTTGCTTGTACTGATTGTTGGCGTTGTTTACCCAGACATGGGCCATTGCTGCGCCGTTGCTCCCCTCGATGGGTACTGAAATCTGCTCCCGGCTGAAATACTGGTTCACAAATCCCCACGGAATTGACTCGCTGTACAGTTCGATCAAGGCAGCGGCTCCTTTTTGGGAAGCCAGTTTCCGCTTTTCTGCCGACGCCCGGAAGATTTCGCCCGGTCCCTTCGCTTCCGGCGAACCGCCTTGTACAACCACAATACGTCCTTTCACGTCACGTCCTTTGTAGCCGTCTTCACCATCGGTCAGGCCGTACCCTACGTAGATAACCTCACCCGATACATTGGTTGGACCACCCGACATAACGGCCAATTCTTTGCCTAACCGAAGCGAATCGTTACCTAACGTCAGCGTACCACTCGTAGCCGCCTTTACTTTTTCGAAGCTAATTGGCTGAAGGTAATCCGTCTGGCCGGGAGGGGTTTTCAAACCAAGCTTTCTAAATTGTTCAGCGATGTACCGAGCCGCCACCTGATTGCCCGGTTCGCCCGTACGACGGCCCATCAGTTCGTCGGAAGCCAAAAATCGCGTATGAGCCTCGATTTCCGCCCGTGACATTGAAAATTCGGGAAGGTTTGTGGTTGATGATGTCTTAGTACGCGCAGTTGCTGGTTTAGCGGGTCGGGTCTGTGCCTGTACGGATGCAGACGTTAGCAGAACCCCTGCCACTAAAGTTGCCAAAGAATATGTTTGCATGATGATTGGGTTTACCGGTAAAATTACGAAAAGCCGACGGCTTGACGCATTCCGGCCCTCTCATCTATTTTCAGTAATTTTGTTTTTCCAAACTGCTCCTGTTAACGATCAAGCAGATTTGGCCCTGTGAAACGCCCTATGTTTTCCCGTTCACCTTCGTCTGTTCGTTTATCTACCGAAAAAAATTACCTGCTTGGCGCGGCTGGCTTGTTTCTGTTTTATATACTTCCGTATGTCTGGCTCGGCGAAGGTGCTTACATAACGATCCACGACAATCTGGACAGCGATTTTCTGTACCTGTACCTGCTCAAGATCACCCGTACTGCTTTCGATTTCAACCTGGACACGCTTATTCCCAACGCGATGAGTGGCGGCCCATTCACCGGCATTCCTCGTTCGGCCTTCCGTACGGGTCTGAATCTGGAAGTGCTGTCGTTCTGGCTTCTGCCACCGTATGTCGCGCAGGTTGTCAACTTTGTAGCGGTGCACGTCATTGGCTTCGTGGGTATGTACCTGTTGCTCAGAAAACATAGTTTACCAGAGCCGCACTGGGCGTTTACGCGGGTAGCCATCGCTTTTCTGTTCGCGCTGGTGCCGTGCTACACCGTACATGGCGCATCCGTCAGTGGACAACCGCTGCTTCTGTTCGCCTTCCTGAACTTACTGACCCGCACCAGCCGCTGGACCGACTGGCTTATTATTCTCCTGTTTCCTTTTTATTCGTTCTTTGTCTGGGCGGGGCTGTTCATCTGCGTAGTCCTGGGCGGCATCGGTCTGGCAGGGATGGCCATCCAGCGGACGATCAACTGGCCGTATATCTTTGGTTTAGCGTTGCTTTCTGTAACGTATCTGGCCAGCGAATGGGAGTTGATCTACGCGTTTATCCATCAAACCTACGTCTCCGAACGCGTTGCGTTTGATTATTCGCAACTGCGTTCCATGCGTGTTCTGGATAGTCTGCGCCGAAGTGCCGATCTGTTCGTCTGGCCGATGTTTAATACGGGTGCTTTCCTGACAGTGGGTATTCTGGCGGTAGCAGGCGTCGGTGTCTGGCGTGCCTACGGGCGAAGGAATTACCGGACGGTCTGGTGGCTGGTAAGCTTACCGATTGTTGCGGGCATTTTCTGCCTGATCCACGGCTTTTATCATTACCTCGTCGTCTGGCTGGGCGACAGCCCGCTCGGTATGAAGTTCCGCGTGTTTCAGTTCGACCGTTTTTATTTTCTACTGCCGACGCTTTGGTTTTGCCTTTTCGCGCTGGCTCTCCGACAATTCGGGGCCAACGGACGCTGGAATCGTTTTGTTCTGGTTGGTCAGCTTTTATTAATGATCGTTGCTAACAAAGAGTGGTGTATCAATGTCGGTAAACTGACGGGCTCTGTCACCGAAGCGCAGTATCCATCCTTCCGGGCGTTTTTCGCCGAAAAGCAATTTGCGCAGATCCGCCAGTACATCAACCGGCCGCAAGCGGACTACCGGGTCATTTGTTTGGGGATGCACCCTTCTGTGGCCCAGTTCAACGGTTTTTACACCCTGGACAGCTATCAGAATAACTACCCATTGCCTTACAAGTACGCGTTTCGCAAAATTATCGCGACCGAGTTGGCCAAAGGAACCCGCCAGATGCGCGTGTACTACGACGCTTACGCTTGTCGCGTTTACCTTTATACCGCCGAATTGGGCATGAACTACCTGTTCGGAAAAACGCAGAACCAATCCGTTCGGAACCTTCAAATCAATACGAATGCGCTCAAGGCACTGGATGGAGCCTATGTTGTGTCCGCTGTGCCTATCCGAAATTCAGCCGCGAACCATTTACGGCTGGCTAGGGTATTTGATGAGCCGGAAAGCTACTGGCGGATTTGGTTGTACCAGGTTTTGTAGTCAATCGACCAGACCATGTCCTGCGCCTTACTACCGCCAATAAATTAGTTTCGCTTGTAGTGCTGCCGGGCGAAGCGCATGAAGGTATCGGCCAGCCCTTCCGTAACGCCTTGCAGCTGAATTGAATAAAACTCTCGCTGGATGGAAAGCCCTTGTACATCGAGCACCTTCAGGATGCCGGTTCGTACTTTGTCCTGTACGGCGAAGATCGATACAAAAGCCATGCACCGCGAACTGCCCAGGTAAGACTTAATGCTTTCGGTACTACCTAACTGCATTTCCACGGTCAGATCGGTCAGGCGAAGGCCAACCCCCCGGAGCGCGTGTTCGATAACTTCCAGCGAGCCAGAACCGCGTTCGCGCAGCAGTATAGGCACCGTCTTTAACTCATCCAGCGTAATCTCGTCTCGGTCGGCCAGGGGGTGATCGGCCCGGCAAACCAGCACCAGTTCGTCTTTCACAAAGGGTGTGTAGCGAATATCGCTGTGGTGGGTTCGTCCTTCAACCAGCCCCAAATCAATATCACTCTTGAGCAACTGCTGTTCAACCTGCTCGGTATTACCGCTCAATAGCGATATTGAAATATCAGCTGAATATTCGTGGAAACGGGCGAGTACGGGCGGAATAACGTATTGAGCAACGGTTGTACTAGCTCCCAACCGAAGCGTACCACCGGGCTGTCCTTTCAGCGCGTTCATATCGAACTCCAGCTGGCGATACGTAGCGACGATGGTTTCGGCGTGCCGAAGCAGCAAACTACCAGCCGCCGTTAGACTGATCTGATTGCCCCGGCGGTCGAAAAGAGCGGTACCAAACTGGTTTTCGAGTTCCTGAATGTGCTTCGTTACGGCGGGCTGCGTCACATACAGTTCGGCAGCCGCTTTTGTAAAACTGAGCCGCTTGGCAACGGTGTGAAAAACGTTTAATCGAAAATCAAGCATGAACAAAGTTACGGACGAATGACTGCCCAACCCTACCACTTATTCAATACTGGAAAATCAGGCCGCGCTGACCTTGTTCAGCGATTCATTCAGATGGGCGTAGGGTGAATTTTTACTTACATAATCGGGTATGTACTCCTTCAAAATGCGCACCAGCGCCGTGTCGTCGGCGTCCGAAAGGGCTAGTTTGAGCTGGACAACGGCCTCTTGCAGAACCGAAGTATCCGGCGGCAACAAACGAACCTTTTTGATTTTGGGATGATCCGTCGGTAAACAACACGCATCGGCACTCAGCAAGTCCTCATGCAGTTTCTCACCGGGTCTTAAGCCTGTAAACCGCAGCTTAATCTCTTTATTAACCTCGTAACCGGACAACTGAACCAGCCGACAGACCAGATCGACAATGCGTACGGGCTGGCCCATGTCAAAGACAAACACCTCTCCGCCGTAGCCTAAGGCAACCGCTTCGAGCACTAGCTGGCAGGCTTCGGGTATAGTCATGAAGTACCGGCTTATGTCGGGATGCGTAACCGTTACCGGCCCACCTGCTTCAATCTGACGCTTGAACAGCGGAACGACCGACCCGGCAGAATCAAGTACATTGCCGAAGCGGGTAATGATGAAGTGGGTCGATGAGGTAGCATTCAGGCTCTGTACGTACATCTCCGCGAGCCGCTTCGTTGCGCCCATTACACTGGTTGGATTGACCGCCTTGTCAGTTGAGATCAGCACAAACTTTTGCACCGAAAAGTGTACAGCCAGATCCGCAACGACTTTGGTACCCAATACGTTTGTCTTGACAGCTTCGTAAGGGTGCTCTTCCATCAAGGGCACGTGTTTGTAAGCCGCCGTATGAAAGACAATATCGGGCTGGTATCTGGCGAACACGTGCCGCATCCGCACCGCGTCGGTTATATCGGCAATATGACCCGTTAGTAGGCCATCGCTCTCTGGTTCGCTACTGAGCCTGATCAATAAGTCGTACAAAGCCGATTCAGCCTGATCGAGCAGCACAATTTGCCGGGGCTTATGACACAGGAGTTGCCGTACTAGTTCGCTGCCAATTGACCCTGCTGCGCCGGTTATCAGTACGACTTGCCCAAGAACTTGTTTATTGACAATGGTATCGTCGAACTGAATAACCGGTCGGCCTAGTAAGTATTCAGCCTGGGCAGGCAGAAACTGCTTCATGGTAGGTATCTTATCGTTACAAAGTCGGTGGGCAAACAAGCCTGATAACCGCCAAAAAACCGTTGGCTATCAAAGACAAATGTAAAGAAATAACTTCCCTAAACAAGCAGACAAGTAACTTTTTACAACAACAAAATATACTTAAGCGATAAGATTACTTTTCACGATAACGCTACGTACTGCTAGGCTTTCGGGCGTTTGTACAGGGGAACCGTGCTACAAGGCTCACCAAAAAGCAGGCTCTGAGCCACAGGTCGTAACACACGCGTTATCTCTACGTAAGCCGCCGTCGGCACCGGAACTTTCGAGCATCCTTTCACGACAACACGCACTCCTTCGTAATCAGCCGGGTTGATGCGGGCGATAGCATCGAAGTAAAGCTTGTCCTCCAAGTCAGTCAGCGAGCCAAAGACGATCATATTCGCATAAGGCTGAAGCTGAATTGTCAGCAGCATATACGCCCAGGTCGGCACAATAGCGTCTTCTGTGCAGGTGACGGCCACGTTCTTTCCAGCGTACTGGGTCCAGTCGTGTTCTTTGAGGAACGCACGAAAGTCTTTTTCCTTTAAAATCAGTCCCATATACAGGTTATCTTTCAAGTCATAGACAACCCGTTCGCCGGGATGATAATAGTCTTCCAGATCGAGCGTGACAAGACCGCTGTTGGCAACGCGATTGATGATTTCAGTCTCCATTTTGGTTTATTTATAGTCCTGTTTGCCAAGGATAAACGAGTCCTTGCAGTCGTTCTGTATAAGCCAGAAACACCGACAACAGTATATTTCAGACCTTGTTTCTTTTTCTCTGCAACAACCCTTCTGCGTGGAAAGGTTCTTTACTTACCGTTGACAAAAACCCGCCCCAGAGTCTATATTTTTTGTACTTTTGTTCTTATATCTAATTACAAACAGTCTTAAACGATTGGCCAATGAAATTTATCGTTTCTTCGTCCGTACTGCTAAAAAACCTTCAGAATATTAACGGCGTCGTGGCGACCAACCCGATTGTGCCGATCCTCGAAAATTTCCTGTTCCGTATTGAAGACGGCACGCTGACCATAACGGCATCGGACCTGCAAACAACCATGACAACGCAGATTCCGGTTGAGTCATCGGAGAACGGAGCCATTGCGATTCCAGCTAAGTTGCTGCTCGATACGCTCCGTAGCCTTCCGGAACAGCCCGTAACGGTTAATATCGATACCGAGACGTTTGGTACCGAAATCCTGACGGACAATGGACGCTATAAGCTTTCGGGCGAAAACCCGATTGACTTCCCGAAACTACCAACGGTCAGCAAAAACATGTCGGTCGAAATTCCGTCCGATGTACTGCTGGGTGCGATCAACAACACAGTCTTCGCGACCAGCACCGACGATCTTCGCCCGGCAATGACGGGGGTTTATCTGCAACTCAGTCCTGACAACGCAACGTTCGTGGCTACGGATGGACACCGGCTTATCCGCTACCGTCGGACTGATCTGGGCGCGTCGGCCAGCACCTCGACCATTGTTCCCCGCAAAGCACTGCAACTGCTGAAAGCATCGTTGCCCGACAACGTTCCTGTTACGGCAGAATTCAGCCAGGCGAATGCATCGTTTACGTTTGGTGGCAATGGCCATCCGACTACGCAACTGATCTGCCGGTTGATCGACGAGCGATTCCCGGATTACGAAAACGCGATCCCGACGAATAATCCGAACGTGATGACCATCGGTCGGACCGATCTGTTGAATTCGTTGAAGCGAATCATGATCTACGCGAACCGGACAACGCACCAGATTCGGCTGTCGCTCAAGGCCAACTCGCTGACGATCTCTGCCGAAGATCTGGATTACTCGAACGAAGCGAACGAAAAGCTTCTGTGCGAATACGACGGCGATTCGATGGAAATTGGCTTCAACGCCAAACTGATGGCCGAAGTATTGAGCAACCTCAGCGCTAAAATGATTTCGCTGGAGCTGTCAGCACCAAACCGGGCTGGATTGCTTATTCCGGCTGATCGGGAAGAAAACGAGGACATCCTGATGCTGGTAATGCCAGTTATGTTGAATACATACGCTTAGTTTTCAAAATTGAGGAGTTCGTTCAGCCAGCATCCGATTTAACCCGGACAACGGCTAACGAACTCCTCAATTTTTTTTGCTCATGAGAAACCGCACAGCGCCAGCCCTCGTCTTTATCTTCATCACGCTTCTCATCGACGTAACGGGACTGGGTATTATCATCCCTGTTTTTCCAAAACTGATTGAGCAACTTATTCACGGCAACATCAGTCAGGCAGCCCATTGGGGTGGATTACTTACATCCTCTTACGCCCTGGTGCAGTTTCTTTTCTCTCCGGTTCTCGGCGGACTGAGCGACCGTTTTGGCCGTCGGCCTGTGCTGCTGTTCTCGCTCTTTGGCTTCGGTCTTGATTATATTCTGCAAGGCTTTGCCCCAACTATTGGCTGGTTGTTTTTGGGGCGAATCGTCGCGGGTATTACCGGAGCCAGTTTTACCACGGCCACGGCTTACATTGCCGATATTAGTCCACCCGAAAAACGAGCGCAGAATTTTGGATTAGTTGGCGCAGCTTTTGGCGTCGGTTTCATCCTGGGTCCGGCACTCGGTGGTTTCCTGGGGCAGTTTGGTCCACGCGTACCTTTTTTTGTGTCAGCCGGGTTAACCCTGCTTAATTTCTTGTACGGCTTTTTCATCCTTCCCGAATCGCTGGCTCCCGAAAAGCGCCGACCGTTCGAATGGCGACGCGCTAATCCCATAAGCTCGCTGATGCGGTTGGGAAAGTATCCCGTTATTCTGGGTTTGGTTGCATCGCTGGTGTTGATTTACATCGCCGGATTTGCCGTACAAGGTACTTGGACATTCTACACGATGGAAAAATTCAAGTGGGATGAAAAAACGGTCGGCTTATCCCTGGCCGCGATTGGCGTATCGTTCGCGATCGTACAGGGTGGGCTAAGTCGAATTATCATTCCTAAGCTAGGCCAGCAGCGCTCTGTGTACGTGGGGATGCTGTTCAGCGCTATTGGGTTTGCCTTGTTTGCCCTTGCCAACCAAAGCTGGATGATGTTTGCTTTCATGGCGGTGTATGCCATGGGCGGTATTGCCGGGCCATCTGTTCAAGGCATCATTTCTAATCAGGTTCCTGATAATGAACAGGGCGAGCTTCAGGGGGCTTTAACGAGCCTAACCAGCACAACGTCGATTTTCGGCCCGTTTATTATGACGAACCTGTTTTCGTACTTCACGTCGGCCAATGCTCCTGTTTACCTTCCGGGAGCCCCATTCCTGCTAGGCTCCGTGTTGATTCTTATCAGTGCTATTCTGGCCCGCCGTGGTCTGAATCGGTCACGGGTTGCGGTTAGTTAACTTGCGTTTTCTATAGCAATCCTTATTACGCTAAGCAAAAGTCTGTTTGAAGTCGTGCGGTCCGGTTTGAGAACCGGACCGCGTTGGTTTTAAGAAACCGACACTACCGCAAAACCGATCTATCGTAATTTTCACCGGTTAATCATTTACTTCCAACGCTTGAATCATGCAATCGGGCTACATGGCCGAAACAAACCGATTTACCTCTACAAAACCATCTTCATATTTGCACGTTGGCAACCGCAGACAGGACAGTAGCGCTTGTCAACATGCAATTGTTTGATTTTTGCAATCATCCGTTTGTTTTGGGCAAGCATCAAGCTGTCGCGCTGATCTACTTTTGTACTGTACAAACGCAGGACAATATACCTAACTAGTTACCATTGATTAACAGCTAGTTGCCTAAGTGTTGTCCCGTATTATAAACGAATTTATTCGATGGATACAGCAACAAAAAAAGTATGGTTTGTGACAGGCGCGTCAAAAGGTCTCGGCCTGGTGTTGGTGAAACAACTGTTGGAACAGGGTCATGCCGTAGCCGCCACATCTCGTAACCAGCAGGAACTTCTGGATGCGGTCGGTACGACAACGTCTTCCTTTCTGCCCTTACAGGTCAATCTCACCGACGAGAGCAGTGTACAGCGGGCGATTGAGGCAACGATTCAAACGCTGAGTGGCCTGGATGTCGTCGTTAACAACGCGGGTTATGGCCTGTCAGGTAGTCTGGAAGAATTGACCGACGAGGAATCGCGCAATAATTTCGATATTAATGTTTTTGGCTCACTCAACGTCATCCGGCAGGCAATGCCTCAGCTGAGAAAACAAGGAGCCGGTCATATTCTGAATATCTCGTCGGTTGGTGGTTTTTTTGGCAGCTTTCCTGGCTGGGGAATTTACTGCGCAACCAAATTCGCGGTGGAAGGCTTCTCGGAATCGCTGGCCGCCGAAGTCAAAGCGTTTGGCGTTCATGTCACGATTGTCGAGCCGGGTTATTTCAGAACGAACTTCCTAACGTCAGATTCAATGGGTCTACCCAAAAATCAGATCGATGCGTACAAAGAGGTTCGGGAATCGCAGCAATTTCACCAGCAGGAGATGAACGGAAATCAGCCGGGTGACCCGGAAAAGGCCGCAGCGGCCATGATTCGCATAACAACCGAGCCTAATCCCCCCTTGCATTTGTTCCTGGGTCAGGACGCGTACGATTTAGCGCGTACGAAACTAAATGCCGTCCAGCAGGAACTGGAACAATGGAAGGAGCTTACGGTCTCAACCGGATTTACGGCTTAAACAGCAAACGAGCTGACAGATACGTCTGTCAGCTCGTTGCTTATATCAGAGTAGATTCGCTTCCGTAAGAATGATTGGCTTGCCATCCGTCACGACAATGGTATGTTCGTGTTGTGCCACAAAACCACCACCTTTACCAACCAGCGTCCACCCGTCGCCTTTATCCTGGGCGTACGTCGCTTTGGTGGATATAAACGTTTCAATGGCGACAACCGAATTCTTTTTGAAGCGCCCCGTAACCGAGCGGTCGTAGCAGCACAAGATTTCCTTTGGCTCCTCGTGCAAACTCCGGCCAACACCGTGACCAGCCAGGTTCCGAATTACCCGGTAGCCGGATTTTCTGGCTTCGGTTTCGATAAGACGACCGATCTCGGCAATCTTCACCCCGCCTTTTATGTTGTCCAACGCTTTAGTCAGAATACGTTTTGACGCATCGATCAGCGGTTTGTGATTGTGAACGTCGGCTCCCAGCACAAACGACCCACCGTTGTCGGCCCAGAATCCGTCAAGCTCCGCCGACACGTCTATATTAACCAGATCGCCTTCTTTGAGAATGGTTGAAGCCGATGGAATCCCGTGGCAGATTTCATGATTGACGCTGATGCAGGTCCAACCCGGAAAATTGTACGTCAGCTTAGGAGCTGATCTGGCACCCCACTCTTCGAGGACAGACCGACCGTATTCATCAAGTTCTTTGGTAGACATACCCGGCTGGGCATATTCCCGCATCTTCCGCAGCGTTGTTCCGACAGCGTCGCTTATTTTTTTTATCCCAATAAATTCAGCGTAAGAGGTTATGGACATTATTCCTGATTATTTATGCGACCAATCTTTTGCATAAATATACAAGCTTCCAGCTAACCTACCAGAATGTTCGTTACGCTACGAATTACGGCAAACAACCGCACGACGCCTATAGGTTGAACACGACGTTGAACCGAAGTGCCATATCATCGTCGGTTTTCATGCCCATCAGGGATGGCCGCTCGATGTTGTAGTCGCTCATGTTTACCGGAAATTCGCCCGTAAGCGTCATTTTACCGTTCGCATCCCGTCGGATCGTTCGTAACGTAACCGGCTTCGTAACTCCGTGGAAGGTCAGCTTTCCATTCGCCGTCAGTGCTCCGCTTTCGCCCACCGAAATATCAGAACTCGTAAACGTAACATTTGGGTATTTCAGTCCATCGAGTACTTCCATCGCGTGCGAATCGCGGTTGTTGTTGTTACTATCAAACGAGGACACCTTCATCGAAACGGCCACACTTTCGGGCTGCTTTGTTTCGTCATTGTAGATTACCGCACAGTTGACATCGTGGCTAACCCCTTCCCACTTGTGCAGGGGATGCTTGGCCGCGTACGTAACTGTCGACAGTGCTTTATCAGCGATCAGTTTACGCTTCGCCATTGGGTTCACAAAGGCACAAAGCAGCAGGGTAGCTAGCACGTAGCCACGTGTAATAAGGTAGTTCATACGCGTAAAAGAATTAAATAAGTACCTGGATCACGTTAGAAAGTAAGTGATATAACCGAAGCCGCGTAAGCGCCGAAGGTACCATAGGCTACCGCCCGGTGAACTGGTTTCAGATCGGGGTGCTGGTCGATCATGTGCGCCAGTACGTTGGTAGCAATCATACCCGTCAGGTGAACAATAGCCAGGTATTTGTGCAGCTTGATCGACGTAAAGCCGGGCTTAGCGCCAACTACCGGCGGTGGAGACGTTAGCGATAGGGCCAGTGTCGTGCCGTACGCAATGTTGATAAACGTAGCCGAGCGCTGGTGCCAGATCTTTGTATCGACGTACTCCTGCCCCCTCGCGTTGTACAGCTTAGCACCCAGTAAGCCTTGCGCAATAAATCCGGCCAGTGTCACAAATCCGCCTATCTGGTGGGTAACCAGCATCGTCCGACGAATTTTCAACTCACGGGCGCGTCCTTCAGCCGTTAGCGGAGCCACATTCATAACCCGCAACAGCCCTTTGGGTCCCCAGAATGCGCGCTGCGTAAAAATCATCTTTCGGGGCAGCAAGGGTTGTGACTCCGTCGAATCCGTCAGACCCGCCAGCAAGGCATCAGCCTCATTGTTTTTTGCCGGTACGGTATCGGTCGCTGCACTTGTCTTGACCGCCGTTGAATCCTGCGCCCGTACGGAACCGATTCCAGCCCACAGAAGTGTTAGTAACAGAATGTATTTCATCGGAAGAAAAGAAAAAGTAGTTAGGCCGTCACGGTTAGGGTGTTCCCATCCGTGCTCAGCGCCGTTTTATACTGAGTTAGTGGACTAGTCGCCGGTCCTACTTCTACGGCACCGGTTGTACTAAATTCCGAGCCGTGATTAGGGCAGTACATGTCGTCCTGGCCGGAGCGGTATTGTACGTCGGTTCCCTGGTGGGTGCAGGCTTTCGAAAGCGCAACCACGGAGCCATTTTTTATTTTAGCCACGATAACACTTCCTACAATGACGTATTGACCGGCTGTTTTGAGCTTACTAAAATTCGAGTCGGTCAGGTCGAGTTTGAAATTGATGGCACCGGAACCTGTGTTTGCATTGCCCGTTATTCCCGAGCTAGGCGTGGTTCCCGTACCACCAGTGGATGGCGACGGATCATCGCTTTTACTCGAACAGGCCGTCAGGGTGCCCATGCAGTAAAAAGCCATCAGAGCCGCGCTGCTCATGCCGAGATCACGCAAAAATTCACCACGATTCATTTGCTTGTCTACTGAATTCATTTTCATCTGATTATAACTTGTTTAATGTAGCTACACTGATTCGATCAAGCGACGCACGCTGCCCCTTTTGGTTACTCGGAAAAACTAAAGCTTGTACCGCAACGACAGGAAAGCCCCGGTACTCAACAGATTGATCTTATACGCTCCGACCCCTTTTACGGGCGCTTTTATAAACGGTTCTACCTGCCACGATAACCGACGACTCAAAGCCCGTTCGTAGCCTACCGACAGGTTTAGCTGACTGAACCCGTACCCGCCAGTACGTGTACTTATTTGGGTTGGCTGGTTGTACGTATGCGGAGGGTATTTGTAAGTGTAATCCTCCTGCAACATGACGTAGGACGTTACCCCACCACTCACAAACCAACGGCTTGGCGGCAGCCGGTTATCCTGACGCGGGCGTAAGGCGATGTCAAAACGAACATTAACAGGGATATCAAGTAGCGTACACACCCCATCGACACCTACTGGCTGGACGTTCCATTTCGGCCAAACCATCTCCGTGTTGTACTGGTCAGGCGTAGCGCCATACACCTTCGTACTCCGAATGACCCCCGCCTGAACGCTCCACCGCGACGCAATCCGGTATTCCAGCAGCATCCCAACATTCGTACCCGGCCGCGAAAAGTTGTGTAGCCCTATCGCACTCAAATCAGGCGCTACAGCCAGCCGAACGCTTAGCCCACGCACTGGTGCACTATTCGGCACTGACACAGCCTTGTAAGGTTGATTGTAAGCTACTTCCCGATCCATACTTTCGGGCAACTTAGACCATTTACCCGGACGAATCGCTAACTCCGCGATTGTTGGCAAAGTCGCTGGTGTTGGCGCATTACCCTCACTCATTGATGGACTACCGGTTGCATTCGAATTCGTTAACGAGGCTTCTTCGATCGATTTCTTTGCCCTTCGCTCACCCAATGAGACCGCAGCTTTCGCTGGATAGTCCGGTGTTGCAGTTGTTGCTGCAACACCACGACCATACCGATCAACAAACGTACTACCTGGTGTGAAATTCGTTTTTCTTCTTGTCTTACGAAGTCGTCGTCCGAAAGCATCCGCCGTCGTAGTCGAAGGTTCTGACCGCATAGTCGTACCCGCTATCAGTTTTTTACCACCTAAAGCCGGTTTTTCCCTATACGCCGTTACCGTACGCTCCGTTGCAACTCTCTCCGTATTTTTACTTACTTTCTTTACCGGCTTATCAGCTATAACCCGTCCGGTGGTCGCGCTGGTTATGGCTACCGGCGCGGGTTCCGTAGCGGTAGCAGGCACGGCAGCTTGTGTCCGCTTCGTTCCTATCGACTCTGTTTTCGTGGATCGAGTCGCAACAGCGTCCGGCTGCTTTGCCTTCGTAATCGACGATGCGCTCTCCCGACCAGCAGACGGCACGACCGACTGAGAAACCGCAGGACGCTCAACGTTTTTGTACGTATACCAGCCTCCACCCGTCAGCAATAGCAGCAACAGCGGTATCCCCCAGGGCAGCCATTTTTTCCAGAAGGCCGTCCGGTCACGCTCATCCAGCTGGTCTTTCAGGCCCTCCCAGGCTGCCGGGTCAAACGGTGCATCAAACTCTTCAGCCGACTTTCTGAAGAGTCCGTCCAATTGGTCATCGGTTAGCTCTTGCATACTCATCGTTATTTAACTGCTTCAATAATTGGCGCAGATTTTCCCGCGCACGAGCCAGATTCGACTTCGATGCTCCGGCGGATATCCCTAACTGAGCCGCAATCTCCTCGTGCGTAAATCCGTCGATCACGTACAGGTTAAAAACCAATCGGTAGGCTGGCGACAGCCGCTGAATCAGGTTCATTAGTTCTTCCTGAGCCAGTTGACTGTATGCATCGGGCGCTTCTGTAGGCACGACCTGCTCCGCCTGTTCAACGGCTTCGTGGTAAAAATGCCGTACTTCCTGCCGATAGTGATCGACTGCTGTATTGATCATAATTCGCCGGAGCCAGCCCTTAAACGGCTGCGTCGGCTCGTACTGTTCCAGGCGGGTAAACACCTTCAAAAATCCATCGTTCAGCACCTCCAGTGCACCCTCACGGGTTGGTGAATACCGTAGACAAACGCTCATAGCATAGCCATAAAACTGCCGGTAAAGCAGCTCCTGGCTGCGTCGATGGTTGCGAAGGCAACCCGCCAGCAGATCAGGTAAAGCGGATATGTTTGACGCGTTGGACAACGTTTACACGCTAGTTAATAGGTTATTATCTACCATTCAATATCGAATCAGTTCGGTGCCACCGCCGTTGTTGTGTTAACCACCGGCCAAACACCCGGTCTCGGTACACTGACGCCTTTGGTGCTACCCCGCTGTCCCTGATCGGCCCCAAAATAATAAAGCGGCCAGCCTTTGTACGTCAGCTGTGTTTTCCCAACCGCCGTAATCGTCGTAAAATCAGATCGGTTGAGAGCGGACGGAATATCGCCAATTGTCGCTGATGTTTCAAAAATCGGCCAGGTGGCATTGTTACTCAGATCCGTTCTGGTATAATTGTTTTTATTGTTCTTATCACTGGCGAAGGCGTAGAGTGTACGACCCAGACTATCCGTTAAAAACAGCGAATTTCCGGTTCCTTCTTTGGTGTCGAATGTGTAGTTTTTGCCATCATTGCCCACCAACTGCCGTGACGCAATCATTACTTTGTAATTGGGTTTGGCGACCATCCACACATTACCAACATTTTCCCCCGCTACGTCGCCCGCTTTTGCGTCTTTCTGATAATAGTAAAGCGGCCAGCCTTTGTAGGTCGTTTGCTTTTCGCCGTCGGCGCGGGTGACGGTAGCAAAATCGCTTGTGCGCAGCCCGTTGGCAACGGTTGGCGTTTCTTTATAGAACACGGGCCAAACCTCTTTGCAGCCTCCCGAACAGGTAGCGTCACCGGCTACGTCAGGCGCAAAAAAATAAAGTGTTTTACCCCCCTCACCGGTCAGCACATTTCCCAGCGATGTTGTCGCCAGCGCAACGTCGGTCGCGGTAGTCGGGTTTTCATCGCTTTTACAACGAACAAGTGCTACCATCATGAATGCCGCTATGGCCAACAGGCGACTGTTATAGACGAATGATTTCATTGTGTCAACTGCATTAGAAAGTAAAAAAAATAAGACAGTTGAACCGGTTCATTCGCCAATACGGAGCGATTGAAAAAAGGGTTGCGTCGAGGCAGAAAAATAAATGTCGTTACTTCATTTTTTACCTATTTTGATGTAAAATTGACCGTAAATCATCTCTCATTATGACTGACCACGAGCGAATTGATGAACTAGAACGGCAGGTCGCTTTTCTCCAGGCCCAGCAGGAAACGCATGTTACCCGACTGAATCAGGTGCTTTCACGGTTGACGTTTCTGGAAGCAAGACAATACCGGCTAATGAGAGAGTTGGGGATTACGCCTACGATGCTCGACAACACGTCTACGGCTCAGATGGACGCCCAGGAAATCTTACGCACGCTCCCGACCAATCGACTGAATTAACGTTTACCTTCTATCGGCACGCCCAGCTAAAGAATTTATAGGGCCCGTTGCTCGTTATAGCACCGTATGAAATCCGCTTCTTTGCGCACGCTTCTTATTATTGCGGCCCTCGTCGCTGTTAATATCTTATCGGCATTCGTTTTTTTTCGGCTCGATCTAACTCAGGAAAAACGGTATACCCTATCCGAGGCCACCCAGAATCTGCTGGCTGACCTGCCCGATGATGTACATGTCGATGTGTACCTGACGGGCGATTTACCACCAGCGTTCAAACGACTCGAAAATGCAATTCGCGAAACGCTGGACGAATTTCAGGCGCAGCGCGGATTGGCTGACAACGGTAGCAAAATCACGTATCGCCTGATCGACCCGGATCAACTTACCAACGTTGATGCGAAAAATAAACTTATTGACAAGCTTCAACAACGGGGTTTGTTGCCGACCAATTTGGTAGCCAACGAAGGCGGAAAGCGGACCGAAAAACTTATTTTTCCGGGTGTTATCATCTCGTACAAAGGCAAGGAAACCGGTGTGTTGTTGCTGAAAGGAAACAAAGCCGCGTCGAAAGAAGAACAGCTGAATCAGTCGTACGAAGGCGTTGAATTTCAACTGGCGTCGGCTATTCGGAAGCTGACTCAGACCAAAGAAAATCGTCGGCGCGTGGGTTTACTGTACGGGCATACGCAGGTCCCTCCTTCCCGCTTTGCTGACCTGCTGGCATCGGTCCAGGAGAATTACGACCTCTTTTTTATCGACATGACCAAACCGGGCCCAATCGAGGGTCTGGATGCGGTACTGGTGCCAAAACCGGACCGTCCTTTTTCGGAAGACGAAATCTTCAAGCTCGACCAGTATGTCGTCAAAGGAGGACGCGCTTTGTTTTTCGTGGACGGTCAGCGGGTAGACAGTGTAAGCAACGAAGGCACCTACGCCCAGCCAATAAACCTCGGCCTCGACGACCTGTTTTTTCGGTGGGGCGTTCGCCTTAATCGGGATGTGGTCAAAGATTTTTATTGCGCCCCGATTCCGCTTAACGTGGGCAACATGGGCGATAAGCCAAACATCCAACTGGTTCCCTGGCGGTTCTACCCGTTGCTCAATAACTTCGGAACGAGCGGTAATCCCATCGTACGGAACCTCGACGCAGTATTGGGCCGGTTTGTGAGCACGCTAGACACCGTACGGGCAGCTGGTATTCAGAAAACCCCGCTCCTGCTGACTTCACAATACACCAAAGTCTTAAAAACGCCGACGCTGATCTCGTACACCGAAGCACGGCAGCAACCCGACCCCAAAACCTACAACGATGGCGTACGCATTGTCGGCTGTCTGCTCGAAGGCAAGTTTCAGTCGCTGTTCACCAATCGCATTTTGCCGGGCGATCCGCGCGCGAATGGTTTTCAGGCTTCGGGTCAGGCTTCGCGGGTGCTGGTCTGCTCGGACGGTGATTTGATTGTCAACGATGTTGATTTTAAACGAAACGTACCTTACCCGTTAGGTTTCGACCGCTACACGCGCAACACGTTCGCCAATAAAGATTTTGCCTTGAATGCGATTGATTACTTGGTCGATCCAAACGGCGTTATTGCGGCCCGCGCCCGCACCGTAACGCTTCGCCCCCTGGACAAAATTCGCGTCGATGAAAACCGTACGGGCTGGCAGGCGCTAAACCTGTTGGGACCGCTGGCGTTGGTTGGACTGGTAGGCGTTGTTTGGCAGGTGGTACGGAAGCGCAGATACGGAAAGTAAGGCTACTCAACGGCAAATTTCACCAGCCACTGCGCTACCGTAGCGCCACTGAGATCGAAAACCAGATTAGGAAATAACCCCAAGATCAGCGCCATTACCCCCAGCGGAACCAGCATTAGTTTTTCGCGGGCCGTCAGATCAGCAAGTACAGCGGTGCCATCGTGGTGATTGTCAAAAGGGCGTACCCAGGTCGGGCCGAAAAACATGCGTTGCAGCGTCCAGAGAAAATAAGCAGCCGCCAACAGGATACCCGTAGCCGCAACGGCGGTCAACCAACCGGGTAGCCACTCGGACTGAAAGCTTCCCATCAGCGTAAACAACTCACCCACAAAGCCCGAGAAGCCTGGCAAACCCAACGAACCGAAAAAGGCCACTGCGGTCAAAACGGTGTACTGCGGCATCGGCTGAATCAGGCCCCGGTAGGAGTCGATGCGCCGGTCGTGCGTGCGGTCGTACAGCACTCCCACAATCAGGAAAAGCATAGCCGACAAAACACCGTGACTAACCATCTGGTAAATCGCCCCATTGATCCCTTCGGCGGTCAGGGAAGCCACACCCAGCAGCACAAAACCCATGTGCGATACGGACGAGTAGGCAATTAATTTCTTTACATCCGACTGAGCCAGGGCATTTAATCCACCGTAGACGATAGAAAGCGTTCCTAAACCAGCCAGCGTTTGGGCGTATTCGGCGGCTCCATCCGGAAAAAAGCTCCAGGCGATCCGCAGAAACCCGTAGCCTCCAATTTTGAGTAACACGCCCGCCAGTACCACCGATACGGGTGTAGGTGCTTCTACGTGCGCATCGGGCAACCACGTGTGAACGGGTACAATGGGTAGCTTGATAGCAAAGCCAATAAATATCGCCCAGAATGCCAGCATCCGAGCTGGCAAACCCAGGACGATTGGCTCGGCGGCCGGATTTAGAAAGGCATCCGGTAGGTAATTGCCTCCATCGGCCAGAAAACGCATGTCGAACGTGTGTACGATCTGCGCCGGATTAATCTGTCCATTTTGCAGGTACGTCTGCATAGCCCGGATGACTTCGTCCGTTGCAGCAGAAGCGTCAGGGACCAGACCGGCAGCAACCGCCGTACTAACCGGGTCCATGACCGAGAGGTACAACCCGATCATCACCAGCAAGATCAGCAGTGAGCCGAGCAGCGTGTAGAGAAAAAATTTGATCGACGCGTACTCCCGACGCGGCCCACCCCACAGGCCAATAAGGAAATACATGGGCAGGAGCATGAATTCGAAGAACAGGAAAAAAAGAAAGAAATCGAGCGCCAGAAAGCACCCCATGATCGTACCCGTCAGCAGCAGATAAAGCGCATAGTACGCTTTCAACCGATGCGTTATGTTCCAGGAAGCAACAACACCGATAACCATGACCACCGCCGATAAGACAACCAGGGGCAGACTAAATCCATCAACGCCTACCAGATAATCGATGGACGCAATACCCAGATTGCCAAGCGATAGCGTAATCCAATCCACTTTTTCCAACAGCTGATAACCGGCACTGGCACGATCGAAAGCCGTATAGGCGAAACCTGCCAGCACCAGATCAGCGAGGGTAACCACCAAAGCAATCCATCGAAAATACGCTTTTTGACTTTCGGGTAGCGTCGCTACCAGCAAGGACCCAGCTAACGGAAGAAAAATAAGTAACGAAAGAACCATACTGAACACGGATCGAACCGTGATTTATATCATCAATTGCGGCTTGTAACCGCCAAGCGGAATTTCCGCCTTATAAAAGCCACCAAAGCAATGCCAATAAGCCAACGACTGCCGCCGTGATGTACGACTGCACCCGCCCATTCTGGATGGAACGCGTTAACCGACCGAATTGACCCGCTACCCAGGCCGCACCGTTGACGATTCCATCGACGCCGAAGCGATCAACGACATGCGTAAGCTGCGCCAGTACGACCGTTGTTACACCCGCGCCGTTGACAACCCCATCGATCACTCGCTGATCAGCTCGGTTCAACAGCAATGCCAGTCTATGGAACGGATTGATAATGACGTACTGATAAATCGTATCCAGAAAACCGTATTCCAGCGAAAGGCGAACGTAACTCCGCAACCGATTCGGCTCACGCATTCGGAAGCCAATCCAGCCACCAGCCAGTACCAGGGCTATGGATAGCGTAGCCAGCCACCAGATACCCGCTTCCTCGGCTACGGGTATAAGCTTGAAAAACCAGCCTGAATGACCCGAAAACGGATTAAGCGAAAACCAGAACCACAGCGATAAACCCGTCAGCAGTACGATTGGACCACGCATCAGCCAGTCAGGTTCGTGGACATGGGCCAGCGGTCCCGAGTCGCTGCGATAATCACCGAAAAAGATCATCCGCCACTGCCGCACCATGTACAAAGCCGTTAAGCCCGACGAGCCGATTAACAGCACAGGCACCAGATAAGCCAGACCACTCGTCTGTTCGTGTGCCCAATGAACAGCCCCGCCTAGAATGGCTTCTTTGGACAAGAATCCGGAGAAGAACGGTAATCCCGCCAGCGCAGCAACACAGATACTGTACGCGATGAAGGTGACGGGTATCATTTTTCGCAGACCACCCATCTGCCGCATGTCCTGTGTATCAACGGCGTGGATTACCGCGCCCGCACTCAGAAATAACCCGGCTTTGAAAAACGCGTGCGTCAGCAGGTGAAACATAGCGCCACCAACGTTGCCCGTGCCCATACCAGCCACCATCAAACCCAGCTGTGAGACCGTCGAGAAAGCCAGTACTTTTTTAATATCGGTCTGAAAAACGGCTGAATATCCGCCCCAGATGGTCGTCATTGTTCCAACTAACGCGATGACAACCAACGCGTCGGGTGACAGCAGTGGGTGAATACGGGCGAGCAGGAAAATCCCGGCGGCAACCATTGTCGCGGCATGGAGCAAAGCCGATACCGGTGTTGGGCCTTCCATCGCGTCCGGCAACCAGGTCAGCAGCGGAAACTGGGCCGATTTACCAACGCAGCCCATAAACAGGCACAGACCTATAGCGGTTGGTAGCGTGGCCGGTAGGTTATCCGTCGTCAGGGCGCTGAATTCAAGGGTATCGAAGTAGTAATAGGTCAGAAAAATACCGAGTAGAAAACCGATGTCGCCCACCCGATTCATCAGGAACGCTTTTTTTGCTGCTTGTGATGCAGCAGGCCGTTCCGTGTAAAAACCGATCAGCAGGTACGAAGCCAGACCCACCAGTTCCCAGAACGCGTACATAACCAGCAGATTACCCGCCAGAACAATCCCTAGCATGGCTCCCACAAACAATTGCAGATACGCAAAATAGCGGGCTAGCTTGGGTTCGTCGTGGAGATACGAAAGCGAATAAATCTGTACGAGTAAGGCCACAAAATGAACCAGTACGAGCATCAGCCCGCTCAGCGCATCCAGGCGAAAACTCAGACCGAATGATACGCCCGATATAGTTGCCCAATCGGACCGGAGCGTCAAGGGTTGTTCGGGCATGCCTGCCGCTAACAATACCGACCCCATTAACCCCAGGCCAGTCAACAGAATAGCCAGTTTTCCTGCTGTAGACCGGTTAGCGTTCATCAACGCTACGAACCCCGCGAAGGGCAATCCCAGCAAAGCAATCATCAACGGGGAAACGAATAGGGAAACGTCGTCAGGCATTTAGAATCAATCTGAATTGGCCGCAAATATCCCCATTCTACCGTAGGGAAACAAACGCTTCTAAATTCAAATGCGGAAGCTTTTTGATAGCTTTGGCAGAAACTTGTCAACCCGCCGTCGCCTTATCGTTCCGATTCGCTGCTTTCTGGCAAAGAATTAGCTGTCAGGAATAATTTATCCATGAGTATTCAGGCCGTTGTTTACCGCATTATTCCGCCATTTTTTCGCAAGCGCATCAAGCAAACCTACTACGCTGGCCGACGCTTTTTTACCGAGCGTATTATCGAGCCGACCGAAGTAATCGTTGGCTTACGGGATAAATTAACGCCACCACGGTCAAAGATCTTTGTGGGCGACGGTGATTTTAAAGCAATCGGTGAAACCTTCCGGCAGTATTTTATCGATTTCTGCCAGCTACAGCCCGATCATGCCGTTCTCGACGTGGGTTGCGGCATCGGTCGAATGGCGGTTCCGCTCACCAGCTATTTATCAGCAGACGGTTCGTACGAAGGCTTCGATCCTGTAGCCGATGGGATACATTGGTGTCAACAGCACATTACGCCCCGCTTTCCCAATTTTCAGTTTCGTCAGGTTAATCTGTTCAATGGCTTTTACAACCCTGCGGGACAGGATCAGGCCATAACGTATCGATTTCCGTACAATGACGACCAGTTTGACACGGTAGTTGTGGTTGGCGTTTTTACCCACATGACGATTAACGAAATTTCTACCTATCTGGGCGAAATAAAGCGGGTTCTCAAGCCGGGTGGCCGCTGTCTTACGTCGTTTTTTCTGCTCGACAACGAATCGCGTCGGCTCATGGTTGAACCGGGCAGCGCCTTCAACTTTCAGTATCCGTTCGAAGGGCGCTGGGCGTTCGATCCGCACAACCCAAACACCGGCTCGGCGCACGACGAAACAGAACTGCTCCGCGTCATGGCTACGCACGGGTTGCCGGTTCAACGTCCGATTCGTTACGGCTCGTGGAGTGGTCGTCAGCCAGCCACGTCTTTCCTCGACATCATTATTCTCGAAAAGCCGTAAAAGCAACTAGGCTGTTTTTAACCAGCCCGTCACGCTGAGTCGTTCGCGGGTAGCGGGCCGCACTTCGTGTTCAAGCCGACCGCTTTCGAAACAAACCAGCCGACCGCCGAGGGGTTGAACAGTTATTTCACGTTCGGCATTCGGG
This sequence comes from Spirosoma liriopis, assembly GCF_023196085.1. Classification (NCBI taxonomy): domain Bacteria; kingdom Pseudomonadati; phylum Bacteroidota; class Cytophagia; order Cytophagales; family Cytophagaceae; genus Spirosoma; species Spirosoma liriopis. The sequence goes on from NZ_JALPRF010000001.1 coordinate 1,526,741, forward strand.
GCGCTTTCGTCGGGCAGGAACAGCGCCAGTTGCCCACCGTCGGTTTCCTGCCAGTCTTCGTTCAGGTAACAGATCACCGACAGTTTCCGACGCGAATCACTGCGAAACTGGTCGAGGTGGCGTTTGTAGAAGGTTCCCGGGGGATATAGCGCGTAGTGAAATTCGTAATCGCGAAGCCCCAGATAACAGGTTTGGTTTACGTAATCGACAAAATCACCGATTCGTTGCAGAAAAGCCGCTTCTTCGGGGGTTGCCGAAGTGTCGTCAATCCACAAAATCTCATCGCCCCGAATGGTATTTTCGATGGTTACCTGCTGATTGCCGATGCCAGCCGCTTTAAACTGGCCCGCTGCCCGACGTTCGCGGAGTCGCTTTGCCAGAGCGGTTACTTCATCAGCAGTCAAAAAATGGTCAACGGTGCCGTAGCCTTCGTTGAGAATACCGTCGATAATCGGTTCGAATAAAGGATTCATTGCTTCAGTTCATTCAGCTCGTCGAGTTGAGCCGTACGGAAATGGCGATAGACTTGCAGGACGATTGCCAGCGCCACCGCCGATTCAGCTGCCGCTACCACCATCACAAACAGGCTTAACATCTGCCCCTGCAAGCGGTCGGGATCGTACTGGCTAAACGCGACCAGGTTAATATTAACGGCATTGAGCATCAGTTCGATACCCATCAGCACAACAATGGCGTGCCGTTTCAGCAATACCACGGCCAGACCGATGGCAAACAACGCAGCGCCAACAAGCAGAAATAAATGACTATTAACCGGTTCCACGGGCAGACAAACGTAACGAGTGACTAGATAAAACAGTAATTGAGGTGAGCGGGCATTTGGTTCCTGACTTGGCCAACCAAATGCACCACTCACCTCAATTCGCTTCTTTTTCGATCATTAAACGTCACACAACACCACGGCTTCCCGCAGGCTCGTCAGCGGATCACGCTTCGGAATAAACTCCTGCGCTACGTAGCCTTTGAAACCTGTATCGACAATGGCCTTCATAACGGCAGGGTAGTAAATTTCCTGCGTTTCGTCGAGCTCATTGCGACCGGGATTACCGCCCGTGTGGTAGTGACCAATGTACTTGCTGCTCTCCCGGATTGTGCGGATGATATCGCCTTCCATGATCTGCATGTGGTAGATATCGTACAGCAGTTTGAAGTTTTCCGAGCCTACCCGCTTGCACAGCTCGACGCCCCAGGCCGTATGATCCGCCATGTAATCTTTATGATCAACTTTGCTGTTCAGCAGCTCCATGATCATCGTGATACCATACTTCTCCGCGCTAGGCATCAGGCGCTTCAGTCCGACTGCGCAATTTTCGAGCCCTTCTTCGTTGCTCATTCCACGGCGGTTACCCGAGAAACAGATGACGGTGTTTAGTCCGGCTTCTTTTAGCTTCGGAAAGATCGCTTCGTAGCTGGCGACCAGCTCGTCGTGGAACTTGGGGTTGTTGAACCCATCCGCAATTCCTTTACCTGCGCCCTGCGGCAAAGCCGATGTCAAGCCGTGCTTTTTCAGCACAGGCCATTCTTCGGGACCCGTCAGGTCGATGGATTTGATACCCATCTCTTTAGCGGCTTTGCACAGATCGTCCAGCGGAATTTTGCTATAACACCACCGGCACACCGAATGGTTGATCCGGCCTTTCAATTTAAGCGCTGTTACTTCGGGTTGGGTCGCGGAAGTAGCGAACGAATCGGTTAGAGACAGCGAAACTGCACTGCCAGTTAAGGTTTTTAGGGCCGCTCGGCGGGAGGTCATACAAGTAGTAAGTTTGTAGTTTCCGCCTGTGGCTGGGACAGGCGGAAACCGTTTTTTTAAAGTTCGCGAATTCGGATGTTGCGGAACCACACCTTGTTGCCGTGATCCTGCAAGGCGATGTGACCGGTTGAATATTTACCAAAGCCTTCCCACCCCTTGAATTTACTTTCCGATACCATTTTATCCCACTCGGGGCCGCTGGTCGGATACTCCGCCGTTTTCTTTCCGTTCAAATACTGTTCGGCTTTACCATTGTGCACGATCAGCCGAGCTTTGTTCCACTCACCAGCGGGTTTAGCGGTATTCATGGTAATGGGCTTTTGCAGATCGTAAAGCGCACCGGCGGTCCGGTTTCCATCCCGACCTTGCTTGGCATCGGGGTGACGTTCGTTGTCAAGCACCTGCATTTCGGGACCGGTACGGTAGGTAGCCTTGAATTGGGGATCTTCGTGAACGTGGTAGATAACGCCACTGTTACCGCCTTCTTCGATTTTCCATTCCAGTTCCAGTTCGAAGTCACCATACTCTTTGTCGGTAACGAGATCACCGGCTCTACCTTCTTTGAGGTGGATTGCGCCATCGTCAACCACCCATTTGTCCGAAGCCGGTTCGCCAGCTTTCAGGTACGTATGCCACCCTTTGAGGTCTTTGCCGTCAAAAAGGCTTTCCCATTTTCCTTTTTTTGGAAGATTGTCCGCCTGCACGTTGACAGTTAGCGCGAGGGCCAGCAGCCCAACAGATAAACGCAGAAACTTCATAATCGATGAATTATTAAGATTTTACTCAAACACACTAGGAACGAACGGAATGGTACCGTTTGGTATGACACTGCTGCTTATAAAAGCGGCACCCCGGTAAAAAATACCTCATTCTTTCCGAACAATCTCTTCCAGAAACGCCCGGAACTTATCGGCAAATTCGGGCCGCTTCAGGGCAAACTCAACGGTCGTTTTCAGAAAATCGAGCTTATTGCCAATGTCGTGACGCTTTCCTTCGATGCGGTGCGCGTATAGGTTTTCCCGTTTGAGCAGCAGCAGCAGGGCATCGGTGAGCTGGATTTCGTTGTTTTTACCAACCTGGGTGTGTTCCAGCATGGTAAAAATTTCCGGTGTCAGCACGTACCGACCCGCAATGGCCAGATTCGACGGGGCCTCGCTCAGGGACGGTTTTTCGACCAGCGTTTCCAGCTCCAGAATTCGATCGCTCAGCGATTTACCGCCAACGATGCCATAGCGGTTTACTTTATCATGGGGGACTTCCTCCACGGCAATGACTGAGCCACCGTATTGGGCGTACGTGTCGATCAGCTGCTGCGTAACCGGAATGACTGAGTCCATGATCGTGTCGCCGAGCAACACGGCAAATGGCTCATTACCAACGTGGTGCTTGGCATAACAGATCGCATCGCCCAAGCCATTGAGCTCCCGCTGACGAACGTAGTGCAGATTAGCCATGTCCGACAATCGGCGCATCTCGTCCAGCAACAACTGATCTTCTTTTTCTTCGAGCCGGGCTTCGAGTTCGAAATTGCGGTCGAAGTGATCTTCAATCGCCCGTTTGCCTTTGCCGGTGATGATCAGAATATCTTCGATACCCGAATCGACCGCTTCCTGCACGACGTACTGAATCGTGGGCCGGTCAATAATCGGCAACATTTCTTTAGGCTGGGCTTTGGTAGCCGGTAGAAACCGGGTTCCGAGTCCGGCGGCAGGAATAACAGCTTTTTTAATCATGGGCTTTATTGAGAGCAGGAGTTGACAGGATGCAGGGATAGCCGGGAACAGCTTTTATCAGTGCTATCCCTGCTATCCCCGTTAGACAACGTAAGGCTTTATAACGCGGGCATTTATTTTTTTGAGTTCGACAAAAAGTCGGTTAAGCATCGCATCGTCGCGGTAGAGACCAATGATAGAACCACCCGACCCTGTGAAGGAAGCCGACGCTCCGCAAGCGCGGGCGGCTTCGATCAGGCTTCGGTTCCGCTCGCTGATGGTATAAATCTGGGCGCGCAGATCGAAATTGCGGTTGACCAGTTCGTTCAGTAGTTTGATATCCTGCCGGACCAACGCTTCACGCCCTTCACGGGCAACATCGGCAATGGCGTTCATCGTCTCGACGACAAGCGGTTCCCCTTTGAGCCAGCGCGACCGCACATCGTTGTGCACCCGTCCCGACTGCTTACCCAAATCCGTATTGTAGGCAATGTACAGTTTGGGCAGGAGTTGCGGCTCAATGGACTCGTATTGCCCGTGTCCCTGACGCTCCATGATTTCCTGGTTAAAATCCATGTACACGCACCCTTCGTAGCACTGGATCACCCGGTCCTGCAAACCCGCTGTAATGCCCAGTTCCTCGGATTCGGTAGCTAACACCAGGTTAGGCAGAACGGCCAACGGAATCTCGACATCGTAGAACTGCATCAGCGCCCGGAACGTAGCGACAATGATGGCGCTTGAACCAGACAGGCCAACCTGACGTGGAATGGAGGTGCTGTACCGAATCGAAAAGTTCTGGTTGGGCAGCCGGATGTGCTGGGTTTCGCAGTACTCCCCAAATTTTTTGATAGCCGCTTTCAGCAACGGAACACCGCCGTGATAGCCCAGCATACTGACAGCATCGCGCAGGTGATGCAAACTCCGAAAAACGTTCGTATCCTGCGGCTGGGCCTCTATGATGAGTTCCGGCGATTCGTAAAGCGTTACGGATGCCCCAAAATTTCGGACACTAATAGCGATGGTTTTACCAAAGAAGCCATCAGACGGGTTACCAAGCAGACCCGCCCGGGCGTAGGCACGGGTTTCGATAAGCAAGACTATGGAGCGGACAGGCAGTCCGGCGACTGAGTGATTAACGGGCAAGTTTACGAAAGAATCCTGTTCCGACCGGTGCCCGTTGCCGCAGATCGTCAATAAAAAGAGCGACCGGGTTTTGCCCAGCCGCTCCATAAACTCATTACTGAGCAGGGTATGTTCTATTGTGAATTCGATTTGTCCTTACCGTCGTACCCAACATTGTGCGGATCGTACCCTTCGTTCGGATTGTCTCCTTCTTCAAGGTAAGTCGCATCAGACCGATGGAACAAGGCGTCGTCAGATGGGTTTTCGGCAACTTCACTTAGTTTTGCCGCAGCCTCATCGCTCATCATGCGACCTTTGGGCTGGCCTGAATCGTTTACCGAACCGGGTTCTACGTCCCATTCCTGGTGGGTACCGTATTCTTCGCCTTTCGGTTCGCCTACGCGACCCACGCCCGTGTTGCTTTCACGAGAGTCACGGGTCATCTCCATGTTGCCCGTTTCCATATCGGCTCCGGACGTTGCATTGCTATACTGATTGGTACCAACGCCTTCCGATTCACGACCGAAATCGGAATCGCCATGTTGGTTTGGATCTTGCGAATAAAATTCAGGGTCAACTTTATCGGGATCGAATGGTGATGTCGTAGCCATAACGTTAGGTGTTTTCAACCTATAACCCTAAACAGGGGCGGGTTGTTTGGCAAGGTTACTTCTTCAATGCCATTAATTCGGCCATCAGCTGATCGTTGGTCTGCTGCAACAAAGCCATCCGTTCATTCAGTTGAAAAAGCAGAAACTCAACATTCCGTAACCGTTCCTCCGTGGTAACAGCCGCCGAGGGCGAGTTAAGGGTTTTAAACATGATGCCTTCACCCCGCAGCAGCCAGTCGCCGTTGACCTGTGGATAGGCAATCAGTATTTTTTCGAGCGTATCGTAGCGCGGTTTCAGGCGACCGTGCAAAATGTGGTATACTTTTTCGCCACGATGCTCACCCAGTTGCCGGGCAAATTCGAGAACGCTGATGTCCAGCGCGTCGATTAGCTGCTGTAAACGAAGATGAATGGTCATAGAAAAAGCCAGACTTTACATAAAGGTATGTAAAAAACCCGCTCAACAACCAAGTCGAAGCAAGCGCTAAAAACAAGGCTTAAAAAGGCTAAAATACGCGTTTTTAACCCTTACAAAATACTTACAAAATGGGTTTGGTTTTTACGCAAAACTGTGTAACTTTAAGTCAGTAAACACGACCCTTAAAAAGGCAAAAGGGACCGCAACATGGGCCCCCTGCTTGAACAGTAAACAACAAATACTAATGAACACACAAAACAAAAGCCAAATCGAGACAATTCAAAGCGGTAATGCTTCCATTATTCAGGAAATCACAAATGAAGTCGTGAATAATGGGCCTGTCCGCCGGTACAAATATCTGGAAGGACACCCGCGCCAGTACCGCTTCGATGCGAAAGAAGGTGTGTTCAACATCAACGGAAGCGAGAAATTGGGGCGTACCTTAACGTTTCAACCCATCGCCTGGCGCATCTTCACGGATAATATCCTCAACATGGGTACCAAGAACTGGGCGGAGCTTTTTTTTATCGACGATAAAAACTGTGTATCAGCCATTCTTTTCCATGGCTACTCAGTCGATAACATTTTCCGGCTTATCGAACCACTCTATTACGACGATCTGACCTTGGCCGATGTCGTAATTACAGCTGTGGCCGAAAAGAAAGAGAATAATAAGATTCAGCCAAAAGGCGTCTACTACATTTCGACTTTCTCCTATAAGATGGGTGACGTTGAGAAAACGACGCAATTGAAACAGTTTGCGCAGGAGGTAAAAATCTTCCGTCAGGAAACGCTGACCGACATTGCCAACATCAAAACGGCGATGAATTATTACAACCCGTTTGCAAACCTTACTGAAGAGCCAGAGCTGTTGTCAGCCGGACAATTGTAAGATTGGTAGCCTAAAGTGACCCTCGATGAAATGTTTATCGGGGGTCTTACTCAACAAACCACTCCATTTCCGCATGACTTCTCAACAATTGATACATAGTCACCAGCGACTGCTCAGTCCTGGTGATGATTATCGGGCGCTGACGCGTGTATCGAATTCAGACCTGACGCGGCTCAAAGAAGAGCATTTGGGTTACTGGTCGGTTCCGTCGGCGCGATTTATTCCCGAAAAAACAAAAGCGTTCGGGCGAGCCTTTCACCAACACCTACTGGAACCCGAAACGGTCGGTACGGTTATCGGGCAACTGCTCCCGGACATGGCGGATTCATTGACCGCAACTCAGGACGCCTTGGCTCCGGCTCAAACCGAGCAGCTCCACACGCTGATGCGGACCATCAGGCAGGATGCTTTTTGTCGGCGCTACCTGCGCCAGTCCGAGCGCGAACGAGTCGTGCTTTTTACCGAGCCGACTACCGGGGTTGCTTGCAAGGCGCGGCTGGATATGGTGTATACAAGTCCCAAACGCCGGAACGCGCTGATCGTTGACATAAAAACGACCTCGGCTCGTACGCAGGCTCAATTTCTGGAATCGTGCTATACCTACGATTACGACCGGCAGGCCGCCTTTTACGTGGATAGCCTGCGGCACGCCGACGGTGCCGAGTGGGCTTCTACCCGGCAGTTCAAGTTCGTGTTTATCGGCGTGATGAAACAACGGCCTCATCGGCTGTTTGCCATCGATGCCACGTCTATTCCCGGATTTATGGATTATGGCCGTAAAAAGTATCGCTTCTGGCTCCGCAAGTGGCGCGAAGAGCGCGAAACCAGCCAGTCGTTAGCCCCGTCCCCATCCTGGAGTATAAGTGCATAGCAGGTTCGTAGTTTCTGTATCTATTGGATTCTATGAACCCAAACTAATCAACTGTTATGAACGCTTCTATTATCACCCTGACGCCCAGTCCGCTCAATTTTGATTGGGGAACCGACGGATTAGTGCTGTGGATCGAGGAACTGGATAGTATAGACACCCTGGCCAGCCAGATGAGCGAGGTTATGGATCGAATTGCGTTTGCGATTGAACTCCAAACCGGCTGGGATCACCGCACGGATAGCAACACGCTTCATCCGCTTTACGGCTACCGACTTTTGTTGCGCGACGCGTCGGGCCGCTGGAATGCCATCCGGACGGACGAAACCGGTCATTTTGCCGGGTTGACTCCGCTCGAAGAAATGGATTACGAAATTGCTTACGAAAAAGTCATGTGGCTCGAGTAAGTCCAACCCTACTATTGTCTACATCAGCCGCCGGGATTCGTTCCGGCGGTTTTATTTTGCCAGGTTTCCGAAGTTGTCGAGCGTAGCGAAAGATAATCGCCTGATTTTTGACAAGCCACGCAACCTTCCGGTCATGGTCTGCATCTTTATCCAAACAACACGAGCAGAAGCACCATGAAAAAACTAGTCACATCAACCTTTCTTTTCCTTATCGCATTAGCACCCACGCTGGCCCAGACGACGGTTGATGCCCGTGATATCATCGCCAAAATCAATCGAAAAGAAGCCGTTTCGTACCAGAACGCAACGATCACCGGCGACCTCGACCTCACGAATTTGGCCAACCGGAAAGAAGTGCGGGAAGGTAGCTGGAAAGGCGAATCACGCGAGTATCTGAGCGTAGTCGAAGCTCCCATCTCTTTCAAAAACTGCGTTTTTAAAGGTAAATTTCTCGCTTACCGCACTGACGCATCCGAAGAACGACGGGTGATCAGCATAAGCAACACGGTCTACAACGCCGATTTTACGGAAGCCGTGACCGTTCAAAATTGCACGTTTGAGGACGACGCTACGTTCAAATACTCAAATTTCGGGCAGCGGGCGCTCTTTACCGACAACACCTTTCGCGAAATCGCTTTGTTCAAATACGCTAAATTCCACAATGATGCTGATTTTAGTGGCTCTAGCTTCCGTGGATACGCCGATTTTAAATACGCTAACTTCAACGAATCGTCTGCTTTCCAGAAGGTAGCGTTCGACAATTACGCTGACTTTAAATACACGAAGTTTGACGAAAGAGTCAACTTCCAACAAGCTCGGTTCAGCCGCATGGCTGATTTCAAATACACCCACTTACCACGCGGCACCAACTTCGACGATGCTCGTTTCGAAGGAGGGACTGATTTCAAATACACTACACTAGACGGACGGAAATTCTCACCAAGCCGACGCTAAAACACCATCACCGAGCGGCCAAACCCGGCAATTGACCAGCGGATTTACGTTCGCATTGGGTCAACTGCCGGGTTTACCTTTTACTTAATTAACCCGTCATTCCGCTAACCAATTAGTGAGGTTACTCGTTTATCAAGACGTTACACCAATCACGCAATGTTTTGAAACGAACAACAAAATTTCTGATTGCGCTTGTTGTCCTCCTCATAATCGCCCGCATCCTACTGCCTTATTTTGTGCTGCGGTATGTCAACAAAACGCTGGCCGACATGGGCGACTATACCGGTCATGTTGACGATATCGATATTCAACTGATCCGGGGCGCTTACCAAATCGACGATTTACGCGTCCGTAAGATTAACGGAAAAATTAAAGAACCCTTTCTGTACATTCCCAAAACGGACCTTTCCGTTGAATGGAAATCTTTGTTTAAGGGGCGGTTGGTGAGTGAGGTCGAATGTTACCAGCCAGAACTCAATTTTGCCTTTAGCGAAAGCGAATCCAGCAGTCAGACCGGTGCCGAAGTGGACTGGACGGCTTATCTGAAAAAGCTGTTACCGATCAACATCAACCGCTTTGCCGTTATCGATGGGACAATCAATCTGACCAGCCTGATTACCCAGCCCCGCGCCGACCTTTCCCTCAAACAATTTCAGGGCGAGATCCGCAACATCCGTAACGTCGAAGATAAAGACAAAAAGCTTCCCTCGCCGGTGGTGGCTACGGGTAACGTGCCGGGCTACGGTGGAACAATGGCGTTCAACGCCGACATGAACCTGTTGAAAGTTACGCCGGATTTTGATTACCATCTCAAGTTCAACGAGTTGCAGTTGGTAAAACTGAATCCACTCGCCCGTGAGTACGCCAACATCGATTTTGAGCGTGGAACGCTGAGTGTATACAGTGAGATGGCGATGTACAACAGCAAGCTCAATGGCTACCTCAAGCCGCTTACCAAAAACATGAAAATCTTCAAGCTCAATGAGCATGAAGGGCGGTCGGTCGGCAAGTTTTTTACGGAGCTTATTGCGCAGGCTGGTACGGCTATTCTAAAAAATCAGAAGCACGATCAGGTAGCGACCCGTATTCCACTGACCGGTACAATCGAAAACGTTGAAACGCCCATCTGGCCCACCGTCTTCGGCGTATTACGAAACGCATATATTCAAGCTTTCCGGGGCGAGTTCGACAACAATGTCACCCTACAGGACGCGCTGAAAACGTTTAAAGACGATTACAAAGCCAAGCGGGAGGCCCGGAAGGCTGAACGAAAAAAAGTGCGGGCCGAGCGAAAGGAAGAGCGCAAGGAAAAACGGGAAGAACGCAAACAAGCACGTCAGAAAAAGCGCGAAGAACGAAAGCGCGAGAAAGATAAGTAGTCTTCTATGAACTACTGGTCAAGCCAAAAAAGTAGCGCATTTGTCGGACAAATGCGCTACTTTTTTCTTTTTGTGGCTTCTTATGGCTTCCGCTTGTTCATGGTATCGGGCCGGGCACCGGATGCCGTCCGACGTGGCGTGTACTTAGGCTGTGTTCGTTCTTTTCCAGCCCCCGTTTTCGCTTGCTTGTAGCTGGGAAGCGCGTTGTCTTTGCTCTCCAGGTTGTCCTTCATTGACGGCGCTGGTATTTTTTTGTTCGGTGAGCGCCGGGCGGCATCAGCCGCTGTGGCGGTCGCTGATGCGCTTTTCGTTGTTGTTGATTTGGAGGACGTTCCAGCCGATGCCGCCGTTTGCTTGTTCGATTTGTTACCCGACGCTGCCGAGGTTGATACCAGCTTGGGCGAGCTTGTTTGTCCGGTTTGTGGTGGTGTCTGGGCCAGAGCTGTGGCCGTTATCAGTAAGGCACCTATCATTAACTTAATCATAACGTTTTTCTGGTTTGTCACAAAAGGACTCGATAACGAGGAATTTTGTTTGAACCCATCGTCTATTTGCCTCTTTCGACACACTTTGTTGAGGATAGCAGCCAAGGATTAACAAAACAGCGAATTTTCGGTAATTGATTTATACCGTTTTGCAATTATGACTGCCTCAGCCCCCGTTCAGACCCGTTCGCCTTTACAAAACCCGCTTTTTCGAACGCTATGGATTGCTTCTATGGTATCGAATATCGGTACGTGGGTTCAGAATACGGGCGGTTCGTGGCTGATGACTAACCTGACGACGTCATCGACACTGGTTGCCCTGATGCAGACCGCCACTACCCTGCCGGTGCTTTTTGCCGCGCTACCTGCGGGAACACTAGCCGATTTTTTCAACAAACGCAGTCTGCTCATCGGATCGGTTATCTTTCAGATTATTGTCGGCATCGCGTTGACGGTGCTTACGTATTACAACCTCGTCGGACCAAGCTTTTTGTTGTTTTTCACGTTTCTGCTCGGGCTTGGCAACGCCAGTTTTAATCCCGTCTGGCAGTCCTTAACCCCCGAAATCGTTGGTCGTGATGCCTTACCGTCGGCGGTTGCGCTGAACGGGGCGCTTACGAACGTGTCCCGATCCGTTGGTCCAGCTATCGGCGGACTCCTGGTTGCGCAGACAGGGTACTACGCAGTGTTTGCCACCAACGCGCTGTCATCGGTATACATGTTGATTGTGCTGATCCGATGGCGTACCGACGCAACTATCGAGAACAAACAGGTTGGCGGAAACGTCTGGTCAGCACTCGGGGCCGGAATCCGATACGCCCGGTATTCAGAACCATTGCGCGGTGTACTGGCCCACGCGTTGCTTTTTGTCAGTTTTGCTAGTTGCATCTGGGCGTTGCTTCCCCTGATCGCCCGGCAGCAGCTTCACTTTCAGGCCAGTGGCTACGGTTCCTTGCTCGGCATGATGGGTGCGGGTTCGATCACAGGCGTTTTTCTCTTATCGCGGCTTCGGCAGCGGTTCAACCTCGATACGTTATTATTGGCCGGGGGCTTGGGTTTCGCCTGCATATTGGCCGTAATTGGTTTCTTACCGCAGGCTTATCTGGTGATGCCGTTGCTGTATGTCGCGGGCTTTTGCTGGCTTATTGTCCTTACGTCGCTTAACATCAGTGCGCAGTATTCAGCGCCGACTTGGGTAAAAGCACGCGTGCTGGCTATCTACCTGCTGGTATTTCAGGGTGGAATGGCCATCTTCAGCTTTCTCTGGGGGGCTCTCAATCACCTGTTGCCGTTATCCTACACGCTGGCAACGGCGGGTGTTGGACTCGTGGGTGGCTCGCTGCTGGCTTATCGTTACAAACTCCATCCCATCAGTGAGATCAACCATCAGCCTGCTCTGGCCTGGCCCGACCCGGAAGTTATTGTCGATCTGCAACCCTCCGACGGTCCCGTACTTGTCACGATTGATTACACGGTGGAGACAAGAAATCACCACGATTTTTTGACGGCTATGCAGCAGATAGGCCGGACCCGTCTACGGGATGGAGCCTTGGAATGGGACGTTTATCAGGATTTAAGCAACCCTAGCCACTTTATTGAAACGTTTCAGGTAGGATCGTGGGCGGAGCACTTGCAACAGCATCAGCACCTTTCGCAGCACGATTACCACATTCTACAAAGCATAAAGCCACTGATCAACGGTCAGCCCGTTGTTCATCACCTGCTTCACCAGAGAGCGCCAGTCCGGTAGTTGGTTGCGCCTATCGAAGTGTATCAACCCGGGTAGCTCCTCCCCGCCGAAGTGAATCGGGCCGTAAGCGACGTTGCTCGCGATCAGGACGTGTCCGGTTTTTGGGTAACGCAGTATCCATTGCTTTATCCAGCGCTTTCCGCTCCTGAGCGCCGTTGGTTTTCATCATCGGCTTTGGCGGATTAGCGCGTCGGCTGTCTTCCGTTGAGGTTGTTTGCTGCATGGTTGGGGCCTGATTGCTTTGGGCGTAGCCGTTGACCGTTAGTCCAATGCAAAACAGGCTGGCAATACATACGATCCGTTTCATGGCGTTGAGTATTTGTGTATACACTCAACGAATGCGACGTACAGAAGGTTATTTCTTACAATCAATTCGAAACCGTTCCGCTGCGTCACTTTATTAAGACGGCTTCGATCGAGTCGCTGTTTTGACGTTAGCGTAAAAAATTACTGGTTACTACGTTGTCTATTCACCGGTTTCTTATGGAATTTGATGCGTTACTTCATCTAGAAAGTAAGTAAGCAGGAACGTATGTTTTTAAAACGGTTTCGGAAACCCAAACTCACCACCGACGCGGAATACATTTCCGCTTACCGTGCTACGGGCAATTTGGCCGTTCTGGGCGAACTCTATGAGCGACACATGGAGTTGGTATACGCAGTTTGCTACAACTACCTGCGCGACGAAGAGGAAGCGAAAGACGCCGTGATGCAGCTTTTTGAACAACTAGTCTCGGATCTACGAAAACACGATGTGCAACAGTTTCAGTCCTGGCTGCACAGCGTTGCCCGAAACTACTGCCTGATGCAGTTACGCAAAAAGCAAGCATCTCCCAAAGCGGTACAACTGACAGGACTGGCATCCGACGCCGAAACCGACGACTACGTCAATACGGCCCTGATTGCGGACGAGTTGGATAACCGGACGCTTGATCTCGAAGAAGATCTGACCCGCATGGAGGCTTGTCTGCAAACGCTACCGACCGAACAGCGTTCGTGTCTAACCTTATTTTATTTAAACCAAAAAAGTTATGCCGAAGTCGCTGACATAACAGGCTTTGACTTAAAGCAAGTGAAAAGTTATTTGCAAAACGGCCGTCGAATGCTGAAACTTTGTATGAGCAAATGACTCGGACGGCATGTCTGCATTATGATTATGAATGACCAATTGAGTTTTGACGATTTGCGCGCTTATCAGGCCGGTCGGCTGAGTGGTCCGGCACAGCACCGGGTTGAGCGGATACTCCTGGAAGATCCTTTCTACGCCGATGCGCTGGCGGGACTGGAAGCGATGCAGCAAACAGCAACGCCTACAGCCGAACAACTGGCCAGTTTGCGGGATGCGCTTCAGGATCGTATCCATGAGTCGGCGACCAAAAAGCGGCTCTGGCCCCTGTGGATTGCCACGACAACAGCTGCTATCCTGTTCATGCTGGCGATGGCCATCTATTTCATCTTTTTTGTTGCGAAGCACCCCGCCAGATCAAAATCCGTAACCAAACCCAGAACTACTTTACGCATCGAGACAACCCGCTCGATGAATCAACCCATAGAAGTTGTTGGCCGTCAAAATGAATTAAACGGATAGTCAACGAGCCTTCAATCGCCATTGTCAATAGTGGAGGTGTACTGAAAAAAAGGTAGCTGTTCGAGCGATACAGTTAAACCGCAACATAAGAAGTAGGGTAGTAGAGTAAAACATTTCGGAAACGCCGAGCGTTAACCCCGCGTAACCACATATTTTACAGTCTATGTTTCGCTCAATTACGCTACGTTCTCTAGCCATTCCATGCGTAGCCCTTTTAACTTGCTTATCAACTACTTACGCACAGCAACGTTTTAGTGCAGGACCACGTGTTGGCTTGAATTTGTCCACATTACGGGGCGACGTACAAAATTTCAAGTTAACGCCGGGTCTAACGGCGGGCGCTTTCCTAATGTATAGCTCCCTGAACCATTTCGGTGTCTCTGCTGATGTGTTGTACTCCCAGCGTGGGGGCAAATTTGAAGGAAACACCAATGGTGTACCCGAAGAATTTAAGCACCGAATCAATTACTTAGAAATTCCGGTGGCGCTGCGGTACTTCTTGACGCTGGATGGCAATTTTAGACCAAACCTATTTTTTGGTCCCTCGTTAGCGATACCACTGAGCGCGCAAACCGTCAAGCAAAAGACCAACGGTGCTGCTCAGCCTGATGTAGACAATTCCGCTGCGTTCAAAAACCTTGATCTTGGCCTTCTCGCTGGCTTTCAGCTGAATTTTCCGGGATGGGGTGAACGGCAACGGTTCCTGATTGACGCTCGTTACACATTTGGTCTTGCCGACATAACGAGACAGCCTATCCGGGGTGGAACTGGCCAGCAGAACGTTTACAACTCAACCATCACCTTGACGCTGGGCTACGGTTTTGGCGTAGGACCTGAATACCGGAGCCGCTACCGTCGGTAGTCGCCCGCACAAAATCTTTTGAAAATCCTCATCAGTCGATGAGGATTTTTTTATGCCCTTTTCAGCATAAAGCGGGTGGGGTTAGTACGGGTTGCCACCATCCGCTTAATATAATTTTAATCTTTTTTTAATCTAAACCAATCCAGCTGAGGTTCTTCACCGTATAACTCGTGCTGTTATAAGCGATTATGAAAACTTTTCCTTACTACTATGTTCAATAGCAAACCTTTCCGCATTCTGTTTGGAACGCTGGCGATTGGCTCCCTTGTAACACTCAACGCCTGCCGGGACACGCAAACCCAACTCGAACCAGCGAGTGCTTCTACGGCTAACGCCCGTCTGGCCGCTGATTACATGTTCTACGTGTTGACCGACAACAATCAGCTGCTAAAGCTAAACACGCAGAACCCTGGCGTAAACATGGGAACAATCAGCATCACGGGAATTTTAAACAATGAACGACTAGTATCTATTGATTTTCGGCCCGCCACCGGTCAGCTCTATGCGGTAAGTAATGGAAGCCGGATTTACGCGATCAACCTGACAAACGGCGCAGCAACAGCCCTCGGTTCAGGACCGTTTTCGCCCGGTATCAACGGGGATGTGGTAGGCTTCGATTTTAATCCAACTGTTGACCGTATCCGGTTAGTTACCAACCGAGGACAGAATTTACGCTTGAACCCAGAAACGGGTGCCGTGATGATTGTCGATGGCCCTATCAATGGTGTACCCAACGTAGCGGTTTCAGGAGTGGCTTATACAAACAATCGCTCGGGTGTTACGACAACGACGTTATATGATATTGACCCCGTTACCGACAAATTATACCGGCAGGACCCGCCAAACAACGGCACCCTGGTTGAAGTCGGCTCGCTGGGCGTTGATATTGCCGGTACGGGCAGCTTCGACATTGCTCCCGACGGCAGTGCTATCGCTACGCTGATCAGCGGTACGACTCAGGGGCTTTATCAGGTCAACCTGACGAGTGGTCGCATCGAACGTTTGGGCGATCTGCCCGGCTCAACGAGTATTGTTGGTCTGGCCATTCCAACGGAACCCGTCGCTTATGCCATTGATCGGTTCAACAACCTGATTACTTTCAACCCGACATCTCCAGGCAGCTACGTATCAAAAACCCTGACGGGTCTGGCACCGAACGACATGATTTACGGAATCGATTTCCGGCCAGCCAATGGGCAGCTTTACGCCGTCAGTAACACGAGCCGCCTGTACACGATCAATACATCAAGTGGAGCAGCAACAATGGTAGGTTCGGGACCTTTCTCACCAGCAATAACCGGTACCGACGTTGGTTTCGATTTCAACCCAACCGTTGACCGCATTCGACTGGTCACTTCGTCTGGTCAGAATCTCCGGCTTAACCCCAATGACGGAACAGTAGCCGCTATCGATGGAACTTTAGCCTATACCTCCGGCTCCGGTAATGGTGCGATTACGGCAGCCGCCTATACTAACAACTTTGCGGGTGCAACCTCAACTGTACTGTACGATTTGGATTCTCAGCTTGACCGTCTCGTTCGGCAAGATCCGCCAAACAATGGTGGGCTGGTGACGGTAGGACAACTGGGCGTAAACATTGAAGGCGCTACGGGCTTCGATATTGGCGGCAGTAGCAATATGGCTTACGCACTGTTACGAACGGAGGTGCAGACGGGTTCTTCGGCGCAGCAGGTCACTAAAGTATATCAGATAAACCTGGGAACAGGACAGGCCACTGCGGTTGCTGATTTTCCTCTTCTGGCGCGGGCAATGGCCGTTGGCTTAGGCTTCTAAACGAACAGGCATTCGTCAACTAATCTGTAAACAAGAAGTGGTGTCGGTTTCTCAAAACCGACACCACTTCTTGTTTACAGATTAGCCTGCACTACCGGCTTAGATACAGATTCCGTTCAGCGTAGATCTTCTGGAAGAAATCGTCCGTCAGGTCATCGATGAAGTAGATTCCTTCGCCGGTCGACTTCATTTCGGGGCCGAGTTCCTTGTTTACGTTCGGGAACTTGCTGAACGAGAATACCGGAATCTTGATGGCGTAGCCTTTCTTGACCGGTTTAAAGTCGAAGTCTTTTACCTTCTTGTCGCCCAGCATCACCTTCGTTGCGTAGTTTACGTACGGCTCCTGGTACGCCTTGCAGATAAACGGTACCGTCCGGCTAGCCCGTGGGTTCGCTTCGATAATGTAAACCACCTCGTCCTTGATGGCGAACTGAATGTTGATCAGACCAACCGTCTTGAGCGCCACCGCAATCTTCTTGGTGTGCTCTTCAATTTGCCGGATCACATTATCGCTTAGATCGAACGTCGGCAGCACCGCGTACGAGTCGCCCGAGTGAATGCCCGCTGGTTCGATATGCTCCATGATACCGATGATGTACACATCTTCACCGTCGCAGATTGCGTCGGCTTCGGCTTCAATGGCATTCTCGAGGAAGTGGTCGAGCAGAATGTTGTTGTCTGGAATATCGCTTAAAATCTTCATCACGTGCTGTTCAAGCTCGTTTTCGTTGATGACGATTTTCATATTTTGTCCACCCAACACGTAGCTTGGACGAACCAGCAGCGGAAAGCCTAACTCTCGCGACAACTCAATAGCGGCTTCCGACTCCCGTACCGTTCCGAATTTCGGATACGGAATGTCGAGCTTACGCAGCATGTCCGAGAAATGCCCCCGATCTTCGGCCAGATCAAGCGCTTCCCAGCTTGTACCGATAATTTTGATTCCGTAGCGGGTCAGTTTCTCGGCCATCTTGAGTGCCGTTTGTCCACCCAGCTGCACGATCACGCCTTCTGGCTGTTCGTGCATGATGATCGCGTGAACGTGCTCCCAGAAGACTGGCTCGAAGTACAGTTTGTCGGCAATATCGGGATCAGTTGACACCGTTTCAGGGTTACAGTTGATCATGATCGTTTCGTAACCCGCTTCTTTGGCCGCCAGGACGCCGTGAACACACGAGTAATCGAACTCAATTCCTTGACCGATACGGTTTGGCCCCGAACCTAACACGACGATTTTTTTCCGATTCGACCGAATCGACTCGTTACCGGGCAGATCCGAAACGGGTTCTGGACGGTCGGTCGTGATCGGCAACTGGTTGTTAAACGTCGAGTAGTAGTACGGCGTACGGGCTTCGAACTCAGCTGCGCAGGTATCCACGCATTTGAACACGCGACGGATATTGTGCTTCTGACGGTAGTCATAAATCTTGCTTTCTCTAACCTGCAACAGGTGAGCCAGCTGACGGTCGGCATACCCTTTTTGCTTGGCAATGCGCAGCAATTCAGGCGGCAGATCGTCCAGATCGTATTGTTCCATCTCGCGTTCCAGCTCGATCAGCTCCTCGATCTGGTGTAGGAACCAGGGATCGATTTTAGTCAGCTGCTGAATCGTGCGGAACGACATTCCGGCTTTAAATGCATCGTAAATATGGAACAGACGGTTCCAGCTCGGATGCGCCAGACTTTGGCGAAGCGCTTCCCGGTCGGCTAGTTCGCGACCGTCGGCACCGAGGCCATTCCGGCGAATCTCCAGCGACTGACAGGCTTTTTGCAAAGCCTCTTGGAAGTTGCGACCAATACCCATAGCCTCACCGACCGACTTCATCTGTAAGCCCAGCGAACGATCGGCACCCGGAAACTTGTCGAAGTTCCAGCGCGGCACTTTCACGATCACATAGTCGATTGCTGGCTCGAAGAAGGCCGAGGTCGTACCCGTAATGGGGTTGATCAGTTCGTCGAGGTTATAACCGACGGCCATCTTGGCGGAAATCTTGGCGATAGGATAACCCGTCGCTTTCGAAGCCAGAGCCGACGAACGGCTTACCCGTGGGTTTACTTCGATGACGATGATTTCGTCAGTCTGCGGATTTACAGAGAACTGAATGTTACAGCCGCCCGCAAATTGTCCGATACCGCCCATAACCCGGATAGCCAGATCCCGCATTTGCTGATAAAGCGTGTCGGGCAGCGTCATCGCGGGCGCTACCGTGATCGAGTCGCCGGTGTGAATACCCATCGGATCGAAGTTTTCGATCGAACAGATAATCACGAAGTTGCCGTTGTGGTCACGCAGCAACTCCAGCTCATACTCTTTCCAGCCCATCACACTTTGCTCGACCAGTACTTCATGTACCGGCGACGCATGGAGACCGTTGGTCAGTGCTTTATCAAACTCTTCGGGGGTATTGACGAAGCCGCCACCCGTACCGCCAAGTGTAAACGACGGACGGATAACCAGCGGGAAGCCGATTTCCTGCGCAATTTCTTTTCCTTCGAGGAACGAGCGAGCCGTGCGGCCTTTGCACACACCCGCGCCCAGCTGAAGCATGAGCAACCGAAATTTCTCCCGGTCTTCCGTTGTCTCGATGGCGCGGATATCGACACCGATAATCTTCACACTGTATTTTTCCCAAATACCTGCCTTATCGCAGTCGATAGCCAGATTCAATGCTGTTTGGCCACCCATTGTCGGCAGGACAGCGTCGATGGGCCGACCCATTTCCTGATGTTTCTTCAGGATTTCGACGATAGATTTTTTCTCCAGCGGCATCAGATAGACGTGATCGGCGTTGATCGGATCAGTCATAATTGTGGCCGGATTGGAGTTAATCAAGGCAACTTCAATACCTTCTTCCCGAATGGAACGGGCCGCTTGTGAACCGGCATAATCAAATTCACAGGCCTGTCCGATAACGATAGGGCCAGAACCGATAATAAGAACCGAGCGGATTTGAGCGTTTTTAGGCATTTTTCAGCAGGCAATGAACCGCACCGACGAATTTACCACAAGAGCAAATCGGGCGGTCCCGAATGGATGATGAACGGTTAACTAGTGACGAACGCAGGCTTATTGACAACCAAAGCAATGCAGGGTGGTCAAAAATCCTGCAAAATTAGGGGTTTACGAGCGAAAGGAAAAGGAGAATTTTAGAAACTGGCTAAACCACAGCGTATAAATCGGTCAGTAACTAAGAATAATTGAAAAATGGGGGCTCCGGACCTACCTTTGGATTAATCTGTTTTTAATGTATGCGCTCAACTTACTTTACCTTACAGGCTCTCTGTCTGTTCATTGGTGCGCTGTCGTTCAGCTGCGTACGCGACTTTCCCGCAACGGCACCTTATACGCCACCCACCGCACCAACCGACCCTCAGCCTCCGCAGACACAACCCGTCAATCCCAATCGCCTGTTTATCAACAACGACAAAGTCAAGCTTGCCATTGACCTGAACATGGGCGGTGCTATTGGTTACCTGTCTGAAGCAGGGAGTTCAGAGAACATGGTTAACAACTATGACCTGGGACGACAACTGCAAACATCCCTCTACGCGGGTCCTTACCCCTACTCAGTGAACGGAAAAGATCCGGTTTATTTCTGGCGTAACCTAGGCTGGAATCCGGTTCAAACGGGCGATTATTACAATCACCCGGCGCGGGTCGTCAGCTATCAGCAGGGACAAAATACGCTGTACGTTAAGACCATTCCGTTAATCTGGCCCCTTTTCGATGAACCAGCGGACTGTGTTATGGAGCATTGGATTGAGTTGCGCGACAACACGGTACACGTACGCAGCCGTACAACCGTCAACCGGGCAGACACCAATCAGTATGACGCCCGTACGCAGGAAATGCCCTGTGTTTACCTTAATGCACCGTGGTATCGCATGGTCACTTACAAGGGCAATCAACCTTTTACAAACGGTGCCGTTACCGAGCTGTCGGAGCGCGACATGATCAGTCATTATACTACCGAAAACTGGACGGCGCTGCTCAATGCCGACGGGCGGGGTGTTGGTTTATACCAACCCAATCAATTTCGGTTTAAAACGAACGGGTTTGGTTCAGGACGTGTCGGGAAGGAGTTCGATGTTGCTAGTTTCTACATGAACGCTGATGGGTTCATGCAAATCGATTACAACGGCGTTTATAAGTTTGAGTACACGTTGATACTTGGGTCACTGACCGACATTCGACAGTATGTCTACAGCAAGCCCCGTCCCGAAACGGTTCCTAACTTCAAATTTGCCAATGACCGTCAGGGCTGGTATTACTACAATGTTCATGACAAAGGCTGGCCCATTCAGAATGAATTGACCGTTCGTTGGCAGCGCGCAGATACGACTAAGGCTAACTTCCGGGTATGTAGCCCATTTGTTTACTGGAAGCCCACCGACGTGCCAAAAATCTACGTACAGGCCGCTTTTACCACAAAGGCAACTACGGCTCGGCTGGTTTGGCGCAAACCCGAAGATTACGATTTCCTGGACGGCCCGGATCGGCAGATCGACTTTCCGATTATCGGGGATGGCCAATTTCGAACGTATGAAATTACGCTGAACGGGCATGCCGGATGGAGCGGTATTATCAATCAGATTTGTTTGCTCAATCCACAAAACAACCTCGAAAAAGGGTCGGCTATGCGCCTGCGTAGCGTAACGGCTACACCAGTTCAATAAAAAAGTTGGGGAGTTAACCGAAATTGACCGGTAACTCCCCAACTTACTACTAACTCCACTAATTTACGCTAAGAACGGGGTAGCAATCGCCAACACCTGTGCTTTCGTGAGCGGCTCGTCAAATGCTTCCGTGACGCGGTTTACGTTTTGTTTGGTCAGTTCCACCAGATCTACACCACCCTGCATGCGAACGTCTTCACCCGCATAGACAGCAGCTGGTACTCCTTCAGCACCTACGATCCATCCACGACCACCGTTCAGGTAGCGAACTTTGGCTGCGTGCATCGCTTCTACCGAGTGAATCTGTAGCGCGATTGTCAGCACGTCTGGTGCGCTGATCAGGTTACCAGCCTGGCCTTTGTAAGCACGAACACCCGTATCTTCAAAAGCCTGAGCCAGCGTCAGGAACGTCCGGTAGTTCGAGAACGTATCTGGGAAAGCACCTTTGGCTGTGAAGTCGAAGTTAGGCTTCATAATAGCAGCACTACCAAGAGCCGATTTCAGCAACGCTACGTGTGCGTTTTCGTGCTTGGCAATCTGCTGGAACGTGTTCCATCCTTCCATACCCGTAATCAGACCACCGGTGGCCAGACCACGATTGTAGAATTCGGCTTCCAAATATTCGAGCGTCAGCGCGAAGTTAAGTACGTCAGCGACAGAGCTGTTCTGGGCGTATGCGTTGTTCAAGACCGCACCCAACGCTACGGGTGCTGCGGCTTTGATTGATTTTTTGAGTAGGTTTTGGAAAACGTGACGACGAGATACATGCGCTACCCGTTCGAATACGTCAGCATCAACCTTCTCAATTTCATTAAGTATGTTTTGTAGATTCATGGCTATTGGTGGTTATGCACGACGTCCGTTTTTACCATTAAGAATTTCTTGAACATAAGGCCGAACGAGTGTCAACACTTCTTCCGGCGTCCGAGCTTCACCGAGTCCAGAAGCAGCCGCAACGATATCGTCACCGGCAAAAGACATGGTCTGTGGTTTGATCAGTTCACTGATGATGGCGGTATGACGCGCTTCTACTGAAACGATTTTACCAGCAAGTATCAGATAGTCAGGCGTTGTAATGTATTTACCAGCACCATTGTAAGCAGAAACACCAATTGCTTCGAAAACGCGCGCTGTACCTAGAACCGACTCACGGCTGTTAAAGTTGATGCTGCTAAAGTTCGGCGTCAAACCAGGGATGGCTGCGCTGCCCAGAGCCGCTTTAAACAAATCGCGGTGGATGATCTCATGATCGCGGATCTCCATCAGAATGGCTCTTTCATACCCGTTCATACCCATGTAAGGCATTTTGATCACCTCTGAGTAGAAAGCGGCTTCCAGTTGTTCCAGAGCGTACGCATAGTTCAGCACGTTTACGTCTTTGGAACCGATATCACCCAAGTCGATGGCTTCTCCGGCGCGAGCTGAACCTCTAGCCGCAGTTGGATCAACAACTTGATCGTGACAAGCACTTAGTACAACACCTGCTGCTGCAGTAGCGCCGAGGTAGCGCATAAACACACGGCGTCCGAGAGCGGCCGAGGCTTTACCGGTCAGGCCCTGCGGGGTTACCGTTGGGTCGTTTGGTAGTTTTTCCATTGAGTGTATTAACTGTTTAGTGGAGTTATTTCCCGGTCATCGAGAAACTGACACTAACTACGCGGAAATGCACCCTACGGTTTTCGGCTTCTGAAATATTTTCGGGCTAATTTGAAGTTATTTGATCAAGTGGCACCAAAACAACCGCTTAATAACAATTTTCAACAGTAATTTAATGCAAAAAAATATCGGTAAATTACATACCTCGCTGTAAGCAACACCATTCCATAGCGACACTTTTATACATTTTGCATGGTGCTCAGCTTGCGGTAAAAGCCTTCATCTACCGTCAGTAGCTCATCATGCCGCCCCCGTTCAACAATACGTCCCTGATTCACCACCAAAATTTCGTCGGCATGTTGAATCGTGCTGAGTCGGTGGGCAATAACAAGCGTTGTCCGGTTAGCCATCAAACGCGTTAACGCTTCCTGAACCAGCTTTTCGGATTCGGTATCAAGCGCCGAAGTGGCCTCATCGAGAATAAGAATCGGTGGATTTTTTAGAATAGCGCGGGCGATGCTGATGCGTTGCCGCTGCCCTCCCGACAGTTTTCCGCCCCGGTCACCGATAACCGTCTGGTAACCGTCCGGCTGGGCCATGATAAACTCATGGGCATTGGCAATCCGGGCGGCTTCCATCACGTCGGCTTCTGTAGTCACACTACCGAATGCGATGTTGTTGAAAATCGTGTCGTTGAACAAAATGCTTTCCTGAGTCACGATACCCATCTGCGCCCGCAGGGATTCCATCGTACAATCGCGTAGATCGACGCCATCAATTAAAATTTGTCCGCCGGTTGGATCGTAAAAGCGGGGAACCAAGTCGGCGATGGTCGATTTTCCGCCACCCGACGCCCCGACCAGCGCAATCGTTTTGCCTTTGGGCAGGTCAAAGGTAACATCACGCAAAACCGGCGTATCGGCGTTATAAGCAAACGATACGTTCCTGACCGAAATACTTTGCTGGAAATCACCCAATTTTACCGCACCCGGTTTATCCTGAACGACAGGAATTGTATCGATTAGCTCAAGCACCCGCTCGCCCGAAGCCAGGCCCCGCTGCGATCCACTAAACGCATTCGAAATATCTTTGGCAGGGCGTGTTACCTGCGAAAAAATAGCGATGTAGGTAATAAATTCAGACGCCATCAGATCCGACTGCCCGCTCAATACCAGCGTGCCACCGTACAACAGAATACCAGCAACGACAGCTACGCCCATAACTTCCGAGAAAGGCGAAGCCAGTTCACGCCGGTTTGCCAGCGACCGCACCGCATGCCGGTATCCTTCGTTTTCGCGCTGGAATTTATCCATGATGAATCCTTCGGCCACAAAGCCTTTCACCACGCGCATTCCCCCGAAGGTTTCGTCCAGCAAACTCACCAGACCGCTCAGCCGTTGTTGACCTTCCTGCGCATCACGCTTCATTTTACGAACCAACGTGGCAATAAAACCGCCCGAAATGGGGATGACAATGATGGCAAATAAGGTCAGCTTCACCGAAATGCTCAACAACGCAATGATGTAGCCGATCAGCAGAAATACTTCTTTCGAGGCTGCCGAAAGCGAGTTGGCAATCGAATTTTCGACTTCCTGTACGTCGGTGGTGATGCGGGAAATAAGGTTTCCTTTTCGCTCATTGGAAAAAAATCCCAGGTGCAATTGAAGCGTCTGACCGAATACAGTCTCCCGCAGCTTGGCTACCATGCGCGCCTTGAACGACTCCAGTTGCCTGACCGACAAATATTTGAACACATTGCTGAGCAGTACCGACAGGACAATGACACCGCAGACGAATTGAAGCGTACCAATCTTCCCGTATTGCTCATAAACCTGGGCGAAATAGTAGTTGAATGCTGCCGTAGGCGATGTTGTCAACGTTGGCGCTGGCTGACTCAAAAATTTTTGCATCTGCGCTGGATTCACCTGGTTGAACAGAATGCTCAGCAACGGAATCAGCAGCGTAAAATTCAATACGCCGAACACGCTGGCGAACAGGGACGTTAGCACAAACGGCGCAAGAAAGCGGCCTAGCGGCTTGGCAAAAGAAAGTAATCGAAGGTATGTTTTCATGGCTTACACAAACTAGTATGAACCGGGATTTACAGGATTAGCGTGACCGGCTGTGCATTGATGTCCTTTCGGGACGCCCCGCTTTCGCATCAATGGCTTACCGCTTATACGAACTGTTCTCCGGCCACGATGCCTTTGTACAGGTTCCAGTACTCACTGGCTACGTTCGGCCAACTAAAACTGGCGGCCCGCCGGCGCAATCGCTCCTGCCGTAACGGGTTCTGACCGAAATCGTGAAGTCCGTCGTGGATCAGTTTCGCCATACTTTCTGGTTCAAAATTTTCAAAGTAGTACGCTTCTTTACCGCCTACTTCGGGCAAACTGGTTAGATCAGAAATAAACACAGGCTTGCCAAAGGTCATGGCTTCGGCTACCGGCAAACCGAATCCTTCG
Organism: Spirosoma liriopis; assembly: GCF_023196085.1. Classification (NCBI taxonomy): domain Bacteria; kingdom Pseudomonadati; phylum Bacteroidota; class Cytophagia; order Cytophagales; family Cytophagaceae; genus Spirosoma; species Spirosoma liriopis. The sequence continues at coordinate 1,552,095 of NZ_JALPRF010000001.1, forward strand.
GACAGCGACGGAAACAGAAACGCGTCGCAATGCGCGTAGAGCCACAGTTTGGTAGCTTCATCGACTGGGCCGGGCATGACGAGTCGATCAGCAACGCCGAGCTTCTGCGCCTGTTCGCGAATATGCTGCGCATACGGATGCCGATCCGGTCCGGCTAATACCAGTCGGTAATCCGGGAACGCTTCGAGAAGCGGCAGCAGCGTATGAACGTTTTTCTTCGGATGGATAACGCCCACAAACAGAAAAAACGGTTTGTCATCGCCGGTCAGAAAAGCCGGTTGTGGCGCATCGGGTTGTACATCCTGCTCGCTAACAGCAACACCGGTATACACGACTTTGAACGGTAACGTTTCGGGAATGCGCAAATGCTCCCGCACCACCGAAGCCGTATAGGCCGACCCAGCCGTCAGCAGTGTAGCCCGGTCAATTTTACGCTGAAGCCGCGCCAGTTTACGCGCTTTTTTTTCAACCGAATAGTCGGCTCGTTCCAAAAAATTTAAATCATAAATCGTCAGCATCAGTTTTGACCGTATGGGCAGGTATACCGAATCCTGGTGCAGACAGTGCCAAACATCATACCGGCCCACTTTAGGGTGAGGAGGAATCCAGAGTTTACGCTGCCACGATGCTTCAATGTAATCGACGGAATCGCCAAAAACTCCGGCCTGCCCTTTGGGCACCAGAAAGGTTATATTCCATGAGTCAGGACGCTGGCGAACTAACTCATGCCCTAAGTGCAGACAGACCTGACCAAGACCGCTATTTAAATCACGTAACCGTTCGGCGTCAATAAAAAGTGAAGGCATCCGATGTTTCCCTCTAACAAAATTTGATAACTAAGAAAGCACAAAATTAGTCAGACTAATTAGGATAATCAGACGAATCGCTGTTCAAGCCTATCTTTGTACCATGACTTTACAAAATGACTTATTTCTCCGCACGGCGCGGGGCGAATTAACCGAGCGCGTGCCGGTTTGGATGATGCGGCAGGCAGGTCGTGTGCTAGCCGAATACCGAGCTGTCCGGGAGCGGGCAGGCAGTTTTATTACGCTGGCCAAAACGCCCGAGCTGGCGGCTGAAGTAACGATCCAACCGGTCGATGCGTTCGGCGTTGATGCGGCTATCATTTTCTCCGATATCTTGGTCATACCCGAAGCCATGGGCCTTCCGTATGAGATGATCGAAAGTCGGGGACCCGTTTTTCCGGAAACGGTTCGCACGATGAGCGACTTAAGCCGGTTGCGCGTCGCCGATGCAGAAAGTGACCTGGGCTACGTACTGGATGCGATCAAGCTGACCAAAAAAGAGCTGAATGGCCGGGTACCGCTGATCGGTTTTGCCGGAGCACCGTTCACTATTTTTTGCTATATGACCGAAGGTAAGGGTTCCAAGACGTTTTCGGTAGCGAAGAAGCTGCTGTATACCGACCCTGATTTTGCCCACGCCTTGCTTCAGCAGATTACCGACAGTACGATTGCTTATTTGCAGGCCCAGATACGGGCAGGTGCCGATTTGGTGCAGCTTTTTGATTCGTGGGCGGGTATTCTTTCGCCTGAACAGTACCGGACGTTCTCGTTGCCTTACCTCAAACAAATCTGTGATCTGATTACCGATGTGCCCATAACGGTCTTTGCAAAAGGCGCTTTTTTTGCCCGGCAGGAAATCGGTCAGTTGAGTTGCGATGTGGTTGGTTTGGACTGGAACATGGACCCGCACGAATCCCGCCAATTGATTCCAGACCGCGTGCTGCAAGGCAACTTAGATCCGTGTGTTCTTTACGCCGATTTTGCGCAGATACGCGCCGAAGTCAAGCGTATGTTTGACGGATTCGGGCACCAGCATTACATTGCCAACCTGGGCCACGGCATTTATCCGGATACAGATCCCGACAAGGCGCGTTGCTTCGTGGATGCCGTAAAAGAAATGTAACGTGGACATCCTGTCCGCAGGTGAATAGATTTTGGGCTTCATTCTAACCCGTTCTCTTCTCTGCGGACAGGATCTCCACGTTACAGGCATTCTTTGGCTTCTTCTTTTAATTGCGTTTTGTCAATCGGTACTACGCCGACGGATTCACAAACTAGCCCTCCGCCTAAATTGGATAATCCGGCGATGATAGCAGGTGATTGTTTCAGGGCTACGCAACAGGCGGCAATGCTGATGACGGTGTCGCCCGCCCCCGACACGTCGGCAATCTTCCGGATATGAGCAGGCAGTTTGTGCTTTTCACCGTTGAAGTCAATAAATACGCCCCGTTCCGAAAGCGTGATCAACGCTCCTTTTACGTTCAGTCTCGTTTTCAACTCGTCGACAGCCGACCCGAACTCATTGGCGTTATCTACGTCAAATTCGAGCTTTAATCCTTCGCGTAATTCTTTCAGATTTGGCTTAAATAATGTCGTATTTCGGTACGACAGAAAATTTCGTTTCTTTGGGTCAACGACCGTCGGAACCCCCTGCGCATTCGCAAAATCGGTAACTTCGGTAATCAATTCTTCGCTCAGAACGCCTTTATCGTAATCCTCGAAAATAACGACGTGACAGGTCGGAATCAGTTCTTTTATCTTGTTGATTAGCTGGCTGCGCTCGTTGGTAGTGATGTATTTGTCAGTTTCGGTATCGACCCGTACGATTTGTTGCGAACTCGCAATGATCCGTTCCTTGATGGTCGTGATTCGCTCGGCGCTGCGAATAAGTCCGTCGCAGTTCAACCCCCGGTCGCACAGTTCACCAACAAGCCGGTCGCCGGGTTCGTCGGTTCCAATGACCGAACAGATAATTGCTTCGGCTCCCAAAGCCTGTACATTCAGCAATACGTTGCCCGCTCCGCCAAGCCGCAATTCACGCCGGTCAACCGTAACGACGGGTACGGGTGCTTCGGGAGAGATACGCTCAACGCGCCCCCACACGTAAGAATCGAGCATGACATCGCCTATAATCAGGACGCGGAGTTTATCGAATTGGTCGAACAGTTCGTCGATGGTCATATCCAGGACCGGACTCATAGGCGCAATGGGCTTGTTTCAGGGTACAAAGAAACAAAAATCGCACCTGCTTTTCGAAATGAGTTGCTTAGTTTGAGGTAGTGGCACTGTGTTAATGTCTGTACGGATTGCGTATTTTGCATCGAAAAATGTTTTCGTTGATTTATCCATAGCTACACATAGCAGCTTAGGCTGATTTTTCGAAAACGATAAACCTCAACCCTGATTTCATGTATTTTATTGGCTTCGACTTAGGTAGTTCGTCCGTTAAAGCGTCTCTCGTTAACGCCGAAAGTGGTACAGCGGTGGCTTCCGCTTTTTTCCCCCAAACCGAAATGGCGATTGAAGCGCCCCAGCCGGGCTTTGCCGAGCAGCAGCCCGAAAACTGGTGGATCAACGCTTGTCTGGCCAGTAAATCCGTTTTACAGAAAGCCAATGTCCGGCCTGAAGACGTGAAAGCCATCGGCATTTCGTACCAGATGCACGGGCTGGTCGTTGTTGACAAAGCATTTAACGTACTGCGTCCGTCCATTATCTGGTGCGACAGCCGGGCGGTTCCCTTCGGCAATCGGGCGTTCGATGATCTCGGCCATGACCGCACGCTTCAACACCTGCTGAACTCACCGGGCAATTTCACAGCGGCCAAACTTGCCTGGGTGAAAGCGAACGAACCTGACGTGTACGCCGAAGTCCATAAATTTATGCTTCCCGGCGATTATCTGGCGGCTCGGATGACCGGCGAGATCGTAACGACAGCCTCAGGTTTGTCGGAAGGTGTACTCTGGGATTTTCAGGCAGATCAACCAGCACAGTTTCTACTCGATTATTACGGGTTCGATTCGTCACTAATGGCAACCCTTAAACCAACGTTTGCGCCACAGGGTGAGCTTACGGCATCGGCAGCCAGCGAACTCGGTCTTGCGGCTGGTACACCCGTTACCTACCGCGCTGGTGACCAACCCAACAATGCGTTCTCCCTGAACGTACTGGAACCAGGCCAGATTGCGGCCACTGCCGGAACGTCGGGTGTTGTGTATGGTGTTAGTGATCAGCTCAGCTACGATCCAAAATCTCGGGTTAATACGTTTCTTCACGTCAGCCACACCAGCGCAGCTCCCCGATACGGCGTCCTGATGTGTGTCAATGGTACGGGCATTCTGAACAGTTGGTTACGCAACCAGGTCCTGCGCCGGTCGATCGGGTACGACGAGATGAACGTGCTGGCGCACGAAGCGCCCGTTGGAGCCGATGGTCTCATCTGTTTGCCGTTTGGAAATGGTGCCGAACGTATTCTCGAAAATGCGGATTTAGGAGCTTCGTTTCACGGGCTGCAACTAACGCGACATGGTTTACCCCATTTCATCCGGGCGGCTCAGGAAGGAATCGTATTCGCGTTCTATTACGGTATTCAGGTTATGGAAAGCGTAGGGGTTGGCCTACAAACTATCCGGGCGGGCGAAGCAAATATGTTCCTGAGTCCCCTTTTCCGCGATACCCTCGCCAATCTGACTGGAGCGGCTATCGAGCTATACAATACGGATGGTGCTCAGGGAGCCGCTCGGGGTGCAGGGTTAGGACTCGGCTATTACAAAAACGCGCAGGAAGCATTCGCGGGCTTGCATGTGGTCAAAACTATTGAGCCCGATATGCGCGCTCAGGAAGGTTATCGGGACGCCTATGGTCGCTGGTTAGAGACGTTGGCCCGTAGCTAATCCAAACAGAGCGAATTTTGACGATAGCTAGCCGAAACAGAGTAGAATCGTTCTCTGACGTTATTTACTTAAGCCTACGCTTCGTAAACATAGCCGATACTATCCTACTACCATGAAATCTTTACCCGCTTTACTTTTAGGCATGGCCCTATTGACAGGCTGTACGCGCAACGTTCAGGTCGTTACGCTACGGGGTAACAACGTTATGCCAACCACCAAAGGACTGGTTCTGGATAACGATACGTTGACGTTACAGTACGACTTTTCCAGTGAGCGTGGTCGGATGCATGTATCCGTGACCAATAAACTGAATCAACCGCTCTACATCGACTGGAAGCGGTCATCTCTGATCATTGGTCAGGAAAAAATTGATTACTGGCGCGACGTAGCCAATGTTCAGTTAACGTCCAGCGGTAATCCGTACAGCCGCTATTCGGTCCGATCAACCAGTGGTATCATCTCCAGGGAAGACCCGGTAAGTTTTATTCCGCCTAAAACCCGGATTGAAAAAAACCGGTTTGTCGTTGTTCCCAACGGTGCGCTGCGTTTATCGGGTACACCAGCCGTTGTGCAGGAAAAACCGAAATGGAACCCCGACCGCAAAAAGCCCGTCAATATCAATACGTTTACGTACGGTGATGACCAATCGCCTTTGACGTTCCGCAACTACCTTACCTTGTCAACCGATAAGGATTTTAAAACGGAATTTCATATTGACACCCAGTTCTGGGCATCCGATGTAAAAGTGATGCCGTATAATCAACTTGTTTCCGGACCAGTACGGCAGTCTGACGGGAGTTATTCCCAAACCCTTATTTTTAACAAGCCGGATGGTTTTTACGTACCCATCCCGCTACAGCAGTAAGAAACCCTATTCTTCTTTTTATTAGAGTTGCTATAATCCCAAGCGCTACTGACCTTTGGGAGTAATTTTTCTTAAAACCCAATAAAGCATGTCTGGTACGAACTTAACCCTCGGCGAAAAAATTTATTTCCCGTTTATTGAAAAACCGATTCAATTTGAAGGTCGCGAATCGGACAATCCGCTGGCTTTTAAATTTTACGATGCAAACCGGCCTATCCTGGGTACGCCCATGAAAGATCTGTTCCGGTTCGCTACCGCTTATTGGCATACCTTCTGTGGTACCGGTGGCGATCCTTTCGGCCCTGGCGTTAAACACTTTCCCTGGGACGAAAACTCGGATCGGCTGGCGGCTGCCCATGATAAGATGGATGCTGCCTTCGAGTTTATCACCAAAATCGGCATGGAGTACTACTGCTTCCACGATGTCGATGTCGCTCCCGAAGGCAATTCAAACGCCGAATTCGAAAAAAACTTCCGCGCCATTGTCGACTACGCCAAGCAAAAGCAGGCTGCCAGTGGTGTTAAGCTGTTGTGGGGTACGGCTAATTTGTTCTCGCACGAGCGCTACATGAACGGGGCGTCAACCAATCCGGACTTCCACGTGCTGGCTCACGGTGGCTGGCAGGTTAAGAACGCCATTGACGCAACCATCGAACTAGGCGGACGCGGTTACACATTCTGGGGTGGTCGCGAAGGCTACATGTCGCTACTGAACACCAACATGAAACGCGAGCAGGAACATTTGGGTAAGTTTCTGCAAATCAGCCGGGACTACGCCCGGAAGCAAGGCTTCACCGGTTCGTTCTACATCGAACCCAAGCCGATGGAGCCGACCAAGCACCAGTACGATTTCGACGCAGCTACGGTTGTCGGCTTCCTGAACCGTTTTGGCTTGCAGGACGATTTCGAGCTGAACCTGGAAACTAACCACGCTACACTGGCAAACCATACCTTCGCGCACGAATTGCAGGTAGCTGCCGACAACAACATGCTGGGTTCGATTGATGCGAACCGGGGCGACTACCAGAACGGTTGGGATACCGACCAGTTCCCGGTAGATGTGTACGAGTTAACCGAAGCGATGCTGGTCATTCTGGAAGCGGGTGGTCTGAAGTCGGGCGGTGTCAACTTCGACGCTAAAACCCGTCGGAATTCTACCGATCTGGAAGATCTCTTTATCGCTCACATCGGCGGTATGGACACCTTCGCGCGGGCCGCGATTGCCGCTGAAGCCATTCTGGATAAATCGAAATACAAACAAATGCGCGCCGACCGCTACGCAAGCTACGACAGCGCTGAAGGTGCCCGTTTCGAGAAAGGTGAGCTGACGCTGGAAGATTTGCGCGAATATGCCTTGAACAACGGCGAACCGAAGCAGGTCAGCGGCAAGCAGGAGCTTTACGAGATGATTGTTAATCAGTACATTTAGCCAATAGCCTGCTGGGCGTGCAACGCGTTGTACGCCCAGCATTTTACTTACCCGTACGCTTTATGAAGATCGTACCGCTTCTTCTAATAACCTTTATTTGTGGTTCGGCTATTGCACAGACTAACCCCGACGAATCAGCCGTTCGGGTGTCGGTCAATCAGTTGTTCGAAGGCATGAAAAAAGCTGACTCGACAATGCTTAAAACTGTTTTTGCGCCGGGTGCCCGATTACAAACCGTCGTTAATAAGCAGGGAAACGTATCCGTGCAGGATGAAGCGATCGCTCAATTTATATCGTCTGTTGGCAAAGCGAAAGCCGGTGCGCTGGACGAACGCTTATCGGGCATGGAAATTAAAATTGACGGCGAACTGGCTACTGCCTGGACGCCCTACTCGTTTTATTACAACGGCCAGCAAAGTCACTGTGGTGTGAATGCCTTTACGCTGGTCAAGCTGGCGGGTACCTGGAAGATTCAAACGATCATCGACACCCGCCGAAAACAGAATTGTCCTTAACCAATTGACAGTACCTACGGCTTCCAGTTCGGTTTTCGTTTTTCCAGAAAAGCAGCCATCCCCTCTTTAGCATCCGGTGTCTGCTGAAGCTGTCCAAACTGTTCGTATAAGTAAGCTTGCTGTTCACTAGACGGCAGGCTTTTTAGTTGTTGGTAGGCTCGTAAACCATACTGCATCGCCGTTGGCGACAATTGCTTTAACTCATCCAAAAGACCGGTGACAGTAGCGTCAAGCTCGGCAGCCGTTGCAAGGGTTGTTACCAGTCCGAACGCCAGTGCTTCAGTAGAAGAAAGTGTTCGAGCGCGCAGGCACAGATCGAGCGCCGTTCGGGCGGGCATTATATCGAGCAAAACAGCCATCACCTGAAACGGGAATAAACCTCGTTTTACCTCTGGCAAACTAAACGTAGCCAACTCCGCAGCAACAACGTACGTACTTGCTCCTACCAACAGAAAACCGCCTGCGTATACCGGACCCTGTACCCGCGCAATGCATGGTTTACACAACTGAGCCATCAACTCGCCTAGGCGAACCGGGCCGGACGGCGCGGGCACAGTAGCTTGTTCCGTATCGCCCACCGATAATGCTTTCAAATCCATTCCGGCGCAGAACGTGTCGCCGGATGCGGCTAATACAACGATCCAGACCTCGGGTGTATGATGGGCGTAAGCCAACGCAAATGCCAACTCATGGAGCATGGGCGGATGCAATGCATTTTTCTTTTCAGGCCGGTTGAGCGTGATGGTCATCACATGATCCTCAAACGAGGTGATCAGGTATCGAAAGCCGTTGACGGGCAACTGAGTGACTTGACAGGCCGTATATATCATGATGAAAGAATTGAAATATACCGTTTAAAAACATTCACTTTTCAACTATACAAGAATGTAAGCCTTACGAGTTATTCGAATAACAACGCCAACGCTCAACCTTCCATGAAAACAATTACGATTCTGCTCCTCGTGGTTTGTAGCATCCGCATGTCCTACGCAACTCACCTGCTCGGCGGCTACATTCAGGTAAAACCAGTTGCTGGCTCGACGCTAACGTACGAAATAACAGCAACACTGTATTTGGACGAAATACGAGGTACCGCTGCCGCTAGTGCGATGAGTAGTTTGTCCTTATGCTTTGGTGATGGGCAAAGCGCGGAGGTATTTCGGCAAAGCCGAATTCTATCTACGAACAAAGAAAATAGCGTTAATACGTATCGAATGGTTCACACTTATTCGGGTCCTGGCACATACACCGTGTCAACTGCCATCGTGAACCGAACTCCATCCCTTAACATTCCTAACAGCTCTACGGAACAGGAGCCCCTTACGCTTTCAACGACTTTTTTAACCACCGGCCTCTCAAACCAGACGCCAAACTTATCTGTTTCCCTAACTAATTTTACAATAGGGCTAAATCAGCGAGCTACATTATCGTTACAAGCGACAGACACTGAAGGCGACAGCCTGGTATATGCCCTGACTCGACCGCTGACCAGTGCGTCCGGTACTGGCTGTACATATCGTGCAGTGACAGCCTATCAATTCCCGAATGACCTTTCTCGTCAAGGTACCTTTAAGCTAAACAGCCGAACCGGTGAGCTTATTTGGGACGCGCCAACACAACAGGGCTACTTTAGCGTAGCGATCACGGTGAGCGAATACCGCAACGGTGTGTTGATCAGCCAGACACTCGAAGAAATTCCGTTGATTGTCGTTGACAGACCCGGTACGCCCAGCGTTATTCCACCGTATGAACCGGCCCTGACAGGAACAGTCGTTACGGGGTTGCCTGAATACCGCGATGAAGATGTATCGTTCTCGGTGTTCCCAAATCCAGTCGAAGATCGCTTGCAGGTACTGATACAAACCAGTAATCCGAGTACGGTTTCGCTTCAGCTAATCGACGCTGGCGGACGAAAATTGCACGAAATAGCCTTCCGCGAAGCGGCTCGTCAGCACGAACAGGTTATTGGGATGGGTAGCCTTTCACCGGGTGTATATCTGCTTCAGGCGACAATAGCGGGCCGGGTAATGGTTCAGAAAATTCTTAAGAAGTAAACTAAAACAGTTGTTTCCAGGTGCCTTTTACCCAATTGTACTTAAGCGTGCTGGGCAAGGCTTTCCACCAGTATTTATTGACTTCTACGGCAAAGGAAGGCTGCATATAGCAGTTGATCACGCAGCCCTCGCAGGCAGGTAATCTTCCTTCCAGCGCTACTAGCTGTTGTACTTCGCTGGAGCGATACAGATCATACAATTGTCCATCGATAGCAAAGTCTTTCAGGCCCAGATGATAGCAGGGAAGGACTAATTTATTCTCAGGAGAAATAACCAGCGTGGTACTGCCCGCTTTACAAACGGGCTTGTCGATGTGATTGCCTCCGTCAAGGCGAAGTTGCACGAACGCGTCGTTCAGGTAAACGTTTTTCTGACCTCCCCACCACGACAACTCATTGAGCGCATGGTTGGATAAGCTACCCGTTTCGACCGAATTGTAATCAAAGACCGGATTTAAGATCAGTACCAGATCGTTGGGCAGACAGATTTCGTCGCGCATCTGCCGAATTTGGGACACGTTTCGTTCAAACACCGTAAACAGAATGTCAGGCCGTTCGCCCAGTTGTCGGGCGAGCTTAATTGACTCCATTACCTTGTCGAAGCAACGCACACCGCGCGATTGGTCGTGCTCGGCAGCGACGGGCGAATCGAGCGAAAAGTGAAGCATGTCGACCAGACCCCGCAGCCGTTCGGCGTATTTGGGATACAGGAGCCCGTTCGTTGTAACGGTAGTGATAAGCCCTAGCTTCTTGGCTTCCTGAAGCAGTTCGGGCAGTTGACGATGCAGCAGCGGTTCGCCACCCGTAAAGTCAACCACCCGAACCCCTAATTTCTTTAGATCACGCAGATTTTGTCGTGCATTTTCCAGCGTAACGTACGGCGAAGGCCGCTCCCATATATCGCAAAAACTACAGGTGGCGTTACAGCGGTACGTCACGTAGTAATTGCACAAAACCGGATGAGAAACGATACGCATGTTAGGAAACGGGGAGCACGGGGTACTAGCACATCCCCTCTCCCAGACTATTCCAGCATTCGGAACAGGTTAGTTAGCTTTTCTTTCAGGTCTTTCCGGTCAACGATGAAATCCAGAAAGCCATGATCAAGTACGAACTCGGCGCTTTGGAATCCTTTAGGAAGATCCTTACCAATGGTTTCCCGAATAACCCGTGGGCCGGCAAAACCAATTAATGCCTCCGGTTCCGCAATGTTGAAATCGCCCAGCATAGCGTACGAAGCCGTGACGCCACCCGTTGTTGGGTCGGTCAGCAGCGATACGTACGGCAGTTTAGCTTCGGACAGCAACGCTAGCTTGGCGGACGTCTTGGCCATCTGCATCAGCGAGAAGCCTGCTTCCATCATCCGCGCTCCCCCCGACCGAGAAACCATGAGGAACGGTGTTTTATTCCGAATGGCATGATCAATGGCCCGCGCAATTTTTTCGCCGACAACCGACCCCATCGAACCACCGATAAAGTTGAAATCCATCACCGCCATCGTGACGGTCCGGCCATTTACCGGGCCATAAGCCGTACGAACAGCGTCTTTCAAGCCCGTTTTGGCAATGGTTGTTTTGATCCGATCCGGATACGCCTTTGTATCGACAAACTTCAGCGGATCGCCGGAAGTCATGTTTTCGTCGAGTTCGGTAAATTCGTTCTCATCGAAGAGGATCGAGAAATAAGCCTCCGAACCGATTTTTTCGTGATAATTACAATGAACGCAGGTGTACGCGTTAAGCTTATGCTCGCGCGTGTGCATTACTTTTTTACAGTTTGGGCATTGATACCACAGACCGTCGGGAGCTTCCCGCTTCAGTTCGGTTGGGGTCTGAATACCCTTATCTTTTCGGACGAACCAAGACATAGTCTAAGTTTACAGTTGATAGCTTGCCGTCAGGCAGACCAGTTTTTTAGTTGACAGTGCCAATATAAAGCGTAAAGATACGAAGACCAACGACCAATTCTCCCATTTACAGCGTTAGATAATACTTCCGCCGGGCTGGTTCGAACTTCTCGATGGCATAACGAAGGGTTGTACGCGGTATTTGGCGAACAGTATCGTGTAAAAATTCGTCAAGCGCTTCCGTATTTCGTTTGCCAACTTCTCGTAACATCCAGCCAACTGCTTTGTGAATAAGATCATGTTTGTGCGCTAATAACAACTCCGCAATGGCAAATGTGTCGGCAAACTGCCCCGCCCGAATAAACGTAAACGTCGAAACAATGGCAATCCGCTGGCTCCACAGGTGATCTTCACGGGCTAAATCATACAGTATGGAACGATCATTTTGCAGCAAAGGCCGCCCAACAAGATGCGGGCAGGTTACATCCACCAAATCCCAGTTGTTGACATACCGTCGATTGGTCAGATAATGCTCCATCAAAACTTGCTGCTGTACAGGACCCGCTTTTCGAGCCTGATAGACCCAAATCAACAAGCCAACCATCCGCATTTCGTGAAATGGCTCGTGCAGTAGGTTTTCCACCTCTTCAGTCGGGCAATGTAAATACAGCTTCGCGATAGCGTGTTGCTGAGGCATCGACAGCCCCAAGAACTGGTCACGTTCACCGTACTGGCCGGGTTTTGTTTTAAAGAAACCAGCCAATATAATGGCGCGCTCCGCATCGGCCTGATCCAGAATAGCCTTTTTTATGTCGGCGTAAGTCACGTTTTTTTGAGCAGCTTTATGGGTTTGAGCTGATTAAGCTTACTTATCTCATAGGCTTAAAAAGCAAAAGGGCTTTCTAAATAGAGAGCCCTTTTGCTTTTCTTGAAACGCAACTAATCGTTGAGCTTCGACCGTACAAATTCGTTTTCGGGTAACATCGGCATTTGGTACAATACCGTTTTGTTGCGCTCAAACGTTGGCCGGTCAAGATCGGAGGCAGAATACTGCCCCTTCATAAATGTATCGATAGTACGTCGGATCAGTTCAGCGTCATCGTACCGTTCTTCGTCATCCAACACTAAGGTTCCGCCGTCATCATGCGTTGGGTGAAACCCATTGATTGGCTCAGGTCTGATAATGGTCGTTCCGTTCAGGCTGGTCGGTGTCAATTGCCGCTCATCAACTTTCGCGGTCATCGTTACCGGCTCCGGAGCAGCAACCTCGGCTTCCGCTTCAACAGGCTCTAGTTCGTCCACTGGCAACGCCTGGTCCTGCGCCAGTGCATCTTCTACGGTAGTGCCCGACTCATCAACTTCTTCCGGTACAATCGCTTCTTCTGCTTCAGGCTCTACCGGGCTTTTGAGCTGCTCCATCAGCGCGTTTGTACCGTCGAACCCGGCCGCAATAATGGTTACGCGCAGACTTTCGCCCAGATTTTTATCCGTAATAGCACCGAACTTAAACATCCGGGCTTCGGCCTGAATTTTCTTGGCAACGTGCTCCGAAATAGCCATCTGCTCTTTCAGCTTCATGGCGTGTTCCTTACTCGACGAAATAGTAAGCAGAATTCGCTTGGCACCCCGAATGTCGTGATCGTTGAGCAAAGGCGAATTAAGAGCCGCTTCAATGGCCTTAACCGCCCGGTCTTCACCACTCGCTTCGGCAGAGCCCATCACCGACTGCCCGGCGCTTTCCAGCACTTTCTTAACGTCGGCAAAGTCAGCGTTGATATCCCCTTGAGTGGTGATGATTTCCGCAATACTCTTTACTGCGTTAGCCAGCACGTCATCGGCATGCGCGTAAGCATCCGTCCAGGTTAGTTCACTGTATAGCTCCGCAAGCTTATCGTTAAGGACAACGAGAACAGTATCGCAGCTTTTCTTTAGCCTTTCAATCCCTTCTCGTGCCTGTTCTTTCTTATCAGTTCCTTCAAAGTAATAAGGAGCAGTAACAACGGCTACCGTTAGTAGCCCCATTTCCCGCGCCACTTCGGCTACGACCGGAGCCGCACCCGTACCTGTACCGCCACCCATACCTGCCGTAATGAAAACCATTTTGGTTGGCGGAGCCAGCAGGTTACGGATTTCTTCAATGCTGGCCCGGGCCGCATCTTCACCGGCTTTAGCCTCGGTACCGGCTCCCAGTCCATCACCCAGTTGTAATTTGGTCGGCACAGGATTACTCATCAGAGCCTGGCGATCCGTATTACAAACGGCGAAGTTTACATCCTTCATCTCAAGGTTATACATGTGCTTGACCGCATTTCCGCCCATGCCGCCTACGCCCACAACCTTGATTATGGTTGGATTGTCATCTGGTATTTCGAATCTATAGCCCTGACTCAGCATCTTATTCGATGGTATCTTTTTGTGTAAATTAACAAAACTGCCTGTATACAATTAAACTGGCTTGTCACCAGTTACCCCTAACCCTTACAATTAATACGGATCAGTTTCGCTGCCCCGAATTGGCTGAAGAGCTTCTCTAAGCCAACTTAGTAGCCCTCCTTTCTTGGGTGCTGGAGGAGGTTCCTTTTCGGGCGTTTTATCACGACCGCTCATTACTGGATTGCCATAAGGCGGTCGGACAGGTGCAGGTGTCTGTTCTTCAATGTATGCCGCCCGAGCCGGGTCGCTGATAAACGATATACGGTTATCAATGGTTTTGTATCCGGCCCAAACTAAGCCAACGGCAGTAGCATACGCTGGATCGCCCACCAGATCAGCGCGGCCATTCGGTTCCAGATGTTCGGGATACCCGACTTTTGCTTCTGTCCCGGTGACACGGCTAAAAATTTGTTCAACACCCGGTACCAGAGCAGTTCCTCCAGTCAGCACGATACCAGCCAGCAGCTTTCCTTCGTAACCAGCCCGAATAATTTCGGCCTGTACCAGGGCAGCAATCTCCCGTAAGCGATCTTCAATGATGGTGGCTACGTTTTTGAGCAAAACGTCTTTGGGTTTCCGATTGCTCAGACCCGGTACAGCTACCACTTCGTTAATGTTGTATTCGCCAGGATTAGCATTGCCAAACCGCTTTTTCAACTGCTCGGCCTGATCAGGCATGATTTTACAACCCGACTGTATATCAGCAGTCAGGCTGTTACCCGCCCAGGGAAATACCGCAACGTGCCGTAATACACCCCGGTAATAAATTGCCAGTTCGGTAGTTCCTCCGCCAATGTCCACCAGAGCTACACCCGCATCCTTTTCTTCGTCGGTCAATACCGCCAGGCCGGACGCTAGCGGAGACAGCATCATGGTTTCCTGCTGAAGGTTATTCCGCATGATGCATTTGCGAACGTTTCGAGCAGCATTCGCCTGCGCCGTAATCAACTGAAAATCAGCACCAAGCTTAACACCATTGCGACCAACGGGCTGGTTGACATTTGTTTCGCCGTCAACCACAAAGTCCATTGGTAACACATGAATAATCTCTTTATCAGCAGGAATCGATGTCCGATACATATCACTTAACAGGTGATCGATATCCTCCGACTGAATTTCATCGCCCGACGACGAGCGGGTGATGCTACCAGTTGATTTAACAGATAAAACGTGCGCCCCGCTAAAGCTTACATTGACCAAATGAATATTCAGGTTCGACTGATTCGACGCTTCGGATACGGCCCGCCGAATAGCGCTTACCGTATTGTTCACATTCACAACCGACCCTTTTGTTACTCCGTCAGCTAACGGTGTTTCACCTACGCCCAATACTTCGAGCGTTTCCTGATCTTTGTTATTACGCACTACACGGCCTGCCACCGCACACACTTTCGTGCTGCCGATGTCCAGACCTACCACAATTTTGTCGCCAATGCTTGTCGTCGTCATTCGCACACGATTTGATTTCGATATTGAACGTTCACCCGGCTGTATCGGTCCCAACCTTTGGCGGGTAGAACGTCTGTATAAAACAATTTCAATTTCTTAAACTTGGCCTCCAGATCGGTCGGTGTTCCCAATTCAATCTGGTGGTTGCCCATCTGCGGCCACATCCTCACCTCACCCTGCCCATCCACAGAAACTTCCGTGATTTGAGCACGCCAGAACGGATCATCGCGAATCCGTTTAAGCAATTCTAGCAGTGGCCGGTTTCGCTCACTCGCCAGTGAACGATTTTTGACAAAATAATCGCCGGTCAATACAGGTACACGCGCCGAATAGTTCATCGAAATCGGGAAAAACCGTCCTTCTTCGCTCACGTATTGGCCCGCAACCGTCTGTACACCATCACCTGAAGCAATCAACCGGGCTAACGGTCGAGGCTGCTCGACTGTGACGAGTAGGTCACCTGTCAGGTCACGAGAAATCTGACAGCTGTTTACTAATCCGTGTCGGCGCAGCCGTTCTTCCAACTGGTGAAAATTCAGCTCCTTATACACTTTACCGATTACCGGGTCAGCTCCTTCGTTTGTCAGATAGCCAGTAACGTCCTTCCTGGTAAGAAATGAGTGTCCGTCGATCTGATCAATATGTATAACGACGGCTTGTACTCGTTTCTGCCTATGCTTAATCTCGGTAAAGGCGATTAGGCTAAGTAGCACTAAAAGTCCACCAATTGCGAATAATCGCTTCTTGATTGATTTAAAGGTAGAAAACATCTGTGTATAAGCTAAGTCGTTATCCAGATATTTTTATCTATTGGTCTTTTAGGACCTCTTTCAAGTACGGTAACATTTGATCTATATCACCGGCACCTATGGTTACAAGCAACGTAGATTTCATCTCTCGCACAACGTCTACTAGTTCCGCTTTGGTACTTTGCCGTTTGCTTTTAGCTTGAATATTGCTAAAAATCAATTCAGAGGATACGCCCTCAATTGGCAATTCGCGCGCTGGGTAAATATCCAGCAAGATCACATGATCGGCCAGTGACAAACTTTCTGCAAAACCTTCCGCAAAATCGCGGGTGCGGCTGTACAGGTGCGGCTGAAAAATAGCCGTCAATTCACGATCGGGGTATAATGCTTTGACCGACGATAAAAATGCGCTGACCTCTGCGGGGTGATGCGCATAGTCGTCGATCAGCACGGCTTGATCCGTTTTAAGAATATATTCAAACCGACGACGGACTCCCTGGTACGTATTCAGCGCAGCGCGGATTGCGTCGGCAGATACACCTAGCTTTAAGGCCACGGCACTAGCTGCTACAGCGTTTTCTACGTTATGAAATCCCGGTACGATCAGTTGAATATCGGTGATGGTGCCATTTGGATGCGCTAGATCAAACACAAATGCTGCGTTTTCGATCCTTAGATTCTGGCTGTGGTAATCACCTTCCTGAAGGGAATACTCCTGAACCGTTGCTTTTGTTTTGTCGACCAGTGATAATCCTTTTTTCATGAACAGGGTACCGTCTGGCTCAATCTGGCTAACGAATAAGCCAAATGATTCAAGAACAGCCTCATGGGCGCCGTAAATATCAAGGTGGTCGGCGTCCGTTGAGGTCACAATGGCCAGATGGGGAAAAAGCGTCAGGAACGAACGATCAAACTCATCGGCTTCGACCACGCACACCACTGAACGAAGATCGTCGGCGGGTTCGTTAAGCAGAAAATTAGTACCGTAATTATTGGTGATACCGCCCAGGAAAGCCGCACAGTTGACACCCGAATGACGCAGAATATGCGCCACCATCGACGATGTTGTTGTTTTCCCGTGCGTTCCAGCCACGCCAATGGTTTTCATCTGACCGGCCAAAAGCCCCAGCACCTGCGAACGTTTTTGCAGCGTGAATCCGCTTTCCGTCAGATAAACGTACTCCTGATGCGTTTTAGGAACGGCAGGCGTGTAGATGACCAGCGTCTCCGCTGGGTTTTGGCGAAAAGCGACCGGAATCTGCTCAACGTCTTCCAGAAAATGAATACTGATTCCTTCGGTTTGTAGAGCCGATGTCAGCGCAGTAGGCGTTTTATCGTAACCGGCGACTTCGTAACCGTTCACGCGAAACCAGCGCGCTAACGCGCTCATCCCAATGCCTCCAATACCGAGGAAATAAATGTATTTAAATTGATCTAAAGTCATACGTTATGGTCTGGTCCAGACCGGTGCCGGTTCTTGTTCGTATTTATCGAGCCACCTTTTTACTTGACCCCGTGAGATGAATTACTTCCTGGGCAATGTCGCGGGCAGCATTAGGCTTTGCCAGCGTTTTGATGGCTTCGCTTAATTGTTGGCGCTGAGCCGAATCGTCCAGCAAACTCAGGGCCGCCGTTACGAGTTCTTCACGAGCAGTACGGTCATTGACCAGCAAAGCCGCTTTACGCTCGACCAGGCTCATCGCGTTTTTCGTCTGGTGATCTTCGGCAGCGGTCGGCAAAGGTACCAAAATGGCGGGTCTACCCACTAAACAAAGTTCGGAAACGGACAAGGCACCCGCTCTGGAGACGACGGCATTGGCTACCGCATAGGCTTTATCCATCTCGTAAATGAAATCGTACGCCTTGATTAAGGGGGACCCAACCGAGGCAACAGCGGCTCTGGCCCGTTCAATAAAAGCGGGACCCGTTTGCCAGACGACCTGCACACCCGCATCGACAAAGCGTTGAAGACCAGACTCCAGGCTTTCGTTCAGGGTTCTGGCTCCCTGGCTGCCGCCAATCACCAGCAGGGTCGGTCGGCCCAGCTCCAATCCGAACAGGTTTCGTCCGGCATCGGCTTGCGTATCGGCAAACTGAATATCGCTACGAACTGGGTTGCCGGTTAATTTAATTTTATCTGCCGGAAAAAAAGCCTCCATCCCCGGATAGGCCACACAGATGCGTTTCGCCCACCGCGCTAAGGCCTTATTGGTTATACCAGCGTACGAATTCTGTTCCTGGATGAGCGTGGGAATTCCTTTCATCGACGCAGCCAGCAGCAACGGCCCACTCGCGTAACCACCGACGCCAACAGCCGCATCGGGTTGGAAGTCGCGTACAATCTGCTGCGCCCGCAGAAAGCTCCGGCCCAATTTGAACGGGAAAGCCAGATTAGCGAGCGTCAGTTCTCGCTTAATGCCGACAACCGGTAACCCCACGATCTGGTAACCAGCCCGCGGTACTTTTTCCATTTCCATTTTGCCCTCTGCTCCCACGAACAAAATTTCGGTAGCTGGATCGATGGTTTTCAATTCATTAGCAATCGCGATAGCCGGATAGATATGACCGCCGGTTCCGCCCCCGCTGATAATTATTCTCATAGTGTTCAGTTTGCGGTTTACAGCTAGCGGATACAAGCTCATGGCTGTCTATCACGCTATACCAAACCGAATACCTAAATTTTACTCTCGTCGGCTTCGTCCCGGCTGACGCTCAGCACAATACCAATGGCTAATCCCGTGAAGATCAATGAGGTCCCCCCCATGCTAAGGAGTGGCAGCGGTTGCCCCGTAACCGGAGCTAACCCAATGGCTACGCAAATACTGGCAAATGCCTGGAAGACAATGCTAAAGGTTAATCCAGCGGACAGAAGCCCGCCAAACGGTCGTGTTGTTTTTTGTATGGCCTTGATCCCTCGCCAAAGAAACCAGATGTAAGCCAATACGACCGGAATACCACCCAGCAACAAACCGTATTCTTCAACAATGATCGCGTAAATAAAGTCGGAGAATGGGTTCGGCAGGGTGTTTCGCTGGTGACTGTTACCGGGTCCCTGCCCCGTCAAACCACCATTAGCAAGCGCGATGTACGACTGCTCAACCTGATAGACGACCGATTCGGAGTCCATAAAATTTTTGATCCGGTTGGTAGCCGTACCAAATCGCTGGCCCAGGTATAATCCAATGCCGCCAAAGACAATACAGGCGCTCACCATGATTGCCAGATACCGAACCGGTACCCGACCAATGTACATCAACAGAAAACAGGTCGCACCCAACAGCAAAGCAGTTGAGGTGTTCGACAGGACAATCAGCGAACAGATAAGCGCGATCCAGAAGATCATGTTGATCAATACGCTGGGGTCGCTCATGAACCGTTGCCGCTTAGCCAACATAGCCGCCAGGCTCGAAATAAGCGCTAGTTTGGCTAAGTCAGACGGTTGAAAGGTCTGATTGATAATCGGAATCGTAACCCAGCGTGATGCGTCGTTCAAGGTCGATCCTTTAAAAAAAGCCCACAGCAGCAGGGGGATGGACAGCCATAAACCGAACTTTGCCAATCGGGCGTAGTAGATGTAGTTGATGCGGTGGGCGAAATAAGTACACACCAGACCCAGCATCAGCAATGACCCATGCTTGAGCAAGAAAATCTCGGTGTTGCCGTCTAACTCCCGAAACGCTTTTGTACCGGTTGCACTATATACGACCAGTACGCTCATGATCGATAAATACAACACAATCCACCAGATTTGGCGGTCGCCTTTAAGATGCGTACGAATCCAGTCGCGAAGGGCCATGATTGTAAAAAGATAGTATGTAGACGATACGGTTGCTAAATTTTACTATGGCCTGTGCTAGACCTCATCGATTAATTTTTGAACGGCGGCTTTAAACTGATTCCCCCGGTCTTCGTAGTTCTTAAACAAATCGAAACTAGCGCAGGCGGGCGACAACAGTACCGCATCTCCCGGCTTTGCCCATTCAAGTCCTTTCGCCACAGCGTCCGCAACCTGCTGCGTTTCGTAGATGGCGGGTATCTTGTTACCGAAGTAATTTATGAGTTTCTGATTGTCAATGCCTAAGCAAATCAACGCTTTTACTTTCCGGCTTACCACTTCGTCCAGCTGGCTGTAATCGTTCCCCTTATCCTGACCGCCCGCAATCCAGATTGTTGGTGCTTCCATGCTCGATAATGCATAAAATACCGAGTCTACATTGGTTGCTTTTGAGTCATTGATAAACTGAACGTCGTTTATCGTTCCAGCCGGTTCGAGCCGGTGCGCGGCATTCTGGAACGTTTTCAATCCTTCGGTGATCGATTCGTTGTCAATACCCACCGCTTTGGCCGCCAGTACAGCCGCCAACGTATTGATAGCGTTGTGTGGTCCCCGGAGCGTGGTATTGGTCATTGCCATCTGGAACGATGAATCACCCAATGTTGCGGTTAGCTGCCCATTCTGAAAGAACCCACCTGGACTGGGTGTTGCTTGCAGCGAAATCGGCAGCTTATTTACCGATGGATTACGCTTCGCCAGTTCATCAAGGATAGGTTGACTTTCCTCAAAGTAAATGAATGTATCACTGGGCTGGGCGTTCTGTAAAATCCGGAATTTTGAATCGATGTAATTCTGAAAGTTGTAGCCGTATCGGTCCAGGTGATCAGGTGTAATATTAAGCAACACCATCACATCGAGATGGGTATCGACCATATCATCCAGCTGGAAACTACTCAACTCTAACACGTAGTAGTCAAACGAACCGTCGATCACCTGAGCGGCAAAACTATCGCCTACGTTGCCCGCCAGTCCGACATTTAGCCCCGCTTTTTTCAGCAAATGATAGATTAGCAGCGTCGTTGTCGTTTTTCCATTGCTGCCTGTGATTCCGATCAGCTTGGCGTTCGTGTAACGAGCAGCAAACTCAATCTCCGAAATAACCGGTGTACCTTGCGCTTTCAGCTTTTGCACCAGCGGCACCGTTGCCGGAATGCCGGGGCTTTTCACGACTTCTACAGCGTCAAGAATCTTTTCTTCGGTATGCTCTCCTTCTTCAAACGGAATACCAGCGGCTCGCAGCGTAGCCCGGTAGCTTTCTTTCAAAGAGCCCTTATCCGACAAAAAAACGTCAAACCCTTTTGCTTGGGCTAATAAGGCCGCCCCTACTCCGCTTTCTCCTCCGCCAAGAACCGCAATTTTCTTTGCTACCATAATGAATTAAACAAGTAGCAAAATAACGCATAAATGAAGAAGCCCCGGTTACGCACCGGGGCTTTTCCTGTATTTTTCGATTGTAATTACGGTTTAGAGCCAAGTGAACTGGAAAGACGGGCCCGGTTAGCTAGCTTGACGATTAGAAAAACAACCCAGGCGATGATCAGAAACTGAATAGCTACGTTCAGGAAGTTTCCGTAACGGATTGCCACTTCAGGCGTTGTCCCAACGGCTTCTTTCAACACTATCTTCATCTGGCTAAAGTCAATACCCCCAATGACTAAACCTAGTATCGGATTGATTATATCCTCTACTAATGACGTAGTAATTTTTCCAAAAGCCGCGCCAATGATAATACCAACGGCCAGATCTAGTACATTCCCTTGCGCAATGAATGCTCGAAACTCGCTCAGCATAAGACGGTTATTTTAGTTCTGAAATAGTCATTAACGCTGTCAAACTATATAATCCTTATTTCAAATCAAAATCGTCCCGGTAACGGATCGGTCGATTTAAGTGGATCTCTTTTCTGCCGAAACGAACTGATGTTGTACACTAACCCAATGGCCAATGTCTGCTGTATTTGAAGTGATGAACTGAAATCTTTGTTGTACAAAGCAATCAGGCCAAAGGTTGTGTTTAGATAGCGACTTACTTTAGCGGTCAGGAGGAGGTCGAGCCGGTGGTTGACATTCCTCAAATTCTCATAAACGGTAAACAGTTGATACCGGGCGTTCAGCGCTATGTTCTGGGTCAAGTTTCGGTTTATAACTGTTTGTAACTGAAAGGCCAGCCACTCTGTCCGCGTCTTTCTACCGGGTTGAACGCCATAAGCGACTTGAGTAGGATCGGCAACAAACGTACCATCCGATAACTCGCGCACCCGTACCGCGTCGTCGGATACGAATGTAAAGCGGGGAGCAACGGGGCTCATCCGAAGCGAAAACCAGTCATTTGGCCGATAAGCCACCCCTACACCAAAGGTGAGCTGGGCGGGCGCAAAGAAATTCGACACCTTCAGCCGGGGCTGATCGGCGGGGAGCTTATCGTAACGGTAACCAGGGGCAAAAAAGGTGTTGAACGTTCCGGAGACAAATAAATCCCATTTGGGAGCAATCTTGCGGCCCAGTACCGAAATCAAAATAAGCTGATCAGCAGCCTTGCGCGTAGTACCGACCTGCGTGACATAGCCCAACTGAAGATCAGCGGTGTTGTCCCAGGACATTTTTTCTTTTTCGTAGAAGGCACGCGCTGCGACAACAGCTCCTAACGCTACGGAATTGACGCCCCCCCCTGACCAGTTGCTAAACGATGCCTGGTTGAAGTTGATACCGCCACTAAACGATTTTTGCCAGTACGAGGTGTCGGGCTTCACCGCGACGGTATCTTTAAAATTAGTGGTGATTCGGGTAGAATCTTGTCCAAAGGCATGGGCCAGGCTCAGCCAGCATACGGTGGTATACAGTAATTTTTTCATACTCCGTATAGACGGACAACCTTTACCAAAGCCACAGCAGAAAAGCCTTTTAATTGAAAATTTCTACTTTTTTGGTTTGTAAGACCTGCATTGGAAAAACAGTTGTTGTATCGCCGGTCTGAAGCGTCAGGCTAGTCCCATCAACTTTAATGATTTCTCCCTTTACGCCGTCGATTTGGATGACTTGTCCTTCCTTGTATTTACTTCTGGAATAGAACGAAGACAGGATGTTTGACATTACGTCCCGTGAAGCAATTCCGTAGCCGACGGCAAACGCAAAAATTACGCCCCCGATGATGAGGTTGAAACTCGACTCCAGCAATTCTGTATTGATTCCTGCCTGACCGAGCGCGCTGATAACGGTAATGACGAGAAAGAAAACAAAAACTATCATACTTAGCAGACGCCCCGACGAGATGTTGAACGATTGACACATGCTCAACACGGCTTCCCGCAACGTGTCAGCCACCAATACACCCACTTGTAGCATGATGGCTGCCGCAATCACTTTTGGAATAAAGCTGACCAGCGACGAGACCATATCCGTGATAGCGGCCACACCCAAGGTTTCGGTAGCAGCCGTGATAAAAACCAGCAGGACAAAGTAGTAAAGTACTTTTCCAATAATCTCGCTCAGCTTGATCTCGGTGTTGAGTTGCTTGATAATGCTTATTTCGTTCAGTCGGCTACCAATTTTGTCGAACCCAACCTGAGCCAGCACACGCCGAACGATAAATGCCATCAAACGTGCAACGCCAATACCAATTAACAGAATGACAATGGCCCCCAATATGCGTGGCACAAACTCGACGAACTGATCAATAAGCGTTTGAAATGTATTGCGTAAAACTTCGGTAATATTAGGGAGTTCTTTCATAAAGGTACGGTGTTCACTATTAATACAATTGGGCTATTGAGCAGGGTTAGCCAATACAGATACTACGCCAAACAGGTGGCCAACATAAAGCTCCGTTACAGTAGCAAAATCTCGGATTAAGTCTATTTCCGAAAAAATTTCGGCTTTTAAGTGGGGTGGACATTCGGCGTCCGGTTCCATTTCCAGAAATGGGTTAGGCGTTTCCATCGCAATAATTAGTTTTTATTTAAAGGGCCATCGAATAGACAAAGCAGCTTTGATAGCCAGGAGTAACCAGAATACGGCTCCTTCCAAATAGTACTTCCGAAGTTTGTCACGCGTTCGCTTTAAGCGCATTTTTATAGCGCTTTCTGTAGTACCATGCATATCGGCAAGTTCGCGGATGCTGACATCATCCTGGTATTTCATGAGCAACAGGCTTTGCTCGGTCGGGTCCAGGTGCTCCATAGCTTTTTTGAGCTGCTGCGCTTCCAGTTCGGCCAACTCCGCCAGTCCATCGTCGCTGTTATCAACTTCCAGACGTTCCCAACCCTCGTCCATGTAGATTTCTGAGCGTCGGTGGGGTGCTCGTACGTGGTCGGTGCAGTAGTTATAGGTGATTGAGTACAGCCAGGTAGAAAACCTTGATTGCTCCTTAAAGCTGCCTATTTTGATGACAAGCTTTAGAAAAATATCGTGCGTAAGGTCCTCGGCCTGCTGGCTATCTTTAGTGA
This sequence comes from Spirosoma liriopis, assembly GCF_023196085.1. Classification (NCBI taxonomy): domain Bacteria; kingdom Pseudomonadati; phylum Bacteroidota; class Cytophagia; order Cytophagales; family Cytophagaceae; genus Spirosoma; species Spirosoma liriopis. The sequence continues at coordinate 1,576,406 of NZ_JALPRF010000001.1, forward strand.
ACGAAAGGCATTTTCTGTAGACCTTATCACAGTAGCGCTCATACAAACGCTCGAAATACGTATTCTTCTGCGTTTCAATATATAACCGGACCAATTCTTCGTCCGTCAATTGCTTCATTAGTTCGGTGGGGCTATTAGAAACTCACAAAGCAGACAAAGTAACGGTTTTTGACTATTTAGTTAACAATGAACTTACATTAATTCATAAAAATGGCTCTTTCTGGCGTTAACTATTCGATTTTTTACTACGAAATCGCCAATTAATTTATAAGCATTTAGATGACGTTTCCGTAGCCAACTTTCTGGAAAAACAAAAAGCCCGGCTCCGAGCCAGGCTTTTTGTAAAATGAGTATCGCTAAAAACTTAACCGATTGCTACGCGTTTGAACGCCGATACGGTCAGACCTTTGCTTGTTTTGTCGAGCAGTTGTGCGATCGTCAAAGAGTTGTCTTTTACGAACTCCTGATTCAACAACGTATTCTCTTTGTAGAACTTGTTCAGCTTGCCCAGTGCGATTTTTTCGAGCATGGCTTCAGGCTTGCCTTCTTGACGAGCCTGTTCTTTACCGATCTCGATTTCACGCTCAACGATGGTCGAATCAACGCCGTCTTTGTCCAAAGCAACCGGCTTCATGGCCGCAATCTGCATGGCGATGTCCTTACCCACTTCGGCTACGTCCGTACCGTTTGTGTTGGTCAGGCCAACCAGAACGCCCAGTTTACCGTTTGAGTGAATGTAAGAAACGACTTGATCAGCGGTGACGGTTTCGAACGAAGCAACGTCGATTTTCTCACCAATTTTACCCATCAGGTCCGTAATATGATCCTGAAGAGCACGGCCGTCAGCCTGAGGTGTAGCCAGCAAAGTAGCTTTGTCAGTTGCATCTGTTGCAACTGCTGTGCTAATTACGGCCATTGCCAGATTCTGGAAATCAGCAACTTTCGAAACAGGCTCCGTTTCGCAAGCCAGTGCAATTACTTTACCACTTTTTCCGTCGGGGCTAACGTGTGCCAACACAACACCTTCGGCCGTTGCGTTGTCAGCCCGTTTGTCAGCTATTTTCTGACCCTGCTTCCGCAGAATCTCTTTTGCTTTTTCAAAATCGCCTTCGGCTTCGGTAAGGGCCTTTTTACAGTCCATCATACCTGCTCCGGTCTCTTGCCGAAGTTTGTTTACGTCAGCAGCGGTAATTGCCATTGTTTTGGAGTTTTCAGTTTAATTGTTTTCCGTTTTCAGTCTATGATAAACCGAAAATGAAATCGAAATTAATTTTTATAGAATAGCCCATAGCGGATGGCTACGGGCTATCGTTTGACATTCAATATTCAGTTAGGCTGGATAGCACCATCTGTACCCTGAATGTTTTTATGCTTCTTGCTCATCTTCAGCAACAGCCGCTGGCGAAGAGGTAGCTTCTGGCTGTGACTCGCCTTCGGCTTTAGCCTGAGCAAGATCTTCAGCACGTTTCGCTTCTTCTTCTTCCTGGACGCGCTGATCGTCTTTATCCTGCTTCCGCTCCATCAGACCTTCTTCGATGGCCTTACCGATAGCAAGCGTAATCAGCGATATTGACTTATAAGCATCATCATTAGCTGGAATAGCGAAGTCAACAGCTTCTGGATTCGAGTTTGTATCGCACATAGCAAATACAGGGATACCCAGGCGGTGTGCTTCAGCAACAGCGATGTGTTCGCGTTTTACGTCAACAACGAACAGAGCAGCTGGCAGACGGGTCAGATCGGCGATACCACCGAGTACACGCTCCAGTTTTTCTTTATCACGGGTCCGGGTCAAACGCTCCCGCTTGGCAATGCTTTTGATGGTCTCCTCATCTTTCAGCATTTTGTCCAGCGTTTGCATTTTTTTCAGCGATTTGCGGATCGTCGCGAAGTTCGTCAACATACCGCCCTGCCAGCGGTCGGTAACGTAAGGCATTTTCAGACGACGCGCTTCTTCCGAAACGATCTCCTGCGCCTGTTTCTTCGTGGCCACAAACATCACTTTCCGGCCCGAGCGAACGATACCTTTGATAGCGTTCGAAGCCTCTTCCAGCGCGGCTACTGTTTTGTTGAGGTCAATGATATGGATGCCGTTCTTCTCCATGAAGATGTACGGAGCCATCCGGGGGTCCCACTTACGCGTAAGGTGGCCAAAGTGCACACCAGCGTCGAGGAGGTCTTTATATTCGATTTGTGCCATTTCCGTTAAGAAAAATGAGTTTTTAAAAGTACGCAGCACCACCCGTCGGCATCATCTAAGGGCAGTCTGGACGAGATAAAGTTTCCAGTTGGTTTGGCCTGCGTTTTCCTTGTCAACACAAGTGAAAGCCACAACCGAAACAACCGTAAACTGATATTAGCGTTTCGAGAACTGGAACCGACGACGTGCTTTCCGGCGACCGTATTTCTTACGCTCAACCATGCGCGAGTCACGCGTCAGGAAGCCTTCTTTCTTGAGGGCAGGACGGAAGTCACCGTTCAGTTCAACCAACGCACGAGCGATTGCCATGCGAGTAGCTTCAGCCTGACCCGATACACCACCACCACGAACGTTTACTTTTACGTCGTAGCCACCAACACCGTTAACGGTTGAGAAAGGCTGGTTCAAGATAATTTGCAGTACTTCGGTAGGGAAATATTGTTTGTAATCTTTCCCGTTTACCGAGATGGCTCCGCTGCCCGCCGACAGATAAACGCGGGAGATGGCAGTTTTACGGCGGCCAATGGTGTTAATACGATCCATTATGACTTAGAATTTAACTGCTTTAGGTTGCTGAGCCTCGTGCGGATGTTGATCACCAGCGTAAACGTACAGATTCGTGTACAACCGACGACCAAGCCGATTTTTCGGCAACATGCCTTTTACGGCGTGTTCGATGATGCGCTCGGGGTGCTTTTCCAGCAACAACCGGGGCGTAGCGAACCGTTGACCACCCGGATAACCCGTGTGGCGGACATAAACTTTGTCGGTCAACTTCGAGCCGGTCAGGCGAACCTTATCGGCATTGATGACGATCACGTTATCCCCGCAGTCAACGTGTGGCGTAAAGTTGGTTTTGTGTTTGCCGCGGATCAGACGTGCGATTTGACTGGCCAACCGACCAAGCACTTCGCCCTGAGCGTCAACCACAATCCACTCCTTTTGCGCCGTTTCTTTGTTGGCAGAGATGGTTTTGTAACTGAGCGTATTCACTGTTATGGAGACTAATTAATTGATTTCTAAAACGTTGCTTAAATAAAAAGCACTCCCGCTTCGAAACGGGAGTGCAAATATAGGCGTTATCTTGCTGAAAAACAAGGTCCTGCCGATTTTTCCTTCTTAGCGTAGTTTCAGCGTTGCCAAAGCCAGTACGGCCAGAATGATTCCGACAATCCAGAAACGGGTTACTAATTTGGCTTCGTGGTACCCTTTCTTCTGAAAATGGTGATGCAGGGGCGACATGAGAAATACGCGTCTACCCTCTCCGTACTTACGCTTGGTGTATTTGAAATAGCTGACCTGTATGATGACCGATAGATTTTCGATCAGGAAAATTCCGCAGACGAGAGGAATCATTAGCTCTTTACGGATCGCCAGAAACAGTACGGCAATAACACCACCGATCATTAGGCTTCCCGTATCGCCCATAAACACCTGCGCCGGGTACGAATTGTACCAGAGAAAGCCCACGCAGGCTCCCACAAAAGCCGCGCAGAAAACGACTAGCTCACCCGAATTAGGAATGAACATGATCGTTAAGTACTGCGATGCAATCTTGTTGCTCGATAGCCAGGCCAATATCGCTAAGGTTATTCCTATGACAACCGATGTACCAGCTGCCAACCCATCAATCCCATCTGTAATATTAGCACCGTTCGAGACAGCCGTAATGATAAAGATACACACTAATACATAGACAATCCAGGTGTAACTATCAGGTAATAAGCCAAACAACAGCGAGCTGTAATCGAAGTCAATGTTCTTAACAAACGGAACTGTTGTCAGCGTGGACTTTATATCGGTGTATACATCGGGGACGGCGGATGTATTCAGCAAACGCGGAGCGTACTTACGAATTTTAACGTACTGGTTGAAATAGAGCGTCAGGCCGACAATCAATCCTAATCCGATTTGCCCGACCACTTTAAATCTGCCTTCTAGTCCTTCTTTATTCTTTTTAAAGACTTTGATGTAATCATCCAAAAAGCCGATCAGTCCCGTCCATACGGTTGAAACCAAGGCAAGTACGATATAAACGTTTGACAACTTGGCAAAGAGCAGGGCGGGGATCAGCAACGACGCCAGAATGATGAAACCACCCATTGTTGGGGTTCCGCGCTTCTGCATTTGTCCTTCCAGCCCAAGGTCCCGAATGGATTCACCGATCTGAAGATTTCGCAGTATGTCGATAATACGACGACCAAAGACAGCCGCAATCAGAAGCGAGGTGATGACAGCACCGAGTGCCCGGAACGAAATATATTGGAAAACCCCGGCGCCAGGGAAGTTGTAGCGTTCGTCAAGAAAATGAAAGAGGTAATAAAGCATAAAGTGTGATGACCGGGCCGCCGGTGCGGTGAATGAGCGATTGGGCGATTGAGTGAATTAAAGTAAGCGTCAGCTATTCACTCAATCGCTCAATCGCTTAGTCACAATTAGATTACACGCCAAAGTTACTGATTTCCGCGTTCCGAGAAAGTCTCCCGCAATACGGCCCGGTCATCAAAATCGTACTTAACGCCCTTAATTTCCTGATAGGTCTCGTGGCCTTTGCCCGCTACCAGAATAATGTCGTGTGGGCCAGCCAATGAAACAGCTCGCCGGATGGCTTCGTGACGATCTTCAATCGTTACCGTTTTTTTGACATCAACAGGAGAAACACCAGCCTGCATTTGCTCCAAGATCGCCATCGGATCTTCATTGCGCGGATTGTCGGAGGTAAGAATAACCCGGTTGCTGAACCGACAGGCAATATCAGCCATAACGGGTCGCTTGGCGGCATCGCGATTGCCCCCACAGCCCACAACGGTTATCACCTGCGGTAAATAGCCCTGTTCGTTAGCCTGACGCAGTCCGTTGATTGTTTCCAGCACATTTTGCAGGGCATCGGGCGTGTGAGCGTAATCGACGATACCAACAATTTTGTCGTCGGAAATAACCTGCTCAAAACGGCCCGGCGGTGGTGTAATACCCGATAACAACGTAAGCACTTCGTCGGCATCTTCGCCTAACAGGATCGCTGCACCATAAACACTCAGCAGGTTATAGGCATTAAATCGACCAATGAGCTTAAACCATACCTCTTTGTCGTTGACCAGCATGTTTAGCCCAAACAGGCTATCGGCCAGAATTTTACCTTTGAAACTGGCAAGCGTCTGTAACGAGTAGGTTTCTTTTTGGGCAGCCGTATTCTGGAGCATAACCAGTCCTCGCTTATCGTCTACATTGGTCAGCGCAAACGCCGTGGTAGGAAGCTGGTCGAAAAAGCCTTTTTTGGCCCGAATATAATTGTCGAAGGTACCGTGAAAGTCGAGGTGATCGTGGGTAATGTTCGTAAAGATCCCACCCGCAAAGGTTAGGCCGGCAATGCGCTCCTGCACGACCGAATGTGAGCTTACCTCCATGAATACATGCGTGCAACCGTTGGCCAGCATCTGCGTCAACAACTGGTTGATGGTGATCACATCGGGGGTAGTATGCGTGGCCGGAATGATCTGATCGTCAATCTGGTTCTGAACCGTCGACAGCAGCCCACACCGGTAGCCTAATCCACGAAAGAGCCGGAATAGCAGGGTAGCCACAGACGTTTTACCATTGGTCCCTGTTACGCCCACCAATTTGAGTTTCCGCGACGGTTGATCATAGAAATTGGCGGCTACCAATCCCATCGACCGGGCGGAATCCAGCACCTTTACGTAGGCAACCTGCGGATTAATGTCTTCCGGAAGTTCTTCGCACAAAATCGCTGCGGCTCCCTGACGAACGGCGGTTGCGATAAAATTGTGGCCGTCGGTAACGGTTCCGCGCACGGCCACGAACAGACTACCCGGACCAACCTTGCGGGAGTCCATGGTGATACCGGTAATCTCGGTTTCCATACTGCCCGAAGTCGCCAGCAGGGATACTTTATAGAAAAGGTCTTTAAGCTGCATATAGATGGAACGAGTCTCATACCCGTCTTGCGATTGCAAAAAAACGGATTGAGACTCGTTCTACCTAATTTTCAGAAATTCGTCAGCGACGCGATTTTAGCCCATTTTCAGCGTAATCACTTTTGAACTTACTTCGTCAGACCCTGCTCCGGGTGTAATGGATTGCTCTTTAACCTTTCCGTGTCCTTCGATAACGACTCTGAAGCCGCGATTTTCCAGCAGATACACAGCATCACGCAAGGTTAGCCCGCGTACATCAGGAACCTGGCCGGGCCGGGTTGGACGCGATTTCCAGCGACCATTCTTCGTCACCTCTACCCAGCCTTCCGTAGCGGGTTCGTTCTTGATGTTCAGCGTTCCGTCTATGGTATGCAGGTCATCGGCGTATCCGGCCAGCAATCCGGTTGTTGAACGTGGTTGCGACGCCTTCGCGCGAATCGGGGCATGCATCCGAATATCGTAGGCAACAATCCGGTCGGCTACCTCTTTAAAAACAGGAGCGGCCACAGCACCCGCGTAAAGCAAGTCAATGTTGTCGCCCTGCGGTGTATCGACAACCGTGATCATGCTGTATTTGGGTTTATCAGCCGGGAAATAGCCGATGAATGACGTGTAATATTTTCCGACCTGGTACCGACCGTTGATAATTTTTTGAGCTGTACCCGTTTTACCCGCAATCGCGTAATTAGGATTATTGATGTGTTTGGCAGTCCCGTGCTCCACAACGCCCCGTAATAGTTCCTGCGCTTTGCGGGCGGTTTGTGGGGAGCAGATTGGCTCCGGCAATACATAAGGCGCGTTATCCTCGATAACTTCATCGGCCAGTTTAACCTGCTTGACAATCATTGGTCTTACCCATTTACCGCCGTTAGCCACGGCGTTGTAGAAGGCCAGCATTTGCAAGGGCGTAATCTGCATTTCGTATCCGTACGACATGGAGGTGAGTGACACCTTACTCCAGCCCTTCATATCGGGGTTACGAACAATTGGATTGGCTTCGCCTTTCATGTGAATGCCCGTTGGCTTGTCCAGATGAAAGCGACGCAGGTATTCGCAGTAGCGGTCGGCCCGGCTGTAGAAATAGCTTTTCATAAGCAGGTGCGTGCCGACATTCGACGATTTTTCGAAAACCTCGCGGGCCGTAATCGTTCCTTTTCCGTGTCGTGAAGCATCGTGAATGTTAAGACCGTTGTAGCGCGCTGACCCATTTCCCGTAGCCACCAGTTGGTTAAGCGAAATGGCTTTCTCTTCCATCAGGGCCATCATCGTGGCTAACTTAAACGTAGAACCTGGATCGGTACGTCCTGCTAGGGCATGGTTGAAGTTCTCGACGTATCGATTCCCTTGTTTTGTCAGATTGGCCATCGCCCGAATTTCACCCGTGGCTACCTCCATCACGATGACGCTTCCTTTGGCCGCGTTGTATTTCTCAAGTGCCGAGTGCAGAGCCGTTTCGGCCATATCCTGGTAGTTGACATCGATCGTGGTATACAGATCCATACCGGGTTCGGGCTTCATCTCTGGTCCATCGTCAACGGGTTTGCGAACGCCCCCCGATAGCACCTCGACCAGCCCAACGGCGTTTTTACCCGCCAGCGCCGGTTGAAAACTAGCTTCCAGTCCCATCAGACCGCGCCCGGTTCGAGCGTCGAGATTGCCGATTGTCCGCTCTGCCATACGCCCGAACGGGTGATACCGATCGTAATAGGGCCGCAACACCCCGCCCCGAGCCGCCACTTTCGGCGTTGAGCGGAAGAATGGCCACTTTAGCATGTATTGCCGTTCCTGAAACGTAACGCGCCGACGATTCAGCAGTACATACCGGCGTTTACGAGCGCGGGCATCGCTGACCAGATCCGTATAATCCCTGGCCGAACGGTCGCCATAGATGCGGGAAAGCAGCAGACCCAATGAATCTTTCTTTTTCTCGAAATAATCGGGCTTGGCCATCGTCGGATCAAGGCCAACCACGTAGCTTGGTAATGACGTGGCCAGCAAACTGCCATCAGTGGCGTAAATATTGCCGCGCATAGCCCGGATGGTATCGCGCTGGATAAGCGTTGCCGCTACGCGATCACGCCAGAATTTCCCTTTGAACGTTTGAAAATACTGCACGTACACAAGCCGAAACACGACACTCATCGCCAGGACGATAACGATGTAGAAGACGTGATTAGCCCGCTGAATGATGTCCTGTTTAATGTTCATCGCTTTTGACAACTACTTTGTGGGGTGGGTTCTGGCTATCCGTCAATCCTAGCGCGGCCATGCGTTTGCTAAGCTCAGACTGTTTGCCACTTTTCATAAAATCAGCCTGCAAAACGGTATACTGCGACCGGAGTTCATCGACCTGCGTTTTGGTCCGCTGAATCCGACGCACCAGCCGTTCGGCATTGTGGTTTAATCCAATGTAAATAACGAGCAGAAATGTAACCCACAGAATGCGGTCGATGTGCCGAATAGGCCAGGCATTGTCTTCACCGAACAGCCGGTCCAGTCCAATAAAGTCATTCAGCCACGAGGCAATCCAGAGCCTGCGCCGTTGCTTTTTCTGCTTAGCCCCCTGCTCGGGTTGACGAAATGTATTTTTAGCCATGATAGGTCGGGATTCCTGTGCACAAAGTAACAAAAAACGTCCGGCCGCTGATAGCCTATCAATAAGAAACGATGGCCCCCTCTTGAGAAAGAGCCATCGTTTCCAGCAATCCTAACCAGCTTACTTTATTCTTTCCAGCGCCACTCGTTGGCGATCTGCAAAGGCGTCCGTAAGCCTTGTGTTACCAGATAATCACGCGTTTGCGTATCGGTCTGGCGACGGGTCGGAATGTCGTCGGCATCGGCAAGCGCAAACAGGAGCATGGTCGAATAGCGAACCGTATTTTTTAGCTGATCGGCATTGACGAGGTCGATCCGGTCGCAGTTGGCGTGATAGCAATCCAGCACCTCGCGGGAAAGATGACCGTTCATGCCAACCACGGGAACGCCTTCGAGCATAAAGGGCTGATGATCGGAATGCAGCCCGGCCTGATTTTGCATCTGGTTGGCAAACGCCGGTTCTGCCCGTTTCATGGTTTCACCGACGGTGCTCAAAAACGGAACGATATCGGAGCGGCCGAAGGCATTCAATCCCGTTGGGTCGTTGGTCATGTCCAGGTTCAACATGTAGCGAACCTTATCGAGTTGTCCTTTCTTTTTCAGATTTTCAACCATCGCCCGCGAACCAAGCAAGCCCTGCTCCTCGCCCATAAACAGGACAAACTCAATTGTCCGCTTCGGTTTTAGTTTCAATGCCTTGAACGTCCGGGCGATATCCATAACGGCAAACGAACCGATCCCGTTGTCAATCGCCCCGGTTGCCAGATCCCAGGAATCCAGATGCCCACCGACGATGATTTTCTCATCGGGGTACTTCGAGCCTTTCAAGGTAGCAATCACGTTACGCGCCCGAATTTTCCGGCTCGTATTCGCCATATCGATTATCGCGTGCAAAGGACTCATTTCTTCCTGCATCCACGCCCGCAATGCCTGCCCGCTTTCGTAGGAGATACACACCGACGGAATGGGGATTAGCTTGCCCGTAACCGATGCTGTACCCGTCAGCAGTACATTGCCCGGTACGAGGTTGACCATGATGACACCCGCAGCACCGTATTGAATGGCCAGGGCCGTTTTCTCAGAACGATGCAGATTTCGAGCGCCTTTCGTTGGTGCCGCCAAACCAATGTTGACAAGCGCCACTTTACCTTTCAGCTTATCTTTCAAAGCCGCAAAATCGCCCTCGAGTCCGTTGCCGACATCGATGATTTCGCCTTTTACGTGCGCATCCACCGGCGAATGAGCCAGCGATACTACCTGTAGTTCACGAAAATTATCACTGCGATTGGGCACAACCGACAGCGTAACCGTGTCGCGCGTCCAGGCTTCCACCTCAAAAGGCTCGTACTGAACGTCTTTGAACCCATACGACGACAACAGATCAAAGGCGTAGGTTTCGGCGCGGGTTCCGTTTGGGCTACCCGTCAGCCGGTGTCCTACCTGCTTCGTTGCGTCGGAGAGTGTTTCGAAAGCCCGGCTATGTTGCATAACCTCCTCATTGATCCTGAGAAAGGCTTTTTCGAGCGAAATTGAGTTGAACGTAAAAGCGGCCAGCAAACCGGCGGTACCGAAACAAAAGAAGACGAACCGAAAAGAAGATACGTAAAGAGTTCGGTGCATAAAGGCGTGTTTAATTCTTCGCTAAATATACAAAAAAGGTCGCTGATTATGGGCCTAAAAAGGTAGACACCCTATCTACTAAAAGCGTTCGTTTTAAGACCTAAACTATTTTTACGGTGACAGGTGCGTCATTTATTATTGTTCGGGCGTTTGGTGCTTCATCGGTTTCAGGTAAACCGTTTGCCGACCAGCTAACCAAACCGGATCAATACCCGTCAGACCAAAGACGCGATCCCAACTCCGCTCGAAGCAGTGAGCCGCATCGGGAAACGTGATCGAAACGGCCAGCGCGCGTTCGTAAAAAGACAAGGGGTGCCGTACAATAGCTTCCCGGTGAATAGCGAACTGCGCACCGAGCACAAAGGTGTACAGGTCTGGTCCATTGGTATCAAACAAAGCCCGGTGAAAGCCGCGCAGATCAAGACCGCGTCCGTCTTCGTTTTTACTCCACGGTTGAAAGAGCCGCTCCCCCCGGTTGTCGTCCGTATCGATTAAGTGCCCTAACCAGCGAAACGGCATTTGAACCGGATCGCCAATGGTATCAGGCTGTTCGGAAAAGGATCGCATCGTTTTTTTGAAGTCGTACGCATGGTCAAACGGCTTTCCCTGACAGAATACGGTCCATTGGGCCAGCGAATCGTAGCGGCTGACAATGTGATGCAAGTACGTATGCGCTTCCCGCCCAATGTTAGGAAGTGGAATAGCCCCCGCTCCCGCCGAATGATCCGCGCTTTTGTCGTAAACAGTCATGCGAAGCTGCGCAGGCAGATTACGGAGCCAGTTCAGGTTTTCGGTATAGCGGGCAACAACAAGTTCGAGTGGTAGCACAGAGTCCAATAGCGTTTGCAGAATTACGGCAAAGAAACTGGGTTGGCGCCGTTAATCCTTTATTTTCTCGACGGTCAGTCTGTAAACCTTTATTTTTACAAGCCAGCTCCAGAAACGAACTATGAAACGAACGTGTTTTACGTTTATAACCACACTCACGCTGTACAGCATGACGCAAGCACAACCCCTTACGGCTCCCAAAGCCGCTATCAAACCGAAAGAACTGATTACCAACGGTCACAAGCGGACTGATAATTATTACTACCTCAACGAGCGCGAAAACCCGGAGGTCATCAAATACCTCAACGCCGAAAATGCCTACCTCGAACAGGTACTCGCTCCGGTCAAAGGCTTACAGGACAAGCTCTTCGAGGAAATGAAGGGCCGGATCAAGCAACAGGACGAATCGGTTCCATACAAAGAAGGACTCTACTATTATTACACGCGCTACATAACCGGGGGCGAATACCCAATCTACTGCCGCAAAAAAGGCTCGCTGGAAGGTGCCGAAGAAATTATGTTCGACGGCAATGCCCTGGCGAAAGGCCACAACTATTATCAGCTTGGTGGCTATGAGGTATCGGACAATGACGAGCTGGCCATTTTTGCCGAAGATACTGTTAGTCGTCGGTTGTACACGCTGCGCATCAAGAACCTGAAAACGGGTCAGGTTTATCCCGAAACCATTGCGGACACGGAAGCGGGAAGTTTTGCCTGGGCTACGGATAACAAGACGCTTTTTTACATCAAGAAAGATCCGCAAACTTTACTCGGCTACCAGGTATACCGCCACGTGTTAGGCACCGATCCAAAGACCGATGTGCTGGTGTACGAGGAAGAAGACAACCAGTTTTACATGGGACTGGGCCGGTCGAAGTCGAAGAAATACATCACGATTGGCTCGGACCATAACGGTGTATCAACGGAATACCGGCTACTCGAAGCCAGCAATCCAACGGGTACGTTCAAATCGTTTCTGCCCCGCGAAAAAGGCCACGAGTACGAGATTGTTCATTACAAAGATAAGTTCTACGTTCGTACGAACTGGAAAGCCGAAAACTTCCGCCTGATGGAAGTACCCGAAGGCAAGACCACCGACCGTACCGCCTGGAAAGAAGTGATTCCTCATCGCCCGGACGTGTATCTGGCCGACATTGACGTGTTTGCCAATCACCTCGTATTGGGCGAACGTAAAGCGGGCTTGACCAACATTCGGGTAATCAATCAGAAGACGAAAACCGACGAGTATCTCGACTTTGGCGAACCGGCCTACGTAGCGGGCATCGGCTACAACCCTGATTTCAACACCAACGTGTTGCGGTACAGCTACGCATCGCTGACAACGCCCAACTCGACTTTTGATTACAACATGGACACCCACGACAAAACGTTGCTCAAACAACAGGAAGTGCTGGGTGGCTTTGACAAAAATAATTACGTATCGGAACGGTTCTACGTCACCGCCCGCGATGGTGCGCAAGTGCCAGTTTCGCTGGTATACCGTAAAGGCACAAAGAAAGACGGTTCGGCTCCGCTGCTTCAATATTCGTACGGATCTTATGGTTACTCGACCGATCCCGGATTCAGCTCTACGCGGTTGAGTCTGCTCGACCGGGGCTTTATCTACGCCATTGCGCACATCCGGGGTGGGCAGGAAATGGGCCGTCGGTGGTACGAAGATGGGAAGATGCTCAAAAAGAAAAACACTTTCAACGACTTCGTAGACGTATCGGAATACCTCATCAAAAACAAGTACACCAGCGCCGATAAGCTGTTTGCCATGGGTGGCAGCGCGGGTGGTTTACTGATGGGTGCCGTAATTAATCAGGCTCCACAACTGTACCGGGGCGTTGTGGCAGCGGTACCGTTTGTCGATGTTGTGACCACGATGCTCGACGAAAATATTCCGCTGACCACAGGCGAGTTTGAGGAATGGGGCAATCCGAAACAGCCGGTTTATTACGATTACATGCTGTCGTATTCGCCTTACGATAACGTCGAGAAAAAAGCGTACCCGAACCTACTCGTAACCACGGGTCTGCACGATTCGCAGGTGCAATACTGGGAACCCGCTAAGTGGGTCGCGAAACTCAGAACGTTGAAAACGGATAACAATCAATTGCTGTTGCACACCAACATGGAAGCGGGGCACGGTGGCGCATCGGGACGATTCCAGGCATTGAAAGAAATTGCTCTGGAGTTTGCCTTTATGCTCAATCTGGTTGGCGAAAAACAATAAGCCCGTTCTTTAATCGAACGCCCTCTGCAAACGAATTTTTCCGTTTCAGAGGGCGTTTCCCGTTATATGTCATCAAACCAGCCCCAGGTCGTTCGTATTCCGACGCTTAGCAAAGACAACCCGTCTTTATCGAAAAATCAGAAAGAATTTAACCGGCTGACGGCGAAAATAGGTGAGCTGGAAGACGAGCTGAGCCAATTTCGCGCGCAGGCAACGACCATCCAGCAACGTATCTACACCGAATACGAACCGCTGTTGCGGGAGTACAATGGACATAAAGCAACCCTTGTGCGAGTTTTCGACCGCGCTTACGAACGTCCCGAAGCGACCAAGAATGAAAAGAAAAAACTGGCCGACCTGATCGTCAATCTAGCGTATGATCTGATCAGCGAACACGGCATGGACGATCTCAAGCCGATTTTCGACAAGTATGACCCCGACGGATTTGACACCACCGATGCAGAGGCCGACCAACAGGTTTCGGAAGCGATGAAAGAAATGGTTAGCTCGTTGTATGGCATTACCTTCGACGATCAGGTTGATGTCAGCACCAGAGAGAAATTCATGGCTTATCTGGACGAACAGTTGCAAGCGCGTCAGGGCGCTGACCAGCAACGTCAGCAGGATAAGGCAGACAAGCGGGCTAAAAGACCAAAGTCGGCGAAGCAGCAGGAGCGCGAAGCTAAAAAGCAGCTTGACGCACGTAACATCACCAAGGCCGTGCGGACGCTTTACATGGATCTGGTGAAAGCCTTCCACCCTGACCGCGAACCCGACGAATCCGAAAAAATCCGGAAAACCGAGATCATGCAACGGGTGACCGAAGCATACGAAAAAAGTGATCTCTTGGCGCTTCTTCGCCTGCAACTCGAATTCAACCGGATCGATCAGCAGCACCTCGAATCGCTGGCCGACGAACAGTTGCGCTACTACAACAAGATTCTGAAACAACAGGCCGACGAGCTAAGTAGTGAGCTGTTTGATCTGCAAAGTCAATTAGCGTCAACGCTGGGAAAACCGTTCGCGGTAGTTCGGTCGCTCGTTGGCCTGGAGATGAGTTTCAACAACAGCATACGCGATCTAAAGAAAAGCGTTAAAGAAGCGAAAAAGGACGTGAAAGACCTTTCCGATCCGGCTATTCTGAAAGTGTGGCTGAGATCCTATCAGATTCAGTAAGCTGTTTTCATTGCTTACTAAGCACGATTGTCCAGTCGGCTCCGCTGAACACTTTGTACTTATCCGAAAAATTCCCCTGGTTGACAGCTACCGAAAAATTGAGCAGGCTGTTAATATACGCGACGTCGTCACCAACAGCCGCTTCGCCGAACGTGTTGACCATCCGAACCGCTTTGTCGTAGATTGTCTTGTTCTGGTGCAGAATCTTGACACGTACGCTATCGCCCGATTTAACGCCCAGTTTTTCCAGCATAGCTTTTGGTATGTTGGTCCAGACATTGCCGTACTGAACATCCAAAATCGGAATATTGCCTTGTAGTACGCCGTTTGCGTAGTCGGCTTTTTGGTACGGTAAGCTCACTACGGTGCGACGAACGGTATTTCCTACTTGCTGAAAGGTAATGGTGCGGGAGGCCAGCCGAGCCGCCGTGTAAGCGTACACGTCGCGCCCATGAAACGTGTAGGATTCGTTTGAATTCGTAAGCCGGTTGACAGCCTCGTCGATCTCCCGAACCTCCTGAATGCCCAGTTTGTCCGCGATCAAGGTTAGTGTTCCGTTGTCGGGCGTGACGATGTAATGGCCTGTTTTCGTCAGTAGAACAACCGAATGGCGGTCGGTGCCAACGCCGGGATCGCAGACCGAGACAAACACCGTTCCCGCCGGGTAGTACGGAACAGTCTGGTACAGTCGATAAGCCGCTTCCCAAATGTCATAAGCCGGAATCTCGTGGGTCAGATCAAAGAGTTTTAAGTTCGGTGACACACCCATAGCGACGCCCTTCATTGCCGACACCGCGCCGTCTTTCAGGCCAAAATCAGACTGAAAAACAACAATACCATTTTGGGCAAACGCTAGTTGCCGGTAACCCAGAAGAAGCAGAACTAAGAATTTGTACAGTGTTTTCATGGTGGGTAGTCATACAATAAGAAAACAAATATACAGTACTGACATCTTTCTGTTTAACGCGATGACCTTACTTAATAAAGTCCTATCGGCCTTATTTTCCCGAGCGTCTAGTCAGCATAAAAACAAACCCGCCAGCAACCTAAGTCACTGACGGGAAAATGAGTATTCGAATACGAAGAAAAATTATGCACCTATTGCCACCGGACGAGCGACGGGTACCGAAACGCTGGCCGAGCGACGCCCCGCATGAACGAGCGAATAAATGAACACCATGCCAAAGCCGACCATCAACATAATGTGCAGAAAAAACATGCGAAAATCGTTGACGTAAAAGGCAAGAACCAGACCGCCGACGAAATACAGAGCAAGTCCACCCTCGGCCAGCGTCAGCCAGCTGAGTTTTCGACTGACGTACTTGTTCGCATCCCAACTGTCCTTTGCCGTTGTCACGTTGAATTTTGGGGTTCGAACAAACGGTGTCTTACGACCAATGTAGCCTTCGATAACGGCGATTGTATTGTGCAACGACAAGCCCATCATCAACGACGAGTACATGGGGAAATACCAGGCCAGCTTCGCTTTGTTTTTTTGTCCCAACAACCAGAATGGTATTCCGTAGAACGTGATCAAAATCAACAAGTTGCCTTGGAACAGATTGATTATACGAAATATGTACTCCCATTCCGGGTGGCGATGGCGTATGTAAATAAGCGGCACGCTCATAACGCCGAGTAATAGCACGAGTATAAATGTTGCACTGCTAAACAGGTGAAAAAACGCGTGAAGTTTCATCGCG
This sequence comes from Spirosoma liriopis, assembly GCF_023196085.1. Lineage (NCBI taxonomy): Bacteria > Pseudomonadati > Bacteroidota > Cytophagia > Cytophagales > Cytophagaceae > Spirosoma > Spirosoma liriopis. The sequence continues at coordinate 1,592,699 of NZ_JALPRF010000001.1, forward strand.
AAGGACGTATTCGGTGACCTCAATACTTTGACGAAAAGCTTACGGGCGCACTCAGCGGCTCCCTTCATCCAGCGGTACTGCTGCGATTTTAGCGCATTCATCGCTACGGGTAACTCAGCTGGAGAGCCTACGTCTTCGCGGTAAACAAATTTCCAGCCGCGCAACTGAGCCCGGTAGCTTAAGTCCAGATCTTCGGTTAGGGTATCGCTTTGCCAGCCACCCGCATCGGCGATGGCTACTTTCCGCCAGACGCCCCCCGTTCCATTGAAGTTAGCCAGAAAACCAGCCGCGTATCGTCCGCTTTGTTCAATGGTAAAGTGAGCATTCAGCCCAAACGCCTGTAACTGGGTCATAAGCGAAAAGTCTTCGTTCAGATGCTCCCAGCGAGTTTGGACGATCGCTACTTTAGGATCGCTGAAATGCGGTACTGTTTTCAGCAAAAAATCAGGATCGGGCACAAAGTCCGCGTCGAAGATCGCGATGAACTCGCCTTTCGCAAACTCTAGTCCGTATGCCAGCGCTCCCGCTTTGAAGCCCTTACGCACCGGACGCCGGACGTGTTCGATATCAAATCCCTGGCTCTGGTACTCATTTACCTTAGCCGAAATGATCTGAACGGTCTCATCGGTCGAATCATCCAGTACCTGAATATCGAGTTTGTCTTTGGGATAATTCAATTGCACTACCGCGTCAATCAATCGCTCGATCACGTAGAGTTCGTTGTAAACCGGCAACTGAATCGTAACGCGTGGCAGTGTATCCGAACTGCTGGCCGACAGAACCGCTGCCCGACGCTTTCGCTCAGAACGTAAATAAATGATGATTAGACTTAGCTGGCCGCAGTTATACAGGAATAACAGCATTAAAGCCAGTCCATACAAAAGCAGGACGGTAATTTCCATGTTGGTGAAAAGACAAAATCGTTCTAACGTTAAATTTGCACGCTACTTTTAGTATCTGGGGTAACGGGGTGTTTAAGCAATTAGGTTTTCGATCCGGTAAAATCCACGGAATACCTTACTGCTCATCAAACCTGCGTTACCGTTCATTGACGGCGCATTCACAGGAAATTCCGATCAATCAGCATCGAAGAGAACAAGCGCTTTCCGCTTTTGTTGCCAATTTTGAGCGTAGGCGAATTGTATCCTCTACCGGTACCGAAAAGCAGTCGGGCTGACCGTACAGACTACCTTGTGTTTACTCGGCTGATTGTTACAAGTTGCTCGGCTCATTTACCATCGAAGCCATGATGGAAATTTCAAGTAAAATGTTCTATACTTGGCCTATGGAAATATCCTTTATTGGCGCAGGTAATCTAGCGTGGCATCTCGCTCCGGCTCTCGAAAATGCGGGCCATCACATCAACGAGGTTTACAGTCGGCAACTTCAGCACAGCCGACAACTAATCAGCAATCTCTACGACGCGCAGACGCATTCCGACCTCAACTTCGCCGATAGCCCCTCTCAACTATTTATTCTGGCCGTCCCCGACGACGCGCTCGAAACGGTTTGTTCCCGCTTGGTTTTGCCCGAAAAGGCCATTCTTGTTCACACATCGGGCAACCAATCCCTTAGCGTGCTGGAAAACTGGATGACCATCTACAGCGACATCCCCGTACAAACTGGCGTCTTTTACGGCTTACAAACCTTCACCAAAGGCCAGCCGTTTATGGACTTCAGAGGAGTGCCCCTCTGCATTGAAGCAACAGATAAAGAAACGGAAGATGTGCTGGTCCGATTAGGGCAGGAGCTAAGCGACATTGTGTACATTATCACATCTGCCGAACGTAGAGCCCTGCACGTTGCCGCTGTATTTGCCTGCAACTTCACGAATCACTTACTGGCTATCGCCCACGATCTGACGACGACCAACGGACTGGAATTTGATTTACTACAGCCTATCATTCGCGAAACCATTCGAAAAGGGCTGGCCGTTGAAAACCCAGCTACGGTACAGACCGGGCCCGCCCGCCGAGGGGATCTGACAACGATTGAAAGTCATTTGTCGTGGTTAGCAATGCATCCCCAACTAGCTGAAATCTACCAGCTAATGACCCAAAGTATTAAGCAACAGTATAGCTAATCATTGCTAGTCTACTCATTCTAAGCCATGGAAACTCATTAATTTACAGAAACAGGACTATATCAACTACTTGTATCAAATAAATCAATTCTATAATTTTACACTACTATTCAACGATCTCTCATTCTTCTATCCTTGCTTCGTGCATATCAATCAAAAGTTGGTAAGCTAATAGTTTATATACCAACGGATTATTCTTAATTAATTTTACTATAGGTGAACTTTACAGGGTTCTATTTTATTTATTAATCGGTATGGGTTCGTTAAAGCGATTAGAGGAAACGTCAGTTTCTAAAAGTACCGAGCGGCTTGCGTTGTACGAGAAGTACGGTGCGATGGCTTACGGTGTTATCCTGCAAATAATTCCGCAGCCTGAGCTTGCCCAGCAGGTTATGGTCGATTTGTTTGCGTCACAACAACTTGAGCAATGTATTAAAGCACCCACGAGTCCGGGCTGCAACATTGTTCGGCTCGCCCGCTCGAAAGCACTGGAAGCCAACTTGAGGGCAACCTCTTCCGCTCCTCTTTCCGAACCACCACAAAGCAAGGATGACAACGCAGCAAGCCTTGTTTTTGATCTGTCGTTCCGCCAGGGATACCCATTGAGGACGGTAGCTGAACGTTTACAAATGCCTTATGCAGATGTAATGAAGTCTATTCGTAATTATTTTAAGTATCTTCGTACATCATAACTGTACTCACATTGAAGAACTATCAATATTTAACGGATGGCATTCTGGAGTCCTATCTGTTAGGCTTAGCTTCTGACGATGAGAAACAGGAGGTAGAACGCTTGTTGACTACTGATCCGGACATTTTATCTCAGTTAGAAGAATTGGAAACAGAGATGGAGCAGCATTTTATGAGTAACGCTGTACCTCCCCCGCCAGCTCTCAGAACGGCCATTTTTGAGCAGATCAATAAAACCGAGCTAAAAAAGCGCGAGCAGGAAGACTATACCCGTTTCAAACGCAGACCCGTCGAGGAAGAGCCCGCCAAACCGAACTACATCGACGTAGAAGTAGACGATACCCATATCCGGGTGCACAAATACTGGCGGCCTGCTTTCATCGCGGTCTTTGTTCTATCAAAGATTTTTCTCATTCTCGGTCTGTATTATTACTTCAAAACAAATAGCCTGGAACAGGAAATTACCCGGCTTAAAGCTGCTACGGAACAGACGACTCCCGTATCGCCCGGACGAACACCCTAGCTTTTCGCCATTATATTAATTGACGACAAAATGGTCTATGTCTTTACGATGTGCCATTTTGTCGTCAATTTTATATCCATGAAGCAAACCATTCTTTCTTGTTTAGCCTACTTCACGGTCGCGTTTTCGACATTTGCTCAGTGGCAACCCCAATTGGTACAAACGGATGCCAGTTTCCGGGCGGTGAGTGTAGCCAGTCCTGACATTGCCTGGATCGGCGGAACCAAAGGAACCTTTGTTCGTACCACAGACGGCGGAAAAACCTGGCAAACCGGTACCGTTCCCGACGCACAAGCCTGTGACTTTCGCGATGTGCAGGCCGTTGACGAGCAAACTGCTTACCTGATGAGCGCTGGCCCTGCCGAGAAAGGCCAGGCCCGGATCTATAAAACGACCAACGGTGGCCAAACCTGGTCGCTGCTGTACCAGACGCAGCAACAAGGCGTTTTTTTCGACGGTATCGACTTTTGGGACAAGCAGCATGGCATTGTGCTTAGTGATCCTATCGATGGCAAATGGTTTATCCTGACGACCGACGACGGTGGACAAACCTGGAAACAGGTCCCCGCCGGTAACCTGCCCCCAATGCAACCCAACGAGGCCGCCTTTGCCGCTAGTGGAACCAGCCTTATTGTTCAGGGCAAGCGCGATGCCTGGATCGTATCGGGGGGCGGAACAAATGGTCGCGTTTTTCACTCCAAAGATCGAGGTCAGACATGGACTGTTACGAATACACCCCTTCCAGCGGGAGAAGCTACGGGTTTGTTCGGCGCACGTTTTTTCAGCGAGAAGGCCGGAGTCGTAGTTGGCGGTAACTATAAACAGGAACAGCAGCCAGGACCCAATGCGGCTATCACCCGCGACGGAGGACAATCCTGGCAACTCCTGGCACCGACCAACCCACCGGGTCTCAAAGAGGCCGTCGCCCTAATACCCGGCGACCGTCTGCTCGCGGTTGGTCCTTCGGGCACAAGCTTATCGGCTGACCAAGGGCAAACCTGGCAGAAATTAGATAACGACGGTTTTCACTCGCTTGCCTGCGCTAAAGGGACCTGCTACGCCGTGGGCGCTAAGGGTAAGATAGCCGTGCAACGGTTCAAGTAATTCATTTTAGCCGTTTCCGTCAACCTGTCGGAGCGACTCGTGGTGTCTGGTTCTCAAACCAGACACCACGAGTCGCTCCGACAGGTCTTTTCGTCATATTCTACGGCTCCAATCACGCGGTCATAAGTTGATAAGGTAAGGAAATAACTTGTACCGTATAATTTACATTCCTCTTTAAAATAGGAGTCTGTATCTGTTCGTTATTCAGCCGTACGGACGATCAATTCTCCTCGTTTATGCCTGTGAAAGCGGCTTTATCTTTACCCACTATCTTGCTAAGTGCGGCCTTATCAGGTACTCTGATGGCCCAGAAACCGGCTCAGGATACATTCATCTGTAAATACACCGGTGGCAACGTTGGTCCTCAGGTTATTTGCTCAAATGGCAATGCTCCGTCTACCGGCCACGCCGAACGCGTCGTGGACCGTATTCTGAAGCCTATTGGCCTGATGCGCAATTTCAAGGTTATGGAGTGCGCCAATACGGACAACTGTTTTGCGACAGTCGTTAAAGGCCAACGGTTTATTATCTACGATGCCGCTTTTATGCAGGGTATTGAGGAGGAAACCGAGACCGACTGGTCGGCTATCAGTATCATGGCGCACGAAATCGGTCATCACCTACAGGGTCACACCATTGACGGACGGGGTGGCCAACCCCAAAAGGAAATCGAGGCCGACAAATTTTCGGGTTTTGTACTGCACCAACTAGGCGCATCGCTCGATGAAGCAACCGTAGCAGTACGGGCACTCGGTGATGAACACGCCACATCGACGCACCCGGCTAAACCCACTCGCATCGAAGCGATCCGGAAAGGATGGCTGGAAGCAGAAGCGATGTACCCCAAAAGCCGGGTGTTGGTCAAGGCGCCAACGGCTATGGCTCCTAAACCCATCGCGACAAATAGCAATCCGTCGGTTGCCTCCCGCCCGGTCGTTGTACCTAGCACCCCCACCCGCGCGACGGTAGGATGCGTTTCGGGCGACTGCGAAGACGGAAAAGGCACATTCGTGTATCCGACCCGCGAACGGTACGCCGGCGAGTTTGAAGAAGGCGACAAACACGGCGAAGGGGTAGAATACTACGCCGATGGGAAAGTAAAATACAAAGGCAACTTCCGGGACAACCTCCGCTCCGACTACGGGGTTTATTTTTACCCAAATGGCGATAAATATGCGGGCTGGTTCCAGAAAAATGTTCCGCACGGCAAAGGCACGTACTACTTCGCCGACGGAGGCCGTTTGGTGGCTACATTCAAAAACGGCCAGCCGGGACCAGACCGGGTTTTATACAGTGGCAGTAAAGCTGAATAAGAACCACCAGCTACCACCCACTACAAACAAGAAGGACTTGCCAGTGGCAAGTCCTTCTTGTTTAAAATGCGAGCATTGTCTTCTCGATAATATCGCAGGCTTCGTGCATCTGGTCCTCATTGATAACTAACGGTGGCGCGAACCGGATCTTATCACCGTGCGTCGGCTTGGTCAGCAAACCGTTGTCTTTTAGCTTTAGACAGATCTCCCAGGCTGTTTCAGCGCCCAGATCAGGCCGTTCGGTAATGACAATCGCGTTGAGTAATCCCTTACCACGAACCGACTTCACCAAATCTGTTTTGTGGCTCAGTGCCGTCATTCGGGCGCGAAAAACTTCGCCCATCGCCTGCGCGTTTTCAGCTAGTTTTTCGTCTTCCACCACCTGAAGTGCTTCCATTGTTACGACACAGGCCAGCGGATTGCCCCCGTAGGTGCTACCGTGTTCGCCCGGCTTAATGGTCAGCATCACTTCATCAGATGTCAGTACCGCCGAAACGGGCATCGTTCCGCCCGAAAGTGCTTTGCCCAGCACGAGTACATCCGGCTTCACTTCTTCGTGATCGCAGGCCACGCGTTTACCCGTACGACCGATACCCGTTTGAACCTCATCGGCAATGAACAGAACATTGTATTTCGTGCATAATTTACGAACACCACGCAAGTAGCCTTCGTGCGGAACAACCACGCCCGCTTCGCCCTGAATGGGTTCGACCATAAAACCCGCAATGTTCGGATCGCGCTTGAAGGTTTCTTCTAATGCGTTCAGGTCATTGTAGGGAATAATGATGTAGCCGGGTAAGAGCGGCCCAAAGTCGTTGGTACTACTCGCATCCGTCGAGGAGGAGATAGCCGCTAATGTACGGCCCCAGAAATTACCGGCAGCATAAACAGTTTTTGCTTCATTCTGCGGAATGCCTTTCACTTTGTACGCCCATTTGCGCGTTAGTTTAAGGGCCGTTTCTCCGCCTTCGGCTCCGGAATTCATCAGCAGTGCTTTGTCGTACCCAAAATAATCACAAAGGTACTTTTCGCACAGGCCGGTTTTATCGTTGTAAAAAGCCCGTGACGTAAGCGTCAGCCGCTGAGCTTGCCGAATCATGGCGCTGATAATTCGCGGATGACAGTGACCCTGACTCACGGCACTATAAGCCGACAGAAAATCGAAATAACGTTTATCCTCCACATCCCAGACAAAGATTCCTTCGCCCCGCGTCAATACAGCCGGGATCGGGTGATAATTGTGAGCGCCGTAGTTCCATTCCAGTTGCATAGCCTGGTCGGTGGCAGAGATTGGCATTGTCGTATCCATAGCTGGCAGTGAGACGTTAAAAGTGAGTACGTTTGTGAGGAGATTACAACGGGCGGATACAAACCAGTACCTGCCCGAAGCTACTGGGTCTAGTAGCCCGTTGTCTGTTTCGGCAACCATTCGATGAAACAGACCGTTTTTTCAAATATACATTTATTCGGGCAGACGCCCAAGTCTATGTCACCTACTTCTCAAAAGAACGAAATTCCTGACTTGACCGACGCTGATTACTACTACACGCCTGAAGGTTATGTAGTCTTTACAGGGACTTATCACCTTAAACGCGGGTATTGCTGCCAGAACGGTTGCCGTCACTGTCCGTACGGATTCAAAAAAAAGAAGCAATGAGTTGCAGATAATGAATTGATTAGCTAATTTTGCGCCCTCATACGGAAAACGAGTACGGTAATGGCCAAAGTTTGTCAAATCACAGGAAAGCGCACGCGTACGGGAAACAACGTTTCTCACGCCAATAATAAAACCAAGCGTAAATTTTTCCCAAACCTGCAAAAGAAGCGGTTCTTCGTCGAATCAACCGGCGAGTGGGTTACGCTGAAAGTAGCTACGTCAGCTATCAAGACTATCAACAAGAACGGTCTGGAAGCAACGCTTCGCAAGGCATACGAGCGCGGTACGCTGTCCGTATAGTCTTTCGCACGATATTCATTATTGAGCCTCTTCCGCTACGGAGGAGGCTTTTTGTGTTCAGAATGCGTCAGCTATACGCTGTGTTTTGGCTGTAAGACAATGACCGCAAAACCCTAAGCAATGAAACTGAATTTTGAAGATCTCATCGTTTTTGAGAACGATGATTACATATTGATAAACAAGCCTCCTCACGTAGCCTCACTCGATGAACGTACGAGCGACCGGGGTGGGCAAAGCATTGTGCGGATGGCAAAAGCCTATCATCCCGATGCACAGCTTGGTCACCGGCTTGACAAGGAAACATCGGGTATTTTAGCGATTGCAAAGAATCCGGACGCTTACCGGCATCTGGCTATGCAGTTTGAGCATCGCGAGGTCACGAAACGCTATCACGCGGTTGCGAATGGCGTACACGATTTCGACGGTATTTCGGTATATCTACCAATTTCACCCATTAAAGACGGTACAGCCGTTCGGATTGACCGCGAGAAAGGTAAAGTTGCCGAAACCATCTTTAACACCTTACAGGCTTACCGCACCACCACGCTGGTTGAATGCATGCCCATTACGGGACGGATGCACCAGATTCGGGTGCACCTGATGTGCTTAAAAGCGCCCATCGTCAACGACGCTACGTATGGCGGAGAACCGGTTTATTTGTCGGACGTGAAGCGGAAGTTCAACTTAAAGCAGGGAACAGAAGAACAACCTCTTATTCAACGGGTTGCGCTTCACGCCTATGCATTAACGTTCACGCTGCTGGATGGCGAAGAAAAAACATTTGTAGCCCCCTATCCCAAAGACTTTGGGGTGCTGGTTAAGCAGCTGGAAAAATTTAGTTGAGCTGTTTGTGATTTTCGATTTACGGTTTGTGGTAGTTTCGCGTTGCTCTATCGTTTTAATAAACTGTAAATCGAAAAACTACAACTGCCCATGTTCGTTCATACCGTTTTCTTCTGGCTTAAGCACCCCGAAAATCAAGACGACCACAAAGCGCTCCGTGCCGGCCTCGAGTCGCTCAATGGCATCAAAGACATCTCAGCGGCTTACATCGGAACGCCCGCCGAAACCCGGCGCCCGGTTATCGATCACTCGTACGACTTCTCGCTGACCTTTGTCTTTACGGACAAAGCGGCTCACGACGCTTACCAGGTGCACCCGATTCACCAGGAGTTCGTGGCCGAGTGTTCTCACCTCTGGGAGCGTGTGCAGATTTACGACGCGGTAAGTTAGCCAAGCGAAACAAGCAGGGAGCGCGGGGAAAGTAGACTGACACCTCCCCCGCGCTCCCTGCCTTGCTCTTATACAAGCACTTCGATTTTCATATCCATATTGCCTTTAACGGCTTTCGAGTACGGACAAACAGCATGTGCCGTTTCGGCCAGTTGCTGAAGCTGATCGTGTTCCATACCCGGCGCTTTCACGACAATTTTACCCGACAGGAACATGCTTTCGCCGTCCTGATTAAGCGAAATACTGACCTCAACGGCGTGTTCGGGCAGAATAACCTTTTTCTTCTTGGCGACGGCCATCAGTGCTCCATTGTAACACGAGCTGTAGGCAGCGGCAAACAGCATTTCCGGATTGGGCTTTCCCCCTTTTCCGTGCATCTCAACAGGTCGCCGGATGTCCATTTCCAGCACTCCATCCAACGATTTAACATCTCCTTCGCGCCCTCCGATATTACTAACCGTGGCAGTGTACAGCGTATCCATTCGTTAAGTTTTCGAGTTTATCTGCTTTTACGCAGTAAGTGATTAACCGTACTCGTCCCGAAAAGTTGGCACTTGTCATCCCGGTCCACTTTTAACAACAATCGGTGATGCCTGCGTGAGTTGTTTACCGATTCACTAGCAGGCATTTAGAAGCCGTAGAAATCGACCGAACGGTCTGAGTGGATAAAGGCAAAGAATTTGCTTAAATTTATAGAAACGCAACTGAATAGACATCAGTAACGATCCGCTCCCTCTACTTACCGGATAGTGACATTACACCATTTTGAACTACCTTTGTCTTAGGGGTTTATTTACGCCAAAGGTGCAATAGAACGGGGTGAGTCGCGTTTTTCGTTAACTATAGCACTACGACCGCTGACCAACATGAATACGTCATATAGATTTTGCCTTACTCGTCAACTAATCGGGCTGGTTGGTGGCCTGAGTATGGTGCTATGGCTCAGCTGTACACCAGCGCTGGCTCAGCGCAAACGCGCTAAAGCGGATTCAACCATTGCCAAGCCGGGTTCTGGCTCAACCACTACGGTGCGCATGGAGGAAGAAACGCTCTTTGCCGAGGGAATGCGGTACATGATGACTGACGAACCGGCAAAGGCAATTGCGCAGTTCACTAAAATTCTCCAAAAGTACCCCAACAATGCAGCGGCTCAGTATTCTACCGCCAATGCGTTGCTAAAAAGCGGAAAAGTCGCCGAGGCTATTCCGCATGCGTCTAAAGCGTATTCGCTGGATAAAGAAAATAAATTTTACTCGCTCCTGCTGGCCGAACTCTACGTTAAACAGAAACGCTACGGCGAAGCGGAAGAACTTTACGAAGCGTTGCTGAAAAAGGGCGTTGAAAATGCGGAGTACGGTGTTGAACTGGCTGCTATCTACCTCTTCGACGAAAAACCCGACAAAGCGCTTGAAACGTACGATAAGGTTGAGCGGGAACTGGGTTTAAACGAGGAAATCACCCGGCAAAAGCAGCGGATCTACCTCAAGCAGAACAAAATCGACAAAGCCATTGCGGAGGCTGAAAAATTAGTGGCTTCCGAACCAAGTGATCCTGACTATTTGCTCGAAGGGGCCGAAATGCTCGTAGCCAACGACCGCACTGACCAAGCCATAGCCTGGATCGACAAGGCGCTGAAACTTAACGCCGACTTACCGCAAGCGCATGTCCTGCTCGCCGATATCTACCGCAAAAAAGGCGACATGGACCGCGTTAGTAAAGAACTAAACCAGGTTCTGTCTAATCCAAATCTGGAAGCCGGTTTGAAAGCTCGAATCTTATCAAGCTACGTTGGTATGACGGGTGAAAATGCAACGGCCCAGAAGGATGCGCTGGCAATGGCGCAGAATTTGGCCAAAACGTCACCCAACGATCCCAAAACGCAGGTAATGGTCGCTGACTTACTAATGCAGCAGGGTAAAAAAGTTGAAGCGAGGGATGCGTACGCTAAAGCGGCTCGCCTGGATGGGTCAATCTACGAAGTGTGGGGTGCGTTGCTGCAATTGGATGGCGAGCTAAATCAGGTTGACAGTTTGCTCACGCATTCGCAGCAGGCACTCGAAGTGTTTCCAACGCAGGGTCTGTTCTGGTACTCCAATGGCTCAGCCAACTTGTTTAAACGGAAGTATCAGGAAGCCGTTGATGCATTCGAAGAAAGCAAAAAGCTGCTGGCGGCTACCAGTAACACCGAGCTTAAGCGCGGTATAGACGCTCAGCTCGGCGACGCATACAACGGCCTCGGCGACTATGCCAAGTCGGACGAAGCGTACGAAGCCGTGCTGAAAGCCGACCCGCTAAACGATCATGTGCTGAATAACTACAGCTATTTTCTATCGTTACGGAAGGCGAACTTACCGCGTGCACAGCAACTAGCTCAGAAACTCGTCGAACGGCATCCCACCAACGCGACGTACTTGGATACATACGCCTGGGTTCTTTACGTAGCGAAAGACTACGCAAAGGCGAAGCAGTACCTGGAAAAAGCAGTGGCTGATCCGGCTGGTGCCAGCGGTACAATTATTGAACACTACGGCGATGTTTTATATCAACTCGGTCAGCACGACAAAGCGGCTGAACAGTGGAAACTCGCTAAAACGAAGGGTGGAGGCAGCCCGGATCTAGATAAGAAAATTGCCAGCGGAAAGTTGTAAAACGGTTTTCAGTCTGTTGTCCACACACTGAAAACTGAAAATAACCCAAATGAATAAATACCTGTTGTTTGCCCTTCTTCTAGGCGTGTTGGTAAACTCGGAAAGCTGTCGACGTCGGCAGTTGTCTCGTTCGAGTGGCTCTCAGCCGACCGTTACTGTTTCAACCCCAAATTCTACCACTGCCGTAATTGCCGATTCTTCCGTTGCCACACGACCAGCCGATTCTTCGGCAACTCGACCAACAACCCGCCCAGGCATTGAAGAGGCTCGTTCGAACGTGGCCGAGATTGATTTTCGCTACCTGACGGCTAAATCAAAGATCTCATTTAAAAGCCCGAATCAGGACATCGACAACGCGAACATCAACATCAGAGTCCGTAAAGATAGCGTTATCTGGCTGTCGGTGTCAAAGCTTGGTATCGAAGCCGTGCGGGGAATGATTACCCGCGATTCGATAACCATCATCGATAAGATTCACAAGGAGTACTCCGTTTATGATTTCCCGACACTAAGCAAGCAATTCAATTTCAACATGAATTTTGAGCTATTGCAAGCGTTGATCATTGGAAACCTTCCTTTACCCAAACGGCCGGCTCAAAAAATCAAGAACGAACGGGATTACTTACTGCTGCGGCAAAGTGAGGGTAAAGTGCTGGTTGAAAATTACATTGGCGAACAGGATCGGAAACTAAAAAAACTCATGGTAACCGAACAGCCAACGAAAAATACGTTGCGGTTAGATTATGAAGATTTCACATCGCTCAATAACTTTCTGTTTCCGTATACCAGCCTTGTGACGCTTGATTATAAGTCACGTACCGACGGGCAGTTTTATCAGACGCTACTTCGCATCAAACACAACAAAGTTGAGCTAGTTGATAAAAGTCCGGGCTTCCCGTTTACGATCCCAGCCAGCTACCAACGTCGCCCCTAAGTAATTTTGTTTTCCAGCCCTTATGTTAGTCAAACCGTTTTCGCTTCCTGTTCCTTTCTCGATAAACTTGGGTTTGCTGCTAAGCCTGTGGTTTGTGACGATACCCGGAATGGCCCAGCTAACCCAACGGAATCGGCAAACGCTGGAGAAAGAGAAAAAGCAAAACCTGGAGAAGATGGGGCAGATTCGGAATATTCTGAAACAGACTGCATCCGAGAAACAGGTTGGCTTGGGACAGCTCAAAGCACTCAATCAGCAAATCAGCACCCAGTCGCAGCAGATCAACCTGCTGAACAAGGATCTACGGCTGACAGAAACGGAGATTGGCGAATTGCGGCAGGCCAGCACTACCCTGAAGCGCGACCTCTCCAAGCTCAAAGCGGAGTATGGCTCGATGGTATACGCAGCTGACAAACGCCGTCAGCAAGTGAATCCAATGGGCTTTCTGTTCGCATCCGATAACTTCAATCAGTTGGTTGCCCGTTACCGCTACCTTCGTCAATATTCGGATGCCCGGCAAAGTCAGGTTCGGCAGATGAATAATGTTCAGACGATGCTGCAAGGCAAGCAGGAGGCTACGCAGCGCAAGCGGAAAGAGCAGCAGGGAACGCTGACAACGAAAGTAAACGAAAGTAAAAAGCTCGAATCCCTGAAGGAAGAAAAGAATCTGGTTGTTAAAGAGCTAAGCCAGAAGGAAACCGAACTTCGCACGGAACTGGCCGAAAGCCGCCGGTCTATTGATCGGCTGGAAGCCATGATCAAGCGCCTTATCGTGCGGGAAGCGAAAGAGCGAGCCGAGCGTGAAGCCCGCGAACGTGCCGAACGCGAACGGATCGCGAAGGCCGAAGCAGCCCGTAAAGCCGCCGAACGGAGAAGAGCCGAAGAAGCCATTGCAGCCGCCGAAAAAGCAGGCGAAAAACCGGCTCCCGCCGACGTAGCAAAAGTGGAAAGCCCACCAGCGCCCGAACCAAAGAAACCCGACGAACGACGTAATAACAATCTGAACGATGAAGAAACGGCACTGGCTTCTTCCTTCACGGCTTCGCGGTCCCGGCTTCCCTGGCCCGTCGGCAAAGGCTTTATCTCGGATCGATTCGGGCGTAAGCCGCATCCTGTACTAAAAGGTATTTACGTTGAGAACCAAGGCGTAGATATTCAGACCAACGCGGGCGAAGGGGTACGTTCCGTTTACGACGGTGTCGTCCAGGACGTAACCAACATGCCTGGTATGAACAACGTCGTAGCCATTCAGCACGGAGATTACTTCACGGTGTATGCCAAGCTCAAAAGTGTTTCGGTTCGTGTTGGTCAGCGCGTTAAAGCCCGCGAATCGATTGGCACGGTCGCGACCGACAAGAACGGCGTTTCCGAAATTCAATTTCAGATCTGGAAAGAGTTTACGAAGCTTAATCCGGAGTCCTGGCTTCAGCCCCACTAAGCAGACATCGGCCTTCGGTCGGCAGTCGGTAAAAAGCTGTACCTTTGCAGCAATTTGATTGCTTATTGACAACTGCCTGCTGGCCCCTGCTATGTCTGTTCATAATCCCGATATCAAGCGCGTTACCACGCACACCATTCAGGAACTGAAAAATAAAGGTGAGAAAATTTCAGCCCTCACCGCCTACGATTACTCAATGGCGCGCGTGGTGGATGCGGCTGGCGTTGAACTGATCTTAGTTGGTGACTCCGCTTCGAACGTGATGGCGGGTCATGAAACGACGCTACCCATCACTCTCGACCAGATGATCTACCACGCGAGTTCGGTGGTACGCGGTGTAAAGCGGGCTTTGGTGGTCGTTGATCTACCCTTCGGTTCCTACCAGGGCAATTCTTCGGAAGCTCTTCGTTCGGCCATCCGCATCATGAAAGAGTCGGGGGCCCACGCCGTCAAGATGGAGGGTGGTCAGGAGATTCGCGAGTCTATCGTGCGTATTCTGAGCGCGGGCGTACCGGTAATGGGCCACCTGGGATTGACTCCCCAATCGATTTACAAATTTGGGACTTACGCCGTTCGGGCCAAGGAAGAAGCGGAAGCGCAAAAGCTGATCGATGATGCAAATATGCTTCAGGACATTGGCTGTTTTGGTGTTGTCCTCGAAAAGATTCCGGCGGCTCTTACCAAAACGGTTTCCCAAAACCTTACGATCCCAACCATTGGGATTGGCGCGGGACCGGATGCCGACGGTCAGATTCTGGTAATCCATGATATGCTCGGCATCAACAATGCGTTCAAACCACGTTTTCTACGTCAGTATGCCGATCTGCATACGATAATGACGGAGGCCATTGCCCACTACGTCGATGACGTAAAAGCCAACGATTTTCCGAACGAGAAAGAAGCATATTGAGTTAATAGATAGTCAATTAGTTGTCATTGTCAATACGAGGGTGAGCAACTGTACATTATGAGAAAGAAACCATTTCAGGTTGTATACGAAGACAATCATTTGCTGATTGTCAATAAAGACCCAGGAATTCTGGTTCAGGGTGACCGTACAGGCGATGTCACGCTGCTGGAATTGCTGAAGCAGTACGTTAAAGAGAAGTACGACAAACCCGGCGAAGTGTTCTTGGGGCTTGTGCATCGGCTCGACCGGCCCGTCAGCGGACTTGTGGTATTTGCCCGGACGTCGAAAGCGCTGGAACGGATGAACGAAATCTTCCGGAAACGGCAGGTTCAAAAAACGTACTGGGCTGTCGTCCGGCAGAAACCGCCAAAAAGCGCAGACAAACTGGTGAACTGGCTCGTGAAGGACGAGCAGAAAAATCAGGTTACCGTCTATGACTACGAGGTCCCTAACTCGCAGAAAGCCGAACTATCGTACCGGGTGTTAGGTCGAATCAATGAGCATTACCTGCTGGAAGTAAATCCGATTACGGGTCGTCCCCATCAGATCCGGTCGCAGCTGGCGCACATGGGTTGCCCGATTCGGGGTGATGTCAAATACGGTTACGACCGGGCTGTAGCCGACAAGAAGATTTATCTTCATGCCCGTCGTCTGTACTTTATTCACCCGGTCAAACAGCCCGACGCACCTGACCGCCCGATTATTTGCAAGGCGGGTCTGCCGAATGATCCTTTCTGGGAAGAATTTCTGGAGTTGGACGATGAAAACTACAAAGACAAAAACATGGATTTCATTTACGAGTAATCCATACCGAGCTATCGTTTTGGGTAAACGAATCAGGTTATGACCTCGGGTTAATAAGAAAGGCGGAGCTGACTAGCCCCGCCTTTGCTGATTCAGGTTGATTCAACAAAATGACAACTAAAATCGTGTAGTGAATGATGAGATGGGCAATTAATAACCGCCAATGGGAAACGAATAACCCAGCGATACGGCGACACCCCGGTTGCGGGCGTTGATGTTGACGACGGGCACTTGCACCTGACGCGTGAATCCGTGCGTGTAGCGGCCTTCGATAAAGAACTTACCAGCACCGGCATCCATCGCTAAGCCCAATCCACCGACAGCACTGGCATCCCAACGGTTGAGCATATCGCCGTAATTAACGTTAACGTCAATCGGCCGGGTTGTAATAAGGGCGGTAGCACGGGTACGAACACGGCCACTGAGGGCGTAACCCACCGAGGGACCAGCTATCAGGTAGGGCTGCACGGGCCCGTCAGTTAGATTGACCTTGAACAGCAATGGCAATTCAATGTTTTGCGACTGGTAGGCAATCCGCGCGCCGAGTGGCAACGTAAATCCACCTAAATTAAGATCCATACTTTGTTTGACGGCAAATCCTTTTTGTACGTAAGCGACTTCAGGACGGAACGAAACACGGTCGCTAAGAGGAACATCCAGGAAAATAGCAGCGGTAGGACCTGCCGATAGTTGTAACACCGGATTTAAGCTATTGAGAAAATCAGGCTTTGAGGCAAACCCCCAGTTGGCACCACCCCGAATACCGACCTGAACTTGGGCAAATGCCGTTTGAGCAGTTACTAGGGCGACAACAAATGCAACAACACCGGCAAGCACAATACGTTTCATGGGAAATTGATTGGTAAACTGTGAAATGAAATTAATTGTGTAAAGCGTCGGCGATAGGCTATCTGTTATTTTGTTTAACTTGACAGTTAGACGCAACAAGCAGTAAAAAGATTAACGACAGATTGAAAATATTTTACAATGCATTATGAATGAGCAACTAAATTTTTTATCAAACCGTATTGAGCCGCTTCGTCAGCAATTGACGAGCCATCCCTTGTACGCTTCGGTACAAACCATTGACGACTTGCGTGTATTCATGCAATCGCACGTGTGGGCTGTCTGGGATTTTATGTCGCTTCTCAAAGCGCTGCAACGTAAACTCACCAGCGTTGATGTTCCCTGGCTACCCGTTGGCAATCCCGAAACACGGTATTTAATCAACGAAATTGTGGTGGGTGAAGAAAGTGACGTTGATCCCGACGGTAACCGGGCAAGCCACTTTGAGCTTTACCTGAAAGCAATGAACGAAGCGGGAGCAGATACCCGTTCGATTGAATCGTTTATCGGCGAACTGACCGCAGGGCGCTCACTCGACGAATCACTGGAAACCATGACTGCACCAGCGGGCAGCCGTCAGTTTGTCAATTTCACGTTTGACCTCATCAAAAAAGGTAAACTTCACGAAATAGCTGCGGTCTTTACGTTTGGTCGTGAAGATCTTATTCCGGATATGTTTATCGCCCTGGTACGGCAACTACGCGATCAGTCTCCTACTCAGTTAGGTCTGTTCACGTACTATCTGGAACGTCACATTGAAGTCGATGGTGATCACCACTCACATCTGGCGAAAGCGATGACGGCTGAGCTTTGCGGAGCGGACACCCAAAAATGGGAGGATGCTACCTTAGCCGTTGAAGCCGCCTTACAAGCCCGACTCGCGCTGTGGGATAGCGTGTATAGTCTAATTTCTTTGCCAGAGCAAGCCTAAAAACGCCTTACAGCCCTAAACTGAGTTGGTTCAGATTTAGGGCTGCTTCATAACCTGTTGTTCGTTCTTCTTCCCGAAAACATTGTAGCAGGCTTACCGCTTTAGTAGTTTAGTGCTTCCGTTTGTAATCGTCCGCTTGGTGAAAGTGGACCAATTAAGAACGCTCTGCTACTCTTAACCTGCGATGAAATACGTAAAGCCAACTAAATTTAGCTACCTGCCTAAATTTCTAATGCCCTTGGATGTGCTCGGCATTTTCGAGCGGGACCCATTTGGCAATTCGCTTTTGGTTAGACGTATGCTAATCGGTATCGTGGGCTGGCTTACTTACGCTCGTTATACCGTCGTCAACCGAATTCAGATCGAGGGTACCGAAAATCTAGAAAACTTACCCATCAATAACGTCCTGTTTCTGTCAAATCACCAGACTTACTTTGCCGACGTTATCGCTTTCTTCCATATCTTCTGCGCCGTCAAATGGGGCTTTCAGAATACCATGCTTCCGCCGGTTTATTTGCTAGGCCCCCGCGCCCGACAGTATTACGTAGCGGCATCGGAGACGATGAAGAAAGGAATTGTTCCGCGTATTTTTTCGGCGGGTGGAGCCATTACCATCGAACGCTCCTGGCGCGCTGAAGGGCGGGAAGTCCAACGCGCGGTTGATACAACGGCCAACGATAAGATCGCGAAGGCTCTTGAGCACGGATGGGTTGTTAGTTTTCCGCAGGGAACAACGAGTTCATATGCACCCGTGCGCAAAGGAACCGGTCACCTGATCAAGAATATTGACCCGATTGTGGTGCCTGTTGTCATTAACGGTTTTCGACGCGCCTTCGATAAAAAAGGATTGCGGTTCAAAAAACGAAATACCCTGTTGACGGTAAAATTTAAAGAACCCCTGACTATCAGTCCCGAAGACAGCGTCGATGATATTGTTGCCAAAGTCCGGCACGCCATTGAGCAGGACGCGCCGGAATGGGTCAAGTGATTTTTACAGCAACCAGCGGAAGAACAGGTACAGCGTGAAAGACAGCAATACCGATACCGGTAATGTGAGTACCCAAGCCAAAGCAATATTCCGAATCGTACCCGCCTGTAAGTTTTTAACTCCTTTGCTGGCAACCATGCTACCCGCAATTCCGGAAGAAAGAACGTGGGTCGTACTCACGGGTAATTTCAGCGCAGAAGCCAATCCAATCATGCTGGCAGCTACCAATTCTGCTGATGCGCCTTGGGCGTATGTCAGGTGCTGCTTACCGATCTTTTCGCCAACCGTTACCACAATCCGGCGCCAGCCGATCATTGTACCAAGACCCAGCGAGAGAGCAACCATCAGAATAACCCAAAGCGGAGCGTAGTCCGTGAACCGGCGCAACCCACTTTCCTCGCCCAAGCTTTTGCGCATTAGAGCCAGTTGGTTCGTGCTCAGATTCGCCCCTTCGTCTTCCACAATTTTGTTCATGTTGCTGTTGATCAGCAATAGGTCACGACGAACACTCAGCCGCTCCTCCTTCGGAATTTTGTTTTCTGGCATCGGAGCGTTGATCATTGCTTTCAATTCGGCCAGTTCAGTACGCGTACGCGCTAGTCGATCCCGATTGACTGGCGCAAGTTGATTGGAGTCCAAAGCGGCAATCGTTTGTTCGATACCGGCAATGTTGGGTTGCAGCAAACGTGGATCTAGATCAGGTTGTACGGCAAAATGAAACGGTACAATACCAATCAGAATAAGCATGATCAGTCCAACACCTTTCTGTCCGTCGTTGCTACCGTGGAAGAAACTGACCAGCGAGCAGGTTGCAATCAGGACACCCCGAATCCAGGTCGGCGGCAGGCTATTCTTTTTTGGTTCTTTGAA
The DNA here is from genome assembly GCF_023196085.1 of Spirosoma liriopis. Lineage (NCBI taxonomy): Bacteria > Pseudomonadati > Bacteroidota > Cytophagia > Cytophagales > Cytophagaceae > Spirosoma > Spirosoma liriopis. The sequence continues at coordinate 1,611,971 of NZ_JALPRF010000001.1, forward strand.
AAGCTGGCCTTTTACTTCTTCGGATACGGATCGACGTATCACGAACATCAATACAATAGCCAGACTAAAGCCTAACAGTGGAGACAACAGCAGCGCTTCACCGGTTTCGATGGCTTTTTCCCAGTTCACGGCTGAACCGGCTTTGTTGTCAGGCATAGTCGAGAAGGCAAGCCCGACTCCCAAAATCGAACCGATGAGCGTGTGCGAACTGGAGCTTGGCAAACCAAAATACCAGGTTCCCAGATTCCAGATAATGGCGCTCAGTAACAAAGCGAGTACCATCGCGACACTGTGATAAACGTTCTGATCGACGAGTAATTCAACCGGGAGCAGGTTGACAATTCCCATGGCTACACCGATTCCACCGAGCAAAACGCCAGTGAAATTACAAATCCCCGACCACACAACGGCGGCTGTCGGTTTTAGTGAATTGGTGTAAATAACCGTGGCAACAGCGTTGGCTGTATCGTGGAAACCGTTAACGAACTCGAAAGCACAAGCAGCGAATAAGCTGATAAAGAGGAGGATAAAAACATCCGTTTCTAATCCAAACATGGGTGGGTGATCTTCGATGATTAGGCGTACAGCAAGTCCGTAAGCCGATGATTGCCACAAAAGTACGGTAAACTAACCAGAGCCATATTACCAAATTGTTAAGCAAATGTAATATGACATCAACGCTGGCCCTGTGTTTTGCCAGCGTTAGGCTGTTTGCTTTTTACCGGCCAGCTGCCCACAAGCGGCATCGATGTCTTTCCCACGGCTCCGGCGGACGTTCACGGTTACTCCCCTATCATCCAAAAAGCCAGCAAACTTATCCAGCGTCTGCGGGTCGGTATTCTTGAAATTAGCCGCAGCAATCGGATTATACTCGATGATATTAATTTTGGCAGGAACCCGCTTGGTGAACTTCCACAGCTCCTGCGCGTCCTGTACCGTGTCGTTGAAGTTATAAAACAGGATGTACTCGAACGTAATGCGCGTACCCGTCTTTTTGTAGAAATAGCTTAACGCATCACCCAGTGCCTGTAGCGTATTGCTTTCGTTGATTGGCATGATCTGATCGCGCTTTTGATCATTGGCCGCGTGAAGCGAAAGCGCCAGATTGAACTTTACAGCATCGTCGCCGAGCTGCCGGATCATCTTGGCGATACCTGCCGTTGACACCGTAATCCGCTTCGGCGACATGTTTAATCCATCCGGTGCGGTAATCCGGTCAACGGATTCAAGTACGTTTTTGTAATTCAACAGCGGTTCACCCATGCCCATGTAAACAATGTTCGAGAGGGGAACGTCGTAGTTTTCTTTTGCCTGCCGATCAATGGCAACGACCTGATCGTAGATTTCGGCGGCATCGAGGTTGCGCTTGCGGTCCATGTAGCCCGTCGCGCAAAATTTACACGTTAGTGAACAACCCACCTGGCTCGATACGCAGGCTGTCATGCGGTCGTTATCATCGTTCCGCAGAGCCGGGATTAGAACACCCTCAACCAGATTATCGTCAAACAGCCGGAACGATGATTTGATGGTTCCGTCACTACTGCGCTGCTGCTGATCGACCGTTAGAGAACGAATCTCAAAGTTGGTACTCAGCAGCTCCCGTGTCGACAGCGACAGGTTGGTCATCTGCTCAAACGACTGCGCCGACTTTTTCCAGAGCCATTCATAAACTTGCTTGGCCCTGAAACCCTGTTCGCCATGTTGCGTAAGCCAGTCTTTCAGTTGAGCGGCTGTAAGTTTGCGAATATCCTGTTTCATCTTTTGTTTATGCGTAAACGAGCGAATAAGGGATTAGCGACTTGTTATAGAATCCATTCACAAAATCGCTCAATTACCAACTCGCTATTTATTTTCGGCCCGCCATTTTTTTCCAGCTTCCAGTCCTTTAGGCACCCAAACAGCCGCTTTGTCCATCACTTTTGGCGCAATGGGTCGTATCAGCGGGTAAAGAAAGGCTCCTTCCACTTGGCGAGGGGGTATTTTGACACCCATATAGCTGAACAACCAAAGGATTACACTAATTCCAAAAATCCACGTAAAAAGACCAACGGCGGCTCCGGCAATACTATCGAACGTCCCTAAAATGGTGTACCGCAACGACCGACGCAGCGAAAAACCCATCTTATTGATCATGAACACCGTAGGAAAGAAAATAAACGAGAAGCCCATCCAGGGTAGCAGTCTGCGGGCTAGTTCGCGACTGATGTAAGGACTCAGCAGTTCGATACCGAAAGCCAAAAACTTGAATCCTACAATCATGGCCACTATAAACGCAATGACCGCAACGACCTCGATCAAAAGACCCTTGCGGTAACCATTATAAGCGCCCCAGGCCAGGGGGACAAACATAAGTAGATCGAGCGTATTCAACGAGCAGGTAAATAGGTGAGCGAACGAGCGAATGAATGGTCCAGCTTTTTCGCTCGTTCACTCATCCGCTCATTTTCGCTTAAGATAGTAGTTGCTTGACAGCCGCCGATATTGCTTTCCCGTCGGTCTGACCGGCGAGTTCTTTCGTGGCAACGCCCATCACTTTTCCCATATCGGAAGGTGCCGACGCGCCAACACGCGCGATAATAGCCTGTAATTTTTCTTTCAGTTCATCTTCCGAAAGCTGCTTGGGCAGATACTGTTCGATGATCGCAATTTCGGCTTCTTCCGTGGCCAGTAAGTCAGCCCGGTTCTGTTGCCGGTAGATGTCGGCAGAGTCTTTACGCTGCTTCACCGCCTTCGTTAAAATGCGTGTTTCGTCTTCGGTTTTAAGTTCTCCAGCAGCTCCCTCTTTCGTTTCTTCGAGCAAAATCATTGATTTGATTGCCCGCAATGCCCGGAGTTTATCTTGATCTTTGGCCAGCATTGCCTGTTTAATATCGGCGTCAATTTGTTGTTTCAGAGCCATACGTGTAAAGCGAAAAGGTGAATGAGTAAAAGAGCCATACGAATCGATGAACCTTCACTCTCCCGGCAAAGTTACAAAACCAGAAGGACCATTTACCGGTATGGTGACTGGTTCTTTCGTTCATTCACTTTTTCGCTCGTCAAAGAAATGACTCGTTTAAGCGTTAATATCAATAAAATTGCCACGATCCGGAATGCGCGTGGCGGCAACAACCCCAATCTTGTTCAGATCGCCATCGACTGCGAACGGTTTGGCGCACAAGGTATCACCGTTCACCCCCGCCCCGATGAACGGCATATTCGCTACCAGGATGTGCTGGACCTAAAAGAGGTGGTCACCACCGAGTTCAACATTGAAGGCAATCCCGACGAACGATTTATTGAGTTGGTAAAACGCGTAAGACCGGAACAGGTAACGCTCGTCCCGGATGCGCCCGATGCGATCACCTCCAATGCGGGCTGGGATACCATTCGTCACGCTGACCACTTGCGATATCTGGTCGATACGTTTAAAGAAGATGGTATACGGGTGTCTATTTTCGTCGATGCTAACGAACGTATGGTCGAAGGGGCGAAGGCCGTTGGTACTGACCGGATCGAATTGTACACCGAGCCTTACGCAACGCAGTACCCAACGGACCAGGAAGCAGCGGTCGCTTCTTTTGTGCGGGCGGCACAGAAAGCCCACGAACTAGGGCTGGAACTTAACGCCGGGCACGACTTAAGCCTCGAAAACCTGCGTTTTTTCAATGAACGAATTCCTTATCTGAAAGAAGTCTCCATCGGTCATGCACTCATCTCCGATGCGCTTTATTTTGGGCTGGAAAACACGATTCAAATGTATTTACGCTGTCTGGTTCAGGATTCGTAAAATTGTGATGATCCGCAGCATTGTCTGTCTACCTTTATAGTCAGCTTAACTAGCGTAACTACGGTTTGGTCAATGGTTCATCAGTTATCCGTCGAGGACTTTTTAGCGAAATCCCAAACATTACCCGTTATCGATGTTCGGTCGCCGGGCGAATACGATCACGCTCACATTCCGGGCGCGGTTAGCATTCCTTTGTTCGACAATGAGGAACGGGTGCAGGTCGGCACCAAGTACAAGCAGGCAGGTAAAGATGCCGCGGTTTTATTGGGTCTTGATCTGGTTGGCCCAAAACTTACAGGGTTCGTCAAGCAGTCGAAAAAGCTGAATGCGCAGGACAAAGAGGTTTTGGTGCACTGTTGGCGAGGTGGTATGCGCAGCGGCTCTTTTGCCTGGCTGCTCGATACTGCCGGTCTGACTGCATCGACGTTGGTAGGTGGTTATAAGGCTTACCGAAACGCCGTACTGTCGGCCTTTAGCCAACCCCGAAAACTGGTTATTTTGGGCGGTAAAACGGGTAGTGGTAAAACCAAAATCCTGAAGGAGCTGGCCCAACAGGGTGAGCAGGTTATTGACCTCGAAAAACTGGCTCACCATAAAGGTTCATCATACGGCGCTATTGGCCAACCTCGACAGCCAACAACCGAGCAGTTTGAAAACAGTTTGTTTTCCCAATGGCGACAGCTAGACCCCAATCGACGTATCTGGCTGGAAGACGAAAGCCGAAGTATCGGCTCCTGCTTTGTTCCGATGGCGCTGTGGCAACAGATGCGAGTAACTCCCGTTGCCTTTGTCGATGTGCCCAAAGCGGCTCGGATCAATCGGCTGGTATCCGAATACGCTGGTATCGATCATACGTTACTCGTTGAAGCAACCGAACGAATACGCAAGCGGCTTGGCGGCAAAATAACGAAAGATGCGCTGGACGCATTGGCAAAGCGCGACTATGCTACGGTTGCCGATTTAACGCTGGATTATTACGACAAAGCGTACCTACACGGACTGTCACAGCGCGATCCGGCAACCGTTCATCCGCTGATTAGTCAGGACGACAAGCCAGCCGAAACGGCGAAGAGACTCATCAGTTGGGCCGACTCATTATAAACGGTTACTTTTTTGACGAATTCATCCGCCGAATTACTTCCCGTTTGCTAAACGCCAGCCGCCAGACAGCAAACGGAACTTCTTGTTTACCGAAGCAGGCTTCGCAAATCGGACTGTCAGCCGGGAGCGCCATGTTGTAGACGAAAAGTGTATCGCTAATCTTCTGAATGTTCGAAATCGGCGCTAGTTTTTGTTTTGCGTTGTACTGGTACGCATCCAGGATCTCGCGCTCTTTCTGGCTGAACGCTTTATTTTGCACATCCTGAGGTCCCAGCAGACGGATATCTAGTGCGTATCGTTCGGCAATAGCCTTTGTCCGAGGTAAATTTTGTAGCTGACAAAGTTTTGTCCGTTCAGCTGGGTTTGTTGTCTTCTGGAGGTCGGTGATTAATTCGCGTTGTACGGTTGCGCTGATCTTCCCGCCCAGATCATCAATCGTTTCGATTAAATCGACGTCAGTAATGCGTTTGATTTTCGAATCGGCCATTTCCCGCTTCAGCTCGTTGGTATATTGAACCCGATCGGGTCCACAGGAAACTAAAAAGCTGATTGACAAGACAGAAAGTAATACTGAGCGTATCATAAACAGGAACTTAATGCGGTTGCGTTTCGTCATTTGTATAGAAAACGATCCTGCAAACAGCTTGGTTGCACATCACAAACATAAAGCCTAACTGCCAGGATTTTCGTAATTTTGTTTTCAGGCCGTTAGACATAGGTAAGTTGGATTGATTATCTACCCTTCCTCGACTTAAACGGTCCAACGTCCAATACTTAGTAGCTAACGTCTTTTCCAATATCTATGCTTGACCAGTTAGAAGCCATTAGCGAACGCTTCGACGAAGTAGCTCAGCAGATCGTGCAGCCCGAGGTCGTTTCGGACCAGAAACGCTTCATGAAAATGAGCAAAGAATATAAGGATCTCGACAAGATAGTTGTGCAATATCGAGCGTATAAGCAACTGCTGGAAGAGATTGATAATGCCAAACAGATTATTGCCACCGAAAAAGACGAAGATTTTCGGGAGTTGGCAAAAGCTGAGTTGGACGAGTTGCTGCCGCGTCGGGAAACGATGGAAGAAACGCTCAAAGAGATGTTAATTCCGAAAGATCCGAACGATAGTAAAAACGTCATTCTTGAAATTCGCGGGGGTACCGGGGGCGACGAAGCGGCCATTTTTGCGGGTGACCTGTTCCGTATGTACCAGCGTTTCTGCGAGAAAATGGGTTGGCGCATGTCGCTGGTCGATTTCACGGAAGGAACATCCGGCGGTTATAAAGAAATTGTGACAGAGGTAGAAGGCGAAGATGTATACGGCAAATTGAAATTCGAGTCGGGCGTTCACCGCGTACAGCGTGTGCCAGCCACCGAAACGCAGGGCCGGATTCATACATCAGCCGCCAGTGTGGCCGTGTTACCCGAAGCCGAAGAGGTAGACGTTGAGCTGAACATGAACGACATTCGCAAAGATACGTTCTGTTCATCGGGAGCCGGTGGTCAGTCGGTAAACACGACGTATTCGGCCGTTCGCCTGACGCACCTTCCTACGGGTCTGGTTGTCCAATGTCAGGATGAACGCTCGCAGTTAAAAAACTTCGATAAAGCGCTTACTGTATTGCGCTCACGGCTTTACGAAATTGAGTTGCAGAAGCACAACGAAGCCATTGCATCACAGCGTAAAACAATGGTCGGCAGCGGTGACCGTTCGGATAAAATTCGGACGTATAACTACCCACAGAGCCGCGTAACCGATCACCGCATTGGTCTGACGGTTTATAACCTACCGGCTGTAATGGACGGTGACATCGGCGATTTTATCGAACAACTTCGTATTGCCGAAAACGCCGAACGTCTGAAAGAGGGCGCTACAGCGTAAGGCCAAAGCCATAAACGTAAAAAGTCCGGTACCTTTGTGGCACCGGACTTTTTTTGTAGACACTCGTTGGTCTTATGCGTTGTTCGAGGTCAGCTTAGCGCCCAAGTACTCACGGTTCATCCGCGCGATGTGGTCCAGCGAAATCGATTTCGGGCATTCAACCGAGCAAGCGCCCGTAAACGAACAGGCTCCGAATCCTTCGGCATCCATCTGGGCAACCATGCGTTCAGCGCGCTCTTTGTGTTCGGCCTGGCCTTGTGGCAAGATAGCCAGTTGCGACACCTTAGCCGATACAAACAGCATAGCCGACGCATTTTTGCAAGCAGCTACGCAAGCTCCGCAAGCGATACAGGCAGCTGCGTCCATAGCCTCATCCGCTACAGTACGTGGAATAAGAATTTCGTTAGCATCCCGAGCCGAACCTGTATTGACCGACACGTAACCACCCGATTGAATAACCCGGTCGAAGGCAGAACGGTCAACCATCAAATCCTTAATGACGGGGAAAGCCCGCGCCCGCCAAGGCTCTACCACAATCGTGTCGCCATCGTTGAACGAACGCATGTGCAGCTGACAGGTTGTTGCCCCCGTTTGTGGTCCGTGCGCCCGACCATTGATGTACATCGAGCACGTACCGCAAATACCTTCGCGGCAATCGTGATCAAAGGTAACCGGATCTTCGCCCTTCCGGGTCAGCGAGTCGTTCAACACGTCGAACATCTCTAGAAATGACATATCCTCGGATATGTTATCCAGTTGATATTCGACCAGTTTACCTTCTGTATTGCTATTTTTCTGTCTCCAGACTTTTAGAGTAATTTTCATTGCTTGAGCGTTTTCAAGTCTCCGGTTCTTACCAGAGACTTATCACTGAAAACTTATTTGTAACTACGCTGTGTCAGTTTAACATTTTCAAACACAAGCTCTTCTTTATTAAGAATTTCGGGCTTGTCTTCACCCTGGTATTCCCAAGCAGCTGCGTATGTGTAGTTAGCATCATCACGGAGCGCTTCACCATCGGGGGTCTGGTATTCCTCACGGAAGTGTCCACCACAGGATTCATTCCGGTTTAAAGCGTCTTCGACCATCAGCGCGCCTAATTCAATGAAATCGGCTACGCGTGAAGCGGCTTCCAGCGCCTGGTTCATCTCCTGTGACTCACCCAGCACTTTCACATTTGACCAGAATTCTTTCTTAAGCGCTTTTATCTTCTCACGGGCAATTTGCAAGCCTTCGGCGGTACGCGCCATACCGCAATATTCCCACATGATGTGACCAAGCTCCTTGTGCAGATCATCGACCGGGCGCTCACCCTTGATCGACAGCAAAAGATTGATCTGATCGTGAATTTTTTGTTCTGCTTCCTTAAAGGCAGGCGAATCGACTGGTATTTTATCAGCCGGGCCGATAGTAGCCAGGTAATCACCAACCGTGTAAGGAATCACAAAGTAACCATCGGCAAGTCCCTGCATCAGCGCCGAAGCACCCAGGCGGTTTGCTCCGTGGTCAGAGAAATTGGCTTCTCCGAGAGCGTACAGACCAGGAATAGTCGTCATCAGGTTATAATCTACCCACAGACCGCCCATTGTATAGTGAACAGCAGGGTAAATCATCATCGGCGTTTCGTAAGGATTTTCACCGACGATTTTTTCGTACATCTCGAACAGGTTACCGTACTTGGCTTCAATCGTCTTCCGGCCGTCGCGTTTGATTGCTTCGGCGAAATCCAGGTAAACCGCCAGACCTGTTTTACTTACACCCCGACCTTCGTCACAAACGTATTTAGCATTACGAGAGGCCACGTCACGTGGAACAAGGTTACCGAATGACGGATAGCGACGTTCGAGGAAGTAATCACGTGCGTCTTCGGCTAGGTCATTCGCTTTAATTTCTCCCTTCTGAATCCGCTTAGCGTCTTCTTTTGTCTTCGGAGCCCACACACGGCCGTCGTTTCGTAGCGACTCCGACATCAGCGTTAGTTTCGACTGATAGTGGCCGGATACGGGAATACAGGTTGGGTGAATCTGCGTAAAACAAGGGTTCGCAAACAAAGCGCCTTTTTTGTGCGCCCGCCAAGCTGCGGTTGCGTTCGAACCCATTGCGTTTGTCGAGAGGTAGAATACGTTTCCGTACCCACCCGAGCAAATAAGTACCGCATGCGCCGAGTGAGACTCGATCTTACCCGTAATCAGGTTACGAGTAACGATTCCCCGCGCTTTCCCGCCTTCGACAACAAGATCAAGCATTTCGGTGCGTGGGAAAAGCTTTACTTTTCCGTTTGCTACCTGACGGCTCAACGCGGAGTAAGCACCCAGCAATAACTGCTGACCGGTTTGTCCACGAGCATAGAACGTACGCGATACCTGCGAACCACCGAATGACCGGTTTGCCAGCAGACCGCCGTACTCCCGTGCGAAAGGGACACCCTGTGCTACACACTGATCGATAATGTTAACGCTAACTTCGGCCAGACGATAGACGTTTCCCTCACGGGCCCGGTAGTCACCGCCTTTAACCGTATCATAAAACAACCGGAATACGCTGTCGCCATCGTTCTGGTAGTTTTTCGCGGCATTGATACCACCCTGCGCAGCAATGGAGTGCGCCCGGCGTGGGCTGTCCTGAAAGCAGAACGCTTTCACGTTATAACCTAACTCGGCCAGCGACGCAGCGGCAGAAGCTCCGGCTAATCCTGTACCGACTACAATAATTTCGTATTTCCGCTTGTTGGCTGGGTTAACCAGTTTCAAGCCAAATTTATGCCGGGCCCACTTCTCGGCTAAAGGCCCTTCAGGAATTTTAGACTCCAGTTTCATACCTTCTTAAAAAGTAAAAGGCAAAAGCGTGAAAGAATGAAAGAGTACACGTATCGCTCCTTCCTTCCTTCGCTCTTTCACTCATTATATAATTCCATGAACCTGTAAAAACACGTAAACGGGCATAGCAGCAAAGGCAGCAGGAATGACAATCGCAAAGAAATACTTACCCACGAACTCGATGAGTGGTGTATATTTCTTGTGCCGGATGCCCAGTGACTGAAAACCGCTTTGAAAACCATGCGCCAAGTGGAAGCCAATGGCAACCATACAAATCACGTACAGCAGTACATACCACCACTGACTAAACGCTTCTTTCACAACGGCGTACAGGTCTTTGTACTGCTTGCCATCATACTCAGCCATCGGTACCGAACCAAAGTGCATCTCGTACCAGAATGTCTTCATGTGAATAACAATGAATAGAAGCAAAATGGTCCCGAGGATGCCCATATTGCGTGACGACCAATCACTATTTGCTTCAGGCTTGCTGTACGCATATTTAACAGGTCGTGATTCCTGGTTATGACGCGTTAAGACCCACGCCATCAGCGCGTGTACCAGAATAGACGTGTAAAGCAGATACGAGACAGTAAGAATAAGCGGATTGTGGGTCATGAAGTACGTATACTCATTGAAAGCCCGTCCGTTATCCCCCTTGAAAAGCTGCAAATTACCAGCCATGTGAACAATTAGGAAGGTACTGAGAAAAAGCCCCGTCAACGACATGATCACTTTGCGACCGAGGGAGCTGGATAGTGTTTGTATTACCCAAGCCATATGGTAAATGACACGAAATTTTAGTGGTAAACTATTGAAAAAAAGCCGCTTCAAACGGCGCATCAAAGCTAAAGCACAAACCCGACGCAAACAACTTTACAGCTTATTTTCGATGAACTTCTGTCTAATATAGAGCCTGTAAAAATTAGACAAATCACCTGTTTTCATAACATAGTGCGTCAATTTTTTGTTTGCCCGTCTTTATGAAAAATCAGGCAAAGGATAACAATTTTTCATGCCCCCATTCTTTCATTAAAATCTTCTATCCACCACATTTGTCATCTAACCGTTTCAGGCAGTGACGAGCGAATTCTTGAATAAATGCAATTGGTCTTGTTATTTTGCCCATAATACGTGCACATCTGAACGTGCATCCACTAATTGACTTGCTAATGGCCAGTCTTTATTTTTTATGAAAGCATACGTATTTCCAGGCCAAGGTTCCCAGTTTCGGGGTATGGGTCTCGACATTTATCAGAACTCGGAAGCCGCTCGCCAACTTTTCGACCAGGCAAATCAAATACTGGGTTATGATTTGACCCGAATCATGTTCGAGGGAACGGACGAAGAGCTGAAACAAACTATTTACACTCAGCCAGCCGTACTGCTGCACGGTGTCGTACTGGCATTGACCAACGAGTCGTTTGCACCGGACATGGTAGCAGGTCACTCCCTTGGTGAACTTGCAGCGCTGACAGCAGCGGGTGTATTGTCCTTCGAGAACGGTTTGACGCTAGCGTCTATTCGTGCAACGGCCATGCAGCAAGCCTGTGAACTGGCACCATCGAGCATGGCGGCTGTGTTAGGCTTAGCGGATGAAGTAATCGAGCGGATATGCGCCGGTATAACAACCGAAATCGTCGTTCCTGCTAATTACAACTGTCCGGGCCAGGTTGTCATTTCAGGAAGTGTTGCTGGACTCGAGCAGGCAGCCGAACAACTCAAAGCAGCCGGGGCAAAACGTGTCGTGACGCTGGCGGTCAGTGGGGCCTTCCATTCTCCTTTCATGGAACCCGCCCGTGAGCAATTTGCTCAAGCGGTTGAGCGTATGCCATTCAATGAACCTCGCTGTCCGGTTTATCAGAACGTGAATGCGCAGCCGACCAACGATCCGACTGCAATTAAAGCGAACCTGATTGCTCAACTGACGGCACCTGTTCGCTGGACGCAGTCGGTAGAACGCATGGCGGCAGATGGAGCAACTGAGTTTATTGAGTGCGGTCCGGGCAAAGTTTTACAGGGTTTGGTCAAGAAAATTGTCCCAAGTGCCACGATTACGGCTGTATAGGAATTTTTTTTGCGCTGATTGTCAGCAAGAAACCAGAATAGCGAGACAAAAATCAGATTTTTTTAAGGCTAACACTTGTTTTTGACATTCTAAGCCTATTATCTTTGCACTCGCAATTGCCCGATCGTCTAAGGGTAGGACGACAGATTTTGGTTCTGTTTGTGGAGGTTCGAATCCTTCTCGGGCAACTTTAAAAGCCGCTTAACATTGATTAAGCGGCTTTTTTTGTATCCCTTTTCTCAGAGGCATCAACATTTGGTACTTTTATTCAGGATTTATTAATCGTTAGTTAATTTTTTTTCCTAATCAAAAATACCTACTATTGCCAAGCGATGGACGTAGTCGTATAATTCGCTATATACCTGAAATAAAACGAAATAGCCCGTTTAATATAAGATTACTGGATAAAATTCGTTTTGTAAACAGAGAACGACAACTGGTATAATTGGTATTTATAACCATAGTTTAACGTTACAAATTTTCCGTTCGTAAGTTCTCAATGTGACCGTACCTTTCTAATTACGTCCAATTGATATAAGATAATGAATTTTAATGCATTTTAGATACATGGAGAAGGACGACAAGGTCAGACGTAACCGCGCTAAAACAACTCAGCGCATTGTAGAAGCGCTGGAAGAAGTAATCGCAGAACGGGGCTTAGAAGGCGTAGGTGTTAACAGAGTAGCTGAAAAGGCTAACGTCAGTAAAGTACTGATCTACCGTTATTTCGGCGGTATGGAAGGACTTCTTGAGTACTACGTGAAAATGGGTAAACTATTTCCAGTATTCAATCCAGCTGTTCTTGATCAAATTCGTCCTTTACAAGATTCCGACGTAGCACGTATCTGGTATCGTCAGGTTATTCAGACCTACCGCTACTTCCGCACGTTTAAAGCAGCCCGTGAGATTCTGAAAGCAACTGTTATCGAAAACGATTCGATTGCAGAAACAACAGCAAAAGCACAGGACGAAGAGATGACTCGGCTTGTTGAGCAGCTTTCGTTTGTTAAAGGAGCTGATACGCAAGCGATTTCGGCGATCATTTTGGGCGCTATGACTTACCTTACGATCATGGCTCAGAACGACCGCACAATGATCAGTATTGATCTTCGGAGCGAAGAGGGTTGGAAGCGGATTGAAAATGCCGTTAAGACCATTTACATCTCTCTGAATAAAATGGCTATTCAGTCGAAAGAAGTTAACCTTGAATTGCAGTCGGCTCACCTGCCGATGGCTCAGTGGTAATTAAGGCTTACACATAAAACGGGTTGAACAGGCAAGGCTACGGCTGCTCTCTGTTCAACCTGTTTTGTTTTATTTCTGATCTACCTTGTTTCTTCCGTTACCATCTTTATTAAACTGGGCCTTTACGCAAATTAGGTGCTTGAGCTTATTTTGTTCTGGGTGAGCGGAGCAAAGGGAAATGGAAAGTTAGAAGCTATCCCTGATAACTACAATCCTTGTAAGACCAGTTAGCGAACAAAGAGTACGGACGGGAGGAGCAACTTATCGACCGCGCCCATGACCTGACCGACCGGTTCGACCAAGCCGGGGCCTGCCTATTCGAATCAAACTTCCTGAGTCGGTGCGTAGTAGACCATACCGAACGCATATTCCGTAAAATGTTTTGGACGCATCGGAAGTCTCATTGCTAAAGTCATAATAACCTGTTGTTAACCCAATGGCAAAGCGGGGTGCAATCTGAGCTATGATGTTGTATGTCAGTTCCAGCATCAGACTGCCCTGCTGATCGAAGACCCGTCCGGCACCAATGGTCATCTCGTTCGCAAAAACGCCGTAGTTCGCCACGTCCATTGTAACCCGGCCCTCCACAAAGAACGTTGAGTCAGGACGAAGCGCGTTTCTCCCAACCGCAATGCCCAGGTCGATAACGTTGAAGGATTTGCCAACCTCAATGCTTTGCGCGATGCGATCTTTAGGCTTCCCAGCACCCGTATAAATCAGGAATGGTGAAGCACGAACATACCAGGGGGCTGCCTTGAAGTTAAAAACAGAACGGGTCGTATCTTCGGGAGAACGGCTCAAGGCACGGTATGCATCCCGATTCTGGGCCGCTCTCGATTTAAGCGAATCGGTCGGGCTCTGTGCTAACAGGTTGGTTGATTGTATAAGTAGTGTGGTTAAAAAGAACGCTAGTAAACGTACCTGCATGACGACTGGATGATAGATGTCTATTTATAATAGTCTCTAAAAAGAAGAACCGCTGGATCAGCGGTTCTTCTTTTTAGGTTGTACTTACTATCGGCTAGCGACAGCCGTTTTTCTGGTCTGTATTTTCTGAATTACCCACTTACCAACTTTCTCTCCTTCCACTTGTCCATTCTCTAATGCCGAGCGGTAGTGAATTCCGCCGTACATACGACTAATTGAGGCTTCGTCAGCCGCGTTCCGGAATGAAGTAAACGAGCGTACCCCGTGACCGTATGGATGCTCCGTTGAGTCGGTGAAAGCAATATTATCACCAATCAGGTTGGTCAGTACAGTAGCCGCTGCGGTCGAAATAACACTGTGCCCGCTAGGATATTCGGGAAAAGGGGGTGTTTGTAAGAACGGCGTCCATTTGGGATCGATCGATTTATTGATAACCGTTTCGGGCCGAATGGTCTTCGTTCGGTATTTTTCGTCCCAGCAGGAAATAAAGCCATCGGACAGCGCAAACGAAGTTAATGCATACGCTTCAACGGTACGCATCATGTTCAGCTTCTTCTGCCGTGCTACCGTTTCTGCGATAGCGAGCCAATGCCCGCCGGGTGTCATTTTCTTACTGGCGTACATCACGTGGCCAGCTACGTTCATAACGAACGCATTATCATCCCAGAAGTAAGCAATGTCCTGCTCTTTCTTATTTAGTTTTTTGCCGACCTGATATACTTCGTCGAGTTCCTTTTCGTAGGGTGTGCCTTTCTTCAGACTGAAAGGAAAGGGTCGAGGAGGCATAAACTGATTACAGGTATCCATGGCCCAGCAGCGCAGTTTGTTCCATTGAGGCTCCGCAGCATCCATATAAGCGGGCGGTGTCGGTACCCAGGTTCCTTCTTCATTCGTCACGGTATGTTTGAAGCCGCGCGTCTGTTTGTAACTGTCTTTGGCCGCGTAATCCAGAATATGCTTAGCGACCGCTTCACCATACGCCATCGACCGCTCGTAAACCTCATCTGGTACACCATCTTTTTTGTACTGCTCGTAGAAAGGCTTCTCGAAGGTATCGTAAAATTCAACGGAGAAGGTTAGCGCCCGCGCAACCGTCAGAAACGCGTGGGTACTGGCCAATGGAAAGCAGTACTCCTGACCAGGCTGTGGCTTAGGGCTTGCCTGAAAACGCTTTAGTTTACCACCCAGTGATTCGTATTGGGGGTCAAAAGGAACGAGTGCTTCGTAACCAGCTAGATTGGCATAGGAATAGATCCGGCTCGCTACCGGTGGCGAAAAAATATCGTGAATGATAACCTCCGTTAGTTTATTCAGAGCCGAATTATAGTATTCCGGATTAGACGCTTTAGCATTATATTCAGCAGGAGATGCGGACTTTTGACAGCCAACTACGGCTACCCAACAGGCAGCCAGCAGGCAACTAAATCGAAGGGTAAATTTCATAGAATCAGTAACAAGTAAGACGGTACAAACTGGATTTCAACTAATCCATACGTACAAAATTAACGGAAAATACGGGACAAAACGGAGTATTTTCGACTACTTTATTTCAAAAGCAACGGCTTAAAGAGCTGTATACCTGCGCTGTTACGGGCAACGGCGATCACCATTCCTTTTGTCGTCCGAAGGGGACGAATATCCCGGATTTCCCCATTCAGCATAAAGCCAGTATCGACTGGTGATAAGGCCGTAAAATGCCCTTTCCCGTCATTTTGTAAGACTAAGCCATAGTTGGCGTCGTACCGCCCCTGATAGGTACTGACATTATAAAAATTGCCGCCACCCAACACATCCAGATCGCCGTCCTGGTCGATATCAATTGCCTGTAACGCAAAAAGCTTCGATACCTGCGCCATCATCGGAAGTTCATGCACGACAAATTTACCGTTTCTGTTTTCCAGATAAACCGACGCAAATTGGTTCGCAGTAAATTCCTCCGCTTCGTTCAGCTCCTGGCTGCTCAGCACGTTTTCCAGCGGCTTCCCGGCAAACGATACATAGTCGGTAAAGCGCTTGTTGATTATGCCTGGCATCTGTTTGCCCAGCTCGTCTTTGAAGGCAAGGGGATACCACTCCTTACCTCGGTTGTACGCGATGATCTGCTCCGTTGTCTGGTTATTGTCAACGTCTTTTACCCACATGCGCAACTGTGAGTCAGGTGTCTTCCGAAGCTTCGTGTTTGTTCCCAGATTGCCCGCTACAAGATCGATATCGCCGTCTCGGTCAAAGTCAGCGGCAATAATGCGCTGAAAAAAGCCATTTAATGGCGTTTCGCTTTCGGTGATCGTGCTGACCTCCGAAAGTTTGCCTTTATCATTGGCGAAAATCTTGATCGGCATCCAGTCACCGGCCAGAATCAAATCCTGATCTTTGTCGCCATCGTAATCGGCCCAGACAGCATCGGTAATCATTCCCGCCTTTCGAAGACCGCTAGCCAGTTTATCCGTCTGATCGGAGAAGTGTCCTTTTCCGTCATTGATCAGCAGGTAGCAGTTCGGCGACTTCCCGTAGTTGAAACCAACAACACGACCGCCAACAAATAAGTCCAGATCACCATCCTGATCGATATCAAAGGGGCGAACGCAGCTTTTGTTGTCGTACATAGGCGGAAGCGCACTGGTAGCCCGGCTAAAATTACCCTGACCGTCGTTTAGGTAAAGTCGATCAAACTGTTCGGGCATTTTATCGTAAAACTCGTTGCCACCCGATACGACATACAGGTCAAGATCTTTATCACCGTCCGCATCGAAGAACGTAGCGTCTACATCTTCATAGGTCGAATCGGCAACAAAGGCTCGTTGAACCGACGGCTTGAAACGTCCATCGGACTGCTGGATCAATAAGCTGCCAGCCTGCCACTTGGCCCCCCCGGCATACACGTCCTCCAATCCATCGCCGTTTACGTCACCAACAGCCAAATGCGGCCCTTCGGTCGATATCTCAAACGGCATCAGGGGTTCACGCACAAAATCGAAATACTCTCTGTTCTC
Organism: Spirosoma liriopis; assembly: GCF_023196085.1. Taxonomy (NCBI): domain Bacteria; kingdom Pseudomonadati; phylum Bacteroidota; class Cytophagia; order Cytophagales; family Cytophagaceae; genus Spirosoma; species Spirosoma liriopis. The sequence goes on from NZ_JALPRF010000001.1 coordinate 1,628,763, forward strand.
CTTATGCTTGTACGGAATGGAATCATTCGTGGTCATATCGGCGAAGAGCGGGGAGATCGACGGAGCCGTATACCGGAAGTTTTTCCCATCCAGCTTTGCGTTGGTCTGCTGTAGTGTAATTGTTTGATTGGCCTTTACATTCCGCTGGATTTCCATCTGCTGGTTTGGCCAGATCACAATCAGTGAATCAACCGAATCATGTTGTCCAATACCAAACAGCAGTTCTGGCGCAACGGATGATTCAAACCCACGCGTCGGCATCAGCTGCTGAACAAGCGTCGTGTCCTTGTATTTGAGAATTACTTTCGCGCCTACTCCGAACGTATTTGGCGCGTCGCCTTTTAGCTTGACCGTCAGGTGTTTGTTATTCGGAAAGAGTTCGTTAGCATCGTTGCGATATAGTCCTGCCGGATCGTCAATGTTGTTGGTAATCAGATCCAGATCACCGTCGTTGTCCAGATCCGCGTAAGCGGCCCCATTCGAAAAATTGGGTGTCTCGAACCCCCAGGCAATGGACTTGTCTTCAAACCGCAGACTTGGCGTTCCCCGGTACAGATAGTTATGTACCTTTCCTTCGGGCATAAGTTTCGTAGCCCGTTCATCGAGCGAGCGCGACGTTTCCATCGCATAGCGCAATGAGTCATCGGCGGCAAACTTCACGTAGTCCAGGTTGTTCGGGCGGTGAACGATGCCGTTGGCAACGAACAAGTCTTTTATTCCGTCGTTGTCGTAGTCGGCCAGTAGTGGTGACCAGCTCCAGTCGGTAGCCGCCACACCCGTCATAGCCCCAACATCCATAAACTTCTTTCCTGACAGATTCAGTTGAAGGCAGTTCCGGCTATACTGGTTCATGTAACCGTGAGCCAGCTTATAAAAATAAATGTCCAGCGGATCTTCACCAAGCGATGATTTTTCGACGGTTTCATCTTCCGGGTACATGTCAAGCGTCATGACATCGGCAAAGCCATCGTTGTTTACATCAGCAATGTCGTTACCCATCGAGAATCGGCTGGTATGCTGAAACGCTTTTCGAACACTTTCCGTAAACGTACCATTCTGATTATTGACGTAGTAGTAGTCGTCCTCGTGGAAGTCGTTCGAAATGTACAGATCTTCCCATCCGTCGTTGTTCAGGTCAGCGACGGATATACCTAAGCCATAGCCCATAGCTGCCCCGTAAATTCCGGCTTTTTCGCTTACGTTAACGAAACGGGCCGTTTTGCCAGCTGGTGCTTTCCCCACTTTGGTTACTAACTGATTTTCGTACAGATAGTCGCCCGACTCGTTATGCCGCAGATTACGAGCCGTTACACGATCATAGCTACGAGACGTGTGCACGGCATGATTCAACAGGTAGCAATCGAGGTCACCATCGTGGTCATAATCGAAGAAGGCAGCCTGCGTTGAAAAGCCCGTAAAATCGAGTCCGTAGTCAGCCGCTTTTTCGGTGAATGTACCATCTCCGTTGTTGATGTACAACTCGTTGGACCCTTCAAGACCTCGGAAGTTACCGACGGCGCAGACGTAAATATCGAGGAATCCGTCACCATTTACATCCGCCATCGTTGAGCCGGTCTGCCAATCCGAAAACCCCTCAACACCCGCTTTGGCGGTTATATCCTCAAATTTGAAGTTTCCTTTATTAAGGTATAACTTGTTTTTTCCCTGGTTCGAGACAAAGTACAGATCGGTCAATCCGTCATTGTTGATATCACCCGCTGATACCCCGCCCCCGTTGTAGAAGTACAGGTAATCGAGAATATTTAGCTTTTCGGAAGGCACCAGACGATTTGCAAATGAGACACCCGTCTGGGTGGAATCAAGAGACTGAAAAAGCGGCTTTTCTGACTTGAATGAATTACAGCCTGCCAGCAGTGTACTGGCAGCCAGCATCAATAAACCAATTCGTTTCATTATAGGCGAGTCGTTGACACCTTGCTGCTTACCGCCTGGTGTCAACTTTTTTTAGCGTGCCATAGCGGTTCTGGAACCGTTGGCAGTGGGTGTTTTAAGCGTAAATAATTGCGCGCGGTCGTTGTTCTTCGCCAGAATCAGTTGTCCCTGCGCCAGGCGTTTCATCCGTCGGACCTGACCACGTACAAAGAAACCCGATACGGCGGGATTAATTGACGTGTATTTTACAGAATGCTGTTTGGCTTTTCCTTCGTTTCGTAAGATAACTCCATAACTAGCGTCGTAACGGCCAATTTCGGGCAGCACATCGAAGAAATTACCCGCCAATGCCAAGTCGGTTCGACCGTCGCCGTCGTAATCGAGGAATGTCGCATTGCACATGGGCGAAAACTGGGCTTCGGCCGGTAGCGTTTGCAGGGTAAGCTTACCTTTTCCATCATTCACCAGCAGTACGGACCTGCTTATAAACGATTGCTTGACGACAGCCTGCTTTAGCTGATCTTCATCCAGTATGTCCGTGATTTTTTTACCAGCATAATCATTGTACTTCACGTATTTCTTTTTGATGCTAGGCATCTCTTTCTGCAAATCATGTTTCAGTACCATCGGGTACAATTCACCCGTTTCGTCGGCGCAGTTGATAATCTGCTCCATGGTGCCGTTGTGATCAAAATCTCCCGCGTAGAGTTCAGCGGGTACCGTCTGACTTACCCGAATGCGCGAATTAAGGCCTAAGTTACCGACAACCAGATCCAGATCGCCATCCCCATCCGCGTCGCCTGCCGTTACGCAGTTCCACCAGCCGTTGGTTTTTAAGGCTTCTCCATTGATCCCGGCGATCGTCATCACCGGCGATTGACTTAGCTTACCGCGCTTGTTTTCGAACACGCGTATGGGTTCCCAATCGCCGACAACCAGCAGTTCCGGATACTGATCGCCGTTGAGGTCGGCCCAGGTAGCAGCCGTAACCATACCCAATTGATCCACTTCGGGCAGGAATCGTTTGGTATAGTTTTTAAAATTTCCGATGCCATCATTGGTGAGCAAATAGCTGGCGGGATTGACGCCATACTGACCCGGAATCATTCGAGCGCCAATAAACAGATCAATATCACCGTCCTGATCGTAGTCGGCAGCGGCTACGCACGAACCACTCGCTTTTAAATTAGGCAGGTTCGTTTCTGAACGGGTGAAACCCCCTTTCCCATCGTTCAGGTACAAACGGTCCAGCAGTTCATCGGCATCAGCGCCAAATTCGTTACTCCCTGATACCACATACAGGTCGAGATCCTTATCGCCGTCAGCATCGAAAAGTACGGCGTCTACGGCTTCGTACGTTGTGTCCTGCCTGATTGCCGTTGGCGTTTTATCCATAAACGTACCCCCTGCCTGCTGCACGAACAGCTGATGTGGTTGGCCGCTTGCTCCACCAAAAAATACATCGTCTAAACCGTCTCCATTCACGTCGCCGGTAGCCATTGCCGGGCCCTGCGTAGAAAATTGCTGCTTCAACAACGCATCGCGATTGTAATCAACAAAAGGACTTTCCTTGTGGGTGAACGCTAGTCCCGTAGCGAGCGTATTATCCTGAAAAACGGGCTTCTGAATGCTACTGGAAGGCTTCCAGATCTGGTTAGCATCCTGCTGACGAACGGTCAATAGCTGATTCGCTTTGGGATGCTGTATGGTCTGCATTTTATCATCGGGCCATACCACCACAACCGAATCAATCTGCGGTTGATTACCCAGGCCAAACACCATGTTTAGATCGACGGACGACTGGAATCCACGATTCGGCATCTGCTGTAACAACTGCATCCGCGAACCCGTCGAATCCCCCGACTGATAAATCATCACTTTGGTTCCAATAGCGTCCTGGTTTAGGCCCTGCCCTTTCAGTTTTACTTTTAGATAATTCGTGCTGCGCTTTTCCGTCGATTGATTTTTATAAACGGCGACGGGCGAATTGACATTATTTACGATCAAATCTAGGTCGCCGTCATTGTCTAAGTCTCCATAGGCGGCCCCGTTCGAAAAATCGGGTTCCGAAAGTCCCCAATCTAGCGCCTTGTTCGTAAACTGTAAGTTTCCGTCGTTGTGAAAGGCGTAGTTCGGAACAGCTTCCGAGGGCGCTTTATCCATGAAGTCTTTGAAATTAACTCCTCCCTGCCGGGCAATCTGAGCCATGTTTTCGCTATCGCCCAAAAAGTTGATGAAGTCCTGATTCGTTACATCTTTCGCGATTCCATTCGCGACAAAAATATCTTTAAGACCATCGTTGTCCATGTCGAATATCAACGCGCCCCAACTCCAGTCCGTCGCATCAACACCCGAAAAACGCGCCACATCACTGAAAACAGGTAGTCCGTTGTTATCCGGCTGATTGCCGTTGTTCAGATGCAGCATGTTCTGCATAAACTGGTAATGGAAATCGCGCCCGAGTTTAAGCTGTTCCAGATCGTGGCTTTCGAACGTCGACGTTTTTTTCAGGCGCTGGTCATTACCGGGCAGCATATCGGTCACAAAGATGTCGAGCTTCCCGTCATTATTGACGTCGGCCACATCCGCTCCCATTGATGACAGGCTGATGTGCGGCATCGCGTCTTTTATCGACTCTCGAAACGTACCGTCGTGGTTGTTAATGTACAGATAATCCCGCTCGTAAAAATCGTTGGAGATGTATACATCCGGCCAGTTGTCTTCATTTACATCACCAATGGTAATGCCTAGTCCGAAACCAATCAGGCTTCCATAAATTCCTGCCTGCTCCGATACATCAGTAAAGGTGGTCGAAGTGGTTGCTTTTCCCTTGCTCCGCTCTATCGTCCAGTTACGGAATAGCTTGTGCCCGCCCAACGAGTCCCGCTGATCCCGTATGTTGGCATACGATAATCGTTCGACAGGAAGAAAACTGTTGTTGAGCAGATACATATCCAGATCACCGTCGCGGTCGTAATCGAAGAAAGCCGCGTGTGTCGAGTAGCCTTTATCGTTCAGACCATATTCGGCGGCTCGTTCCGTGAAGGTTGGGACACCATTCGCATCGTTGCCGTTGTTGATAAACAGTTCGTTTGCCCGATCATCACCTGGCTGGTTACCGGCATTACACACGTATAGATCCAGCCGTCCGTCGCCGTTAACATCCACAAACGTAGCGCCAGTGCTCCAGGCCCGCTTGCCAGCCACCCCTGCCTTTGCCGTGATATCGTCAAACTGGAAAGACTCCTGCCCCTTCGCCGTTTTATTCAGGTATAACTGGTTATCGCCCATGTTCGCGATTAGAAACACATCGGACAGACCGTCATTGTTAACATCGCCAATAGCGACTCCGCCACCGTGATAGAAGTTACGGTAGTTGAAAACATTAAGCTCTTTGGAGTCGGTTACTGTATTGGTAAAATTAATGTGCGTTTCGTCAGGCGACAACTTACGAAACAAAGCATCAGCGGACTGCTGTTGCCCTAACTGACAACCAGCTAACAAGCTTGCCATCAGAATAATCAAACTAATGCGCATTAGTACAGCTAGATGAGAAATAAACCGTATTGAAGCGAAGGCCAAAGAAAGCATTCAGAAAATGCTGATCGTTAAGGGGCCACAAATATAACGAATCGTCAAGGTTAATTAGTCCTTTCCCGCTAATTAATTAGCTTTTAATCAGCTGATAAAACAAAAAAAGCAGACTCCGTAGAGCCTGCTTTTCTATCCGTTAATCCTAAGTATTAATAACCAGGATTTTGCTTCAGGTTTGGATTGAGGGATATCTGGTCTCTCGGGATCGGGAACAGCGTCCGGTAATCCTGTGAGGCAGCTTTCAAGCGCCATGCTTTGGTGTACTGTCCAAACCGGATTAGGTCTTGACGACGGTGCATTTCCCATGCCAGTTCGCGTCCGCGCTCTGCCAGCAGCTCATTCAACGTAAGTGTCGTCGTTGTGTAAGCCGACATACCGGCACGGGCACGAATTATGTTGGCATCCGTAACGGCAGCTGCCGCATTGCCAAGACGCAGGTTAGCTTCAGCCCGCATCAGGTACGCATCACCCAAACGGTAGATAATGAAATCGTTATCCTGCCACGAATCCTGCGTAAAGTTGTTGCGCTGAATCTGGTATTTCGCGTTCCGAGCACCAGCCGACCGACCTACATAACCAGCCTGATAAGCAAGCGTGGTTACTTCAGGATTAAGAACTACCGGTTGCGAATCATCGATCAACGGCGTACCATCCGCTTTATACTGCGGTCCAACGAGCCACATTCTCTTGCGGGCGTCTTTGTCATCGAACGAGTTATAGAACTCCGTAACTGCACAGAATCCATTCCAAGGCTGTTGCCCCAGGTTATAGGTCAGCTGATGCAGGTAGTGCAGGGTCTGCATCTGCGGGCGGAATCCAGTCCGTTTGGTGCTGCTGAACGGCGTAGCCAGAATGATTTCGGCCGAACCCTGGTTCTGAGTCGAGAAGTTGCTTAAAAAATCAGAAGCCAGTGCAAACTTGCCCGAACCAATGATCGTATCCAGACGGGTCACGGCATCTTTCCAGCGTGGGGTACCCGTATAAACCTGTGCGTTCAAGTACAGTTTAGCTAGGATCATATCTGAGACGTACTTATTCATACGCCCGTAATTCGCTCCTCCTACTGTACTCGATAAAGCAGCCCGGTTATCCAGCAATTCTTTTTCAACAAACGCAAATACCTGCGCACGGGTGCTCTGCTGGGGTGTCGATCCTCCCAATTGATTGGCAATAATGACATTACCAAACAGGTCCATCGCCTGGTAGTGGAAAAATGCCCGCAGCGTTTTCAACTCGGCAATGCTAGTCGCGTCAGTAAGCGTTCCTAGCTGCTGATTAATCGCTGTGATATTGTTATAACACCAGTTCCAACGATCATTGAATACGCTGTTATCGGTAACAGGATCCCAGGTGTGGGTATAATACCGAACCCACTTGTCGCCATCCTTCCAGTCACCTCCACGGGTAGGTACAACCTGTTCGTCCGTCGTCGTGTTCAGATCGGTCATGTTGCTCCAATAGTCACCAAGACCATTATAAAGCGGTCCGATCAAGGCATTCCGCTGAGCTTGTGTATTGCCAAAATCACCCGATGTAGGCAATACATCGAACGTTTTTTCGGTCAAGTCTGTACAGGCTTGTCCAGCTAATAGCAGCGCTGCACAGCCCATTACGACTTTTATACTTATAGTTTTCATTGCTTTTTGAATTAGATCTTTATAGCACTTTGTTCATAAGATTCTAACGAAGCATTCACAAACCAAGTACGTATTAACTCGTTCGATTTGTGAATGCCTAGCCTTAGAATGTCAGATTCAGACCCAACTGGAATGTACGTGTTTTTGGATAGAAACCAGCGTTAGCATCGTCCAAACCGACTGGGTTCGGAGCTTGCCCGATTGGCAGGTTACCTGTCGTTACACCACTTGATGCAGGATTCGACACTAAGCCATTGGTGTTGTTACTAGCTAGGTTACCAGCTGCCTGTAACTCAGGATCGATACCTTTGTATGCCGTAATGACGAACAGGTTGTTACCCCCCACATAAACCCGAGCACCCGAGAAGTACTTGTTTGGCCGAACGGGGACGTTGTAGCCGATCTGCCAGTTGTTCAACCGAACAAACGTACCGCTCTCGATCCAGTTGGTCGACAGTACGTTGACGCCGTAGTTGTTTGGTAGCGACGTTACGTCACGCAACATATTTGTTTCCAGGATCGATCCAGGAATCGAGTAGTTCGAACGCGTATTGTTCAGAATTTTGTTACCGAACACACCACGCAACAGGAAGTTCAAATCGAAGTTTTTGTACCGGAACGAGTTAATAAACGAACCATTCAAGAATGGCTGCGGATTACCCTGGTTGATTGGGTTGCCAGCAGCAACTGCTGCTGCGGCATCAGCCAATGCTACACTCGGCGTAGGGGTGTCGCCCGAAGCGGGACGCAACAAGGGTTGTCCATCCGAATTGTAGCTACCCGCAAACGTGGGTACGTTGTTGAACTCGCCCAACGGACGGCCCACTGTCAGGATCGACGCGTATACGTCAGACAAGCCCCGACCACTGAACGGATTGAAGCGAACCTGACCGATGTTGAACTGATCATTCGTTAGCGATACAATTTTGTTCTTGTTGTACGAGCCAACGATCCGGGCATTCCAGTTAAAGTCGCCTTTCTTGATGATGTCGCCACCAAACGAGATTTCAAACCCGCTGTTGCTCATGCTACCAATGTTAGCCAGGATGGTATTAGCAAAGTAGTTTACTCCATCAGCAGGTACGTTGATATTATACAGCATGTCGCTTGTCAGCTTATTATAATACTCGATCGATCCCGAGAAACGGCTGCTAAACATCTGGAAGTCGATACCAACGTTCGTTTGGCCAACAACCTCCCATTTGAGGTTGGGATTAGCATTCTGCGTGATACCATAACCTGGCAGGAAGTCGCCGACAGTACCATCGTAGTAGGTACCTTTCTGACCATACAGCTGAGTTGATGTGTATGGGTTGATACCTTCCGAGTTTCCTGTCTGTCCCCAACCTACCCGTAGCTTCACGAAGTTCACCACGTTTGATTTGGGGAAGAACGATTCATTCGAAAGATTCCAGCCCGCAGCGATCGATGGGAAAATACCCCATTTGTTGTTCGTACCAAATTTAGAGCTACCATCCCGACGTACCGTAGCCGTCACATTATACTTGTCAACCAGATTAACCGTTGCCCGACCGAAGAACGAGATCAGTTTGCTTTGGTTCCGGTACGAGTTGGCAAACGTGTTACTTGGGTAAATCAGTGTACCACTTCCCAAACCTAAGTTGTTGAATCCAGTAGAAGTCGTCACAAAGGCGCTGTTCGCAGCAGCAAATCCATCATTGTCCAATTGCTGGAACGAATAACCGCCTAACAACGAAAGGTTACTGCTTGTACCTAGGCTCCGGTTGTACGTAAGCGTCGTTTCGAGCAGTTGGTTGAGCGTATTATACTGACGGCGTTCAGCCCGACCATTATTACCAGCGTACGCTTTGATAGCTGGATTCGTTACGTAGTTATTGTTGGTCTGGTCATTCTGCAATTGAGCATTCACACCGAAGGTTAAACCGTCGATAATCTCGTAACGTAGGTTAGCACCCAAGATAGCGGTGTTACGTGTCCCATTGTTAGTTACGTTCTCCAGCATAGCAACCGGGTTGTTCAAATCGAACGCGCCACCCACTTCAGCGTAACCACCAAGGTTATTAGTCAAACTAGTAGGGTCTGTATACCGAACAGGCAACGTAGGCAGAAACTGAGCAGCACGACGCAGAATACCATTATCAGAAAATTTCTGATTGGTGCGCGTGTATTGCAGGTTATACTGAACGTTCAACCGGTTGTCCAATGCTTTCTGATCCAAGTTGATACGGCCAATGATCCGATCAAAACCCGTGTTTTTAACAATACCCTGCTGATTGATATAATCAACCGAGCCACGGTAGCTAAACGTCTGCGAACCGCCCGATACCGCAATATTGTGGTTGTTCGTGATCGCTGTACGCGTTACCTGGTCGATCCAGTTCGTGTTGTAGTAGTTTCCGCTGGCATCTTTTGGGAAACGCTGACCATCGCTAAGTGCCGAAGCCCCTTTGATTTGCGTTACCGCATTAACGTAGCCTGGTCCATCAAGCAGATCAAGGCGTCTTGAAATCGTCTCAACACCCACGTAGTTATTGAATGCAACCGTCGCCTGTCCTGCTTTACCACGCTTGGTTGTAACGATGATTACCCCGTTAGCAGCCCGCGAACCATAGATGGCCGCTGCCGACGCATCTTTCAATACGTCCATTGACTCGATGTCGTTCGGGTTTACCTGGCTGATTGGGACACCAATCATACCGTCAACTACGTAAAGAGGCTCAGAACCACCAGCCAGCGAGGTATACCCGCGCAGACGAACGGTTGGCTGTTGGTTGGGGTCACCCGATGGAGTCGTGATAACCAGACCAGCTACTTTACCTTGAATAGCCTGTAACGGGTTGGGGTTGATACCAGGGTTAAATTCTCTGGAAGTTACCTGTGCTACCGAACCCGTCAGATCTTTCCGTTTCGCAGTACCGTAACCAACGACAACGACTTCTTCAAGTGCTTTAGTGTCGTCCGCCAGTTTTACGTCAACCGAAGACCGGTTACCAACAGGAACTTCCTGAGAGGTGTAGCCAATGAAACTTAGTACAAGCGTAGCATTGTCAGGCACATTGTTAAGCGTGTACTTACCGGATGCGTCTGTGTTTGTACCCCGCTGTGTACCTTTAATTTGTACACTTACCCCCGGCAAGGTAGCTCCTGACGGATCAGTTACTGTACCTGTTACAGTCCGTCCTTGCGCCCATGCCGCCGAGTTGCTCAACAGCAGCATCATTACCAGCATTGTCAGGAAGCTTCCCAAAGCGTTCCGTCCAAACAGCTGGGGTTGGGGAGTCCCAACCTGACCTACGTAACCCGCGAAGCGGCTCATTTTGTAGGATTTGTCCATCATAGGTTTTAGTAAAAATTTGAAAATAGTAAAGAGATTTGCTAGTGAAAGCTAATAAACTAAATACTCTTAAATTATGTTTTGTCGCCTTTAAGTACAATTTTTAAGAATAGAAGAACCGAACGTACTTACGTAGGAGTATAGCAACTAGGCATGAATTTATAGAATATATGCTTGAACCAGCGAGCAAATTACTAAACGACATATCTAAAATCCAAGCTTAAAAGGTTAATATTAGCTTAGGGAAAGACAATATTGTATCAAAATTATTGTTAAAAATTCCCAGTAAAATACCACTAATCCGATAGGAGTATAAATACTCTGAAGCCTATCCCCTTGATTATAAATGAAATGATTCTTAAGATAAGTATAAATATTTATAAGTTTTCCGAGTTTCGTTACTAATAGAATTTCATAGGCTCACACTAATATTTTTGGCTGATTTACAACTATTTTTGCCTTTATTCTGGCACAGGCCATTGATTAAAAATTATGGATTCAGAGGTTATAAGGCATCTTGCCAGTCAGCTCTCCGGCGATGTCTACGACGATAGTACGTATCGTACACTTTATGCAACGGATGCTTCGGCTTATCGAGAGGTACCAACTGCCGTTGCTATTCCCAAAACGATTGATGACCTAAAGACGCTGATTGCCTTTGCCCGCGAGCACAAAACGTCGCTGATTCCCCGCACGGCAGGGACATCCTTAGCCGGTCAGGTTGTTGGCAGTGGTATTGTGGTTGATGTGTCGAAGCACTTTACGAAAATTCTGGAAGTCAACCCCGAAGAGCGCTGGGTACGTGTTCAGCCCGGCGTCGTGCGCGATGAGCTTAATCTGTTTTTGAAACCGTACGGCCTATATTTTGGTCCCGAAACGTCCACGGCTAATCGCGCTATGATCGGCGGTATGGTGGGCAATAACTCCTGCGGCTCTAACTCGGTCGTTTACCGGGCCACCCGCGAACATACGCTGTCGGTAAAAGCGTTACTAGCCGATGGATCGGAAGCGGAGTTTGGCGATCTAACAAGCTGGGATTATACAAAGCTGGTTGGCGATGCAAGCCGTAAAAATGGCTCGGCAACGTTGGCTGACAAAATACTGCTCAAGACAAACGCTATTTTGGCAGATCCGGTTAACCAGGAAGAGATACGGCGGAACTTCCCAAAGCGGACCATCGAACGGCGAAATACGGGTTACGCGCTGGACGCGCTGCTCGACATGGTTCCCTTCGCGTCCGATGGCGAGCCGTTTAACCTGGCAAAATTCATTACTGGCTCCGAAGGAACGCTTTGTTTCTTAACCGAAATCAAGCTGAATCTGGTCCCCCTTCCTCCTAAAGAAAGTGGACTGGTTTGTATTCACTGCCATTCGATCGATGAATCGCTTCGTGCGACGCTGGTGGCCCTGAATTATAAACCTTACGCCGTTGAGCTGATCGACGATATTATTCTGGAGCGGGCTGATACGAATCCAGAACAGCGTAAAAACAGCTTCTTTGTCCAGAAAACGCCGACGGACCATTTCCCGATTATTCTGGTTGTCGATCTCTCGCGCGACACACGGGCGGAGATCGAGTTGCTGGCGGCTCAGATGGAAGCGGAGTTACGGGCAGCTAATCTGGGCTATCATTACCCGCTCCTATTCGGCGAAGACACCAAAAAGATTTGGACCCTCCGCAAAGCTGGTTTAGGCTTGCTCGGGAATCTACCCGGCGACGAAAAAGCTGTCGCTGTTATTGAAGATACGGCGGTTGATGTTCATGATCTTCCCGACTACATCCGCGATTTCAATGAAATCCTGAAAAAGCATAACATGCATTCGGTGCACTATGCGCACGCAGGATCGGGCGAACTACATCTTCGGCCTATCATCAACCTAAAAACCGAAGAAGGTCACCGTCAGTACCGGCTAATTGCCGAGGAAATTGCGACGCTGGTCAAAAAGTACGACGGCTCACTCTCGGGCGAACATGGCGACGGGCGATTACGGGGCGAGTTTATTCCGCAAATGGTTGGGCCGCACAACTATGAACTGATGCGGCAAATTAAGCATACCTGGGACCCGCAGGGAATTTTCAATCCCGGTAAAATTGTAGAAACACCTCCTATGGATACGTTTCTTCGGTACGAAGCGGGTCAGCAGACGCCAGAGTTCAAAACGTATTTCCGGTACAAAGATCAGAACGTACTTCAGCACGCCGAGCAGTGCAACGGTTCGGGCGACTGCCGGAAAACGCAGGTATCCGGTGGAACCATGTGTCCTAGCTACATGGCCACTCGTAACGAGAAGGATACGACCCGCGCTCGCGCCAACGTTTTACGCGAGATGCTGACGCGCTCCCCCAAGGAGAATCGTTTCGATCACGAAGAAATAAAAGAAGTGTATGACCTTTGTCTTTCCTGCAAAGGATGCAAAAACGAATGCCCTTCCAACGTTGATGTTGCGAAGCTCAAGGCCGAGTTTCTACAACAGTATTACGACACAAACGGCGTTCCAATTCGCTCACGACTGATTGCTAATTTCGCCCGGCTGTCGAGTCTTGCTTCTTTGGTTCCCTGGGCCTGGAATGGTGTCTTGGGAACGCCTTCGCTTCGACGGGTAGCCAATCGCCTGGTTGGTTTCCACCCCGACCGGACGATGCCTTTGCTAGAAAACACGACACTAAAAAAATGGTGGTCAAAACGGGCTGGTAGCGGTAAACAAGCGTCAGCAACAGCAGCATCCGAACCACGCACCGTACTTCTTTTCTGCGATGAGTTTACCAATTACAATGATGTTGAAGTAGGTCAGAAAGCAATCCAACTGTTCGAGCGGTTGGGGTATACGGTTGTTATTCCTGAGCATGGCGAGAGTGGCCGCGCGGCCTTGTCCAAAGGCATGCTTAAGTACGCTAAAACATTGGCTGAGCGCAACGTCCGGCTTTTGAAGGATGTCGTCACCGCCGAAACGCCACTGGTTGGTCTGGAACCATCCGCTATCCTGACTTTCCGTGACGAATACCCCGATCTGGTCGATGAATCGCTCGTGGCTGATGCGAAGAATCTGGCTCAGCACACGCTGACATTCGAAGAATTTATCGCGCGCGAATCGGATGCTGGTCGTATTGACTCCGGTCAATTCACGGATGAAAAGCGGTTAATCAAGCTGCACGGGCACTGCCAGCAAAAAGCGGTCTCGTCATTGGTACCGGGTAAAAAGGCGCTGTCGCTCCCGCAGAACTACACGACGCAGCTTATCCCATCGGGTTGTTGTGGTATGGCCGGTTCGTTTGGCTACGAAGCCGAGCACTACGACGTTTCGATGCAGGTTGGCGAGTTGGTTTTGTTTCCGACCGTCCGGCAGCAGCCCGATGATGTTCTTATCGCAGCCCCCGGCACCTCCTGCCGCCATCAGATCAAAGATGGTACCGCTCGAAAGGCCAAGCACCCGGCTGAGATTTTGTTTGAAGCTTTAAAATAAAACGATAAAGAACCACCGCTTTCACCCAGATCGAGCGGTGGTTCTTTACAAGATGGGGCAGAAATTAAAAGTTCTGTTTCAAGAAACGCTCATACCATTCTGTATTGATACAATTCAAGCGTATACAGCAAAATAATTGTATAAACGCCTAAAATAGCTATTGCATATTAGGAAACAATATTTTACTTTCGGTATACTAAATACAATCCTAAACATCAGCCTTGTTGAATGACACCTTGTCTACGGCTTATACTTATTTGCCTGTGCACCTTGTCTGTGCACTTTTCGGTGGCTCAACGGGCTCCTCTCGTGCTTCCCCCCCTATGTGCAACACCCGATCTGACGGAAGCCCAACGCCATGAGTTATCCCGCGAGGCAGCCTTTGCCTTAAGTGTAAAACAAGCTTCAGGCGAAGCCTTGACAGGTATTGTATACGTTCCGATCCGCCCCCACATTTTCCGGAGCAGCAATGGAACCGGCGGTATGACGATGACTAAGCTGAACAATATCATCGCTATCACCAACAGCTATTACCTCCTTAATGGTAGCGGAATTCAGTTTTATTTCTGTGGTACGTCACCCGACTACATCGACAACGATAATCTGTACAATAGCTTCCCGGCGTACAGCGAAACCTCGGTGAATGGCCGTGACGCGACCAATGCGATGAACCAGTACTACGTCAATGCGTTCGATCAAAGCGGCCTGGGCGGCTATGCGTATTTTCCGGGAAATAGCATTCAGTCAACCCGTTCATTTATCCTCAATGAGTCCGATGAGGTCGATCTCGCAAACCGACTGCTGCCCCACGAAATCGGGCACAACTTTAATCTGTACCACACGTTCGGCAATAGCGGTTCGGGTACCAATGAACTGGTGACCAGAGGTGCTGGCGCTAATTGTACAACAGCTGGCGATGAGCTTTGTGACACCCCCGCCGATCCGTACGGACTGCCTGGTGCAACGACGGTTTATATCAATGGCTGTCAAACCTACAACGGAACGGTTACCGATTCGCAGGGAAATCGATACGCGCCTTCTATTACCAACATTATGTCGTACTATTTTCCGTGTACGCACGATTTTACGGAAGGGCAATACAACCGAATGCAGGCCGGTCTGGCACTGCGACAAACACACACCGCCTACTCACTGGGTTGCCCGGCTACAGCCGTAACGGCACCTAGCAATGTGGTTGCCGCGATAAGCAATGGTAATGTACTGCTGTCATGGCAGGATAACGGAACCAACGAGATGGGTTACTTCATCGAGCGTTCGACCAGTTCCAATACCGGCTTTGTACCCATCGGCGGAGTAGGACCTAACACATCCAGCTATACCGATACCAAGACAGCGCCCGTAACTACGTATTATTATCGGATACGTCCATCAAACAGTACTACGCAAGGACTTAGCTCGGTAGCCAGCGTTACAACATTGGCCTGCCGGCCAACCTACAGCGCGTATGCCTGCTCAGAGAACGACGGATTAGATGGCTTTTCCCTTAATGGCGCTACGCTCAGTCAGAATTCAGGTTGCTCAGCGGGAGGGTATAGTCTAGTGAATGCATCGTCGGCTCTTGTCCAACCCGGCCAGTCGATTCCTTTTACGGCGACTTTATTACCTTCACAATACAGCCAGGGGGTGTCTATATGGGCTGATCTCAACCGGAATGGCTATTTTGAAACCGACCGGAACGAACTGCTCTACCAAACACCTAACACCGTTACGGGCCAGTTCTCGGGAAATTTGGCTTTACCGAACACGTTGACAGCGGGTACGTTGATGATCCGTGTCGTTGTCACCTATAACGGGATTCCAACCGATGCATGCGGCATCTATTCGTATGGCGAAACGGAAGATTACCAGATCACCGTTGCCGGCCAGTCGCAGGCTGATCTTAAACTAAGCATGAAGTCCAGCGCCCGCATACCAGCGCTGAATCAGCCCGTCAGCTTTTCGGTAACAATTCAAAACAATGGGCCATCCAATGCAACGGGTGTTAGCTGGCAAAACAACTTACCGCCTAACCTTACCTTTGTTAGCGGGGGAGCGGGCGTATCAGGTTCGGGTAGCGCCGTTGGCGGAAGCGGTATAAGCCTGAACAGCGGTGCGTCGGCTACGTACGTTTACCAACTCAGGCCAACTCAGGCAGGCGCTTACGTAAATGCCGCTCAGATTTTGACCAGCGATCAACCCGACCCGACCTCCCAGCCAGGCTCTGGTACCGGCGACGGACAGGACGACGCAGCAAATACTGACTTCCGAACGTCAACAAGTAGTTCATCCATCTACGTATCGCCTAACCCTAACCAGACACCCCTACCCGCGCCCCAGTCCAATCAACCCGCGCCCGTAGCGAACAAAGCCGATCTGTCGATGAGTATGCAAGTCAGTAATCGAACCCTTCGCGTTTCTCAGCCCGTAACATTCACACTGACGGTAGCGAACGCGGGCGGACTGACAGCCACCAACATCGTCGTGCGGGACACGTTACGCAATCTTACCCTGACCAGTACCCCGGCGGGTATGAACGTGGTGGCTATCGGAAACGGCTACTCGATTGTCGAAGGAACCATTAGCTCGCTGGCGGCAGGTGCAACCGCTCAGTTTGTATTGACCGCCCAGCCTACTCAAGTCGGGAACCTGATGAATGCGGCTCAGATCTGGTCAGCTGGTACGCCCGATCCCGATTCGACACCGGGCTCCGTTACGCCTAATGCAAATAACCTGAACGGCGAAGACGACGTAGCCTGGCTCGACTTACGAGTAAGCCCATGATGCCTCACTTACCGAACGGCCATTGCTGACGTACACCAGCTGATACAAGGAAGGCGACGATACCCAGGCCAATGACGGTTAAGCCGGAAAGCATGAACGTCAGTCCGGTCGAAAAGAAGATGAACAGCCATACGGTAATCGCTAACAGCACGGGTAGCGGGTATAGCGGCATTCGGAAAGGAAATTCACGGATGGCTCGTCGGCGGTGAAGCAACAGCAAGCCAACGGCCTGCCCGACAAATTGCACAACGATCCGCATCGCTAAAATAGCCGTAATCACATCGCCCAGCCGGAATAGTAAGCTAAACACAAAGCCGACACCCCCTAAGAACAATAGCGAGATATACGGAAACTGGCGCGTCGGGTGCAACCGTGCGAAAATCGGAAAGAACTGCCCATCGGCGGCAGCTGCGTACGGCACCCGCGAATAGCCCAGCAAGACGGCAAACAACGAAGAAAAAGCAACCAGCAAAACCAGAACGGTTGCCAGCTTAGCAGCTGCCGGACCGTAAAGCGTTTCGACAAACGTGCTGACGATAAAGTCACTGTTTTGAGCCTCCTGCCAGGGCACGACACTCACCACGCTCAGGTTCATCAACAAATAAAGTCCCGCAATACCCGCGATAGAAATAAACATACTGGTGGGAATGTTGCGCGTTGGCTTTTGAATCTCTCCACCAAGGTGACAAACATTGTAGTAACCCAAGTAACAGTAGATCGTTTTGACCGATGCTTGCCCAAGACCAGCGGCTATTAATCCACCACTCACCGAGCCCATTGAACTTAATGTTTCCGTCAGCGGAATGCGGGCGTTGCTTAAACCGCCAACAATAATCCAGCCCAGCGTCAACAACACCGCCCCCCACATAACCAACCCAATCTTACCAATCGAGTCAATTTTTCGGTATAACAGGATGATAATGACCAGCACAACTCCGCCCGATACCGCTTTACGCTGCCATTCGTCCAGCGGTATCAGGTACGACATGTACTGCGAAAAACCGATAGCGCCCGAAGCCATCACCAGCGGAGCCTGGATCATGGTCTGCCAGACGTACAGAAAAGCCAGTAGACGACCCCAGCGCTGTTCTCCGTACGAAATCTTTAAAAAATTATAGCTTCCGCCTGCCTTGGGAAAGGCCGCTCCCAGTTCGGCCCAGACAAAGGCATCAACGACCGAAACGAGCGCACCTAGCACCCACGCCCACATAAACTGCGGTCCGCCGAGGGTTTTTATGACCAATGGCAACACAACGAATGGTCCGATACCGACCATATCAATCATGTTTAGCGCTGTGCCCTGAAGCAACGTAAGCCGCCGTGGTAATGCGGAGTCAGTATCCAGTCTGGACGGATTAGACGGCTCTGAGGAGCTGGAAGATGTAGAATCAATCAATAGCGTAAAAGGAAAATCAGAGTGACCTACCAAATGATCAGGCAACGGTCATTTTACGCGTAAAAGTTCGATTCTGCTTTTCATTTTGACGGCTTAGTCTATAACCCGCTGGAAATACGAAGGCCCGTCGATTGGTTGCAAACGAAAAACGTCGTCACAAGACAGCTCGTAACGACGTTTTTCTTAAAGCTACGGGTCTGCTTAGTTCATCAGTTGATCGAAGGACAAACTGATGTAGTACATTGATCCCACGCTGGGGTTACCCCAGGACTGCGTATAAAGTTTACCCAGCAAGTTGGTACCGCCGACTTTTAGAATGGATTTAACTCCCGGTATTTTTTTGCTGATCTGCGCATCCAGCGTGCTATAGGCGGGAATAATGGTCTGCTGACGAGCCGTAGCCTCTGCATTAGCAAAGCTAGCTTCCCATAAAAAGGAATCCTGAGCCCGCCAAACGACGTTGAAGCCAAAACCGCTACCAGCAACATTCCGATTGCCAATCGATAGGTTGTACCGATATTTAGGTGTGTTGAACTGCGTCACGAAACCCGCTGGCAGCTTATCCCGGTCAATCAAGTAGTTCGACGCTACGTTAGCACCAACCGTATAGTTACCGGGTAACAGGTAATCCAGACCAATCGCCCAGCCTGCATTTTTCAGCTGAGTGCTTGAGTTGACCGGGTAGAAATAAACGTTACGCGTTGACGCACTGATGAGTTGCAAGGCCGTGGCCGGATTGGTGAGCGAAACGGGCTGCACACCCTGTACGACCGTTTGCGTACCCAACAAGTTCAGAAATCGGTTATAGTAATAATAGGCGTCGATAAATAACTTATTTCCGAGCAGTCCCTTATAGCCGACTTCGTAGGTTTCTACACGTTCGGGATCATAACCCGGATCAGCGGCTGGTCTTAGTAAGGCAAGGGCTTGTGGCAAAGCAGCGGCTCCACCCGTCTGCAAGGCGGCTCCAAAAGCTTGTACTGACTGAAGCGTATACACCGGACTGCCGCTGAAATTATACCGTTGCTTGAACAAAGGCAAACCACCGATCAAGTGAGCCGAAGGTGTGTTCAGATCGATATACTGGTCCTGCGTTGTTGGAATACGGAAACCGCGTTGGAACGACGCCCGAACGTTATGCACCTTCGCTAAGGTCAGTACCGCCGATAGACGGGGGCTTATCTGCGCTTTGAAATTCTGGTTTTTGTCGTAACGCAAGGAACCGGTTAGCTTCAATACATCAGCCAACGTTTTCGACGCCTGCGCGTAAGCACCGTATTCATCAATCGTAAATTCTTTGCCGTTCTCGTCGCGAGCGAACAAGGTACCTTCCGAATTCAAAGCATACCGCCGGACATTACCACCAACGATCAGTTCGACCAGTTTTGGATCGATTACTTTGTTGAAATTGTACATGGCCTCACCGTGGTAAAGATTGGTTTTGTCGAGAAAGCGCGCGCCCACGCCCTGCGCATCCCCCGGAATCGGTTTTCCAGATACGGCATCAAACGCCTGTTGGAAGCCAGCGGTACCCGGCATCAACCGACCCTGATCAGCCGTGCCGCGCGCGACGTTCAACCAGTTCGTTTGTTGACTGGCTGCGTAGCCCTGCGCTGCGGCTACGGCAGCGGCCTGATTCTGCCCACTGCTAAGAGCCTGTAAAAGCGCTCCTGCGTATCCCTGAAACGCGGTTTGCGTATACGTTCCGAAGAACGTCGGAAACCATTTGGCGGCACTACCGCTCCAGTACTCGTTGATTCCCTGACCCAGTATCCCCGTTGCGTACGCGTCGCCCGAACGCTCCTGCGTCGTATACGCTCGTACAAAGAAATTAGACCCTTTCAGTTCGAGTTTATATTGACCAAGTTTGAATCCTTTGATGTAATACCGGTCAGCTCCTGTGTACACCGTCGTACCCGTACCCCAGTTGGCCTGTACAATTGCTTCGACATTTTCGTTTAGCCGGTAGTGCAATGCGCCATTCAGTTTGAGGTTATTGACATTGTAGTCGACAAGCTCGTTTTCCAAATAACCCGTCCGCGAAATGTTCAGGTTGGGAATAATCGCATTGAAAAGCTGCTGTGGGGTCAACCCGGTTAGCTGCGGTAACGTTTGATTACCCGCCTGTGGAATCTGGGTGGTCGCAATCAATCCCAGTACCTGCGATGAGCCGTTGGCGCCCGTTCCAGGTTGTCCGTTGGCGAACAGGTTTGAGTACAGGTTAGCACTCGCATCACCGTAAATGTTGATGCCGTCATAGCCTGGGTTATTCGCCCGATTGCCGGTTTGCAGATTATAATTATTCGAGAAGCTTTGATCACGGTAGTCGGTAGCCTGCCAGTCTTTAGCCGACAGATAAGAAACCCCGACCTTAAACGCCAATCGGTTATTGAACGCCTTCGCGTAGCGGAAAGCCGCATCGTAAAAAGGCGTCGTTGCGGTCGAACGATTGCTGGCATTCATCACACCCCCTTTAACATACGCACTGAGTCCCTGATACTGAAACGGATTTTTAGAGGTCATCAAAAGCAAACCGTTAACGGCGTTTGGACCGTAAAGGGCTGATGCCGCACCGGGCAGTAACTCAACGCTTTCCAGATCCAATTCAGAGACCCCGGCGATATTACCCACCGAGAAGTTCAAGCCTGGTGCCTGATTGTCCATCCCATCGAGCATTTGCACGACACGGGTATTGCCGTTCGCACCAAAGCCGCGCACGTTGACCGATTTGAAGGTCAGACTCTGCGTAGCCATATCGACCCCCTTGATGTTTTGTAGCGCGTCGTAAAATGAAGCCGACGGCGTGGCTTGAAACGATCGAATATCCAGCCGCTCTACTGATACCGGCGATTTAAGTACGCTTTCCTCGACCCGCGATGCCGACACAACTACTTCCTGGCCGATCGTGACCTGCTCTTTCAGACTTACGGTTATGTCCGAGCGGCTGCCGGTGATGACCAATTCCTGCGCCTGAAAACCTACGGCTGAAACAGCGATTGTGAAAGGCGTAGGCGTGTTGGTGGTTAACGAAAAGTTTCCTTTCTGGTCGGTTATTGTGCCGATTACCTTACCCTTAACGGCAATGCTAATACCGGCTAGTGGCTCTTTTGTCTCTGCTGCGGTTACCGTCCCCGCAATGCGCGTTTGGGCCATAGCCGCTGTGGTCAGCAGACACAAAAAGAACACATGAATTAGTGAATACGTAGTGGATTTATGCATAGATAGTCAATAAAAAAAGGTTGTTTATAGACGCTTTCTCTTCTCCTCTAAACATACGGATAACTCTTCTCTCCGTACAAAAAAATCTTGTTATTGAATAAATTTTTTTCAGAAAATAGCCTTGTTACCTATGCGCTAAAACCCGAGAAACATCCCTGTCACTGACAGCTTTAGCTTGTTCGCGTTAAGGTTTCGGAAAACGAACTAGTAAATCTAAATACCAGCTACCTTTAGTAATAAGCGTTCCATTTTTCAACCGAACTTCTTACTCCAATGACGAACGAATCGAACCGACGCGATTTCCTTAAAACGTCCGGGCTATTGACAGGCAGTGCGCTACTGGGCGGTTTGCCATTTGGTGCACAAGCCGAGATGGCTGGCTATGGCTACCATACTTCGGCAAACGACACCATAAAAGTAGCATTGATAGGCTGTGGCGGACGGGGCACCGGGGCCGCTCAGCAAGCCTTAAGCACGAAGCAAAACGTTAAAATTGTGGCACTAGCCGACGCCTTCCGCGACCGGGTGGACGATGCCTATAAAGCGCTGACCGAGCGCGGAGCCAAAGCCGCCGACGGAACGCCTAAAGTAGACATACCAGAGGACCGTAAATTTGTCGGATTCGACGCTTACAAGCAAGCCATCCCGTTAGCCGATGTCGTTATTCTGGCTACGCCACCGGGCTTTCGGCCAAGTCATTTCGAAGAAGCCGTTCGTCAGGGTAAGCACGTGTTTATGGAAAAACCGGTGGCTACCGATGCACCGGGCATCCGGCGAGTACTGGCTGCTGCGGAAGAAGCGAAACGGAAAAAACTGAACGTAGTCGTTGGACTCCAACGGCGTTACCAGCCTAGCTACCGCGAGATGATCAAGCGGATTCACGACGGCGCACTCGGCGACATTGTGGGTGGACAGGTTTACTGGATCAGCGGTGGGGTCTGGCACAAGCCACGTAAGCCCAACCAAACCGAAATGGAGTATCAGATGCGCAACTGGTACTACTTCAACTGGCTGTGCGGTGATCATATCAACGAGCAGCACGTCCACAACATCGACGTAGCCAACTGGGTCAAAAACAGTTATCCCGTGTCTTGTCAGGGAACGGGCGGACGTCAGGTTCGGACAAGCAAAGAAGATGGCGAAATCTTTGACCATCATATTGTTGACTTTGTTTACGCCGATGGTACAACCATCAATAGCCAATGCCGACACTACGAAGGCACCTTCAGCCGGGTAGACGAAATGTTCCTGGGCACCAAAGGTAAAGTTGAAGGGATGGAGAAAAGAACCAGCGCCTTGATGGGTTATAACGGTCAGCCTATCCATACGTATGACGCCAAAGCGGATGGCAATCCGTACCAGATTGAACATGACGAGCTGTTTGCTGCCATTGCCAAAGGCGACTACAAATTTGCCGATGCCGAACGGGTGGCGAAAAGTACTATGACAGCCATTATGGGCCGAATGGCGACTTACTCCGGTAAAGTGGTGAAGTGGGACGAAGCGTTAAATTCCCAGATTGATCTCTTCCCGACTACCCTCGCCTGGGACGCTATGCCTAAGAGCCTGCCAGACAAAGACGGTTTCTACCCAATAGCTGTACCTGGTAAAACGATAGCCGTTTAACTAACTCCATTGTTAATCAATCGCTGGTCTGACTTGCCGGACTAGCGATTGCCCAACCGTAAACAGCCAGACTGTCTAAAAGCGGCCTGGCTGTTCTTCCAAGATTTCACTCCGTTCGGTCAGGTAACTATGATTACGGTAAAAAAGCGTATCGTCACGATTCTCATGGTCGTTATTTGGGGAATCACGGTCATCCTGCTGTTTAACACAACGCATTCGAAAGGCTTCTTTTCCATTCTATTCAGCGGCATATTTATCAATGTCTTGCTGGCTGTCTATTACAGTTGCCTTGGACAACGCATCGTTAGTTTACGCGACTGGTTAAGTCGATAAGCCATTGGCCTTTCAACGCTGATTATCAACGGCCATAACCAATACCAGGCCAGCCATTTCACGCGCTGACCAGGGTAAAGGCTGCTAGCAGAGGGCCAATTGTGCCAAAATAATGGTTATAGCTGTAGGATAACCGACTTAACAGCTATGTTCAACTCCTTCTTTCTGGCACTGGCCTTAAAACAGCTTCGGTATGCTTCCACCGGTTCAACAGCAGTCAACGCCCGCTCATGCCGTAAGTCCCAAATACATGTCTACGCCAACCGGCTATGTAATGGTCCTACGACAAGGCGACAACGTTCTTTACGAACTGGAGCAGTTAGCGGTGAACGAAAAGATTCCCAGCGCCAGCTTCAGCGGCTTTGGCTTTGTTCACCCAACCTTCGGATTTTGGAACGCCGAGAAGAAAGACTACGATCCCAAATCCATGCGAGACACAGAAATGGCCAGCATGACCGGTAGCATTGCCTGGAAGGACGACAAGCCCGCCTTGCATGTACATGGCGTCGTTACGGATAAAAACTTCAACGCTTTTGGTGGTCATATCCTGGCGCTTGAAGTTGGCACCGGGTCGGTAGAAATTACAATCACCGTCCACAAAAAACGGCTGGAACGTGAGGTCGATCAGACGACCGGCGCGGCTGTACTGCGCTTGTAGAAAGTAAGTCCTATCGTTTGTGCTAGGGAAGAATTCTCTTGAAACCAGCCGATTTCCATGCGTGCAGTTTGCCGGTTTTGTTTTCGAGAAAGAGTAGTTCGGCTCCCGGAAAGCGCTTGAGTAACCGCCGACTTTTCCGTAAGCCAGCCACGCTGAATACTTTCGTCAGTGCATCGGCATGATAGCCATCCGGAGCGAGTACGGTAGCTTGCACGAAGTGGTGCAGCCCTAACCCGGAGCGTGGGTTCATGATGTGCGAGTAACGTCGGCCTTTGTGTTCCAGAAAGCGGTATGTATCACCCGATGTCGTTATAGCCGCATTTTTCAGTAAAACAGTAGCCGTATCTGAACTGCCTGCTTTGCCAGAACCGAGGCTTACCCGCCATCCCGCCGGATGGTCGGGCGGTGCATCGCTTACAAGGATGTCTCCTCCAATGTCGAGTAGAGCCGAGCGGATTCCGAATTGATGCAGTACCGTGAGCGCTTCGTCAATGGCAAATCCCTGCCCAATGCCGCCAACATCCAGCCGCATCCCCGACCGCCGAAGTTTTACGGTTTGATTGGTCCGATCCAGTTTCATCAGCCGATACCCAACGGCCCGTCTGGCCTTGCGTCGCTGGCTAGCCGTAGGAAATTCCTTGCGCCGGACGGCTCTCCGCCATAACAACGACAACGGCCCAACCGTCGGATCGTAACGTCCGTGCGAAAGCTGGGCTATGGATTGCGCTTTCTGCAAGACATGAAATAAATCGGCGGACACCGTTATCCACTTACCCGAACCGCTGGTTGCCGACAACCGGTTTATTTCTGAACCGTCCAGATAATCGCTCATGATCGCATTCAACGTATCCATTCGGACCGAAACAGCCCGATTGGCCTGATAAGCAACTGCGCTATCCGGTGCGTAAAATATGACGTTGAATTCCGTGCCCATCAGGCCCCGAGTAAACGAGAACCGCTGTAGCCGGGTCTGAGCATTTCCTGACAGAGGTAGCAACAACCACACGACCAGCGAAAACAGCCTCCAATGTGTCTTTGTATTAAACAGAAAAGAGCGCTTATGCTGTACTTTTACGAACTGAACAAAGCTGTTTATCTGAAATTGAGTTTTAGGTAAACAGCTTATCCCTTGTCTTATGGTCACGATCAAAAACAAATTCGTTTTACTGGCCGCTGGTTTCTGGCTAACCGGTATAGTGCTGCTATTGGCTGGTGCCTGGGCCAGACGTACGCATTCCGATACCGCCGACACCTTGCTCAGTTTGGGCATCATCGGGCAGGCTATTGGCTTCGGCTTCCTGGGTTTCGTTATTATGCAGGCCGTTCTAAACAAAAGTAAGCGATAAACGGGCTACAGCCGTACCGCTTTGTCACGCAGATACATGTCGGCCAGCACCAGCGCAGCCATTGCTTCTACGATGGGCACAGCGCGGGGTACTACGCATGGGTCGTGCCGCCCTTTTCCGGAAACCGTTACCGACTGACCATGCACGTCCACGCTTTCCTGGTCCTGCATGATGGTAGCTACGGGTTTAAACGCCGTCCGGAAATAAATAGCCTCTCCGTTGCTGATTCCTCCCTGAATACCACCCGACAGATTTGTTTTTGTCCGAACACGTCCCTGCTCATCGGTGTAAAATTCGTCGTTGTGCTGGGAGCCGTACAGTTCAACTCCGGCAAAGCCGCTTCCGTATTCAAACCCTTTGACGGCATTGATACTAAGCATCGCTTTGCCTAGTTCGGCGTGCAGTTTATCGAAAACGGGTTCGCCCCAGCCAGCCGGAACCCCCGTAACGACGCAGTCAACCACGCCACCAATTGAATCGCCCTGCTTACGCGTCTCGTCGATGTATTGAAACATGCGTTCTGCCGTTTCAGGATCGGGGCAACGAACCGGGTTTTCTTCCGCCAACGCCAGCGTTAATTCCGAGTAGGGCTTATCGAGTTTGAGCGCACCAACCTGCGACACATAAGCTTGAACCTGAACACCCAGTTCCTTTAGTAGCAGTTTTGCGATGGCACCAGCAGCCACCCGCGCGGCTGTTTCGCGCGCTGAAGACCGACCACCGCCCCGGTAATCGCGGGAACCGTACTTCGTCTGATAGGTATAATCGGCGTGAGAAGGCCGGAACTGCTCGGCGATGTGTCCATAGTCTTTACTCCGCTGATCGGTATTGCGAATAAGCAGTGCGATTGGTGTCCCCTGCGTTTTTCCCTCAAACACACCCGACAGCACGTCAAACTCATCGGCTTCCCGCCGTTGGGTAGTGATTCTGGACTGTCCCGGTTTACGACGGTCTAATTCGTGTTGAATAAAATCCGTATCAAAAGACAGCCCGGCTGGACAGCCATCGATAACAACGCCAATGCCGGGACCGTGTGATTCGCCGAAGGTAGAAATTTTGAATAGTGTTCCGTACGTACTGCTCATGCTTGCTTATGGAGACTAGTCGTGGGCGTTTAAACAGATCGTCAACGACCAGTTATTGATCCATTCGTTTATTTCTTAAAGAATACAAAGATGACTCCTAATAACATTATTACAATCAACACATTGGCAATTGACCGGATTAAAGCCGGAACACTCATCGATTGCTGGGTACTGTCTATTGCTTCGATCCCGCTGTACAACGAGTTGCCGGTTGTTGCTGGTACAACCTCACCGGTAGTACCCGATAAAGCGGCCTGTACTGTTGCGTTGGCCAATAAGCCGGCTCCTTTTCCGCCGACCTGTAGCTGCGCCCGAGGACGAAGGGTATCGTAACGCGCGGTATGCGGATTGAAGTATATCCACTGAAAACGGTTAACCAGCGGAATAGAACCGTCCTGATGAGGAACGATGAAGTACGTAAATAACTTGCGGCCCGTCACCTGCGTACCGTTGTTTTCGATGGTGTGTCGCTCTTTGGGCGGAAATATGTCAACGGCGGTGGTATCGTTCAGTGTGGCCGGAGCGGGAAGGGTCGCGATGTTGCCCTCTCCCGTTACCGTAAAGGTGTAGCGAATGCTTTGCCCCACGCGCACCCGTTGCCGTTCGAGGTTTTCTTCCAGCCGAAACGTACCAACCGGGACACGGCCGCGCAACGGATGAGCCGGAAGCGGTCGGACGGCAATGGTGATAGGCTTACTGGTAAACGTGATCGTTTCGGGTTTAGCCGATGGTGGACCGATAATGGGTCGTTCCTTTTCCATCCACAAGGTCACTGCCGGTAATTGCAGGGTACGGTTTGCCAGCGGAAAAAAGACGGATTGATACAAGCGGTACTCCCGGAATTTTTTTCCTCCCACCAATACAGGTACCGGATTCAACTCCGTGATGCCAACGCTTTCCTCCCATGCATTGGCCGGACGGATTTTTTTAGTGATCGTCTGCAACTGCTTGTCGAGTGCTCTGAACTGGAGTCGATACGGGTAATTGTCAGCAATAAAGAACGACAGGGTCAAGGCGACATCCTCACCAGCGTACAAGGTAGCTTTCGACGCTCTCAGCGATAGAAAAGCCGCTCCACTGGATGGGATAGCCAGCGTAACAGCCGTCGATGTAACCGGACCAGACGCCACACCTGAAGGCCGAACCACGACGATGGTCCCTTCGGATTGTACCGTTTCGTCATTGACTTCTATGCTAAAGGGAGGAATGCGAAAACGACCGGGAGCACGAGCCTGATAGTTCTGCGTGATGACCTGATTCGTGATTGTTTTACCCCCAATTTCACTGGGTGTTACGCTGGCCGATGTACCTTTTTTTGTGAACCCCGGAATGTCAGGAAATAGAACAGAAGGACGTGAATCACTGTTAGGAATAATAATGGATATTGTAAAGGGCCGCTCAATCGGAAAATTAGTTTGCCCTAGCTCAATAGTAATGTCATTATCAATCGCTTGCCCAAAAGTAACGGCAGAAATTAAATAAAATAATACAAAATATTTTAGGAATATTTCTATAAACATTGTTATTTTTGAGCAACAATTTATAAAGAACGCCGTTACAGATTTAGGTACTTCATCAGAACGAACTAACTACTATCTTTCAGTATCTGTAAGCTTCTTTAACCAAAAAATGAGATACTATGCTTTCAATGCTAGAGTATATCAAAACGATCCTTCAAAAGGTAAGCTTTGACAGAGGATTATTTGAAAAAGAGTTGGCGAAAGCCATTAAAATGCTCATTCCTAAAGAAGTAAAGCAACTCAGACGCTGGTGTTACGCACAATTCGGTAAAATGTATCGTGTCGTGCTGAACCGCTGCTTTGCGCGGGTGCCACGAGTACGATTTACTTGACGACTGCACGAACGCCACTACAAAAATAATCCCCCGGCTTTACAAAAACCGGGGGATTATTTTATTTATACCAAAAAGCAGCGAAGCGGCCCGTAGCACTATTTACAACGTGACCTGTTCCCGCATATCAGGGATTCGAACCGTACGGAAACCAGCCCCTTCTAATTTTTCTTTCCAGACTACTTGCTTGTCGTATTCTCCATGAACCAGAAATACGGTTTTAACGCGAGCGGGGTCCTGACAACTTAAGAATTGAAGCATTTCGCGGTAATCACCGTGAGCCGAGAACGAGTCCATAATCTCAACTCTGGCAGCTACATGATAGCGTTCTCCAAAGATGGTTACTTCTTTGTCACCCCGCTTGAGCGCACCGCCCAGACTGTTCGGTGACGCGTACCCAACCAGCAAAATAGTCGTATTCGGCTTCTCGACGTTGTTTTTGATGTGATGCTTGATACGACCAGCTTCCGCCATGCCCGATGGTGCGATAATAATACACGGCTCCTGGCTGTTGTTGATCGCTTTTGATTCCTCTACATCGGACACGTAACGCAAGTTAGGGAAGCAGAACGCATCGCCGTCTTTTTTGATATACGCCAGAATTTCGGGGTTGAAGTCTTCTTCGTGATCCCGCATAATATCGGTGGCTTTTACGGACATCGGGCTGTCTATGTATACCGGTATTTTTGGCAAATGACCTTCGCTCGACAGTTGATCCAGCGCGTAGATCAATTCCTGCGTCCGGTCAACGGCGAAGGCAGGAATAAGAAGTTTGCCCCGCTCCTGAACGCAGGTTTGCTGCACAATGCGTAACAGATGCGCTTTCATGTCGGGTTCGGCTTCGTGGAGTCGGTCGCCGTATGTTGATTCGCAGATAATGTAATCAGCCTGCGGAAACTTGTCGGGGAATCGTAAAATCTTGTCGTCGGGTCGACCAATGTCACCACTGAAAAACAACCGTTTTTCGGCACCCTTCTCCCGAATCGTCAGGCTAATCGACGCGCTACCCAGCAGATGTGCGGCATCGGTCAACAATCCGGTTACTTCATTGCCTATTGCAAACGGCTTGTTGTACTCCACCGGTTGCATCTGCCCGAGGGCTTTCTGAACGTCGTCTTCATCATAAAGCGCTTCCAGATCGGGCTGACCTCGGTGCTGCCGTCGTCTGTTCACCCGCTCGAGATCGCGCTCCTGAATACGGGCACTGTCCATAAGCATTACTTCGCAGAGATCAATAGTAGCCGATGTGGTGTAAATAGGGCCGGTGAACCCTTGTCGCACAAGTCGGGGAATCAGTCCGGTATGGTCGATGTGGGCGTGCGATAATACCATGTAATCAACGTTGGCGGGATCGAAGCCAAACTGCTGGTTAAGTTCGTCGGTATTGATGCCTTGAAATAATCCGCAGTCAAGCAAAATCTGGGTGCCGCTAGCTGTAGTGATCAGGTGTTTACTACCCGTTACGGTGCGGGCTGCTCCGAAAAACTGAATTGTCATTGTTTTAACGTACGGTTGTCGTTGGTTATAGGATTTGATAGACTTTTGCGTTTAGTAACTACGTATAGTCAGCAGTAAGACACCACCAGACACCGTAATGAGTACAGTACTATGGGAAAGCAGTCAACGCATTGCCAGACGAGTCTGGAAGCCGCTTGCCGTTAAGCTAGTTCTTACTGCGACATTGCTCTTTCTGATGCTGGATCTGCTGTTTCCCGTAAAAACGGCTGTTTCCTACTCGACACTGATCACAGCACGCGACGGAACCATTCTTCACGCGTTTCTTAGCCGCGACGACAAATGGCGGATGTACGCCGAACTTCCCGAGATTACTCCTACTCTCCGCGACGCTATTTTGTTCAAGGAAGACAAATACTTCCGCTATCATATTGGTTTTAATCCTGTAGCAATGGTGCGGGCCGCCGGTCGAAACCTGCTATCAGGCCGCCGAACGTCAGGAGCGTCAACGATTACGATGCAAACGGTCCGGCTCCTTCACCCCCGCCAACGCACGTACGGCAGCAAGCTCATCGAACTGTTTCAGGCGATTCAACTGGAACTTCATTACTCGAAAGATGAGATCCTGCAATTGTATTTGAACCTGGTTCCGTACGGCAGCAACATTGAAGGTTTAAAATCGGCGTCGTTGCTGTACTTTGGCAAACCACCGAAGCTATTGAGCCTGGCCGAGCTGACCACGCTGACCATTATACCGAACCGCCCGTCGAGCCTAAGGCTGGAGGTGAACAATGCACTGATCATTGAGGAAAGAAACCGTTGGCTAGCCCGCTTCCGAGCTAGTAAACTCTTCGATGAAACAGCCATTGCAGATGCCCTGGACGAACCCCTTACCGCTTATCGACGCGCGGCCCCGCAGTTAGCACCCCACCTTTCCGGACGACTGCGAAGCGAAAATCCCAGTGTACCGATCATTCAGGCATCGATCAGTCCGGCGATGCAGGCCACTACTGAGCAGTTGGTGAGAAACTATGTAAATCGAACGCGCGCTTACAATATCCACAACGCAGCGGTATTGATTGTGGATAACCGAACGCAGGAGGTAGTTGCTTATGTAGGTTCCTCCGACTTTGGCAATGCTTTTGACGGCGGACAAGTGGATGGTGTGCGAGCGGTGCGTTCACCGGGAAGCGCTTTGAAACCACTCCTCTACGGATTGGCATTCGACGCGGGCCTTACCACTCCCAAAACAAAATTAAACGATGTTCCCACAAATTTTGGTGGCTACGAACCAGACAATTACGACCGCAAATTCAACGGTCCGGTAACGGCAGAATTTGCCCTGGCTAACTCGCTCAACATTCCG
Source organism: Spirosoma liriopis (assembly GCF_023196085.1). NCBI lineage: Bacteria > Pseudomonadati > Bacteroidota > Cytophagia > Cytophagales > Cytophagaceae > Spirosoma > Spirosoma liriopis. The sequence goes on from NZ_JALPRF010000001.1 coordinate 1,659,782, forward strand.
GCGGTTGCTTTACTGAACGAACTTGGTACGCCAACGCTGGTGTCAAGCTTACGCAAGGCAGGCTTCACAACCATCCGTAAACAAGCCAAAGATTTAGGGCTTTCCACCATTCTGGGCGGCTGCGGGGTCACGTTGGAAGAAATGACGCGACTCTACGCCGGATTTGCCAATGGCGGAGTCATGGGCGAACTGCGATTTACGGGTAATGATTCGCCAACTCGGCGGAACACAAAACTTCTTTCGCAGGAAGCGTCCTATCTTATCACCAATACGCTCACCCAAATCACCCGCCCGGATTTACCGAACAATTTTGACAACAGTTATCACTTGCCGCGCATTGCCTGGAAAACAGGAACCTCGTACGGTCGGCGCGATGCGTGGAGTATTGGCTATAATCAGCGGTACACGATTGGCGTATGGGTCGGTAATTTTTCGGGTGTGGGTGCCGCCGAACTCAGCGGGGCCAATACCGCTACACCGTTGCTCTTTCAGTTATTCAACACGTTGGATTATAACTCGCCTAAAGGCTGGTTTTCTAAACCGGGTAATAGTTTATCAACTCGGCTTATTTGCCCCGAAACGGGTGATGTTCCGGGCGAGTTTTGCACTAGTCACGTAACGGATTATTTCATTATGGGCGTGTCGCGTTACCGGCGTTGCCAACACCAAAAAGCGGTTTTTACCAACGCGGCAGGTACCTTGTCGTACTGCGCCCATTGTAAACCCGACAGCGGTGCCATCCGCCGATCTTACCCGAACTTATCGCCGGACGTGATCGCTTTCTACCAAAGCAAGCACATTCCCTTTGAGAAAGTGCCCCCGCATAACCCAAACTGCGAACGTGTTTTTGGCTCGACAGCTCTAAAGAGTGCGGGACCTCAGATAATCAGCCTGAACGATGGCAGCGAGTATTTCATCAATCCAAAGCAACCAGCTGATCTGGAATTAAGCTGCCAGGCACCCAACGACGTACAGACGGTATTCTGGTATCTGAATGACAAGTTGTACCGAAAGTCGTCGCCCACCGAAGCCGTCTTTTTCAGACCACGCCCCGGCTCGTTAAAAATTTCCTGCGCGGACGATAAAGGGCGCTATAGCGACTTACGCGTAATCATCAGAAATGAGTAGCATACCAGACAATTACTACGAGTATCCTACGGACTTTCGTTCGTTGACAACCGCTCAATAAGTCATTCATTCTAAATTGATCGGCTCCACAATTTTGAGTAGAATTTTTCGTCTACATTCGATCTCTCACCGCTATAGTCACGAAAATGCGTTCCCGGATTCTACGTTTTAGCCGATTACTTTTCCCCGTATTTATTCTCGTTTTTTTTCTCATCAACTGCTCCCGGTTACCGTTCAATGAAGTTACGGTTGTAGGTCGCAACTTTGACGACGAGGTACAGCAAACGCAGAACCTTACCTTTTCCTTTAACAAAAACATCGGGCCAACGAATCAACTCGACCAATGGGATTCGACGCAATACGTTCGCTTTATACCCGCCGTTCGGGGCAAGTTTAAATGGACAAGTCCGAATGAGCTGGTTTTTTCACCCGCTGCCGCCTTCGATCCTGCAACGGATTACCGCGCCGAATTAACCGACGATCTGCTGAAACGGTCGGACAAAAAAGACCTGGCCATTTCGGGCGATGAGATCACGTTCCACACGCCGTATCTGCACTTGACCAGTACCGAAAGCTGGTGGGCAAAATCGCGGGAGACGGGCCAGCCGGTAGCGAAAACCCGACTCAACTTCAACTACGCTGTTAGTGCCGCTGAGGTAGCGGGGAAGTTAACCGTCCTGGCCGACGAGAAAAAACTAGCCGCGCAGGTTTCGCCCAGTGAAACGCAGAGCAATGTCGCTGTAACACTAGCCGATGCCCCGGCCCTGAAGAACGAGCAGCCGCTGACGGTAAAACTGGATAAAGGCGTTAAAGTACCAAACACGGCTTACACCAGTAAGGAAGTTATCAAGACTACGGGCACGCTTCCCTCCCGCTACCGGATCGATATTGCCGATGTGCAGACCAGCTTTGAAAATACGCAGGGCGTCGTCCGTGTCATCACCACCCAGGAGCTTCAACCCGGTGAGCTTAGCCAGTATTACACCATCCAGCCGCAAGTCGAAACATCCGCAGAACTGACCGAAAACGGGTTTGTCATTCGGGGCAATTTCAGCGAAACTGACACCTATGTTTTGACGCTTACCGATCAGATACGGGGAACGCTGGGCACCAAACTCGAAGAACCCGTCACGCGGGATTTGTTTTTCGGGAAAATGCCCGCCAGTATTCAGTTCGCCAACCGAAAAGCCCTGTATCTATCATCGAACGGTGCGCGTAATGTCGGCCTGCAAATTGTGAACGTGCCCAAGGTACAGGTCAGGATTGCTAAAGTCTACGAAAACAACATCCTCAATTACCTCCGCTCGAACCGCTACGAGGAATACGCACCAAACGCCAACGGCGAATGGAAACCCTCCGGTCAGTTCAATTACGGCGATGACGAACCCGGCGACCTCAGCGATGTGCTGGTCAACAAAACTATCGAGACGACAGATTTACCAAAGGTGCGGGGTGTATCGGCCTTAAATCTGGCGCTCCCGGACGCGGCCCAGCCGAATGGGAATCCATTTCGGGGCGTGTATTTAGTAACGGTTGGCTCGAAAGACGAAGCTTACATGCGGGCAAGCCAGCTCGTGTCCGTGTCCGACATTGGACTGGTAGCCCGACAGACAAACGACGAGATACTGGTTTGGGCCAATTCTATTCGTACGGCCGAACCGTTGCAGGGCGTGGACATAACACTCATCAGTAGCAATAACCAATCGGTTTATACGCTTAAAACCGACGGCAGTGGTTTCGCCCGGTTCGATAAAATAACCGAAAAAGCGCCCGGCTTCAAGATTGCCCTGATCACCGCCCGGACAACCGACAGCGACTTCAACTTTATGTTTTTGCCCGATACGCAGGTCGAAACATCACGCTTCGAGGTGGAAGGCAAACGGGATAACCCATCGGGCTTCGACGCTTTTGTGTACGGCGATCGCGACATTTACCGACCCGGCGAGACGATTCATTTCAATACCATCATCCGGTCACAAACCTGGCAAAGCGTTGGCGAGATACCAGTGCTGATCCGTCTGCTGCTGCCCAATGGTCGCGAATTACGCGTTTTTCGGAAAACAACCAACAAGCAAGGTGCCGTCACAACCGATGTTCCACTCGACCCGGCGGCTGTAACGGGTAGTTACACGATTGAAGTTCTCAACGCCAACAATGTGTTACTCACTTCTCAGCCAGTCAGCGTTGAAGAATTCATACCGGACCGCATCAAGGTAGACTTGCTCACCGATCGAACCAGTTACAAATCCGGCCAAACGTTGACGCTTTCTGCAACCGCGCTGAACCTGTTCGGACCACCCGCTTCTGACCGGGCCTACGAGATGGAGTTGCAACTAAAGCGGAAAGTGTTCGCGCCAAAAGGGTTTGAGGACTATTCGTTTACCATTCCAAACGAGACGACGTTCCCGAAAGAGCTTCGCCAGGGACGCACCAACGCCAACGGACAGGCCACCGAACGCTTTCAGTTTCCGGCTTTATACCAGGATATTGGGTTGCTCGAAGGCAAACTGTTCGTGACGGTTTTTGACGAAAATGGCCGTCCGGTCAACCGGCTCCGTCGCTTCGACGTGCTAACCCAGGACACGTTTTTCGGCATCCGGCTCCCGGATCGGTACGTGGCGACCAACGCCCCCGTTGCTGCTGATCTGATTGCGCTCGATCCTGCCGGGACGGTGCACTCGTCGGCTTCGGCGCTCGTTGAAGTGATTCGCTACGATTATCAGACCGTGATCGAAAAGAAAAACGAGCAGATTCGGTACACAACCAAACGGCGCGAAAAGACGGTGTACGCCAACACCCTACTTTTTAGGGCGGGAAAAGCCCAATTTCGCTACGTACCAACGGTTTCGGGCGAATACGAAATACGGGTCCGTCGGGCGGCTGGTTCGGGGAATGCGACGAACTACATGGCGACAACGTTTTACGCGTATGGCTACGGCAGCACCTCGGCTTCTTCGTTTGAGGTTAGTCAGGAAGGGCAAGTGCTGATGACGCTCGATAAACCCATTTACCAAACCGGCGACAAAGCAAAAGTCTTGCTCAAGACGCCCTTCGACGGTAAACTGCTGGTTACCATTGAGCGGAACAAGGTACTTGAGCACCACTGGCTAACGACGAGCAACAAATCAGCGGAGTGGAGCTTTGCTATCGGAGCTGAACACTTACCTAATGTGTACGTAACGGCAACGCTTATTCGGGCCATCGACGGCGCTAATCTACCCTTGACGGTAGCGCATGGTTTTGCTTCACTATCCGTGGAAGACGCCGACACCAAATTGCCCGTAACGATTACGGCGGCCGCGCAGTCTCGTTCGAAAACGAAGCAGACGATCCGAATCAAAACCGCCCGTAATGCGCAGGTGACGGTAGCCGTAGTCGATGAAGGAATTTTGCAGCTTAAAAACTTTAAAACACCCGATCCACACGGCTTTTACTACCAGAAACGCGCGCTTGAAGTAGGCAGCCACGACTTGTACGCCTTGCTTTACCCTGAACTTTCGTTGCGGTCATCGTCAAGCGTGGGGGGCGACGGCTACGATCTCGAACGACGGGTGAATCCGCTCAGCAATGGCCGCGTAAAACTGGTTGCGCTTTGGAGCGGCATTCTGGATGCGGGCCTGAATGGCGAAGCCGAGTTCACAATCGATATTCCGCAGTTTTCCGGCGATTTACGAGTCATGGCCGTCGCTTATAAAGACAACGCGTTTGGGTCAGCAAATAGCAACATCAAGGTAGCCGATCCAATTGTGATCAGTGCAGGCGTACCTCGTTTTCTGACGCCCGGCGACCAGATTGAATTGCCCGTCAATTTGAGTAACACGACCAAACAGCCCGCTGTGGTTACCGCCCGGATTAGCCTAACCGGCCCGCTTAGTGCCGATAGCCTGACTACGCGGAAACTGACGATTCAACCCGGTCGCGAAAGTCGTAGTACGTTCCGAATCTCGGCGAAACAAGCAATTGGTCCCGGCGCGATAACAGTAACCGTTGATGGCCTGGGCGAAACGTTCACCGAAAAAAACGACGTAACAGTTCGGCCAGCGGCTTCTTTGCAAAAAACAACCTTGTCGGGAGCAGTAGCCAGCGGAAAAACCACGACGTTGAAACTAGCAAGTGATTTTCTGCCCGGAACGGCCCAGGCAAGCGTTTCGTTAAGCCGTTCGCCGGTAGTGCAGTACGGGAAAGAGCTATCCTACTTGCTCGGTTATCCGCACGGCTGTATCGAGCAAACCATCTCGAAAGCGTTTCCGCAACTTTACTTCGCCGACCTGACAAAACAGTTTGGCCCAAACACATACTTTGTTCGTAATGGTGATAGTGATCTGAATCCGTCAACCAACGTCAGACAGGCCGTTCAAAAAGTAGAAGGCTTACAAGCAGCAAACGGTGGTTTCTCGATGTGGCCGGGTCAAACAGAGATCGATGAGTGGGCAACGGCCTACGCCGTGCATTTTCTGAGTGAAGCGCAGGAAGCAGGTTACGAAGTACGCGGTTACATCTTGAGTTCGGCTATCGATCACCTGACTACGTTCACGAATAACCCGTCGACCGAAAATGCGGTTACCTTCGACGAGTCTGGCGGCAGAACGGTAAAGAAAGTAGCTAGTCGGACTGCTATCTACGCGTTATATACGCTGGCGGTGGCCGGAAAACCGAACCGCTCGGCCATGAATTACTACAAACAAGACGCCGGTTCGCTAACCCCCGATAGCCGTTACCTGTTGGCGTCAGCTTATTTCCGGATTGGTGACACCCGCAGTTTCACAGCTTTGTTGCCGAAGCAATACACCGACAATACGACCAGTCGGCAAACAGGCGGTAGCTATGCGTCACCATTGCGCAACCTCGCTCTCGTACTTGACGCATTAGTAGACACCGACCGGGGTAATCTGCAAATTCCGACGCTGGCCCGGCAGTTGTCCAGTGCGCTTCGGCAGTCCAGCTACCTTAACACCCAGGAAGCCGCCTTTGCTTTTCTGGCGTTGGGCAAACTAGCTCGTCAAACCGCGACGAGCACCGCAACGGCAACACTAGCGGCTGGCGGTGCATCGCTGGGTACCATGAACAGCGGGTTTCTTACCTTAAAACGTGTACCAACGAACCAGCCGTTACTGCTTACAGCCAAAGGATTGGGTAGCGTTTATTACTTTGCTCAAAGTGAAGGCGTCCCGGCCAATCGCCCCATTGCAGATGAAGACAAGGGGCTTCAGGTGCGCCGGACTTACCTTGACCGGGATGGCAATTCACTAAGCACTATTCGTCAGAATGATCTGGTGGTCGTAAAAATTACACTTGCCAGCGCAAACGGTCTGAACGTGGAAAACGTAGTGATTACCGACCTGCTGCCCGCTGGTCTGGAAGTAGAAAACCCGCGCCTGACTGAGCAACGCGATATGCCCTGGCTCAAAAACTCGGCTAAGCCTGACCATTTCGATTTACGCGATGACCGGATCAATTTCTACACATCGGCGTCCGGAACCAAGCAAACGTTCTATTATCTGGCCAGAGCCGTTACCAAAGGCCGTTTTGCCTTAGGCCCTGTATCAGCTGATGCTATGTATAACGGCGAGTACAGAAGTTACAACGGTGCAGGGGTAGTCGTAGTGCGATGATGTGTCCATAAAGCATACTATGTGTAGTTGTAGGTTGTGGATTGTTCATTTATCTCCACAGTTTTTAGGGAAATAGCTTCCCCACTTGTTCTTGTCTCCTTGCTTTACGGCTCAAAAAACGGCATGGTACGTTTTTTGAGCCGTTTTCTATAGCATTACCAACAAAATGACACTTAACGTTATGGAAAGAAGAACATGGGTTGTAGCGGCCATGCTGGCAGCCACCACAAGTTTAACATCCTGCGCATCGTTTGAGAATTGGCTATATGGCGACTCAAAAAACAGTCGGCAGGATATGGTGCAACGAGATCGCACCAGCGATACGCGCGATTTACGGCGACGCAACGACGGCGACGATGATGACAACAAACAGGGTGGTTTGTTTAGCCGTCGGGATCGGAACAACTCGCGTGACGACCAGATGAGCCGCAACGACTCCCGCTCCAGCTCATCAGCTTCTTACCGTAATTCCTATCGGTCATCAGATAATCGCGGCAACCGGCCAAGCCGTATGTCGGGCAGCGACTCTTATTCGTACAACAATCGATACAACGATCAATCATACGACAACCGCGATTCCTACAACGACCGGTACAATGATCGCGATCGTAACTCAGACAACCGGGATTCCGATAACTACCGTAACTCGTACAATAACCGAAACAATAACGACGACCGCGATTCTTACAACTCACGGTCTGATTATAACAGCAACCACGGTCGGTACGACAACTCAACCTACAACGACCGTCGCTACGATGATCGGGACTCGCGTCGCAACAACGACCGGGATGACCGAGACAGCTACAATGACCGGCGTTATGACGACCGAAACAACCGGAATAGCTACGACGACCGTCGCGACAATGACCGCGACAACCGAAACTCGTACCGGGATGATCGGGACGATGATCGCGACAACCGGGGAGCTTTATCCAACTTGTTCAATCGCCGTGACGACCGGGACCGCGATGACCGAGACAGCCGATCCAATGATCGAGATGATCGTCGGGACCGCGATGACCGGGACAACCGCCGGGACCGGGATGACCGCGACGATAAAAACAGCCGGTACAACGACCGAGACAGCCGATCCAACGATCGGGATGACCGTCGGGACCGCGATGACCGGAACAGTCGGAACAACGATAAATTCAGCGATGATCGGAAAGAGCTAACTGATCGTATTTCGGAGCAGATGGACAAGATCGACGATCAGCTCAACGACGCGAAGGCCGAGGTGAAAAACGAAAGCAAGAAAGATCGTAAAGCACGCGAAGACCGGGTTAGAGATCTGGAAGATAAGCGTCGTCAACTGTCCGATTCGTACTATAAAGTACAGCGCTCAAGCGAAGATGACTTTAAAAAGGTGAAACGCGAAGCCAACCGTGCCGTCGATGATGTGGAAGAAGCCATCGAAAAAATGGTTGATAAAGTTAAAAAATAGAACGCTATCTTAGGCGTAAGATTTGGACTGGTCGAATAGATCAGTCCTTTTTTTGTTTTTGCTGTCAACGTCCCGGGAACGACAGATTATATTTGCGCTATGGCACTTATAAAACCCGTTCATGGGATTCATCCCTCATTTGGCGACAACTGCTGGTTCGCCGAGAATGCAACCATCGTAGGTCAGGTCACAATGGGACGCGACTGCACTGTCTGGTTCAACGCGGTTGTGCGGGGCGACGTGAATTCAATCACATTAGGCGATCGCTGCAACGTTCAGGACGGTGCTGTTATCCACTGCACCTACCAGCGCCACAAAACCACGATTGGCAATTACGTATCCATCGCCCACAATGCCATTGTTCATGGTTGCACCATTGAAGACAAAGTTCTGATTGGAATGGGTGCAATTGTTATGGACGGAGCCGTTATCGGAACGGGCAGCATTATTGCCGCAGGTGCCATTGTTACGCAGAATACCATTGTACCACCCGGTTCAATTTATGCGGGCAATCCAGCTCGTCTGCTGAAAGCGGTTTCGGCGGAGCATGAAGAGGTTTTCATGCGCACAGCTACTAATTATGTCATGTACGCAGGCTGGTTTAAGGAGTAACTTATGGACGATTTTTTCATTTACCTTGGCCTTGGCTTCGACCATATCACTGATCCCAGCGGCTACGATCACGTTTTATTCGTTACTGCCTTGTGCGCCGTCTACACGCTTCAGCAATGGCGACAGGTATTAATTCTAGTGACGGCATTTACCATTGGTCACTCGATTACACTGGCGTTGGCTACGCTTCAGCTTATCACGTATAAAACTGAAGTCATTGAACTACTCATTCCGATCACCATCCTGATCACAGCTATTACCAATTTCTTTTTCCAGGAGCCTGGCTACCGATCGTTGCCAGTTTCCCGGCAAACAAACCGTCCGTGGCGCTATGGTTTGGCCCTGGTTTTTGGCTTAATTCACGGCATGGGTTTTTCAAACTACCTGCGCAGTCTGCTAGGTCGGGAGGCCGACATCGTCAAACCGCTGCTGGCTTTCAACATTGGTCTGGAAATCGGTCAATTAGTGATTGTTGGTTTTATCCTGACGCTAGCCTACTTAGCGCTTAATTTACTCAGAACTAGCCGACTACGCTGGACACTTATCTTGTCGGGTTTTGTAGCAGGAATGGCCGCATCGCTCATTATCAACAACGAGTACCTAGGTGAATTGATGAAGTAGGCTGAGCACCTTTCCGGATTGTCTTTTCCTTCCTCAAAATACAAATACGGCAAACCTCTTTTTTTTGTAATTTTAGCACTCCTATCAACAACTATAGCTTGATTTATGCAAAAGATAATTTTGCTAGTAACGAGTTTAACCATTCCAATGTGGTTTGCTCGGGCACAAGCGCCGACGACGCAACATGCCAACACGCGTTTTGAACAGTTGGGACCAACGCTGCCTACACCGAACACATTTCGTACAGCATCCGGAGCACCGGGAAAGGACTACTTTCAGAACCGAGCCGATTATGACATTAAAGCTACGCTGGACGACACCAATCAGAAATTAACCGCTTCGGAAACGATCACGTACCACAACAACTCAACGGATGCTCTTCCCTACCTGTGGTTACAGCTTGATCAGAACCTGTTTCGCCCCGATGTAATTAGCAGAACCTCGCAGACCGGCGGCATAAACGCCGAACGGGGTGCTTCGCTACAGCAACTTACGGCCAATACCAGCCTGGCCGAAAAAGATTACGGTCAGAAAATTACATCGGTACGTGACCAATCGGGCAAAGCGCTTAAATACACGATCAATCAGACAATGATGCGGATTGACTTGCCCACACCCGTAGCTCCGGGCAAGTCCGTAACGTTCTCTGTTGACTGGAACTTTAAAATTGTTGACGCGAAAAGTGTAGGGGCTCGGTCGGGCTTCGAATACTTTCCGAAAGATGGCAACTACATCTATGAAATGGCCCAGTGGTTCCCCCGCTTATGCGCTTACAACGACGTAAATGGCTGGCAGAACAAGCAGTTTCTGGGACGTGGTGAGTTCACGCTCATCTTCGGCAACTACAAAGTGGCGATCACTGCGCCCAACGACCACGTTGTTGGCGCAACCGGCGAATTGCAAAATCCCGCTCAGGTGTTGACCGCTACGCAGCAGAAGCGCCTGACCGAAGCGAAAAATCGCGGTGATAAAGCGGGCGAAAATCCTATTCTGGTTGTTACGCAGGCCGAAGCCGAAGCCGCCGAAAAAGGCAAAGCCACGGGTACCAAAACCTGGGTCTACAAAGCCGATAACGTTCGCGATTTTGCCTTTGCCAGCAGCCGCAAGTTTATCTGGGACGCGCTTCAACCAACAGTGGAAGGCAAGCGCGTTTGGGCAATGTCGCTCTATCCGAAAGAAGCAAATCCGCTTTGGGGTCAGTACTCAACGCGGCTTATCGCCCATACGCTACGCTCTTACTCACGTCGGACCTTTGCGTACCCGTACCCTGTAGCATACTCCGTTCATGGTCCGGTTGGTGGTATGGAGTACCCAATGATGAGTTTTAACGGGGCTCGTCCAGAAGCCGATGGGACCTACTCCGAAGGCACCAAAAACTTCCTCATTTCGGTCGTTATTCATGAGGTCGGTCATAACTACTTCCCAATGATCGTCAACTCCGACGAACGGCAGTGGTCATGGATGGACGAAGGACTGAACAGCTTCCTCGAAGGCTTGGCCTGTCTCGAATGGGATGCAAATTTCCCGGCGCACGGCATCGACCCACAGTACATTGTGCCGTACATGCAGCTCGATTCTACCCAGCAGGTTCCGATCATGAGCAGTTCGGATAATATTCCGGGCAATACATTCGGTCCGAATGCGTACACCAAACCCGCCACGGCGCTTAACATCCTGCGCGAAACGGTGATGGGCCGCGAACTATTCGACTATGCATTCAAGGAATATTCGCGCCGGTGGGCCTTCAAATCGCCCGAACCCGCCGACTTCTTCCGCACTCTGGAAGATGCCTCGGGTGTTGATCTGGACTGGTTCTGGAAAGGCTGGTTCTACACGGTTCAACCCGTTGACCAATCGCTGGTGAAAGTCGACTGGTATCAGGCTAACTCACAGAATCCAGAGATCACCAAAGCCGAAGCCCGCGCAGCCGCACAACGTCGACTGAATACGATCAGCAAACAGCGCGACGCGCTCAGCAAAGACGAAACCGTAGTATCGCAGGACAGCACCATGCGTGACTTCTACAATCAGTACGACCCATACGCCGTTACCGACGAAGACCGCAAGAAATATCAGGCTTATGTGGCGTCCTTGTCAGCAGAAGAACGGCTACTCGCTGAAGCGGGTACTAACTTTTACACCTTGTCATTGCAGAACAAAGGCGGTTTGCCGATGCCCGTAATTATCCGGATGGAGTTCGAAGATGGAACTGATTCGGTAGCTCGCTTCCCAGCCGAAATCTGGCGATTCAACGATGTATCGATCAAGAAAGTAATCGCAACGCCCAAGAAAGTAAAGCAATGGACGCTTGACCCTTTCTACGAAATTGCGGATATTAATACCGAAGACAACTCGTTTCCGCCGGTAGCCAGACCGACACGTTTCCAGCTATTCAAGCAGCAGGGACGAGGCAGTAGCGCATCCAATCCGATGCAACAACAACGTCAACAAGCACCAGCCAGACAAGGAACTGGCCGTAATTAACCCAAGCGTTTAACTTAAAATCTACTATGAGAAAGACAGTGCTGATGGCTGGCCTCGTCCTATGGTCAGCCACGCTGATGGCCCAGGCTCAACCGGCTCCGACTCAAAACGCGAACACGCGCTTCGAGCAGTTGGGACCAATGTTGCCAACGCCAAATACCTTCCGAACGGCTGCTGGCGCACCAGGAAAAGACTATTTTCAAAACCGCGCCGACTACGACATCAAGGTTGAACTTGACGATGCCAACCAAAAAATCATTGGTTCTGAAACGGTAACGTATCACAACAACTCAACCGACGAGTTACGCTTTATCTGGCTGCAACTCGATCAGAACCTGTTTGCGAAAGGCTCGATTGGTAGCGTTACCCGCACGGGTGGCGTCAACGAAAGTGGGATGAGTTTTGCTCAGCTACAAAACCTGACTTCCGTTCGGGAGCGTAGCAGCCAGCAGGCTTCGGATAAGTACGGCTACAAAATCACGTCCGTAAAAGATGCGAAGTCTGGCAATGCGCTCAAATACACCATCAACCAGACAATGATGCGGATCGACTTGCCGACGCCCTTGAAGCCCGGTGCAAGTTATTCGTTCAACGTCGATTGGAACTACTTCGTTACAGAGTACTACGGACGGAGCGGTATGGAGTTTTTCGCCAAAGACGGCAACTACAATTACTTCATTGCGCACTGGTTCCCGCGTTTGTGCGCTTACAACGACGTAAATGGCTGGCAGAACAAGCAATTCCTGGGTCAGGGTGAATTCACGCTGATCTTCGGTAATTACAAAGTGGCCATCACCGCGCCAAGCGACCACGTTGTTGGCGCAACCGGCGAGTGCCAGAACTACAAGCAGGTCTTATCGGCTACGCAGCAGAAACGGATGGCACAAGCAGCTACTTCGAAAACGCCAGTTATCATTGTCTCGCAGGCTGAAGCCGAAGCCGCCGAGAAAGCAAAACCCGGCGATACGAAAGGCAAAAAAACCTGGATTTTTGACGCGAAAAATGTTCGTGACTTCGCGTTCGCCAGCAGCCGCAAGTTTATTTGGGATGCGATGCAAACCGACGTATATGGCGACGGACACAAGATCTGGAGTATGTCGTTTTATTCTAAAGAAGGCAATCCACTGTGGGGCCAGTATTCGACCCGCGTTGTTGAGCATACGCTGAAATCATACGGTAACCGCACAATCAAGTACCCGTATCCAGTTGCAATTTCCTGCCACGGCACACCGGGCGGTGGTATGGAATACCCGATGATTTCGTTTAACGGTGGCCGTCCTGAACCTGATGGTACCTATTCTGAACAGACCAAAGCGGGTATGATTGGGGTAATCATTCACGAAGTGGGTCACAACTTCTTCCCGATGATCGTCAACTCAGACGAACGGCAGTGGACCTGGATGGATGAGGGCTTGAACACCTTCTGTCAGTATCTGGCCGAAAAAGAGTGGGACTACAATTTCCCAAGCCGTCGGGGTGAGCCGCAATACATCGTGGATTACATGAAATCGGATAAAGCGGTCCTGTCGCCCATTATGACTTCATCCGATAACGTGATCAGCCTCGGACCAAACGCTTATGCCAAACCCGCCACGGCGCTTAACATCCTGCGCGAAACGGTGATGGGCCGCGAGCTGTTCGATTATGCATTCAAGGAATACGCGCGTCGGTGGGCCTTCAAATCGCCCGAACCCGCCGACTTCTTCCGCACCCTGGAAGATGCCTCGGGTGTTGACCTGGACTGGTTCTGGAAAGGCTGGTTCTATGGTGTCGAACCTGTCGATCAGGATTTAGTAGAAGTGGATTGGTTTCAGGTTGATTCAGGTGATCCGGTAGCGACCAAGGCAGCCGCTAAAGCTGAAGCGCAACGCCGGGCTGGTACGGTCAGCAAACAACGTGATGCGGCAACACAGGCCGAATCCGTTGTCGCCAAAGATTCAACCATGCGCGATTTCTACAACAGCTACGATCCGTACGCCGTTACCGACACCGACAAGAAGAAATACCAGGATTACCTGGCAACGCTGAGCGAGAGCGAACGGAGTGCGCTGGAAAAAACGGCGGGCACCAACTTCTACACACTATCCCTCAAAAACAAAGGTGGTGTTCCGATGCCCGTAATCATCCGGATGGAATTTGAAGACGGAACCGATTCAGTAGCTCGCTTCCCGGCCGAAATCTGGCGATTTAACGACGTATCGATCAAGAAGGTGATTGCTACATCGAAGAAAGTAAAGCAATGGACGCTTGATCCGTACCAGGAGATCGCTGATATCGACGCCGATAACAACTCATTCCCCCGGGTGTCTCAGCCGACACGCTTCCAGTTGTTCAGGCAGCAGCAGCGTTCGGGCGCACAAAGTCAGAACCCGATGCAGCAACGTCGGTCTAATCAGCCGCCCGCTACACAAGGAAGCAGCAAAAACTAAGTATAGTTTAGAGAATGAACAGTAAAGCAGACAAAAAAACGCGCTACTTTATTGTTCATTCTCTACTCTTCACTACCTTTGCAAACCGATTCGGGATGTAGCGCAGTCCGGTAGCGTGCTTGCATGGGGTGCAAGAGGTCGTGGGTTCGAATCCCGCCTTCCCGACATAATTAACAGCCACTCACAAAATTTGTAAGTGGCTGTTTTTATTTTAGGGTACAACGTTTGGCACAACAATTACATCATATCAATACGTCAATCATTGATTGTAATAGGTGGGCATACAGATCTCAAGTCAGTTAACCAGCAAAAAAGAAAATTTCTTGAGTTCTGAAGCACTTTTAGACTCTTCATTTCAATATTACTTATCTTTTTGCTAATCGATGCAATTTCTTCTTTGTACCTATTCTGCCTAATACTAAGCCCACTCGTGTCGCTAGTGTGCATACTACTAGGTAGTCGTAGCGGTACCGGCAGCACGAGTGGGTGATAAGCATAATTATCAAGTTATTTCATTTTATACAGATCAGGAAACGGTTACCAGTTCGTTGACCATAGAAATAAAGAGAACCGAAAGGCTTCTTTACGCCAAAAGCTATTTAACAATGTATAATGAATATCCACAATCAAGCTGGACAGTCGATTCTCACTTCTCACTGGCCTTACAAGCGACAATCTTTTGATTAGTATTGTAGAGCCATTAATATTTAACGATTTTAATGAGTCGTTGTTGGTCGCCCATACTTATCCGAACGTAGTATAGCCCACTTGCTGAACCTATCCGAACCCATCGATGCTCCAGCAAACCTGCCTCTTCTAACGCCGTTTCACTAATCAAGCGGCCTTGACTATCGAAGCTACGTAGCCACAGAGATTTACCCTGAGCACCCTGAATTTCGACCTCCACTAATTCAGCAGGGGTAGGATTGCCTAAAACCCGTACCTGTATACCATAACCGGATTCGAAGTCAGCCGCCACAGACTGGCGACTTCCACCAGTGCTACTAACAGTTATATAGAATCCACTATAAACTGTCGATCCTCCATCATCCGTAGCTCCTATAGTAATACCATTGACTCCGACATTAACGGGTGTACCCGAGATTACACCAGTAGTGGCATTCAGGCTTAACCCTGCTGGTAGACTAGATGAAGAATACACTAAAGGCCGCCCTTCTGGATCATTAAAAGCATAAGCTGTCGGAATGGACATGCCTACACCTATTGTACCAGACTGAGGGGATGACAACCCACCACCTATTACGTAAGGCGCTCCATTAACGGTCAAATAGAATCCACTATAAACTGTCGATCCTCCATCATCGGTAGCCCCAATAGTGATTCCTGCAGTGCCACCACTAATGGGAGTACCCGAGACTATACCGTTTTGAGAATTTAGCTGCAAACCAGAGGGCAAACTACTTGACGAATATACTAAGGGACGACCATCTGGGTCCGAAAACGCATAGGCGGTTTGAATGGACACACCAACGCCTGCCGTAGCCGACTGAGGAGAGAGGATTCCATTGCCCACTACAACTGGTGGCAGGTTAGTAGATGGGTCTGTACTGACAACTAGGTAGAAGCCGCTATAGACTATTGAGCCTGCGTCATCGGTGGCTCCGATTGTAACACCGAACCGGCCTGCTGAAGTCGGTGCGCCCGAGACTATGCCGTTTTGAGAATTTAGTCGCAAACCGGAGGGCAAACTACTTGACGAATATACTAAGGGACGACCCTCCGGGTCCGAAAATGCATAGGCGGTTTGAATGGATACACCAACGCCCACCGTAGCCGACTGAGGAGAAAGGATTCCATTGCTCGTTACAACTGGCGGTAAGTTACTAGGTGGATCTGTATTGATTACTAAGTAGAAGCCGCTGTAAGTCGTAGCTCCGGCATCATCAGTGGCTCCGATCGTAACGCCAAACCGGCCTGCTGAAGTCGGTGTACCCGAAACTATACCGGTATTGGCATCAAGAATCAAACCAGAAGGCAGACTACTAGAAGAATAAAGTAGTGGTCGTCCTTCAGGATCAGAAAAAGCATAAGCTGTGGCCGTTGAAAAGGCCGCCCCTACTGTTGCAGATTGGGGCGAAGCCAAGCCACTTCCTACCACCACAGGTGGCAGGTTAATCGTAACCTTGCGAACGCGGTTATTGCCACTATCGGCAATATAAATAATGCCTTTTTCGGCCAATGCAATATCATTAGGCGCATTCAGTGCAGCATTGATAGGCAATCCGCCATCCCCACTAAAACCGGCAGTACCATTACCTGCTATGGTCGTAATGATGCCGTTGACATTGACCAGCCGAACACGATTGTTTCCCGCGTCCGCAAAGTAAAGATTACCGCTGGCATCTATTTTAATAACTTTAGGCGTATTTATTTTCGCACTAGTAGCCGGCCCGCCATCACCACCAAATCCGGGAGCTCCACCACCCACTACCGTTGTAATGATACCATTTACGTCAACCTTTCGTATTCGATGCTCTCTAATATATGTGGATCTGTCTTGGTAAAAATACTCGCTGGAAAAATATAGATTACCAATCCCGTCCACCGCTATTGAAGTAGGACTAATATTCGCATTAATTGCTAAGCCACCGTCACCACTATAACCATAGACACCAGTTCCAACTACCGTAGTAATGATACCATTATTGTCTACTCTTCTAATCCGGCTACCGGCGGCAATGTAAATATTTCCCATCTTATCAATCGCCACTCCTTGAGCACTCCCTAGTCCAGCATTGGTGGCTGGGCCACCGTCACCACTATAACCTGCATTGTTGCCCGCTATCGTGCTAATCATACCAGCCGGCGTTACTTTTCTGACAAGAAAACCGGTTGCAATGAGCAGATTACCATTCCTGTCTAGAGCATTGAAACTGGGTTGGTAGACTGCCGCATTTAAAGCCGGACCATTATCACCTGTACCGTACAAGTATTCTACTCCGTTGCCGGCAATGGTCGTAATAATGCCCTCTGCACTTACTTTTCGAATTCGATTGTTACCTGAATCACTAATATATAGATTGCCAGCCCCATCCACCGTCAAGCCCGATGGAGTCAATAAGTTGGCATTGGTAGCTAGCCCACCATCCCCTCCGAATGAAATCGTGCCGTTACCAGCAATAGTGGTAATAGTACCATTTGTAGAAATTTTACGAACCCGCCTAGCATCTGCAAAAATCAGGTTTCCATTGCTGTCGATAGTTATTCCAGTTGTATTGTTCAAGGATGCACTGGTTGCTGGTCCACCATCACCACCATAACCCTGCGTTCCCCCTGCTACTGTGGTAATAATCCCGTTACTAGCCACTTTCCGAATTCGATAACTAAAGTTATCGTCAATGTACAGGTTGCCACTGGCATCTACAGTAACATCAGAAGGTCGATTAAGCAGGGCGTTCGTTGCAGGTCCTCCATCACCACTGGCCCCTTCTCCACCTCTACCAGCCACTGTAGTAATAATACCATCAATGTCTACCTTGCGAATACGTCCGTTTTGGGTATCAGTAATATATAGATTGCCAGCAGCATCCACAACAACACCCGAAGGATAGCGTAACCGGGCGTTAGCAGCCGGGCCGCCATCACCACTAAAACCAGCAACACCGGTACCAGCCACTCGGGAGATAATGCCATTGGTATCTACTTTACGGACACTGGCATTATTGATGTCAGCAATGTATAGATTGCCATTGGCATCTACTGCCAGTCCACTAGGGGCATTTAACTGAGCGTTGATGGCCAATCCTCCGTCGCCACTATTACCAATTTGCCCGTTGCCCACCACAGTCGTAATGATACCATTAGTATCTACTTTTCGAACCCTAGCGTTGCTAATGATGAAAAGATTACCTGTTTTATCGATTGCGATCGATAAGGGATTCAATTGAGCATTGACGGCCGGACCACCGTCGCCACTAAAACCACCAACACCGGTACCAGCTATAGTTGTAATCGTACCATCAATCGCTACTTTCCGAACCGTATAATTGACAGCATCTGAAAAAAACACATTTCCCGCTGCATCTACTGCTACATCAAATGCATATGGTACGATAGCAGCGGTAGCAGGGCCGCCATCCCCTTTTGAATTACTACCGGCTATGGTTGTAATTACCTGCGACAGACTCCGCTGGCTCATCAACAAGGAACTAGCTAATAAAAGAAACCGGACTAACAATTGCCACCAATAGGTCTGGATAGATATAGTTACTGTCATAGGATAGAGTAATTAAAAAATATAAGTTGCTTCACGTTATTATGTCTCTTTAAGAGCAAATTAAAGTGCATATAACGACTACTTAATTTTACTGATATTTATGTAAGTATGACAGGAGCAAATTACTACTCGCTCTGTCTGGAGTTGTAATGATCTGGGCTAAAATGGTGCAATATTAGGGAGGGACAGAAACAAGACGACTTATAAATAGGCTATCTCTCCCGCGGAGCATTTGTCCCCCTACAAGTAGAGACAGTGTACAAGGCGTGTCGTCGGACAATCCCATAGATTCAAAACAAAAAATGAGCCGTCTTTAAGCACCTAACTACTTCAGTCAACAATCCGTACCGTAGCATTGAATTATCTATAATCAATTTTTCTTGCCATTGTGCTTTGGGTATAAGAAAATACAGCGATTTTATATCAAGAGACAATAAAGGCTATTTTTACAGACCCTATCAGATATAGCTTAGTAATGTACCAACTATAAATAATTTCGACACACTACGTGGTGATCAAGAGGTCGTGGATTCGAATTCCGCCTTTCCGACATAATCGACAGCCACTTATAAATCTTTTAAACGGTTATTTTTATTTTAGTATACTACACTAACTATAGCAATCCAGCACTACTTTATTCCAAAACCAGCCTCCAACATTACACTATAAAATCACTTTCAATGAATTGAGACCCCGATCGCTATTTTACTGGTAACTTTTATCTCACAGTGTAACTTCACTCGCGAGTTTTTGTTAGAAAAGTCAATAATTGTAGATACAAGAGCCTGGTTGCCTGAAAAACTTACCAGCAGACTTCGTTTGCCTATTACCGAACAACGACAGATCTCACCAAACAATAAATTACTTTTATTCTTTCTTCAATCCTCTTCTACTTTAAGCGATCAAGAATCCTTACTCTCCTGGCAATCCGCACCTGTATGCAACGTTTCTCTTTACTTACCGTATTCTTTTTTGGCTTATTGTTCCTGATACTTGACGCTTGCCAGCCCGCCGATTCTCCAGCGGTAACTCCGGGTCCTCCGGCCTCTACCTCCACACCAGCCAATCGGGTTCGCATCAAATCCTTGTCGCAGGATATGCCCAACAATGCCAGGAAGATTACGGCTTTCACCTACGACGCCCAAGGTCGCTTGAGTTCTTTACTTTCCTACGAATCGCCTGACAGCACGGTTACCTGGATTGAGAAGAGTAGCTATCAGTACGATGTTCAGAACCGACTAATACAGCATCAATATCAGCAGATTGCCCGGCCCAACAGCATTTTCGGCCCTATGACTTACCGGCATCAGTACAGCTACACTTCGACGGGGCAGCTCAGTGAGATTCGCTACGCTTACAGCAACTTCGCTCAGCCCGGCCAGCGGGCTATTGACTTGTCGGTGTTAAACAACGCCAATACATTGGCAATAATCGCTTATCCTCGTTACAACGCGTCTGGTCAGGTTCTCGAATTAAAGAAAGTGATCTATCAGCAAGGACAGCAAACTGCGTTCACCCTTAGCTACGAATTTTCCTATACAGGTAGTAACGTCACCTCTACCACAAATACCAACTCAGGTTATCAGGGATCGGTACCCTACAAGCAAACTGACCAATACAGTTTGACATTTGACGACAAAATCAATCCGTTTTATGGTCTATACGTGATTCCAAAGTACTACGGAGGGATCAACGATTACTTTCTAAACCTACACACGCTTAGCCCTAACAACGTTCGAACAATTGGCGGACTTACCTACCGCTACGAGTATAACGAAGCGAACTTACCAACCGTGCGGTATACGTATAGTGATAAGTTGGTAGAAACCTTACGATTCGACTATGAATCGTACTAGTACTAACTTGTATCAGAAATAAATACTGGCTTAGCGTACGCTATAGACTTAACTCAAAAATTAATTGGTGCTTGCACAGAATCCTATTTTCCCAAATAGGATTGGGGTAATTCCTTGTGAAATAGTCGTAATTTACATGAATCAGATCGAACCCGTGCTGCTGGTATAGTGCCATTTGCCCAATGCTCGAATTGCCTGTTTTAATCACTAACCTTTCTAACCCTTGCTGGCGGGCAGCATCCGTTACATGAGCTAGTAAGGCCTTACCGAATCCTTTCCCTTGGTGGGCTGGCTCAACAGCGATATTCATAATTTCACCCGTCGACTGCTGAATTTGCAACAGGCAGATGCCCACAACCTGATCCAGGTCTTTAAGTAGATAAACTTGACTGAGCGGCAGATAAGCCTCAACAAGCTGCTGATTCTCATCGGCTAACAGCAACAAGTGCATAGGAACCCATTCACTAGGTTGCGCTTTGTCGATCAGATAGCTCACTTTCTTTTTCGGATTTGGTAAGCTTCAATACTGTCAGACTACTAGAGTCGTTGACCGATTATCGGATTTACGCATTCTTGACGAAATAAGTATGTCATTCCGTCGCAGCTACTACTTATTCCTGTATTAATCTATTATATCACTCCTCCTATTAAACCTGTCGTATATGAGATGCACAGGTCGTCGCAAGAATACCTATATTGACAAATTCAGCAAGAAAAGTAAAAAAATACCTGTTATTTTTACAAACCTTACTATGTGAAAACTGGCTGTGCTGATCGGATATTCGTTACTAAAAGTAATTTATTTTTCTAAGTGGAGGTCGAATAAGAACACGCTCTGTTCATTTGAACGCCATCGATTGCTTTCTGTTAAAACCACTCATTTAACCCGAACGATTTTATTTGAATCAATTTTACTTTTTGTCCATATTAATTGGTGTCAACAGTTATCAGGGAGAATCCTCTATCAGTCGATTAATCCAGCGGGCTTACTAGGGCGTACCTTTTCTAGAAAATTAAGCGTCCTTCTCGTCTGCTTATTGCCATTTCTAAAGGCGGGCGCAAACCCAGTTTTGAATCAGTTGCCCACTCCCCTTTCATCGGAACCTAGAACGTTGACTGTCGAGTACCTGACTGATACCACTGACGCGCTTACCATCGGACAGTTAACCAATCCTAAGATTCGATGGCAGGTCGCCATTGATCCTGCCCTGATTTTGGGCTTCACTACCCATCCCGTCTGGTGTCGATTTACGCTTCAGCAAGCCGTCAAAACATCCGAAAAGTACGCCTTAGAGCTAACGAATTTTTACGTTGACAGCTTGACATTATACCAACCCGACTTGGCCAATAAGTGGATTGTGCAGCATTCGGGTGATATGATTCCGTTTGCAGCACGGCTTCCTAAAACCCGCTGTCCCACAATTTACGTAACGGTATCAGGAACGGCTCCGCAAACATTCTACGCTCGAATTTTATCGACACAACATCATAGCTACCAATGGCAGGCCTGGAGTCAGTCTACGTTTCTCACGGATCGTTTGCCTGACATGGACCGATACATCGTGTTTACGCTTGTGTTCATGCTCACGCTGTTTCTGCTTGCTCTACTATTGTTCATGTACCCATTCGTGGTGCTACGTTCCTATGCCCTATGGGGATTAGCAGTTTGTATAAGCGTATTATTCGGAAGCGGCTACTCAGGCTATTTATTTCCCCACTCAACTTACTGGGCTCACACGAGCAACTTTGTCACCGTGGGCTTTTTGCTGCCGGCTTTAGCTTACTATGTTGTTCAGGCCTGTCATCTACCCAAAATTCTGCCCTCCCTAGTGTGGTTATACAAAGGCTTTGGCGGCTTAGGCTTTTTGTATTCGATCATAAGTTTTTTTGTACGGCATGCCTACATAACCTGGACACTTATAGCAGCAATGGCTGTTATGCTGGGATTTACCCTGGCCTTATTGGTAGCGCTGTATGTACGAGGTGTCCGGCCCGCCATCTGGAACGTGCTGGCTTTGTTACTGCTATTACCCGTTTACACTTATTTTTACGGACGGAACGCAGGTTTTTTCACCGGATCTATCAGCGAAGAATCGCTTAAGTTCTTAATGTTCCTGAGTTCTGCCGCAGAGCCTTTTTTTATCGTCGCGATGCTTTGGCAATCGACTCGTGACCGCATCCGAACTGCTAACAGCTTAAGCCTCGAACAAGCCCATCGCGAGAATATTCAGGTTCTTGATAAGCTTAAAACGGATTTTTCTACGAACGTTTCTCACGAATTACGGACACCCATTATGCTACTTCTGGGACCGTTACAAATCCTATACAATCGCTTTCCCCATAATGAACTATACGCGTTGATGTTACGCAATGCGGAGCGGCTTCAGACACTGACCAACCAACTGCTCGATTTAGCTAAACTTGATGCGGATCAAATGCAGAATTCACCCACAGTAGGCGATTTTGCCGCTGATCTATCTGGGTGGGTAGCCTTGTTCGACGCTCAGGCGCAAAGCCAGTCGGTTGCGTTGACGCTACACCAAAATGAGACCAGCCGCCTAGCTTCATACGATGCCGACAAAGTGGAGAAGATTGTAACAAACCTTCTTAGTAATGCAATTAAGTTTACTCCAAAGGGCGGTTCAGTCGTTGTAAAAGCTTTTTATTCCGCTACGTCGGTACTGATTGACGTGCGCGACACAGGCGTAGGAATTGCCCCTGAGGTGTTACCCCACGTATTTGATCGTTTTTACCAGGAGGCCAATACGAATCGGGAGAAAATAGGCTCCGGGGTCGGATTGGCGCTTGCTTATGAGTTGGTGCAGCTCTTGGAGGGTAGTATCGAAGTACACAGTCAGCTTGGCGAAGGGACAACTTTTGTGCTATCGCTCCCTATTCAGACGGTGGCAGACCAGTCGATACAGCATAAAGATATTTTCCCCACTCCTTCACCCAAACGTTCAGATTTTGAGCAGATCGATCGAATGATAACTGATGCTGATTTGCCAAGTACCGCTGACCTATTTGCTGATGAATCAGAGCCGTTGACAGAGAAGCCCTTACTGCTATTGGTTGAAGATAATGACGATTTACGAACGTACATCCGAATGACTTTAGCCTCGCAGTACACTTTACTCGAAGCTGTTGATGGCCAACAAGGGTTAGAAATGGCCCTTGACTCGATGCCCGAACTGATTATTACCGACCTGAAGATGCCTCGACTCGATGGCCTGGATTTGTGCCGTGCGCTACGAGCTGATTCTCGTACGGATCACATTCCACTAGTGATGCTTACGGCTAAAGCTACTGTCGAAGACCGTCTGATTGGTCTTCAGACCGGGGCTGATGACTACCTGACAAAACCGTTTCTGCCAATGGAGTTGTTATTGCGCCTACAAAATCTTCTTCAGCGTAAATCGTCCCAACAGGCTTACTGGCAACGAACCTTTGCTGGCTCGACCGTCCCAAATTTATCGGATACCACACCCCTTCCTGATCAGGAAATTACCGAACTGCCAGACTTCCTAAAGAATGTGTATGACTTACTGGAGCAACACCTTGATCAATCCGATTTCGAAGTAGATCAACTAGCCGATGCCCTAGCCATGAGCAGCCGTACATTGAACCGCAAAATGAAAGGTATACTGGGTCTTACTACGCGTGAAGTAATCCGCACGTATCGCCTTCGACGTGGCAACGAATTATTAGAACAAGGTATCCAGCCAACGCAGGCCGCTTATGCAGTCGGTTTTGGAAGCTTATCCTCTTTTGGCCGGGCTTACAAAGAGCAGTATGGTTTTGCGCCCTCAACCCGAAAAGGTTTATCCAAGACGACCTAATAAAACGGGACTTTCACCAACGGCCTATTTCGGTGTCAGGAAACGTGTCAGCACAAAAGATGACCACTGGACATATTTTGTATAAAAAATTTCAGATGCGTAAATCTTTGTTATGTAGAAAGTGCTATTCTGGCGTTTTGGGTAGAGTTTTTGTCTGATTCGGTAGAGTTCAGTGGCTGACATATCCTGAACTTTGAACCAGCTAAATAACCTAGATCATCCCTAGTTTTGTACTGCGGAGTTTGGCTGTATGTTCTAGATATTTCTGTCGGCAGTCATAGAATCCAACCGCTCCCTATCGGCTTGGTAACGCTGACTTTTCGTCGTAATCATCTGGATTGTGCGTTCATTCTTCCTGTGCTTTATAACGGGACACACTTCTATCCACACCTTCCTTCCTAACCCTTAATCAATTTTTACGGATGACTATTTCGTCTTATTCAACGCTGATCGTGGCCCTACATCCGTCTTATTTTCTTATCCTTCGCAAACCAGAATCGAGTCGAAACAAGAGTCGCTCGGCTCTTCCTAAATACGTCAACTGACAACTAGAAGGCTATATAATCTGTAACATAGGCGCTGATTTATTTCATAGGTCGACGAGTATATGATAGTTGACCAGGCGGCCTTTGTCAGCAGGTATACGTCCAATAATTTGCCCCAGGTAAGTGAAGGCTACAACCTCACTCACGATTCTGATACGAAGCGCCGTGTTGATCACAACTATCTGTTTTCCATCCGCCTTTTCTGGATTTGCTTGACTTTTTACCTGATACTAGTAGCTGTTACTTACTACGTATAGACTGCTGAGTTCTAGCGCATTTTTCAAAGAAACTGGTTTAAACAGGACTTAGATATAAGCTACTAGTGAACTACTCATACCTTATGTCTAAGGGTTGCGATATGCTGCTTGTTCAATAAAAAAAACGCTGATAGAGCGTTTTTTCTTTTCATAAGGCATATTTAGTTCATCAAGAAGGGATCGGGCTCATAATCCACTAGGTCTGTCACAAATGATGTTCCTCGCCAAAGCGACAGCAAAGCATGAGCAGTCAGCATACCACCAATGAATGCTACAATAGCTAGCAAGTAAGAGAAAGAAAGGCATTCCGACACGATCCAACCCCGCGAGAACGTGATAAACTGGTGTAGAAAACTGCCAGTTGTAACACACATCGTAGTAAGTACCGTTGTTGATCGAAAGTAATAACAGTACATCATAGCGACACTATTTTTTAACTATAACTGTTTTCACGACAAAGTGTCCTTTTTATTGAACTCATCCAAGATTTATTTTGAATAACTATCCTGGACAAACAAATTATAATAAACTTTTTGCCAAATTTGTCAGATATACGACAAAGCCGATTAATTCGATTTCAAGCGAACAAAAAATTTTTGTTGAGTTATGCAATTTGGCCAGCTCCTGCATCTAGTAGATAGAATTTGGCAGTGACCAGTGGCTAGAGAAATAACCTTAACAATTATTTTATGAATAAAGCACCGCCTTGCGCCAGTTTGGCAGTTTGTGGCTTCAGGAAATGTTGGACGCTTGAAAAACAAGGTTTTATCGGTATATACATCAATCAGTTATGGAGATTACCTTGCCTACTAGTTTTAAGTAATTGTTGATGTAATGGCATAAGCAAATAAAATTTGGCTAATACGTTTGCGTTGTATTCATCGGAAAAACTATAGTTTTGTAGAGGTTTCGACGGGTTTCACTCAAATTTTTAACTGAACAAACCAAAAGAGTCTAAATTTTTTGCTTTTTTTACCGGGCAAACCAACTTTCAAATTTAACCCTACAGTCCAGTTCCAATGAAAACACAAACTCCTTCTCCAGCACCAGCCAAAGCAGCGGCACCAAAAAAGAAGTCAGGTGGCTTGAACCCCGCACTCGTAATTCCAGTTCTGCTGCTGATTGGTATTCTGACGTACATGTTCGTCTTTGGTGATGGCAGCCACTTCCAGGAAGGTGACAACACGAAAGAACCACTACCCGGCGACTATTTCGGCACCGTGTACAAAGGCGGTTTTATCGTACCGATTCTATTTACCTGTTTCTTGACCGTATTGGTGTTCTCTATTGAGCGTTTTATCACCATCGGTCGCGCAAACGGTTCAGGTTCAATTGATGACTTCGTTCAAAAAGTAAAAGCTTCCCTCGACCGTAATGATGTAGCAGCGGCTATCCAAGCGTGCGACAAACAAAAAGGTTCGATCGGTAACGTCGTTAAAACTGCGCTGCTGAAATACCAGCAATTAGCCGTTGACACTCAGTTGGACAAAGAACAGAAATTGGTAGCTCTGCAAAAGGAAGTGGAAGAAGCTACTACGCTTGAACTGCCAATGCTTGAGAAAAACCTGACGATCATCGCTACACTGGCTTCGGTTTCGACGCTGATCGCCCTGCTTGGAACGGTACTTGGTATGATCCGTGCTTTCGCAGCTATGGGTGCTACCGGTCAGCCTGATACAGGCGCTCTGTCAACGGGTATCTCTGAGGCCCTTGTAAATACAGCTCTTGGCATTGGTACGGCTGCTATCGCTACGATCATGTATAGCTACTTTACTAGCCGGATTGACGTGCTGACTTACAACATCGACGAAATCGGTCTGAGCATCCAGCAAAACTTTGCTGCTCACTACTAGTCGAGACAGTATACTTAACCACCTGCCCGGCCAACGTCGGGCAGGTAGAAACAAAACAACTCATGCCAGCAGTTAAAATCAAACGTGCCAGTTCTTCGGTGGACATGACGGCGATGACTGATGTGGCGTTTCTGTTGCTGACGTTCTTTATCTTGACGGCACAATTCCGCTCACAGGACGCAGCAGCTATCGAAACCCCTTCGTCGATTTCCGGCATCAAAGTTCCTGATAGCGACATTATGACCATTGGTCTTGGACGTGATGGAAAAGTATACTTCGGTATTGACAACCAGCAGCACCGGCTCGAAATG
Organism: Spirosoma liriopis; assembly: GCF_023196085.1. Classification (NCBI taxonomy): domain Bacteria; kingdom Pseudomonadati; phylum Bacteroidota; class Cytophagia; order Cytophagales; family Cytophagaceae; genus Spirosoma; species Spirosoma liriopis. The sequence goes on from NZ_JALPRF010000001.1 coordinate 1,687,013, forward strand.
CTGGACAACATTGCGGCTGCGAAAGGAATCACGTTCTCCCCTAAGGAAAAAAACGAGTTTTCTTTGATGTCAAACTTTGGTATGCCCATCAATCAGTTGAAATCGTATCTGAACCTTCCTAAGGAGCAACAGGCAAAAGTAAAACAGCCTGGTATTCCTACGGATTCAACAGGAGCAGCTCCGACCAACGAATTAAAAGATTGGGTATTCAATGCCCGTAAGGCTAACAACGGACTTCGTATTGCTCTGAAAGGTGATAACCTCGCTAAGTTCCCAGAGTTTAAGAACGTGTTAGCTACGCTACAAGCGCAGAATATCAATAAATTCAACCTGATCACAGGAACGGAAGCTCCTCCGGCAGGTTGGAAAGCAGACTAATGTAGTCATAGTTTTTTGATAAATGGATTTCTAAAGAGATCACTTAACGAAAAACTAAAACCAGACAAACCCATGGCAGAAATTAACACCGGTGGTGGTGGTGGTAAGCATGATGGTGGTAAGGTACGGTCCAAGAAAGCATCGACACGGGTAGATATGACCCCGATGGTAGACTTAGGCTTCCTTCTAATCACTTTCTTCATCTTGGCCACCACCTTGAGCAAGCCATCTTCGATGACGCTCAACGTACCGGACAAAACCAAAACAGAAGAGACGGAGCCTATCAAGGCGTCCAACGTAATGACGATCTTCTTGGGGAAAGATAACAAAGCCCATTACATTTTCGGTAAAGCGGCCAATGAAGATCCCGAAGTAAAGACCGTTAGTTACGGCTACGATTTCCGGCAGGCCATCCAAGAAAACGCACGAAAAGTAGCTGCTGACAAATTTGTTGTGGTTATCAAACCAACCAAGTTGTCGACCTACAAAAACATGGTTGACGTACTGGATGAAATGGCCATTACGAAAACGAAACGGTACGCGCTGGTAGATCAGCTGACGCCGGATGAGAAAAAGATGCTCAAGGACAAAGTAAAAATCGACGTATAACACCATGGCAGAATTAGAATCCCAGGCAACACTCGATGATATCGTGTTTGCCAATCGGAACAAAGCGTATGGTGCTTACGAACTGCGGAAGACTTATCCAAGGACCGTTACACGTGCCCTGATCATTGGTGGTATTCTGTTTACACTCGGTGTATTAACGCCTACCATCATAACAGCTTTGACTCCGGAGCCAGAAGAACAGGCAATGGTTGAAGTGGACTTAATGAAGCTTCCACCACCGCCAATTGACCCGAACGAGCCTCCACCGCCACCACCACCACCGGTCGAAATGCCGAAGGTGAACACGGTGAAATTCCTTCCACCGGAAGTAAAACCGGATGAGGAAGTACCTGAGGAAACACCACCACCGGCAGTTGAAGAACTGAAGGAAGCTGTAGCCGCTGAAAAAACGCAGGAAGGGGACCCCAACGCAGAAGAAGTAATTGCTGCTCCTGAAGCAACGGCTGCTCCTACTAAGGTTGAGGTAGCTGTTGAAGCCGCTCCGAAAGAAGAAGAAATCTTCACTGTGGTAGAGCAACAACCTGAATTCACGGGTGGTATGGCTGCACTGGGACAATACTTGGGAAAAAACCTTCGCTATCCAGCAGCTGCTCAGCGGGCTAACGTTTCAGGACGGGTATTCGTAAGTTTCGTTGTTAATACCGATGGTAGTATTCAGGACGTTCAAATCTTGAAAGGCTTAGGTTTCGGTACAGATGAAGAAGCGAAGCGCGTAGTACAAGGTATGCCAAAGTGGCGCCCAGGCAAACAGTCAGGACGTCCGGTTCGTGTAAAATACAACCTACCGATCAACTTCACGCTGGAATAAGTAATCTATGCGCGGACAAAATCGAGGTCCATCCAAGGTAACGCTGTATATATCAGTATTAGCTTCGATGGCATACTTGGGAGGAGGCATCGCACTGATTGCCTCCTCTCAGTCTTTTGGACTGTTACCTGAAGGAGGATTCATTCGGTACGGGTTAGCAGCACTCCTTTTACTTTATGGAAGTTTTCGGGCTTATCGAGCTTACCAAGGTCTGCGAGGCAATGACTAAACTAAAGATTTTCGGGCTTTTACTGATCGCAGCTTTGCTGGGAAGCTGCGATGGTAAGCCACCGCTGGATAATCCGGCTCGCGGCACTATTGTGATAGCAGCCGACGAATCGTTTCGCCCATTGGTTACGCAGTTGACATCTGCTTATTCGGGTATTTATCCCGACGCTCACTTCAAAGTGATTTACAAGCCAGAGCAGGAAGCTATCAATCTGATGCTGAAGGATAGTGCCCGAATGGCATTCACGACCCGGTTATTGACAGCGAACGAAAAGGCCGTTTTAAACCAGCGTAAGATCGTTGGAGCGAGTACAAAACTGGCTACTGACGGTGTCGCACTCATCATCAATCAGACTAATACGGATAGCCTGATGACAATAGATGAGTTGAAGCAGGTATTTACGGGTAAAATAAAGCAGTGGTCGCAGTTAAAGGGTGGTAACCAGTCAGGTCCGATCACGCTCGTTTTTGACAATAACAATTCCAGCAATTTAGAGTTTGTATTGCATAAGTTTGAGATCAAGAACGTAACGGGTCTACGGATTTTTACCGCTAAATCGAACCGCGAGGTTATTGACTTCGTACGGCAGAATCCGTCTGCCTTAGGTTTCATTGGTGTGAACTGGATTAGCGACGGTGATGAGCCACTTACTGCAGAGCTGTCGAAAGACTTACGGGTAGTAGGTATCTCACCGAAAACGAATCCGACGGAACGGGCTGATTACTTTCAGCCATTTCAGGAAGACTTAGGTATGCAACGATATCCACTGCGTCGCCCTGTATACGCACTGAGCCGGGAAGCCCATCCTGGTCTGGCGGGAGGCTTGGTCAATTACGTTATTCGGGATGCTGGTTCGCTTATTATTTATAAATTAGGTCTGTGGCCATCCGTACCGTATAATCGGGAAGTAAATCTAAGAAAATAAGCAATTTTTGGGTTTGCCCGCAATTTTTTAGTTTTGCTAATTGTTAACTAGTCATAAAACCTTTTTTCCATTTTCCAACCTGTAATACATGATGAACAACCAGAGAAAATCGCTGTTGACCATCCTGTTCGTAGGAACGTCCCTAGCTGCTCCACTTATGGCGCAGGATGTTCAAACGGCATTGAAAGACGTGGAGGCTGAGCGGTTTAATAAAGCGGGACAAACGCTTACTCAGCTAGCAACCAGCTCACCATCAGCAGAGAATCAATTTTATCTAGGCTATTATTATCTAAGAAGCGGACAAATTGATCAAGCTAAAGCAGCCTTTGAAAAGGGTGCAGCCGCTGATAAGAAAGACCAATTAAATAACATTGGTTTAGCTGGTGTTGCTCTGGCAAAGAAAGATCGTGCGACGGCTAAAACATTAATCGATAACGCTGTTTCGGCAACGAAAAGCAAGGACCAGAACGTACTGCTCCGGGCTGGCGAAATGTATACGCTGGAAGAAACAAACGATCCAGCAGAAGCGATTCGCCTTCTGACCATTGCCGACGAAAAAGACAAGAAGAACGAGAACCCAGAGATTGAAATGACTCTCGGTGATGCATACTTCTTGAAGAACGACGGCGGTAATGCTATTTCGAAATATGAGAATGCATTAGCAATCAGCCCGAATCTGGCCGAAGCAAACTATAAAATTGGTCGGCTTTACCTGCGTGGTAAAAACTACACGAAAGCACAAGAGTATTTCAAACTAGCGATTCAAAACGATCCTGAGTTTGCACCTACTTACCGTGCGTACGCAGATGCACTTGCTAACTCTCGGGCGTACAAATCAGCTGCTCAGAACTACGAACTGTACGTTCAGAAAAGCGGAACAACGGATCCAGAGCAGTTACTTGACGTAGCTCGTTATAAGTTCTTGGCTGAAGATTATCAGGGTGCTACAGCTTACTTGGATCAACTGAAAGGGAAAGTAAACAACCCAATCATTGACCGCATGTACGGTTGGGCATACACGGCTACGGGCAAAAACAACGAAGCTGTAGAAGCGTTGAACCGCTTTATTACGTCGTCACCTCAGAAAGTAATGTCTGATGACTATAAGTATCTAGGACGTGCGTACGGACAGTTAGGTACTCCAGAGGGTGATTCATTAGGCATCGCAAACCTGGAAAAGGCAGCTTCTCAGGATACGACGGATAACTTGTATCGTGAAATTGCTAAGAAGTACTACGATTCGAAGCGTTTCGACAAAGCTAGCGATTACTACACGAAGACGATTCAGCGCGATAAAAAGCCACAAAACAACGATTTTCTGTGGCTTGGCCTGTCAAGCTACCAATACGCTCCTCGTGTAGGTCGTGACAGTTCAGCGGCTCCAATGGATACAGCTCAGATCCGTCAGGTGAAACAGCAGTATTACATGAAAGCAGATTCAGCTTTCGGCCAGATGGCCCAGCGTATCGAAGCAGATGGTAAGACATATCCGTTGGCTTACTACTACCGTGCTATGTCGAATTACTATGCTTACGCTAAGGAACCAGAGAAAGCTAGTAGCTCAGCTACACCCTATTTTGAGAAGTTCATCGAGCAGGCTACTACGCCGAAGGATGCATCCGACAAAACGGATTACTCAAGATATCTGGTAACAGCTTACAAAACGCTGGCAGGTTTCAATATTGCGAAGAAAGACGACGCCAAGGCGAAAGAGTATTTCAATAAGGTATTGGAAATAAATCCAAATGATCCTGATGTGAAAAAAGCTTTGGAAGAGCCAAAAGCAGCTTCCCCATCGGGCAGACCAGCAACTAAGGCACCGGCGCGCAAAAGCACGGCTGGAAAATAATCCGGTTCGCATACAGTAAATAAAAAAGGGCAGACGATTGGTCTGCCCTTTTTTATTTAGTTTCCAGTTGATAAAATCCTGTTACTCATTACGAGTGCATCTATTATTTTAGAAGGGGAATCGTAACTTTGCGGGCGCAATTTTTTGCCCAGACGAATACTTAATCAGAGCTGTATGCTTAACCTTGTACTGTTTGGCCCGCCTGGTGCTGGCAAAGGGACCCAAAGTGAAAAACTGATCAATACCTATAACCTTGTCCACTTATCAACCGGCGACCTGTTACGCTCTCAAATTGCTGCTGGTACCGAACTGGGTCTGAAAGCAAAGCAACTAATGGATCAGGGCTTGCTGGTTCCTGATGACGTAGTCATTGGAATGATCGAAAGTAAATTACAGGAAAATCAGTCCGCAGCAGGATTTATCTTTGACGGCTTTCCCCGGACAGTACCACAAGCTGAAGCGTTAGACAAACTGCTGGGTCAGTACGATACACAGATCACTACAATGGTGGCGTTGGTCGTAGATGATGAAGAACTCACCCGCCGTCTGCTATTAAGAGGAGAAACCTCCGGTCGACCTGATGATCAGAATGAAGAATTGATCCGTCGGCGCGTAAAGGAATACAACGAAAAAACAACGCCTGTTGCTGACTATTATAACAGCCAGGGAAAATTTGCAGCTATTGATGGTATTGGTGATATTGATACCATTTTCAATCTGATTTGCAGTAAAATTGAGCAGGCCGTCGGTTAACGAAGCGAATTTCGTTGCCTTCAGACGCTAGCAGTAGTACAATACAATATGGCTTCATCCAATTTCATAGATTACGTAAAAATAAATTGTCGTTCGGGCGCAGGCGGAGCGGGATCGGTTCACTTCCGACGTGAAAAACACGTTCCTAAAGGCGGACCAGATGGTGGCGACGGTGGACGAGGAGGTCATATTATTTTAAAAGGTAACGCTCAGTTGTGGACGTTACTTCACTTGAAATACCGCAAGCACATCAAGGCAGAGAATGGAACAGCGGGTGAAGGTGGTAGACGTAGTGGAGCACAGGGTCAGGATGTAATCCTGGAAGTTCCACTTGGTACCATCGCCCGCAATCCAGACACGAGCGAGCAGCTTGCCGAGATTACCGAAGATGGACAGGAGATCATTCTATTTCCTGGCGGCAGGGGTGGTTTAGGTAATGACCACTTTAAAAACTCAACGCAACAGGCACCCTATTACGCGCAGCCGGGAGAACCTGGCGTAGAAGAATGGGTTGTACTTGAGTTAAAACTACTCGCCGATGTTGGTCTGGTCGGCTTCCCTAACGCCGGTAAATCGACGCTCCTGTCAGTTGTGTCAGCTGCGCGTCCCGAAATTGCTGATTATCCGTTTACAACCCTTGTACCCAATCTAGGGGTCGTAGCGTATAGGGATTATAAGTCATTTGTTATGGCGGATATTCCGGGCATTATCGAAGGAGCTTCACAAGGCAAAGGACTCGGTCTTCGCTTCCTGCGGCATATTGAGCGAAATTCGGTGCTCTTGTTTGTAATACCCGCCAACAGTCCCGACATTCGACAGGAATACAACACGCTGTTGAACGAACTACGCGAGTATAATCCAGAATTGATGGACAAAGATCGTCTACTGGCAATCTCGAAAATAGACCTGGTTGAGCAGGATGAATTGACACGAATTAAAGAGACATTACCGAAGAAATTACCCGTAACGTTTATATCAGCAGTTACCCAGCAGGGGTTAGATGAACTTAAAGATAGCATCTGGCAACGGCTGACGGCAACACCTGAGCCAACAGATTGAAACGTGCAGAACTCTAGTCATTCTGGTCGCTGAGCCTACAACTTGGCAGCATTCAATAGTTATGAAACAATTTTCATTAGTCTGCTGTCTCGTCGTAGGGCTATTGTTGCCAACATACGCGACAGCTCAGATTCAGGTATCGTTTCCTACCAGCCGAGCTGTTTTTCAGCGTAATGCAAGCAACCAGGCCACTTTTCGAATAACGGGGTACTACACCGTGCCTATCACGCAAGTTCAGGCTCGTGTCCAGGCCCGTAACAACCAGGGAACGTCTACGGATTGGCAGACCATACTTGACAATCCAAGCGGAGGTATTTACTCTGGCGATTTAACCGTAACAGGAGGATGGTACGATCTTCAGGTTAGAGGACTGACTAACGGACAGCAAGTTGGAGATGTTACGACGATTGAGCGCGTTGGCGTTGGCGAGGTGTTTGTCATTGCTGGCCAGTCGAACGCGCAGGGCGTTCATTACAGTGCTCCCGTTTCTACCGATGACCGGGTCAACTGCGTTAATTACAAATACCCGGAGAATGCCTATCCGAACGATCCTCCCGTTCCCCAATTTTCTCACTTAGATAACAGTGACGGCTTCATCGTCGCACCACGTGGCATGGGCAGTTGGTACTGGGGACGTTTAGGCGACCTGCTAGCGACCCGTCTAAATGTGCCGATCATGTTTTTCAATGCCGCCTTCACGGGTACTTCCATTCGAAACTGGAGCGATAGTGCTCCCGAGGGAGGAGCCGCCTATGGGTATGGTGGTAGCCCTTATCCAGCCCGGCAACCATACGCTGGCCTGAAAGTAGCCTTGCAGTCTTACGCCAACATACTGGGCATCAGAGCTGTCTTGTGGCACCAGGGCGAAGCGGATAATGTGTTCAACACAACTACGCAAAGCTACGTCACCGATCTCCAGTTTGTCATTAACCAAACCCGACAAGATTACGGGCGAAACATCTCCTGGGTCGTTGCCAGAGCCTCCCATTACGATCCGTTGGGTGCTAGCAACCGCATCATTGCCGCGCAGAATCAAGTTATTTCCACAGTACCGAACGTATTTCCCGGACCGTCTACCGACACGGTTCAGGTTCCACGGTATCGGGCACCACTTTTTGATCCCGACCGTGTTCACTTCGATTACAATGGCCTGGTTACAGCCGCTACTTTGTGGAACGGTAGCCTCGATGATTCCTTTTTTCAACGATCAACACCGTTTGGACCTGCTTTAGCACCTACCGTTTCAGTAGCTTGCGCAGGCAACAATCTTACGTTTACAGTTAACGGTACTTACTCCTCAGTTCAGTGGGAATCGGGCGAAAGCGGGCGCAGTATAACCAAAGGTCCGGGGGCACTATACCGGGCTAAAGTGAAAGATGCTTCGGGTAATACAAACTATACAGGGTATCTAAGGGTGTCAGACACCCCAATAGCCAGTGTAGCCAATAACCGCTTACCTATCATTTGTGCCGGTACAACACTCGCTTTGACGTCCAACTACGATAATGTAACCTGGTTAAGTCAACCAAATAACATGAGCGTCGCTTCGGGAAGAACGTTCAACGCAAGTTTAGTCGGAAGCTATTCAGCTCGCTACCGCGATGTCAGCGGTTGTGACTTCACGTCAAATACGCTTCAATTGACGACTAGTCCTCTCCCGGCTACTCCGACTATAACAAACGGCAGGTCTACCACGTTTTGCCAGGGCGACAACACAACCTTGCAGGCATCCAGTAACAATGTCGTTTACAACTGGAGCGATGGGCAAAAAGTAAAGCAGATCACCGTTACAACCTCTGGTTCCTATACGGCAACGGTCACCGATCAGAACGGATGTACTTCGTTACCCTCCAACGTCATACAAGTAGTCGCCAATCCAGTACCGGCAAAACCAACCATTACGGCGAGTGGTGCCACTACGTTCTGCGCTGACCGAAACGTTGTCCTGACTGCACCTACTGAAGCCGTGTATGAGTGGAATAATGGACAAACGGTACAAAGTCTAACCGTTACCCAGTCGGGTGACTATTCGATCGTGACCAGAAATCGGTTTGGCTGCACTTCCGAACGGTCCGACGTAGTAACTACGAAGGTAAACCCGCTTCCCGCAACGCCCAGCGTATCGGCGGGTGGCGCAACGACATTCTGCGCAGGAAATAGCGTTACCTTAAACGCAGCCTCACCGTTAAACGTGGTGTGGTCAAGTGGTCAGACAAGCAAAGCAATCAGTGTAACGCAGTCCGGTAACTACGCGGTACAGTCGCGTGACCAAAATGGCTGTCTATCTACCTTTTCACCCAGAATCAATGTACGCGTCAATGCGTTACCCAATGCGCCAGCCATCGTATCCACTCCTTCGGCAACTATCTGCCAGGGCGATCGGGCAACGCTTACGGTAGAAGGTCCGTACACCGTTTTTTGGTCAACCGGTGACTCTACACGCGCTATCACAACAGGACAAGCCGGCAATTACTCAGCTCGAATTCGCGATCAAAACGGTTGTGTTTCTACGCTGTCTGCTGCTACAACAGTTGATGTCAGGGCATTACCCCCCGCTCCTACCATAAACGCAATCGGTACATACACGCTTGAAGCGGTTAGCTCAACGAACGGCGAACGTTTTCGGTGGCGCCGGGATACGGATTCACTGGCCGTCCAAACGGCAATTATTAAGGCTGGTCGTTCGGGCAATTACACCGCCCGTTCATCCATTGTTTACTCAAACACCCTTACCTGTTTCTCCCTACCTTCGGCACCATTTTTGTACACGATAGATGCAAGCTTTGAGGGGCTAAGTGTGTATCCTAACCCGAATCCAAATAAGGTTGTCACGCTAGAAACACAGGAAAATTTATCCAACGCGACAGTTACGCTCTATAAGCCTACTGGGCAAAGAGTATTAACCAGAAATGTGGGTTTATTTGACGAACGAAAACAACTAATCTTGACCGACTTACCCTCCGGAGTTTACATTTTACGCGTAGAAGCGGCTGGTTTTAGCAGAACCAGACGAATTTTGCTCGGATTGTAATATAAAACCCGGTATACCGTTTAATCATAGAATCCCCGGTAGAATTTGTATTTTGCCGGGGATTTTACGGTATAGCCAAATAAAGACTAGCTGTTCAATACCGAACGTATTGAGCCTGATAGCTTTCAACAAACTAAGTGAAACAGGGTAAGACAGGAGCGACACATGAAAAAATGTTTTAGTGTATATATTTTTCTGCTATTTGGTTTAATAGCTACGCTCTACCGCACGCAGGCACAAACGACCAACCAGATAGTTAAGATCACTTACCCCGAAAGCCGTGCTGTTTTTCAACGAGGTAATGATGATTTCAGCACCATTTACATTTCGGGAAATTATTACCAGCCCGTAGACAGCGTCCAGGCCCGCGTTGTTGCGGAGCAGTCGGGTCAGGGAATCAATACCGAATGGGCCACTGTTCAGCGGAATCCCCAGGGCGGCATCTTCCAAAGCTCCTTACGGGCAAAGGGCGGCTGGTACCGGCTGGAAGTGCAGGCTTTTTCGGGGGGCGCAATCGTAGGTACGGATGTTATCCGTAAAGTTGGTGTCGGCGAAGTGTTTATCATTACCGGACAGTCCAACGCACAGGGTTTTCAGAATTTTGGCGCATTGGGTGCTTCGGATGATCGAGTGAACTGCGTTACGTATGACAACAGTACGGCCAACTCACTGAACGATCCGCCAGCTCCTACTTTTCAGCAACTAGGTGCAAGTTCATTGATCGGTCCACGGGGGCAAAGCGCCTGGTGCTGGGGTGTTCTTGGCGACTTGATTGCTAAGCAGTATAACGTCCCCGTATTGTTTATCAATACAGCCTGGCAGGCAACCACCATAAACAACTGGAAAGAAAGCGCGGACGGTCAAATAACTAAAAACATATTTGCCCTTGGTACGCCCAACGAGAATTTTCCCGCTGGAATGCCCTACGCAAACCTGCTGATTGCCCTCCGCTACTACTGTTCCCTTCAGGGATTGCGGGCAGTGCTGTGGCAGCAGGGCGAAAACGACAACGTCCCGCTGCATTCCAGCCGAAAAGTATATAGCGAGGGGATGCAGTACCTGGTCAATAAGACCCGCTCTGATACAGATCGCTATCCAGCCTGGGTGCTGGCCCGGTCGTCGTACAACGTAGGCGAGGTTAGTCAGGACATTATCCAGGCTCAGAACGACGTTATCAACACCTATAACAACAACGTATTTGCGGGACCTTTTACCGATAATATTCAGATTCCCCGTTATGAGGGTAATGTACACTTTGGTGGTGAAGGCTTACAGCAACTCGGCCAAGCCTGGTTCAATAGTTTGAACGCCATATTTTTTGCGACATCGCGTCCGCTCACTCCGCTTCCTTCGCCTGCGGTAACCGTAGCTTGCGGGTCGAACAATAACTTAACTGTTAGCTTGCCCAGCTTATACCGATCATATACGTGGAATAATGGTCAGACATCACGGACCATCAACGTCAATCAGCCCGGCGTTTATCGGGCAACCCTAAAAGACAATACAGGCAATACCTACCTGTCACCAGCCATCGATGTACAGGGCATCATTCAGCCAACAGTTCCTACCATCGCTTTGAACACGCAGCCGAATCAGGCAGCGACTTCTCAGCAACAGGTCTGCGCCGACTCGGCCTTAGTACTTACGGCTAGTTCGTCGGCGGGTAGCATACCCTTGTGGAGTACAGGAATCAGTAGTAAAACAATATCATTGACGGCATCGGGCACTTACTCGGCTCAGGCAATCAACGTGTACGGTTGTAAATCAGCCCAATCGTCGCCTATTACCCTGACGGTTCGTCCTAAGCTGTTCGTTCCTGTTGTCGAGCAAGTCGGTACATATTCGCTGGAAGCCGCTTTACCCGCACCAACCAGTGGTGGTACTGACCAATTCGACTGGCGACGGGCTAATGACCTCATTCCCCAGACTAGTTCAGTAGTCAAGGTTATCGTCAGTGGCAGCTACTCCGCCCGTACCAAAACGACTTTCGCTCTGAACGGTAGCCAGAATTTGACCTGCTATTCGGACTATAGCGCACCTAAAGAGTTTGTATTTGACCAGACTACTGGTGGCGTCAGCGTTTATCCGAACCCGTCAACGGATGGTATGATAACCGTTGAAACCGAAGAGAATCTGAAAGATGCGCTCGTTGACGTTTACTCCATGACCGGCCAGCAATTATCCTCCTACGTGGTACCGTTGTTCAATGAGCGAAAAGCGGTAGACCTGTCAGGACTTGCTAAAGGTGAATACATTATCCGAATTCGGGCAGCTGGGTTCAACGTATCCCGGCGCGTGATCGTTGCTCAGTAATACGTCGAACAATAACCTACTTACCAAGAAGTCCTTTTCACTGAAAAGGACTTCTTGTTTATAAGCGTTCTAAGTAACAGTTGACCGGGGGCTATCTGTTGAAAAAAAGGCGGTTAGCCTGTATATTTGGAGGATGTTCGGATGAACGTCCGGGCAGCAATTAAATGTGCTTATTGGTTTTATCGCTACCTTTGTAGCACTACTTTTAATAGTACTGTATGAACGCGACTTACCTGCCGGCCGACTATCTGCCGGTGCTCATTCAGCTTGGTTTAGCCCTTGGTTTCATCATCACAACGATGTTTGTAACCCATGCCATTGGTCCCAAGCGGAACAGTGAGAAAAAAGATGATCCATTTGAGTGCGGTATTCCTGTTCAGGGTGATGCACGCACGCCAATCTCGATCAAGTATTTTCTGATCGCTATCCTGTTCGTTTTGTTCGACGTGGAAGTAATCTTTTTGTACCCATGGGCTGTTAATTTCAAAGGGCTTGGCATGACCGGTTTTATTGAAATGGTTTTGTTTATGGGCTTGTTGCTGGCTGGTTTCTATTACATCATCCGCAAGGGTGTTTTGAAGTGGGAATAGCAGCAGTAAATGAATTTTAGTACATTCTTATTCGTTGTTAGAGTAATCAAACACAACGTTTTATGGCAACTGACATTAAGCTGGCCGAAGCTCCGCCTAGTTATGACGGGCAGGGATTCTCTGCCACTTCTTTCGATAAAGTAATTGGACTGGCCCGGGCAAATTCGCTCTGGCCACTGCCATTTGCAACCTCATGCTGCGGCATTGAATTCATGGCTACCCTGGCTTCCGACTGGGATTTAGGTCGTTTTGGCTCTGAACGGAACAGCTTTTCGCCCCGTCAGGCTGATATGCTTCTGGTAGCCGGTACCATTGCAAAAAAAATGGGCCCTGTTGTCAAGCAGGTATATTTACAGATGGCTGAACCGCGCTGGGTAGTGGCTATTGGTGCCTGCGCGTCGAGCGGTGGTATTTTCGATACCTACAGCGTGTTGCAGGGTATTGACCGGATCATTCCGGTTGACGTATACGTACCTGGTTGCCCACCACGTCCTGAACAGATTATTGAAGGAGTCATGCAGATTCAGGAGCTGGCCAAAAACGAATCGCTGCGCCGTCGTAATACAGAAGAATACCAGAAGTTGTTGAACTCGTATAATATTCAGTAATAACCGCTTTACGTGAGATTGGTCGCCACAGATACTACCAACCCCGCATAAAGTTGTCTTACCCACCCCTATGCTGACGAACGAATCAGTCGCGCAAACCATCATTACTCAATTTGGTGAAGCCGTTAGTGATTTTGACGATCCTTATGATCTGTTAACATTTTCGACTACCCGCGAGACAATCATTTCGCTCATCACTTTTCTGAAAGAGCACTCGACTTTGCAGGTTGGTTTTCTGACCGATATCACAGCCGTTCATTATCCTGATTCTCCCGGAAAAGAGTTCTGCGTTGTGTATCACTTGCACAGCCTGATCAATAACCTCCGGCTACGCGTTAAAGTCTATCTGTCGAACGAGGATCTTCACATTCCAACGGCTATTCCGCTGTTCATGAGCGCGAACTGGATGGAACGAGAAACTTTTGACCTGTTCGGCATTATCTTCGATGGTCATCCGGATTTACGTCGAATCCTGAACATGGAAGAAATGGATTATCACCCAATGCGCAAAGAATATCCGCTTGAAGATCAAACTCGAGAGGATAAGATCGACGCCTTGTTTGGACGATAAACGTGCAAAGGACCGACCCGTGATTTTATATTTATCACTCGTCCGTTCTTTTGCTTTTTACCCTTTGACATATGGTTTCTGAAGAACTCGATATAGCGAATAAAAACCTGCCTGCCGAACAAGGTCCTGTTCAGTACGTTAACGAACTGACCACGCTCAACCTTGGGCCAACGCATCCTGCTACTCACGGTATTTTCCAGAACATTCTGCAAATGGATGGGGAGAAAATCGTATCGGGCGAGCAGACAATTGGCTATATCCACCGGGCCTTTGAAAAAATTGCAGAACGGCGTCCTTTCTACCAGATTACGACGCTTACCGACCGCATGAATTACTGCTCGTCGCCTATCAACAACATGGGCTGGCACATGACGGTTGAGAAACTGCTCGGCATTGACGTTCCTAAGCGCGCTCAATACATCCGTGTCATTATGATGGAGCTGGCCCGCATTGCTGACCACATCATTTGTAACGCCATTCTGGGTGCTGATACGGGTGCGCTCACCGGTTTTACGTACATATTCCAGGAGCGTGAGAAAATTTACGATATCTACGAAGAAGTTTGTGGAGCTCGTCTGACGACTAACATGGGCCGGATCGGTGGCATGGAGCGCGACCTTTCTCCTACTGCTATTCGGAAGATAAAAGAATTCCTGGACCGTTTTCCAAAAGTACTGACTGAGTTTGAAAACCTGTTCAACCGCAACCGGATTTTCATGGATCGGGTTGTGAACGTCGGTGGCATTTCGGCAGAACGTGCGCTCAGCTACGGTTTCACGGGTCCGAATCTACGGGCCGCCGGTGTTGACTACGATGTTCGTGTTATGAACCCGTACTCGTCGTACCAGGATTTCGAATTCGACATTCCCGTTGGTCAGAGCGGTGATACGTATGACCGTTACATGGTTCGTGGGGAGGAGATGTGGCAAAGTCTGCGCATCATCAAACAGGCGATTGACAACCTACCCGAAGGCTCTCATTACGCCGATGCCCCTCAGTATTACCTTCCTCCCAAACAGGAAGTTTACAAAAACATGGAGGCTCTTATCTATCACTTCAAGATTGTGATGGGTGAAATCGACGCCCCTGTTGGTGAGGTTTACCACGCGGTTGAAGGTGGTAACGGCGAGTTGGGCTTTTATCTGATCAGCGACGGGGGCCGGGCTCCTTACCGGTTACACTTCCGTCGTCCATGCTTTATCTACTACCAGGCTTACCCTGAAATGTGTAAAGGCATGACGCTGTCAGACGCCATTATTATCATGAGTAGTATGAACGTCATTGCTGGTGAATTAGATGCGTAATGTAAGTTTCACCAAGCCGTGGCTGGCCCACCCAAGCGGTTTATAGTTTCAGTTATGAGTAAGACTGTTGAAAATAAAACGGTAGTTTTTACACCGGAGCGTGTAGCAAAAGCACAGGAAATAATAGCCCGCTATCCGGCAGATCGGCAGAAATCGGCTTTGCTACCCTTACTTCACCTGTTGCAGGAACAAGAAGGCTGGACAAGTCCGGAAGGTATGGACTACGTGGCCCGGCTACTCGATATCCAGCCCATTGAGGTGTATGAAGTAGCGACGTTCTACACCATGTACCACATTGATCCCGTTGGTCAGCATGTAATTGAATACTGCCGTACGGGTCCATGCTGCCTGATGGGTGGCGAAGATGTGCTAGCTCACCTGAAGCATCGCCTTGGCATTGATACCGGTCAGACAACGGTGGATGGGCGTTTTACGCTCAAGGAAGTAGAATGCTTAGCGGCTTGTGGCATGGGTCCGGTATTTCAGATTCGGGAGAAGTACTACATGAATCTGACCAACGAGCGTGTAGACGAGATTATTGACGAATTGTCGAAGTAACACATGGCTACTAAAATATTAACCGAACATATTAACGTTCCGGGCATCGAAACTTTTGATGTATACCGGAAACAAGGTGGCTACACCGCCGTTGAGAAGGCACTAAAGACAATGACACCCGATGAAATTGTCGAAGAAGTGAAAAAAGCGGGTGTTCGGGGCCGGGGCGGAGCGGGTTTCCCAATGGGTATGAAATGGAGCTTTCTGGCCAAGCCGGAAGGTGTTCCCCGATACCTGGTTTGTAACGCTGACGAATCGGAGCCCGGCACATTCAAAGATCATTATCTGATGAAAAATCTTCCTCACCTATTGATTGAGGGAATGATTGTTTCATCGTTTGCGCTTGGTGCCAATAAGTCGTTCATCTACGTGCGGGGTGAACTGATGTACGTAATCCGTATTCTTGAAAAAGCCATTGCCGAGGCAGAAGCCAAAGGTTTCTTAGGAAAGAATATTCTCGGTACCGGTTATGACCTCGAACTGGTCGTACAACCCGGTGGTGGTGCGTATATCTGTGGTGAAGAAACCGCTCTGCTGGAATCGCTGGAAGGAAAACGTGGTAACCCACGGAATAAGCCACCGTTCCCAGCTGTCAAAGGTTTGTACCAATGCCCAACGGTAGTCAACAACGTCGAATCGATTGCGACGACCTCCTGGATTGTCAACAATGGCGGTGATGCGTACGCAGCGATTGGTATTGGTCGTAGTACGGGCACCAAACTGATTTCGGCTTCTGGTCACATCAACAAACCGGGCGTTTACGAAATTGAGTTAGGAGTTCCAGTCGAAGATTTTATCTACGCGGACGAATGGTGTGGTGGCATCCGGACTGGTCATAAGTTTAAAGCACTCGTAGCGGGTGGTTCTTCCGTCCCCATTCTCCCGGCGAATCTGGCCTTGACACTAGCCAACGGCGAAAAGCGGTTAATGAGCTACGAATCGTTATCCGATGGTGGTTTCGCAACGGGTACTATGCTCGGTTCGGGCGGGTTTATTGTTTTCGACGAAACGTCCTGTATCGTTCGTAACACATGGAATTTCTCCCGCTTCTACCACCACGAGTCTTGTGGCCAATGCAGCCCCTGCCGCGAAGGTACCGGTTGGATGGAGAAAGTACTGCACCGGATCGAATACGGGCATGGCCATCAGCAGGATATTGATCTGCTGGTAGATGTAGCCAAGAAAATTGAAGGAAATACCATCTGCCCGCTTGGTGATGCTGCTGCGTGGCCTGTTGCCAGTGCGATACGGCACTTCCGTGATGAGTTTCAGTGGCATATAGACAACCCATCCGAAGCGACACAGCCCGGTGCTGTTTATCGGGGCGAGATGGCTTTGGTATAAAGTAAGACGGCCCACAAGCCGCAATAGACTAATTAGTGAGTGGCTAAAAGCCGCAGCATACTATATGGAAGATGTAAAGCCGCAACTGTTGAAAGTCACCATCGACGGAATCGAAGTCGAGGTGGAACCGGGCACAACCATTTTGCAGGCCGCCCGCAAAATTGGTCCGGAGGTGGCTCCTCCTGCCATGTGCTATTATCAGCCCTTGAAAGGCAGTGGCGGCAAATGTCGGGCGTGTTTGGTTCGGGTAGCCGCAGGTTCGGCTAAAGACCCACGGCCAATGCCTAAACTGGTCGCTTCGTGTCTGACAGCCGTACAGGATGGTATGATCGTCGAGAACACAACCAGCCCACAAGTAATTGACGCCCGCAATGGTGTTGTTGAATTTTTGTTGCTTAACCACCCGCTGGACTGCCCCGTTTGCGATCAGGCCGGCGAATGTGATCTTCAAAACTTTTCTTTTGATCATGGCAAAGCAACGACACGTTACGAAGAAGATCGCCGGACGTTCGAGAAAAACGACCTCGGTCCCTACATTCAGTTGCACATGACGCGTTGCATTCTGTGCTATCGTTGCGTGTATACAGCCGATCAGATCACGAACAAACGCGTTCATGGCGTGTTAGGTCGGGGTGACGCAGCCGAAATCGGAACGTACATCGAAAAAGCGATTGATAACGATTTCTCGGGTAACGTCATTGATGTTTGTCCGGTTGGTGCACTAACCGATAAAACCTACCGGTTCAAAAACCGGGTTTGGTTTACGAAACCCGTCGATGCCCACCGCGATTGTCCAACCTGCTCGGGTAACGTAACGCTTTGGTATCGTGGCGACGAGGTGATCCGGGTAACAGCTCGCAAAAACGAGTGGAACGAGGTTACCGAGTTTATCTGTAATACCTGCCGCTTCGAGAAAAAGAAAACCAGTGACTGGACGATTGAGGGACCAACCAAGATCTCACGCAGTTCTGTCATTTCGGCCAACAAATACCGGGCAGATACGATTAAACCGAGTTTCGGTCAGCGGTTAGCAGCAGCGGAGTACAAAGAAATTCACGAAGAGCGGGATACGTCGCAATTGAAAATTCAACAGTTGCCACCTGAGCGTTTTGCCAAGTTGCCGTCGGCAATGGAGCCCGAACCTTGATAAGTTTATAGGTAAAGTGTTTTCAGTTTCCGGATAGTTGGTACGAAATAACCTGGCTATCGAAAAACTAAAAACCGAAAACTTTTAGAAATGGATCTGACCGTATTAATCGTTAGAGGAATCATTATCCTGGTACTCTTTGTGATAACGCTCGTCATCGCAGCCTACTCCACCTACGGGGAGCGCAAGGTAGCCGCGTTCTTGCAGGATCGTCTTGGACCAAACCGCGCAGGCCCCTGGGGGCTGATGCAACCCCTTGCCGATGCGGGCAAGATGTTTTTTAAAGAGGATTTCATTCCTTCCCAGGCAAGCAAGTGGCTTTTTATTCTGGGACCTTGCCTAGCCATGCTGACAGCACTGATGTCGAGTGCCGTTATTCCGTTTGGCGACAGCATCCGGTTTGCCTGGAACAACATCAACTACGATGTTACTTTACAGGGTACTGAAATCAACATTGGCGTACTGTACATTTTCGGCGTAGTATCGCTGGGCGTATACGGCGTTATGGTTGGCGGCTGGGCGTCGAACAACAAGTTTTCGTTGCTGGGTGCCATCAGAGCGGCTTCACAAAACATCAGCTACGAGATCGCGCTGGGTCTTTCCATAATCGCGATCCTGATGATGACTGGTTCTTTGTCGCTGCGGGCCATCGTTAACGAGCAAGCTAGCTTTTTTGAGTGGAACGTATTCACCCAGCCGCTGGGCTTCGTCATTTTCTTGACCTGCGCTTTTGCGGAGTGTAACCGTACCCCGTTCGACCTACCTGAGTGCGAAACGGAACTTGTTGGTGGTTACCATACCGAATACAGCTCGATGAAGCTTGGCTTCTACCTCTTCGCGGAGTACATCAACATGTTTGTTTCATCGGCATTCATTTCAACGTTGTATTTCGGTGGCTTCCATTACCCATTTATGAACGAAGTGGGAGCCGCTCTCGAAACTAGTCTGGGCGCAGTAACCGGGCATAACTTAGCCACGGCTATTCAGTTTGTGGTTTTCTTCGGTAAGATCTTCTTCTTTATTTTCTTCTTTATGTGGGTACGCTGGACGCTTCCTCGCTTCCGCTACGACCAACTGATGAATCTGGGCTGGAAGATGTTTATTCCGCTAGCGATTCTCAATGTGATTGTGACCGGAGCAGGCTTGCTTTTCAACATCAAATACGCGAGTTGGTTAATCGCTATTGTGATGATTGTACTCGCTGCAACATCAATGTCACGCGCGCCTAAACGAGAAATTGTTCCGCAACAGTCCTAACAGGTTATGGCTTTTGCTGGACGGTCTTTTGTAAAACCGTCCAGCAAAAGCTGATTCTGAGCTCTGAAAAACATGCAACTAACGAATCGCTCAAAACAAGTCAGCAATAAAGAAATGACGCTGGCGGAAAGAATGTACCTCCCCGCCGTTATCAGCGGGTTGGGTATAACGATCCGTCACTTGTTTCGGAAGAAAGTGACTATTCAATACCCGGAGGTAAAAAAATACCTGGGTCCAATTTACCGTGGGCATCACGTTCTCAAACGTGATGAGCAAGGCCGCGAACGCTGCACCGCCTGTGGCTTATGTGCGGTTGCCTGCCCAGCAGAGGCCATTTCGATGGTAGCTGCCGAGCGCAAAAAAGGCGAAGAGAAACTTTACCGGGAAGAGAAATACGCTGCGGTTTACGAGATCAACATGCTGCGTTGTATCTTCTGTGGCCTCTGCGAAGAAGCTTGTCCCAAGCAGGCCGTTTATCTGCGTCACGACCGTATGGTACCTGTCTTTCAGGAGCGCGATCAGGTTATTTACGGTAAAGATCGTCTTGTCGAGAAAATGGATGACCGGTATGTTCGCGCGGCCAATTCAGAAGTAAAAGCTACGCCAACAGAACCTAGTCTGACACGGGCTGCCACCTAGCCAACTATTGTCACCCATCGTTCTTCATTCACCCGGACTATGACAGAATTTTTAAATTTCTTTAAAACGTTAACGCCTACTGGCTATCTGTTTCTGGCGCTGACAGCCCTTACTATTTTTAGCGCTATTGGCGTTGTTACCGCTCGCAATCCGATTTATAGCGTACTTGCTCTGATCGCTACATTTTTCTGCCTATCAGGCCACTATGTATTGTTAAACGCTCAGTTCCTGGCAGCGGTCAACATTATTGTGTACGCGGGAGCAATCATGGTACTCTTTCTGTTTACGATCATGTTTCTGAACCTGCGGAAAGAGGAAGAAGAGTCAAGAACCAATCTGACCAAAATGGCGTCCGTGATCGTCGGTGGTCTGCTTATGGTGATGCTGATTACCATTTTCAGAGCAAAAAGCGCGCAAGTTCCAACGGTCAGCCAAGGATCATTTAATGCCAAAACGGGTCTAGTAGAAAACCTCGGAAGTTTGCTGTACAGCGATTACATTCTGCCATTTGAATTAGCATCAGTCCTTTTCCTGATAGCCATGGTTGGTGCAGTGCTGCTGGGCAAACGGGAAGCGGGCGACCGTCATTTTTGATTTCTTTTATAAGTTTTCAAAATACCTTAATTTACGAGCCGCTCAATGAGCGGCTCATTTAGTTTACACGTATGCTACGCTACCTATTACTCATATCGTTTACGCTGACGATTACCCTCAGCCGGGGGCAGCTACAAGATGATTCGGTTCAGATTGAGGGGCATCAACGAACGTTTCACTTTCTGAAACCAACTCAGTCCGGTGCTTCATTGGTTTTTGTTTTGCACGGCTCAGGCGGTAATGGGAAGGGTATGCGAAGCGGGGCTCAAAAGCTCGAAGCTATCGCGCCGAAGGAAAATATCTTACTCGTCTATCCCGATGGTTACAAGAAATACTGGAACGAATGCCGCAAAACAGCACAGTCGGCCGCCAATCTGGAAGACATCAACGACAATGCCTTTTTTGAGGCTATGATCAACTACTTCAGTCAACACTACCAGATCAACACCAAACAGGTTTTCGCCGTTGGAACGTCGGGAGGTGGTCATATGGCGTATAAGCTTGCGTTGACAATGCCGGAGAAGTTTCGCGCCATTTCGGCGCTTATTGCGAACCTACCCGATACCAACAACCTGGATTGTCCGGAGAAACGAATAGCCATTCCCGTTATGATCGTAAATGGTACTGCCGATAATGTCAACCCGTACAACGGTGGTGAAGTGCTCACGAACAACATCAGCTTGGGTATGGTCCGCTCTACGGATAGAACCTTTCACTACTGGTCCTCGCTGGCGGGCTACAAAAATGAGCCTACCAAAAAATTCCTCCCCGACACCGACCCTGCCGATGGTAAAACCATTGAGCAATACACGTATTCACAAAAAGGGAAGCCAGAAATCACACTGTTAAAAGTACTGAATGGTAAGCACGATTATCCCAACGATATTAATGTTTACCTCGAATCCTGGGCCTTTTTCAAAAGACAGTTGGGTGTTAAGTAGATCTCGGAAAATGCGTGTAAAATATAGTATGCTTGCATAATAATTTTGGCGGATAGTGTAATTATTCCCGCAAAAAATGAGTTATTGCAGTGAGTTTCCTGCTTAATCAGTAACCAACAGTCTATTTATGGACGCATACATTGTAGCCGGATATCGCACAGCCGTTGGTAAAGCGCCACGGGGCGGTCTCCGTTTCACCCGCCCCGACGATATGGCGGCTGAAGTTATCAAGCATTTAATTAGCCAAGTTCCTAATCTGGACCCTGCTCGCGTTGAAGATCTTGTTGTCGGAAACGCCGTTCCGGAAGCGGAACAGGGAATGCAAATAGCCCGGTACATTGCGTTGCTATCCTTGCCAAACAGCGTACCAGGAATGACAATCAATCGTTATTGCGGTTCGGGGTTAGAGGCCATTGCTATTGCCTCGGCAAAAATCCACGCCGGTCTGGCTGACTGCATCATTGCTGGCGGGACCGAATCCATGTCGATGGTCCCCGTAATGGGCTGGAAAACAGCCTTGAACTACGAAATCGCAAAAGCGCATCCCGACTATTACATTGGCATGGGACTGACCGCCGAGCAAGTCGCCCAGCAATTTAAAATCAGCCGCGACGCTCAGGACGAGTTCGCTTATGAATCGCATCAAAAAGCATTGGCCGCGCAGAAAGAAGGAAAATTTACGGATGAGATTGTTCCTATCAGCGTGAGCGAAACCTATTTTGACCCCGAAAGCGGTAAAAAGAAAAGTCGGGAATGGACCGTTTCGCAGGATGAAGGTCCTCGGAAAGATACCAGTGCCGACGGTCTTGCCAAATTGAAACCCGTGTTTGCAGCGGGCGGCTCGGTAACGGCGGGTAACTCGTCGCAAACGTCGGATGGTGCTGCTTTCGTGCTAGTGATGTCAGAACGGCTGGTTAATGAGTTGAATCTGCAACCAGTTGCCCGAATGGTTTCTTACGCAACAGCAGGCGTTGAGCCACGCATTATGGGTATCGGTCCAGTAGCCGCCATCCCGCTGGCGTTACAAAAAGCGGGTATCAAGCAAGACGATATTGATTTGATCGAACTGAATGAAGCGTTCGCAGCTCAGTCGCTGGCGGTCATTCAGGAATTGGGACTTGACGCAAGCAAAATTAATCCAAACGGTGGTGCCATTGCCCTGGGTCACGCTCTCGGCTCGACTGGTGCACGCTTGTCCGTTCAGTTGCTGAATGAGATGCGTCGCCGTGATCAGAAGTACGGCATGGTCTCAGCCTGCGTCGGTGGTGGACAGGGCGTTGCCGGTATATTCGAACGGCTGAATTAAGCTGACCTACGATTTTGTCGCAGCCGGATAGAACTAGGTTCTGTCCGGCTGTTTTATTTTCGAATCAGTAGCTTTTGACCAACTTCGATAATATTATTGACTAGGTTGTTCCAACGCTTTAGATCGTCAACGCTCACCTTGTTGATAACGCTAACCCGGTATAGAGTTTGACCGGGCTGTACGATGTGGTACGTATCTGGCTTGAGCGGTCTGACAGGTATCGCTCTTTCGGGCGAAACAACGTACAAATTGACCAGATTGTCGCGCTTCGGCTGTTTTTTTGCCACTGGCTTAACTGCCTTCGGACGCTCTTTTTCGCTTACATCGACAATAAGTTCTTGCCCCGCCTTAAGCGGTGTTCGTAGAGAAAGGTTATTCCATGCACAAAGCTGGCTAACCTTAACGCCATACAGACGAGCGACGGTAAAGTAGGTCTGGCCAGCGGTTACAACGTGAAGCTTTATTGTACCTGGCATTTCCTCCAGGGGTACTTCTACCTTGGCCAGCGAGTCATCAATGGCTGTTAAGTCTTCATCCAGGATCTGAGCAGCGGTATCACTAGTCACGGGCGGATTAGCAACCGACGGTTTCACATTGGATTGAGCGACAGATTCACTTTGGCGAGTAATATTCTGAACGGTATCGACCGAGCGGGGTGTCGGTGCGGGCTTCTCCACGACAACGGGATCATCCGGATGATTAATATACTGTTCATCTACCGGAAGCTGGCGGTACTCTGCGGGTCTATCTGCCGGACGTTTGTTTTGTAGCCATAATACGCGCCCAATCTGAATCCGTTGCGTAGACGTAAGGTGATTGAATTTTAGCAACGAACTCAACCGGACGCCGTACATATTCGACACTTCACGTAAGGTCTGATTTTTTTGCACGACGTGATAGGGCACTTTGGCTCGTTTCGCTTTTCGTTCGAGGTAATAGATTTCACCGGGCCGGGCAACATCTTTTACACCAAGATCATTATACTTCAGGAATGCGTTAACGGTAACATTTCCGTAGAAAGCCAATGTAATAAAATTGTCACAATTTTGTGCCTGAACTCCCCTACGATCGTTGATCGTGTAGAAAATAGCCAGTGATCGCAGTCCTTCACCTTGTTCATCCTGCTTGACCAGTATCGGAAAACCAACGTCAACCTGCCGTCCCCGGCCTGACTCGGCCACCGCCCGAACTGCCGAAAACTCATCGGGTGTTACCTGAATCAGCACACTATACTCTTTGTCAGTTGGGATAGCCGCCGTTTTAAGCCATCTGTTCAGCGGATCGATTCGTTCTACAGGAACCCGCAAACGCTCCGCAATCGTTCGAAGCGTTTTTCCCTCCCCATCCTGGTACTCAAACAAAACATACGTATTCGTCGGGTGATAGGTAGGTTGCTCATAATCGAAAACGAGTTTTCGAGCCAGAATTTTCCAAAGCAACGGCGGACTCTGCGGAGAAACCAGAAGATAGGTTGGATCGATCCGGCTAGGAGCAGCCGGTCTTCTTTCGCCTTTGAGATACTGTATGAGAGACAGGACGTAGTTACCCTGCGTTTTTTGCAGACGGGCCAAGTTAGCGAGCACTGCTTCCGTACTTAAGACGGGATGATAGCGCTCATCGACCGTATTGTCGATGCGAAGCTTAAGGTCTTTAGCCTGCGCTGACGTTATTCCCCAAAAACCCAGCGAATCAATATCGGTGAAGGGCAAGGCAGCATAGCGAAAATCGTCGGGAATATCCGCTTCTTTGAAAAGAGGTTTTATAAGCGTAGTCAACTGCTGAAGCGTACTCATCTCCGCCTGAATCTGGCCTCGATTTGCGTACATCGAACGTACTTCCTGCTGCACCTGTAACCGGCTCGGCTGAGTTAGGTGAACCGAAACGCCGGCAAATTCAATATCGAAGGGCACTTCCGGTAGCGATTGCCCAACGGTAAACGAAGCAGAAAGGATTACACACGCAGCAGAAAGCAATAAATGGACAAACGTCTTAAGGCCATTTGAAACAATTGACGGATAAAACGATATAAATCCCATTCTTAATAACATTCTGTTGTAATAATTCCCCGAATATAGTTTACAAAGTAAAAGCACAGCATGTAAGCCTATAAGATCATAGGTACTATTTTTTAATTTATGCTGAAAATTTTTCTAGTAAGTGGGCAGTTTGACCTTTGTTTTTTACCGTTAGTATGCTTGCATACTATTTACAAAATTCGTTTCTTTGTCTAGTGATTAGTATGCACGCATAACAAAACCCTTTCAAGATGATTTCGACGGAACCCAAAGCCTCCATCAAAGGTGGTGAGTTTCTAATTAAAGAAACTGACGCGACTCACGTTTTTATTCCCGAAGAATTTACCGAAGAGCAGCAAATGATTGCCGCTAGTAGCCGTGAATTTCTGGAACGTGAAATCTGGCCGCGGTTAAACGAAATTGATAACGCCAAGGCACCTGAGCTGATTTCATCGCTGATGGACAAAGCGGGTGAACTGGGCCTGTTAGGTACATCGGTCCCCGAAGAGTTTGGCGGATTCGGCATGAATTTCAATACCTCCATGCTGGTCGCTGAAGTAACCGGAGCGGGCCACTCCTTTTCGGTAGCCTTATCGGCTCATACCGGTATCGGAACGCTACCGATTGTTTATTACGGCAACGACGAACAAAAATCGAAATACTTACCAAAGCTGGCTACCGGTGAATGGAAAGCGGCTTACTGCCTTACCGAACCGGACTCCGGCTCCGACGCCAACTCAGGAAAGACCAAAGTCACGCTAAGCGAAGATGGTCAGTTCTACGTGTTGAACGGCCAAAAAATGTGGATCACCAACGGCGGTTTCGCGGACGTGTACATCGTGTTTGCCAAAGTATATGACGAGAATGGGCAGCCGGACAAAAACTTGTCCGCTTTCATCGTGGATCGCACCTTCGACGGCATCACGATGAATGAGCCGGAACATAAGATGGGCATCAAAGGCTCCGACACCCGCCAGATTTTCTTCAACGACGTAAAAGTACCCGTTGAGAACTTACTGTCGGAGCGGGGTAACGGTTTCAAAATCGCCGTTAATATTCTGAACATCGGCCGGATCAAATTGGGTATTGCAGCGGTTGGCGGCTCAAAAGAAGTAATCAACAACGCCATTCGCTACTCAAACGAGCGGAAGCAATTCAAAACGCCAATTTCGCAGTTTGGTGCGATCAAGCACAAGTTGGCCGAAATGGCACTCAAGGTGTACGCTTCCGAAACCGCGAGCTACCGGGCGGGGCAGAACATCGACGAACTGATCGAGGATCTGAAAAGCCAGGGTATGGAAGACGGTCCGGCTAAGCTGAAAGCGCTGGAGCAGTTTGCCATCGAATGTGCCATCATGAAAGTACACGGTTCCGAAGTGCTGGATTATGTCGTTGACGAAGGCGTTCAGGTGTACGGCGGCATGGGTTATTCTGCTGATGCGCCCATGGATCGTGCTTACCGGGATGCCCGCATCAATCGGATTTTTGAGGGCACAAATGAGATCAACCGAATGCTGGTTGTCGATATGCTTTTGAAGCGGGCGATGAAAGGTGAACTGGACCTGATGGGTCCTGCAATGGCCGTCGCTAAAGAGATCATGTCTATTCCGGATTTCAACACGGAAGAGGAAGAAGGCATTTTCATCGCCGAGAAGAAAGCCTTGCGCAACCTCAAGAAAGCCGCGCTGATGGTAGCCGGAGCCGCCGTGCAGAAGTTCATGATGACCCTCTCCAACGAGCAGGAAATTCTGATGAACATTGCCGATATGGTTATTGAAATTTACATTGCCGAATCGGTATTGCTACGCGTTGAAAAGCTGATCGGCATGAAGGGTGAAGAGTCAGTTGCGCTGCAAAAACAGATGGCACTGATTTATTTACACGAAGCCGTTGAAAAAGTTAACAATGCGGGCCGTGCAGCAATCACCTCGTTTGCCGAAGGCGACGAACTTCGTGGTATGCTGATGGGATTGAAACGGTTTACTAAGATAGACCCGATGAATCTGAAAGACGCACGTCGTCAGATTGCCGATGCGATGATTGCCGAAAACAAGTATATTTTCTAGGTCGTCGAGTCAGGTCACCGAAACGCGGAACAGTCGCTTGTAAAAAGCCACCTTTGTAAACAAGGGTGGCTTTTTTTGCATTAGGTAGATAAACTCGCCTGGCGTCTTTTCGGAACGAGTTATACAAAATCGGCTCATCTATGCTATTAAACTCACTTTCGCGCAGAAATTTTCTGGCAGGCCTTGGCGCATCGGCTCTCACGATGCCAACTCTGACCGATGTATTCGGCAATCCCATTCAAATCGATTCGCCTAATCAGGGACGGAAGCTGGGGATTGCTTTACTTGGTTTAGGAAGCTATAGTAAGAATCAGCTGGCTCCTGCTCTACAGCAAACCCAAAATTGCCGTCTGGCAGGAATCGTAACGGGAACGCCTTCGAAAGCAGAAGAGTGGATGCAGAAGTATAACATCCCGAAGGCCAACGTTTATGACTACAAAAACTTCGACCGGATTGCCGATAACAAGGATATCGATGTTGTTTACGTCGTTACGCCCAATTCGATGCATGAAGAATTTGTGATTCGTGCGGCTCAGGCAGGCAAACACGTCATTTGTGAAAAGCCGATGGCCATTACTCCTAAAGCTTGTCAGAATATGATTGACGCCTGCAAAAAGGCCAACAAGCAGTTGGCTATTGGCTACCGGCTTCACTACGAACCATTCACGAAGGAGGTAATGCGGCTCGGTCAGGAAAAGGTTTTCGGCCCAATCAAATTTGTCGAAAGCAGTGATGGCTTCCGCATCGGCGATCCGACGCAGTGGCGCATGAAAAAAAGCATGGCGGGCGGTGGACCACTGATGGACGTTGGTATTTACGCCGTACAGGGTGCTCGTTACGTAACCGGCGAAGAGCCCATTTCTGTCACGGCGCAGTTCTCCCCAAAAACGGAGCCGGATAAATTTAAAGATGTAGAAGAGACGATGTTCTGGCAGTTCCAGTTTCCGAGCGGAGCCGTCTCCAACTCGACTACGAGCTATACAGCGGGCATTGAACGGCTGTATGCTTCCTGCGAGAAAGGCTGGTTTGAATTAGCACCCGCTTTCGGTTATGGCCCGCTTAAAGGGCGCACCAGCAAAGGACCGATTGAGCAACCCGTTGTAAACCACCAGGCCATGCACATGGACGGTGTATGTAAAGATCTGCTGGACGGCAAAAAACTGCCTGATCATATCACGGGCGAGGAAGGCCTACGCGACGTTCGACTGTTGCAGGCTATTTACCAGGCTGCCGAAACGGGCCGAAAAATTAGCTTGAAATCTTAACGTAACCATTCAGATACCCCAGTTCTACAATAGTCCCGATCAACGGGACTATTTTTTTTGCCTATCCCGAATCTCCTGCCCTCACTTGCTAGTGGTTACCGTTCATTAAATTTATTAAGACAAATTCTAAATAATTCTTGCTTCATACAACAGGGCGCTTACTTTTGCAGTCTATTTATAATAAGTCTTAATAAAATCTCTTCCGAAAGACTTTTCTTCTTCGGAGATTCGACATAGTACTTCATCAACAGACTTATTGATTATCAATTGATTACGTCAACGTAGCGCACAAATAAACAAGTTAAACCTTCCTAGCAGTACAAACGAACCAGCGTCCCTTATGAGATATACGTATACCCACTGTCTATCAATGATCGTAACGCTGCTGGTACTGACTTTGCCTACCCTGGTTCGTGCCCAGCAACCCGCTAGCCGTATCGAAGGAACAATCCTCTTAGCCGATGGTACGCCTGGAAGTGCTGCTACGGTACAGATCAAGTCGCTCAAACGGGCCACTACGGCGGATAACAACGGCCATTTTACACTAGACGACTTAGCTTCGGGCCGGTACGAATTACAAATCTCGATGGTCGGCTACGAACCGACCAGACAGACCGTCGACATGGAAAATAATAAGTCTAGCACCGTCATAATCCGCCTTAAAGCCGCTCAGAATCAACTGGACGAAGTGGTTGTAACAGGGCAATACGAGCCTCAATCGATGAAAAAATCGGTCTATCAGGTACGGGTAATCAACAGTGAACGCATTCGTTTACGGGGGGCCGTCAACGTGATTGGCGTCCTGAACAATGAGTTAGGGTTTCGCTTTTCGAACGACCTTATGCTAGGTACAACCGATATTCAGCTGATGGGTATGTCGGGCCGAAACGTAAAGATTCTACTGGATGGCTTACCAATGGTAGACCGGGGCGACACTCGCGAGAGCTTAAACCAGATCGATATTAATTCAATCGAGCGGATTGAGATTGTAGAAGGCCCGATGTCGGTTTCGTACGGTTCGGATGCGCTGGCGGGGGTTATCAATATCATTACCAAAAAACCGGGCAACGAACGGCTTGGCATCAACGCTCGCGTTCAGGAAGAAACCGTTGGTAACGAGTACAGCCCCTTCGCTAACCAAGGCTTACACCTCCAGACAGCGAATGTTACGTGGCAGAAGAAAGGCTGGAACGTATCGGCTGGAGCTACGAACAATACCTTCGGCGGCTGGCAGGGACAAGCCACTGGGCGCGCTAAAGACTGGCTTCCTAAAGACCAATTATTTGGGCATGGCAAAATCGGCTATCGCAACGAAAACCTGATTGTGTATTACCGGCTGGATGCGCTGAAAGAGGACTTACTAAGCCAGGGTATTGAGAATGTCAACACGCGTCAGGCCCGCGACCAGCGATACATTACCCACCGTTACGTTCATCAAGTACAGGGCGACTGGAAATTGAGCGAACGTTTGCAACTCAATGGACAAGCGTCTTACACGGACTATCAACGCCGGACCCAGACAACAATGCTGGATCTGAGTACAGGCCGACGCACGCTTTCGCTGGGCGAAGGCGAACAGGACGTGTCTATTTTCACCAGCCAGACCTACCGCGCTACAGCTTCGTACAAAGTTTCGTCGGCAGTTTCTTTACAACCCGGCGTCGATATCAATCTGGATGGCAGTTCCGGAGCGAGAATTGCAGGATCACCCACCATCAATGACTACGCTTTTTTTGTCTCTTCGACAATCAATCCAACCGCAAAGGTTAGCATCCGTCCGGGTTTGCGCTTCATCAAAAACTCAGTCTACAACGCACCACCGGCTATTCCTTCCCTGAACGCCAAATTTGCGCTTTCTCCCCGACTGGATTTACGCTTAGCGTACGCACGGGGTTTTCGCTCACCCGCCCTGCGCGAACTGTATTTCAACTTTTTCGATGCCAGTCACTCCATTCGCGGCAATCCGAATTTGAAAGCGGAAACCTCGAATAGTATCAATGGATCGCTGGTGTGGCAGGCAGGTCGTCAGTTTAAATCGACGCTTGGCGGTTTCTATAACGTTTTCAATAACCTGATCAGCTACGGAATTGACCCAAGCGACCCGCGCGTTTCGATGAATATCAACATCGACAAGTTTAAAACGACCGGGGTAACGCTGGAAAATGTCTTTACCTGGAAAGCGCTTCAGGCAACGGTTGGCTTCTCCTACATTGGTCGCTATAATAACTTGCTGACGGCAACGGACACCACAAACTACGCAGGCGGCTTACCCTCGTTTATGTGGTCGCCGGAAGTAAATACGAACCTTACGTATACGCTACCAACGCTTGACACCAAGGTCAGCCTTTTCTATAAATACTCCGGCAGACGGCCAAGCTATCAGACTACTGTAACGGCGGATAATCAGGTATCAGCAACGCTAACTGAAATAGCGCCATTCCACTGGGCGGACATCACATTGACAAAGCCAATCGCCAAGTATCTGACCCTTACCGCAGGCGCTAAGAACCTGTTCAATATCACCCGGCTGGCCAACACATCAACCGATACGGGTAGTGCTCATAGTTCGGCAGGACCGGTACCGCTTAGTTACGGACGTTCTTATTTTCTGGGGCTTAGCTTCCAGTGGTACAAAAACTAATAACCCTACTCTCTTTCAACGACTCAATCCTCAATTCCAATCGAAACTTCCGCTTCGACAGTCCGACACTTCGGTGGTCCGACACTTCGGTGGTCAAAGCGGTTTCTCAAAATCCCAAATTCTATGAAAAAAGTATTTGCCTTCCTGCTTTTTGCCGCTGTAAGCACGTTGAACGCCTGTAAAGAAAGCGACCCGCCGTTGCCGGATAACGTTGTTCAGTTCGAAAGTGCCGAACAGGGTATGGATGCGGCCACCAAAGAATCCACGATCAAGCTAAAGCTATCACGTGCCGTCGATGCCGCTACGCCTATAACCATCCAGGTCGCTCCTACCGGTATCACGTACGGAACGCAGTTTACCACAACCCCAGCAACAACGAGCAACACGTTATCGCTGACCGTTCCAGCAGGTAGCAGCGAAACATCCTTCAAGCTGACTAAAGCCGATAACCTCTTCCTGAACGGAGCCGAAACGATTGGCTTTACCATTGGGTCGGCGGGTAGCCCGGTTCTGGTTGGAACGACTAACAAACAGACCGTTAAGTTCACCTCGATTGTGTCATCCGGCACGAATCTAACGCTCGACGGCGGTACAGGTGGCGCCAGCGCCGTCAATGCCGTATTCGTCGATTTGAGCAATAATGCTCAGAATGCCGCGAAACGGGCGAGCTGGGATCTGGGCTTTTATTCGGGTACCGATTTCCGGGTTATACTCAACAACATGACCGGAGCCAGTGCGATTGCTTTGGCGAAAAACGATTTAACCCAAGTTACTGCGGCTGATACGGTCGGCTTATCCCTTACGTTGGGCTTTGATCCATCGGGATTGAAATTAGTAGACGACGTAACAGGTGACCTCACTAAAACGGTCATCCCGGCGATTTCCGCGACTGATGCCGATAATAAAGTATACATTATCAATCGGGGTACGAGCGGAGCAACACCCGCTAAAGGCTGGGTAAAAATCAGAGTATTGCGCAATGGTACTACCGGCTACACCCTCCAGTACGCGGGTATCAAAGAGGCTACTTTCAAGACTGTGTCGATTCCGAAAGACAACGCGTATAACTTCCGCTACGTATCGTTCGATTCGGGTGCTCTGGTTGATGTAGAACCCGCTAAAGCGCGCTGGGATATCGTCTGGACGGGAGCTATGTACAAAACCAGCGATGGCACCAATGACATTCCCTACTATTTCTCGGATCAGGTATTGATTAACACACTAGGCGGTGTAACAGCGGCTGAAGTGACAACCAGTACGGTTTCGTATGACGCCTACGCCGAAAGCAATATTGCCACAACGACCTTCAAGAGCGACCGTTCGGTAATCGGAGCCAACTGGCGGGCTACGACAGGTACAGTTGGTGTCAAAACCGACCGGTTCTACGTCGTAAAAGATGCCGCTGGTAACGTGTACAAAGTCAAGTTTGTCAGCTTCACAACGCAGGATGGCGGTGAACGCGGTAAACCCAAGCTCGAATACAAGCTGGTTAAGAAAGTATAAAAGTCAATCCGTGCTGTATTGTGCTGTCAGTTTCTTAAAACTGACAGCACAATACAGCATTTTACCGAAGTGGTGTTAGCTCCCCGAAACTGACAGCACTAGCTTATTAACTAAAATCGCCATGAAAAAGTCATCCGTTTTCGTTACCTGGCTTACCTGTTTTGTGCTGGGCCTATTCAGTAGCGCCCATATCGTTTACGCAACCAAGCCGTCGAAAGATGAGCCGGTTCGTATTGTTTCGCTGGACGGTACTGTCAGCGAAATTCTTTGCGACTTAGGGCTACAATCACACCTGATCGGTGTCGATGTAACGAGTACATACCCGGAGTCTTTGCAAAAGCTACCCAAAGTAGGCCACAACCGCACAATCTCAGCCGAAGGAGTTATTTCCCTCAAACCCACATTAGTGCTAACGACTCAGAATGCTGGTACCAAACCCGAAGTGATTGAACAAATCAAATCGGCGGGTATCAAAGTGATTTCCTTTCAGCAGGAATACAGCGTTGCAGGCGCGAAAAAACTGATTCAGGATGTAGCCACAACCTGTCAGGTTGGTTCGAAAGCCAAACCACTGATCAAGAAGCTGGATACCGATGTAGCCCAGGTTAAGAAAGCGACCAATAGCCCCAAAGTATTGTTTATCTACGCACGGGGTACTGGTACGATGATGGTATCAGGTCGGGGAACGCAGGTCGATAAAATGATTGAGCTGGCGGGTGGCGTCAATGCAACGCCTGACTTTGACAATTATAAACCGCTGACGGCTGAAGCTTTGGTAACGGCCAATCCTGATGTGATTCTGCTGTTCGACAGCGGTCTGGAAAGTCTGGGCGGTACGGCGGGTTTACTAAAAGTTCAGGGTGTAGCCCAAACCAACGCCGGAAAAAATAGCCGGATTATTGAAATGGACGGTCATTTACTGACTGGGTTCTCTCCTCGTTTGGGAAAAGCCCTTCAGGAACTAGCCCAGAAAATCGCCCAAAAGCCTAAAGCCTAGATCGATGACAACGGCAACAATAAATCCTCCCTCTACCGCTCGCTCAACCGCAAAATCGGCCTTTCGAACCACCGTCAATCCGTGGTTGATGCCGACTTTGGCCGTCGCGTTGGTAGCGACAATTGTGCTGGCGGTTGGTGTTGGTGCCGTGCGGGTATCTCCTTACGAAATCGGGCTGATCATAAGCAAGACATTCGGTTATTCAGCGGAGGTTGACAGTACCAAAGAAGCCATATTGCTGGCAATCCGTCTGCCACGGGTGTGTCTGGCCGTACTTATTGGAGCCGGTCTGGCCATTTCGGGAGCTGCTATTCAGGGCTTGTTTCGGAATCCGCTTGCCGATCCCGGCCTGATTGGGATTTCGTCCGGGGCGTCTTTGGCAGCGGTGATGATGATTGTGCTGGAAGCCAAATTTTTCCAGACGCTGACGGGTATGTTAGGCATGTACGCCTTATCGGTGGTGGCTTTTTTTGGAGCTTGCGCTACTGCTTTTCTGGTGTACCGCATCGCCCGAGTAGCGGGGAGAGACGTAATCACAACCATGCTGCTTACGGGCATTGCTATCAACGCCTTGTCCGGCGCACTGACTGGTATTATGACGTATCTGGCTACGGATGAACAGCTTCGCAACATCACGTTCTGGAGCCTGGGAAGCTTAGGCGGTGCCAGTTGGACTTCGGTACTCGCCATTCTGCCGTTTACAATAATTGCTCTGGTAGGTATTCCGCGCTTAGCAAAATCGCTGAATCTGCTTGCGCTCGGAGAAAGTCAGGCGAGTATGCTGGGCGTCAACTTAACGGTTACCAAGCGTCAGATTATTATTTTCTCGACGATGGCTGTGGGTACGTCCGTTGCCGTTGCGGGTGTTATCGGCTTTGTGGGGCTGGTTATTCCGCACCTGATTCGGATGGGTGCCGGTTCTGACCACCGTCGCGTATTGGTCGGATCGGCTTTGGGTGGATCCATTGTACTCACGCTGGCCGATACCCTCGCCCGAACACTGGTAGCGCCTGCTGAGCTTCCGATTGGTATTCTTACAGCCCTCATCGGAACACCGGTTTTTCTGTGGATTTTGTTTCGGGAAAAGCGCCGGACAGTCGCCTAAAATCGTACTGCTATGTTAGAAGTCAAAAACCTGTCTTATCGCATTCGAAACCGGCAACTACTCGATGAGGTTTCTTTTCGGGCCAATTCCGGTGAATTACTGGCAGTTGTTGGTGCTAATGGCGCGGGAAAATCGACGTTGCTCAAGTTATGCACCCGCGAACTAAATGCCACAGAAGGCGAAATCAAGCTGCGTGAAAACAACATCAATGCGTATTCGGAAAAGGAATTATCCTTAGTTCGTGCGGTATTGCCGCAGCAAAACGCGGTTAGTTTTCCGTTCCTGGTCAGCGAGTTGGTCCTGATGGGCCGGTACCCTCACTTTGATTTCCACCCCGCCGAGCAGGATTATTCTATTGCCGAGATGGCGCTCAAGAAAGTGGGCATGTGGGATTTCGCTAATCGCGTATTCACGACCTTGTCGGGTGGTGAGCAGCAGCGCGTCCAACTTGCTCGTGTACTGGCTCAGATCTGGGACGTTCCGCAGGGCATTCTGTTTTTGGACGAACCTACCACCGGCCTGGATCTACTGCATCAGCAACAGCTGCTCGAAGTAGCGCGTGAGTTTACCCAGAAAGGCTTCTGCGTCGTTGTAATTCTGCACGATCTGAACCTGGCCGCTCAATACGCTGACCAGATCATCATGCTGCGGAAAGGACAAATAGAAGCGGCTGGTCCGCCACGCGCGGTGATTACTTCCGAAAATATCCTGCGCGCTTTCAATTTAAACGTGTGGCTCATTGAACACCCTGAACTGGACTGTCCGATGATTGTTCCGCACTACAATCAATTTTCTGCTAATCAACGACCAACTCAAACTGTACATACCCGATGACGACAACACAAAGTCTTAAAGAACGCTGGGCTGCTTTCAAGGAACAAAACCCAAAAACAAGAATTCGCGACGCAGCCAAAGAACTGGGCGTCAGCGAAGCCGAACTGCTGGCTACACAGATCGGCGAAACCGTTCAACGGCTGGATGGTGACTTCCGTGATCTGTTGAAAGAAATCCCAACGCTGGGTTACGTGATGGCCTTGACGCGCAACGATAGCATTGTGCACGAACGCAAGGGTATCTACGAAAAAGTATCGTTTAACGAGCATACCGGCCTAGTTCTTGGACCGGACATTGACTTGCGGTTGTTCATGTCGCGCTGGCACTTCGGTTTTGCCGTGGATGAAAACAGTCGCAAAAGCCTTCAGTTTTTTGATCAGGATGGCACAGCCGTTCACAAAATCTACCTGACGGATAAATCGAATGAAGCCGCTTACGAGGCTCTAGTACAAAAATACCACGCTGCCGACCAGACAACTCCCATCGTTACGATACCCTATCCTGAGAAAGCAGCTGAGATAACGAACGAAGACATCGATGTTCAGGGCTTCCAGGCTAGCTGGCTGGCGATGCAGGACACGCACGAATTCTTCGGTCTGTTACGCAAATACAAGCTTGGCCGTGAGCAAGGCATCAGTCTGGCCCCGGAAGGTCATTCTCAGCAAATTACCGTTGATCAGCTGATAAAAATATTCGAAACGGTAGCGCAACGAGAACTGCCGATTATGATCTTCGCGTCGAGCGTAGGCTGTATCCAAATTCATACCGGGCCGGTTAAGAAGCTGGTCAGCATGGGTCCTTGGTACAATGTGCTTGACCCTGAATTTAATATGCACCTGCGTGCCGATCAGGTACACAGCATCTGGGTTACCCGAAAACCAACCAAAGACGGTATTGTCACGGGCCTGGATTTGTTCGACAAGGACGGCAACAGCATTGCGCTGGTGTTTGGAAAACGGAAACCCGGCATCCCCGAAATGAAAGAGTGGCAAGATGTAGTCAACGAAGTTGTTGCTGCTTAACTACCGGCAAAGATCCCAGAAAAGAAAGGGAAGCCCTGCGCAGGGCTTCCCTTTCTTTGTCGCTATAAGGCTGTTTATCCTAATGATTGCATCAAGGTCTGCGCCTTGCGGATGTTTGTATTCACCCGGTCGGTTTCAATCAGACCATCGCGAAGCCGGATGATTCGATGGGCATACTCGGCAATATCTTCTTCGTGAGTAACCATAATTACCGTGTTGCCTTTGCTATGGATCTGGTCGAAAAGGTCCATAATTTCGTACGAGGTCTTGGTATCCAGGTTCCCGGTCGGTTCGTCGGCGAGCAGAATACTCGGATCATTGACCAGCGCCCGAGCTACGGCTACCCGCTGACGCTGTCCTCCCGATAGCTCGTTGGGTCGGTGCCCAGCCCGTTTTTCCAGACCAACGTTTTTGAGCGCCTGCATGGCTTTCTCCGTCCGGTCGGCTTTGTTGTACCCCGCGTAGATAAGCGGTAAGGCTACATTTTCGAGCGAAGTCTGACGGGGTAATAAATTAAACGTTTGAAATACGAAGCCAATTTCTTTGTTCCGCACTTCGGCTAATTCGTTCTCGCCCATGCTACTCACATCCTGATTGTTCAGAATGTATTGACCCGACGTTGGCGAATCCAGACAACCGACAATGTTCATCAGCGTTGATTTTCCCGAACCCGACGGTCCCATGAAGGCAACATATTCGCCTTTTTTGATGCTGATTGTAATGGACTTGAGCGCGTCTACGACTTCGGTGCCCATGACATAGCGTTTGGCGATACTATGCGTTTCAATGATGTTCATATCGGTGTCTGCTGACTTAGGTTAATAAACAAAGCTACTTTATTGCAGGAATTTTTGACGACTGTTTTCGATTGACGCTATTTTTTCCTGATAGGTTGTCAGAAACGCCTGATAATCGGCAGGCGTTGTCGCGAGTTGCAATTTCGCCAGACCATCTTCGGCATAATCGAACAGGCTCAGATCGAGGCTGAGATTGACGTACGTCTTAAGGAGTTCGGGACTGTCTTCGTTGTAAGGTAACGCTTTTACCACAAAATCATACGCCGTTTTGGACTGCTTTTGGCTTCTTTCGAGCTGAGCGGCTGCCGAAACGATTTGCGGATTTAACGGGGCTAATTGCAGCGCTTTCCGGTAAGCCTGCTGCGCTTTATCCACCTGACGCGTCCGCTCGTAGGTTTGCCCAAGCCAGTACTGTTCCTCCGCCTGATAACGCGGCAGAATCGGTTTGCCCGCCATCGTCTCCGCCGACCCTACGCTCCGCCGAAAAGCCGACAAACGCAGAGCCGCAATCGTACGCACCGATACCGCTACCGGGCTTAGCTGCTTAGAATCGGGTAAGCCAGATAAGATCAATTGTGCATTGCGCCACTGTAGCTGGTCAAGGTAATCGTTTGCCAGCGCTACACCCGCCACCGTTTTCAGACTCGGCTCCTGAATAGTTTCCCAATAGGCACCCCGGTTCGGATCATCCAGGCGATAAGTCGCGTAGAAGGCTTTTTCAAAATCGGACGTCGGTTTCCGTTCCCGGTACAAGACCTGTTTCAGCGAAGCAACCGCTGGATCGTTCTTAGAGGCCGTTTCCCAGAACGACTGTGCCAATGCCAGTTCATTCGCTTTGGTCAGCGCTACAGCCCGGTAATAGATCGACGTTGTATCCGAGTTATACTTAAAGGTTTCAGCGGCACGTCGGTACAACCCCTGATCAAGAAGCCACAAACCCGCCATCGAACGGTAGCTTGCTCCGTTTTGCTGGTCACCTTCTGCCAACTGATCGAGCAACCCAAAGGCCTCTAACTGATCATGCCGGTTGTAATCAACGACGGCTCGCGCCAACAACAAATCATCCGTAAAGTCCTGATTGACGGGAGCCACCGATAATTCTTGAATTGTTCGGGCAATACTCGTATCCGGCTGTTGATTCGTCAGTGCGTAATTGTACAGACTTGCAAAACGTCCCACACTCAGCCCCTGATCAACAGCAACATCACGTAGCCAGGCAGGTTTAACGGGTTGGGTCGTATCGGCCCGCTTTAGTTGGGACTGAGCCACCATTCGAAGTACCAATGCGTTGGCCTGATATGACTCGTAGGTAGATTTGGTCGTGTTGGTAGCTAAACTGGAATCAGCGGTCAGCACGTTTGCATTACGGGCGTAGAAAGCCAGTAAGTTTGACTCGGGCACTTCATCGCGGGAAACGTTTCCCGTTGCTGCCTTCAGGTAGTAATAGGCTGAGTCGGCCACGCTTGTCCGGGCGTACAGATAGCCCAGATTATTCTGCAATTCGCCACTGTTCGGGAAAGCGCGAAGGCCACGTTGCAGCGTTTTAACCGCTTCGAAAAACAGATCGGTTTGCAGATACGTCTGACTCAACCCAGCGTAGTCCTGCGGATTAGGCTGTTTCAGCAAAGCCTGCTGAAAGTAAAAGGCCGCTGCGGTCTGGTTGTTCTGCGACAAAGCCAGCGACGCCAGCGAGTAATTGGACTTATGGTTTTGAAACTCCTGTTCAAGCGCCAGATTGTAAAATGCGTTCGCCGAGGTCGGTTCATTACGGGTTACGTAGTAGTCACCGAGTCCGTTGTAATAACCAGCTACACCCTGCCGGAAAGAAATCAATCCACCGTAGGCTACCAATACAACTACAACGACGAAACCAACAATCCGAAACAGACTCAGTTCGAGCCGTCTGGGTTTGTAGAGAACCCGATAAACGGGTAGGTTCTGCTGGTAGATAGGCAAGAAGTTGATAACAACATAGGCGACAAAGCACAACCCCATTGCCAGGTGGGTATACACAATCGCATCTTCAAACATCTCAACCAGCGGATCGTTGGCGGTGGCGAAGGCATAGGCCATCGTGAGCGTGGCGAGCAAAGCCAGACCTGTGTACAGATACGCACCAGAGTCCCGGAACGATACCGCTTCCTGCTGCTCGATCAACCGACGAAAGCCCCAAACACCCAGCGTGACCGAAATCAGATAAAGTGCAAACGGGCTGATCGCTAACACGTCCCAATCAATGGACTTGGTATTTTTGAGCCAGATGAGCACTAGGTTAACCAGGTACAATATGCTGGCGAACAGGAAGTTATTGAAACCCAATGTCCGCCGTTGACCCGCCTGAGCACTCCCCTCCTCGGCCCTGTCTACCGACGTAACCCAAACCAGTCCGGCAATGATTTCGGCGGCAATAAAGAAAATAAAGCCAATGCTGAATACCAGCAGTACGGGCATTCCGTAACTAACAATGATCATGGCTGGAAACGCAACGGGCGATAACGAGCCAAGCGCAACTCCTGCGAGTATTGTCAGCAGCGCAAAAACGCCAAATCGCACACCAATCGAATAATCGGGTCGAAAGGCGTGGAAGTAATAACTCACCGACCCAAAGAGGAAAGTTAAAATCAGAAACAGGTAGTTGCCACCCAGCCCCGGTATTTCGAGCATTTCCCAGCGGAAGAAAGCCAGCCCAAGAATCAGGACGGCCATACTGACCAAATAGCGCACCCGATCAAACCGCGAGATCGCGCTGATTAGCAGCACGAACGCCACGCTTATGCCAACCAGCAACGCAGTAGCCACGTTGGGTCGAATTCGCATACCCGACGCGACAAACTGCTCCGATACGGCGTATGCTTTGCTATTCACTGCGTATTCGAGCAGACCGTCCGAAATGGTTTGAAACGTAACGGGTAGCTCGTTCAGCTCACTTAGAACATCCCAATTGACGACATTACCCAAGCCTTTTGCCCAGGCAACAACGAAAAGAATCAGACTAGAAATGACAATAAAAAGACTCAGTAAATACGTAAATCGATGGGTTCGGCCCCACGCAGACCAGAAAAATAAGGATGACATGCAACAGAAACGTCAGTAACAGTTAGTTAGTGCCTAAATAGGGAGCTTGTTGTTCGACCTGCCGACGACCTACTTGTGCAGCCGGTTTGCTGGCAACATCGTATACGCTCATTATTACCAACAAAACAAGGTATATTTTCTTTTATTAAAAGACTTTATCTCTTATACAGAACGCATGGAATACAGAAAACTGGGCGATTCGGACTTATCCGTTTCTGCCATTACATTTGGAGCGTGGGCCGCTGGCGGCTGGATGTGGGGCGGAACTGAACAAAAAGGGGCTATTGAGGCCATTCGCGTGTCGTACGATTTGGGTGTAACATCCATTGATACGGCAGCTATTTATGGACAGGGTGCCAGTGAAGAAATTGTTGGCGAAGCAATCAAAGGGTTACCACGTGACAAAATTCAGATCCTGACCAAGTATGGTATGCGCTGGGACTTAAAAAAAGGTGATTTTGCCTTTAAGAGTCAGGACAACGCGGGTACTCCAATCGACGTATACAAATATTCGGGCAAGGAAAGCATTATCAAAGAATGTGAAGATAGCCTCAAACGGCTAGGTACCGACTACATCGACTTGTACCAGATGCACTGGCCCGAATCGACCACGCCCATCGAGGAAAGCATGGAGGCCGTTTTGCGATTGATCGAACAGGGAAAAGTGCGTCAGGCCGGTGTAAGCAACTACACGGCGGAACAGATGCAGCAGGCGGAAAGCGTTCTGAAGCTAGCGTCGAACCAGGTTCCGTTTAGTATGCTCAACCAGGGAATCAACGAGTCGCTGGTTCCTTATTGTCTTGAGCACAAAAAAGGCATTTTAGCGTACAGCCCCATGGAGCGGGGACTCTTGACGGGTAAAATCAAACCCGGTCATCAGTTTGCCGAAGGAGATCACCGGGCGAACTACCGCGTTTTCAAAGACGAAAACATCACACAGGCCGATTCTCTCCTACAGAAACTAAAACCGCTAGCCGACGAAAAGAACGCTAGTCTAGGTCAGTTGGTGATTCGGTGGACCATCGAACAGCCCGGTATCACGGCGGCTCTGGTAGGCGCACGGAATGCCGAACAAGCTACCCAAAACGCAAAGGCCATCGCTATTCAGCTATCGACCGATGAGCTTGATTTCATCAACCAGCAGTTAGGGCAACTGGCGTTGGTATAAGTAACGCAGATGTCCTGTCCGTAGAGCTGTAGCGTGAGTGGTAGCGATTATAAAGTCAACCACAATCTAGCCTGCGGCTTCACGGACAGGATGTCTGGGTTACGATTGCGCGCCTTCTACTCGGCCCGTCATTATTGTCAATTTCAATAACTTCTCGGCGACTTCTTCCGTCAACTGATCCAGTTTTAAGCGCCATTGCCAGCTTTGACCGCCCAAACCTGGCGTGTTCATTCGATTTGTTTCATCCAGATTCAGTATGTCTTGTACGGGCATGATAGCAAGCCGCGCTACCGATTGCATCGTCCTTCGACAAATTTGATCGACCACATTGTCGTCGGTGATCGGGAAACCGAAATAATCATCCAGATGCTTACGCATCTCTTCCGACGCTTCGTGAAACCAGCCGAGCGTAGTGTTGTTATCATGTGTCCCCGAATAGGCAACCACATTTTCGGTGTAATTATGGACCATGTGCGACGAGGTCGACATATCGATACCGAAACCAAACTGAAGCACGCGCATGCCCGGAATACCGTAATGCCGCATGTGCGGTTGCGTGTCTGCTGTACGGGCACCAAGGTCTTCAGCGATTACAGGCAAATGCACGAACTGACGGTACATTGCGTGCATAAATTCCTCAATGGGGGCTCTGACCCACTCACCTACTTTTGCCGTTGGTTCGTCAGC
Organism: Spirosoma liriopis; assembly: GCF_023196085.1. Classification (NCBI taxonomy): domain Bacteria; kingdom Pseudomonadati; phylum Bacteroidota; class Cytophagia; order Cytophagales; family Cytophagaceae; genus Spirosoma; species Spirosoma liriopis. Next base: position 1,729,022 of record NZ_JALPRF010000001.1, read on the forward strand.
GGGAATCTCCCAGTAAACAGCGAAGCCTAAGAAGTGATCCAACCGCGTCAGGCTGTACAAGGACATCTGATGCCGCAATCGATGCCGCCACCAGGCAAAGCCCGTACGCTGATGCTCTTCCCAGTCGTAAATCGGATTTCCCCAGCGCTGTCCGTATTCACTGAAATAATCGGGTGGAGCACCTGCCACAAACAAAGGCTTCAAATCCTCGTCTAGTTTGAACAACGTCGGATTGGCCCACACATCCGCACTGTTGAACTGCACGTAGATCGGTATGTCGCCAATCAGGTGAATATTGCGCTGATAGCAGTAGGCGACAAGCTCATTCCATTGCCGCAGAAAGAAATACTGCAAAACTTTAATTTCTTCGATTCGGTCGTGAAGCAGTTCCGTCTGCTGGGCGAGGGCCTGCGGGTCACGGCGAACGATTTCTTCCGGCCAGTGCGACCAGACTGGTTCACCCGTTTCCTCCTGAAGTGCCGAAAACAACGCGTAATCGTCGAGCCAATGCGCCTGCCAACCACAAAACCGATCATAATCGGCGCGTTGGCCGGGCGTTGCCGTGCGCAGAAACGTCGCAGCAGCCTGTTGCAGTAAGGGCCTTTTCTTTAACCAGGCCGCATGCAACGTTGAGGGAGCAAGCACAACCGATTCGGTCAATACCGCGGTCACGGCTTCATCTGATGTTGAGGGCGCTTCGGTCACGGTAACCTCCTGTACTGGCTGATCGTTAAACCCGGCTAAGTCTTGGTCACTTAACCAGTTCTCATCGGCCAGCTTTTCCAGACTAATCAATAAACTATTCCCCGCAAAAGCCGATGGACTGCTATAGGGCGAAAAGCCCGCACCCGGATCAACGGGCGTAAGCGGTAGTATCTGCCAGTATGTTTGACCCGCTGCGTGCAGGAAATCGGCGAACCGGTAGGCTTCTGGGCCTAAGTCACCAACACCATGCGCCGAAGGTAATGATGTGATATGAAGTAAGAGACCGCTTGAGCGTTGTTGAAGCATGAAAAGAAGTGGTTAATAACCCGTTGTGGCTTAGCTGACAGCGATTAATCATCCATAAACATCCGTAATGATTCCACGTTCGACTAACCGCCAGCAACTATCTTTTGTACAAATCCGCTCAACGCCGGTTTTGTTTATTCCTTAGGATAAAAACCTAACTACCAAATACGTTCCGTAGCCTAAAAACCATAAATTGAATAAATAGCACCTTGCTCTTACGCTGTTTTTCTCCTACTTTTGCAGTCCCAAACAATGGGTAAATTTTTAATAAGCTACATCACATATAAATGAGTACGGCAACGGCAGTAAATACGGGTAAGATTACGCAAATAATCGGGCCAGTTGTGGACGTGAGTTTCGAGGGCGAAGGCTCGCGGATTCCGGCTATTCTGGACGCCCTTAGAGTAACGAAAGCCAATGGGCAACAGGTGATTCTGGAGGTTCAACAGCACCTCGGTGAAGACCGTGTTCGCGCTATCGCCATGGACTCGACTGACGGTCTGTATCGCGGCCTAGATGTCGATGACCTAGGTCACCAAATTACTATGCCAACCGGTGATGGCATCCGGGGACGGCTGTTCAACGTCGTTGGTGATGCTATCGATGGTATTCCGCAGCCTAAAAGCACGGGTACTGGCTTACCAATCCACCGGGCGGCTCCCAAATTCGAAGATCTTGCTACGTCGACCGAAGTTTTATTTACGGGTATCAAAGTAATTGACCTGCTGGAGCCTTACGCAAAAGGTGGTAAAATCGGTCTTTTCGGTGGTGCTGGTGTTGGTAAAACGGTATTGATTCAGGAGTTGATCAACAACATCGCCAAAGCATATGCCGGTCTGTCGGTGTTTGCCGGTGTGGGCGAACGTACTCGTGAAGGAAATGACCTGCTGCGCGAGATGATCGAAGCGGGTATTATCAAATACGGCGAAGCGTTCAAACATTCGATGGAAGAAGGCGGCTGGGATTTGAGCAAAGTGGATATGGACGAAATGGTTAAGAGCCAGGCTACGTTCGTATTCGGACAGATGAACGAACCACCAGGAGCCCGTGCTCGGGTTGCTTTGTCGGGTCTGACCATTGCTGAACACTTCCGCGATGGTGACGGTGAAGGTGCTGGCCGTGACATCCTGTTCTTCGTCGATAACATTTTCCGGTTCACCCAGGCTGGTTCGGAAGTATCGGCTCTATTGGGCCGGATGCCATCAGCCGTAGGTTACCAGCCTACACTGGCTACGGAGATGGGTGTCATGCAAGAGCGGATTACCTCAACCAAGCGCGGTTCGATCACATCGGTACAGGCCGTTTACGTACCTGCCGATGACTTGACCGACCCTGCTCCGGCTACGACATTTGCTCACCTTGATGCGACTACGGTATTGAGCCGGAAAATTTCTGAGCTTGGTATCTATCCAGCGGTGGACCCTCTCGATTCGACATCACGGATTCTGACGGCTGAAATTCTGGGTGACGAACATTACAATACGGCTCAGCGCGTAAAGGAAATTCTGCAACGCTACAAAGAATTGCAGGATATCATCGCCATCCTGGGTCTGGAAGAATTGTCAGAAGAAGATAAACTGGTTGTTGCCCGTGCTCGTCGCGTACAACGCTTCCTGTCGCAGCCATTCTTCGTTGCTGAACAGTTCACCGGTTTGAAAGGCGTTCTGGTTCCCATTGAAGATACGATCAAAGGGTTCAACGAAATCATCGACGGCAAGCATGACCGTCTTCCAGAGGCAGCGTTCAACCTCGTCGGCACGATTGAAGATGCCATGGCGAAAGGCGAACGGATGCTGAAAGAAGCTGGTCAGTAACATTATTTCGGTCTGTGATCCTAAAAATTTTATGGTCACAGACCGAAACGTATTACCTGCAATCAAGTCTAATAGTCCACATACAAAAAACATACCCTGTTTTATGAAAACGTCGATTAGACTTCGTTCAGGAATACTCGTTTTATCTGCAAGCCTCTTCTTTGTTTCTGTTACTTCGGCCCAAATTACAACGGAATTAGCGATGCCCGTTCGGTCGATAGGCACCATCAACGAAAAGTCAATTACTCCGGCTTTACAGGATAGTTCGTCTACGGCTCATTTGGATAGTGCTGTAGCAGCGCTGAAGAAAGGCGATAAAGAGACAACGACGCAGGAGCTTAAAGAAGGGATTGCTGGACTGGAGGCCGAAGCGCAACAAAAGCCAACTTCCTTCAAGACAAAGTTACTAGCTCAGGTTAGCAAACTAAAAGCGCTACTACCTTTAATACCAACAGGTGCTTTGGGCAGCGGTGTTCTCGGGAAAGCGGTTGATCTGGCGAAATTAGCGTCGGGAGGAAACCAGCTCGAAAGCCTGCTAACGGCTGGCTCACTGATTGGGAAAGGCAGTCAGTTAACAAGTGGTTTAAGCGGAATTGGCAGTGTATTGTCGTCGCTGGGCGGTGTAAGCCAGTCAACGGGTCAGTCACTGATTTCAAAAGCGCTGGGAACTGTTAGTAAGCTTGATCAGGGTGGTTTAGCGGCAAAAGCGGCTGAGCCAGCGGCAAAAACCCAACTAAGCAGTATCCTTAATCTAGTAAAAGGAGTGCTGTAAGCTGATGTTTGATGTATGATATAAAGCAGGTGACCTGCGATTACAGCAAATCATAGATCATACATCGTATACTCTATCATCTTTATGACTCTCGATATTATTACCCCCGACCGTAAGGTCTTCTCTGGTGAGGCTACCGCCGTTACATTTCCGGGTAGCGAAGGTCAGTTTCAGGTTCTAAACAACCACGCTCCGCTGGTAAGTACGCTGGACCGAGGCCCAATCGTCGTACAGACAGCCTCTGGTCAGCAGACATTTTCTGTGGACGGCGGTGTAGTTGAAGTATTACAAAACAAAGTGCTGGTTCTGGCCGAAGCGATCATTGCTTAGGTCGTCAGTTCTCACTGATAAAACGCAACGGGTTGCTCATTGTGAGCAACCCGTTGCGTTTTGTGGTATTCATCATTCGCGTGTTTACCGGCAGAACTCGTTGATTGACCGATATTTCGGTAGTGAGTGAAGCAGGTTCTGTAACTTTCCGTATTGATTTTCACACATGAACAGGAAAGTATTACTGGTTGCTACGCATACCCTCGGCTGTCTGACGTTTCTTGCTCTGCCATACATCTTCGCGGAAGACGGCTTTTCAAAACTGGCCGAACTCGCTTATAATCCTCATGAGCAGCGAAATCTGTTTTCCTACCTGCTCACAATTGCGTTCTTCTACTTAAACTATTACGTGCTGATCCCACAGTACTTTTTTGCGCGTAATTACATCCTCTACGTTTTTTGCCTGCTTAGCTGTTTTATCATTATTGAGCAAACACTGGTCCGGATCAATCGCCGGGCATCGACTCCGCTAGCGATAGCTCCGCCACCTCCGCCTGGGTCAACTGGATCAGGTCCTGGTTTCGGCCCGCCTGACCGCCCTCCTCTGCCCCCACCTGGCAGTTTCCCAAAGCCGCAATCGCAACAGCCTGGACTTCCGCCAGAAATAAGCCAGACGTTTCTTCTCTTTTCAATTGGCCTCTTGTTGTCACTTGCTATCCGCGTCAACAACCGATGGCGGGAAACAGAACGGGAAAAGCTAAACACCGAACTGTCATACCTGAAAGCGCAAATCAATCCACACTTTTTGTTCAATACGCTGAATAGCATCTACTCGCTGGCGATTGAGCAGTCGGATCGAACCGCCGAAGCGATCACGCGGCTTTCGGCGCTGATGCGTTATGTGATCCAGGATACGGCAGTCAAGCAGGTACCTCTGTCGAAAGAATTTGACTACATCAGCCATTACGTAGCCCTGCAACAGTTACGGTTGGATGATACGGTGCGCGTTGACTTCTCGATTGACGGTAAGGCCAACGGGCAACAAATTTCGCCATTGATTCTAATATCCTTTATTGAGAATGCCTTCAAGTACGGTGTCAACCCGAGTGAAGACTCATCTATTCGAATTAAGCTGTCGATTCAAGGCAACGAATTGCATTGCCACGTCTTCAATAAAAAAGTGCGTGTTGCCCAGGAAGCCGTTACGACCAGCGGAATTGGCCTGACAAACACAAAAGCGCGACTTGCGTTAGTATACCCAAACCAGCACCGACTATTAATTACCGATCAGCCCGGTGACTTCACGGTCGATCTATACCTGACCCTGCCATGATTCGTGCTATTGCCGTTGACGATGAACCCCCTGCCCTTCGGGTGCTTACCAATTTTTGCGGTCGAGTCGATTTCATTGATTTGCAGAAAACGTTCGTCCGTCCCGACGAAGCGTTGGCTTACCTGACGAACAATCCGGTTGACTTACTTTTCCTTGATATCAACATGCCTGCGCTGTCAGGGCTCGACTTCCATAAACTTTTACCCAAACCGACCCTTGTTATTTTCACGACGGCTTATGCTGAGTACGCTGTCGAAGGCTTTACGCTCAACGCAGTTGATTATCTGCTCAAACCGTTTACGTTCGAACGATTCGAGCAATCTGCTCAGAAAGCCCGCGATGCCTATCAATTCAGGCAGCTACAGGAGCAAGATAAGCCCGTTTATCTGTACGTACGAGCCGATTATCGGTTGTATCAGATTCCCTTATCTGACATTTTGTTTATCGAAGGTTTGGATGATTATCTCAAAATCTATCGAAAACAGGATAAGCCCATTGTTTGCCGGATGACGATGAAAGCAATGATGGAGCAACTGGCCGGTCTCAACACCTCTTCTGAACGGTTTATTCGCGTGCACCGGTCGTACATTGTACCGCTCAACCGCATTGAAGCCGTTCAAAACAAAACCATCTTACTGGCTGAACGCGAGATTCCCATTGGAGCCAGCTACGAAGCTGACTTTTTTCGTCAGTTTGGAGTCTAAACCAGCTGGTGGGGTCAGGTTCTCAAACCTGATCCCACTGGGCACAACCTATTTAAAGATTACCTTGCCTACCTATTTTTTCAAGATTAACCGACACAATTGTTCGATTCACCTCAAAGCCATTCCTCAGCACAACGATTCCTTATTGGTCAGCGTATTGGGTTATATATCAACTCCAGAATAGCAGTAACCCCTATGGAACGTAAGGAATTTTTGAAGCGAGGATTTAGTAGCTTACTTGGCATCGCTGCGGTTGTACCGATGATCGAGAGTTGCTCATCAACCGAAATCGACCCAACAAGTACGACCACGACTGGATCAGGAACAAGCTCGTCTACTGGCTCTACCAACGGTAGTTCATCCAGCGATTGCTCGGTAACGCCCAGCGAAACGGAAGGTCCTTTCCCAACGAAAAAGCCAGCCAACTTTATCCGGAAAGACATCCGCGACGACCGCACGGGCGTCGCCTTCACAATGAACATCACCATTAAGAACGCGAACAGCAGTTGTGCGGCCCTCGCCGGAGCACTGGTCGATGTCTGGCACTGCGACAAGGATGGCAACTACTCGGAATATGGCGGAACAGGCATGCAAAGCACCAACTACACCAACGTAGACTTTTTGCGGGGGCGTCAGACGACCGACTCGAATGGTCTGGTTTCCTTCACGTCGATCTTTCCAGGCTGGTATTCAGGGCGCGCTCCGCACATTCACGTCCATATCTACAATTCGTCGGGTAAGTCGTTGCTGGTAACTCAGATTGCTTTTCCGTACGACATCGCGAACACAGTTTATACAACTGGGCAATCCTACGGTTACACGAAAGGCGCACAGGATACCAAGAACGAAAAAGACAACGTGTTTGGCGATGGCTACACCACGGAGCTAGCAACCGTATCAGGTAGTTTGTCCGGCGGTTACACATTGACGCACACTATTGTTGTTAGCGCATAGCACAACCAATAGCCGAAAGCATCGAGCATCCACTTGGTGCTTTTCAGGCGAAATGAATACATGATAAAAGGGCTTATTCGGTTGAGTTACCGTAAAATTATCGACGCATCGTCCCAGAAGGCGTGGGACAAGTACGTGTTTGATGATACCTACCAGGAATTTTACATGCAGGCGCAGTCTTACAATCAGGATAGTATGTATAGCACCTTTCAGGAGTTGTTAACACACGTTCCTGAGGCCGACAAGTTGCATTACCTGACCAGCAGAGCGGCAATCGGTTATATCAGACAGCTAAATGGTATTGTTCCCGAAATTGTCAATGCGTCGGGAAAACTGTGCTTGCCCTTTACCCAGTTCAAGTTCGAGATTTTACAGTCGCACGTACAGAACAAGGAGCTGCATAAAGTGGCTATCTCTTTCTACAGTGAGCCCCTTACCTGGATTGACACTATAGGCAATTCGTTACTGATTACCTATGGTGATCAACGTCAGTCCCTACACGAAGGGAAAGAGATAGAAACCGACCTGCTGGCGTTGCAACCTTACCTGAACGTTTCATTCGTACAGAGCGGAACGCTAGCCTAAAAACGATGGATACGCAAACGCAAGCTCAGATATACCTGTCGGACCAGCGCGGCTGTTCACAACTCGACTCATTTCGTAGCTTTCACAGCTTTAATTTCGGGTCTTATTTTGACGAAAGTCGCAAACCATTTGGCCCGCTTCAACTGGTCAACGACGATACGTTGAAAGCAGGTCACAGTATTAAAATGACCGTCGAGACCGATACAGAAGTATTTATTCTTCCAATTGCTGGTGGACTTGAATACCGCAGCGCTTTAGGAGACGGTTTCCTGGAAGCCGGACAAGTACAGCTTTTCTCACTAGCTGCGGGCATGACGTATGAAGTCGTTAATCCGTACGAAACCGAGTTTATCAACTTTCTGCACATCTGGCTATCGGCTGATTACACTTCATTTACGCCCGCTTTGAAACAAACTAGCTTCGATCTAACCAACAAGAATAAGTTATTGCCCATTAATCCGCTGGGCGGTACCAGTGCGAGCGGGTTGGCTGCTTTTATCGGTCGGTATGATGGGCGGCACGAGGCTATTTATTCCGTTACAAATTCCGGTGAGCCAGCGAAGGTCAATGGCGTTTTTGTGTTTGTGATCAGCGGTGTTTTTGAAGTGCAAAATCGATTGCTGCACGAACGGGACGGTTTAGCGCTAACGGATATCAAAAATGAAGAAGTCGAGTTTGAAGCCTTATCCAATGACGCGATTCTTTTGCTGCTGGAAGTGTCGGTATAGCTGCTAGACTCTGAACGAAACATTACAAACAAAAAGCCAGTCTGTTCTCCGCAGACTGGCTTTTCACAATACTTAAACCGAATTAAGCTTGCTGTTCCATACCGGCTTCTTCGGCAACCTCTGTTGCGTAAGCGTCCGTTGGTACGCAGGAACAAACCAGATTCCGGTCACCGTACGCCGAGTCAATCCGGCTAACACTCGGCCAGAATTTGCGAGCCTGCACGTATGGCAATGGATAGACGGCTTTCTCACGCGAGTAAGGCCGGTTCCAGTTGTCAGCTAATGCCACCGTTGCCGTGTGTGGTGCATGTTTCAGCACGTTACTATTCCGCTCAGCAACGCCCGTTTCAATTTCGCGAATTTCTTCACGAATGGCGATCATCGCATCGCAGAAGCGGTCAAGCTCGGCTTTTGATTCGGATTCGGTTGGTTCAATCATCAACGTTCCGGCTACCGGGAACGAAACCGTTGGCGCGTGGAACCCGTAATCCATCAACCGCTTGGCAATATCTTCAACTTCAACGCCCGCAGCCGCTTTGAACGGACGGCAATCAACGATCATTTCGTGCGCAGCCCGGCCATTGGCTCCGGTGTATAGCGTATCGTAATGACCATTCAGCCGCGCCTTGATGTAGTTCGCATTCAGGATAGCCCGCTTCGTAGCGTTGGTCAATCCTTCGCTACCCATCATGGCAATGTACGCGTAGGAAATGACGAGAATACTGGCCGAACCGTACGGAGCTGCCGACACCGCATGAATTGCCTGATCGCCACCCGTTTGCACAAGCGTATGACCGGGCAGGAATGGAGCTAGATGGGCCGCCACACCGATTGGTCCCATACCAGGGCCGCCACCACCGTGAGGAATACAGAACGTCTTGTGCAAATTTAGGTGACACACATCGGCCCCAATCGTTGCGGGTGAGGTCAGACCGACCTGCGCATTCATATTGGCACCGTCCATGTAAACCTGGCCACCATGCTGGTGAATAACTTCGCAGATTTCTTTAATGCTTTCCTCAAAAACACCGTGCGTCGATGGATAGGTCACCATCAGACACGACAGATCATTGCTGTATTGTTCGGCTTTTGCTTTCAGATCCGCGACATCAATGTTGCCACGATCATCGCATTTAACGATCACAACTTTCATGCCTGCCATAACGGCACTGGCGGGGTTGGTACCGTGCGCCGACTGCGGGATCAACGATACCGTACGGTGATGATCACCCCGGCTTTCGTGGTAAGCCCGAATTACCATCAAACCAGCGTATTCGCCCTGTGCACCGGAGTTTGGTTGCAGCGACATGGCCGCAAAGCCCGTGATTTCACACAGCCAATCGTTCAGATCGCTGAAAAGCTGTTGATAGCCCAACGTCTGATCCTTTGGCGCAAATGGATGCAGTTTGCCGAATTCAGGCCAGGTTACCGGAATCATTTCGGCAGTAGCATTCAGCTTCATCGTGCAGCTACCGAGTGAAATCATCGAATGAACCAGCGAAAGGTCTTTCTCTTCCAATGACTTCAGATAACGCAGCATTTCGTGCTCGGTATGATGCGTATTGAAAACCGGGTGCGTCAAATAATCGGACTGACGAACAAGGCGCTCAGGCCAGGTGATTTCCAGGCTATCGATAATCGCGTCGAGATCGCATTTTACGCCAAAGATCGACATCAGTTCAAGAACGTCGTCTACGGTCTTCGTTTCATCAAACGACACGCTGACATGCTCACCATCGGGCAAATACCGTAGGTTTATCTGCGACGCCCGCGCCGATTTTTTGATCGACTCAACATCACCGACTTTTACGGTTACCGTATCGAAATAGTTTTCGGTGCTAAGCTCGTGAGCGCTCCAGCGTAGCGCTGTCGCGAAGGTTTTTGCCAGCGCGTGTACTTTTTCGCCAATCGTCCGGAGCCGTTGCGGACCGTGGTACACCGCGTAACTACCCGCCATGACGGCCAGCAGAACCTGCGCGGTACAAATGTTTGATGTCGCTTTTTCGCGCCGGATGTGCTGCTCACGCGTTTGCAGAGCCATCCGTAACGCTGGTTTACCTTCAGCATCCTGCGAAACACCGATGATCCGACCGGGAATCTGGCGTTTGAACGCATCGCGGGTCGCGAAGTAAGCCGCGTGTGGGCCACCAAAGCCCATCGGAACGCCAAAGCGCTGCGCCGAACCAACGACCACATCAGCGCCCATTTCGCCGGGAGGGGTTAGCAGCGTCAGAGCCAGCAGATCGGCGGCAACAGCTACCGTGATGCCCAATTCATGCGCTGCCGAAATAAGATCTGTATAATCGAATACTTCGCCGTCAGAAGCCGGATACTGAAGCAGAACGCCGAAAATTTCGCCGTTCGTAAGATCGACCGAACGGTGATCACCAACCAATACGTTGATCCCTATTGGTGTCGCACGGGTCAGGATAACATCGATCGTTTGCGGATGGCAACGCTCCGAAACAAAGAACGTACTCGCTGTTTTTTTGGCCGCCGGACGCATCGCGTACAGCATGTGCATGGCCTCGGCTGCGGCAGTCGCTTCGTCTAACAGCGAGGCATTTGCCAGATCCATACCTGTTAGGTCGGATACTACTGTCTGGAAATTGAGTAACGCTTCCAGACGCCCTTGTGCAATCTCAGCCTGGTAGGGTGTGTAAGCGGTATACCAGGCCGGGTTTTCCAGAATATTCCGAAGAATAACGTTCGGTGTAATGGTATCGTAGTAACCGGTACCGATATACGATTTGAAAACTTTGTTCTGGCCAGCGAGCTTCTTGAAATCCGCCAGGAATTGCGTCTCCGATTTAGGCGCAGGCAGATCAAGGGGTCGGGGGAGCCGGATGGTAGCCGGAACCGTCTGGTCAATTAGTTCGTCGATGGATTCAACCGGTAAGCCGGTCGCTGAAATGGTTTGGAGCATTTCGGCATGAGCCGAATCGGTTTGACCGTGGTGACGGTCTTCAAATGACTCCTGGTAACGAAGGTTTAACTTCATCGAAAGATAGCTTCTGTATAAGATGCAAATTTACACAACCGTCCCGTAAAAAGAGGTATAAACTAAGCCGCTTGTCAAAGGATTCTATGCTAGTCAAACGCAATTAGTAGCGTTGCAGTTCGCGCTATTACCTATCGATTACCGGTGCATTCTACTAACTGTGAATGAATAGGTTAGCCATAGACTAGATGCTACAGAGCAGGATTTATCCTGTTATATCAATTCAACCCAACTCTATCTTGGCTGCGTCTTATAAATACCGTTTTCGGAACAACGGGTAAACAGTAGGTTCTACTCTGCTATCACCCCTGCGCTAGGATCACAGACGCGCATTTTCCTTGTCTGCTAGTGGATAATCCGCTATACTTACCACCTCAACTTTCGACTACTTTACTAAATGGTAACGCCTACAACCGGGGCTACCCACCTGTTTCGACTTTTAGTACCCACCGAAAAATACGGGCGATTAGAAGCCCGGTCTATTGATCCTTCTACCGGATTGAAGACCCCGTCAGCAGATTTGTCAGCAGAATTAGGGCGGGTATCGCCCGTATTAGCCGTTTTCTTTGGCGTTTTACTGCTTGTACCAGCCGTCATCTATTTCGTAACCATCGTTGAGAACGCGTACAATTTTCCGTACGAGGACGATTTTAATAGCGCACTAAGTTTTGTTTCGGACTACGCATTTGGCAACCTGACATTTGGGGGAAAGCTTAAATTGCTTTTTTCGCAATATAACGAGCACCGCATCGTCTTTGACCGGCTGGTCTTTCTGGCCGATTATGCCTTGTTCGGCGAATTGAATTTCAGCCATTTGATACTTGTTGGTAACCTTTCGCTCGTCCTGATTTGCCTGCTCTTTTTTAAAGCGTCCTTTCGGGGATTTCCACTGCATCAGAAGTTGCTTTTTCTGCTGCCGGTAGCTTATTCGCTCTTTTTGTTTCAATACTGGGAGCTATCGACCTGGAGCATGGCTGCTCTGCAAAACCTGTATGTCATTCCATTTGCCATGCTTAGTTTATACAGCCTGAGCCGACCCGGTCGGGGTGCGTTTGCTCTTGCCTGCGGAGCGGCTATCCTGGCGACGTTTACGAGTGGTAATGGTATGTTTACGTTTGTAACGGGTGCCGCTCTACTTCTACTGATCCAATCGTACAGACAGCTCGTTTTGTGGCTGGTAGTCAGTGCATTGACAATCGCTTTCTACTTTTTGGGATACATCCGGCCACCCTACCACCCTGATGTCGTTGATTCGTTGTTTAACCATAGCGGACGGGCTATTGCGTACTTTTTTACGTTGACCGGCATGATTTTAGGTCCCGGACGGCCAACGGCCAGTATGCTCTTTGGAATCGCGTCGCTGCTTTTCTCACTTGGTTTACTCGGCTACGCTTGGTATACGAAGCGCATTAGTAGCAATTTACCCGTCATCGGCTGGCTGTTATTTCTATATCTGACCTGTTTGTCGCTTATGGCAACCCGTTCAGGAATGGGTCTCGGACACGCAACAACACCACGCTACGGTATTGTCGTCGTCATGCTGTTTGCTACGCAATCGGTGTTGGCGCTCCAACTTATCGAACACCGTTTACTGCGCCTTAGCGTCTTAGCGGGTTATACGGTTCTTGCGGTTTTTGTGTATATATCGCCCATCAATCAGGGCAACCGCCAGCGTATCTACGACCGAACACGCACGATGCGTTACAGCAGCGCTTTTTACAACAACAACCCCGCGAATCTGTCCTTTCATTGGTCGAATCAAGAGTTTCCGAAAAAGATCTACGCCACGGCTCACAAACAAGGTATCTACCAAATACCGCCGGTCACCTTTAACGATCTGAAAAGCGCCCCTCAACCATTCGATCCAACCCAGTTAAAGCAGACAAACAGCGTTACGTACAAAGCGAAGCCAGTAGAAGCAGGTAATTTCCTGATTTTCTACCGGTCTTGGGCGTTGGTCAATGGCACATTTCCCCGGAAGGCATCGATCCAGCTCGTTGCTCGGTCTTCGTCAGCCTGTTACGCTTTCGCTACGCAAGTTCATACCTGGAATGATCAGGAGGATCGCCTGTTATCCCGTCACTACACGCAACCAGGCTTTTCCTGCGTTCTGGACAAAAAAGAGCTCAAACCAGGTCATTATAACTTATGGTTACGCATTAACGACGGGCAAACGCAAACAGACCAGCCGCTCGACAGCACGTTGGACGTATAGTGAGTTCTTTATCTGCGGTTAAAAACCATTGGTTTCTGACCGCTCAACGGCAACCTTGCATGATATTTGCACGGCCACTAGTAACTTCTTATTCCGAATTGGCACCTTAAACCAGGCTGTATGAAAGTTGTGATTCTTGCCGGAGGCTTAGGCACTCGTTTGAGTGAAGAAACCGTCGTCAAGCCCAAGCCGATGGTAGAAATTGGCGGTATGCCTATTCTCTGGCATATCATGAAGATCTATTCGGCTCACGGTTTCAACGAATTCATTGTTTGCCTTGGCTACAAAGGCTACCTGATCAAAGAATACTTCGCTAATTACTTTCTGCATCAGTCGGATGTAACAATCGATATGCGAACCAATCAGGTTCAGGTTCACAATTCGCAGGCCGAACCCTGGAAGATTACGCTGGTAGACACCGGTATCGATAGCATGACGGGCGGACGACTCAAACGGGTGCAACATCATATCGGCAATGAGCCATTCCTGATGACCTACGGTGATGGCGTCGGCGACGTTGACATTACCCAGTTAGTTGCTTTTCATCAGGCACAGGGAAAACGATGCACGTTAACGGCGGTCCAGCCTTCGGCTCGCTTTGGCGCTCTGGACGTTGATGATGCCAATGGCGTTCGCTCGTTTCTTGAAAAACCAAAGGGTGATGGAGCCTGGATAAACGGCGGTTTTTTCGTTTGCCAGCCGGAGGTGTTTAATTACATTGCGGGCGACAGTACCACCTGGGAACGCTATCCGATGGAAACCCTGGCCGCCGAAGGAGAGCTTATGGCTTTTAAGCATCACGGCTTCTGGAAACCGATGGATACCCTTCGCGACAAACTAGAACTGGAAACAGCCTGGAGTGCTGGCACGGCTGAGTGGAAAATCTGGTAAAGGCTACTGCATGACAACATTATTCGCCGATCAGTACCGCAACAAAACCGTATTACTTACCGGCCATACGGGTTTTAAAGGATCTTGGCTTGCCTACTGGCTACTCGAGTTAGGGGCTAATGTGGTTGGCTATTCGCTGCCCGCTCCAACCCATCCGAACCATTGGGAATTGCTTCAACTGCCCATAACGCACGAGCTAGGCAACATCACCGATCAGCAACGGCTACAAATGGTTTGTGATGCGCACCAGCCCGATGTAGTCATCCATATGGCGGCTCAATCGTTGGTTCGCTACTCGTACCAGAACCCATTGGAAACAATTGAAACGAACATTCTGGGAACGGCTAAACTACTGGACTCCGTTCGTCAGACGCCATCGGTACGGGCCGTCGTGATTGTGACCAGCGATAAATGTTACGAAAATCCGGAGGATGGCCGACCCCTGAATGAGACTGACCGTATGGGCGGTTACGACCCGTACAGTATGTCCAAGGGAGCCGCTGAACTGGTGACGAATAGCTACCGAAACTCATTTTTCAATCCGACCAACTACGGCAAAACGCATCAAACGCTGTTAGCCAGTGTTCGGGCCGGTAACGTTATTGGCGGTGGTGACTGGGCCGAAGACCGGCTGATTCCCGATCTGATCCGGGGTAGCGTTTCCAATCAGCCCGTTACGATCCGAAACCCCGAATCGGTGCGGCCCTGGCAGCATGTGCTGGAACCGTTGTCGGGTTATTTGCTCGTAGGACAGCGCTTACTCACGGGCGACATAACCGCAGCAACCGGCTGGAATTTTGGTCCACCGCCCGAAGACATTTTACCCGTACGAGCCGTTGTGCGACAGGCGCAAACACGCTGGTCGGCTATCAATTACCACGAAACACCTTCGCCTGACAATCCGCACGAAGCCCATTTGCTCCGGCTCGATTGCACCAAAGCGCACGAGCAACTCAATTGGTACCCGGTTTGGGATATGCCAACGACTATTACCCGCACCATCGACTGGTACCGTGCCTATTACGAGCAAAACCAGCTTCTCACAACCGCTGACCTGACGGCCTATGTACAACAGGCACAGGCCACAAACCAGATCTGGACCCGATGACGTTCAAAGAAACTTCTTTACCGGGTGCTTACCTGGTCGAACTATCGCCCCGCAGCGATAACCGGGGCTGGTTTGCCCGTACGTACGACAAAGCGGCTTTCGCACAGATCGGCCACCACGACGACTGGGTACAGATGAATCACTCCATGACGTGCCAGACCGGAGCCATTCGCGGTATGCATTTTCAGCACCCGCCCAAAGCCGAAATTAAACTGGTTCGTTGCGTTGCCGGGCGGGTGTTCGACGTTATTGCTGACTTGCGCGCCCAATCGCCGACGTTTGGGCGCTGGTTTGGCACCGAATTATCAGCCGATAACGGACATATGCTTTACATCCCGAAAGGGTTTGCGCACGGGTTTCAGACACTCACGGCGGACTGCCAGTTGATTTACTGCCATAGCGCCTATTATTCACCCGATCACGAAGGAGCCATTCGGTACAACGACCCACGAATTGGCATCACCTGGCCCCTGCCCATCAGCGACCTTTCGGACCGGGACGCCAGCCATCCACTCCTGAACGACCAATTTACTGGTTTAACTGTATAGCCTCATGCATTGCCGCTTTTGCCAAACGCCCCTTCAGCACGTTTTTATTGATCTGGTCAATTCGCCCGCGTCGAACTCGTTTTTGACACGGGAGCAGTTAAACGAACCGGAAACGTTTTATCCACTGAAGGTATACACCTGCCCCAATTGCTTTCTAGTTCAGATTGACGAGTACAAAAAGTCGGATGCTATTTTTGACAACGAGTACGTGTATTTTTCGTCTTTCTCAACCAGTTGGCTGGCTCACGCCAAACGGTACGTAGCGGATATGATCGAACGTTTTGGTTTAAATGCCGACTCGCAGGTTGTTGAGATTGCGTCCAACGATGGATATTTGCTTCAATATTTTGCCGAAAAGCAGATTCCGGTACTGGGCATCGAACCAACGGCAAACACGGCTGCGGTAGCCATTGAAAAAGGAATACCGACCATCACCCGCTTTTTCGGAACCCAACTGGCTCATGAGCTGGCACTGACCGACTCCAAAGCGGATCTGCTGTTGGGCAACAACGTCTTGGCGCACGTACCGGACATTGTAGATTTCGTGGCCGGTATGAAAATACTGCTGAAGCCAACGGGTGTTATTACGATGGAGTTTCCGCACTTGTTGAACCTGGTCGAGCAGAACCAGTTCGATACGATTTACCACGAGCATTTTTCATACCTCTCGTTTTATACGGTCAGCCGGATTTTTGAATCGCAGGGGTTGGTACTGTTCGATGTCGATGAACTTCCAACGCACGGCGGCTCGTTACGCATTTACGCCAAACACGCGGATGATCCGACGAAACCGATTTCGCCAAACGTTACGGCTTTGTTGCAAAAAGAAACAGCAACGGGCCTGACGACGATGGCTTATTATAGTCATTTTCAGCAGCGAGCCGAACGCGTAAAAATCGACCTACTTTACTTTTTGCTGGATCAAAAGCGGGCGGGCAAATCGGTAGCGGCTTACGGCGCTGCGGCCAAAGGCAATACGCTACTGAATTTCTGCGGTGTTAAAAATGACTTCATCGACTTTGTGGTGGACGCCAATCCGGCCAAACAAAACAAGTTTTTGCCCGCCAGCCACATTCCAGTCGTTCACGAAGACCAACTCAAAACGCAGAAGCCCGACTACGTATTGATTCTACCCTGGAACCTGCGCGACGAAATCACGCAGCAATTGGCGTATATTCGTGAATGGGGCGGTCAGTTTGTTGTCGCCATCCCTCAACTGACGGTATGGTAAACAACGTCAAGACAGTACTGGTCACCGGCGCAACGGGTTTTATCGGCAACCATGTCGTAGAGCAGTTGTTGGCAACGCATGATGTTCGTGTCATTACTACAGCGCGTACGAAGCCTACTGGCGCGCCCTGGCTATCGAACGTGACGTTCATTCCATTCGACATAAGCACTGATTTTTCGGAAAAAGACCTATTTACTTACTTTGAACGACCTGACGCGGTCATTCATTTAGCCTGGCAAGGCTTGCCGGATTACAAATCATTGGCGCACCTGGACACATACTGGCTGCAACACTATCGATTTTTAACCAATCTGCTGACCAATGGCCTGACGGACCTCACCGTGACGGGAACCTGTCTGGAATATGGCCTGCAAAGCGGTTGCCTTACGGAAGACCTACCAACGCAGCCTACGACTGCTTACGGCTTAGCGAAAGATACGCTCCGCAAAACCCTTGACCTGTTCGTAGCCGATCGGAATATTTTGTTCAAGTGGGTACGGCTGTTTTACATGTTCGGCAAGGGGCAAAATCCCAGGTCGCTTTTGGCACAGGTCGAAGCAGCTGCGCTACGAAACGAGCCGGTTTTCAACATGTCGAAAGGCGAGCAGCTGCGCGATTATCTACCCGTAACCAGCGTAGCCAATAACCTCGTACGAATAGCGTTGCAAAAGCAAATTACCGGCATTATTAACTGCGCCAGCGGTCAACCGATTGCTGTACGGACGCTGGTGGAACGATTTATGCAGGAGCATCAATACGCGTTAACGCTAAATCTGGGTTATTACCCGTATCCCGATTATGAACCGCTGGCCTTCTGGGGCCATCCAGCCAAACTTCAATCCCTAACTAACCCATGACAAGCACCGACCCGATCACTGATTTCAAGAACGAATGCGCCGAACGAATTGCGTCTTACCCAGAGAAAACCGATCTGGTAGAAGCTGCGCGGGCCTTCAACATTGCCTCGAATCGCGAGAAATACTCTTATAACTTCACCTGGATGGGACGTCCTATCATTCAGTATCCGCAGGATATGATTGCCATGCAGGAACTAATCTGGCGCATCCAACCCGACCTGATTATCGAAACGGGCATTGCTCACGGTGGTTCGCTGATTTTTTATGCGTCACTGCTCGAACTGATCGGCAAAGGTGAAGTTATCGGCATCGACATTGACATTCGCGATCATAATCGCCGGGAGATCGAAGCGCATCCGATGTTTAAACGCATCACGATGCTACAAGGCTCGGCTATCGATGAAAGGTTGGTGGAAGAAGTCAAAAAACGGGCGGTTGGCAAGCAAACAGTGATGGTCTGTCTGGATTCGAACCACACCCACGAGCACGTCCTGCGCGAACTGGAACTGTATTCGCCCTTCGTAACGGTCGGATCATATCTAGTTGTGTTCGACACGATTGTCGAAGATATGCCCGCCAGGATGTACGACCGTCCGTGGGATCAGGGCAACAACCCCAAAACAGCCGTGTGGGAGTTTATGAAGCAAACCGACGCGTTTGAAATCGATCACGCCATCGACAATAAATTATTAATTTCAGTAGCCCCCGAAGGCTACCTGAAGCGTGTGAAGTAAGATTATGCTTAGTCCGTCGCAACCGCTTTTCAGCATCGTCATTCCGCTTTATAACCAACAACTGCCGTTTTTTCAGCAGGCGTTGGAAAGTGCGCTGAATCAGACGTACCCGCACATTGAAGTGATTGTGTCGGACAACCATTCGACAAACGATGCACCTGCTTTTCTGACGACAATTCAGGATCCTCGCTTACGTGTAGTAAAACCACCGGAGTTTCTGCCAATGGTCCGGCATTTTCAGTTTGCCGCCGATCAGGCCACGGGCGACTACATTTCGTTTCTCTGCTCCGACGACTGGATTTACCCGACAGCGATTGAAACACTGGCGGACCAGTTGCTGGCCAATCCAAAAGCAGCGGTGGCTTACTGCGAAATTGAAAACGTTGACCACAAAGACATTACAAAGGTTCGCCTGTACACCAACCGTAAAAAATCGGGAGTTCGCTCAGCAGCCGAATCATTAACCGAACTGCTTCATTCACGACCTTTTTTCGCCTGGATTCCGGGCGGTATCATGAAACGGTCGGCTTATGAGCAGGTACGTTATTTGCTGGATGGTACGATCACATATGCCTTCGATGTAGCCTTGTTGTTCAAACTGCACGAGCATGGCGATGTCATCTACATAGATAAACCGCTAGCCAAGTTTCGGGTGTGGACCGCCAAAGACGGGAAATTAGGTGGAGCGCGATTACTCGAAAATATTGGCGACTTGGGCAGGAGTTGCCAACTGCTGGAAGAGTCGCCACGGCTTATTAATTACCTACCCAATGGCGTTAACGACATTACGGAATGGCGCGCTTATCAGGCCAAGCGGTGGATAATGGCCCTGCTGGTGGGTATTATTACCGGCACAATCGATGCCCAAACCTGCCGCGAAGGAATCAAAACGATTGACAAACACATTTCGCCGAACCCAACGGGATCTATTGCCTTAGCTGCGTTGATTGCCAAGCCACAAATTTACGTCGTCAAGCCCGCGCTTAACCTGTTATATCGACTGTATTTGTCTATTCAATACCGAACAAAACGAGGAATTTAGCACCATCATGACAAAACGAGTTACGTTTTTGCATCCACACTGTATGCTGGCCGGAGGGTCTACTACCTTTCTGCTACAGGTTTGTTTGCAACTTATTCGTCATGATTGGGAGATTACTATCGTATCGGTTCGCTCCGATCCGGCCATTGTCGCGGAAGCCCGGCAGGCGGGCCTTCGTTTTGTCGATGTAGGCGGCCCACTATCTTCGTCGATCTGGTTCTGGGTACTTTATCCGCTTATGTTCTGGCGAATCTACCGGGCCGCCCGCGCGCTCGATACACCCGTGATTGTTTCAGAGCCGTTTCCGGCTAACTGGTGGGGCTGGTTTTACAAGATGCTACGCCCAAAGGTTATGCTTATTTATGTCTGTCACGAACCAACGGCCTTTATCTTCTCCAAAGCGTGGATCGACTCCATCAAACCAACCTACATGCGCTGGGGGCTGAAGCTGGTCAATCCGTTGTTTCGCTGGATCGAACAGACGTTAATGCCCGTCACCGATCTGGTGGAAGTAAACTCTCGTTTCTCGGCGGAGGAAGTGAAAACGACTTTTCCAACGCTTGCAGCCGACAAAATCCGACTTATCTACGGGGGCATTGCTCATGACGTTTTTCACACGCGCCCAATGGTCAAGCGACTGCCGCAGGTCGTCATGGTCGGGGTGTTATCAAAATTCAAAAACACGGATTTAGTCATCCAGGCCGTTCATCTGCTCCACCAACAGGAAAAATACCGACATATCAGGCTCGTTATCAAAGGAAAAGGCTTCGAGAAGGCTACGCTTACCGAACTCGCGGCCAATCTTGGTATCGCGCATTCCGTGCAGATCATCGACGAATTTTACACGGATGAGCAATTAGCCCATTTACTTTGCAGCAGCCGCGTGCTGGTCCATGCTGCCCATAATGAACCGTTTGGGTTATCGGTCATCGAAGCACTGGCCTGCGGTACGCCCGCCGTTGTTACAGGAACAGGTGGAACGGGCGAAACCGTCGCGGATGGTCAATCGGGTCTTTATTTTGAATCAGGAAATGCCCGCGATCTGGCGGACAAACTGGCGCTGTTGTTCGATGACCAAGCGTATTGGCAACAGTTATCGGTGGGAGCTGTTGAACAGGCCAGTCATTTCACCTGGGAGCAAACCGATATTCATTTCCGTCGGTTGCTAGACGAAGCTATCGGAAAGTCGCAACCGACTATTTGATCCGTTTGTACACTTCGACAATTGCCTGGTTGTGCCACCGATGCAGGGCGCGAACCATTGGCGATTTGTAGTGACGCAGCAGCGTTTCGTAATCCTCCGCAAATTGCTTTTCGAATTCGCTTCCCCCTTTCGATGCCTGGTGAATCCTAAAAGCGGTAAACAGCTGGCGACTGACCGCAGGGGGTTGACACGTCAATAAGCGCAACCACCAATCGTAATCCATCGTGTACCGCAGTGATTCGTCGAGGTAGCCAAGCTGCTCGTGAACCGACCGACGCCAGAACGTTGCGGGTTGGCAGATTGTATTCGTTACGCCCATATATACCGCCGGAACTAGCGACCGCAGCAGTCGTTTATACTGCCGAACCGGCTCCTGAATCACTTGACCACTCTCGTTTACAATCTGACAGTCGCCGGTCAGCCAGAGCGCATTGGGGTGATTAGCAAAAAACTGCCCTACGGCCATCAGCGTACCGGGCAGAAAGTAATCGTCGGAGTTAAGCCAGCAAACAATATCACCAATAGCCAGCCGAAGTCCTTTGTTAATGGCATCTGTTTGGCCCCGATCCCGCTCGGCTACCAGCGTCAATCGATTGCCGTACGATTTCGCAATAGCAAGAGTATTGTCGGTTGATAAGCCATCGACAACGATGTATTCGAGTCTGGGGTATTCCTGAGACAATACCGATTCGATGGTTTGGCGAATAAACTGACCCTGATTGTAGGAGGGCGTAATGACGCTGATGGACGGGAGCATGTTACTCAGTTGTCGCGGCTGGTTCAGCGATTGGGCTGGTTGAAGTGTCCTTCACCGCAGTACGGCTTTCGAGTTCGTGGCGAAGCAGCGCAACTTCCTGCGACAGCGTTTTGATCTGGCTTTGCAACCGGGATACAACCACCGATAAGTGTACCAGAAACACCAGAACGGCGAATATGGCCGCCAGAAAAACAAGAGAAGGCGGATAAAATACGCCCAACGTAAGTGCAATCTGCTCCAGCCCACGACGCCAAACCGAAAAAACGATCAGAATAAGCGTACAGACAATCCAGAGTATGGCGTATTCTTCCCGTAGCTTTCCGCGCACGATCAGCCGACCGATGAACAGCATCACCAGAAAAGCCACCAGCAGGCTGATAACCTGTATCGTTATGGGCAACGTAGCCATCAGTCAGCGCGTTTATTTACTAAACGAAAATACATAAACAATATGCCAAGCGATACCTTGAGCATGTAATAAAACGCCCGGCTGGTATTGATCGATGAGACTCCTTCCTGCCGGTGCCGCATTCGAACCGGTACTTCTTTGATGCGTAACCCTTGCAATCCAAACTGAACAATGGATTCCGGCTCTGGGTATTCGTCGGGATAATAGTTGTTGGCAATCGCTATCGTTCGTTGGTTAAACGCCCGGAAGCCTGATGTACTATCGTGGATGGTTTTCCCGATCAACAACTGATTGAGCCAGCGAAAATATTTGATGCCTACCCGACGGCTGAAGGACGATTGAAACCCCTCCCGATTGATAAACCGTGATCCAATCGAAATATCGGCTTCCTGCTTAAGAATAGGTTCCAACACGGTTGGTAACTCATCGGCGGGATGCTGGCCGTCGCCATCCATCTGAACGGCAATGTCGTAACCATGCAGAAAGGCATACCGGTAGCCGCTGTGCATCGCCCCACCAATCCCTAAGTTAACCGGCAAATTCAAGTACAGACAAGGCAGCGTCCGAATTATGTCCATCGACTTATCCGTCGAGCAGTCGTTGACGACGAGCACGTCCAGCTGATACCCTTCTCGCTGGCGAACCGCTACCAGATCGCGCACGACACCGGCAATAGCACCCTGTTCGTTGAAACACGGTACGATTACCAGAATGTTGGGCTTTGCAGGCTGCATAAGCGGATCGTTACGGATTGGCCTGATAGATCGTCAGCGAACCAAGCGTCGCCACCGATTTCATGCAGCGCACTTCCACGGGTTGCGGCTGGTGATCGAATACCTGATACTTCACGTTGAGCTTCTTCATCCGGGGCGAACAGGGGTCCATTGCAATCACGTACCCATCTTCGTACTGGTTGACGATGATCACCGAATCTTTCCCATCGATGTAGCTTTGGTTCGTCACGTGGGCGTAGCGGTTGTAGGCCGAATCACGTTTCATCTGCGGGTCCAGCACGCTGAAAATATGCCTGCGGTCAGGAATGTATTTAACGCCCGTAATCTGTTTGGCTCCCGTGGCCGTAACCATGTACGAAATGAACTGACTGCCATTAACAAGCCAGCGAGCCTGCGGGTCCTGCACTACCAACTGCCGAACCGTCTTATAAAAGCTGTTGTCGGTAATGGGGCTAAGCCCTTTCGACAGTGGGTTTGCTTTTAGGTTCGGGAGCAGGAAAATTAATAATCCGGCGCAGAAAATAGCCGTTCGGTAGCGGAAAGGAATCGTAAACACCAGCAACGCGTTCATCAGCGAGAAAAACACGACCGGCATAAACGTCTGGTAAGGTTTGATCAGTCCGTCGGAATCATTCACGTTGACGTAAGCGGTGTAGGCCACAAAAGCAATAACGCCCGCAATCGCCAGCGCATTCGCCCATAGCGGAACCTGCTGATAAGCGTCGCGAATTGACCCCAGGTACAGAAACAGCAGCACGATACAGCCCACACCCATCGGAATCTGCGCCCGACGCGTCGGTACCATGCTCATCAGACTGGTTTTGGCCAGTCCGGCGGGAAAACCGATTTCAATCCATATCCACATCAGCACGACAAACAACGCAGCCGCAGCGAGCATCCAGTCGATCCGGCGATTCAGCACAAACAAGGCAATGGTCAACGGGATAATAACGGGTGCAAAATTTAGATAATGCGACAGTTCGCAGATGTTGAGCCAGCTTTTAGGAAACACCTGATCGGAGAAAAACCAGCTGTAGTACTCCGAATACCAGTTGGCGATAAAGCCTGTACCGCCGGTTTCGCTCCGCTGGCCAGGGTACACGGTGCTTGTTACCGCTTTCAACGTTTCCTGCACATCAGAAAAGAAACTCGACAGTACCAACGCAGCTAAACCAACGGCTCCCGCAAGCATGACCAGCTTCAGCCCGACCGCTTTAAGCGGAAAAATGGTCTGCCGATTGTTGATGATATAACCGACGAGCGCCATACCGAATAAGTACGCTAACGGGATCTGATACGGTGGGTACAAAATCAATGCATACACGCAGACGATCCAGATCAGTAACAGCGAAAAGAGCGCGATGCGGAGCGGTTTTCGTTCGTAGAAAAGATAAACGGCAACCACAAAAGCCGCACAGCAATAACCGATGATAGCAGACGGAATGAACGACCACCGAACCGTACCGGACGAGAACAACAACGTTAGCGCTCCAGTCAGCGATAGCCAGTACTGGTTTCGGGAAACGAGCAGGAAGAACAAGAAAGCGCTGATTACTAAGACAAAAGGACTACTATCGTACATCCAGGCGTAACCCCGTTCGGCATCCAGAAACGAAAAACCCCAGTAACCGATCTTGAAAATAGAAACCGGATGTTTGACGGGTACGGTCAATAACGGCGTCTTTAGGCCACCAATCGCTTCGTTTTCTTCGGGAAACCCATTGATCACGTTCGATATAATCCAAGGCGCTCCCACGGCGTAGTCGTCCATCCGAATCTGCTTGGGCGTACCGGCTACCAGACCCCGCGTCGGTGCTGAACCGTCCGGCAGAATGGTGTTCCAGATCGGTAGTGATACGTAATGCCATTTTAGCAAAACAAACAGCAAAAATAGACCGGCAAATGCCCCTAAGGTCCACTTCACGCGTTTATCGAACCAAATCAGCGCATCGCTGGGGGGAGTTGGTCTAGGTTTGGGAGGAATAGGCTCACTCGACGGCGTAACCGGGAGTTTAACACTGGGCGACTGGGGCGGGGTAGAAACAGTGGCAACAGGCCGAACAGCGCCGGCAATTGGTTTCTTTCCTTTTTTAGCCATTACTAGTAAGTACCGGATTGGGTTAGCGGTAAACAAATTTAGGGTTTTAGCCGATATGCAGCTATAGCTCTAATCGTTATTTTGCGGTCTAAAGACGTACTCACCTTTCTACAAAGCCCGTGCCAATGAAGGCAATACTAAAGCGATTCCTGCCTATTTTGTTAGCACTTGCTTTATTAGTGTATACTTTACGAGGACTTCCCTTAGCTGATCTTACCAGCCAGCTAAAGCAGGCATTGCCCGAATGGATCATCGGAGCGGCTCTTATTGTAACCACGCAGACGCTACTACGAGCTATCCGCTGGAAAATGATGCTGAACAGCCTAGGCTTTCGGCCAACGCTCGGACGGGCGCTACTAGCGACTATGGCGGGTAATGTCGCGGGGCTTATCATTCCGGGTACGGGCGAGCTTATTCGGTGTACGCTCCTGTACCGGTCGGATGGTGTTCCGATTCCGCAAAGCGTCGGTACGGCAGTTGGCGAACGAATCGCCGACTTAATGGCGGTTGCTGTTATTTTATTGGTAACGTTGTTGGTGCAGACCAATCGGCTAGTTAGCTACGTCAGTCAGTACACATCTCTTAACGAACGTTACCAGCAGCTTTCGGGGCTACAACTCGTTTTGCTTATTGCCGGAGTTGTTCTGGCTGGATTACTTGGTTTGTGGCTTATCCGCTTATTCTGGTTAGCTCTTCCCGAACGGTACAAGTTTCGGGATAAGCTGGCAGGATTGCAGAAAGGAGTCAGCAGCGTTTTCAATATACCGAATTTACCGGTTTTCCTGCTCGTTAACATACTCATTCACGGTTTATCATTGGTAGCCATTTATGTTTTGTTCCTTGCGCTGCCCATCACGGAAAACTTACCTTTTTCGGCAGCCTTGACCATCGTAGCTGTTACATCACTGGGTAGCATCACTATTCCTACGCAGGCGAATATTGGCTCGTATCATTTCCTGGCGAGCCGCACCCTGTTGATGTATGCTATCAGCCTGAACAACGGTGTTATCTGGGCTACGTTCTCGCACGCGGTTTTTACACTGACCAGCTTAGGGCTAAGCTTGATTGGCATCTTACCGGCTTTGAAGTACCTGAACAAGCGTCAAGACGATAACCAGACGGTTCAATCTAAATGAAACATCCGTTCCAGCGACTGCACGACCGGCGAGTTATCCGAATTGGTATCCATCAGGTCAGCCATGTATTGCCACCAGCGCTGCATAACAGGTAATTCGTGGAGCAATTCGGCGGAGTGGCCATCCACGAGCTTCTGCACGGCAAACAACGTGTTCGTGGTACGATCCAGATAGATCGAATAATCACGTACTCCGGCTTCGGTCAAAGCCATCGACAGCTCCGGCCAGATCTCGTCGTGACGCCGTTTATATTCCGCTTCAACGCCGGGTTTTAACTTCATGGTGAAGGCAACTTCTTCCATATCGGTTTGGTATTGTGGTTTAGCTGAACAAAGTAATCCAGGTCGAATCTTTACGCATTCGATGCATTCTGTACCTACAAAAAAAGCTGGCCCAGATTATGCTCAGGCCAGCCTTATTTAGAGATTATGATGGCCCATTAATTTTTGCCGCCTGATATTTTTCCCGGTTTGGGAGCTACGCCCGGCTGACTAATTTCGAAGTTCTCTTTCGCTTTGGCATCGGCAACCATCTTGCGTACATCGGCCAGCAATTTCTTGGCATCGTACACCACACCGTCTTTTACCGTGTACGTTACACCGCCAACCCGTTCTACTTCGTTTTTATCGTTTAGATGGATGGCCCCCGTTCCGTAAAGCACTTTCAGGTTAGCCAGCGGATTTTGATCGACAATCACAAAATCCGCTAGTTTACCTACTTCGACCGAACCGATCTGATCGACCATGCCCAAGGCTTCGGCACCTTTCAGCGTAGCCGCCCGGATCACTTCGAGGGGGTGAAAACCAGCTTCGCGCAGGAGTTCTAACTCACGGATGTACGCAAAACCGTACAGTTGATAAATGAAGCCGGAATCAGATCCCGCCGTAACACGCCCACCCCGGTTTTTGTACTCGTTGATAAATTCCATCCAGAGCTGGTAATTTTTCTTCCAGGCTACTTCTTGCTCAGTTCCCCACGAATGCCAGTAGGACCCATGCGAAATCCGGCTGGGGCCGTAGAAACGCCACAGACTCGGCATGGTGTAGTCATCGTGCCACTCAGCGCGTCGGGCCAGCATCAGCTCGCGGTTGGCTTCATAGATATTAAACGTTGGATCAAGGGTAAAATCGAGGGCAATCAGTTCGTCCATCACTTTGTTCCAACGTTCGCTACCGGGTTTGGCAGCCTGTTGCCAAAGATTTCCGGCCTCTTCGAAGCGGTTCTGTTCGTTGCTGTAGTTGTACGTTGCCGGATAGTTTTGGACGGTCTTGTTGTCGAACAAGGATTCGGGCAGGCCATACCAGTGTTCGAGGGAGGTGAGACCAGCTTTAGCGGTAGCCAGCGCATTCATGCGGGCCACTTCCAATTGTGCGTGATGGCAAGCCGAGCGCAGACCTAATTTTTTATTTTCTTCTAGGGCCGCCCGGAAAATATTTGGTTCTGCGCCGAAAAACTTGATTCCATCGGCCCCGCGTTTGGCGTTCTGCTGTACCCAGGCGCGTGCCTGTTCGGGCGTACTGATCGGCTCTTTTGCGCCTTGCCCAAAAACAGTATAGGCTTTTATTCGGGGCGCTGTAATCTCGTTGCGTTCGCTTTTGGCGCGGTGTTCGAGTACCCAGTCGAGCCCATTCCCGCACGACGGGTCGCGGATGGTAGTGATGCCATGACCAAGCCACAGCTTGAATACATACTCCGCATTGGCACCCTGTGCCTGTCCACCAATATGTCCGTGCATATCCACGAAACCCGGCATCAGGTACATTCCTTCGCAGTTTAGTTCTTTGTCGCCGGGGTTGGCTTTCGGGCGGCTTTTTGCGTCAATCGGAACGCCCGGATAGCCGACTTGCCGGATCTGGGTAATCCGGTTTTTTTCGACCACAATGTCCATCGGGCCAACGGGCGGTGCACCCGTACTATTAATCAGCGTAACACCTCGAATGATGAGTTTGCCAAACGGGCCTTCGCCTTCCTGACGGGCCGGGGCTTTCTCAACCTGGGCGAATAACGACCGAAAAATGAAACAGGAGCAGCAAACAATTAACAGGAGTCGCGAGTAAGGTTGTATCATGATTGGGTAATTGTTTGGGTAAAGAGTTGTAAGATAAGCGAAACTGCCAGACTTTTGCCCGGCCGAATCCTCAAGCGCCTTATGTTCGTTCAGAAAAACTTTTTGCTTATCGTACTTGCCCTCGCGGTTGTTTTCGCCTTTGCCATGAGAGCAACTATCTTTCAGCAGTCGGCCAGTAGTACAACAGTACCAGCGAATGACACACCAAACGGATTCGACAACTATTGGTCTACGGGCAAGGCAGAAGTAAACAGCTACCGGCTCGAACAGGCGCAAAACGGGGCCTTGAATCCGGGCGAAGCGGTATTGCTTTTCGAAATCGAGGCTTTTAGAACGGATAAACAGGTAAAGGCTCAGACGCCCGATGGTCAGGAAAAAGCCATTCCTGTGCTAAAGACAACGCTATCGAAGAAGTTTGTCACGGGTCTGACGGAGCATTCGCTTCTCACGTCCGTTTTCACGCCCATCAACAATCCTTTATTTCCCAATACGTTGAAAATTAGCGCATCCGAACAGGGTTGGAGCGGCCATAGCTACACGCAAATCAACTATCGCAACAATGGATATGTGGTGATAGGGAGGTCCTATGAAGAGTCAGAAGCGGATGAAGAGTATAGCTTTGGCAAAGGTATGCTAGAGGACGAACTTTGGAATCGCATTCGAATCAATCCGGACAAGCTACCCAAGGGCCAGATTCAACTCGTACCGGGAACGACTGCCGCCCGATTGCGCCACAAACACCTTGCTCCCCTAACCGCCAACGTTAAGGTAGCGAATTACGAAGGTGTTTTATACCCCGGCAAGTTTCTTAACTCCTATACCATCGAATATCCGACCGACCATCGAACGCTGGTTATTATTTTTGAGAGTCGGTTTCCGCACAAAATTGTCGGTTGGGAAGAAACCTACAAGAGCAAAGACAACCTTCTGACCTCCAGAGCCGTTTTAAAGAAAACTATTTTGACTGATTACTGGCATCATAACGCCCCCGCTGACAGCACCTTACGGGAAGCGTTTGTATCGAGCCGGTAAGTTTTTGCGTTACTGCACTATGAAACGTACGTTCATCATCAGCCGGGTCCTGCTCGGCTTTTTCTTAGTTACCCTGCTGGCCTGCTCCGGCGATGGCGATAAACCCAAAGTGAATACGGAAGGGCCAACGTATACGCTGATCTTTCTGGATAAAACCCGCAGTGTCAACATCAATAAAGCGTTTGTAGCCCAGAAATATCAACAGGCAATTACGGATCTTATCGAACAGAATATCCGGCAAAAAGGCGACCGGCTTGAGGTATATTTTATCCACGAAAACACCTCCAAGGCGCGGGCGCTTAACCTGACCGTCCGGTCGGAGCTGGAAGATGTCTCAGCAGCAAGCGCCACGGACCGCGAAGCCGCCGAAACGGAATTCTCCTTATCACTCAGCCGCGAGAAAGCGCAGATCCGTCAGCGGGTTCTTCAACAACTGGTAGCCCAGAACTCCGGCTCGTCGAATCAGGAAACCGATATCTGGGCGAGTCTGCCGGTAATCGCCAAGGCTAACGAAACCGGAGCTACCGTAAAAGTTTATTACCTAAGCGATATGATCGAAAGCGTCAAAGGCGCAGGTCGTCGGGATTTTCAGGTAAAACCGCCCAAGGACAACGCACAAGCCGATGAATGGGCCAAAGCCGATGCCGAGCAGTTGAAGCGATATACCCTTGGTAGCCCCGATATTACCATGATCCTGCCTTTCGAGCCGAGCGCATCTGTCAAAGAAAACAACCCCGCCGTGACCCAGTACTGGCAGACATTGTTCTCGGAATTGGGCGTTGGAACAGTGAATGAGGAATAATCCTAGGTGGCCGGAACCTCCGCTGGAATCTCAAACTCGTAGCCTTTGTCGAAACCCGAAAAGTCTTTGCGGAGACAGTACGAGGTTAGGTGCAGGCCGTTGTCTTCGCGTCGAACGGACAGGTAGTGAAAGAGGGGCTTGTAAGGCGTTGCCAGATCGGGCAGTCGGCTCGGCGACATATTCAATGGCTGACGCAGGCCACCACCACCGCCAATAACCAGAAACTCCTTGCCTTCGAACTGGTAACGCTCGAACGCGTGCGAATGACCGGTGATAAACAGCCGCGCTTTCTGCGACTGAATATAACTTGGCACAAACCGCTGTTGAACCAGCTTCGACGAACCGACCAGCTTGCTGTTTGAATAAGGTGCGTGGTGACAGGTAACGATGACGACTTTTATGGTTGGGTCGGCATCCAGTTCCTGTAGCGTTTGTTCATACCACGTTTGTTGCTTTATCAGATCGGAGACCGAGAGCGTACTAAAATTCGAATTCAGCATGACCACGGCGATGCTGTCCGTTGTTTTCACGTAGCCAGTCGGGATATGCTCAGGAAAACGCATTTGGAAATTTCGGGCACCTTTCCGGGGTCGGCCCATCACATCGTGGTTACCCATGATTGCGTACACAGCCGTACCAACTTCCGTGCATTTCGCCAGAAACTGATCAATAATCCGCCATTTATTGTTTCTGTAACCCAGCGATACAATATCCCCGAGCCAGTACAACACAGCAGGTTTCAGCCGTATGATTTCAGCAAAGATGGTCGTCGTCGCTTTGGTGTTCTGGTGCGTCCGCAATACCAGCCGCTCTACCCACATGGGTGCCTGCGTATCACTTAAAAACAGAATTTCTTTTTTCGGATCGTCTTGATTCATAACATGCATCAGGATTCAGGATACTATTTCAGCATCACGGAGAATAAATCAACTAACCTACCAGGAATGGGCACGCCAGACGAGTTGCAGCTCCGCTGTGAACGCAGCGTTTTTAACCGCTACCGCGTCGAACCACTTTAGTTCGCCCGCTACTCTAAAACGTCGGCCAATTGGATACGTGTATGACGTAGCAGCCATCCAGCCGGTACTGATCGTGTTCGATTCTACCGTTCCGGCGTAATCGAGTCGCGAGTGATTTACGTAAACACCCGTTCCCACCGTCACTGCCATACGACGCACCAGATTGCGCTCGATACCTTTGATCCACGCCAGCGGCATCGAAAAAACCAGCAACACAGGCACTGCTGATACGTAAACACGCGCTCGTTCGCCATCGACCCGGCCCCGGTAACTGTACATGCTTGTCCAACCCGTTTCCAAACCTACCCGCAATCGATGATCGGGATACCACATGACCCGTAGGGAAGCCGGAACCCCAAATCGGCTGATACGGGCTTGTTCCAGCCCCACTGGCATACCCAGGTGCGTTGCGTAATAAGAAAGACCTCCACCAGCCGTTACGACAAGCGCGTAATCCCAGCGTCGGGTTCGGATCGAGTCGGCCAAACGGGGTCGAAACCGCGTTGAGTCTGATGATAAGCGCCAGGAGCGCCGGGTCCGCGTTGAATCCGTCGACCGACGTTGTCCTTGCGCCCGAGCGCCATCGGTCAGCAACAGCAGACAAGCGACCCATCCTACTATGTGTAAACGAATGTTCATGCCCTTACTGATCTATGTAGTGATAATAAGCTACCACCGTCGGGTAGTTTGAGAGGATGCCGTCGAACGTGTTTTCAGCGATGAACTCCCGAATAAACTCCGGTTCGTCGAGTGTCCACACGAATACCGTTCGCCCTTCTGCCTGCATTGCTTTTACTTCGTCGGTCTGCGGTCCTAGTGTCCAACGGGGCGCCCAGATTCGAGCGTCCAGACTACGCGTAATGGACGTGTCCAATTCGCAGAGAATCGGTGTGTTGTCTTTATTGCTCAGTGCCTGATACGACGCGACGGCATCTGTACTGGGCAGACCAATAATGATCCGCAGATTCCGCCGAGCCAGGGTGGCCTTTTGCTGGAATTTCTGTTGGATGGCCTGCACTTTGTCCATTGGGCCGATGTATTTCGTGTCAAGCCAGACAAAGTTCAGCGCGGTGTTGTTCACTACCGTTTCCATAGCTTCTTCCAGCGTCGGAATTTTCTCGCCGTTAATTAGCCGAACCAAGGAAGTCAATTGCTGATAGGTATAGTTTTCGATGGGACCTGCCAGCCCGTTTTTTTGGATTAGCCGGAGGTTGAGCGTGTTGTCATGGTAAAGAATGGGTACACCATCTTTCGTGTAACGAACATCGATTTCGATACCCGTAGCGCCCAAACGCGATGCCAGCTTAATAATCTCCACCGAATTTTCGGAAGCGGGCAGCAGGTCGGAGGTACGTCCACCGCTCCGATGCGCCATAATCGAAAAGGGTCTTGGATTGATTGGTCTACGATACTTAAAGCGTATCGTTTGAGTTGGCTCTCCTGTCTTACCACCGTAGGCACCATTTACGACCAGTGTATCGCCTTCAAGCAGGTTACCCGTAAACGGCTTCAACTGACCGTTGTGCTGAGTTTGAACAGCTAGTCGAGCCAGCCCAGTCTCTGTATTGGTCAATTTACGCCAGTACCCCGACATGGCCAGGCTATCGGCTTTTGGATCGATTTCCAGGTTGAAATAGCCCGCGTCCACGCCTGTGAAAATAGATAAATAGTGCGTTGTATCGCTACCTTCATGGGTGTACGTCCACTTCAACACAACCTGATCACCGAATTGGCCGGCTCCTTCCGTAACGCTGTAAACGCCTTCCATCGCCTGTCTGACCGCTGGCGTAAACCGCCCCTGTCCCGGCTGATTAGCAAAATTGTAGGGTACGGGCGCTTCGTAATCTTTCCGGCATCCGAACAGGAGCAACGGCAACAGGCCCGCTAGTATATAAATAAACCGTCTCACAGGATAAAGCCGAAAATAAGTTGTGGGTATAGTAGGTTCCGGTCAAACGTGTCGTAAAGTGACCAGAGTTGCCAGTTGAAATTGGAGTATGCCGCCCGAAAGCCAACCGATACGTGCTGGTTGTTGTAAAAAGGCTGTTCGAGCATCACCGTGAAGGCAACGCCGTTGATCTGCCGTCGATCATAAACAACGGCCAGCGTGCCGACTTTTGATCGGTAATACAGATCCATGATGGCTTCTGACCGGAGTGTAACCTCCAGATCGCGCGTCAGGCGGTAACCCACCGATAAGCTGGGCAGACTCTGCGCGCCATAAGCCTGACTGTTAAAAACGTCTTTGATTTTTAACGCTCCGAACCAACCGCTCAGGTCGTAACCGACGGACATGTGCAGGCGATCCGTCAATGGCGTGGCCCAGCGTAACCCTACGCTAACATTGCTTTGCACAATCTGCGTTTGTATCCGGGTAGTCAGGTACAGATGCTTGGTCAACCCGCGCTGAACGTTGAAGTCGATGGCAGGAACGCTTACCCGTACCTCTTCCGTCAGTTCGGGTGGCGTTGTCGTAAAAACAGCACCGATGGATTTACGCCATTTGCCGGGAGTAGGAGCCTGAGGAAAATAAATTTCTGGCTGATCAGGCCATTCTGTGGCCGGTACTTGTGCAAAAGCAGCCGTTGCTGGTAAAACCAACAGCATTCCAAGCCAGCAGTATCTAGTAAATATAGTTCGAATGGGACCCACTTAGTTACGTGATAAAATGAACGCACTAACGGGTTTAAACTACGCAGGTCGCTATTATGTTATTGATCCGCGAGTGAGTCGGCTAGCTGATAAGACCGCTACCCGCTCAGGTTCAACGAAAAGGAGGTGTCGGTTTTGAGAAACCGACACCTCCCGAGTGACCCCATCGACACGAAACGAGCTATGGCTTTACGTTTTGATAAGCGCGCAGAGGCTGCTGATTGATACCAATCAGAACGGTATTGGCAATTGGTAAAACAGCCCGTACATCACCCGTTAGCTGGAAGCCGGATTGTTGCTGTGGTACCGCGTCAAAGCTGCCCTTACCATTCCCTTTCAGCAACAAGCCCGCGTTTGCATCGGATCGACCAAACCGGAGTCGAGCCTGTGTCGTGTTTCCGCAGAGCAGCAAATCTTTCTGGCCGTCGTGGTTATAGTCAAGAGCGGTCAATGTGAAAATAGGTGACGTCTGTACGTCTAATGGTAACGGTTTCTCGGCAAGTTTACCGGACGGGGTGCTGGCGAAATAAGCCGTCTTAAAATAAGTAGCTGTCAATTTTTTTGCATCCTTCAGTTCCTCTGGCTTAAATACATCGGTCAGCGTAGCATTCGAGTAGCTATCGTAATTAACAAAGCGGTGACGCAGCATTCCTACCTGCTCAAGTAGCTCGTCGCGGGTCGCGTGAGGGTAGCTTTTCCCCTGTACGTACAGACAAAGAATAGGGTCGATTTTTCCGTTGTTATCGAAATCTTTGTAGTACAATTCGGCAGGCTCCTGCTCACTGGCCCGGCACTGGGTATTCAACCCCTGATTACCGACAACCAGATCAGGCCGTCCATCGCCGTTAAAATCGTCTATCAGCAGCTTGTTCCACCAACCCCGGTATTCCTTGCCCAGATACGCTTCTGTCTGATCGTTTAGTTGGTTGTTGTTCCAGCTGAGTACGGTTATGGGCATCCACTCCCCTACCACGACTAACTCAGGTTTGCGGTCGGCGTTCAGATCGGTCCAGGCGGCATCGGTTACCATCCCAATTTGCTCAAGCATCGGCGCAAGCTGAGCGGTCTTATCACTAAAATGCGGTGTTTTCCCCTGTCCGTCGTTTATCAGCAGATAACTCCGGGGCGACTCCGGATAACGTCCCGGCACAACCCTTCCTCCAACGAATAGATCAGGCTTTCCATCGCCGTTCACATCGGTCACGCGTACGCAGCCCGCGCTGGTTTTCAAGGAAGGCAACGCATTCGTGCTTTTCGTAAAATTCCCCTTGCCATCGTTTAGATAAAGCCGATCCTGTAGCCGTACATCGTCAGTAGCGAAATCGCCATAATAACCGCTGCACACGTATAGATCCGTAAAACCATCGGCGTTGGCGTCGAAGAAAACAGCGTCAGCATCGTTATAGGCTTTGTCGGCCTCGAATACTGGTTCAGGCAGGCGGCTGAACTGGCCATTTGCCTGTTGAACAAACAAAGTACCCGCCTGCCCACTGCTCCCCCCGGTGTAGACATCCTCACGTCCGTCACCATTTACATCGGCCTTGACCAGACAAGGGCCGTTGAATGACTGTGCATTGACCAATAGCGTCTGTCGCTTAAAATCATTCGTTGTATTGGCCGGATCTGTGAAGGCCAACGGCGCTTTTACTTCCTTGAAAATAGCGGGCGTAGCTTGTAGACCGTGGTACAGCATACGTGCGTCTTTTTCCTGAACCGTCAGCTGCTGATCGGCTTTTACGTTGGTAAGTAGCTGTTGCTTCCCCGTTGCCCAGACCACCCGGAGCGAATCAATATTCGCATCTGCACCTAGTCCGAAATGTAGGCGGGGCGATACGCTCGACTGGTAGCCACGCGTAGGCATCTGCTCAACGTATTGCTGTTTGCCTTTGCGGTAAAGAATAGCTTTAGCGCCCACACCCTGCGTATTGGCCCCGGAACCCACAAGCCGCACGGACAGATAGTGATGTTTGCGTTCCTTACTGGTTTCGTTCTGAAAGATAAAGGCCGGTTGATTCGTGTTATTGACAATCAGATCAAGATCACCGTCATTGTCCAGGTCGGCGTAGGCGGCTCCGGTGCTGTTAGAGGCCTGCATGAGTCCCCAGGATGAGCTCGCGTTGTCGAACGTGACCGCCCCTGCCCTTTCTCCGCCCCGGTTGCGAAACATGTAATTCGTGACGTTCGACGAGGGTATTTTGTGCACGAGTTCCAATACGTCCTCCCGGCTAAAGTTGGCCGGACGGTTGCGCATGTAATCGGTCATGAACTTCAAAAAGTCCTGGTTGGTGTAGTCCCGGACGTAGCCGTTTGTTACGTAAATATCTTTCCAGCCGTCGTTGTCGTAGTCGGCCAGCAGTGGTGACCAGCTCCAGTCGGTATTGGATACGCCCGCCAGTTGGCCTATTTCGCTAAACGTGGGTATCGTCTTACCATTTTTCGTCTCAACACCTTCGTTAATCTGAAGCATGTTACGCATGTGCTGGTAATAGAACCCCGACTCCACGGCCAGATTAAACTTCTCGTAGTTGTCGGGAGCCATCAGCAATTTTTGTCGTCGATTGTCTTCGGGAAGCATATCGAGCGTCATGATGTCAGGTCGCGCATCGTTATTGACATCAGCCACATCGTTCCCCATCGAAAAGTGAGACGTATGCCGAACACTATTTTTCAGTTGATTGGTAAACGTCCCATCGTGATTGTTTAGATACAGATAATCGGGAATGGTATAGTCGTTGGAAATGTACAAATCGGGCCAGCCGTCGGCGTTTAGGTCGGACACGCCTAACCCCAAGCCATAGCTCAATACGGAACTGCTCAAACCGGATCGTTCGGTAACGTCCTCGAAGCGATTGCCTACATTGCGGAGAAGCCGTACGCCAATTTCCGGATTGCTTTGTTTCAATAAAGCCGCCGTTGGCCCCGGATCGAGCACGGGCAACAGACGTGGATTATGGTTCAGCAGAAAAAGGTCGAGATCGCCGTCGCGGTCATAATCGAAAAAAGTACCTTGCGTTGTCTGACCGGGTTTATCGAGTCCCCACTGTACCGTTTGGTCGGTGAAATGCGGTATGCCCTGCGCGTCGGAGCCATCGTTGATAAACAATTGCGGAACCCGCTTGAATGGCGGCAGACTGCCCGAATAGCAAACGAGAAGATCAAGTCGGCTATCGCCGTTCACATCAGCCATCGAGACACCCGTTCGCCAGGGGCCTTCCCGACCAGCTACGCCTGCCGATGCCGTTACGTCCGTAAACTTCATGCTTCCTTTGTTCAGGTAAAGCTGATTAGGAACCATGTTGCCACTAAAATAGATATCGTCTAATCCATCGCCGTTCAGATCACCGACGGCTACACCACCACCGTTGTAGAAATACTCATACATCAGCACGTTCGTATTCAGCCCTTCGGTCAGGTTGTTAGCGAACGTAATGCCAGTCTGGTCAGGAGAAAGTGAAGTAAAAAGCGGATGACCAGCGGGTTCGGTAGTTTTTTCGGTCGATGTTTTATCCGAACAACCCGTTAGGCAAAGAATACTGGCAAAAAAAAGAGAATAAACTTTAGTTGTCACGTAAGGCAGACTTTTTTTGAGTATAAATCCCATAAAAATAAACGAAAAATGCCAGTACACAAGGTACCGGCATTTTTGTCATTAACTTATTTTACGCTCCTTAATAACCAGGGTTCTGAATCAACTTGCTGTTTCGGTTGACCTCATCCCGACTAATAGGCAGGAAGTACAATTTATCGTTCCACTTCCGGTTCTCTTTACCGACACCCAGATCCTGTACGCTGTACGAATACGTATAGTTGTCTTTGCTGTATTTGTACGTCGAAACCGTTTTGCCTGACTTGAGTTTACCCGTGACTACTATGATCTTGGCCTGACTACCCAACGCGGTTGGAGCAATCATCCAGCGACGAACGTCATAGAAACGCTGATCTTCAAAGAGCATTTCCACATTGCGTTCGTTCTGGTAGCGGGTCATCAGGGCGGAACCCGTTTCGGTCATCGCTGGCATACCCGCCCGGAACCGAACGGCATTGATCCATTTCTTGGCTTCCGCGTCCTGACCGAGTGCCATACAGGCTTCGGCGTAGTTCAGCACGACTTCGGTATAGCGGATCTGAATCGATGGAACTTCCTGACGAATGCTCATGTCCACCAGCGTTGGATCGGGGTCCATGAACCGACGAATACCGTAACCTGTCCAGGTACCGTTCCAGTTTTCGATGGTACTGTTCCGTGTGTCCAGTCCGGCAAACGGCGTTACCGTTCCACCGCCCGTTCCGGTTTCGTAGAAGCCCATCT
Source organism: Spirosoma liriopis (assembly GCF_023196085.1). NCBI lineage: Bacteria > Pseudomonadati > Bacteroidota > Cytophagia > Cytophagales > Cytophagaceae > Spirosoma > Spirosoma liriopis. The sequence goes on from NZ_JALPRF010000001.1 coordinate 1,767,040, forward strand.
GAATCTGGCCAGCCGGATCGATACCAGCGCCATCGGGAGTACGGGGTTTCCACTGCGCACCGTCGTACAGAATCGACTGGTAGAAACGAGGATCGCGGTTTTCGTACGGAGCAGCCGCGTGCGTTGGGTTCTTCCAATCGAACTTTGTACCGTCCATCATTTCATAGCTATCAACGAGCTGCTGCGTTGGCTGGCTGGATGTCCAACCGTGGTAACCGTTAGGCATGTTGTTACGCGGGTACCAGGAACCCCAATCGTCGAACGAAGGGCGGATGTAATATTTCAGGAAAATACCATCTGCTTCGCCCCCATTGCGGGAGATCGATAAATTGAGGTAGTTCTGCTGGCCTTCGGCTGCCGTAACAGGGGCCGACAGGTTCAGCTTGTAGCCGTACATATTCAGATCCATCACCGCTTTCGCAGCCTCCTGCGCTTTCTTCCAGCGGGCCGTCCGGTCACCACTAACGTAACCGAGCAGCTCAGGATTAGAAGCACTGGCGATCACGCTCGATTTCGCTTTAGCCGTTGGGATGTCGTGCAGATCACTGGCTGCGTAAAGCAGTACGCGGGCTTTCAGCGCCATAGCCGCACCCATCGTAGCCCGACCAGCTGCCATTGTTCTGCCTTTCAGCAAAATACTCGCTGAATCCAAGTCACTAACAATAGCGTTGACGCATTCTTCATACGTATTCCGAGGAATGTTGAAATCCGCTTCGCTCAACGTGTATGCCGTTTTAAGAATCGGAATACCGCCGTAATAACGGAGCAACTGGTTGTGATAATAGCCGCGCAGAAAGTACATCTCGCCTTTCATCCGATTGGCAACACCGTTCGAGTTATCAAACTTAGGATTAGCCAGATTAGCCAGAGCAATGTTAGCGGCCCGGATACGCTGGTACATCGCGTTCCATTCCATCGTGTTTTTGACAGTTCCCAGGTTTGACGGACTCACGTTGGCTTCGTTTACGTCCTGCTTACCGAAGCTGTACAGGGCGTTGTCAGTCTGGCAATCGAAGCTCATCTGATCCAGAATACCATCCCGCAAACCGTTGTAGACATCTGTAACAAACGCTTCCGACAAAGAGGCATCTGACCAAACGGCACTACCCGATACTTTATCGACAGGCTGCGTGTTCAGGAAGTCATGGTTACAGCTGATCAGCGTCGCCCCCAGCAGCATTCCCCCAATCAGACTTTTTAGTGTATAATTCATTTTGATTCTTATTTGAAGTTTGAGAATCGGGGTTGCCCTTGTCAGTCGTGGCAACGTTAAACCCCGATTCTCGATCATTAAACTTGTTTGTTAGAAGCTCAGAGCCAGCCCCGTGTTAATGATGCGCGACTGTGGATAGTACTGGGCATTACCGCCAGCGGATTCGGGATCGAATAATCCTTTCATCGCTGGTGCGAACGTTGCCAGGTTCAGTGCGTTCACGTAAACGCGCAGGTTACTTAGCCCAATCCGGTTGCCTACTTTTGAAGGTAGCGTATAGCCTAACTCCAGGTTTTTCAGACGGATGTAATCCGTGCTCTTGAGCCAGTAGGTCGTCCCGTTCGAGAAGTACTGGTTGCTGCGGTCAACGATACGGGGATGAACCGTGCTTGGGTTGTCTACCGTCCACCGGTTGTCGTAGCTATACTGAAGGAAGTTACCAATCGTACCCGACTCCGTTTGCAGGAAGATCTGTCCACCCGTTGCCGCCTGGAACAGAATCGTCAGGTCAAAGTTTTTCCAGCGCACGTTTCCGTTAAGACCACCCTGGAAGCGAGGCAGGTTGTTGCGATCAGCGCGTACCCGGTCGTTAGCATCAATTTTACCGTTTCCATCGATATCCTTCAGACGCATATCACCAGGACGCAACGTGCTCGCTCCTACGCCACTGTAATCGATTTTGTTCGCGTCGATATCAGCCTGCGTCGAGAAAATACCGTCGTACTGATACATCAGCGATCCATTTTGCTGGTTTGGATCATTGACATCCGTTGGAATAGGCTTACCGGTTGACCGTTGCCACTCAGGTGCTCCGGGTGTTTCGTCCCAGAACGTGATGGTGTTCTTGGCATACCCACCGTTCACGCTTACACTATATTTGAAATCACCAGCTTGACCATTGTAGCCGACATTGAATTCATAACCAGTGTTGGATACTTTACCGATGTTGGTAGCGGGTAACGTAGCGCCCGTAGTCTGAGGAATCGATGCGCTCTTCCGCCACAGAATATTTGACCGCTTGTTCTGGAATACGTCGAATTCGAAGAAGATCTTACCGTTCAGCAGCGATCCTTCCAGACCTATGTTAGCGTTGTTTGCTACTTCCCACGTCAGTGCCGTGTTCGGTACGCCATTTTCGTAAAGCGTTTGCGCGACTTGGTTACCAACTACGTAACCCCAGTTGGCATTGACGGCATCACCGTAAGCATAGGTCGGCAGGTAATCGTACTCCCGCAGAACCGATGGATTTCCGAAGTATACCTGGTCGTTACCCAACTGGCCCCATGATGCACGCAGTTTGAGGTTGCTGACCACGGGTAGCGCTTTCTTGAAGAAACTTTCTTCGGAAATACGCCAGCCCGCCGATACACCGGGGAAGAAGCCCCACCGGCTAGACTCAGGGAACATATACGACGCATCGTAACGTCCAAGGAATTCAAACAGGTACCGTTCCTTGTAGTTGTACGCTGCCCGGCCAAAGTAGCTCATGCGTGCACGCTGCCACAGTGGGGTTTGCGAAGGACTGTTTCCAGAGTTTTTCTCAGCGCTACCACCCGCAAATAGCTGATCGATAGCCGTCGAAGCAAAGTATTTCCGGAAGGCGAAGAAGCCGTTTGAGTTCGACTGCTCTTTCGTGATACCGGCCAGCAAGGTGATGGCGTGGTCAGCCGCGAAGGTACGGTCGTACGTCAGGATACCCGACAGCAGCGAGTTGAACTGGTCGTTCGTATACTGGTTAAGCTCAGCCTGAGCCGGACCTTTTTGTACACGTTGCAAAATCGGCTGTTTGTTCGCGTCGTAGGACGTATAATCCCAGCTATACACGTACCAGGGGGTCTGCCACCGCTTACCCTGCTGAATGTACTTATCCAGCGCGACGCTACCACTAAATTTCAAACCGGCGATCCAAGGGTTGGTGATGTTTACCGTAGCGTTGCTTTGCAGGTAGTAGCGCGTGTCTTTATCGTAGCCCGTCGCGCTCGTCGTTACCAGTACAGGCTGCTGACCGTTTTCGATGTCAGGAGCGGGTAAGCCGTTAGGCCAGAAGGCAGGCCGGTTAGGATAGCCCCGCATCAGCATCCGGAAGATATCACCCGCCCCTACTGTTGGAAAAGCACGGTTTTCCTGACGACCAACAACGCCCGTTACCAGATTGATATACTTACTAATCTTGGCATCCAAGTTCAAGCGAAAATCATACTGCTTGTAGCCCGTTGCCGAGTTTTTATAGTAAGCATCCTGATTCTGATAGTTGGCCGAAACCAGGTATTTGATGTTTTCACCGCCACCGTTGAGTTGCAAGGTGTGGCGCGACTGAGGAGACCAGGTTTTTAGGGCGTCCTTGAACCAATCCGTATTGGGGTACTTCCAGGGATCAGAACCATCCTGAAACTTCTTGATTTCGTCAGGCGTAAAAGCCGCTTTCGCTACTGCACCGTTGTCAGGACGTGTGTAGGTTCCTGTTGTGTTGAAGGCATCAAGCGCTGGCTTCCAGTACTGCGAGGGCAGGTTATAAGCGTTGATTTCGTTGTTCAACTGTGCATACTCAGCCGCCGACGCCATTTTAGGAATTACGGTAGGCTGCGCGAATCCCTGGTTGAAGGTATACGATAGTTCAGGCTTTCCTGTTTTTCCACGCTTGGTTGTTACCAGAATAACGCCGTTAGCCGCCCGCGAACCATAAATGGCTGCCGATGCGTCTTTCAGGACTGAAATACTCTCGATGTCGGCTGGATTCAGTCGATCAATACCCCCCGCCCGGGCTGGTACACCGTCGATAACGATCAGCGCGTCGTTGTTTCCTAGCGTGTTCGAACCCCGGATACGGATGGCCGATCCATCGTACCCTGGCTCACCACTGCGGTTAGTGGCAATAACGCCCGGCATCCGACCGGCAATAGAGTTGGTTAGGTTTACCGCTGGTGACTTTACCAGGTCATTCCCTTTCACCGTCGCCACCGAACCGGTTACGGTTTCTTTCTTCTGCTCACCATACCCAACGACGACAACTTCACTCAACATTTTGTCGTCCGAAGCCAGCGTGATGTTGATCGACGACCGACCATTTATAGGTATTTCCTGTGAGCTATACCCGATATACGAGAAAACCAGCGTTGAATTCGCGTTAGGAGCGTTCAACGTGTAATCCCCCTCCGTACCCGTAACGGTACCTGTGGTTGTACCTTTTACGAGAATGCTTACGCCTGGCAATGCTAACCCTTGACTATCAACTACTTTACCAGACACCTTTGTTTGCGCAAATGCACTAACCGAGCTTAAAAGGCAAAAAAAGAGCAGGAAACCAACAGTGCTCCCACGAGCCTGCCCTGCCTCTTTTCCACAAGATTGCCTCTCAAAATAAAGAGATACCTTGTTGGTAAACCATCGTTTCATAAAATTATCCTGTTTTTGTTCAACAGGATAAAGCAAAAAGTACTACCTGTATACTGACTATATATTGACTACTATACAGTTTTTTTTACCTTATTTTATCTTTAATATAATATTTCCCTCAGATAAAAGGTAAAAAAGAATCAGTCCTCAAAAATTCGTTAAGTGTTTTTACTCAGCTTGTTACCTATCGAGGTCTGCAACTAAGTAGAGCCAGCTTTGTTTTAGAAAGCCTTTAAAGTCAAATCTAGGCAGTATAGACCCCATAAAATTTTTGTTGGCCACGGTTAGCATAAAATCTACACTAATCGTGATCGAATGGTCCTTCCATGACCCAGACAAACAATCTACTTATTCTATTGGTTAAGCACCAAAATTCAGTAAACAACTTAACGAACTCAATATCATGGTACATCCTAATCAATCACCACGCTGGTGGCTATTGCTGGCCAGGGGGGTACTTTACCTAGCGATTGGCGTATTCCTTCTTGTTTCTGCCAATGGCTATTCCGAACAGCTAGGCCACATAGTTGGCGCGCTGGTTGTTCTGGCGGGTATTTCCCAGTTGGTTTTTTCGCTTACCAACCACGCTCCAGAGAGTACTAATTTGTGGGGCATTTTGCACGGCGTCGCTGATTTAGGATTTGGTGTCGCTATCTACATCAATTCCAATGAAGCGATAAGAGGCTTTGTTGATATGCTTGGTTTTTGGGGAATGATGTACGCTTTTTTGCAGGCAGTGCAGGCCATGTACGCAGCCATAGCAGCGCGGGGTGCATCGGGGGTACACCTGTCTACTATGATTGTTCACTTTGTTAATGTACTGGTAGCCGGTGGATTGTGTTACGTACTGCTGTTTTCACAAGCTAGTTCTAATGGTTCGCTCGGGCTTGCCGGTCTGTTCCCGGCTGTGCTTGGCGCGCTGATTATTGTACTGACGCAACAGATGAAAACACAGGCAGACAACAGTCAGCATAGTCACCGGATGAGCTAGGCTAAACAAGTTAAAACAAACCGGCCGGAGGACATGTCCTCCGGCCGGTTTGTTTTAACTGCCTGCAACCTGTTCTTCCTGCTGCTGTTGCCGAACTTGCTGACCAATAGGAATGTACTCTACCTCGCAAGGGTAACCAAACAAGCAATTGTCCTTAATCTGCTTGGCGACGCGTTCTGGTACCATTTGCTCCCATCCATCCTCGCCAGTCTGTATCATTTCTAATACCTGATCGGTCGAGATATGCAGGTTCTGCTCGTTGTAATCGCGGATATCCTCAATTTTGTCATTACGGAACAAATAGTGGAACAGCGGCTCTAACGTTGGCGGTAACTGAAACTCATTACAAGTATATATTTTGCCATCCCGCAGGGTTGGATAAACAAACAGCTTAACCTTCCGGCTGAACAGCGTGGCAAAGGATTCCAGAATACCCCCCGGCAGAAACTCGTAGTGTCCTTCTTCAAAAATGTATTCCAGATTCGGGATACCAACGATAAGACCAATTTTTAACCGCGTGAGACGAGCTAAATAAGCGACTAGTTTGTAATATTCCAGATAATTGGAGATCATTACCGTCTGCCCCATCGAACACAAAATATCCACTCGGTCCAGAAAGTCTTTTTCGTCGATACCCTGTTCGTTGGCTTTCAGATTGTGAAGCGTCAGCTCCGCCATCGATACAACACGATTTTCGTCAACATCGGACTCAGCTTTGAACTGCTTCAACCCATTCTCGATCATGTCCATCTGAACGTTTGTAACGGGTCGCAAACGTCCTCGCATCACCAGAATATGCTTTTTGTAAAGCGCTTCCGAGGGCTGCAACACCTGTCCATCAGGACCAAACAGCGCAGCGTCCGTAAATCCGTTTTTCACCAGATGCAAGGTCATGAGCCGATTGTCAACATCCGCAAAATCGGGACCGCTGAACCGGATCATATCGATTTGAATGCGCTCAGGAGCGAGATCATCCATGAGCGACAGGACCAGCGTCTCGGGCGACTTGGCGTAATAGTAACACCCGTAGATCAGGTTGACCCCGATTACACCCAGTGCCTGCTGTTGCAGAATGTTTTCATTATCCAGCATTCTGACGTGAATGATCACATCGTTGTAGCCCCCCTGGGGCGTTAGCTGAAACCGGCAGCCAATCCAACCGTGCGCATCGTTTGTTTTCTGGTAGTTCAGGGCAACTACCGTGTTGGCAAACGCAAAAAACGTGGTATCGGCACCACGTTTTTCAGCTAATCGTTTTTCTAAAAGGCTGAATTCTTTACTAAGCATTTTGACCAGCCGTGATTCAACAACATAGCGGCCGCTTTCTTCGACGCCATATATTGAGTCACTGAAGGTCATATCGTAAGCCGACATTGTTTTGGCAATTGTCCCCGACGAACCACCAGCCTTAAAAAACATGGCCGCCGTCTCCTGACCTGCCCCAATCTCCGCAAAAGACCCGTAAATACGGCGGTCCAGGTTGATTCGTAATGCTTTTTGTTTTGTGCCTATATTTTTTTCGTACATGGTGTTAGCGACTGACTTGCTGATGCTAAAATTACAGATACAAAAGAACAAAAGCCATGCCTCTCATAAGGTCAAACATCGATTATGAAATTGTTGTTCTCTCGCTTGGACTTATTTGCTTTGCCAACGTTTAGCCTGACAAGCAAAAAGGCAACCCTATGAATTGCCTTTTTGCACTGATCCCAGAAATCTTTTTATTTTACTGACTCGACCTTTCTTTCCAAGAACATATTGCCTCCTCCTGCTTTCTGGTCAATCGATGAAGCAACGACAGGTAACGTTTCTGCCGCTGAAACGCCACGACGGGCGGACAGACGAGTTCCGGTAATCTGATTGATCGCTTCGCCTAACAGTGCTTCGTTTATATCACCAAGCGCCTTCATCCCGAACAACGGCTCTTTAACCTCAACGGCGGGTGTAAAACCAGTGGCATAATCTGAGAATCCCTGCGCGTTGGCCGATTTAAATGTAAGCGGCTGCATGCCCCATTTTATTTTACCACTGTTGTCGGAAATGGTAATGGAACCCACATTCTTACCCGTGGTCTTCGTTCCGATAGTTGTTACGGTCATGAAAGGACGAAGCCCGTTGACGATCAACTCACTCGCTGATGCCGTCCGGTCGGTGGTCAGAACGAACAACCGGCTCAGGTTAGCACCCACATTAGCCGCCTTGTTGGTAAAGTTCTGCGTATTCCAGCCCGAACCGTATTTCTTGTTATAGTCGGCCGTGACGGTGCTATTCCACTGCTGCGCATAGAATACCTTCGACGCATCAATATTTCTGCCGATCAGACTGGCCAGATTCGTTGACGAACTTACGTAGCCACCGGGATTGTAACGCAGGTCCAGGACGAGTTCGTTAACGCCTTTTTGCTTGAACGTACTAAATACGTTATCGAGCTTGTTGTCGTAAGTTTTGTCAGCCGTCCCGTTTTTGAAAATTCCCGGAATGAACTGGTTATACACGATGTAGCCAATCGTTTTACCGCCAATCGTGTAGGTTGTATCAAGCAGCACGGGATCTTCCTGAAAAACAACAGGTGATACCTGTTTGGTCTGATTGGTTTCTGTAAGCGTACCGTTCACTACGGAGGCCATACTCAACGTCAGCGGGTCGGATGCCAATAAACTGCTGTACGTATCAATCATTAACGACTGTCCGTTCACCTTCGTAAAAACATCTCCGCGCTTGATGCCTGCCGCAGCCGCTGGCGATCCCGGCAACACGTACAATACCGATCCAACAATACTGGTTTTCGCCTGATCTTTGTAATAGAGCTTATATTCCATACCCGTTGTTTTCGACTGCCCACCGAGCGACGCTTTTAGCTCGTCGGCGCTTTCCCGAATCCAGGAAAAACGATCCCGGTTTACGTTGGCGGTATTGTTCCAATCGTAGAGAAGCGAGTTGAAAAACTTATCGGGCGCCAGGGTTGTGTCGGGACTAGGCAATATCTTATCATTCCAGAGATAATAGTACCTCATGTTCGCCAAAATCCAGTTGTTTACGGAACCGTTATTGGTCGCCGTAGTTGTGGTGTTAGCCAGCAAACCAGCGGTATTCGTGGCTGGATTGACATCCGTATCTTTTTTGCAGGAAGTAAGCAAAAGGGCACTCGAAAACGCCAGTAGTAAAGCTGGACGCAGCAAAAAATTTCGTGTCATAGGATTTGTTGAAGCCAAGCCGAATTGCTTTACACTAAAAACGTTAACAGCCTGAAAAAGATTTATCAAAAGGTAGTTAAATTGATCTTTTGCAGCAAAAAATACAGTTAAACGTTTCAGCCACATGTCGGGGGCGCGTACTCAACAAAACGCATCTTCGATGTGCTTAATTTGTAGCTGGGCATTGGTCATCGTTACCGCAACAATGTCGAAACGAACATCATATAGCCAATCATGTTTGAAGATGTACTGCTCAGCGGCTTTCATGACCAGTTGGGCCTTGGTGTAGGAAACAAACGTTTCGGGATTGCCGTAGCTTAGATTTGTGCGCGTTTTCACTTCTACGAAGATCAGCAGCTTTCCTTTTTTGGCGATCAGGTCAATTTCGGCGTGCTGGTGACGGTAGTTGCGGGCTACAATTTCATAGCCGTTGGTTTGCAGATAGCGCACCGCTTCGGCTTCGCCCTGCTTACCCGTTTCGTTGTGTTGAGCCATATACAGTGTGGATTACAAGTTACGAATCGAACGAAATAAGCTATTTTTCTTGTTATTTAGAGAACGGAGATTCCGTTTTTCGGTAAAGCAATGAACAGTCGCATCAATAAGCAAGTTGAAGTTCGGGAATTAGGATTAGTTGATTATCAGACCGCCTGGGATGAACAGGAACACCTGTTTGCTACCATCGTCAATCAGAAACTGCTCAACCGATCGCTACCGGTAGACGAGCAGCAACAAACCCCCAACTACCTGTTATTTTGCGAGCACTCTCATGTGTATACGCTCGGCACCAGCGGCCACGAAGACAATCTGCTGGTCGATGAAAAGCGGCTGACCGAAGAACTGGGCGCGACATTCTTTAAGATCCGACGTGGGGGTGACATTACCTACCACGGTCCTGGTCAGTTGGTGGGTTACCCGATCCTGGACCTGGACAATTTCTTCACTGATATTCACCGGTACATGCGTTTGCTGGAAGAATCGATTATTCTAACGCTGGCCGATTACGGATTAAGCGCCGGGCGAATCGACGGACTGACGGGGGTATGGCTCGATTTTGACGGCGGAGCCAATCCCCGCAAGATCTGTGCGATGGGCGTTAAGGCGAGCCGTTGGGTAACGATGCACGGCTTTGCGTTGAATGTCAATACCGATCTACGTTATTTTGGTCATATTGTGCCCTGTGGTATCAGCGATAAAGCCGTGACCTCGCTGGCCACAGAGCTGGGGTACGCGGTACCGCTGGAAGATGTTTCCAGGCGTGTCCGGCAGCACATGGCCAGCTTGTTTGAAATGAATTTGGTCGAGACTAATGATGCAATAACCAAGGTCGTGTCTACCCAATAGACGTTGCAACCATTCGTTAATCATCGGCTGTGTAGCATTTTATTTATGAAAAAAGACATTAATTTTTTGCCCGTTGAGGGCGTACAGATAGTAATAGCCCGGAAAGAAAATGAACTAGGCCAGTATGACTGGCAGGTGTTTCTGATCAATCAAAACGACGTAGCAATCAAAACCGTGTTTGTGACGTCGAAGGGGTACGGGCAGCGAAACGACGAAGAACAGAAAACCTCAACGTTGCGCCATTTCTTTACGGAAGTAAATCCGGGTTCGTATGAAGTTGTTGAGACCATCATGCCCGATGTTTTTCACCTCAACAATGAGTATTGGGTAAGCTATTTTATTGGCGATCAGATTTTCGATAAAAAGTTTATTTTCGTACCCGATAGCATTATCGAAGAAAATCTCGTTACGGTACCCGCTTTAGGACTGGAAGGGATTTTGCACGATTAAGCATCAGGGCTGATTTTCAGACGTCCGGAGCGATGCGAACGTGATAACTTGTAGTTTGAACTTGTATGCTCGTAGGTTCTAACCGCATTACCTAAACACCTTTTATGCCCCAAGCCATCTCCTGGAAACGACGACTCAAAAACTTTTTGTTTATTGACCTCAAAACGGTGGCTGGCGAGCCATCATTGCTGTCAGTAGATTCCCGATTACAGCGTCAGTGGGAAGAGAAAAGCCGTCATTTCAAGAGTGAAGAAGAACTATCCGCAGCTGGCTGGTACGACCGGCGAGCCGCTTCCTACGCCGAGTTTGGCAAAATAATCTGCATTGGCGTCGGGGGTTTGTTTTTTGATGAAGAGGACAAGCCACACCTGAAAGTCAAATTGTTGAGCAGCGATGATGAGGCTACCATTCTACAGGAGTTTTTAACCATCGTCAATCGATACCCACCCGGTGAGTTGACCTTTTGCGCGCACAACGGTAAGGAGTTTGATTACCCTTTTCTAAGTCGTCGCCTGATGATCAATGGTTTGCCACTACCACCCGCCTTGCAGATTTCGGGTAAAAAACCGTGGGAAATCCTGCACAAAGATACCCTGGAGCACTGGCAGTTTGGCGACAAACGGCATTTTGCTCCGCTCGATCTGCTGGCCGCTGTCTTGAATATACCGACCCGCCCACTCGAATGGATGGGTGACCGTACCAGTGAAATGTACTACCGTGAACACGACTGGCCGCGCATTGAGCAGTACGCGCGCGACTCGGTGGTCATGCTTGTTCAGGTGTATATGCGCATGGTAGGTGCCCCGCTCGTGGCCGACGAGCACATTGTCATGAGTGACTAAACAGACAATTGATTTACACGTTGTACTGATTATGTTACTCCGTAAAACACGGTAAAAAGGCCGTGATAAAAAATGAGAAACGGAAAACCGAAACAAAATAAATACACCAAAACCTCTGCGGCAAAATCGACGACTAGCCGTCCCCGCGAACGAGGTTCAGACAAGCAGAATAAGTCCTCGGGAGGAGTGAAAGCCATTCATCAGGCCGACTCCTATCTGGACGAACTGAAAAATGATTTGATGGCCTTTTTCCAGATAAACGACGAACAGTCATTTACGCAGGAACAGGTACTAGAACATTTCGATGTATACGACCGGAAAATGAAGCTGATCGTCCACGGTCTTATGGGCGAACTGACCGACGAAGGCTCGCTGATTCGGCAGCCAGATGGTAGTTACCGAGCCGATGAAGATGCCAACCTGATTGAAGGAGTCGTCGATCACGTCAATTCCCGGTTTGCGTTTGTGGTTCCCACCTCGCCAATTGGGGGTCGGGCCGATCGCAACGATGATATTTGGGTATCGACGGAAGATCTGGCCGGGGCCGTTGATGGTGACCGCGTGCGTGTTATACGCTTCACGGATTCCCGCAATCGGAGCCGCCGGGTTGAAGGAAAAGTTGCGAATATTCTTGAGCGCGGACGTACCGAACTCGTCGGGCGCATCGATGTGTGGCCTACCTATGGCTTTGTCATACCGGATAGCAAAAAGATCTACGACGATATTTTTGTCCCGCAGGAAAAGCTTGGTGCGGCTAATGATGGCGACAAGGTTATTGTACGCTTGACCAAATACCCTGACCCCCGCAGCAGCAAACAGCAGTTTGAGGGAGAAGTTGTAACGGTGCTTGGTGCGGCTGGTGAGAATACGACGGAAATGCACGCAATTCTGGCTGAATTTGGATTACCGATTCATTTTCCGGAAGACGTTGAGCGGGAAGCCGAAGCTATTCCTACCAAAATTCTGAAGAAAGATTTGGCTAAACGGCGCGACATGCGTGAAGTAACCACCTTCACCATCGACCCTGTAGATGCTAAAGATTTTGATGATGCCTTGTCAGTGCAGATGCTCGACAATGGTAACTACGAAATCGGTATCCATATTGCCGATGTTACGCATTACGTCCTACCCGGCTCAAGGCTGGAAGACGAAGCGTTCAAACGGGCAACTTCGGTATACCTGGTTGATCGTGTAGTACCGATGCTGCCCGAAAAGCTGTCGAACGGTTTGTGCTCACTACGCCCGAATGAAGATAAGCTTACCTTTTCGGCGGTATTTGAGATGACGCCCGACGCGAAGATCGTGAACGAGTGGTTTGGCCGGACGGCTATTCATTCCAACCGGCGGTTTTCGTACGAAGAAGCGCAGGAAATTCTGAACAACAGCAAAGGCGACTATCTGGCCGAACTACAATTGCTCAACGAGCTGGCCTATAAGCTACGTGATGAACGTTTCAAACACGGAGCTATCAACTTCGAAACGGTCGAGGTGCGGTTTAAGCTGGATGAGAACGGAGTGCCGCTATCGGTTTACCCAAAAATCCGGCAGGATACAAACAAACTCATCGAAGAGTTCATGTTGCTGGCTAACAAGCGCGTAGCGGAGTTTGTGCATTCATTGTCGAAGCGAAACAAAGGCGGAGAAGAAAACACGATGGTTTACCGGGTGCACGAAGGTCCCGACGATCAGAAGTTACAGCAATTCGCCGATTTTGCCGGACGTTTGGGCTATCGGCTTAAGTTGGATGACGACCATTTGTCTAATTCGATGAACCGATTCATGGCCAGCATCGAAGGCAAACCGGAAGCGAATATGCTTCAGCAACTGGCCGTTCGGACCATGTCCAAGGCGCGGTACAGCACGGAAGATTTAGGCCACTTTGGATTGGCATTCCGGCGGTACTCGCACTTTACGTCACCGATCCGGCGCTACCCCGATATGATGGCTCATCGGCTGTTGCAGCATTATCTGGACAAAGGCAAACCCGCTGAGCGTGACCAACTGGAAGATCAGTGTAAGCACGCGTCGGCGCGGGAGAAAATGGCCGCTGATGCAGAACGGGCGAGTATCAAATACAAACAGGTCGAGTTCATGAGTCGTATGGACCCCAACCGGACGTTCGAAGGAGTTATTTCGGGCGTTACTGAATTCGGCATTTTTGTCGAGATCACCGAGAACAGTTGCGAAGGACTCGTGCGTATGCAGGACCTAAGCGACGATTTTTACGAGTTTGACAAAGACAATTACCGCATCATCGGTCAGCGCAACAAGAAGATGTACACCTTCGGCGATCAGGTAGAGGTGCGCGTAAAAGAAACAAACCTGGCCCGTCGGAGTATGGACTTTGTCCTGACAAGCGATAAAGCCGGTTTTGCGCCGACTTCAAGTTCCGATCGCCGATCAGGCCGACGCAGCGACGAACGGCCAGCCAAGACGTCCTCACGGCGTAAAGAAAGCACTGCGGCAAAGGGTGAGAACCGGCGCGGGGGCCGAGGCCGTCGTTAATCGTTGGCTAGTAGCGTCAAGGTGGTCAACATGATATTGAAAAAGCCACTCCTGTTGGGGTGGCTTCCTGTTTTTACAGTCATCTAGCGATGCAGCGTACACTTAGTTCAACAGCGACGGCGTGCGGTCGGACAGCGTAGGCAAAATAAAGATAAACGTTGTTCCTTCATCAACGCCCGAATGAACTTCGTATCGCCCCCTGATCGCATCCATCCGCGCCTGGATGTTTCGTAGCCCCATCCCCGTCGCGTCCGCAGGGTCCATACCACAACCGTTGTCTTTCACAATCATGTTCAATTCATTGGCGAAGCAGCGGAAAATAATATCCGCTTCCGTAGCTTCGGAATGCCGGAGGATATTGCTACACAATTCGATGCAGATCGAATACAGGTTGAATTCGGTGGTTTTATCGAGCCGGGGAAGCTGTTCGTTGTCAAGCCGAAACGTAACCTGCTGGGATAAATTAAGCTTGTAAACCAACCGTATAAGCGCTTCCGACAAGCCTTGCTTCTCTAACTCGTCAGGCTGCAAGTTGTGTGACAGGTAACGCACTTCCGCGAATGCCTCCTTGGTCATACCCAGCAGGTTCCGGTAAATCTGCTGTTCTCGCTCCGGTAACTGCGTTGGGTTTAAGGCCGATAAGCTTACCTTGATGGCTGCCAGAAGACCACCCAGACTGTCGTGCAGGTCGGCAGCCATCCGCTTACGTTCGAGGGTTTGCCCGCGTAACAACGCTTCTTCAATTTCACGGTTTTTCGCCCGGAGCTGATCATTCGCCAGTTTTAACTCAACCGTCCGTTCGGCAACTTTATCTTCGAGTCCTCGATTCAGCCCTTCGATCTGTTGTTTCTGACGGTTGATAAACTGGTTTTTCCGGTAATAAACCGCAACGAAAACGAGCAGCATGGCCAACCCGCAAACCAAAAACAGGCGCATCAGGGATTCCTGCTCGATGGTATGACTGAGCGACTCAATCCTGGCCCGCTGCTCAAGCCGGCTCCGTTGCGAATCAGCCCGTAGACGCTCCGTCTCAATACGCTGCCGTAGTTGGTTCATCCGGTTTTCGCCAGCGATCTGCTCCCGCTCCGCTTCGGATCGCAAGCGAGCTATCTCAGCCTGGCGACGAACATCCATAAGCTCCCGTTGCTGAAGCAGCTTGTCTTTCTCCGCTTCGTCACGCACCAAACGAATGGCGTATTCATTTTGCAGGGCCAATGTTTCCTCAACGCGCTTCTGCTTGTTGAGACTATCTTTGACCATGTTGAACTCTTCAAAATGAACCAGTGCCTTCTCCGGTTGTCCATCCGCCCGGTATGCATGATAGAGAGCCTGACTTGCAATCTGCCGGATACGCAAATTTTCCTGCCGACGGGCAACGGCCATGGCGCGCTCTCCATAGGATATGGCCAGCGCTACATTCTTTGTTTGTGCGTAACACTCTGCCAGACGCGCCCAAACGGACGCTTCACCAACCGGATTATTTAATTGCTTCCAACCGATCAGCGACTCCTCGTAGTAGGAGATGGCTTTTTCAGGCTGATGACGTGTATTGTAGAAATCTCCCAATCGCTCCTCGGCGTAAACGATATTGCTCAGCGAACTCGTTTCCCGATTTATTCGACGGCTCTCTTCAAATTGAAGGCGGGCCGCGTCAAACTTCTGTTGGCGTTCGTAGACCTCACCAATTTGCATAACCACCTGTGCCATTAATAGCTTGCGGTTCTGTTTGGAGACAAGCGTATTTTGAGGAAGGAGCGCTAAGGAGGACTGATAGCTTTGCAATGCCTTGGGGTAATCGCGCAGCATCACGTAGATGTCCCCCATGTTCATCTGCACCTGCCAGAGGGGTGAGCTGGTTTTGGGCAAGCCAGCGCACAGCGCCGACGCCTGTAAATTCAGTTGAAGTGCTTTGGGGTAATCGTTTTTTCGGACGCGGTAATAATATTCTTCGAACATCAGCCCGCGAACCTGATACAACGAATTGTGAAACGAGTGGGCTAGAGTAACGAGCTTAGTGGCATAATGCAGGCTGCTGTCGCTTGTGTTGTTACGCCATTGCTTAAATACGATGGCCATAAAGCGTAATCCTTCCAGACGTATAGTGTCATTGCGTAAGGAGAGTGGCAGTTGCTCTGTGGTACGAATATACTGGTGGCCTATCACGCGTAAGCTGTCCATGTAGTGATCATTACCCCGACGGTCGAAGTTAAGATCAGGCAATACCGGTTTGGTTTGCGCCAGACATAGCCCGACGTGGCTGAACAATAAAATCCAGATTGCCAAACTCCTCATAGATCACCACACAAACAAGAGCCCCGAAAAAGAGATGCTAAAAGTAAGCATTGGAAGCAGATAATCAAGCATTTACCGTAAAAAATAATTCTACTTTTCGCTACCGGTATATACGCAAATGCTTGAGTTGGTTAGAGTACGATCTTGGCCGCTGAATAGGTAATTATTTTTTTTAGCAGCCTGCTTTAAACATTTTGGTTCGTCAAGGAATCTATAGAGTGTCTTCTTTCGTAAGTGCAATATTTCCTACACATGTTTATGCAGGGTGAAAATTTATTTTTTTATTAATTTATTTGGCTTGATAAGCCAAATCACCAAAATAGTACCGATTATTGAATAAGTTTTTTGCACTATTCATTTGCAAATGAGCTAAAAAACACTTTATTTTGATATCTGCATTATCCGGTTTTACAAAAAACATAACCCACACACACACTATAGGAACACAGCTCTACGTTACCTAATTGTCTTACTGAAAATGGAAAAAGCCCAGGTAAACGACAGTGAGTTGATTTCCCTGTATATCCGTGGTAATGAAAAAGCCTTTGCCAAATTAGTGCAACGGCACAAATCGAAGATTTACACAACTATTTACTTGATCGTCAAAGATCAGTACGTGGCTGAAGACTTAATGCAGGACACCTTTATCAAAGCGGTGGACACGCTCAAGTCGGGTAAATACAACGAGGAGGGAAAATTTCTACCCTGGATTATCCGAATCGCTCACAACTTGGCAATTGACTATTTCCGAAAAGATAAACGCTACCCCAGTGTGGTGTTTGAAGACGGAAGCAGTGTGTTTAACACGCTTGAGTTTGCAGAAGATTCGGTAGAATCCTTGCAGATTCGCCAGGAAACACACGAGCATTTGCGCGAGCTGATTCAGCGATTGCCGGAACAACAGCGTCAGGTGCTCATCATGCGGCACTACGAGGAAATGAGTTTCCAGGAGATTGCCGATGCGACCGGCGTCAGCATCAACACAGCTTTGGGACGTATGCGTTATGCGTTGATTAATCTGCGCAAACAACTGAGCAAACGTTCGCCGAGTTATGATAAAAACATTTACCCAAGATGATGTGATCCGGTATGTCTATGAGGAGACCTCGCCAGAGGAAAATCTGCTCATTGAAGACGCTATGATGTCTGAACCGGAGTTGATGACCTTCTTCTTAGAAGCACTGGAATTACGTGCTTTGATGAACAAGATTGAGCGGCAACCCCGCGAAAATACCGTTCAGTCCATTCTAAATTACTCTAAAAATTACCCTGCAAGCCCACCAGCCCGATTGCGCCATACGTAACGAGCTTGTGGGTTTTGCTGTAGTCAGACATTGGCTAGTGACGATTGATAGGCTCATCCAGGGCCTGGGTTCGTCACTAGCTAGTGGCCTTATTGTATGCAAAAGAAAGAACGCTTCCAGCGATTTCTCGATTATTTCACTCAGCATTATCCAGAGCCTAAAACAGAATTAAACTTCGGCAATCCATACGAGTTGCTGGTCGCGGTTATTTTGTCGGCTCAGTGTACAGATAAGCGGATCAACCAGGTTACACCTGCCCTGTTTGCTCGTTTTCCAGAAGCGGAATCATTGGCGGCAGCGTCGGTTGACGAAGTTTTTTCGTACATCCGTATTGTGTCCTACCCGAACAACAAGGCCAAGCACCTCGTTGGAATGGCGAAGTCGCTGATGGAGCGCTTTGGCGGAGAAATTCCGGCGACGGTTGAAGAGTTACAGACGCTGCCGGGTGTAGGCCGGAAAACAGCACACGTCATCTTGTCGATTGTCTACAACGAACCCACGATGGCCGTTGATACGCACGTGTTTCGCGTTTCGCATCGGTTGGGACTCGCTCCATTGACCGCGACGACTCCGCTTGCCGTTGAGAAAGCACTGATGGCTCATATTCCGAAGCAGTATGTCCCCAAGGCTCACCACTGGCTTATCTTACACGGGAGGTACATTTGTCTGGCACGGACGCCCAAATGCCCGGCATGCGACCTACGCGATTTTTGCAAGTACTACGAAAAGCACCCCGAGTTAGGTCATTCAGGATTAAAATGATTGGCAGGATTTGTCACAGAGGAGCCTCAAAGAAGCGACCGCAAATCAGCAAAATCATTTTAATCCCGAAAATTCTGGTTCAGACTAGTACCGGTCAGTTGTCGCAAAAAAGAAGCTGGCTTCGATCTCCGCGTTCTCATCCGAATCGGAACCGTGCACAGCATTCTCCTGCATCGATTTTGCGTACAGCTTACGAATGGTTCCTTCTTCGGCCTGCGCTGGATTTGTAGCGCCGATCAGCTTCCGAAAATCAGCAACCGCATTTTCTTTTTCCAGAATCATTGGCACAATGGCTCCTGACGACATGTACGTACGCAGATCGTTGTAGAATGGCCGCTCGCGATGCACGGCGTAAAATTGCCCCGCCCGCTCCGGCGTTAGCTGCGTTTTCTTGATTGCAACGATACGGAAACCCGCTTCTTCAATCAGTTTGATAATTGCTCCGGTATGACCGCCTTCCACTGCGTCGGGCTTGATCATGGTGAACGTTAGATTCGTAGCCATTAGGGGATTTATCCAATGTTAGTTAGGCGCAAAGGTAAACACTTTACCTGAAATGCCACGTCGACGGATTAGCCCGCTGATATCCAAATTATTCGTACTTTTGGGTTTCGATTGCAGCTTCGGCTGTTTGTTTATGCAAGATATTGAAGCAATTGGCGCGGTTATCGCAGAGCCGCAAACCGTGCTGATTACAACGCACCAGAATCCCGATGCCGACGCAATGGGATCATCGCTGGGGCTGGCAGGTTACCTTCGCAAAAAAGGCCACCGTGTGACGGTCGTAACGCCTACCGATTACGGGCAAAATCTCTACTGGCTATCCGGCAATGAGGAGGTGATCGCTTTCGACGAGAAAGTACGGGTTACCGTAAACCAGTTGTTCGATGAGGCCGACGTAATTTTTTGCCTGGATTTTTCGAGCTTAGATCGCATTCGCGACTTAGCACCGCTGGTACGTCAGTCCCGCGCCCGTAAAGTTTTGATCGACCATCACCTGGAACCGGAGTCATTCGCTGAACTGGCTTTGTGGGACCCAACTGCTGCGGCAACCGCTGAACTTGTTTTTCGGCTTATCGTCGCGCTAGGCGATAAAGCATTGATCGACGTTCCTATTGCGGAGTGCTTGTACTCCGGGCTTATGACCGACACCGGTTCGTTTCGCCACTCGAATACAACGGGCGATGTTCATCGTATGGCTGCCGAACTGGTCGACCTTAAGATTGACGTTAGCAGCATTCACCGGCGTATCTTTGATAACGTATCAATCGATAAGTTTCGGTTGCTTGGCTACGTGCTGAACGAAAAGCTGAACGTACTTCCCGAATACCGGTTCGCTTACATCACCTTGACGGATGCAGAGTTGAAACAGTACCGATCCAAAACGGGAGACACCGAAGGGATGGTTAACTACGCTCTGTCGGTTGAAGGGGTTGTGATGGCCGCTATCTTGATTGACCGCGTTGACGAGATCCGCATTTCATTCCGCTCCATCGGCGACTTTTCGGTTCGGGAGTTGTCAAACAAGCATTTTAACGGCGGTGGCCATCGCAATGCAGCGGGTGGCCGCTCGAAGTTATCCCTGGCTGAAACCGAGCAAAAGTTGCTGGCCATTCTTCCTGAGTACAAAGAGCTACTGTTTAAAACAGTCTGATGGTAGTCGCTTACTTGAGATCATATTATTCATTCAATCACCGGTACCATAGATAATTACAATAAAACAACAATAAAACATGTCTCTTAAAAATTTCGGGAAAGCCGCCCTGATTGTCGCTGTGGTAGCGGCCTGCGGTAAAAACCGCGTTCAGGTAACGGACAACGGCCTGAAGTACCAAATTCATGAGCAGGCTGACAGCCCACGCAAGGGTAAAGTCGGTGACATTCTTACGCTTCACCTGACGCTGCTCAACAACAAAGATTCTATTCTCCGCGATACTCATAAAGAAGGTGCTCCCTTCCAAATGCTGTTGCAGGTTCCTCCATTCAAAGGAAGCTACGAAGAAGGATTGACCATGCTTGGCAAAGGCGATAGCGCAACGTTCTACGTAAGCGCCGATTCGCTATTTACGCGGGCCATGCAACCACTTCCTCCAGGCGTTCAGAAAGGTACAGATATCGGTATCGCAGTAAAGGTGATCAATGTTCAGTCGGAAGACGAATACAAAAAAACGCAGGCGGCTGATTTCGAAAAGCAAAAAGGAATCGATGCTAAAATTATCGAAAACTACGTAGCGAAGAACGGTTTGGCCGGTAAAGTACAGAAAACTGAGTCGGGTGTTTACTACGTAGTTACGCAGCCGGGCAGCGGCCCTGCGCCTTCGCGTGGTGACCTTGTTCAGGTACATTACACAGGTAAATTATTGGACGGAAAAGTATTCGATAGCTCGAAGACAAATCCACAGTCGGGTGGCAAACCCGTTCAGTTCCCAGTCGGTGTTGGTCAGGTAATTCCAGGTTGGGAAGAAGGCGTTATGAAAATGCACAAGGGCGAAAAAGCAACGCTTATTATTCCTTCGACGCTGGCTTACGGTCCACGCGGAAACCAGGGTATTCCACCTAATTCTGTCCTGCTGTTCGATATTGATCTGATCGATATTCAGAAAGGACAGGCGGGTCAGCCTGGCATGCCACAAGGTATGCCGCAGCCCGGTCGTTAATCGACGCTCTTATTGTTCGTTTCTTTCGAAAGCCGTTCGTAGTTTTACCACGAACGGCTTTTCTTTTGTATGGAACTCTGCTTTGCCACGAACAATCAACACAAATTAGACGAGGTGTCATCCAAGCTGGGTGACACTTTCCAGCTCAAAACACTAAAGGATATTGGCTGCCTGGACGAGCTACCGGAAACCACGGGCACCATTCCCGGCAATTCGCGTCAGAAAGCCGATTATGTCTGGACGCATTTTGGTGTGTCCTGCTTTGCCGACGATTCGGGATTGGAAGTCGAATCCCTGAATGGCGAGCCCGGCGTTGATAGCGCTTTTTACTCGGGGAGCCGCAACGCAGAGAACAACATCGAGAAGTTATTGACTAATCTGGCGGGACAATCAAACAGAAAAGCCCGTTTCATTACGGTCTTTACGCTGGTGCTCCACGGGGTCGAACACCAATTTGAAGGAACTATAGAAGGTCAGATTGTAGAGGAGCCACGCGGTACGGGTGGTTTTGGTTACGACCCGGTGTTTCAGCCGGATGGCTACGATCGTACATTTGCTCAGATGAGTCTGGAAGAAAAGAATGCGATAAGCCACCGGTCGCGGGCGCTTGCCAAGATGATCGATTACCTGAAAGACCAGGTGTTTTCCTGATCCTATATTGACCAGGTTGATAAATAAAAAACCCCCGCAGATCGATCTGCGGGGGTTTTTGTCACTATTTATGCGCTACTAATAAAACTTAGCCCGGCGATCTTCTACTTTCGCAGCCTCTTTGATGGCTTCGTTAATGTAGAATCCTGTGCGCGATGCGTTGTTCTGCTGAATCTGTGTTTTATACAGAGCGTAATCCGCAACGGCTGGAGCAGGTGTCACATTTGTCGTTTCGACGATCAGCACGCCAGCGTCGCCCGCGAACGGCTTCGAACGCTTGCCAGGCTTGAGGCCAAACGCTTTACCCAAAGCGACAGGATCAACACCGGCGCTACGAAGGAAACCCGTTGCCAGATTTACATCTTCTACATTCTCAACCAGCGCGCCAGCACCGTATTTCTGAGCAATCGCTTCCAACGTGCCGCTGGCATTACCAAGCTTGCTGATGATCTGCTCACCTTTCAGCTCGTTCCGCACTTTTGCGGTTAGTTCAGCACGGTAATCGTCAACCTTTACGTCATCTTTATTCGTCTTGTTCGTCAGCACAGCAATAACGTACTGATCACCGATCTCGAATGGTTCCGATACCGAATTAACATCCGTTTTGTCATCAAACGCCCAGCGAACAACCGAACGGGCATCAGCCAGCGCGTTAATGTTGCTGGCATTTTCGGGAATCCGATCAGCCGTTGCGACAACAATTGACTTATCTTCTTTTACTTTGGCGTCAAATGCTTCTTTCGTTCTTACGTCAGAAGCGAACTGATCCGCTTTGCGCAGCGCTTCGTCACGCGTTGTCTGGCTAGGTGTGATTGATTTACCAATAGCCGCAACCCGGTAAAGTACGTTCGTTTTAGGCTGTGTCACCTTAATGATGTGATAGCCAAAATCCGTTTCAACGATGCGTGGGATCAACCCTGCTGACGTAGCTCCAAAAATAGCCGACTCAAAAGGCTTCACCATCTGACCGTTATTTTTGAAGTAGCCAAGGTCACCACCGTTTTGCGCCGAACCATCGGCACTGTTGGTTTGCGCTAATGCTTCGAAGCTAGCACCACCCTGAATCTGTTGCAAAATGCCTTCTGCCCGGCGACGAGCATCTGCTTTTGCCGAATCCGTCTGCGCCGTCGGGCGAATCAGGATATGGCTGGCACGTGCGGTAAAGCTGGTATCTTTTTTCGTACCACCATACTTGTAGATGAAGTACGTGTTGCCTTCCCGGAATGGACCGTAGATACCACCCGGTGAGAATGTTGGGATCGACGCCCGCAACTGTTCCGGCATTTCACCCGCTGTTAGGTACAAGGGCACCCGCACATCGCTGTTTTGCTGGGCAAACGTTGAGTCGTTCGTAGCCGCACCAAGTCCCCGTGCCAGCGACTTAATCTGGTTGTAAAGCGTTGCGCTGTCTTCTTTTGACGGGGCAACCGAGAAAGTTACGTACTGAATCGACCGTGTATTAGCACCCGGAAACTCGTCCTTGTGCTTGTTGAGGTAATCCTGCAACTGCGAATCCGTTACTTTTACCGTCGTATCGTTGATGGTGTAGTACGGAACGAACAGGAATTTAAGATCAGCTTTTGAGTTTTGAGCCTGGTATTCTTTCTGCGCTTCGGCTGTTGTAGCGAATACCGACAGGCGCATCAGTCCTTCGTATTTTTCGCGTAACCGATCCGAACTCAGGTTTTGCTCAAAGTTGGCCCAGGCTGCCTGCTGTTGCGGAGGCAAATTCTTTAAGCCTTTGAGGTAGTTGATAATCGTACTCTTGTCGAATACGCCCGTCTGTGGGTTCGTAAAGGCTTGCCGAACGGCTGGGCTGATGTTGTTACCCTGTACCATGTCGACCAGTTCTTCCGGCGACACTTTCAGACCAAGTTTGTCGAACTCTTTCTGGTAAGCAATCTCGAACAACAGCTGATTCCAGGCTTGTTCACGGAGCTGTACAAGATCCTGTTCAGCCGGAGCGCGTCCTGTTTGTTGCTCAAACTGAGCCCGAAGCTCGTCTACTTTGGCATTGAATTCTGGGTAATCAATGGATTGGCCAGCAATTTCGCCGACCTCCTGTTGGTTTCCGCCGAACAGCAAACTACGGCCTCCGAGCAAATCCCCCCCCACAATGAACAGAATCAAGCTGACGGCGATAACACCTACGGCCAGTCCTGAACGTTCTCTGATCTTGTTAATGACAGACATTTCGCGTTATACATACAATTTAGCCCGCAAAATAACAATTTTCCCCGTTGGAATACAAGCAGATTAACAGTTAGATAGCACAGATTATACGTTGAATGTCTGTAAACAGCGTACCTTCTGCCTTGAATACGGAAAAACGAGCGAATAATTCCTCGCTATACCACTGGCGCTGCCGGGTTCGCTGTACAACTTCCCGATGCCCCGCTTCCCGATACGCGTATTGATCGACAGCTTTCGCCGTTCGCCATACGCTAATTGTACATTGTTGTACAAGAGGTACTTCGCCGACGCCAATACCAAACAGCAAATTTTCCGAATGAGCCTGTAAGCGCTGACGAGCCTGAGGTACATGACGCCAGAAATCCGGCAAAGCACGATAGCGAATGGTCGCTCTGGTCAACACCGCTACGGGTGTCGCATCGGAAGCGGCTGGTTGCGTCGATTTGACGAACGGGCTTTGACCATCCCAGTGCCCGTGCGCCCGCTGCGTACGAAGATAGAGCGTACCGGTTTGATCAGTACCCTCCTGCAAATGCCGGTAAGTAGCTGACTGTAAAAAAGCATCGGCGTGAGCGTCGCTTTTCCAGACAGCCAGAAAAACGTATTGGGAGAAATCCGGAACAAGACCAAAGTTTTTACCGCTACCCATAAGCTTGCAGAACACCATTCCTTCTTCCTCAAACGGTTTCATGAGAGACCGTCCCATATTGGCAAACGCCTGAAACCGAGCGTACGATTCGTAATGAAACACGGTCACTGTCGTGACGGGTAATGAATCAGGATCACTTAGTCCCATCTGTATCGCTTTAGGTTTTTATAAACAGATCTACATTTTTTTGTAAGCACGCATTGATCAATTGTCAGGAAATCCATTTTTGTAGAAAGTTTGCCACACCATTCCACAAAAAACCGCCGATCACAAATTGTGATCGACGGCCTTAGGATATACAATTTGATAGTTTTGACTAGTTGTCTTTATCCAGTTTATCACCGGCTTTATCGAATGCGTCACCCACTTCACGACCAGCCCGTTTGAAGCCAGTTTTTATATCTTTCCAGGCATCAGCCGTAGCATTTTTTGCCTTGTCTATATCCTGCCGCAGATCGTCCCGTTCGTCTTCAAGCTTGGCAAGCTGCTCTTTCGATTCCGCTTTTGCCTTTGCTCCCTGACGCTTGATATCTGCCTTCATTTCATCGATTTTAGCGTCCAATTTATCTTTTTGAACGTTCATCTTGGCAACTGCCTCGTCGCGTTCTTCTTTAAAATCAGCAGCAGCTTCGTCTGTTTTCGCTTCAGCTTTGTCACCTGCTTCTTTTAAATCTTCCCGGGTTTCAGCGGTAGCTTCTTTGGTATCGGCTTCAATAGCATCACCCGTTTTTTCCATCGCGTCTTCGGTACGGGATTCTTTTTTACCGTCCGATCCACAGGCCTGTAGTAAGGTCAGCGATGCCGCCAAAAGAATTGTACCAGCAACCTGTTTAAATTGAGCGAAACCTAG
Organism: Spirosoma liriopis; assembly: GCF_023196085.1. Taxonomy (NCBI): domain Bacteria; kingdom Pseudomonadati; phylum Bacteroidota; class Cytophagia; order Cytophagales; family Cytophagaceae; genus Spirosoma; species Spirosoma liriopis. The sequence goes on from NZ_JALPRF010000001.1 coordinate 1,792,330, forward strand.
TTGAGACTTCTTCATGATAGATGTGTAGTTTGATTGTATCAACAGGTTTCGCAAACGATGTGCCAAAAAGGCCACAGTGCAATGTGGTAGGGTTTTCTAGTTCTTCCATTTGACGGCGCAGCCGATTGGCTTGGTCAACGGAGACTGTACCGGACGGCCAGCCAACAAACTGGTAACCGCTTCATCAACGTAACGTCGCTGTACGTTTGTCCCATCTTGCGGGCTATCGTCAATCGTACCGACGTATTCGAGTATGAACTGTCCGTTGGTATGCTTTAATACGTACACTTCTGGCGTCCGGGTAGCGCCAAATGCTCTCGCTACAGCCTGCGTCTCGTCCATTGCATACACGAAAGAGTATCCTTTATCACGCGCCCGATTTTTCATGTTTTCGAACGAATCATCTTCGTAAGCGGCCGGATCGTTGGGCATGATCGCCAGAACCGGATAGCCCTGCGGGGCAAATTTTCGGTCAATGGCTATCAAACGATCCTCGTACGCTTTAGAAAATGGGCAATGGTTACTGGTAAAAACGACGATCAACCCTTTTTGCGCTTTATAGTCGCCAAGCGAAACCGTCTGTCCATTGGTGCTTTTTAAGCGAAAATCAGCTACACCATCGCCAATCGTGTATCCTCTGGGGAGTTGAGCATACGAAACAGTCGCAATTCCTACAATCAGCCACATCAAAAAGGGCAGATGCAACCAGCGATTCATAATAAGTTGTCCTTTTAGCATTTGTTTGTTAGACAACGAATGAAGCCAAAAGATTAACCGGATGATTCCTAGTCGAATACCTGCTTTTGTGCCGACAAGCGTTTACTGCCCAAAGCTAACAAACCTATTGATAGTAGCTGTAACTGACAGCTAGTAATTTAAGGACTTAGTAGTTTAATAAATTGACCAGCTGATTTTCTGCCCTTAATGGTCACCGAAAATCAACTGGATTGATGGAACGTGGGCAAAGAGCCCTATTCAGGCTGATTGATGGGTGAGATCGACTGTTCGGTACAGACTAGCACCGGTTTGGTCTTGCTTCTTTTAGTTGACAACAATTCTCTGAATCAGGCGTTTCGTTCCGGCTTCAGCCCACAGAAGATACACACCCGGTACGAGCGGCTGGTTAGGTTTGAGCAGTAAAACTCCACCGGATTGGTCAACCAACGTCAAAGGCAATTCCAGCCCGGTTAGCGTTGTAAGACGGTAGGTGGCCTGATGCATATTTCGTACAGATACGCGAATTTCTTCTCGACTTGCTGGATTTCCTAGTACCTCCAGTGATGGTGTCAGGTTGTCCATAACCGCCACCGTAATCGTCGAGTATGCGATCTGCCCATTTGTATCTACCTGCCTGAGCCGGTAATAATTGGCACCATCAACGGGGTGACCATCTGTAAAACCATAGTACCGGTGCAAGTTTGAATTACCCTGGGCATTGATTCTTCCAATCGTTATGAATTCGGCTGCATCAGCACTTCGCTGTACGTCAAAGTAGTCGGCGTCGCGTTCCCAGGCGGTTTCCCAACTTAGTTGAACGTGCTCTCCTTGTGGCTTAGCCCCGAACGAGACAAGTGTAACAGGAAGCGCCTGGGCATTGATGACAATTTCGTCCAGCCGCATTGACCCGTTAATCTGATTACGCTGGCAACCATAAAACCGGAATGCTACCGAACCTGCATTATTCGTAAAGCCACTGTTCAGGCCAGAAAGCGACAGAGACACTGACTGGTAAGGTACTGCCTGAGCGGTAATCGCTCCGTTGAAGATATCGCTGCCAAAATTATCAACGCTGGAACGTACCCGAATCAAATTTGGCCCCTGTGCCGAACGGCTGTAGTAAAATGAAAGCGTGTACAGCGTAAGCAAAGCGCCATTCTGTGGGCTAACACTTATTTCCAAGTACTCGTCTCCGGCACAATTGGCATTGGACCAGTTCTGGACGTTGATGGCTTTACCAACCTGACCGCTGGGAAAGCCACCTACACTGGGAACAAGTACGTTGACGGGCGATGCGTCACTGGCAACAACATTAGAAGATGTTGACACCCCGCTACGGGTTCCTTCAAAACTCCAAGAAGCGGTAAAGGGGGTAGTTTGGCTCCAGACTATGTGCGTTGTTAAAAGAAGGATAAGAGTAAATAGCTTTTTCATGGCAGATGCTACGGCATTATGTCACTAACGCCTGCAATCTAGCTACTTATCCCTTACTCACAAGAAAATCAATACAAAAATGTACCGTGCTCCGACTGAATAGTGACTTGTTTTCCTGAGTAAGCTTCTACATGGCCAATAATTTGCGCGTCAATACCGAATGACTTCGACACGTCAATCACTTGCTGAGCGAGGTCTTGAGGCAAATAAACTTCCAGACGATGGCCCATATTAAAGACTTTGTACATTTCCTGCCAGTTCGTTCCGCTTTCCTGCTGAATAAGCGCAAACAACGGCGGAGTTGGAAAGAGATTGTCTTTGACAACGTGTAGATTGTCAATAAAATGCAGCACTTTAGTCTGCGCCCCACCTGAACAATGCACCATGCCGTGAATATGGGGGCGTAGCTCGTCAAGCAATGCTTTCACTACAGGTGCGTAGGTGCGTGTTGGCGACAGAATCAGTTGGCCCACGGTTACATTCTCGCCAGAACCAACGGCAATTGAATCAGTCAACCGCTTCGATCCGCTGTAAATAAGGTTCCGGTCAATCGCCGGATCAAAACTTTCGGGATACGCATCAGCCAGGTAATGCGCCAGTACGTCATGGCGAGCCGATGTCAGGCCGTTGCTACCCATACCGCCATTATAGACCGATTCGTACGTTGCCTGACCGAACGAAGCCAGCCCGACAATGACATCACCCGCCTGAATACGGTCGTTGCTGATTACCTGATCACGGCGCATCCGGGCAATGACGGTGCTATCAACGATGACAGTACGGACCAGATCGCCAACATCCGCCGTTTCGCCCCCCGTGCTATAAATCTCAATACCGTGATCACGAAGCGTTTGTAGTACTTCTTCGGTACCATTGATGAGTTCGGCAATCACCTCACCTGGAACCAGATTTTTATTACGGCCAATGGTTGATGATAACAGCATTGGCCCCGTTGCACCTACACAGATCAGATCGTCGGTATTCATCACGACCGCGTCCTGCGCAATGCCCCGCCATACGCTCAGATCACCCGTTTCGCGCCAGTAGAGGTAAGCCAGCGACGATTTTGTTCCGGCTCCATCGGCGTGCATGATCGTACAATAATCCGGATCGCCAGCCAGCGTATCGGGTACTATTTTACAAAACGCCTTTGGAAATAAGCCTTTATCGAGTTGGGCGATGGCGTTGTGAACGTCTTCTTTACTGGCGGAAACTCCGCGTTGGGCATAACGGTCGGTCATGCTGCAAAGGTAAGGAGAAAAAAAGATGCGGCTCGCCCAACAATTCGCTATTCGTACACAATTCCGGCTTCAGCCCTGACTGCGTCGAGCAAGGCCATCAAATTCAGACTATCCTCCAGCGACCAGAGCGGGCTTTCTGTCAGGCCTGCGCTCAGGCATTGCATCACGTGGTTGGCCTCATAATCATACCCGTGCGTCGTCCGGTCGAAATCAAACGTAGCTGGCTCCTCGCCTTCTACGTGAAGGGTCACTCCTTTCGTTTCGTGAAAGCGACTATGAATTCGGATTTGCCCTAACTCCCCCTGTATGATGCCGACACAATCCGTTTTCGCTCGTAAGGTACAGTCCAGTAAAGCGAGTTGTTCGCCTTCGTAGGTCATCACCATACCGCACTGTTCATCCGCGTCGGTTGTACCAAAGATGGCCGATGCTTTGATGGACGTTGGTTTTCCCAAAAACAGGTACGACAGAAACAGCGGGTAAATACCGATGTCGAGCAGGGCGCCCCCACCCAATGCTTTGTTGAACAAGCGACCTTCGGGCGAAAATTGCGCTTTGAATCCAAAGTCAGCCTTTACCGAAACAATCTTGCCAATAACTCCTGATTGGGCCAATTCGAGTGCGCGGACGATTCCCGGCATAAATCGACTCCAAAGCGCTTCCATCAGAAATACCTTTTTTGAACGGGCTATTTCGACCATTTCGCGTACCTGCTCACTGTTCATGGCAAACGGTTTTTCGCCCAGCACAGCGACGCCCCCCTTGAGCAGCATCAGCACGTTTTTGTGGTGTTCTGTGTGCGGAGTAGCCACGTACACAACATCCAGATCCGGCAGGGTGAGCAGATCGTCATACCGATCAAACGCATGAGGGATCCCGTATTGTTGGGCAAATTCGTCGGCGCGTTGCTGGTTTGACGAAGCGACGGCGTACAGCTGCGCATCGGGTACGGTTAGCAAGTCTTGAGCAAACTTATGGGCAATGCGTCCTGGTCCTAAAATTCCCCAGCGTATCATAGGTCTTATCCGATTGAGTAAAGGGCGGTTGAATAAATTGGGCTGTTAACCGTCGACCAAATCTATAGTTTTTTCCTAAGTTGCGGCCCTTACCGTCTCAATATCCTGTGAAAAACATTCAAATTCTTAGTGTAGTCAGTGTGCTTTTTTTCTGTTTTTCCAGTGTCTTTGCCCAAATCGTTGAACAGCCCGACCCGTTACGCCCGTCAACGCCCGATTCCGTTAAAACCGATTCAAGCAACGTAGCGACCACCCGCAAGGACACCATAAAAGCCGAGGTTGCCAAGCCCGTGACGCCTATCTTCCGGTATCGATTCACCGCCGACGGTACATTTACGTCTGGTAACGTCAATCGGGCCTTATTGCAACTAACCAGCGCCGTCGACTATCAACTAAGTAATTATTTCAAACTGTCCAGTAATCCGTCGTTTGTGTACGGTAAACAAAACGGTCTATTGGCCGAACGCGAATGGTTCGGTGATCTGCGTACGACGTATCGCCACGAACAACGGTTGTATTACCTGGCTTTTGGCTCGTACGAACGCAGTAACCTCCGGCAAATCAATCACCGCTGGACCATAGCGGGCGGGGCTGGTTTTAAGGTCCTGAATCGCAAGCGGGCTTATATTTCGATTACGGACGTACTGATGCAGGAATACACGGACTTTCTGGAGCTGGACGACATCAATATCTTTCGTAATTCAACACGACTGTACGGCGAGTATGTCTTTGGTAAGGACCGCTTCACGGTTACGCACACGGCGTTTTACCAACCGGCTCTTGGCCAATACAATGTTCGCTGGAATGCCAGTGTGAGCGTCCAGGTCAAACTAACAGCAGCGACCAGCCTACGGACTACCTTGGCAAATGCATACGAAAGTCTGGTTGTACCCGGTCGGCAGAATAACGACCTTCGCTTTACGGTCGGATTGGTTTACGAGAAAAAATAAAAGGGAGGCCATCAGTTGATGGCCTCCCTTTTATTTTTTCTCTTGTCGATTATTGTCTGTCAGGAAACGGAATGATCAATCGTTCACCTCGCGTTGCAATGTCCTTGTCGCGTTTGTTGGCGCGCATGATGGCTTCTTTGCTGACGCCATATTTCTGGGCGACTACCCGCAAAACATCACCCGGACCAACGGTATGAACCGCCATCACTTTAACGTTCAATTTCGTCACCCCGGCTTTCACATCGCTTTCGGCTACGCCCGGATTTAACGCTTTCAACGTACTGACTTTCATGTTGTACCGATTCGCTACGCCGTAAAAGGTTTCTCCCGATCCAACCGTATACGCAGTGGATACACCCCCCGGCTTAACTTTCGGTTTAACGATAGCGACCTCTTCTTTTGGCTTCTCGGCCTTAGGCTTTTCTTCCTTCGGTTTTTCCTCTTTCGGCTTCTCTTCTTTTTTTGCCACTACAGCCTTCTCAGCCGCTGCTTTCTCGGCGTCTGATTTCTCATTTGGCCCTGGTTTGCCATCGGTCGTTTCGCGATTACCTTCGGCGACTTCTTCTGCCTGTGCGTTGGCTTCGGGAGCGTCGGCGGGTGGTTCCGCCTGCGACAGATCGACCGGCGCGGGCTGCGACGATGTATCGACGTTTTCGGGAGCCATCAGCATTTCGCCGTTATCCTGTGCAATGGGTTGCTGCGATGTGGTATCGAGCGCTACATTCGTCAGTTCGTCGGAGCCGTTGGTATCGTCAGAAATGTATTCATAACCAACGTAAAGCAAAGCCGCGATCAGTCCCACCAGTACGATAAGCGTAAGAGCGGGCAAACCGGAACTCCCGGTCGGACGTGGGTTTGTCGTTTGATTATCAGTTTCCATTCGGATGTATGGTTAAGGTGCAATCAGCTGACGGCTCATCTCGGCCACTTTTTCTTTCAATTCGTCTTTGAACTGCGCCAACTTTTGAGCAACCCGCTCATCGGTGCTTCCGACGATCTGTGCGGCCAGAATTCCGGCATTTCGCGCGCCATCGAGGGCCATTGTAGCTACCGGAACACCAGCGGGCATTTGTAAGATCGACAGAACCGAATCCCACCCGTCAATCGAATTGCTGGATTTGACCGGAACCCCGATAACGGGTAAGGTTGTCAACGAAGCCACCATGCCGGGCAGATGCGCTGCGCCACCAGCCCCGGCTACAATAACCCGTATGCCCCGGTCGCGGGCAGTCTTGGCGTACTCGACCATCTTTTCGGGTGTACGGTGGGCCGATACGATATCCATTTCCCAAACTACACCCAGTGTTGTTAAAACGTCGGCAGCTTCTTGCATGACCTTACGGTCAGAAAGGCTACCCATAATAATGCCTACCATTCAGCGAAATACAAATTGACTCTTTGCGAAATAACGCAGTTTATAGCAGACTTTTATGGTAAGCACCGAAAATATTATTGTAGTGAGCAAAGCCTATGAAAAACGCGGAGTTAGCCCTAACGATAGGTGATTACTAGTTACTGTGTAAGTTTTAATACAATAAAAGCTAGAGCACCAGCAAGCAGTACTGCTTGCTGGTGCTCTAGTAAGCTGCCGAATTATTTTGTAAAAGGAAAGCGCCCGTTTGAATGCATAACGATGCGCCCATTGGTAGCCACAGCAACGTCTGCTGAGATAGGATCATGAGTATACAATGGAGGATTGTCAGAATTTACTTTATCCCGCTCATTAATTACATCGATATGTAGCAATTTATGATACTTCTTCAACAAAGCTTGATAGCACTTGGGAGACGTTTGCCTTAGAGACGATTTTCCCGTGTAGAGAAGTGCTTCGCGATCAATAAAGTTAACAATTGCACTGGGAGGGTTTTGTTTGATAGAATAAGTTGAGATAAAAGCGCTAACATAATAATGCGTTGTATCGCCTACCTTCTGAACAGCTACAATTGGAACTTCATGTTGACTCACATATTTTAAGTACCGCTGTAGGCTATCCGTCAACTCCTTATTTTCAATCGACAACGCTCTAACACATTGAGTAAGATCTTTTTCTTGAATAGTCCTTTCCGGCTGTATAGCGGAGAAGGCAAACAAAGATGCTGTTAGTAATGAACCTATACTTGATACATGTCTCATCATCATTCGTCAATAATGGTTTGATCTAGAGTACAATTAGATAGTTTTTCTCGTTAACTTCTATACAACCAACGTTAATACCTACCGGAGCAATTGTCGCACCACTTTGCGGAGCGGTTTGTGCGCAGCCTCTTCGAGTTTAGATGGGGTTGCGCCAAAACCTGCTCTCGCTAACAGGTAACGGGTATGTTGTTGTTTGCCTGATCTGTCCATATAACTTTAGGTTAGCTAGGTCAGTAAGACCGAAAAAGAACATCAATGTTTAACCGCAGGAAAGCTAATTACACGCCATAACGAACTACGTGTCAACAACTTACAAACACTTACCATTAAAATTTAATTTAATTGATTTTGTGCCTATTCTGTTTCGCAACACAACCATCCCTTTTATCGTATACAGATACACAATCTCTTTCCATTAGCCGGACCAAGCAGTTCGATTGTATTCTATGCGACAACATTTACGACCGCTGGCAGGTCTGCTTTTTGTACTAATCACGTCAACGCTCAAGGCACAACCTTTGCCCCAATACACGATTCAACAACGAGCGAATCAACAAGCTTTACAAAAAACACTTACCCAGTTCCAGACCAATAATTATCAGCAGGCGCTTACTCTTGCCCGCCGTCTGAATCGCCCCGTTGAGCAGCGTCATCCGGACGGTACAGTCTCGGTACTGCGCGGCATTACGGAGCGGGGTGAACTGCTCTATGATAAGACCATCAGCGTAACCCGGGCGGGGCAGACCACCCGAACTGATGCGCTCTATACCGGTGGCAGTCTGGGTTTATCCTTATCGGGTAGTACACTGAGAGACAAACTTGCCATCTGGGACGGTGGGAAGATCCGAAATACGCACTATGAATTTAGGAGCGGTACCTCAAGCCGGGTTACGCAAGTCGATAATGCCACGACGCTCGATGTACACGCTACGCACGTGGCCGGTATCATGATGGCTGCGGGCGTCAACACGCAGGTACGTGGAATGGCGTACGGTACCAACCTGCGGGCGTATGATTTCAATAGTGACCTGTCAGAGATCAGTACGGCCGCTCCTAACTTATTGGTTTCTAACCATTCATACGGAGCCAAGGCGGGCTGGACTTATAACGATAGCCGAACAACAGCGACCAAGTGGGAATGGTATGGCGACACGACGATCAGCAAAACCGAAGATTATAAGTTTGGGTTGTACGACGCAAATGCCGCATCATGGGATCGAATTGCAATCAACTCACCGAATTTTTTGTTGGTAAAAGCCGCCGGGAACGACCGGGGAACAAATGGTCCGGGTGCCGGGCAACCTTATTATCTGGGCAGTAGCAATGTGCTTAGTACAGCCCCCCGCAACGACCAAAACGGGTACGAGCTGGTAAGTACGTACGCTACGGCCAAAAATATTCTGACCGTTTCTGCGGTGAGTTATCTGGCAAATGGTTACAACCAACCTTCAGACATTTCGCTGGCCGATTTTAGCAGTTGGGGCCCAACCGACGATGGCCGGATCAAGCCCGACATTGCGGGTGTGGGTGTGTCCATATTGTCAACGAGTTCGGCTAGTGACAGCGCCTATACAACCTTGAGCGGTACATCGATGGCCTCGCCCAATGTGGCAGGATCGGTGCTGCTGTTGCAAGAACTGTTTTCGCAACGGAACAGCGGGCGTTTTCTTCGTTCGTCAACGCTCAAAGGCTTGGTACTGCATACCGCCGACGAAGCCGGATCGGCTCCTGGTCCGGATTACAGCTTCGGCTGGGGATTGCTAAATATGGAAAAGGCCGGACGCGTGATTCTGAACGCCGACCAGAGTCATTTGCTGGACGAACGTACCATGAACCAAGGCGAAACCTACTCACTGACCGTTGTCGCATCTGGGCGGGGGCCACTCGTAGCGACAACCTGCTGGACCGACCCGGCCGGAACTGCCAATACAGGTTTGAATAACCGAACACCCAAGCTCGTTAACGACCTTGACCTACGCATCAGCGACGGACAAACGACTTCGCAACCGTGGGTGCTGGACCCAACCAGCCCAGCCACTGCGGCAACCCGTGGCGACAACATCCGGGATAATGTTGAGCAGGTACTGGTTGCTAACCCAATTCCAGGAAAAAGCTATACGATTACGGTTAGCCACAAAGGCACCCTGAACGGAAGCAAGCAGGACTACGCCTTGCTGGTGAGTGGCATTGGCGGCACGGCCTACTGTGCTTCGGCCCCCACCTCAACCGCCGACACCAGGATCAGCCGGGTGCAGTTCGGAGCGATCAACCAGGCGGGTGCCGATGGCTGTACATCCTACACCGATTTCACGGGCGTAACGACTACCGTTCAGGCAGGGCAACAACTTCCATTGACTATTTCGCTAGGCACCTGTGGGACGACGAAAAACGCTATCGTAAAAGCGTTCATCGATTGGAATCAGAATGGCAGCTTCGACGATGCGGGCGAAACTGTTGCCACCTCAAATCTTATCAGCAATACGTCGCAGTTTGTCGCAACCATTCCTATCTCGACCAGTGCGCAGAACGGCCAAATCCTGCGGCTTCGTATTATCGCCAGCGAAACGGACAACGCGGCTACTGTGCTTCCCTGCGGTAATTACGCCAACGGTGAAACACAGGATTACGTACTCAACGTGGTGCAGACGGCTAACGATCTGAGTACGGTTGCCTTGGTTTCTCCCCAGACTAATTTTTGCGGCCAGACCAATACGGAGTTGATTGTCTCCGTTCGCGTACGAAATTTGGGCACGGCTGTGCAACGGAACGTGCCGGTAACGGTGCAGATCACCGATGCCAGCAATACCTTAATTACCTCGCTTACGAATACGATTGGGCAAATCGGTGCCTTTCGCGACAGCGTTCTAACCTTTCAAGTTCCGGCCAGTACGACATTGGCAGCTGGTCAGACGTACCGCTTTACGATCACAACGAACCTGAGCACAGACCAATATCCGGCCAACAACGTCTTAACCGAAACACGCACAACTGCCCCTGCCCCAACGAACGGAATTTTTAGCGCAGTCCGCTGTAGCAACGATGCCGCTATTTCACTGCGTAATGCCGGCGGTGGTGTCGCGTTCTGGTACGATGCACCCGTTGGTGGCAACCTTCTTGCAGCCGGGAATCAAACAACGGCCCCAGCATTGCCAGCCACGGGCCAATTTTACGCCACGCTGAGTGAGTTTTCGGCAATTGTTGGTCCAACTGACAAACGCGCTTTTGGCGGAGGTAGTTACAGTGGTAATTTTGGTCCGGCTCCGCTGATTACGACTACCGTTCCTGTCGTTCTGGAAAGCGCTCGCCTTTACATTGCCAGCGCGGGTCAGCTGACATTTACCGTCCGACGATACGATAACACGGCGATTTCGAGCGTCACGCTGGATGTAGCACCAACCCGAAATCAGAGCCTAACGGCCACTGTCAATGGGCAACTGGTTGATGATCCAAATGATCAAGGCGCTGTTTATCCGCTTAATTTACGAATTCCAGTATCGGGCGAGTACCAGATAACGATCGATTATGCTGGTGGCGCATCCATCTTCCGCAGCAATACCGCCGTTACAGGCTTTCCGTTTCAGGCTACCACCCAATCCGGTACGCCTATTGTCAACATAAAGGGAGCGCTGTACAATAACGGGACTTCGGTCGATACCGTTAAGAACGCCTGGTACTACTTTTACAATCTTCGAGTTCGTTCGCTCGATTGTCCGGCTGTTCAGCGAACCCCCGTCACATCGACTACCGCTACGGCAGCTACAGCCAGCATCACCGCCGATGGCTCAACCACGGTTTGTCAGGGAAATCGTGTATTGCTGCGTGCAGCCACGGGTACCGATTATACATACCAATGGCTACGCAATGGACAAGCGATTTCAGGGGCAACCAGCAGTACCCTTGCCGCAACGAGTACGGGCAACTATAGCGTTCGCGTAGCCAACGTATGCACTCCTGTTCAGTCGGCGGTAATCCCAGTGGCAATTCAAACGGCCCAACCGCCAGTGATTACGATCAATAGTCTTACGCTGACGACAAATGCAACTTCGGATGTTCAATGGTTGATCAATGGTGTTCCGATCCCCGGTGCTACAAACTCAACCTACGCTGTTGTCGAAACGGGTCGCTACACGGTTCAGGGAAATGTAAATGGGTGTGGCGCGGCAATATCCGGTGGTGTGTATCTGACCATTCTGGCAACCGAACCCGTCGCCGAGGATAATACGCTGGCTGTTTACCCCAATCCGGCGTCCAGTCAGATAACGATTTCGTTATCGTCGGCCATTTCACTTCAGCAACCCCCTACCCTCCGGCTAACCGATGTTCGTGGTTTGACGCTTCGGACAGCAACATTGAAGCGAGACGGAAAAGGTTACTCGGCAGAACTCGATGTATCAGATTTACCAGGCGGTACATTTTTTGTAGTGGTTTCGGATGACAAAACCCAGACGAACTGGGTAAAACGCATTCGTAAACAGTAGCGCGAGTATCAACTACATTTATCTACTTAAGAATTTAAGCATCAAGGCAGTACACGGGCGTTTGGTTACGACTAGAGCCGTGTACTGCCTTGCTACGTGTTTATCCGTAAATACGCTTTGTCTGGCTCAGCGCTCACTAAATTCATCATCAAGCTGGCAGACCGAGCTAAATCAGCGTTACAGCATCCTTCGTCAACAAACACATCGGTTAGCCCGTAAATACAACTGGCCGATTTACAGCGATTATTCCCGTAACCGACGACTTGTCCTTCAGGAGATCGATCCAGCAGGTGAACCGATCTATTACACGTTACACAACGCGGAAGCGGCTAGCGGCACCCGAACTCAATCTCTTTACAAAGGCGGAAGTTTACAGCTAAATTTATCAGGGAGTAGTAGCACCCTAATCGGTAAAGTGGGCTTGTGGGATGGCGGCCAGGCATTGGCATCCCATCAGGAGTTTCCCAGTACGGACGTACCCGGTACAGCTATACTCCAACAAATGGACAAGGCAACGGAGCTGAACGATCATACCACGCATCTGGCCGGAACATTGGTAGCCCGTGGGATCAATCCGCAGGCGAAGGGCATGGCGTACGGGGCTCGACTGTCCATCTGGGATTATAACGACGACCTGATAGAAATAGCCGCAGCCGCTTCGGGACTACTAGTGTCTAATCACGCGTACGGTCCTGTAGCGGGCTGGGTGTATAATCCGTCCAGACCGGGTTCAGACCCGACCCTGAAATGGGAATGGTGGGGCAACACCAGCATCAGTACGACCGAGGATTACCTGTTTGGTTTTTACACAGCCAAAGCCCGCGACTTCGACCGTATTGCGTACAATAATCCTTTCTATCTGATGGTGCGGTCGGCAGATAACAAACGGGCAGAAACTGGCCCACCGACCGGAACTCCGTATTTCCTGAAAAATACTACCGATAAAAGCACGCTGGTTCGAAGCCGAAACAACGCTTACGACGTAATACCAGCCGAAGCAACTGCCAAGAATGTACTGACCGTTGGAGCCGCCGATGTAACCCGAACGGATCAGAACCAACCCGCGTCCATCAGTACGACTTCGTTTAGTGGCTGGGGCCCGACCGACGACGGACGGATCAAGCCCGATCTGTTAGGCATGGGTAGCGATATCTTCTCGACCTTGTCTACGAATTCTTCCGCGTACGGCAATTATACAGGAACATCGATGGCATCGGCTAACGTCACCGGTTCACTGGCGTTGCTACAGGAGCTTTACGCACAACAAAAAGCAGCCATCAATTCACAGTTTGCCAGTCAGTTCATGCGGTCGGCCACGTTGCGCGGCCTGGTCCTGCACACCGCCGACCGCGATAACCCAGCCGCCGGACCCGATTACCGCCAGGGCTGGGGTCTGCTCAACACAGAAGCCGCTGCCCGTGTGATTCTGAACACCAACCAGACACATCTCATTCTGGAAAAGACCCTGGAAGCAGGTGGAACATTCACGCAGCGATTGACGGCACAAGGTACTGATCCGTTAATCATAACGCTGTGCTGGACCGATCCGGAGGGAGCGGCAACCCCTGTTGTTCCGGCTTCGCTGAACAGCCAAACGCCCAAACTTGTTAACGATCTCGACATTCGACTGAGCGATGGCCGAATCACCACCTTACCGTTTGTTCTGGACCCAAACAAGCCAGCGAACTCCGCCACAACCGGCGATAACATGCGCGACAATGTTGAACAGATTTACCTGTCTAACCCCGTACCCGGACAAGTGTATACCCTGACCGTTTCGCATAAGAGTACAATGACGTATGCCGGGCAGCCGTTTTCCGTCATCGTGAGTGGTCTGCGTGGTACTCAGTGCCCCTTTACCGCAACGGTTTCACCGAAAGACGCGACACTTTGTACGGGCGATAGCGTGCTGCTCCACTCCGAAAACAAGACGGGTTTCTCTTACCAGTGGCTATTTAACAACAGTGCGATCAAAAGTGCAATCAGTGCCTCCTATGCTGCTACCCAGGTCGGCTCCTATACACTACGGATAACCGATGCAAGCGGTTGCTCTGTTACGTCTGCGCCGGTCAGTGTGCAGACAAAAGCGCCCCGTGCCTTGATAAGTCCAGCGACGACACAATTGCTCTGCCCCAATGGCCCACCCCTCCAGCTTACGGCAACGAACGCAGTAGACGGCCAAATCGAATGGTTGCGCAACGGAACTGTACTGCCCGACGCCCAATCAAGCACGCTTACCGTCGTAGAACCGGGTCGCTACCAGGTTCGTCTAACGCAGCAAGATTGCCAGTCACTCTCTGATTCTGTTTCCGTACGGCAAAGTACCGTTGGTACAGTCAGTCTAAAACCGGCGGAAACCGAACTCGTTCTGCTGCGAGGAGCTACCGTAACGCTGTATGCGCCCACCGGAACGGACTATCGCTACCAATGGTACCGCGATAACAGTATCCTTGCCAATGCCGCTGATTATCGACTGTCGGTTAGTGAGCAGGGGGTTTATAAAGTGCGGGTAACTCAGCAGAACTGCGTAGGCTGGTCAACCGAACGAACGATTCATTTACCGGTTCTTACAGCGGTATCGCTTCCTACCGATTCGTTGTTTACGGTTTATCCAAATCCGGCGGAGCAAACGCTTACAATTCAGTATGCGTATCCAAACACCAGTGCTGTGACGATAAGCGTGCTGGACATAAACGGGCAGAGCCACTTGTCGCCCGCACTAAGCAAAGCTAGCAATGGGCAGATTGAGACGACATTGACCGTAAGCGATTTACCAGCGGGCGTTTATTACCTGCGCGTTATTGACCGTGATCGAGCACGTATCGTACGGTTCATCAAAAAATGATGCTGCTGATTAGCATGTAATAAGCCATAGGCTACTCAACTGCAACCATTGCTTTGATGACGCCGTTAGCCGGGTCAAGCCAATGTTCGAATTCAGCCTGTACTTCGCCAAAAGCGACCCGGTGCGTAATGTAGGTCGTTGGTTCAACGAGCCCCTGCTTCATACTGGCGATGACATGCTCGAAGTCGGAACGCGTCGCATTGCGACTACTCATCAGAGTGGCTTCCCGTTTATGGAATTCGGGGTGTGAAAAACTGATCTCGCCTTTTTGCAAACCCACCAAGACATAGCGACCACTATGGGCCAAATACGAGAAAGCCGTATTAATGGCTCGTAAACTTCCAGTCGCGTCAATCACAACCGTTGGCATGTCTCCGTTGGTAATGGCGGCTAACTGTTCCGCGACATCGGATGCCTGCGCATTGACGGTATGGGTAACGCCTAATCGTGTTTTACAGAAACGTAACCGATTTTCGTTGATATCCAGCGCAATAACCGTAGCGCCAGCAATCCGGGCGAACTCCATGACACCTAACCCGATGGGTCCGGCACCAACGACCAGCACAAACTCGCCCGGCTGCACATCCGCCCGTCGAATGCCGTGCGCACCAATCGCCAGTGGTTCAACCAATGCCAACTCGTCGTGACTCAATCCCTGACCGTGTACCAACGAATAAGCTGGAACGGAAAGGTATTCGACCATCCCGCCGTCGATGTGAACGCCCGCAACCTGAAGCCGAACGCAGCAATTGGGTTTACCCGACCGGCAAGCGATGCAATACCCACAGTTGAAGTAAGGGATAAACGTAACCGCTTCACCAACCGCAAAATCGGGAGCGCCATCTGCATCGACTAAGTCCCCCGCTAGCTCATGGCCCAAGATTCTGGGATAATTAAAAAAAGGCTGTGTTCCTTCAAAAGCGTGCAAATCGGTACCGCAAATGCCAATCCGTCGGATTTTGACGAGGGCGTTTCCAGTTGATAAAGCCGGTTTCTGCGCTTCTTGGTAAGCAAACTGTCCCGGTGCGGTACACACTAAGGTATTCATGAATCGTTTATGCGGATTTATCAGCAAGATTACTTACTATAAAGTTACCACCCTAAATTTCTTACTTGGGAGAAATCACTTTATACACTTCACTGGCGATTAGCGCTGCTCCTTTGGCGTTGGGATGAATTCCGTCAACAAAGAGACTGTCCTTTCCGACCAGTGGTGTATACAAATCAATCAGTTCAATGTTATTTTCTTTGGCAATGGCGTTCACCAAAGGCATTACTTCATTTCTCAATACGGTCGGATCGACATCAAAGTTGGTATTGAAAGCGGGTGGTGGCACACACATATATATCCTGGGTGAGCTGGATAACTGTTGAAACGACCGAATCAGACTTGTATAGTCGCTCGTAAACTCACTTTTATACCGCCAGTTCTGCTTCTTCGAATCGTTCGTACCAAATTCGATGATCACGATAGATGGTTTCCAATCCAGCGCGTATTGGTATTTTTGGGCACTCCAATAAGGGCTGTCACCTTTCTTCAGCGCGGTTGTACCGCCTACACCATAATTCAGTACTTTGTTGGTGGTTCCTTCGAGTGTTTGAAGCTGAACAGGATAGGTTTGCGCTGTCGGCAGCACATACCCGTCGGTTATGCTAGTTCCAATACAGGCAATTTTTTCAGCCCTGCCCGGCGAATCGCTGTCGCTACATCCTGACAAAAAAAGGGTCAATACGCCTACTATGGTAACTAAGAAGTTATGCTTCATACCTGTCAGGCGCTTACCAGCAAAATCGCTCGCCTATTTTATTGAGAATGAGCCACGAAGATACGATGCTGTGGCGGACAGTCCCTATTCAACCCCAAAACTTGGTTGATACATGTCGATTGGCGGGAAAGCCTGTTCAAAAATCAGGGACATCGTTGCGCGGTTTGAACGTTTCTTGCTTAGCCGAACCGTTTCTTTTTTGGCCGGGAGCACAAACGCGGCACAGGTACTGCACTTCCACCGACCAGCCCCGGTCCACGTTGCCAACAGAAAGGTTGATCTGCGTTCGTGGGGTAATCCAGATGGTATTTCGAACATCGCCCAACAGCGACGCTTTTCCCGGTCCGTACTTTTCTTTAAGCCGCGTTTCAAAATCGGCGGCTGTCGCCATAACGTCGTCTTTGGTGACCGACGCGGTCGTGTAATAGTAGTAGGAAGCTGACAGCAACGAATCGCTGTTAAAATTATATTCGAGGCCGACGGATCGTTCAGCCAATGGCACACCCGTATAAACCAGTTTTTCGCGCTTCACGGAGCTTGGCTTGACCGTTTCGGCTTCCCGAACCTGCTTTGGATTAAACCCCCAACGCACTTTACGAAAATCGGCGGTTTCCTGCGCCCGAAGAATACCGACCGTAAAACTCAGCAACACAATCCACAGAATCCGGTCAAATAAGGAGAATTTCATAAATAGCTCTTTGGGTAGATAACTATGTCCTGACCTTTTTGTCAGATGCTTATCCTCCTTCACAAACGTAAAGTTTTTACATTTTCAAAACGCAGTGTCCCCAACTGACAAGAAACTGTCCCCAATCGGAAAGTCCAAGAACTCCGCTTTATGTACTTTTGAGTCATTTCTAACCAGCTAGTTACTCGATTACCGTATACATGCTGATCCTGTTGCGATTCTTTGTACCACTGCACTGGTTTTACTCGTATTATTTTTACCTTTTACTAAATATGTAGCTACACACAATAGTCTTATTTATCGAAAAACATATAAATTGCTCAACTATCCATCACACCTATAGAGTAATTAACTTGCCATGTCTCTTTCATCGTCCTTTGTTACTGGGGATCAGTTTACAAACCTCATTGATGAATTGAGCCAGCTGCCTATCTATAGCATTGGCCGGAAAGCCGATAACAAAATCGTTATTGCCAATGTAAAAATCAGCGGTCAGCACGCCCGTTTGATTCAGTGCAGCCCCACTAGCTTCGTTATCGAAGACCTGGACAGTAAAAACGGCACCTTTGTTAACGGTGTGCGCATTACCCGAAAAGTTGTCGACGCTACAGACAGCATTCGACTAGCCGACGCGGAGTACACGGTTGATCAATTGCTTAAACGGATCCGTACCGAGCAGGAAAAGCCAGCAATAAGTCCACCGAAGCCGCCAAAGCCAGCTGACGAAACACTAAAAAGTAAGCCAGAACTAGACTTTACGGCGCAGTTTGCCGACTTGCAACAGGTTTACGAACAGTATCCCAAGCTTCGCCGGGATTGCCGCAACCGCGAAAAAATGATTCGCACAGGCAGTGTTATTCTTTCGTCGCTTGTGGGTGTAGGTGCGGTCCTAAGCACGGGCGGTACCGCGCTACCGCTGCTTCATATCATGTCGAGTGCGGGATTGAGCGTGCTGGTCCCTACACTCTGTTCAACGCTTCTGTCGACCGACGAAAAGCTGGAGATCATCGATAAAGAGTACCGGGAAAAGTACCGTTGCCCTAACGCGACCTGCCGCGACCCTTTTGGTACCAGAGAATGGGAACTGCTGGCCCAACAAAAATCCTGTCGGCGTTGTCAGGCCGTTTGGGTGAACTAATTTTTGCTTTTTCCGCTCACCTTTTGCCTACGAACCCTATAAACCCACATCATCAAACATTCATCGTGTCATGACACAATTTTCTGATAAAACCGACCTTCAAACCGACGCTTATCCTATGCCTCAACCGTCTACTTCCGCTAAACCAGGTCTTGACGACAAACAAAAGAAAATCCTGGGCATCTCAGCAGCCGCTATCCTACTCGGCGGAGCAGCATGGGCCATTACTAAAAACCCTGGCACAGAAACCCCGAGCGAACCTCAAGACCAGGCTGAAATTTCAACATTACCTGAGGACATTGATGTGGCGGGGAAAGTGACCGATTCTATGTCCTTCAATCAGGCTTTTGAAACCGCTCGCGATGAAGTAGGTATGGGCGGTTTGTTTAGCTGGCACGGTCGCTGGTATAATACGTTCGACAAAGAAGAATGGAGTAGCCTGTCGCTTGAGCAACGCCAAGAATTCACCGAAATGATCACGCAGGAACATCTGCCCGTTAAACCATATCACAGTCCATCAACCACTGCGGACCCTACTCCTGCAACTTATGTAGAAGCACCCGCCGAACCTACGATTATTGAAGGCCATCTAAACGGTCAGCGGGTGATGGGTCTTGATTTCGATCAGGATGGCATAATTGACACGCTCGTTCTGGAAGGGGAAGATGGCTACACGTACCGCGTGGTCGACGCAACCGGCGATCAGGGACTTGACACGGTGTACCGCTACGATCCACTTGACGGTGAGTTAGTAGGTGCCTCAAAAATAGAGCACCCCTTCATACTGACTAACGACCAGTTCGATCAGGGTCTGGAAGAAAACATGCCCAAAGAAGCCGTTGATTCCGTGCTTGAGCCGGACGATGCTCCAGTCGATGTGCACCAAGCCGATGACGAACAGGACGATGATGATATCGATACGGATACGAATCACTACCTGACTCACTCAGCCGAATCAGACGATACGTATATCAACAATGGTGATGTCCGCGACATGGACGAATAGTAAGCATGAGTGGATTTAAAACAACGCTTATTACCTGTCAGCAGTGCAATCGCCGGATTATGGTCAGAACCGCCGACGCTGAACGGGGATCGATAACCTGCTCGCACGTCGGATGCGGAGCCACCAATACGTTGACAAGCGGATTTTACTACGACGAAAGCCTGTTGAACGGTCTTCCCGGATTCGGGCAGCTAACGTATTTGGGTAGTACGCCAACGACTTTCGCGCTACAATTTGGCCATAACACGATAGGCACGTCCGAGTCCTGCGTCGTTCAGCTTGATCGGTTTATGCATAACGGTCGGTGCTTCATCAGTCGGCGGCACTGTACGCTGACCGTAACGTTCGATAAATGGTCGGGTCAGTTGCGGTATCAGCTTCAGGATGGTGTTCCTGACCCGGTCACGGGAGAGCAGCAGTCGAGCCTCAACGGGACCTTGCTCAACGGAACCCCCTTGCAGAAAACGGAAATTATCGATGTCGCCGACGGCGAAATCATTGCACTAGGTGGTGCTGACCGCTTTCTCCTGAAGCATTTTATGATTAATCCGGTCATGCTGGAGACCTATAAAACGGAGTTGGCCTTCAACCCCGACAGTACTCAATAATTTATGTTTATTCATCCATCGTTACCCCTTGCTTTTTCTCACATTGGTCAACGAACTATCAATCAGGATACGTTGTATCCGGCGGTAGGTTTAGCCAACGAGCAGACGCAGCTTTTTATCGTTTGCGACGGTATGGGAGGAGCGGATAAAGGAGAGATTGCCAGTCAGTTGTTGTGCGAAGCCGTTGCCCGTTATGCCTCATCATTGGATTATCCTGTCTTTGATGCAGTCCATTTAAAAACGGCTCTTGATATGGCCTATCAGGCTTATACCGATTATCTAGGCGAACACCCGTTCGTGAGCCGCATGGGGTCTACGCTGGCATTGCTTCAATTGCATCAGCAGGGCGTTACAGCAGCGCACATTGGCGACAGTCGAATCTATCAAGTGCGTGCTGGAAAGATCGTCTTTCAGACGCAGGACCATAAACAGGTAAACGACATGGTAGAGGCCGGCATTATCACGGCTACGCAGGCACTGACTCATCCGTGGCGAAACCGGCTTAGTCGGGCTGTGGTAGCCAGTTCGGATAAGAAAGAAACGAAATCGGTACCCGACAGCACCGTTCTGACCGATGTTCGGGAAGGCGACTATTTTTTTATGTGTACAGATGGAGCGCTGGAGCGGCTCGACGAATATGCGCTGGAAACGGTGCTGGCGCAGGATATACCGGACATGGCTAAGTTACAGGCCCTGCTCAGTCTATGCGACGGGCACACGAAAGACAACTATTCAGGCTACCTGATTAGCGTTAAACAGGTAACGCAGCAAAAATCCATTTTGGCTTCTATCTTTTCTTAAACGATGCTGGCTTATTTGATGAGTTGTCTGGGTATTTTGCTGGCTGGGCTTGATCCCACCCCACAGCCGCAGACGTACGCCGTTGTAGTTGGTATTTCGGATTACAAAGAGCTGACCAGCCGGAACGGCGATTTACGCTACGCCGACAGAGATGCCCGACAGGTTGTATCGTTTTTACAAAGCCGGTCGGGCGGATCGTTACCAGCTTCGCATATTCGGTTCTTAACGAACCAGCAGGCTACCTACGCGAATATCCGACAGGCGTTGACGCTCTTTAAACAGGCGCAAGCCGGTGATCGCGTTATTTTTTACTTTTCCGGTCATGGCCTGCCTAGCAGCTTCGTTCCCTACGACGTTCGTCTGGACAATCAGCAAGGTTTGTTGACGCATCAGGCTATCAAAGAAGCGTTTCGACAATCCGAAGCAGCCACAAAGTTGTGTATCGCCGACGCCTGTTTGTCGGGTAGTATGACGCAGCAGCAGACGAGCCAGCGAAACCTGCTGAAAACAGTCGGCAGCAGCCTTGGCGATGACACCAATGTGGCCATGATCCTCGCCAGCCGATCTACCCAGAGTGCCGTTGAGACGGGCAGGTTGGCGGGTGGTGCGTTTACCTATTACTTGCTGAAGGGATTGCATGGCCACGCTGATCTCGACAAAAATAAAATTGTAACGATTCGGGAATTGCACGCTTACGTATCGCCCCGAGTCCGGCAGGAAACCCGTGGTCATCAGACCCCTATTTTTTACGGTCGATTTTCGGATGATCTGGGCCTGGCCTATCTCTAAATTCGGCAATGTGCAACAGAACCCAATAGTATGAGTCAACCCTTTACTTCTTTTCAGGACTTTAAACGACGATATCCGATCCGGCCCAATGACGAAGGTGCGTTATTGGGCAGTGGATCGTATGGGCGCGTCATTAAAGTCGAAGATCAGCTCGAAACGGAATGGGTAGCCATTAAGATCAGTGAGTTTAAAGGGAATGACCCGAAATCGTTGAAAGCCGAAGTCGAACTGGCTCAGCGGATCGCCCGTCAGGCCAACATTGCCCGCTACGACGCCTGCTACCGGCTTGAGACGGACACCAGCATCAGCGATTTTGCCATCATGAAGTATTATCAAGATGGTAACCTCGCTGATTTGCTACGTCGCCAGGCATTGACGCCCGTCCAGATTTACGACATCACGAAGGGAATTCTGCTTGGCCTCCAGCACCTGCATCGGCACCGGATTGTCCACCGGGATTTCAAACCGGCCAATATTCTTATCTCGCGTGACAACGCCGGACGATTCATTCCTAAAATAGCGGATTTCGGCCTGAGTAAACTGGTCAGTGATGACGAACTCGACAGCTCTGATTTCGACCTGAGCGACGGACGGGGTACGCCTTCCTACAAAGCGCCCGAACAGATTGAAGGAAGCCGGGTAAGTTTCAACCTGGACTTGTGGGCCTTTGGTGTTATCCTGTACGAGTTGCTCACGGGCGAAAAACCGTTTCAGGCCGACTTACGGAACAGCAGTGAACAGTCGGCGCGACGCGAGATCGAGAAAAAGATTATTACCGTCGATTTACCCGCTCGGGTGAAGCAGATTGAAGAACCGTACCAAACCATGATCAGGCGGTGTCTGGTTCGGGATATTCATGAACGTGTTCGGAAAGAAGATGAACTACTCGACCTTCTCGACAACATTCCGCAGCTACTGGCTGAGGCCCAAAAACGGGCTGATCGGCACGAATACGAGAAGGCAATTCCGCTGTTTGAGCAAATCCTGGCTAAGCGCGAGCATCATACTGCGGCACAGAAGGGTTTGGAATCAGCCAAGCTGGGGGTTAACCGGCAGCAGCTTAAGAAGCTATTGACCGAAGCATCCAACCTGACGGCCCAGCACCGATTTGAACAGGCCAAGACTCTTTATGAGCAGGTATTGCGCCTTTCTCCCGATCTACCAGAGGCTATTGAAGGCTTAACGTTCTGTATTGAACAGCTACGGCCTAAACCCTTGATTGTTCAGGATCCGGAACGCACGGATGTGTACCAGGAAGACGCAACTGATGTTTATGTAGCTCCATCGGTTATCCCGGCTCCGGCTACGACTGTCCCAAAGCAACCGGTTTTAGTCGAAAAAGACATCCCGAAAAAGCCAGTTCTCCCACCGGTTGTTGCCGTTCCCGTGAGTGACGGTATTGTCCAGCAGCCTGCGATTCCAAAGCTTGGCAAACCATTTCCCTGGCGCATAGTCGCCCCAGTGGCTATCGGCCTGGGAGCCGTTGTTATCTACTTTAATGTAAGTTCTGGACCGACAGGTACTTCAAACGTAGCAGGTTCTAAAACGTCAACAGCTACCCTTGCTCCTGCTACACCGAAATCTTCTGCACCAGATCCTAAAACAGAGGCTGGGTCAGCGCCATTGACGTTGAGAGAGAAAAAGAGCGCGCTCAAAGAGCAGGTTGACGAGATTTTTAACGCAGCCCGACGCGCTTTTCAAAAGAAGAATTTTAAACAAACGACTACCCTAACGGCCAGCGCCTTACAGCTTGATCCTACCCGGCAAGATGTTAGCCGGTTGCATAGCATTGCGCTTCAGGAACTTGCTAAATCCGGCGTAGACGCACCAAAAGAAAACGAGAAGCCAACCGCAGTTGCAGCAGCGCCTGTACTTACCTCGGAGTCGCCAAAGCCCGTAGTCGCTGAACCAACTAAAGAATCGGCTAAAGAGACGACAGGTAATGCTAAACAACAAGCGCAGTCCGCCTACGATCAACTCATTGAAGACGGGCGGCAGGCAATTGCGAAGGGTAACAATAAAGCGAAAGCCATAGCTGATTTCAGCAGTGCCCGTGCGTTGGCCAAAGATCATGATCTGAACACGACCAAAGCAGACGAGGCTTACAACACGTACCTGAGTAAAGGCAACAAAATCTTTGACAGCGATGACTTCGACGCGGCCAAAGAATGGTATAAAGTTGCTCAGTCGCTCAAGGAAACACGGGAAGTGCAAAGCAAAATCAAACAGTGCAATAATCAATAATCAACTCTAATGACCAAACCTGTTTACTTACTAGTTTCTTTCTTATTACTAACTGCTCCGATGGTGTCGGCGGTTGCTTTTGACCGGGCTTCCGTGACAACATCAGTAGCCGATGAAGAGTATGACCGTTACAAAAAAAGAGGTGACGATTTTTTTAAGGAAGGGAAATACCAGGAAGCTCGCCGACAGTACCAGAACTGCCTTGAGGTACCCGGCTTTGAAAACGACGCCTACGCCACGAAACAAATCGACGAATGCTCTAAAGCACTAAGCCTGCGTCAACAAGCAACCGAAGCCCTGAAACAAAACAAAAATCAGGAAGCGATTCAGATCCTGAATCAGCTGTTGACACGCAATCCGAGTGATAATATTAGCAGAGAACAATTAGCGGATTACTACGAAGCTCAGGGTAACCAACTGTCCAATCAGAAAAATTATACGGCGGCCCGAGAGATCTACACTCAGGCACTTAAGTACGCTACGACTACGACTCGGCAGGAATCGCTGCGCCTTCAAATTGCAAACACCAGTAATGTTCAGAGACCGGCCAAGAATATTGGCATAAAAGTGTTTACAGGATTGGTTGCCGTTGGCGCGGGTGCTTTTGCAGTGTTGCTGCGGAACGATTACCAAAATAAGCTAAACACGCTGAATCAGATTAGCCAGACGGCTGATCCTACCGGAACGGGAATTATCAGCGACGATGGGCTATACCAGCAATACAACGCGGCTTACGGCGCGGTTGAGTCGGCTCAGAAACGAAATAGCTTATACAAAGCAAGTTTAGGCGTCGCAGCGGTAGCGACCATCGCCGAACTGTATTTGTTGCTGCACAAGCCGAAGAAAGCGCCACGCACAACCGGTTTCCATTGGCAGCCCTCGTCGCAGTCATTGGGTGTAGCGGTTCACTACACATTCTAATCCATAATTATCTAGCTCTATCCAGTTGAACTGACGATACTTTTAATAAAGATGAAAAAAACACTACGTACCTATATAGTCGGTATTCTTATTAGCAGCCTCTGTGGCCTGACACTCTGGTCCTGCGACCCGTGGGAACTTCCTACACGAAAAGAGCGACGCAACTGCATTACCCCTTCAGGCGAACTTGTTACACAAATTCAGCAACTTAAAGTAGATTTTTCGATAAGTAAAAGTGCAGGTACAATTGACCAAGTGATATGGGACTTTGGCGACGGGACGAACGCGACTACTATTGGCACGACTACTAGCCATACCTACGCTAAAACAGGTACGTATACAGCAAAGGCTAAATTAACAAACTCATGTCAGAAAGATATTGGAATTCAGGCCACTGTAAACGTCAATAATGCAGTACAGCCTGCTGTGAGCATACAGCCTGCTACCGATATAACTAGAAGTTCAGCAGCCATACGTATGGCCGTCACATCTACAGGTAACTCTACAATTGTCCGCTACGGTATATGTTATTCAACCACAAACACAAACCCGGAAGTCGGTAAGACTGACGTATCTATACTTGACAAGACAGACGCTGTTTCATTAAATAATCCTGTCTCGTTTGCAATCCCAAATCTTCAGCCAAATACGACATATTACGTGCGAAGCTTTGCTATTAATGAAGCAGGTATAATTAGTTACAGCGATCCCATACAATTTAAGACAGGCTATAATCCTTCCGTTTCCAGCGGTGGTAGTCCAACAGTGGGGTCTACAACAGCGACGGTGGGTTTTATCCTTAATGATGCGGGCAATCCAGCCGCCATTCAGTACGGCGTGCTTTATTCATCGAGCAACAGCACACCTAGTATGGATAATTCAGGGCCGGGCGTAACGGTGAATAATCCAAATGTCGGTGCAAGCACACCCGTCAACTTAACTGATCTGAAACCAAATACGACGTACTACTACCGATCTTACGCAAAATTGCCATCGGGTGAAATTGTTTTAGGACCAGTTAATACATTCACTACGCAGGCAGACGCCGTTGCGAACGGGCTGATAGCCTACCTACCGTTTACAGATAGATCGTTGCTGGACGTTAGTGGTAACAACAATCACGCTAATCTAGTTGACAGCCCTACGTTTACCACTGACCGGAGAGGAAAGTCAAATGCAGCCATCCAACTGGATGGCGTGAATGACTACTTCTACATGGTAGACAACAGCACCCTACTTCTTGACGCGTTCACGATCAGCATATGGATAAGACCTAGCGCCATCAACAACGTTAACAACCGGATGCAGATTTATAACAAATCGCGCTGGAGTGACAGTAATTTCGAGATGTACAGCTCGCTCGTGAAGATTAACGAGAACGGCCCTGGACTTACGTTCATGACTAACATCAAACAAGGTAGCAATTGTGTACCGGCTAAAGGTTGGCAGAGTTTTGAGTTTAGCAGTAATCCCCAGCTCGATGATTGGCACCATCTTGTCTTTACGTACTCGGGAAGATCAAGCCGGATGTATTTCGATAACGTCCTGATGGATCAAAATAATAATCTACCTGCTGCCAGCATGGACCGATGCCCAGGTGGCGAATTAAAGTTCGGCGCTCAGCTTCGGGATTTCCCCAATTACTTCAAAGGGGCAATGGATGAAATTCGAATCTATAACCGTGCGCTCTCCGCTAGCGAAGTACAGACGCTGTACAACCAATAAGCGCAATTTATTTGCACGACTAATTAAGCAATTGACCCTGTCAATACCGACATGAAACGGTATTGACAGGGTCAATTGCTTATTCTTGCTTTTGATATCGAGTGAATTGCCGACCTCAATCGATTAAAAATTTATACAACGCCTAAAATCAAAGACGCCTAATCAGCTTTTTGTCAGCTAATTAGGCGTCTTACTTAGTAGCGGGAGCTGGACTCGAACCAGCGACCTTTGGGTTATGAGCCCAACGAGCTACCAACTGCTCCATCCCGCGATGTTTGGTTTGCAAAAGTACCACACATTTCTTAAAATGCAATACCTTTGTGCAAAAAAATTTTTATTCCTTCACTGAAACGTTTTTTTTCGAGAGAGAGTTGTTTTTAAAGCCGCTGAAAATCAGTTAGCGGGATCACCTACTCATGAATACAGAATTGATTGAAAATTTTCCGGCCGATCATAAGGCCGGCTTCGTCAGTATCGTTGGTAAGCCCAACGTCGGTAAATCAACCCTGATGAACCAACTCGTCGGTGAGCGATTGTCGATTATCACCTCTAAAGCGCAGACCACCCGCCACCGCATTATGGGTATCCTCAACGGAACGCATAATGGTCAGGACTTCCAGCTAGTTTACTCGGATACACCCGGCATTATCAAGCCCCAATACAAACTTCACGAATCGATGATGAGCTTTGTACGCGGCTCCATCGAAGATGCGGACGTGGTTTTGTTTGTAACGGACATTTTCGAACAGCACGACGAAAATGACGTGATCGAACGGCTGCAAAAATCCGAGGTACCCATCCTGCTGTTGATCAACAAGATCGACCAGGCCACCCAGGCGCAGGTTGACGAGAAGATAACCTATTGGCAGGAACACTTCAAGGCTCAGGAAATTATTCCGATTTCGGCGCTTAATGGCTTCAATATTGAGCGTGTCTTCGACGCGATTATCACCCGCCTGCCTCAGCACCCGCCTTATTTCCCGAAAGACGAGCTGACCGATAAACCCGAGCGGTTCTTTGCTTCGGAAATTATTCGCGAAAAGATTTTTCTGAATTACAAGAAAGAAGTTCCTTACAGCAGTGAGGTCGTTGTCATCGGCTTCAAAGAGAAAGATGACATCATTGTCATTCAGGCAGAAATTCTGGTCGAACGCGCTACGCAGCGTGCCATTTTACTCGGCGAAGGTGGGAAAATGATCAAGAAAACGGGGATTATGGCGCGCGAAGAGCTGGAGCGCTTCTTCGGTAAAAAAGTATTTTTAGAACAATTCGTTAAAGTAGAACCCGATTGGCGGCAGAAAGATCGAATGCTTAAGCGGTTAGGTTACGACGAATAGTATCAGAATTGAGGACAGCCAAGTGTCAGTGCCCGGTGCTCTAACACTTATTTCTTGTTTCTCTCTTCTCACTTCTTCTTAAAAAAATGGCAAATATTGTTGCAATCGTTGGCCGCCCAAATGTGGGTAAGTCTACGCTGTTCAACCGATTGACGGAACAGCGGCAGGCCATCATGGATAACCAGAGCGGTGTTACGCGTGACCGGCATTATGGCACCGCCGAATGGAATGATAAATACTTTACGGTTATTGACACGGGTGGTTACGTCGTCGGGTCAGAAGATGTATTCGAAGAATCGATTCGCGAGCAGGTAGAGATTGCCATTCAGGAATCGACCGTCCTGTTGTTTGTTGTTGATTCTCAAACGGGTATTACGGGATTGGATGAAGATTTCGCGGATGTCCTGCGTCGGAGCAAGAAACCCGTATACGTCGTAGCCAACAAAGCTGAAACGTCGGAGCGGGCGCATAGTTCAGCGGAGTTCTACGCCCTTGGCCTGGGTGAGCCTTATCCTATCTCGTCCATGACGGGTACCGGAACGGGTGATCTTCTGGATGAAGTGATCAAACATTTTCAAACGGAAGGCGTGGCCGATCCGGATGCTGGTGTTCCCCGCATCGCTATTCTTGGCCGCCCCAACGTGGGTAAATCGTCGTTTCTGAACGTGCTGACGGGGCAGGACCGCAGTATCGTAACCGACATTGCCGGTACAACCCGCGACGCGATTAACACTCGTTACCGTGCTTATGGCAAAGATTTTATCCTGACTGATACCGCAGGTATCCGCCGGAAAGCGCGTATTCAGGATAACATCGAGTTCTATTCGACGCTACGGTCCTTAAAGGCGATGGAGGAATCGGATGTTTGTATCATTATGCTCGATGCAACGCGTGGTCTCGAAGCGCAGGATCTAAATATTATTGGACAAGCCGTAAAGGCGAAGAAGGGTGTTGTGATCATGGTCAATAAGTGGGACGCCGTTGAGAAAGACCACCGTACCGCCGACATCCTGCGCAAAGAAATGATTCAGCGGATGATGCCCATCGATTACCTGCCAATCATTTTTGCGTCTGTGCACGAAAAGCAGCGGATTTTTCAGGTAATGGAAAAAGCGATGGAGGTTTACGAAAATAAGAGTAAGAAAATTACTACCTCCAAGCTGAACGAAGCGATACAGCCAGAAATTGAAGCGTACCCTCCCCCGTCGCTAAAAGGCAAGCAGATCAATATCAAATACATGTTGCAGGTTCCAACGCCTTCACCGACGTTCGTGTTCTTCTGTAACCTGCCCCAGTACGTACAGGAGTCGTATCAGCGCTATCTGGAAAATAAAATCCGGGCTCATTTCGACTTTACGGGTGTACCCATCACCCTGTTTTTCCGGCAGAAGTAATTCGCTTTTTTTGATTAGACTCAGTCAGTTGACGGTTGCAGCCATAAGCTGCTTACCTCTACCACCTGATTGAGTCTAATTCGTTTGATTCCCACCCTTGCATGGCTCAGCAACCCACTCGAGCTTATTATTGGCTTGGTGCCTTTCTGGTATTTCTGGCGGCTTTTTGCTTTGCCATGAAGGGTATACTCATCAAGCTGGCTTATCAATATCCCATTGACTCTATTTCGCTACTTACCTTACGGATGCTGGCTGCCTTGCCGCTTTATGTAGCTATCGCGTTTAATATTGCCCGAAAGCATCCGCCTGTTCAACTGACACTCCAACAATGGCTTGTACTGGCCATACTTGGCATTACGGGCTATTACCTGGCCAGTTTTTTTAACTTTTTGGGACTGGTTTACATTACAGCGGGTCTGGAACGCATCCTGCTGTTTGTGTATCCGACTTTTGTTCTGCTTATGAATGCGCTCGGATTTGGCCGGCGTGTAAGCCGGTTGCAAATCATGGCACTCCTGCTTACCTACGCGGGTATTCTCCTGGCGTTTGTGGGTAATATTGAAACCACCACCCAAAAAGACGTAATGCTTGGCGCTTTCTGGGTTATCCTAAGCGGTCTGGCTTATGCCGTCTATCTGGTTGGTAGCGACCGGATGATCGCACGAATCGGCTCCCAGCGCTTTACGTGCTACGCTATGATCGCAGCGACCGTTCCAACGGTCATTCACTGCGCAATGGTCAACGGCCTGCATCTGGGAGGCTATCCAGCACCAGTCTATGGATTGGGATTAGGCATGGGGATTTTTGTAACCGTTATCCCTACGTTTATGATTGCCGAGGGTATAAAGCGGGTTGGTTCCGGCAATGCTTCGATTATTGCAAGCGTTGGTCCAATCTTCACCATCATCCTGGCGACGACCATCCTTCACGAGACAATCAGTGATGCGCAAATCGCGGGTACACTTTTTGTTTTATTTGGTGTGTTTTTAATTAGCTACCGGGGCAACCGAAAAACAGAGGTAGCAACCAAGAATTAATCAAAAGTTACACTTTCGTAAGTACCGTATAATAAATGAAAACTGGCAAAAATACTCCTATTGGACGTATAAATATATTCTCATTGGCAAATAAGATACATCGAATTACCTTTAGATAAATTCTACCTCGCATTCAAGAACTTAATAATCCTTAGTGAAGTAATTAGCCTAACTTTCTTAAAACGCACACCTATAAAGTTACTGACGTATGGCTACCGAGACGAACATGGAGGAAGAAAAACGCATTGACAAAGCGGCTTACGTGCTAAAAGCCGTAGCCCATCCGCTGCGCATTAAAATCATTCAGATGTTAAATGACAACAAAGAACTGAATGTATCAACGATCTACAAGAATCTAAATGCTGAACAGTCGCTTATCTCGCATCATCTGATCAATATGCGGGATAAGGGTATTTTAGATATTCGACGTAGCGGAAAGAACATTTACTACTTCTTGGTAGATTCGGCGGTATCCGAGGTGATCAGCTGTATTTATAAAAGCAAGGTTCTAAATTAACAATTAACCAGCTATACGAATGGGTCATTAAGTTGGCAAAAGTGCTACTTAATGACCCATTTTGCATTTTGTACGGCTGATTTTAGCCAAAGAGCTCCCCATTCTTGTAAGGAGGAACGATGCCTAAGTGGAGATACGCTCTCTCGGTAGCCTCCCTCCCACGTGAGGTGCGCTTTAGAAAACCTTCTTGGATCAAAAACGGCTCGTAAACCTCCTCAATCGTTTCGGACTCTTCACTGCAAGCTGTCGCGATGGTCGAAAGCCCGACGGGTCCTCCCTTGAACTTTTCGATGATCGTAGTCAAAATCCGGATGTCCATATCGTCCAAACCGTTCTGGTCTACTTCAAGAGCGCTCAAGGCAATTTCAGCAATATCAACATTGATGTAGCCATTCCCTTTCACCTGCGCAAAATCGCGGGTCCGACGCAACAGGTTATTGGCAATCCGGGGTGTTCCCCGGCTCCGGCGGGCAATCTCAAAAGCTCCTTGCTCATCAATCGCTGTACCCAGGATCGCCGACGACCGCTGAACGATACTGGTCAGCAGCTGTGCGTCGTAATACTCCAGCCGACAGCTGATACCGAAACGCGCCCGTAACGGTGATGTCAGCATACCGGCACGGGTGGTAGCACCAATGAGTGTAAACGGATTCAGCTTGATCTGTACAGTTCGCGCGTTCGGGCCTGAATCGAGCATAATGTCAATTTTGTAATCCTCCATCGCCGAGTACAGATACTCTTCCACGATGGGGTTGAGCCGGTGAATCTCGTCGATAAACAGCACGTCGTTTGGCTGCAAGTTTGTCAGCAGTCCCGCCAGGTCACTTGGTTTGTCCAGTACCGGCCCCGACGTCATTTTGATATTTGCATTAAGCTCGTTGGCAACGATGTGCGACAGCGTTGTTTTGCCCAGCCCCGGAGGACCGTGGAGCAAAACGTGGTCGAGTGCATCGCCCCGTTGCTTGGCTGCCTGAACAAATACTTCAAGGTTGTCCAGCACTTTAGCCTGCCCCGTAAAGTCCTCGAACGAAAGCGGTCGGAGCGCCCGTTCGATCTCTTTATCGGTAGCCGACATTCCCTCGCCTGTCCCTTTCAGAAAGTCGTTTCGCATAATTTTGATTCGTGCAAACCCGGCCTAAAAACCGCCTTTTTTGGCTTTATTCGGCCGGGCCGTTTACCTCAAATATACGAAAAAAAAGGCGTAAAACCATCACCGAACCAGCAGTACGGACCCTCGTTTTACTAACTTTCCGCGCTCTGGAAAGGACTCACTTTTGTAGATGATAACGTATGGATAAAGCATGGGTGGGTAGACCTCTCCCTTGTACGAACCGTCCCATTTTTGCTCCGGATTATCCGTTACGAAGATGACTTCACCCCAGCGATTATAGACCCGAAGCTCGTAGTCTGTAACGTAGGCGGGAAAGACTTCCAGCACATCGTTGA
This sequence comes from Spirosoma liriopis, assembly GCF_023196085.1. NCBI lineage: Bacteria > Pseudomonadati > Bacteroidota > Cytophagia > Cytophagales > Cytophagaceae > Spirosoma > Spirosoma liriopis. The sequence goes on from NZ_JALPRF010000001.1 coordinate 1,824,564, forward strand.
CGCCATCGTTATTAGGCGTAAATGCTTCCGGTACGTTCATCCTAGGCTCGCACTTGTTTAAGGCTAGTGACGTAGCCGTAGCCGTACATCCCTGCGGATCAGTAGCGACAACCTGGTATTGTCCCGCCCGGTTAACCGTGATAGCGTTTGTTGTTTCACTCCGATTGAGCCACAGATAACGCAGGTCGGAAGCACCGTTAGCAACAATTTGCACTCGGCCCTGATCGCCCTCGCACAAGATAACTTCTCTGGGAACCGACAGAGCCGGGGCCGGTCGGTCTGAAACCTCCACGTTGCTTCGTCCAACGCAGCCATTCAGTGTGTTTCGTACCACAATTCCGTACGTTCCCGGCTGACTGACCGTTATAGAGAGCGACGATGCTCCCGTACTCCACTGGTAGGTGTTGCCAGGCTGCTGCGCATCTTCGGGTGCTAGCGTAACGGTTTGCCCAAAACATTTCAACTGGTTTGGTCCTAGTCGGGCGAACCCAGCACTATCGAGACCTACCTTGATGCTATCCACAAGGGCTTTACAGCCTTTTGTATCGGTTACCTGAACGTTGTACAGACCAGGCGCAGCCGTGTTGAATACAGGCGTAGTAGCTACCTGGTTATTGTTCTGATCCAGCCAACTATAACTTGCGGGTGTTCCCCCCGAAATATTCAGGCTAATTGTACCACTGTTGGGTAAACTACACAGCGCGTCTTTCGTCAGCGGTGTGAGCACGAGCTGATTAGCGGGTGATTTTAGTGTAAACGCTGTATCCAGCTTGCACTCATGCAACGTGTCTGTCACGGTTATTTTATAGCCTCCCTCCGCAAGTCCAGTCTGTTGATTGGTGGCCCCGGTCAACACCGCCCCATCGGAACGTGTCCAGCCATATGCGTAGTCGCCTGCCGGGTTGGGTGTCAACACAATCGAGCCATCAGCCGATGTACAGGTCTGCGGACCAGTCAGCGCTGCCGCTACCCGTAGCTTAGGTAATTCGGTGACGCGAATGGTGTCGGAGTTTTCGCAAGATGCGCCATCAATTGGATCTGATTGAGCGGTTACCGTATACGTTCCAGCTTTTGACACCGAAATGGTACGCGTATCGCCACCCGTACTCCACTGGAATCGCTTCCAGGTTAGCTGCGGTACGGTCAGGTTAACCGCCGTTCGGTAACAGAACACGGTGTCGGGGCCAAGATCGAGTGACGGTACGGGTCGTATCTGAACCGCGATGGTATCACTTTTAAAACATTCTCCGTTGGCCGCTAACCCGACCACCTGATAATAGCCCGGCAACGTAAGCGTTAGGGATTTTTGCCTGCTGACTACCGCCCCATTGACCAGCCATACGTACAATTTCGCGGTCACGTTTATGTTCAGCGTTAGCCCTTTTTTATTACAGATAGCGGTATCGGCACCGAGTTTTATGTCGGGTGGCGTTTCGAGAATAGTCAGCGTGTCTCTGATGAGGGTATCTTTACAAATGCCTCCCGAGCTGGTTCGGGTAACGATGTGCAGGCTGATCGGATAAGTCCCCGGATTTTTATAGGGGTGGGTAATGGGCTGGGTAGCCGTTGTCGATACGGGAGCACTTCCATCACCAAACGTAAGGGTATACGTTTCTTTTAGCTTCGGACAGTTGGGACTGATCTGAAATACGGTTGGCGCGTTTGTACACGTGTCTGAATACGTAACGCCAGGCCCGCTCGATGGCTCATTGAAATTGGCAACCAGGTTCGGTAACCCTAACTGGCTTTTCTGCCCGCCCAATGTCTGACCAACGGGGTTGAAGACAAGGCTGTCAAGTAATCCACCGTTCGGATTGTCGATAGTTCCAAGAGAGCCACTGCCTTTTATGGCTACGTAAATACGTCCATCCGGACCAATCTGAATAGATCCATACTGGCGGGTTGTACTGCTGTCAACAACGGTTCTGGACTTTGCCAAGAGCGAGTCCTTCTGGCTTAAATCATACTTAAGAACATACGACGATCCCTTCAAGCTTCCATCGGAGTTCGTATCAGCCAGCATGGTCACGTACAGATTGTTACCATCGGGTGAAAACTCGACCCCGTAGGCTTTTGGCGGAGCGGCTCCCAAATCGAGCGTCCGATTAAACGTCATTCTTCCCGTCGAATCATTAAACGTATAGAGATCAACGGAGTTTTTGGGCGGACCCGGAATGACAACGGCCATCGGACGGTTTCCTTTGTTACCGCCCGTTGTATCCGCCGGACCGATCTTGATATAACCCTCGGCGTTTGCCAGCGAATCGATAACCTGCCCACCGGTGAACGTTGTCACGGTTGGCGTTTCACTGGGTGTGAGGTGACGGATTTCGAAGGTGTTGGTTCCGTATTGGCGCGTAATCACCCAATAGGTCGAATCCCGATCATTACGAACCGATGCCGACTGTTCTGTGCCTTTGGTCGATAACGGAATGTTTTTCTGGGTGACCGCCCCTTTGCCCCCATTCTGCCGCATATCGACGATGCTATACGTTAAGGTCTTCTGACCACGAATTTCCGACGTTGTATATACGTAGTAAAGGTACTCGCAACCGCGACACGTTGGCTTCGGCACAATCAGGGCTGATTGTGTGGAGTTTTTATTACCGCCGAGTGAGATAGGTGTAGCTGTTGCCGCCGAGTCGCGCGGGTCCAGTGATTTCAACGGTTTACCATCTTTATCGTAAACAGTTACACCGTCGGTATAAAATAGCAGGACGCCTTTTGTATTGGAAATAGACGACGATCCTTCGATCGTATTGAGCTTACCGTCGGTAATCGGCTTAGGCGATCCACCGCCACTAAAGTCCAGTCCGGCATTGGCTCCAAAATACCACTTTGCTCCCTGCGATTCTTTCTGCTCTCCGCACACATCGACGTTTATGCGATCTTGATACGAGCACCCTGTTATTGGGTCAATCGCTTCCACCGAGTAACAGCCTGAACTGTCTACCTGGATGCTCTGCGTCGTTTGTCCCTTTGGGTACCACAAATAATTATAACGAGTCTGACTACCACCGTTGTATGGATCAAGGGTAATCGTCTCTCCTTTACAGATTGTCGTATCCGTTCGCCAATTGCTGAACGACTGAGGACGGTTACCAACATTAACGTTTCTGGTAGACGTTATAACGGTCCCACTAACAGTCCTCGTTAGCGTAACAGTAAACGTAGTGGCCTGCTTGTAAACGTGTTTAGCTACCGAATCATTTTGCGTAGTCAGCGTAGTACCATCCCCAAAATTCCAAGTACGAGTAGTTACGCCTGTTCGGATACTATCTGTAAATACAATAGAGTCAGGATTACACTCTACGTCAGGCACACAAGCCTTACCACTAATTCTGATTGTCTGCGCCCTGGATATAGTCGCCCCTGCCAGCAGAAGCAGCGTGACCAAAAGTCCAACGACGCGTAAACGGCCAATATAAGTTATCATGAAGAAGCAAGGAATAAGCCCACCTGCACAAATTCGTCCCCTAGCATAACAGATAACGGGGGCATTACGTTAGTATAAACGAAGTCGCTTCGTTAAAATTTTATCAACCGATAACCGTAAAAATCGACAGGAATAGCGTTAATTTTATAGGTTATTGGTGCTCTTAAATACTCTTTTTCTAGTAGGAACGTTGCAACCGCGAAGTTGGCCCAGTCTTTGCCCCTATATCGCAGCTATGAGTAAGAAATACATATTGGTAGTTTTAGCGTTGGTATTCAGTCAGCTGGCCTTCGCACAGGACCCACAGTTCACCCAATTTTATGCCGCTCCGCTTTATCTGAACCCCGCTTTCGCTGGTTCAGCCCTAGCTCCACGTATCACAGCCAATTACCGCAACCAGTGGCCCGCTATCACAAACTACGTGACCACTATGGTTGGACTAGACCATTATTTCGACCGATTCAACAGTGGCGTAGGTTTATTAATCCAAAACGACAACCAGGGTCAAGGTAGGATTCAATCTACGGAGATAGGGTTGCAATATTCCTATCAATTGCAGGTAAGTGAATCGTCGTTTGTGCGGTTCGGCTTACAGGGGTCGTATGTCAATCGCAATATCAATTACTTTGGCCTGACAACTGGCGACCAATTTACGGATCAGGGCTTTATCTCGGGCAGCGTTTCGGCGGACCCGGCGCTACTGGCTGGTTCGCCCAAAAATAAATACCTCGATTTTTCGACGGGTGCACTGGTGTATTCCGATTGGTACTGGGTCGGTGTATCGGCTCATCACATTAACCGACCCGATCAGGGATTTTTTGTCAGCGGACAGGATCGCCTGCCCATAAAAGGAAGCCTTCAGGCTGGTCTACGGATTCCATTGGCTGGCTACACAGGCTTAGCGGACGAACAGGATCGTGAAATCAGTTTTTCGCCCGTTATCATGTACAAGTTCCAGGGTAAATACGACCAGTTGGATCTCGGTGCCTACCTGACTTACTCACCGCTAACGGTGGGCGCCTACTACCGAGGCATCCCGTTCAAAAAATACGAGCAAACCATCAACAACCACGATGCAGTAGCTTTACTCGCGGGCTGGCGCATGGATAAGTTTTCGATTGGCTACAGCTACGATTTTACCGTTTCGACGCTTGGCAACAGCGGTGGCTCGCACGAACTGTCGCTTTCGTATATCTTCGAGAAGCCAGAAGGTCGCCGGTCGGGCGTTCGCAGACGGGATAAAAAATTACCTTGTCCTAAGTTCTAATCGTCCTCAGACGGCTTAGAACGAAGCCGTCTGAAAAGAAGTGTATGCGATGTCGTTATTGACGATACGGATGAGTTATTCGATGTCTTTTGCCACGAGCTGGACCGTATATCGGCTCTTTTGCTCAAGAAGCAGTTTTTTATTGACTAGCACCCGGTCAATCGTAATCTGGTTGTAATAGCGAATCGTAATCAGCTCCAGGCCCTCATTATAAGTAACTCGAAAATCCTGTCTTAGCTGGTCAAGCAGGGCAGGCACCCGTTCGGGATTGTTGTCGACAACGACCGAGAAGCTAATCGCCGTATTCTGCATCAAGTTGATCTTAACGCCAGCCTGCGCAAAACGCCCGAAAATACGGCTTAGGTTATCTTCAGCGATAAACGAGAAATCGTTTGGATGCAAAGAAATCAACAGCTGATTCACCTTGAAAATAAAGGACGGAGTCAGCAGATGCTGTTCAAAATTACCGATTACCGTTCCGGCGGCATCAGGCTTTAAAAACGAGCGAACATATAGTTTGATACCCCTGTTTTGCAGCGGCTTAATGGTTTTTGGGTGAATAACCGTTGCACCGTAATAAGCTAGTTCAATAGCGTCCTGGTATGTTAGTTTTTCCAGTAGCACCGTTTCATTAAACCACTTCGGATCGGCATTCAAAACGCCGGGGACATCTTTCCAGATCGTAACACTTTCGGCTCGCAGGCAATAGGCAAAAATAGCGGCTGTATAGTCGGACCCTTCGCGACCAAGTGTAGTGGTTCGGCCATCGGGCGTTTGTCCAATAAAGCCCTGCGTTACCGTGACAGCAGCTTTTTTAACAGCTTTGTTTATGCGTCGGTTCGTTTCGTCCCAATCTACCCGACCCTCACGAAACGTAGCGTCGGTGGCAATCAGCTGCCGAGCATCCAGCCAACGAGTGGATAGACCTGCTTTTGACAAATAAGCCGCTATGATCTGGGTGGACAAGACTTCGCCAAGCGATACGATCTGATCGTAGACTTCATCGTAATGGCCAGCAATCGGTTGTCTGAGGTAAGCATCCAGCTGATCGAACGTTTCGTAGACGCTGCTAAAATCACCCGTTAGGCTTTGCATCACGTTTTCGTGGTACGCTCGAATCGTTTGCAGCTTATCCTGCATCCCGTCGGACCGCTGACTTACGTAGGCTCGTACCAGTTCTTCGAGCGCATTCGTCGTTTTGCCCATTGCTGACACAACCACGACAGCTCCTTGCCCTTGTGTTTGTACAATCTCGGCTAGATTCTTTACACCAGCCGCGTCTTTTACGGATGCTCCACCGAACTTGAATACCTTCATATTGGTAAAAAAACAGGGTTATAGGGTCAGCAGAAGAGGACATTGCTCCCACTAACCCTATGACCCTGCTGAAAAATAGTTTAGACTGCTACTGCCCGACCCGTATACAGTAACTCACGTACTGAATTCGCTATACCCTGTGGATCAAAACCGCATTCCCGGTGAAGCTCGATCTGTTCACCATGTTCGATCACAGCGTCAGGTATACCCAGTCGTTTTACGCGGGCCATGTAACCATGATTGGCCATGAATTCGAGAACCGCGCTACCAAAACCGCCCATCAAGCAACCATCTTCAACGGTAAGTACCCGGTCGAAGCGGCCAAAAATCTGATGAAGAAGCTCTTCGTCCAGCGGCTTCACGTAACGCATGTCGAAATGGGCGGGCTGAATGCCTTCTTTAGCCAGCATTTTTGTAGCCTCGACAGCATAGTTACCGATATGACCAATCGTCAGGATAGCTACTGATTCGCCATCGCTAACCATCCGGCCTTTACCAATTACCTGCTTTTCGAATGGAGTACGCCAGTTCGGCATAACGCCTTCCCCTCGCGGATAGCGAATTGTGAATGACTGTTTTCCACTTTGCACCTCGTCTGATTGAGCCGTGTACATCATGTTACGAAGTTCTTGCTCATTCATCGGGGAAGCTACGATCATGTTCGGAATGCAGCGCATAAACGCCAGATCGTAAGCACCGTGGTGCGTTGGACCGTCAGCACCCGCAAACCCAGCCCGGTCAAGGCAGAACACTACTGGTAACTCCTGGATACAAACGTCGTGAATGACCTGGTCATAAGCCCGCTGCATGAAGGTTGAGTAGATATTGCAAAACACGACTTCCCCCTGCGTAGCCATACCCGCCGAAAACGTAACAGCGTGTTGCTCGGCAATACCAACATCGAAAGCCCGCTTTGGCATGGCTTTCATCATGATGTTCATCGATGAGCCGGAAGGCATAGCGGGCGTTACACCCACGATGCGCGGATTCTGCTCAGCCAGCTCGACCAATGTATTACCAAATACCTCCTGGTACTTCGGTGGCTGAGGAGTATCGTATAGTTTCTTTTGTATTACACCCGTTACCTTGTCGAACAAACCGGGCGCGTGCCATTTGGTCTGGTCTTTTTCGGCGGGTGCATATCCTTTTCCCTTAACCGTCAGCACGTGTAACAGCTTGGGACCAGGAATATTTTTAAGATCGTCCAGAACGCTTACCAGATGATCGATGTCATGCCCATCAATCGGCCCGAAGTAACGGAGATTTAGTGACTCGAATAAGTTGCTCTGCGTGAGTAGCGACGACTTGATGCCGGATTCGACCTTCGATACGATCTCCTGCGCACTCTTACCGAACTTGCTCATTTTGCCGAGCAGGTTCCAGACCTCATCTTTTACTTTATTGTATGTCTGCGAGGTCGTAATGTCGGTCAGATACTCGCGAAGCGCACCCACATTGGGATCGATGCTCATGCAGTTATCGTTCAGAACGATCAGCAGATTACTGTCGGTCGCTCCGGCATGGTTCATTCCTTCAAACGCTTCGCCAGCGGTCATGGCTCCGTCACCGATAACGGCAATGTGATTTCGGTTTGGTTGCCCCTGAAGCTGCGACGCTACAGCCATACCCAAAGCCGCCGAAATAGACGTAGACGAGTGCCCCACGCCAAACGAGTCATAGACGCTTTCTTTGCGCTTCGGAAAACCAGAGAGACCTTTGTAAAACCGGTTGGTATGAAACTTATCACGCCGACCCGTCAGAATTTTGTGGCCATATGCCTGGTGCCCTACGTCCCAGATAAGCTGATCATCGGGCGTGTTGAAGACATAGTGCAAAGCCACTGTTAGCTCAACTACACCCAGACTAGCGCCAAAATGCCCGCCATAGACAGATACGTCATCAATAATAAACTGGCGAAGTTCGTCGGCAAGTTGAGGAAGGCGAGATTTATCAAGTTTGCGAAGATCGTCAGGCGTGTTGACTGTGGCCAAAAGACTGCCAGGGGTAATCAGCATGATAGATAGCAGGAAAGCGTCTGTTTAACCATAACAAACGTACAGAATGCAATGTTTCCTTCGGTGGTCGGCCTGTTAATTTAGGAGCGAAGGTAGTTCATTTTTACCAGATTATAAATAATCTAAGCCCCTGACCGTCCCAATACATACGCAGACACCAGAGGCTTAGATTTTAAAGAGATTATTCGCAGAAATTACTAGGTTTTTCTACTAGGAGTTCCGCTGGCTGGCCCGGAAAAGCTTTTGCTTCTCTTCACGGGTCAGACTTTCATAACCGGAACGGGAAATTTTATCGAGAATCGTATCAACTTCGTCCTGATCAGGCGTTGACATGGACGATGGCGATCCGCTGGCGGAAGCGTATACACTTCCCTGAGCGCTGGCATTGCTCCGCTGACGATACGAAACTTTTACGGCTGGCTTTGGTCTGAACAAATTGCTCCAGCCATCAACGAGCCAGTAAATAGGCCGCCCCAAATCCGTACCGTTCTGAAGCAGTTTTACGTAGAAAAAGCCCATTAGCGCTCCCCCCAAGTGAGCAATATTGCCCCCGGCATTTGGTCCGACCGACTGCGCGAACGACAATACGACAAAGAAGAAAACAATGTACTTGATTCGTACGGGTCCAAAAAACAGCAGGTGAAAGGTATAGTTAGGCAACAGCGTTGCGGCTCCGACGGCTACCGATAAAGCTGCAGCCGATGCACCCAGCATCTGCGATCCCATAATCTGCTCCTGAAAATAAGGAACCAGGTTATACATGGCCAGATAAAACAGCCCCCCGGCTATGCCGCCCATGATGTACAGCCCAACCAACCGACGACTACCCAAGTATTCGTCAATCAACCGGCCAAACCAATACAGGAACAGCATGTTGAAAAGAATGTGAAAAATCTCTTCGTGAGCGAATATGTGGGTCATTAATGTCCACGGCCTATGCAGAAATGCACCTAACGAAGCTGGAATGGCCAGATTTTCAATGACCAAATTATACACTGCTGTCGCTTTCAGCACATGCGACGCTACGTATAGAATAACTACGGCCAGATACACCACTGTATTGACCAGTATCAATTGCACCAACGTGTTGTTGGGCTTGCTGAACTCGCTCCGAAAGTCATCGAACAACCCGCTCATCACTAATAAAAAGTTTTCCGCTGTGAATTCCAGTATTTGACTAAAATAAATGCAAATAGCATGCCCCCAATGTGGGCAAAATGAGCTACGTTGTCCGCCTGCGCCCGATAGACACCGGAGTAGAGTTCATAGGCTCCGTAAAAAATAACGAGATACTTGGCTTTGATTGGTATAGGAGGAAACAATAAAAATAACTGAGTGTTCGGAAACAACAGACCAAAAGCCATTATCACACCAAAAATCGCGCCTGATGCACCGACCATCGGCTCATTGACCTGATTACTAAAGATCTGGTTTACGATAGCCAGGCTATCCTTGATGTTCTTAGGATCCGTTGGGTACTCCCGAAACTTCTCAACAAAAGGCACTAAGCGGTCATAATACGAACTGGCATATTGATCCACGAACGCGGAAAAAGCGTCGACACCGGGGCTGAGCCGGTAATCCCGAACGGTTTCATATACGTCGTGCATCTCCCAATAGTTTACACCCGAAAAAAGTAGCGCGGCCCCCAGCCCCGTAAAAAAGTAAAAAAAAGCAAAGCGACGCGGTCCCCAAAATTGTTCAAGCATTGGTCCAAAAACAATCAAGCCAATCATGTTGCTGAAAATGTGACCAAAGCCACCGTGCAAAAACATGTGCGTCAGCAACTGTATCGGATTAAATTGTTCAGATAGAAACGAATGCAGTCCGAATTGCTCAATTATACGTTCATTAGTAATAAAAAAGACCAATACGTTGAGAATCAGTATAGCACGAACAACTGGGGTTAATGAAAACATCGCTACGGGTTTTACAATTTACTCGTTTAACTCATTTATCATCGAAAAAGTCCCGCAATTTTATCCAACGACAATACCGTGGTAACTGATTCGCCCGTAGGTGTATAGCTAGGATTCGATGAAGCAAACAACTGATCGACCAATGCCTTGCGTTCTGTCGGGCTCAATCGGGTGATGTGCCGTTGCGATGCCCGACGAGCCAGCGACCTCGCCATCGACTCCGCCCGGTCTAGTTTTAACCGTCCTGTATCAGCCCGGAGCTGGGCCAGCAAGTTAGCAAACAATTCTTCCTCGTTCTCACCGGTTGTCATGCCCGGTACCCCCCGGATCACAAATGTGTTCTGCCCCAGCTCATCGAATTGAAATCCTAGATGGGTCAGATCGTCACGCAAATCGAGAGCGAGCTGGAAATCCACGGGAGCCAGCGTAACGGTTTTCGGAAAAAGCAGCTGCTGCGATACCCCATTGTGTTTAGTCAAAGCCGCGTGGAACTGGTCGTACAGAATCCGCTCGTAGGCCCTGCGCTGATCGATCAATAATACACCCGACTTGATGGTGGCCAGCAGGTAACGGTTTTGGATCTGAACAATGTTTTCATCCTCAACAACCGGCGCTGATACGTCCTGTAGCTGATTGGCTCGACTTCCTAGTGTTACGGCTTCGCTTTCGACCGGTTCGCTGGCGGGTGCGGGCTCAACCGCTTTGGCCGGCCCTAACCAGTCGCCAACGGATTCGGTAGACTTTACGTCGGACGATTCATCAATGCCTTTGAATAAAGCCTGCCAGTTATTGCTACTCGGCTTCTTGGGCATATCAAAACTACCCCCAGCAGCCTTGTCCAGTGAATCCGTACGCAACGGTACTCGTTCGTTTTTCGGCTTGTCTGCCGCAGGTTTATCACCGGATGCCCACGAAGGGGTGATTGGGCGCGGAACGTCCGCCTTCGCTTCAGGAACCGAAGGCCGGTTCGCCGTCGCTCGTCCACCCGACAAGAAATTAACGTCTGATTCGAAATCGAGGGATGGGGTCAGGTTGTACATACCCACTGCTTTCCGAACAGCCGCCATCATAATGGCGTACACCGATCGCTCATCGTCAAATTTGATTTCCGTTTTTGTCGGATGGATATTGATATCGATGTGCGATGGGTCAATATCAACAAACAGCACGTAGAACGGATGGCTTCCTTCGGGCAGCATCCCCTCGTAAGCGCCAATCACAGCATGATGCAGGTAGTTGTGCTTGATGTAGCGGTTGTTGACAAAGAAAAACTGCTCGTTACGCGCTTTTTTGGCCGATTCCGGTTTACCAATGTAGCCACGTACGGTTACGTAGGGCGTCTGCTCTTCGCAATAGTTTAACTGCTCCCGGTAGCTCTTGCCGAACATGTCGATGATGCGACGGCTTAGCTTTCCGGCATGAAGATTATAGATTTCCTGATCGTTATGGAACAGCGAAAAGGCCACTTCCGGGTGAGCCAGTGCCACACGCTGAAATTCGTCAATGATGTGACGCATCTCCACCGAATTCGACTTCAGAAAATTTCGGCGGGCCGGAACGTTAAAGAAAAGGTTCTTGATAAGCAGGTTTGTACCGGGCAAGCACGAGATTGACTCTTGCGCCTTTATGTCCGAGCCTTCGATCCGGATTAGCGTACCGAGTTCATCTTCCGCCCGTCGCGTCCGCATTTCGATCTGCGCAACGGCCGCAATAGACGCCAGTGCTTCGCCCCGAAAACCCATCGTACGAATGCGGAACAAATCGTCGGACGAGCGAATTTTGGAGGTAGCGTGCCGTTCGAAGCTCATCCGAGCGTCGGTCTCGGTCATGCCAACGCCGTCGTCTACGATCTGGATCAGGTTACGACCTGCTTCGCGGATAATCACCTGCACGGATTTGGCCTTCGCGTCTACCGAGTTTTCGAGTAACTCTTTTACAACTGATGCGGGCCGCTGTACGACCTCGCCAGCCGCAATTTGGTTCGCAATCGAATCGGGTAGTAGCTGAATAACATTTAACATGGCTCGCTGATAGGGACACTCCGTTGCGGTCATTTGCCGCCTTATACAAGATACAACAAAATTAGCCCTAAAAAAAACCCCTGCCCAACGCTTTTTTGCGAATGACAGGGGAAAATCTAAGGCAGGGAGCCCAAAGCAGGAACCGCGTGTTAGCCACTGTTTCGTACAGTACGCTCCCGTTCTTGGCTATTCATTATAAGTGAATCGCTTCGCCGTAGGCCGCTTCGGTAGCATCTTTGATTGCTTCCGACATGGTTGGGTGCGGGTGGACGGCTTTAAGGATCTCTTCGCCAGTCGTTTCCAGCTTACGGGCAGCTACGACCTCGGCAATCATCTCGGTTACGTTGTTACCGATGAAGTGAGCGCCCAGGAACTCGCCGTATTTCGCGTCGAAAATAACCTTCACAAAGCCTTCAGGTGTACCGGCAGCCTTTGCCTTACCCGATGCTGTGAAAGGAAACTTACCGACTTTCAGCTCATACCCCGCTTCGCGGGCAGCTTTCTCCGTATAGCCAACCGACGCGATTTCGGGCGTGCAGTACGTACAACCCGGAATGTTGTTGTAGTTGAGCGGCTCAACGTGTGGCTGTCCGGCTATTTTCTCGATGCAGATAATGGCTTCGGCCGATGCAACGTGTGCCAATGCCTGCCCTTTTGTAACGTCGCCGATGGCGTAATAGCCTTCAACGTTCGTCCGGTAGTAATCGTCGGTCACGATTTTACCCCGGTCAACGTTGATGCCTACTTCTTCAAGACCGATGTTTTCGATGTTGGCTACGACACCAGCCGCCGACAACACCACATCTACGTCGAATGTCTTTTCGCCATCGGGCGTTTTAACGAATACTTTGCAGCCCTGACCGCTTGTATCTACTTTCGTTACCTCCGATTTGGTATAAATGTCGACGCCCAGCTTTTTGTATTGCTTGGCCAGCTCTTTGGAGATGTCCTCGTCTTCGACGGGCACTACGTTCGGCAGGAACTCGATAATGGTCACTTTAGTCCCCATGCTCGCATACACGTAAGCGAACTCGACACCGATAGCACCCGAACCGATCACCAGCAGGGAATCTGGCCGCTTTTCGAGCGTCATCGCTTTCCGGTACTCAATTACTTTTGTACCGTCGATGGGGACGGATGGCAACTGGCGGGCACGGCCCCCAGTAGCGATGATGATATGCTTGGCTTCGTATTCGGTAACCTTGCCATCGGCGGCTGTTACGTCTACTTTCTTGCCCGGCTTCACCTTACCGACACCACTGATGACGTCGATTTTATTTTTCTTCATCAGGAACTGGACGCCCTTGCTCATGCTGTCGGCAACGCCCCGGCTCCGCTTGATCACAGCCCCAAAATCGGCCTGCGACTCGCCCGAAACCGTAATTCCATAATCGGCAGAGTGTTTAATGTATTCAAAAACCTGCGCTGATTTAAGCAGCGCTTTGGTAGGGATACAGCCCCAGTTCAGACAGATGCCGCCGAGGCTTTCGCGCTCAATGACGGCCGTTTTCATACCCAACTGCGACGCCCGGATAGCGGCAACATAGCCGCCCGGCCCGCTACCCACAACGATTACATCGTACTGTGCAGCCATTTTTTCTGTATTGGAGTTATGTCAGGAATCGTCAGACGGGTTCATGAATCAACGGGTTTATTTCCGAATGGAGCATGAACATAGCTGACCCTCTGTTTTGAAAACGCAAAGGTAGGTCGAAAAGTTGACACCGGAATCAAACCACGGATACGCCTTCTTTTGTTCTATCTTTGTAGGTTCATTTTTTACACGAAAGATGTCGGTAAGGGGCACTAGATAACGGGGTTATGTAAGCTTACCATCCAATAGCTAATAGCTCTTTACCGTCATCGATAACAACACGACAAGTTCATGACAACTGATCAGTTGAACGACTTGAGGGCCAGAGTAGAGGCCCTGAGGGGGTATCTTTGACTACGACACCAAACGGGAGCAGCTCGCTGAACTCGAACAGCAGACATTTCAGCCTGAATTCTGGTCCGACGCGACGCGGGCCGAGGGCGTAATGAAACAGGTCCGCGCCCTGAAAGGCTGGATTTCGGGTTATGATAAGCTGAACAGTCAGTTCGGTGATCTCGAAACTCTCTTTGAATTCTACGAAGCGGGCGACGTTGCCGAAGAAGAAGTTGATGAGGAAGGCCGAAAGGTAACCGATACCCTTGAGGACCTCGAACTTAAAAAGATGCTGGGTAACGAAGAGGACCAACTCAGCGCTGTTCTTGAAATAAACGCGGGTGCGGGTGGCACCGAAAGCCAGGACTGGGCCGATATGCTGTACCGGATGTACATGCGCTGGGCCGAGAAACACGGCTATGCACTCAAACAGGTCGATTATCAGGAAGGGGACACGGCGGGTATCAAATCGGCCACTATCGAGGTAGATGGGGCCCTGGCGTACGGTTTCTTGAAATCAGAAAACGGGGTTCATCGGCTGGTTCGCATTTCGCCGTTCGACTCAAACGCCCGCCGACATACTTCGTTTGCGTCGGTATTTGCGTACCCACTCGTTGACGATACCATTCAAATAGAAGTCAATCCGGCGGATATTGACTGGGATACGTTCCGGTCAGGGGGTGCCGGTGGCCAGAACGTCAACAAAGTCGAAACCGCCGTACGCTTGCGTCACCATCCGTCGGGCATTATCATCGAGTGTCAACAGGAACGGAGCCAGCTACAGAACAAGGAAGTGGCCATGCGTCTGCTGAAATCGAAGCTCTACGAGATTGAGGTCCAGAAACGGAATGCCGCTCGCGCCGAAGTAGAAGCCGGTAAGCAGAAAATTGAATGGGGTTCGCAAATCCGGTCGTACGTACTTGATGACCGACGCGTGAAGGACCACCGGACGGGCTACCAGACCTCGAACACGGAAGCGGTACTCGACGGCGATATCGATCCGTTCATAAAAGCGTTTCTGTTGGAGCAGGAATAACAGCAGAACCGCACCAATAGCTTTGCAGGATTTGTGTGATTATACCGGTTATCGCCATTTCGGGACAATCCAGCCTTCTGAAAATACCGTTTATTAGGCACGGATACGAACGATCAGCAATTCATGGCAACAAACCCAATCATACAAATCCTGATTTTAACACTTTTTCTGGCCTGCACCGCACAGACTGACCATTCCCTGATGATCGCAAACCCTGACGCGTCTCAATCCCATTATACGTTTTTGTCCCTGGGCGATTCGTACACCATCGGCGAGAGCGTTTCGGAATCAGCGCGGTGGAGTGTGCAACTGGCAGACTTGCTACGAAAAGACGGTCTGGACATAGCCAAACCCGATATCATTGCCCGAACGGGCTGGACAACGGCGGAATTACAGGATGCGATCAAAGCCAGCGGCAATCAAAAAACGTATGACCTGGTTTCCTTACTGATCGGTGTCAACAACCAATACCGGGGGCAAAGCAAAGACCGCTACCAAACCGAACTCCGGCAGTTGCTTCAAACCGCTACCCGTTTTGCGGGGGGTAAAGCGAATCACGTGTTTGTGCTTTCGATTCCTGATTGGGGCCAGTCGCCCTATGCGCAAGGCCGTAACCAAAAGCAAATCACGGAGGAGATTGATGCCTTCAACGCCATTGCCGAGCAGGAGTGCAAAGCAGCCGGCATTGCCTACGTTAATATTACACCGATCACCCGTCAGGCAGCTGATGATGACAATCAGTTCGCATCCGATGGTCTTCACTATTCAAGCAAACAAATGCGCCAATGGGCCGAAGCCGCGCTGCCAACAGCTAAATCATTGCTTGACCATTAGGTCTATCGCTCGACGGTTCGCGTGGTGTGAGCGAACTTCTGTTTGTAGTACCGCACGGTCCGACCTATCAGTAAGCCACCGATGAGTGCGGGCGCTATCCAGACCATCGTTCCTATCCATTCTGGCGTTTGCTGAGGCATCAGGTAACGCGCATTGGTTACCAGCGCTGCCGTAAATGTAGCGATGTACGAACCTCCCATGCGTGTAATGTGATGGAAGAACCAGTGCATTTTTTCGGTGGGGCGGCTAAATTGGAGGATGTCCCGTCTTGCAAAACTTCCGGTCAAGAACCCAAAAAATGTAAACAGGACAGGGAAGAATGAAGGGCCAAATTTTGTCATCAGGTATAAACCAAAACCGATCATGGCTATGCTCACTGCCGCTGTGAAGTAGGTAAGCAACCGGTCAACACGGGTTGGTCCTGACTTTTTCTGCTTTGTCGCCCGCCAGCCGGAGACGCACAGATAGAAACTAAATACGGCGATCCCGGTTAGGAACAGTCGCATCATCTTGAACGGTTGCAGCCCACAGAGAAGCAATGCCGTTACGGCTACGGTAATCATGCAGTAGACATACACAAGGCCCGTACGGTTGTGCAGGCGACCGCCTTTCTGGGAGAACATAGGAATCAGGCCAATGATCAGAGCCGTAATTCCGCTAACGATATGGATAATGAGTAAGGAAAGAATAAGCGTTTTCATGCTTGTAGGCGGTTGCGTTTAACAGCAGCAAACCTACGGCGGTGCCTTCTTTATCAGCTAATTAATGGGTTCTACAACACGGTTTGGGACGTTTGGTAAGCCTTCCTAGCCGTTGGGACAAACGGTGGGACGTTTCACAAAGCTTTCAACTCAGCCACCAGCGTATCGTTATATTTTCGGGCTACGGGTATTTGAAATTGGCCGTCCAGCAAATGCAGTTTGTAGCCCTGCGCGTTACCCGTGACCCGTTCAACACGATCCAGATTCACGATATAGGAACGATGGCAACGAACAACGTGCGGTAACTTAATCTGGCCTTCTAATCGACTCAGGCTACTCCGGAGCAACGGCTTAGTTGGCTGGCTTTGTCCGGTTCGATCGTTCTTCAAATAAACGACGGTGCAATAATTGTCGCTCGATTCGATAAACAACAGGTCAGCGGGTGGTAGCGTGAGCACGTCTTTTTCATTCTCGGCTACGAGTGTCAACAAACCAGTGACAGGCTGGTCAGGCAGAACGGTAGGTTGTTCCTCCTGAAACAAATTAGTTGGTTCGGGCAGATGTGGTGTATGGCTGGATAACTCGGCTGCGGAGCTACTGTACTTTTTGAGCTGGCGAATGTAACTGAACAGAACCGTGCCCGTTACGGGAAACAGCCCGACCAGAAATGTAATCACAAGCATACTTAGCCAACCGATGCCGCTTTTTTCTTCGTTGATCAACCACGCCAGATAAACCCGATTGGCGACGGCTATCAACAGAATATTCACCATAACGGTTAGAATCTGACGACCTACCGTCCACCGCTCTTCATCGAACAGTTTCGGAAACAGAAGCGGCCAGACAATGAAATTGATGGCTGTTATCAGAAACGTGATGACACCAAACCCCAGCAGTTTTGCCAGTTTGTGGGGCGTCTCCCACAGATTCAGCCCGAACGGTTGAAAGGCAAAAAGAAAGACGCCAACAAACAGCCCAATCAAAGCAGCCTGGCGTAAGTGGCGCGGGATAGACGCTTCGGTTGGAAAAGGCTGGCTGAGTATTTTGAACATACCGCTTTACAGCTATCATCTAAAACAAGCGCCATCCCGCAATCTGATCGATAAACTGGGGCAAAACGGGCGGGTACACTAAAATTATAAAGGCGACACCAAATAATGCACCGTAAATGTGCGCATCGTGGTTCACGTTGCCCGCACCCCGCTGAGACTCGTAGTACGAATACAGCAGATAAATTGGTCCGAATATAAAGCCGGGAATGCCGATCGGAATAATAAACAGCATGATTTTAGACAACGGGCTGATCAAAATGGCCGCGAAAATAATTGCCGCTACCCCACCCGACGCGCCCAGCGAATTGTAGCCAGAATCGTTGCGGTGTTTCAGAAACGTTGGAATGTCTGATACGACGATAGCGATCAGATAAAAACCTATGTAATAGAGTGGCCCACTTGCACCAAACAGGCTATTAAACACTTGCTCCATCAGTCCACCGAAGGCGTAGAGACTGATCATGTTGAAGATCAAGTGCATCCAGTCGGCGTGCAAAAACCCCGATGTCAGAAAACGGTAATACTGGTTCCGTTTCGCCACCTGATACGGATTCATGACCCAGCGGTTCATGACACTGTAGTCGTTCCAAGCCCAGAGGCTAATACCAACCGTAACGAGAATAATAATAAGGGTTACGTTCATAAAGAGAGATGCGTGATACACGCTGTATGATTTCTTAAGTCTGTCTGTATCTTACGTCACACAGGCTATTAACTTTCCCGCTCGGCCAATTGCCGGGTGAATTGCAGCAAAAATTCCTTACGATCCGGGTCAGCCTGGATTTGATCGAAATTAGCGAATCCCCGCCCAAAGTAATCATTGATGCGTGCTTCGGTAATCTGTCGGATACCCAACTGGTCGTAAATGGTTGTAACGGCCCGCACTTTTTCGGCTTTGTCGAAGCTTGTTTGGGTCAACCAGCCCGTCAGTTCGTCTTTGCGGGAACCGGTCGCCTGTTCGAGCGCTTCGATGAGCAGGAATGTTTTCTTATTGGCGATGATATCGCCACCAACCTGTTTACCAAACTTAGCGGGGTCACCGTACACATCCAGCAGATCATCTTTTAACTGAAAGCCGATGCCAATGTTAACCCCAGCCGCGTAGAGAAGATCCGTCGTTTCTTTATCAGCACCACCGAGTAGGCCCCCAAGTTCGAGTGCGTATCCCAGCAGTACAGACGTTTTTAACCGGATCATATCAATATACTCGGCTTCGGTCACATCCCAGCGCGTTTCAAAATTCATGTCCATCTGCTGGCCTTCGCATACTTCGGCGGCTGTACGCGTAAAGCGAGCCATTGCCTGCTTTAGTTTGTCCGCGTCCGCGTCGAGCAGTAGTTCATACGCCTTGACCAGCATCACATCGCCCGACAGAATCGCAATATTGTCATTCCATTTTTCGTGCACCGTAGGCTGACCACGACGCAACGGAGCCCGATCCATAATATCGTCGTGCATCAGCGTGAAGTTATGAAACACCTCGACCGCCAACGCCGGACGAACGGTTTTTTTCCAGTCGTCGGTAAACAGGTGAGCCGCCATAAGCGTCAGCAACGGACGCAGCCGTTTTCCGCCAAGGCTCATAATATACCGGATCGGATCGTATAGCTCGGTTGGATATTGTCCGTATTGGGTAAGCTGAAGTTCGTGTTGAAGGGCGTCAATAAAAGTAGCTGGACTCATTCGATCAAGGCAGCATTCCGCTGAGTTTTGCGCCAAAAATAAGGTAAATACCCCCAAAACCCTAACCGCGCCGACTCCTACGATAATGTTGTTGTTTCTGCGTGATAACCACCCAGATAAGTCTTGCCGATAAAGTAAAATAGCCGTCTCGCCGGTTAGCGTTCCCCCGCTTGGCTCCAGTTGGGTTAGGCGTCTGCCCAATTTCGAGCCGCCGATCCGATAAAGCAGCCGCGAGAGGCTCCATCGTTGACCGGTCAGGATAGACGGTACTTACATCGTCAACATAATCGCTCATTACGTGCGTGTAAAGCCCTTCAAGATGCCACTTGAACCGGTAGCCGATAACGATTGGCAGACCAACTCCGTAGCGTAAAATAACCGGCAGTCGATTGTAATTAACCCCTTCGGTATGCAACGGAGCTAAACTGTACGATTTCCCTTTGTAGGTTGTTGTAGGCGTGAGGTAAGTCAGTCCTACGCCCGCAATGGCGTAAGGAACAATAGCATGATTTCGATCATCGGGACGCCAGAAATCTGCCTGAATACCCGCCCACAGTTCAGGGTTAAAGCTTCGAAAGGATAAATTGTTGTACGACAGGTGTGTATTCTCCTGACTACCCCGAATGTAATACAACTGCGCTTCACCCCGGAAGGTAAGCCTGTTGGAATACCGATAAGCAGCCGCAATACCCAGCGAAACGCCTAACTGCAAATGAGCCAGATTCCAGCGCTCGTTCAGGTCACCCAGGTACCGAGTCGTTCCTACTCCGGCGTTCAACAACCAGGAACCCGGTTTTTCCTGCCAATAAGCCGATCGTTGGGCAAGCCCAACAGAAGCCAGTCCCAGCTGTAAGGTACAAATCAACCCAACTACCTTTATAATCTTCATCCAGTCAGTGTGTTACGGTGCCATTTGGTTGACAAAGTAACAGCCTGACCGGACAAAGAAAAGTATTCGATTTAAAAACTTTTGTTTACTTAATAGCCTATGTAATGGCTGGTAACTATAGAGCTACACGACAATTTTACAGTTCGCCAATATCCTCGTTCCAAATCGTTGGCTTTTCGGCAATGAACTGGTTCATCATGTCAACGCACTCGGGCAGATCGAGGTCAATTACTTCTACGCCATGCTGTTCCATGAACTCCCGTGCTCCGGCAAACGTCCGCGACTCACCAACAATGACCTTTGGAATTTTGAACTGAACAATGGTTCCTGCGCACATATAACACGGCATGAGGGTAGAATAAATAACCGTGTTTCTAAACGACCCGACCCGGCCCGCATTGTTCAGGCAGTCCATTTCACCGTGTAAAATCGGGTTATCCTCCTGAACCCGTTTGTTATGACCTGAAGCGACCAACTCGCCATCCTTGATTAAGGCCGAACCGATGGGTATGCCGCCTTCGCTTAAACTTTTACGGGCCTGACGAATGGCCTCCTGCATGAATTCGTCCATAGTTGACTTTGTGTAACGATTGATTCACTCAATTTTAAAACAGCTGTAGCCAGAGGGATGGCATCACAGGCAAATACTCACTTTTCCGTAGGCCGTTTATTTACGACGCCGGACCTGCTAGGTAACTAACACTATTTTAGCCAAACAGCATAATTACTATCAATATCCAGTCATTTTCGTACGTTTATTAACTGAATAAATCCAAAAAAAGCTTTGTTTTGGGATTTATTTGCTCAACTCACCATGAATGCATTATTGTCGAGTAACTTTTCTGATGAAGCGCTCTGGGAGCGCTTCAAAAATGGTGATCGGATAGCGTTTGAGCAAATAATTTCGCTCCACTATTCTTCTCTATTTCGGTTCGGCACCCGCTACAGCAAAGATACGGGGCTGATTCAGGACTGTCTGCACGACATGTTTGTGTACCTGTGGGAACGTCGATCGCACATCAGCGGAACCGATAGTATCAAGAAGTATCTGCTCAAATCGTTCCGGCATAAGATTTTACTCGAGTTACAACGTACCCAACGCCGAGGTTGGGTCGATGAAGAAGAAGCCATCGACGTCGCTCCCGATCAAAGTTTCGAAGATTTCTTTGTCTTTATCGAAACGGAGCAGCTATCCGCCAAAAAAATTAAGACGCTGATCGATCTTCTTCCCCAACGCCAGCAGGAAGCCCTTCACCTGCGCTACTTCGAAGAACTCGACATCGAAACCATTGCCCAAGTCATGAACATCAACCGGCAGTCGGTTTCCAATCACCTTCACAAAGCGCTCAACTTCCTGCGCGAGCACTGGTAAAATTTCCCCTTTCCGTAAAAAAATGTTGGAATACAGGGTATGGTTGCCTTGCTGGCTAATTATATCAGTAAAGCAGACAAAAAAATAGTCATTTTCAATGAAATCATTTGATCATTTTGAGCTATATGATTTCCTGGAAGACGAGTCATTTCGGTCGTGGGTGTTTGGGCGAGCTTCCTCGTCGACGGCTGAATGGTGGGATCGGTTTCCGGTAGTGTATCCCCAGAAAGCCTTTCTTATGATTCAGGCTCGGGAGACGTTACTGGCTATGCAAGAGGATGCTTTCGCTCCGGCTCCGGAACAAATTCAGCGAAACATTCAGGACATTATGCGGGCAACGGAGCCAGCTTTGCAACGCCAAAGCCCTTCTTTGTCGTATGGGCAAATAGCCTGGATGGCAGCAGCCTCGGTTGTCTTGGTTATGCTGGCCTGGTTTGGCTGGACGAACTATCAGAACAAGCCTGTATCGATTTACCGAGAATTAGTTGCGGCTGCTACGCTGCCCATGAAAGAAGTAATCAACGCCGGTTCGAAAACCCAGTTGGTCGTTCTGGCCGACGGGAGTTCGGTGTTGTTACAGCCGAACAGCCGGATCAGCTATCCTAAAGAATTCAATCGGCAGAACCGACGCGAAGTCTATCTGGTGGGCGAAGCCTTTTTCGAAGTTGCCAAGAATCCACACAAACCGTTTTTTGTCTACGCCGACAACCTGATAACCAAAGTACTCGGCACCAGCTTTACCGTTTGTGCATACGATAAAAAAGCCGTCAACGTGACCGTAAAGACGGGTAAGGTTTCGGTTTTTACCCGCTCGGACAAGGAACGCGTCGAAAAACAGGAATCCCGTCAGCTGATTGGTCTGGTGTTGACGCCCAACCAGCGGGTGTTATTTAACCGGGATGAAGGACGCCTGTTGCGTTCGCTGGTCGAGTCGCCAACGCTCCTGGACATGCCTATTCAACAGGCTATGTTCGAGTTCAGCGGTACGCCGATTAATCAGGTTTTCGCGTCGCTGGAAAATGCGTACGGCGTGGAGATCGTTTTTGACGCCGACGTGATGAAAAACTGCTACCTGACAGCCTCACTGGACGATGAACCGCTATTCGAAAAACTCAATATGATTTGCCGGACGTTAGACGCTCAGTACGAAGAGATGGACGGTAAGATTTTAATAACTAGTAAAGGTTGCCAATAAAACTACTCAACACAATTCCGTTGCCTATGCCCGAAAAACAACCGTTTTAACCCCCAAAAAGAAAGAGTCAGCAATGCGCCAACATCACTGACTCCAAAGCTAATCCCCACTTGCTCTCTTCGAAAAAAGCACCTCCTCGCGGGGTAAGGGATTTTTATTGCCGAATCAAACCGACAACCAATTCAAAAGTATGACAATTTGGATACAAATGCAGCACAGGCTGCTCAAAATTATGCGAGTCAGTTTTTACCTGTTTTTCGTTGTGACGGTGTTTGCTACGATGGCACGGGCGCATGACACGTATGGTCAGGAATTACTTAATCGACGGGTGAGTCTCCAGCTTTCGAACCTGACCGTTGAACAGGCAATCAGCCGTATTGGCAAAGAAGCGGATGTAAAGTTCATGTACAATCCGCGCATTTTCGGCCAGCAACGAATCAATACCGTTACCTTCAACAACGAACGGCTTTCGGCGGTGCTGGACGCGATACTGGGACCCGCTTCTGTTACGTATGAAGTAGGCGGCAAAACGATTATTCTGAAACGAGCAGCGAATGCGGCTCAAGCCGAAAATGAGTCGACCAGCCCAAACGTCGTAAAACCCGTTCCGCCCCTTACCGTCACGGGCCGGGTTCTCGATGAAAAAGGAGCGGGCTTACCCGGAGCTACCGTGCTGTTCAAAGGCACGAGCAACGTTGGGACAGCCACGGACATCGATGGACGGTTCACCTTGAATGTACCCGATGGCAACGGTACGCTGGTTATTTCATCGATCAGCTACACGACGCAGGAAGTGGCCATCAGCAACCGGACGACGTTGCCCGATGTGCAACTCGTGTCGGACGTGAAGTCACTGAACGAAGTCGTTGTCGTGGGGTACGGTACGCAGCGGAAGAAAGACCTAACCGGTGCCGTGGCGGTCGTCAACGTAGCCGAACTTCAGCAACAGCCTACCGCCCAGATCACTAACCAGTTGCAAGGACGGGCTTCGGGCGTAACGGTGCTTGGTTCGGGGCAGCCGGGCGAAGCGCCACAAATCCGCATCCGGGGTCTAAACACGTTTGGCAATAACCAACCGCTGTACGTTGTCGATGGCGTACCTACGCAAAATATCAACGACATCAACCCGAACGACGTTGCGTCCATGCAGGTTCTGAAAGATGCCGGTTCGGCTTCGATCTACGGTTCGCGGGCGGCCAACGGTGTGATCATCATTACCACTCGTCGGGGAACGGGTAAGGTCAAGGTTCAGTACGATGCTTATTACGGGATGCAGTACCCAAAAGGTGGTAACGTCTGGAATCTGCTTGATCCACAGGAAACTGCCCAATTGAAGTTCAACGCGCTACGGAACGCAAACCCAAATGTAGCCATCAACGACCCACTCTACGGTAGTGGCGCTACACCGGTACTGCCTGATTACATTGCCCCACAGGGCGCAAAAGAAGGTGATCCGGCTGTAGATCCTTCCCGGTACAGTGTCAACCCAAATTATACGACCATAGCGCAGTATAACGCGTTTAACCGGATTACTCGTGCGAATAAAGCCGGTACGGACTGGTTTCATGAGATTTTTAGACCCGCACCGATCACCAGCCATAACCTCGCCGTTAGCGGTGGTAGCAATCAGGGAAACTACCTATTCTCGTTCAATTACTTCAATCAACAGGGTACGTTGCTCAATACGTATCTGAAACGATACACGATTCGTTCAAACAGCCAGTACAATATTCGCGAGAACATTCGGGTGGGTGAAAACCTGGCTTTCTCCGTGACCGACAACCCACGTATCAACGCCTTGCAGGAAGGTAGTGCCATTGGGATGGCCTTCCGGGAGCAGCGTATCATTCCGGTGTATGACATCATGGGTAATTACGCGGGTGGTTACGGCCAGGGCTTGGGTAATGCGACCAACCCGGTGGCGATTCAGCAGCGGACGGCCAATAACCGGGGACTAAGCAACCGTTTGTTCGGTAACGTGTATGCAGAGGTAGACTTCTTGAAAGATTTCACGGCCCGCACCAGCTTCGGCGGTGAATTGTTCATGGGTAATTTCAACTCGTTCTCCTACCCGACCTACGAGAATCAGGAAAACACAACGACCAACTCCTACACGGAGAACACCTTCAGCGGCTATAACTGGACCTGGACCAACACGGTACAATACCAGCATAACTTCAACAATACGCACGATCTGAAAGTGTTGGTAGGAACGGAAGCGTACCAAAACCGGGGGCGGAACGTAGGAGGAACCACCCAGGATTACCTGTCTTTTGACCCCAATGCAACCACACTCTCATCCGGATTTGGTACACCAACCAATTACAGTAGCCGCTATCGGGATGCTTTGTTTTCACTGATCGGCCGGGTCGATTACACGTTGAAAGACAAATACCTGCTGGGCGCTACCATTCGTCGCGATGGTTCGTCGCGCTTCCTGAACTACCAGTACGGCTGGTTCCCAGCGGTGAGTGCTGGCTGGCGGCTTTCGCAGGAAAGCTTCATGAGTGGCTTGACCTGGCTGAATGACTTAAAAATTCGGGGGGGCTATGGTATCATGGGTAACCAGCTCAACGTTGACGCGGCCAACTCATTTACTACGTATGGACCGGATCGTACGTCTTCTTTCTATTCGGTTAATGGCTCAAATCAATCGAATGCGGCTGGCGTTCAACGGACGCGCATCGGTAATCCTGATGCCAGGTGGGAAAAGAATATCAACGCCAACATCGGTTTTGATGCCAGCTTGTGGAAAGGTAAACTTGACCTGACCGTCGATTATTACAACAAGGAAGTTCGCGACCTGCTGTATACCCTTGAACTGGCCGGAACGGCTGGCCTGGGAACCGCTCCGGCGGTGAACGTTGCGCACATGCGGAACCAGGGGATTGACCTGGCCGCTTCCAGCAACTTCAACGTTACGAATGACCTGAAGCTAAACGCCACGCTAACGTTCACGACCTATAACAACAAGATCGTGTCCTTAGCCGAAGGTGTCGATTACTTCGATCAGGAAGGTCGCCGGTTCAACGGTAGCTACATCGTTCGTAACGCCGTAGGGCATTCCATCGGACAGTTCTTTGGCTACAAGACCGCTGGTTTCTGGAATTCGCAGGAAGAAATCAACCAGGCAAACGCACAGGCGCAACAAGCGACGGGTAATGCAAGCGCTGTTTACCAGAACGATGTAGCCGTGGGCCGCTTCCGGTACGCGGACACCAACGGCGATGGCCAGATCACCGAAGCCGACCGGACGTACCTGGGTAATCCAAACCCAAAATTCAGCTACGGTCTGAACCTGGGCGCTACGTACAAAAAGTTTGATTTCAGCATCTTCTTCTACGGAACGCAGGGTAACGACATCTGGAACAACGTCAGATGGTGGACCGATTTCAACGCCAACTTCCAGGGTGCCAAAAGCCGGACCGCTTTGTATGATTCCTGGACGCCCGACAACCACAACGCTAAGGCACCGATTCAGGAAACGGTTGGTTCATTCAGCTCGGCGAACGTGCCCAACTCGTACTTCGTAGAAAATGGCTCGTACCTGCGGGCTAAAAACGCCCAGATTGGCTACACGCTACCGGCCAGTACCCTGAAAAAATTAGGTATCGAACGGCTTCGGGTCTACGTTCAGTCGGCCAACCTGTTTACGATCACGAAGTATTCGGGACTTGATCCAGAAATTGGAACAACGGCGAATACCAACAACAGCTCAGGCGGCAGCCTGAACCAGTCGTTCTCGAACACGACCTCGTTTGGTATCGATGAAGGGGTTTACCCGAACCAGCGCCAGTTCTTATTCGGCCTGAATGTGACGTTCTAATTCTTATTATCCCGACAACAATGAAAATACCTCAGTATATAACAGTCCTTGCGGTCATGGCCGTCGGATTAACCTTCGATTCCTGCAAAGAAAGTCTTGAAATTCCCGCTCAAGGTTCGCTAAGCGGAGAGACCCTGACGACGCAGAGTGGTATCAATGCCTTACTGACCGGCGCTTATGCCGCGCTGGACGGGCAATACAACAATGGATCAGCCTTAAACTTGAGTGGCACAGACGCCTGGCAGGCTTCACCCAGTAACTGGACCTATGGTAGTATCGCCGGTGGCGAAGCCCATAAAGGCAGTGACGGTAGCGATCAACCCGCGATTGACGCTATTGCTAAGTTCACGGCGGATGCCAGTAATGGTTTCTTTAACGGAAAATGGCGAACGGTGTACGAAGGCGTAAACCGTACCAATACTGTCCTGCGAGTGCTGGGCCAAGCACAGGGTATTTCCCAAACTGACCAGACAAGCTTCTCAGCGCAGGCTCGTTTTCTGCGGGGCCATTATTACTTCGAATTGAAGAAGATGTGGAACAAGGTGCCCTGGATTGACGAATCCGTTGAAACAGCAACGGCCAGTGTCCAGACCAATACCGAAGATATCTGGCCCAAGATCGAAGCCGATTTCAAGTACGCTATGGATAATCTGCCCGCTTCGCAATCGGACGTGGGCCGGGTCAATAAGTGGGCAGCCGCTTCCTATCTGGCGAAAACGTACCTGTACGAGCACAAATACGCCGAAGCCAAAGCGCTTTTTGATCAGATCATCGGCCAGGGCGTAACCAGCAACGGCTTGAAATACGCCCTGGTGACCAAGTTCCACGACAACTTCGATGCGGCTACCGAGAACAACTCGGAATCGGTCTTTGCCATTCAGATGGTTGCCAACGACGGAACGGGTACCATTGCCAACGCCAATCAGGGCGATATGCTGAACTTCCCGTACGGCAACAGCCCTTTCCGCTGCTGTGGTTTTTACCAGCCTTCGCAGGATCTGGCAAACTCATACCGGACCGATGCTACCGGGTTACCTTACCTATCGGATTACAACAGCCATCCGGTAAAGAACGACCAGGGTATTTCGTCTACGCAGCCTTTTACGCCAGACGCCGGAACGCTAGACCCTCGTATCGACTGGACCATCGGTCGCCGGGGTATTCCTTACCTAGATTGGGGTAACCACCCCGGTGCCGACTGGATTCGGAGCCCAGGCCAAACCTACGCGGGTCCGTATTCGCCGAAAAAGAACATTTACATGCAGGCTACGCAGGATCAGTACGCGGACAACCACTCCTGGGCGCCCGGAACGGCGATCAACCTGAACATCATTCGCTATGCCGACGTGCTGCTGATGGCTGCCGAAGCGGAAGCGCAGCTCGGCAATTTCGAACAGGCACAGACCTACGTCAATCAGGTACGCGCTCGGGCCGCCAACCCGGTTAACTTTGTGTACAAGTATTCGAATGACGCGACTCCGCTGGCAGGTTATTCAACAACGCCCGCTGCCAATTATAAGATTACGGCTTATCCAGCCGGTACGTTTGCCGGATTGGGTAAAACGGGGGCGTTGAATGCGATCTACTTTGAACGCAAGCTTGAATTGGCGACAGAAGGTCACCGGTTCTTCGATTTGGTTCGCTGGGGTATCGCCGAAACCGTGTTGAATAACTACTTCAACTACGAAAGTACGATAACAACGGATATTCGGGGCGGTCATTTTACAGCTGGCAAAAACGATTATTACCCGATTCCGCAACGGCAAATCGACTTAAGTACATCGAGCGGTAAGTCGTCGCTAACCCAAAATCCGGGTTATAATTAATTGCGAATTGACGACAAAAAGAGGCAGTCATTGGGCTGCCTCTTTTCATTTAGGCGAGGCCCAGTAGAACCTTTTGAAGCAACCACAACCTCTAACATGCAAAGGCTCTCTTTTCTTTCTTCTTTCCGTGGGCTTCTTGTCGTGTTAGGAGCCTGTATTACGTTAACAAGCTGCCATTCGAACACTACTGTGTCGGACTCCTCGGGTAAGGAACCGACCAGCGAAGGTGAAAAATTAGCGCAGCAGCATTGCAGCACCTGCCATTTGCCCGTTGCACCTGATGCGCTGGATAAAGAAACATGGATTAAACACGTATTACCGGCTATGGCCCCCAAGCTAGGATTGGAGGTATGGCAGAAAACCCAGTATTATCAGCCGCCCACTGCTACCATTTCGCTCGCCGACTGGACAAAGCTCGTTGCCTACTACGAAAAACTGGCACCCGAAAAGCCGACGCAGACTAAGCCACCTACTAAATTAGTCAACGACTGGTCTATCTTTAAACTGGTAAAACCCACCGAGATCAAAAGCGAATTAGCGACAACAACGATGGTTGCCTTTGATTCAGCCAGGGGAACAATCTACTCCAGCAACGAAACCAGCTCCGGCCTTTATCAGTGGAGTTCATCACTGAAGCCAGCGCTTATCCGGCAACTCCCCTCCCCCGCCGTTCAGGCTTCCTTTATCGACAGGCCAAACGGTTCACACCAGACACTATTGACCTGCATCGGTACCATGCTGGCCGTTGACCAAGCCCGTGGCGAAGTTTTACAGCTCGATCTGGATAAAGCCGCAACGACTCCGCCGGTTTCCATTGCCCAACAACTTCCCCGCCCCATCCAGTCAACACCGGGCGACTTCAACCGCGATGGATTAACGGATTGGATTGTTTGTGGTTTCGGGCATAACGTCGGTGGTTTGTACTTGTTAAAGCAACGGCCCGATCATCAATTCAATAAGCTTGTCATCAAAGAAGTACCGGGCGCAACGCAGGTTATTCCGGGCGATTTCAATAAAGATGGCTGGCTTGACTTTATGGCTTTGTTTGCCCACGCCGACGAAGGCATCTGGCTTTTTACAAACGACCAGAAGGGCGGTTTTTTGGAACGGAACCTGCTCCGATTTCCTCCCGTTTACGGCTCCACCAGCTTTCAACTAGTCGATTTTAATAAAGACGGAAAGCTGGATATTTTGTATAGCTGTGGCGATAATAGCGACTACTCGCGTGTTCTGAAACCTTTTCACGGGATTTACCTCTTCACAAATCAGGGTAACAACCAGTATAAGCAAACGTATTTTTATCCGATCAACGGCTGCACCAAAGCAATTGCCGCTGACTTCGATCACGATGGCGATGTGGATATTGCCACCATTGCCTTCTTTGGGGATCTAAAAAATAAACCGGCTGAGACCTTTGTTTATTTCGAGCAATTAGCACCTGCTCAATTCCGTCCCCATGCTGTTCCCGTAAGCCAATACGGTCGGTGGATTTGTATGGACGCCAAAGACTGGGACCACGATGGCGATATAGATATAGTTTTAGGCAATTACTCGCAGGGCTTTCTCAACGAAGTAGGTTTTACGCCAACCTGGAATGGCTACCTCCCCCTGATCGTGCTGGAAAATAGCACGTCTTTGTAGTCCTGGATTATGTAGAAAACTAGTTTATGGATAGCATACCCATTGCTGCGACAACCTTCCCGATTCTTCTTAGTTATAAGGGTGGCCATCACTTAAACGCACCCACCTTTTATGGATTTTATCGATTACTACAGCGTGCTGGGCGTACCGAAAACAGCCTCAGACGAAGACATAAAAAAAGCATACCGAAAACTTGCCCGCAAGCATCACCCGGATTTGAACCCGAACGATGCAGAAGCGCACAAGAAGTTTCAGCAGATCAACGAAGCCAACGAAGTACTAAGCGATCCGGACAAACGAAAGAAGTACGATCAATACGGTAAGGACTGGCAACACGCCGAGCAGTTCGAGCAGGCCCGGCGTGGAGACGCCCGTAATCAGCAGCAACAGCAGTATCGCCAGTCGTACGCACAAGGCAATGCCGAAGACTACGATTTTTCGGGTGGCTTTGGCGGATCGGACTTCTCGGATTTCTTTTCGTCAATGTTCGGTCAGGAAGGCGGTTCAGGCGCTGGTCGTCGTCAGGCGACATTCCGGGGTCAGGATTATCAGGCCGAACTCAACCTCGACCTGCGCGATGCGTACACAACGCACAAACAGACCATGACGGTTAACGGGAAAAACATCCGGATAACCGTGCCAGCAGGGATTGAAAATGGTCAGAAGATTAAGCTGGCCAGCTACGGGGCACCAGGCGTCAACGGCGGTCCAAACGGCGATCTATACATCACGTTTGTCATCGCGGAAGACAGTCGATACAAGCGCAAAGGCAACGATTTGTATGTCAACGAAGAAATCGACTTGTACACGGCGTTATTGGGTGGCGATAAAGTTATTGAAACCTTGGATGGGAAAGTGAAAGTGCCGATACAGGCCGAGACACAAAACGGGACTAAAGTACGGCTAAAAGGGAAAGGCTTTCCCGTTTACAAGCAGGAAAGCTTTTCTGGTGACCTGTACGTACAGTGGCAGGTTAAATTACCCACTAATCTGACCACCGAACAAAAAGAACTTATCCAGAAACTAGCCAGCCTGTAATCGCCTAACATCTTATGCTACCAACCCACTTAATCTCCGTCAGTGATTTCTGTGTGCATCATCACATCGAAGTTGCGTTTATTGACTTGCTCGAACAGCAGGGGCTTGTTGAAATTATTACTGTCGAACGTATTACCTACGTACAGCCCGACCAACTGGGTAGATTGGAAAAGCTAGTCCGGTTGCACCAGGAGCTGGCGATACACCCAACCGATCTGGACATTGTAAGTGATCTGCTGGAACGCGTGGAAGGCCTTCAGAATCAGATCACACAATTGCAGAATAGACTGGTCTTTTACGAGCGATTAACTGACTAGGTCATAATTTTTTGACATAACTCGACGCAAGAACTGTGCTCGCCAGACCAACGACAAGTCGGTCGTCGGCAGAATACTGTTGCCGAAAACGACGAGGCCGGATCGACTTATGGAACATAAACTAGTTTTACCACCGTTCGCCGACGCCAGCTTATGAGTACCAATCTTAGGTATCGATTCGCGACAAGGTCCGACCTGCCCAAAATCGTTGACCTGTTGCTGGATGATCCCTTGGAGCCTTACGGGAGAAATCTGAATCCATTTTAGACGAGGCTTATTACAGCGTCTACGAAAAATCAGGGTCGACCCGAATCAGGAGTTAACCGTTGTTGAGCTAAACGGAGAGGTTGTTGGCACTTATCCTCTTACCTATATTCAATACCTAACCCATAAAGGCCGTCTACGGGCTCAGATTGAAGCAGTGCGTGTGGCATCCTCTTGTCGTGGTCAGGGGATAGGCAGACAAATATTCGAGTGTGCCAATGGCCGAGCGAAAGCAAAAGGTTGTCACCTAGTCCAACTCACGACGGACAGACAACGCCCTGAAGCGATTACGTTTTACAAATCCTTAGGTTTTGTCGATACGCATGAGGGAATGAAACTCAAACTTTGATAGTCAGTAATGTGGACCTTGTCCGTTTAAATGGAACATCGTCCGTTCATAAATAACTAACATGTATCACCTACTACTAAGTTTAACATTGTAGCGATTGAATCTTAGACATAATGAGAAAGACGCTACTTGGTATATGCTTTTGTTTGGTAGTTCACGTTCTGAAAGCCCAATTGTATGAGCAACAGATAGAGAAAGCGGCACAGGCAATCAATAAAAAAGATTTCTGTGCCGCCCTGCTTGTTTTCAAACAGGCCTTGACCGATACAACCAAAGTTAACCGGTACGACTATGCCTATGCGGCTTTAGCGGCCGCAAACTGTCACGATCAGCGTCAGGCACTTACCTGGTTGAACAAGAGTCAGCAAAAAGGCTTCGGCTTACAAGACGGGGAAATTGAGTCGATTGCCAAGGACTCCGCCTTCAGTAGCTTACACACTTCTGCGGAGTGGAGGATCTTACTGGCCAAGATGCAGCAGGCGAAAGAAAAGGATAAGTTAGCGAAGCAAATAGCCAGCGAGCAGTGGCTGGAATCAAGTCTACGCCATGCGCAATTGACCGAATCGGAAGGGGGTATGGCTAAACCGTTCCCCGCTGGATTCGCGCTTTATTTTCAACCAGCTGATACGATCAATGTCCCCTACCTGGTTTATGTACCCAGCTCATTCAGCCGGGCTAAACCCGCGTCCTTGATCATCTATCTTCATGGTGGCGTGGTGAATCAAGATCACTTTGCTTACCGAGACCCTCAAGTAGCTAACGAACCCATATTCAAAGTAGCCAATCATTACAATACACTTGTTCTATATCCCTTTGCCCGAAAAGACTTTGGCTGGGTCGATCAGGAAAATGCTTTCAAGCATGTATTGACCATGCTTGATCAGGTAAAAAAGCGCTACGCAGTCCCCTTTGACCGTATTTACCTGGGGGGCATGTCCAATGGCGGCACGGCTACTTACTGGTACGCCACCAAACATGCCCATTTATTCTCTGGTTTCTACGCCTTTTCACCCTGGCCCTCGCTCAAATCATCGCCAACCGATTATGCGAAACTCTCAAGCGGCAAGCCCTTTGTGTCGATCAATGCCAAGGATGACTCGGTTTTTCCTTATTCAGCAGTAAAAGCCATTTACGACCAGCAACAAAGCAAGGCTAGAGACTGGCGGTTCAAAAGCATAGCTGAAGGAGGGCATGGGTTTATTTATGAACCGGGTGGCCCCCTACTGATGCAGGAAGTGTTCGACGAGTTATTTCGCGAAAAGCACTAGCAATCTATTTTCAGATAATTATTTCCAAGCGTGTTGGCAGCTCTCCTATGGGCGGTATACGCGATAACACGTATATTCTGCTGTATCTTGGCATCGAAATGGTTTCATCTTTATTCGTCAGCCGGATGTCGCTCGCTCATTGCCTTCTGCTCACAACGTGTTTTTTGGTTGTAACAGGTTATTCCGTAATGGCTCAAACGGCCCAAAGGCCCCGAGAATATGGGATTCGATTCGGCGTATTGCCAACGGGGCCGCTCAATGCGATTACCGATGTACCCGGCGTTCGGGTTGGTCAGGTAACGCTTAGCGAAGGGCAAAACATCCGCACGGGGGTAACGGCTATTCTGCCGCACGACGGCAACCAGTTTCAGCAAAAAAGCCCGGCAGCCATTTATATCGGGAATGGTTTTGGAAAGTTGATGGGGTTTAGCCAGGTTGACGAGTTAGGAACGCTCGAAACACCGATTGTACTGACCAATACCTTAAGCGTACCCACCGCAGCCGATGCCCTGATTGATTACACATTAGCGCAACCGGGAAACGAGCAGGTTCGATCTGTCAATCCAATCGTTGGTGAAACAAACGACGGTTCGCTGAACGACATTCGCGGTCGGCACATCACCAAACACCATGTGCTCGACGCGATCCAGCAGGCCAAAGCCGGACCGGTTACTGAAGGAAATGTCGGAGCCGGGACAGGAACGGTTTGCTTTGGTTTCAAAGGAGGTATCGGTACGGCCTCCCGGAAACTACCGGCGTCATTGGGTGGCTACACGGTTGGGGCACTCGTACAGACGAACTTTGGCGGAGTTCTGCAAATTGCAGGTGTACCGGTCGGTGTTGAGCTAGGCCGTTATTCGTTCAAAGAAAAACTAGACGGGTCCTGCATGATGGTCGTGCTGACAGACGCACCGCTGGATGCCCGCAACCTCAAGCGCTTGGCCAAGCGGGCGTTTATGGGTCTGGCGCAAACGGGCGGTATAGCGTCCAACGGCAGCGGTGATTACGTGATTGCCGTATCCACCGCTTACCGTATTCCGCACGAAACGGCTAACCCATTTGACGAGTTAAAAATAGTACGAAACGACAACGTTTCTCCTTTGTTTATGGCAGCCATTGAAGCCACCGAAGAAGCGATTATCAATTCGTTGTTTGCCGCTCAGACCAGCGTTGGCGACCAAGGGCGTACCGTTGAACAATTACCTATCAACAAAGTCATCGATTTATTGAAAAAGGCTGGACAGATTCGTTGAAATGACTTATCGCCTGCTTTCCGCTACCCGCCATAAGATGCCTGCCAAGCCCGCGAAGGAAAGTGCGCCCAGCAGCATATAGCCGCCTTCACCCAAGGCTCGGCCCAGTGCGGGTTCCAGCGTCAACGAGCTAAGCCCATTGTAAATGGATTCGTTGACAGATAGTAAGGCGACTGCCACGCCGGCCAATGCCCCCCCCGCCACAAGGCCCGTCGCAAAAAGGTTACCCTTGCCCAAATCCGCATCTTCTTCGACAATTCCTTTTCGCTTTGCATTCCAATCAACAATCGCTTTCATCAGACCGCCCACAAAGATCGGCAGCGTTGTGGAGAGCGGTAAGTAAAGACCAACGGCGAATGCCAGCGCGCTGACGCCACATAGCTCAAATACGAAAGCCATAAACGCACCAACCAGCACAAACTGCCAGTCGAGATTAAACGACAGCAGCCCTTTGATCAGCGTAGCCATCAGCGTTCCCTGTGGAGCGGGAAATTTATCAGAGCCAATAGCGTGCGTAATACCCTGAGCCAGCAGATCTGGCGTGGGTGTATCCAAAACCCGTACCGTAGCGCCTACGACCAACGACGATACGATAACACCAATGAATAAGGCCATTTGCTGGTACTTAGGTGTGGCTCCAACCAGATAACCCGTCTTCAAATCCTGCGATGTCCCACCGGCATTAGCAGCCGCCACACAAATCATACTGCCCACGACCAGCACCGCCGGTTCGTACACTTTTCCGGTCAGACCAACGGCAATAAACACGAGAGCCGTGCCCATGATCGTCGCGATGGTCATACCCGAAACTGGCGACGAACTGGACCCAATCAATCCCACGATACGGCTGGCAACCGTCACGAAAAAGAAGCCAAAAACGATAACCAGCACCGCAATCAGTAACTTGGTTAGCAACGAATCGCCCGGAATTTGCGGGAGTACAACCATCAAAGCCGCCAGAATGATACTGCCAATGACAACGATACGAACGCTTAAATCCTGCTCGGTACGCGGAACACGGTTACTTCCGCTCAAGGCGTCTTCGGACTCAATGGCGTTGATCGATGATTTTGAAAAACTTTGCCGAAACGACGAGACAATAGTTGGAATCGTTTTGATAAGCGTCATAAAACCACCCGCTGTCACCGCCCCCGCACCGATTTGACGGATATAGGCCCGGTAGATAGCCGCAGCTGCATCAGAAAATGTATGCGTCGCCGGATTCCAGCCGCCTGGTCCACCCGCCGTTTGCAGATTGTCAAGGTAGCCTAATTTTTGAAGCTGTAACGCAATGGTATCACCCGGTACGACCGATGCCAGTAGCGGAATGAGCGCCAGCCAAGCCAGAATCCCTCCTCCAACGAGCACCGCCGAAATACGAAAACCAATAATATAGCCAACACCCAGATATTCAGGCGTTATTTCACCCGCTACCTGTGCTGACGGAAAATAGCGGTTAGCTTGCTTCGTCGCCCAGACTGGCACTTCGGCAATCACGTGTAGTACTTTTTGCAACAAGGCGTAGAAGAGAGCGACGCCTAGCCCCTGGTAGGCCGTTTTCGCAAAATCACCACCCTTTTCACCAGCGATGAGCACGGAGGCACAAGCCGTACCTTCCGGATAAGGAAGTGTACCATGCTCCTGTACAATCAGCGACCGGCGCAGGGGAATCATCATCAACGTACCGATCAACCCTCCCAAAATAGCCAGGGTCAGAATAGTCCAGTAGTTAAAAAAATCAGCCCCGCTTCCGCCCGTTAGAAAGAGGAATCCCGGCATGGTAAATACAACGCCCGACGCAATACTTTCGCCCGCCGAGCCGGTCGTTTGAATGATGTTATTTTCGAGGATTGTCGTATTCAGAAACCGACGACCAAGCGAAATAGCCAATACCGCGATTGGAATAGAAGCCGACACCGACAGACCCGCCTTTAGCGATAAATATACAGTTGCTGCCCCAAAAAGAACACCGAAAACCGCTCCGGTAATGATAGCTTTGAGTGTAAACTCAGCCGGTGATTCAGAAGCAGGAACAAACGGTTTGTGGGCGGGAATCGGATCAGGGGTCATAAAAAACAATTTTTTTCAAAAAAAGGGAAAAATACCGTTAACCAAAAGAGCTTGACAAAGTCGCAGATTTTACAAAACTTTGTCATAGAAAGCAAGCGGGAGTAGCTCAGTTGGTAGAGCGGCAGCTTCCCAAGCTGCAGGCCGTGGGTTCGAGACCCATTTCCCGCTCCATGATTCCGAACTCACCGTCAGGCACTTACGCTTTGTTCGTAGGTGCTTTTTTCGTTTAGAGGCTATTCGGCCTTTTCGTTGGAAGGCTTTAGACGCTCGTATTTTTACGACTATGCAGCAAGTACGCCAAGCAATTGAGAAATGGCCCTTAGCGTATAAGTGCCGAACATACTCACCAGGCATTGAGGCCGGTCGATTGCCGATAAGCCACTTAAGTTTCAGTCAAAACTAGCTCACTAAACGGGGCAAGGACAGCTATCTTTATAACACTTTGCTGCCCTGAATCGAAAGGTACTTTACTGCTCACCACCTCAGCATTCCTTCGATTATTCGCTTTCATTCGATAAAATGTGGTAAGCGTAGCAAAAAAACTATTTACGGAAGGTTGTAATGGCTTCCTCATAAATCCGTACGCCCGGTATCTGCCGTACCCCGTGAGAAATGTCTGCCTTGATAGCGGCCTCATCCAGCTTCCAGTAGCCGTTAGGTATTTGATTGTGATCGACTATCTCATAGGTCCACCTCATCTGAACGCCTTTCGGCTTATCAACAATAGCTACTTCAGGGGTTAGCCAGTTGGTTTGACCAGACTCAGCTAAGGTGGCTTGTTGAGCAGCCTCGGCCTGTTGGTGCTCCCGAATGCGCAACATCTCCTTGTTATAGTGCTCAACAGCGTCTTTCAGCGGCTGCATAGCGGCCATGATCGGTGCCGTCAACTCTTTTTCAAGCTCCATCCAGTCGTGTTTCTGTTTGTCAAGTTCGCGGGTGATCTTCAGCCGTTCAGCCGCTACGAGCTTAATTAGCTCATGCCCCTGAGCCACATGTTTAATCAAGATCTCTTGCTGCTCGGCACTACCGCATATGGCAGGCTGGCGACGCAAAAAAGTCACATAGTCCGTTAAGGTAGCTTGAAGTAGTTCACGACCATTGGAGTCGGTCAGTGACAGGCTTGTATTAGGTTTAGATGGCGTATCCATACCCCTAAAAGCATTCGGGGCTCCTAAATGTTAGAAGGAAGATTCTTGATTCGCTTTTGCAGCTTGTTAGATTCTCAGGCACAGGAAGCTATGTGAGTCGATAAAGAGAATAAATATATTTTTAGGCTATCACTTTCGTAACTATCGTCTACCAACGGGCAAATGAAATGCCATGATAAGCAACGCCCAGACCTGTAGTGATCCGGGCGTCTAGTGAAATTAACAGCTATACCTTACTTTTTCTTTAGTAACTGTTCAACAAGCTGTTCCAACTTATTTAGCTTTACTCTCAGTTCTTGATTCACAGTTTGCTGGTGTTGATTAGCCTTCTCCAGTTGAATACTATATAGGGTCAGTTCTTCAATCTTCTCCAGGAGTTTAGCGTCCATCTTAGCCGCGTCAATACCCTGCTCGACTACCTCAGCCGCCGACGGTACACCTGGCAGGTGCTGATGCTGTTGAATATAGGTATTCACCTCCAAGAGCGAACGTAGATTGTAACCACTCATAAACACTTTATCTGACCAATCGGCTAAGCTCTGCACTGAGTACCGGCCTGCGGAGGTCAGAATTAGCTTACCTGTGGCGTCAACGGTGAGTAGCTTGTCAGCCGTGGTGAGTTGAACGGGACTATTGGCGGTGAGTCGACTTATACGAATACCGGATTCATGCTCAATGCCGCTGTTAACGTCTAGACGAGCGGTAGGGGCTGAGGTACCAATACCGACGTTTGCTTCGTTGCCTAATACAACTGCGTTACTTATAGCTACGTGACTGTTTGCGCCGATGGCCGTAGCGTTGTGTAGCCTATCTGCAGCCTGGCTGTTATAACCCATCAGCACGTTGTCATTACCCGTTGTAATGGCCGTACCAGAGTTAGGGCCAATGATAATATTATTGCTACCCGTCGTATTGTTAAAACCTGATTGGCTCCCCACAAAGGTATTATTTATGCCGCTTGTATTGTTACTACCGGTTGACGAGCCAACAAACACGTTACTGTTCCCCGAACTATTACTGTAGCCTGCATTAGTACCTATAAAGGTATTACTGGTGCCATTGTCGTTGCTGTAACCGGCCAGCCCACCAGTAAACGTATTGCCTGAACCGGTCCGGTTGCTAATGCCTGTTAAATAGCCCATGAACGTATTGAGCCCACCGAGCGTATTTGAGTAGCCCGATTGGGTGCCCACAAATGTATTTTGAAAGCCTGTGGTGGTGCTGAAACCCGCTTTAGAGCCAATCATAACTTGGTCAGAGACCGTGGTCGTATAACCAGCCGAGTCGCCGATCATTATATTATGAGCTCCCGTTGCATTCTTGTAGGCAGCATAAGCCCCCAAGACCGTGTTACTATAGCCAACGTCGTTTGTAAAGCCCGAATAAGCACCAACAAACGAGTTGGATGGTCCTGTTCTGTTTTTACTGCCCGCGTAACTACCCACGAATGTATTAGCTGAAGCAGTGGTATTTTGCTGACCGGCTACCGCGCCAATAAAACTATTATTAGTGCCACCATCAGTAAACAACCCCGCTGTACTGCCAACAAAGGTATTAAGCCCTCCGGTCTTGGTGAACCGGCCAGCACTGGCCCCAATAAACGTGTTATTGGCTCCTGAGGAAACGAGACCTCCGGTTTGGGCTCCGTAGAAGGAGTTATTAAACCCAGTCATGGTTGTATTACCCGACTCATAACCCACAAAGGTATTATTGGTAGTGGGCGTAGCGGAATTGGCCGTTCGCTGAATATAATTGGTTTGGGCCCATAGTGGAGAAACCAGCAGGACTAAGCTAACAAAAGGGTAGACTAGTTTCATAGAGTTGGCAGACTTAGTTCGATATGGCTTAGCTGATACCGTTAATCAGTAAGCCGAACGGTTAAGTTAGCGCAATATTAGCTAGCTCAGTTGGGGCTTTCAATCGGATAAATATATGAGTAAAACTATACTGTGGTGCAACAAAGAACTGGACCACTAGTAGCAGTCAGCTTCTATTTCCTAGCTCAAGCGTTGTTGTTTACTGCCGAGAAGCTCAGCTTTAGGAACAAGATAGCTGACCGTTACGCAGCTAAATAAGGCTGGTTATAGCGCTTTGAGGAACGAAAGAGTGTGTAGCTACCTCTGCACTTCAACCAATAAATAAACTTATTGACTTAACTGCAACTTAGCGTCGAGGGCATAAATCAGTTGTGATCCGGTCTCAAAGGTTACCCTGCAAGCAGTACCGATGTAACCAGACGACAAAGTAATTCTGTGTTTGATCACTGCCGCATCAGTCGCCGTTGGTACCCGGCCACAGGACCAGATAGTGGCATCACTCCATAATCCATTCTGCAACGTATACATACCCGAGGAGCAATCCGAACCTTGGTATTCGTAGGCGCCCATATCGATCCGTCCCGCTTGTAGTCGCTTACTACCGCTTAAATCTAAGCTGCCTACCATTGCCGTTGAACTGGACGGATCTCCGGTATTGATGCAGGGGCTAGTAGGCTTAAGCTGAAAGTCGTTGGTCGCTGGATCAACAAACAAAGGATCAGCAATAATATTGCCCGTTCCTGGATAAACGCCAATACCAGACGTATTACCCTGAATATCCGAATAGGTGACATCTTGATAGTTTCGGTAGCTGTAGAGAGCAAGTTCACTGGCGTACTGGCCCGTGTTGCCCCAGGCAATGCAATTTACTAGCTTAGCTTTTACGCTGTTTTGATAGTCATTAAAGTAAATAGCAGAAGCCGTTTGAGTAATACGGTTTTTGGTAAAAGTGCAGTTAAGCATAATAGGCGTACTGACGCCGTTATAGGCGATACCAAAGTATAATGCGCCTGCATAAAAGTAGGCTGTGTTTTGGTTAAACAGACAGTTAACAAACGATGGCTTATTATTCCCGACATAGCTTGATAGGAAGCAAACCGCCCCGCCATTATATTCGCTCGTATTGCGGTTGAACTGGCAGTTGATAAACACCGGCGCACAGGAACCGTTGTATCCTGAGCTTTTAACGGCTCCACCATCCCCGTTGGAAGCCGTGTTTTGCTCAAAAATACAATTGATGAATTGGGGAGAGCTTGAGCCTGATACGTCGCCGTTGTTGTAGACTGCCCCGCCATTTTCGGCTCTGTTCTTGGTGAAAAAGCAATTTCGTATAGTGGGACTACAATAGTTGCCAGCTCCCTCTCCACTGTTCAACATACCTGCCCCATACAAAAGCGTTGTCGACCCCTCCTGATTGCCTAAGGCAATAACAAAGCCATCCAGAATCGCCGTACTATCTAGTCTGGTGTTGCTAATGATATGATAGGTGTTGTCGTTAACGAGTCCTGTGGTACCAATATCACCGCTTAGCGTAGTGCTACTGGGCTTACTTGGACTGATGGGAGGACGCTGGTCTGGTGACGACTCAGTGCCGATAAAGCCACCATAGATAGCTACCCCATTCCGCATCGAAAAGCTAATAGCTCGGTTGGTAGTAGTGGTCGGCTTATACGTACCGGCTGCTACCCAAACCTGACTTCCAGCTCCTAGTGAGCTAAGCCGACTTTGCAACTGAGAGCTAGGTAAGGCATTGGCCCATGAAGAACCGGACAAATTACCCGCTCCTCCTTCAGTGACATAAACAATGGATTGAGCCGACGAAAAGCAAAATGACAAAACAAGAAGCTTGGCGAGTAAAAGTCGAGAGAACACCTGAAGCACAAGTTTATAGGATTATTACAAACTTAGCCGATGTAAATCGATTAACAATGAACAAATGATAAAACAAACATTTGATTTATCCAGAGAAACGAGACTTTCTTCTTAAGCTTAGAAAAACCGCTTCAAGATGTCGCTTCAAGATTTGTCCAGTATTTTGTTGTAAGTTCAGTTGGCGAAGCGAGTACACTGTTGAACAGCACAAACATGTGCGGAATGGCTGTCTGCCTTGTGTTTGCGCAGTGGCCTTCTAAGAGGCCACTGCCCGATTTTTGAAAAGATCACATTTCCTTGCCTTTTCTAGGAACGCTGGGACGACCTAGATAGTGATCGATATGGTGAGTTAAAACGATTGCCTGCTGGCTTAGCCGCGTCAGATCAATTGTATGCGTCTGCAACTGAATCGGGTTATCAAGCACGTCCACTTCTTGAGACAAACGACGTAGATGGTTATGCATCAACTGTAGATGCTGTTGAGTCTGCTGCTTGATGTGTTCAAGAGTTGACGATTCCGAACAGTCTTCAGTGTTCAGGTGATGGGTTCGTTTGGCCAGTAAAGTGTAACTAAATCGGAACTGTTCAGCTGCCTGAAGCCAAAGATCGAATTGGTGAGAAGTAGTTAGATCAGTGGTTAATAAAGGATCATTTAATAGTGATAAAGGCATAATTGACTCGATTCAGTGTAGTGAATGGGGTACCTACGTATTTCGAACCAGTATCAATTCATATGCCAAATTCTGAAAAGCCCTCTTTATATCGGCTAACCAACCATCTTTTTGATTGAATGGACCACTTAAGCGATATTTTCTCTTGCGCAGAGACATTAAGCCTTTGTTCAGTATAGCTGGCAATCTGTAGCCAGCACATGGATGTCCGGAGTACTACAATTCTTAACCTTATCAGTTGAGCAACTTCCTTCTACGGCTTTCGTATTCCTGTTGAGTCAGAGTGCCAGCGTCCAAGGCTGCTTTTAGTTTGATTAACTCCTGGGCGATCTTAGCAGGTAAGGCTGGTGAAGCGGCAGCGGAAGGACGGTACTTGATGGGCGGCAGCAGTTCACCAGCATTGACGGCACTATCAAGAGCAATGTAATAAGGAGGAAGGGCACCGGGGCTAATTACGCCATACACACCAAACCCATTCTCCGCGGAGCCTCTTG
Organism: Spirosoma liriopis; assembly: GCF_023196085.1. Classification (NCBI taxonomy): domain Bacteria; kingdom Pseudomonadati; phylum Bacteroidota; class Cytophagia; order Cytophagales; family Cytophagaceae; genus Spirosoma; species Spirosoma liriopis. The sequence continues at coordinate 1,867,082 of NZ_JALPRF010000001.1, forward strand.
CTATTAACTCTTTTAGTACTACTTTCTGACCTGAGTACGTGTGGTTTAGCGACTTTTGTGCGTCCGCGTCATCGCTGGCTGAAAGCGTATGAATATAAACGAATCCTTTATCCTCCTTGGAGCCTTGTCCTAGTTGCAACGTATCCCCAGCCGACAGTATCCAGCCAGGAACTTGGGTCTGATAACCTGCTTTAAGTCGTTTAGCATCTGGCTGCTGGGTCCTTGCTTCTTGTTGCGTAACAGGTCGGGGTTTGCCATCCTGCTGAGCCTTGCTAGGTTGTGAAACAAGTAGAAGACCGACAAAGCAGGTCAACGTATACTTGTGAAGGTTGTAAACATGTTGCCTATTGCAGAAGTCGCGAGAGTGCTGAAACAGGCGGCTTTTAGTTAAAGTATGAATCATATTACGTCCAGTAGTGGGGTGTTAGCTCTATAACTCAAGCAGATAAGTTAAGTTTTACGCCTGGCACAATTGATCTATGACTTTGCCTTCTGCTTCACCGGCCAAGGCGGGCAGGTCTCGATTTCAGCCTTTCAGAAAATAAGTCTATCTATTCATCAAGTTCTTATTGGAAGAAGTTTTGCCGGACCGAACCAATTAGTAAACCAAATTGACTACCTGCGCGTTGGCTCTATAATACTTATTACTGCTCACTTATTTATGCAGGCTACTCTTACTGCCAGTGCGCCCGCTGTTCCGACGGGCCTCGTTCGTTTTATCATTGTTGTCACGGCTATTTCAGCGGCCGTTATGGAGCTTATTGACGTAACGATTGTCAATGTGGCCCTCAACGAAATTGCCGGAGCCTTAGGTGCAACCATTGAGGACGTAGCCTGGGTGGTCACCTCCTACGCTATTGCCAATGTCATTATTATACCGATGACGGGTTTTCTGGCTGATTACTTCGGGCGTAAACGGTACTACGTCGCTTCCATCATTCTCTTTACGGTTGCCTCTTACTTCTGCGCCAGTTCGACGAGCTTGTGGCAGCTAGTTTTCTGGCGATTTATTCAAGGTATGGGGGGCGGAGCGTTGCTGTCTACCTCGCAGGGTATCATTTTTGACGCTTTCCCGCCAGACAAGCGCGGTGTTGCATCCGGCATATTTGGCATGGGCATCATTCTTGGTCCTACGCTGGGACCCTTCTTAGGTGGGGTCATTGTCGATAACTATCATTGGTCGTATATCTTCTACGTCAACGTACCTATTGGGATTCTGGCGACGGTACTAACCATGCTTTACATCGCTAAAAAGCCCGGTGAAGGTACTCGTAAACACCTGATCAAAATCGACTATGCGGGTATTTTGCTGTTATCGGTAGGCGTCGGTTCACTCCAGTACGTGCTTGAAAAAGGGCAGTCCGACGACTGGTTCGAATCTAAAGCAATTGTGGTGCTTACGCTAACGGCTATCCTTGGGCTGGGCGGCTTCGTCTGGCGTCAACTTACCGCTACGCACCCCGTTGTTAATTTGCGCGTGTTGAGCAAGGGTACACTAGGTGTGACCACAATCTTTAGTTTCGTGGCAGGTGTTGGATTATTTACATCGGTCTTTGTGTATCCTGTACTGGTGCAGCGTATCAATGGATTCACCCCAACGATGACCGGCATTTCGCTACTTTGGCCCACGCTGGTAGGTATTCCCTTGTTTCCTTTGATCGGTAAACGGTTGTCCGGGGGAGCGTCACCGTTACCCTTCATTATCATCGGGATGGTTACGTTTGTGGTGTTTGGCTTTTACAGCGGCACTTTAAACGGGCAGGCTAATCAGTGGGACTTTTTTTGGGCGCAGATGATGCGCGTAGTTGGTGTAACCATGCTTCAGCTACCGCTTATCAACCAAGCTGTTGCGGGTTTGCCTCCTCAAGATTTCCCATCGGCTATTGCGCTTAACAATATGATTCGGCAATTAGGAGGAGCCTTTGGTATTGCATTGGCAAACACGTTCGTCGCGCGTGACTACGCCCAGCATCGATACGATCTGGTGGCCAACCTTGACCCGGCTAACCCGCTACTGGCTGAACGACTCAAGCTGATGGGCGGAGCCAGCGACCGGGCTTATAAACTCCTTGATTTGGCGGTTGATAGACAGGCTTACCTGCTGTCGTACCTGGACACATTTCGGCTGGTAGGTATTTTCTTTTTGATTATCCTCCCACTAGTTTACTTCCTGCGAACAAAAAAGAAATCAGCCGAGGAGATTGCCCTAGCGGCAAAAGCGATGTCCGAAGCGCATTAATTGTTAGTCAGCTGACTCATTTGAGTGCATTAAGTCAGGCTCCTGGTTCCTCTACGGCTTGAAGGGTGTAGCCTCAGGGAAATCCAATCCGCAGGTCCATGCTCTACTGTTTCATCGGCAAGGCCAACGTGTCATAGTACAGTGTGTGCTTGCATCAGTTGAAGACAGGAGGTACAAACTCACAATTACTAGTACGGGACAACGCTTGATGAGCCATTGTCAATTAACACTTAGATATCAAACTTGATATACTCGTATCACTTGGTGCTGAACAGTCCATACTCTCATTGATTTAAGCTTTTGCTGGCTGAACGTGGTTAGCAGGTTGAATCGCTAATCAATTAACTCAGGGGTATGAAAAAGGCAATCATCATTGGAGCCATGCTAATAGGCATCGCGACCTTCAGCGCTCAAGCGCAAACAAATGGATCAAATAACAGTGGCAACGGTAGTAGCGGGTCGACATCTCAGCAAGGATCGTCAGCCACTAGCGGTAGTAATAGCAACAGTCAGGGAACTCGTAGCAAGTCCAGTCGGTCTGGTTCGGTCAATGATGGCTCGACTAACAACGGTAATCGCAGTCACGGTAACCACTCGCTAAACGCCCAAGGCAGTGTATCGCCGTCTAGTCAGGGTGGTTCGTCGGGTAGCGGTGGCCGTAAGGGTAAAGCAACAAAGTCGACTTCAACCAGCTCGAATTAACAAACCGAGCTAGTTACCGCAAATAAGTGATTATATTCTCGTTACTGCCCGGACTGGTACCAGTCCGGGCTTTCAATTTCTGCACCCCTTTTACTCAGTGTCCTTTTTAACGAGCAGAAGTTTGCCGACAGCAATGCTGCTCACCCTTTTATGAACCGGATGCCACTACGTTTTGAAACTTGTGATCGTATTATAGTGGGCAACTTCCGCTTACTGGCTAAAACTTCTTGAAAGCGTAGAAAGCAGGCTCCAGGAAATTAGCACCGAAGCATACAAACAAAGTTGACCGGTGCCTACTCTGCTCAATAGTCATTTTGGGCAAAAGCCAAGCTGATGGTATTATCTAAGCGGCAATAAACATCTGCAATTCAGACATGTAATCGTCCGCTCCTATTGAGTGTAAACGAACAGGAACTGATTTAGGACAACCCATCTCCATCCACCCTTGAATAGTTACGTGTACAAACTGCATAAACGGAGGCTGACCTTCCAATCTAGTAAGGGTTACGGATTTGAACCAGCTTAAGGCTACAACTCCAGCCGCTTTGTGATTCGGATGATTGGGGTAACTCACAAAAGCATTTTTCCCGTCTGGTGTTATAAAATGAACATACAGTTGCTGAGGGCTATCTACAAATGTAGGATAGGTATACTGATAGAATCCTGGTGAAGGAGGGGTAGACAGTTGAGTCATTCGTTGGCTTTAACTTTGAGTAAAAATACAGTTATATCACTAAGTAGTTTTCGAATTTACGGATAAATAAATTACTGATTACAACTTTTTGCAATTTAAGCGTATTTTAATCTTTAAGTCTCCGTTGGGAAATAAACCAGATACGAAGGATATTTTCTTTACCTGAGTGTGCTCTTGGCTGCGATAAAGCCTTTTTGAATAGCGCTTTCGCGAAGAAAATTACAAACTACAGCTAAGTTTTTATCTGAACTTATACATGTATACGTTGCTTACTAACCCCTAGCAACTACTTATAAATTAAGTAATTAGACTGCTTGCCAGCGCTAAAATAAATTAAGTAACTAGCTACAACAGACACCTTACTGCTAGGGCGTGGTGTTTATTATCCGATTGCGAGCTGTCTTATTGACTAGACACAGAAAATCCAGTCAGAAAATCTGTCTGGATTTTACGATTAACTTAACTGTCGCTTAATCAGCCACTATATGGTTATCAGCGTGACAAAGATCAAATGGCTTATCCCCATCTTTTTACTGGCTAACAACTTTATCTGATTTGACTTCAATTAGATCGGCCCCGATAACGCAGTTGAGAATATCCTGAGCCCGAATTGACTGATGCTGATTCAAGGCACGATCATGAACATAGAGCTTAATGCTGGCAATTTGTTTTTCCTGTAGTAATTCAATAGCCTCTTCGGTCAATTTAATTGTCGATTGACTGGTATGGATATTTCCATCAAAGGTAGATTCAACGGATGCGGTCGGCCAGTCGAGCGAGGTACCATCCTTGAAAAAAATTGATGCGCCCTTTTGGGGTAAAAACGAGCCGCTCTCCACGTAAAGCTGGACAAAGTAATAGACCTGCCCCTGTTCGTAGACTCGCTTGTAATGAATAGCGTCCGCAGAACGCTTACCCCGGCAAGTAGTCATCACAACGGTCTTATCACTAAACTTATGTGCTTTCCTAACCAGCTCGCTACATTGAGCAAAGCCAGAGCTAGAAAGAAGAAGAATAACTAAGAGCGAGTAAAGAATATGTTTCATTGTTTGATTGACTGTTTTTGGATGGTGCAAAGCTATGCGTTGTTTCTGGCTGCACTAATTATATTTACTAAAGTGCATTTTTATGAATAATAAAGAAGCCACTAAGCTTTTATATACATGTTTTATGACCACATATATCTATATAAGTCACTCGATGAGATCATTTTTATTTTACAAAAAATAAATAGCTGATTTCAATGAGCACTAGGTGGTCTTCAGGACGAGAGAATGGAAGCTGTTGAGGGCTCAAATTCGAATCAAAAGTTAACAGTATCCTAATAGAGAATTAGCCGTTTTATGCTTTCCTAACAAGGACACTTAAACGCCGTCGTCGATTATGAAAATGATTCACTTTTCAATCAACTTACCCTCCTTTTTTCTGGGTTCGCTTACAGTAATTGGCATCCTGCTGCTGACTAATTTCACCTCCGACCCAAACAAACAACCCGATCCGAACGGTACAGACAATCGTCGGTTTCAAGCAGTTTCGAGTGAGCGGGAATCGATAATTCTCGACACGAAGACAGGACGGTTCGTAGTGATGCCTAGTTATCTGGGCAAACCGCGCTGGATTAACGCGGATTTTGAGGAGATTCGGGCTAATGGTAAAAAATAGTTCAGAGCCGGGTAGAACCAATAACAGCAATCTACACAGACGTATCTTATCCGTGTAGATTGCTATTAGCCTACTTACCAAATACCCAGCTATTTCTGACTCCAAAGCCCAGGAGTGAACTTCTTACAATAGCCTGTATGTCAAGACGGCCTTTCACAGCCAGGACACAGGCATCTGCTCATACGTTTATCCGATTGTGCCTAGCTAACGAGTGAAATAATTTTGCTACACAAATAGCTCGCGGGAGACGGCTTTTGTTTGTGGCATTTCAATGCGCTATGTCCTGCATCAATTCCGATAAATCTCTCCGGCGTCTGTAACCCGTTCATCTTTATAAGGCTATGCAGTTATGAAACAACAAACAACCCTCTTACTAGCCATCCTGGCAATCTTCGGTTTTGCACTAATCTCCTGCGACAAAACAGTTGAGGTTGGCCCGAGTGGATCGACACTGAATACCGACGATCTGGTCAAGGCCATTTCAAAACGGCTAGACGGCAATTGTGTCGGCTATCAACTTGTCGTCTCGGTCAACGGTTCTCAAAAAAGCATCTATGCCTATGGAGATGCCCGTCTGTCCCAGGATGGAAATCCCCGCGCCATGTTTGTCAACGATAAGTACAACATTGCCAGTTGCAGTAAAACAATTACGGCTGCGGCCCTGCTACGAACGCTGAACGCCAAACAGAAAACAGTTGACGATCTAATTCATTCCTATCTACCCGCCCACTGGACATTGGGAACCGGCATAAAAACGATAACCTTCAAACAACTGCTCACTCACCAGTCGGGCTTCGTAGACAAATCATACGGATCAGATTACGGTAGTCTGAAAAAATTAGTGAGCGAGGGATTAGTTGACTCCTCAAAACCCGAGACGTACAACAATGCTAACTACGCACTGATGCGCTTCCTGATTGCTACATTGGCCGATTATTCCGTTACTAAACTACCAGCCAACGCCAATAGTACTACGTTGGCGACTGTCGAAAACAAACAGGCCCAGGAATATGCTGATGCCTACATCGACTACTGTCAAAAGAACGTTTTGGGCGTGTCAGGTAGTGGCATGAGCACTATTGTCTGCAAACCTACCGATCCAAATCCGGCACTTTGCTACCAGTTTCCCAAGGACAATGGTAAAGGGGACAGCTTTGGGGATATGACGCTAACTAATGCCGAGCGCGGCTGGAACATGACTAGTGTACAGATGGCAGCCTTTATGAGCACGCTACATTATACCGAAAAGATTATTCCTAAGAGCCTATCGGATATGATGAAGAATGAGCGGGCAGGTTACGACTTTCGGAACAAGACCGCTGGAGGTATAGCTTATTACGCCAAGAACGGGGGCTATCCGGGTAAGTTTGCGGATAAAGCGAAAGATGGTGCCAACTTCGGGAAAAACTACAATGCAGGGCAGCTCGAATCATGGTTGATTGGTTTTGACAACAACGTTCAGATCGCTTTTATCGCTAATTCCCAAGTTTTTATCACGGCCAACAAAAACGATTCCCCCAACGGCGAATTGGCCTTTAACTCAATTCTTGCGGGTTTTGACGAATGGTATAAATCAGCAAAAAAGTGATGCCCCTCTACCACAAACCAAGTTACTGACTAGACTTTTTGTATTGGTAACCAGCAGGCTCGCTACCATTTTGTAAAATAGTATAGACTAGTTTGTTCACGAGATTTCAGGCACAGAGCCAACATATTGCTTCCGTATTGATTACATACATATCGTTGTTTCTTTTCCTATGCAAAGGTGAGCCCAGATTATACACGTGTATTGACCGGTTCACCTTTGCGGTTGCAGGCTACAGGGATAACCTATTAGCGAAGCCGGGAAAATCGAGTAAAACAAACTAGTATTATATGGAAGCACAAGAAGCACTACGGCAAGTGGCTGTGTATTGGGAAGAAGAGTACACGCGCATGAGCCAACAAGCAGAGACTTTCCCTAGAACGGGTATAACTGATCAGGACAATGAAACAGCGGCCTGGCTGGCAGACGTGAAAGAAATCTATTATAAGAAGTACCAGCAGGCCAAGCAAGATTACATGGATGCCAGCTTTGGAGAAGCAGAGGAGTTGTTGGGCAAGTAGGATGCTTACGGTGCTTGTCCGACGCAACCACTGAAACAAAACAAACAAGTCCGTCGGCAAAACGCACAGGCTACTCTAGTTCCTCTGCATCTCACTTACCTTATCAGCTTCTTATACTAGATTCTGCATAAATGAGCCATCTTCTGGTACAAGGTGGCTTACCAATACTTTGTTAAACTTAGCCGAAGCGCAGACCTTTCATGCGTTGCTCAGGGTGTTACTACCTGATCAAAAAAATAGACTGGTTCTATGAGAGCCAGTCTATCGCAAAAGCCTTAAAATGACATAACTTACCTTCCTGTAACTAGAAACATACTTATATGTTAGTTCTGTTAGGTAGATAGCTTGTAAAATAAGTCTACTTCGCTGTTCAGCAACGCTTCGAGGCATCAACCCACATCTCCCATCCACTGGCTTTGCTGGTCTGGTGCGGCCGCTCCTGAATCTTTTCAACCCTTTTTACTAACAAAATAGTTAGCACTATAACTAATGTGTCAGTTTTGCCATGAGGAATAGTGTGCCGCAGTCAGTCATAAAGACCAACTTTTTGAGAGCCAAGTTATTTGTCGTCGAAGATAACGACGATCAATGGATGCTTATCCAACAGGCCATGAAGCAAGCTCTAGCCGAAGTGGTTGTCGAGCGTGTCGCTACTTGTGAGCAAGCGTTGGAGAACATTAAAGACTGGCAGTATCAGGACTGGGACGCTCCTAAACTTATTCTGCTAGATTTGTATTTACCCGCTAGTGAGCAGGGCTGGAAAGTTCTGCAAATGATTAAGCAATTGCCTAGTCCCTTGAGTCGTATTCCGGTAGTCATGTTTAGTTCATCGGTCGATAAGAATGATATCATCAAGGCCTATGAACTGGGAGTTGCCTCTTACCTAATTAAACCAACTACCCATGCCGAGTGGACCGTTTACTTTAATCGATTACGTAGCTTCTGGTGGGAAACGGTCGCTTTGCCAGATATGCGCTTCACGCTTTAGGGCAATTCTGCGTTATGCATTTTGCGAAATGTTACTGAGCTCTAGGTACCCCATTGTATAGTTGAATAGCGCAATAAGACGCCCCGTTTTAGGTAAAGCGGGGCGTCTTATTGCGTAATAAATAGCTTTATAAGCTGTTGAGATCATGTACACTTGATCGGGTAAGGTTCAGTAATTGTGTTCAGCCTTCATTGTACGTTGACGTTATACTACTCATTCACCCACTCAACCGCCTTCCCAAACCTTACCATCATTGCATTCTTATTCTACTAGCCTCAAACCCAAGAATAAATCCAACACTGGTAAGTTGACTAATCAGCACAGGCTGAAAAGATCAAATCCTGGTGAGGAGAGTCTCCAGCAACCTCCGAAGCATTAGGCCTTCTTATTTTTCTGGACGGATAGCTTCTATCATCGATCATCAAAACAACTTATTTCGAGACTTCTTATACTGCTTTTGGCGCAGTTTGTGGAACCATCTATATACTTTTATTAACATTAATACCTATTAATATATAAGTAGTTATCTTTTTATGAAAAAATACAACTACTCAAGATTTACATCTACCTTTATTCAAAAAAATAACAAAACGTATGGATGCAATTTTACCGATCAGTATGCTGGCTGGCGCTTTGACGGCTAGTAGTGTTCTATATTTCAGACTTAATCACAAAGCTAAATGCCCTCGTTGTGATCAACCGTTACAGATTGAACCCAAACAAAAAATGAGCGCGCGGATCATATATTACTGCCATTCATGCAATAAGCGGTTCACCAACGGCAACGACGAATAGAAACAGCCTCCAATCTGGGGCTTAATACCTAATCTAGGATTCAGATAGATATGTTCATAGGTGGTTATCATTGGGTTACACCTGCTAGTAAATAACAACAGCAGCCCAAGTTTTTTTGCGCATTTTTGCGCTCCCTATGAGCGATCTTTCCGCCCAGTACCTTACTATCTGGTTGGTACTCAGTATAATTGTTGGAGCAATTGGCAGCACAAGAACCATTGGTTTAGCCAAAAGTTTCTTTTGGTCGCTGGTACTTAGCCCCATTGGCGGAATAATACTAGTATTAACATCAGAGCGTAAACTAGCCAGTGGCACTTCAGAGGAAGCAGGCGTTGACGCTGCCGAGTCTATAAGCTTGAAAGACCAAATGCTTCAAGAATTGAAGACTGAGTATCAAGCGGGCAGACTTAGCAAGCAAGAGTACAAATTCGCCCAAAAGGAAGTTATCAGCCGTTATCCGAGTTAACCCAACGCCGGGTAATAGAATAGAGCTTTTAAAGCAGTGTTATTGACATTGTAAACTCACTTCCGCAGACCGTCATCACGAACTCGGTATGGAATACACTAGCCTTTACGTTTACCTACTGTATTTTTAGACATGCCTCCCCTTAGCGGGCTGTCCCTGCTTTGAGCATTTTCGATTTGCTCGCAAGTAGCCGAACTAACTGCAACCGTATCATGCGGATTTGTGTAGTCGGTTTTTTCAAATCTGAGCCTATTGATTTCTCAAGCCGACCCTACACCATAAAATGCGGTTCATCGACGCTAACAAATCCAAAAGTGCCTTTACCTCACTATTTAGGATTGGAGGTATTATCCACTGTTATATGAGTTCAAGTTTACACGTAACGGATATTATAAGCCAGGTTCATGTTGTGGCCTGGCTTATTTGTTTACAATGCTCAGTGGCTAAGTCGTTTTTCAATTGAGAAAACAGAATGATATCAGTTCTTCGCTACGGACCTAATTGGACAAAATCTGGAATTCAACTATAGGCTCAGTAGCCATAAGCCTCTACACTGATTATAACTTCGCTAGTTATCTATCGCTACAAATTTTTTAAGCGGTATGCTAAAACAAAATGGTATTATTTTTCGTATTTATTGCATGCATCATAAAAACAAATTTTAACACCCGGCTCGGTTGAAGCCGGGTGTTTTTGTATTCAATAAGTATACTAAGGATTGGAATTCCAGGTGTTTAAAGCGAATAATCGGAGAGAATAGCTACCAACACTGACCAACAGGGCCTAAGCATAGCATGGTAAGATAGACTGTATCAAACAGGTAAAGAGTCGCAATTAGTATCATCAACAGCCATGTAATAGCGTCTGTCAACTCAAATGGATTTCGTTCTGTGTTCATAGTCGTTAGAAAACGTTGAATAATAAGCAGATTAGTTTAAGACCCAGATTTGTCTGTAGAATTCATTTTGTACGCTCTTCACAACAAGCATTTCCATTTTCAGACTCAAGCGCATCCACTTCATCTCACAAACCCAATTACAAAGCGTATAGTAAATCGATAAGGTACTCAATTACTTTTTCAAATTCAGGCAACGATTTACCTGTGCTTAACTGCTGTTATAGACAAAGCTTGTGCCATAATTTTCTCAAAAATGCGAATCAACTGGTCATTAGATAAAAATCCCCGTCCGCAGAGCAGATGGGGATTGGGGCACTAATCCAACGTGACAATACTTGGGCTACCTTTTCATTGCCACTACCTGAAAATAAAGAACAAAAAGGATCAACCGCAAGTGAGTAATAACTTATTAATTAACTGGTACGTATTTTTTTTTACAAGACGGTAGTCAAGTTACCCAACAGAAACTTATAGTTGAGCGAAGGCTACTAATTGTCTAGACCTGACGTGTGAGCAGAACAGAGCCGGAACACCATCTATAGGAATAGACTGTCCTTACAAATAGACTGCTAGTTATCAACAGATCGGCCCCCACTACACGGTCTTTGAAGAAGCAGCTTTGCTACACTCACTCATACACAATCAGTACACCATAGCCCGAAAGTACTCAAGCAAGCTAAACCGCATCACCAAGCGCTGACCGACAAATCCACTAACTTGGTAGTAATGTTTGTATTGGAGGAGTCGATGGCTGACCGACCAACAGCTTTGTAGATAATTGAGACTGCTTTCTCTATCCGCTGCCATCCCTCTTCGCTACGCAGATCAATGCCGATAACAGTCCGGTCGTTTTGAGCCTGGATTGTTAAGTAAGAGAGCGCACCTAAGATTATAGCGGAAATAGCATGGTAATCACAGCCTTTGATAAAAGCAAGTTGATCGACCAGGTGCGTAAGCTCGCCATCCTGCGCTTTGCTAATCACATCCGCGAGCGGGTCGTTGTCTTTTACGCCTGCTTTAAACAATTCGCGAGCTGAGCGCGAGACGCGGATGTGGCGAAAAAGTTGCAACGATTGAGACGACCATAAATTCGCTAAATCTCCGGGATGCGCTGGCTGTATTTGCTCCAACCATGCAGGTGTATAGTGCGGAAACATCCGGCCCATTCGTACAAAGTATTCCAGCAAACCATCTACACCACCAAAATATCGGTATATCAACGCTTTGCTTACGCCTGCTCGTTCGGCAATAAGGTTGATACTAACGGCTTCGGTACCCCCTTCTGCTAAAATTTGCTCTAAAGTATCGATAATACGCTGGCTGGTCAAAACTCGATTTCGTACCATTTTTTTCATACTCGTTTCTCGCAGGTTAAATGATTTGCTTGCTTTATGCCAGCATGTATGCCTATTGAATCTATATTTTCAAAGATAAAAAACATTCGTTCTTTTTATTTACGTTTTTTATCTATCGGTAACTATATCTAAAACAAGTAACTTATTTTTTAATTTAATTAATAGAAATAATACTAAGTTCAGTTTTTATTTTTGGCCGACCGGACGTGTGTATGGCAGGAAGCGTAGCAGCTTATAAAACCCCTTATGCACGCTTTTGTGAATCGGTTGAGTCTGAAATTTGCAACAGTTGATCCAACTCTAATGTAGTGCTTTGTAGACCGACCAATTTGTCTCATCAAACGTAGCACGAACAAGAAAAAGTCTTTGCTTGTGACTACATCCAACTTGTCATATTGAGATCGTTTGCTTGAAGAAATACCATCGTTTATCTACATTGGCCTGCATAATGATTACTAAAGTATTCAAATAGACAGTTTGATGCTTATTGAAGCAACCATTACACTAGTAGCACAGGCGCTATTATAAACCGAGTAGCAGATGATGATGAGAGGTAATAGCTTATAAACTGCGGTAGTCTATTGGCAGTAAAAGCCAATTCAGTTTCCACAAATAAGCCAGAACGCATATGCGTTCTGGCTTATTTGTGTCTATCTATTACGTATTGTCTGTAATTTAAACAGTAAGTCGTTGCAGGCAGGCTTTATTGTTGAGTGAACGGCAAAACAAGAAAATAAACCTAGTAAACATTAAGTAGAATTTGTTAATACATGGAAAAAGAAGTTAATACAAATCTTCGCTTGTTGTTTGTCTATCTCGTTACGTGTAAGTCATCCAGGCAGCCTGCTTGCAGTTAGACTTAATATTTTGATTTAAAAGCCTTGTTAACACAAATAAGCCAGGCTACAAAGCAACCTGGCTTACCCACTCCACTACTTTTTATGTACTTCTTTAACCAAGTATTTTTGTGGATTGCCCACAGTAGTGAGGATTTGGATCAAAAGAAAACCCCTACTGAATAGCAGGGGTCTTGTGTGTGCGAATGGTGCCTCATCACAGCTTTATACTGGAACCAAAACCTCACATTCTTAACAATGTTTAAACAACCTATACAACGGGAAAATCTAACTTGATACTTCGTAGTGCACTTACTTTATCAGCCTTTATAGACAGCTCTACGCTATCCTGTTTTATCAGCATAACTAACTTTACCCATTATGAAGCGGCTTTTTCAGTCAATTCTTGTTTTTATTGGACTCTTGTTTATCACTTTACCGGCTGCGCTTGGCTGGAACAAAGCTACTCACATGGCGATTGGGGCTATGGCTTACCAAGAGCTGAATACCACTTCACCCCAACTGCTACCTAAGCTATTGACTATTCTTAAGCAACACCCTTACTTTCAGAACCGATGGGCTCCTCAAATGGCCGCGCTTAAACTGTCGCAACAGGAGCAGGATGAGTACCTGTTTATGCTAGCGGCTCGCTGGCCTGATGACGTGAAAGGAACAGATCCTTATCATGATCACTTCAGTTGGCATTTCATCAACTATGTTTATGCACCACAACAGGGTATTGCTCGTAGCGACAGTGCGTTACCAACCGGCGAAACGATCTTACAAGCCTACGCATTAAACAGACAGTTACTTAAAAGTAATGTGGCCGACAGTTCTAAAGCGATTGCTCTGTGCTGGCTCTTTCACCTCACTGGTGACGTTCATATGCCCTTGCATACATCAGCACTGGTTGGCACTCAATTTCCTCAGGGAGACAAAGGAGGCAACTTATTTAAAATAAAGCTTGCCTTGAGCAGCAACACCACCAATCTCCATTCCTTCTGGGACGGCATGCTGTTGAATTCGGATGATTATCACTCAGCCGATAGTTTAGCAACCCAGGAACGAGCAGCGTTTTCGCGAACTCAATTGCCACAGTTAGGTAATCCGGACCTTATCGCTTGGTCAAAGGAAAGCTTTCAATTGGCGCAAGACAATGTATATCGAAATAACACCTTGCAGGCTGGCTCCGAAACAGAAGGATCGGTGTTGCCACCAGACTACATAGCTACCGTCAAGCCCATTGCCCGGCGCCAGGTCGCTCTGGCCGGTTATCGGCTCGCAGACGAACTCGTAGCAGACCTATCAAACTAGCTGCATAAGCCTTTCGCTATAGCATCTTCTGGAAGCTATGTTCTTCTTATTAGCTAATAGTCGTGCAACCAAGGCCTTTAGATTTCTGCGATAAAACGTAGCATCAACAGTAGCATAACTGTTTCGCTTACAAAGTATTGCCAAATGGTTCCTATTGTGACGAGTGGATCATCTATTAGTCGTAACTGATGAGACTTCGGGTAAACTTCCTTACCGTTTCGATTTATCTCTTTGCATTAATTCTATCCACATCTGTTTATTAACGTTCTGTAGTATAGCCCTGTAGAAGATCGCAAGGCTATACTACTTTACAATATTTGTTGATAGGACTCATACCTGGTATAGTGTAACAAACGTAGTTACTAAACAACGATAAAACTCTGTGCCAATAAAGCGTGTTGAGCCCAATCGCAGAAAGCTGTCTGCAAACCCCTTCTAGCTATACGGATAACTTCTGGTAAATATGATGTCGAATCCATTGACTCAGAACAGGAGGTAGCAAAAAGTACACTTGGTGAGGTTATTTATTGAAGAGTATACATACCGCTCAATATATTTACATAATTGCATCAGTAGTAACGCTCCATAGGTGCTACTTACTTATTATTTCGCCATTGTGGCATATTTACACATTAGAAACACATTAAATACGGATTATGCTACAAAAAGTATATGTTAATACTTGTAGCGCAATTGAATTGTATACTTTTTATGTTGCTTAATCGAATAAATATCTAGTTACCATAGTTCTGTTAGCTAGTCTCAACTTAAACTAGCTAATGACCTACCTATGAAAAAAGCCAGGCTAGCCGATGAGCAACTGGTTAACTCGTTTCAAAACACGAATTCACCTGATAGCTTTGAAGCACTTTATAGTCGGTATGTGAGTAAAGTTTACCACAAATGCCTTTCCATTACCAAGGATTCTGAAGCCGCTCAGGACTATACGCAAGACATTTTTATTAAAGTATTCAATAAACTGGACTCCTTCCAGAACCAGTCTACTTTCTCAACCTGGCTTTACTCTATTGCCCATAATTATTGTCTGGATCAGCTTCGGATCAGTAAACGCCTGACAACAGAGCCGTTATCAGACGAACAAGCCAACGGCCTTCCCGAAACCAGTTCGGCTTTTGTGCTCGAAGAACGTATCGAGGAGCTTGAAGGCGTACTTAATCAGCTACCCAAGGAGGAGGTCAAGCTGTTACGACAGAAACATGAACAAGGATTATCCATCCGGGCGCTCAGCCAACAGTATGGTATTTCGGAAAGTGCAGTTAAAATGCGGCTTAAGCGCTCGCGGGAGAAGCTTCAAAAACTGTACGCAAAGCAGCTTCTGGAGTAACCGACAAGCTAATTAACCAGCCACTGAATTCGCTGATTCTGTTCCTGTAAACGCAAGGTATGCCTGTGGAGCCGTTCAACATCGCTGGCTGTCAAGGCAAGGTTCTGCGGTTTGTTCATCTCGTTAAGCATACAGCGCAGCTCGGCCAGCATACTCTGACGGATCGTTTCCATCTCTTTTACCGAATGCTGCTCATCCATAGCCACGAGCTGAATAGTAACGTCAGCCATGACCTGCTTTCTTAATTCAATGGATTGCTCCAGCAAATGGTACAAATCCTTGAACGTACTGATAGCCTGACGCCAATCCTCTAACAGAGTAGGCAGATCTCCCAGCCTCAGCTGGGCCTGTAGCCCATTCCGGCCTGGAGAGGTACTATTGACTCTTTTGTTTAACATTATCAATCGTATTACTCTGTTTAGATCAAAACTTCTAAACATCGTCACACATCTTTATTAGATGCTCTCTACTTTGTTTTTGCCTTACCTCTGCTCTTTCTGACTGGCTTCGTCCCCTCATTAGTACAACCGCAATCACGTTGGTAGCTGTAAAAAATGGCCCGTCAGTTGCCACTGGCAGGTGATTGCCACAAACCGACCACATAAGTTTCTGGCTTCTTAGTAGACTCTTACGAACAGGCCTCAAATTACCTTAACAGCCGAGCTTCTCCAGGCTGTCTCTATTCATTATCAGTCGTTTATTGCTTCTTCGTAAAGTCAAGGTTGTACAGTACGTTTACCCAGATACCACTGTTGAGTTCAACAACCGACCGACTGGAGGCCGGGTCTGGGTCAGCATGTTGCCTGATTTGATAGAGATAGTTTAGCTCTAGTTTGGCATTGTTAGTAAATTGATAGCCCAGGCCACTAGACAAGCGGTTCTGATTAAAAACGTTGTCATTCACGTTTCGGCCAAACCCTATAAATAATTCGTCAAAGGCATTCAAATACCATTCTTTATCCTCAATTGTTTTGCCCTGTAGCGGAAATTCCAGCGATAATTGATAGCGGATACGGTTTTGATATTCCCACTCCTGTACAGCCCCCTGACCGCTCTGGTCACGCGAGCCTAACCAGCGTTGCTCTAACCGAAGGCGATGTGTCAGCCCCAAACTACCCAATTGGTCCTTCAGCGAGATATCTTCATAAAGTCTGTTTTCCGGCTCTACACGGCCCATTACCTCCGGGTAGTTACCATAACGATAGCTTTGAAAATAGGTATACCCTCCCGACAATTCCACGCGTTCGGTTAGTGTACGAACGAACCCCAGCCGTGATAATAGCTGTTGTGGCTGTTGTACCCAGTCAACCCGGCGTCCCTGGAACTCGGTATGAATTGCCCATTTTTTTGCGATCTGATGATCGCCAGCGTAAACAAACCAACATAACGTATTCGCATCCTTTAATCGGGATGCCTGCCCTAAACAGGTAAGTGTACCTGCCAGTCCAACAAGGCCAGTCAATAAGAGGTGCTTCATGCGCAATGAGATAAACAGCAGCTAGCTTATTTGCTTTTGATGGATAAGCAGTCAGAGTAGGCACGAAAACGACAATTCAGTTTGAGCCTAACAAATTTGTTTGTATACTGAAGCCATAATCCTGCTCTTATAACCTGTGCAATCCAGCCGTTTGTTTTAACGCGGTCGAAGCTCCTATTGGAAAGTACAGCGTCGTTTGGTTGTTCGAAGGTGTACGAGCAGTTTCCATTCGGAGAATTCTAAAAAGCGTTTCAACCGCTGCATCTTATGCAGTAAGCTTATGTCAGGACAACTACACAACCTTATTTTTCTCTGTTTAGGTTTGGTCTTTAGTGTCTCCCTACTGGTCATCGTTGCTCAGAAAGTAAAGATAGCTTACCCTGTTTTTCTGGTATTAGCTGGCTTAGCCGTAAGCTTCGTACCCATTGTTCCAGCTATACACATTGATCCAGAATTAGTTTTTGTGGTCATACTACCGCCCATCTTGTTCGATGCCGCAAATAATATGTCTCTCAAAGCCTTGTGGAAATGGCGACGGATTATCAGCGTAATGGCTCTGGGCTTTGTCTTGTTCACGGCAACTGCCGTTGCCTTTGTTAGTTACTGGCTTATTCCCGGCTTTACGCTTAGTCAAGGCTTCTTACTGGGCGCCATCATATCGCCACCGGATGCCGCTGCCGCCGTTTCGGTATTAAGGTACACCCGGCTTCCTAAAAGCGTTGTTTCTATTCTCGAAGGAGAAAGTTTGCTCAACGATGCCACCAGCTTGACGCTGTTTCAGTTTGCGCTGGCCGCTATCACGACGCATAATTTCGTTTGGTTTGAAGCCGTAACTGGATTTGTTATCGTCGTGATTTCCGGCATTGGGATTGGTCTTGCCTTTGGTCTATTATCGTACATCATTTATAAGTGGCTACCAACCAATGCAAACGTTGACGTTGCTTTCTCAATCGTTTTACCGTACCTGATGTACCTTTCGGCCGAAGCTGTTCATTCATCCGGCGTTCTGGCGGTAGTAAGTGGTGGACTGTTTACCGCTTATCAGGCTCATTTTATTTTTTCGCACCAGAGTCGCTTAAAGGCAGCCGCTCTTTGGTCGTCGGTCGTCTTTATTCTGAATGCCGTCATTTTCTTCTTGATTGGTTTACAACTTCCCGAAATTACCGAATCGATAAAGAGTATACCCGTTCTTACCGCATTCAACTATGCCCTGATTATTACACTGGTCGTCATTATCGTGCGAATTATATCCGGCTTTACCAGTTCAGCATTTACCCGGTTTATCAGCCGGTACATTACGGTGGCTCAGAGCAATCCCGGCTGGCGGAACCCGATTATTATTGGCTGGGTCGGTATGAGGGGCGTTGTATCGTTGGCGTCCGCAGCTTCCATCCCGTTATTGTTACCCAATGGCCAGCCCTTTCCGGACCGAAATCTTTTCCTGTTCATTACGTTTGTTGTCATCATTGTTACGCTGGTAGGCCAAGGTCTTTCGCTACCCTGGGTGATTCGCAAGGTGAAGCCCGAAGCATTTCCTAACGCGAAGTCTGATGATCAGCAGCGGCTAGAAATCGAGCTGGAATTGTATCACGTCGCTTTCGATAAATTGACTTCAGGTTATGCGCATGATATTCGGCACAACAGCCTGCTTGAGTACCGCGCTCAGTTCCTGAAACACAAGTTACAATTGTTGAAAGAAGCGAACAGCGATGACGGTACACGAGCAAGAGCGGTTCACTTGATCGGCCACTTTCAGCAGATTATGATGGAAGTAACGGAACAGGAACGCAAAAAACTACACTCTTTTCGGAATCGGGCGGACTATGACGACGATGTAATCCGCGCCATTGAGCACAGACTAGACCTGGAGGAAGAACAATTACAGGAAGATAGCGACGATCTATAGTGCCGTTATCGTCAAAAAATCAAGTAAGTAATTCTTATTGGGTGAGCGTATACGTTCTTATCAAATTTATTTAGCTAAGTTCTGGTGTTGATTGCAGCGATTTACCCAGATGGTTGTTACACAAAGCATTGTAAAGCAATACAGCGGAAAAACAAATATAGGGATGTACTGCATCTGTTCCTGCATTAGCCATAGCGCAACATCAGAAAGGCTATAAGCCAGCGGAGGAATCGCTATCAATAAGACAACGGCTATTACTTCGAGTAAATATTTCATGACTGAGTTCGAAGATGAAAAGAGGTAAACTTTATCCAGCAACACTATTTACAAGAAGTAAGTTTAGTTGAATACCAAATTCATGTATATACATTATATACTATTTAAATTGATGCAGCGGCTAACGAACTGGTTGAAATTCGCAATTAATCTAATCGCTTATCGAGAACCTCTTTATCGCTGTTAAAGTCTACAGTTGCTTGGGTTGATGGTAGCTAGTATAATCGTTGTTCTTCTCTGGGTATATCATCGCTTTAAAAGCCATCCAATAGCAATAATCCCCGACAGCATTACTGACGGGGATTAGTTTTCAGTACGAAAGTCCCTGCCAAATCGTGGACTTGGCAGCGCTTGAAGTACCAACGGCGTCTATCTCGTTGTATACTATGCAAAGGTAATATAGCATCATTACAAGTATACTAAAGACAACCACAAATTAATTGACCGGCAACTTAAGGCCACATATTGGCTACTTCTGCTTATTGGATGGCTACCATTCTTTGTAATGTCTGTGCATTACGAACGGCATTACCCGCTCCGTCGTTGTTGAAGTATACATACACATCTTTTCCTGCACCAGTCCATTCGTTAATTCGATCAGCCCACCACTGCAAATCGGTATCTGAATAAGAACCGCCATACAAGTACTGATGATCTGGGCCATGCAATCGGATGTACACAAAAGGAGCTGTACTCAATAGTAAACATGGTAGCTGAGCCCCGCTCATAATGCAGTAAGCTACCCGATGTTGTTCCAGCAGTGAAAAAGTAGACTCGTTATGCCAGCTCACGTGTCTAAATTCTACCGCTACTTGCATCCAATGGGGAATTTGTTCCAGAAAATAAGCCAACCGATTGTAATCGTAAACGTGCTGAGGAGACAGTTGTACGAGTAAAACCGCCCTTTTCTCACGCAACTCGTGCCAGCACGCTTTGATCCGTTCCATCCAGATTTCGGGGGCATACAGTTTTTTTGCGTGAGTCAGTCCCCTAGGCGCTTTAACGGATAAGAGAAAATTTTCGGGTAACCGCTGATACCATTGAACAAACGTAGATTGTTTAGGCCAACGGTAAAAACTGCTGTTCAATTCTACCGTTTGAAACTGCTGCATATAGTAATCTAACCACTTATGAACTGGCGTATGATCCGGGTATAGAACATCTTGCCAGTGATCATAACTCCAACCGGACGTTCCAATGTAAATGCCCATACCGTTCCATTTAGTAAATGAATAGCCGATAGCCGCTCAACGACTCGCGTACTCAAAGATGCTTTCCGCACTAAAACGATTTTAAGCTCACCTAGGTTACCCAACACTTCTTAGCCAGTCTTCACACGGGAAGCTGATCATACATAAATTTCTTTTAATGAATACTGGTTACTTATTGATTGGTAGTTTATTATATTAGACTCGGTAGTACAAACGACATATCCTCCGTTGTTACTATCTGGTGTGGATATAGAAACCCTACTGGTTTTACTAGTAGGGTTTTTCATTAATCGTCAACACAACTATTTCTGTATCATCACTCATCCGTTACCCATTAGCTTTTGCGGAAAAATCTATGCTACCATATATGTCACCAAATAATAAATTTACAGTTGCGCACTATCAGAATATACAGTGAAGCAGTGTAGGATAGGTTTTTGTACATTGGTGGTTTAGGACACCTAAATAGCTTGCTACGTATTAGTCAACAACCTCCTTAGCGCCAACTCTCGGTTGCGGCTAACGATTAGTGAACTTCCATCCGTCATTGACACAACCAGAAATTTCTTACCGTCACCTCCCATGTCATACTGATATCCAGTAATATAGCCTGCGTTGATAAGGTGAGTTTTATTAATACGAATAAAATCAGGTAGTTCTGGTAATTCCGCAGCTAGGGTTTTCAATGTCTTACTGCTTGTAAATGACTTCCCTTCTCTTGCGAATATCTTTGTGTAATTACCTGTTCCTTCTAATCGAACGATATCCTTGATTAGCAACACAGTTTTACGATCAATGTAAAGTTCTGTTGACATTATTGATACTTTATGCAGTCGATCAAACCTACTTGCTCTTTTATGTAGCCGAGCATTATTTTGAGACTTAATTTAATCATTAAAACATAATATCACATTTTATGCCACAAATGTTACCGAAAGATATTTTACAAATACTAATTAACTAATATTATAAAAGCAACCAATAGTGTATACAAGCTTAGCGCATTCGACTTATACTATGATTGAATGTTTATTCGTCCAAACGTAAACAAAAAAGGTCACATCCGTTCAGATATGACCTTTTAACTAACAAGTACCAGGAGCGGGAGTCGAACCCGCACGGGCCGTAAAGCCCACAGGATTTTAAGTCCTGTGGGCTTTGTAGTTATATGGTCTTACCTGTATCAATAGTCTCTGATATACAGACAATTATAAAAAACAAGAGAATATCAGAAACTATAAAAAATCACCATTTGTTGTCCTATTATTGTCCTCTCACAATACGACACTATGGCTTCTATCGAGATTGTTTTGCGCAAAAATCAGAAAGCAGACGGCACTTACCCTCTTGCCATCCGATACACGCAAGACCGCAAGACGTTCTATACTTATCTCGGTCATTCTGTTCGCCTGTCTGACTGGGATGAAAAAGCCCACAAAGTAAAGAAATCTTACCCCAACGCAACACGCTTCAATAACATGTTGGCAAAGGCTGTTGCCGACTATAACGATAAATTGCTTGAAAGAGAGACAAACAACGCTGATACATCGGTTGAGGCGATGCGTTCAGCGATGATTGCGGCCAAGGAAAATACATTTTTCAAACAAGCGGCCATTTATTGTGATCATCTGCGTAAAACGGGCAAATCCAATCAGCTGTCAACAGACCAGCCAAGGATTAATCGCTTTCGAGAATTCATGAAAAGCGACAATATCAGCTTTTCGGAGATTACGGCGGCTGTACTCAAAAAATTTGTGGTGCACCTAAAGCATACACGCAACGTCACTGACAGAACAGCCGTAAATCACCTAGTTGTCATTCGAACTATATATAATCAAGCCATCACGGCAGGCGTAGCGGATCGGAAGCACTACCCTTTTGGCAAAGGCAAGATTACGATCAAATTTCCCGACAGTTTGAAAATCGGGCTATCGGCAGATGAAGTCAAACTGCTTGAGAATGCCGAATTGTCAGATGCTGAAAACCATGCGCGTAACTTGTGGCTAATCTCGTTCTATTTCGCTGGCATGCGCGTATCTGATGTGCTGCGCCTGAAATGGTCTGACTTCCAGAATGATCGCCTATACTACGCAATGGGTAAGAACCTTAAGGGAGGATCATTGAAAGTCCCAGAAAAGGCTCTCAGGATTCTGGAACAGTATCCACACAACAATCAGCACGACCTCGTGTTCCATGATCTAGCATCACTGCCGGATCTATCAAAGAGATATGATGTCCAAATTAGAATCAAGACAAGGACAAAATCCTGTAACGAGCGCCTAAAGCATATCGCTAAGAAATTGGGGATCATTAAGCCGATGACTATGCATATAGCTCGCCACACATTCGGCAATTTATCAGGCGATAAGATTCCTATTCAGCTGTTACAGAAGCTATATAGACATACCTCAATTACAACCACAATTGGTTATCAGGGAAATTTTATTCACAAGGATGCAGATGACGCTTTAAATTCAGTAATAGGCTAAGACGATTATGCCCTCATCTATGTTTTGGTGCAGGTACAAGACCTAACTCTTGCCACCGTTTCTGTAGGGTCTGAATAGTGTTGATACGCCACTGGCCTCCGTTAGGAGTTGCTATTTCTCGTTTGTCTAGTAGTTCGACTATTCCCCTTATTGTTGAAACTCCTGTTTCTGCTTTTATATTTTCGACTACTGAAAACATATTCATAGCGTATTTATCTGCTGCCTCATTCCTTTTTTTTGAACTTTCATGTGCTGCTTTCTTTACGATAAGTTTAGCTCCATCATTAGCTGCCTGTTCTCTACTTTTTATTATTGTAGATGCAAGTACCTCGGTAGTATAGTAGCTGTTATCTGTATCTACTAGTGAAAGGAATCTGAAATTTATGTTTTGGATTTTTTCGGCCAAATTGACCTCTTCTATCTCTTTTTCTTCGAAAATTGCTTTGACCAACTCTTGAGTATTAGATTTAAAAATACCTATTTCGAACCCTCTATCTAAAAACTCATCTACATATTTTAGCACTTTTTGTACCTCTTCATCTGTAAGTTCAGTAGAATGGGCTATTACGTTTTCTAAATCTAAAGCATAATCATATATAGATGCTTCGTCAAATAAATCGTTATTTGACACACTTGGTGGGGCTCCTTCTTTTATACCTATTCTGTACAGTAAAGAGTCCGTAGGTGCAGTTGGACTTTGACTACTAAATATATTCTTTCCTAAACCTTTTATAGGAGAAAGGCCATGTGTCTTAAAAAAGTCAGTTGGTATATTATTTCTGTTACTCACTTCATATATATAAAATTTTATGAAATTAATCAATTGAGCCCAGTATTAGCAAGAATTTAAGGCATTTATTTTTGTACTTTTATACACGCAAAACAGTACAAAAATAAATATTAGTGAAGATAGTTGCATATTATACACAAACTTCTGTACCTTTATGCAGCACAATAGTACAGAGCGAATATATGAAATGCAATAAACAATAGACGGCGCAATAGCTTTAAATGCAACAACGAGGCAAAAGCTTGTAGATAAAACTGGCATAAAGTAATTGAACGGTATGCCTTACATAAAAATTAGATCGGATCTGACTTCACAATCATTTATGAGGATACTCGCTTGCCTGTCATATCCAGAAGCCCTCAGTGAGGGACAATTGAATAACCATTATCCTACTATTTTTAAAATTTGACGCACACACTAACAAACATGATCATGAAAAATCTAAACCGAATTAACACTTCTGATAACATGCCATGCGGTGCCGAAATCATTGCCTGGCGGGACACTATACCTTGCCGGATACGTCTTGCAACTGGACGCATGCTCCGCTTGTGCGAGCGAACCGGTTTGTGGGTGCCGGTGCCTTAATATCAATACGAGTCTCAACCATTAATGAAAATTGAAATGTGGAATTTGACAGCAAAGTGCTGAATTCACGACAGGGAATGCTATACTTAACATCAAGGGAGAAATGGCTAATAGTCTAAGCTGCAACTATTCATATGCCAAAACAGTTGGTGACAATCTATTTAGAAAAGGCTGCATAGGAGCATACTTACATCGCAAGATATTATAGTCGCTAGAGTCAGTGCTTACAAGGAGTATTCAGACACGCCTGCAATTTATGAGGACAATCAGAGAACGGAAGCCCCTTTATGAAGTATCACATTCTTGACAATCCGTATAAACTGCCAGTCGGAGGCCGCGTCGTTGAATGGCGTGCAAAAAACTATATCGCATCTATTCAGAGTGAGGTATCATGTTACGGCTGAGTGATGCTGGTGTTTATGTTACGGAATAGTACACGCTAGGTTCGCCAGATTCTTAGCAAGACATACTTAATCAAATATTTTATAGGGTCATTTTACACCCTAGACAAGCATTCATTTGCGCATATGAATCGGTCATACTGGAAGACCGAATTTCATGAGATTCCAGTTCACACTTAGCATCTATTACAATGACTACAACAATTGAAACCATTTACGGTCCTATGTACGGAGAAGTTCTCGGGACTGATTGTACAGGCGTAACGAAGGTTCGTACTCTTTCAGGCGAGGTTTTGGTAAAATCACTTTACGACAACAGATTCTACTCCGCTGATTGATAAGGTAGGTAGGCGGGATGAGTTATCCGCCTACCTACCTCTGAAAACCTTTGATCTCAACTTTAACTGCTATCTATCCAATGGAAACATTCACTGGCCCCACTCGCGAATGGAAAGCAATCGCCAATGAACGATTGCTAAACCGTCCCGCTAGAAGACAAGCCTCCCTAAGCATGTTAGACTTTTCACCTTCAATAAATTCTAATCATGCCGACGATCCCATTGAGTTCTAATTCTTGCACAATATCCGCGCCAGGCGAAGTTGATGAATGGAATGATCTTACTTCGTACCGAATACGGCTGGATATGCGGTTTGTGATTCATCTAACCGCAGCTAATGACCTAAGCAAATCAGACACGGCCTAAGAGCTCCCCAAGCTTGTTGATTGTTCTAATGATGTACAATCCGATAGCATAACGCCGAATTTGCAGCAGGAACGCTTGCAAAGTTATGAGGACAACCAGAAAACGGAGGCTCCTTTATGAAGTATCACATTCTTGACAATCCCTATAAACTACCAGTCGGAGGCCGCGTCGTCGAATGGCGTGCGGAAAAACCGTATCGCATCTATTTGGAATGCGGCCTGATGTTACGGCTTAGTGCTGCTGGTGTTTATATCCCCGAAAAGTACATTCCACGCTCGTCAGATTCTTAGCGAGACAAGACACACTCAATCAAATCTTTTATAGAGTCATTCTACACTCTATACAGGCATTCGTTTGCGCAAACGGAACGGTTATACTGGAAGGCCGAAGTTTCGAAAGATTCCAGAGTCATGACTTATCACCTTAGCCATGTAAATATCATCTAGACAGTCGATGGGAAATCCAATCCATCCTTTACGAGCGGCTTTTATGAGTTGACCATCTAAGATCAGAATCGAACTAGATTCTCAAGCAATGATGTGTAAGGGGATATGCCCTTGCTTGGACGGTTTTACCCCTAAAGGTAATAGAGTTTAGTGACCGCTCTTTAACCGCAGATAAGCAATGCGGTTCCGGCCATGCCGGCGCGTGAATGGAGAAGGGCAGTTTAGCCACCTGTTCTTCTTACAAAACATAATATTCACATTAATCAATAATCGTTTATGAACACCATTAATGATTGGAAAAATGTTGATACCGCTTTCGATCTGGACAAACCCATATTCGACTTCGCTTCATCATCTGGACGTGCTCAATGGAACTGGCGGCATGCTGTAGAAGGTGTCGTTATTCTAGGGGGCATAGGTAGTGGAAAAACCTCAGGCTCGGCGCGATGCTTGGCATTGAAGTTCCTTTTAGCCAAAATCGGCGGCCTGGTTTTGACAGCAAAAGCAGACGAGAAAGAGCAATGGGAGGAGTATTGTCGTCTGACGGGGAGAACAAAGGACCTCATCATCCTAGAGCCTGGCGGTAATGAACGGTTCAACTTCATGCAATATGAGTCCACGCACGGTTCAGGCCAGAAAGCAACCGATAATCTCATCGATGTTTTGAAAGTTGCCATTGAGGCTGGAGAGCAGCAGGACGCCGGACGCAGCGATGATCAGTTCTGGAAGATTGCTCTTGATTCCCTGATTACAAATAGCATCGATCTATGCAAGCTGGCTTATGGCGAGGTGACTGTTCCCCTCCTCTATGACGTTGTCCAAAGCATTCCGCGTGGAAACAAAGTTGCGCAAGCCGAAGAATACGGTAAAGTTTACAATCAGGCATTTGATCTGGCGCGACTAAACATAGTCCATAAAATCGACGCGTATTTTGCGACACTGCCGACAGATAGGCAGGCGTATATAAGCAGTGGACAGGGCGGAGATGAATACGAGCTTGAGTTGATGGATGCTATCCCGGAAGTCCGGACGCTTAAATACATCGATCAGTTCTTCTACGGCTTTATCAATTTAAGCGAAAAGACCAGAAGTGTAATCGATTTCAACCTGTCAGGTTTTCTCTATCCGTTTTTACGCGAACCGTTTTATTCACTTTTCTGCAAAGGAAACTCTACGCTCACACCGGAGGATTGCTTACGCGGCAAGATCATCCTGATCAACGTTCCGGTCAAGCAATATGACCGCGTTGGCCGTAATATACAGATCCTCGTTAAATACATTTTTCAACGCGCGATGGAGCGCCGGAATGTAAGCGTTAACGCCAAGCCTGTATTCTTATGGGCTGATGAAGCACAGACGTTTATACATCCCCGTGACTCAGAGTTCCAGGCGACGGCAAGAAGCAGCCGGGTCGCAACGGTGTACATTTCACAGAACACGTCAAACATTTATGCGCTTATGGGTGGTGGCCACAGTGGCGAACATCGGGTTAACTCACTTCTTGGCACATTTGGCTCAAAACTATTTCATGCAAACAGCGATATCGGAACGTTAAATTATGGGTCCGCCTTGATTGGCGATGCTTATTTTGAAGATGGCTCGGAGAGCACGACAATGTCGGATCAGTACTCACAGACAAAGGGTCGGAGCTGGAAGTTTGACCGAGCGGTTAGGCCGGAGGATATCGTCAAACTGAAGACAGGCGGTCCCTTGAACCAATTCATCGTTGAAGCTTATCTGCATCGCCAAGGTGACCCCCTCGTTAAAGGTCGTAACTATATGCGTGTGGCATTCGATCAGCGTTACCAGCCTTAATAATTTTAGATAAACTGTTATAAACCAATTGACTTATGAACAACGATAAAAACAATTCCAAAAACGAAGCACTGTATTTTCAGGTGATGTATTCTCGTCGCAATTGGATTTCCGAGTTGTTTCTACAAATCTTCTTTGCAGTTAGCTCAAGACCGCGAATGCTCCTTGAAACGCCGATCAGGAGAAATATGGGCGAGCGGTACTTCAATTTTTCGAGTGCTCTGTTTCTTGCTTTTGTCTTGGCCGTCTATCCAATCCTAAAAGAAAAATTCTACTTATTTACGCGGTTAGGTGGTTACGATGTCGAGTTTAGCATGGCCAATTTTATTATGCATTACTTCACTTGGTACATCTATATTGCAGTTTTCGTTTATTCCGCATTCCAGCGGTACAATGAGGTGCGCCATCTGCCAGGTGTGTTTGATTTTGCCCGGTTTAGCTTATCAAACGGCTACATCCATCCTTTTTTCCGTAGCCTCATAATCAATGGTGAGCGGGCCGACAGACGCACAATTGAAACCGTTCTCGAACCTGGCCTCTTCTTTCTTGGTGGACTCGTTCTATGGATTTTCGGCCAGTCGATCGGTCTTCTCCTACTTATTTGCAGCATCTTTTATTCGCTAAGTTATATCTCTGCCTATCAGCAGGCCGATCACGTAATCATGGACAAAATTGATGCAGCTATCGTGAATGAGGAACTTGGCAGAACGATCATCGAAGGCCGTGAAATTGAAGAAACACGCGGTTTCAGCTTTATGGGCCGTCGTCCAGCTGATCCTACTCTTCAGCGACAAATGGTGGCCGTTTTGACGGGTCAGGACGAAACTTTCGCCCTTGTCTAAGCCAAAGCTGTGCTTCGGGAAGATGTCTGATAGTAAAATTAAAGAAGTAGCATCCCTTCATGCGTACACTGCTCTCCTGTCAATCCGCATTATTTGTGATGCATTGTTGCTAATAAATAAGAGGATTGACAGGATAAAGCGTAAGCCCGGTTTACACTTCTTCACATGATCCGAATGATCCAATCCCAGTCGAGCGGTCACGCCAAAGCCTACTTTCAGGACGCTTTGGTGAAGGCTGATTATTACCTGGCCGACCAAGAACAGGAGATAACTGGACGGTTAAAAGGTAAGCTCGCCGAGCGTCTAGGACTTAGTGGCCCTGTGACCAAGGACACATTCTTTGCTCTTTGCGAAAACCGAAACCCGTTATCCGGTAGTGCTTTAACTCCACGCACAAAGGATGAACGTACAGTAGGCTATGACATCAACTTTCATTGCCCGAAGTCTGTTTCAATCCTCAGCGCATTGTCGAACGACGAGCACATCTTGAATACCTTTCAAGACTGCGTACAGCAGATTATGCAGGAGATTGAACAGGATACTCTAACTCGTATTAGAAAAAACGGCGTTGATGATGAGCGTAAGACCGGTGAGTTGATCTATGCGGATTTCATTCATAAAACGGCCCGCCCTGTCGATGGCTCCTTGCCTGACCCGCACTTACATGCACACATTTTCATATTTAATGCTACGTTTGATGACGCCGAAAATCAGGTGAAAGCTGCACAGTTTCGGGAGATTCAGCGGTCCATGCCCTATTATGAGGCCAAGTTTCATAAACGGCTCTCGGACCAGCTGATTGAACTTGGCTATCAAATCCGGCGGACGGAGAAAAGCTTTGAGATTGAGGGTGTTCCTCAGCATGTGATCGACCTGTTTTCCAAGCGTACTGACCAGATCGGGCAAGCGGCTAAAGTAAAAGGGATCACCGACGCCAAGAGCTTAAGCGAGCTTGGCGCACGAACCCGCTCTAAAAAGCAAAAAGGCCACACAATGGGCGAACTCAAAGCGAACTGGCAACAACAAATACGGGATGTAGGCGAACAAACGAAAGGTGAAGGACGACAAGTTATCCGTTCTGCCCCCGTTAAAGATAAAGGCAATTTGTCCCCGCAGCACTGTATCGATCATGCCGTAGCACACGGTTTCGAGCGAGCCTCTGTACTGATAGATCGCCGGTTGCTGGCTCTCGCCTACCGGCACGGAATTGGCCATGCGTCAGTATCGGCTGAGGATATCAGTCGGGAATTCGCGCGTGACGACAGGTTTATCCATGTCACGGAGAAAGGGCGGGTTTTCACGACGACCAGACAGGTGCTGGCCGAGGAACAGCGCATGGTCAATCTCGCCCGGCAGGGACAGGGCAAGCTGAGGCCTCTCTATGCCAAAGCGCCTAAGTTGAAGCTGGAAGGCCAGCAGGCAGAAGCAGTCAGCCATGTCTTAACGACTACAAATCGGGTTTCTATCGTCCGTGGTGTCGCAGGTTCTGGTAAAACGACGCTGATGAAAGAGGCTGTACGCCATATGGAGAATGCTGGCAAGCAGGTCATCGTAGTCGCTCCAACGGCACAGGCGTCCCGTGGCGTCTTACGAGAAGAGGGCTTTGATCAGGCCTCAACCGTTGCCCAGTTACTGGCAGATGAGAAGATGCACGAAGCCTTGAGAGGAAACGTGTTGTGGGTTGACGAAGCCGGGCTGCTTGGAACTAAGGATATGACGGCCCTCCTCGATCTGACCAACCAGCAAAACGCACGGCTAATATTGAGCGGAGATACACGTCAACATGCCAGTGTTGTTCGCGGTGACGCTTTGCGTATATTAAATACCGTTAGCGGAATTCAATCCGCAGAAGTCAGCAAAATCTACCGTCAACGCGATAATCAATACCGCTCGGCGGTGGAAGATCTGACAAAAGGAGACGTTCACTCGGCCTTTGAAAAACTGGATGCGCTCGGCTCCCTTAAGAGTGTTGATCCGCTCGAACCAAACAAGGAACTAGTCCAAGATTATATCGGGGCCTTGCGCCAAGGAAAATCAGCCTTGGTTGTTTCACCAACACATGAACAAGGTGAAGCCGTTACCAAAGACATTCGGGAACAGATGCAGGCAAGCGGCCTTTTGAGTAAGAAAGAGATTGCAGTTAGTCGACTGACGAACCTCAACCTAACGGAAGCCCAGAAAAGCGACTGGCGCAATTTTAAGCCGGGCAATATTTTGCAGTTTAATCAGAATAGAACTGGCATCAAGCGAGGAAGTCTCTGGACGATTGAAAGCAGTACTACCGACGGCGTTATAATGCGCAACGAACAGCAGCAGACAATTGCTCTGCCATTAGAAAAGAGTAACGACTTTGACTTATACGAGAAAGGCCAGATTCCATTGGCTAAAGGAGACCACATCCGGATCACGCGCAACGGCTTTGACCAGGAGCGGAACCGCCTAAACAATGGTCAGATGCTGGAAGTGACCCGATTAACGAAACAGGGCGAGATTATCCTGCGTAACCGGGCCAGCAAAGCTGAATACCGATTAAACAAAGATTTCGGTCACTTAGCCCATGCGTATTGCGTGACCTCGCATGCCTCACAGGGTAAAACAGTAGATGAAGTTTTCATCTCGCAGCCAACAGCAACCTTTGCCGCTACCAACGCGAAACAGTTCTATGTATCGGTATCAAGGGCGCGAGACAAAGCACACATCTATACAGATGACAAACAACAACTGATGCACCAAGCATCAGAACTGGGGGACCGCCAGTCGGCCTTAGAACTGGTAGGGCGTAAAAATGTGGTCTTGGACCGTGTCCATGATCACATTCGACAGAATTTGGAACGAACGCCTAAGCCAAGGACAAAACAGACAGAATTGGTAAAATCAGAACGCCATAAAGATCGAGACTATGAACCAAGGCTTTAAACTTCGGTATGATCAGATGCGTCAGAGCAATCCAACTGGTTCTGACCCTCAGACAGTTGACCAGAACGATCATAGTTCGCCAGGACACGTACGCAATTTGTGTTTTAATTGGCCGGATGGCAAGCGCATGTTTTTTAATTATGCGTATTTGATCGCCTGTGAGTTTAATCCTGAAAGCGACAAAAACGCTATACAGCTTGTGTTTTCATCTCACATCGTGACTTTGCATGGTTATGGCCTTGATCCGTTATTTATATCCCTTCTCGATCATCTACCCCGATTCATTACAATGATAGATGAGCGGTATGTCTCAACTACGGATCAAGATATGATTGTAACAGCGATTGCGATTGGAAAAAATTAGAACCTCAAAGCATGCTACGGTGCGGTATAATAGACACCCATTGTTGCCCAAGCTTATGGGGATACTTATGAACACAAAGAGAGTCCCAAATCCGTGGCAACATAAATAGTATTGCCCTCTACGTATATATCGCTCGTATTCCAGCTACCCAGCCCGTTTTCCCGCGTATTTTTGAACGTTTTTCCGCCGTCAGTCGAAATGCTTACGCCCACATACGTGGCCACATAGACATTGTTGCCAATTACGTGGATCCCTTTCACAATATCACTGCCAAGTCCATTGGCTGTAGTCACGTGGGTGAAAGTTTTTCCCCCATCTGTGGTAATGTTCAGCCCTCCGGCACTGGTACAAAGATAAATAGTGTTGCCTACAGGATAGACCTTAGTTACAATGTGACTACTCAGACCGTTGGCCTCAGTTTTAAGATTGAATGTTTTACCACCATCATTCGAAATGCTTAAGCCATCATATGTAGCAGCATAGATGGTATTCCCTTCAGCATATACCCCAAATACTGAGTTATCACGCCCCAGCGGTATATTGGTAAACTTGTTTCCCCCATCGGTCGAGATGCTTAGCCCTTCGGGCGTGGCAGCATAAACGGTACTACCTGCTACATACAGCCCGAGTACCTTATCATCTCCTAATCCATTGGCTGTAGTTCTGTTGGTGAATTTAACTCCTCCATCGGTAGAGATACTTAATCCTCCGTTTGTCGCAGCATAGATGGTACTCCCTACAACAAAGACTCCATGCACAAGATTATTTCCCAGACCATTATTGACCTTAGTTCTGTTTATGAATTTCGTTCCGCCATCAGTCGAAATGCTCAGGCCTTCATACGTAGCGGCATAGACGGTACGACCTACAACATACACATCGCTCACGCGAGTGCTGCCTAGTCCACTATCCGTTGTTCTATTTGTGTATTTATTGCAGTTAGGGGCGTTTCCCTGCTGAGTATTCGCTCCCTGTTGGGTATTTGTTCCTTGCTGAGCGTTTGGATCATCCTGCTTGCAACGCGTCGTCAATAGCAAAAGACTACTCAACACGAGAGGTTTCCAAATAGGATCACTGATTAAAGCCAAGTTCAACTTACTTGAAAAACGAGAAAAATAAAGAGATAACATACTTGATAGAATATTTACAGTTGATCGATACCGAAATAACTTTCAAAAAATAAGAGCTTACTTCTCATATCTGATTTTGAATACACCTTTTTTGATAGTTAGCGGCGTAGGTCCACTTAATGCATTATCTGCGGTGAAAGTACCTTCAATCCATGGGCTTGTAGTGGACGTAATTTCAACTGTGCAATCCTTATCATTCATCCAGTTTTGCTCAGAACGCTTCTCAACCGAACTAACGGTATAGCGAAAGCGCACTGTGTTTTTATAGTCGTCAATAACGGTGCTTGATTTATGAACCCCTTTGAGCGTGCCTATATCCTTCAGTTCACCTTTAGTACTTAAGTTAATTGTAATAGACTTCACGCCTTCTTTTGGAACTTCAGTAGCAGCATAGAATGAATATCCATAGATACCTCCTGTCCCAGCAGTTCTTAGTTGGCTACTGGCAATGCTTATACCGAACTCTAAAGGTTTTCCATCTACCTCCATGGTCATATAACCTTCCGGGTTTTTAAATTTTTCAGGAGCGCCAGGGATAACTGAATTCCCAGTTGGTTGAGGGGTGACAGTGTCATCTGATTTAGATGAAGTACAGGATGACTGAAAAACAACGGTCAACAGTAGGACAGTCAGAAAGAGATAATAAAAAGGCGCTTTTCTGGCGTTGGTTGTTTTGTTTTGGTAAAGTGACATCATAATAAGAATTATATATTTGAAGCAGAATTTTAGTGAAGCGTTTATCACTGGAAAACGTTACAAAAAAAAATGCCCATTAGACTTTACCGCTCTAAAGCGTTTCGTTCTTGTTTCATTTTTGTTCCCGTATTATGCATCCCACTGAAAGCCAACACTTTAATAAGGATATACAAACTCTGCGAGAAAACATTAAGAGGAAGTACCACCAGTACCACATTCGAGATAAGAAGGCATATCCAGAGATTGAATACAATACAAGCCGGGATAATTATGCTCCACTTCGCAAGTCATTCGAGCATGAGTTCTACGAACTTCAGGGCATTGACCGGCGAAATAATGATATCCATATTCCCAGCACGAATACCTTGGCGTTGATTTTCAGCAATAACACTTATGTGCCACGCAAGCGCATCTTATTGACGTGCCAAGCTTATGCTGAGGTATCTGCAGAAACCTCTGACCCGCCTATTGATCCAGCTGTTTCCTCTTCTGTTCCGAAAGCTGGCGCTCTAGTCGTTGCAAAAAGGGGGCACACTATGATCCGTCTCTTTCTAGGAGTAGGTGTGATGATATCGGTGGGACTTTTAATCTATTTCCTAACTGGCCAGCCTCATTTGCCTCCCAGCGGGTTAACGATCCGCCAACCAACTAACGGTCAAAAGGTTCCTATGGAAGTTCGGATTGAAGGTAAAGTAGTTAATGCACAGACTGTCTGGATTGTGATCAAGTACGTTGATGGTCTTCGGCATTGGGTTCAACCTCCTATTACAGTCGAACAGGACGGCACATGGAAGGGAGTAGTGTATGTCGGTGAAAATGTTTATGGAGATGTGGGTTTGCGTTCCCAAATTCGGGCATTCGTTAATCCGCGTCAAGAGATTAAAGACGGCCAAGTCCTCGTTTCGTGGCCTGAAGCAGAGCTATCATCAAAGGCGGTGGAAGTCATCAGAACACCAGCCTTAAAAGCTCATTCATTCAAAGCTGCGCCAAGCAACCTAGTCCTAGAGCAGCCGACTAATGGAGAAATCGTCTCCAGAGAAACTTTTGCCCAAGGAAGAGTAAACAACGCCACGACGGTTTGGATTGTCGTTCGCGATCCAATAAGTCATGACTACTATGTCCAACCTCCTATAGAAGTTGCAAGCAATGGCGTCTGGAAGGGACCTATCCACATAGGAGGCGATAATCCAGCGCACATTGGTACCCAGACTGAAGTGCGGGCATTCGTTAACCCAGCCCAAATCTATCGGGAAGGACAAGCTCTTCCCACGTGGCCTGAGGCAGAGCTCTCGTCGAAAGCTGTCAAAGTAGTGCGGGGAAAAAAGCGCTAATACTTTCAGTCAGTGAGTTTGAAGGAAGGGTATTTTAGATCACTGACTTTTAATCCCGCTTGGAGGCTATACATTAGAGTATAGACGTTGTCCGAAAGAGGAATCGGCCTCGGCGCACCAGCGATGCTTAGGCTGACGGTATCAACCACCAAGATAGAAAACTGTACTAAAATCAATACGCATTAGCACCTCCAGAATACCGGATCAGCTTAACTCATAGCTAGACCTTGTAGCGTGTGAATATATTCAACAGCTCTTTGCGCATGTGATGCAGCCTGAAAAATAAAGCGTTTATCATCCTGTAGGGCTTGCAACCAGGATTGGATATAAGCCGCGTGCTTGCTCTCTGGCATGGGTTCAAAGCCAAGGTCAGCGGCTAAGAAACAGGCTCCAAGTTCGGCCACTAGTTCTTCCTTGGCATAACCCGCATCGCCGTAATGTTTACGGCCAAGATCACGGTTTAGCCGTGTTGGGTGACGGGTCCAGTGCGTGATTTCATGAGCGAGAACAGCGTAATAGCTCTCAGCACTTTCAAAGCTTTCAATCGGCGGCATCTGCACTCGGTCAGTCGTGATCGAATAAGAGGCTTGCGTACCGGTATAGATGTCAGCCTTGGTTTGTGCGAAGAAACGGTCAAGCGTTTCGTTTCTGGCAACCGGATTGACAACCGATGATTTCGGCTTTGCATAGAAGGCCTCTGATAAGCCGTCGATTTGCTGGGCGTTAAAGACGGCGTAGCATTTAAGAAACGGAATCTGCCGGGTGCTGGTTTCACCGTTTTGGTCCTCTTCTTCCTTGGTCATCTTGTCCGCGTAGACGACCTGCGTCCCCTTCTCGCCTTTGCGGACGTTGGCTTTGAGGTCTTGAGCCTGTTTAAAGGTCATCCAGTAAGGCGATGTATAGCCTTGCTCGGCGGCTGTTCCCCACAACATGAGCGTGTTGATACCAGTGTAAGGTACATCGTTCCAGCGTAAGGGCCGCAGAACCTGCCCTGCCAGATGGTCGGAATTCCAGGGCTTACGCCAGGTCAGATTGCCTTGCTCTAGATCGGTCATGATTTTTGCGGTGATCCGGGCATAAACATCATTCTGAGTGGTGGTTTGTGAGGTCAAGGTTTTCTCCTTCCGGTTGCGGGTTGATGGATCGAAGCGTTTTGGTGTGATCATTGTCTGTTCTCCACGGGTCAGGGTTACGGAGATGACAAAACCCGGCGTCTGTAGCGAATGAACCAGCAAGAATTTTGGTTGGGCGGGGAAAGCCGAAGGCTGGCGAAAATTGTTGTTGGTGGAATGAGCGATGCCGGGTACATCGCCGGACTTAAGCCTGAGTTGTGGCAGAACAGATTGATTCAGCCGGATTCTTTTGAAACCAACTGCACAAGGAGAGGTCAGTCTCCTTCGGCAATCATCACTTTAG
Source organism: Spirosoma liriopis (assembly GCF_023196085.1). Taxonomy (NCBI): domain Bacteria; kingdom Pseudomonadati; phylum Bacteroidota; class Cytophagia; order Cytophagales; family Cytophagaceae; genus Spirosoma; species Spirosoma liriopis. The sequence continues at coordinate 1,903,280 of NZ_JALPRF010000001.1, forward strand.
TCATGTTTATATAGGTGCCAGGCATGAACGCTTTGATGTGGAGCGTAAATTCTGGCCATGGTCTTATGTTTCAGCTGTGGAACGGCTTGCAAGCACGCTGTCAGGTATCTTGTAGCCTTTTCTCCGACTGAATCGTTATCCAGCCAGGAAAACAGCGCTTGGTAGTCGTAATGATGCAGATAGGCCATGACCTGTCCTAGGCACCGATAATCATTCAAAACGATAGCGTCGGCACGTAAAGGTGTTTTGTTTTGCGTGATGACAGACAGGAAATCCCAGAAGCTTTTGAAAACGTGAATGCTGTCCGGTTTCGGCAAACTGCCACGAATAAAGGAGATGGCTTGAGGCCGGATACAACCAGTGAAAAAAGGGTTTTCAACTTGATAACCGCCCTCTTCATTGACGAAGCCAAGGACAGTGAAATTTTTCTGTCTATTTTTATCGAGAAGGTAAAGCTGTTTGAGATGCGCCTTGGCCACTGCGAGCGGAATAGCCTGTTTGTTAAGATAATGAACGAGGCCAAGATGTTCGATCTCGCCTGATTTCTTCAGGATCAGGGAGGTGTCTTTCTGCTGGCTTTCTGGCTCTAAACGAAAATCAGCTGACTCATTAAGGAAAGTGCTGGCCATGTTTTTGATCCAGCGTAGTACATCGGCTTGCGTAGCGTTCTCCTGCTGGCTTCGTAGATACAAACTGACAAAATCGGTTAGTTGACCACCTTTATTCAGCGTTTGGTCATACCAGGTGTTTTCCGTTAAGTTGACCGATAGCGAAGGAAATTGTTGAGGATGAAACGGGGACGGATAAACGTATGCTGTTAAAGTCGTACAAACTGGCACCAGTTCCAGCTTGTCCAGAATTAGGGACATAGTTATAGTGTTCGCATGTTCGTTGTCCATGACGATCTCCGACAGAGGTGAGTGGATAAGGAATTAGGGAAAGATCCGTTTTGCCGAACCGATCTTTCCCGCTTTTTGATTAGGAGCAGAGTCGTTCTTCGAGGAACTTGTCCAGATCAGAACGGCGGTAGCGCACAGAGCGGCCAACCTTGATGGGTTTCAGATCATAGCGTTTGGTACAATCCCAGACAGCCAGGGTTCCTGGTGAAACGCGCAGATAACGTGCTGCGCTTTTGCGGTCCATTAAAGGTTCAGGGGCCGGAGATTTTTTTGTTGGCATGAAGCAACCTTCCCTTTCATACAGGAAAACGTCAGCAGACAGTATGCGCTGATGCTTTATCAACAGATCAAGCAGATACGTGATTTGATCACAGAATGTCAATTCAACGCAAGGTTGATTAATGACAGTTAAACATGAAAGGTGACTTATTTACGAATTCGCTTTTTAGCTGCGAGATAACATTACATATGTGTCTTGATTTCAGGATGCACTGAAGATTCGGACGGCTGAAGTTATTTGTAAGTCACCCTGTTTAATGCATGCAAGAAATCAGCATAGATAGTCCTATCTTGCTACATATGAGAATGATCACGTATAATTTTGAGGAAACTATATGATGGTTCAAGAAGATCAGATGCAGTTGCAGGGATTTATGCGATTAAGTGAGGTGCTAAAGATTATTCCTGTTAGCAAAGCCACTTGGTGGAATGGTTGTCGTACCGGCAGGTTTCCAAAGCCATATAAGTTATCCCTGCGTGTGACAGCGTGGAAAACATCTGACATTAAAAGATGTATAGAAGGTTTTGCTTCATTCTCTGATAAATAAAGTAACAGCGTTATCCGGCTCTCATTGCACCAACTGGTAGCAGAGCGTTATATTGTTGCTTTATACTTATATAAAGCATTAAAACAATTAGAGCGGCATATCATGAATCAGCATTTAGGAAAATCACTTAGACTTTATTTAGTTGACGGTACACCGCTTGGTATTTTAACGGCTGAAATAATGAACTGGACCGGCCATGTTATCATGGGACCACGTACTCAGCTTAAAGAATTAGTGTTGCGACCTGAAATGACGCGAACTGGCGTTTACATTCTATCTGGTCCAGATCCACAAATATCTGGTAAAACACTAGTTTACATTGGCGAAAGTGATAATGTAGGCAGGAGGCTTATTCAACATAACAAGGACGAAAAAAAAGACTTTTGGGAACAGGCCTGTGTTATTACAAGCAAAGATCAAAATCTAACAAAAGCTCACGTCCGTTATTTGGAAAGTCGTTTAATCGCATTGTCCCATGATGCTGGTTATACAAGTATTCACAACGGAACAGCTCCAGATTACAATTATCTGCCAGAAGCGGATATTGCTGACATGAATTACTTCATGTCACAACTACGGTTAGTTTTACCAGTATTAGGTTATGAATTCTTGCGTTATAAGCCACAAGTTCTTCCCGTTGTGAAATCAGAAGAGAAGCAAAACGCTTCAGAAACAAACTATTCACTTACATCTCCAATTTTCATTGCCAAAAGCGCAAAACACGATTTAACAGCTCAAGCTGAAGAAGTAGGTCCTGATTTTATTGTATTAGCGGGATCTGAGGCACAATCTAGATGGATAGGTAAAGATGATCACACATATAAGTCTCTTTTTGACCGCTTAATCGATGAAGGTAAACTAGTTGTCCATACCGACAAAAAGAAAGCGATTTTTCAAGAAAGCACCGCCTTTAAAAGTCCTAGTGCTGCATCAGCTATAGTTTTTGGACGTGCGTCAAACGGTCGTGTAGAATGGAAAGTCAAGGATACCAATCAAACTTACGCTGATTGGCAGAATGAGAAGTTGGCAAATATAGAAGCTCTAATCAGAGACGAGGATTAGAGTTATAAGGCAAAATCGTTTTTAAGAACTTGCTATCTCGTATATATAACTTGCCCATTCCTGCATCATTTTGACGCGTTCAGTTAAAAATTGTGCTCGGTCATAGGCAGCATCAACTTTGTTTCTGTGGGCATGTGCTAACTGTCTGTCAATGACTTCATGTCGATAGCCCAATTCCTCTTTGATCGTAGACATCGCTAAAGCACGGAAACCGTGCCCTGTCATTTGACCTTTGTATCCCAGACGCTCAAGAGCTTTGAGAATGGTATTGTTGCTCATGTGCTTGCGGGGATTGGAGAAATGCTGAAAAACGAATTTCCGTGGCCCGGAAAGTGACTTGAGTTCGACCAGTATTTCGACAGCCCTGATCGACAGAGGCACAATGTGATCTCGGCGCATCTTCATGCGGCTGGCTGGTATTAGCCAAACCTTCTTTTCAAGGTCGAATTCATCCCATTCAGCTTGGATCAGTTCGCTTGTGCGAACGAAGGTCAGCAGCATGAGTTCGAGTGCCAGTTGTGTTGTTGTATAAAGCCGGACCTTGTTATCACGGATGGCCTTGACCAGAGCTGGCAGCTCTTTGCTCTCAATAGCGGCAAAATGTCCCTTCTTAGCAGGCTTTAGAGCATCAATCGGTTTAATATGCGCAATGGGATTTTGTGAGACGATGCCTTGGACGATGGCATAGCGAAAAACCTGACTGCACAGGCCGAGCGTTCGTCTGGCCAGTTCATTGGCTCCGCGCGCTTCGACCTCTCGAATAGGTAACAGCACGTCTTGAACCGTAAGTTTATCGACAGCCAGCTGACCAATAACAGGGAAAACATCCGTTTCAAGCCGATGAATGTTGTTGTTAGCCGTATTGTCCGCCCAGCGGTTCCGGTGATGGCTGTGCCAAGCTCTAGCCACCACTTCAAAGGTATTCTCAATCTCTTTCCGGGCAGCTTCTTTTTGCTCTTGTTTCTGCGCCCCTGGATCGACTCCCTCGTCTAAAGACCGTTTCGCCGTCATTGTCTTGTTACGGGCCAGCTTTAAGCCAACGACCGGATAGACGCCTAAGGCCAAAAGTTTTTCCTTGTTGCCGAACCGGTACTTAAGCCGCCAGTATTTGGAACCGTTTGGATGGATTTGCAGGTACAGCCCTCCTGAATCGTACAAACGATAGGGCCTATCTGTTGGCTTTGCGATTTTGACCTGAAGATCGGACAACATGGGGGTATAAATCCAAAGGGGTTGTACCAATACCCCCAGTGATACCCCAAAAAGGATGAGACTTAGCGAGACATCTCTGGACGGCTATAGACATTATAACCGATAAAATGCTTGATTTTCAAGGGCTTTTAGACTTCGTTAGACTGGGTTAAACAGTAAACTGGCGGTGACGGAGGGATTTGAATACTCTTTTTATGTATCTGAAATGAATATCTAATCCAATGAACACGAATTTATAAACCCCCAAATGTACCCCTAGTCCATTTCAAGGATTTTATAAGTAACAAACGCACTGAAATCATCTTTTTGTTCTTTATTCTCTTGGCAACTTATTGCAGCTCAAGAAACACATCAAAATTTAATTTTCATCATATGCTCCTATTTCTGCTTTCTATTACTTACCTTGAATATAGTAAAAGCTATCAGCAACTTTATATGCTTAATCCAATTTATTTATTCAAATATTTTGTCACAAATGAATCATAATACTCAGAACCTAACAGTTACCAGAGAAAATGCAACAATCTGATAAACAGAAATTTATATAAATCTTATCTTGCCTCTTGCTTTGATGCAATTAATAATAGTCTATGTTCCTAGCTCATAATGATGGGTTAATAGTATCTAACTAATTTTAGAAGAAAAGACAGCTATGCAAAGACAACCCACAATTCATCAAATTAGTTGGTTCCTTGATTTAAGAAATAACGGTCAGCTTGATCTAGATCCGCCATACCAAAGGAAGAGTGTATGGAGTTTGAGAGATCGTAAGTTTTTTTTAGACACCATCTTTAGAAATTACCCTACTCCACCAATATTTCTTCATAGAGAAATTGATGATAATGGTAAGACAACATATCATGTAGTAGACGGTAAGCAGAGGCTGGAAACTATATTTATGTTTGCAGATGCTAAAGTTGCGATCGATGCAAAGTTTGGAGATGATAATTTAAATAATAAAAAATTTAAAGACCTATCTACAGAGTTTAAACGTAAGCTATGGGACTACATATTAGTTGTTGATTACGTTGAAAGTGTTGATGGTACTAGTATAAACGATATTTTTGACAGAGTTAATCGCACATCCAAAAATCTTGAGCCTCAGGAATTGAGACATGCACGTTTTGATGGTTGGTTCATAAATCTTGTTGAGACAGAAAGCTCGAATAAATTTTGGTGGGATTTCAAAATCACAACGAGAGGACGAGAAAAGCGTATGAAAAACGTTCAGTTTATCTCAGAGCTTTTTTTTATAATTGCCGACAATAAGATCGCCGGATTTGACCATAATTACTTGGATAGAAAATACGCTGAATTGGATGATCCAGATGAGGAAAATCCTGACTTTGACCAAGATGAGTTTCTTGGAAAGGTTGAGTGGGTAAAGACGACAATCACAGAAATGAACAATTATAATAACTGCGTTTTCGACTGTGCTAAAACGCAATCAAATTTCTATAGTTTGTGGGCATTGACGGCTTTAAACTATGACAGAATAGTCCAAATAGGGATCAATGATTATGCAGATAGATACAAAGCCTTTATGGACCAGGTTTTGACACTTCTCACTGACAAAGATACCGTGAAAAACGATGGGTCAGATACGCCTCCCCAGATAAAGTATGCAACACATCTGGGCGGTGCTGTAACTGATGCGATGCCTCGACAAGAAAGACAAAACGCGATATCTACTATACTCCAATGAAAGTTGTTCTTACTGTTGATCAGATTTACTCTGAACAAAAAACATTATTGGACAAATTAAAACTTCGTGTTGACCAGGTAATGTCTGGTTTAAAAAAGGCATCTTGGCATTATTTTAGTCGTATCAAAGAGAAAGAAAGCTACGCGTTAAAACTTGAAACTGGTCGTGTTCAAACACCTCGTGATTGTGAAGATTTTTTTGCTTGTACATTAGTTGTAGAAAATTTTTCACAAATTAATTTCGCCATCGACTCTATTCAAGAGAAATTTGAAGTAGTCTATCAAAGGCCACAAAGCCAAAATTTTACACATAAAGATCCTTCTTCTTTTCAATTCGATGACTTAAGGCTTTATGTAAGATTGAAAAAAGCGGAGGATCTCCCCCCTACTCCGATTGATGGAATACTCTTTGAAGTACAGATCAAAACATTCCTTCAGCATGCGTGGGGAATAGCAACACATGACCTGATTTATAAATCTGATACTATTAATTGGCCAAAAGAACGAATTGCTTTTCAAATAAAAGCCATGTTAGAACAGGCTGAAATAATGATTAGCGGTATTGAAAAAGTAATAGATGTTCCAGAGATCTTCAAAGAAAATTCAGCAACAAAAGATCAAAACAAAATAATAGAAATGTTCAAGGAATTATTTCCTTTGGAAGAGCTACCTAACGATTTAAATAGACTTTCTAAAATCACATATGAGTTAATTAAGAACATCCCAATTAATCAAAATGAACTAAGAGCTGTCATAAAAACTGAGTCAGACTTAGGAAGAGGTATTCATTTGAAAAACCTATCTCCGTATTTGATCCTGATACAGTGCTTAATTAATCAAAAGCCTGGAAAGTTTCAGGAATTCATTATAAAGCCTAACCAAAGATATAAAGTTCTACTTACAGCAGAGTTAGACATTTCAAAAATAGATTTATCTACAGCTACAAATATAATTCGATTAGGCTTTTGATATTATCCGCTACTTTCTATTTAAACGGCGGTTTGAAAGCTTCTTCCATATATTGTGAGCAATTGCAATCTCAGAATCGGCCAAGCCATAGCTTTCCTTTAGGATTACTTGATTGCTCTCTTTCAAAATAACATCGATACTAACTTTATCTCTCATCTGCTTGTCTATCCAAGGCAACAGATCAGCATGTCCGTCATTATAAGGTAAAATGATTTTTTCAACTTCGCTTGGCATTAGTTCTAAAACACCTCCTCCATGACTTCTGCCAGATATCTCGGCAAAAGCAAATGAAAGTGAGTTATAATAACTACCGGTCAATGCTTTTAAGTTAGTATTCTTTTTTAGATACACCCGATGCATAGTATCGGTTGTATATGCTTTTGCTTCATTGATGATCAATCGAGGAAAGATATTATTTCTTCTGATAAATAAAGCTTCGGACGCTTTTATGGATGGTACCACAAACCAGTCATCACGTATTCCGCATTTATAACCTTTATTTATTCCTACGCTTTCTCCATAAGCGATATAACGCACAGCACCATTCTTTGGGTTTAACGCTTTACGTGTTGGAAACACTAACAAATGCGCTTTAGCTTTAGATTGACGATTAATTTCCCAGTCTTCCTCTGTAAAAATTACACTATTTACCTGTACACTTCGACCTACCATTGGTCTGGCATAATCGTGTAGGTCATATTGTTCAACAGTTGTAAGAGGTACAGTAAAGAAGTCATTTGCTCCTGTTGTGATTCCAACTTCTACATTTGCATAGTTCCCAATATGTGGAAGTGTTCCATTACTTATATGGTCTAGAAAATCTATTTCTTCTTGTTCCAAAAAGTAGTATGTCCATTTTTTCGACTTGAAATCAATGTTTTTAACTGGGCTTTTCAGGCGATCAATATCTAATGTTTTTAACGCATCAGCGTCTTTAAGTTCAATATGTTCAATTTTATGTTGTAAGGAATTGTTTTTTTCACACAGAAGCAAAACAACTTCTTGCTGAATATTGGGGAATACCAGTCTCTCGAATGATATAATGTTTATTTTATTGAAATGTTTTGCAATGAATTGCCTAAGCTGTTCAGCATAAGACACTTGTAAAACCTCTGCCGGCAGAACGAAACCAATTTTACCTTTGTCCTTCAATAGTAGCGTCGCCCCAACAACAAATGACACCCATGCATTTGTTAACCTGGTGTATTTTAAACCTGCCTTGATGAATATATCCTCCGCTTCAACCTGCTGTTTAGGTTCAAAGTACTGATATCTAATGTATGGCGGATTGCCGACGACCACATCAAAACGCTGCTTTGTATTATTGCAATATTCATGAAAGTCCGCATTGATTACGTTAGAATTTTTCAGGTCAACGGCTTTTGCCTTCGCAGCTTCAATTTTATCAAATTCAATTGCAGTTAAAGATTCATATGGCAGGTTTAGATCCTTTATCCCCTCTAAGAATACACCATCTCCACAGCTCGGCTCAAGAATATCTGCATTTTTGCTTCCGTTGATTGCCCATTTGAGAATGAACTCGGCAATCGGCAATGGAGTGTAAAAACCTCCTCTTAATTTTTCCGCGGAAGCGTCTGCGATGAGTTTCATTTTCTTTCCTCGTTAATTTTTTGACGTACAATTTGCAATGCATCAGCTGCATACTCATAATGGCGTACGTCTCTATAAACCTTGTCAACCAACGCAAGTGTCCGTAGCCGCTTTTCCTCGATACTGAATAAATCAGCGAACCGGCTAAACATAGCTTCACTAACTGTGCGTTGCCCTTTTTCGATACGGGCTAGCATAGAAAAATCCATATCAAGCTTTTCTGCTGCTTCCTTTAAGGTGAGCGCCCTCGCTTCTCGTAAGGCTTTTAACTCTCCACCAAGCGTGTCCTGCATTTGCATCTTGGACAACTTCAGTCCAAAAGTAAAGATAAAATTATTGGTCTCAAAGCATCCTACTCAATTTCAAGCTTAAATGTGTCTTCTGAGCCGTCTAGATGGTAAAGCTTAATGGTACGTCCAGCAAGATTATTTTCTTGTATCGTTTTGCCGATGGCCCCCCATGACAATCCTGTAGTATAATTGCCCTGACCAGACTCCCCACTAGGTTTGTGCCTTATTCTTAGAGGGTGCTCCCCTATGAAGTTGCCCAAAATCGATACTCGGAATTTGCCGATAGCTATTTCAGTTTTTTCAGTTTCTGATACCCAGAGTAATGTGTTAAAGACATCAGAACGGAAATATGAGGTATGATCTATAATCGTTCCATCTACTCGGAAATCTGCTTGAACCAATCTTAACATACCAGTTGGATTTGTTTTAGCTGATTTAGTAACTTGGACACTTGAACCAGGAACATTTTTCATTTGCCATACCAAAGTGAAATGTTCTTCTTCTGCCGACTCTGCTAATTGATCTTCCTCAACTTCAGGAAATAAGGATAAAACCGTTTCTGTGCTTTTAGCTAAAGTAACCTTCTTAGGCTTCTTATTGGAAAAGCCCGGAGGAGCTGTCGCTAAAGCCCTTTTTGGGAATATGTTTGAAATGATGCTTTCTCCGACTTCTGATGGTGGAGACTCTAACCCTTTCAACTTTTCCTCAATAGCTTTGCGTTCAATTTCGGTTGGAACAATATTTTCAGCAACAAAATATCCGATCAGTTCACTGGTAATAGGTTGAAGATTTGGATCATCAAAGTTGAATAGTCCGGAGTACCTTTCTTTTAGTTGAGATAATATCTCCAAATCAGCATCATTTTCGTGAGAAAGTTCGAGGCAAAGCGATGCTTCAACATTCATAAACAGCCCTTGCCTTGTTAAATTGGATGAACCAATCACAAGCTGTGATGTATGGTTGCCCTCAAACAGATAGATTTTGGGGTGGAAGATGGAGAAATTTTTCTGAAAAAATATATATGAATTTATGTCCAAATTTAAAATAGCTTCTAAAGCCTCCTTTGATGTCGATTTCTGATCGACTCCTACAATGATGTTTATAGTTTTACCTTGTTGCTTGGCCTGTTCTATAGATTCTGTTAGTCCATTTATGCCAGCCTCACTTGCAAATGCTGATATAGCTGTGAATGTGTGGTTTTGATCACTGATCAGATTATCTAACAGAAAAGATCCGACAGAATGTTCGATGTTGTCAGTAATACCTTGGCTTAGTATTCTTTTGTTCATAGATTATGATGCTTCCGAATCGAGATATTTTGAACAATAATAACATAAACTTGAATAACTTTCCTGCTAAAAGAGATATACAGGAAGATAAGTGATGAGTCCTGGCAACAGGTTACTTGACCGTTTAGTCAGACTGTGCTTTTAGCAGAAACTGACATTTTTTATATAGCAATGACTGACACAACCGGCTGCACTTGCATTTTATGAGTTGTCTTCCCCACACCAAAAGCTATCACTCGATCTGTGTTATCTATGCTAATATATTAAGCTGCTGACTTTATCTTACCTGATATGGCCAGTAATATAGGATATCACAATCTTACATAATCTACCGAAGTGAAATCAATTAACATTAGTCCGGCTTTTCGATAGATTAGTTTAATTTTAAAAATTTGTACTGTCAGTGAGTTACTTGACAGCCTTTGTGATTACATTACTAAGCTACCTTTGAAGCAATATTGTATGTGTTCTTTCTTGTAAAGAACGCCGGATAAGTACCTTCTAAAATCTCAACGATTTTTGCAGAAATTTCAGAATTTTCCAAACCACCAGATTGCACGAAAACTTCATTTTTATTCTCTTTATCAATTCTGACGTAAATGATCTGATCTGCATCACATACAACAGCCAGATTTGGATTATGAGTTACAATAATAACTTGTCTGTTAGACTTCGCCATTTTTATAAAAGGAACAAGTAACTTATACACACTTTGATTATCCAGATTTTCTTCTGGCTGATCTATTATCAAGGGAATATGGTTATTGTCTAATATGAGATAAAATATAAGCAATAGAGCTCCACGCTCTCCTGGAGAAAGAGTAGAAACATTTTTATTACTTAGCTTTAAGTCATAAGCGGGAATCAGATAATCTAAGTTGCAAATGAAGTTATAAAGATCAATAGGAGTATTACCTGCCTTCAATTGATTTCTTACTTCTTTATGCACACGTCTTCCTTGACGAGTGTCATATTTTATAGAGTCTAATATTTTGAAAACGAATGAGTAAGTCTCTTCGCTGGAGGAAAAACTACACTCATCAAACAGGTCGCGTAAGTGACTCAATCCTTCGCTTACACCGTAGAAGGTCCCCGCAGAGGTAAAGTTTATAATACTTTCGAACTTACTGAATAAACCGCTTTCTTTAAACAATGTATCAAATGTAATTTTATATGAGTCCATCAATGTATCATGACTCCCGATAAAATCAGTAACAGATTTATACAGTTCCTTATAAATATCCAGTATCTCTATTTTCTTGTCAAAAATATCTTTAATTAGCTTTTTACGTTCTGCAACTCTTTCTCTAATATCATGATTGAGTTCATTCTTAACGTAACTGATTAGAAATTTTATATTTTCTATTGAGCCTTCATTATCAGAATCACCTATAATGTCTGACTCACCAATCTTCCATTTTTCTAAGTTAGTTAGGTACTCTTGGTAAAGCCTCGCAGGTTTATTTAAATTATTTTGTAGTTCAGATAATTCTAGCTGAATTTGATTTTGACGTTTAATCAAATAACTTTCTTGGCCAATAGTCGTTTCTAAATCACTTACATTTTCTTCTTTTAGAGCTATTAAGTTTTGCAGCGAATTCGTATCAATTTTGAATACAAGTATTTCTTCTACGTCTATATCAAATTTCTCTAAAACTTCTTTGTTAATCTCCTTCTCTTTTGACAAACTAATCGCTAATGCTATAAGACTTTGCTTCCTTTGACTAAGTAATTCGATTTCTTTGTTCAATCGCCCAATTTCGGAACTTGCATTTTGTAGCTGAATACTATTTGCATTCAGTTCAGATCTCAAAGTGTTGATAGATGAATTTGTATCATCAAACTGTTCACCATCAACTGTAGGTGGCTCTTGAAAAGCAGGCTTTAACTGAATATGCGCTGATAGTTCATCTTCTTTCAAGCGAAGGTTTTCCTCCAACTTTGAAAGATAAGCTGGGTTCTGCTTCTCTTCGAGTATAAGAATTTTACTGTTTAATATTGATAGCTCACCTTTTATCTTTTCAATTTGATCACGTATAACTTGCGTTTTGAGCGTTATTAGCTCATCTAAACTATTTTGTCCTAAACGGTCATACTTCGGAATATGCGAAAAGATAATATCCTTTAACTCGTCTTCAAATGCACCCTCTTCTATTGAAGCACAAAGTCTTTCTAAGTAGCTTTGAGGTATATACTTAATTCGTTCTTCTTGATTAACATCAATCTCATGTGATAAACAACACGTTATCGTTTTTCCGTTTTTCCAAGTAAGTGTTGCTTCAAAGTTTTCTGCCTTTTTTCTTTTGCTCTCCCAAAACTTTTTGGGATGTAAAAAAGAAAATCCTGAATGGTTATGAGTATTTCCACACAAACCAAGAATATCGGTAAGCGCGCTTTTACCGTTTCCTTTATTTCCAATAATGGCAACAAGACCCGGATTTATTGCGATTTCTACATTATTGAACCAAGTCTCTTCAAAAACGGAACTTACTTTTTTATTGATAATAATTTTTTCTATATATTTAGTCGGATTGCTCTCAACTATTTGTAACCCTGGTGGTTTAGAACCAATATAAGCTCTATCTGGATGATTGATTAGTTGCCTTAAAGTTGAAAAACTCTTATCTCCTTTAATCCATAAATTTTGTTTAATAGAGTATTTTTTAACATTATGATTATCTGAGCATATAATTAAGGGCAGCGTTTTTTCGATTTCTCTCTGCAAAAAAGGTATTACGTGTGTATTATATGCTTGAATATCTTTTTCATCGCCTAACTCGAAAATATCAACTGCTCTCGCTATATCTTCTTTCTGAGCAAGATTGTGAGCTAAGGAATGTGTAATATTCTCTATTCCGTTAGTTTTACTACCAGCATGTATAGTGATAAGTCCACCAAGCTCTTTTATCAATTTAGTAGTATCTAACAGATCGCAGTAGACTTGATTAGGCTCCTTCTTCCTACCCTTTATATGCTTTATTTCAGTTCCATTCTCGATTTGTCCCCAGACGTAATCGAGATCACAGTCTTCGGCAAATATAGCTATATAATGTAGAGGTTCTCTTCCTCTGACTTCACCTAGAAATTCAATGCCAGGTAAAAACGTAATCTTTCCTTCCCCAAGCTTTTGCAGGGCTTTAATTCTGATTACATCTATTGTATGGTGATCTGTAACGGCAACGACTTCGATCTCATTTCTTATAAGTTCGTCAACTATCTCTTGATTTGTTACCGACTTATTTTCGTAGTCGTACGAAGACATTGTATGAAAATGCAAGTCCCATTTTCTCCAAAGACTTCCTCTTATATCTTTCATTGCAAAACTTTAGGTGTGAATTGAATTCTGATGCAGTTTTAAATTTTATAGCATAGATAATAAATATAGAAAGACAGCTTAGCACAATTACATATTATTAATACTTTTTTTTCAGAAAAAATCTAATTACCTGATAGACAGGCCAAATCAGATCCTTACGTTTTGATATCTATACCAAACAAGGCACTCGCGAAAATTCGAATAGATCATAACTATCATAATGACTATATTAATGAACTTGATGATAGCTCTTGTACGAGAACGATATAAGTATAAGGTTTTGCACAGTTTGTGTCAAAAATCTATTCACCAGTAATATTTGAAAAATATTGTGTTTTTAGAACTAGGTCCCACTGTAAAGGCGACTTATCAGCGGTCAGCTTGCCATTGTCCAACAAAGCCTCTCGGTATTTGATTAATGTAATGGCTCGAATGTCAACTGCCGTTATGCTCTCCGAAAGCGAACTTGCGTCACTCGCAAGCTCCGCCCTTAACCATAGCTCGGCACTCAGGGAGTGATTCAGATGCGGCTCATAGCCTAAGAACCGTGTCAAACGCTGCTTCACCTGCAAGCCGTAGGGCGTGAATGTCTCATGGTAGTATGTATAGTCGCGCGGCGGATAGGTCGAACATAAGTTCTGCTTCATGTCGGCATTGCGAACCATTTTGACGTGTTCAATGGCTTGGTGAATGAAATCATTGCCAGAAAGCTGATTTTGCCGGTAATTATGAACGAGCGCCCGCAGGTAGGTTTCGTAAGGGAGTGTGACGTGTTGAGGTGGCAGATAGCCGAGAAGACGCTTGATGAGGAGAAGTCCCACATTCTCTAAATCGACCAAGACAGTACTGGCTACGGCGAGGTCGTCCCACTGAACCGCTGACCGCCGTCCCTTCTCGATCACAGCATCTAAGTCAATCTTCGCCTGGGCATTCCCCAACTCCGGAATATTGATCCCCAATGGCATATTCCATTTCATCTCAGACCTGCCAGCAGAACGGCTTTATTTTCTTATATTAGCCAAGCGAAACTGAAGATCAAACACTTAATCGCTCAAGATGTATGGATAAGATATGGGGTAACGACAAATCGTATCCTGCTGGATATGTTCACATCGAAGCACATGTACGCAATGCCCAGGATAAGATCCGCCAATTGGATGAGCAGATCAAAAACGTGCCTCATGATCGCCCTGAGTTGACGCTAACCCCGCTTGGTTTTCCAAAATTGAGGCAATTAGGGAACCATGACCGTCAGGTATCGTTTTTACGACGATTACAAGAGGACATTCGCAAGGAAACCTATGGGGAGGTCGAAAAGGCGCTTGCCGATATTGATCCGCAAAGCGCACAGAATGTCAGAGATAGAGTGCTGCAAGACCTATATACCGACCCTTCCGAACACGTAGTGCCAGGTCAACCTCAGCAAGATAAAGACCAGCAATGGAATATAGACAAGTCGCAAGATTTAATGGTGCAGTTCTTCGATAGAACAGAGCACAAGGAACCAGTTGTAGAGCCATCTGCTGAAACCAATCAATGGCCACAATCGATGTCCGACCGCTTTATGCAGTCACTTCATTATAACAAGGGCTATGACAAGGCGGATATAGAACCGGACAAAACGCCGGAGCCAGATATTGAACTGGACAAAGATTAGTCCGATGTACTGCCCTCGCTGAAATCGGCCTGTTCCTTTATGTTGAAGAGCTTTTGTTGTAGCTCTGCTTTTTCTCGCTCTAGTACCAGTATACGCTCGTAGAGTTCGACTATCTTATCGATTGGATTAAAAGTCGGATAGTAATTGACTACTGCGGACTGATCATGGTTGTTGATCGTATTCGCAACAACATTGACAGCAGCTTCTTCTGTGAAATTTCTGATAGCCTCTTCTGTCACTCCCAAAGCTTTAGACAGCTTTTGCAAAACCGGAGCGTCCAACACTTCTTTTTGTTCCAATTGCGATACCGCCTGCTGGCTTAAGCCTAACGAGGTCGCTAGGTAGTCTTGCTTGACGCCAAGGATTTCCCGTATCCGCTTGACGTTGCGACCGTGATGTATCATAGGCGGCATGTTGTCCATGCACAAAGCTAAGCGAAATCGCGCTGGTAAAAAACAAGGCATTGGCTTGTGCGATACAAGCAGTAAAAGGGCAAATGGCTTTGTCACTGCCGTAATTTTAGGGGCTTTCTCTCATTGATCACCCTTAAAACACGTTATCATGATACCCAGCCATCAACAGGATATTCTCTTTGATGATTTCTCAGCCCTGCAAACCCTTGCTGGCCACAAATCTCTTCACATGCCCTCCCTAAACGCCAACTGTGATTGCGCCGGCTATACCTCCACACAAGACGATGAAGACTGTGATACCGTTCAAATCGCCCGCGCTACTGCTGAGGCCAATTGATGAGGAGTATTCTTATGCGGTCAACTGCTCATTTCCGCATTCGTTGCGGATTTTGAACAGGACGCAGCGTGACATTCTCAAAGCCATCGATAACCAAACCAGCCTGTCCGATCTTTCTAGCACTCTCGCTATTCCAGCTGACATGCTAGAGGGCTTTTTGCGCCTGCTCTCACAAACTGAAATTATCCGCTTTGACGATCAATTTAGCAGACCGCAAAAGCCAGACAGTCCCAAATCGCTCAATTTCTGGATTCACACCACCAATAGCTGCAACCTCAGCTGTAGCTATTGCTATATCTCGACGCTGAACACGACCGGCGGCATGCCAGATGCGACCCGGCAGCAATTGCTTGAAAAGATGGTGGATACCGCCAGACAGCGAAAAATCAAAAATATCAAGTTAAGGCTAGCCGGTGGAGAGCCTTTGGGCCAGTTTAAATCCTGGAAAACATTTATCCCTGAGGCCAGAAAAGCTTTAAGTGAGGTTGGCTGCAATTTGGACTTCTCCTTCATCACCAATTTAACCATTCTGACCGACGAGATACTTGAATTTTCAATAGAGCATGGCATCAGCTATGGCGTGTCTCTGGATGGTCTAGGATCATACAACGACGCCACCCGGACGTTTCGCTCCGGTCGGGGCAGCTTTGACATCATTGATCGTAACCTGAGAAAGCTCCTCTCTCAGCAGATTGTCGTCTCAGTCAACACGGTCATCACTGACACAAATCTGCAAGGCTTGCCTGATCTGACCCGGTATATGATCGATCTCGATGTGCCGTTCCGGTATTCGATTGTCAAAGGCGAAGCGATCAACAGCCAGTTGCTGGAAAACAGCCTACTAGAATGCTATGCGATCATGGAAGCGGCGATTCAGACCGGCTGGCGCTTTTCGAACCGACACCAGTTCTGCGACCTGAAACCTAATGAACTCGGTTTCCAGACCTGCGCATCCGGTTTTTCCGGGGGTGCGATTTATGTCGATGGCACGGTCAACTATTGCCACGTCCACTTTGGCGATGCGACGGAACTGTCTCATTCTCTTTTCAGCGACGAGATGGATCTGGTGGATATGATCGAACAGGGCAGTCACTATGAGGCTATGAAGTCAACGGACTGCCAGTCCTGCCGCTACAAATCTGTTTGCACCAGTGGCTGTCCCGTGTATCGGATCGATGGCAAAGACCCGCAATGCAGTATTTATCATAAATTCATCCCCTTGATCTACGGATTACAAGCTAAAGAGAGATTGAAATTATTGAAGGAATATCAGATAGTTTAGGTTGAGAGTTATCTCAAACACTCCCCTCCCCTAAAGCTATGGTGATTGATCTTGTCGTTACTGATCTCGGTGCTGGCGCTGTGCGCAACCTTTTATCAGCTGTATCTGCAACGGGTGCACAATGAGAGATCGGTCAGGCCGTTTGGTCAGATTGACTTTCTCGACCGCGACAGCTTACTGTCCGTCCATGTCAGCAACAACGGCATGGGGCCGCTGATCGTCGAAAAGCTGACTTTCATTATTGACGGCAACCATTATACTGATATCGAACACTGCCTGGATCTGGACCCAAGATCGTACATGCATATGACCATTCGCGATTCCGCCAAGAAGGTCATTCTGCCAAATGCTGGCTTGAAAGTTTTTGAAATTAAACTTGAAGGGTACGACGCCGAACAGGAAGTGGAGCGTATCAGACGGATGCTGACGCCGGTCACGCTGAAAGCAGACTGCCGGGATATCTATAACAACAAAGTCGTTGTCGAGCGGGACTTTCAGTGGTTTTCTAGACACAACACAGAGGTCAGCCGCCAGTGAATAAATCTAGGAATTAGATACCCTGTCATACTCTACCTACAGAAACCATAACCAATTTGGATTGCCACCGATAGAAGACGTTATGGATTAATTCAGACTAGCAATTATCAACTTCTTGCTTATTTCGGCTTGGCAGTAGAAACTACTAGACCTAAATTTCTCCAGCGTTTCTGTAGATCCTGTAAAGTATTGGTGCTCCATTTACCACCATTAGGAGTATCGATCCCTCTTTGAGTCAATTGTTCAACAGTGGCTCTAAATGTTGAAACACCCGTTTCTTGTTTAATATTATTAATCACTTCATACATTCTAACAGCGTACTCATCAGCTTTTTTAATCCTCTTCTTGTTTGCTTTCGCTGCTCCTATTCGCCCTGTCGTCAAACGAACTTTTTTCAACAAAACGGCAAACGCTTCCGATATAGAAGCGCTTAACTCCGGATCAATGGTTGATTTGAAACGAAAATCAGGGTTTTGCATTGCTTCTGCCAAATCAATTCCTTCGATCTTCTTGTCACTGATTATAGACAGTAGAATTTCTTCAGCGGACCTATTGAACTCACAAGTGACTTGTTTTTCTTGGGAGTTACTATCTTTCTTGGGCATAAGATGCTCCTTTGCATCTTTTATAGTCACGCAATTATCCAGAGAAGATGGTGTAGTAATTTCTCTGGAACTTTTATAAGGATCATT
Organism: Spirosoma liriopis; assembly: GCF_023196085.1. Taxonomy (NCBI): domain Bacteria; kingdom Pseudomonadati; phylum Bacteroidota; class Cytophagia; order Cytophagales; family Cytophagaceae; genus Spirosoma; species Spirosoma liriopis. Next base: position 1,921,377 of record NZ_JALPRF010000001.1, read on the forward strand.
ATTAGGTATTGTAATAGAGAGGAGCGTCGGATTCAATCCTAAGGGTGGGCTAAATCTAGACCCGCCTGTACTCATGAAGATGATTCGCGGGCTTCGCCTATCACGCCATAGATCTTTTGTTGACTCTACTCGATCTGGATTACTATTTGCCATTCTATATCATTAAAACATCATAACAAATTAAATAATCAGTGTGGTATGTAACAACAGATTTTTTTACCATATTTGTGTAGAAACGATACTGTTTCTACAAACCCAATAATTATGAGAAAGCATATCCTTATTTCCAGTGTAGTGCTCATTCTCACTGGACTGTTCGGCTGTGAAAACAGCAAAGTGGAAGTTAACGTGACGCCTAACGGAGCAAGAGCTGCTGCATCCAACATTGTAACAGAGATAAGGATTATACCTTATCCATATACGTATGGCTGGATATGGAATAAGTCTACTACTGACTCTGTAAGTGTTACATGTTATTATAACATGACCCTATCATCAGGCTCAGGCTGGGTTCAAGAGACGATAAAGGTTTTACCTGCACGCCAAGATTTTACCTACTGTAGAATGGGTGTTAAGCAAATTAAACTAGTAATCACATACGATAAAAGCTTAGGAACGTATGAATTTTTAAGCGGAAAAACGTATAGCTGCCGTTAAGTATTAAATACACGTGGCAGATGAATAACAATTGATCTGCCACGTGTCTATTATATCTACTTACGTATATATCTACTTACGTATGAAGCAGTCCGACGGAACGCGTTGCTTCTCTAATTAATCTACTATAGGGATTTAGCTGCTCAATTGATATTTATTCTAATCCGCTCTAGCGCCATTTATATTGTTGTGACGCATAATGTCCTCAATTCATTTCCGGTTCGATATCCAAGTCTTTGTCTTGATCTTTTGACTTGTCGGGCGTCTGCTGATCTTTGTCATCATACCGATTAGAGCGAAGCCAGGCAGGCAGGATGTTTTTATTTATCTGTTTCTCGGCCAACAGTTGTTCTCGCCCTGCCTTAAAGCCAGCATTGCGAGAATTATCCTCATCCATTGAAACGATCTTTTCGGCGAAATCCGGCATGTACAGAGCCATTGTGTAGCCCTCGTTAAAACCTTTTAAGTAATCTGTGTCAACATTGTCGCGCTCTTCCATCTAGAATGTATTTTTAGCGTTTTTCTCAAGGTAGGCGTCTATCGAATGGCGGTCATAGAGAATGATCTTCTTTTGCGGTTGTGAAAACCGGATTTTCCCCTCGTCCCGCAGCTTCTGCAAAGTCGTTTTGGATTTGATATTGAGGAGCTGCATCGCCTGCTCGTCAGAAAGCCACTTTTCTTGTTCGTTGCCGTGCTTTTCCTTAAGCCTGGCCACCACCTCTTCGACTAAGGCATAGAAAGCGTCTTCTTGAAGGCAGATAACTTGCATATTTATCTTATTTATAGAGAGTTAGCTAACAACTGAATTCATTTAACAGCTAGTCGAGCATGTAATACTATATAAACATAAGTCGAATTTTTTGGAATTGTCTCGCTTGAAACGTCGTTATCCGTTAAGCATATTACTTTAGAGACAAGGTAGTTGAAACATAGGTTTGATCAAAATGTCAGAAATGAACGCTTTTATTTCCTATAGTCATCAGGACAATCAAATGCTTGACATGTTGCACAAGCATTTAGCGCAGCTTAGAAGAGACAAAACGATTGCAACTTGGACGGACAGATTAATTCTAGCCGGAGGCAATCTGGACAATGATATATCGACGTCGCTTGAAAATTCTCAATTGTTTATAGCCCTTTTAAGCCCGGATTACATCGCATCTAACTATTGCTACGAGAAAGAATTTCAAAGAGCATTACAGATGCTGAGTGAAGGTAAAATCATCATCGTCCCAATTATCCTGGAACCCTGCGACTGGCAAAGTACTCCGTTTGGAAAATTCAAAGCCCTGCCTAACGACGGCAAAGCAGTGAGCACATGGGAAAATAAAAACAACGCGTTTCTGGATATTACTCAGAATCTGAGAAAACTGGTCAGTGGGAACGGTAGCCCTGCTGTCGTTCAGACTGGTGAAAAGCTTCCAGCCTCTTCTATGTCACGCAACTACAAGGTCAAAAAAGATTTCGATTCTATTCAAAAGATAGAATTCAGGCAGAAGACGTATCAAGAGATTACCGACTATTTGAAACGATATACAGAAGAGGTCATTCAACTTGATGGGATCAAAGTGATGACACTAGGGGATACTAAAACGGAATTTGAGAGCCTGATTGTAAATAGGAATAAGATTGAGACAGAGGCTAGGTTAAAGCTGTCAGTCAAATCAGACGTTCAAGAAACTAGTTATTCTCGTATGAACAGCGAGGGAGAGATTAATTACACAATCTCAACTCAGGGAAATCGCGGATCATCCAAAGGCTTTTCGCTTGCCTTTGACGATTACCATTTGTTCTGGAAACAAGTTGACCATTATAGCTCTCGCGATAACAAAGAACTTACAGCAAAAGAAATAGCGGATCTGATTTGGGACGAGTGGCTGGAAACAGTCGGTATTCTGTAGCAGCCGTTTAACTGTTCCAGTTCGGATCAATCTTAAAGTCGCATATGTATAGACAAAAATGTTGTCCTATTGTTGTCCTGAATAAAAAAGAGGTTGTATCAACGAATGATACAACCTCTTGATAATCAAGTACCAGGAGCGGGAGTCGAACCCGCACGGGCCGTAAAGCCCACAGGATTTTAAGTCCGGCGTGTCTACCAATTCCACCATCCCGGCATGCCCTCTTTCTTCGAAGCAGACATGTATGAAAAAAGCACCGGGGTCGGTGCCTTTTTTGGAGCGAAAGACGGGGTTCGAACCCGCGACCTCGACCTTGGCAAGGTCGCGCTCTACCAGCTGAGCTACTTTCGCGTTTGTTGTTCGCCATCTCTCGGCGAATTGTGGATGCAAATTTAGGGTGTTTTATTCGTTTGTCAAGTCTACAGCTTAAAATTTTTCATGTTTTTTTTACCCTCATCGTGTTTAAAACTGATCCTTAGCGGGTTAATACAATCAGCAGCAGAAAAAAACTGTTGAGACCGATGCTCGATAGCCACATCATACGCATGGTGTAGCGATAATTGGCAAAATGCGCATCCTGATGTACGCGCCAAAACCAACGGAGAAAAAAGACGATGGCAGGCATTAAGAACAACAAGTACAGCAACACGATATAGCTTCCATCGAAATACTTATAGAATCCAATAAGCGAGAAAATATAAATGGCAATAGCAGTGAAGAAAGTTCCCCGAACTCCTAAGAGTCGGCTAATGGTCATATCACCCCGACGAGCATCCTCTTCATGCTGGTATACTTGTGTAACGGGGTAAAGAGCCATCAGATTCAGCGTGGCCAGCACTCCGCCAAAAAGTAGCTTGGGCTGCGTTAAAGAGGACATGGGCAAATCATTGATGGAAATATACGTCATGACGTACGTTATACCTCCCTGAAGAAAACTAATCAGGAACCAGCTTAGAATTGGGTATTTCTTTAGCCGAATTCGGTCGTGGCTGTACGCTTTGGTCACGAAGCCATAAACGAGCAGGTAAACAATGAAAGGCCAGTTTACAAACATTCCCAACAAAAGCGCTATGCCGTCCAGTAACCACGATACCCAATAAAGGTCTTTGTCGACCGGGGGCGGAGTTTCTAAACCGCCAATACTTCCTTCATCTTTATCAAAATAGCTATTGTAGGCATTGCTGGCGGGATAAAGCAACAGATGAACAACGATCAAGACAAGAATCGACTTTCCGATAGAAGGTGCTGTTGACTGACTGACAGCAAACCAGAACATGGGTAGCAGAAAAAAGGAAAAAGGTACGCGTAGATGTAACCAAATCGTTCGGTTAGTCATGGGTGTTTCGCTCAGTGGGCTCAATTTACAGAACTTTCATTAATGAGTGTAGTTATACACCTGACAGTCCTCTATGAACAAATGAACGCTTTAGCGTACAGTCCCAATGCGATCTCAATCTGACGGTTATATTAATGCCATTGGTACGGCGGTACCGGATTTTTACGCGTCACAACAGCACGCGGCTGAGTTTATGGCCGATCTTCTTCAGTTTGATGAACGCGAGCGTCGTCGCCTGATGACTTTGTATCGCTATACACGAATTGAAAAGCGTCACACAGTCATGGCTGACTATACGCGGCCACCAGGCGAGTTCACATTTTACCCAAATACGCCCGGTATGGAGCCGTTTCCAACGGTGAGCCAACGAATGGGTGTTTATCGGCAGGAAACAGTTCCACTGGCTTTGAAAGCTATATACAACTGTTTTAGCAGTTACCCTGATTTCGATCCACAAACAATAACTCACCTGATTACGGTCAGTTGCACGGGGCTCTACGCTCCTGGTCCGGACATTGAAATCATTGAAGCTCTTGGTTTACCGACAACTACGCAACGACTAGCGATCAACTTCATGGGTTGTTACGGCGCTTTTAACGGTCTCAAATCCGCTAACGCGATTGTCCGGGCAGAACCAGAAGCAAAAGTGCTAGTTGTTTGCGTTGAGTTATGTACCATTCACTTCCAGAAAAAGACCGATACGGATTACCTTCTGTCAAACGCTTTGTTTGCGGATGGGTCAGCAGCGGTACTGGTTGAGAGTAAACCGCGCCCTGATCAATCGTTCCGCTTACGGTCTTTCTACTGTGACCTACTACCCGAAGGAAAGGATGCAATGGCCTGGCATGTGAGTGATTTTGGCTTTGAGATGACGCTTACCGCCGAAGTTCCGAATCATATCCAGCGTGGCATCGGCCAACTAATGCAGCGATTATTGACTCAATGTGATTTGACACTATCGGATATCGGCCAGTATGCACTGCACCCAGGTGGACGTCGGATTCTGGAGGTGATTGAGGCTGAACTAGGGATCACCGCTAACGATGACCGTTATGCATACAATGTACTTCGGCAATACGGAAATATGTCTTCAGCGACGGTTTTATTTGTTCTTAAAGCGATTTGGGAAGATTTACATTCGGGAGCTGCTGAGGTAGACACGAACCGGCCCAATATTCTGAGCTGCGCCTTTGGGCCGGGCTTGACATTAGAAGCGATGGTACTCGAAGCACTTACTCAGGAATCTGTTCTGTCGTCGACCTACGCTACGTCAGAATCTTCCAACGCATTAAGCCTAGCTTTGTAAGGCAGTAAAACAACGACGTGCGTAAAACACCCAATCCGTAGATCGAGCTCCGCCGAAAGTTAATCGACGAGGCTTCTTCAAAGTATTTTGTGGGGCAGGTTACTTCGGCAATCTCGTAGCCTTTGTAAAAAATCTGGGCGATCATTTCATTATCGAAAATGAAATCGTCCGAGTTATGGCTAAAGTCTAAGCTGCGTAATACCTCACCCGAAAACGCCCGGTAACCCGTGTGGTACTCCGACAGTTTCTGATTCATCAGCAGGTTTTGGGCAAATGTCAAAAACCGGTTAGCAACGTATTTGTACATAGGCATACCGCCCTTCAGCGCGCCTTTACCCAGGATACGCGACGCAAAGACAACCGGATATAGCCCATTGCCGATTATCGAGATCATGGCAGGCAAAAGCATTGGCGTGTACTGATAATCAGGATGTAACATGATTACAATATCGGCTCCTAATTCCAACGCTTTGGCGTAGCAGGTCTTTTGATTCCCACCGTACCCTTTATTTATATCATGCCGAATGACGTGCCGGATACCTAGTTGCCGAGCCACTTCAACGGTATTATCAGGGCTGGCATCATCAACCAGAATCACATCGTCTACTAAGTCAAAAGGGATTTCTCGGTAGGTACGCTCCAACGTTAGCGCAGCCCGATAAGCGGGCATTACTACAATAACTTTTTTATTATTAAACATAGGCCAAAACTAACGGGTTGATAGCATTATGCCAATTATTTGCTGCATGAAGCCAGCGGCTTCGATAGATTGAACGTAGATTTGTAGATTAATATCGACTTCTCCATCTTCTTGGCGTTGGTTCGCTATCTACCTTACTCTGTATGTTTTCAAACGAAACTGTATTCTTTCTAGGCTTTGCCGCGTTCGTTCTGCTTATTATGGCTATTGACTTGGGAGCATTCACCAAGCAGAAGAGCCATGTAGTAGCGTTTAAGGAGGCAGCCATTTGGAGCGCTATCTGGGTCGCTCTTTCGATTGCCTTCTATTTCTTTCTACAACGCTTCGGTTATCTCGTTCATGGTATTACCGACATGGCCCGACTGGAGGAAGTTCGCAACCGATACGCTGAACATGTCAAGCTAATACCTAACAATTTTCCGGCCAGTTTAGAGCGGTTCCAGGCTAATATGTCACTGGAATACATTACTGGGTATCTTGTGGAATATTCCTTATCTGCCGACAATATTTTCGTTTTTATTCTGATTTTCAAGTCGTTCGGCGTCCAACCACGCTACTTTAAAAAGATATTAGTTTGGGGAATTTTGGGCGCAATCATCTTACGGATGGTATTCATTTTCCTCGGTTCCGCCTTAATCCAACGGTTCGAATGGATTATGTACTTATTTGGTGCGTTTTTGGTCTATACAGGCTTACAACTGTTTTTTCAGAAAGACGAAGATGAAACGATTGAACCCGCTAGTCATCCAGTGGTCCGATTCGCCAGCAAATATTTGAGTATTTACCCCCGCAATGTCTCAGATAACTTTTTTATTCGGCGGAAATCGGACAAGAAGCTATTTGTAACGCCCCTGTTTATCATTGTTATCGTCATTGCCTTTACGGATATTGTCTTTGCCGTTGATTCCATTCCGGCGATTTTTTCGATCACGAAAGACCCATACATTGTTTTCTTCTCGAACGTATTCGCCATCATGGGGCTTCGCTCTATGTTCTTCTTCCTGTCGAGCATCATTAGCAAGTTCCGATTCCTGAAAGTAGGACTGGCCGTGTTACTTACATTTATTGGTGCAAAAATGCTGGCTGAACACTGGCTTGCCGGCATAGGATTTACGCCGATCTATTCACTGTACGTTATTGTTGGTATCTTAGGAATCAGCATCTTGGCTTCGCTGCTGATTCCAGAGAACAAATCTGAATCGACTAAAACCCCGGTGTGATTTTTATGCGTATTTTGATGCGCTATCGTTATTTCGCCTACTACATGCGTTATATCGATAGCTCATCATTCTAATCGAATGCCTTACCGTTCGGACATTCTACGCGCTTTTCGCCGACGACTCGTTAATCTAAGTAGCCGGAATCGATCGTTATTACTGACGAATTTACCCGCAAGCCAATTTCTTGATCTACATGAGGCCGACTTCCTGGTCAACAACTCGTCGTTTAACCTTATCAGCGAGTTAATCAGCAGAAAGTCGTCCCTAACGATAAGCGAAGTTCTCGACGCCCGGCACGAGCGCAGCAACGAAGTAAGCCGAAAACTTCGGCGAATCGCCCGCACGGCCAAATTCATCACAGAAGAGCGCGGTACCGAAGACTTGTACGTCGGCTGGCCTTTTGTCCGGGGGAAATTTATGGATGGAACGGTGGTCCATGCTCCTCTGCTCTTTTTCCCAATTCAAATCGAACAACAGGGCAAATACTGGAAGTTAATTCGACGAAGCGATGAATTCGCCTTTCTTAATCCTACGTTTGTCCTGGCTTATGGACAGTACAATCAGGTACGGATTTCGGATGAAGTTCTGGAAAAAACGTTGGACGACTTTGACCAGGACGCACTTGTTTTTCGAACCCAGTTGTACGAATGGCTAAAAGCGGGTCCGATTGAGATCAATTTTAACCAGAATCTTTTTGTCGATACGCTTCACTTCTTCGATCCACAAACGGCTAAAAGTCTCCATCAACTTGAGCGAACGGGCGAGTTAAAATTGTACCCGGAGGCTGTACTGGGCATCTTTCCGCAAGCCGGCTCTTATTTAGTCCCTGATTACGACAAACTGCTTGCAGAGCGTCAACAGCCCGAAAGCGCAGAACTTTTAGACCTCTTTCCTACCCTCCCCGAAAAATCATCTCTTGCTTTACCCGAAAACAGAATCCATACACCCTTACCCCTTGATGCTTCGCAGGAATCTGCTTTACGAGCGGTGAAAAGCAGACAGTCATTGGTTGTTCAGGGCCCGCCCGGTACTGGTAAATCACAGCTTATTGCCAACTTGATGGCCGATGCGGCTGCGGCTGGTAAGCGTGTGCTACTAGTTTGCCAAAAACGGGCTGCGCTTGATGTCGTACAGGCTCGCCTTAAGCAGGTAGGTATGGGGCCGTTTGTTGCTCTAATTCATGACTTTCAGGACGATCGTCGGGCACTTTACGCACAGATAGCCAATCAGATTGAGCAGATAGGTGCTTACCGGCAGCAAAATACCAGTCTGAACGCAGTACTACTCGAACGAAACTTCGATCAGGAAAGCCGACGGATCGATGAGGCTGTCTCTGAACTACGGGCGTTTAAAGAAGCTCTTTTTAGCACTAGTGAATGTGGCGTTTCTGCCAAAGAACTTTATTTAACAACCAACCCAAACGCCCCCTCAATTCCGCTAGGCGATAGTTATCCACATTTTCACATCAACAATGTGGATAACTTTACTAGGCGATTAAGCGCTTATGCTGACTATAAGCATCGGTTAAGTCCATCACATCCCTGGGCTTCCCGACGTAGTTTTGCAGAGTTTACGTTGTTTGATCTACCGAAGGCAGATCAGGCTATTGCCAAATGGACAGAAGCTGCGCTAAAGGCCCACGTCCAGGCGGTTAGTCTCGTTGATAAACCGCTTACGCTCGATCAGTTAGCCAACTGGCAGGCTAACGATCCGGAAATTTCGGCTTTACTGACTACGCTTGACGAAGCGAATAGGTCAGATTTCTGGCCGATAATTCAGTATCTACGCAACAAGCCAAAGCACCCTGCCTTTATGGTCAACCAGAATCAACTCGAGTCTTTAGCCAACGAATGGGAAGCTATCCTAGCGTTACCTGGACCTGAGATGACGGTATCGCTGAACGATCTTTCAGCATTTGACCAGTTACTTGTTGAGGCTTTACAAGCTCACTCGTCATGGGTCCGGTGGAACTGGTGGCAACTTACGAATGAAGGGAAAATCCAGCTTCAGCAGGTTGCCTCATCCAATAACCTAACCGTTTCTCAAGCGGATATAAAAATCCTTCGCAGCAAAGTAGCGAAACGCGTTAGCCTGGAAGTGCTTAAAAGCCGAATAAGCCCGTTGTTAGCCGATCTTCCCCTTGCTGAAACGCCAGATAGTTTACATATTCTTCGCCGTGCTATTGGTTTTATTGAACATTCAAACGCTATTATTTCTCTTAGTCAACTGCCAACGTCTACTTGGCTAACGGCTGCTCGTTTTCAGGAAACTGTTAAAGAACTACTTGTTATAGCAAGGTCGGTAGAAAGGGAGCGAACACTGGCTCAAACTTACCTAAGCGAGACCCAGTTGGTGACAATCTGGCGAAACGATAACGAGGCTGTTCAACTTCGACAATCGCTCCGGCAAGATTTTGATTTGTTGGTAGAAGCCGACCGTCTGAACGAAAGCTTCTCGACCATAGAGAAATCCGTCATCGAGCGACTCACAACTATTGATCCTAGTCACTGGGTAAAAACATTTATGAACTCGCTCGGCTTAGCTTGGATTAATCATCTAGAGCGAAAATACCCCGAACTACGGAGCGTATCTTCGTTGAAAATGGCTCAAACCGAAGAAGATTTACAACAGAGCGTTTTGCGTAAACAGGCACTGAGCCGAGACATCTTATTAGTTAAGCTTCGCGATCAAACATACCGAAATCTAACGTTCAATCGACTCAATAATGTCGTTACCTATCGCGACCTTCTTCATCAAACGACAAAGAAGCGCACGATATGGCCTGTTCGGAAGTTAATGGAGTCTTTCGCCGACGAGGTATTCAAACTTATCCCCTGCTGGCTGGCCTCGCCCGAATCGGTATCGGCTATGTTTCCGCTACAAGCTGGCTTATTTGATCTGGTGATATTCGATGAAGCCTCCCAGTGCTTTGTTGAAAATGGGATTCCAGCTATCTTCCGCGCTAAGCAGGTCGTTATAACGGGCGATAGCCAGCAATTACGCCCGAATGATTTATACCGGACTCAGGTGGATGACATTGAGATCAGCAGCGAGACAATTACACCCTCGCTTGAAGTAGAGTCGCTGTTGGAATTAGCGGTTCAGGAACTGCCTCAGATTTCGCTAACCGAGCATTACCGTAGTCGATCTCTTGACCTGATTACTTTCTCGAACGTCCATTTTTATCAAAATAAGCTTCAGCTACTGCCTTATTTCTCTACGGTTAATCGGCATGAACCAGCCATTCGGTACAAGAACGTTGAGGGCATATGGAAGCAGAACACCAATCAAACCGAGGCCGAAGCTATTGTGCAGCTTATCGGTCAATTGATGGCCGAATCGCCAGAGCTATCCATTGGTGTTGTAACGTTCAATTATCCGCAACAACAGTTAATCCAGGAGTTGTTGGAAGCCAGCTCAGAAGCGACAATTAGCCCATTTGAGGGTAAGGTTACTGACGAACGGCTGATTGTCAAAAACATCGAGAACATCCAGGGAGACGAACGGGATATTATTATTTTTTCAACGGGCTACGCGCCTGATGAACGAGGAAAACTCTCAATGCAATTCGGCAGCTTAAGCGCGCAAGGAGGAGCCAATCGTCTGAACGTAGCCATTACAAGAGCTCGTGAGCGGATTTACGTCATCACAAGCCTCTGGCCCAACCAAATGAACATTGCGGACGTAACGAACGATGGCCCCAAATTACTGAAGGCCTATCTGGACTATGCGCTCACAGTATCAGAGGAACGTTTTAAACCTGCTTATCAAGTTTATTCTATTCCGGTAATCAATACTTTATTGAAAGACCAATTGACAGTTCAACATCCTAATTGGCAGCCCGAATTGCCTTTTGCGGATTTGACCGTTAAAGATGAGACTGACGGTAATTATGAGGCAGTCGTTTTAACGGATGATAACGCCTACTATCAGCAATCATTGAAGCAATCGCATGCATATTTACCAATAGCGCTCAGAAGCCGTAACTGGCCGTTCCAACGATTTTGGAGCCGCACTTTTTGGCAAAAAGTAATCAATTGAAAAAAGCCTGGAATGTATCCAGGCTTTTCTTTTACTCGTTCATCATTCCTACAAATTGATCAAATAAGTAGTGGGAATCATGAGGTCCTGGTGATGACTCCGGGTGGTACTGAACCGAAAACGCAGGCTTGTCTTTACGACGAATCCCTTCAATCGTTTTATCATTCAGGTTTATGTGCGTTAGCTCAATATTATCGTGATCCATCACCTCCTCTGCGCTTACAGCGAAACCGTGATTTTGCGACGTTATTTCACAATGACCCGTGATCAAGTTCTTTACCGGGTGATTAAGTCCGCGGTGGCCGTTGTGCATTTTATACGTCGATATTCCACTGGCCAGCGATAGAATCTGATGGCCCAGACAGATACCGAACACAGGTTTCTCCTCGTCCAGAACTTGCTTCACAGTTTCAACGGCATAAGGCATAGCCGCCGGATCACCAGGGCCATTAGCGATAAAATAGCCGTTTGGTTTCCAGGCAGCCAGTTCGCTATACGATGTTCTAGCCGGGAATACTTTGCAGAACACTCCGCGCTCGTTGAAATTAGACAGGATGCTCCGCTTCACACCCAAATCCAGAACCGCCACGCGTAACTTCGATTCAGGATCGCCCTGTTCGTACGCTTCTTTCGTGCTTACTTCCGACGAAAGCTCAAGCCCAGCCATATCCGGTACTTTGTGCAACTCCGCCAATAAAGCTACCGGATCCAGAATCTCAGATGAGATAATGCAGTTCATCACGCCTTTGGAGCGGATATAACGCACTAACTGACGTGTATCGACGCCATGAATACCGACAATGTTTGCACGCTCAAAATAATCCTGTAACGAACCATCGGCTGTGTAGCGGGAATGGATATCTGAGAAGAAATTACAAACCATTCCCCGAATTTTGACACCATTTGATTCCTGCTCGGCATTGTTCAACACACCGTAGTTTCCGATGTGCGAAGTAGTGTTGATAATTACCTGTCCGTAGTAAGATGGATCGGTGTAAATTTCCTGATAACCGGTCATGCCCGTGTTAAAGCAGATTTCACCACCGGCAGTACCTTTTTTACCGAGTGCTAATCCTCTGTATACGGTTCCATCTTGTAAAACCAATAAAGCTTCCGGCTGCTGCGTATGTTTCATAGATGCGTTTTGGCTTAAAAAGCTAAAAAAAAGGGCTAACCCATAACGGTTAACCCCTTATTAATATGGATGACAAGTGTGTCATTAACTTTCCTTCGTTTCGTCAGGAGTTGATGCTTCAGGAGCAGCAGGTGTTTCGTCAGCAGGGGCTTCCGTTGTTGTTGCTTCCGCAGCAGGTGCTTCTTCAGCAACTGGCGTTTCTGTGGCAACAGCAGCGGGTGCAGCAGCTACTGCTTCAGGAGCAGTTTCTTCAGCAGAACGGCCACCACTCCGACGGCTCCGGCGTGTTCTTGTCGTTGTCGTCGCTTTCTCAGCGGCAGCAGCGATCAATACTTCATTGAAGTCGACCAATTCGATCAGGCAGGTTTCAGCGTTATCACCTAACCGGTTACCCAATTTGATGATCCGCGTGTATCCGCCTGGACGGCTGGCGATTTTATCAGCCACCGCTCCGAACAGTTCTTTAACTGTTTCTTTATCCGTCAAGGCCTGAAACACCATCCGACGATTCTGATGGGTGTCATCTTTGGCCCGCGTTAAAATTGGCTCCACAAACTTACGGAGTTCTTTTGCCTTCGCAACCGTCGTTTCAATCCGCTTATGCAGGATCAACGACGAAGCCATGTTCTGCAACATCGCTTCGCGGTGCGAGTGCGTCCGGCTTAGGTGGTTATCTTTTTTACCGTGTCTCATTATTTTATGATGTTTACGGCTTATGGTTTACAGTTTGTGGTTTACCGATGAACACAGTCAACTAGAAACCGAGACCATAAACCGCAAACCGACTTAGTCTTCGTCTAATCTGTACTTAGCGACGTCCATACCGAACGTCAGGTTTTTCTCAGCAACTAATTGCTCTAATTCTGTCAGCGATTTCTTACCGAAGTTACGGAACTTCATCATGTCTGAAATCTCTAACCGAACCAGATCGCCCAACGTCCGTACATCAGCCGATTTAAGGCAGTTATAAGCACGAACTGACAAGTCAAGATCTGCCAATGAAGTTTTGAGCAGTTTGCGCATGTGCAGTACTTCCTCATCCACCACGTTTTCTTCTTCAGGCTTAGCCGTTTCAAACGTCATTGTTTGATCCGAGAACAGCATGAAGTGCTGAATAAGAATGTAAGCTGCGCCTTTTAGTGCTTCTTCTGGGTGGATTGAACCATCCGTTTCAATGTCCAGCAGCAACCGCTCATAGTCCGTCTTTTGCTCAACCCGGGTATTCTCAACACTATATTTCACGTTTTTGATTGGCGTGTAAATAGCATCAAGCGGGATATGACCAAACGGTAATTCATTTGCACGTGGTTCATCAGCCGGAACATAGCCACGACCTTTTTCCACGAAAATTTCCATTTCTAAGTCCCGTGTATCGTCGATGTGGCAGATCTCCAGTTCAGGATTCAGCACTTCGAACGATGGCGAAAACTTAGATATATCACCAGCCTTTAAGACTGATTGTTTTTTAATGTTGACCGTAATTTTGTTGTCAACCATGTCTGAAATCTTTTTGAACCGAACCATTTTCAGGTTCAGGATGATTTCAGTCACGTCTTCAACCACACCCTCGATCGAAGAGAATTCGTGCAACACGCCGGGGAATTTTACGCTTGTGATTGCGTAACCTTCCAGTGACGACAGTAAGATACGCCGGAGCGCATTACCGATTGTTACACCGTATCCTTTTTCAAGGGGTTTGAATTCAAACACCCCGTGAAAGTCGTCAGCTTTCTCCACTACGACTTTGTCGGGCATTTGGAACGCTAAAATTGACATACGTTTCGTATTGTTTACAGCAGTTCTCTGCCTTGGCGTGAAGACTGAAACATATCTGTAGTTTAGATCCTGATCAAAGCTGTGCTAGGACAGTTTAACCGGTGAAAAAACTACAAACAATTTATAGTAAACCAGCAGAACCCAGAAGGTTCTGCTAGACTTATTATTTCGAATACAATTCGACGATTGCCTGCTCGTTGAAGTTCTCAGGAATCTGATCACGCTCAGGGTAGCTGATGAACTTACCCGTTAACTGTTGGTTATCCCACTCAACCCAGTTGTACCGTTTCGTGTTGCGAGCCGATAGGCTAGACGAAACAGCTTCCAACGATTTTGATTTTTCACGAACACCAATCAGTTGACCTGGCTTCAATGAATAAGAAGGGATGTTTACAACTTCACCATCAACAATGATGTGCTTGTGAGATACCAGCTGGCGAGCAGCCCGGCGTGATGAAGCAATGCCTAAACGGTAAACGGTATTGTCCAAACGAGCTTCGCACAGTTTCAGCAGGTTTTCACCCGTGATACCTTCACGAACCTGAGCGCGGTGGAACAACGCCCGGAACTGGCGCTCCAGGATACCGTACGTGTATTTTACTTTTTGCTTTTCAAGCAACTGGAGCGCATATTCAGATTGTTTCCGTTTGCGTCCACGGCCGTGCATACCCGGTCCGTAATTCTTTTTCTGAAGCGCCTTGCTCGGTCCTAGGATAGGCTCACCGAACTTACGCGAAACTTTGGCTTTTGGCCCTGTGTAACGTGCCATTCTTCAATGAATGAATAATTGTGAAACATTGGACAGACACAACTAAATGTCACCTGCCCCTATTCATGTCATCCGTAATTATACGCGACGACGTTTTGGCGGCCGGCAACCATTGTGCGGCAGCGGGGTAATATCACGAATCGTGGTTACTTCGATCCCTGAGTTCTGAATGGTACGGATTGCCGACTCACGGCCTGAACCTGGACCTTTCACGAACACTTCTGCTTTACGCATTCCCAAATCATGGGCAACGGCAGCACAGTTAGAAGCGGCAGTCTGAGCAGCATATGGAGTATTTTTCTTTGAGCCACGGAAGCCCATTTTACCCGCCGATGCCCAGGAAATAACCTGGCCGTTCATATTAGTAATCGAAATGATGATGTTATTGAAAGTAGCCCGAATGTGTACTTGGCCTACAGGTTCAACAACTACCACCCGCTTTTTCGCTTTGTCTTTGCGTTTTGCTTGAGCCATTGTGTTAGGTAATCGTCAATGTCATAAGCTGTCATAATTTGTTATCCAAAAAACCGGGTAACCGTACATGACTATATATGACTCGAAACGACCTGTTAATTATTTAGTAACTTTTTTCTTGTTAGCAACTGTCTTCCGCTTACCCTTACGCGTACGAGAGTTGTTCTTCGTGTGCTGGCCACGTACTGGTAGACCTTTACGGTGACGTAGACCGCGGTAGCAACCGATGTCCATCAAGCGTTTGATGCTTAGCTGAACTTCAGAACGCAACTGACCTTCTACTTTGTACTCGTTCGAGATAGCATTACGCACAGCGCTTGCTTCTTCATCCGACCACTCGCTAGCTTTTTTATCAACACTGATTCCAGCATCGGTCAAAATCTTTTTCGCCCGGCTGCGGCCAATGCCGTAGATATAGGTCAGCGCAATTTCACCGCGCTTTTTATCTGGAATATCAACACCTGCAATACGTGCCATTCTTAGCCTTGTCTTTGTTTATAACGGGGATTCTTTTTGTTGATCACGTACAGCTTTCCTTTCCGACGGATCACGATGCAGTCTTCACTGCGCTTCTTGATGGACGCTTTAACTTTCATGATAAAAGTTTTTCTGTTTATCGTTTTTAGTTATCTGTTTGAGTAGAGCCTAACGCCCGCCCCCACTTCTCCTAAAGACTTATTTGTATCGGTACACAATCCGCGCCTTACTCAAATCATAAGGCGACATTTCAAGTTTTACGCGATCTCCCGGTAATATTTTGATGTAGTTCATCCGCATTTTACCGGAGATATGAGCAATTACCTCGTGCTTGTTTGCCAGTTCTACCCGGAACATTGCATTCGATAATGCCTCCAAAATCACACCATCCTGTTCTATAGAATTCTGTTTAGCCATGTTCGCTTTATGCCGCCATCAGTCCTTGCGATTCGACCATCAGGCTCGTGTTCGCGGTTACTGCTTCAATGTATTCAAAGGTTGTCAGAATTTCAGCTTTCCCTTTTCGCACAGCTACTGTGTGTTCAAAGTGCGCTGACGGCTTACGATCTACGGTCCGAATAGTCCATCCGTCACGCTCCTGTACGATAGCCTTCTTACCGAAGTTAATCATTGGCTCGATAGCCAGTATCATACCTTCCTGTAGTTTAGGACCTTGCCCACGCTTACCATAGTTTGGTACTTCGGGAGCTTCGTGCAAGTTTTGCCCTACTCCGTGTCCTACTAACTCGCGGACAACAGAATAGCCGAATTTCTCTGTGTACGTTTGAATTGCATAACCAATATCACCTACACGATTTCCCTCTATTGCCTTTTCTATACCAATGTATAGCGACTCTTTTGTGCGAGCCAGCAATTTTCTTGTGGCCAGGTTTACCTCGCCCACTGGATACGTATAAGCACTATCGCTATGATATCCATTCAACTTAACTCCGCAATCGATAGAGATAATGTCACCATCGCGAAGCTCATATCGGCTTGGAAAACCATGAACGACTACGTCGTTAACCGATATGCACAGTGAAGCGGGAAACTTATTATAACCTAAGAATGATGGAGAGCCACCGTTGTCTTTAATAAACGTTTCCGCGACCTTATCCAGTTCCTTTGTCTGTATACCTGGCCGAATCAGCTTAGCTACTTCAGCATGAGCTTTTCCAAGTACTTGGGCACTATTTTTTATAAGAGTGATTTCTTCATCACTCCTGTAAAAAATCATTTTCTCTTTTTTATCAGAACTACCCATTCTTGTTAGACTGCAACTGTCTCGTTCGTCCGACCTTGTACACGGCCAGACTTCATTAATCCTTCGTACCGACGCATCAATAAGTAGCTTTCTACCTGCTGCAATGTGTCAAGTACAACACCGACCATGATGAGCAATGATGTACCGCCAAAAAACTGAGCAAAGCCACTAGTCATACCTAGTAAGTTCGCAATAGCAGGAAGGATTGCCACAATAGCCAGCATTATAGCACCTGGCAGTGTGATCCGATCCAGTACGGTTCCAATATATTCCGATGTTTGAATACCAGGTTTAACACCAGGAATAAAGCCGCCACTACGCTTCATATCATCAGCAATTTGAGTCGGATTGACCGAAATAGCCGTGTAGAAGAATGTGAAGACAATGATCAGTAGTGCAAACAGCACGTTATATTGCCAGGTAGTATAGCTTTGGAAAGCATTTTGCACGCTTGCGGCAAAATCACTTTTTTCAGAAAAAAGACCTGATAAATAACCCGGAATAAACATCAACGCCTGAGCAAAGATGATTGGCATTACACCAGCAGCGTTCAGTTTTAAAGGTAGATATTGGCGTTGACCTCCAACGACTTTATTACCAATAACCTGCTTAGCGTACTGGATTGGGATTCGCCGAACTGCTTGTGTTAAAACAACGGCACCCATTACAACAAAATAAAGGGCAACCAACTCAAGCACAAACAACAACAAACCACCTGTACCTCTTGACTGCTGTTCACCAATGATAGCGCCTGGAAGCCGAGATACAATACCAATCATAATGATCATCGAAATACCATTACCAATTCCTTTGTCTGTAATCCGTTCCCCCAGCCACATACAAAAGATAGTACCTGAGGTAAGAATAAATAGAGACGAAATAGTAAACAGTCCACGATCGATCAGCAGCGCATCGGCAGGAATCGTAGTACGTATGTATGTGATTGCCTGTACAGCAGTCACACCGATTGTCAGTACTCGTGTTATTTGATTCAATCGCTTACGGCCTGACTCCCCTTCCTTCTGCATTTTCTGGAAATAAGGAAGAGCCAGCGTTAGCAACTGAATTGCAATCGAGGCTGATATATAGGGCATGATGCCCAGCGCGAAAATAGACGCTTTGCTGAACGCGCCACCCAAAAAAGTGTCTAACAAACCAAGCAAACCTTGTGGGTTCAAATTCAATTTGTTAGGGTCCACACCCGGTAGCACAATCGCTGAACCGAGACGAAACGCCGTAATAAACAACAACGTATTGAGGATACGACTCCGCAACTCGTCAATTGCAAAAATATTCTTAAACGTGGTGATCAGTCGGTTCATAAAAGTAGGCGGCTGATGCCGTGCTCACAACTTAGTTAGCTGCTTCCTCTTTCGCTGGTTTAGCGGGCACAATTGCTTTTCCACCTGCTTTTTCGATTGCTTCTTTAGCACTGTTCGAGAAAGCATGTGCGTGAACTTCCACAGCCGTTGTTAACTCACCACGGCTCAGAATTTTCACAAGATCTTTTTTGCTTACTAATCCGTGTTGGAGTAGGAAGTCAATATCAACCACTGTTGCTTTTGTCTCATCAACCAAAGCCTGAATAGAATCCAGATTGAGTGGTTTGTATTCGACACGGTTGATATTTTTAAAGCCGAACTTCGGAACACGACGTTGAAGAGGCATCTGACCACCCTCAAAGTGTGTTTTACGGCTATAACCTGAGCGCGACTGCGCTCCTTTGTGACCACGCGTGGACGTACCACCCATGCCTGATCCTTGCCCGCGTCCGACTCGCTTGCGCTCTTTGACGGAACCTTTTGCCGGTTTAAGGTTGCTTAAATTCATTGTCGTTATTAATAAAAAAAGATGATTCTTTTGACCTCTCAATCATGTGCGGTACGAGACCACGCTGAATAGGAAGCCAAAAGAATCGCAAAGATACTTAAATTTCTTCAACCTTTACTAAGTGCTGTACTTTGTTGATAGCACCTTTTAAAGAATCGTTATATTCTAACTCAACACTGTGGTTGATTTTGCCCAAGCCTAACGACTTGATTGCGTTTTTCTGAGATAGCGGTCGTTTGATGGTGCTGCTGACCTGCGTGATGCGTACTCGTGCCATGTCTATTGCTCCTTTCTAATTAACCGTTAAATACTTTAGCCAAACTCACCTGACGCTGGAAAGCAACTTGGTGTGGCAAACGCATTTTCAGCAGTGCGTCAAGCGTTGCTTTCACCACGTTGTGTGGGTTCGACGAACCTTTTGACTTCGCTAATACGTCGCGGACACCAGCTGATTCAAGAACAGCCCGCATAGCACCACCCGCGATTACACCCGTACCAGGAGCAGCAGGTTTCAGGAGAACAAATCCACCACTGAATTTGCCTTCCATTTCGTGGGGTACCGTGTGCTTCAAGAGAGGAATCTGCACCAGATTTTTCTTAGCATCTTCTACTCCTTTAGCGATGGCATCCGTCACTTCATTGGCTTTACCTAAGCCGTATCCGACGACACCGTTACCGTCTCCGACAACGACAATTGCCGAGAAACTAAACCGGCGACCACCTTTTACCACCTTCGCTACGCGGTTGATGGCTACCACCTTTTCTTTCAGGTCGGCTTCGTTAAACTTTGTCGGTCTTGCTGCGTTCGTGTTCATCCTTTAGAACTTAAGGCCACCCTCGCGGGCTGCATCGGCCAGTGCTTTTACTTTACCGTGATACAAATAGCCATTACGGTCGAATACGACGGTGTCGATGTTTTTGGCAAGCGCTTTTTCAGCTAGCCGCTGCCCGACTTTCTTTGCAGTTTCGACGGTATTGCCTTCTACTTCACTCTTCAGTTCAACCGAAGAAACGGCTGCCAGCGTGTTACCGGCAACGTCATCGATTAATTGAGCGTAAATCGCTTTGTTCGAGCGAAAAACTGACAAACGGGGACGTTCGGCTGTACCAGAAACTTTTGCCCGGATACCGTATTTAATCCGTTGTCTTCTTTCTTGTTTATTCGTTGCCATCTTATTTGATTCCGACCAAATAGGCGATTTTTATTGTCCTTAATTAGTCATTGATTGTCATTGGTTGCCGATAGCTGCCCATGATGAACAGATAACTAATGGCAACTAATGACAATAACGTGACCTTATTTTTTCGACGAAGACTTACCAGCTTTACGGCGTACTTGCTCACCAACAAAGCGGATACCCTTCCCTTTGTAAGGCTCAACTTTACGCAGTGAGCGGATTTTGGCCGCTACATCACCGAGAAGTTGTTTATCAGAACCTTCAAGGTAAACCTTTGGGTTCTGTCCTTTTTCGGTTACAGCCGTTACTTTGATCTCAGAAGGAACAGCTACGTACACGTTGTGCGAGTATCCTAGTTGTAGTTCGAGAACATTGTTGGCGACCGATGCTTTGTAACCTACCCCGATTATTTCCAGGTCAAGTTTAAAGCCTTCGCTTACACCTGTTACCATGTTGTTAACCAACGAACGGTAAAGGCCGTGCAACGCCTTGTGACGTTTTTGTTCCGTCGGACGGGATACTTGGATCTGGCCCTCTTCGACTGCTACCGAAATGTCCGGATCAATCGTTTGAGTCAGCGTGCCCTTCGGTCCTTTTACAGTCACAACGTTTTGACCATCTACGGTCAACGTAACGTTGCTTGGCAGAGCGATGAGTTTCTTACCTATGCGTGACATCGTTCAATTCGGATTAATACACGTAACACAATACTTCACCACCCACGTTCAGCGTCTTAGCTTCTTTGTCCGTCATCACGCCTTTAGAAGTCGAAATGATGGCTACACCCAGTCCATTCAGGATACGGGGTAGATGGTCGGCTCCGCGGTACTGGCGAAGACCAGGACGGCTGATACGCTGTAGGTCAACAATAGCAGATTGCTTTGTCGTTGGATTGTACTTAAGCGCGATCTTGATCGTGCCCTGGGCAGAGTTATCGTCAAACTTGTAGTTTTGGATATACCCCTTATCGTACAAAACCTTGGTAATTTCTTTCTTTATATTGGAAGCAGGAATTTCCACAACCCGGTGCTTAGCCCGGATAGCGTTTCTGATTCGGGTCAGAAAATCTGCTATTGGATCTGTATTCATTCTTAGCGTTGCGTTACTTGCAAACCCCTGTTTCCAAGAAAGTTCGCAAAATTACGGAAACTGAATTACAAATGGAAATGATGACTGGAACTACCAGCTTGCCTTAGTTACACCTGGGATTTTACCTGCCGATGCCATCTCACGGAACGTTACCCGCGAAATGCCAAACTTACGCATGTAACCCCGTGGGCGACCCGTTAATTTGCAACGGTTGTGCAGACGAACAGGTGATGCGTTTTTAGGCAGCTTATCAAGACCAATGTAGTCACCAGCAGCTTTCAAAGCAGCACGCTTTGCAGCGTACTTAGCTACCAGTGCTTCACGTTTCCGTTCCCGGGCTTTGATTGATTCTTTTGCCATGTCTGTTGGTTATTTCTTGCCAGTGTTTGCAAATGGCATACCCAATGATTTCAACAATTCATAGCTTTCGTTATCCGAGTTGGCAGTCGTCACGAACGTGATGTCCATACCTGAGATACGAGCTACTTTGTCAATACTAATCTCAGGGAAGATGATCTGCTCCTGTACACCGAACGTGTAGTTGCCACGGCCATCAAATCCTTTATCGCTGATGCCTTTGAAGTCCCGAACGCGCGGCAACGAAACTGTCGTTAACCGATCCAGGAATTCATACATCCGCTCACCACGTAGTGTCACCTTCGCACCGATCGGCATTTTCTCCCGCAGCTTGAAGTTCGATACAGCCTTTTTCGACAGAGTCGGAACGGCTTTCTGACCCGTGATGGTCGTTAATTCTTCGACGCCTACGTCAACCAACTTTTTGTCAGCGACAGCAGCACCGATCCCTTTATTGATAACAATCTTGCTCAGACGCGGTACTTGCATAACCGACTTATACTGAAACTTGTCTTTCAATTGGGGAACGACCTCGTTTAAATATTTTTCTTTCAGTCTTGGCGTTGCCATTTTCTTAGACCTGCTTAAGGTTATTTACGACCCGCATCGGCGGACCGATCTGGGATAAAGTTGCCTGTCTTCTTCGAGAAGCGTTGCAGCTTTCCCTTGTCGTTCAACTTACGACCCGTACGGGTTGGTTCGCCAGTAGCTGGATCGACCAATTTCAGATTGCTGATGTGGATCGAACCCTCCGTTTTTTCCAAACTCCCTTGTGGGTTAGAAGCGGTTGGCTTCATGTGCTTCGTAATCATAGCGACGCCCTCAACACGAGCACGATCTTTCTCTACGATTACTTCTTTCACCACACCGCGCTGACCTTTTGAGTTGCCACCAATGACGAGGACCGTATCACCCGTCTTGATGTGGAATTTATGCTTTGGCAGCGTTATTTTCTTTTCCATTGCTTACAATACCTCTGGAGCTAACGATACGATTTTCATAAACTGCTTCTCACGCAATTCGCGAGCCACAGGTCCGAAAATACGGGTGCCGCGAGGCTCATCGTTGTTGTTGAGCAGAACAGCTGCATTGTCTTCAAAACGGATATATGAACCGTCTTTACGACGTACTTCTTTTTTCGTCCGAACGACAACAGCTTTTGACACCGTGCCCTTCTTCATGCTGCTAGACGACAAAGCCTGCTTTACCGTTACGACAATCTTGTCACCGACAGATGCGTAACGTTTGCCAGTACCGCCCAGAACACGGATAACGAGCACTTCTTTAGCGCCACTGTTATCGGCTACACCTAATCTCGATTCTTGCTGTACCATGGCTTACTTCGCTTTTTCGATGATTTCGACTAAACGCCAACGTTTGTTTTTACTCAATGGGCGGGTCTCCATAACGCGAACAGTGTCGCCGATACCACACTCATTTTTTTCATCGTGAACGGTCAGTTTCTTCGTTTTATTCTGAAACTTACCGTACAACGGGTGCTTCACTTTACGTTCTACCGCAACCGTGATCGTTTTCTGCATTTTATTGCTTGTCACCCGTCCAATACGCTCTTTCCGAGCGTTCCGCTCCGACGCCGTAGCTTGTGTTGCGGCTGCCTGCGGCTGTTCTGTTGCTACGACCGCCGAAGTAGTTGCTTCTTCCTGCGGTGCTGGTGCTTGTTGCTCTTCCATCGTCGTATCTTATTAGGCTTGCCGCGATTTAACCGTCAGTTCTGTGTTCAGGCGAGCAATCCGTTTACGGCTCTCGCGAATGCGCATTGGGTTCTCGACTGGAGATACCGCATGAGCGAACTTCAGTTTCAGCAGACGGTCTTGTTCTGCGTTGATCTCGTTACGCAGTTCGTCGGCCGACAGTCCTTTCAAGTCTTCTTTTTTCATTTTGTTCGTCGCTTAGGGATTATTCGCCTTGCTCTTGATAATCGCGCCGAACCACAAACTTGGTCCGAACTGGCAATTTTTGTGCTGCCAAGCGCAGAGCTTCCATACCCGTTTCCAGACTAACGCCCGTTGCTTCGAACATAATCGTGCCGGGTTTTACAACGGCTACCCAGTATTCTGGTGCACCTTTACCTTTACCCATCCGTACTTCGGCTGGCTTCTTGGTGATTGGCTTGTCTGGGAAAATACGAATCCAAACCTGGCCTTCACGTTTCATGGCCCGCGTTACAGAAATACGGGCAGCTTCAATCTGGCGGGCAGTGATCCGGCCCGGCTCCAGCGATTTGATGCCGAACGTGCCAAATGCTATTTCGTGGCCCCGCGATGCGATACCAGGAATCCGTCCTTTATGTTGCTTGCGAAATTTTGTTCTTTTTGGCTGTAACATCTTTAAGGAAGTTTACAGTTCTCAGTTATTCAGTTTTTACTTCTTTTTTGATTGAGTCAAAGCGGAATCAAAACCACACGGACACCCGTGAAAACTGAAAACTCGTCTATCGTCTTGGTCCTCCACCGCCACGGTTGCCACCTTGACCACCACCGCCACGGTTGCCGCCTTGACCGCCACCGCCACGGTTGCCACCTTGACCACCACCACGGTTGCCGCCACGGTCATTACCGCCACGATCGCCCCGGTTGCGACCACCACGCTCGTTTCCATCGCGGTCGCCACGTGGGCCACGACGATCACCACGATCATTCGCACTTGCGTTGCGTTCACCTGCCTGCGCCTGACTCATCATAGCTGCTGGAGACAGATCACGCTTTCCGTACACTTCACCTTTGAAAATCCACACTTTGATGCCGATTTTTCCGTAAACGGTTTGTGCTTCAGAAATTGCATAATCAATATCGGCACGTAACGTATGCAGAGGAACACGTCCTTCCTTATACTGCTCCGAGCGAGCAATTTCAGCTCCACCCAGACGACCTGATACTTTTACTTTAATGCCCTGTGCTCCTACGCGCATAGCCGACTGAATAGCTTGCTTCATCGCGCGACGGAACGATATACGTGCCTGTAGTTGCTGAGCAATCGCTTCGCCAACCAGTTTAGCATCGATTTCAGGACGTTTGATTTCAAAGATGTTGATCTGGACGTCTTTGCCCGTCACTTTTTTCAACTCTTCTTTGATCTTGTCAACTTCGCCACCACCTTTACCGATAACGATACCTGGACGTGCCGTGTGGATCGTTAAGGTTACACGCTTCAGCGTACGTTCAATTACGACCCGTGCGATAGCTCCTTTGGGGATACGAGCAGCTACGTATTTACGGATTTTCTCGTCTTCTACGAGTTTGTCAGCAAATTCTTTACCACCGTACCAGCTTGATTCCCAGCCCCGAACAATACCAAGTCGCAGGCCAACTGGATTTATTTTTTGTCCCATTTCTTATTGTTCGTTTTCTGGGGTTTCTGCTTCTGCCTGGCTTAACACAGGCTGAGCTGCACTATCTACTACGATAGTAATATGGTTTGACCGCTTCCGAATCCGGTGACCACGACCTTGTGGGGCAGGGCGCAGACGCTTCAGCATTGGACCACCATCTACAAAAATCGTTTTTACATAAAGGTCTGCGTCTTCAATGCGCTCGCCTTCATTTTTTTGTTGCCAGTTGGCAACCGCCGATAACAGCACTTTCTGTAATACGGCGGCACCGGCTTGCGGCTGATATTTTAAGAGACCCAACGCCCGGCTAACACGCTGACCACGAATCAGATCGGCGATTAACCGCATCTTACGGGGCGACGTGGGCACATCTCTAAGTCTTGCTACTGCTTCCATTCTTTTGAAGTTTTCAGTTTTTCAGTTTTCAGCTTTACGAGCCAAAACTTAAACTTGCTTATCGTTTGCCCTTGTCTTTCTTTGCAGTGTGTCCCCGGAAGTTACGCGTTGGAGAAAACTCGCCTAACTTGTGGCCTACCATGTTCTCGGTGACATAAACCGGGATAAACTTGTTGCCGTTGTGAACAGCAAAGGTGTGGCCTACGAAATCCGGCGAAATCATTGAACGACGCGACCAGGTTTTGATGACCGATTTCTTGCCCGATTCATTTTGAGTCTGTACTTTGTTGTCCAGACGGAAATCAATATATGGGCCTTTTTTAAGTGAACGTGCCATTGTTATCTGTTACTTTTTGCGTCGGCTAATAATCATGCTTTCTGAAGCCTTGTTCTTGTTGCGGGTCTTCTGACCTTTAGCGAACTGGCCATTCCGTGAACGTGGGTGACCACCCGAAGCACGGCCTTCGCCACCACCCATTGGGTGATCGACAGGGTTCATTACTACTGCACGAACGCGGGGACGACGACCTAACCAACGATTACGACCTGCTTTCCCAACGACAACGTTCATGTGGTCGGGGTTCGATACAGAACCTACAGTAGCCATACCAGCGCTTAATACCCGACGGGTTTCCCCAGAAGGCAAACGCAGAATAGCATACTTATCTTCACGACCGACTAGTTGTGCATACGTACCGGCAGAGCGAGCCATTGCACCACCTTTGCCAGGTGTCAGCTCAATGTTGTGAACAATAGTACCAATTGGCATGGCAGCCAGTGGTAATGCGTTCCCAACATCAGGTGTCGAACCTTCGCCAGACTGAATAGTCTGACCAACCGTGATACCTTGTGGCGCGATGATGTAGCGTTTCTCACCGTCAGCATACTGCACCAGGGAGATACGGGCCGAACGGTTTGGATCGTATTCTACAGTCAAAACTTCGGCTGGCTGGCCGACTTTATCGCGCTTGAAGTCAATGATACGGTAGTGCCGCTTATGACCTCCACCAATGTAGCGCATAGTGCGGTGACCTTCATTGTTCCGGCCGCCGGTTCTCTTTAGGGGCTCCAGCAGGCTTTTTTCCGGCTTGGAGGTTGTTATTTCCGCAAAGTCGGGTGCCACGCGAAAGCGTGTACTCGGCGTTATTGGTCTTAGTTTCTTAACTCCCATGACTGATTAATTGGTAGGGCAATGCCCGGTTTACAAGTCAGCGTAAATATCGATTACTTCGCCTTCCGCAACCGTTACGATTGCTTTCTTGGTAGTGGGGGTTTTCCCGGTAACTACGCGTCCGTTGATATTTTTGCTCCGCTTTTTACCAAGCGACCGCATTGTATGAACAGCCTCGACGTTTACGCCGTACAATTTCTCGACAGCTTTAACGATTTCGAGCTTGTTTGCTTTTAATTCAACCTCAAAAGCATACTTCCCCTGCTTGTTAAGGCCCGTCATTTTTTCGGTGACGATTGGTCGTTTCAGTACGCTCATGATTATTTGTCGAACAACGTTTGAATGGTTGACAAAGCTCCTTCGCTGATAAGCAGTTGGTCTGCATTCACTAGATCGTAGGTATTAACCTGCGATGCAGTGGTTACCTTTGCTTTCTGCACGTTCCGGCTCGATAGAACAACGTTCGTGTTGATATCCGGTAGAATCAGCAGCGTTTTACGGCCAGCTACATTCAGATCGGTCAGGAATTGAATGTAATCTTTCGTACGGGGAGCTTCCAGCGTGATGTTATCAATAACTGAAATGTTGTTAGCCTGCGCTTTAACAGCAAGAGCCGATTTACGGGCTAACGATTTCACTTTCTTGTTCAGTTTGAAGCTATAGTCGCGGGGACGAGGACCGAAGATAGTACCACCACCAACAAATACGGGCGATTTAGCACTACCAGCGCGGGCACCGCCGGTTCCTTTTTGCTTCTTAAGTTTGCGTGTAGAGTGAGCATTTTCAGCGCGCTCTTTCGCTTTGTGCGTTCCCTGGCGCTGGTTAGCCAGGTACTGTTTCACGTCGAGGTAAATCGCGTGTTGGTTCGGCGTGATACCGAAAACCTCCTCTGGAAGGGTGACCTTTTTGCCTGTGTCTTCGCCCTTGCTGTTATATACGATTACTTCCATGACCTACTTCTCGATAATAACGTATGAATTTTTGGCTCCAGGAATCGAACCGCTAACAACGAGCAGGTTTTGCTCAGACAGAACGCGCAGGACACGCAGGTTTTGAACCTTCACGCGGTTGCCGCCCATACGACCGGCCATACGCAAACCTTTAAATACCCGAGAAGGGAATGAGCAAGCACCAATCGAACCTGGGTGACGTCCCCGGTTGTGCTGACCGTGCGTTTGACCGCCAACCCCACCGAATCCGTGACGTTTCACAACGCCTTGGAAACCGCGCCCTTTGGCTGTTCCGACAACATCAACGAAGTCGCCTTCGCCAAATACGTCAGCCGCCGTAAGCGTGTCACCAAGGTTAAACTCTTGTTCAAATTCCTTGAACTCAACAAGTTTACGCTTTGGTGTGGTGCCAGCCTTTTTGAAGTGGCCCAACTCCGGCTTGTTGGTGTGCTTTTCTTTTTTGTCGCCGAAACCTAGCTGCACAGCCGTGTAGCCATCTTTTTCGATGCTACGAACTTGTGTTACGACACAGGGACCCGTTTCAATGACTGTACATGCCAGAGCCTGCCCGTCCGCATTGTACACACTGGTCATCCCGATTTTCTTGCCAATTAAACCAGACATTTGTGTTTGTTTAAAGTAAGCAGGTAAAAAATAGGTACTATCCCGCACTCAGACCTTCTGAATCGGGCCGCAAAGGTAGGCAAACTATCAGGAAATTCCTATATCTGCTTAACACTCAGCCCAAAAAGACATAAAAAAAGGTCGGGTATATTACACCTGACCTTTCACGGTCACACAAGGCCTGCTTACGAGGCTTGTCTAACCAATAGTCAGATGTGGTTTCCACATGTGTGGACCTTCACCCTTATATGTCTTTAACTCTCACTCGAGTTTGGGAGTGCAAAAGTATAAATTTTCCCGGACAATCAGAAAAAATATTTCAAAATAATTTATAAGCAAATAAATCTCCAAAACAAATGCCGCCAGTATAATACATTCCGGTATTACACTGGCGGCATTAAAAGCCTTTAGCCGAAAATCGTTAGACTTTGATTTCTACATCAACACCACTTGGCAACTCAAGTTTCATTAATGCGTCAACCGTCTTAGCGCTGCTGCTATAAATGTCAACCAGACGCTTGTAGGTGCAAAGCTGGAATTGCTCCCGTGCCTTTTTGTTGACGTGGGGCGACCGCAGTACCGTGTAAATCTCTTTGTCTGTTGGGAGAGGGATTGGCCCGCTTACGACAGCTCCTGTCGATTTAACAGCTTTAACAATTTTCTCTGCCGATTTGTCAACCAGCATATGGTCAAACGACTTCAGCTTAATGCGAATTTTTTGGCTCATTGTGTTGTGGTTCGTTATTTGTTTATGTACGTCCTGCCGAAAGAACCATTTACTCCGACAGCACAAAAAATGGGCAGCAGGCCGGTTGACCTGCTGCCCAGTATCTTAAAAGCTTACGATCTTCCCGTTCCTTTTTCTTTCGCTACTACGCTATCCGAAATGTTTTGTGGTACCACTTCGTAATGCGAGAACGTTAAGTTAGCCGTAGCACGACCTGAAGACATAGTACGCAGATCCGTTACGTAACCGAACAGTTCAGAAAGAGGAACGTCAGCTTTGATCACTTGTGATCCAGCTTTGCTATCCATACCTTTCATAACACCACGGCGACGGTTCAGGTCACCAGTGATTGGACCGGTATATTCTTCTGGTGTTAGTACTTCAACAGCCATGATTGGTTCGAGCAGTTTCGGACCAGCTTGGCGAGCAGCTTCACGGAATCCTAAACGAGCGGCCATCTCGAATGACAGCGAATCGGAGTCAACGTCGTGATATGAACCATGGAACAGACGAACTTTCATGCTTTCCAATGGGAAGCCAGCTAGCGGACCATTTTTCAGCGATTCGTCAAAGCCTTTCTGTACAGCAGGAATAAATTCGCGAGGAATCACCCCACCGACGATGCCGTTCACAAAGTCCAGACCTGGTTGCGTAACACCAGCTTCGTCTTGGTCACGAGGTCCAAGTTCGAATACGATATCAGCAAATTTACCGCGACCACCCGTTTGCTTCTTGTAAACCTCCCGGTGTTCAACGTTCTTAGTCAGCTTCTCTTTGTAGGCAACCTGCGGTGCACCTTGGTTCACCTCTACCTTAAACTCACGACGCATCCGGTCAATGATAATTTCAAGGTGAAGCTCACCCATACCACGGATAATGGTCTGGCCGGTTTCTTCGTTCGACTCAACTTTTAAGGTTGGGTCTTCTTCGATCAGTTTACCAATAGCTTTCGAGAAGTTATCCTGATCGGCCGTTTTCTTCGGCTCGATAGCGTACCCGATAACCGGATCAGGGAACACCATTGATTCAAGAACGATTGGATTCTTTTCATCAGACAGGGTATCACCCGTTTTGATGTCTTTGAAACCAACGACAGCACCGATATCACCAGCCTCCAGGCGTTCGATTTGGTTCTGCTTGTTAGCGTGCATCTGGAAAATCCGCGAGATCCGCTCTTTGTTACCCGAACGGTTGTTCAGGATGTAAGAACCCGACTCAAGGATACCCGAGTATGAACGCACAAAGCACAAACGACCAACGTATGGATCAGTTGCAATTTTGAACGCTAATGCAGAGAATGGCTCGTCCGAAGATGGTTTGCGCGAAATCTCTTCACCCGTGTTTGGGTTCGTACCTTTGATGCTTTCTTTGTCCAACGGCGATGGCAGCAGTGCCATCACGTAGTCGAGCATCGTTTGAACACCCTTGTTTTTGAACGACGAACCGCAAAGCATCGGCACGATTTTCATCGCGATGGTTGCTTTACGAAGAGCTGCCAGAATTTCGTCTTCCGAAATTGATTCTGGATCTTCGAAATACTTCTCCATGAGCGTGTCGTCGAATTCGGCAACCGCTTCAAGAAGTTTTTCGCGCCACTCGGTAGCTTCTTCCATCATGTCGTCTGGAATAGGAACTACTTGGAAGGTCATTCCTTTATCCGATTCGTTCCAGACAAGACCACGGAAGTTAACAAGGTCAACTACACCTTTGAAATTGTCTTCTTCGCCGATTGGTAACTGAAGAGGAACAGCGTAGCTGCCCAGCATTTCTTTTACCTGACGGCAAACATTCAGGAAGTCAGCGCCTGAACGGTCCATCTTGTTAACGAAGCCCAACCGAGCAACGTTATAGTTGTTAGCCAGACGCCAGTTGGTTTCTGACTGAGGTTCAACACCATCAACGGCGCTGAACAGGAATACAAGACCATCAAGTACACGCAGTGAGCGGTTTACTTCAACCGTGAAGTCAACGTGGCCCGGTGTATCGATAATGTTGATATGGTATTTTTTGTCCCGGTAGGTCCAGTCAACCGTGGTGGCAGCCGAAGTGATCGTGATACCGCGCTCCTGCTCCTGTTCCATCCAGTCCATCGTTGCGGCACCATCGTGAACCTCACCGATTTTGTGGCTTACCCCGGCGTAATAGAGAATACGTTCGGTTGTGGTCGTTTTACCTGCGTCGATGTGAGCAGCGATACCGATGTTTCTCGTGAAATTTAAATCGCGAGCCATTAGCTTGTTATACTGAGAGTTATTTTAATTCTAAAACAGTGAGAAGGGGCCAGTAAGTTCACAAAGGCACCTTTTACAAATCAGGTCGCAAAATTACTGAAAGCCAATCAGAAAACAAATAAATGAGCTAGAAATATAGTGGTTTCTCATATTAGGAAGCGTGGCGTTTCGCTTGCGTGCGTAACAAACTGAATTGTTGAACGGATATAGCTTTTCGCATCCGATTCAGGACTCCATACTATCTATAGCCAACCTTCGTTATGGGAGGAAAAAATATTGATTTGTTGAACGTAAATTTCTTAGTTTTCGTCAACTTTGTATTGTGATTCTGGCTCAGAATCACTACCGTAACTTCATAACATGCAAAATCCTTACTTAGCTCTCATGCGTACTGCTTGGCAGTATGCCCGGCATGAGAAGCGTCAGTACATACTTGTGTATGTGCTCTTCATTTTCGCCAACATTATTGTCGCTCTTCATCCGTTACTTTTCGGCTGGTTCATTGAGTCTGTTCAGCGTGAAGGCAACGATGTTGTAAACACTGCTTTTGTTTACGCCGGAGGTGTCTTAGCCCTTAAAGTGCTGGAATGGGCTTTCCATGGGCCAGCCCGAGTTCTTGAACGCCGACTGGCTTTTAACCTGAGTCGCAATTTTTTGGATGAGCTGTACCATCAGACACTACACCTACCCGTTAGCTGGCATAAAGATCACCATAGTGGCGCAACTATCAACCGAATCCGAAAGGCCTACGACGCCCTGAAGTTGTTTTTCCAGGATGGGTTCGTTTACCTACATGCCATCTTCAAGTTTTTGTTCTCGTTTGGGGCTATGCTGTATTTCTCCCCGGTTTTTGGGGTAATCGGTGTAGCGCTTGGCGCTTTGACCGTTTATGTCATTCTTCGCTTTGATCGCCCGTTCATCAAAGCCCTCAACGAAACAAATGAACGCGAACATGCCGCGTCCTCGACACTCTTCGACAGTTTGTCGAACATCGTTACGGTAATTACACTCCGGCTCGAAAAGCGTATTGAAGAAAGCTTCTCGCAGAAGATCAGTGCAATTTTTCCACCATTCATGCGTCAGGTGACTATTAACGAGTGGAAGTGGTTTGTAGCTAGTATCCTTATTACGCTTATCTACGTAGTGATGGCGACGGGTTACGTTTACCAGCACTATACGCCAGGGCAGATATTTTATGTCGGTGGTCTCGTTACCCTGCTGGGTTATGTAAACCAGTTTACGAGCGTATTTAATGATGTAGCTTATCAATACACGCAGATCGTTCAGTTCAATACGGATGTTCAGACGGTACGGAGTATTAGTGAGGCATATGCTCAATATAAACAGTCGGATTCGCAGGCATTATTACCAGAAAACTGGCAAACCATTACGTTGTCTAACCTGAACTTTTCTCATGGTCAATTAGGATCGGATAAACGGCAGGTTCCTGCCCTCCACAATGTCGGCATTCAACTGTCGCGTGGCAAGCGGATTGCCTTTATTGGCGAAAGCGGTTCCGGAAAAAGCACATTACTCACGTTGTTACGCGGTTTGTACACTACTGAGCCAGGCTTGTCGGTGCAGGTAGACGATCAGCACTTCTATACCGATATGAAGTCGATTGCCAACACAGTCACCCTGTTTCCACAAGAACCCGAGATCTTTGAGAATACGATTGGGTATAACATTACCCTTGGCCTACCGTTTGATGACAACGAGATAATCCAGGTTTGTCAGACAGCTCACTTTGCTGACATCGTTAAGCATTTACCGCAGGGGCTTGATACAAGTATTCAGGAAAAAGGGTTAAACCTGTCAGGCGGTCAGCGCCAACGGCTGGCTTTGGCAAGAGGTGTTTTAGCTGCCCGAACAAGCGATATTGTATTGCTTGATGAACCAACGAGTAGTGTCGATCCTAAAACAGAGTTCGAGATATACCACAAGATGCTCAGAGAATTTTCTGACAAAGCGGTTGTATCGACGCTGCATCGACTTCATCTTTTACCCATGTTCGATTACATCTATATCCTCCGTAACGGCCGCGTTGCCGATGAAGGTAGTTTCATAGAACTGCGTGAGCGTAGTCTTATCTTCCAGGAAATGTGGTCGCATCAGAAAGAAGTGATGCATACAGAAGAACGAATAACAGCTTAACGGATATCATACCAACAAAAAGACCCGCGACGAGCGGGTCTTTTTGTTGATGCGTTGTTGTTTTATTCTACTGGTGCTTCTACAATCGTTACAATCTTCCACATGCCCCGGATATCCTGCAAGGGCACCGTTACATTACCACCGTTGGGATTGTCGGAGTGAAGCGTCAGGTATTTTCTCGTCAATAATTCGTTGTCGCGAACCCGCTTAACAACGAAATAATCCCGATACATTACCGCATACACACCTCCTGATTGGTACACCCAGTCGTTTTCGTTCACTGGAATAGCCAACACCTTGGCTCCATGAGCTAACTGCGGGCTCATACTATTTCCTGATATTTCCAGTACTACCGCCTGTTTATGACCTTTCATGACCGGCTTACGCACCCGGAATGATTCGATATCTGAAGCCCCTATCCCATCCGTATAACTTTCCACAAACGTTGCGTAAAAACGGACGGGTACGAAGGGTATTTCCATCGTATCCTCATCAGTCGCCATGACCATAGCATTTTCTTCCGGCGAGTTCAGCACGGGTAGAACACCTCGGATAAGGTAGTCAGCACTGATTTGCGGATAGCAAGCCAGCAAACTCATGATTGTGTCATAGGAAGGTTTGGCTCGTCCGTTAAGAATGTTATAAAACTTAGACGGATTTTCGCCCAACTCCTTGGCAATCTGATATATAGTAATGCCTAAGGCCTCAAAAACCTGTTTTAGTCGATCTTGTATAGTCACCTCGCTATCAATTTTTTCTGAACATTTTTCTGCCATTGTAGTAAAGATAATTGACAGTATAATACAACTAAAATATATTGCGCTTGTATTACAACAAACATACTACAAATACATTGAAATGAATACAGGAATCACCACTTTATTACAGTAAATTGATGAACCGGAATCGACTTACATCCCATACCAAGCCTACTGTCCTTTTTGTAGACATGAACAGCTTTTTTGCTTCTTGTGAACAACAGGAAAATTATTGGTTGCGCGGTCGTCCGGTAGGCGTATGTGTTTACACCGGTCGAAATGGCTGCGTGATCTCTCCGTCTATAGAAGCAAAGCAAAAAGGCATAAAAACGGGAATGCGGCTGGATCAGGCAATTCTCCTCTGTCCAGAGTTAGTTCCCATTGAAACTCATCCTAACCGATACCGGGAATATCACAAGAAGATTATCGCCGTTCTGCGCACTTTCTCCGACGATGTTGTTCCTAAAAGTATCGATGAAGCGATTGTCGATCTGACAAATTACCAACTGGCTTATAAAGACATGGCGCAGGTGGCCAGAGTCATCAAACGGGCGATCCGGGAAAAAGTAGGTGATTATCTGCGCTGCTCAATTGGTATCGCCCCCAATGCCTTCCTCGCAAAGCTGGCATCCGATCTACAGAAGCCCGACGGCTTAACAATAATTACTCCTGATACGATTGATAACATTCTACAGAAACTGGCCTTAACGGATTTACCGGGTATTGGTCACCGCATGGCGATTCGATTAGAAGCCGGTGGCATTCACACTCCAATTGATCTACGCTATGCTTCTCCCGAGTATCTGCGGGCAGTCTGTAAAAGTATTATTGGCTGGCATTGGCATCTGCGCTTAAATTTTGGTGGTGAGGTTGATCTGGAAACCAACGAAAGCAATAAGAGTATGTCAGCGATGCGGACAATTTCGGCGGAACAGCGTAACGATGGCAAACGCCTGGACGAATTACTGCAAGCCCTTTGTCTGACACTGGAACGACGTATGGTACAGAAAGGCGTCTTTTGTCAGGATATGTCGTTTTCTTGTCGGTATCATACCGGCAAAACGTTTAACTACGAAGTTCACTTTTCAAATCCGCAACAGGATGGAATAGACTTGTACCGTGTCATAAACGAACGACTAGGCAAGTTTCAGAGCGCTCACCGTTGTGAACCCGTTTTGAACGAACACTTACATTCTATGTCCCTTGTTGTCTATCGCTTCATACCGAGTGAGCTAGTTCCGCTTGACCTTTTTACGGATAGTGCTCGCAAAAACAAATTGCGTCAAACCTTATATGATTTGAAAAGTAAATTCGGTTCTGATAAACTGCTTAGAGCCGCTGAACTCTCCGACGATCCTGTTTACCGGGATGTGATCGGCTTTGGCAACATAAAGGATTTATAGTTAGTCAGCAGGTACTACCTGTTCTTTTGGGCAAAAGAACGTAGTGCGCCCTCCTACTTCGGTCCGCTCAATGCGCGTCTTACAACGCGGACAAAATTTATGCGCTTCTACATCATCGTAGGGCGAGTCGTCCCATTCACGGACATGAATAAGAAAGCTATTGGGAAAATCACGATAAGCCGCTTCGTAACGGATAGCCGTTTCCAGAACCAGACGGATAGCTCCGTGGATTTGATCTAATTGCTTTTCGGTAAGTGTATCAGCCCGTTGACTAGGATGCACGAATGCCTGAAACAATACCTCGTCAACAATCCAGTTACCTAACCCGGCCACTACGCTTTGGTCGAGTAACACAGGTTTGATCAACGCTTTTTTTCGCTGAATACTCGCCGATAACTCGTCAACCGAAATATCCAAACCGTCTTTACCGATCTTTTTGCGCTTAATGAACGTTTCAATATTATCGATTAAACCAACACGTTCAAACTTGCGCGGGCACAAAAAACCCAGATTAAATCCCGATGCGAACTCAAATACGATTCGCGCAAAACGCGGACGATCCAGGGAAGCATGGTAATACTCCAGATCGCCTGTCATCCCGAAATGCATATGAACGATAACCTCTGGATCGTCCGTAAGCACGAACAGGTTTTTACCGATCCGTTGGGTACCGGTAAACTGTCTACCTTCAAGCTTGGCAAGCAACGTATTATAATCGGTTGTGAGCAGCTTTTTATCCTCGACCTCAATATGGCTAATAGGCTGATTTAGAGAAGACGCTTCCAAGTACTGACGTCGTATCTCAACTTCGGGAAGTTCTGGCATTTATTTTTAGGGCGTAACCCTTCGTAGAGTCATGTTGTTACGGGACTACCGCGATAACTTTCGGTGTGATGCTCATCGCGAATCGAACCAAATCGTTTATTATCCGGCTTAATTTTTTGATTACCAAGAATCCTTGACTAGACGCTCATTGGGCAATACACAAACTTTTTTGAATAAGATTCCGTTTCTGTATGCAATATGCCCGTACCGAAGGGCGTTCCGAGTTTGTGCCATAATTAAACTACGCCCAATACTGGTAGTTTATATTTTTTCTTAGCCCAACACTACATTTCTACAATGTAACAACCTCTACACAACCGCGAAAGCGGCTTTTTTGAGTCTGTGCATGTTAAACCGTTAAACCAAAAAATTGCCATGGAGAACAATCCCCCAAAGTCAAAAACAAATGGTGCCTTACTTGCGGCTCTAATAATAATGACTGGCTTGGCTGGCGTATCGAGTTATTTGTATTTTGATCAAAAGAAAGTATCTGAAAATCAAGAAGTAACTATTTCTGAACGTGTCGAAGAGCTTTCAACGACGCGTGTAAAACTAGATTCTATTTCCACTGCCTTAGACGCTAAAATTGCAGAAGTTCAAAAACTAGGTGGCGATGTTAGCGAGCTTCAAAAAGTTAAAGCGCAGTTGGAAGAAGATAAAGCATCTTTGCGTAGAGGCAACCGGGTTTCGCTGGCTAAATACGAAGCGAAGATAAAACAGTACGAAGCGTTCCTAGTCGAGAAAGATACGTTGATTGCCAATCTACAGCGTGAAAACGTTACGCTGGCCACTAACGTAAAAACGCTGGATGAAGAGAACACTGGCCTTAAAACAGACAGACAGCGTCTTACTGATTCTGTAACGACTGTGGTGGCTCAGAATCAGGATTTAAGCACGAAAGTTACTCGGGCTGCCGCTCTGAAAGCGCAAAACGTTAAAGTGTTTTCTGTTAATGCAAAAGGAAAAGTCAAAGAAGACGATGCTTACAAAGCCAAGCGTTTAGACAAGATCAAGTTAGTTTACACGCTTTTGGATAACCCTTTGACGAAAGAAGAACCTAAAGAGGTTTTCGTGCGCGTACTTGACCCAAGCGGAGCCGTTGTCTCTGATATGGCTAATGGCTCTGGCACGTTTACTGTAGATGGCAACGAAACGATTTACACGACCAAGCAAACGGTTAACTATACCAGCAACGGTCAAAACGTTGAACTGCTCTATACGCGGGGCATTCCCTACAAACCAGGTAAATATACCGTCGAACTATACTCTGAAGGTTTCCGTATTGGGGCTGGTGAGTTTGCTGTTCGCTAGGTAGTAAAGACTATTTTTTCAGGAGTAAAGCGCGACATCCAACGGTGCCGCGCTTTACTTTTTATAGCCTGCAAAGTAAACAGCATTTCCATTATCAGGCTGGATAGAGATCCGTAGTATCTTCCCCTGCTTCTCCATACCGTTGTCCGTAAATACACGATCTGTCTGGAGCGAACCGATACTTGAGTCCGCCAATCGCAGTTGAACCGCATCAGCTTCACGAGTCAAACGAACGTGTTCTATTTGTCTGACTTCTTTATCTGGATACGACTTTGTGTAAATCAGGGTTACAGCACTATCCGACTCAGCCCTTAACTCGGCTGAAGGCATTTTATTCGTAGGCACAGCAACGCAGGAAGGATCAAGAAAGTAATTAGTTCGATAATTACCCGCTACCTCGCCCGCCAACGATGAATCAGGCTGGATATCGTGCTCCTGCTGACAGGCCGTCATCGAAGTTGTAGCTCCTAACATGATGAAGTAAAGGAGTTGTTTTTTCATTGGCTAGCCTCGTTTTGATTATTAGACCCGACCGAAGCTGAATCGGTTGTAACTCCGTCAGGCTTTTTTTCATCCTCGTCTTTATCGGCTGCTTCGACCCACACTTTCATATTGTTAAGATCCATAGGGCCAAACTGAGTAGTAAAAGCAACATCTGCGGCATCGCGACCATACGCTACCGTGATTCGGTTACCACGCGGGTTCTCCTGCGTCGCGTCAAACGTAAACCATCGCCCATCAACGTACGCTTCAAACCACGCATGCAAATCCATGGGGTCCAACTGGTAGAGATAACCAACTACCATTCGAGCAGGAATATTAAGCGCCCGACACAGGGAAATGCCCAAGTGTGTGAAATCCCTACAGACACCAACGCGCTTATTAGCCGTATCAACGGCAGAGGTGCTGGCGTCGCTTGTACCGTATTGATACTTCACATTCGTATGTATCCAAAGACGAATTGCCTCGGCCTGGTCATAACCGGGCTCGCTCTCTTTTGTAATGTCTGTGGCTAGATCACCTAGTTGATCCGACTGGCAATAGCGGCTGGGAAGCGTATAGTGTAACACATCGTCCGGTAGCTCTTCAACAGGCGTGTAGGGTGCACCAGGGGCTACATCAATTTCGTTGGCTGTCTGAACGGTGGCTGAGAAATGGATGGAGAATGGGCCGGTCGGTGCTATCACGCGTTGGCAGAGGTTGCCATACATGTCCGTAAATTCGGTAACGTTCACAGCTGGTGTGATTTGATATTCTTCGCGAACAATCCATTGACCAGCTCCCGAGCGAGGGCGTAGCATAAGGATCAGAGGTGTCGGCGCTTTTGCTTCGAATGACAATTCACAACCTGCGTTGAGTTGCATAAAATCTAATTGTATAAATGGTTCGGAAAGATAATCTGCTAGTTAATTCATTTGTTCTGACTTCTGTCATAAAAATACCCCAGCCATTGCCGGCCAGGGTATTTTTTACAACTATATTCAGCTAGGACTATACCGTTGCCCGCTTTTTGCTACGAGCAAACTGCTCCCGAGATTCTGTGATTGACTCGAGTTCTTCTTTCGAACCGACGATTGCGTTTTGGTAGCGACGGATACCCGTTCCAGCAGGGATCAGGTGACCGACGATAACGTTTTCTTTCAATCCTTCGAGCATGTCACGCTTACCACGGATAGACGCTTCACTCAACACTTTGGTTGTTTCCTGGAAGGAAGCCGCCGAAATGAAGCTGTCTGTACCAAGCGACGACTGTGTAATACCCATCAGCGTTGGTTGCGAAACGGCAGCCATTGCATCACGGACGGTTACCAGTGTCAGGTCACGGCGTTTCAAACTTGAGTTCTCATCGCGTAACTGACGGCTTGTTACAATCTGGCCAGGCTTGAAGTTCGTTGAATCACCAGCATCCATAACCACTTTGGCGTCGAGAACTTTGTCGTTCTCTTCACGGAATGCCCATTTATCAACAACTTGACCTTCGAGGAAGTTGGTATCGCCCGAATCGATGATTTCAACTTTCTGCATCATCTGGCGCACGATGGCCTCGATGTGTTTATCGTTGATTTTCACCCCTTGCAGACGGTAAACTTCCTGAATTTCGTTTACCAGGTATTCCTGAACAGCCGTTGGCCCTTTAATCGCCAGAATGTCGCTTGGTGTAATAGCACCGTCCGACAGTGGAGCACCAGCCCGTACAAAGTCGTTATCCTGGACAAGGATGAACTTCGACAGTGGGACGAGATACTTTTTCTTCGTACCGTCTTTCGACTCGATGAAGATCTCGCGGTTACCACGCTTGATAGTACCG
The DNA here is from genome assembly GCF_023196085.1 of Spirosoma liriopis. Classification (NCBI taxonomy): domain Bacteria; kingdom Pseudomonadati; phylum Bacteroidota; class Cytophagia; order Cytophagales; family Cytophagaceae; genus Spirosoma; species Spirosoma liriopis. The sequence goes on from NZ_JALPRF010000001.1 coordinate 1,961,094, forward strand.
TACGTAACGACACCATCAATTTCACTCACGACAGCCGGGTTAGATGGGTTCCGGGCTTCAAATAACTCCGTCACACGTGGCAGACCACCCGTAATATCGCGTGTTTTACCAACGTTACGTGGAATCTTCGCCAGCGGTTGACCCGCTTTGATCGATTGTCCTTCTTTAACGACCAGACGTGAACCAACTGGCAGGTTGTAGCCTTTTTGAAGTTGACCGTTTCCGGTTTCATCAAGGTGCAGTAGCAGCGTACTGGTACCACTAACAACGATGGCAGGGTTCTTAGCCTTATCGCGGCTTTCGATGATCACTTTCTCCTGGAAGCCTGTCTGTTCGTCAAACTCCTCACGATAGGTAATACCATCTTCAATCGCATCAAAATTCAGCGTACCGGTTAATTCGGAGAGGATAACGGCGTTATAGGGGTCCCATGCGCAAATATCATCACCTTTCTTAACCATATCGCCATCTTTCACGCGAAGGAAAGCACCGTATGGCACGTTGTTGCTGATCAGAACCTGGTTCCGGTCTTCTGGATTCACGATCCGTACTTCGCCCGAACGACCCATAACGACCGTTTGTGCGTTTCCTTCTGCATCTTCCGATTCAACCGTACGCATTTCTTCAAACTCGATCAGACCATCGAATTTCGCTTTGATCGACGCATCAACCGCAATGTTCGACGCCGTACCACCGACGTGGAACGTACGAAGTGTCAGCTGCGTACCTGGCTCACCGATTGACTGAGAGGCAATAACACCTACAGCTTCACCAATGTCTACCATCCGGCCCGATGCCAAGTTACGACCGTAACATTTCGCACAAACGCCCTGACGAGATTCGCAGGTCAGTACCGAACGGATTTCAACCGTTTCGATGCTGGTTTCGTCAATCCGAGCCGCTACATCTTCCGTAACCAGTTCGCCAGCGCCAACGATCAGTTCTTTCGAAAGCGGATCATATATATCGTGGACCGTAGTACGACCCAAGATACGTTCAGACAGTGGCTCAACGATATCTTCGTTATCTTTCAGCGCCGATACTTGCAGACCACGGAGTGTACCGCAATCATCTTCACTGATAATAACGTCTTGTGCTACGTCGTGCAGACGACGAGTCAGGTAACCAGCATCGGCCGTTTTCAGAGCCGTATCAGCCAGACCTTTCCGTGCGCCGTGCGTTGAGATAAAGTACTCCAAGACGTCGAGACCTTCTTTGAAGTTCGACAGAATTGGGTTTTCAATGATCTCACCGACTGAGCCTTGCAGGTTTTTCTGTGGCTTAGCCATCAGACCCCGCATACCACCCAACTGACGAATCTGCTCGCGAGAACCACGGGCTCCCGAGTGCATCATCATGTAGATTGAGTTGAAACCACCCTGATCAGCTTCAAGCTGCTTCATCAGCGTCTCGGTCAGACGAGAGTTCACACGGGTCCAGATATCAATAACCTGGTTGTAACGTTCGTTCTCCGTGATCAGACCCATCAGGTAGTTATCCCAAACGCCCTGCACTTCCGCTTTTGCTTCTTCAACAAGTCCCTGTTTTGCTTCAGGAATCATGACATCGCTCAAACCGATTGACAGACCACCTCTAAACGCCATTTGGAAACCAAGTTCCTTAATTTCGTCGAGGAATTGAGCTGTCCGCGCACCGCCCGAGATCTTGAAGATAAACGCAATGATCTGTTGCAGCTTTTTCTTCGTCAGCAGTTCATTGATGTATCCTACTTCTTCCGGCACCGCTTGGTTAAACAACAACCGGCCAGCAACCGTATCAAGTACTTTGTAAACAAGCTCACCATTCTCATCCCGTACTTTCACACGGCATTTGATGTTGGCATGTTTCGAAACTTTACCTTCGTTGATAGCGATGATTACTTCCTCAGCGCCGTAGAACGTCATGCCTTCACCCGCAATCGGGTATTCTGGCGTGTTCTTACGACCCTTCGTTACGTAATACAAGCCAAGTACCATGTCTTGCGACGGTACAGTGATTGGTGCTCCGTTGGCAGGGTTCAGGATGTTATGCGACGCCAGCATCAATAAAGATGCTTCGAGAATAGCTTCCTGACCAAGTGGTACGTGCACAGCCATCTGGTCACCGTCAAAGTCAGCGTTGAACGCTGTACAAACGAGTGGGTGCAACTGGATAGCTTTACCTTCAATCAGCTTTGGCTGGAACGCCTGAATACCCAAACGGTGCAGCGTTGGAGCCCGGTTCAGCAGTACAGGGTGTCCTTTCAATACGTTTTCCAGAATGTCCCAGATAACAGGATCTTTCCGGTCAACGATTTTCTTCGCTGATTTAACCGTTTTAACGATACCCCGCTCAATTAGCTTCCGGATAACGAACGGCTTGAATAGCTCAGCCGCCATGTCTTTTGGCAGACCGCATTCGTGCAGTTTCAATTCAGGACCAACAACGATAACCGAACGACCAGAGTAGTCAACCCGTTTACCAAGCAGGTTCTGACGGAAACGGCCTTGCTTACCCTTCAGCATGTCAGACAGCGATTTCAGGGCGCGGTTACCTTCCGAACGAACAGCGTTTACTTTCCGTGAGTTGTCGAACAGCGAATCGACCGCTTCCTGCAACATCCGTTTTTCATTCCGTAGAATTACTTCCGGTGCTTTGATCTCGATCAGACGCTTCAGACGGTTGTTCCGAATGATTACCCGACGGTATAGATCATTCAGGTCAGACGTTGCGAATCGGCCACCGTCCAGAGGGACAAGCGGACGAAGTTCGGGTGGAATAACCGGCACCATTTTGATAACCATCCACTCAGGACGGTTTTCGATACGGCCATTTGCCTCCCGGAACGCTTCTACCACTTTCAACCGCTTCAACGCTTCTGCTTTACGCTGTTGCGATGTATCGGTTGCCGCCGAGTGACGCAGTGAATACGACAGTTCGTCAAGGTCTACGCGCGACAACAGCATTTCTAACGCTTCCGCCCCCATCTTAGCGATGAATTTGTTCGGGTCTTTGTCGTCGAGGTGCTGGTTTGTGCTCGGCAGTTTATCGATGATATCCAGATACTCGTCTTCGGTCAGGAAGTCGAGCTGGTTGATACCGTCTTCAGCTTTAACGCCAGGCTGAACGACTACGTAACGTTCGTAGTAGATAACCTGATCAAGTTTTTTGGTCGAAAGACCTAACAGGTAACCAATTTTATTAGGCAAGCTGCGGAAATACCAGATATGCGCAACAGGAACAACCAGTTCGATGTGCCCCATACGCTCCCGGCGAACCTTTTTCTCGGTTACTTCCACACCACAGCGGTCACAGATAATGCCTTTATAGCGAATCCGTTTGTATTTACCGCAGTGACATTCCCAGTCCTTAACTGGCCCGAAAATACGCTCGCAGAACAAGCCGCCCATTTCGGGTTTGTAAGTACGGTAATTGATCGTCTCCGGCTGTGTCACCTCGCCGTAGGAACTCTCCAAAATAGACTCTGGCGATGCCAAGCTGATTGTTACGCTGGCAAAGTCGCTGTTGAGTTTTTTGTTCTTTTTGAACGACATTGGTTGGAGATTATAGGTTAAAATTTGTCACTGCTAATTACTTGATAGTCATTGACCGTCATTCCTTGTGTAAACACGGTGAACAACAATCAATGACTACAAATGATCGAATGACTATTCTAATGTTATTTCAAGTGCTAGACCACGCAACTCGTGAACAAGTACGTTGAACGACTCAGGAATATTTGGCTTCGGCAGGTTCTCACCTTTCACGATAGCCTCATATGCCTTCGCACGACCTACAACGTCATCGGATTTAACAGTCAGGATCTCCTGGAGAATGTTTGACGCACCGAATGCTTCAAGTGCCCAAACCTCCATCTCACCAAACCGCTGACCACCGAACTGCGCTTTACCACCCAGCGGCTGCTGTGTAATGAGCGAGTAAGGTCCAATCGAACGAGCGTGCATCTTATCGTCCACCAAGTGGCCGAGTTTGAGCATGTAGATAATACCGACGGTAACAGGCTGATCGAAACGCTCACCCGTCAGACCGTTGTACAAGTACGTCCGTCCGAATGATGGCAAACCGGCAGCGTCCAACTCATCGGCAACCTGCTGTTCGGTAGCTCCGTCAAAAATTGGCGTCGCATATTTCCGATCCAGTTTCTGACCAGCCCACGCCAATACAGTTTCGTAGATCTGACCAAGGTTCATCCGAGAAGGTACACCAAGTGGGTTCAGAACGATATCCACTTTCGTACCATCTTCAAGGAACGGCATGTCTTCGTCACGTACAATCCGGGCAACAACCCCTTTGTTACCGTGGCGACCAGCCATTTTATCACCCACTTTCAGCTTACGCTTCTTGGCGATGTACACTTTGGCCAGTTTCACAATACCAGCTGGTAGTTCGTCACCCACTTCGAGCGTAAACCGCTCACGCTTAAAACGTCCCGTGATTTCGCTCCGACGGTTGTTGTAGTTTTTCACTATCTGAACAACCATCTGGTTTAGCTTATCGTCTTCCGTCCAACCGTCCAGGTTAAGATCAACCAGGATATTGGCTTCTTCCGGTACAGCGTAGCCACTCTCGTCACGATATGGGTTCTTGTCAGGGAATAAATTATCCGTAATGTTTTTACGGTTGAACTTTACGCCTTTGCTGACAATCTCATCGCCAAACTTGTGTTTCACGCCGGCACTGGTTTTTCCGTCCAGCAGCGTCACCAATTTTTCGATCATACGAGCGCGGAAGTCGTTTAGCTCACGGCCATACTTCTTCATCAGCGCTTTTACTTCATCCTTATGCTTGCCACGATCCTCTTTAGCCGGACGAGCAAACAGTTTGGTGTCAATAACAACGCCTTTCAATGATGGTGGTGCTTTCTTGGAAGCATCCTTCACATCACCGGCTTTATCACCGAAGATTGCACGAAGAAGTTTTTCTTCCGGTGTTGGATCGCTTTCTCCTTTTGGCGTAATCTTACCAATCAGGATATCGCCTTCCTTCACTTCGGTACCAACCCGCACAATACCGTTCTCATCGAGATTACGAACTGTTTCTTCGCTTACGTTAGGAATTTCAGAAGTAAGTTCTTCTTCACCACGTTTCGTATCGCGCACTTCCAGTTCAAACTCTTCAATGTGGATCGAGGTGAAGATATCCTCCCGAACAACGCGCTCAGAAATTACGATAGCATCCTCAAAGTTGTAACCTTGCCAAGGCATGAAGGCAACCTTCATATTCCGGCCAAGCGCCAACTCACCAGCCTGCGTCGCGTAACCTTCACACAGCACATCACCTTTTTTAACTTTTTGTCCTTTTAGAACAGTCGGTTTGATGTTGATGCACGTATCCTGGTTTGTACGACGGAACTTAATCAAGTTGTACGTTTTGCGATCTTCGTCGAACGTAACGGCAAGTTGGTCTTCGTCAAGTTCGTATCGAACAACGATTTTCGTCGAATCAACGAACTCAATGACACCATCGGCTTCGGCAATAACTAGTGTCCGAGAATCAACAGCTACACGACCTTCCAGACCTGTACCCACAATTGGAGCTTCAGGGCGAAGGAGAGGCACAGCCTGACGTTGCATGTTCGATCCCATCAGGGCACGGTTAGCATCGTCGTGTTCAAGGAACGGAATCATGGAAGCAGCGACCGACACAATTTGGTTCGGTGCAATGTCCATAAACGTTACGTTCGAAGGTTCAGCCATTGGGAAGTCTCCTTCGAAGCGTGCTTTCAGACGATCAACCTGGAAGTTACCCCGATCATCGATACCGGCGTTAGCCTGCGCGATGTAATGCGAGTCTTCTTCTTCTGCCGTCAGATACATTACGGGTTTATCAATCGACACTTTACCGTTTTCAATAACACGGTATGGTGTCTCGATGAAGCCCATGCTGTTAATCTTAGCGTAAACGCATAGAGACGAGATCAGACCGATGTTCGGACCTTCCGGCGTTTCGATGGTACACAGACGACCGTAGTGCGTATAGTGTACGTCACGAACTTCGAAACCTGCCCGTTCGCGAGACAGACCACCGGGTCCAAGAGCTGACATACGACGCTTGTGCGTTACTTCAGCCAGTGGGTTCGTTTGGTCCATGAACTGCGACAGCTGGTTGGTACCGAAGAACGAGTTAATCACCGACGACAAAGTACGAGCGTTAATCAGGTCAACCGGTTTAAAATCCTCGTTGTCCCGAACGTTCATCCGTTCTTTGATCGTCCGCGCCATCCGCGCCAGACCAACACCGAATTGGGCATATAGCTGCTCACCTACCGTACGAACACGGCGGTTACTCAGGTGGTCAATATCATCAACAACTGCTTTTGAGTTGATCAGACCAATCAGGTATTTCACGATAGAAACAATATCTTCCGTGGTTAAGACCTTCATGTCCGATGAAATATCCAGACCAAGCTTTTTATTGATCCGGTAACGGCCTACATCGCCCAAATCATAACGCTTATCCGAGAAGAACAAACTTTGAATGATCTCACGAGCGGTTTGTTCGTCCGGTGCATCAGCGTTCCGAAGCTGCCGATAGATTTGCTCAACAGCCTCTTTCTCGGAGTTTGAGCTATCTTTCTGCAGCGTATTATAAATAATATTGTAGTCGGCCATGTTCATGTCTTCCTTATGCAGAATGACTGATTTCTGACCTGACTCAGTGATTACGTCGATATCATCCGCCGAAATAGCCGAGTCCCGCTCAAGCAAGACTTCGTTACGACTGATTGACACAACCTCACCCGTATCTTCATCCACAAAGTCTTCTGTCCAGGTACGTAATACCCGAGCAGCTAACCGGCGACCAATCGCCTTTTTTAAGTTTGCTGGCGTTGCTGGAACTTCTTCCGACAAGCCAAACAAATCGAGAATATCTTTATCCGAGCCAAAGCCAATAGCACGTAACAACGTCGTAACCGGGAATTTCTTTTTCCGGTCAATGTACGCATACATAACGTTGTTAACATCCGTTGAAAATTCGATCCAAGAACCCTTGAAAGGAATAATACGAGCCGAATAAAGTTTGGTACCGTTCGTATGCTTGCTCATCGAGAAGAACACGCCCGGCGAGCGGTGTAATTGCGAAACAATTACCCGTTCAGCTCCGTTGATGACGAAAGAACCTTTTTCGGTCATGTACGGAATATTTCCTAGGAATACCTCTTGCTCGATCGTCTCAAAATCCTCGTTATCAGGATCATTGTTCGATAGGCGCAGTTTGGCTTTTAAAGGAACTGAGTAAGTCAAGCCCCGGTCAATAGACTCATCAACAGAGTATTTGGGGGGATCAACAGAGTAATCTATGAACTCCAGCTTGAAATTCTCGCGAGAGTCCGAGATAGGGAAGTTTTCCTGAAAAACTTTAAACAAACCTTCTTCCGAACGCTGGTTGGAAGGCGTATCAAGTTGGAAAAAATCTTTAAAAGATTTTACTTGAATATCCAGAAAGTCTGGATACCCAATCACTGGCTGAATCGTCGCAAAATTTTTGCGTGTACTGATTTTCGCGTTTGTCGCCAAGATTGTGCTTCGTTTAGTTGCGTAACCGATTCTCTATGAGTGCGTTGCGAGGACTTGCTACAGCACTCGAACTAAGCGGCTATTCAGACCCCAGGCGTCACCCAACCCAAGGGGTGTGAATAGACAACGTAAGGCAATAAAAATAAGTTTGTCTTATGCAAGCATATAGACAAAAAAGTCTCCAAACAGGAAAAGACCAGACGTTGGTCTGGCCTCCCCTGCCTGGAGCGATATTCCAATAAGAGTGGGCTTACTTAACTTCTACTTCAGCACCAGCTTCTTCAAGTTGCTTACGCAGTGATTCTGCTTCGTCTTTAGCAACGCCTTCTTTCACTGGCTTAGGAGCACCGTCAACAAGCTCTTTCGCTTCTTTCAGGCCCAGACCGGTCAGGTCTTTAACCAGTTTCACGACAGCTAATTTAGCAGCACCAGCCGACTTCAGGATTACGTCGAACGAAGTTTTCTCAGCAGCAGCCGGAGCAGCGTCACCGCCACCTGCAGCACCACCAGCTACCATTACGGGAGCGGCAGCAGCCGGCTCGATTCCGTACTCATCTTTTAAGATAGCAGCCAGTTCGTTAACTTCTTTAACCGTCAGGCTTACAAGCTGCTCAGCGAACGCTTTCAAATCTGCCATTGTAGTATTTTCTTAATTTGATTGTTATACGATTTGTTTTAATAACGCAGACTCTTGTCCACGGTTGACATCGGATTTTACGAACGATCTGTTCGCATTACAGCTAAGCTGCCTCCTCGCGCTCCGACAGCGTTTTGAGGATACCGGCCAGTTTGTTGCCACCGCTTTGCAACGCCGAAACAACGTTTTTGGCTGGCGACTGCAACAGACCGATAATTTCACCGATCAGCTCTTGCTTGCTCTTCAGTGCGATGAGCGTGTCAAGTTGGTCAGCACCAATGAACAGGCTGTAATCAATAGAAGCAGCCTTCAATTGTAGCTTATCGTTTGTTCTACGGAACTCTTTGATAAGCTGTGCCGGTGCTTTGCCATTTTCAGGGTGAAACATCACCGCTGACTGACCATGCAGCACCGCTTCGTTGAACGGCGTGAAATCCGTATCTAAGGTTTCGAGCGCTTTTTTGATGAATGAATTTTTCACCACTTTATACTCGATACCCCGTTCAAAACACATCCGGCGTAGGTCGTTGGTTTCAGCAACCGTCATGCCATTGGCTTCCGTGATGTAGAAGAAGGGAATGTTCTGAAACTTGTCAGTCAATTCCTCAATAATTGCTCCTTTTTCCTCGCGTTTCATGGCTTAAACTCCGGCTACAGTCCCTTTATCAATCTTTACACCCGGACTCATCGTACTCGACAAGTTTATCGTTTTCACGTAGGTTCCTTTAGCCGATGAAGGCTTCAGTTTCAACAGGGTACTGATGATTTCCTGCGCATTTTCAGCCAGTTTTTCTGGCGTAAACGATACTTTACCAATGCTTGTGTGAATAGCTCCTTGCTTATCAACTTTGAAGTCGATTTTACCAGCTTTCACTTCGCGAACAGCTTTGCCAACTTCAGGCGTTACCGTACCTGATTTTGGGTTAGGCATCAAACCGCGAGGACCTAACACTTTACCCAGACGACCAACCTTAGCCATTACGTTCGGCATCGTGATAATCACGTCTACGTCCGTCCAGCCTTGCTCAATCTTCTGAATGTAATCGTCCAGTCCCACGAAGTCAGCGCCTGCTTCTTTCGCTTCGTTCTCTTTGTCCGGCGTGCAAAGCACCAGAACGCGAACCGTTTTACCCGTACCATGTGGCAACGTAGCAACGCCACGCACCATTTGGTCAGCTTTACGCGGATCAACGCCTAACCGAACGTCAATATCCACAGAAGCATCAAACTTCGTATATGATATCTCTTTCAGAATCTCCGCTGCTTGTTGCAGTGAGTATTCTTTGGCAATATCATACTTCGATTGCGCTTCCTTTTGTTTTTTCGTTAACTTAGCCATTTCTGTGTTTGCCTAGGCAAGTCTATTAGTTCTCGAATGGCGCTGCGCCAGTCACCGTGATTCCCATGCTGCGGGCTGTTCCAGCCACTTGCTTCATTGCTGACTCTACCGTGAAGGCATTCAAATCGGGCATTTTTGTTTCAGCAATTGTCCGAATTTGATCCCAAGATACAGAGCCAACTTTGTTGCGGTTTGGTTGAGCAGAGCCACCTTTCAGTTTAGCTGCTTCCATCAGCAGGATCGGTGCCGGTGGGGTTTTGATGACGAAGTCAAAGGATTTGTCCTTATAGTACGTAATCAAAACCGGCAATACCATACCCATTTTATCCTGCGTACGGCCGTTGAACTGCTTGCAGAATTCCATGATATTTAAACCCTTGGAACCAAGCGCTGGACCGATCGGAGGTGAGGGGTTGGCTTGCCCGCCTTTGACTTGCAGCTTTACATAGCCACCTACTTCTTTTGCCATCGTATGATAAATTTACAACTTGTCACTTACGGTTCTTAACCAGCTAGTCACATAGCTAATCCGCACCCCTTTCGCAACAAATCAACTGGTTTTGGATGGTCATCCCCTGAGGGAAGCATAGGATGCCGAACCACGGTCAGCTAATGGTTAGATTAGCTTTCCTTCTCTACTTGTGCGTAACTGAGTTCTACCGGAGTACTCCGGCCAAATATTTTTACAACGACGTTCAATTTCTTCCGGTCGTCAAATACTTCTTCTACTGTACCAATGAAACCACCAAATGGTCCATCGACTACCTTTACATTTTCACCTTTGAGGTAAGCTACTGTAGGTGTTATGATTTCCTGAGCTTCTTCCTCAATGCGTCCTAACATACGGTTAACTTCCGACTGACGCAGCGGCACCGGTACTTTGGTGGTTGTGCCAACTTGGGAGTTACCCAGAAATCCTAAGACACCTGGCATGTTTAGGATTAGATCGAGCGCACGGTTGTTACTCAGATCAGCCGAAATCATAATGTATCCAGGATAGAACGACTTCTCGCGAACACGTTTCTTTCCGTTACGCATTTCGTATACCTTTTCAGAGGGTATAAGAACCTGCGGGATAATCTCATCTAGCTTCTGCCGAATGATTTCGTTATCGAGGTACGATTTTATTTTTTTCTCCTGCCCCGATACTGCCCGAATAACGTACCACTGTATGCCGCTCATATTGGTAAAGATTTATGATTGTTGATCTGTTGACGTATGATTTCTGTCAATCATAAATCAGCAATCCCAAATCATACGTTAGAATGACTGATAAAATAAGTTCAGCCCGTTCTCAAATACTAAATCAATTAACCCGACCAATAGCGCAAAAATCAGCGATGCTACTAGTACCAGTGTAGAACTGGATTGTAGATCGCTAAATTTAGGCCAAGTCACGTTATGCTGAACCTCTTCCCAAGAAGCTTTCAGAAACGAAACAAACTTGTCCATTGTATGTAAGGGATTGGCACGGGTGGAGAGATTCGAACTCCCATCAACGGTTTTGGAGACCGCTATTCTACCCTTGAACTACACCCGTAGAGAACCGAATCAATGTGCCTGTGAATTCGGACTGCAAAAGTACTGAATAAAAGTAAAAAAACAAGTGCATCTCTGTAGAAATGCACTTGTTTTTAAGCACTTAGTTAATCGAGGATTTCTGTTACCTGACCAGCGCCCACGGTACGACCACCTTCGCGGATAGCGAAACGGAGACCTTTTTCCATAGCGATTTTGTTGATCAGCGATACTTCAATCGTGATGTTATCACCTGGCATCACCATCTCAACGTTTTCAGGAAGAATGATCTCACCCGTTACGTCAGTGGTGCGGAAATAGAACTGTGGACGGTACTTGTTGAAGAATGGGGTATGACGACCACCTTCTTCTTTCGACAGTACGTAAACCTCAGCTTTGAACTTCAAGTGTGGAGTTACCGAACCGGGTTTGCAAATAACCATACCACGACGGATATCAGTTTTTTCAATACCACGGAGCAGCAGACCTACGTTGTCACCAGCTTCGCCACGGTCCAGAATTTTCCGGAACATTTCAACACCTGTTACAACTGACTTCAGGTTCTCAGCACCCATACCTAGGATTTCGACTGGCTCACCTGAGTTGATAACACCCCGCTCGATACGACCTGTAGCAACTGTACCACGGCCTGTGATCGAGAACACGTCCTCTACTGGCATCAGGAACGGAAGATCCGTCTGACGAGGAGGAAGTGGGATAAAGCTATCAACGTTATCCATTAGGTCTTCAATGGTTTTTACCCATTTCGCATCGCCGTTCAGGCCACCGAGAGCCGAACCTTGAATAACTGGGATATTGTCACCGTCGAAGTTATAGAAGCTCAACAGTTCGCGGATTTCCATTTCTACGAGTTCGAGCAACTCTGGATCATCCACCATGTCCACTTTGTTCATGAACACAACGAGCTGAGGAACACCTACCTGACGAGCAAGCAGGATGTGCTCACGAGTCTGAGGCATTGGGCCGTCCGTTGCCGCTACCACGAGGATAGCACCGTCCATTTGAGCAGCACCCGTTACCATATTTTTCACATAGTCAGCGTGGCCCGGGCAGTCAACGTGCGCATAGTGGCGGTTAGCCGTAGCGTACTCAACGTGCGATGTATTGATGGTGATACCACGCTCTTTTTCTTCCGGAGCGTTGTCAATCGAGGAGAAGTCCCGAATTGCGGCCAGACCCTTTTCGGCCAGCACTTTCGTAATGGCAGCCGTCAGCGTCGTTTTACCGTGGTCAACGTGACCAATCGTACCGATGTTTACGTGCGGTTTCGAGCGGTCAAAATTCTCTTTTGCCATGTTTTTAAAACGCTATTATGAACTGTTGTTTGATATTGGGTGAACTCGCTGAACGTAAAGTAAGCCAGACGATATCGCCCAATGAGGTCTGACACCGTTTTGGCTTGAAACCGCACGGGCGGCCCCGGTAATAAAGACTCCGCAAAAGAGCCTTGAGCCGTTACGGGGACTTGAACCCCGGACCTCTTCCTTACCAAGGAAGTGCTCTACCGCTGAGCTATAACGGCCTGTTAGTCATCGAAAAACAGTAAACAGCTGTCGGCTGTTTTCTGATGATTAACGTGTATGGAGCGGAAGACGGGTCTCGAACCCGCAACCTATAGCTTGGAAGGCTATCGCTCTACCAATTGAGCTACTTCCGCAAAAAAAGTTTTCAGCTTTTGTATTTCATTCGCAATTCCACATACACGCGTAGAACTACAACTGAAAATTGGGCGAACCCATCAAAAACTGAAAACTAAAATGGTGGGGAGTGGAGGATTCGAACCTCCGAAGGCGTACGCCAGCAGATTTACAGTCTGATCCATTTGGCCACTCTGGAAACTCCCCGAAAACAAACTTAAAGAACATTTCCTCGCCCCTTTCGGGTTTGGAGTTGCAAAATTACACAGTTTTCTTTCGTTGTCAACAATTGGTTGAAAAATTATTTCAAGAAAGTATCAAAAAAGCCTTTGATTGCCTTCTTAGGCGCTAATTTCCCTATTCTACTATCGTTTCACACCAATAGAAATTATCCTTTACACCTATTATTCCAACAGTTGAGTTAGTTGTTTACCACTGGAATAATACATTTCGGTGATGCGCCACCGGCCAGCTAACTGTTGCAGATCAATCTTAACTTCTTCTGGCTTTCCGTTATTTTGGTACGTAACAAACACAACCGCCTTTGTTCCCCCCACGGCTGCGGGTTCCACCCATGTTTTTTTGACCGCAGCATCGGGCGCATTGAACAACAAATTGATTTTTGCTCGATTAACCTTACCTGACGCTTTTTGACCATCACTCCAGATCAAGTCAGCGGTTGGTTTGGCAAAGTACTGATCAATTAGTGCCCGGTCTTTCTTTTCCCGGAATGGGTTTTCTTTTACGTTGTGTTCAAAATAAAGGGCTCTTACTAGCCGGTCTGCCGCTGACCGTGGTGCATCTGGTCCCGGACGCTTCGTTAAATCTACAGCGCTATCTGGTTTTTCAGTGGCCAACGAAGTATTTGCTGTGGTGGTTGCTTCTTTCTGTTTAGGCTGGCAGGAAAAACAAACTACTACCGAAGCAACTATTAGCTTGTATGCGTTCATACGATGTATCTGAGTCAAGTTTAGCGTTGAAACTCGCTGGCAAGATAAAAAGTAAATCGGTGATAGGGCAACGAGTTGTTACACTCATTGACTCTACCACCGATTTGTTCAGCAAACTAAATGGTTGATTTTACCAGACTTTAATCCGCTCGTTTTTAGGCTTATACATTTTATCGCCGGGCTGAACATTGAACGCCTGATACCAAGCGTCAATATTGGATACAGGCCCATTGGCGCGGTACATGCCAGGCGCGTGTGGATCAGTCATAATTAACTGGGCCTGCGTTTCTGGTAGCACGTTGATGCGCCATACCTGCGCCCATGACAGAAAGAACCGTTGATCAGGCGTAAAGCCATCAATTTTCGTTTTTGACTTCCCCTGCGCCGTTTTCTTGAAAGCATCGTAGGCAATTGCCAATCCGCCCAGGTCGGCCAGGTTTTCACCAAGCGTTAGTTGTCCGTTTACTTTAATGGAATCAAGCACTTTGAATCCAAAGAACTGCTCTTTTACCTGGTCAGCGCGCTTTTTGAAATTGTCTGCGTCATCTTTAGACCACCAGTCTCGGAGTGTACCATCAGCATCGTACTGACGACCTGAATCATCGAATCCATGCGTCATTTCATGGCCAATCACTGCTCCGATACCACCGTAGTTGATAGCATCATCTGCTTCGAAATCGAAGAATGGGAATTGCAGGATCGCTGCTGGAAAGGCAATCTCATTGTTAACCGGACTATAGTACGCGTTAACCGTCGGTGGTGTCATGCTCCACTCCGTTTTATCAACGGGTTTACCCAAACGATTAATCATGTAATTGTACGACCACTTGCTGGCTGACTTTACATTCGCGTAGAAATCATTCCGGTTGATAGTCACACCTTCGTAGGATTTCCATTTATCTGGGTAAGCGATTTTACGCTTGAACGAGGTTAATTTGTTCAAAGCACGTTTTTTTGTTTCATCGCTCATCCAATCCAGGCTCTTGATGTGCTCTTTGTACGATGCTTCCAGATTATCCACCAGGGTCAGCATCCGCTGCTTGGCTTCGGGCTTGAAGTACGTCTGTACATAAAGTTGACCCAGCAAATCACCCAGGGTACCGTCAACTAAACTGCTGACGCGCTGCCAGCGCGGGGTTTGCTCTTTCTGTCCGCTCAGCACTTTTGTAAAAGCAAAATTCTGTTTTACAAATGCATCGCTCAGATAAGGTGCCGCATTTTTCAGAATGTTCCAGCGCATATAGGTCCGCAGATCTTCTATAGGTGTAGCCGCTATCAAGCTATCAAGAGAGCGGAAGAAAGCTGGACTTTGCACCAAAACCGTATCCTGTCCTTTAGTACCGTATCTGGTGAGTTGATCAGCCCAGTTGATACCAGGTGTCTGCTGGCTAAAGGCACTAACGGTAAACTTATTGTATGTTTTGTACGGATCACGCATTTCAACACGCGGCATCTGGGCTTTTGCCAAGGCTGTTTCCATACGGACAATTACATCGGCATCCTGTGAAGCCTGAGTTGGCTCTTCGCCAATCAGCGCAAACATTTTGATGAGGTTGTCGTGATAAGCGTCACGGATTTTCTGGCTTCGTGGATCGTTTTTCAGATAATAGTCACGATCAGGAAGCGACGTCCCGCCTTGTCCAAACTGAGGTAAGTATTTATTGACGTTTTTCCGGTCAGGGCTTACACCAAAGCCAAAAAGCATACCATTCCCCTGGGTTCGCTGGTAAGCCAGTTCGTCGAAGAAAGCAGCTTTGTTATTAACCTTGTCAATGCGGGCCAAGTCAGACTTAATTGGATCAAACCCTTGCTTTTCGAGGGTTACACTATCCATGCCGCTCATGTAATAGTCGCCTACCATTTGATAGAGACGACCTTTCGTCGTTGTTTTTGCGGCATCTTCGAGCAATGACTTCATTGCATCCAGACTTTTATCCCGCAATTCATTAAAACTTCCCCACGATGTTTTCGACGCTGGAATTTGGTTTGTTTTCAACCAATTGCCATTGGCATACTGGTAAAAATTAGTACCCGGCTTGATGGACAAATCCATATTTTGCGGGTCTATAAATTTGCGGGGTGGAAGAGTTGATCGAACAGCTTTATGATTGTCTGCTTTTGGGGAGGGGATTGGCGTCCGACCACCTGCTGTTACGGAGCCAACAGCAACGGTAAGAGCCGATAACAAAATCAATTGTTTATTCATGTAATCTCATGAGTTGGGTTAATGAAGACTACAAAAATACTCTACAAAAACGATATAATCTCTTTTAAAGAAACCAGGTTTTATTGAGTCATTTTAGTCTTATCAGATTGCCTTTCGCATCACGCCAGTTTGCTTTAAACGAAAAACGATCCGGGTGGCTAGAACGAATAAATCTGTTCCAACCACCCGGATCGTTCAAACTTTCAGACTACTTACCGGCCAGCGATGCCTTAAACTCTTTGGCGTATGTACCTGCCTTATATTGGTCGAAGGGTTCCTTCTGATGATAGTCTCTCCCGAAGTACGTAATTACTTGGTGAAACGTACGTGGTTCCAGATAACCAGCAATGGGCTGAATGAGCTGAAATTTCTCATCCAAAAAAACCGTCGTTGGATAGCTCATCTGGTTTCTCAGCAACGCAGCAGCCAATTCATGCACTCCGCGGCCGCCGGTACTCACGTATTTGAATGTTTCTTTACCCAGCGTTATATCCTGCGTTTGCTCAGCGTTCAACCGAACGGCATAATAATTTTCGTTGACGTAATCGACAATAGCGGGCTTCGAAAACGTCTCGCGATCCATAACCTTGCACCAGCCACACCAGTCGGTATACACATCGACCACAAACTTCTTCGGTTTCTTCTTGGTGAGCGCATAAGCTTCCTGAATAGTCAGCCACTTAATGTGTTTGTTCTCAACTTTAGGGCTGCTCGCCGGCTCAATGGGCAATGTGGTCCGAAAGGCGCAGATCGTGAGTACCACAAAAGCGGCACAGAAGATGAGTAAACGGTTCATAGTCTTGTTGGATCGCTAAAGTATTTGTTTCTAAAATAACGCCACCGTGTCGATAAAATTAGCTGATTTCTATTTTTTAATACGGTTGAGGTTACGCCGGATTTATGGCTCTTAGAATGTCTCGTTTACGCGGTGGACCCGGATGCTTTTCAACGAGTAAACCAGCTGAGCGCATGTTTCGCTGAACGTAACTCTTCGAACAATAAGTCGTCAGTAATCCTCCGGGGAGCAATAAGCTTGCCATTTGCCGAAAGATCTCCGGCTCCCATAACTCAGGCTGAGCCGTCGGGGCGAATGCGTCGTAATAAATTAAATGAAAGCGTTCGTCCGTCTGTAAAGTCTGTAGGCTACCTTCTAGTTTCGTTAGGGTAAAAAACGGATTGATGGGAACCGGGACATTCCAGGGTGACTTGTGCAGATCAGTCAAGTAAGACGTACCCAGAAGCTGGTCGTAATTCAGCTGGTGAGCCTCCTCTACCGCCAACGGATACGCTTCAATAGCCGTGTAATGAACTGGGCGCTTGTACGCTTCTGCTTCCCGTGCTGTCAACAAGGCATTCAATCCCGTTCCAAACCCCATTTCAAAGATGCGCAACGGTTCGTCGGTAAACGTTGCAAGAGCCTCTAACAAGCCTAGTTCGATGTAAACCCGCTGCGATTCCTGGTAAGCTCCGTGAATCGAATGGTATGTTTTATCAAGTACATTGTTTACGGCGGTGTGCGAACCATCAGCCGTGAGTATTAACCGAACATCTGCTTTCATACGCTATTGATTTTTGGGCTATTTTTGCAGTCCCAAAACATATATTTCACTAATGATTCAACGCGTTCAAACGATATTTTTGTTTCTTATTGCCGTTGCTATGGTTGTTGCCCTAGCCAATCCACTGTGGGAAAAATCAGGATCGAAGTCACCCGAGATGGCGCACCTGACCGCCTTGCAGTACAGTGAACAGACAGGAATCACTACTTCCGTGACCCCGATCTGGTACCTGGGCCTTTTACTGGGACTAGTCGCTTTGTCGTCAGTCTATGCCCTTTTTCAGTATCGTAACCGCCTTACCCAAACCGCTCTTTGCGCCGTAAATGCACTGATGCTCACGGCTATCATGGGCATTGTCCTGTACCGGACGCTCTATACCGGCAAAGAGTACGGTAACCCAGCGGACCAAGGCGATTTTCTTCCCGGCTTTTATGCGATCATTGCTGCTCTGGTGTTTAACGCCTTGGCAAACCGGTTTATTCGTCGGGACGAAAAACTGGTTCGTGGTTCAGACAGACTGCGGTAGACAATAACATACACGAATCAAATAGGTCGCCCTTTCAATATCAGTTGAAAGGGCGACCTATTTCTTTGCCATACGCTGACTTATCAGGAAATGTCTTTATCGATTGATTCTTCAACGGCCTTGCTTTTCATCCAGTCGTGCAAAAACAAATAGATGATTACTGACGACACGGTACCGACTATCGAACCAACATACACATCTTCCACAAAATGCTGAAACAGATATACGCGTGAATACCCAGTCAGGATACACAATAGAAAGAAAAAATAACCGCGATTTTTGCGGGCGTCAAGGAAAGCGAGTAAGCCAAACACCGCAAAAGCCGAAGTCGTATGCCCCGACGGAAAACTGTTGTAACTGTAAATATCCAATCCTTTGATGAGGTGATATTCATACGTTGAATGCTCGAAGAACTTCAACGGTCGGGGCGAATTAGGAAACACGACTGTCTTCAGGAACAAGGAAGTCAGCGAAGAAAGCGCAAAACTAGCAAAAGCGACAAAGCCGACCCGTCTGTTGTAAATGAGCAGAATAACGCAAACAATCACAAAAAAAGCCCCATCTCCCATGTACGTTAAATAAGGAAACAGCTCATCAGCCAGCAGGCTATTGCGTTTGTTGACCCACTGCATCAGTTGCTCCTGCGTGTAGAGCAATTGTAATGCGCCCACAACGACCAGGAATACCGCGTAAGGCAAAAAGAAATAACGATTTTTTCGCAGGAAATTAGCTAGCATTATCGAAAATCCGGGATTAGTTGGCAGACGTCGCTTTCTCGACGGTAATGCCCACACTTAAAATATTCAGCAGAGGGTCCTGCCGCATGTACTGCTTAATCTGCATGGTGTATTTTCCCGGCTTGGGAAAGCGGTAGTCGCGCTTCATCAAAAATTTGTGATCGAACAGATCACCTAGTCCATCCCCATTCGGCTTCCCCGTTTTCGGGTCCATCAGAATCAGCTCGTCCAGCCGCGATTCGATTTCCTTACCACTGGCATCCCGCAGATAGCGAGTTAAATAAAGATTGTAATAGCCGTAAGATAAGCTGTTACGCAGGTTGTAGTAAATGTTGTAAGGTATTGAAGCATCCGTTATTTCAAACGTAAAAGTGGGTGCGTTTTTGATGTACCACTTCCCATCGTCGATATCTGTGTATTCTTTGTAGACTGCATTCGTGTCACAACCGCATACGAACAACACGGTGACTATCAATAAACTTAATCGTTTCATACCTCCTCTTAATAGTTTGCAAAACTACAACGACCCAACTGGCTTTTCAAATCAGAAGAAACTACAGAAATAGTTTGCAAACGACGGTAATAGTTCTAGATTTGCTTTATGGAAAAATTAACGGCTAAAGAGGAAGAAGTGATGCAAGTGCTGTGGAAGATGCAACAGGGCTACGTAAAGGATATGGTGCCTCAGTTTACCGATCCTCCATTGCATTACAACACAGTGTCAACCATTGTTCGTAATCTGGAAGAAAAAGGGTACGTTGGGCACCGCGCTTACGGGAACACGCATGAGTATTATCCCATCGTCAGTAAGGAAACCTATCAGAACCGATTTGTGCTCAAGAAAGTGGTTGGCGATTACTTCGACAATTCTTACAAGAAACTGGTGAGCTATTTTGCGCAAAACGAAAAAATTTCGGCGGACGAGTTGCGGGAGATTCTGGCAATGATCGAGAAAAAGAAATAGCCGTATGGAAACCCTGCGTTATGTACTGCTGGCTAATGGGCTATTGTGCCTTGTAAGCATCGCTTTTTATGTACTGCTCCGACGCGAAACCTTTTTCGAAGCAAACCGAATAGCGCTCTGGCTTGGACTACTATCTGCCCTGATCTTACCGTTGGTGCAGCTACCCGACTGGCGACCGCAGCCGGTTCGGAAAGTAATGCAGAAAACAGCGCAGGTTATTATTCCTACGGTATTACCCGACCGCCCCCCGACGCAGCCAGAAGTGACCATCACGTTTCCCAATGGCCACACGTACAGGGCTCTCACGACACAAGACACAAGCTTTACGTGGTCGTGGCAAGTGGGTTTAGTTGCTATCTACTTATTCGGTACGCTGTGCTTATTTGTTCGTTTTGGTTTTCGGCTCCGCTCGCTGGTCCAATTGATTCGTCAGGCTAAACACGAGATTTACGAAGACTTTACGCTCGTTCGTAGCGAACAAACTACCTCGCCCTTTTCTTTTTTCAATTGGGTTGTACTTAATCCAGACCAACATGCTCCTGACGAGCTGGAGCAGATTTTACGCCATGAACGTGTTCACGTCCGCTCCTGGCACAGTGTGGACATGCTATGTACAGAACTGGTTTGTGTTGTGTTCTGGTTTAATCCAGCAGCTTATTTATTCAGGTATTTGCTTCAGCAAACCCTTGAGTACAGCGCCGACCGGATAGTACTGGCCGAAGGTATTGATTCAAGAACGTATCAATACAATCTGGTTAAAGTGAGCTTATTGACGCAACAGCCGGTTTTTACTAATCAGTTTAGCGGCCCCACACTCCACCAGCGCATTGCTATGATCAACAAACAGCGTTCGAATGTACTGGATTATGGACGGTATGTTTTTTGGTTTATGCTCATGGGAGTAATGATGATGGCCTGCCAACACATCCAGTCAGAAGAAGACAAACCGGCTACCAAAACAACGTTTCCCTTTCCTATTACCAACGCGACACGAGCCTTAGCCGCTCAACTTGACCAACCAAACATGCCTTGGTTCCGCCAGGCGACTCTGGAGATTAACAACCCGCCTATCGTCGATATCTTAAACGGCAAAAAAGTTATCCGGTATTCAGGCATAAGCTATCCCAGAATTTTATGCCTACGCAACAATCATCTGGCGTTTAAATTGCAACCGGGGGAACAGGTTAAGCTGTTCATCAATGGACAGGCAAAACCTGATCAGGCTTTGTCGAGTCTTACTTTCGAAGAGATAGGGGATCTGTTTCTTTACCAAAAATGGGAGGACGCGAAAGAAGCCGATCAGTTTCCTGAGACGTACCGGTTATTTATCAGTACAACGCACAAAACACCGGAGACTGACCAGGCAAAATATCTTCTGAGAAGTAAATGGAAACAGTATATGCAAGCAATGGCGGTATCTGACTACCCACTCGGCACATCACATTTCTTTTCCATGAATCAGGTGCTGGAAGCAACCTTTTTCAGCAACAAACAAGCCTTCGTAAAGCGTACGAAAGACGATCACCTGATGCTGTACGACGACTATGCAACCGATATTGACATCTACATCAATGGGATTCCCGCCCGTCCTAAAAATCTTGAAGGCGTTCATGTACGCGAAGTAGACAAGCTGTATACGGGCGAACGGTCATTTGAAAAATGGACTACCGATAATCCTGAGCGGAAGCCCCGCTTTGTGCTCTATCTTCAGACAGCGCCCAAGCGAGCCAAACGTGATAGCAGCTATTACGTATTCAGCCCATTTTACTCGGGCGATTTTTAACGCTTTCGACCAAATAAGATAACAAGCAAAAAATAACCCCGGCCATGTGATGACCGGGGTTATTCTTATTGTGCTTTACCGTTTGAGAGCGGTTTAGTTACCTTATCCCCTGCTCCTTTCGGCTTTTTCTTTTTCTTCTTGCTCGTCCGCGTTGCGTATTTAGCATCTAGCTTTTGAAGATCGCTGTTAAGGGCAGCAGCGGTAGCAGGCTCCTTCTCACCAATGGGCGTTAACACATCGAACGATTCCGGAATAATTCCCCGCTTATTTAGTTCAGCTATCTCCAGAACACGCTCAATAGCCAACGGATACCAGGTGCTTTCCGTGCCGTAGCCAAACCACATTAGTTTGCGGAAGATATCTGTCTTTTGCAGATAAGCGCGTCCTTTTTGGGTTTCAAGCGGTTTATCAATCGTCGGAATGTCGCGCAACGCGTCTATGTACGTGTCTAGCTCGTAGTTTAAACAGCACTTCAAACGTCCACATTGCCCCGAAAGCTTTGCCGGATTTAATGACAAATTTTGGTACCGCGCAGCAGATGTGGCAATGTTTTTAAAATCAGTAAGCCAGGTTGAACAGCAAAGTTCGCGTCCACACGATCCGATTCCGCCTAACCGACCCGCTTCCTGCCGCAAACTAATCTGACGCATTTCGATGCGAGCCTTAAATTCGCTGGCCAGCATCTTGATGAGTTCCCGAAAGTCGACCCGCTCTTCGGACGAATAATAGAACGTTGCTTTTGTATTATCGGACTGAAATTCGACGTCCGACAATTTCATGTTCAGCTTCAGTTCGCGAATAATTTCTCTGGATCGGTACAAAGCAGGAAGATCCCTTAAGATTGCCTGTTCGTGCCGTTCCATATCTTTAGGCGTCGTCAGTCGATGAATAACTTTCGTATCATCGTTTATCTTGACACCTTTCTTTTTCACCTGTAGCCGTACCAGTTCGCCTTGCAGCGAAACAGCGCCAATGTGAAAACCCGATTGCATTTCAACGACTACATAGTCGCCCGTCGTTAGATCAAGTTGGTGAACATTGCGGTAGTACTCTTTTCGCCCACCCTTGAACTTCACCTCAACCACGTCATATTTTAAGCCCGGCATCGCGATATCGCTTAGCCAGTCAAACGAATTTAGCTTATTACATCCTCCGGTGCCGCACCCTCCGCTACCGCATCCGCCAGTGGCCGTTTTCTGCGGTTCCCCGCCGGGCCCATCGGATGCTCCTCGCTGCGTGCCACAACCGCCAGTTGTGCAGGATTTACAACCCATATTGATCTATAAATTACGGCGTACAATTCCCGAATAACCCGTACCAAGATCGCACATTGTATTCCGTAAATTGCAAACCAGTTAATCAGCGTACCGAATCAAATCAAGACCAATGTCTTTTCGGTACTGCTTTCCTTCAAACTGAACCATTCGAGCCGCTTCCTGCGATTTTCGAACGGCATTCTCAAGCGAATTAGCCTGAGCCGTTATGGCCAGTACTCGTCCGCCATTAGTTAGTACCTGGTCACCGTTAGCCAGCGTCCCAGCATGAAAAGCCGTTACATCTTCCAAACGTTCCAGATCCAAAATGATTTTACCTTTCTCGTAAGCATCCGGATAACCACCCGATACCACAACGGTTGTTACAGCCGTCTGGGGCGAAACCTGCATGGTGATTTTATCCAACGTACCCTCAGCCGCTGCCGCCATCAGTTCAACGAAGTCCGTTTGAAGCCTCGGCAGGACAACTTCGGTTTCGGGATCACCCATGCGGGCGTTGTATTCGATAACGTAAGGTTCGCCATTTACTTTCATCAAACCGATGAAAATAAATCCTTTATACTGAATACCTTCTTTCAGTAAACCAGCCAGCGTTGGTTTCACCACTTTTTCTTCTACTTTCCGCAGGAACGTATCCGTAGCAAATACCACTGGCGAAACTGCGCCCATACCGCCGGTATTTAGGCCGGTGTCGCCTTCGCCAATCCGCTTGTAGTCTTTGGCTTCAGGCAGAATTTTATAATTGACGCCATCGCTCAATACGAAGACAGACAATTCGATACCGCGCAAAAATTGCTCCACGACTACTTTACTGCCCGCATCGCCAAACTTATTGCCATCGAGCATATCGTTAAATGCCTTTTTAGCATCAGCTACCGTCTCGGCGATGATCACGCCTTTACCAGCCGCTAACCCATCGGCTTTTAACACAATTGGCAGCGAATGCTTCTCCAGGTAAGCTAATCCTTCGTTAAGCGTTGCCGCAGTGAACGTCTGCGACGAAGCCGTTGGAATGCCGTAGCGAGTCATAAACTGCTTCGAGAAATCTTTGCTTCCTTCCAACTGAGCTCCCTGTGCATCAGGGCCGACGATTCGCAGGTCAGCCAGATCGGGTTGCTGTCGAATGTAATCGACGACACCGTTTACCAGCGGTTCTTCAGGGCCAACAATTAGCAGGCTGATGTCATTAGACCGTACAGCGTCGGCAACTGCCGAAAAATCATTATAACTAATTGGTAAATTGGTAGCTACCTGCGCCGTTCCAGCGTTACCCGGAGCAACAAAGAGCTTATCACACGACGGGCTTTGCGACAATTTCCACGCAAACGCATGTTCGCGACCACCCGAACCTAGTATTAGTATATTCATCAAGTTTTCAACTACCAGTTCTCAGCTTTCTATGCGTTAAAGCGGTACAACTTGCTTTTCACGTTAAAATCTGAAAACTGATAACCGTTTTAATTGGCTACTTCAGACAGGAATTTAATACGCATCAACCGTAAATCCTGTTCCGTAAAATCATCTCCTCCAAATTCACGCATGGCAACGGCAATGTTGTCGCTCTCGGCCTGCATGAAGTACTCGTAGATTTCGTCCTGCCGGTCCTCGTCCATGACCTGATTGATGTAATAATCGAGGTTAAGTCTAGTTCCAGAGTAACAAATGTGCTCGATTTCTTCCATCAAATCCTCCATCGAAAGCGATTTCGACTCGGCGATTTCTTCCAGATCGACTTTGCGGTCAATTTGCTGGATTATATAAATCTTAACCTTCGACTTGTTGACCGTCGATTTGATAACGACATCCTTCGCTGTCTCAATATCGTTGTCTTCGACGTACTTGGTTATCAAGTCGATGAATGGACGACCGAATTTCTGCACCTTCCCCATACCGACGCCGTTGATTTGCGCCATCTCTTCGCGAGTGGTTGGGTAGGTCGTAGCCATTTCTTCCATTGACGGGTCCTGGAAGATGACATACGGTGGCAGATTTTTCTCTTTGGCGATCTTTTTCCGGAGCGCTTTCAGCAAGCCTAGCAACTCCTCATCGTAAGCGGCCCCACCTGACGAAGGTGCCGAATCCTTATCGTCATCTTCTTTCTGCTCAACAACTTGATCATAGTCATGATCTTTCGAGAGCGAGATGGGATACGGATCTTCGATGTAGTTCAGCCCCCTCTGCGTTAACTTGAGAATACCGTAATTATCGACATCTTTTTCGATGTAGCCGTAAATGGTAATCTGCTTTAGCAGCGAGCACCAGAATAAAGGGCTTTCGTTGAACTC
Organism: Spirosoma liriopis; assembly: GCF_023196085.1. NCBI lineage: Bacteria > Pseudomonadati > Bacteroidota > Cytophagia > Cytophagales > Cytophagaceae > Spirosoma > Spirosoma liriopis. The sequence goes on from NZ_JALPRF010000001.1 coordinate 1,986,047, forward strand.
CCGACCTTTGCCGTAAACTTCCAGACGGTTATGCTCGTAGCTGGTTACGTACTGGTTATTCGTTGCCGTCAGTACGTCACTCAGGTGAGCCACGTCAAATCGCTGATCGGTTTGAAGAACGGCCTGTAAAGCCAGTACAACCTCATTCTGCACCTTGAATTTTTCGGCCGGCTTTATGCAGTTGTCGCAAAACCCACAGTCTTTTTCTAGATACTCACCGAAATAGCCTAACAGTTGACGACGACGGCATACACCCAGATTGGCGTACGAAACCATTTCGGTCAGCAAATGTTTGGCGTTATCGCGCTCGGTAACAGGTTTATCTTTGTTGAATTTCTCCAGCTTGACGATGTCGTCGTAGCTGTAGAACATAACGCAGTTGCCTTCCAGTCCATCGCGACCAGCCCGGCCCGTCTCCTGGTAATACCCTTCGAGCGATTTTGGCGCATCGTAGTGAATGACAAAGCGAACATCAGGTTTATCGATTCCCATCCCGAACGCGATGGTCGCGCAGATAACATCAACGTCTTCATTCAGGAAAGCGTCCTGATTAGCCATTCGGGTTTGCGGATCAAGCCCGGCATGATACGGCAACGCCTTGACGTCGTTGACGCTTAACAACTCAGCAATTTCTTCAACCGTTTTACGACTTAGGCAATAGACGATTCCCGATTTGCCTTTGTTTTGTTTAACGTATTTGATAAGCTGTTTTTTAGCGTCGATCTTCGGCTTGATCTCGTAGTAAAGGTTTTTTCGATTGAAGGACGTTTTGTAAAGGTTGGCATCCTCCATTTGCAGGTTTTTCTGTATATCCTGCTGTACTTTAGGCGTAGCGGTAGCGGTAAGCGCAATGACAGGTAAGTTACCGATGTTGTCGACGATGCCGCGTATTTTTCGGTACTCTGGCCGAAAATCATGACCCCATTCAGAAATACAGTGTGCTTCGTCAATGGCAACGAATGAAATATTGGCTTTCTTCAAAAAATCCAAGTTTTCTTCCTTTGTCAACGATTCCGGCGCAATGTATAGTAGTTTAAGCGAACCATTAAGCGTATCTCTCTTTACTTTGTTCATTTCAGCCTTGGAAAGCGTCGAGTTTAGAAACTGCGCGTTCACGCCAAAGGCATTTAATTGATCAACCTGATTCTTCATCAGGGCAATCAACGGCGAAATGACAACGGCTGTGCCTTCACTGACAATAGCCGGTAATTGATAGCACAGCGATTTTCCTGCACCCGTAGGCATGATAACGAACGTATTACGGCCCGCCAAAATGCTGTGAATAATGGCTTCCTGATCGCCCCGGAACTGACTATACCCAAAAATCTCTTTTAGCCGCTCTTTGATGGTCACATGGACCGTCTGATCAACCTGCATCATTCTACAAATCGTACAAAAGTTACCTTTACTCTATTCGCTTACCGTATCTTTGCTACTAAAGTAAGCGAATATACACAGCAAACTGTTCTTCATCGCGAAAACTGATGTTGAAAGTATTAAAAAATTCCAAAACAATTGCTCAGCAGGTATTACTAGCCGAGGCTGATGCCATTCGTCACGCAGTTGACCTACTCGATGACCAGTTTGACACAGTCGTTGACACAATTCTCAACTCAACAGGTAGACTAGTTGTAACCGGTGTTGGCAAGAGTGCGCTGATCGGTCAGAAAATTGTGGCAACCATGAATTCTACGGGCACGCCCGCCCTGTTCATGCACGCAGCCGATGCGATACATGGCGATCTGGGTATGATTCAGGCGGATGATGTTGTCCTAATCCTGTCGAAAAGTGGTAATACCGCTGAGATTAAAGTATTGCTGCCTTTGTTAAAGCGGACAAGCGTCCGGATAATTGCCTTAGTAAGCGATCACGAATCCTATCTGGCGCAGCATGCCAACTATGTGCTCCGGGCCTTTGCTGAACGGGAAGCAGATCCTATGAATCTGGCTCCAACGACAAGTACAACGGTTGCGTTGGCTCTGGGTGATGCGTTAGCCATTAGTCTATTGGAAGCTCGTGGTTTCACTCGTCACGACTTTGCGCGGTTCCATCCAGGAGGGTCACTCGGTAAAAAGCTGTATTTGAAAGTCGCTGATATCTTTCCGCACAATCAATGCCCACAGGTGTTGCTTGATACATCAGTCAAAGATGTAATTTTCGAGATTTCGGCAAAACGATTAGGTGCAACAGCAGTCATCAATGCCGATGGCCTGCTGGAAGGTATTGTAACGGACGGCGATATCCGTCGCATGGCCTATCAGCACGATACATTTTGGGAGCTTCGGGCGCGCGATGTAATGACCGCTATGCCGATATGCGTTGAAGCTGACGAATATGCCATGGTTGCTCTCCAGCTAATGCGGGATCGGGATATTTCGCAGCTGATTGTTACCGAAAACAATCACGTGAAGGGATTTATCCATTTACATGACTTACTCAAAGAAGGGCTAGTATAGCTTTCTAACTCCCTTTCTATTGCCTTCTGCGTTACAAACACATCGTAATGCGGGAGGCTTTTCTGTTAAATTAGTAAGTTGACTACTTGAGGAAAACACTGTGGACTTCTCGTTTGTTTTGTTGAAGTCTTCCACACTTCTCTTTCCACACTATGTGGGAATAATTCCACAATGGACTAATCAACCATTACGTTTTCTTTTTCTGGCACAGAAAAAATATACGCACTAAACTGCTGTTTTTTAGACCGTTACCTGCTGATCAAGGGATAGGATTCAAAATAAGCAAAGGCTGGTTGCTTTTTTGTCTAGTACCTTATCAAATCAGGTTCAACAAAAAACATTTGTAATCATGACTGCGCTCGAATTCACTCATCATATCGGAAAAGTGTCCAAATCGTTGCGCCCATTCGCGCTGCGGCTCACGAAAGATGTTGAAGATGCCAACGATTTGCTGCAAGACACTCTTCTGAAAGCTTTTACCAACCGTGACAAATACACAGATGGTACGAACCTGAAAGCGTGGTTGTATACAATCATGAAGAACACGTTCATCACCAACTATCAGCGAATGGTTCGGAAAAATACATTCATCGACACGACAGACAATTTACACTATATTAACTCGACAGAAAGCAGCACGGATAACCTAGCTTATTCGTCATTCGCTCAAGACGACATCAACCGGGCAGTGAACGGCCTCGATGACACATATAGAACACCGTTCATGATGCACTTCCGTGGTTTTAAATACCATGAGATTGCAGCTAAACTTGACATCCCCATTGGAACGGTTAAAAACCGCATCCACATCGCAAGAAAAGAGCTGAAAGACCAGTTAAAGGTATACGCTCACTTCAACAGCTAAAAAATATTTGCAGATAAGATTGTTTTCTGCGAGACTTTTGTGACCTTGGTCCGTCTCAACCGTATTGATTGAGTAGTTTTTGGTTAAAAAAGAGGAAGGTTCGGAAAGTTGGGTAGGATTCTGCCCAACTTTTTTGTTTTATAAAATTTTGATAGGCAGTAGATTAACAGAATTTCATCTAATAGGCATCGCAATTACGTCAGCACTATGGTTAAGTATTAAAACAAAAAGGTTAACTAGCCACTTACTCGTGTAGCCAGTTCCTCAATCAATCATTCTGTAATGCCTCAGCGCGTCCTCGTTATCGGTGCCGGATTTGCCGGACTAGCCGCTGCAACCAGCTTAGCCGATAAGGGCTACGATGTTACGATACTTGAAAAAAATAATATGCCCGGCGGGAGAGCACGGGTTTTTCGAGCCGACGGATTTACGTTCGACATGGGACCTAGTTGGTACTGGATGCCCGACGTATTTGAAAACTATTTTGCCCGCTTCGGCAAAAAGCCGTCCGATTATTACAACCTAGTTCGGCTTGATCCTTCTTATACCGTTGTATTTAGTGCTGACGAGGCCATTGACCTACCTGCTGGTCAGGAAAATTTAGAAAAGCTTTTCGAACAGATAGAGCCCGGTAGCGCTCTCCGCCTACGTGAATTCCTGAAACAAGCGTCGTATAAGTACGATGTTGGTATGAACAAGTTTGTCTGGAAGCCAAGCCGTTCTATTACGGAGTTTTTAAGTCTAAAATTGCTTTACGACGTTACTCGACTCGACGTCTTCCAATCCTTTGCCAGTCACGCCCGGAAATTCTTTAAAAATTCTCGTTTGTTGGAGATTATTGAATTTCCAGTTTTATTTCTCGGTGCTACACCTGGCAACACGCCTGCTATGTACAGCCTGATGAACTATGCGGAAATGGCAATGGGTACCTGGTATCCGATGGGTGGAATGCACGAGATAGTCAAAGCAATGGTTAGCTTAGCCGAGGAAAAAGGCGTCAAAATACTATTGAACCAGACTGTACAAGAAATCGGTGTTACGCAGGGACGAGCACACCGTGTAGTTACCGATCAGGGTATCTTTGAGACAGACGTGGTTGTGGCCGGAGCTGATTATAATCACGTTGAGACAAATTTAGTAGATGCGGCTTACCGTAACTACGACGATCGGTACTGGCAGACGCGGGTTATGGCACCTTCCTCACTTCTATTCTACCTGGGCGTAAACAAGCGGGTCCCGCGTTTGCAACATCATAACTTGTTTTTTGATGAGGACTTTTCGTTGCACGCGCAGGAGATCTACGAAACGCCCCGTTGGCCAACAAAACCGCTTTTCTACGCATCAGCCCCATCCAAAACGGACCCATCTGTCGCGCCAGAAGGTTGTGAGAACTTATTTTTACTGATTCCTGTAGCGCCTGACCTGACCGACGACGAAGCCACACGCGAACGCTACTTCAATCTTATCATGGATCGGCTGGAAGCCTACGTAGGTGAAGACGTTCGCAGTTATGTTGTCTATAAGCGGAGTTATGCTCATAAGGACTTTAAGAGCGATTATAACGCTTTCCGGGGAAATGCGTACGGCCTGGCAAACACACTTAAACAAACGGCCCTGCTCAAGCCATCGTTAAAAAACAAAAAAGTGAACAATCTGTTCTACACGGGTCAGCTAACCGTTCCGGGCCCAGGAGTTCCACCATCTCTCATCTCAGGTCTCGTCGTTGCCGATGAGGTAGAAAAAGATTTTTTCAACTAATAGATCTAACCCCTCCTGTTCAATCTATGATGGCGTTGTTCAACACAACCGCACTGAAATGTAGTAAGCTAATTACAGAACATTACAGTACGTCGTTTACTCTAGGCATTAAAACGCTGGACCGCAAATTTCATTTGCCGATCTACGCCATCTATGGATTTGTTCGGTACGCTGACGAAATTGTCGATACATTCCATGAATACGACAAGAAGACGCTGCTCGATCGCTTCAAGTTTGATACTTACCAGGCAATCGAAGAGGGAATCAGTCTAAATCCGATCCTGCAATCTTTCCAACTCGTTGTAAAACAGTATAAGATTGAACACGAATTGATCGAATCATTCTTGAAAAGTATGGAGATGGATTTATACTTTCAGGATTATGACGCCGAGGGCTATAACGAATACATTTACGGTTCTGCCGAAGTAGTTGGCCTAATGTGCCTGCGCGTTTTCTGTGAGGGAAATCACTCTGAATTTGACCGACTCTGCGAACCCGCTCGAAAACTTGGTTCGGCTTTTCAAAAAGTAAACTTCCTTCGTGATCTGAAAAGTGATTTTGTCGATCGGGGGCGAACGTATTTTCCCGGCGTCAATTTTAGTGAGTTTGGCCGTGACACAAAGCAACTGATCGAAGATGACATTCAGCGCGATTTCGATGAAGCCTATAAAGGCATTCTGAATCTGCCACGAGGGGCTCGACTAGGCGTTTATCTGGCTTACGCTTATTACCAGACGCTGTTTAACAAGATTAAGCAATTGCCCGCTTCCCGAATACAAAACGAGCGGATTCGCGTGCCGAACCCCCAAAAGTTTGCCCTGCTGGCCCAAACGTATCTGAAGTTCCGACTCAACGTTATTTAACGAAGCAAACGGCTCTTTGTAAGTTATCACCTTACTGGTAGCCAGCCCTGCCTGCCTTTTCGCTATCTTTGCTGTAAATCATATAGTTTCTGTCAATGGTAGCCGAAGCGAACTCATCGCCAGAGGTGCTGGCACAAGCAGCCAAAACCCGCTACGAAGCGGTCATTGGCCTTGAGGTACACTGCCAGCTATTAACCCAAAGCAAAATCTTTGCTGCCGACGCGAATGCGTTCGGTGCTGAGCCGAATACCAATATTAGTGTTATTACGCTTGCCCATCCAGGCACGCTGCCGAAGCTAAACCGCAAAGCAGTTGAGTACGCCGTTCGGATGGGATTGGCTTGCGGTAGCGAGATTACACGCCACAACATTTTTGCCCGCAAAAATTATTTTTACCCAGACCTACCCAAAGGTTATCAGCTTTCGCAGGATAAAGGCCCGGTTTGTGTAGGGGGTGGCATTACGGTAAAGGCCAAGCATCCCGAAACGGGCCAGTTGTATCAGACAACCATCCAGTTACACCACATTCATCTGGAAGAAGATGCTGGAAAGTCAATTCACGATGGCGATGAATGGGCGACGCAGCTCGATTACAACCGTGCTGGTACACCACTCATTGAGATGGTTACGGAACCTTGCATCCGAACAGCCGACGAAGCAGGCCAATACTTAACCGAAGTTCGACGACTGGTACGGTATTTGGACATCTGTGATGGAAACATGGAAGAAGGCTCGCTCCGTTGCGATGTCAACGTTTCGATCCGACCGATAGGAACAACTATATTAGGGACGAAGGTTGAGGTTAAAAACCTAAACTCGATCCGAAACGTAATGCGCGCCGTCGATAGCGAGTTTCAACGGCAGGTTGACGTCATTGAATCGGGTGGACGCATTACGCAGGAAACCCGTACGTTCGATGCCGCTACGGGTCTAAGCTACGCCATGCGTGAGAAGGAAACGATGAACGATTACCGGTATTTTCCCGATCCTGACCTTACTCCCGTCGTTATTTCGGACGCATGGCTGGCGGATATCCAGACAAAAATGCCGGTGCTTCCTGCTGAGTTGTACCAAAAGTTCACGGCCCACTACGGACTGCCCGACTATGATGCAGCTTTACTGACTGATTCCAAAGAACTGGCCGAATACTACGAAGCAATTTGTGCCCATACGGCCAATTACAAAGCAGCTTCCAATTGGATCATGGGCCCGGTGAAAGGCCAACTTAACGAGAAGGCCCTGCGCGAACGGCAGTTTCCGATTTCGGCAGAACGCTTAGCATCACTGATTACCCTCATTGATAACGGAACAATCAGTCAAACCGCTGCGCAGCAGGTATTTACGCTGATGGTTGCCGAGCCTACTGCTACAGCGATGGATTTAGCTCAAACACAGGGTTTGATACAGAATCGCAATACTGACGCGTTACAATCGTTGGTAGAAGAAGTACTGGCAGCCTGGCCGGATAAAGTAGCCCAATACCGCAAAGGCAAAAAGAATTTGCTAGGCATGTTTGTGGGCGAAGTAATGAAAAAATCGAAAGGCTCTGCTGACCCTAAATTGGTGAACGAACTCGTAACGAAGACATTACAAACAACATGAAAAACCTGTTTTTGACTGTAGCTGGTTTTTTACTCATTGGTTTCGCGACCAATGCCCAAACAACAAAGCCGTTTACCGTAACAGGCACGGTAAAAAGTGCAGCACCCGGTAGCTTTGTTTATCTGGAAACCAATTCGCAGCCGACACGTAAGTTGGATTCGGCAAAAGTGGACGCCGGTAACAAATTTACCCTGACAAACAAAGTAGCGGATGGTGGCGAGGTGTTTGTCTTGAATGTAGGGGGCGGTCAGAAAATGGCTTTGCTGGTAGAAGGGGGCGAGACGCTAAACGTGACCGCCGACGGCTTCCGAATGAATGCTAAAACCGGTCAGGAAGGAAAAGCAACTGTTACGGGCTCCAAAAACATGGAGTACTACGATAAGCTCATGACGCTGCGCACCAATATGGAAGCGAAGGTAGCAACCTGGAACAAGCAGGTTGCCGCAGCTACCGAAAAGAAAGACAACAAACGGATTGCCCAGATCGAGCAGGACTATCAAGCCGCTGAGCAGGATGTTGTCAACAAAGTAAAAGCCATGCTTCCCGAAATGGGAACGTCGCTTGCGTCATTGTTTGCGCTTAATTTTATCGACATCAAAAACGATTTTGATACGTACGATGTGCTGGCGCAACGCTTTGAAAAAGAAAATCCAAACAGCCCACACGCAAAATCGCTGATTGGCCGCGTAGCCCGCATAAAAGGAGTTATGGTCGGTGCCCAAGCCCCCGAAATTTCGCTTAGTGACACAACCGGTACCCCGGTTCCGCTATCGTCTTTACGCGGCAAATACGTTCTGCTTGATTTCTGGGCGTCATGGTGCGGCCCCTGCCGGATGGAGAATCCAAACGTCGTTCGTATGTACAACAAGTACAAGGACAAAGGATTTGCGATCTATAGTGTGTCGCTCGACCAGACAAAAGGCAACTGGACAAAAGCGATTCGCAACGATAACCTTGCCTGGACGCACGTTTCCGATCTGAAATTCTGGCAATCGGCGGCAGCACAACAATATGGCGTTCAGGCAATTCCGGCGACATTTTTGCTCGATAAAGACGGAAAAATTATTGCCAAGGATCTTCGTGGCCCCGCTTTAGAGCAGAAACTCGAGGAAATCCTGAAAGGCGGACAATAGGTTGCCAACAAGTTAGTAGCTTTGCAGGGTCAGGTCTCACAACCTGACCCTTTTTGTTAGCTATCTGGCTTCCACAGAAGATTGCCGCTTCATCACTCGCTCCGTTACTAATTCGTATACTTACTGATTCATTGGAATATGAAAATTGCTATTGTTGGCTGCGGCAACATGGGAATGGCTTTTGCTAAATCGTTTTTGCAGTACGATCTGGTAAAAAAAGATGACTTGTTACTGATTGAGAAAAGCGCTGATCGCTCCGAAGCGTTGAAGAATGAGAAAGCAGGCGTTGTAGTTGATACCATCGGGCCGCGCGTTGGCGAAACCGACTTAATTATTCTATCTGTAAAACCGCAGGATTTTAGCAGTGTCCACGAAGCGTTGCAAAGCGTTATCCAGCCCAATCAGATCATTTTGTCGATTATGGCTGGTATTCCTATTGCACAAATTCAGGAAAAGTTAAAGCACCCGCTTGTTGTTCGCGCTATGCCTAACACACCCGCTATGCTTGGTATGGGCATAACTGGCTTTACGGCGGCTAAAGAAGTTGATTTAGCTGGTCTGCGTCGCGTCGAGAATCTCATCAACGCTACGGGCCGGTCTATTTTTCTCGACGATGAAGCCATGCTCGATGCGGTAACAGCGCTTAGTGGAAGCGGGCCAGCATATTTCTACTATGTTGTCAAAGCGATGATCGAAGCAGGCAAGCAAATGGGCTTTGATGACGCTGTAGCAGCCTTATTGGTTAAACAAACCATGCTGGGCGCTTATCACCTTATTAATACTGCCGATAAATCGCTGGACGATCTCATCAAAGCAGTAGCGTCTAAAGGGGGAACTACCGAAGCTGCGTTACGAGCCTTTGAAGCAGGTTCACTCAGCGATACACTCGTAGATGGTATCAAGGCGGCACAAACACGGGCCACGGAACTTTCGAAAGGATAAGTAAATCAGCTGGAAGTGGCTTCCAGCTGATTTATCACTGTGCATTCTATTACAGACCAGTGTAGCTAAACGGCGTTATAGCTCTTAGTTCGTTTTTGACTGATTCTGAGACATTCAAACCGTCTATAAACTCACGAATCGTATTAGCCGTAATCTTCTGGTTCGTGCGCGTCAATGCTTTCAAGGCTTCATACGGCTGAGGATAACTTTCCCGACGAAGGATCGTTTGTATTCCTTCCGCTACTACGGCCCAGTTGTCTTCTAGATCAGCCTGGATGGCAGCCTGATTAAGTTCAAGTTTGTCCAGACCCTTTAGCAACGATTTCAAGGCGATAACCGAATGAGCAAAGGGAACACCAAGACTCCGCAAAACCGTCGAATCGGTCAGGTCACGTTGCAGCCGGGAAATAGGCAGCTTGCCGGAAAGGTGTTCAAACAAGGCATTCGCAATACCCAGATTCCCTTCTGAATTCTCGAAATCAATCGGGTTAACTTTATGCGGCATGGCGGATGAACCAACCTCACCTTCTTTCAACTTCTGCTTGAAGTAGTTCATGGACACGTATGTCCAGACATCGCGATCCAGATCGACCAGGATTGTATTTAGGCGTTTGAAGGCATCAAGTATTGCCGCCAGCATGTCGTAATGCTCGATCTGCGTGGTAAACTGACTACGGACCATACCCAATCCTTCGACAAATTTATCCCCAAACTTTTTCCAATCTTCGTTCGGATAAGCGACCGTATGGGCGTTGAAATTGCCCGTAGCGCCACCAAACTTCGCTGCCGTAGGAATACCCGCCAGCAAGTGTAGCTGCTTTTCGATCCGTTCAACAAACACCATCAGCTCTTTACCCAAACGAGTAGGCGATGCAGGTTGTCCGTGGGTTTTAGCCAGCATAGGAATATCTTTCCACTGCTCGGCCAGTTGCTGTAACCGAACAAATACCTGGCGATAAAGTGGAGTAATTTCAACATTCAGCGCATCATCCAGTAGTAAGGGGATGGCCGTGTTGTTGATATCTTGGGAGGTCAGCCCAAAGTGAACAAACTCCAGATAAGGTTCAACCGCTGAGTCTTTCAGTTTTTCTTTGATGAAGTACTCAACTGCTTTTACATCGTGATTGGTCGTTTTTTCGATTTCCTTGATGCGCAATGCATTAGCCTCCGAAAAGTTTTCGTACAAAGCCCGTAATGCCGGAAACTGCGCCGGTTCAACGCCCGCCAGTTGCGGAATCGGCCACTCGCAGAGCGCGATAAAGTATTCGATCTCGATACGAACCCGGTAATGAATAAGACCGAATTCTGAAAAGTAAGGGGCTAGTGCCTCAACCTGACGCCGGTAACGACCGTCAACAGGTGATATCGCCGTTAATGCTGTTAAATTCATGGAGTTAAACAAAACACAAAGGTAAGACAAACGACTGTAACGGTCGTATTGCCTTACCTTTCAGGATAGTTATCTTTTAAACTGTGACTAGCTTTTCAATCAGAAAGGGTTCAGATACAAACCAACACCTAACCATTCTGTCTGCTGATTCTCGTATTGACTGTAAGGACGGAAACCAGAGTAACCTTCCAGTAAGAATGTCAGGTTGTTTTGCGTACGGCCTACCTCAACCCCAACACCCGCGTGAATGCCGGGCCGGAAATCGGTTTGCTGCCAGAACTTAATGTCTGCTCCACCAACCAGTCGCGCGGCTTTGTCCGATGGCTTTTTGTAGAAAGCGCCTAACTGTGCACTGAGGAGCTTACGTTCTTCTGTTTTCCGTAGCACAATGCCAGCACCACCGTACAACCGCCAGTTGGTGACGTTCCGGCTGTAAGTTACATCAAGCTGTTCGTAATTGACGGAGTTAGGTGTCGGAGCCGTGATCTGATTGCGGTAGATATAATCGTCCCCAAGGTGAGACGATATGTGATACACACGGAAACGGTAGTTGTTGGCGCCACGACGGACATTGTAGATGATACTAATCTTGTAGTCATTATTCATGATCTGCCGACGCGCTTTATTCAACTTATCATCGTGGAATGCCTCAAATTGGGTAAATGACGCCAGATCAAGCACCCATTCTGTTGAACGGCCCGGCTCTGTAGTCCGGCGATAGAACGGCTTGGCAAAACCGAACGCAAACGGAACGATACTTCCTTTGTACTTATTTCCTTCTGTATAGTACAGCGGCAGAACACTGCCGTAGGTCTGTGCTTCGAGTGGGTCAAGTAGAATTGGCTCGAAAAGATGCCCTTTGGGCAAAAACTCCCGGCGTGGTCTGGCGACGGTAGGATCGCTAACAGGAGCCATAGCTGACGCAGAATCGACAGTCTGTACAACCGGTTTGCGTTCTCGCTTGGGTCGTTGTACTTTCTCTACCTTTTTAGGAGCTTCAACGGGTGCTGGCTCTGGCGAAGTTGGCACCGGCGCGGGATTAGCAGCTGGAGTTTCTACAGCAGGTGCTGGCGTTTCTTTCCTGCGTTTTTCGCGTTTTTCCTTGCGAGACGGTTCAGCAGGGGCTGGAGCTGGTGTTGCAGGCTCAGCTACAGGTGTTGGCGCAGGAGTAACGAGCGTTGACGTTGGTTCCGACTTTGATTTGCCTGCTTCTTTTTCTTGCTGCTGACGCTCCTTTTCGGATTTCCTGGCTTGCTTCTGCCGTTCTTTTTCGGCCTGTTTAGCTTCGTACTCCCGCTGCTTTTGCGCCCATTCAGCACGAATCTGTCGCTCGCGCTGTACTTCGCGGTCTATCTTCTCTTTCTGGCGCTGTTCAGCTGGTGTTAGCGTCCGGGAAGCTGGAGCTGTTGTTTTGGGAGCAGCCGGTTGCTGGGCGAATGCCAATGATCCAAACTGAATAATGAGTAGTAAAGCGAGTACTATTTTATTCATAGAATACGTACAAGTTATGCCGACGTGGCTGTACCAACCACGTCGGTTAAGGCAAGATTAAGATCAGCGCTTTAGTTCAGCGTAATTTTTGTAGAAATAAGGAATCGTTTCAATCCCTTTATAGAAGTTGAATAAGCCGTAACTTTCATTTGGCGAGTGGAGCGCATCACTATCCAGGCCAAAGCCCATCAAGATCGATTTAACACCCAGTTCTCGTTCAAAAAGCGCGACAATCGGGATGCTTCCTCCTCCTCTCGTCGGAATCGGCTTCTTGCCCCATGCGTCTTCAAAGGCTTTACTAGCCGCTTCAAATTCTACCGAATCAACTGGTGTTACGTAAGGCAGTCCGCCGTGATGCGGTGTCACCTTAACTTTCACGCTCGCGGGCGCAATAGCAGTAAAATGCTTCGTGAACAGCTCTGTTATTTCGTCGGGCGTCTGATTCGGTACCAGCCGCATACTGATTTTAGCAAATGCTTTCGACGGGAGTACGGTCTTGGCTCCTTCGCCGGTATAGCCGCCCCAGATTCCGTTTACGTCCAGCGTTGGTCGAATGGATGTACGCTCGTTGGTTGAATAACCGGCTTCACCCGCTACGTCGTTTACGTCCAGATCCTGCTTATAGTCTTGCAAATTAAACGGTGCTTTAGCCAGTTCAGCACGTTCAGCTTCGCTTAAATCGGCGACGTTGTCATAAAAGCCAGGAATAGTAATACGGCCCGCTTCGTCGTGCAACGAGGCAATCATATCGCACAAGACATTGATCGGATTGGCAACACCACCGCCATATACGCCCGAATGAAGGTCCCGGTTTGGGCCCGTTACTTCAACTTCCACATAAGACAGACCGCGCAAGCCTGTTTCTAGCGAAGGGGTATCATTGGCAATAATGCTTGTGTCGGAGATCAGAATCACATCTGTTTTCAGCATATCCCGATGCTCAGCGACGAACGTACCTAAATGATCAGAGCCAACTTCTTCCTCTCCCTCGATCATTACTTTCACATTACAGGGCAATCCATCCGTAGCGATCATCGCTTCGATTGCCTTGACGTGCATGTAAAACTGCCCTTTATCGTCGCAAGCACCGCGCGCGTAGATGCGCTCGTTACGGATAGTCGGTTCAAACGGTGGTGACTGCCAAAGTTCATACGGATCGGCGGGCTGAACGTCATAGTGGCCGTACACCAGGACTGTCGGCAAGGCAGGATCCACGATTTTCTCCGCATAAACGACCGGGTGGCCAGGTGTTTCGTACAAACTGGCGTTATCCAGACCGGCTGCCGCTAGTTTATCTCTGACAAATTCGGCGGCTCGCCGAACGTCTCCTTTAAATTTTGAGTCAGCCGAGACAGAAGGAATAAGGAGCAACTCCAGGAGTTCATCCAGAAAGCGCTGTTTATTGGCGTCAAGATAAGTAGTCATAGTATTATGTATGATAAACAGCTGTTTATCTTAAATCATATTTTCTATAGCACACAGAAAAAGTTCGCCCCGAAGTTAAGCACATTTCGTGCAACGTCGGGGCGTTCAGTATCAACAATAAATAGGTTTCTTATTCTCCGCGCTTTTTCCGTAGCCGAATAAGCACGGTACGGTTTTCCTGACCGCGCATCAGACGCCCGATGTTTTTCTGATGAGTAAGCACAACCATCAAAAACACAACAAAGCCAAAGACAATGAGTAAAGGACTTTCTTTTTCACCAAAAACGCGAAGCAGTAACAAGACGGGAAACGCCAGAGCGGCTAAAATAGAACCTAATGATACGTATTGAGAGGCAATTACTACCAGCAGAAAAATACCGATGCAGAGCAGGGCCATTTCGGGATGAATAGCAAGGACCATTCCCAGTAATGAGGCCACACCTTTTCCGCCCTTAAAACCGGCAAATATTGGATAGAGGTGACCGATTACCGCCACTAAGCCAAATACAATCTCGAAGGTCATTATCTCGTTCTGGGTGATCACATCGAGATACCAGAGCAGATTAGCCATGATGGCAGCCGTGTATCCTTTCAATACATCGACCAGCATAACAATTGTACCAGCCCGCTTTCCCAGCACTCGGAATGTGTTTGTGGCACCAGCGTTGCCGCTACCATGCTGGCGAACATCAACACCAAAGAAACCCAGTCCATACCAAACGGCGGTCGGAATAGAACCAAGCAAATACGCTACTACTGTGGTAATACTAATAAATAAAACGTTCATTAACGCAGATTTAGTAAACGATTGTTAGCAAAGCGGATAAGCGACAAGTAGTACGAACGGCGGAATTACGGAATGTAACCTCAAAATTAGGTCATTGTTACGGAATCAACAACTTTATATGCTTTGTAACAATTTAACCGCTCAATAAATTTCTAAATGGCCCTATTTTCCACCGACTATCACTTCCCGTAAGCTTCCTTCAGTGAGATACTTGACGGCGGTTTCCATAATCTCGTCCGGAGTTACGGCTCGTAGTCGTTCAATGTATTTTGTCAAGAAATCAGCGGGCATACCGTCTAATAAAATCACTTTGTAACGATCAGCGATTTCAAAGGGTGTGTTCAATGAACCGACAAACTCACCGGCCATGAAGTTTTTTACGGTCTCCAATTCGGTTTGCGACACAGGTTCGGTTTGCAGAATCCGGATTTCCTTTTGAATCTCGTCCAGTGTCTGCTGCGTATTTTCTTTATTGACGTCCGTTCCAATCAGGAAATAACCGTCGTGTCGAAAGGATGGCATATTCGACGAGATTCCGTAGGTGAATCCTTTTTCCTCCCGGATGTTTTTCATCAGCCGTGAACCGAAATACCCTCCCAGCAATTCGTTGGTGACGAGCATTTTGAAAAAGTCAGGATGCGACCGGGTAAATAACCGACGGCCCAGCCGGATCGACGACTGAACGCTATCTGCTTTCTCGGCTAGGACTGGCTGACCATCCTCCGTGCTTAACCCAGCAACGACTGGCGTTAGGCTTTTCTCCTGAATTGGCAACTGCCCAAGCTCCCGATTGATTAACAATATTTCGTTTTCTGACGCCTGACCAGCCAGCAGAATCTGGTAAGGCCGGTTATGGATAACACGATCGTAAAACGCAACAATATCTTTCTGGGTAAGCTGCTCAATCGAGTCAGGTCGCTGGCTACGACCATAGGGATGTTGCGGCCCGAACAGTTTTTCCCGAAACAGTACTCCGGCTAGATAAGCATTTTTCTCGTAATTGACCCGTAGATTCTGTAGCGTGATGTTTCGCAGATCGTCCAGTTCTTTCTGCGGAAACGTAGGCTCTGTCAGCAATTGACGCAGAATAGGCAATATGTTGGGCAGAAACTTGGTCAGGCAGTACACAACAACGCTGGCTCTATCAGGACCGCTGTTTAGTTCCAGGAAGGCACCATAGCGATCGAAGTATTCGCTGATTTGGGCAGATGAGCGATCGGGCGTTCCTTCCGATAACATTTTCAACGTAAAAAAAGAGGTACCTGGCACTTCTTCGTACCAAGTACCGGCTTCGATAATGCACTCTATCCGAATAACGGGCTGTTGAGGAACTTCAATTAAATGGAGTGGAATACCATTATCAAGAATGTGCGTTTGAACGGATGGAAGGCGCACTTCCTGAATAGCCTGAAAGGCGGGTGACTGCGTTCTGTCAAGTACCATTTACTACCTATTGATAAAGAAAATGGCATCTCAGCTCGAAATGCCATTTCACGTAATGATTTGCGTTAAGATTGGTTTACCCATCGCAGTTCTTTACAAACGACCAGGCTTACCAATTAATAATTTGTATCGTCGCCCGCTGAGTCGTTATCATTATCAGCTCCCACGGCATTCGATCCGTTGAAGTTGAAAAGCAATGAAATACGGAACGTGTTGGCTAACGGACTTCCTTGTTTTACAGGTAGAAGATAGGAGAAATCAACCCCGAATCGCTCTTGCAGGCGCAGACCAATACCCGTTGTAAAATACTTGCGTCCTCCTTTGATATTTGATTCGCCGAAATAACCAGCCCGAACCGCAAACTGATCATTATACCAGTATTCAACACCCGTTGAAACCGTGAACTCTTTTAGCTCTTCGCTCAGACCACCGGGAGCATCGGCAAACGAACCAAATACAGCGCTGAAGTAATTCCGGTTGGGGTCTTTGCCGCGCGAAATCTGATACTGAGTCGGGCTAGTTCCCGCTACTGGGATCGGGTTGCCATTCGCATCCCGTGCGTATTCCGGTGGCGTAGGCACCATTAGTTTATTGACATCGAAGACAAAATTGAACTTGTTATACTGGTCAGCATAATAAGTCAGTGCCGTTCCCAAACGTAGATTTGTTGGAATAAAGTACTGCTCCTGGCCACCATAGTTGATACGACCACCCAGGTTGGAAAGCATACCCCCAAACGCCCAACCGATACCTCTACCCGTAGCATTGTCACGCGCTTCATTCCGATAAAATGCGCTAATGTCTGCCGCAGCGGTAGCACCTGGCTTCAAACCAGGGTTAGACGAACCCGATGCCAGGTTAGAATTCAAATATTTTAGATCAACGCCGAGCGAGAAATTTTGCGAAAGACGCTGTGAGAACGTAGCCGTAACGGCGTATTCACGCGAATTGAACGTACCCGCAGCTACACCCGTTGCCGTCGTAAAATTGACCGTTCCTAAATCGAAGTACATTAAAGAACCACCGATAACGGAATTTTTACCAATTTTCGAGTAGCCTGTCAAATAAGTGTAGTACATGTCTCCGATCAGGTCGCGGAGCCAGGGCGTATACGAAATAGATGCCCCCTTCGATTGCTTGGCAAAAACCAGTTTGGAAGGATTCCAGAAGATAGCATTCGCATCGGCATCACCCAATGCCACCCCGGCTTCACCCAATGCACCCGAACGAGCATCTGGCGTGAAATTAAGGAATGGAACTGCCGATGTAGGGATACTTAACTGTCCTGACAGAAGGTTTACCTGGGAAAAAGCGACGACGGGAAAGAAACTGCAAACGCCGAGAATAACACGGAAAAAGTTACGCTTCATACAAAGTGTGTTGGTCAACAACAGCGACTGGTTAAGTGAATAGGACAGTCCTGAACGGTCAAAATTACAACGATTCGTTGGATTAGAAAAAGCAGGTTACTAGAACCACAAAATCATTTCGATAAAATTAGTCGACTACTGCCATCAGTCACTGACCCATCGGCCGCTGACTGTATACGCAATCTGACTATATACAACCCATTTGGTACGGATTGGCCTGAATCAGTCGACCCATACCACGTCCCAATATCGAGCTTAGTTGGACAATCACTGCACTGGCCTGTTCGTTGATTTAGTAAACGGCCATTTTGATCGACTATTTGCCAAGTCCAGTCGAGTGGTTCACCACCTCGATTGTGTTCGACACTTATTGTTGAGTACGTCGTTACGGGGTTCGGACTAGCTTGTAATCCTCGAAGAGCCAATGCTGGCTTACCCGAGACTACTATGCTCAACGTGCCTTCTGTTGAATTATTGTTTATATCCCACGCTTTTACCCGGACAATATACGCCCCAGGAGTAACATCCAGGAAGGTATAAACAGCCTGTCCCTGCCGACCATCACCACTGGTCGAAACATACGCGTCGTTAAGCACAACAGGCGATTGATCCCCAATCCGAATAGTCAATTCATGGCCCAAACCAGCCCGTGCCGTATTGATTCCCTGATTATCCTGCAAGCTAATGCGAACCGTTACGTCTGGTCCAGCCACGTGAACCTGCTCCCCATCCAAGACTCCTCCTTCAACGTGTAACTGAACAAGGGGCGGTTGGGTATCCAGACTATCGACTACCAGGCTTCCCCCTACCCGTAAGCTATCGTAGCTGCCAACGGCGTCAAGCAAGCTATCGGATCGGACAGCATACGCGTATAACTTAGCCATTCCCACCGTGTACGAAATATCTTTAGGCATCACAAAACGAACGGCAAACTGACCATTTTTTACGGCTACCTGTCCTGCGAACAGTGTACTTGTGTACGCTTTGAAATTCATCTTAGCGCTTTCGGTACCGAGTGTCGTTTGCGTGGTTGCTTTGTCGTAGAGCGTAAGCTGTAACGTTCCCGTAAAATCATTTAGGCGCCCCCCTCCCTGTTGAATTTCACCTGATAATTCAACCGTTTCCAACGCGCGTAGTGTGTCGGCATGATCAGCGGTAACAGTTCGTCCATTAACCTTAGTGAGCATGACCTGAGCCTGGGGGTACGCCAAACGCATGGACGGATCGCCCAATAAGGCAAAGTTGCGGTTGACAGGGCCGACCAGACTATCATTTTTTGTCAGCCTCATCACATCCCCTAATCGGGGCATCTGACCATTGATCGGCGTAAAAGCGAATTTGCAAAACGCCTTATTCAGAACAAGGTTCGTATTGGCATACACAGGTCGCGTTGTGGTTAACAGGCCAATTGCTCCACCCAATCGACTTAGCAGCGCTAATTCTGCCCCGGAGTTGCTGGCCGGATCATCGTAGCGACCAAACTGACAGGTAGCGGTCACAAATAAGGGAAGGCGACGATTTTTCCACGACAAAATATCCTGAAGTGTTACAACCTGTTCATCCGCCAATGTCTCTACGCCACCATGACCGCTATAGTTGATGATCAATCGACCATCAGCAACGGCCCGATTGATTAGCTGGTTAACAATTGGCGATTTTTGTCCGCTGGCCGTAGTCTCTTGCGGATACGCATCCAAAAACACGCGTTCCGGTCGGAATGAAGGAGCATTAGTTTCCGTCATGGTCGCTAATGAATTAGCATCCTGCTGATGGATGTTGTAATCACCATCGTCAGCAACGAACATAACCCGTGTTTGCCAGTCACCAGCCAGCGAAGGATCGGAGCTATAACGAATCAGCTTATCCACCACCGTTTTAGCCTCATCAGTCGACTTGACAGGCAAGCGTCCAACGCCAATGTCCATTTTGTAGTCACCTGCGTTTGTTTCAGGCCATTCGCCTTCGTTACGATCCATAAACCCAAAATAGTCGTCGGATGAGTAGCTCAGAACGGGGTGTAACGATTCGTTACTTTCGTAGACCGGCACGGTATTAGCAAGCTGACTAGCGCTGAGTAGCCGGTTTATATTCCGATAATCGTACGTAGCATCACCAAAGAGCAACAAATAGCGCAGTTGACCAGGCGTTTTTCGGTAAAAATAGCGCACCATATCCCGAATAGCTGTCGGGTCAGGTTTTCCAGAGCCAAACTCATTATAAACCTGTTGCGTTGTGACAACCTGCACCGTCAACTGATCGTGTTCACGCCGAAACGTGGCTAATCGCTCGGCTTCGGCTCGCCATGCAGCTGATGTAACAATCAATAGATTGGGCGTAGTTAAGCTGGCAATATTTTGATTGGCAACTGAAGCCAGAGAAACCGGCGTTTTTAGCTGATTATCAGTGAATAAATAATAATCAGCGCGGTTTGCCGATACCCATCTTGCCTCAGATGCTGGCGAAAGCGAGTAAGCCTGACTAACTGGAACAAGTGGATTGTCTAAATTCCATACTCGTAACGTAGCTGCTGACTGTCGAACAGCACACTGGCCAGAATCCAACTGCCGCACCCAAGTTGGCTGATCGTACTGCCGAAGCTCTCGTCGGACCTGAATGCCAATATAATTCAGATAGCCCAGTACTGAGATTGCTCTATTTTTCTGAAACGAAATCGTTACGCGTAAGGGATTTGCAACTGTCGCCGGTTTGACAGAAAAGGTATCCGTTCGGAGAATACCCTGGTAGTCGTACTCATAGCCAGAAATGCTCGACATCAGTTGTGTCCCAACAAACTGATCGTTTAATCGCACGCGAAATTGCGTGGTAGCCGAAGCCCCGGCTACTACAGACGAGGTAATCCGAACTGGTACACTCGCTACAACACCAGGAACATCGAAAGGGATTGTCTTAGTGGTATCGTTCGTCATGATCTCACCTAACCATTCGCGTCCTGAGCGCACAGAGGGTATTTTTACCAAATCTTGCTCATGAAACTGATAATCATCGAATGTCGTAACCGTGGCCGTACTGCTCAATGCACCGGCTGGACGTTCAGCAATGCGTAAGCCCTGACCGCCACCGACGGTTAGGAAGTAGAACGTTGTATCGGTGTAGGGATTGATTTGGTGTTTGAAGCGTCGGGCAAGCGAGTCATACCGAACGATATGTGGACTTTGCCCAAAAAATAACAAAGCATCTCCCGCGTCAAATCGTCCATCGGCTTCGCCATTCACGAGTATGGCATTTTCTAGAAGATCAGATGCACGTTGGGCAGCATTTGGCTGGGGCAATACCGCGCCACCGTTTCCATACAGCCTCAACGTACGGGGGTCAGCGCTAGCGAAGGCAGGATTTATGCGGGCTAATGTTGCCTGATCTAATCGGTAAACGCCGGATTCTACAACGCCAATCTTGATCCAGGTTCCTTCCTTCAGAACCGACTGAGCATGACCGTTCGGCAAACTAGCAATCGATAGCCAGACCGTTAGACTAATGATCCACTTAACCGAGTTTGTACAAGACTCTCGTGTACCATTTACCCAATAAGTATCGACCGTAAACCGCTTAGTATTGTTCCACCCATGCATGAGCTAAAATTGCGTATGACTTTCCTGTCGATACTTCTTTACAAACGATACGAGTTCGACGTAACGTGCCCCGCACAAAGGTCTTTTTATCAAATTGAAACGATTCTCCC
Organism: Spirosoma liriopis; assembly: GCF_023196085.1. NCBI lineage: Bacteria > Pseudomonadati > Bacteroidota > Cytophagia > Cytophagales > Cytophagaceae > Spirosoma > Spirosoma liriopis. Next base: position 2,007,268 of record NZ_JALPRF010000001.1, read on the forward strand.
TCCGGCACATCGCGTAACAGCGTTCGATTGTGGCTAATGCCGCTCAGGGATACATTATCGACTTTACGCAAAGCAGTCATCAGAGCCGGGTTTGCATATGTAGTAGCGGCTGGCCTGATCATGTATCGTTGAAGTGGATAAAGAATATCCACGGGAAAGACAGCTTCGGTCATGAGCGGTTGCATAAGCCGCTGAAAAGCTATCTGCCAAGCTTTCCCGTGTGGTTGAACCCGCCTTCGGTAGGCACGATTTACCTCAGCATGAGCCACCTCATGGACATACGTAATCAGGAAAGCGTACGAATTCAAGTCTGCGTTTACCGTAATCTGCGTTTTGCCATCAGGAAAAACACGGAAATCACCCAGACGAGTCCGGCGTGGTTTTACCACTCGAAAATTGAACTTGTATTGCTGCCACAGCTGGCGACAGTAGCCATCTGTTCCTAGCGGAAAATAGGTAGTAAAAACGTCGGACAAGGTCAAAATGAAAAAAGCCTTATAAAAATAAGGCTTTTTAATTCGATAAGGAAGTCAACGAATTACTTCGCGCTGTCACTAGCCATTGTCGAAGCTGAATCCGTCGTCATCGACGAATCGGTAGCCATCGTGGTCGTGTCAGTCGACATCGTAGAGGTAGACTCAGTTGTAGTTTCTTCCGTTTTTGGTTTGCTTTGGCAAGCAGCGAAAGTTAACATGCTGCCTACAAATAAGAGAGCGAATACTTTTTTCATTGTCCTTGAATGATCTTTGAGATTTGCACTGCAAATATACTTTTTTTCTTAGTAATGCAAACTTTACTCTTCTTAGAATCTCTCAGCGGGAAGAAACCGAAGAAAAGTCCAATTGTCAATTATACATTTCAAAGACTTGTGTGAATAAGCAACGGACTTAAACCTTCTCTTTCTCTCGCTGTGAACGTAGCCGAATCTTATCATACATGCCGGTACTACGAAACGTAAGCAGTTTATGACCAAAATAATTTGCCATGAAGCTCATGCCCATGCCGACAACGTGAGAGCCTTTCTCTCGCCAAAGCTGGGGGGCCTTCGGAAACAAAGGATTGGCAAACCACTCCAAGGTGTATTTAGACACGTACACCTGGACGACAAGCGCTACCAAAGCAATAAATAAGAATTTAACGATCTCGCGGCCTGTGTTTCCGGTCTTAGCTGCCGAGAAAGCAAAAAGCTTTGTGGGGATAAACGTTAGAACGGTAGCAGTAAGATAGCCCCAGAGAACACTCGTCGCGTAGTCGAAGTAATTACGGTAAAAAATCTGGCTTATAAAGTTGATGGACGCTCCGAGCAAAGCCGTCAGAAAGAACGAAAAAATATTCTTGAATTCTGTAGGTTTCGGCTGTTCTATACTGCTCACGTTCACGTTCTGGCCAGGAAAAAGACAGTTGATTTGTCTGGTGATTTATCGTTAAAAGTACGACTTTGACACCAAACGTGGTCCAAAGCGAACGCTTTTACTTAGGCTATGGGATTAAATAGTTGGTTACTAGTTAGAAAAGACCTTCTAACAAACCTGGAGCAATTCCCAGCCCAATTGTTAAAATAGTGGCTGCGAGTAGCACGTATTGGTAAAATGGAGCTACCCGGATCGGCTCAGTCGCGCCCTCCCGGAAGTACATGGCAATGATAACCCGGAAGTAATAGTAAATACCAACGGCAGACATCAACACCGCTACTACCAATAACCAGATTTGTCCTCTTTCAACGGCTGTTGAGAACATATAGAATTTCCCCCAAAAACCGGCAGTTAATGGAATACCCGCCAGCGACAGCATTGAAACAGCCATTGCAAAGCCCAGGAGCGGATTTTGACGAGCGAGGCCATTGAATGCGTCAAAGTTTTCGCTCGTTACACCCTCACCCGAAAACGTCTGCGTGCTGCGCTGTTGGGCAACTAGCAGTAGAACGCCAAACGCCGAAATAGTAGCCACTGAGTAAGCCAGCGAGTAAAACACGATAGCCTGTTTAGTTTGTGTGCCTAAAGCCGCTAAGCCCAGCAACAGATACCCCGCATGCGAGATGCTCGAATACGACATCATGCGCTTAAAGCTGTTCTGGTAGACGGCTGTTATGTTGCCCGCAACCAGCGTTATAGCCGTAATGATTGCTAAAATGGTCCACCAGAAAGAGTAAACACCGACAAACGACACGGACAACAGCCGGAAAAGAGCGGCAAAACCTGCCGTCTTGACAACGGTTGACATAAACGCAGTGAAAATGGTAGGTGCGCCGTCGTACACATCGGGCGTCCAGAAATGGAACGGTGCGGCCGAAACTTTAAACAACAGGCCGATCAAGAGCATGAGCAGCCCCACGTACAGCAGCAAAGAAAGACCCATCTGCGCGTTAGCCGCGTAACCTCGGATGCCTGCTAAGGTAAACGAACCAGTTGCTCCGTATAACAGCGCAATGCCAAACAGCAGGATACCCGTCGTAAATGCACCCATCAGGAAGTACTTCAGCGCGGCTTCGTTGGAACGAAGGTTGCGCTTGTCACTACCGGTAAGCACGTACATGGCAACGGATAAAATCTCGACACCGACAAACAGCATGATTAGGTTTTCGAAATCAACCATCATGATCGCACCAACCAGCGAAAACAATATAATACTGTAATATTCAGCCGGTTGCGCTGACTCATCATCCATAAATTTGCTTGACAGAGCTACCACCATAAAGGCTGACCCGAGTATAATGGCCGTTAAGACCATAGTCAGGTTGTTGGTCCGTAGCATGTCGTTAAAGTACAGGTATGTCTTGTTCCAATCAAGGAAGTTAACGACTAACGCCAGCGACAGGAAGAGCAGCGTTGCAGGTAATAGCACCGTCTTTGACTTAAGAAAGCCAAGGAACAGAAGTACAATGCCAAAAACCGATAACAGAACGATGGGAAGCATATTTGTCTGATTTTCCGTTTTCAGTTGACCAGTGCGTACTGTGAGGCATTACCTGATTAACCGAAAGCTTTTCTGTGTTTATTTCAAGGAAACCGCCGTTGTACCGATGTACTTCATCAGATTAGCGACAGCCGGTTCAGTTACTTTTAAAAACGTATGAGGATAAATGCCAATCCAGAATACCATGACGACAAGGGGGATAAACACCCAGCTTTCGGAGCTAGTCAAGTCGGCAAATGATTCGGTGCGGGAAGAGGTTGGACCAAACATGCTTTTCTGGAACATCCGGAGCATATATACCGCACCAAAAATAATGGTAAACCCTGCGGCCAGACCCAGGTAGTGGTTATACGTGAAGACACCGTGCAGCAACAGGAATTCGCCCACAAAGCCATTGGTAAGCGGTAGGGCAACGGAGCCAAGCAGCATAACCATGAAGAAAACGGTCAGCTTCGGCGTTGTGCGGGTAATACCTCCCAATTGATCGAGCTGACGGGTATTGGTCCGTAAGAAGATCACGTCAGCCACGAAGAACATACCGACAACGTTGATGCCGTGCGCCAACATTTGCACCAGAGCCCCCTGCATACCGGTTTCAGTCTGCGAAAAAACACCAGCCGCCATCAGTCCCACGTGTGAGAACGACGAATAAGCAATCAGTCGTTTCATATCTCGCTGACGAATGGCAATGATCGATCCGTAAAGAATGCCGATTACCGACAGGATAATTGCCGTTTTCCCCCAGGTTTCGACACCAAGTGGTACCACAGGAAGGATAAACCGGATCAGGCCATACACACCCATCTTGAGCATAATACCGGCTAGCAGCATTGTTGCTGGAGTCGGCGACTCGACATACGTATCAGGCTGCCACGTATGAAAGGGGAAAATGGGCATCTTAATGGCGAACGCAATAAAGAACGCCCAGAATACCCAGTTTTGCGCTTCGGGGGTCAGCTTAAGCTTGTAAAAGTCTACGATAGCCGAAGAGTGAGGAGCGGTAGCCGTTGCGGGTGTTTGGTAATACAGGTACACCAGCGCAAGCAGCATGAATAAGCTACCAAAAATCGTGTAGACAAAGAATTTGAAGGTAACAGGAATACGGTTTTCTCCGCCCCACATCGCGGCCAGAAAATAGATCGGAATTAGGGCTGCTTCAAAAAACAGGTAGAACAGGAAGCCGTCGCGGGCGGTAAACACACCCACCAAAGCAGCCTGCATATAAAGCATCAGAGCGTAAAATAAATTAGGCCGCTCATAGCTCCGGTCAAACGTAGAAAGTACAATAAATGGTACGATCAAGCCAGTCAATAACACCAGCAGGACACTGATTCCATCGATACCGGCGCTAAACCGAATACCTAACGAACCAATCCAGGGGTAATCGAAACCAAACTGTGAGGTATAATCCGGCTGGAACCTTGAGAAAGCAAAGCCTGCTACTGCTAATTCAATCAATGCAGCAACCAACGCTACTTGTTTTACCCGCTCTCCCTGAAGCAACAAAATCAACGTAGCAGCGACGACCGGGAAAAGAATCAGGAATAGTGTAAGCATATAATGAGTGTCGATGGGCGATTACGAGTACTCGTAATTCGTTGTAGCTAACTAAAACCGAATGAAAAACCGCAGCGCAAAAATGGCGGCAATGCTTAACACCATGGCGAACACGTAGAAACTGATGGAGCCATTCTGGAGAAGCCGAAGTTGGGCTGAACTTTGACGAACCAGCCAGGCAACCCCATTGACAATACCGTCAATAAGTCCTTCACCGAAGCTGTATAGGGCATCTCCCAGACCACGAATGGGCCGTACAATAATCGTTTCGTACAGTTCGTCTACGTAGTATTTATTGTACACAACCTGTTCGGGCAATGAGCGTTCTGCACTATCAGGAGCAGGAACCGCCCCACGGCTGATGTAGGTGACGTATGCGATCACCAAAGCGAGTAAAGCAACACCTGCCGAAACCGCCATCAGGATATATTCGGTACTATGCTCGATTGTCGATTCGGCAAATGCTTCTGGATTTACCTGACGCGACCCTTCAAACAGCGGAGCCATGAAATCACCAAGCCAGCCCGAACCCGGCAGGTTCAAACCACCGCCAATGGCCGATAAAATAGCCAGAACAACCAGCGGAGCGGTCATCGTAGCGGGTGACTCGTGCAAGTGATGCCGCTGTTCTTCTGTTCCCCGGAACTCACCAAAGAACGTCAGGAACAACAAGCGGAACATATAAAAGGAGGTCAGACCGGAGCCTAGTACACCAAGAGCCCACAATAGTTTGTTATGTTCGAAAACGTGCGCCAGGATTTCGTCTTTCGAGAAGAAGCCAGCAAACGGCGGCAAACCGGAAATGGCGATTGTTCCGATCAGAAACGTAATAAACGTAACAGGCAAGGCTTTGCGCAGGCCGCCCATTTTCCGAATGTCCTGTTCGTCGGACATAGCGTGAATAACGCTACCCGCTCCCAAAAACAACAAGGCTTTAAAGAAGGCGTGGGTAATTACGTGGAACATGCCCGCCGTATAAGCCGTTGCGCTCAAACCTAGAAACATATAACCCAACTGCGAAACCGTCGAGTAAGCCAGTACTTTCTTGATGTCGTTTTGCAGAAGGCCAATGGAAGCCGCCAGTAAAGCAGTAGCAATAGCGATGTAACCAACGATTTCCAGCGTCAGCGGAGCCAGCGTGTAAAGAACGTTTGAACGAACGACCATGTAAATTCCCGCCGTTACCATCGTCGCTGCGTGGATCAGGGCCGATACGGGCGTTGGTCCCGCCATAGCGTCCGGAAGCCAGGTATAGAGCGGAATCTGAGCCGATTTACCCATCGCACCGACAAACAGCAGAATGGTAATCAACAGGATGGTGCTATCACCCATCGGTAAGCTCGTCGCTTGCTTAAACACATCGACATACTCAACCGTACCGAATGTGTTGATGAGCATGAAGATACCGAGCAGAAAGCCCAAGTCACCAATTCGGTTCATGACAAAGGCTTTGCGAGCGGCATTGTTGTAGCTCGTGTTTTTGTTCCAGAAGCCGATCAGCAGATAAGAACAAAGTCCAACGCCTTCCCAGCCAATAAACATGATGACGTAGTTCGACCCCATCACCAGCAAAAGCATGAAGAACACGAACAGATTCAGAAACGCCATGAATTTGCCGAATCCTTCATCGTGGCTCATGTAGCCAATGCTATACAAATGGATGAGCGTTCCAACGCCAGTCACGACCAGCAGCATCAACAACGATAACTGGTCAATCTGAAAGGAAAAGTTAATGTGAAGATCCCCGACGCTGATCCAGTCAAACAGGGTTGCGACAAGCGGCCCGGCATTGTCTACACGTCCGGCGTTGCCGATAAATGCGCCAAACAAATAAGCCGATGTCAGAAAAGAAGCTAGTACAGCAACTGTAGCGATGACTCCGGCTAAGCTCTTGGGTACCCGCCGAAAGCCAATACCGTTGATAAGAAAACCAATCAACGGAAAAAGCGGAATTAATGCACTGAGTAATTCTATTTTCATTAGTTGTAAGTCGATAGTCGTTGGTCAGTAATCAGTATTGTGACGAATAAGTCAGTTTTTCTACCGAATAAGCACCGCTGACTGTTTTACCATTTCAACTTATTAAGCAATCCAACGTCAATGGATCGGGTATTTCGATAAATCATAACAATTATAGCCAGACCGACCGATACTTCGGCAGCCGCTACAGCCATAATAAAAAAGACGAAAACCTGCCCCGACGAGTCAGAACGATAGGAAGAGAATGCGATGAGTAATAAGTTGACGGCGTTGAGCATCAACTCAATCGACATAAAGATGATGATAGCGTTGCGCCGGGTCAGTACACCAATGATGCCGATGACGAACAGCGCGGTGCTGAGAATCAGGTAATACGTGAGCGGTATTTGCTGAATGACTTCCGGAATGAGGACGTCCTGCGTGGGTTGCATGGCTTGCCGGTTAATAGAAAGTATGGCAAATGTAAAGATTATTCGGGCTTGCTCAAATTCGGGCAGCCAGGGTAGACCGTGAATTTGGGCAATTAATAAGGCTATAGTCCAAATTGGAGCATTATTTTTACCACATTCGGCCTTGAATTCTACTTATTTACTTTTTCGCATGGCCGTTGCTGAACATTCTCAACCGAATTTCCGTTAGCCTCCGCTTGGTATCGAGTGGAAATTCGCCCTTCAACATCCAATCGTAGAACGAAGGCTCTTTCTTCAATACTTCCAGCACAGGCAGTCCTTTGTGTTTGCCAAAATTGAAAACCTCTTCGCCTTTTTCGTTGATAACAATCCGGCCAGCTAAATCGACATTTTTGTTGGCGGTCAGGCTGTGAAGCATATCCACATCGTTGTCAAAAACAACGTCCTGTCCGCTATCTGCTTTGGCGACCATGCCCATGTAACGCTGCACCTGCGCATTAAGCACTTCCAGCGACGCAATCGTGTCGGCTTCGGCCCCGTGCGCACCAACTAACTCTTTGTTGCAGTAGAATTTGTAAGCCGCCGACAGATTACGTGGTTCCATGAGATGGAAAATACGTTGCGCATCGACCATTCGACGGTTTTTCATGTCAAATTCGACATTAGCGCGTAAGAACTCCTCGACCAGTACGGGAACATCGAACCGGTTGCTGTTGAATCCTGCCAGATCGCAACCGTCCATAAACTGCGCTAATGTGCGAGCGACGGATTTAAAGGGAGGAGCATCCTTTACATCATCGTCATAAATGCCGTGAATCAAGCTCGATTCCAACGGGATAGGCATCCCGGGGTTAACGCGCTGGGTTTTAGTAGCTACTTCACCATTTGGTAACGCCTTAATGATGCAAATGTCAATAATACGGTCTTTCGCTACGTTTACGCCAGTCGTTTCGAGGTCAAAGAAAGCGAGCGGTTTTTTGAGTACAAGTTGATGCGTCATAACCAAACCGAATAAACAACACGGTTAGGCCACAAAGGTAAACTGTTTGATGGACAAGTTATGCGCAAGCAATTAACTATGCGTTAATTACACGATCAGGCTCGTTTAGACTTCTTTCAACCGATCTAACCAATTGACACCCTGCCGGACCTCATCGACCGATGGCATACGACCAGCCTGCATCAGTTCTCGGATGGCAATAATATCCTGATCGCGCTTTAATCCAGCCGCTGCCTTAATTTGATTTTCCTGTACGTAGAAGGCGAGAAACGATTCATCAGTTTGCGGATCACCGTCGTAGATGATATCGTCAAAATGATCGGCGTGGCCAACGTAATTAATTCGTTTGCCGAGTTGATTGGTCCAGAAAAAAGGAACTTCGTGGTAAGGCTGCTCCCGACCAGCCATGTTCAAGCCAGCAACATAGCCTTGTACGCCCGCAACTTTCCAGTGTTCAATTCGTTCGCTACCGTCTGGAGTCGGATAGTGAGCGATGTCGCCAGCCGCATAAAGATCATCTGCCAGCTTGAGGTAAGCGTCCGTTTTGACCCCGCCGTCTTTTTCGAGTGGAATACTTTTCAAGAAATCCGTCTTTGGATGTACACCTAAACCCAACAGGACAAGATCAGCCGGAAGCCGCTGCCCATTATCCAGCAGTACTGCCTTGACCGCATCGTTGCCTTCTACCTGTGCTACTTTACAGCCCAAATGAAAGCGAATACCTTCTTTTTCGTGCCAGCCTTGCATCAGCCGGCCGATTTTCTCGCCTAGTGTTTTGCTAAACGGTACAGGCTCCGGGCTAACCACGTCTACTTCGCAACCTAGCTTGTGCATACTCATGGCTCCTTCCAATCCAATAAACGAGCTACCCACAACAACGACGCGCTTTCCTGACTGTCCCAGTTCGCGAAGACGCTGGCTATCGTGCAGTGTACGGAGGGTATAAACGCCTTGCATATTGACGTCTACATCCGGCAGCAAATTAGGCTGGCCACCTGTGCAGACCAGAGCCTTATCGTAGGTCAGCGTTTCGCCGGAAGCCAATTCGATTTGCTTTGTAGTAGGATCAAGCGAAGCAACACGCTGGTTTGTCCGGATGTCGATGCCATAATCCTGATAGAACTCTTCCGTACGAAGTGGCATCCACTCGTCAGGCGCTTCCCCTTGCAAATAGTCTTTCGAACAGTTGGGCCGGTCATACGGTCTTTCCTGGCTTTCGGTAAGCACCGTAATTTTGCCCGTAAATCCGCCTTCCCGCAAACCTTCTGCAGCAAAGGTCGCGGCTCCTCCTCCACCCACGATAACATAGGTTTCCCCATTCGTGGGATCAGGCGTAACCATTGGATTTTCGAGACTTTCCTTATTCGTTGTCAGGCGGACAAACACCTGATCGTTTTCGATTCGCACCTCGTGCGTGGGTAATCCGTTGAGGGCTGGTGCTTCTAACCGATGCCCGTCTCTAACATCGAAGCAGGCATTATGCCAAGGACAAACGAGCCGGTGTCCGTTGAGTAGTCCCTTTGCTAGTGGGCCCTGATAGTGCGTGCATTTCGGATGAAGCGCGTAAAACTGGCCATCAGCGCGGGCTAGCAGCACATCCGTATCACCCACTTGAACTTCTTTCAGTTGACCATCAGCAAGGTCATCAACGTGACAGACGGCGGCTTCGGTGTAATCAGCGATCATAGATATAGACAACGGTTAGGTCCGGTGTCCTATAAACTGCGAAGTCGAGTCAATTGATTGAAGAGAATAAAAAAAGCCGTTGCAGTGCTGCAACGGCTTACCACTCTTTCAAAATTGTCTTATTTCGACGTTGCCATCACCATTTTGATGTTCAGCTTGGCACCCGTTTGTAACACATCGACCAGATCCTGGACCGTCAGCGATTTGTCAAACCGTACGACAACCGTTGGCTCGGCAATGCCAGCCATGATTGTTTTTAGCTCCGTTTCCAGACTAGCGGCATCAACGGGCTTTTTATCGATGAAATACTGCTTTTTATCATCGACCGACAACGTCACCTGTTTTTTGCTCAACTGCTGCGACGATGACGCTTTGGGCAGCATCAGCTTGATAACATTCGGATTTGCTACCGTCGAAATGATGAGGAAAAACAACAGCAGGAAAAACATGATGTCGTTCAGCGACGATGTCGCGACCTCGGCAGCAAATTTATTTTTTCTTCGAAGTTTCATAGTAAGTAAGGCACCAGATAACGGCTGTTAGCCCGAAAAGTACCAGTTGATTCGGCTCATGCTACGCCCGGACCCCGGAATCCTATCGCATCCGAGCGGGTTCAGCCGTCGGTTTCTGGAGAACTTCGATAAACTCAAATGCATTCATCTCCAGTTGAAGCGTGAACCGCTCAATCATCATGTTCAGCAGGTGATACCCCGTGTACGAAATAACCCCAACAATCAGACCAGCACCGGAGGTGATCATTTTCTCGTACAGACCACCCGCAATGATACCAACGCTGATGTTGTCCGATAAAGAAATATCGTAGAAGATACGAATAATCCCGGAGATGGTCCCGATAAATCCGAGCATCGGAGCGATACCGGCAATAATACCCAGGTAGCCCATGTTTCGCTCTAGACGCGACAATTCGATCTGGCCAACGGTTTCAATCGTGCTTTCGATTTCCTTGATTGGCGAACCAATCCGACCGATTGCTTTTTCGAAAACGCGTCCCATGGCGGTACGCTGATTCTTGGCAAACGACTCCGCCGATTTTATATTTCCCTGCGCCACCATATCCCGAATATTATCGACAAAGTTCGGGTCGCTTTTCGTTTGGGAGCGAATCACAAAATAGCGTTCAAAAATCAGGTAAAGCGCCGAAAAGAACAGCAGCGCAATGGGTATCATAACCCAGCCGCCCTTGGCAACCAGATCAAATAACTGTAAACTTTGTGGTTGGGGGGCCGCCGTGGCTGACAACGACGCGGCCGTGGTGTCAACGGCCGGAACCTGAAGCAAGAGCATACGAACGAGTCGGGTAAGTGAGTGAGTTTGACCAGCTGTTGTTTTGACACAAACGAGCCGCTTTCCTCGGATATTGTTTCAAAGATAGTGAAGCCTGTTTTATACAAACGATAAACTTAGGCAGTGTACGCTAAACCTACAGGCTAAACTACCCATTTTTTGGTAAGCTAGTCAAGGTTTGATAAGAATTTTACCCCGCCGTCCTGGTCGCTCGGCATGTTCGGTCGCTTCGGTAATCTGATCAAGCGGGTAAGACGCTTCAACGGGTAACTGAATTTTTCCCGATGCCAACAACCGCACTACATTCTGAGCAACATCCTGCCGGGTCTGGCTGTCAACACGGCGCATCCAGTCCGTAAGCCAGAATCCTTTAATCGTTAATTCTCTAAAAATCAGTAGCCCGGCGTTAATAGTTGGGTCCTGCATACTCATCAATCCATAGATGATTATGGTCCCTCCTTTAGCCAGACAGGTTAAGGCTTCGGTAGCAGTATGTCCACCCACAGCATCCAACACGCAGGCGACACCAACGCCATCGGTAATTTGCTTAACACGAGCGGCTAAATTTTCGGTTTCTACATTGATAACTTCGGTTAACCCCAATGCTTTCAATTCTTCATTAAGATCATCGCGTCGAACGGTACCAATGGTGTTGATCCCCCGCATCTGGCACAACTGAATAACCAATTTCCCGAAAGCAGATCCAACAGCGGTAACCAGTAGCCAGCCACCTTCCGGCACACCCGAATCCTGCACCATTGCGTAAGCCGTAAACGGATTGACAAACAGTTGCGCCCCTAGGTCGTCTGAAATCTCATCGGGAATGGGCACCAGCGCTTTTTCGTGCGCCAGCGCGTACTCCGACCATGAGCCAACACCGCTAAAGCTCACTCGGGTGCCGGTCGGTATCTGAACGCCCTCGCCGACGGCATCGACAACACCAACGCCTTCGAAACCAGCTCCCGACGGTAGCTGTGGCCGAATACCGTACAGATTCTGGACAAACATGATGTCCGACGGGTTGATCGGTGCGGCAATTACCTTCACGCGCACTTCATTTGGACCCGGCTCGGGCAGTGCTACTTCAGTTGCTTTCAGGATTTGGCCGGGCTTACCAGTCTGCTCAAAAATGATGCTTTTCATAAGCGTTGATGCGTTGTCGTTGTAAATGTGTTGAAAATATGATTTAATTCGCACAAACTATTCCTAAACCTTGAGATCAAGCGTCAGCCGGTAAACACTCATTGGTAACAGCAGTGCTTTTATCCCAACGATTATAGTACCGGCTGATAGCTCGTATTGTTCAATGCAGACTTCTCCCTTTATCGGCGAATTAATCGGCACAGCCGTGCTACTTTTCTTAGGCAACGGTGTTGTTGCTAACGTTGTTCTCAAACAAACCAAGGGTGAATCTGCCGGTTGGATTGTTATCACAGCTGGGTGGGCCTTCGCGGTAACCATGGGCGTTTTTGTAGCGAAAGCGTTTGGAAGCGTTGATGCACACCTGAATCCGGCAGTCACCGTAGCCTTTGCGGTTGCCACCAACGACTACAGTCACGTTGTTCCTTACATAACCGCACAGTTGATCGGTAGTTTTATCGGGGCAACGCTGGTCTGGCTGCATTATTCTCCCCACTGGGCGGCTACCCCTGATCCAGCAGACAAACTCGCTTGTTTTGGTACAGGACCTGCCATTCGGAAACTAGGTGCCAATTTTTTAAGCGAGATGTTAGCTACGCTTGTTCTTATCTTGGGTCTGGCCGGAATATCGTCTAAAAACCTGGGGGAACTCGCCATTGGTGTTGGACCGTATCTTGTTGGTATCCTGGTTTGGAGCATTGGGCTTTCGTTGGGTGGTACCACGGGGTACGCCATCAACCCTGCTCGTGATCTGGGCCCACGACTCGCGCATGCCGTATTACCAATCCCCAGTAAAGGCACTTCCGATTGGGCTTACGCCTGGGTACCCATCGTCGGGCCGCTGGTTGGCGCTATCATCGGTGGCTTGTTCATTCGTTTCTTCACGCTATAGGACAAAAGAAGCAACAAACTGGTTTGTGTTCTCTGTATCTTTGTTCTATTATGGCAACCAAACCGTTTATCGTCGGTATTACCGGCGGCAGTGCTTCAGGAAAAACATCCGTTCTAAAGGATATTCTTAATGCGTTTACCGAAGACCAGATTTGCCTGATTTCACAGGATAACTATTATCGAACGCTCGATTTTATTCCGGTTGATCAGAACGGCGTTTATAATTTCGATCTGCCCGTAACGATCAATCACGAACTGTTTGCAGAACATTTAAGTCTGCTGCACGCGGGGCAAACGATTGAAGCAAAGGAATATACGTTTAACAACCCGAACGTGATTCCCCGGATGCTGATCTACCGCCCTACACCGATTATTATTGTTGAAGGATTGTTTGTTTTTCACTTTCCCGACGTAGCTACTCAGCTCGATCTGAAAGTGTATATTACTGCAAAAAATAGCATCAAGCTCGACCGGCGGCTTAGCCGTGACCAGGCCGAGCGAGGTCTTACGGAGGAATTGATCAATTACCAGTGGAAACATCATGTACGTCCGGCTTACCGCGAGTTTGTAAAACCACATAAGGACCAGGCAGACATTGTTATTCCCAATAACTTACACTACCAGAAAGGTTTAGAGGTTTTATTAGCCTTCTTGAGAACAAAAGTAAATTCATGATATGGCTGGTGCCCCGCCGAATTGGGCAATCGTTGATCAGGCGGGGCACTATCTCTTATACCTCAATCACAACGTCATCGCTTTCGGGATAGCCAGTGCAGGTCAGTACCCAGCCTTCGCGCAGGTCGCGTTCAGTAAGCACGTCGTTGATCGTCATGTGTACGCTCCCCGACTGACAGCGAGCCACGCAGGTAGAGCACCGTCCTCCCCGGCAGCTGTAGGGCAAAGCAATACCTTCATCCAGCGCAGCCTGCAAAATGGATTTGTAAGCAGGAACCTGAATTTCGATTTCCCGTCCCCGAAACCGAAGTAACACCGTCCGATCCTGGGCGATGATGGGTAGTGGGGTCAGCACGACAGGTTCTACAACGAAATTCTCCCGTCGAATCTGGTCAGCGTGAAACCCACTGAATACGAGTGTAAACTGCACCATGCGCATGTAATCGCCCGGTCCACACACGAAGAAATGGCTTGTTTCTCGATTCGATTTACCGATTAATGTTGGCAACAAGCGTTCGAGCATAACATTATTGAGCCGGCCGCGCAGACCGTTCCAATCCTCGGACGGATTGCTCAGTAAATACAACAGCCGAAAACGATCGGGAAATTGACGCTGAAGATCGGCTAGTTCGTCCCGAAAAATAATACTTCGTTCATGGGTACTGCTGTACAGCAACGTCACGCGTCGATGCGGTTCAGTACGTAAAACTTGCTTGACCAGTGCAAACAGTGGTGTAATACCGCTCCCAGCCCCCAATAGCACAACATCCCCCGGCAAGTTCTCATCCAGTGTAAATCGTCCGGCGGGTGGTAAACTCGTTAGTATGTCTCCGACACGCAGGGTATCAAGCAGCATTCGCGAAATTTCGCCGTTCTGAACGCGCTTGATCGTCAATCGCAACGGCTCGTCGGCAGTTGAACTAAGCGAGTAAGATCTTCTTATTTCATGCGAATTCGGTCCGCTCTCGCCGTGTTGCAGAATCAATGTTAGAAATTGTCCGGCACGATGTGGAACAGATCGGCCATCAACAGATTCCAGGTAAATACTTTTAGTGTCAGAAGTTTCTGCCTGGATGCGAACAACGCGAAGCTTAAGAATATCGTCGGTCATGGACACTTATACTTTAGGCCAAAACGAACCAAATAGGGTCTGTTGTTTGAAAGCCCAAACGATTTCCCCAAATTCGCCCGGCGTGGACTCGCCCAGCATGGAATGTCCGACATGGACTCACCCGGCAGGTGCCCGCAAAACTCACTGCTGCCTAAACGGTGATTGTGACATTTTACCGTTTTTTAGTGTTTTATCATAAACTACCTATTACTAGTAAATGGAAGCGCTTTTGGAAGAAGTTCAGCGAGTTGGTTACGTAAACGAACCCGTTGCCGACGATATCGATTTGGTAGCCGAGATTAAGCGGCTGAAAGCAGAAAAAAACGCCGTTATCCTGGCGCATTATTACGTTGATGGCTCCATTCAGGATATTGCCGATTACATTGGCGATAGTCTTGGCCTGAGCCAGCAAGCTGCCGCCACCCCCGCCGATATGATTGTATTCTGCGGTGTGCATTTTATGGGTGAAACAGCGAAAGTGCTGTCCCCCGAAAAAAAGGTGGTTATACCCGACCTCAATGCCGGCTGTTCGCTTGCCGATTCAGCCCCGGCGGATAAGTTCGCGG
Source organism: Spirosoma liriopis (assembly GCF_023196085.1). Lineage (NCBI taxonomy): Bacteria > Pseudomonadati > Bacteroidota > Cytophagia > Cytophagales > Cytophagaceae > Spirosoma > Spirosoma liriopis. The sequence goes on from NZ_JALPRF010000001.1 coordinate 2,022,502, forward strand.
CTTTCAAAGCGCAGTACCCCGATCATATTGTGTTGTCCTACATCAACTGCTCCGCTGAAATAAAAGCGCTGTCGGACATCATCGTCACTTCGTCAAACGCGTTGCAAATTGTCGAGAGCCTGCCTAAAGATCAGAAAATCATCTTCGCCCCCGACGCGAACCTTGGCCGCTTTGTCGCCCGCAAAACAGGCCGGGATATGGTGCTTTGGGACGGTGCCTGCATTGTGCACATCGATATTTCGCAGGAGAAACTAACCAAACTTCGCCAGCAGTACCCTACCGCTAAGTTTATCGCTCACCCCGAATGCCAGGAACACATTTTGAGCCAGGCCGACTACGTGGGTTCGACAACGGCGCTGCTGAAGTATGTGGTTGATAGTCCGGAGCAGACGTTTATCGTAGGAACCGAGGCCGGTATTCTTCACAAGATGAAGCAGGCGGTTCCCCACAAGAAAATTATTCCGGCACCCGCCAGTCAAAACAATACGTGCGCCTGTTCCGAGTGTCCGTATATGAAGATGAACACGCTGGAAAAAGTGTACAATGCCATGCTGTACGAACAGCCGGAGATTATTGTTCCGGAAGACGTGCGCGTCAAAGCGTACGAGTCAGTGGCTCGAATGCTGGAATTGAGTAAGTAGTAACGATTCAGAAAATAGCTTTATCATCTTTTGAGTGGTAGCCCGGTGCGCACCGGGCTTGTTCAATTGACTTAGTAATGCCCCATCAATTCGATTTTCTTGTCATCGGCTCTGGTATCGCGGGCCTGAGTTACGCCACCAAGCTGGCGATGCACTTCGAGAACCTGGAACGTGAATCGAACGCACCGCCCGTCCGCATCGGTGTTATCACTAAAGTTCAGGCCGACGAAACCAATACGAAGTACGCCCAGGGAGGCATTGCCGCCGTCTGGTCAGAGGCCGACTCATTTGAGAAGCACATCGACGATACGATGGTGGCTGGCGATTTTCTGAGCGACCCTCATGTTGTTGAGATTGTTATCCGGGAAGCGCCCAATCGTATTCGCGAGCTGATCGATTACGGAACCCGGTTTGACAAAGAACACGGCAGCGATGATTACAATCTGGCCAAAGAAGGGGGGCATTCCGATTACCGAATTTTGCACTTCAAGGATATTACCGGGGCAGAAATTGAGCGGGCTTTGCTTGAAAAGGCTCATTCCTTGAAGTCTATTGAGATCTTCACGCACTACTACGCCGTTGAACTAATTACGCGGCACCAGCTTGGCGAGACGGTTCATCGATACGATACGGATAACAAGTGTTTTGGCGCGTATGTGCTGAATACACAGACGGGTCAGGTTGAACAGTTTCTCGCAAAAACAACCTTGCTGGCAACGGGTGGCATTGGCAATATCTACCAGAATACCACCAACCCCAACATCGCTACTGGCGATGGTATTGCGATGGCTTATCGGGCAAAAGCGGTATGCAAGGACATGGAATTCATCCAGTTTCACCCGACAGCGCTTTACGAACCCGGCAAGAAACCCAACTTTTTGATCTCCGAAGCCGTACGAGGATTTGGCGGTATCCTGCGAAACAAGAAGGGCGAAACGTTCATGGAGAATTACGATTCGCGCTTATCGCTGGCCCCGCGCGATATCGTGGCGCGCGCCATCGACTCCGAAATGAAAAAAGCGGGTAATCCGCACGTGTATCTGGACGTGACGCATTGCGATTACGAAAAATTTGTCGAGCATTTTCCGACTATTACGGCATACTGCTACGATCATCTCGGTCTTGATTTACGAAAAGATTTTATCCCCGTCGTTCCGGCGCAACACTACCTATGCGGGGGAATTCGGGTTAATGAGTGGGGCCAGACCAATATTCAGTTCCTGTACGCCGTCGGGGAATGTTCCTGCACAGGTCTTCACGGAGCCAATCGGTTAGCGTCCAACTCCCTACTCGAAGCCGTTGTGTTTGGGCATCGGGCTTACCAGAAAACCGTCGAGTTATTCGATCAGGCCGTTATACCCGAAAACCTCCCACTCTGGAATGACGCCGGTACGACCCACCCCGAAGAACTGGTTCTGGTTACAGAGATGAAAAAAGAACTGGAGTCGATTATGTCCAACTACGTCGGTATCGTACGAACGAATCGACGCTTGAAGCGGGCGATGGACCGGCTTGAGTTGATCTACCTCGAACATGAAGAGCTTTACCGCCAGTCGAAAGTATCTGCACCCATCTGCGAATTGCGCAACATGATCGAAGTCGCTTACCTGGTCATCAAAATGGCAATGGCCCGGCGCGAGAACCGAGGGCTCCATTTCAATCTGGACAATGCAAAACCATGATGACTCAATGTCCTAGGTGCAATTCTATTGACATAATGGGACCGCTCCCGCTTACTACCTCAGAAGGTACCAACACATTCGTTCGGATTACCGAACCCCGTACCAGCGTTTTGCAAATTCGAGCCAGCGAAACCGCAACATTACACGTTGCGATTTGCGGTTCGTGCGGTTACGCGGAACAGTCCGTTGCTGACGCGGCCCGGCTGTGGAAATACTGGCAAAAAGGGTATCGGTAGGCTACTTCACACGTTCTAGTAGTTCATCGCGATACGACCCACTCAACGGCACTTGTACTTTACCGATGGTAAGCTGGTGCCGTTCTATTTTCTCGATACGGTTGAGGGAAACAATGTACGACTTGTGAACGCGCATAAACTGATCGCCCGGAAGCATCTCGGCGGCTTCACCAATGGTCATGCGCGTAACGGCTTTCTTGCCGATTTCCTGAAAGGTTAGATAATTTCCTTCCGACTCCACGTATTGCAGTTCATCGAGGTTGATGCGCACCCAGTCGTAACCGTCTTTTACAAAAACGTAAGGAGATTTTTTGGCATCGTCGGATAAGCGCTCGTAGGCTTTGTTTGCCGCCTGCATGAAGCGCCCAAAGGCAATGGGTTTCAGTAGATAGTCCAGCGCACTTAGCTCAAAACCCTGCAACGCGTATTCAGGGTAAGCCGTAGTAAACACAACCAACGATTTATTACCGACCACCTGCGCGAAGTCAAGCCCCGTAAGATCTGGCATGTTGATATCCAGAAAAATCAAATCAATAGGTTCTGTTTTTAGGAAGGTTAGCGCTTCGATAGCATTGACAAACGTGCGTTTCAGATCCAGGAAAGGAACTTTACTAGCGTGCGATTTAATCACATTGAGTGCAATGGGCTCGTCGTCAATGGCGATACAGCGGAGGGTAGCAGGCATAAATTAATTAGACGAATTTTCTTTCCTAAACTCATTGAGTACACGTCGTATCAAAGCCGGAATTAAGATACTGTATACAGCCAGAAAGGATAACCATGGAGTATGTTATCCATTCGAATGGGCTGCCGCTATAACACCGATATGCAGACCAATCAAAAAGCCAATGAAGACAACGTTCATCAGCACGTTTGGCCCTATACTGTATCGACCAACCTTGAGTTTCATGAGTGCTATCGGTTAAAGTTTAATCTGTAAGTGTACCCTGAATTGGTCGTTCTCTTCCCGTATCTTCAGCGAGTGACGGTTTGGATAAACCAGCGCTAACCGCTGTCGAACGTTTGCCAGACCCAAGCCAGTCCCTTTTTCAAGCCCGGTTCGGGGCACAAGGCTATTTTCAATAACAGCATCAAGGTTTCCATTCTCAATCTGCATTTGAATACGCACAAAGCAAGGGTATTGAACACTGATTCCGTACTTGAACGCATTCTCGATGAGTGGATTCAACAACAAAGGAGCGATCTGAGCGGGCTTTTCGTCCCAATCGATCCGGGTCCTGATTTGAATTGTATCTGTATTGGGTACACGCATTCGATGGAGTTCTACCGTGTCTTCTACAAACCGTACTTCCTGTTCAATCGGAATAAGATCGTGTTGTGAAGCTTCGGTCATATGGCGCATCACAGAAGACAGCTGCTCAATTCCGGCGGCTGTACGATCGGTGTCGCCCGCTAATGCACTCCCATACAAGTTGTTTAGCGTGTTGAACATGAAGTGTGGATTAACCTGCGCCTTGAGCGTCTGCAACTCAGCCTGCGTTTTCTGAAGAATTAACGCTCGTTCCCGACGCTGGTTTTGGCGATAAGCCCGTACGGCGATGAATAGCAACGTATAAACCCATGTTACAAAAACACCTCCTAAAGCCTCTTGCAAAGCCGCTTTGTCTTTCATTGATATACCCAGATGCACGAAGATCAAGATGGTAACAACCGCCAGAATAAATATATAAACGACAAAAGCGTACAGACCAAAGACTACAAACGTCCATACTTTACGTCTACTTGCCAGAACATTATACAGCCAGTAGCTACCGTGAATAAGTAGCACATAAATGAAACCAGTCACTATGGTCAGTAGGGCATACCCAATCCAGTTATTTTGATACTTTACCAGCAGCGGACTAGTTTCCTTAAGCATTTCAAAGGGCAGGTAGGTGAATTCGAGCCACCCTGCTAAGAGGCTTACGACGACCCAAAGCACACAATGAATCAAAAAAAGCCTTACCTCCCGATGAAGTACCCAACGGGTTGCTTTACGGTCTCTTGCGGAGGTCGAGGAAACCAAAGCCGATTCCATAGATCTTGCTCGCTGAAAGAATTGTCGGATCAGAGAAATCAAGCCTGTATCGATTTAGGTAAAATCCGATTCAGGTACGCATAACAAGCCAAACATACACCAACGCAACCGATCAGCAAACCTATATACAGCGTATCGTTACCGACCCAGCTCTGCGTAACATTCTGGCTCATATCCATCGTATCGCTGACCAGGAACGTCAACGAGCTTACCCCGTTATTCACAAAGTGAAGAAACATGCACAGGCCGAGCGAACGGGTACGATAGTACAACCAACCTAGTGCAAAGCCCAGGAACATCGCATTGACTGCCTGCGCCGGAATCAGGTGTATACCCCCGAAGGTGATACCCGACCAGATAATCGCTTTGGCAGGACTGTAATTTTTCAGAAACCCGTCCAGAATAATTCCCCGAAACAAAACTTCTTCCAGAATAGGCGCGGCTATCACAGCGGCAATGATCATATTTTTTGTAAACAGTTCCGCAACGATTTTCTCTAGCTCGGCAGGCATCGGTATTGCACTGACCAGCGGCTCAGCCAGTGTGCTAAGTGCCAGCATACCAAGCGCGGCTACCGGGTAAGCGGCCACCGGAACAGACCGCCAGGATAACGAACGACTTCCGCGTTTCCGGAAGGCATACAGAATAGTAAGTCCGATAGCGATCACGTAAGCCAACGTTTCACCAATGACGTTCAGCACAGGCAGCCCAAATCGATCAGCGGCAAATTTTAAGCCCAGCGCGGGTAGCGTAGCCGGAAGTTGCATCAGGAAAAAGACGCCAATCAGCCACCAAGACTGGTTGAGCGTTGGATAACCAACAGGGCGGGGTTGTTCGCTAATGACAAATGGAGGTTGTTCGGAGGTTGTGGGTAAATTCATGACAGGTTCACGGTTAAGATTGGACTAGAAACTGACTGATTAGTAAAGGTTAATGGTCAATGCGACTCGAAATACACGTTGGTTTTCGTCCACTTGCAGGGAATGACGGTCGGGGTAAGCCAGTGCGAGTCGTTGCCGGACATTAGCTAGTCCAATTCCTGTTCCTCTTTCCAGGCCAGTTCGGGGAAGCACACTATTTTCGGTTGTAAGCTGGAGAATTCCGTCTTTTACTTGTAAGTGAATGTGCACAAAACACGGATGTTGAATGCTAATCCCATATTTGAAAGCATTTTCAATCAAGGGATTCAGCAGCAACGGGACAATCTGTGCGGGCTTCTCGTCCCAGTCAATGCGGGTAGCGATATCAATGTTGGCCTGATTTGGGAGACGGATGCGCTGGAGCTCCACAAAATCGTCGATAAAGCGCAGTTCGCGTTGAATGTTTGTCGTTTGCAAGCGCGACTCTTCCATCACATAGCGCACAATTCCCGATAGTTGCTGAATGCTTTCTGCCGTGCGGGGGCTGTCTTCCAGAATAGCCGTCCCGTAGATGTTATTCAGCGAGTTGAACAGAAAATGTGGATTGACCTGTGCTTTTAATGCATCGAGTTCAGCCTGGGTACGCTGCTGAATGAGTACCAGTTGACGACGGCGTGCGTTGGTCCAGGCTGCAATCAGGCTGTACACAATGGTCAGTAGCATGAATCCGTTCACAAAAGTCCAGTGAAAATTTTGACGAGTACCCGCTTTACCGATTACGGCTGGCAACGAAGCCCCGAGTATTAGCCAGACACTGACCATAAAAAACACGTAGATGACTCTGCCCAGGTTATCCGATTCGAATAGTTTGCGAAAGATATACTCGTACTGAATTCTTATCACGGCAAATAGCAGTACAATGAAAGCCATCCACACACCACTGTTATCCGCGAAAGATCGTACAATTCTACCAGCGAAAGCACCCGTCCGATACGACGAACTGGCCCGACGTCCCCCTTCCTTTGCCAGTTCCAGGTCGCGCTTCTCCGCTTTGGTAACGTACTCGATTAATTGATCCTCCAGGCTGGTTTGATTGAACTGATAAGTCAGATAGCTTATACTGATGATTAAGACAACCCATATCCACCATCGGGCAATCAGCGGCTGCCCTGTCTGTTGGAACCAGTTAGCAAACGCGGACCAATAACCTGATTTTAGTGGGCTTGTTTTCAAGGTGCTTTCCATCTATCCTTTCAAAGTTACAGGGTTCGAAGCACTTCCAACGTCAGTGGAGTAACTATCATCAGGGAATGAACCGCCACTGCGTACCAAAACCCGTACTTCATCCGAATATAGCCGTAGTAGGAGCCGCTTAGTAAGCCAATCAGCAGCATGAGTGGTAAGATGAGCAGTTGCCAGCCGGTCAGTGCATTGAATCCGTCATGAATTTTGCTGCAAGCGTATAGTCCCGTAATGGCATAGTAGATCCAGCGGAAATTAGCTTGCCAGAAGGCGTGGATGCGATTAAACACAGCAGGTCGTTTCAGCCAGTTGCCTAATGCATAAGCCGCTACCCCCCAAGTTAGCACAAACCATAAGGTGGACGTCCGATGATTACTGCCCGGTATATGCTGGTAACAGTACCCCGCTAATCCTGCTATCAAAAAAGAGCCCGTGTTTCTAAGACGATTTGGCGTGAGTCGTAAAATAGCGCGGAAGACAACTTCTTCAAGAATAACGGCAACCGGAACGGCGGCTACTAAAATACCTATGGACGACGTGTAGCGCTGTAGCAGGGGCGTAAAAATATTCTCTCCTGTTACCTGCTCCATTAACAGGACCATGCCTGTCGAGAGTAGCATAAAACTTAGAAGCAGCGGATACTCGCTCAGAAATGTGCGTACTTGGACCAGCAACGGCTTCTTAGACGAGTCTGTCAACGGCTGCTGATAGTCCGGCCAACGAAGGTAGTTTTGAAAATCAGAGAAAGTAGGCGTAAAGGCTTGCATTGTGGTAGAAGGGTATAGATCTGACAGGTAGGTGGATACTGTGACTAATAAACTGATGTGTCCGCATGAACAACCGGCATAACGGTCTGGTGTGGCTCAGCACGAGGAACTACGTGCGGTTTAGGAAGACTGACTGGCGCTTCTACGGTAGTGGGCTGAGGAGTAGCTTGCTCTACGTTTTCGGTAAGCGTCACTTTGCCATGCCGCTCATACGTGAGTTGCTCGTTGTTTTCAAGTGTAATACGATCTAAACTATATGTGGTATCCGGGCGAACGATCATCGATTGCGGCTGTGTGGTGGTCCGCATGGGTTCGATAGACTGATCGGTACAAGCCGTAAAAGCAACAGCAGAAATTAAAAGAGCAAGGGCTTTGTTGATCGTTTTCATAGCAGTGTGTTTCTAAAGATGTTTTGATTTCGTTTGATGGCCGACCAGGTGTCAGCCGTTTCGATGAGTCAAAACAAACACATTGCTTCTGGCCCCTAAAATTGGTGTGACCAACTAGTCAGACTTTGGGAGGAAATAGGCAAAGTTTGGGATTTGCGCCTTGGTCCTTACAAAACAAAGCGAAGAATGAAATGAGTACTCCGCCCCTCGACAGCGCCCTTATCACGGCAAAAACTCGGAAGCTTTCTATTTTCAGGGGTAGTCTATTGACAAACTAGAAACACAATAAAACATACGTTATCCGCTGAATTTCAGCTTATTATCCACAATAAACAGCCCAATGAAACGTTTTACTGCTCGAAAAAATTGTTTGATAATCCAAAGGTAAATCCTTTTCTTTGCGCAGTTTTTCAACCCCAACGGACTACTAAAATGTCAGAAATTGCACAAAAGGTCAAAAATATCATTGTCGAGAAATTGGGCGTAGAAGAGTCGGAAGTTACGCCAGAGGCTAGCTTCACGAACGATCTAGGCGCAGACTCACTTGACACGGTTGAATTGATCATGGAATTTGAGAAAGAATTCAACATTTCTATCCCAGACGATCAGGCTGAAAACATCGGCACGGTTGGTCAGGCTATCACTTACCTGGAAGAAAACGCAGGTAAATAATTCCTGAGGTTTAGCAACTAATGCTTTCCTCTTTTTAATTACCCCCGCAGTAGAACTGTATGACGTTAAAACGAGTAGTCGTAACGGGTTTAGGCGCACTTACGCCGATTGGTAACGATGTACCCTCCTATTGGAACAACTTATCAGCCGGCGTAAGCGGTGCCGGCCCGATCACGAAATTTGATGCTTCTAAGTTTCGTACGCGATTCGCGTGTGAGCTGAAAGGGCTCGATGTCACACAGTTTATTCCTCGGCAGGAGGCCCGCAAAATGGATGCGTTCACCCATTATGCGCTTATCGCCACTGACGAGGCCATTCGGGATGCCGAAATAGACCTGGAGAAAATCGACCGGAACAAAGTCGGTGTTATCTGGGGCTCCGGCATTGGCGGTCTTAAGTCGTTCGAAGACGAGATGCTCGACTACGCCAAAGGCGACGGCACCCCCCGAATCAATCCTTTCTTTATCGTTCGCATGATCGCCGACAGCGCGTCGGGTCAGATTTCCATGCGGTACGGATTCCGTGGTACCAACTACGTCACTGTTTCGGCCTGCGCATCCACCAACAATGGCATCATCGATGCCTTCAACTACATTCGTCTGGGTCGGTTGAATATGTGCGTTGTGGGCGGTTCCGAAGCAGCTGTCACCCGAGCCGGTATCGGAGGATTCAACGCCAACCGTGCGCTTTCAGAGCGTAATGACTCGCCCGAGACGGCATCAAGACCTTACGACAAAGACCGGGACGGTTTTGTGTTAGGAGAAGGAGCTGGATCGCTTATTCTGGAAGAGTACGATCACGCTGTAGCGCGCGGAGCCAAGATCTACGCTGAACTCATTGGTGGTGGTATGTCGTCAGACGCTTATCACATCACAGCGCCACACCCCGAAGGTCTCGGCGCTTATCTGGCGATGAAAGATGCGCTTGACGATGCGGGGATCGCTCCGACAGATATCGATTACATCAATACGCACGGCACATCAACGCCAGTCGGTGATCCACAGGAACTTAAAGCCATCTATCAATTGTTCGGTGATCATTCGTTCAAGCTGAATATCAGCTCGACGAAGTCTATGACCGGCCACTTGCTGGGTGCAGCGGGTGCTGTGGAAGCAATTGCCAGTATCAAGGCTCTGGAGCATCAACTTGTACCACCTACGATTAACCTGTTCAACGTAGACGAAGAGATCGACTCTCGGTTCAATTTGACGCCACTGAAGCCGCAAGCTCGTTCACTGACAACGGTTATGAGCAATGCGTTCGGTTTTGGAGGTCATAATGCCATTGTCATTTTCCGTAAACTAAGCTGAGTCGTGCAACTCGCGCTACCCCGTAGTTTGTTCAATCCGCTCGACTGGTTCCGGTCGCAAAACACCGATCCGCGCAAAAACCTGCGCCGGTCAATTGCTCACATCATTGGTGAACGGCCGTCCAACATCGGCCTTTACCAATTGGCGTTGCGTCATACCTCAGCCTCGAAAGCCACGGCCATTGAAGGATTTCGGGAGTCAAACGAGCGGCTGGAGTATCTGGGCGATGCCGTATTGGGCATGGTCATTGCCGAATTTTTATTCAAAAAATACCCGTACAAGGACGAAGGCTTCTTGACTGAGATTCGCTCCCGAATTGTTAACCGCGAAACCCTGAACGGAATTGCCCGCAAAATTGGCCTCGATCACCTGATTGAGTACGATGGTAGCCGTACCCGTAGCTTACCTGCCCGTACGTCGATGTATGGTGATGCTCTTGAGGCTCTGGTTGGTGCGGTTTACTTAGACAAAGGCTTTCGTTTCTCCCGCCGGTTTATTCTCAAAGAACTACTCTCGCATTACGATATTGACTCGGTAGTTCAAAACAACGTGAACTTCAAAAGCCGGCTCATCGAGTGGGCGCAACGTACAGGCAAAGAAGTGCGTTTTGAAATTTTGTCAGAGAAGGGCAATAGCCATTTCCGCGAGTTTATCGCGCAGGTCATCATTGACGATGAGCAATTTGCTACGGGTGGTGGTTACAGTAAAAAGAAAGCTGAACAAGCTGCCGCAGAAAAAGCACTTGAGCTTCTGGACGCTAAATAAGCAGCCCCTCTTCGAAAATCCACAAAATTTGTAGAGTAATAACCGCACTCGTCTTTGTGCGTTAATCTCTTTGTGCAATCATTTTTGCCACTCCTGGCGAATAATCAAGCCATTTTGTCCATTCGTCGTGCTTATCTATGTCAAATTTATGACATATTGACCTACCTTCTTTCCGAATTCAAGCTGGCACAGAGTTTGAAAAATAAGTAGCATAATCAGTTAACTTATTCTCTAACTCCTAATCAATCATCAGTCATGAATCCGTTAATGCGCACGAACAACAATCTTCCATCGTTGATCGAGAATTTTTTCGGCCGCGACATGAATGATCTTTTCAATTCGAATTCATCCTGGGTAAGTAATGTTCCAGCGGTGAACGTGGTTGAGCATAAGGATGGCTTTCGGATTGAAGTAGCCGCTCCTGGTTTGAAGAAAGAGGATTTTAAACTCAATCTGAACCACAACAATCTTACAATCTCTTCCTATCAGGCAACGCAACAGGAACAACCTAACGACGAAGGGCGGGACAAAGAAAAATATACCCGTCGCGAGTTTAGCTATTCGTCTTTTCAAAGGACATTCACTTTGCCTACTTCGGTAGATGCTGATAACATACAAGCTTCGTACACCGATGGGGTTCTTAAAATTGAGATTCCGAAACGTGAAGAAGCTAAATTAAAACCGCCACGCCAGATTGAGATCGGTGGCTAACATGGTGACGGAAACAGTACCGCATAAAAGTCCGTGAGGAGCGCTCCTGCGGGCTTTTATGCATACTAAGGCCCTCCTAACAAAGCCTTGTTAAAATTTGTTAAGGGTAAGATTCCCTGGATTTTTCAGCACCAAGTTTCCGTTATATAGACAAGTAGAAGTAAATTAGTATACGTCTTACACAACAAGAACAGCAATTTAGATTTTCCCAATTAACCATGAAAAGCAACTGGAAACTATTGGCGTTAATGGCACTTCTATCAAGTGTAGTGACGCTGGCTGCCTACAACCTTCTAGGGTTTAATCAGCGGGATGTTATCTTTAACGAGTCGTCATCCACCCCAACGATCACGGGACGCTTGGCCGCCTTAACGGGCAATGGTCCAACGGCAACTCCCGGCGATTTCTCCACCGCAGCCGAAGCCGTAACTCCCACCGTTGTTCACATCCGCACGACGATGACCCGTACGGTTCGCCAGCAACAAGTCCCTGACATCTTTCGGGATTTCTTCGGTGATGATTTTGGTGGTCAAAGCCGCCCTCGTCGTCAACAAGGACAGGCGTCAGGTTCTGGCGTGATCATTAGCAAAGATGGCTACATTGTAACGAACAACCACGTTGTACAAGACGCCGATGAGGTTGAAGTTATTCTGACCGACAAACGAAGCTTTAAAGCTAAAGTAATTGGTACTGACCCACTAACGGATCTGGCGGTTGTTAAAATCGAAGCCAATAACCTGCCCGCAGTTACTCTTGGCGACTCTGACGCGCTGAAACTGGGCGAATGGGTACTAGCCGTTGGCTACCCGCTTGATCTTGAATCGACCGTTACCGCTGGTATCGTGAGTGCTAAAGGCCGTCGGATCGGTATCCTTGACCAAAATGCTCGTCAACAGCAGCAGCAGAACGATTCGAAAGCAGATACGCCTGTTGAATCGTTTATTCAGACGGATGCCGCTATCAACCCTGGTAATTCGGGTGGTGCACTCGTCAACCTCCGTGGTGAACTGGTTGGTATCAACTCGGCCATCGCGTCGGCAACGGGTTACTACAGCGGTTATGGCTTTGCCGTTCCGGTATCGCTCGTGAAAAAAGTATCAGCTGACCTCTTGAAATACGGCAACGTACAACGCGGTTATCTGGGTATCATGCCTATCGAGTTGAACAGCACGATTGCAAAAGAGAAAAACGCTAAAGTAGGCCGTGGTATCTACGTTGAGAGTGTTGTTGACAACGGTGCCGCTAAAACAGCAGGTTTAGAGAAGGGTGATGTAATCGTTAAAATGGAAGGTCAGCCCCTTGATTCGGACGCACAGATGCGTGAGATCATCGGTCGTCGTCGTCCAGGAGACATTCTGAATGTTACAGTTAACCGCAACGGTACTGAGCGCGACTTCAAAGTTGAACTTCGTAACCGCAACGGTGGCCGCGACGTCATCAAGAAAACCGACGTTACTGCTACAAACACTGCACTCAGTTCACTCGGCGCTAACTTTGAAGAGTTAAGTGCTCAAGATGCCAAACAACTGGGTATCTCTGGTGGTGTGCGTGTGAAGAAAATTATGGATGGTAAGCTTGCTGAAACCGATATCGAAGAAGGTTTCATCATTGTAAAAGCAAACGGTAAAAACGTCAAAACGACGAAAGACCTGCAAGCCATCCTATCTTCGGTTAAAGAAGGTGAGGGCTTGATGCTGATCGGTATGTATCCGAACAGTTCGCGGATGTACTACTACGCAGTACCTGTATAATTGCCCTAGTGATTGAATACTAAAAAAGCCCATCTGGAAAGATGGGCTTTTTTAGTATTGACGTACTGCTAAAATGGAATTGTTTACTTCCTATTCGTAGTAATTCAGTACTTGGTGACCGCTCTTCGCTAGTAACTGATCGCGACGGAACAAATCAATATCAGCCGTCATCATATCTTTAACCAGCGCTGGAAGGTCGTATTTGGGTTTCCAGCCTAGCTTGGTCATCGCTTTTGTTGGATCGCCGAGCAGCAGATCAACCTCCGTTGGACGGAAATAGCGTGGATCAACACAGACAACTTCTTTACCAACTTCAAGTGGGAAATCTGGGTTTGACGCGCTCACAACGACAGCTTTCTCAGAAGCACCTTCGCCTTTGAATTCAAGTTCAACGCCAATTTCAGCGAAAGACATCCGTACGAAGTCCCGAATACGGGTTGTTACGCCTGTAGCAATAACAAAATCCTCTGGTTTTTCCTGCTGAAGAATCATGTGCATAGCTTCAACGTAATCCTTGGCATGGCCCCAGTCACGTTGCGCGTCAAGGTTACCGAGGTAAACTTTGTCCTGTAATCCAAGACCGATACGCGCTACAGCACGGGTGATTTTGCGTGTAACGAACGTTTCGCCACGAAGCGGTGATTCATGGTTGAACAGAATACCATTGCAGGCATACATGTTGTAAGCCTCGCGATAGTTGACGGTAATCCAGTAACCATATTGCTTTGCTACGGCATAAGGCGAACGCGGATAGAACGGTGTCGTTTCCGATTGAGCATGACCTTGTACCCCACCATATAACTCGGATGTTGATGCCTGATAGATACGGGTCTTTTCCGTAAGACCAAGTAACCGGACAGCTTCCAGGATACGGAGCGTTCCAATACCGTCTACCTGTGCCGTATACTCAGGCTCTTCGAAACTTACCTGTACGTGCGACATAGCGCCCAGGTTATAAATTTCGTCGGGTTGTACTTCCTGAATAATACGGATGATGTTGGTGGAATCAGACAAATCGCCGTAGTGTAGTTTGAAGCGCACATTTCTTTCATGTGGATCTTCGTACATATGGTCAATCCGCTGCGTGTTGAACAGCGAACTCCGACGTTTGATACCATGTACTTCATACCCTTTTTCTAGGAGAAGTTCAGTTAGGTAAGCCCCATCTTGTCCGGTTATACCGGTGATCAATGCCTTTTTCATAATTTGTTACACGGAAATAACACCGCTAAAATTGTACAAAACATACCAAAACTAAGTAATAGCAAGCTAATTATATAAATTATTTTATCGAGAGGCTACGGCGTATCTCTACCTTATCAGGCTGTAACTGGGAAGAAGGTAATAATTGACGGATTGACGCATAATAGCGTTCTGCATCAATTCGGCGCATGAAGTCTCCCACCTTAAGTTTATATGTTGGCTGATTATAGGTCAAATAAGGACTAAGTTCAGGAAAATTTTGATAAATCAGTAACTTAATCTTATCAATTTCTTGTCTTTGATTACCTACGTACACCTGAATGCGGTATCCGGGTGCATAACGGACCGCTCGATTCTTAACGGCAAGTGTGTCGATCACCATATCTAGCTTTCGATTGACATGCAATGCTTCAACTGGAACGGCGGGTTTGCTTACGTCATTTTTGCGTGGCGACGCGGTGGCAGGCGGTGAAACTGGAGCCGGGGTGGCAGGCCGGGTAGCTGTGGGTGACCGTCCAGCAGGAGAAGCATTATATACAGGTCGAGTAGCCGCCAGGTCTTCGTTGTAACTATTGTAGTTTATGGATGAGTTGTTTGACACCGTAGGGCGACTTGTTGCGCAACCTGTTAAGGCTAGGAAAGTCAACACGGCAAAGCCATTGAATCCAAATCGCATAGCTGTAATTAAATTAGATAGCAAAAGTAGCCATTTTACAAGTTGTATTCTGAAACCCCATAAGCCCGTTCGCTAACCCAATCCATATTTTGGTTAATTTTGGGTACTTACTACGAATAACGCATGCTGACTATTGAAAGCCGTGTGTCGCTCAAGCCTTACAATACCTTTGGCATTGATGTCAACGCACGGTACTGGGTTGAAATTAACCAGGAGGCTGATATCCAGACTCTGTTACAATTGACGGAATTTGTCGATACGCCTAAATTGATTCTTGGTGGAGGCAGTAATGTCCTTCTTTGCCATGATTTCAATGGCTTGGTCGTCAAAATGAATATTCAGGGTATTGAGGTCGTCCGCGAAGACGATGATCATGTATACCTGAAAGCCGGAGCCGGAATAAGCTGGCACGAATTAGTAGCGTTTGCTATTCAGCACGGTTACGCAGGTCTTGAGAATCTTTCCCTTATTCCCGGAACCGTTGGAGCCGCTCCTATGCAAAACATCGGGGCTTATGGGGTAGAGTTGGAACAGGTGTTCGAGTCACTGACCGCCATTCATATACCCACGGGCGAAAAACGTACGTTCAACCACGCAGACTGCGCGTTTGGCTATCGGGAGAGCGTCTTTAAGCGAGAACTAAAAGGTCAATATATTATTACAACCGTAACGTTTCAGCTCGATAAGCGGCCCACGTTTCACACACGCTACGGAGCTATTCAGGAAACATTGGCCGAAATGGGCGTACCGGAAGACAACTTAACCATAAAAGCTATCAGCGACGCCGTTATCCGGATTCGGCGTAGTAAGCTTCCTGACCCAGCGCAGATTGGTAATGCAGGTAGTTTTTTCAAGAACCCGGAAATTTCAAAAGGACAGTTTGACGCGCTTAAAGCAGAGTATCCGGCACTACCCGGCTATCCAATTGGCGATAATACGGTGAAAGTGCCTGCGGGTTGGCTTATTGAGCAAGCTGGCTGGAAGGGATACCGGGCGGGGGATGCAGGCGTCCATGCCAAGCAAGCCC
This sequence comes from Spirosoma liriopis, assembly GCF_023196085.1. Taxonomy (NCBI): domain Bacteria; kingdom Pseudomonadati; phylum Bacteroidota; class Cytophagia; order Cytophagales; family Cytophagaceae; genus Spirosoma; species Spirosoma liriopis. Next base: position 2,038,472 of record NZ_JALPRF010000001.1, read on the forward strand.
TTGTGCTGGTTAATTACGGCTATGCAACCGGCGATGAAATTTTAGTCCTTGCGAGGAAAGTACAGCAATCCGTACTTGAGAAGTTCGGAATTCAGATTTCGCCGGAAGTCAACGTAGTTTAATGGTTATCGAGAAGCGAAGAACGGAATACAATCGTTCTTCGCTTCTCGATAATGCTTGTTATTCGAAGCAGAGCGATGCTGCCCCTAACAAACCGGCATCGTTACCCAACGTAGCGCGTTTGATCGACAGACCGTTCTTATAATAGTCATTAAGCCAGTGGTCGAGCGTTTTCTCAACAGCGGGCAGGATGTAATCAAATGAAGCGGACAAACCACCACCGATCAGGACTTGCTTGATATCCAGAATCTTGATCAGCGCAGCCAGACCTTCTCCTAGTATTTCCCCTACTTCGGTCCAGATTTGAAGTGCTAGTTCGTCACCTTCGGCGGCTGCGGCAACCAAACCCGTCGTTGAGATATCACCGTCGTTGGGCAAATGGGTTTCGCCCGTGTATTCGCTCCGGCGAAGAGCTGCTAGCTCGAGTAATTCTTTTTTGCCGATGTTGCGCTCCAGCACCCGACCGTTCCGCGACGGAATATGTCCAGGCTCCATCGCATTGCCATCACCACCGGTAAAAATTTTCTTGTTGATGATAGCCGCTCCACCTACACCCGTACCTAATGTGATAAAAATGTAGTTCTCCGTTATCTTCTCTTCTGCGAAATAGTATTCACCCAAAGCGGCAGCGTTAGCATCATTTTCCAGAAAAAATGTAACACCGGGAAAGCGTGTCGTCAAATTTTCTACAAGCGGAACGCCGTTGATTTCAGGAATAGCCGTTATTTCAAGGGGTACGGTCCGTTCCCGATTGAGCATACCCGGCAGGCCGATACCAACTTGTTTAACTTCCTTGTTAGAAAACAATTGTAAGGCAACGGCATCACCAAAGCGCTCGACGAAGTGCCCGGACTGCCGCCAGCTAATGGTATCGTGGCTATAGAAATTAGAGATTTTACCCGTATTGGCATCAACGATACCCATTTTGACGTTCGTTCCGCCGACGTCAATACCCAAATATTCAACAGAAGACATTCGTAACAGTTATCGATTAACAGTGAACAGTTATCAGTTTAGACTGGATGAAGTGGGGTGCAAGATACAAAAGAGTCATTAGTCAACCGTCATCCGGGGCCGGCGGATTGTTTTCTTATTGCCAGAACTGATTAACCGCACTAAAGATCGCCTAATTGGGGACGGATAAGAATCTCTTCAACTACGGCACTTTTCGACAACGTATAAGCAGCCCAGGCGCTATCAGCCACGTCACTCGCCTTCATGAAACGTTCTTCGGGTAGATCGGTTCCTTCCCAGCTAGCGGTAAACGTTGCTCCGGGTAACAAAGCGGTTACTTTAACTCCGTGCGGCTTTAGTTCTTCCCGCAAAACCCGGCTCATTCCCAGCAACGCAAACTTCGAGATGCAGTAAGAACCTCCGTTCGTGTAAGCGGTAATACTGGCCGTTGAGCACATCATGAATATGTGCCCCTTCTTCCGAGCGACCATATCGCCGACTAGCCCCCGCGTCAGGTGATACGCGCTGCCAACATTCGTAGTCATTAGTTGCTCAAACGTACCGTCTGCTTCGTCCTGAATTTGTCCCGGCAGAAACACGCCCGTATTATTGACCAGCACGTCAACGGGCCGGTTGAGCGAATGAATATAATCGAGCAGTGTCGTAACGCCCGCACGACTCGACAGATCAGCAGCAAACGGCAATAACCCCGGTCCTTGCAGGCCATCAACAGACCGGGCACAAACGACAGCATCAAAGCCTTCGGCAACAAACCGATCGACAATAGCACGACCTATACCTTTGGTGCCACCGGTTACAACAATCAATGGATTCATAAACGTGTGTTTAAACCGTATACCTTTCAGGAGCGATAAGGTTTAGTATACGGCGCAAGTTACGTTAGAAACCATTCTACCTTTGCCGGGGTTCTCTCGATATGTCGTGTCCAGCCAGGACACAGGTCGCTTACATGCCTTTATGTCACACATAGGTAAATATTTTATCTTTCTGGGTACACTCTTCCGCAACCGGGAGAAATTTCGGGTTTATCTGGGGCTTATCTTAAATGAGTGTACGTCCATTGGTGTTGGATCAGTATTCATCGTTGCTCTTGTTAATACCTTTATCGGCGCGGTCACCTGCGTTCAAACGGCTTATAACCTCACTAACCCTTTCGTTCCGCATAATATTATCGCCCTGATTGTACGGGATAGTACGATTCTGGAGCTAGCTCCTACCCTGACCTGTATTGTATTGGCCGGTAAGGTGGGTTCTAACATAGCCAGTGAACTCGGCACTATGCGCATCACCGAACAAATCGACGCCTTGGAGGTGATGGGAATTAACTCAAGCTCTTACCTGGTCTTACCCAAGGTCGTTGCCTCGGTCCTTATGATACCCCTCCTGGTTATCATGGCGGGCTTTCTGTCTATTCTGGGTGGCTACATCGCCGGGGTACTGGCGGGGGTTATTTCGCCGGAAGATTACGTGTCCGGACTGCGTTTCGATTACAATCCGTTCGGGGTGACATTTGCACTCACCAAAACCGTTGTGTTTGCCTTTCTGGTGTCAACAATCTCGGCTTATCAGGGCTATACCGTATCCGGTGGCGCACTTGAAGTAGGAGCGGCTTCGACAGCGGCCGTAACCAACAGTTGTATTGCTATTGTGGCTGCCGATTTTATTCTAACGCAGCTTCTGCTGACGTAATTTATCCGGACCATGATTGAAATCAAGAATATAGAAAAAACCTTCGGCGACCGTCAGGTGCTGGCGGGTATCAGCGGAACGTTTAAACCGGGGGAGACAAGCCTGATTATTGGGGGGAGTGGTACGGGGAAAAGCGTCTTGCTGAAGTGCATGATTGGCCTGATAAAACCCGACTCAGGCGAGGTTCTGTACGACGGACGCAACTTTCTGACGACAGGTCTGGACGATCAGAAAACCATCCGGCGAGAAATGGGCGTTCTCTTCCAGGGATCGGCGCTGTTCGACTCAAAAACGGTATCTGAAAATATTCGTTTCCCGCTCGATATGCTAACCGATCAGTCAACCAGCGAAAAAGAGGATCGAGTGCAGGAATGTCTACGTCGGGTTGGTCTGGAAACGGCGGGGGACCGGATGCCGTCCGAAATCAGCGGTGGTATGAAAAAACGCGTTGGTATTGCTCGCGCTATTGTATTAAACCCGAAGTACTTGTTTTGTGACGAACCGAACTCCGGTCTTGACCCACTAACATCCATCAAGATCGATCAGCTTATTTCGGAAATTACCGACGAGTATCAGATTACAACCGTTGTCATCACGCACGATATGAACTCCATGATGGAGATCGGCGAGAAAATCATGTTCCTTTACAAAGGCAAAAAATTGTGGGAAGGCAACAGCGATACCTTAACGCAATCGGATATTAAAGAGCTAAACGAGTTCATTTACGCCAACAAATTGCTGCGCGAAATGGAAAAGTAAGGATTTGGTCCAGGTGAGCGCTGGCTGTAGTTTCAATCGAGTTACAGCCAGCGCTTACTCGTTTATCAATAGGCTTTCAGGCTCAAATCAAGGCTTTTGACCTGGTGCGTCAATGCTCCCGATGAAATAAAATCAACGCCCGTTTCGGCGTAAGCGCGCAGGTTGCTTTCATCAATGCCGCCCGACGCTTCGGTGATAAACCGACCGTTGATCAAGCGAACCATATCCCGAATTCCTTCGGGTTTAAAATTATCAAGTAAGATAACGTCTACCTGTCCCACCCGTAATACCTCTTCAACCTCACCTTGGTTCCGCGTTTCAACCTCGATTCGTAGTGAACGTCCGGTTTCGTTCAGGTAAGCCACCGCCTTTGTGATAGCCGCTTCAATTCCTCCGGCATAATCAACATGGTTATCTTTAATGAGGATCATGTCGTACAGACCAAACCGATGATTGACAGCACCACCGATCTTAGTAGCCATCTTCTCACAAATCCGGAAATTTGGCGTAGTCTTGCGGGTATCCAACAGTTTAGCCCGCGTTCCTTCGAGTAGGTCAACCAACTGACGCGTATGCGTAGCAATACCGCTCATGCGTTGCATACAGTTCAGCACTAGCCGCTCGGCTGTCAGAATCTTGCGCGCGTTACCGCTCACCGTTAAAACCACATCGCCCGGCTTTATGCTGGCTCCATCCTGTATTAATACCTCTACCTGAAGCGTGGGATCGACTTCGGCAAAAACTGCCTGTGCCACTTCGACACCCGCTAGAATTCCTGCTTCTTTCACCAACAGTCGAGCCCGGTTCTGGGCATCCGCCGGAATGGTCGATAAAGAAGTATGATCGCCGTCGCCAACGTCTTCGGCAAGGGCTAATTGAATAAACTCGTGCAAATCCATAAAACGAAAGTAGGTAAATTTTAGCGATGCGATCCAATCGAGCTTCGCAAGATGATATTGTTTGGTTAGTGATTGTCAAAAATTGACATTCGTTTCCCAAAACAGAATAGAATTACGCCTTCGATATACTCGTATACAAGCCCGTCTGGAGGAATATGCATTTACTCAACATTATTCTATTTGGCAATTCACAACTTCTCTATTTGGTCTTTGACCGCGTCCGCTTGCTAAAAAATTGTCCCGGTGCCTAAAATGCGAATGACATTTGCTTTCTATTGAAAAACATACGAAATTTGTTATCCGCTAAAGGAATTTATGAAGCAACCGCGCGTCATACAACGTCTTTCAGGTATTCTACTGGCTTCACTGCTGCTGTTTTCGGCAGTATGGGGTCATGGTGGCCTTGTTGAACACCAAGCGTTAGTTACCAAAAAAGCGGTTGCCGAACACAGCAAAGCGGGCAAATCGACGGATTCCAAATCATCGGATGCCCAACTGAGTACGGCCCACTTTGAAGCGGTCGTTGCACCGGCAGTTACGTTAGACGGAGGGAGCCAAACGGCCTTTTTACTTCCGGCTCCAACGCTCGTTATCTTATTGCTGTTGAGCGTTCCTTTGCTCCGGCATTTCACGCTTCCGCATTTTTATTTTTCTTACTTCAAGTACGTTTTCGGGCATCATATTGCCACTAACGCGCCCTAACGCAGGCGTGGGCAATAGGTATTAGCCTATCCTTCAATTAGTTCTCTGTTCAATTGTGTCTTTGACCCGTAGGTCAGGACATCCATTTCTTTTCGTATCAAGTACCACTTATCCTAATCACGGACTACAAACCGTGGAAACCAATGCAAAACCGAACCGGAATACTTATTCTGACGGGTGTAATTGCTGCTATCTGCATTTACTTCCTGTCATTCACGTTCGTCTCGCGGAGTATCAAAGCCGACGCGGAGGCTTACGCAACCAATAAACAGGGGCAGTTCGACCGGGCCAAAGAGCAGCGCTATCTGGATTCGCTCTGGAAAGAGCCCGTTTTCTTAGGCAGCACGCTTCAGGAAGTTACCGAGCGTGAGCTTGGCCTTGGCCTTGACCTGCAAGGTGGTATGCACGTTGTCCTGGAGGTATCGCCAGCGGATATTCTTCGTAGCCTATCCGGTAACAACCGCGATCCTAAGTTTAATGAGGCTCTGAAGCAAGCTGGTGAAGATCAGAAGACAAGCAACACGAGCTTTGTTGACCTGTTTGCCAACAACTTCAAGAAGCTTGCTCCAGACACCAAACTGGCTACGATCTTCGCAACCAGCGCAAACCGCAGCAAAATCAACTTCCAGTCGTCCGATACCGAAGTTCGGAAATTGTTGAACGACGAAGTAAACGGTGCTTTTGGCCGTGCGTTCCAGATCATCCAGGCGCGGGTCGATAAGTTTGGCGTTGCTAACCCAAACATTCAGCGTTTACCAGGTTCGGGTCGTATTCAAATCGAACTACCCGGCGTAGACAATCCCGAGCGGATCCGCCGTCTGTTGACGGGCTCGGCCAAACTCGAATTCACGGAAGTATACCGCCTGAACGAACTGGCTCCGGCTATCGAAGGCATGGGTTCTTATCTGTTGCGTGAAGAAACCGCTCGTAAAGCGACGGCAAAAGCTTCTACACCGGCTACGGGTACCACCGCGCAGGGCAACAGCCTCGAATCACAGTTGGCGCAAGGTTCGAAGAAAGATTCTACGTCTAAAAGCGATACCGCTGCTGCATCGGCGCAGGGTACAGCTTTAACGCAGCTATTCCTGCCCGTTGGACAAGACCAATTAGGGGTTTATCTGAAAGATACGGCTCGGGCAAATGCGGTTCTGAACGCACCCGAAGTTCGTAGCCTGTTCCCTGCCGACGCTGTTTTTGCCTGGGACCGGAAAACGTTTAAAGCAACGGACGGAAAAGAGATTCTGCCCCTTTACTTCCTCAAGAAACCAGGTGGCCGTGCACCACTGGAAGGTGATGTAATTACCGACGCTACCAACGACTACGATGATCGTGGCCGTCCTGAGGTGACGATGAACATGAACGCGGAAGGTGCGCGCAAATGGAAAAGCTTAACCGCTGCTAACGTGGGTCGTCCGGTCGCTATCTTACTTGACAACCTGGTTTATACCGCACCAAACGTACAGAACGAAATTCCGAATGGCCGGTCGAGCATCTCTGGAAACTTCACCGTTGAAGAGACGAAAGACATGTCAAACGTACTGAAAGCCGGTAAACTGCCAGCGCCAACGACAATTGTCGAAGAAAGCGTTGTCGGTGCTACGCTAGGTTCAGAAGCGGTAAGCGCTGGTGTGCTTTCATCGGTTGTTGGTATCCTGCTGGTATTTGGATTCGTCGTATTCTACTACAACCGGGCCGGTGTTATTGCCGATATCGCCTTGCTCGTTAACCTGTTCTTCCTGTTAGGCGTCATGGCTTCGCTGGGGGCGGTATTGACCATGCCGGGTATTGCCGGTATCGTACTGTCGATTGGTATGGCGGTGGACGCGAACGTACTTATTTTCGAGCGGATTAAAGAAGAACTAGAGCTGGGTAAAACCTTTAAACAAGCTGTTAGCGACGGTTTCAAGAACGCACTCCCATCGATTATTGACTCGAACGTAACAACCTTCCTGACGGGTATTGTCTTGTTTATCTTCGGTACGGGTCTGATTCTTGGCTTTGCCACAACGCTGATCATCGGTATTCTAACCTCATTGTTCGCGGCTATCTTTATTACGCGTCTGCTGTTGGAGTACTACATTCGTAATGGCAAAACGTTGACCTTTAGCTCGACGTGGGCGAAAAAACTGTTTGCCGATTCGGATTTTGATTTCGTTTCTCGTCGGAAGCTGTACTATACCATTTCGTCGGTTATCATCGGTGCGGGTATCATTTCGGTTCTTTTCAGAGGATTTGGTTTAGGCGTCGATTTCAAAGGTGGTCGGTCCTATGTGGTTCGTTTCGAAAAAGCCATTACCACCGACGATGTTCGGAATTCACTGGAAGGTGTTTTAGGCGCATCACCAGAGGTTAAAACCTACGGCGGTACGGGTATTGGCGCGAACCAGGTAAAAGTAACGACTTCCTATCTGGTTGATGATAACTCGGCAGGTGCTGACAAACGCGCCGAAGCGACCATTTACAAAGGTTTGAGCAGCCTAAAAGGGAATCCGGCGCACATCGAAAGTTCGCAGAAAGTTGGACCAACCATCGCCTACGACATTCTGACATCGGCCTTATGGTCGATTCTTTTGGCGGTAGCGGTCGTCTTTGTGTACATTCTGATTCGATTCAAGAAGCTGGCGTTCGGTTACGGTGCGGTGGTGGCTATGTTCCACGACGTACTGATTATCCTCGCTATTTTCTCGATTTTCAACGGCTTACTGCCTTTCTCGCTTGACGTAGACCAGGCATTTGTGGGCGCCTTGCTGACGATCATGGGTTACTCGATGAACGATACCGTCGTTGTCTTCGACCGGATTCGCGAATACCTGAACGAAAACCGGGGTAAGAAAGAAAGTATTCCAACGATCATCAACAATGCGTTGAATAGCACCCTGAGCCGTACGGCGGTGACTGGTTTCTCAACCATTCTTGTCCTGTTGGTACTCTTTATTTTCGGTGGTGAAACCATCCGGGGCTTCTCTTTCGCGATGCTGATCGGTGTCATTGTTGGTACGTACTCGTCGCTGTTCGTGGCAACGCCGATTGTGGTTGACGCCTTGAGCAACGATCAGGAAAAAGACAACGGAACGCCGACAACTATCGAAAAGAAAACTGGCTTCGACGCGATTCCGGCTGACTTCACCAGCGCAGAAGCAACTACGCCTGAAGAGTTCACTGCGAAAAAAGAGAAGAAAGCAAAAACCCCGCTTATTCGTCCATCGCAGTCATAATAAATTGAGTCACCAAAAAGCCGAACAGTTTTGACGCTGTTCGGCTTTTTCTGGTTCATATTTGATTATTCATTATCTTTCCTCGCGCTTTAGCCTAAGAATCTTTTTCTGAAAGCCGTAATCACCAAACTCTATTTTCCTGTATGGAAACCAAACTAAAACCAGTTAATACCAGCATAATGCGCAAAAAGCCGTTATCGGCCTATGCCGCAGATATGCAAAAGAGTGAGCTTAAGCGCGTCCTAACCCGTTGGGGGCTGACATCGCTGGGTATCGGAGCGGTTATTGGAGGTGGCGTTTTTGTATTGACAGGAATCGCTGCCAACCAGTGGGCTGGTCCCGCTCTGGTGCTGTCTTTTATGATGGCCGGCGTAGCCTGTACATTCGCGGCTCTTTGCTACGCCGAGTTTGCTTCTATCTTGCCGGTAGAAGGTTCGGCATACGCTTATTCATATGGCACAGTAGGCGAAATTTTTGCTTGGTTTATCGGGTGGAACCTTGTCTTGGAATACATGATGGGAGCTACGACAGTAGCCGTTAGCTGGTCGGGTTATTTTGAAAAATTACTTCATCTGTTCCACATAGAACCCCCTTTGTGGTTGATGAACGACCCCGTCACAGCTCACGAAAAGGCGGATGCGCTACGAGCCGCCGGTCAGGCCATACCTGATTTTACGTTTGCCATGAACCTGCCCGCTTTTCTCATTGTGTGGGTCGTTACCTATATCTTGGTAAAAGGCATTAAAGAAGCAGCCAGTACAAACAACCTGATCGTCATTGTAAAAGTAGCGGTGGTTATCTTCGTGATCGTTGTTGGCGCTTTTTACATTGATACGACGAACTGGACTCCGTTTATTCCCGAAGCGGTTATGAAAGAAGGACAGCAGCACTACGGCTTCAATGGTATTGTGACTGCCGCCAGTATCGTCTTCTTCGCCTACATCGGTTTCGACGCGGTATCTACGCAGGCCGGTGAAGCTATCAATCCTCGTAAAGACGTTCCGTTCGCTATCATCGCTTCGCTGATCATCTGTACGATTCTGTATATCCTTGTAACGCTGGTCCTGACGGGTATGGTCCGTTATGATAACCTCGACCTGAAAGCTCCCGTTGCTCAGGCATTCGCGGATATTGGCTTGACATGGGCTGTTTACATAATCACGATAGCCGCTATCGGTGGTCTGACTTCCGTAATGCTGGTGATGATGCTTGGCCAGACCCGGATTTTCCTGGGCATGGCTAAAGATGGCCTTTTGCCTAAAGGATTATTTGCCGCTATCCATCCGACCTTCAAAACACCCTGGAAAAGTACGATTCTGGTAGGTGGTATTGTTTCTATCGTTGCCGCCCTAACTCCTATCGATAAAGTATCTGAATTGTGTAGTTCAGGAACGCTCTTAGCGTTTGCTATGATTTGCGGAGCCGTATGGCTGCTACGTGTTCGCGAGCCGAATCTGGAGCGGCCTTACAAAACACCAGCTCTGCCGGTTGTGGCTACGCTGGGTATTCTGGCAAACTTATACCTGATGTGGAACCTGCGCGTTGACACCAAAATTGCCTTTTTGGTATGGGGCGCTTTGGGTCTGATTGTTTACTTCCTGTACAGCCGCAAACACAGTAACTTAAACAATCCAGAGTAACAAGTCTGCGTATTTAATAACTGATAAGCAGTGCAAACCGCTCCTGACTCCGTGTCGGGAGCGGTTTTTTTATGGATCAATCAAGGATTGAGTAATTTTACGCCCATGAGTGGACAGGAGTTGGCAGGATATGCATCAGCTTTGCTAGTGGGACTGGTTATTGGTCTGGCGGGGGGCGGGGGTTCTATATTAACCGTTCCTATTTTTGTTTACGTATTTGGTATTCCAACAGTACTGGCTACGACTTATTCACTGTTCGTCGTTGGCGCAACGTCATTGGTCGGTTCTATCCATCACATCTGGCAAAAGCGCGTAGACATGCGCGTAACCGCAGCTTTCGCCTTGCCGTCCTTTGTTTCGATCTATCTAAGCCGCCGTTTCCTGGTTCCGGCCTTGCCAGATCCCTTGCTTCAGATCAACGATTTCGTATTACCAAAAAGTAAGGCTATCCTATACTTTTTTGCCGTCGTTATGCTTCTCGCGGCTCGCGCGATGATTCGAAGCACTCGGCCCGAGCAAGGTGAAGCCGCCGACGGAAAACCTCGTTATCTTTCTCTTTCACTCGATGGACTAGCCGTTGGCCTATTGACAGGTACCATTGGTGCGGGCGGTGGCTTTCTGATTGTACCGATGCTTGTTTTGCTGGCCGGTCTACCCATTCACCGAGCTGTAGCCACGTCCATTCTGATCATTGCGATCAATTCATTCGTTGGCTTTGCCGGTGATATACACCATACCGATCTGGACTGGAATTTTCTGCTACCGTTTACGGGTTTATCCATTATTGGCATTTTCGCAGGCATGTACTTTTCGCGCTTTGTTGCCCCCGACCGCCTGAAAAAAGGATTTGGGTGGTTTGTGCTGATCGTTGCCTGTTACATGATTTTGAAAGAGTTATCTACTGTATAATTAGTCGGTAAGCGACGTACTAGTTAAGGCTATGGTTATTAAACAACTTTATACGGGCTGTCTGGCGCAGGGAGCTTATTATATCGAGAGTAATGGAGAAGCAGCGATTATTGACCCGCTTCGCGAAACGTCTCCTTACATCCGTAAAGCGGAAAAAGACGGAGCAGTTATTAAATACGTCTTCGAAACGCACTTCCACGCAGATTTCGTGTCGGGACATTTAGATCTGGCCCAAAAAACAGGCGCAACCATTGTGTACGGGCCAAATGCCAAGACCAGTTATGAGGCTTACCACGCGCAGGACGGCGAATTGTTCAAGTTAGGTAACGTTCAGATCAAAGTACTCCACACACCGGGGCATACAACCGAATCGACGACGTATCTGCTCATCGACGAAGCAGGAAAAGACCACGCTATTTTTACGGGCGATACGCTATTTATTGGTGATGTCGGTCGGCCAGACCTGGCCATTAAAGCTAACCTGACGGAACACGATCTGGCAAGTATGCTTTACGACAGCCTGCACAATAAGATCATGCCACTGGCCGACGACGTTATTGTGTATCCGGCGCACGGAGCCGGTTCGGCTTGTGGTAAAAACATGAGTAAAGAAACGACCGATACGCTGGGCAATCAAAAACGATTCAATTACGCCCTACGCGCCAAATCGAAGGCGGAATTTATTGAGCAGGTTCTTACTGGTCTGACGGCGGCTCCGGCTTATTTCGCGGAGAATGCCCGATTGAACAAAGAAGGCTACGAAAGTCTTGACCGAGTTCTTCAACGAGGTAGCCACGCGCTTTCGGCGGATGCTTTCGAGGTTGCCGTTAATGAAACCGGAGCGCTGGTTCTCGATGTTCGCAACGCCGTTGATTTTGCCAATGGGTTTATTCCAAACTCGATCAATATTGGCTTGAATGGTCAGTTTGCCCCCTGGGTCGGCGCGTTGATACCAGACCTTAAGCAGCCCATTGCCCTACTAACACCAGCGGGATTAGAACAGGAAACAATCGTCCGGCTAGCGCGTGTCGGCTACGATAATTGTATCGGCTACCTCGATGGCGGTTTTGATACCTGGAAGAAGGCCGGTAAAGAAATTGATTCTATTGAGTCGATTTCGGCAGAGGAGTTTGCGGACCGGTGGCATGCCAATCCAGCAATTACAGTGGTTGACGTTCGTAAACCAGGCGAATTTGAAACTGAGCATATTGAAGGGGCTCGAAACCTACCGCTTGATTACTTCAGCGATTATATGACCGAAATCAAGCGCGAGCAGCCTGTTTACGTTCATTGCGCGGGTGGCTATCGGTCTATGGTTGCCAATTCTATCTTGAAATCGCGCGGATTTGACAACGTTGTCAATGTAGAGGGTGGCTTGACGGCCATCAAAAAAACAAGTGTGCCGGTTAATGCTGAAGCAGACGCGGCTCATTAATTTCTGATAGTTTCATTAAGTGGTACTCTCTTAACATTACTGATTAGGATTGTCATCGATGCCCAGACGTGGCAGAGCAGGGTTCAATACGCGAGCTACTATTTTTATCCGGAAAACCTTCGTTCCTGCCACGTCGAAATCACAGCTGTAAAACTCTCGCTGTTTGATGCCCCGATAAACAGCAGTATAGTTTACCTTGGGCGGCCAGTTTGTTATGGCCAGTTCAGCCGTTATTGCATCAACGGCTTTGCGAAGGTTTGAAAAAAAGATCACACTGGTTTCCCGTTGTCGAATTGCGTTCAGTGAGCCGATATGCTGAATCGTAACTTCATATATAATTCGGCCTGTTGGCCTGATTTTAGACTCTTTTTCAGCTTTTTCTTCCAAACTCTTCATTATCTCAACTATTATGATAAATTATTTAACTATTTTCCAACACCTAAACTTTTCACTGAGTGCATGTGTTTTACCTACAACTAAGCGATAATGAGCCTATCTGACGAATCAGATAGGCTTTTTTTGTGAGTTATTCTAAAAAGGAAAGAGCATTGCTGGTGATAGCAATGCTCTTTCCTTTTTAGACAGTTTAGCCGTCAAATTACTTCTTGTACATTACCGACTCAACAGCTTGCAGCGTACGTTTTACGTTTGGCAGAATGGCTTCGATCAGGGTTGGCGCGTAAGGAAGTGGTAAATCCATGCTGTTAACCCGAATGACCGGCGCATCTAGGTAATCGAACGCGTTCCGTTGAATGTTATAAGTCAGTTCTGACGAGATCGCCGACAGCGGCCATGCTTCTTCAACAATGACACAACGGTTCGTTTTCTTCACCGAGTTGATAATGGTTGCGTAGTCGATTGGCCGAACCGAACGTAGGTCAATCACTTCCGCAGAAACGCCGTTCTTGGCCAGTTCTTCCGCAGCAGCCAGGGCCACTTTCATGATCTTACCGAACGATACAATCGTAACGTCGTTACCTTCACGAACGATATTGGCTTGGCCAATCGGAATCAGATACTCTTCTTCCGGCACTTGCCCTTTATCGCCGTACATCAACTCCGACTCCATGAAAATGACGGGATCATTATCACGAATGGACGATTTGAGCAACCCTTTTGCGTCGTAAGGGTTCGATGGAACGACAACTTTCAGACCGGGCGTGTTGGCAAACCAGTTCTCGAAGTTCTGTGAGTGCTGGCTCGATAGCATTCCGGCATTGCCCGTAGGTCCCCGAAACACAATCGGGCAGGAATATTGCCCGCCCGACATCGACATTACTTTAGCCGCTGAGTTAATGACCTGATCAATCGCTACCAGCGAAAAGTTGAAGGTCATGAATTCAATAATGGGGCGGAGACCGTTCATGGCCGAGCCGACGCCAATACCAGCGAAGCCTAATTCGGCGATGGGCGTATCGATAACCCGTTCTGGACCAAATTCGTCCAGCATTCCCTGACTGACTTTATAAGCACCGTTGTATTCGGCTACTTCTTCGCCCATCAGATACACTTTCGAATCCCGGCGCATTTCTTCCGACATGGCCTCCCGCAGGGCTTCGCGGAACTGTATTTCTCTCATCCTGAATCGGTTGATTTCGTTTTATGTTACTCCCGATAACCTAACGGCTTTGGGGAACATTCGCTTAAAAAACTGATCAAAATTAGACAAAATGCCCTGATTCGTCAAATGATCGTTGACAGCTTCGCGCAATATCCGATAAAGAGTTTCATTCAGCTTCTGCTAAATAACGGAAATGATGCAACCAGCGTCCTGCTTTCTGCATCATTGGACTGAATCTACCCATCCGATTCAGAGCTCTTTATGCTTACCACCGGCTTGATTTACATGGTTTCTACTACCGCTTATTGCGCAATGACAACGCTTTTCAGGGCTGATCAACCATTCATAAAACTGTTAAATTTTCCTAACAACACACTGTCTTCCTTTACCTCCACTTAGCTTTACCTCATTAGGCACTGATACCTAAACTATTACCTTCTCCCTTCATGAAAAACCTATTCTTATCCTTACTTTTTTTCGTGCCTCTACTTACGATTGGTCAATCCAATCCGGGGCGCGTTACGGGTTCGTTAGCGGACTCAACGACCACGAAATCGATTCCTTTTGCGACAGTAGCGCTACAGACCAGCGACAGTAAAATTGTCTCCGGCGTCACAACCGACGACCAGGGAGCTTTTGTTCTTGACAAAGTGGCTACCGGCGTTTACAAGGTAGTGATTTCCTTTGTCGGGTACCGCACCAAGACGATTGAAAAGATTGCTATCACCTCGGAAAAGCCTGTCATCAATCTGGGAAAAATCGTGGTGTCACCCGATAGCCGCAATCTTAGTGAAGTTAACGTAGTCGGTCAGAAAGCCCTGGTAGAAGATAAGGGCGACCGACTGGTTTACAACGCCGAACGAGACGCGTCAAATACGGGCGGAACGGCAGTGGATGTACTGCGAAAAGCACCGATGCTTACGGTTGATCTGGATGGCAATCTAAAAATGCGAGGTAGCGGCAATATAAAAGTGCTGGTGAATGGCAAACCGTCGTCGATTATGGCCCGGAACCTGGCCGATGCACTCAAGCAAATGCCCGCTAACATTATAAAATCCGTTGAGGTTATTACCAGCCCCGGCGCTAAATACGATGCCGAAGGGTCAGCGGGTGTCATCAATATCATCACCAAGAAAGGCGTACAGGGCACCAATGGCACGGTTAACGTCACGGGTGGGAATCTGAATCGTTCGTTGGGTGGTAATTTGAACGTCAAAGGCAAAAAACTTGGTCTGGCAATCTCGCTGAACGGTTATCAGTATCGAAATATCGCTGAAAACAACAGTGTCCGGACGGCATTGACGGATGGCCAGCCAACCAGTGTTCTCAATCAAAGCACTTACCGGGACAACACGGGCACGGGCGGTTACGGCGAAATGAGCTTTGATTACGACCCTGACTCCACCAACCGCATCAACTTCTCGGCCAACGCCTGGGGCGGCAACTTTCCAATGAATAGTACGCTCGACAGCCGTCTGACGGATCCGCAAGGTGCCGTAATCCAGCAATACCATCGTGATATTAAGTTTCGTAATCCGTACGGTAACTCGGAGTTTAACCTCGGCTGGACGAAGTCATTCAAAAAATCCGGGCAGGAACTTTCTGTTCTAACGCAGTACGCCCGGATGCCCGACAACTACTATTACACCATTACGCAAAACGATATGCAGTCGGAGGTGCCGACTTACCTGGAACGCAGCACGAACCTCAGCCGCAACAACGAGTATACGTTCCAGACCGATTACGCGCATCCCTTTACGGCCCGTACCAAACGGGATACGCTTACGATCAAGGCCGAAGTTGGGGCAAAAACAATCCTGCGCGGCATCGGTAGCGAGTTTGTTATTGAACAAGCGTTGACAGGCATGGAAAGTAGTTATGCCATTGACCCTAACCGTTCGAATGAGTTTACCTACGATCAGCAGGTAATGGCGGGCTACGCATCCCTAAAGATCGATTCGAAGCGAAAATGGAACCTGACGGCCGGAACCCGGCTCGAACATACCAGTATCCAGGGCGACTTTGTAACGACGAAGAGCCGGTTTACCAATCAGTATCAGAACCTGATTCCGAGCTTTACACTCGCCAAAACACTGAAGGACAAGCACACGTTTAAGGTAAGCTACACCCAACGAATTTCGCGGCCGCTGATCTGGTACTTAAATCCGTACCGTAATTACAGTGATCCAAAGAATGTTCAGACAGGTAACCCATACCTGAATCCTGAGCTCACCCACGCCACTGAATTGTCGTACAATACCTTTGGCAAAGAAGGTATGTCGTTCAACGCTGCTCTTTTCTGGCGGCAGACGAACAACTCCATTGAGTGGCTCTCGACGGTTGATGCGCAGGGCGCAGCGTTATCATCTCCCCAGAATATCGGTCGGAATGCCAGCTACGGTGCTAACGTAAACCTCACGCTACAACCTAATAAAAACTTTAATCTGAGCATCGGCAGCGACCTTACCTACGTCGATCTGACAAGTGTAGCGCTCAACCAGCGCACCAATGGCTGGGTATGGAGCACAACGCCGAACGCGTCTTATAAACTACCGAAAGACTTGACCATCCAAGCGAACGGCTACGTTGGTTCGGGCTGGATCTCGCTTCAAAGCCGCAACTCAGGCTGGTACTATTACGGGATATCGGCCAAGAAAGAGTTGATGGACAAAAAAGTTACGCTGACCCTAAACCTGAATAACCCCTTCAACAGAAGCGTCAAAATAACGGGTGACCAGTTTGCGCCTTCGTTTACGGCGCAGAACACCTCTCTTTTCGTTAACCGCTCATTCCGCCTGACGCTTAACTACAAATTCGGCCAGATGAGTTCGGGAGGGAAACAGAGTCGGAAAATTAGCAATGACGATAAAAAGTAGCGGGTTGCTATTCATAGAACTCATTGGCATGGCCGACGTTTCAACGTCGGCCTATCTTATTGAAGCATCAAACGAGCCTCCTCGAGCAACACTTGCTTTTGCGACAGCGACAGGTTCAACGGCAATTGAGCTGGTCCAATAAGCCGACGGACAAGTTCGATACCCGTGAATTGTTTCCGCAACATCTCATCAAAACCTGTCGGTTTTTCGTAGTTCGACAAAATAACGTCCAGTACGGCGAAGGGTTGTTTCGCCATCATCAAATGGGCCACAAGGACGCCCAAATCAAATTCGGGAGGACCGTAGAAGCAAAATTCCGGATCGATTATTTTAACAGCGGTCGTTTCCCCTGCAACGACCTGCAACCACCTTCCGGGATGATAGTCGCCGTGTAAAAGCGTTGTCGGTTTACTAGTCTTGCTGCTAGAACGTTCGTCGTCTGACAGATAAAGCGCTCCTAGTTGTCTAACGGCCTTTCTCAAGGCAGCGTCCTGTCTGTATGTTGTTGCGACCTGCTGCAAACCGGGTTGAACAGCGTCAAGATTGGCCCCGTTATCTTCCAGAAAAGGTGTGACAAAGATCGACTCATGGTTGAGCGCACGCATTTGGCTATTTGCAAAAATCGGCTCGCGCGTGTGACTCAGAAACTGATGGTGTAGTTCTGACAGAAAGAAAGCCAATGCTTCGGCTTCCACATCAGGCAAAAATTGACTCGACTGGTACAAAAAAGTGTAGTTGCGCGCATCCCCTAAATCCTGGAGGACAATCGTATTATTTTCTTCATCTACGCCCAGAAGCTGAGGCATATGATTCGCCAGCATAGGAACAAGCTGCGTCCGCTCGTAAAACCGTCCTTCGACAATAGCCCGTTGTGCTGGTGCAGAAATCGTTGAAAACGGCTCTGCGTAGGTCTGCGATTGTTTGACAATCAGGGTTCGATTGGCAGTAGTCACCCGCAACGTATAGTTCATTCTCCCCCTGCCCAATTGTTCGACCGATGCTATTCTTTCCTCGGTATCAAGCCAGCCTCGTCGGCGAAGGTAGTCTTGCAGCACACTTACCTCCTGAACGTCCAGATGCAGCATATATATCGGAATAAGGGTGTAGACAAATAAGTAGCCGTACAGCGACAACTTTTTCTAAAGCTAGCTGTTTTTGGCTATCGCACAACCGCTAGCTTTCCAGCTACGCCTTCCAGTCCATCGCCGGAGACAACAACGATTAAATAAACGCCTGTTTGTGCTGATCGTCCTCGATAGTCGCGCAAATTCCAGGTTGCGGTTCCTCCCTGCGAACGAGTTTCGTACACGAGTTGACCACCAGCATCCAGAATTTTTACGGTAGCGTTTTCGGTCAATCCATTGATGCCAACCGTACCCGTAAAGTCAGGACGAACTGGATTAGGAAAGATCGTCACCCTACCCAGAGCGGAAGCAGGTTCAGTCGCGGACCCTTGGTAGGAAACCAGTCCCTTGGGTTGATCAGCAGTACCCGTCTCGATAAAGACACGCCCACCGATTGGCTCAACGGCAAGTGCCTGAATGGAATTGTCTGGTAAGGGGCTATTATCCGCTGTAAACGTATCAAGTAGCTGCGAACCGTCGGGCGACGCATGATACAAGCCGTTTCGCGTTCCAATCCATTTTCGATTTCCGCCGTCTACGGCAATCGCTGTAACCGCTTCATTAGCCAGCAAGCGACGCCGGTTGATCAACGGTGGTTGCGCGTTGACAACCGCATCAAACGCTCCGTACGGATTGTCGAAAACGGTAGGACCCAGATCGGTACCAACCCATATGGCCCCGCTCCGATCCTTCACGATCGTTCGTACAGCGGTTGTTAGCAATCCTCCCTGCCCACTCAATGTTGTCAGATACCGACTGCGGTTTGTCTGCGGGTCGAAAACCAGGATACCACCTATACCCAGTCGGAGCCACAAGAAACCGTTATCGTCGGGTACAATCTGAAGAATACCCGGCTGATTAACGGTAGCAAATGACTGAAACTGGCCGTTTGACCGGCGAACGTGTAAGGTTGTCAGCTGACTATCAGTAGTCGTTATCCATAAATTTCCATCCGTGTCGGTAGCCAGCGCCGTGATAGACAAGCCGATTGTAGCAGGCAACTCAACCGCCGAAACCGTTTGGTCAGCCTGTTGAACCCACAAACCTCCGCCGTAACTACCCAGATACAACTTCTGCTCGTTGGGCAGATAGGCAGCGGAGTTAAAGCCCCGTCCC
This sequence comes from Spirosoma liriopis, assembly GCF_023196085.1. Taxonomy (NCBI): domain Bacteria; kingdom Pseudomonadati; phylum Bacteroidota; class Cytophagia; order Cytophagales; family Cytophagaceae; genus Spirosoma; species Spirosoma liriopis. The sequence continues at coordinate 2,057,492 of NZ_JALPRF010000001.1, forward strand.
TGGTTTGTCGTTGCGTTGTTCAGCCAGCGTCCATTCGGAAGCGAGAACACACTCACCGACGATTGATTTGCACTTACTGGTCTGCTCTCCTGCGGTCCATTTGGTAAAGCTACCAGCGTCTGCGAATAGGTATAAAGACTGGCGAACTGATCCTGTGAGGGTCCTTCAGGAATAATTTGCAGAATGGTTCCGGTGTTGCCGGATAGTAGGCCATTCTGCGCATCCGCAATCCAAACCGTATTATCATCCTGTACCACCTCTCGCGGATCAGCCAGCAGCGAACTGGTGATGGCCGTCGTGTTAGGCACCGTTACGCTGTTGTTTGTTGCCAGAATCAATCCGTTGCTCCCCGCAAATTGTCGAATGATCGGATTGGCAAGTGGCTGGATCAACGTCCACCGGCTCGATTGCCGCTCGTAAACACCCCGGCCATTAACGGTTATGAACAAGCGTCCCCCGCTCGTGTTGACGGACGCAAGCAGCGAGTCAGGCACGGGAATAGCGCGCCAGTTCGCTGGGTCTGCAATGTTAACGTTAGCCGCAAAACGTACTGCTTGAAACCGCCGACCGGGTCCACTTACCGCTGATGAAGCTGTCAGTGCGTAAAGACTGTCCGTTGTAGCGGTAGTCTGATAGATCGGTAAGGCAGAACCATCTGCCCGTTGGCTGAAATACGTGTCCCGGATTTCGTGTCTTACCACATCCAGAACAACCAAGCCAAAGTCTGTGCTTAGATAAGCATTATTGCCAACACGGTTAATGTGGTTGATCGTCCGGGAAGCCGGAAGATTAGGGGCCGTAAAAATTGTATTTACGTTCAGAACTCCGGCGGGCTCACCCGTTGTCGACAGCGCCATAAAGTCTAGATTACCATTCTGGTAGGCAATCAACAGGCTGTTCTGGTCAGCGAGATACAGCAGCCGACTGATGCCCACATCACTTAAGCCATCCTGCTTGGTAAGTATAGTCGTTTCGTTAGTGGCCTTGTCAACGTAAAAAAAGCCATTTTTCGTAGCCGCGTAAACGGTGGTAGCGGTAACGGCAACTGACTGCCCGGACCGATAGCTAACGTGCGATTGCCAACTGCCAATCTGTGCCCACCCCGCATACTGAATAACAAATGCGAATGCCAGGATTAGTGACCATTCGCGTAACGCCTTTTGGCCATACACGGCATAAGCACGATTCATGCGTTACTTATTCATTTGTATCAGCGTCTTCATACGCCCATTCCTTTCGTCCAGCTTCGTCGCCCAGGTTGAAACAACGGCGGCAACGGGCTTCGTAACTATCGGTTTCGCCCAGCAAAACCCGCTCCTGCGAGGGCACCAGCCGGTACGAATACTGCGCAATGTCGCCACACACCACACAAATGGCGTGGACTTTGGTAACGTATTCCGCTGTAGCCATCAACTGGGGCATACACCCGAACGGCTGCCCTGAATAATCCATATCCAGGCCCGCTAGTATAATTCGTTGCCCCTGGTTGGCCAGCGTTCGGCAGACCTCGACAATTTCTTTGTCAAAAAATTGAGCTTCGTCGATACCAACCACATCACAGTCACCCGCTAAGGCTAAAATCTGGCCCGCCGTTTGCACTGGGGTTGAGTGGATGGTCAGGGCAGAATGGGAGACAATATTTTCCTCGTGGTAACGCGTATCGATAGCCGGTTTGAATATCTGAACCTTAAGCTTAGCAATACGAGCGCGTGTAAGCCGCCGAATCAGTTCTTCGGTTTTACCGGAAAACATTGATCCACAGATAACCTCAATCCAGCCAGTGCGGAGATGGGGAGGTTCGCGTCGTCGGGTCGGTTCGATAAACATGATGTACCAGTGGTTGTAAAAGCAATTAACCGTTTCGGGTCGAACAAGTCAACCGTTTGCTCGTTGGCTTACTTTAGACCATGAACCATTTTTTAAATTCTTTACGGGCCAAAGCGGTTTGTGTCCGAAAACTTTATATTTACAAAACAAAGGCTTTTCCTGATGTCGAACAAGTTTAACGCCAACGCACTTACTGAATATAGCAAGTCCTACGCCCGTCGGACAGCCAATGATTTTTACCAGAATCACTCGACCATCAATGGACAGCAAATTCTGTCGCTGACGCCCGTTAGCCAAATTAATCTTCTCGTCATCAGCAGCTTATCAGACAAATGGCAGGCCGACGCGGAAAAGTTTCGTAGTCCGTATTTCGATTTTACCAATGCCGACGTGCAGGAAGCGTTGCAGGCCTTCATGAACACGGTGTCTCAGCATATTTGCGTTCGTCGCGAACACCTTGAACCTTTACTTGCCGATGCGATCCGTCGGACAATTACGCTGATCTTTGACCCACGTGCGTACTTCGACGATCTGCTACGTGGGCAACCTGAATTCACGCTTACCGCTACAGCGCTCAAGCAGATCATTCGCTACACAAAGATCAATCAGTTTATTGCAACGCATATTTCGCAGCGAATGAGCGGCAAGCCATTTATTTACGTCAATCAGGCCCTGACTTACCTGGACGAAGCACTGACTCAGCGCGGTCATGAGCTAGAGCATTACGACAAATTTGTTGCGCTGTTCTCCGAGAAAGTGCCGATGAATATTCAGGCCCTGTTGCGCAGCCACGTACCTGACAGTATTCCGTCAGCACCGGGACGGTCGTTTTTCGACACCGCAACCGAATCGGGGTCGGGGGTTCCGCCTGCTCCACTGGTCCCTATCGAAAACGCAGCGTCCATCGTTCGCGCCGACGAAAACACGGTTCCTCCGGCTGTTGCACCGGTACCCGATCCAACTCCCAAACCGATGTCAATTGATGACACAACCTCGGGTGGACCTATGTTTCTCGATGGTGATTCAGGTCCGGAACCCGTTGCGCCAATCAGCCAGCCTTCGCAGTTGCAAACGGGCGCAATTTCACAGCCAACGACGACCCATACCGATCAACCCATAGCTTCCGCTTCTTCGGAGACGACGCCTACCTTGAACGACACGTTGCGGGAAACAGCGCAACCTGAAGCGACGACTGTCGCCGAAACGTTTCATCGCGCTCCCATCGAAAGTATTGCGCGCAGTATTTCGCTTAACCAGAAGTTCCGCTTTATCAATCAGCTTTTCAACGGCAACACAGGCGCTTACAATCAGGCTATTGCCGAGATTGATACGCTGGATAGTTACGGACAAGCACTTGACTTGATTTCTTACCGGTATGCTTCTCAATACCTCTGGGATATGAGCAGTGATGAAGTAAGCGAACTGGTCGAGATTCTGAAACGACGGTTTTCGTAATGATGCGTTAACAGCGTAAAAGAGTACGCACCGATAAATAGATCGATTTTACACAACAGTTACTTACGAATAACCGAACCGTCAAAGCCCGATAATCGACTCTACTGATTAACCGGTGATTAAGACGAACTTACATATTGTTTACCTGCTTCTGGCAAGCTGGGGAATTACTTGTGTCTCAGTCTATGCTCAATCGAATCCCTATAATCGAAACCCGGATCGGTCAACCGACGCAGTTGGCCGGTACATCCAGGATTTATTTCCGGTGCAGACGGAAGGCATCGATTACCAATCCGTGTACGACGCCTTAACGCAGCTTTACGCGAATCCACTTGACCTTAACACGGCTACGCGGGAAGAACTCGAAGCGACGTATTTGCTTACGGAACGCCAGCTAACGAGCCTGGCAAACTACCGACTTGACGTTGGTGATTTATTGTCTGTCTACGAACTACAGGCCGTTCCTGATTTTGACTTGCCGACCATCCGTCGACTAATTCCTTTTGTGACCGTTGCCGGTACGTCCGGACTGTTTGGCAATTTGCCGACACCAACGGACAACTACCTGATTGTCCGTTACGAACAAGTAATGGAACAGCAGAAAGGCTACCAGGAAGCTATAGCCGACAAGAATGGCAAACTACCTACTCGTTATCTTGGCAATTCGCAGCAGTGGTACGCTCGCTACCGGTACAGCAGGCCACGAGCATTTAGTGTGGGATTGACACTAGAGAAAGACCCCGGAGAAGCCATGCGCTGGCAACCCTCGGCCCGTCAGTATGGCACTGATTACGTCTCTTTTCACGCACAGCTACAAAATCGTGGTCGCTGGCGCAACATCATACTGGGCGATTATCAACTCCAGGTTGGGCAGGGGCTGGTCCTGTCAGCCGGGTTTGTTCTGGGAAAAAGCGCAGAAACCGTTCAAACGGTTCGGCGGCCAACGTTGGGAGCCCGGCCTTACACGTCGCTTACCGAGTACGGTTATTTCCGGGGTGCTACGGCTACTTATGCCATTCGGCCCACCCTTGACCTGACACTCATGGCCGCCCGTAACCGACGCGATGCCAACACCACAACGGATAACCAGGAAGTTATTGCGACCTCCTTGCAAACTTCGGGTCTGCACCGTACTCCATCTGAACTGGACGATCAGGGCAGTCTGCTTGAAACAAACATTGGCGCTCACCTATTGTACCATGACCGGCGGCAAAGCCAGTTAGGATTAACGTTTCTACGTACCGATTTCGACAATTTTTTCCGCCGACGTAATCTGCCTTATAATCAGTACGAATTTACGGGCAAGCATAATCTTGTTCTCGGATTACACGGCGGTTATATCTGGCGCAACTGGAATTTCTTCGGTGAAGTAGCCCGCAGCAGTGGTTCAGCAACTAATTCAGGCGGTACGGGTGTCGTAATCGGTACGTTGACGAGCTTCACTAAAAAAATTGACCTTGCTATTCTGATTCGCCATTACGACCAGAATTTTCATAGTTTCTATAGCAATGGATTCAGTGAAGGCAGTAGGACGATCAACGAATCAGGTGCTTACGTAGGTGCAAAATACACGGTGTATCGCAAGTTGACCGTAAGTGCTTTTGTGGATTATTTCCGGTTTCCCTGGTTAAAGTTTTTAGTGGAAAAGCCGTCCAGTGGCTTCGATTATTTGCTACAAACACGCTATACGCCGAACCGGCAGACCGCTTTTTACGCGATCTACCACGAAGAGCATAAACAGAAGAACCTACCCGACAGCAATCCCAAGGTAATTGTCGGAACCACACGGCGAAGTTTGGCTTTTAACGCGGAGTATAAACTCACTCCTGGCCTGTCATTGCGGTCGCGGGTGCAGTGGGGAAGCTTTGCTTATTCGGCACAATCGTCCTCGAATGGGTTTGCGCTGGTTCAGGATGCTACGTTGGAGTTGCGAAAGCTAAGTTTAAGTGGCCGAATCGCGCTCTTTGGAACCGACGATTACGACAGTCGGCAGTACGTTTACGAGCGTGATGTCCTGTACGCTTTCTCGTTTCCCGCTTATTACAATCGCGGCTTTCGGCACTATCTACTGGCGCAGTATAATCTGAACCGACATGTGACGATTTGGCTGCGCTGGTCACGGACGGATTTAATTAATCAGCAAACGGTCGGCTCCGACCTTGACCAGATCAATGCCCCGCATAAATCCGAAGTCAAGATTCAGACACGGTGGCGGTTCTGACAATCACTCGCTTAGTTATCTACATCCTTAATCACCGGACGGTCATCAGTCCGGCGTTTTTCGTACGGAACACGAAAAGCACTCAGATCAGGCGTGTGTTGGCGCTTACGTTTCAATTCATGTTGGTAGATTGTCTGACCGAGCTGATAAAGGAACGGATGACCGATACGATCGTATTCGTATTTATCGTCGTTCAGGATGCCATCGCTATTTACGTAAAGCGTAGCCGTCAGCATGTACTCAACGTTGTGCCGAAAGTCGGCCACGTACGATACATCCGTCATAAAGCCATACGCCCAGCCCACTTTGTTGAACACCCGAACGCCTTCTGGCATTTGGCGGTGCAGACTGTCCATAAAAAAGAACTTTACATAACTGTCGTAGTACTGCTTACTATCGTATTTTGGGTAATTGGTTTCGCCCGGATACTGAGAAAGGTATTGGTATAGAAACTGATAATCGTCGGGTGTTAGGTTAAATCGCTTTTGCGCCGGAACCGAAGCCGGAAACAGCACCGATTGCAACAGCTGTTGAAGGGCAGGAAGCGGTAGCTTGTTTCGTTCCGTAAAATCAAACGGCTGGTGTACCAAACTATCTCCGGCGTAGTAACCCTTTCCTAACGTCGTCACCCGGCTGAAATCGAACGGATCGGTATTGTAAGCGGCAGGTTGCGCGTAGATCGTTGTCCCGTCATTTTGAATAAATCGAACCGGGTTGGTGTGCCGGTTCTCGTCGGGCGTCATGCGCACAAATCGGTGTGTGATGCGCGTATCCAGATACCCTTTCGCGTGCAGTGATCGATTGATTTCGCGCTGGCCAACAAACTCGTACATCCGGCTGTAGGCATCGTTATCGCTAACCAGAAATGCTTTTTTGATAAAATGCGCAATGGAAGGATAATCCGTTTCGGAAGTTTCGTCGTGCCATTCCTTTGTCTGCTTGCTGTAGGCGCTGTCAATTTGCATAGCCGTAAACTTAGTCACCTTCGGATTTTTGAGGTTATTCAGTTTTTCCAGCGAAAGAAGCGCCAAGGGCAATTTTACCGTAGACGCCGGATTGAAGTAACTCGTGCTGTCAACGTTGAAATAATAATTCGTAAACGACGGCTTGTTCCGCTTGTCGCGGTCGATCCGGGTATAAATTAGTTGCAATCGGTAGGAGTCTGAATGTCTGATGACTTCCTGAAAGACCGGGTTCTGGTTGGTAGCAAACAATTTGGTTAGAAAAGCATCAGTCCGGGGCTGCCCGTAACTGACGGTCGCTAAAGCGCATAGTATACCGATAAGCTTTTTCGGAACGGATAAGGACATAGGCATGAAATGACACAAAAACGAAAGTATCTGATTTCGCATCTGCCCGGTTCGCTTAGAGAACTTGCTGCGTAAACAGCCGAGCCAGCGTTTCGCCAGCATCCGTACACAAGCCCGGATGGACAGGCGAGGTCTGCACCACCGTACTGCGCATAGCCGTTAGCCAGCGAAAGCGAGACGCTATCGCCAATTGGCCAATGGCTCCCCCCTCTTTGCGTCCGGCACAGATTCGCTCAAAAGCGCGTAGACGATCGTAAAGTTCCTCAATATCCAGCTCAGCGGAAAAAGCCCGAAGTCGATTTTCGTTTAATTCGAATACCGTTTTCAGAAAGCCTTGTGCTGGACAATACACAATAACGCCAACATTCAGAAACTCTTCTCGCTCAACGCGTGGCATAACCCGAATAACGGCGTACTCAAACAAGTGCATTTCTAGCCTCCTTTGCTGCTTTGACAAATAATTCTGATGTGGCAACCCGGTTCGCTAAAAATTGGGCGTATACCTGCCGCTGTTCATCTGCCGATTCGGGCATGGATTCATTGGTGAGCCATTCGTTAGGAATCAACGCAACGATTGACTCAATACGCTCAGTGGTAAGAATCTGCCGGAATTGTGCATCAACCGCATCGAGTTCGGTCGCCTGTGGTAACAACACATGATCTTTGACCTGCGCGAATGGTCGGCGGCTTTGCTCTTCCCAGTTTTGCCAGGAATGGTGAAAATAAAGTGATGCGCCATGATCGATCAGCCACAGTTCTTTGTGCCAGATAAGCATGTTCGTGTTACGCACAGTCCGATCAACGTTTGTAATCAAACAGTCGAGCCAAACAATTTGCGAAGCCAGTAGCGGATCGACGGTCGTTACCAGCGGATCGAATGTGATGGAGCCCGACAGGTAATGAAGCGCCAGATTAAGCCCCTCACTGGCTCGAAGCAAATCCTGAATTTCTTCGTCGGGCTCGGTTCGGCCAAAGGCTTCATCCAGATTGGCAAAGACAAGTTCAGGTATCCGTAACCCAAGCAATTGCGCGATTTCACCACCGATCAGTTCGGCAATAAGCGCCTTCGTGCCTTGCCCGGCCCCGCGAAATTTCAGTACGTACAGGAAATCATCATCGGCCTCAACCAGGGCTGGCAATGACCCGCCTTCGCGCAACGGTTTGCCGTACCGTATTACATTAACTGTCCGAAGCTCAGGTTTGGTAGCACTCACAATGATTCGTTCAAATTGAGTCGAAACCCACTCAAGGGCCGAAACTGGGAAATTTCGGGAAATTTAAGCCTTTTTGACAAACCAGACTGCATAGCCTGTCCGGTTGTTGGATAGGCTCAACAACTATTTTCAATCTTTCTTCTCCAATGGCTTTTAATTGACAAATACTCAGTTTAGATTTATTCTAAACAATCTACGATACCCAGAAGGATCATACTACTCATGAACACAAGAGCGCCACGGCCTATTATCCTCGAATCAGCCCAAGTTGTCCACGTCCGCGACATCACTCCGCATATGCGACGGGTTGTGGTAGCCAGCGACGGCCTGATTGGCCTGTCTGGCCTGATGCCCGGCATCCACCTTAAAATCTTACTCCCCCAACCGGGTCAGGAAAAGCCTCTACTGCCAACGTTCGATGCGAATGGGCAGCCTTTACCAGTACCCGACGAAAGCCGCCCGACAGTTCGGACATATACCGTACGGTCTTTCGAGCCGCAGACAGGTGAGTTAGCGATTGACTTCGCTCTTCACGGCGATGAAGGTCCTGCTTCGGCCTGGGCCACGCACGTTCAGATCGGTAATTATCTGGGTGTAGCCTTGCGACCCAACATTGCTTATCGGGAAGCCGACTGGTATTTACTGGCTGGGGACCAAACCGCCTTACCAGCTATCGGAGCTATTCTGGAGCAATTGCCCGCTACCGCTAAAGGAGTAGCCTTTGTCGAAATTCCCGATGAAACCGAGGAACAACCACTAGAGTATGATGCGGATATTCAATTGCACTGGTTGCACCGAAACGGTATTGAAGCGGGTAAAAGCTCCCTGTTGCAGGAAGCTATTTTCGAAACTGTCATCCCCGATGCGCAAAAACAAACCCGCTTTGTCTGGGTAGCTACGGAAGTTATGGCGACCAAGGAAATTCGGGATTATCTGCGCATGAAACACCGGTTGGCGAACCACGAGCTACATGCAGCGGCTTACTGGAAACTGGGCATGACCGAAGATGCCTACCATGAACTGCGCCACCGGGAGGCCCAACAATAGGACAAAAACGGCAAATCGAGGCAGGTAGCTAAGATTGTTTCCGCGTTTCACCGCGAATGCTACGGGAATGGCTATTTTTAGCCATCCCATTGTTTGCCACTGATGAAATTTCTCGTTCACTGCTTCTTTACTTCTTTATCCTGCCTGACCGTATTTTTCGTTTCCTGTAGTCGACCACGAACCGGCTCATCAGTTCAACTGGAAGCGCAACTCAACTCACTTTTTGCCAGTGCTCCTGATTTTAGCGGTGTCGTGCTTATTGCTGACAAAGGAAAAGCCGTTTATCAGAAAGCGTTCGGCTACAAGAGTTTTGACACAAAGGAGCCAATCACCCTTTCGTCAATTTTTGAGCTAGCCTCTGTCTCGAAGCAGTTCACGGCTATGACGATTATGATGCTCAACGAACAAGGCAAGCTGCACTATGACGACCTGATCGAAAAATATATTCCGGGATTGCCGTACCCGGGCATCACAATCCGTCATCTGCTGAACCACACATCGGGGTTACCCGATTATCAGGCGGTGATGGACGAGCATTGGGATAAGAGCAAAGTGGCGAACAATGGCGATAACATCGCTTACCTGATTCAATACCACCCACCCCGGCTGTTTGAACCGGGCGAAAAATATACCTACAGCAACACCGGTTATATGCTGCTGGCAAGCATTGCTGAAAAAGCGTCAGGGCAGGATTTCGTTGAATTTTGCCGGGAGCGGATTTTTAAGCCGGTCAATATGACGCAAACGGATATTCGCACTGGTGAGGACAAACGCAAACTAGCGAACATGGCGTGGGGACATATGTACGTTCCAGAAAAAAAGCGATACGTCCGGGCCGACTCATTCCCGCAGTTCGATTACTCGATTTGGCTAGGAAACCGCAAAGGGCCGGGTCGTGTCAGCTCTACGGCTGGCGACCTTTTGAAATGGGACCGGGCCTTGTACGCTAATCGTCTGGTTAGTCAGCAGACACTAACCGATGCCTTCACCCCGGCTAAATTGAACGATGGGACCTTGTCACCGTATGGCTTTGGCTGGAATCTCAGACAGAGCGATAAACTGGGTAAGATTGTATGGCACGATGGCGACAATCCCGGCTATAAAACGCAGATTGTCCGGTACATCAACGCCGATAAAACAGTGATCATCCTTTGTAACAACGCCCACGAAAAGTTGCCAAGTATGCTAAAAACGATAGAGTCTTTGATCGAAGAGTAGCTTAGTTGTGGTGTCGGGTTGGGCCTGAATTCGAGTGGTGTCGGTTTCTCAAAACCGACAAGAGGTATTGCTGCCAAGTGTCGGTTTTAAGAAACCGACACCACTCACCCGACACCACAACGATCACTCAAACGAGCCATCGATTTTGGGTATACGCATCGTTCCAGAAATACCACTCCAACCGACTCGACACCCGAAAAGCCTCCTGCATGTTCGCCCGCTCGGTTGGGCTTGCTAGCTCGGCAAACTGATCGGTTAGCCGGAGCATCTGTGTCACCGACTGATCAAACGCATCACCAGCGTAGGTGTCTATCCAGGCGCGGTACGGATTTTCCCGAATGGCCTGCTGGTAAATGTACTTGCCTACCTGCCGATAAATCCAGAAGCAAGGCAGTACAGCGGCTGCTCCTACGGCAATGGATTGCAAGGATGTCGTTGCCAGCAAATAATTGGTGTAAGCAAAACAAGCCGGCATCTTGGTTGTCTCCGGCTCAATGGCGTACAGCGAAAAATACGTTTCGTGCAACGCGCGCTCCACCAGGATTGCATTCTGGGCGAACTGCGTGAACTGAAGCATATCGTCTGGGTTTGCGGAGCGAGCGGCCAGTTGGCTCAACGCCCGACTGAAATCAGCCAGATAAAGCGCATCCTGCTGAATGTAATACTGAAATGTGGGCGATGGTAGACTACCTGCCATTAACTCTTCCACAAAACCGTGGCTCAGAATGACTTCGTACACAGGAGCAATCTCCTGCCAAAGTTGGTCCGTAAACGTCATAGCTTTATTGCCAAATGCTGTAAAAATGATGAACTGGCCCATGTCCGTGCCCCAGTCGATAGCCGGCCCCAGCCTGAAGCGCCTGCGTAAGATAAGCCTTAGCTGCACCTACAGCTTCAACCATCGACAGCCCCTTAGCCAGACCGGCAGCAATAGCCGACGAAAGCGTACAACCCGTTCCGTGTGAATTGTTGGTGGGTATGCGCTCCGTTTGGAACTGGTGTTGTTCGCTCCCGGAAATATACAGCAGATCCGTGCTCTCAACCGTATCCAAGTGACCGCCTTTTACCAGAATAGCACCGGGACAAAGTTTCGCCAGATCGACAGCCGCCGGGTACATATCAGACTCGGTTTCAACCGGTCGGCCTAACAGCACACTTGTTTCGGGTAAGTTGGGTGTAATAATCGAAGCAATGGGTAGCAAATAGCTTCGTAAGGCGTCAATGGCTTCGTCCTGCAAGAGTTTATCCCCACTTTTTGCCACCATCACAGGATCAAGCACAATATTGGTTACCTCAAATTCGGTTAGGGTTTCGGCTACCTGCCTGATCACTTCCGGCGTATGCAACATGCCTATTTTGACTGCATCAGTACCAATGTCGCTCAGGACAGCCTTCAACTGCTCAGCGATGAAGGCAGCTGGTACGGCTAAAATATCCGTCACGGCCTGGGTATTTTGAGCTGTCAGCGCCGTCAGCACCGACATGCCGTAGCAGCCAAGCGCCGAAAACGTTTTCAGATCAGCCTGGATACCGGCTCCCCCTCCACTATCGGAACCGGCAATGGTCAATGTACGTGTGTAAGTTTTCATACGCTTTCGTCAATGAGTTGGATAAGCGCGCAGGTAGCTTCGTAAGGAGACGGATGGCCACAGATAGCCGAGACAACCGCGGCACCTGTTACGCCCGTTTGCATTACCTGCTGAATAGTGGATGCGTTGATACCACCGATGGCAAATGTCGGCAGGTTTGTCTGGGCACAGATTGCCCCCAGACCGTCCAGGCCAAGTAAACTGGACGTGTCCTGTTTTGTACCCGTTGGAAACACAGTTGCGACGCCCAGGTAATCGACATCGGCATCCGTTATCGTCTGTAACTCGGCTAAATTATTGACGGATAAACCTATCACCTTTCCCCGTCCAATCAGCGAACGAACCATTATGGACGGCATATCGTCCTGACCGACGTGGACACCGTCAGCATCAACGGCCAAAGCCACATCAACCCGATCATTGATGATCAGTTTAGCGCCGTAGTGCTGTGTAATGCGTTTAACCTCCGCTGCCACAACCACAAACTCTCGCGTTGACAGTTCCTTTTCCCGCAATTGCACCCACTTCACACCCGCCCGACACGCTTCTTCCACTACGAAGGGTACCGTGTGGCCTGCCGCCCGCGCAATCAGGCTGTCGGTGACCAGATACAGCGGGCTCACAGTATGGTTAATTTAAGCCGTTCGACAATATCCGATTCTGTTAACCCATACAGCGCATCCAAGAAGTTAAGCTGTAAACTACCTGGTGCCAGATTTTTCAGCGCAGCTAATTCGCCTGCTATTCCCATGACAGCCATCGCCTGGGTAGCGGCCTGAAAATAATCCGTGTCGACAGCCGCAAATGCACCAGCCAGCGCCGTAGCGGTACAGCCCATACCCGTTACTTTGGTCATGAGTGGGTGACCATTATCAATTGTTGCGGTCTGTTCGCCGTGGATAATATAATCTGTTTCTCCACTGATGACCACAACGGAACCCCACACCGAACTCAACCGCCGACCAGCGTCTACGGCGGCATCGGACCCGTACAAGCTGTCAACTCCCTTTGTCTGCGCGTTCAAGCCAGCCAGTGCCATAATTTCGGAAGCATTACCACGAATGATGTCGGGCGCAGCCAACGCTAACAATTCGGCGCTGACGGTATTGCGGTAAGTCGTAGCGCCAACACCGACGGGATCGAAAATGATAGGTTTGCCCAACTCCTTTGCCCGGCGCATGGCGAGTTTCATACCCGCAACGAAGGTGGCATCCAGCGTACCGATGTTAACGACCAGCGCACTCGCGATAGCCACGAAATCGTCTACTTCTTCCGGTGCGTGAACCATCGCGGGCGAAGCACCCAGCGCTAACAGGGCATTCGCCGTGTTGTTCATGACCACGAAGTTGGTAATGCTGTGGACAAGTGGAGCCTGATCGCGAATTCGCGTTATGTCGGCCCAGATCGATTGTGATGACAAATACATGTTGCTGTTGAAAGAGTTAGTAAACAGCAACTTTAGAGGAGAGGTAGCGACGTATGCGCCTTAACTTTTCCCTACGGCAGTACAAGCTGCATCAGGTAGTGAGGGTATTCTCTCAGTCTGGTCCACGCAGGCCAGACACCCCTAAAGTTGTCGGGCAAAGGTAGGCGATAACATTGGTAAAAGAAAAACGGCAGCCGGTACAGATCGATCCGTACCGGCTGCCGCTCTCAGCAGGTCTACCTTTGCCGTTACTTTTTCTCCGGCATCAGCACCAGACGAATGTAGTTTGACCCAAAATAGGTGTTGGCAGACTCTTTCGTGCTTTCAACGGTTACCTTGTTCAAGTGCTCTTTTTCGTGCAACACTTCATCGGGAGCATCCCCATTGTAGTACTGATTCTGTAAATAACCGAGCCAGAACTGATTGTCTTTCAACTGCACTTCGGTTTCGCGCTGGGTTTCGGCCTTGAACTTGGCAATGTCGGTGGGTAACGCCCCTTTCTGTTTCAGGTCGTTGATCAACTCCTGCGTTTTGGCAACCAGTTTTTCGACATTGTCGGGGGCGCAACCAAAACCAATCCGGAAGGTATAGCGCGGAACGGGGTATTTGCTGTAGGCCGCATTGGCGCTTACACCGTAGACGCCACTCTCTTCTTCGCGAAGCTTCTCGATCAGTTTGATTTCAAGCACTTCGGCGAGTGCATCGAGTTGCGTTGTCGTTTCGGGCGACCAGGTAAGATCACCACTGTAAACCAGTTGAACGCTTGCTTTTGGATCAAGCCCTTTATACACCGTTTTGCTGATCTGGCCAGAAGGAATCCGAATGCCAAGGTCTTTAAACTTCTCAGCCTTACCGGTTGATGGTAAACCGCCGAGGTATTTTTCAACTAACGGCTTAAGCTGGTCCTCCTTGAAATTACCGACGAAATAAAACGTGAAATCACCGGCATTCGCAAAGCGCTCCTGATAGACTTTCAATGCTCTGTCCAGATCAATTTTGTCCAAATCCTCTGGCTTGAGGGGCTGACGACGGGGATTGTTACCACCCAATGTCACCTGCACCGTATCCTGAAACACCCGCGCGGGTGTTGGGGTATTGATCTGATTTTGTAAGGCACTCCGCTGATTAGACAGGAAACCTTTTACTACGTCCGGATCTTTACGAGGCTGTGTGAAGTAACTATACAACAGTTGCAGCGCCGTTTCCAGATCTTTCGGAGCTGCGCTTCCGTTGACGCCCTCGCTCAACTCACCTACGTAGGGATACACGCTAACCTGCTTACCGGACAGAAATTTACCCAACTGAACCTGGTTGTAAGCCCCCGTTCCGCCCATGGCTGCCAACGTGGACGAGAAACGCGCCGACGTAAAATCGTTCATGTCGTAGAGCGAGGTTCCACCAAAGCTACTGGCAGAGAAAAGAATCTGATCGTTTTTAAAATTCGTCGGCTTCAAGACCACCCGAACGCCATTTTTAAGCGTCCATTCGGTCACATCAATATCCTTGATCTGCTTTTCGCTCACAACGGGCGAACCGGTTGGCTGCGTAGTCAGCAAGGGACTATCGATGGTTTTATCATCATAAGCGGTCAGTCCTTTTCCGGCGTTGTCAACGTAGCTGAGGATTTGCTCAACCGTTGGTAGTTTAGCCTTATCTTTTTCGGGAGCCATGACAATAACCGCCCGATTGTCATTGTGGATAAACTGATCGACCAACGCATTGACTTCCTGCAACTTGATACCATCCTGCTCTTTTTTGAGGAAGTTGTAGTAAAACTCAATGCTGGTGTACGGTTCTTTGTCTGTGAAATTCTGAACGTACTCATTGACGTAATTGACCGAACGAGTTTTGTCACGCTCGCTGTATGCCTGCTCAACGTTCGTCATGAATTCCTGCTTGGCCCGTGCTAACTCAGTAGCCGTAAAACCAAACTGCTTGACCCGCGCATTCTCGTCAAGCACTGCCCGAATAGCGCGCTCCACATTCCCTTCTTTGGCCACCGCAATAGACGTAAACGCGTCCAAGTTCCCCAGAAAATCACTGTAATTGCTGTAACCACCCAGGAACGGAGGATCAGCCTGTTGCGTCAATTCCTGAATCCGGTTACCCAACATCGTGTTGAACAGACCGCGTTTGATGCTTTCCCGCAGATCGTTCAGCGTTTTTTCCTTGATCTCGGGACGCTTATAAATGACCTGAATCACCGTGTTAGGCTGTTCGGGGTCCGTCACGATAGCAACTTTCGTGTCTTTGTGCGCCGGTATATCGTATTCGGTACGCGGCTTGGGATTCTTGACAACCGGAATACGTCCGAATTTTTCGCGGATGATTCCCTCGACTTCCTTTACATCAAAATCCCCAACGGCAATGACAGCCATCAGATCGGGCCGGTACCAATCCTGGTAAAACTGGCGAAGGGTTTCGGTTTTGAAGGTCGTCAATACCTGTTCGGTCCCGATGGGCAGACGCTTCGAGTACTGCGAGTTATTGAGCAGAATTGGAAAGTACTCGTCGCGCATGCGCTGTCCGGCCCCGCGTCCAAGCCGCCGTTCTTCCAGAATAACCCCACGCTCTTTATCTACCTCTGTCGGATCAATGGTTGCGTTGTGCGCCCAATCTTCCAGAATCTGAAACGCTTTCCGGAATACGTTGGCCGAATCGGTCGGAACGGGCAACTGATACACGGTTTCGTCAAAGCCCGTATACGCGTTCAGATCAGCGCCGAAACGTACTCCCGACGATTGCAGAAAGTTAACCAGCTCATTCTTCGGAAAATTCTTTGTGCCGTTAAACTCCATGTGCTCCATGAAGTGCGCCAGGCCCTGTTGATTGTCATTCTCCAGTACCGACCCCGCCCGGATGACCAGACGCAGTTCGGCCCGGTTTTTCGGCTCGGCGTTTTTACGAATGTAGTAGGTCAAGCCGTTGGGCAACTTACCGACTTTTACGGCCGGGTCGGTCGGGATGGGGCTATTTAGTGAAATTGCCGTTTTAGGAGCCGGCGATTTTGGTTTAGGCGCGGACTGCGCTAAAGCTATTGTAACACCGAGCAACATACCCAGTGTAAGCGGAAAACGTACCATTCGGTCGTTTGATATAAGGTTATAGTTCTGTAACTAAAGTATATGGTAATAACGACAAAGGTAGACGAAACGTTTATCGCTTCCACACTAACAAAACGGCAACGATAACGGAGGCTATCACCGAGAACCAGCAAATGGCAATTACCCATTTCATCGGGATTTCCCACATGGGTGGATGGGTCAGTGCTACGCCATCCTCTACATCAACAGTACCGTAGGAATTGCGTTCGTAGAAATCGTCCCAGTCCGTATAATCTGCAAAGCAGGCTAAGGCATTCAGTAAATCAGGAGAGGGCACTTCGGATGTTTGCCAAAACACTTGTAGTTCCAAAGCGTCGATGCGCTGGTGCGTGTACGTGTGGATACGATCACTCAACTGCACGAAATCACGGGGTCGCCAGTGCGATGACGGCTCCCAATTGAGAATGCGTTCGATCTGATACTTGAGGTCGGTAGTGTGCTGAGTCACACCTTAATAATAACATTTTTTCGGTACATCCACCACAAAATTCCAAACCAGATAAGCACGAAAGTCAACGCTCCGGCCAGCGATGCATTGGTTGGGTCCGAAAAAAGTGGTGCAATGAATGACCGATATAAGTACTCTTTCAGGCCAGTCTTTGTACCATCCGGCTGATCAACATGAATGAGGTTCATGATGCGGGGAATCAGACCCGACAGAAAGAAGACGGTAATAGCATTAATGCCGAACGCTACGAAAGGAAGCACACCGCGCCGGTAATTCTTCACGTCGATCACCCAATAACAAATCGCCAGTCCGAGCATGGCAAGACCACCCGCCAGCAAGACAAACGAACTGGACCAAAGCGCTTTGTTAATCGGGAAAAAGCTGTTCCAGATGAGCCCGGCTAACGTTGTCAGACAGCCAACCGTGAAAAGCCAGGCTATTTTCTCAGCTGGAGATCGGTCGGCCCGTAGCCACGTTCCCGTTAGTACGCCAAGCAATCCGGTACCAATAGCGGGAAGTGTACTGAGCAACCCCTCAGGGTCCCAGACTTTAGCGGGTTTATAAACGTGCGCGGGTGTAATCAATGTCCGGTCGAACCAGGCTGCCAGATTCGTTTCCGGTTCGAGGTTAGGGTAGCCCACACCGGGAACGGGTACCAACGTCATTAGTAGCCAATAGCCGATCAGCAGCACCGCTAATAGCGTAACTTGCTGACGAGAGGTTGTTTTCAGGAAGATCAGGGAACAGGCTAGATAGACCAGCGCAATCCGTTGTAATACCCCCGGTATACGAACGGTCGTAATATCGAATTTAGGAAAGAAATTCAGGAACAAGCCTAGCAGGAAAAGCGTCGCGCTCCGCTTCACGATCTTGCCGACAATACCTTTCTTACCTTCGTTCTCAAATTTTCCGGCTCCTCCCAACGCAAAAGTTATCGACACGCCGACGATAAACAGGAAAAAGGGAAAAATTAAATCCGTGGGCGTCCAGCCATTCCAGGCGGCATGTTCGAGGGGCGCGTAGATATGGCCCCAGTCGCCGGGGTTGTTAACCAGGATCATGGCCGCTACCGTGAGGCCCCGGAAAAAATCCAGCGATAGCAGACGTCCGGAAGCAACTGACGTTGATTTAACGTTAGCCGTACTCGTCGAGACAAACGATTGCATAAGAATCAGGAATAGATTACGAAACGCAGGTTTTTCGAAGGTACGACTAGATTACGAAACCTTAACCAAACACGTTCTTCAACTTCTTTTCCAGATCAGTTTCTAACTTCAGCAATCCCTCTGCGTTGGGTAAATACGTCAGAGCGCGGTGGTGCCGAAGATCAAACGGAATATCATTGACCGATTGCGTGATGGGAACAACGACCTTCCCGAGCGTGTGAGCGACGCCTGTTTCGTAGAATACGTTTGGATTACGATCGGTGAAATCGGTAATGACGGCTTTTGAGGTATAGATTAAATCAAACACGTCCTGAATAAGAATACTATTATCCCAAATATCGTCGGCTCGCCTACATTCAATGCCCAGTCTGGCGCATACATTTCGAATGGCGGTATACGTTCCGGTAAATCGAGCTTCAAATGGCATCATTACGGATAGTACCGTTGACTCAACGGGTTTGTCGGGTATTCGGAAAACGTCGGGCGCAAACGTAATTACACGTTCGGGAGCAACGACCTGAACGGTAGAAATATACTCCGGTATTACGCGAACCGAGCGGCTCATTGTTGCTTTTTTAGCCTCCACAAATCGCTCAATTTCGTATAGATTACTGCTACTTTCGCTGAGCAACTTCGACAAGACCTGCAAGCTATTCCCCTCATAATCATCATCTTTGAAGTCAAGGCTGCGCAACAGCCGGGGATGATCCTCAATCAGTTCCAAGCTGTCAGTCAGGTACGCTACCTTGATCCAATCGGATTTTGTAAAGTGATCCTGAATAAATTCATGCAGCGCAAATAGCCGAAGCGTTCGCTGCTTATTTTGTCTTGTCATGTTGTTGACAGAAGTTCAATTATAATACAACTATTATATAATGATGCAATTATATCTAAAATCTATATCACAATAACTAGTTACTCGATATTTTAATATCGCTAGTCCTTCATTTTCATTCACTCAGAAGTAAATCGGTATATTGTATGGTTGCTGCATTGGACCATTCAACTTGTAAGGCTTGTCTCTGGTATGGGGTCGTGTGGTGCCGGTTTCTCAAAACCGACAGTTGGCGTCATCAACCCGTGTCGGTTTTGAGAAACCGACACCACGTAGAGTCTCTATAGCAAGCATAAAAAAGCCCCGTATGAAACGTTTCATACGGGGCAAAAAACTATTGCTATTGTTCTTAATATTTCCAGCGGACGAAAGCTTCCATTGCTTCGTATTCGGCCAGACCAAGACGGTTATACAATTCAGCCGTACCCCGGTTGCGTTCTTCGGCACGTTGCCAGAACTCCCGCGAGTCGGTTCCCTGGTATACCACGCCGTCTTTCTGCGACTGGTGCTTGAAAATACCAAACCGTTTTTTCGTTACCTGGTCAGGCGACATAGGAACAGCCATTTCAATTTCGTGAATGTCCCACTCGGCCCAGGCACCGCGATATAGCCATACCCAGCATTCTTTCATGAAGTCGGCTCCTTTCAGGCGACGAACAGCTTCGAGAACGGCATCCAGACAAACTTTATGCGTACCGTGCGGATCGGCCAGATCACCAGCTGCGTAGATCTGATGCGGCTTAACTTCTTCGATCAGCGCCATCGTAATCTTGATATCTTCCTCGCTGAGCGGTTTCTTGGCGACTTTCCCCGTTTCGTAGAAAGGCATGTTCATGAAGTGAGCCTGCTCGACCGGAACACCAACAAACCGGCAGGTTGCTTTCGCTTCACCCATCCGAATAAGTCCTTTCACGTAGCGCACCTCAATCGTATCCATCTCGCTATCCTTCTTCTCCCGCAGCGATGCAGCCGCATCCTGGAAAATCCGGGTAGCTTCGGGGCTATTGATGCCAAACTTACTGTTGAAATCCACAACGTAATCAGCAAAGCGCAGGGCTTCGTCATCTGCCACAGCGATGTTGCCCGATGTCTGGTAGCCAACGTGTACTTCGTGACCCTGATCAACTAACCGCTGGAACGTGCCCCCCATCGAGATAATGTCATCATCCGGGTGTGGGCTAAAGATCAGGCAGCGTTTTTTGGCAGGTTGCGCCCGTTCGGGACGGTTCGTGTCATCAGCGTTTGGTTTACCACCCGGCCAACCTGTGATTGTGTGCTGAAGCTGGTTGAAAACGTCAATGTTGATATCGTACGACTGACCGTATTGGGCCAGCAGATCGCTCATTCCATTGTCGTTATAATCCCGGTCCGTTAATTTCAGGATCGGTTTATCAAGCGCCAGCGACAGGTACGTGACCGCCTTCTTCTTCATGTTGTTGTCCCACACAACCGAATCCACCAACCAGGGTGTTTTCATGCGGGTCAGCTCAGAAGCAGCCGCCGTGTCAATCACAAACAGCGCGTTCCGATGCGTTTGCAGGTAAGAAGCCGGGTTCAATTCTGTTACTAACCCTTCAACGGCTCCGCGAATAACCGGCGCTTTGCGTTCACCCCAGGCCAGCAGCACAACACGGCGCGCATTCAGGATGCTGGATACCCCCATCGTAATTGCCTTCCGGGGTGTTTTGGGCAGTCCGCCAAAATCAGCCGCTGCGGCAGCACGCGTCGAATTATCGAGCATCATCAGGCGGGTGTGCGAGTTGATGAGCGAACCCGGCTCGTTGAAGCCAATGTGACCGTTACCACCAATACCGAGCAGCTGAAAATCAAGGCCGCCAGCGGCTTCGATCTGGGCTTCGTACTGCTTCGAAAACTCAGCTACTTTATCAACCGACAGTGTTCCATCCGGCACGTGATAGTTTCCCTGTGGAATATCGACGTGATCGAACAGTTGCTCCCGCATAAACCGCCAGTAACTCTGCAACGAATTTGGCTCCATCGGGTAATACTCGTCCAAGTTGAACGAAACGACGTTGCGGAAACTAAGCCCTTCTTCGCGGTGCATCCGAATCAGTTCGGCGTAAACCGTTTTGGGAGACGAGCCGGTTGCCAGCCCAAGAATGCAGGGCTTGCCTTCACTCTGTTTCTGCCGAATCAGGTCAGCAATTTCCTGCGCCACCGCCAACGACGCAGCTTTCGCATCGGCGTAGATGTGGGTAGGAATTTTTTCGTACGTAATAGCCGATTGGATAGGGCCACCGGTAGGTAATACACCCGGCAATTGCCCGTCCAGGTTGTCGAGTAGTTGAGACTCCGAGATCATGCGCTATGCGGAGAGATTAGATAAGATACGGCAAATGTCGCAAAAAATCAGGGAGTTCGTATGACTACTCGGGTTCACGCGGGTATATTTTTAAATTTTTTTATTAATTGTAGCTATTCGTGACTGAACGGTCGTCTACTGACGTGCTAACTGATCCGCTCCAGCCGCTGTTTGCAGTGAATTTAGTCCGTTTTCTTCCCGAATGATGCGGTGCGTTTCCGGATAGTGAATAGCAGAAACCTGATCGCGGAACATCAACCGAAGTAGTTCACTGTAGAGATGCTGCTTCTCCGTCTCGAAGCCGTATCGAATCTCGATTTGCTGGTAGGCGTTGAATTCTTTGTGCCGTCCACGCAGTGGTAAATCCTTACCACCGATGTTGCCCGTTACATTGAGCTGGGCACCGGGAAACAGATCCATCAGCGCGCGTGTCGTTTCTTCGTCAGCCACGCACCGTAGTACGATGCGCGTTGGCACCCACTCAAAAAGCGTAATATCACCCCGTTCGAACAACAACCGCATTTCCTGCCGGTCCATCCGACCCGTCTGCGTAAAGCCGTGGTAAAAGTTGACCAGTTTGCGGCCCGTCTCGTCATCACCGTACTCCACCGTTGCCTGTACCTGATCTTCGATATCGTTGCTATTAGGCCGCTTCACGATCTGGGCCGATTTTACGGTTCCCTCACCGAGCCAACCCGAAAACATATCGAAGAAGTGAACGCCATGCTCGATGAAAATACCACCGCTTTTGCTTCGATCCCAGAACCAGTGTTCGGGTGAAAGCCCTTCATCACCGGCGTAGTTTTCGAAATAACCGTGCAGAAATTCACCCAGCAGCTTTTTATCGATCAGGTGCTTTATCCGGGCAAACATGGGATTGTACCGCTGCATGAGGTTCGTTACCATGAGCAGCCCTTTTTCCCTGGCCTTTTCGATCATTTCACGGCCTTGTTCTGGATTCATGGCCAACGGTTTCTCACAAATGACGTGTTTACCCGCGTTCAGCGCCAGCATGGCTTGCTCGTAGTGCAAAAACGGTGGTGTAGCGATGTAGACAACATCAACCTCCGGGTGGTTTACCAGTTCCTCCAGACTTTCGAGTTGCTCAGCACCGAAACGCTTAGCCGTTCGGATAGCTTCCTCCCGTTTTGATCCGGCAATTGCCACCAGTTTCGTGTGCGGAGTCTGAAGAAACTGCTGAACGGCAAACAAGCCAAAGCCACCCATACCGATCACTCCAATTCCAATTTCGCGGTTTTCCGACGTATTTGTTTCCATAGTAACACGAGTTGTATTCACGGAAACAACCGCCAGCATAAGCTTAATGTTGGATTAAGCTTACTTACCTAACTGATAAACAGCTGCTTTTAAGTAGCTTATTTCAAGCTAGACGAAGCTCAGATTACCATTGCCAAGCGCTTTCTGATAGTTTTCCCGGTCGAACCGGTATAGGAAAGGCGATTTATGCGCTTTACCCGTTCGACGCTCATCAAGCCGGGTCAGGATATGCAGACCCATAATTTTCTTGTGAAAATTGCGAGCGTCCAACGGTTTATCGAGCACAGCCTCGTACAGTCGCTGCAGTTCCGGAATGGTGAATTTTTCAGCCATCAAATTCAGACCGATGGGCTGCCAGTTGAGTTGCGACCGGAGCGTCTGTAAGGCAACGGTTACAATCTGGCGGTGATCGTATAGCAAGGAGGGTAAGTCACTTATATCCCACCAGCGGCACTCGTCCGTCATAAAGTCGGGTGTAGGCGTTACCTGCGTATGATCTACCAACGCGTAATAACCAACGGATAAGGTTCGTTCGGGCCAGCGTTCGCTAAACGACATGGGCATCTTCTGTCTACGCCACATTTCCTCGCGGTCATACCGAACGGCATCGCCAAACAAATGAAATTGCTGTAGAAACAGCTTGTCTAAACCCGTTCGCTCGTACAACACCCGTTCGGCTGCCCGATCAACAGACTCAGTTTTGTAGATGAATCCACCCGGCAAACACCACTCGCTGGTATCTTTCCAGCGCAGTAGCAGGACTTTTAGCCGCGTGTCGTGAAAGCCAAATATTGCACAGTCAAGCGACACGCCGGGTATGCATTCATCAGCTATGAAATTGTGAAAGGAGATTATCTGCTCCGTGTAATCCATTAATCAGTATAAATTTTCTTCTATGTATTTATGACATACTAAGTTTATACCGTATAATTAGTAGCAAATTCTTTATTTATCAACAAACACCAGTTATTCTGTTCGCAATTCGCTGCTGACAGGGGCGAAATCAATCGTCAGACGGCTACTACGCTTTGGCTAATGATACTGTTTTATCAGTAATGCTTACATATTTATAAGATCTGGCTACAACCTGCGTTTATACTATCTTCTTCATTTTTCGCCCGCTGAATCGTTCAGTAAAGGATTCCGGCTGGTTTTGTCTCGAAACCTTGTTCATTAGCGCATAATTTTAAAAAGGACGCAGCGGATAATGTGGGGCTAATTCGTTAATTTTAGTTGCGATTTTCTGTAGTAAAGCAACGTCTTTGTGATTGATTGCTTTTCATTTATCCGTCTAGGCTATGTCTTCCTTGAAATTAACCATTAACAATCAACCACATACCGTTGATGTCGATGCTGATATGCCGCTGTTGTGGGTCATCCGCGATGTCGTTGGGTTAACCGGTACCAAATTTGGCTGCGGCATTGCCCAGTGTGGTGCCTGCACGGTTCACCTCGATGGTACCCCCATTCGTTCCTGTAGCTTCCCGGCATCGGCTGCGGCAGGGCATAAGATTACGACGATTGAAGGTATCTCTAAAAACGGCGACCATCCGATTCAAAAAGCGTGGATCGAGCATCAGGTGCCCCAATGCGGCTACTGTCAGTCGGGGCAGATTATGTCGGCGGTAGCCTTGCTCAAGGAAACACCTAAACCTACCGATGCCGATATTGACGCGGCTATGCAGGGAAATATCTGCCGTTGTGGTACGTACAACCGGATTCGGCAGGCGATTCACACGGCTTCATCCGAGATGGCAGTCGTCCCACCCAAAGCACCCAAGTCTACACCCAAAATCGGCAAACGATGAGCGCAAAACCAAACCAAACTTCCATTGACCGCCGAAGTTTTCTGAAAGCGGCCGGTTTGACCAGCGCGGCATTTGCCTTGGGTCTTTCGGCCACTGAACCCCTCGCCGGTCCTGTACTAAATCTAAGCGACCAAACCGGATTGGCCCTACCCGAATCGGTCGAGTTGACGCCTTTTGTTCTCATCGAAAAATCAGGCCGAATTACACTGATGAACCCCCGACCCGAAATCGGTCAGGGGACGTACCAGTCGGTTCCGGCGCTGATTGCCGAGGAGCTGGAAGTTTCGCTGGACAACGTTACTATCCTGCAAACCGGGGGCGAAAGCAAGTTCGGCGGCTTATGGTCGCAGGCCGTTGGCGGCAGCGGTTCCATCCGGGGCGGCTACACGCAGATGCGGAAAGTGGGGGCATCGGCCCGCGATATGCTTATCAAGGCAGCTAGCCAGCAGTGGAACGTCCCTGCTCAGGAGTGTTACGCCGAAAACGCAAAAATCGTACACCGGCCATCGGGCAGAAAACTGTCTTACGGTGAATTGGCAGAGGTAGCTTCCAAGCTGGACGTTCCGAAAGAGCCTACCTTAAAAGACCCCAACGATTTCAAAATTCTGGGTAAACCCGCCCCTCGCCCCGACACCCCTCTCAAAGCAACGGGGAAAGCGCAGTTCGGCATTGACGCGAAAGTACCCGGTATGTTGTATGCATCAGTCGAGCGGTGCCCGGTGTTGGGCAGTAAGCTGGTGAGCTTTGACGCGACGCAGTCCTTGAAAGTCAAAGGTGTTCGGCAGGTGGTTAAAGTAGAGCGCGTGGTTGGCTACAATCGCTACGAAGGTGTAGCCGTCGTAGCAGACAACTATTGGGCTGCTTTGAAAGGCCGTAAAGCCTTAACCGTAAAATGGGATAACCAGAACCATGAGACGTTCAATACGGTAAGCTTTGAAAATTCGCTGCGTGAACTGGCAAAAACCGATGGTGTTGTCGGCCATAACGCGGGCGAATTCGACAAGGCATTCACCGACGCTCCTGTTAAACTCGAAGCCTTTTACGAAACGCCCATCATAAGCCATTCGACGATGGAGCCGATGAACGCATTGGCTCATTATCAACCCGGCAACAAACTGGAACTGTGGGTTTCGTCGCAGGGTGGCGATTTGGTACGGGACGAAGTAGCTAAAGTACTAGCCATCCCAGCCGACAATATCAAGGTAAATATTCTGTTTAACGGTGGCGGATTTGGCCGACGACTCACGCAAGATTTTGCCACCGAAGCGGCCCTGTTGTCGAAAACGGTTGGTAAACCGATTAAGGTTGTCTGGACGCGCGAGGATGATACGGCACTTGGTCCTTTCCGCCCGATGACGTTTTCGGCCATGCGTGGTGCTTTGTCGAACGAAGGCCAAGCCGTCGCTTTGCAGCATAAAGTCATTTCGCCCTCTATCGACGCGACGATGGGCGAAAAGGGGAAATACGACAAAACGAAGCCCGACGGCACCATGCTGGAAGGCACGAATGAGCAGCAATACGAAATTCCGAATGTAAACACACGCTACGTCCACGCCGAAACGCACATTCCGCTGACGTACTGGCGCTCGGTGACGAGTTCGACGCTGGCCTTCTCGCACGAGTGTTTTCTGGACGAGATGGCCCACAAAGCGGGCCAAGATCCAATGGCGTTCCGCCTGGCGATGCTGACAAAAGAATCGGATACCAAGCGCGTGCTGACAAAACTGAAAGAAGTGTCGGGCTGGGATAAGCCGTTACCTGCTGGAAAAGGCCGGGGTGTTGCGCAATGGAATTTCTTCGCCGGACTGGCGGGTCAGGTTGTCGAGGTTTCCAAAACGGAAAGTGGCGGTGTAAAAGTTGACAAGGTGTACTGCGTAATCGATCTGGGAACGGTTGTCAATCCCGATACCGTCAAAGCACAGGTCGAAGGAGCAATTGCGATGGCGCTGACAGCCGCCACCAAAGACGGCATCACGTTCGAGCAGGGTCGTGCAGTTCAGGACAACTTCGATAAAAACCGGATGCTCCGTATCAACGAGATGCCTCCCGTCGAGGTACACATTTTGGCCGAAGGGGGGCCGACGATCAAAGGCGTTGGCGAACCCGGTTTACCGCCGTTAGCGCCCGCACTGGCTAATGCGGTATTCGCGGCTACGGGCAAACGCATCCGTCGGTTGCCGTTCGATCTGGAGAAAGTTTCCTGATCGCGTTCGGTTGATCTGTTTACGCTCCGAACACAAAACAGATTTTTCTGGCTACCGTTATAGTTTATATAGTCCTTCTGTCAGAAGGACTATGACAGTCAAAACGCAGCATCGTCCATGAAAGAAATAGCCCGCATCGTTGAGGTTTTTGAACAGATAGATTTTTCGAAACGCAAGGCGGCTCTGGCAACCGTTGTCTGGGTGGAAGGTTCTTCGTACCGTCGGCCGGGAGCGCGGATGCTTATCACCGACGATGGCCGCTGGGAAGGAGCGATCAGCGGGGGCTGTCTGGAAGGCGACGCGCTTCGGAAAGCACGTCAGGTAATGCTTGATGGCGATCCCATTGTCGTTACGTACGATACAATGGATGATGGAGCCAACAGCTTTGGTGTTGGTCTGGGCTGTAACGGCATCATCGACATTCTGATCGAACCCATCGACCCGACCGATTCGCATAATCCGGTCGAACTCCTGCGTGAGTTTACTCAGAAACGCGATGTTCGGGTGTTAGCTACCGTCCTTAAAAGCGATGCAACGACTGGCTTGATGCCCAGTAACCGCTTTGTGCTGACCGATCAGTCGGCGAGCCTGATTCCAGATTGGTTGCAAGCCGATATGCAGAACGTGTTTGTTACAGGTAAGCCCTTAACGCAAACCTACGCGGTTGAATCAGGAAGCGCGGAGTTGTTTATCGAGCGAATTGACCCAGGCATCGAGCTAGTAATCTTCGGGGCCGGTTACGATGTTATCCCGGTAGCGAAGCTTGCCCGCGATCTTGGCTGGCAGGTTACGGTAACCGACGACTGCGTGGCCCATTTAGCCCCTAAACGCTTTCCGGTAGCAACCTGTGTTTTGTTTGCCGATCGGCAAGCCGTTCTTGATAAGATTACCATTACCGACCGAACGGCAGCCGTGTTGATGTCGCACAACTTCAATTACGACCGCGCCGTGTTGGAATCGCTGTTAGCCACCGATGTGCCGTATATCGGTATGTTGGGGCCTCGGAAACGGTTTGACAAGATGCAGGACGAGTTTGCCAAATACGGTCTTCATTTTTCTGAAACCACCCTGGAACGCGTTCACGCTCCCATTGGTCTGGACTTAGGGGCCGAAACACCGGACGAAATTGCTTTGTCGATCCTGGCTGAGATCAAAGCGTTCTTCACCAAACGGTCGGGGGCTTTTCTCCGAGACAAATCGGGCCCTATTCACGAACGTTTATCCGGTAATCAGAAAGGACAGAACCAACGGATACCGTTCGACGGTTCAGCAACCGAAGCCATTTGAGGAAGTCAATATTACGTTAAAGGCCATCTTCGGATGGCTTTTTTCATTTGCGAATTAACGGACCTCAAACCTCAATGTTGTACCTTTGCCCCTGTTATGGCGCGACTCTTAGCGATTGATTACGGTGCAAAACGAACTGGCCTTGCCGTTACGGACCCGTTGCAACTTATTGCTTCGGCGCTGGAAACGGTACCGTCTCACGAGCTGTTGAAATTTTTAAAGAGCTATGTCGAACGGGAGCCAGTAGAAGCGTTTGTCGTTGGATTACCCAAACGATTAGACGGAACGGACACCGATAATACGCCCCGTGTCCGGAAGTTTGTGACTCATTTACAGAACGCTTTGCCCGATATTCCCGTTTATTGGCATGACGAACGCTTCACGTCAGTTATGGCATTGCAGGCTATGCTGGCCAATGGAAGCACGAAAAAAGATCGGCGGGAGAAAGGCAACATCGACAAGGTCAGTGCGGCCATCATTCTTCAGTCATACATGGAAAGCTTAAAAAAATAGTTTTTGGAATAGAAAACCCGTTCAACATACAGGGATTTTCGACCGACAACGGACCAATAAAACAATGATTCTCCCAATAATTGCCTACGGCGATCCAGTGCTGAGAAAACGGGCCAAAGATATCGAACCCGGTAGCATCGACGTCAAAACATTAAGCGAAAACATGTTCGAAACCATGTACGCGGCTTCCGGGGTTGGCCTGGCAGCACCGCAGATTGGACAGAGCATTCGCATGTTTGTGGTAGATGGTCAGCCTCTGAACGAGGACGAACCCGAAGAAGATGTTGACCAGAGTGTGGTTGACTTTAAAAAGGTATTTATCAATCCGGAAATTATTGAAGAAGCCGGCGAAGACTGGGGCTTTGAAGAAGGCTGCCTAAGCATTCCTGGCATCCGGGGGGAAGTGTTCAGACCCGAAATTATTGTGATTCGCTACTTCGATACGGACTGGAACGAGCACGAAGAAGAATTCGATGGTATGGCCGCCCGTATCATTCAGCACGAATACGACCACCTGGAAGGCAAACTTTTCACGGATTATCTGCCAACCATTCGTCGTCAGCTTATCAAGAAAAAACTGGCCGACATCACGAAAGGCCGGACGGATGCCGAATACAAAATGAAATTTTCGCGGTAGTCCCGCTTACCGATGCTTAATGTCACGCTCCTTCAGACAAGTCTATACTGGCACGACCCTGTCGCCAACCGGGCTATGCTGGAGGAGCGTGTCTTTTCCCTGCCGGAACCGACCGATCTGATTGTTCTGCCCGAAATGTTTACGACGGGTTTTACGATGAACGCATCGTCCGTGGCTGAGCCAATGAATCTGACGACCTTTCGGTGGATGAAGCAGATGGCGGCTCAAACCAAAGCGGTCGTTACAGGCAGCTATGTCGTGCAGGAAAAAGGCAATTATTTTAACCGGCTGGTCTGGATGCAGCCCGACGGTCAGTTCGATACGTACGACAAACGCCATTTATTTCGTATGGCGGGCGAAGACACCATTTACACCGCCGGTACCCGCCGTATTGTCAAAGAATGGAAAGGCTGGCGAATCTGTCCGCTGATCTGCTATGATCTGCGCTTCCCCGTCTGGAGCCGCAACCAAAGCGAAACCTCCGCTGATTTCGAGTACGATCTGTTGCTTTACGTAGCCAACTGGCCCGCTCCCCGGCGTAATGCCTGGAATACGCTACTGCAAGCCAGGGCCATTGAAAACCTGAGTTATGTCGTCGGCGTCAATCGGGTTGGCGAAGACGGGAATAATCACCCCTACACGGGCGACTCCGCCGTGATTGACTTTAAAGGCGATATCCTGTTTCGGCAAACTGATTCTGAAATCGCCCACCAACAAAATCTTTCGCTGGACGAGCTACAGACGTTTCGCAACAGGTTTCCGGCGAATCTGGACGCTGACCATTTCACGCTACTTCTTTAGCACCCATAATCAGTTCGACCAGCCCACGCGCGCTTTCCAGCGTGACGAATGACTTACCGGCTAACTGCTCCTCTGCCACTCGCTCGTGCTCCCAGGTAATCGCATATGGTATGTGAACCGCTTTCGCACCAATGTGAACGACTGGCAATATATCAGACTTCAGGGAATTGCCGATCATCAGAAATTCGCTCGGCTGCACGTTATACCTTTTAAGGATTGCCTGATACGACTGTTCGTTCTTTTCACTGACAATCTCGATGTGCTTGAAATAATGGCCCAAACCGGAGCGGGCAATTTTACTTTCCTGGTCAAACAGATCGCCCTTGGTCAGCACCATCAAATCGAACTGTTGCGACAGCACATCCAGTACTTCAGGGATTCCGTCGAGCACATCAATCGGAAAGTCTAACAGTTCACGACCAACGTCAATAATTTGCTGAATCTCCGTTCCTGTCACCGCACCGTTCGTCAGCTCGATAACGGTTTCGATCATCGCCAGAATAAAACTCTTCGCACCATAGCCAAACAACCGCAAATTGCGTATCTGTGCCTCATAAAACCGTTGGGACAAGGTTGTCTGATCTACGTGATGGGAAAGCAGCTTACACAATTTCTCTTTAACATTGACGTAGTTTGGCTCGTTTACCCAAAGCGTGTCGTCGGCATCGAAGGCAATTAGTTTCATGTTCATTAACCGTTTTTTTCAAAAGTATTTTGGTAATAAGCTACTTGGCTAAATTCACTGAATAGTCGATAATTTGTCACCAGCCACTCCAGACATTGTTGAATCGACTCTTCATCGTGTTTCCTTAGTCGAGCGCTTTTAAAACAAATAACACTAACATAAAATTGATTTGCGTCACATCAGCTATTTAGCCAATTTGCCGCCCTTTCCTAACGCTATTATTCCGTTCACCTTATGCAATTTACTGAGCAAGATCAGGACCAGATTGTGGCACAGGGTATTTCTCCTGAGCAGATCGATAAGCAAATAAACTATTTCGTCAACGGATTCCCTTATCTCAACGTCATCAAAGCGGCAACCGTTGGTGACGGGATCGTCCGTGTTGACGAGGATCAGCTAGCCGCTTACATTCATCGCTTCGACCAGGCGGCTCACGAACGTCAGTTGGTTAAGTTCGTACCCGCTTCGGGAGCGGCTACCCGTATGTTCAAGTCGTTGTTTGCCGCGCTGGATGGTAAGTCAGACAAAGCAACGGATGAGGTTTTTGCCCGCATGACCGACTTTGCCTTCTACGAAGATCTAAAAGCCGCCATGGCTGCTCAAGGGCAGGATCTGGACAAAGCCGTGGCTGAAAACGACCGCCAGACGGTTTTGAGCTTTTTGCTGACGGACAAAGGTCTGGAATATGGCAACCTGCCGAAGGGCTTGCTGAAGTTTCATAACTATCCGGACGGCCCACGCACGCCTGTCGAAGAACACCTGGTAGAAGGAGCGGCTTACGCTAATTCCGATGGGTTGGTAAAAATTCATTTTACGGTATCGCCCGAACACCGCGACCGCTTTGAGCAGTTGATCGACGCGCAAAGAGCCGATTACGAAGCTTGGTTGGGCGTTACGTTCGACATCAGCTTTTCTGAGCAGAAAAAATCGACCGATACCATTTCGGTTAACCCGGACAATTCGCCGTTCCGCAACCCGGACGGCTCGTTGCTGTTCCGCCCGGCGGGTCACGGTGCACTGATTGAAAACCTCAACGATATCGACGCTGATATTGTGTTCATCAAGAACATCGACAATGTTGTACCCGACGAGATTAAGGAGCCAACAATCACCTACAAGAAAGTGTTGGCATCGGTACTTCTTGACGCGCAGCAGCAAATCGCCCGATTGCAGGGCCTGCTAGAGTCTGACGAAGTAAGCGACGGTTATGTGGCGGAAGCCGACGAACTCCTGCGCCGGACGTTATTTACGCTTCCGCCCGACGGATTTGAGAGCTTAGCGAAGGAAGAAAAACTAGCCTACTTACGCAAAAAACTAAACCGACCGGTTCGTGCCTGCGGTATGGTGAAGAACGTAGGCGAACCCGGTGGAGGACCGTTCTGGGCCAGAAATCAGGATGGCTCAACCTCACTTCAAATTGTCGAGTCGGCCCAGATTGACCTGTCGAACCAAGAACAGAAATCGATTTTCGATGAGGCAACGCACTTCAACCCGGTCGATTTGGTTTGCGGTGTCAAAGATCACAAGGGCAATAAGTTTAACCTGACCGATTACCGCGATCCACAAACCGGATTTATTACGGCTAAATCAAAAGATGGTAAGGACCTGAAAGCACAGGAGTTGCCGGGCCTCTGGAACGGCGCCATGGCCGACTGGAATACTATTTTTGTGGAAGTACCGCTGATTACGTTCAACCCGGTTAAAACGGTAAACGATCTGTTGCGGAAGGAGCACCAGCCTAGCTAACAAAAATCGGGGCGTAGGCCTACAACGTAAGCCTACGCCCCAATACTTTTATAGATCTGCCGGATTAAGCTAATAACCGGTCAGCAGACGATTCCGTCAATTCAGGCGCATTGGCCCCAATTGCAATTTCTTTCGTTTCAATCGAGTCCAGATTCTGGAACGTCAGTAAGGTTGTGTTTTCATAGACGCCTAAATTGGCATCCCGCACCCGCTCCATAATCGGTTTCAGCGCGCACGTCACCTCATCGTTGCAATCGTCGCACTTTACGTAGAAGTTAAAAGACACGCACGGTGTTGGCGCAATAGGCCCGTCAATAACCCGTAGTACTTGTGCCAGATTAACTCGAGCCGGATCTACACGTAACAGATACCCTCCTCCTTTTCCTTTCTGGCTTTGGAGGATTCCGTGGTTACGTAGCTCCAGCAGAATCGCTTCTAAAAACTTTTTAGGAATGTTTTCTTTGGCTGAGATATAGGAAATCAGGACAGGGCCTTTTCCAAACTCTTCAGTCAAAACTTTGAGGGCCTTAATCGCGTACTTGGCTTTTTTTGAAATCATCTGTTACGGTAACTTAGGAGTTGAACAACACTATATACTGAGGCAAAATCGGTCCACAAACTTGCAGCAGCTTGTAAGGAAATAGAAGCTATTGAGCTAGTCGTTACGCTTTTCGAGGCTTAAACAAACGTTATACTGCCTGCACTTCTGTCCCAATGCCAAGCCCTTCTTATAACGCTCAATAAACTTAATTGGGTGTTAGACGCGCTTTTGACCCCTAGGTAACGAAATATGTAGATTATCTATAACTATTCGTCACCTTTTGCCTGCAATGTGCAAAATCTTACTATCATATGAGTATTCCACCCACTAGAAATAGTTGATTAATTTATTTTCCGCGTGATAACCCACTATTTATCAGCAGTATTACCCACTCAACTGATCCGTAACAAGAAAAAAGCCGGTGCAAAGCCCCGGCCCTTTCATGCGACACCAATATGAAATTATATAATGAAGGCTATTGATCGTAGTTCGTATTCTGCGGATCGAAGTTGGTCCAACCCGTCAGCCAGTTCTCGGTGTTGAACGCACCCCGGTAGGGAGCAGAGACGAAGAACGAGTCGGATAGTTTACCACCGGTAATTGCGTTGGCCGATGTCAGCAATGGAGAACCTGAACCAGGAACGAAGTTTGGCGAGGTCAGGCTAAAGCTATTCGCATTGAGTAGTAGCGAAGCCAGATCCGTAGATGCGATAACGTTATTTTTACGAGCGGCTAGTGAGAAATAAGCGCTAGCCTGATCATTGGTGATGTTACCAGCACCCCGAACTGCCGTTAGCGAGTTAGCAACCGTAATTCCCTGTACTTCCAGGCTACCGTTGTTAGCGTTGTTGAGCGTACCGGTTGTGGTTCCGTCCAGACGAAGTCCCTCAGGCCAGCCAACAAACACCGAATTGATAACGCTGATAGCCGTGTTGCGACGCAGGTGCATAGCTGACTGGTATGGACCGCTACCGCCCGAACTCGATGTCGATGCATTGCTTGGCGTACCGCTCGTTACGAAGCTGCTGAAGTTAGCAAAAATAGGCTGTGTAAGCGGCAGACCATTATTTGCTGATAAGGCAACACCACCCGCGTTTTCGCCAGAGTTGAAGTTGTCCGACTCAAAGCAGTTTGAACCCGATTGGTCAGCTACCTGCGGATTGCGCAACGACACGCCAAACTGTACTTTACCGGTGTAACCCCAGTCCGTATCGAAATCATCGTCGAAACCACGGTAAGCAACCAGATATTTTGCGTTAACCGTACCACCGAACCACTCGTAAGAGTCGTCACCACTGTAAGAAACCTGTACGTGATCGATGGTCGTACCTGATCCTACGCCGTACATGGTTAATCCGTTGATCTCGCTGTTTGCTTCATTTGTCAGAGCTATACCACCGAATTCGATACGCACGTACCGGAGCGTACCCGAGTTGTCAGTCGGCTCGTTGAACGCACCTAGCTGAATACCGATACCACCTTCTGCTGCCTGGCTGGCTGGACGGTTGTGTGGCGCTCTACCGATAAGAACGATACCACCCCAGTCACCGTAGTTGCGTGATCCAGCCGCGCGGTTGGATGTGAAAACGATAGGTTGCTGTGCCGTACCCGACGCTTCTACACGGCCACCCTGCTCAACGATGAGCGTACCACCTTTTTTGGAACCGGTTGGATCTTCGTCAACGGTACCGCCTTTAATAATCGTACCGGGCTGGATCGTTACGACCACACCCGATTTTATGTTAACAAAACCTCTGAGCAGATACACATTACCAGCTGTCCAGGTTTCACTGGCCGTGATGCTTCCGGCCTTCGTCACAACGGGTTTTGAGCTAATCGTGAACGCAGGTCCCTGTGCTGATTGACCATTGGCTGTAACCGAAACTGGCGAACCGGCGCTGGCGGGTACAACAACCGATAACTGCGTTGATGAAGCGGCAACAACCGAAGCCGAAACAGCGCCAAACGTTACCGTGTTGCTGGCCGGAGTTGCGTTGAAATTGGTACCGGTAAGTACAACGGTTGTTCCGACAGGTGCCGACGTTGGGCTGATAGACGTAATGCTGAGCACCGGAGCGGGGGAATCGTCGTTCTTACAGGACGAAATAAAGACGATCAGTCCTGCTACTAACGTCAACAGGCTTCCCCACCGAATGAGCTGATTCATAACTAACATTGATTTGGTTTATAAAAGGCAATTGGAAAACATTAGGGAACAATCGTGCGACGGCCGAAGGTGTAAACACCGGTCAGCGTAACGTACTGGCCACGACGGAAGCGACGGAAAACCTGATCGGCACCAACGGTTTGCGACGTAAGGTCTTTGCCGATTTTGCCATCGCCGTTGAAATCCTGAGCGAATCGGGTTGCCTGATTCAGAATATCCTGAACGCCTAGCCGTAATTCAATTTTTTGGTTGAACGTCTTGCTGATGTTCAGGTCAATCGCATGACGGGGAAGTTCATAGATCGTCGGGTTGTTACGCGTACCTACGGCAAAGATGCGTGGGCCGTAAACGTTGTACAGTACGTTCCACTGTAGTCCCGTGTTTGGCTCCTGATAGTATACCCCGGCGTTAATCAGGTATGGCGATTGGCTTGCCAGTGGCCGTTCGCGGTCGGCCAAATCTTTCAGCGGTACATCAACAACGGTCGAGGTTGCATCTGGAGCCCGGACAAAGTCACCCAGCGTTACGCGGCTGTTGATCAGTGATCCGTTGGCAACAACCTGAAGGTTCTGGAGGAATTTGCTC
The DNA here is from genome assembly GCF_023196085.1 of Spirosoma liriopis. NCBI lineage: Bacteria > Pseudomonadati > Bacteroidota > Cytophagia > Cytophagales > Cytophagaceae > Spirosoma > Spirosoma liriopis. Next base: position 2,092,927 of record NZ_JALPRF010000001.1, read on the forward strand.
CCTGACTGCTGGAAACCTTTACGAATTTCTACTTCGACACCGTAGTTACGAGCCGTCGGAGCATTGATGAAGGAATAGCTAAAACCGTTACCCGTTGGGAGCAGGAAGCTTTCGATCGGATTGCGGAAATGCTTGTAAAAACCGGTAACCGAAATCAGTTCGTTGGGGCTTGGGTAAAATTCCCACTTCAAATCAACGTTCTGAACCGTAGCAGTCGTCAGTTCGGTATTACCCGTAACAACGGCCAGCAGGTTGAAGTCAAAGTATTGGAAAGGAGCTAACTCGCGTAGTTCGGGTCGGTTCACGGTAGCCGAATAAGCCAGCCGTACGTTATGCCGGTCGTTAAGCTTGTGCGTAATGTTGATCGATGGTAGTGGACTAAAAATCGCCCGGTTTACCAACTGCCGGTCAACACCCATCCGCTGGCTTTGCAATCCCTGCACGTTGTATTCGCCCCGTAAGCCTAGCGTTACATTGGTGCGAGCGCTCAGGTTGATGTCACCACTGACATAAGCAGCACCGTAGGTATTGCTTCCCTGGTATGAATCAAAATCAGACGTACCATCCAGTAACGACAGTCCACCAGGCTGACCGCTTACGTTCGTTGGCGAGAAGATTGAGCCAATCGGTTGCTGCTGCACGATAGCGCCGTCACTGGCTGATCCGGGAATACTGTTGTAGCCGTAAAAACGAGCCGAATAGTCACGAACGCGACGTTCGCCGTAGATACCGGCCCGTATGTGGCTAGGCTCCCGATCCGTTGGATTACCAAACGTATGATCGTAATTACTAATTAACGAAACAGTCTGCTCATTCAGCTTCGAGTAAAACCGACCTACGTCAATCGGGTTCGGTGATAGCGGAGTTACGAGGGTGTATGGTCCATTTTCGCCACTGTTCAACGGAGCCTGGTAGCGAGCGCGTTTCCAGTCAGGTTCCCAACGGCCCGAATAGCCATAACCGGCAATCCAGTTAAGCTTTGTCAGTTCATTTAACTGATGCTCACCCGAAACCTGCGTCGTAGCGATACTACGGTTTTCGAACCGTTGCGAATAACTGCGGATATCGGCGTTTGAATCAAAGTTTTGACCCTGCCGAACAACGGTTTCCTGATTGCCCAGCTGGTTGAAGAGCGTTTTCCATTCGAGCGTGAACGCTGGCGAAAAGCGCAGCGACCAGTTGTGAAGCAGTCCCAACCGCGACTGCCGGGCGAAGCTGGCGTCGTTGTACGATTGGTTGACTGCATTAGCAACCGCTCCGTTTTCGTACACGCGGAAATCAATGTCGGTCGCTTGGTTCGTCATGCTGTAGTTGACGCTGGTCAGGTTACTGATCTGAACATTGCCGACATCAAACCGACGACCTGTGTTAAGCGCAAAACGTACATCGGGCATAACCGTGACGTTCGTTAACCCCCATGAATTAGGAAGCAAACGCGCATAAGCCGCGCGCTGTGGAGCACCCAGCGCGTTAAAATCGCCGGAACGTGTTGGGAAACTCGTTGGTACAGTCTGATTAGCTGACCATAACCCTAATGCACTCAAGCCACCCCGGTCGTGGGATTGTACCTGCTGGCCAGTTGTGCCGGGACGGTAGCCGAACGTTAAGCCAACATCAAAGAAGTTATTGCTTGGACGACGCTTCGTGTAGATTTTTACGATACCGCCCGCAAAATCGCCGGGCAATTCAGCCGAACCCGACTTGTAGACAATCATCCGGTCAAGGATGTTGCTTGGAATAATATCGAAGGAGAAGGAACGGGTTTCTACTTCCGTCGATGGTGCGATTACGTCGTTGATCAGGACGGAGTTGTAGCGAGAGCCCAATCCTCTGATCAGAACGAAACGATTGTCGAGGATACTGACACCCGGTACCCGGCGAATGGCCGCTGCGGCATCGCGGTCCTGCGACTTCTGAATCTGGGCTGCCGAAATACCGACGGCCAGCGCTTTGATTTGCTTGATCTCGGTAATAACGGCTACTTCCGTATTTGTAGCGCGGTTTGCCCGGACAACAACTTCCTGAAGCGATTTTCCTTCTTCGTCCAGTTCGGTTTCAATAGCGGTCGTGTTTCCAGACTCTACCCGAACGTTTGGAATTTCTTTGGTTTGATACGATATGTACGAGATAACTACTTTCTGCGTACCGGCGGGAACATTGGCGATTGAGAAACCTCCTTCTACGTCGGTGGTACCACCCAGTTGGGTTCCGTCAATCCGAATTGTACAGCCAATTAAGGCTTCTTTGGTTTTACTGTCTTTAATGGTACCCCTGACGGTACCTGTCTGCGCCAGAACGGCGGTCGACAAGAGTGATAGTAGAAATAAGAATACGTTACGTTTCATATTGGTTTTTTGGAGTCGCTTATAAGCGTCGCAAAACTACCAGCCCAATATTACGCCAACGTTACGCCAATGTTACGCTTGGGTTACATTTACCCGTCTACGTAACCTGTTAGTAGACAGAATCTTAACCATTCCTTAACACGATTAATATTATTCTGCCGATGCCAGAGGATAGTTCATAATAAAGTGGTTTATTAAATTTTTAGCGCTTGATTATTCGGCTATGCCGTTACACTGTTTGCCTGACTCGTCAATAGTATCGCCCCAGAACCCGTTGACAAACCGGTATATAATCTGATTGTCTTTCAGCAACAGGAAAGTCGGAATCTGGTCAATAGCAAGGGGTTGCGCGGGCAAATCGCCTTCGTATAATAAGTGAACCGGATGTTGAGGGTAACAATCGTCAGGCTTCTGTCTAACCTTGAATACAGAGATCCCCTCGCGTCTAAGCGACGCAACATCAAGCTGTTGCAAGTCGGCAGCAGAGTTTAAGGGTTCGGCGTATACATGAGCTGGAACAAGCGTTAAGCCCGTTGCATCAATTTCATTTAATCCATGAAATGTTGACAGGTCGCCAATGTCGTCGATGACGCTTTTGTAGCGAAATCCACCGTTGCTGGTGTTGATTTCATTGTGAAAAATTCCGACATCTACCGTAACCGCCTGACCCTCCCGAACAACGGTTGCATTGCGAATAAGTACATCAAAGAGTAAGCGTCCGTTTTCGGGAATGCGTTGGTAGTCGGCGGTATCTTCCCGTTTATACGAGCCATCGGCAATCGCTTTCAACGCCGTCAGGATAGCCACAAAATTTAGCCGCCGGATAATCATCTTCTCAACGTCACCTTTATAGCCGCCCGATTCAACCAAAACGAGCGTCGTTCCCCACTTTTGAATGTTATCACCGAAAGCCCTCGGCTCGAACTCATCATCAAAGCGACCTACCTGCCCCGGTACGAATTGCTGCACAACCCGGTTCATACCTACAATGAGTTGCATGGATCGCTCGCGAACTTCGTTGACATTCCGTTCTTCGTCGTAAGCTGTCGCTAGAAATGACATAACAGCCTGCTTTCCCGTCTTTCCTACGCTGTACCGGGGATTTTGATCGTGGAGATTAAACCCAACCAGTGGCTGTAAGGTCTGTTGCAGTTTCTTCAGCAAAGCCCCCTCCGGCGTCTGTAGCCGCAGCGCATCCCGGTTCATATCAATATCCGTTGCAGTACGACGCTGAAACCGTTCGGCTCCGTCGGGATTGAGCATGGGCACAAAATACAGGGTCGTACTGGCTAAGATTGCTTCCCGAAAGTCATCGAACCCATCGTTGCTGGCCTTTAGAAAATTAAAAATATCAAACAAAGCCATTGTCGCCGTTGCTTCATCGCCGTGCATCTGAGACCAAAGCAGCACCTTATTGGAACCCATTCCAGCCTTGACCTGATGAATGGACCGCTTCTCCAAAGATTCGCCAATCTGGCTAACGTCAAACGGTGCCTGACCGCTGAGTGAGTTGAGCAGTGGTACAATGTCTTTGTGTTTGAAGCGACGGTGTAGTAAGGTTTGTTCCTTATACGTATCGTGCGCATCGTGAAGCCGACGCGCTATAGTCTGATCTTGTGAGGCAATTGAATCCATTAGCCGAAAGAAACCCTTGTAAATTTCCGTGTAAGAAAGCTTTTCCTACAGATCGTCTGTAGGCGATCCAGTTCATAATTTCTGACCAACCAATAAACCTCCGGTTGAAGCCAGCAGGCACAATACTACGTTCAAGCCGATATTGAGCAGCGCAACACCCATCCGACCATTTTGCAGCAGCAGAACGGTATCGTTACTAAAACTAGAGAACGTACTCAACCCTCCGCAGAAACCAACACCGATCAGCAAGCGCATATCTTCGCCGGTCGTGCGCCCCATCGCCCAGCCCACTACAGCTCCCAGAACAGCACTTGCCATAATATTAACGAGCAGGATAGCGGTTGGAAACGGTGAACCAGATAACGTTGCCGGAATAAACCGTCCAGCGAGGTAGCGTACCAGACTACCGATTCCGCCACCGGCAAATACCAGCACGTAAGGATGCGTGAGGAGGGTTCTCATGCGGGCAAACTTACAAAAAATCACCCATGCGTTGCGACAAGCGGGCAATCTGTTCATTTCAGCCACTTTTTCGCTATCATTGTAGGATAACCTACCTCGACGAACCGAAACGTTGTTTTCCGCCAACCTATGGCTCAAAACCAATTAAAAAAACTGTTAGGCGTCGGCTTCGGCGTGGCCGTAACCATCGGCGGAACAATTGGCACCGGCATTTTGCGAAAACCAGGTCCTATTGCTCAAGATGTTGGAAATCCTTCCTTGATTATTGCCGTCTGGCTTGTTGTTGGCTTATACGCGCTTATCGGTTCTTTATCCGTCATGGAGTTGGGAACTATGCTGCCCAAAGCCGGAGCCTGGTACGTATACGCCCGCCGGGCGTTTGGCAATTACGCCGGTTTTATCATTGGCATCAGTAGCTGGCTCGGTAGCGTTTCGGCGATGGCCTTCGGTGCAGCGGTTATGAGTGAGTACATCGGCCTGCTTTCTCCTTCGTTGGTCGATCACCAAAAACTAATCGCTGTTAGCATTCTGGTGGCTTTCGTCGCCTTTCACTCCGTTGGTGTTCGTCTGGCGAGTCGGGCGCAGGAGGTTATGAGCGTGCTGAAAGCCGTTGGCTTACTCGCTTTTGTTATCGTTTGTTTCGCCGTGACGCCTGATACGAACACGCCCATCTCAACGGACACGGTTCGACCACTGGCCGGGGGCGGTATCTGGCTGGGTATTTTAGCGGCTTTACAATCAGTTTTCTACACCTACGACGGCTGGCATACGGCGGCTTATTTTACGGAGGAAGATGTAGATCCTAGTCGTAATCTACCCCGGTCTATGATCAGTGGGGTCTTGTTAATAATTGGCATTTACATTCTGGTCAATCTGGCGTTATTGTATGTGCTGCCCATATCGACGCTGGCGGGCTCGAAGCTACCGGCAGCAGATGCGGTTCAGCTATTATTTGGACCGGGGAGCGCGCAGGTTGTGACGTTCCTGCTGATGATTTCTATTATGGGTATTATCAACGCCCAGATTATGTTTAATCCACGCGTCATTTTCGCGATGGGACGCGATGGGTTGTTTTTTCGGTTCGTAACAAAGGTTAATGACGGTGGTACACCCATCAACGCTACCATTCTGACCGCTTTGGCGTCGATCTTGCTGATTCTGACCAATACCTATAGCAAACTATCGGATATAGCGACGTTTTTCTTCGTGCTATGCTACGCGGCAAGCTTTGCCGCACTGATTCGCTTACGGCAAACGGAGCCAGAATTACCGCGACCGGTTCGTGCATGGGGTTACCCGTTTACAACCTGGTCCCTACTGATTGCATCGCTGGCATTTTTGATCGGTGTCGTTATTGGTGATTTTTCCAGCAGCTTGTACGCGATTGGCTTTATCGCCGTGAGCTACCCGATTTACAAACTGGTCATTCGCCAATGAGTGACTTGCTGTGGATTTATAGATCGTACGCCGTGTCTTGGAGATACGGCGTATGAATCTATAAATCCACAGCAAGTCAACTAACCTCAAAACTGATCATGGATTATTCTTAACAATTCGGCTGTCCGGCGTCGCATTTCACTGACGGGCTGCGTAAAATTATTATGCATGATACTGAAATACAGCGTCCGATTTCGTTTTGTCAACACGTAGCCGCTCAGGTTATAAACACCACTCATAGAACCTGACTTCGCGAAAATGTACGGCTTTTCGGTAGTGGCGATAGAACGTAACGTACCCGACTGACCAGCGGACGGCAACAGCGCGAACAGCCGTTTCTGCGGCACTTTGACCACGATTTTTTTCAGCAAATCAACGAGCGTGTTCGGCGTAAAGAGATTATAGCGCGATAATCCCGAACCATCTACCCATTTTGCCGATGGAGCGGGATAACGCAAACTATCAGCAACCCGTCGCAATTCAGTCAGCGGCTCTAGTTGACTGGATTGTCGCTCGGCAGACGCCATGAAAAGCACTTGCTCGGCAAACTGGTTATCGCTTACCTGCAACATTCGTTTGTACAGTGAATCGGTTGATGTACCCCGCACCAGTTGCGCATCCTGCGACACCGGCACGTTAACTACCGTTATCGGACGATGGAGCGTATCTGCCAGCAATTGAGCCGCTAACTGGGGCGACCACCGAAACGGAACGTCCTGCCGACCTGGTCGGACACTTGCGGATCGGATAAACTGGTTGCTAAACTCAGACCGCCGTACGTTCGGACTGGCCTGATCAGTAACCCGAACGCTATCGGCAAACCGGCGAGGACTCACCATACCGTTTTTGAAACGCGCAACGTTGCCAAAAAGAGGTAACGGAGCCAGTTCAGGCGAATAATCATCGTTGTAGTCATCCCAGGCCCAGCCCGCTCCAAAACGCGGTCCGTTGTAGTTAGCCGCCGAAAAATACAATTGTTCCGGTCGGTTCCGCAGAAAAGCCAGTAGCGTTGTATCCGGCAAATCAGGGTGTAGCAAAAGCGGATTACCCGTTCCCCAAAAAATCAGTGAATCGCCTTGGGTCGTACCTTTTCGGATGCTGTAGCGAAACGCTGGTAGCGAATCGGGCAATGACAAAAGCCCGGCGTAGAAGCTAAACAGCTTCGTGTTCGACGCGGGGATAAACGGCTTGTCGGCATTATACTGAATCAACATCCGTTGCTTGCCGGGATCGTACAAGGCAACACCCGTAAAATGATCGGTGTACGCAGACTTGGTACGAAGATCACGCGTGATGCGCCGAGCCGGTGAACAGTTCAGCAGCAAACCAACGCAGAAAAGCAGTAGAGCCGTTTTTTTGATCATACTCATGCGTGCAGGACTCAGCTTATCGTGTTAACAGCGATCAACCGAATTCGGTAAATCGACGGACTAACGCGCAATAATAACTTTCTGCGTCAGTACCGATTCGCCCGTTTGCAGCTTCAGAAAATAGATACCCGTCGGCAACTGGCTCATGTCTACTTGTTCGCTCAGCTTTCTGCCACTTACTTTTAGCCTCAGTTGCCGCAACATCTGCCCGGTGGCACCAGTAATCGACAAGCCTACTTCACTAACAGGCTTGATTAGCTCCGCTTCCAGTTGGACGCTACCGCTACTGATCGGATTCGGGTAAACAGAAAATGTACCCGCGCTAATCGGCTCGTTCGCCAGTACGGGCGGTGCGGGCACCTGAATCTGCAAATTGTCGATGGCCCAGCCCCAGCCGTGCGCCAGTTGATCAGCGAAAAGTCGGAAGCGGATCAACACCTGGTCATTCGCTTTGAAATTGCCGTTGCTCACCAGCGAAAACTCGTGCCGTTTGTAAAGCGCGGGCGTACCAACTGTAGCAGAATTAGTCTCTTGGGCCGTTGCGCCCTTGACAAGATTGTTGTTGTAGGCCGCGTACCAGTCGTACTGATTGTTTGAATTGTAACCCGTCAGGAAAGGCTTCCAGGTACGTCCGTTATCGCTCGATCCTTCTACAACCACGTAATCATAAAAGCCTGACTTGCCGAATTCACTACCCGCGTCGCTTGGCTCGACCAATACGATCTCGTCAAAACGCATTACGGCGCTATCCGGATTGGTCTTGATTCTGACCGGAGCCAGCAGCACGTATTCGTAGTTGCTTTGCGCTTTAAAATCGGACCCATTCTGATACGGGTGCTCCGAATGAACGGCAGGATCAGCGAAACCTGACGGAGTAGCTATACCGAATCGATACCCCGCAAAGTCGGCGGCAGCGCTGGCATCCTGAAAGGTATTGACATAGCGATCAACAGGTGCTTTAGGCGCTACGACGGTTAGTTCATAAAAGCCCGTCTTCGGACTGACGGTCTGATTTTTTGCGCGCGATGCATCACGCGCTACGATTCGATACGTGATTTTATCACCGGCTTTCAGCGAATTTGCTGGAAAAACGATTCGATTGCTGTAGATGCTATCATAGGGTGTACCATCTACCGTAAATGCACCGAGAACCAGTGGAAGTTTTGGCTGATTAACACCATTAACTTGATAATCTATATAAACAGAATCAATATTCGTGTTTACATAGGCTACGCTTCGATCATCCGATATACCAGCGTTAACCGGCAAACTGTCGGCTACGGCAGGGTTGAAAATGAAGTTTTTGGTCGGGCTATAGGCAATGGTAGGTGGTACGTTGTCTGGACCGAAACGTACGTTGTGAAGATCCTGTACATTGTTAGGCAGCTTACCCGGATTGGTGAACGTTCGTCCAGATGCATCCTGCACCCGGAAGTAATACCAGATGTCGCCCTTAGCAACGTTGGCGGGCATTGTGTACGTGTACGTCGATGTACTTCCCGCTACCAGCGTCGGCGTTATGGCAGTGAAGGCCGTGTCCGTGGCGGTAGGTGCCGATTTCCGATAAAGCAACCGCACAGAACCCGGCGTTAGCAGGGTATCGCTGACAACCGTAACCCGGAAAACGGCGTCTTTATCGTCTTCAGTACTAGCCAGCTTTTTGTGCAACAGCGACGTAGTTTTCCATTCGATATCTTCCAGGAAACTCAGAACCAGCGGGCCGGGCGAGTGAATGGCTTCAGCATTCGCAATCTTCGGAGTCATTAATGAATTTATATCGCTTCGAGCATAGTTTGTTTCGTCCAAGTGATACAAACTAGACCCTCTGTCAAAGACGGACGGCGCGTACAACTTGGCACGCGTACCAGTCTTTTTGCGTAGAATCGGGCCGTTCAAAAACAGATTGTCGCCCGTTAGCTGCCGGAATAGCTGGATTGAATTATCGGGAAATGTCGTCGTTTCGGCAACCAGCCGTTGCCCCTGATTAGTTTCGATAAAGTGATCGAACACCGACGAATAAGGACTTGTCAGGTAAGTTCCGCTGGTTCCTTCCGAACCGAAATAACCAATGAAACCAAGGCCATGACCTATCTCGTGTAAAACGACCGTCACCAGATCGCTTTGTCCGGCGGGTGTTCGCTGGTCTATGCCGTAATACCAGTTGTTGTTCTGATTAAAATCGGCTTTGATGTCTGGAACAGTAGGGCTGTTCAGTTCACGACGGGCTATCTTCTCGGCCAGCGCAATCGGGTACAATCCGTAGGCCTTTTGTGCTCCGCCCGAATCTAATTCAAAACCCGCCCGGATCTCAGCCGGACCAGCCGAACCAAGTACACCCCGGCTTTGCGAAACCCAGTTGGCCTGAATACGAATAGGAACGGGCGATGAAATAAGCGTACTCCAGATGTCAACCGCGTATTGAAAGGCTTTTTGCGCTTCGGGCGTAAACCCGTTGTACGTAACGAGGAAGGTTGCGGTAGCCGCTTTCCGTAGGTTTGGATTCTGGCGAGCCCGTAGAAACGCTTCGGGAGGAGCGATCTGCGTAAAGGCGTTCTGTTCGGATTTATAGCAAATGGTTTTGGGGGCAGCATGGTCTATCCGGAGTTTTCGCACAAACTGTTCGTAGACGCCTGATCCCTTCGGTGTTTGCTGGGCCTCCGCCGAATTTGCCAGCAGCGAACCGACCAGCGCTGTACCAATCGCGAGGACGCGTACTGATGTTACCCCTAAACGCATGAGAGCAATAAAATTAAAGTCAATAATTTGCTTTTGGATTGATGAACGATCTGGTCTGTACCTTGGCATAGCGGCCAAAACATAAGACACGTACCGCAGGTGTATATTATTTGATCAATACCTGACGCCTTAAAACAAACGTTCCTACTGTTGTGGTGACTAAAGTAGCCACCACAACAGTAGGAACAAAAATGATCTCTTCCTTTTTCTGCTGAATTTATTCTGTATCGACCGTTCGTTTGAGGACCAGTGATACCGAGTTGAGGCAGTACCGCATACCCGTTGGCGGGGGACCATCGTTAAAGACGTGGCCGAGGTGCGCGTCACAAACGTTGCACAAGACCTCGATGCGGAACATCCCGTAACTGTAGTCTTTTTCCAGCCGAATGCGCTCTTCTTCGATTGGCTCTGTAAAACTAGGCCAGCCGGTTCCCGATTCGAATTTTGTTTTGGATTCGAATAACTCCGTACCACAACAGACACACGCGTACACACCGGGGTCGTGCGCTTCGCAGTACTCACCCGAAAAAGCACGCTCCGTTCCTTTACCACGGGCCACCCGATATTGCTCTGGCGTCAGGATGCGACGCCACTCTTCGTCCGTTTTAATAACCTTCTGAATCATACTAGTTTCTGCGTTTACCTGACCATTTCCTTGCCAACGTAAACCATCATACTAACCGATTTGTCTTTTCTACGCTGTAAATTCGCATACACAATCTTGTTCTATGACTTCTGGCTCGTTCCAAAAGTTGTGAACTGACATTTAGAAACGATTCACCGTGACTGTTCGACAGATTTTACAGCAATTTTGGGGATACACTTCGTTCCGGCCTTTGCAGGAGGAGATCGTCAATACTGTGCTGGAGCGGCAGGATGCGCTGGTTCTGATGCCAACAGGCGGTGGTAAGTCGATCTGCTTTCAGGTGCCGACATTGGCCATGAAGGGCGTCTGTATCGTTGTGACCCCGTTGATTGCCCTGATGAAAGACCAGGTCGAACAGTTACGCAAGCGAGGCATTCCGGCGTCTGCCATTTACTCCGGCATGCATTACCGCGAGATAGACACGGCACTCGACAATTGCATCTACGGCAATACGAAATTTCTCTATGTTTCGCCCGAACGGTTGCGAACCGAAATTGTCATCGAGCGGGTAAAGCAGATGACCGTCTGTCTGCTGGCCGTTGATGAAGCACACTGCATTTCAGCTTGGGGGTATGATTTCCGCCCTCCGTACCTGCAAATCGCGGAATTTCGTGAGCTTATTCCCGATACACCTGTTATCGCCCTGACCGCATCGGCAACGCCCGACGTTCAAGCCGATATTCAGGAAAAACTAGTTCTACACGGCCCCGATGGTGGCCCCCCTGCGGTCTTTCGGCAGACGTTTGCCCGGCCCAACCTGTCTTATTCTGCCGTTCTGGAAGAAAGTAAAGAGTCACGGCTGTTCAAGATCTTGCAGAATGTGCCGGGTTGCGGCATTGTCTACGTACGCAGCCGTCGGCAAACACAGCAGATAGCCCAGACGCTTTACCGGCAGGGCATCTCGGCGGATTTTTACCACGCTGGCCTGAGTACGCAGCAACGCGCTGAAAAGCAGGACGCCTGGATTCAGAACCGCACACGTGTTATGGTAGCCACCAATGCGTTCGGTATGGGAATCGACAAGCCCGACGTGCGGGTTGTGGTGCATCTCGATGTGCCTGACTCGCTCGAAGCCTACTATCAGGAAGCCGGACGAGCAGGACGCGACGGGCAAAAAGCCTACGCGGTTATGCTGTACACCCGGAATGATCTGGAAAACCTGCGCTACCGAACCGAGCAATTGTACCAGCCGGTCGATATGCTGCGTCGCGTGTATCAGGCGCTGGCTAATTACACCGCTGTGCCCGTTGGCGGGGGGCAGTTCAGCAGTTATGACTTCGACCTGCACACGTTTACGCACACATTTAACTTACCCGCTCAGGAAACGCACTACGCGCTCAAGCAACTTCAACTGGAAGGGTTGATTCAGCTCAACGAAAATTATTTTCACCCCTCCCGCATGATCATGGTGCTGGACAATCGTCAGTTGTACGAGTTTCAGGTGCTGAACTCCCGATTTGATTCGTTCCTGAAACTCATTCTGCGCATGTACGGTGGCGAGGTATTCACTGATTTCATTACGATTTCGGAGTCGGCGCTGGCGCGTGCCTATCTGGTCAATCAGGATGAGGTTGTTACTCTGTTGGAACAGCTTCATCAGCGAAACGTGCTGGTTTACGAGAAGCAGAAAGACAAGCCCCAGCTAACGTTCCTAACCCCCCGCTTTGATGCGCCAACGCTTCCGGTCAACACCCAGGAGTTGAACCGACGCAAGGAGTTGGCACTGCGAAAAGTACAGGCCGCAACGATTTATGTTGAGCATCCGACGCAGTGCCGTACCCGACTGCTGCAAGCCTACTTCGGCGAGAAGCCGGGTGAAGCCTGTGGTATCTGCGACAACTGCATTAAAAAGCGTAAGAGTCACGAGGTGGGAGCGTCGGTGGTGCGCAAACAGGTTCGGGAGTACGTTGCGATGGCGAATGGCCCGGGCATATCCCCGAAACAACTGGCTCATTATTTTTCGCAAGCCGACGCTGATGCACTCGCTCAGACGTTGAAACAAATGCTGGCTGAAGAAGAAATCCGGTACACCAAAAGCGGCAATCTGACCTTAAATCAATAGCGCGAGGTACGTTTTTTCTTTGTCAATAGTCCCTGCTGTGCTCCCATCCGTCCCTCAGGTTGTAATTTATCCCAAAAGCGCGCTCTTCGTCCCTTTGATTTGCGATGGGGTTCGACGGCGAATTATGTTTGTCCTGTCGAACAAAAACAAACCTTTATTTATCATATTCCATGAAAAACCTTATCCCTACTCTCGCTTTGTTGATCAGTGTATTATCAAACGCGTTTGCAACAACCACAACTCCTGCCAAACCAACCTCTGAGACGGCCACACATAAACTAACCGTCACGATCACGCAGGTCAACAAGCGGACTGGCAAGCTATACGTAGGGCTGGCAATCGATGAGGCTACCTTCAAAGGAACATCGGCAGAAACCAAAGCGGTTGACGTTCCCCCATCCGGCGAAATCACCGTAACATTCGATAACCTGCCCGAAGGTCGTTATGCCGTGCGCGTTTATCAGGATTTGAACGATAACAAAAAGATGGATTTTTCGGGTCAGATGCCTACTGAGCCATTCGGGTTTTCGAACGTAGCTATGCTCATGGGTCCACCCAGTTTCGATCAAAGCTCCTTCGATCTGAATGAAAGCAAAGCCGTGAAAATTATCCTGATGGAGATGTAATCAACAGGCTTCTATCCGCATCAAATCATTCTTACCCCGTACAATCGAGGGGCGAAAAGTCATCCGGTCATTGGATGACTTTTTTGTTTATCAACAAAATGACACAACAGGCCGTTACCTAACCTTAACTACATGTTACTACAGTAAATTTACTCAACGCTATTATGGAACAAACGGAATTTCGGCCTCAGTCTGAAGAGATTTCAGGCCAGCAACTTCCCTACCCAGCCCGGCAGTCCGACATGGACCCGGCCCCCGACAGCGATCTCTCCAATTATAAGCCCGCTGGCAAGCTTACCGATAAGGTAGCCATCATCACAGGAGCCGATTCTGGCATTGGCCGGGCCGTAGCCATTGCCTTCGCAATGGAAGGTGCCGATGTTGCCGTCGTCTACAACGAAAACACCGACGATGCCAAATACACCCAACGGATTGTCGAAAGCAAGGGCCGGTCGTGCCTACTCATCAAAGCCGACGTGCGGGATTCAGCAGCCTGTCAGAACGCTGTGCAGCAAACCGTTGATCGGTATGGTAAGCTCAACATTCTGATCAACAATGCAGCCTATCAAATGGCGCAGGAGTCGATTGAGGACATCACCGAAGAACAGTTTCGCCGGACCTTCGAGACCAACATTTTCGGGTATTTCTTCATGGCCAAAGCGGCTTTACCTCATCTGCACGAAGGCGACGCTATTGTCAATACGGGTAGTATCGTTGGCATTGTCGGCAACCCAATCCTGCTTGATTATACAGCGACGAAAGGTGCAATTCATGCGTTCACCAAATCGCTGGCGATTCAGCTAGGCAAGCGTAAAATCCGCGTAAACTGCGTTGCACCCGGCCCCGTCTGGACACCCAATATTCCGGCAACAATGCCAGAGGATGAAGTCAAAAACTTTGGGCATGAAGTAGCGCTTGCCCGTCCCGGACAACCCGAAGAGCTGGCTCCCGCCTACGTATTGCTGGCATCCAGCGAGGGTAGTTTTATGACGGGCAGTATTGTGGAAGTTACGGGCGGCAAACTCGGATAAATCCGACACCGGTATGCTTTAGTAGCTTCCAGCGTGCATTCATCTAACACAACTAATCATGCACTTCCATTATCCGCCGGGCACCGTCCGGGCGCTGCTCAATACGAACGAGGTTACCGAAGCGACTCGCCAGGCCTTACTGGAACGGCTCAACGCCCTTCCTCGCCAGCCTACCTTCTTCTCAAACGATGAATTTGTCTTACTCCAGGCGATCTGTGATCGATTGATTCCCCAGGATGATCGCCCGGAGCCTGTTCGCATTGCCGATAGTATCGACGAACGGCTTTCGCAAAACAAGGCCAACGGCTGGCGTTACGATATAATGCCGAACGATGGCGACGCGTACAAGCTCGGTTTGCAGGGTATCAATGAAAGTGCCATGATCCTCCATCAACAGCCTTTTCTTAACCTGTCGGGTGATCAGCAGGATGAGGTTCTGAAGGCGGTGCAGGAGATGGAAGCCCCCGGAAAAACGTGGGAACAGCTACCTGCGGACCGTTTTTTTGAGGAACTGCTGGCCGAAGCGGTCGAACAGTACTACAGTCACCCACTGGCGCAGGAGGAAATTGGCTATGTCGGTATGGCTGATACCCAAACCTGGAAACGAATCGGCCTAAACCAACTGGAAGATCGTGAGCCAAGAGCCGTGAACGGCGAATAACTCAACTACAGAGAACGTATAGCCGTGGTTAATCACGGCTATTTCTTACTATTCATGCAACAATGCCTTACAAAACATCTGATATTGTCGATGCCGTCGTCATCGGGACGGGGGCGGGTGGCGCTCCTTTGCTGGCCCGCCTGGCAAAAGCAGGTCTGAAAGTCGTCGCGCTGGAAGCCGGTAAGCACTGGAACCCGGCCCAGGATTTTCCAACCGACGAGAAAGCCCAGGACAAGCTGTTCTGGAACGACGAACGCTTAAGCGCGGGAAACGACCCACTTCCTTTTGGCAACAACAATTCAGGTACGGGTGTCGGTGGATCAACGCTTCACTACACGGCTTACACACCGCGTGTTCACCCTGATGACCTGCGGATTCGAAGCGAGTTTGGCGTTGGCGCGGACTGGCCCATTGGCTTCGATCAGATCGAATCTTATTACGACGAGATTGAACACTTTATTGGCGTTTCCGGCCCATCGTTTTACCCCTGGGGCCCGGCGCGCAAACGTTCGTATCCGCTGGGACCACTCCCAATCAACGGTGCAGGCCAACTGATGGAGCGCGGCTGTGCAGAAGTAGGCATCAGAACTTCTCCGGCGGCTAACGCAGCGCTGTCGGCAGGTTACTATCAGGAGGGTGTTGGCCACCGGCCCGGCTGCGCCAACCGAGGATTTTGCCAGGCAGGTTGTAACATCGGCGCAAAAGCCAGTATGGATGTGACGTACATCCCCCTGGCCATGCATTACGGAGCCGAAATCCGGCCAGAAAGTTTTGTTACTCAACTCGTTAAAAACGATGCGGGCAAAATCAGTGAGGTCGTCTACATCCGAAACGGGCAGGAAGAGCGGCAACGGTGCCGGTACGTCTTTCTGTGCGCGGGTACCATCGAGACCGCCCGTTTACTGCTCATGAACGGTCTGGCCAACAGCAGCGGTCAGGTTGGCCGTAACGTTATGGCCCATACTGGCCTCCAAATCTGGGGTGAATTTGACGAGGATGTGCGTCCTTACAAAGGCATTCCCGGCGCGTTGATCTCGGAAGATATGCATCGGCCAAAGGATGCTGATTTCGTGGGCGGCTACCTCCTTCAGTCCATTGGTGTTATGCCCGTTACGTATCTCAGCCAGATGGCGCGGGGCCGGGGCCTTTGGGGACAGGAGTTGAAACGGGCCGCGTCGGCTTACAACCACATGGCGGGCATCAATATTTTGGGTGATTGCCTGCCCTATGAGCATAACTACATGGAACTGTCGGACGAGAAAGACAGCCGGGGTTTACCCAAGCCACGCGTTTATTTCTCCAATGGCGAAAGCGAAGAGCGAATGACAGCGCATGCTGACAAAGTTATGCGCGATATATGGGCGGCAGCCGGAGCTAAAAACATGTGGGCTTTTCCGCGTAACGCGCACGTAATTGGCACTTGCCGCATGGGGAATGATCCCGATACCGCCGTTGTAAACGCCGATGGTCAATCCTTCGATATTCCGAATTTATACATCAGTGATAATTCAACCTTTCCGAGTGCTCTAAGCGTCAATCCAGCGTTGACGATCATGGCATTGTCATTGCGGACAGCGGATCGGTTTCTGGCTCAGGGTTAATTCTTCCGGCGTTCCGCTAAGGCGAATCAACCATCGGGTCAAACGCGTACAACAAACTAGTGCACTAAATCTATCAACGTTATGAGTCAAGGAAGTTTTTTAGGAATAATAAAAAAGAAATTTGGCGACGGCAATTATGACGGCGACCAATTTGGGGGGGCTGGCGGCCATGATGGCAGCGGCCTCCCGGTGGACAATCCCAGTAATTTCATGTTTGCAACGGGTATTGAATGTTCGTACCCAACCATTGAACATGGCAAAGTTCGACGCGACCAACTAAGAGAGTGTGGTCATTACGATCGCTGGAAGGAAGATTTAGGGCTTGTCAAAGAGATGGGGTTAAAGGTGCTCCGGTACGGTCTGCCCTATTACAGTATTCATCTGGGTCCGGGTAAGTATGACTGGAGCTTTGCCGATGTGGTCATGGCCGAAATGAAGAAGCTAGGCATAACGCCCATCCTTGATCTTTTACATTTTGGTCTACCAGACTGGATTGGTAATTTTCAGAACCCTGAACTGCCCATTCACTTTGCCGAATACGCCGAGGCTGTTGCTAAACGGTATCCCTGGGTCCGGTATTACACGCCCGTCAATGAGATTTACGTCACCGCCCGCATCAGCGGTAAGGACGGGATCTGGAATGAGCAGTTGAAAACAGACAAGGGCTTTGTTACGGCGCTTAAGCACTGCGCAGCCGCCAGTATCATGGCCAATCAGCAGATTGCCAAACACCGGAATGATGTTGTTATTGTTCAAAGTGAAAGTGCGGAGTACACGCACGAGCTTTGCGCGACACCTTCTCCCCAGACCGATTTAGAAAACGAACTACGCTTTTTGTCGCTTGATCTGCTGTACGCGAATCCACCCTCGGCAACGGTTGCGATGTACATGATGGACAACGGATTGACCCGAAAAGAATATGACTGGTTTATGGCTGGTAAACCGCCGGGCTATCAGATCATGGGCAACGATTATTACGGGCGAAACGAACGCATCAAGCTTCCTGACGGCTCCATCAAAACGTCGATGGATGTTTTGGGTTGGTACGAAATTACCCGAGACTACTACGAACGCTACCGGATGCCGGTCATGCATACGGAAACAAACGTATTTGAAGCGGATCAGGCACCAATCTGGCTTTATAAGCAGTGGGTTGGTATTATGCGCATGCGTCGCGATGGGGTGCCCGTACTCGGCTTTACGTGGTATAGCTTGATTGACCAGATTGACTGGGATATACAATTGGCAGCCGTCAAGAACAATGTCAATGCTTGCGGTCTGTATGATCTTGATCGGAAGCCTCGTCCAGTAGCGGAAGCCTACAAAAACCTGTTGAAGGAGTTCGGCCAGATTACGATTGTTCCTTACGGAGAAATGCTTGAGATGACTGATCAACCCGCCAGACTCAAAACCCAGGTTTAGTATTCCCTCCAGGGTCGGGCTACACCTTGATCTAACTCTATCATCATGCGTATTTCTGTCAACGGTACTCACTTGAATGTACTGGAACAAGGAAGCGGGCCATTGACGCTCGTTTTCATGCATTATTTCGGCGGCTCGGCACTGGAATGGCAGACGGTCATGGACCAGTTAG
Organism: Spirosoma liriopis; assembly: GCF_023196085.1. NCBI lineage: Bacteria > Pseudomonadati > Bacteroidota > Cytophagia > Cytophagales > Cytophagaceae > Spirosoma > Spirosoma liriopis. The sequence continues at coordinate 2,111,133 of NZ_JALPRF010000001.1, forward strand.
CCGATCAATACCGTTGCATCGCCGTTGACCTACGAGGTTGCGGAGATTCTGACGCGCCAGAGACGGGTTACTCCGTCGATACAATGGCCGACGACATGGCTGACTTAATTCAGGCGTTACACATAAAAAGTTATGTGTTGATTGGTCATTCGATGAGTGGCAAAGTAGCGCTGGCGCTCGCTGCTCGTCAGCCAGTTGGCTTACGGAAGTTAGTGTTGTCGTCACCGTCTCCCCCTGTGCCGGAGCCTATTCCGGACGATGAGCGGCAAAAATTGCTGCAAGGCTACGGACAACGTTCGTCTGCCCAACAGACGATGAAAAACATTACAGCGGCCAGCGTATCGAAAGCTATTCAGGAGCAGATCATTGCCGACGACCTACGAACATCGAAACCGGCCTGGGATGCTTGGTTGCTGGAAGGCAGCAAGGAAGATATCTCGAAAAGAATGGCTGACGTGTCAATACCCGTTTCGATCATCGTTGGTACCGACGACCGCGCTTTACCGCCCGACGTGCAGGACAAACTGGTGTTGCCTTACGTAAGACACGCAACCGTCGAAGTCGTTGACGGAGCGGGTCATTTACTGCCTTGGGAAGCTCCCGAGACGCTAACCATCTTTATTCAGAAAAAAATAGCGGATGTTTAGCAACGTAAAAACAAAGGTTTTATATTTGTGCTTTCCCTTCGGGGTGTAGCGCAGTATGGTAGCGCGCTACGTTCGGGACGTAGAGGTCGTGGCTGGTGCGCCGGTGCGATTCGAATCCCGCCACCCCGACCACACAAGTGGTTTTGAATCGTTCGCTGTTGACCAACAAATAAACGACGGTGAATACAATTAGAAAGCAATGAATAACTCAGTAAATAACATGATTTGGTGGTGGCACTCTTCTCATTGGGGATGAGGGTTGCCGCTATTGTTATTTGTCAATAGATTTACAAGGCTCACCGTCATCCCGGTGGGCTTTTTTTATGCCCTTGTCCAACCAAACGTGCACCCCTAACAAAATAGATTATGGAAACCCTTACCGCCACTACCTACCGCGTTGTCAGCCGTCATAAACGGATGCTGGCTGACATTATCACGCCCGTTAGCATCTATCTGCGCATCCGGGACCGCTTTCTAAACAGCATCTTACTCGAAAGCTCCGACTATCACGGCAACGATAACAGCTTTTCGTACATCGCTTTTGACCCAATTGCCCGGTTTACCTACGACCGAAATAACGGGCCGCTGGGAAAACTAACGGTCAAAATGCCAGCCGAAGATGAGCTGGTACGTGAACTGTCGGAGCCGAAAGCGATGCTAAACGCGCTTGAGCAGTTTAAAAACAGTTTTCAGCACGAGAAAGCACCGTTTCCGTTCATCACCAACGGCTTGTTTGGCTATTTTGGCTACCCGGCTGTGCAAAGCTTTGAAGATATTAATCTTCACGCCCCCATTCCGACTGAAAACCAGATTCCGGCAGCCGTCTTCTCTGTTTATCGCTACGTGCTGGCAATCAATCATTTTAAAGATGAGTTGTATCTGTTCGAGCACAGCTATCTTCGTGACGGCGAGGCACAGCCAGACAGCACCCTCGATTACATCAGCGATCTGATCACGGGCCGCAACTACCCGACATACTCCTTTAGCCCAGCCGGTCCCGAACAATCGAACTTCACCGACGATGAATTCCGGGCGGTTATCCAGAAAGGCAAAGATCATTGCCAGCGGGGTGATGTGTTTCAGATCGTTTTGTCGCGACGCTTTTCTACACCATTCGTGGGCGACGAATTTAACGTTTACCGGTCGCTGCGATCGCTGAACCCCTCTCCCTATCTGTTCTATTTTGACTACGGCAATTATAAGCTGTTTGGCTCCTCGCCCGAATCGCAAATCGTTGTCAAAGACCGGAAAGCCACTATCTATCCCATTGCTGGCACGTTCCGCCGTACGGGTGACGACCTCCGCGACGCAGAATTAGCCCAGAAGCTGTACGATGATCCAAAAGAATCCGCCGAGCACGTTATGCTGGTCGATCTGGCTCGCAACGATCTTAGCCGTAACTGCGATGTCGTAAAAGTCGAAACCTTTAAAGAGGTTCAGTACTATTCGCACGTTATCCACCTTGTTTCGAAAGTTGTGGGTGATCTGACCGAATCAGCTGATCCGCTGCAAATCGTCGCCGAAACCTTCCCCGCCGGGACCCTGTCAGGTGCGCCAAAACACATGGCAATGCAACTCATTGACCGCTATGAAAACCTCAGCCGTAGTTTTTATTCGGGCAGCATCGGCTACATGGGTTTCGACGGTGAGTTCAATCACTGCATCATGATTCGCACGTTTATGAGCAAAGACAATACGCTGTATTATCAGGCCGGAGCGGGTGTTGTTGCCAAGTCGGTCGTTGAAAGCGAATTGCAGGAAGTGCATAACAAACTGGCCGCCCTGCGTATGGCCATCGAGCAAGCTAAAACCCTGTAACGCGGATACTCTATTCGCATTGACGTGTCAATATTCATTTAACCAGCGGACATCCTGTCCGCGTTACTATGAAACTTCTAGTCTTAGATAACTACGATTCATTCACCTACAACCTCGTTTATATTCTGAGGGAGTTAGGACTTCGGCCCGACGTGATCCGAAATAACAAAATAGCGTTGGATGCGGTCGATCAGTATGATAAAATTCTGCTTTCGCCGGGGCCGGGCATTCCGTCCGAGGCCGGTATTATGCAGGACCTGATCACTGAATACGGGGCTAGCAAAAGCATACTGGGCATCTGCCTGGGCCATCAGGGAATTGGTGAAGCGTACGGCTCCCGATTGGAAAATCTGGGCGATGTGCTACACGGCGTAGCTCACCGCGCAACCGTTACGGACCGCTCAGAAAAACTGTTTGCCGACATTCCCGAAGAACTGACCGTTGGCCGCTATCACTCATGGACGGTTGTACCGGATTCGATGCCTGCCGATTTGCGTGTCACCGCCGTAGATGAGCAGGGCCGCGTTATGGGACTGGCCCATACCCGTTTCGACGTACGGGGCTTACAGTTTCACCCCGAGTCAGTACTAACTGAGAATGGCGTGAAGATGATTCAGAACTGGTTGTCCGCATGAAGCTCGACCATGTCGTTCCCTGGGGCCGTACGCGGAGCGAGTATGTAAACATGTTTACGCTTACGGATGCCGATTTGGCAAAGAAAATTCTCGGCATCGGAGACGGCCCTGCCAGTTTTAATGCAGAAATGACAGCCGACGGTTATTCGGTTACGTCCGTCGACCCAATTTATGCGTTCTCGGCGGAACAGTTGAAAACACGCATCAGCGATACGTATGACGTTGTCATGAAGCAAATGCAAACCAATGCGGAGCACTACAACTGGACTGCTTTCCGGGATGTTGACGAGCTAGGTCGGGAACGGATGCGCGCCATGAACCAATTTCTGGACGATTATGAAGAAGGGAAACAACAGGGCCGTTACCAAACAGGCTCCTTACCGGTGTTACCTTTCCAGAATCGTTCCTTTGGTTTAGCGCTTTGTTCGCATTTGCTTTTTCTGTATTCGGATCAATTGTCCGAGTCGTTTCATCTGGCAGCAATACAGGAACTAATTCGGGTAGCCGACGAGGTTCGCATTTTTCCGCTGGTGTCGTTGAATGGTCAGTTGTCGCCTTATCTGGATCGAGTGTTGGTCTACTGTAAGGCTGCTGGCATCCGGTCCGAAATAGAAAGCGTTAATTACCACTTCCAGAAAGGAGCTTTTCAAGTATTGCGCCTTACGTCTAATTAGTGAACAATGAAAGACATTCTTAATCACCTGTTTGAACACAAATTCCTCACCAAAGATCAGGCTCGGCAGGTATTGCTGGGCATCGGGCGAGGAGAATACAACGCGGCTCAGATTGCTTCCTTCCTGACGGTTTACATGATGCGAAGCATCCGTTTGGAAGAACTCGAAGGCTTCCGGGATGCGATGCTTGAGCTTTGTCTGCCGGTTGATCTGGACGCTTACGACCCAATGGATCTTTGCGGTACGGGGGGCGACGGAAAGGATACGTTTAACATATCAACGTTGTCGTCTTTTGTTGTGGCCGGAGCCGGGCAGTGCGTTGCCAAGCATGGTAACCACGGTGTATCATCGCTCGTTGGCTCTTCGACAGTTATGGAACGACTCGGATACCGGTTTACAAACGATGTTGGGGAGTTACAGCGGAAAATGGAAACCGCCGGAATCTGCTTTTTACATGCGCCCCTGTTCCACCCGGCAATGAAGAATGTAGCCCCCATCCGGAAGGACTTGGGCGTGAAGACATTTTTCAATGTCCTGGGTCCAATGATTAATCCGGCAAAGCCTCAAAAACAGCTCGTTGGCGTATTCAACCTTGAATTGGCGCGATTATATGCGTACCTTTATCAGCAAAGCGACAAACGATTTATGATCCTTCACGCGCTGGATGGTTACGACGAGATTTCGTTGACCGGTGCGTTTAAGGTTATCAGCAATCAAACGGAGCAGGTTCTTGAGCCTGAGCAGCTAGGAATGAGTCTATTAACGGCTGAATCGCTAGCAGGAGGGCAAACACTCGATGAGTCGGCTCAGATTTTTATGAACGTGCTGAACAACGAAGCAACATCCGCTCAGAAACAGGCCGTTCTGGCCAATTCGGCAATGGCGCTGCTAGCGGCTGGACGAGCCACTAGTCGGGAAGAGGCTGTAGCTTTAGCCCGCGAATCGTTGGAAAGCAAAAAGGCATTGGCGTGTTTTAAGAAATTGATCAATTAGAAAAAGTCATTCGTAGTCATCGCTGTTCTGCATTGGTTTAAACAAAGACCGAGTATATCAGACAAAGCATGACACGGCGTAAATGACAACGACGACGCACAGCAGATGACGATTCTTGACGAAATCATTGCACAAAAGCGAATTGAAGTAGAGCAGCGCAAAGCGGCCACGCCAATATCTGCGCTGGAACAAATGCCAGATTTCAAACGGCAGCCTTTATCCGCGCGGGAAGCCATTCAAGGATTAAATTCGACGGGTATTATTGCCGAATTTAAGCGCAAATCCCCGTCAAAAGGTATTATTAATGACCGTGCCGATGTAGCAGCAACCACGCAGGGATATGTGCAGGCTGGAGCCGCTGTGCTGTCGGTGCTGACCGACGAACCTTTTTTTGGCGGAACTCCCGCCGACTTGCAAGCCGCTCGGTTGGCTAACCCATCTACGCCGATCCTTCGTAAAGATTTCGTTATCGATCTGTACCAGCTGATTGAGGCCAAAGCCTGGGGAGCCGATCTGGTCCTGCTGATTGCGTCCTGCCTGACTTCCGCAGAAGTTGCCGAGCTGAGCCAGGAAGCACAGAACCTTGGCCTGCAAGTCCTTCTTGAGGTCCATGACGAAGACGAGTTGGATCAAACACTTACGCACACTGTTGATCTGGTAGGCGTCAATAATCGTAATCTCAAAACGTTTACGACATCCATCGACACGTCATTACGCCTTGTTGAGCGCATTCCCGACACGTTTGCGAAGATAACGGAAAGTGGTCTGCACGACGCCGAAACGATGCACACGTTGTTTCGAGCGGGTTTCGATGGCTTCCTGATTGGCGAAGCTTTCATGAAAACCGCCGATCCAGCCGCAGCTTTACGTTCTATAGTAACCGACTTTACTTCACGTATACCCACCTTTGCAAACTAATTTACGTCATGAAAATTAAAGTGTGCGGTCTGAGAGACGCTGAGAACCTGAAAGAGATTGCCGCCCTTGGTCCTGACTTTGTCGGATTTATTTTCTACGATCAATCACCCCGGTTTGTAGGCGATGAACTAAGCGAGGAAGTAGTAAAAGCACTGCCACGGTCTATTCGGAAAGTAGGTGTGTTTGTCAACGCCAGTCCCGATTTTATTCTGCGCACTGTCAAGAAGTACGATTTTCAATACGTTCAGCTTCATGGCAACGAAACACCGGAATACTGCCGGAGCCTGCGCAACCGGGGAATAAGCCTGATCAAAGCCTTTCGTGTTGACAACTCGTTCAATTTCTCGATGCTTAACAATTACAAAGCACACTGCGATTTCTTTCTGTTCGACGCTAAAGGTGATCAACCGGGTGGTAACGGCATCACCTTCGACTGGAGCATTCTGAGCCGCTACGACAACGAAAAGCCTTTCTTTATCAGCGGAGGCATTGGTCTTGATAATCTCGATCAATTGTCAGCTTTGAAAGGAATGAAGTTGTATGGCGTCGATGTCAACAGCCAAGTGGAGATTGCACCCGGCGTCAAAGACGTGGCAAAAGTCAAAGAGCTGATCAATCGGCTGCGCCCCATCGAAGAAGAAGAGACGGTATAAACACAGGTTGATTGCCCAACTATACTGACACACGCATCCGCCAACGTCCTACCTGCTAAACACTTATTTTTTGTGCTGGCCCCTTAATTCCGGGGGCGGGGTAACCTATTAATTCTTTTTTCTGTTCTCGCTTAAAAAGTAGCAATGGTTGACTGATTCCTGAAGATACTTGCCGACTCGGCGTCCATCTTCGTCTTTGTTCATACCGGTTAATTACTCACTTTATGCAAACCACGCTTGAACCAACTACCTCGTTTGAGGTATCCGATAAAGGCTTTTACGGTCATTTTGGTGGCGCATTCATTCCTGAAATGCTTTACCCAAATGTCGAAGAGCTGCGGCAGAACTATCTTCAGATCATTGCCGACCCTGCTTTTCAGGCCGAATTCTGGCAGTTGCTCGAAGATTATGTCGGGCGTCCAACTCCGCTCTTCTTAGCCAAACGGCTATCCGAGAAACTAGGCGCGACCATTTACCTCAAGCGGGAAGATCTTTGCCACACGGGAGCGCACAAGGTGAATAATACCATTGGGCAAATTCTGGTGGCGCAGCGGCTTGGTAAAAAGCGTATCGTCGCCGAAACCGGGGCAGGTCAGCACGGGGTTGCAACCGCTACTGTTTGCGCGCTGATGGGTCTGGAATGTATCGTCTACATGGGCAGCATCGACATGGAGCGGCAAAAGCCCAACGTTGATCGGATGCGGATGCTGGGTGCTACCGTCATACCGGCCAGATCAGGCAGCCAAACCTTAAAGGATGCGACCAACGAAGCCATGCGCCATTGGATCAATAATCCGGTAGATACCCATTACATCATCGGTTCCGTTGTTGGCCCGCACCCATACCCGGATATGGTCGCGCGGTTTCAATCGGTTATCTCGCAGGAGGTCAAGAAACAATTGCTGGCGAAAACTGGCACCCAAAACCCAGATTACGTAGTAGCCTGCGTGGGTGGCGGTAGCAATGCAGCCGGTGCCTTCTTTCATTATCTGAACGAACCATCGGTTCGGTTGGTCGCAGCCGAAGCAGCTGGCCAGGGCGTTAGCTCGGGGCATTCAGCCGCAACGACAGCACTTGGCAAACCGGGTGTCTTACACGGAAGCCGGACCATTCTGATGCAAACAGAAGACGGCCAGGTCGTTGAGCCTTATTCGATTTCAGCGGGATTGGATTATCCGGGAATTGGCCCTCTTCACGCTCATTTGTTTGATTCAGGACGCGGTGATTTTTACGCCATCACGGACGACGAAGCTTTACAGGCCGGTTTTCAACTCAGTAAACTTGAAGGCATTATTCCCGCGCTGGAATCGGCTCATGCGCTGGCCGCTCTCGAAAAAATGAACCTCAAGTCCGACGATGTCGTCGTCGTTTGTCTGTCGGGGAGAGGTGATAAAGACCTAGCAACCTACTCAAAACATTTATAGCCCATAGCGCGAACAGCTTGTCCGCCTGGTTGTCAGATCAACTAGTATTTCACTACGGACAAGCTGTTCGCGTTACGGCACTACGCTATAAATCACTCCAACTACTGCTATTCCATCCGCGTTACGGTATGATACAGGAATTAACCCAGAACCGCATCACCGACTTGTTCGCGCACAAAAGCGAACGGCTGTTAAACGTTTATTTTACCGCTGGCTTCCCGGAGCTGACCGATACGCGAACCATTCTGCGCGGCCTGGAGGCTGCTGGTGTCGATTTGGTTGAGATCGGTATGCCTTATTCCGATCCCGTTGCCGATGGCGAAACGATTCAGCAGAGTAACGGCAAAGCCCTGGACAACGGCATGTCCATTAAAATGCTATTCGACCAGTTGGCCGGCTGCCGCAGTGAAATCACGGTTCCTATTTTGCTGATGGGTTATGTCAATCCCATTTTGCAGTTCGGCGTAGCTAATTTTTGCAAAAAGTGCCAAGAAGTAGGCGTAGACGGAGTCATTCTCCCGGATTTGCCTCTCGATTTGTATCTGGCCGAATACGCTTCTGTTTTCCGGGAATACGGGATTCTAAACGTCCATTTGATCACTCCGCAGACTTCGGAAAGCCGGATTCGGTACATCGACGAAGAATCGGACGGATTTATTTACATGGTTTCATCGGCCAGCATAACCGGCTCGGTTCAGGGTATCAGTGATCCGATGCGCGCTTATTTTGAGCGTATTCAATCTATGAACCTTCGCAATCCGCGTCTGATTGGATTTGGCATCAACAACCACGAAACGTTCGATACGGCCAGTCAATACGCCAATGGAGCCATTGTTGGTAGCGCGTTTATCCGGCACCTGCAAGAAAAAGGAACCTCCGCCGAGAGCATTCAAGCGTTTGTGCAGACGATTCGCGCTTAGCGGCTTACCTTTGTAGCATGAATGCTGAGATAAACTTTGACAAATCGCCCGACGGTCTAATCCCTGCCGTCATTCAGGATGCCGAAACCGGTAAAGTACTGATGCTGGGCTACATGAATCGTGAAGCCTACGACAAAACGGTTACTGAACAGGTTGTGACTTTTTTTAGTCGGAGCAAGCAGCGGCTGTGGACGAAGGGCGAAACCTCCAATAACTTTCTGCACGTTCGCGAAATGCTGGTTGATTGCGATGGTGACACGTTGCTCATCAAGGCCAATCCAGCCGGTCCAGTCTGCCACACAGGTGCCGACACTTGCTTTGAGGAAGTCAATCAAGGCAAAGGACAGTTTCTGAACTACCTCCAAGGCATTATTCACGACCGAAAAATTAATCCTTCCGAAAAATCATACACGACAACGCTGTTTAATCGGGGAGTTAACAAGATTGCGCAGAAAGTAGGTGAGGAGGCCGTCGAATTGGTTATTGAAGCGAAAGACGATAACGATGATCTTTTCAAAGGTGAAGCGGCTGATCTTCTCTTCCATTTTCTGGTTCTGCTCGAACAGAAAAACATGAGTTTGGACGACATTGTGGCCGTTTTACAGTCTCGTCATCAAAAACAATAGATTCGGGTTTGCGGTTTGCTTTTCGACGTGTTCAGGCATTGTTGTAGTGCCTGAGTGACGTTGCTCACCAAACACAAACTCTATTTATGGGACTGATTATTCGTATTCTTATTAGCGCAGTAGCAGTTTACGTTGCTAGCTTGTTTATTCCAGGGATTTCTGTAACGGGAGGAGCCGGAACGTACTTGGTCATTGCCATTGTCCTGGGCTTGTTGAACGCCTTCGTTAAACCGATCCTGACAGTGTTGACAATTCCCATTACGATTCTGACGCTGGGGCTCTTTTTGATCGTCATTAACGTCCTGATGGTTTACCTGGCTTCTTCTCTAGTCAGCGGTTTTCACGTCTCCGGCTTTATTGCGGCTTTCTTGTTCAGTATTGTCGTATCGTTAGTAACGTCTTTGCTGGACGCCATCGTTTAGCCAGCCGGGTTTTGGAATGTCATATGCCACGCGTATGACATTCTTTTTTTATCCATTCAACTGCCTGCCAATGACTTTCATCGAGACTCCCAACGCGCCTAAACCCGGTGGACATTATTCACAGGCTGTCGTACACGGCGACCTGGTGTTTATATCGGGTATTCTGCCGATCACGCCTTCCGGCGAAAAGCTCACTGAGGCTACTGTTCTGGAACAAATGCAGCAGGTATTGAAAAACCTAGACGCTATTCTGGAAGCGGCTGGTAGCACCCGCGAAAAAGTCCTGAAAGTAACCGTTTTTATAGCCGATATGGAGGCTTGGGGGCTCGTCAATCAACTCTACACCCACTTTTTCGGCGATCATCGCCCAGCCCGATCCATCGTGCCCGTCTTACCGCTGCATTATGGTTTCGGTATCGAGCTGGAAGCCGTTGCCATTGTCTAAGACAAACGGAACCGGCTTGTCACAAGGCTTACTTAGCCTGATCTACGTAAAGACAATAATCACCCGACTCAATAAGCAGTTTACCATCAAACGCGTGGTTATAAAGATAAGCCCAACAGTCAATTGACTTTCCGTTGAACAAAACGGGTACAATAACTCTAAGGTATTCAGTGGGTGGTTCAAAAGCAGGTCCAACTCCTTCGTAGTAATCCAAATACGTCAGAATCGTTTCCTTGTTTTTCTGAATATCAAACACACTTCCCAGCACCTCCGCTGAAGCATTATGCTGAAGCACAGCGCCCGGGTAACTGCCTAAATCGAACAGCCGACCGGGAAACGACCCTTCGCCCACGTATTGAGCACGCTGACGGAGGTATTGGGCAAATGCATTGTCAAAGTTTGGTCGCAACGTACCGTATACAAAGAGGAAATCACAGGTATCAATCATAAAAAGCTAAATAATAGATTTTTAGGCAGTTTTGCGACTATCGGCACCAAATTTGCGTTATTGACGAAACAGGTTGAGGCTATGAAAAAGACGAAATTACTTCTACTAACCTCTGTATCAGTATTGATGCTAGAGATTCCTTTCGAGACAATGGCTTTTTCTGGTAAGAATACAGCCGAAACAACTGCGATTGGTCGTAAACGTAAAGGGTATAAACCCAAGCGGGGTGGCTTATTCAACACGGGTTTATTCCGCAAAAAAAACCCGTGCGGATGTCCAAATCATTAAGCAAACATTAAGAAATTGTATTTATGATATACATAGGCCCCTCTGCGGGCCTTTTTTCGTTTTATTAGTTGTAAAATTCTGTGTTTCAGCGTAAAATTTCGTATCTTTGCAACCAAATTGACTGTCTGAACTGCGATTTGTGTGATTGGGAAATTACGCTGCTTTGGATCAATCCAGTTCATCAGGCAATCAACAGACTCACAGTTTAGAACTGTATGCAATCAATTCGTAACATAGCAATTATCGCCCACGTTGACCACGGCAAAACGACACTGGTTGACAAAATTATTCACGCGTCTAAGCTCTTTAGAGAGAACCAGGAATTTGGTGATCTGATTCTCGACAACAACGACTTGGAGCGCGAGCGGGGTATCACGATCGTTTCCAAGAACGTATCGGTTCGGTACAAAGACGTTAAAATCAACATCATCGATACGCCGGGCCACAGTGACTTCGGCGGTGAGGTAGAGCGCGTACTGAAAATGGCCGACGGCGTTTGCTTGCTGGTCGATGCATTCGAAGGCGCCATGCCGCAAACCCGTTTCGTACTGAGCAAAGCGCTTTCGTTGGGCCTGAAGCCGATCGTAATCGTCAACAAAGTCGACAAGGAAAACTGCCGCCCCGAAGAAGTACACGAAGAGGTTTTTGACCTGATGTTCAACCTTGGCGCAACGGAAGATCAGCTCGACTTCCCAACCGTTTATGGTTCGTCGAAACAGGGCTGGATGGGTCCGGACTGGAAGAATCCAACCGACAACATCACTTACCTGCTCGACACGATCGTCAGTACGATTCCGGCGGCTCCTGTTAACGAAGGAAAGCCGCAGATGCAGATTACGTCGCTTGATTATTCGGCGTTCGTAGGTCGTATTGCGATTGGTCGTGTACACCGGGGAACGCTGAAAGAAGGTGCCAATATGGCGCTTGTAAAAGCGGACGGTTCGATCAAAAAAGTGCGCATTAAAGAGCTGCACACGTTTGAAGGACTTGGTAAAAACAAAGTAACCGAAGTACAGTGCGGTGATATCTGCGCCGTAACGGGTCTGGAAGAATTCGAGATTGGTGATACGCTCACCGACGCTGAAACGCCAGAAGCACTGGAACGGATTGCCGTTGATGAGCCGACGATGAACATGCTGTTCACGATCAACAACTCGCCATTCTTCGGCAAGGAAGGTAAGTTCGTGACCTCGCGTCACCTGCGCGATCGGCTCTACAAAGAAATTGAAAAGAACTTGGCGCTGCGCGTAGAACCTACCGATAGCGAAGACCGCTTCCTTGTCTATGGCCGGGGTATTCTTCACTTGTCTGTACTGATCGAAACGATGCGTCGTGAAGGATACGAATTACAGGTAGGACAGCCACAGGTTCTGTACAAAGAAGACGATAAAGGACAGCGGTTAGAGCCGGTCGAAACACTCGTGGTCGACGTACCTGAAGAGACCGCCGGTAAAGTAATTGAGTTAGCTACGCAACGGAAAGGTGAACTCTTGATCATGGAGCCGAAAGGTGACCTGCAACACCTCGAATTTGAAATTCCGTCGCGGGGCCTGATCGGTCTGCGTTCAAACGTGCTGACAGCAACCTTCGGTGAAGCGGTGATGTCGCACCGGTTTAAAGAGTATCAGCCTTACAAAGGACCAATCCCTGAGCGGATCAACGGCTCACTGATCTCTATGACCAGCGGGGTGGCTACGGCTTATTCGATTGATAAACTTCAGGACCGGGGTATCTTCTTTGTTGAGCCTGGCGATGAGATCTACACGGGTATGGTTATCGGTGAACATAACCGCCAAAATGATATCGTGGTAAACGTAATGACGGCTAAGCAATTGACCAACATGCGGGCATCTGGATCGGACAGCAACGTAAAAATTGCGCCGAAGGTATCGTTCTCGCTTGAAGAGTCTATGGAGTATATTCAGAAAGATGAGTACCTAGAGGTTACACCGAAAGCGATGCGCATCCGGAAAATTTATCTGGACGAAAACGAGCGGAAACGTAACGCCAGCAAATTCGAGATGGCTTAATACAATAGCCTCGTCGGCGTTTCGTCTGACGGTCAACAAAAAAGCCCCGCTGAATTCAGCGGGGCTTTTTTGTTGATCTATCACTCAGGAAGGTTTCACAAGCCGGAATGCTGCCGTTTGCTTGATATCCTCTGAAATGGTGATGGGTGTTGTTGAATAGCCGGGATTTGTTTGCGCTGCTTTTGCTGTGACATACTCTGTCTGCCGGTGAATATGACGATATCCCGCGACAAAAAGTGTCACACCAACTACAACCATAGCCGTTTTTCTCATAATGTATTTTAAATCGCTCCAAGAAGGAATTTTGTTCGAGAACTCGATGGGTTGAGGTATCTCAGTAGCTATTGTATCGACAAACTCTTCGTCCATACTTGCTGACAAAGTAGCTACGGCCTGTGAATTTTGCTTAACGGGAACAACGCTCCAGTTTTCCTGCTGATGTGAATGCCAATATCCAGACTCCATATTTCTCTTGTGCATTAACTCTAAGCTCATTCTTAAACGTCCTCCGCTTCGAGGCAATAAAACGAACCTTGTTCTTCTAACCAATCAGAACTTATTCTTCGGAAAACAAACAGGGTACAAAGTAACCGATTCCTAAAAATAATTTCTTATTAAAGTGGCATTTCGGAATGTATACCGGAACATACAACTTCACAAAGGCGAAAATTGTTAAATCAATTTGCCTCGTGTACCCTCTAAGACGAAGAATATTCATTTGGTCATCATTTAAAATGAAATTCCTAGCCTAAGATTCATTCGGTTGTATGTTCGCGTCTCATGCTTAGCTAGTTCATTCCAGAAAAGTGGTTTTTCTACATCCGCTTCCTGACGCTTATAGCTAAGTGATATGACAAAATTGGTGCTGGTAGGCTTACCTATTCGAAAACCAACTCCCGGCGCAATGACCAATCCGCCAGACGTTTTGTAACCGGAAGGATCTTCATTTAGCCAGGTGAAGCCCCAACCCGAATCTAAACTTGTAAAAACGCGCAGGTTTTTCTGTCCTGGCCGCACCAGGTCATAACGTATTCCTACACAGACAGGTGTAAATAAGGCGGAACTGTACCAGTCGATGCCAACAGTTCCACCAATGGCTAGTTTAGGGCTCAGCTGAACGCCATTAAACGTCTGAGCAGTAAGATTAGCTCGTTTCTTCACGGACTCGTTGAACTGGTTGCCGTATCGAACTTGGCCCAGCGAAATACCTATTTCTGTCATGTTCGTAAAAACAGGCTTGAACGGTTCGGTTTGGCCAAATGCTCCTATGGGCATCAGGCCCAGCAGTAATAATACTGTCTTTCTCATAGCAAAGAGCGGTTTAGTAAGGTCGTTTGACCGCTATTTTGCTAAGCTGACGCAACTGAGACGGATTGGTATAATCGAACTGATAAAGTCCGTCGCGACCAATCATCAACAAGGTTTTTTGAAGCGGAATTACATCATAAGCATTCATATCCGTTAGATGTTTCAGCTGTTTGATATCCGTTGCCGATTGCGCGTTGAACGTTTTCAGACCGTTTGCGCCTTCGCAAATAAAGAGATTCGGAAAATCGACACCCAAACCGTGCGGATTCTGCATAGGATAGCTTTTCAGCAGACGAGGATTTGTCAGGCTACTGATGTCAATCACATCCAACTGATTGGTGAATCCTCCGCATTGTGTCCCGTTTCGCAGCGTTACGTAAGCAATGTTATCGTTGACCACGACAGGGTCACAGACACGAGCGTGCTCGAACGTGGACAAACGAGTAGGGTTCGCTGGATTGGCGTTATCGTAAATATGCATCCCGGTTTGCGAACCGATAAACAATTTGTCTTTGTACGGAAAGATTGTTTCTATACCCCAGCCTAGATTAATACGATTATGTGCCGCAGGTTTGGCCGCATTCTGAATATCGAACAGTTGCAGATCCGACTGGCTTACGGTGTACAGGAAATTATCGTATAGGGCGAAGCGCGCCATCGATCCTGACGTACCGTTTGTATTAGGTGCCGGCGAACTAAGCGAGCCAGCATTCGCAAACCCGTCAAAAAAAACGCAGTTAGGACAGCTACTCCATTGCCCTACGGCATCGCAATCTGTTTTGACAGTCTCAGTTACGTACTCAACCCGTTGATCGCTTAGGGATACGTTCTGCGTATTGACGACCCAGGACCCACCCTCGAATTGTCCGTTCGTAAACACGGATTCGACCCGGCTGACTTCACGCGGTTGGGCCGGATCGCTGATGTCAAAAGCGACCAGATCCATGTAGCTATCGGCGTAGAGAATATTGTTGCGAACAGCCATATCACCATTGCCCGGAATGCGTAAGAACGCTATTTGACGTGGCGATTCGGGATTGCGGTTGTCAATTAAGTGAATACCTTCCTTGACTTCATTAATAAACAGATAGCCGTCTTTGGTATAAATCTTTCCCGGTTTTTGCAGCGTGCGGGCTTCTTCAACACGTACGCCTTCGCGAACCTGACGAAGCGTGAGTGTGATCGGTACGAACCGTTTGACCGTACGCGTTTCTTCGCATTTATCGGTACAACTGGTCAGTAATAAAGCAGGGAGTGCCCATAGGAAGAGTAAAGGGTTAACTTTCATAGGCTTAAGGTGTTTGGATTTACCACTAAGACCCTCAAATCATTGAAAGCGTTGCCAGACAGCAAAAATAAATTGCCCGGCTGTCTTGATTACGGCCGGGCAATATTGGTCTTACACAAAAAGTTGACAAAAAGTACGCAAGATTTGTTGGTCAATAATGCCTTCCGATTTCTAAGCCATAACTGACTAACCAACCTTTAACGACTGTATTCGTAAGTAGACCCGTCGGCGATAACCGCACCCCGGGGACCACGTTCCGAAAGAATTAGTTTACTACCCGCTAATCGAAACGATTGCTGGGTTGAATCGGCGCGAAAATAAATCAGTCCCTCTGAACTGCTGCTGCCTGGATAAACAGCGGAATAGTCACTTGTCTGAACAGGAATTCCATTTCTTGTCTGCCTATACTTACCGTTTAAAAAGGATAATGATTCCGTATAGCCAGCTTCGGCAGGCGTGACCGACTTTTGCGTCAATCCGTACGTGATCCTGGTTAAATTCCAGTCACCAACAAACGGTGATTCGGGCGGAGGCACACAGCCACACGTTCGCTTTTCGCAACTCAATACCAATAAGAATAGACAAACAACAAATGAGACTCTCTGCAAGCGCTTCATACTACTATAGCTTTTTATACACGAGCACGCCAGATTTGGCGCCACCGTGAAAAAGGTGAATTCTGTTTTCCGTCGGCGATTCGAACCGCACTACTGTTTTCAGATTGGCGAGATAGCTTTCCTCAAACTGCATGGCAGCGGCCGATCCTGCTTTTTCGGTACGCACGACTTCGTTGATCTGCATAGTTCCGTCGACGGTGGCGAACATGCGTGCAGTATATGTGTTGACCGAAGACTGACCATTTATAATGAACGGCGTTATGTCGATTGGTGGATTGTTGTTATCGTACGTAAAGGTTAAAGTAACGGCATACGACGAGTCAGGTTCGATCAGCTGCCACGTACCGACCAATTTTGCCAAACTTGGTGGGACAACATGTTCCCGTTTACCGCATCCTGCCAGCATGAGCAGGATCACAAAAGCCATTAATTGTCTACGCTTCATGAATTTGTTTTTGTTGGATCGGCGATTTTTCCAACAAATAACACGGTTCCCGACGATTTTTCGTGAATAACAAATACAAATGGCCGATCACAGAGCTTCGGCATCGGTATCGACGTTGTTGATACACCGCCCGTGGTAACCGCAGCAGCTTCCGTACCTTTCTCGTCAACGGCTACAAACGTATTCTGCTTCACGAAGCTAAGTGTCAATCCACCGGTTGGATTCATTTTTGTAAAGTCAGCCCGGTCGGTGAAGGCGGTAGGCATCCCCATTGCGCTCAACACGTCATTTAAGTTGACTTCGTAAGTCAAGGTAAATTTTGGCAGTCCTAAATCAAGCGAACTAGTCACCATGTCTTTTTGCAACTGACTCCAATCCGAACCGCTAAAGCTCGTCAGAAGTGCGTCGGCAGACGTTGTCTCAGCGGGGAGCAAGACCGTCATGGCAAATTTGTCGGCACCGTACGGTAGCTCAAAGGCTGAATAGGTAGGTCGAAACGCCTGCCGGACAATTGTATTTTGCCGCATCATACGCACCGTTGTCTCACCACCCGACGCCAGTTTGAACGGCGCATCGATTGTCTGTTCGGTCTTGAACTGGCTTTTCCAGTCACCCTTGAAATAAAGCGCATTCAGCAGAAACATGACGTTATCGGGCTGAATCTGATCGATAACCTTCGGGATTCTACCGTTTGTTTTCTCGCTGGCCCAGCCGTTGATTTTACCGACTGTAGCCGGATCGTCGAAATTTTGGGCGGATACTTCGGCTTTAAACGTATTTTTCAGCACATCCCGAAACGAGGTAGCTACCGAGAAGCTGTTCCGATACCAAACTGAATTTGCCAGCGCCAACGTTACTTTGGGGTCTACCAGCGGCAGGTTCTCCATCAGGTTCTGATAAGTCTGGTTCGCTTCGGCCAGTGTCTGAGCATCCAGATTCAAGGCTTTCTGAATCTCCTGAGCGGTTGTTCCATTAGCCCCGTTCAAGATCATGCCGAGCGCGATGTGCAGACTTAACGGAGAAATAAAAACGTTTTTAGCCGATCCTTCCTTTGCATTCACCTGCTTCGCCAGATCAAACGCAAACTGGGTAGTCTGGTTGGCAAACGGAGCCGACACCCGTAATTCACCCGTAGGTGTGGTTTCACCGGGTGAAGGCGACACACTACTGTTCTGACAACTAATAGCCGTCAGTAGAACACTAGCGGTAACGACGGTCAGTGTTGAAAAAAAGTTAGTTTTCATAACGGAGTTAGCGATTTACGTTCAGGCTAATTGCTTGCCTTAAATAGCAATAGCTGTCAGCCTAAACAAGGTTTACGGACATTCTTTGTAGGCGGCTCGCTGTGCTCGTAAAGCCTCAACGAACGATTCAAATCCGGGAATGGTGCCGTTGTATTCGAACGTAACGCGGTGGGACTTGTCACCGGATTGAAGCTCTATGTATTCAGCTCCTCCGTCTGCACAGTCGGGACACCCCAATCGCTCGGGTTGCTTACTGAAGTTTTCAAGATTTGCCAACGCTTTTAACGCGTTCCAGTCCGTCTGGCTGATGGTTGCTTGACACGTTTTTTCGGGATTTTGCGGTGGCTTACGCGATTCCTTTTGGGTAAGCGTAACAACAGTACTCTTAAACGTATAGTCTCTGACACAGTATCCGACACAGAATCCAAACGATGTACCGGTACGGATAATTAAATCGTCGGCTGTAGGTGTATCTTCAGGAGAAACAGTCGTACAACCGATCAGTGCCGCCAGGAGCAGCATATTGATCACACGGAGTTTCATAATCGAGTGGGTTAGAAGTGGTAATCAAGACCAAAACTCATCCCTGCCGAAGTCGGCGAACTCTCTACCTGCGACTCGGAGCGGGTACCTACCCCTAATGAGGGTTGATACATACCTGCCAACGACGCCGACCAACGACGTGATGGACGATACCGGAAACGGGCTCCCATCGTCGCGGCCAAAGCCAACGGACGATATACGCCGTCTTTTCCGGTAATGACCAGCTCATCACCGATTGTGTTACGCACAAAAATATTCGTCAGCAAACCACCTAGCAGAGCCATGCTCAACCGCTTACGGGGCCGAAGCTGATAACCGATCTGAACCGGCACCTGAACGTACTCGTAGTTGTTGGCTATATCCTGCTGATGACGAGCATCGTACGCCTGAAAATTACTGGCGGACACACTGCTGTAATTACCGACAGGTGCACTGTTCATCACATCCGCGGCTACGTTGTTCGCACTATTCCGAACCGCATTTACGTACAGATTACCCGCTGTTGCGTTACGATTCGTACTCTGCAACAGATCGCTTACCATGCTCATACCTACTTGGTTGGGACTTTGCACCGTCGAATGACCAGCCAGATAGCCAACTCCCGACTCAACGGACCATCGTTCGGTCAATTGAACCCCGGCTCCAGCCTGATAAGCGACCGAAAAATTCGCCCGACTGTTGATCGACGGTTGATTGGCGTTAGCCGATGCCGTAAACATAGCTGGCTGAGCCGAGCGAATGGCTACAGACGGATTAAACGAACTCGGCATCATACTGACAGACGCCCAAACCTCCTTGGACTCGTGCTTTGGCTTCACCACATCCGGCTCCGCTGACAGTTCAGCCGGTCGAAACCACACAATGCGGTGTATTTCGTCCAGCGACCGTAACCGCATTGGACGGAAAGCTAATTGCTCAATCTGACTGGCGTACAATGCATCCGTTTCATCATGGACGATAGCAGTAGCCACTGCGGCTCTATTGACAGTGGCGGCAAATGCCCGGTTCTCCGTTGACGAAATAGCAACAGCCCGCGCGGAACCCGTCGGCATTGCCTGTGAACGTAACATCGGCTCAGCCTCCGGTAGATGCTCTTTAACTCGATAACTCATCCGCTGGGTCAATAACTGATCCTCGGTAATTGTTACGGAAGGTTCCGTTGACGGCTTATTTGCTAAGCTTCCCGTTGATGCGGAATGCTTTGGCTGCTTCCCAGCAATAGCAACGGCTTCTGGCGCTACTGACGGCTTTTCATCACTCTCTGTTGCGGACAAACTTTGTTGGTTGTCCGGTGCTGTTAGGTGCTGTTCGTACGGGACCGCTTTCGGCTGATGAGCGATTTGCGAGTTCGTCGATTGCGTTCCGGTTAGCCACCAGCCTACCAGTAGTAAAGCCAGCGCAGCGGCAATACCAGCACCCCAGGTAAAGGACTTTGACGCAAGCAGCCCTGCTCCCCAGAGAGGTAGAATTTTTGGGTTATTTGATTCATCCAACCGGTGTTCAATAGCGTCCCACACACGAGGTGGCGGGGCTTCCGAGGCTTCGTCAAAAGCCTTTCGCCAGAAATCATCCGGTATGTTTTTTTCTAATTCGTCCATCTCATTAGTATTGCTCACAAAGGGCGGTCTACGGTAGGAAGTCCGTCAGCAAACCGCTTGTCCGATTGTAGTTTCTGTTGTAAGAGGCTCCGCGCGCGGGAGTACTGCGATTTCGACGTTCCTTCAGCAATGTCCAGCATTTCGGCAATTTCGGGATGGTTATACCCTTCGATTGCGTACAGGTTGAATACGGTTCTACAACCAGCCGGTAGTTCTTGAATTAATTGTAGTAGATATTGATAATTCAGTGTTGGTAAACTTTCGTCGGGCTGGGGCAGGACCGGAGCTAAATCCTGTATGTCAGCTGTATTTTCCCACGGTTTTAATTTCCGTAAATGTTTAAGCGCTGTATTGATAACAATTCGCTTCAACCAGGCCTCCAATGGACATTCGAATCGGAACGAATCAATGTGTTTGTAAATCTTAACAAACGCATCCTGCAATACATCCTCCGCTTCGTCAGGATCACGAACGTACCGTTTGCAGACGACAAAGAGCTTTCCGGCAAACCGCTCATAGAGCTGTCGCTGCACAATTCGGTCCTGTCGTCGGCATCCTTCGACTAGTGCGTATTCATCCTGCATATCACGTTGACAACCTAAAAGACTCTATTCCTTAAGAAACAGTTGGAAGAGCAGAAAAATTTTTGGGCATTTAGTAAAAAAGCCAGTTAGCGCTATGATAAATACTATTCACCCGTTAAGTTAATAAATGTACCTTTGGAAAAACTTAGTTGTTAAATAAATCGTAAATCTCTGTATAGTAAACAGACTATTACCTCAAGTTACTTGTTTGTAACACTGACCGAGGCCGTAGCGAGTTGGCTTGATTTATGACTGGCGTCTGCAAGTAGTCGATTAACTTGACAGGTGCGACACAATGTTGATTATCCGGGTTAGTTATCAATCGAAGGAGCTGTACCAGAACGAAACCGTATTGTACAGTACCATGAACACGTACATGACCTTTCGATTCTGACCTGCGTAGCGAGTGATTTTATGAGAACAACCTTATCTCTTTCGGCTGGACCATTTGTCCTGACGACAGCTTGTTTGCTTTATCTATTTGGACAGTTTATTCAACGGCCTACGCCTGCATCGCCTTCCTCTGGCAACGAACCTACTCAACAACGCAGTTCTTTCGTTCGTGACGATTCGAGTGCGCTGTATCTTCCCGACGACCTTGAAGCGACGCTGTGGGCTGAAGCACCAATGTTTCATAACCCTACCAACATGGACATCGACGTTAGGGGTAGGGTCTGGGTAACAGAGGCCGTTAATTTTCGCCAATTCAATAACAAATCAGAGAACCGGCTTAGTCATCCCGATGGTGAACGGATCATGATCCTGGAAGACACAAACGGCGATGGCAAGGCTGATGACAGCAAAGTGTTTGTGCAGGACCCGGATCTGGTGTCACCGCTTGGCATCGCTGTTATCGGTAACAAAGTCATTGTTTCCTGTTCACCAAACATCGTCGTTTATACCGACGAGAACGGCGATGACAAACCCGACCATAAAGAGATCTTACTAAAAGGTTTCGGTGGCTTGGATCACGATCACGGTCTTCATGCTCTCGTCGCCGGACCGGATGGCAAGTATTATTTTACCGTAGGCAATGCCGGTCCGCATACCGTAGCCGACAAGGAAGGCTGGACACTTCGTTCGGGTAGTTTGTTTGTCGGTGGATCGCCTTATAACAAGATTAATCACGGCAAGCAGATCAGCGACGATGGACGCGTATGGACGGGTGGCATGACATTGCGTGTCAATCCGGATGGTTCTGGCCTGAAAGTAATGGCGCATAACTTTCGCAATAGCTACGAAACGGCTCTCGATTCCTACGGCAACATGTGGCAGGCTGACAACGACGACGAAGTGATGGCTTGTCGAACGAGTTGGCTTATGGAAGGAGCGAACGCTGGCTTTTTCAGTGCAGACGGCACTCGTTCCTGGCAGGGTGACAAGCGTCCCGGCCAAACGGCATCGACTGCTCACTGGCACCAGGAAGATCCGGGTGTTATGCCTTCAGGTGATATTACCGGAGCAGGATCACCGACGGGCCTGGTTGTGTACGAAGGTGATGAACTGGGCGCGCAATACCGGGGAATGTTGCTAGGTGCCGATGCCGGTCGCAATGCGGTTTTTGCCTACCGATCTGAGCCTTGGGGGGCAGGCTACCGAATACCTCGTACTGATTTTCTTAGCAGCGTTCCCAAAACGGATGATAACTACAAGTGGAACAAAGCCGAGAAAGATCCCCGCAAGTGGTTCCGACCCAGTGATGTAGCCGTTGGGCCAGACGGTGCTATTTACATTACCGACTGGTATGATCCCGTTGTTGGTGGGCATCAAATGCAGGATACCAAAGGGTACGGTCGTATCTATCGTATAACGCCAAAGAGTAAACGCCTAAGAACGCCAAAAATCGATCTTAAAACGACGCAAGGACAGATCGCGGCTTTATTAAACCCCGCCGTTAACGTACGGACGCTCGGCTTCGACGCGTTGCAGGAGCAGGGTGACAAGGTCGTTGAGCCAGTGCTCGCGTTACTGACTTCGCCAAACCCGTATCATCGGGCACGGGCCATTTTTCTGCTGGCTCAGCTCGGTCCTGAAGGACAGTTTGAAGTGGAACGTCTGCTAAAAGCACCGGATGCACCCGTACGTATTACGGCATTGCGGGCATTGCGGAGCATTACACCCGAAAATTCAAAATCAAACCCAACGCTCACCGCTTCCCAACAAGCCCTTTTACCCTTGCTGGGCAACCTGTCAAGTGATCCAAGCGCAGCTGTTCGGCGCGAAGTTGCGGTTGCCCTGCGCGACATTCCCTACAATGAGTGTCGGTTAACACTCCTTAATCTGGTCAAGGGTTACGATGGACGAGATCGTTTTTACCTGACAGCGCTAGGGGAGGCCGCCGATGGCAAAGAAGAAGCTTTATTTGCTGATATGCTCCAGACAATGCCCAAAGATCCGCTCGAATGGGATCAGCGTACGGCCAATTTGGTTTGGGAACTTCACCCCGCTTCGGCAGTTGCATTGCTAAAAAAACGAGCTGAAGCACAAACGCTCACAACAGAAGCCCGTCGGCAAGCCATTACCACGCTTGGCTTCATCAAGACCCAGGCAGCCGCTAACACAATGGTCGAACTGACAAAATCATCCGATAAAGCAATTGCTGACGAAGCTACGTATTGGGTCGGTTTTCGGCGAAGCAATGATTGGGCAACGTTCCTCAATTGGAAAGAATCGGCACCCGTAGTAGCGGCTTCAACGACATCAGACCAGAAACTGCTTGATAAACGGCAGCAGCTACTTAGTGATAATGTTTCGGAGAATGAAAAGCGGAAGATCGCCGTCGAACTGTCACGGGATGCAGAGGGAGCCAGAATCTTAATCGACCTGGCAGCGGAGAAAAAACTGTCAGAAGAGTTGATCAAAGCAGCCGGGCCCGGTATTCGGACCAACAAGGATCAGGAAGTTCGGACACTTGGTAAAGTAGATTTCCCTTGGAAGCGGCCAACGACAACCACGTCAACACCGAAATCGATTTCGCAGCCGGTTTCGGAACAAGCCACATCGACCAAACCTACCTCTCAGGTAGCGGTTGAACCGACCGTTTCAACAAAGGCAGTGGTTGAAGCCACTACCGAACGAAACGTATCGACCAAACCAGACACTCAACTAGTTGTGGAGCGTAGCGCACCAGCAAAGCCAGCAACTCGGCCTGTTGTAGAGCAACCTACATCGCCAAAACCCGCTCCGCCAGCCGTTGCTGAACAAACGGCGTCAACGAAGCCATCGGCTCCTGAACCGACGGCGGTTAAACCGGCTAAGGTAGCAACGGCGGATGCTTCGACCGCCAAAATAGCGATGCTCTCCGGCGATGCCAAGGCGGGCAAAAGTCTGTTTAAAGCGATGTGTGCAACTTGCCATCGGTACAGCCAGCAGGGTACCGACGTTGGCCCTGACCTGACGCAGGTTCACCAGAAATTCGACAAAAGTGGTTTGCTTGATGCCATCATTCACCCAAGCGCGGGCATTGCCTTTGGCTACGAGCCCTGGCTTATTACCACGAAAGGCGGGCAAACGTATTACGGTTTCCTGGTCAGCGATGGATCACAAGCCATCGTTATCAAAGGCATCAAAGGTCAGCAGCATACCATTCCGACCAATCAGGTGGCATCCCGCCGTCAATACAAAACCAGCCTGATGCCAGAACCTTCTTCAATGGGTTTAAGCGATCAGCAAGTTGCGGATATAACGGCTTTTTTGTTGAAGCAGTAAGTTTGGTGCAGGGTTCTTATACGCCATATCTTCGAGACATGGCGTATAAGAACCCTACACCAAACCCTCACCGCCAAACTTTTAACCCATCTCACTTCACTGCGTAGCCGAGCTTTTTCAATTCACCAGCTGTCAGGTTAATTACGTTGACATCAAGTTTTATCGGTGATAGTGGCGTATTTGTCGAGTCGGTCTTCACGGCGACAATCGCGTCTACCACGTCCATTCCTTTGAAAACCTGCCCAAAAACCGTGTACTTATCGTCGAGACGGTGTTCGCCTTTTTTGTTCTGTACAATGTAGAACTGGCAACCCGCCGATAGCATTTCCGGGTTATCGTCGCGTCCGGCTCCCACCGCTCCGTAAACGTGCCGGATCGTTGGTCGAAATTCTGGTTTCAGTAAGTATGGCGAATCAGCAAAACCAGCCGGTGTATCCGGGCAACCACCCTGCGCGACAAAATTCTTGATCACCCGGTTAAACGTCAGCGTATCCCAATAATTCTGGTTAGCTAGCTTAACAAAACTGGCTTTGTGAGTGGGTGTTTCGTCGTACAGCCAAAAGAGAATTTCGCCCATACTGGTTTTAATCTGCCCGACCGGATAGGTCTTTGGTGGCTTCGGCGGTGCGGAAAATGACAGGATGTAGGCGATTAGAAGAACGAACGTTGGCATTGGAGTAAAAGAAGAGAAGTTAGCGAATCACAATGGCTTTAAATGTACGCAACTAAAAACAGCTATTAAACCATTTGACTTAAATCAGAATCATAGTTACAAATGTTGTGGAAAGACAACCGGATTTTCATCAATCCCAACGACCCACTTACGCTGTAAACTATGAATCCCATTCTGACATTGTTTTTTGTCTTCATTGCTCTGGCTGCTTCCGCCCAGAAGAATTCAAACACTCCTGCTAACCCTCCAGACTACGCCCGCGACTGGAAACGGGCTGATTCACTGGCGGCTAAAGGGTTACCCAAATCAGCACTCAGCATTGCGAACCGAATCTATAAGGAGGCTAAAACTACGCGTAACTATCCGCAGCTAGCCAAAGCCGCTATGCACCGGATGATCTTTCGCAGCTATTCGGATGAAGACGCTTATGTCGAACTCGTTCAATCCATCGAGGCTGACATTCGTGATACACCCGAGCCGTCGAAGTCGGTATTGGAATCAGTATTAGCCGATGTTTACTGGCAATATTTCCAGCAAAACCGTTATAAATTTTATACCCGGACTCCGATTGGTCAGCCTACGAGCAAGCGGGGTAAACAAGGTTCGGTATCAGCAACGACAACAAAAACCACCGACACTACCGCTGATTTCAGGATCTGGGATGCGCAGCGGCTCGTCGGTGCTGTAACCCAGTCGTATCTAGCTTCAGTGCAGCAAAAAACCCTCTTGCAAAAGACGCCGATAGCGGCTTTCGATGCCCTGTTGGAAAAAGGAGATGCTGATACGCGTCCGCTTCGGCCAACCCTATACGACCTGCTGGCGCACCGGGCCATTTCTTTTTTTGAGAATACAGAGCCTGATCTGCTGAAGCCGATTTTCAAATTCGAGTTGAATCAGCCTGACTACTTCGCCAGTGCCGATGCGTTCGCGAAGCTGACTATTCAAAGTCGTGACTCATTATCGGGCCGTTATCAAGCCCTGCGTTTGTACCAGCACTTATTGGCGTTCCACCTAACAGACGCAAACCCAATCGCGCTGGCCGATGCTGACGCCTTGCGGTTGGCCTTCGTCTATCAGCATAGCGTTGTACCCAATAAAGATTCGCTGTACCGCCAAACGCTCGATCAACAAATCGTTCGTTACAAGAATCAACCAGCAGAGGCCATCTACGGCTACCAGCTCGCACAATTTTTAGTAAACCAGGGACAATCGGTCCGTCCGTTAGACGATACTGATTCCGCCGGCGACTCAACTAACGAAAGCCCTTACCGTTGGAACAAAAAACAAGCCGCGGATATCTGCCGGGACCTCATCAAGCGCTTTCCAGCAACGACTTCTAGTCAGCAGGCAAGCGTACTACTAAACCGGCTTTTACAGTCTTCTTTTTCACTACAGGTAGAACAGGTAAACGCACCCGAGCAAGCTTTCCGAGCCCTTGTGAGCTACCAAAGCGCTTCTAAAATCACCTATCGGATTGTGCGGCTGAGCGTTACAGAACTCGAAACAAGTCGTATCAATATGGGTGAAGACAGCCAGCAAAAGAAATACACTGCCTGGTTAAAACGTCCTATTGTTGCTGAGAAATCCGTGATGCTACCCGACGACGGCGATCTGAACCAACATACCGTTGAAATTCCATTGGCGGGCTTACCAACCGGCCAATACGCGGTACTAGCGACCTCCGCTGATAAGTTCAGCGAGAAAACAGAATCGGTTCAGTACACCGTTTTTTCCGTTTCCAAACTCAGCTACTTGCTACAACCCATATACAGCGGAGGCTCTCGTCAGCAAGTCATAGTCACCAATCGACTGACGGGTGCGCCATTGCCGAACGTAGCCGTTACCGTAGTGGAAATCGAAAGACAGAAGGCTACCGGTAGCCTACAATCCCGCCGAACGGATGCAAATGGAATCGCTTCATTCGACAAAGCAGAAATGCCCGTTCAGAACGCTTTCGCTTATCAGCTTACAGACGGATCGGACACGCTGTTTTCGGATCGCCAGTACCATAATCGGTTTACGAACGAGCAAGCTCCAGCCCAATCGCAAACGTACACGAAGTTGTTTACCGACCGGGCTATTTATCGGCCAGGGCAGCTGATTTACGTGAAAGGACTGGTCTACGAAGGCAAACCAAACCAATACGGAGTTATTTCAAACCGGGAGGTTGCCATTGAGCTCATCGATCAAAATGGCGAACGAGTTTCGAAACAAACGCTGAAAACAAACGAGTTTGGTACGTTTGCGGGTAGCTTCACGGCCCCCGTGGGTAAACTGTCCGGTCAGATGTCGATTCAGACTGCTTTTGGCTCGGCTAGTATTCGTGTTGAGGAATATAAGCGGCCCACGTTCGAGGTTAAGATCGATCCAGTTAAGCAATCCTTCAAACTAGGCCAGACCGTCACGCTGACGGCGGACGCAAAAACATTTTCCGGAGCGGTCGTTGATGGCGCTGCCGTTCGCTATCGGGTTGTGCGGAAACTACAGCAACGTTGGCTGTGGTACGCCCGAATTGGTGGTCCACGCAATGAGAACCAAACTGAGATTGCCAACGGTACTGCTCAAACCGACGCAAACGGCAACGTAGCAATCACGTTCGACGCTACTCCCGACCGTGAAAAGTCCCGTCAGGATAATCCGGTTTTCGAGTTCGACGTTACCATCGATGTTAC
Source organism: Spirosoma liriopis (assembly GCF_023196085.1). Lineage (NCBI taxonomy): Bacteria > Pseudomonadati > Bacteroidota > Cytophagia > Cytophagales > Cytophagaceae > Spirosoma > Spirosoma liriopis. The sequence continues at coordinate 2,138,754 of NZ_JALPRF010000001.1, forward strand.
GGACCGGGCGGGCGAGACGCGCAGCGCAACGCAAACGCTTCGCATCGGCTATACCGCTTTGCAAGCCGAATTGACGGTTCCGGAACAGGTAGAAAAAGACAAGCCAGTGACGGTTCCCGTTAAAATCACCAACCAAGCCGGGCAAACTGTATCCGCGAAGGGCCAGCTGACGATTTACAAACTACAGTCGCCAACGAAGTTTCTCCGCAACCGGCTTTGGAATCGTCCGGATCGGCAGTTGTTGAGCCGAGCCGAGTTTGAACGGTTGTTTCCCAATGACCTGTATAGTAACGAAAATGATCCACGCTCCTGGAAAAAGGGGCCCGCTGTGCAACAACAGGCAATCACGACACCAACGGATTCACTCGTCAAACTCAGTCTGGCTAATTTTACTGCCGGGGAGTATGTAGCCGAACTGACCGTTACTGATTCGGCTGGCGAGGCCACAAAAGATCGATCCTTCTTCACCGTTATCGATGAAAAAAATCCGGTTGCCTCCGTACGACCAGAGGGCTGGTTGCAGGTGCGGAAAGCGACGGCGATACCGGGCGAAGAAGCTGTTTTCTGGGTGGGCACAGACCAAAGCTGGGTACGCATGATCGTCGAGCAGGACCATGCTGTCGTCCGGGAAGAATGGATTAAAACAGAGGGAGGCCCCCGACGGGTTGCTTTACCCGTAACGGAACAACAGCGCGGTGGATTTGCCGTACACTTCACCATGATACAAAACGGTCGGCTGTACCAGAAGTCGCAGGTAATTGCGGTTCCGTTTACCAACAAGCAGTTGACAATCGAAACACAAACGTTTCGTAACAAACTCAAACCCGGCCAACAGGAGGAATGGACGCTAAAAATTAACGGACTTGACAACGTACCTGCCGAACTGGTAGCTACGCTATACGACGCATCCCTGGATGCATTTGCCCCGCTGGAATGGCCAACGTCGTTTTATCAACCTTACTTTCCTGTGTTTTACGGCTGGCAATCGGGTGCGTTTAGCATTCAGTACAGTAACGGCCTGCGCTATCCTTCTCGTCTATTGGTGGATGACGTTATCAGGCATTACGATCAGCTAAGCTGGCTGGGTTACCAGTTCTCACCCAGCGGCAATCGTCCGTTCGTGCGTGTAACACCCGCTGAGTCAGAAATTATTCGAGCAACGGTTCGTCGAGTGGGTAAAGTCGTTAGTGGTACCGTAAAATTCAAAACGGGATCGGGCGTTCCGGGTGTCAACGTGTTGATAAAAGGGACAACTACCGGAGCCGTTACGGACGAAAAAGGCCAGTTCTCTATTTCAACCGATTCAGCCAGCCAAGACGTGACGCTGGTGTTTTCCACGGTTGGTTATGTAACGAACGAAGTAATCCTCAAGCAAAAAGCGGTATCATTCCAGATGAAGCCCGACGCGCGTTCACTAAATGAAGTGGCGGTAGTTGGTTACGGAAGAACACTAGCTAGAAAGGGAATGGTCGCTGGCGCACCGACAGAAGCTATGTTTGATGCTGCTGCGCCTGCATCCGCTGAACTCAAACGCAGCGATTTTTCTCAGAGCGCGGTCAGCGAGCCCACTACGAAGGCAGAGCCCGTCAACCCCCGCCGAAATTTCAACGAAACGGCTTTCTTTATTCCACAAGTAAAGACTGATGAACAGGGAAAGGTTGTGCTGAAGTTTACGATGCCCGAAGCGCTCACGCGTTGGCGTTTGCTGGCGTTTGCGCACACGAAAGACTTAAAAACGGGTACGTTAGAGCGGGAAATCATTACTCAAAAGGAATTGATGATTACGGCCAATGCACCCCGGTTTTTCCGGGAAGGTGATACCATCCGCGTAACGGCTCGTATCAATAACCTGACCGATAAGCCGATGTCGGTACTAGCAAGTCTTAACTTGTCCGACGCGTTAACGGGTGAGCCCATCACTCAGCAACTTATGCGTACCAGCCCACAAACATCGGTTAGCGTGGCGGCTGGTCAGGGGCAAGCGGTTGGCTGGACGCTTGTTGTTCCAAAGGGTCTGGAAACGGTAACCTGTCGCTTAACGGCTCAATCCGGTTCGTTTACCGATGGCGAAGAGTTTACGGTTCCTGTATTGCCCAACCGGATGCTTGTCACGGACACACAACCGTTCTGGGTGAATGGGTCGGAGACGAAGGAGTTTAAGCTTAAAGCGTTGACTAACCTCAATCCGGAGTTACCCGTTCAGCACGAGCGACTAACCGTAGAGGTTACCAGCAACCCAAGCTGGTATGCCCTACAAGCGTTACCTTATTTAATGGAATACAGCTACGAATGTGCCGAACAGTTGTTCAGTCGGTTGTACGCCAATAGTCTTGCGGTTCACATCGTCAACAGCAAGCCATCATTCAAGCAGGTCATAGCCGAGTGGCAGAAAAATCCGCCCAAAAATCCTTTACAGGCGAACGAAGAAATGCGGTCCATTGCGCTGGAGAACTCACCCTGGCTAGCCGACGCACGATCGGAAGCGGCTCGGCAGGCGCAACTAGGCCAACTCTTCGACCAAAACCGAATGACAACCGATCAGGAACAGACGCTCGAAAAGCTCCGTCAGTTGCAGACAAGTGAAGGCGGTTTCCGGTGGTTTGGCGGTATGGAACCCAGTCTGTCGATGACGCTGCATGTATTAGGTGGCTTTGGTCATTTGCAAAGATTAGGCGTTCGTTTTCCAGAAGCGCTCCAATCCGAGCTAAACGAGATGCAAATCAATGCAATCCGCTACGTCGATGTCGAGATGAAACGCTTGGTAGAGGAACAGAAGAAAACGAAAGCTAACCTGTCCTGGGACTTTTCAGCCGCTCAGTACCTCTACGCACGAAGCTTCTATATGGACAAGCCAGTAGACAAGGCCTTGCTGACTTATCTAAAACAGCGGGTAGCCGATAACTGGCTCAAACAAAGTCTGCAAGGACAGGCACTTTCCACCATGGCTTTGCATCGGTTTAGTGACACTCAAACGGCGGATAACATTCTGCGTTCGCTGCTCGAACGGACGCGCCATTCAGACGAACTCGGTACTTACTGGCCTGACAATAAAAGTGGTATGTTCTGGTACCAGACACCAATCGAAACGCAGGCGTACTTGATTGAGGCTTTTGACGAGATCAAGCAGGATCGTACCCTTGTGGATACCATGAAACGCTGGCTCCTGCGACAAAAGCAGACCCAGTCGTGGTCATCAACAAAAGCAACGACGGAAGCCGTCTACGCCTTGTTGCTGCGCGGCACCGACTGGCTCGATACAAAGCCCGGTACCCAGGTTAGTTTAGGTGGTCAGCCCATTGAAAATCGGGTTACTAAAACAGAAGCGATTACGGGTTATCAGAAAGTGACCTACGCTGCCGCTGAAATAAAACCCGAAATGGGCGTTATCCAGATCACAAAAAAAGCTGCCGGTCCAGCCTGGGGAGCTTTGTACTGGCAGCACTTCGAACCACTCGACCGGGTTATGCCGGGTAGTGCGGGGCTATCGGTTCAGAAAACGTTGTACGTACAGCATGATTCGCCAACGGGTCCAATCATCGACCCCGTGACACCCCAAACGTCGCTTAAGCCGGGCGATCTGATCAAGGTTCGACTGATTTTAAAAACGGACCGGGCAATGGAATACGTTCATTTGAAAGATGGTCGTGCCTCAGGTTTCGAACCGACTGCGGCTTTGTCAGGCTACAAGTACCAGAATGGATTGGGTTACTACGAATCGCCCCGTGATGCTAGTACCGACTTCTTTCTGAGCTATGTCCCGGTAGGAACTCACGTATTCGAATATGATTTGCGGGTAGCCCAAACCGGTGATTTCTCGGCAGGTGTAGCTACTGTTCAATGCTTCTACGCGCCTGAGTTTTCGGCCCACTCAGCGGGCGAGCGGGTTAAAGTGAAACCGTAGTAAACCATCGTGTTTTCATCAAACAAAAAAGCATGGCCTCTCACAAGGCCATGCTTTTTTGTTTAGTATGCTATTCTTATCTGGGTCCTCGACTACGTCCACCACCGCGATAACCACCATTATTAAAGCCACTACGCGCATTTGGACTATTATAACGGGGGGATGAATAGTAACGAGGAGACGAGTAACGCGGGCGAACGACAACCGGCGGTCTTGTGACCACTACAGGCGGACGGTAATAACCGTAGGGTCGGTAACCGTAGCCGTACCCATAGTTATAGTAAGGGCGAGGAGCATACCCCGGACCTGTGCTTACATAAGAAGGACCACAACTTGCCATCAGAACGACCAACAAACCAGCCGTCAGTAAAGGCATTCGTTTTATCGTTTTCATGATTTCTGTTTACTGTTTTGTTATTGAACCATCTGTTTATCATTTGGTTCGAAAAGCTTTATTGACAAAGAACCTTTCGAAACCATCGTCGGGTTACGCATCCACCTACCAACGACGCCAGCCGTGCCCAACCCATCCTCCGCGAGATCGATACCCATAACTAGGGTAGGGACGAACAATAACAGGCGCAGGTGACACCAAAACCGGTGGCGGAACGACGATAACACGTGGAGGCACCACCACTACCGGAGGCTGTACAACAACGGGTGGATAAGGCCGCCCATATTGGTCATAGCGACTATAAGGACTGGGAGCAGGACAATTTGGATCATAGCCATTCCTGTTCGGGTATGTTTGTCCATAGCCATTCGGATAATTTTGGTTAGGGTAATTTTGGCTATTAGGATACCCGTTTGGATAATTTTGGTCGTAACCGTTGTTCGGGTAGCTTCGATCATAACCAGGACCGTACCCTTGCCCAAAACTGACAGTAGCCATGCTTAACAAAAGCCCAGCTACTCCTGCAATCAACCTTGTTGTTTTCATCGCTATGGTAGGTTTTACCCAATTTACTCATTAGACTAAATTCACCTGCCAGCGTTTAATTGAAAACGGCTGGCATTCGGTTAAAGTATAATTAAAAAGCCTGACCGCATAGTTACGGTCAGGCTTTTTAGTGATCAGAAATACAACTTAGGCTTTCAATTTATTTTTCAGATAGCCCAGCGCCAGCTTGTACGCATCAGCGGCTGCTTCTTTGTTGTAAACTGGATTGCTTGGGTTGGCAAAACCGTGACCAGCATCGTACATTTTTACGGTTACTTTTTCACCCGCCTTCTCCATGTTTTTCTCGAATTCTTTTACCGATTCGGGCGAAATCCCTTTGTCCTGACTACCGAAAATACCCAATACATCAGTATCGAGCGTTTTTAGTTTGTCAACATCCTGCTCCGGACGACCGTAATACATCACGCATCCTTTAGCCCGATTGCCTTCCAGCATGGCCGATTGCAACGACAGCATACCCCCAAAGCACCAGCCGACGCTAGCGAACTCAGCTTTTGGACCTGCGTAGGCAATGGCGCCTTTCATAATGCTGCTAAGCCGGTCCTTGCTGGCTGCCTGCATCAGCTTTCCGGCTTCGGCGGGTTCGGTAGCCACTTTACCGTCATACATATCGACCGCCAGTACGTTCACGTCTTTGAGATCGTTGTAAAACGTTTCTGACTGCTGCTTAATATTGTCGTTCAGGCCCCACCACTCCTGATAAACCAGGAGCCATTTGTTGGAAGGCTTTTTTGATTTTAGCAGAAACCCATTAGCCGACTGACCGTCGGGTGTTGAGAATTTAATCATCTCGCCTGCACCCGTATACGTAAAGGGTAGGGGCGCTTCGTGCAACCGCTGGAAAGCTGGATCGGCAGCCATCGCCGACATATCATTCCCACTAGTGTGGCAGACAGGAATCGTTGCGGCTTCCTGCTTAGCCAATGGGAGCCCCGGAATAAACCAGGAATAGATCGACATAAAAAAGGAAAGTCCAGTAATGAAAACGATTTTCATGTGTTTGGTGATTGGTTATTGAAATTGTCGAGATAACGGAATGAGTAAGTGATTGGTTAGCACCCGATACACAAAAGGAGCAGATTGAGCGCTTAATGCGGCCAATTTACTCCTTTTGATTGTTTGATTGATTAAGCTTTGATTAACTCGAAGATCGTAATCTCGGGCAAAATACCTACCCGGCCTGGATAGCCGATGTATCCATACCCTCTGTTGACGTATAAGCGCTGGTCACCTTCCTGATAGAGTCCTGCCCATTGCTTGTAGAAATACTGCGCCGGACTCCAACGGACATCTCCCAGGTCAACGCCGAACTGCGCGCCATGCGTGTGACCGCTGAATTGAACGTCGATATCCGGATATTTAGGGCGCACCTCCGCATCCCAGTGGGTTGGATCGTGCGACAAAAGTAATTTGACCGGGTAATCTTCTACACCGCTATACGCTTTAGCGAGGTTACCAGCCCGCAGTGCCGCAGGACCAAAACCAAGGTTCTGAACACCAATCAATGCGATTTTATCGCCATTCTGTTCGAGAATCTTGTTCTCGTCCATCATAATATTCCAGCCCATCTGTTTGTGAGCAGCTACGACATTCAGCACGTTCTGTCGCTCCGCCTGTGCGCTCGGCCAGGCTACATATTTCCCGTAGTCGTGATTACCAAGCGTCGAATAAACGCCTAATGGTGCTTTGACCTTATCGAAAATATTGATGAACTCGTTTACTTCTTCGGCTCGGCTATTGACCAGATCACCGGTAAAAAAGACAAGATCCGGTTTCTGTTTCAGAAGCAAATCAACTCCTCCGCGCACTGCGGTCCGGTTAAAGAAACTTCCGGTGTGAATGTCCGAAATTTGAGCGATGGTCATACCGTTGAAACCCGAGGGTAGGTTTTTCATCGGTAATTTGATCCGGCGGACGCGGTAATCGTGAGCGCCCGACAAGATTCCCCACGTAAAGCCAACCAAGGGGACTGCTCCAACAACCAAGGCCGTTTTCATCAGGAAGTCAGACCGGGAAATCGCGTCGGAGGGCGTTGTTCCATTCGGTGCAATGGTTTCGCGCGTGTTTTCGACCACTGCTTCCCGAACTTCGGGTTTGTAAAAAAAGGAAACAACCCAGCGGAAAAGCCGGCCAAGATCATCGATAAAAAGGATGAGAACGGCGAAGATCTTCGAGAAGTACGGAATGGCAATACTTGCCCACAAAAACGTCCGTGTATTTTTTCCAATCGAATCGGGTGGCATGTACTGCAACACGACGTATAGCAGCAGCGAAAGCACGGTGAAGCCCCAGAAAATGATTGTGATAATTCGCTGGGTGCTTTCAGAAGCCGAACGGCTCAGCGTTTTAATGGCCTGCCATACGTACCAGTCGATCAACAGCATGAACGCTGGCAGGGCAAACAAGAAGGCAGCACGATTCATAAGATTGCTAATGGATATAGGTCAACTTGGTTGACGAGATAATAGTTTAAAAAAGAAACCAGCAACGAACACGCTTTGGCTTTGGTGTTCATTACTGGTTTGTTTCATAGAATCGAAAAGTTAGGCTAATTCCTCTTCCAACTGTGCTTTACGTTCCAGAGCAGGGTCTTTTTTGCCGAAGTACTTCATCCGGACGCGCTCATTGATCCAGTATAAACACGGTACAATCACGAGCGTAAGTACCGTTGAGAATGTTAGACCGTAAATAATCGTCCAGGCCAGAATATTCCAGAATACAGAGCTGTCGCCACCGATTACCAGATGCGGATTAAAGTCACGAAAAAGCGTCACAAAATCGACCGTCAAGCCGAACGCGAGCGGAATCAGACCAAGTACAGCGGCTGACGCAGTTAACAATACGGGCGTAAGACGAATCCCGCCCGCATCAATGATAGCTTCGCGCAGGGGAACGCCCCGACCGCGCAACTCTTCAATAAATTCGATGAGCAGAATCCCGTTTTTCACCACGATACCCGCCAGCGCGATAATACCAACGCCCGACATGATAACCGAGAAAGACTTACCTGTAATCACAAAGCCCAGCAACACACCAATTAGCGACAGCAGGATGGTTACGAAAATAATCAGCGGCTTGACGACGGAGTTAAACTGGGTTGCGAGAATCAGGTAGATTAGCAGAATAGCGATACCAAAAGCTGAAACCAGGAAGTTCATCGACTCCTGCTGATCTTCCTGTTCACCACCCATCTTAATGGTGTAGCCATTCGGTACTTCCATTTCCTGCACAACATTCTGAATCTGGGCCACGATCTCGTTCGCGTTGTAACCCGGCACTACATCGGAACTCAACGTAACGATCCGCTCCTGGTTTTTGCGGTTGATCTGGCTGAATGTTGTCGAATAGTTGATGTTTGCCACCGACGTGATCGGAACCTGCCGTAACTGTCCACCCGCTGCCATGTCGCGGTATACGATGTTCAAACTCAGGAGCCGGTCAATCTGGCTACGGTCATCCGGTTTCAGGCGAACCATGATTGGGTATTCGTCTTTCGCATCCCGAAACTTCGACACTTCCAGCCCGAATAACGCCGTACGAATCGCCAAAGCGACCTGACCCGACGAAATACCTTCCCGTTCGGCTTTGTCGCGATTGATATCGACGACAATTTCGGGCTTGTTCGTGATCAGATCCGATTTTAACTGATCAATTCCTTTGATACCCGCCTGACTGATTTTCTGCCGAACTTTCGTTTCCAGCGTTCTCAGTTCGTTGAAATCGTCACCGGCTATTTCGATAGCGATTGGCTTACCCGTTGGTGGTCCGTTGGCTTCGCGTTCTACCGAAATCTCCGTACCAGGAATGCCGTTCATCGCTACCCGGACTTTAGCCAACAGTGAATCCGTCGAAATGCCTTCTCGCTCTTCGTTACCTTTGAACGCAATGGTCACCTTCGATTTTTGTGGCGTAGCGGCCCGGTCGGGGTTTTGCGGATCACCCGCGTTTTTACCGACGTTGGAAATTACCGAGTTGACAATATCCGTCGCGTGGTTCTGGTCGAGGACTTTAAACACCCGTTTCTCGATTACTTTCGTTACCGAATCCGTTACGCGAGCGTCGGTACCTACCGGCATTACGTTATAGACGTAGATATAGTCCGGCTCTCCGCTAGGAAAGAAAATAACTTTGGGCTGCGCAATACCGGTGATAAAGAAAGTAGCAATCAGTAAACCGAAGGCCGCGAGTACCGCAAACACAGGCCGCCAACCCGTCAATACCCACGAAATAAGTCGGCGATAACCGTTTTTCAACGCGGGCAACAGCCGCTCCTGAAACGGTACGATCAGTCTTGGCGTCAGGACATAGTGGTTGAAGACGTACAGGATGATCAACAGAACGAACAAATTGCCGATACCCCGGTCTATGACGTAGCCGATACCGGCTAGTACGGTCATAATGATCAGTGGACGCTTAATTTCCGCAAAACTCTGCTTGTCTTCGTGGTTATCATCTTCGTGCCGTTTCATAAACGTGACGGCAAAAACGGGGTTGATCACATACGCCACGAACAACGATGCAAACAACGTCAGGATCAGCGTCAGGGGCAGAAACTTCATAAACTCACCGACAATGCCCGGCCAGAACAACAGCGGAAAGAAAGGCGCAATGGTCGTCAGCGTTCCCGAAAATACGGGCACAAACACTTCGCCCGCTGCCGCTTTCACCGCCTGTTTGATATCCCAGTCTTTATTGTCGTTAAACAACCGGTGCGAGTTTTCGATAACTACAATAGCGTCATCAACCACAAGCCCCAGACCAAGCAGGAAGGCAAACAGTACAATTGTGTTGAGCGTAAACGCCGTCCCGACTACAGGTCCAATTACCGGCATCAAGACGAAAGCGACCAGCGCCGACAAGGGTACCGATAGACCGACGAATATGGCGTCGCGTACACCCATGAAAAACATCAGGACAAGAACAACGAAGATAAATCCCAGGACAACCGTATTGATCAGGTCATTTACGTTTTCGCGGGTTGGCTCCGACTGATCGGCGGTGATTTTCACGTCCAGTCCCTGCGGAAAGCGGGTTTCTTTATATTCCTCAATCGTTTTCTCGATGTTATCGGCGGCAGAAATCAGGTTAGCACCCGCCCGTTTGATCACGTTCAGGGTAACAACCGATTTGTTGTTCAACCGGGCGAAATCCTGCTGCTCCTCAAAATTGTCCGTTACTTCGGCAATATCGCCGAGCCGAACGGTAGCACCCGTTGCCGTTCTGATTTGCAGATTCTGAAGTTGTGTTACGTCCGTAAATTCGCCCTTCACGCGGACCGTCCGACGAACGCCGTCAACGTTCAGATCGCCACCCGATACGTTAATATTTTCGCCCTGAACCGCCTGTTGAATATCCGAAAAAGCGAGTCCCGCCGATTGCATCCGGGGTAGATCGACGTTAATCTGAATTTCCCGTTCGAGCGCCCCAACGATATCGACACGACGAATTTCGGGCATCCCTTCGATTACATCCTGCAAATCTTCGGCGTATTCTTTCAGTTGCTTGAGCGAGAAGTTACCGGCCATGTTGATGTTCATAATCGGAAACTCCGAGAAGTTCACATCCTGCGCCGTTGGGCCTGCATCCAGTTTTTGGGGCAAATCCGGCTTTGCTTTGTCGATCGCATCCCGAACCCGCTGCAAGGCTTCTGCCGTCTGAACATCGGGATTGAACTCAACCAAGATAACCGATACGTCCTGCAAGGCATTCGACTTAATCCGCTTTACGCCCGAAATCGACTTGAGCTGCTTCTCGATCTGTTTATTGATCGTGTTCTCAATATCAGCAGGAGCCGTTCCAACGTACACCGTATTGATGTACACCTGCGGAATCTTGATATCCGGGAACTGCTCCTTGGGTAAGTTATTGTAAACGAACAGCCCACCCAGCGTAATCAGGATCGTGAAGATGTAAATCGCCGTCCGGTTCTCAACGCACCAGTTGGTGAATCCTAAAGTTTTATACTGTTCAAATTTCATGGGAAAATGAGTTTTCAGTTTTCAGTCTATCGCTCTCAGCCGAAGTACCGCATGGTCCGGCAGCCGAAAACAGTAAATTGAACGCTCACTTAAAAATTGATTGGTTGTCCATCAACTAAATCCTGGTAACCGACCGTAACGAGCTGATCACCGGCCTTGAGCCCCTCCGTAACCGCGATTTTACCACCGTACGATTCACCGGTTTTCACCGTCCGTGCTTTCGCTACTTTTTTACCACCTTCGTTCACGGCTACGTAAACCAACTGACCATTTTCCGTGCTCTGAATCAGATTTTGATTGATTACAATGGCATTGCCAACCGTTTTATCATTGATTTTCACCTGAGCCAGCATGTTCGGTTTCAGGCTATTGTCCGATGGGAGAGGGGCTTCGATGGTAAACGTCCGGCTCAACGGATCTACGGTAGTCGAAACGAAGCTAACGCGTGAGTTCAATTCCCGATTCAAATCCGGAAACCGGATCATAACGTCATCCCCTTTACGAACACTCCCTGAATACGTATCCGCTACTTTGGCAACAACTTTCAATTGCGACAGATTAACAACCCGAACCAGTCCGACGCCCGGCATAGCCGATTGGCCGATCTTTACGTTGACCTGATCAACAACGCCCGAAATGGGAGAGGTAACCGAGGATTGGCTCAATTGCGCATTAAGCGTCGAGAGACGACGTTCGAGCGTCTCTTTGTTGTTTTTAGCCTGTAAGTATTGAATCTCGGTACCGATCTGCTGTTTCCAGAGCGCAGCCTGTTTTTCGTACACAGTGCTGGCCAGCGATAACTGCGTTTTTACTTCGGCAATTGATTCGCGTAGAAGCTGGTCATCTACTTTAGCAATGACTGAACCAGCGCGCACATTATCGCCTTCTTTGACATACACCGCCGTAACGACTCCGCTCGATTTTGGCGAAACCTGTACGTTGTTTTTCGCGTCGATTGTGCCTTGTAGCTCAACAAAATGACGGAATGTCGTCGCGGTGACGGGCGCTACCGTCACATCTTTAACCCGCGTAACCTCTTCGTTTTTCGGCTCAAGTTTAGCCAGATCGCCTTCCAGCGTTTTGATCTTCGCGGTCAGCTCCGACTCCTGCTTTTTCAGTTCGGTAAGTTCGTCGCGCTTACTTTGTACATCCGATTTTTTTTCCTGCGAACAAGCCGCCAACAGGCTCGTTGTTAAGGCAATTGCGTAATATACTTTCATCGTAGATATTCTTTTGATAGCGTGTTATTGGGAGAGTGGGTGTAAAAATTACTGTTGTCCAGTGTATAGTTTACCGCTGGCTTTATCTGCGTCTACCTTGGTTTGCAGGAAGTTGTAGAGCGACACGAAATAGTTGTTCTGTGCCTGCCGGAACGAATTCTCGGCATCCAAAACTTCAATATTAGAGCCGACGCCTTCCTGATATTTGATCTTGGCTACCCGCGCTACTTCCTTAGCCAGATCAACATTCCGTTGTTGGGTTCTTAAGGTTTGTAGGCTGTTTCGGAGCGTAACCGACGCCTGCCGGTTTTCCAGATCAATTGAGTTTTTCAGCAGGATGCTACTATTCTGTGCTTTCTGCAAGGCAAACCGTTTCTGCTGCGCCTGATACTTTTTCTGAAATCCATCGAAAACGGGCACAGAAAGATTAAGACCAACCGTTGCCAGATTAAACCAAGGCGAGGTAAACAGATGCTGTAACTGATTACGACCCGTATTGTAGCCGTAGTTGGCAAATGCCGACAGGTTTGGGTAATAGCGCTTGGCAACACTCTGGATGTCGAGATCGGCCAGTTGAATCTGCGACTGCAACGTCGAAAACTCAATCCGTTGATTATAATCAAACTGTTCCGTCGCGGGTTGCGCTGTTGTCCGTTCTACCTCTTCCAAGTTAATTTCCTGAATTTGCTCGGTCAAGGCGATGTTATCGTTGATACCAAGGCCCATCTGAAACTTTAGCAGGTAGTAGCTCAGCTCCGTCAGGTTCTGGACGTTCTGTCGTTCCGCTTTCAGGTTATTCACCTGAACTTCAAGCCGACTCACGTCAATTTTTTCGGCAAAACCCTGCTTGTTCAACCCAACCGTATTTTGGTAGAGTGTATCGACTCTGCCAATGTTCAGATCCAGCAGCTTCAATTGCTGTTCGTTTACGAGCACGCTGTAATAAGCTTTAGCAACTTGTTCTGCAACGCTTATTTTAGAGGCCATCACGTTCTTTTGTGCTAGTTGCCGATAGGTATCAGCCGCACGCAGGCCCAACCGGTACGATGCATCAAACAGAAGCTGATTGAGAGTGCCCGTAAGGCTTCCCGAATAATTGACACCAAATTGTACCGGAACGGCAGGTGCCTCTGGTGAAGCGTTTTGATCGAAAAAGATAGCGGGCAAAAAGACGCGCTGGATAATCAAGTTATCCGTCATCTGACCGGCAATATTGACCTGAGGTAACGCGGTACCCTTTACTTCCCGGATGCGTGCTTCGGCGCTCAGAGCGTCCAGTGCCGAGTTCTTGATGTTTATGTTATGATCGACGGCAAACCGAATGGCTTCATTCAGCGAAAATCCCTGTCGATCCTGAGCTACCAATGTACTCGAACTACTCAGCAGACTGAGCAGCCAGATCAGTATCGTCCGCCTGGTATTCGTTGTTATCATACTTATGGTGGTTAACGTAGTGGTTGTAATTGATAAATCCTTTTTCGGTTAGCATACCGCGCACAAAATGGTGCGTTAGTTCATGCTGTATTTCCAGCATACTGTACTGATCCGTTGGAAAGATGTCGCTGTTGAAGGCAAGTTCAATCTGCTCTACCCGAAGGCGAGCCATAATGACGGGATTGATGTCGGGTCTGTACAATCCCTGCGCAACACCTTTTTGAATATTTTCGAGTATGGATTGAATAATGCGCTGCTCTTTATACTGTCGAAAAAGCGTGAATGCCTGTGGATAATAGCGCTTAATATCGATCAGTAAGTTGGGGCTAACTTTATCGGCCTGCTTCTGCATCACCGTCAGCACGTGCAGAATTTCCTCGACGGGGTTGTCGGTTTGAATGGCCATACATTCCATTTCTGACTGATTTTTAACCATTTTATCAAGCATAACCTGGTATAGAATCTGTTCTTTGTCGGTGAAATGCTGGTAAATGGTCTTTTTAGAAATGCCAAGTTCTTTGGCTATATCTTCCATCGTCACAGAACGTACCCCGTATTTCCAAAACAATCGCTCGGCCTCCGCTTGAATCCGCTCCTTCATTATAAAAATTTGAACTTTTACGGGGTGAACTCTGGAAACTCAAATATAGTTCACAGTTTCCAAATTGGCTTTAGTTAAATGATGAACGGCCTAAACAGGGGAGTGAATTACTAAAAAAGCCCGACGAAATAGGTTTTCGTCGGGCTCGCTTATTAGAAACACTTGTTATTCAACCTTAAATAACGGCGAATACGATAGCGGAAAAGTCCTATTCACCGATCTGAAAAAAGCGCACATCAGCCTTAACGCTTGCTAACAATTCACGTGTACGCTCGGGTCGTGCGTCCGTGATAAACAATTGCCCAAAAGCACCTTCGTCCATCAATTGAATGAGCTTACCAATACGCCGATCATCGAGCTTGTCGAAAATATCATCGAGCAACAGGATGGGTTTGACGCCTTTTTCGGCTTGCAGATTATTGAATTGAGCCAGTTTTAGCGCAATGACGAATGTTTTCTGCTGACCTTGTGAGCCAAACTTTTTCAACGGTACCGACTCGCCGGAGGTGCTACCGATCATAAACGTGTAGTCATCCTTGTGAACGCCCATTGTTGTGCGCTGAAGCACCGTATCCCGACGACGAAAATGACGAAACTCCTTGGCAAAGTCGGGATTGCTTACTTCGGACTCGTAGATGATACTCACCGACTCGCGCTCCTCACTCAGGTACGCATAATGCGACCGAAAACCAGGAAGAAACTCGTCAACAAACTGCTTCCGTCGGTCATGAATCTTTTGACCAAGTTCTAGTAACGGCGCATCGTAAGTATCGAGCATGTCATTATCGACCTGATTTCGTTCGGCAAACAGCTTCAATAAACTATTCCGCTGCTTGAGCACCTGCTGGTACATCAAATAATTACGCAGGTAATCGGCATCGAGCTGCGACAATACCCCGTCGAAGAAATGGCGTCGATCTTCGCTGTGTTCGCGGACCAAATCGGTATCGTTCGGAGCAACCAGCACAACCGGAAAGCGCCCGATATGTTCGCTGATGCGCTCGTAAGGCTTTTTGTCAGCCATCAGCACCTTCCGTTGCCCCCGTTGGAGACTGATGGTGATTTGCACAGCGCGCTCGTGTTCTTCAAAAATCCCGTCGATGATGAAATAGTCAGCGTCGTGCAGAATACTGAAGGCATCCTGATTCTGAAACGCACTTTTGCTCAGGGCCAGAAAATAAACGGCATCCAGAAGGTTGGTTTTGCCGCTGCCATTGGGCCCAACAATCACATTCACCTGCCGTCCAAAGGCATACCGGCCGTCTTCGTAATTTTTAAAATTGGTCAGGCTCAGCTTTTCCAGGTGCATAGGTGTATCGCATAACGCTATATTGCGTAATTTCGCAGCAGTTAATTGCTCATCGTGTTTAACAAACGAAACGAGCAATTGATATTGGCAACAAAGATACGGTCGGTTTGTTAGGTAGATAGGCCTTCTATTGATTGCCAAAAGCGATTGCTGATTTACATTGAACTCATTCCTCATGGCAAGCGTCAAAGAGAAATCCGAGCGGACAGCCGCTACAGAAAACGACAATACTCCGGCAATGGAAAAAACCCAGCACCCTAAAGAGCGGTATATGTACTGGTACGAATCGATGCAATTACAGCGGAAATTCGAAGAGAAAGCCGGTCAGCTCTACGGACAACAGAAAATCCGGGGTTTCTGCCATTTATACATTGGTCAGGAAGCGGGTTCGTCGGGGGCGGTTTCGGCCTTAACAAAAGATGATAAGTGGATTACCGCTTACCGTGATCATGGTTTTCCGCTTGCACTGGGTTCCGACCCAAAGGCGGTGATGGCCGAATTATTCGCCAAACAAACCGGCTCTTCGAAAGGTAAAGGCGGCTCAATGCACATTTTCGACAAGTCGGTCAACTTCATGGGCGGTCACGGTATCGTTGGTGCTCAGATTCCGATGGGTGCTGGTATCGCTTTTGCTGAGAAATACAACAAGACCGGTAACCTGTGCATCTGCTTTATGGGCGATGGTGCCGTACGGCAAGGTGCCTTCCACGAAGCCTTCAACATGGCTATGCTCTGGAAATTACCCGTCATCTTCGTCGTTGAAAACAACGGTTATGCGATGGGAACATCGGTAGCGCGTACTTCGAACGTAACGGAATTGTACACGCTGGCTGAGGCTTACGATATGCCTGCTGAACCCGTAGACGCCATGAGCGTTGAAGCGGTTCACGAAGCGGTTAGCCGTGCTGCTGAACGTGCCCGCGCAAACGAAGGCCCTACCTTCCTGGAGTTCCGTACGTACCGATATCGTGGTCACTCGATGTCCGATCCGCAGAAATACCGTTCTAAGGATGAAGTTGAGCAATATAAGCAACGCGATCCTATCGAGCAGGTAAAAGCACATATTCTGGAGCAGGGCTTAGCCACAGAAGAGGATCTGGCTGCTATTGATAAAAAGATCAAAGGTATCGTAGACGAATCCGTCAAATTTGCGGAAGAATCGCCTTACCCAGCACCCGAAGAAGCGTACAAGGACGTTTACGTACAACAGGACTATCCATTCCTGATGGAGTAATCTCCTGATAGGTAGTACAGTCTTTTCAGAAAGCCCGAGCTAATCAGTTCGGGCTTCTTGTTTTGAACTATTTCTTATTTTTACATGTATATACATTAAATGTAACGACATCATAAAGGATTAAATAAAACAAATTAACCCATTTACCACTTTCAAAGCCATGGAAACGCTCATAAACGGTCTGCACCACGTCACTACCTTAGCTGGCGATACGCAACGCAATGTTGATTATTATACAGATATCTTAGGTCTTCGGCTGGTCAAAAAAACCGTCAACTTCGATGCACCGGATGTTTATCATTTATACTACGGTAATGAAACCGGCTCGCCAGGAACGATTCTTACGTTCTTTCCATACGGTAACTTGCCGCGTGGTCGTAAAGGTGTTGGGCAGTTGACGTATACGGCGTTTTCGGCACCGATAGCGTCGATGAGTTTCTGGATGGACCGGTTGCATGAACGCAACATTCCGTACGCAGGACCTTACAAACGGTATTCTGAAACGTATTTACGCTTTGAGGATTTTGACGGTATGGGCATTGAACTCGTGTTTACAAACGAAGACCAACGCCCAGGCTGGGACAACGGACGAATTTCGTCTGAATTCGCTATCCGAGGTTTCCATACGGTTACCTTGAATGAGTCGAACCCAGATCGTACGATTGAACTGCTGACCCAGCATATGCAACATACACTGGTAAGCGAGGAGGATGGACGGTTCCGGTTCAAAGCGGGCAATGGCGGTCCGGGTAATTACGTAGACGTGCTGCATTCGCCTAAAGACGTGCGGTCGTTGCAGGGTGCAGGGTCTGTACACCACGTAGCCTTCTCGACAGATTCGGACGAAACGCAGGCGATTATTCAGGATAAATTGCTGACGGCCGGTTACCACGTCACTCCCGTTCAGGATCGTAACTATTTCAACAGTATCTACTTCCGTGAACCCGGCGGTATTCTTTTCGAAGTTGCTACGAACCCACCAGGATTTGCCGTTGATGAACCGGTTGCGGAGTTAGGAACTGCGCTGAAATTGCCCCCCCAGTACGAAGCTCGTCGGGCTGCTCTGGAAGCGGAATTACCAACGATCGTTTTAAAATAAAGCTATAAACGTCGCTACACGGAGATCATAGACAGCTTATGTCTTATCGATCTACGTGTAGCGCTACAAACTCTTAGCTGTACTCATGATTCATAATCCAAACAACATTCGAACTGCCGGAAAACCGCTTGAAGAAGCGTCTAAAGTAATGGTGATGGTTCATGGCCGGGGCGGTTCAGCAAGTGATATTTTGTCGCTGTCCCAGTACATCGATGATACTGACTTTGCTTTCATCGCCCCGGAAGCGCAGGGTAATACGTGGTATCCTTACTCGTTTCTGCGCCCAATGGATGAAAACGAACCTTATTTATCCTCGGCTCTCGAAGTGCTGACAAGTCTGCGGGCACGATTGCAATCGGACTTCAATTTTAAATTACCCCAGATCTACTGGCTTGGTTTTTCGCAGGGTGCCTGTTTGCTACTAGAATTTTTGGCGCGCAATCCAGCCGGTTACGGTGGCATATTTGGTTTGAGTGGTGGCTTAATAGGCCCGCCGGATACGCCACGACTATACGAAGGATCATTCGATAAGACACTGGTTTTTCTGGGTTGTGGTGTTCCCGATACGCACGTACCCAAAGAGCGAGTACTGGAATCCGAGCAGGTTTTTCAGCGTATGGGCGCTGACGTGACGCTAAAATTATACCCAAATTTTCCGCACACCATTAACGAAGATGAGCTAAACATTGTTAATTTGCTATTAGCAGGTCCCAAATAGACTAGCTTACATTTAACAACAATGCCTATGAGCCAATATATGGTTGAATTTGACCTTCCGGCTGTAATGGACGAGGGGTTTACAAACCGGATTCCAGCCCAACGGCTCAAAGTGGAAGAATTAATGGAAAAAGGTTCTTTACTATCTTATTCGCTTTCGGTAGATCGGCAAAAGCTGTGGTGCATTTTCAAAGCCGATTCGGAGTTGGAAGTCATGGAATCGATTTCGGAGTTTCCCCTGATCAAATTCATGACGCCGATGATTACCGAGTTGATGTTTCATAATATGGTGGCGGCTCGGATTCCCCTTTTTTCGCTTAATTAGCACAAA
This sequence comes from Spirosoma liriopis, assembly GCF_023196085.1. Lineage (NCBI taxonomy): Bacteria > Pseudomonadati > Bacteroidota > Cytophagia > Cytophagales > Cytophagaceae > Spirosoma > Spirosoma liriopis. The sequence continues at coordinate 2,157,539 of NZ_JALPRF010000001.1, forward strand.
AAAGCCCTCTGCAATGAGGGCTTTTTTGTGAGCCAATACTTTTTCGCAATTTTGGACCGTCATTTACTACGGTCATGATTCAATCTTTCTTTCGCACACTTTGGTACTTTAGCCTGTTTGTATTGCTGATACCAGCGTCTGTTGGTTGCCGGTCAGATCAGCAGGATAACAACCGGCAAAACACCTATCAGCAGGAGCAAAGCTATCCTCAAAAGCATCAGCGCCACAAACACCAACGACAGCGGGCACGCACTGACGAAAACAATCAGTATTCGACTTCATCAGAAGCGAACGTTCAAGCGGGCGAGATACCAGCTAAAGTACTTAAGGTATTGGACTACGTTCGGCGGTATGGCCGGGCACCCGATGGCTACGTAGGTGGTCGAACCTTTGGTAATTACGAAGGCCACCTGCCCAAACAGGATAATTCGGGCGATCGTGTCCGTTATCGGGAGTGGGACGTTAACCCTAAAATTCAGGGTCGTAACCGAGGCACTGAACGGTTGATCACGGGTTCCGACGAGCGGTCGTATTTCACCCAAGACCATTACAACTCATTTACCGAAATCAAATGAACCCAAACATTTTTATAAGCAAGGCCGAATACGAATTAGAAGCGCCATTCGGTAATGATTTTATCGCACACATCGAGGGTCAGAAAACAGCTACGCTACGCCAGTTCTATGAAGAAATCGCTGACCTGCTCGAAATTCCTGACTTTGGCTTTAATCTTGACGCACTCAACGATTCGCTCAACGATCTGCAATGGCTTGAAGACAAGCGGATAGTCCTGTATATTACAAATACCAACGACTTCATTAGCAAAGAGCGTGATCCGGCCAAGATTGGCAGCGTATTGAGCCTGCTCGATGCCACCGCCGAAGATTGGAAATGGGTTGACGATGAAGATGAGTTAACCGACCGTAAGGAGATCGTCATCGTGTTTGAAGACAGCCCCCGCATTCGGAAATTACTCGATCAGGAAGCGATTGATTATAACGAATTAGCCGAGTTGAAATAAGCCGCTAACCGCAACAAATTTCTGCTACATACTGTTAAATATAAGCCGCCGGAACGCCTTCCAGCGGCTTTTCGCGTTTGTTCATTACAATCTGAACGTCACTTGAAACCAGAAGAATTGATCGGTCTTTATACCGACGATAGTTATATAAAACTGCTGACCGAGCCTTTCAGCCGGAAGCAGACCAGCGAGCCGCAACGCTTGCAGATCAAGGGAATGGCGGGAAGCTTGGACGCCGTATTTGCATCGTCAATTTACAAATCGGTTGGCGGTAACCACCTGTACATCCTGACCGATCGCGACGAAGCAGCTTACTTCTTTAATGATTTGCAGAATCTGCTCGGTCGGGAGATTTTGCTGTTCCCGATGTCGTATAAAAAGCCGTATCAATACGAAGAGGTAGAAAATGCCAACGTGTTGATGCGCGCGGAGGTGCTCAACAAACTTAATCCGGCTCCCAAAGGTGGTTTGCTGATGGTAACCTATCCTGAAGCGCTGTCGGAGAAAGTAATCAACAAGCGGTCGTTGCAAGCCAATACGCTGACGATTCGGGTAGGAGAGAAGCTAGACACCAACTTCGTTTCTGAACTGCTCCAGAACTACGAGTTTGAGAAGACGGATTTCGTTTACGAAGCGGGACAGTTTTCGGTACGCGGGGGTATTATTGATGTTTTTTCCTTCGCCAGTGAATTTCCATTTCGGATTGACTTGTTCGACGACGAGGTAGAAAGCATCCGGAAGTTCAATCCAGAGACCCAGCTATCGACGGACCCGGTTGACTTTATCAACATCATTCCGAACATCCAGACAAAACTAGTTGAAGAAACCCGCGAACCGTTTTTCGACTTTCTGCCCGATAACACAACAGTTTGGGCAAAAGACGTTGAGTTTACGCTCGAAATCATTGAGAAATGCTACGAGAAAGCCGAACAAAGCTTTTCGTCGGTACTGGCGAGCAGCGGAGGTATTCAGATTGTATCCAATCCTGGCGACTTATTTGAAACGCGCCGTACGTTCCTGAACGAGCTGAAAAGCTTCCGAACAGTTGAGTTCGGTCGTAAATTCTACTTCAAAACTGACGGTCGTCAACAGTATAGTTCGAAACCGCAGCCATCGTTCAACAAAGATTTCAAACGACTGGTAGATACGCTCGGCGAGAATCAGTCCAAAGGATACACGAACGTCATTGCAGCCGAGTCGTTCAAGCAGCTAGACCGGCTACGAACCATTTTTGAAGAACTTGACCCATTCGTTAAGTTTCAGCCACTGAACATTGGCTTGCGGGAAGGATTTATTGACGACGCACTCAAGATCGTCTGCTTTACCGATCACCAGATTTTTGATCGTTATTATAAGTACCGGGTCCAGGATAAGTTCTCCAAATCAAAAGCGCTTACCCTACGCGAACTCAAGACATTACAGCCCGGCGATTACGTCACGCACGTCGATCACGGTATTGGCCGGTTTGCTGGTCTGGAAAAGGTCGATCATGCCGGTAACGAACAGGAAGCGATTCGGCTCATCTACCGCGACAACGACATTTTGCTGGTGAGTATCCACAGCTTGCATAAGATCGCAAAATACAGCGGTAGAGAAGGCGGTCCCCCAACCATGAGCAAGCTCGGCTCGCAGGAATGGGAGCAGAAAAAGTCGCGGATTCGGAAGCAAGTTAAAGACATTGCTCGTGAGCTCATTGCTCTGTACGCTAAACGCCGAAGTGCACCGGGCTACGCATATAGTCGCGACAGTTTCCTTCAAGCGGAACTTGAGTCATCATTCCTATACGAGGACACGCCCGATCAGGCTAAAGCGACCAATGACGTTAAAGACGACATGGAGCGACCACACCCTATGGACCGGCTTGTTTGTGGCGACGTAGGCTTTGGTAAGACCGAGATTGCGATTCGGGCTGCTTTTAAAGCCGTAACCGACAACAAGCAGGTAGCTTTGTTAGTCCCGACAACCGTTTTAGCCATGCAGCATTTCAGAACGTTCAGCGAACGCATGGCTGATTTCCCGGTAAAAATTTCGTATATCAATCGATTCCGGTCAGCTGCGCAGATCAAAGAAACGTTGAAAGGCGTCACGTCGGGTGAAATCGGTATCCTGATTGGAACGCACCGAATCGTCAACAAAGACGTTAAATTCAAAGACTTAGGTCTTCTAATTATCGATGAGGAGCAAAAGTTTGGCGTCAAAACGAAAGATCGCCTGAAAGAAATGCGCGTAGAAGTGGACGTACTGACGCTTACGGCTACGCCAATTCCGCGAACTTTGCATTTCTCACTGATGGGTGCGCGCGACCTGTCTGTCATTGCAACGCCACCGCCAAACCGACAACCGGTGACAACAGAAGTACATCCGTACAACGAAACCGTGATTCGCGACGCAATCAGCTACGAGATTCGTCGCGGTGGACAAGTCTTTTTTGTGCACAACCGCGTCAACGACATTGAGTCGATTGGTAATTTGATCCTCCGTCTCGTTCCCGAAGCCCGGATCGGCGTTGCGCACGGACAGATGGACGGTGACAAACTGGAAAAGGTGATGACCCGCTTCATCGAAGGGGAGTTCGACGTACTGGTGTCAACGAATATTATCGAATCCGGCCTGGACATTTCCAATGCCAATACGATCTTAATCAACAACGCCCATTACTTTGGCTTGTCCGATTTGCACCAGATGCGCGGTCGGGTAGGACGGTCGAACCGCAAAGCGTTCTGTTATTTGTTGACCCCTCCACCGTCAGTGCTTACATCCGATGCCCGGAAACGTCTGCAAACACTCGAAGACTTTTCTGACTTAGGGGAAGGATTCAAGATTGCGATGCGCGACCTCGACATTCGCGGTGCTGGTAACTTGCTGGGTGCCGAACAGAGTGGATTTGTTAATGACCTTGGCTTTGAAATGTACCACAAAGTGCTGGACGAAGCGGTGCAGGAGTTACGCGAAAACGAATTCAAAGATCTGTTCGAAACAAAGCCCGGCGATTTCAAGCTGGCCTTACCCGATACGGTTATCGAAACCGATCTGCAAGTCGTTATACCCGAACGGTACGTATCAAATATTTCGGAGCGACTAGCGCTTTATACCCGTTTAGACAGTATTCAAAACAACGAAGAACTACAGGCGTTTCGTCAGGAAATAGTCGATCGCTTTGGTCCAATGCCCGAAGAAGTCGAAAATCTCATTAAGATGGTGAACGTTCGATGGAAAGCAGAACGATTATACCTTGAAAAACTGACGCTTAAGAATAATATCCTGAAAGGATACTTCGTTTCTAACGGGAATGACAACTTCTTTAAATCCGACCAATTTGGCAAGGTAATTGAATACATCAAGCGAAAGCCTGCCTTGTGTTCGTTGAAGGATTCGAAAAGTCGCCTGATCTTTACGCATAACAACGTGTTTTCCGTTGATCAGCTTAATGAAATAATGGGCGAGATAAGTAATTAAATGTGTCAGTACAGTGGACGAAAACGTAAGACCTGATCAAAATTCTCCGGATTAGTTCAAGTAGCTATAATTAACGGGTACCGTGTCTTAAATCGTCCATCTTAAATTAATTTTGCATCTACGTTTTACACAAAAAAGAGCAATGATTCAAAAGTATCACCTGCAACGAGCGTTTTATGTGCTGCTGGCAACGGCGGCCCTTGCGTCTTGTAAGTCGAAGCACCCGACTAGCGTGCAGCCTGGCAAGAAGAGTACGGCGACGGGGATTGCTTACAACCAGAAAGACGGTTTTCAGGTAAAGAAATTTGCGGGACAGAAAGCAGGTCCGAACCTTGTTTTCATTGAGGGTGGCCGATTCACGATGGGCGCGCTCGAAGAGGACGTAATGAACAGCCGCGATAACCGCGAGCGTACCGTTTCGATTCAGTCGTTTTATATGGACGAAACCGAAATGGCAAACGTTCACTACCTCGAGTATCTGAACGCAATCACACGTGATTCGTCCGAAGAAGTGGTAAAAGCAGCGTTACCTGACACGACTGTTTGGGCTAACCCACTGTCATTCAATGACTCATATGTTACTCAGTACCTTCGTTATCCAGCTTTCCGCTACTATCCCGTTGTCGGTGTGTCGTGGGTACAAGCTAGTGATTATGCTGTTTGGCGGTCAAACGCTGTAAACAACGAACTGGCAAAAGGAGGAACGGCCAAGAAAAAAGGGGGTGGATTCTCCCTGAAGCGTAAATCAAAGCAGGCCGAAGATCCTGCTCTTGCCGAAGCGACCACATCGACCGCTCCGCCGAAACCAAGCCTGGAAAGTGGTATGATTCTTCCCGACTACCGGCTTCCAACCGAAGCGGAATGGGAATATGCTGCTAAAGCGTTGATTGGTACGCAGTACATGGACGAGAACCAGATCAATCAGCGGATCTATCCGTGGGATGGTTCTTCGGTTCGTAACCCGAAAAAAGGACGCAAGCAAGGTCAAATGCTGGCTAACTTCAAACGGGGTCGTGGTGACTACGCGGGTATTGCCGGTCGTTCAAACGATGGTGCTATCATCACAGCAGAAATTTACGCGTATCCTGCCAACGACTTCGGTCTGTACAACATGGCTGGTAACGTAAATGAATGGGTTTATGACGTATATCGTCCTTTGTCTTACCAAGATGTGAATGACCTGAACCCGATCCGTCGGAACGGTTATCTGGATGACGCCAAAAACTACGATACGAAAAATAAGCAGTCGCTGATTGACGATAGACTTCGTGTTTACAAAGGTGGTTCCTGGAATGACGTAGCTTACTGGCTATCACCGGGTACACGCCGGTTCCTGGATCAGGACTCAGCCACCGCGATGATCGGTTTCCGCTGCGCGATGATCGGCGTTGGTCGGAACAAATAAGAAATCGATTTAGAGTTTATACCAGCGGTCGTCCAGCAATGGATGACCGCTTTTTTATGCATCAATGTGCGGCAGCTAAGGTCAGTACGCCGACCGATTTGCAACCTGCCTGTAGCAATTCAATGGCGCACGCTTCGATGGTAGAGCCGGTTGTTAACACATCATCGACGATAACAATATTTTTGCCGATCACTTCGTCTGGATTCGGTACGGCAAATACAGTTTTTACATTTTGCCAGCGATCCATCCGGCTTTTTTGCGTTTGAGATTCTTTGAATTGCTTACGAATAAGAACGTCCGTTCGCATGGGTATATCTAGCGCTTCTGACAGCCCTTCCGCAATCCAATCGGCCTGATTATAGCCACGCTGTTGTAATCGGCTTTTATGCAACGGAACGCCAATTAGTACGTCTATGCCATTAATCAGCTCACTTTCCTGTTTCAGTTGATAGCCATACCAAGCCGCCATTTCCTTGGCCGCTTCTTTTTTGCCTTTATACTTAACCTGATGGATTAGTTTTTGTACGATACCTGACTTTGAGAAGTAAACAAACGAAGCAACAAATTGAATAGGTACTTTGCCGCCGAACTTGTTGAGCAGGCTTTCACTATACGGCGACCGATGCTGACCTGTTTCGGGTAAACTGATTCGGCAGTGCGTACAGAGAATGTTCTCGTTACTACCCAGCGCTCGGTTACAACCAAGGCATAGCGAAGGAAATAAAAGGTCTGTAAAATCAGTTACGAGCAGCCGAATAAACCGAAACATGGTGATTGTTCGTTAGTTAATAGAAATCATTGTAAATTAGAAAGAACAATAACTTTCTCTATCGTTGTGAATACAAAAAGCATAGATGAGGCCTGGGAGCAGTTACTTGACCAACTAGAAGCGTTGGTTGGGAAACGTCCGGCTGACCTCAACGCCGTTCTATTTTTAATTGGTGTCCAGGAGCTGGGAAAAGGTCCCAGACGCTTCTCAAAAGAAGCGAAACAAGACTTGATGCATATCGCGGTTTGTCGAATACTAAGCCAATCCGGTTATTATACGTTTGACGGTTATGATAACGATGGTTGGCCACAGTGGACTATGACCAAGCAGATTCCTCACGCTGATTTATTAAGTCAGGAGACTTTTTTAAAAGAACACGTTATTTCTTATTTCCAGTCTGAATTAGTTTAACTGCTCAACCCGAATCTTTATGCACTCGTCAAACGCCTACACGATGTTAGTGCAACGCATCGAAGAATACAAAAAACGTTACTTCCAAAATCAGTTGGTAAAGGGCAGTTTGTTCTTCATTGCTTTGCTGGGAAGTGGATACCTGCTTGTTAATACCGCAGAATTTATTGGGCGTTTCAACTCAGTTGGCCGTGGCATTTTGTTTTTCGGATTTTTGCTCACAGTCTTAGCTGGCCTATACTTATTGGTAGTTCGGCCTTTGATGAGTTTATACGGCCTTAACAAACCTTTATCAAACGATGAGGCAGCTCGTCAGATCGGCTTGTATTTTCCGGAAGTAGGGGATAAGCTACTTAATACCCTACAGTTACAGCGCATTTCGTCAGACCAAAGTGATTTGCTCCAGGCGAGCTTGAATCAGCGGTCACAGCAACTGCTTATCAATCGCTTTGCCAGTGCTATTCAAATCAGTCGGAATCGGCAATTTCTTAAGTACGCCATTCCACCGCTTGCGCTGATCTTATTGATTCTGGTGATTAACCCAGCTTTTTTTACGAGATCGTCGACGCGCTTAGTAAACTACAACGAAGAGTTCGTTGATGAAGCACCTTTCCAATTTGTTGTTCAAAACAAATCGATGAAAGCGTTTCGTAACGAGGATTTCCCGCTTTCTGTCAAACTCACAGGTGATGCCTTACCTCAGGCTGTCTACGTGGTAACGAATGGAACCCGCTTCAAACTTGATCAGTCTGGGGATCGGTTTACGTATAATTTCGATAACCTACAGCGGGATTTAGATTTTCATCTTGAAGCGTCAGGCTACAATTCACCTACGTACAAAGTCACGCTTGTTGACCGACCCGCTGTACTTTCCTTCAACGTTCGTCTCGATTATCCAGCTTATCTTAACAAGCCAACCGAGCAATTAGCCAACGTGGGTAATCTGTTGGTACCGCAGGGAACTGTAGTTAATTGGGAATTTGCGGCTGACCATACAGACTCGTTATTGTTACGGTTTAATACCGATGCAAAACCAACCCCGGCACGTCTAGCAGAGGAAAACCTATTCACAGTAAACCGGCGGTTGATGCAAAATGCAACGTATACGGTCTCGTTGAAGAACGGACAAATTGCGGCTCCTTCAACTATTCAATACAACGTTCAGGTCATCCCGGATCGTTATCCGCAAATATCGGTTGACCGTATTCAGGATACTGTGACGTATAATTACATTGCTTTGTCGGGGCTGGTATCCGATGATTACGGTTTCTCGAAACTGCGGCTGAACTACAAAATCAACCGTAGTGGGAAGTCTACTCCACTGTACAGCAAAGACATTCCCGTCAATCGATCAACAACGTCTCAAAACTTTGTTTACAACTGGTCACTTGACAGTTTGAAACTTGGTCAGGAAGATCGACTAGAATATTTCGTTCAGGTTTGGGACAATGACGGTGTAAATGGTCCTAAATCTAGCCGGTCGAATCAGTTGAATTTTGTTGTTCCTTCCAACGCTGAAATTCAAAAGCAAGTCGATCAGTCGGCAGAAAAAACTGAGCAGCAGATTGACAACGCGCTGAGTAAAACGCAAGCCATTAAGAAGGAGCTTAGCACGATGGAAGATCGGATGCGCACCAAAAAATCGTCCGACTTTCAAGATAAAAAGCAGCTTCAGGATATCCTGCAAAAGCGCGAGGAACTGATGCGTGAGGTGCAAAAACTTCAGGAACAGTTTCAAAAAACAAATGATACGCAGCAGCGCTTTGCGGAGAAAAATCAGGCAATGCAGGACAAACTTGAGCAGTTGCAGAAGTTGTTCAATGAGTTGCTTGATCCAGAGTCAAAGCAATTGTACGAGCAATTAAAACAGCTTCTTGAGCGCAAGCAGGACGAAAAAGCGTCTGAAATGCTTGATAAACTCAGCCGTAAAGAGCGTAACATGGAGCGCGATCTGGATCGGGCGTTGAAACTTTTCAAGCAAATGCAACTAGAGCAAAAGGTAAATAACATTGCCGAAAGCCTCGAAAAGCAAGCCAATGAATTAGACAAACAGGCCGAAGAAAATCAGAAGAAGAATGAGACGTCGCAGGAGCAACAACAGCAGCAGCAGAAGTCTCAGGAAGATTTCAAGAAAACGGAGGAGCAATTAAAAGAGCTCGAAAAGCAAGCGGAGAAAGACGACCTGAATAAGCCTGAATCTTCGGAGAAGGAGCAGCAGGACATTGAAAAGGACATGGAAGAAGCGATGCAGCAAATGAAGCAGAACCAAGGCAAAAAGGCGGCTTCTTCACAGAGTAAATCCGCCAAGTCAATGCGTGCTATGAGCAAGTCCATGAAGGAATCAATGGAATCGTCCGAGATGCAGGAGATGCAGGAGAATATGGATGACCTTCGGAACATCCTCGAAAATCTAATTACACTGTCCTTCGGTCAGGAACGTATAATGAAAGATTTTCGTGGAATGAGCCTTCAGGACCCTCGGGTTACGAAGCTTTCTCAGGATCAGCTGAAGCTACAAGATGATGCCAAAATCATTGAAGACAGTCTTAATGCACTGGCTAGTCGGGTTGTCCAAATTCAACCCTTCGTTACTCGGGAGCTAACGAACATGAAGTCGTACATGGACGAAAGCGTTCAGCAGTTGCGCGACCGTCGACTGAGCATGGCATCATCAAAACAGCAGTTTGCTATGACCTCGATCAATAACCTTGCGCTTATGCTGAGCGATGTTTTGAAGAACATGCAGCAGCAAATGAACGCGATGGCAATGCCTGGAAAAGGGAAGGGGAGCAAGAAAGGAAACAATCCGGGTGGCAGCATGGGTGAAATGCAGAAGCAGCTTAATGCGCGAATGCAACAAATGCAAAAAGGAGGTAAATCAGGCCGGGGCCTTTCTGAGGAGCTATCTCAGATGGCCGCTGAGCAAGCGATGATCCGCAGTATGTTAAAGAAGCTCGAGGAAAATGCCAAGGGCACCGAAGCGGGTAAGCAGCAGGAAAAACAGGTAAAAGAGCTGATGGAGAAAATGGATGAGACGGAAACGGATCTTGTAAACAAGCGAGTGAATCCAAACACGATCAACCGTCAGAATGAAATCTTAACTCGTTTGCTTGAATCTGAAAAGGCATTGAAGCAACAGGAAGAAGATCCTAAACGCCAGGCCGAAGCGGCCAAATCAACCAAGCGAAGTACTCCTTCTTTCTTTGATTCAACGAATCTACAAAACAAGACAAAGCAAGTTGAGGTATTACGGTCCGTTACGCCGAATTACAATCTCTTTTATAAAAAGGAAGCAAATGACTATTTACAAAAAGTAAGTAAGTAGACGCTGCTCATCTTTTAACCGTCGGCTTGGCACAAAGGCCGACGGTTTTTTGTTGCCTTACTATTAACACATTGCGTTGCTACTTTTCAACAACTTTTGTCAATTTTGTGAAAAGTTTCCACGTGAAACATTTTTTCAAAACACTCAAAAATGTTTTCTTCTTACGATGTCATTGTAGTTGGAGCAGGACATGCCGGTTGTGAAGCGGCAAGTGCTGCTGCCACGATGGGTTCACGGGTACTGCTTATCACAATGAATATGCAGACTATCGCGCAAATGTCTTGCAACCCCGCCATGGGCGGTGTGGCCAAAGGACAAATTGTTCGTGAAGTAGATGCGCTCGGCGGCTTATCCGGTATTATTAGTGATAAGAGCATGATCCAATTCCGGATGCTCAACCGCTCGAAAGGGCCTGCGATGTGGAGTCCACGTTGCCAAAGCGACCGCAATGTCTTTGCTTGGGAGTGGCGAAAAGCGTTAGAAGAGAACCGAAATATTGATTTCTGGCAAGATACCGTTACGGAAGTACTCGTAAAAGATGGTCATGCCAGCGGAGTTAAAACCGGTTTGGGCGTAGAGTTTTCGGCAAAAGCAGTTGTCTTAACGAATGGTACATTCTTAAATGGACAAATGTTTATTGGCGAAAAAGTCTTTGGAGGTGGTCGAACTGCTGAGCGAGCGGCAACGGGTTTAACTGAACAATTGGTGAGCCTCGGCTTTGAATCGGGCCGGATGAAAACAGGTACTCCTCCGCGCGTAGACGGCAGAAGCCTTAATTACGATGTGATGGAAGAGCAGCTCGGCGACGAAAAACCAGGCAAGTTTTCTTACACAGACACACAGACGCTTGCCAAACAACGGAGTTGCTGGATTACGTATACCAATCAGGCCGTTCACGACGAACTCAAAAATGGCTTTGAAAAATCACCGATGTTCACGGGACGAATCAAAGGCTTGGGGCCTCGGTACTGTCCATCCGTGGAAGATAAAATTAACCGTTTCGCCGATAAAGATCGTCACCAGATTTTCGTAGAACCTGAAGGATGGGATACCGTAGAGGTGTACGTGAACGGGTTCTCAACGTCCTTGCCTGAAACGGTTCAGTACAATGCACTCCGTAAAATACCCGGTTTTGAAAATGTACGTATGTTCCGTCCAGGCTATGCAGTTGAGTATGATTTCTTTCCGCCTACTCAATTAAAGCCGACGCTTGAAACACAATTAGTCAAGAATTTATTTTTTGCGGGTCAGATAAACGGTACAACAGGCTACGAAGAAGCGGCTTGTCAAGGACTGATGGCTGGTATTAACGCTCATCGGAATTCGAACGAAGAAGCGGAGTTTACCATCAAACGGTCTGAAGGATATATCGGCGTATTGATCGATGACCTGATCACAAAAGGTACGGAAGAACCTTACCGGATGTTTACATCGAGAGCCGAATACCGTACGTTGCTGCGCCAGGATAATGCCGATCTTCGGCTTACGGAGAAAGGGTATGCGATTGGATTAGCGTCGCAAGAGCGGTATGAAACGATGGTCGCGAAGCGCACTGGCGTAGCTCAATTGACGGAAGCCATTCGGTCCGCGAAGGTGAAACCAGACGAGATAAACGGCTGGCTGGAAACCAAAGGCAGTGCACAGTTGCGCGAAAAGAACAGCTTATATACACTAGTCAAACGACCAGAGATTGACCAGTCGGATGTGCAGGAATTGCTGGCTTTTATACCTGATCTGGGTAGGGTAGGGGAGGAGGTACTTGAACAAACGGTTATTGAAATCAAGTATGAGGATTATCTGAACCGTGAAAAACAGAATGCGGAGAAACTGGACAAGTGGGAAAACTTGACAATAAATCCGACGTTTGATTACGATCGTTTAAAAGCACTCTCGTTTGAAGGAAAAGAAAAGTTAAAGCGTCTGAAACCGACAACCATTGGACAGGCATCCCGAATCAGTGGTGTTAGTCCATCCGACGTTTCAATTCTCTTGGTCTACATGGGCCGTTAATTTTATTGGCCCTGATTACTCACGTCGGTAATCAGGGCCTTTTTGTATTCAAACTATTCATCGCACAATTTTGGAAACTGTTAGCGCGTGCCCAGTTTGCGGCAACCAATTATTTATTCCTTTCTTAGTTTGTAAAGATTATTTAGTAAGCAACCAAAACTTTACCATTGAACAATGTAAAGAATGTGGCTTTCGGCTTACTAATCCCAGGCCCGATGCAGCTTCTATTGGTTCGTACTATAAATCGGATCAATACATTTCTCATAACGACGAAAGTAGCGGGCTGGTTAGTACTGCTTATCGGTTGGTTCGAAATTACACATTACAGTCAAAGCTTAAGCTGATCAACGAGCTAAGCGGTGGGCAGGGGCGCTTGCTGGATGTTGGTTGTGGAACGGGAGCTTTTTTGGATACCTGCAAGCAGGGCGGATGGCAGGTTGCAGGTATGGAGCCAGACCCGGATGCCAGGGCTATAGCAGAGAAGAAATTAGCAACTACGATCCAGCCAAATCTAGGTGCGCTCGAAGGAACCCAACCATTCGATAGCATAAGCCTCTGGCATGTACTCGAACATATACCCGATTTAAACGAGACGATACCACAGCTTGATAGGCTACTTACTCAAAGCGGTACACTTTTAATTGCCGTTCCAAATTCAAATTCTTACGACGCAAATTACTTCAAGGAATACTGGGCTGCCTACGATGTACCCAGGCATTTGCATCACTTTACGCCATCGACAATCAAGCAGCTATTTCAAAAGCACGGCTTAAGATTAGTTGGACAGAGACCGATGGTTTTTGATGCTTTCTACATAGCTATGCTCAGCACCCGTTACATCGCTGGTAAGACTGATTATCTCAAAAGCGTTCAGGTCGGTCTTAAGTCAAACGCCCAAGCTAAACAAACCGGTAATAGCTCTAGTTTAATCTACCTGTTCAAAAAAGCGTAAGCGTTGCTTTGTCAACACAGGGCTCTCTGTTTTCCACCGTTCCGGTAAAGGTCTATTCTAAATTAAAAATGTTAAAATTTTATGTGTATAACCTTGTGCATAACTAAGGGGTATACGTGGATAAGTTGTTTATAAACCTCAGAAGCGATGTGTAAAACTTGTCAAGTAATCCACATCGCTTTCTTATTGGCCAAAGATTGTGGAGAAATAATTAATTATCCCAAACAAGTCCACACGATTTCCCCAAAAAAAAATGTGGACAAAACTTATCAACAAATCCACACCGCTTTTACAGTAAAAATGTGGATAAAATGTTATTTACTTAGTGATAAGCTTATTACAAGTGGATAACTTAATTAGTCTAAGTGGATAAGTTGCGGTTGTTATCCACATAATGTAAATTGAATAGTGGACAACTTATTTGTTCACATATCCACATAGCTAATGATTATAATAACGTTTCTTTTAAAAAGCTTTTATATAAAATGTTAATAAGGTCAAAAGTCGTTATTGGGCTGATGTGTGTGTTGTCAGTGGGGTTTGCTTGGGGGCAGACCGGGACGACGTTGGCCGAGGAATATTATAAAGCTGGCGAATTTGAGAAGGCGGCCAACGAATACGCCAAGCTCCTGAAAACGGACGTTACCTGGGTTCGCTTGGCGCGCTACGTAAACAGCCTTCAGAAAAGCAACAAAGGAGAAGATGCCGCTAAGTACCTACGCAAGCAACAGCGTAGTGACGAGCTCAACCGCGCCTACTACGAATTGCTCATAGGACAGCTGGCTACGCAACAGGGTGACACCGTACAGGCAAGTACACAGTTCAATGCAGCTCTACAATCGAGTAAGTCATCGGTCAATAAGCTGGAGCGTATTGCTAGCGCCTTCAACGAAGCAGGAGAAGCCCGCTGGGCGGTCCGCGCGCTCGAAACGGCCCGAGAGGTCAGTAAAGAGCCTACGGCCTACAGCGAGGATTTAATGAGCTTGTACAAGGCAACCGGACAAACGGAGAAAGCCATCAACGAAATCATTACAACCAGCAAACAGTCTGATAAGAAAGAGCAAGTACTGGCGGCACTTCAGGGGTTTATCAACACAAAGGAAGAGCCACTTGTGGAAAAAGCGCTGTACACCAAAATTCAACAGGAGCCAAACGAGTTGGCGTATAACGAATTGTTGATTTGGTATTTTGTGCAGAAGCAAAAGTTTAGCCGGGCTTTGTTGCAGGAAAAAGCAACAGATAAGCGGATGAAGCTAAACGGCAGCCGCGTGTACGATCTGGGTATGCTGGCCATGAACAACAAAGAATACAAATCAGCCGCTGAGGCTTTTGAGTATATAACCACAACATATCCACAAGGGCAGCTATATCCATTCGCGCGTCGATTGGTAATCCAGGCTCGCGAGGAGCAGGTGAAAAACACGTACCCAGTTGATAAAGCAGAAATTCGCAAGTTGATTGCTGACTACCAGAAAATGCTTCAGGAGGTTGGTACAAACGTTAAGACGCTTGAGGCACTACGGAGCACAGCGAACCTCTACGGGAATTACCTCGACAGCAAGGATACGGCGCTTACCGTTCTGGACCTGGCTATCGAGATGGGCAAAACGGACAAGAACTTTGTAGACCATTGTAAGCTCGATAAAGGCGATATCTATCTTTTGAAGGGAGAACCCTGGGAGTCTACATTGCTGTATTCGCAAGTTGAAAAATCGCAGAAGGAAGAATTGTTAGGTTATGAGGCAAAATTGAAGAATGCAAAACTTCACTATTACCGAGGAAACCTAGCCGTAGCCAAAGATATTCTGGATGTGCTTAAGCTGGCAACTTCCCGTGAGATTGCCAACGATGCTGAACAGCTGAGTTTATTGATTGTGGATAACACAGGCATGGACAGTACGGAAGCCGCCATGCGCGAATACGCGAGTATCGATCTGCTACTATTCCAGAATAAAACGGACGAAGCAATAGAGGCTTTGAACGGTATGTGGAAAAAGTACGCTGAGCATCCGTTAGCCGATGAGATTCTATGGCTACGAGCAAACACATTTCTGAAACAGGGCAAAAACGCTGAAGCAATGGAAGACCTCAAAAAAATATCGCTTAGCTATGCCACTGATATTTTAGGCGATGATGCGTTATTTACCCAGGCAAAAATCTACGAAGAGCGGCTGAAGGATAAGACAGCAGCTATGGAAGCTTACCAAAAGGTGTTAACGCAGTACCCTGGTAGTATTTATGGGGCCGAATCGCGTAAACGCTTTAGAGCTTTGCGCGGAGATACCGTTAATTAGAAAGGAATAAGTAAAAGTTATCCACAAAAAAGGCTAGAAAAATGTGGATTTCTAGCCTTTTTTGTGGATAACTAACTTTATTAGGAGACAGTCTGCAAGAACGAGTCTTTGAACGCTTCGAACTGGGCTGGTATTTGAATACTCTGTTTAAGCCGGTCCGCTAAATTGGCCAGTCGCTCAGGAACCTCAACCGGTTGTCCAAGCACTTCTTCGACTAAAGGCTTAAACTTTGATGGGTGAGCCGTGGCTAAAGCTACTCCCACGTAATCATGGTTACTATCGCTCAAATAAGCTTGTAAACCCAGTATGCCAATAGCGGTATGTGGACAAGTTACGTAGCTATATTGACTATAGATCTGTTGCATTGCTGCCCGTGTCTGATCGTCATCATAAAAATAGCCAGAGACATTCTCTTTAAAGCGATCATAGGAATCACCATACAGATGAGCCAGACGAACGAAATTGCTTGGGCTACCAACATCCATGGCGTTTGAAATGGTAGCAACAGACGCTTTGGGTGAGTAGACTCCTGTTTTCAGGTAGGAAGGTACCACCTGATTTAAATTGGTAGCTGCCACAAAATGGGCTACTGGTAATCCCATCTGTTGAACCATCGCACCAGCGCTCAAATTCCCAAAGTTGCCGCTCGGTGTCGAAAACACAACCGGCTTTCCATGATGACGTACCTGACCGTACGCACGAACGTAGTAAAAGCCCTGTGGAATCAATCGAAAAATGTTGATTGAGTTCGCCGATGATAATGATAGGTGTGTGTTTAGCTCTGGATCGACAAAGGCTTGCTTAACGATAGCCTGACAATCATCGAAGGAACCGTCTACCTCAAAAGCCTGAATGTTAACACCAAGTGTAGTCAACTGCTTTTCCTGTAGTTCGCTGACACGACCGGTAGGGTATAAAATAGAAACGCGAACACCGGGAACGTTATGGAAACCCATAGCCACTGCGCCACCCGTATCGCCCGATGTAGCCACCAGAATGTTTACCTCTTTATCGTTACGAGCAGAATAGTAAGACATCAATGCCGCCATATAACGGGCTCCAACGTCTTTGAAAGCCAAAGAAGGACCATGAAACAATTCCAGAACGCCGGTTTGTCCTGGCTCTAACTCAACGACTGGCGTGTCGAAGTGTAAAGCGTTATGGGTTATAGTTTCCAGATTCGCCTTACTAATTTCATCACCAAACAAAGCCTTACTAATTTCAAAACCGATATCAGCGAGCGATTGATCAGCGATTTTCTCAAAAAAATCAGTCCCCAATACCGGCAAAGGAGTAGGCATATATAGACCCTTATCGGCAGGCATACTGTGGAAAAGGGCTTGCTCAGCAGAAACGGTGTTTTGAGGACTATTTGTGCTATAGAAACGCATAGGAAAAAGTCAAAATAAAAACGCAAAGTACGGTAAATCAGTCTAATTCACTGACGATATCCACTGAAATGTGGAAAACTAATGTTGATTAGTGGATAAGTAAGGCAAAGTATACCTTTGTGACTGGGAATACTTCACAGCAACCAAGGATCGATTTGACGCCAAAACAAGTTATACTGCTATAAAACTCAGATCGCTCCGTAATCAGCAAATTATTATGTCT
The DNA here is from genome assembly GCF_023196085.1 of Spirosoma liriopis. Lineage (NCBI taxonomy): Bacteria > Pseudomonadati > Bacteroidota > Cytophagia > Cytophagales > Cytophagaceae > Spirosoma > Spirosoma liriopis. The sequence goes on from NZ_JALPRF010000001.1 coordinate 2,174,796, forward strand.
TTTGGATTTTTCAACGTTCCAGCTCCATTGAATGAGCCCGTTAAAGAGTATCGGCCCGGTTCACCGGAACGTCAGGCTTTGAAGCAGGCTATACAGGATTTTCGCTCAACAGAAACGGACATACCGATGTACATAGGTGGTGAGGAAATCCGGACTGAACGTAAACTTCGTGTGGCTCCTCCTCACGACCATCAGCATACCCTTGGCTACTTTTACGAAGGGGACGCGCAGCATGTCAAACAAGCCATTGAGGCAGCTCTAACGGCTAAAGAAAAATGGGCCAACCTAGCGTGGGAGCACCGGGTAAGTATTTTTTTAAAAGCCGCTGATCTTATTGCTGGTCCTTATCGGGCACGAATCAATGCGGCTACGATGCTGGGTCAGTCGAAAAACGCTTTTCAGGCCGAAATCGATTCCGCCTGCGAGCTGATCGATTTTCTGCGCTTCAATGTGCATTTTGCAACGGACATCTACCGGCAGCAGCCAAACTCATCTCCTGGCGTGTGGAACCAGCTGGAGTACCGACCGCTGGAAGGATTTGTCTTTGCGTTGACTCCGTTCAATTTTACGGCCATTGCTGGAAACTTGCCGACGTCCGCAGCGATGATGGGGAATACAGTTGTATGGAAGCCAGCCTACACGCAAGTATTGGCCGCCAAAGTAATTATGGAAGTCCTGAAAGAAGCGGGCTTACCTGACGGGGTAATCAATCTGATTTACGTGGACGGTCCTGTCGCTGGGGATATCATTTTCAATCATCCCGATTTTGCCGGTATTCACTTTACAGGAAGCACAGGGGTATTCCAAGCCATCTGGTCTACAATCGGAACGAATATCCATAAGTACAAATCGTATCCGCGTATAGTTGGCGAAACGGGCGGAAAAGACTTTGTACTTGTCCATGAGTCGGCAGATAGCGACGAAGTAGCCACTGGTTTGGTGCGCGGTGCGTTTGAATACCAAGGGCAAAAATGCTCCGCAGCTTCACGAGCCTACATTCCATCGACACTTTGGCCGGCGGTTGAAGCCAAGGTCAAGCAGTTCTTGAACGAAATAAAGATGGGTGGAGTGGAGGACTTCACTAACTTTATTAATGCTGTCATTGACGAACGTTCGTTTAAGAAAATTACAGCCTACATTGATGAAGCGAAACAGAATGACCAGATACAGATAATAGCAGGCGGAAATTACGACGGTTCAAAAGGTTACTTCATCGAGCCAACAGTTCTTCGGGTAAGCGATCCTAAATACAGAACTATGTGTGAAGAGATCTTTGGTCCTGTGCTATCTATATATGTTTACGAGCCTACAGAGTTCGATGCTATACTTCAGCTTATAGATACTACATCGCCTTATGCGCTGACAGGGTCTATTTTTGCCAAGGATAAATACGTTGTAGAACACGTAGCGAAAGCCCTGCAAAATGCTGCTGGAAATTTTTATATCAATGATAAACCAACCGGAGCAGTAGTGGGACAGCAACCCTTTGGTGGAGCACGCGCATCAGGTACAAATGATAAAGCTGGATCAGCATTGAACCTATACCGCTGGGTATCAGCCCGTACGATCAAGGAAACGTTTGTTTCACCGAAGCATTTTGCCTACCCATTCCTGCAGGCTGAATAATTTTTTAAATTTTTTCTGACAAACACTTGCATTAAGGAAAAAAGCCTCCTACTTTTGCACTCCCAAACACGGAAAGACGGTACGGCAAAATTGCTAAACGGCTTTTTATCAATAGATTGGTGAGTGGGAAATGAAAAAGAAGAAAAAATAAATTTCAACTTTTTCTTGACAATAAGAAACGAGTGTAGTACCTTTGCACTCCCAAATATAAGAAAGGCCAACAACGGTTGGCCACAATCTCGAAAGAGAGACAGTTCTTTGACATATTGACATCAAATAGGTTAGCACCTAATTAAGGCTAAAAAGACAGTGGCTAACGACTAGTCACGCAATTATTTACGATGGAGAGTTTGATCCTGGCTCAGGATGAACGCTAGCGGCAGGCCTAATACATGCAAGTCGAACGGGCCGCAAGGTCAGTGGCAAACGGGTGCGT